>NZ_CP011270.1:1940000-4340000 GCF_001610835.1 Planctomyces sp. SH-PL14 | reverse complement strand
GCCCCTTGGCAGGCCGGTCACCGCTTCAGCATCTGATGGCACTGCGCCTCGCACGCAGTGCCGCTTTTAACCCGACCTTCACTCTACCAGGGGGCTGTGCGAGCCGTCCATGCCAGATGCATGCCCCTTGCCCGTATGTCGCCTTACGAAGAGTGGAGGCCACGGTCACACGTAGCTCGGAACAAGAACTTGTTGCAACTGGATCCAAGCCGTCGCGCGGGCCTTTAGCTGCTCGGGATAAGGGTCCGCAAAGTGAGTTCGCTCTCTCAGCAATTCGGCCGCAGCCCGGAGCTGTCGGCACTCGGCAGCAAGCTTTCAGATGTCGGAATGTAGCGCACGAAACGATGCAGCCAAGAAGGGACGGCAGGCCGGGGCCGACCTGCCCACCGTCCCTTCGCTCTCAGCCGTACGAATGCTATCGGCTATGGAAACACGTACGAAAAAACGCTTCACATGAAGACAGCGAAGACCGGGAAAAACCTGGGTCGCACTCTCAGAAAACAGAGCCTATTTTTGACCCAGGCTGTGAGGAGGGGGATGCCCGGACGTAGCACTCGTCCGGGCGTCTTTTTTGCGATCGGTGGATCATGTCCCGGCAGCGTCGCCCCAGGTCCGGCAGCCTGGAAGAGCGATGTTGCCGGGACTTTTCTATCGGCTCTTTCTCCATGGCCAAGGCATACGGCTGAGTTCCTCAAAGACGCTGATCGGACGCGAGCACGGAGTGGCTGCTCCGCGCTCAAGCGTCCGTCAGCGGTTGCGCCGTCGAATGGTCAGCTACTGCCAGTGGAGCCGTCGGCACTCTTGCGCTTCGATGATGAACGCAACGCCGAAGAACGGGCACGTACGATATGCCCATCGCCCGTGACAAATCCGATCCGAACCTTTCGTCTCTCGAACGGGATCAGCGTCGCTCCCACTCCCGGCGCGATCTCTGTCATGGAACCTGGGCGGATCGTGAGCTCGACGCCATGCAGACCTGACTCGTCGGTGCGAATCAGCGTCGCTTCGAGTTCGCCGATCGATGCGACAACAAGGATGAATGCCTCGTCGACGACAAGACTCTGCCCCAAAGATCTGGAGAGTACGAACACGCCATTTTCGCCCGAGGACTGAGGAGGAGTGTCCATCCTCCCGCGATTATCGCCCGACCTCAAGGGAAATGAAACGGGCGAGGTCGCCGCACAACGACCCCGCCCTGGGAATCCCAACAAACGGATTCACTTCGCCGATCAGCAAACTTTGAGCCGCCCATTTTCGAGGCCACTTCGCCTCGGCGACCGCCTACTGATACGAGCCGCCTACGAGCAGGTGCCGGCCCCAGTCTCGGCGACGGCACGACAAGCACCGTGGAGGTTGCCGTGCCAAGCCCTGCCCTGTCAGGGAACGGCTTTGCGTTCCTCAAGAGTCTCCAACTCGTCGAGGAGATCTTTTGGCCGGACGGTCTTCAGCAGTTCCTTCATGTCCTCGTCGTCAGTGTCGTCGATTTCCAGCTTCTTGGCGATGGCGGAGACGAGACAGAGGAGCCGCGTCACTTCGTATTCCGCCAGGAGATCGATCTGCAGATCGAGATCGGCTCGCTGCTCTTCCAACTTCGCCTCGCGGTTTTGACTGACCAGGACCATCAAAGTCAGAAAGATGGCCTCAAGCGAGACGACGGTGATCAGAAGCACGAATGGGAAAGGATCAAACGCCCGCTCCCCCGTCCACAGATTGAAGGCGATCCACACCCCAAACCACGCACAGTGGAAGTAGGCGAATCCCATATTGCCGGCCAGCTCTGTGATCTTCCGAGCGATTCGTTCGCTACCCGACTCCCTCCGTTCGATTCTCTTTCGAGCTTGAATTACATCCCGAATGTTGCGTTGAACTACCGAGTTGCAGCTTTGCGCCGCGGGCATCCGGCCCCGTTTGTCGTCGGTCATAGTGGCACCTCGACAGTACCACGCCGCAGAGACTGTTCCGTTTTGCTGCGACAGGCGCGCAGGATGCAGAAGCCGTGGACGACTAGGTTATTTCCTGCCGGAGGGACCCAGGAACTCAGGGGCCAAGATGGTCACGGCACGGCCGGCTGACGACATTGTTGTCGCAAAGTCCGAACTGCATTTGTTGCAACAGATCTGCACCCGAGATACGCCCATGGCAACGCCAACCGGGATCGTTGACTTCCTTCACATGGACGCGCTCGTGCAGCAGCGGCTCGTCGCATCAACGGCAGCCGGCTACACATGCACCGAACTTGGACACGCCGTTGCGGGGATGGAGCCGTCCGAGACCTACACGGCCGCACTTCTGTACCGCGTGGCTGACATCGCCATCATCCTGCGGAAGCGTGGGAATTAAGAGTCGCCGGATCGAACAAGGGGCACGGGATGCGTGCAGTCGCTGCACACCATCCTCTCGAATGCAATCAGCCGTGATCCCCTTTGTCCCCCTGCCCTTTCTTGGCAACCGTCTTGGCATGCCGCAGACGATCTTGGCTCAGTGACCGCCCGACGTCGTCGCTCTCCTTGAACTGCCCATTCTCATCGCGGCGGACGTACCGCTTGTCAGTCCCCGTGTCGATCAGTTCGCGTTTCGCAGCTGCTTTTCGTGCCATGGCATCCTCCGATGCCTGTGTCCCTACACGCAGAGTGCCGGCGCACCACGTTTCAAGTCATCGCGGGAGCCTGACCGTTCAACTGGCCTGTCACATGCAACGTTGCGTGACGAAGCAGGTCCTTGCTCCCCGACAACTGCAGCTTCTGAACGATGTTCTGGCGATGATACTCCACCGTCTTGATGCTCAGGTGCAGGTCTCGTGCGATCTCCTTCGGCGCACTTCCCCGGCCGAGGCGATCAAAGACCTCCATCTCCCGATTGCTGAGGCATTCCAGGGGAGACCTGTTTTCAAAGTCGTGTCCGCTGCTGGCAGCCAGGAGACGATCGGTCATCCGCGGGCTCAGGGCGATCCGGCCCGCCAGTACCTTCTCGATGGCCTCAACAAGCGCTGGCAGCGGCTCCATCTTGCTGATGAAGCCCTGTCCGCCGGCTCGCAAGACCCTTTGAGCAAACAATTCCTCATCTTGCGCCGAGAGAGCGAGAACGCGACAAGACGGTACGTCACGCCGGATTTGCTCAATGAGCTTCATGCTGTCGCCACCGGGAAGGCGCAGGTCCACGATCGCCAGATCCGGCCGAACGTCGCGAACCAACTGAATCGCCTGTACGCACTCACCGGCTTCCCCACAGAGCTCCCAGTCCGGTCGACTCCTAACCACATGAGCGACGCCAAGCCGCGTCAACGCGTGATCATCAACGACGACGATTCGGTATCGAGGCTCGCTGTCAGAATCTGGCGTCTCCATGGGGGCTCATACTCACGGTTGGGAATCATGCTGGGTGGACGACCGTTCAGAATACTCCATTGCCCCAACTTTGCCCGAGGGTTTCCCTAGTTCGAACTGGGACAGACGGCGGACCCCCGACGACTCCGAGGCCTGCGCGGGGTCCCCCCGCTCCCTGTGGTCGGGCGGGGACCCTCCCAGCCACGGCCCCTTCGTCAGTGCATCGCAGTATGGTCCCTGACGACCGCTTTCGAGTTCGCAGTCGTTTGTCAGGACACGTGTCCGCAGGGCGTGCCTTATCTGAAACGCTTTTTGGATTTCGAAGCGACGTATTCGAAGTCGACCGTATACCGCCACGACTCAGGAAGGAGCTCAACACGATAGACGGCGCGTCGAAACACTGCACCATGCCGTTGGAACAATTCGTCCAGCCGGTACGTCGCCTCGTACAGCGAATCGTCCGGCGTTGCCGACCCGTTTCGATCCGGCGTGCTGAGCTCGTGGGAAAGTTCGCCGATAGCAGTTGATCCGTCGGGTCGCTCGATTGTCAGCACGATCACGCTCCAGTCGTCCGGAGTGCTTGCAACCATCGCATCGCAGACGGCACGGTCGAAGGCAGGTTGCTCCTTTTGCAGCGCATTCATCTGTCACCTTCTAAGATAGCCTCATTCTCGCGCCGAGGATCCGCCGCAATACCGAACTGCGGGCGCAATCCTTAGGCCCGTTGGCGAAGTGGGAGTGCCACACGGCTGGTCAGACGCGACTTGCGAACGCGGGCTTCATCAATCTTTGCGCAGGACGGCGACGGGATCCTTGCCCAACTGCTTTTTCGCGTATTCGATCGCGCTCGGAGCCAGTGTATATAACCGCAGAGCCCGACCGTCCTTGCTGACGTAAGCGGTCCAAGTCGCGGCGGGGTAAGTGCGGCCGTCCCGCGGCTGCCCTTCTGAGATCTCGATCGCGACCTCGCCCGACTGAGCATTCAAGGACCATGTGCCGTTCCGATCTTGCTTATCGATCGGCGTTGTCAGGGTCTTGTCCGCGCGAAATTCGATCGGCATCCCCTTCTGATCCTTCCACGTGCCGACCAACGCCGATTCGAGTTCCGCCGGCGACAGCTGCTTCGGCGCGCAGCCCGCAACCATGCAGACGAACATCAGGCCACCGAGAATCAGCCCGCAAAACGCACGCATAGTGACTTCCTCCGAACGATTTGCACGCGAAGAAACAAACGAATGCCCGCGACCGACCGCACCCTTCCCGGCGCGAGCAGATCAAGACAAAAGTGCATAACTGGCTCTAGCCCGAGCCCCTTGGTTCGGGAGAGCGCATGCCGGCCCCCGGCTGTCCAAAGCGGCGGCATCGTGCAGGCGCAGAATGGCTACTTCTTCTTCCCTCCGCCGCCGGCGATCGACACCGCGTCGCTTCCGAACACCAGCCCCTGGTTGTCCAGGTAGGCCTCTAGCGCCAGTGAGGTCGACGAGGAATCGATGGCTCCGAAGTCCTTGAGGTCCGGAATGTCGAACCTCAACAGAAGGTCCAGTCGACCATCGGAATTGACGTCCGCCTGGTAGACCGCCGTGGCAGCCACCTTCTGACCGGAGCCGTTGGGGTCCGTCAACTGCGGATCCCCCAGGACAACCGTTTCCGGAACGATCGTCCGGACGTCGAAATCGGCCGCACCCAGGACGGCGACGTCGAGCGGCTTCGGCTTCTTGGGTTTCAGGTTGATTTCGTTGTCCCGGCTCGTGGGGATGACGTCGATCGCCACCTGCCGCGGCGGGGGCGGGGGACTGATGACCGTGAGCGAGGTAATCGTTCCGCTGACGTAGACCCGGCCTTCGTACGTCTGGCCCGCCACCGTCACGCTCCGCTGGAAATCAAGCACAAGATTCATCTCGTCGGTCGCAAACTCGCTTTCGAGGGAGGGCAGCGTCAGCGGCCGGACTTTCGGCGGCACGTCCCGGAGCTGAACCGTGAAATACGGGAGCTGGCTGTAGGGGACGCTCCAGCCGGCCGGCAGCGTCACCGGCTGGTTGACAAAGCTGATCCCCGACAGCCCGAAGCCACTCTCCGCGGAGACGGGAAGCGCGCTAACCGGCCCATCGGTCACGATCGTGTGTCCGTTGAGGGTCAGGGAGCCGCTCGACGACGGCATGTCGATGAAGCGGGCATAACCCGGCCCGCTGTCGGTAACAGGCGAACTGTCGTCATACGTCATAGTTCCGGAAAACGAGCTTCCGACGGGGGCGGGATGAAAGTCGATCGGCGCCATCTCGACGGTGCTGGCGTCGACGACCGATCGAATGGTCCCCTGAAAGTTCACCGTGACATTGGCCGCCTGAGCCGTCGCCACCGGAATGGCGAGGAACAGGGCGATCGAGCGCGCAACTCGGATCATTGGAGAGACTCCCTTTGCCCTTGTTACTGAAACCCTGAAGTTCGGCCGAGTGTACTCCCGGGGCAGAGTGCTTCAAGCTCGAGTCCTGGTGGCGGCGTGGCGGGTTCATCGACAGCCCGTCCAGATCACGAGCGTCAATCGCCGGAAGCCGTGTCGCTCACCAAGCGACTCGAATCGCTTCAGGACGCCGCAATCCCGGCGTGTAGTACATTGCTGACTCGACGCTAGAGCGCTTTCACAATTCGTATTCAGTAGCCGCAGTGCCGGATGTAGTTCTGGCATTTGGACGGGGAGAAGCGGTCGAGGGCATCTGCCAACGTCGCCCACAGCGTCTCGAACGTCTTGGACGCCGCTTTGCGGAGCAGCGTCTTGAGCTTCCAGTACGCGTTCTCGATGGGATTCAGGTCCGGTGAGTACGGCAGGAGATACAGCAGCTTCGCTCCCGTCCGATGGACCAGTCTCTCGATCCGCTCATCCTTGTGAGGAGCGACATTGTCCTGGATGACGCATTCCCCCCGCTTGAGCGTCGGAGCCAAGGACTGCTCGACCCACGCGGCAAAGGCATCTCCCGTCATCGCTCCCTCCAAGACGAGCGGAGCAGAGAGTCCAGTGGTCCGGAGGGCGCACAGAAACGTGAACGTCTTCCAGTGACTGAGCGGCTGATGGTCGACGACACGCTGCGAAGTCTCGCCCCACCCATACATCCGCGACAGGCCTGTCTGGATGGCCGTCTCGTCCAGGAACACCAGCCGCTCGGCCGGAGTCTGCTTCCGCAACAGAATGTCCCACCAACGACGACGCTGCCGAACATCCGGCCGCAATTGCTCAGCGGCGTACAGGACTTTTTTTGAGGGTGATTCCCCACCGCTGGAGAGCCGTCCACAACGTCGCCAGGCAACCCGGCAGCTTGAGCTGAGTTCGGAGTTCCTCCAGGGTCGTTCCCGGAGCTGCTCGAATCGCCTGGAGGATCGCAGCGCGGTGCTCTTCGAGCTTCAACTTGGGCCCGGTCTTTCCCGAGCGGGGACTGAATGTTCCCGTGTTCCTTTCTTGCGGATTCCTCCAGCCGGCGGATACTGATGAAGCTCGATAGCGGTAAAGCAAGGCTTCCTATCCGAGCCCAGACCTCGGGCACTTAATTCGTGTTCCGCCTGGGGACGGTTGAGCAGTCTCGAAATCGGATTGCATCGCGACCGTTCCTGTCCCCGGGCTTTTGATCAGGTCTCTCTTGCGATTCGGCGGGTGTAAGCGTCCAGAGACTTCTTGGTGATCGCGAGGCAGTTGCAAATCCTCTTCTTGGACCGTGCAAGTTCTCCTCGCTCAATGAGACGGTAAACGGTCCACTTCGATTAGTTCAGGCGAGCACACACGTCCTCCATGATCACGAGGTGGTCGGCCAGCTCCGGCGGCACGCCGGGAGCTCGCCGAGGCTTTACCCACCTCTGCTTCCGAATTGGCGATGGAGCGTCTACCGCGACAAGCGACGGGACTGATTCCGTCAGAGTCAGCGACAGACAGCCTGAAACGAGTTCTACACAGTCCGCATCCTCGGCCAGCTCACGAGATTCAATCATGACTTCGATTTCGAGTGAGAGGGCACCCTCTCCACACCTTGAGGGCCGGAAAACGGCTTCCCATGCCGCCGGCGTTCAGAGTGTCGGCGACAACGCGATCAGACGACAGCCTGCGGCATATGCCGCCAGGAGCGAGCCGACGACCGTCCTGCGAGCTCTACTACTCGAGCCATTCTGTCTTTACCGTCAATTCGATTGAACGGGTGCGGGCGTCAACCAGGAAACCCCCGTGGGACTAAATTCCCGGCTGGGATGTCCAACTGACGCCTCTGCACGTGCAGATGATGGTCAATGTGGAGCGGAGGCCGATGGCGAGGAAGGAGCCCTTCGGCGAGGTGCTCGAAGCCTTAGAGTCTCTGCAAGCACGGCATGGTGTGTATGAGGAGCACCAGTATCGCGCTACCGAGGCGGGGCGGCAGCTTTACCAGGCGTGGGTGCAGTACCGGTTCAGTTCGAGTCCCCCTCGCCGGGAGTCCAGCGCTCCCCCGGTAAAGCCTAGTCCGTGAACAATGCGCGGTCGGATGCCACCTACACGGTGTCCTACGCAGCGGGGCGAGTGAGAATAGAGGGCACATGGAGTGGCCTGCCGGTTCCGCCTTCGGCAGAGTGACTCACAAAGGGACGAAATGAAGATGGATCTGGTGTTGTTGCGGGATGAAGTGGCGTTGCTGAAATTGACTTCCACTCAGAGCGTGGTCAGCGGGACCGGGGGAACGCTGTCGCAGGACGGGGCATGTGACTTCTGTTGTCAGCAGGGTCTCGGCGAGCGACAGGGCGAAGACTTCCGTCTAACGCCGTGGGGCGATTGCATAGCTCGAAAGCTGATTCGTGACGGCTCGGTCGGGGCGGTCTGGTTGCTGGAGTCACAGCTCGACGTGCTTCGAGCGAACTGAAATCGGCTTCGTGTCGACATCCCAAGGTAGCGCGTTGCGGGATGATGTACCTGGCTCGGCGGTGATCGGGACGGACTATCGCCCGAACCCGCGTCCCGCAACGCCGCCTTGTTTGGATGGAGAGAGCGTGGTAGCGGAAGATTTGTTGTTCTCAAACATGAGCTATGAACTCCTGCAGGCGTCAGCGACGGGGGATGGCTTGCCGCTCAGGCAGTTGAGTCTGTCGGCTGCCTCGATAGCGTGCCGCCTGGCGCAGCTCCAACTTGTAACGCAAGAGGACGGCCATTTGGTGGCGACTACCCGGGGGCGTGTCGTGTGTCTCGCTGAGACCGAGCAGTCGGCGGGTGGGGCCGGCGTCCGGGTCAGGGCAGGTGCCCTGTGGACTACGGAGCTGTCAAAACGATGGGCTGCCCTCAATGGTGCAGGTCGCAGCCCATGGGGAAGTTGAACGCCGCCTTGGAGAAACGGCCCACCACGGATCGAATGACGAAGTGAGTGGCGGCTACCTCGGTCGCGGACCGCGATTTGCGGCACGCTGTTGGCGTAAGGGGAAGATTCCCTGGTTTCCAGGCCACACCTCCGGGATGACTTGTGCAGCTCCCGTGGAAAGCAGCAGACACTCATAGCCGATCGATTCTTCAATGGCCGCTGAGAATGCCCATGTGTCTTCAGGAGCCCCGCCGCGCGGCGGCCTGCTGCTGCTGATTTCCGAGTTTCAAACACTTCAAGAGGTCGCGACCGACGACGGCGGCACACCGGCCGTCGCACCGCCGGCACCCGATGACTTGGAGTTGCTGGAGTGTTTCGGCCTGATATCGCGGGACGAGAACACGTACGCCGTCACTGCGCGGGGACGGCGGCTCCTCGCTGCATCACCCACTTATCAGACAAGCGTCTTCTACCGGTTCGAGGTCGGAGACTTACAAGGATAGGCCCAGACTCTTGTGGCGGTGCCGCTGCCCACGACCGCTGAAATGGAACTTTGACGTGGTGACGGGTCGAAGCGGTCGACAGCGTGCGGGGCAGACAATCGCGCAGGCTACAGAGGACTGCTCCTCGCAGGCGGTGTCCGTATCGTCGTGTGTTCGAGAGACCCTCGCTGCGGCCAAGGAATGGATAAGAGATGACTTATGAGTGAAGTTGTTCTATGGCAAGATGAGACTGCCTACCTGAAACGCTTGGACAGCAGCGGGGGAATGCTGGTGCTGTCCGACTGTCTCGTTGAGCGGGCAGTGGTCGAGTACCTGTGTGAAAGGGGTTTCGCGATAAAAGGGCGGAACGTCGTTCACCTGTCGACGCTCGGGCGCCGGGCTGCAATGCTCGCCGTGCAGGAGGGCGGCCCCATGGTCCGAGTCCCGGACAGCTAGGCGGCGATGGTCGAATCAGGGGCGACATTCGCTCTCCGCTTTCGTCGTGGTCGGCAGAGCAGAAGTGGCGACAAGTGGGCCGCCCCAGCGGTGCAGGGACCTCAGTATCACCCCCATCTACTCAACACGAGTGGCCCGGATGGCAGGGCTCCCGATGGCCTCTTCCTCAAGGCCCTGTCCGATCAGCTTTCCTACCAGATCCAGTGACAGAAGTGGCCGAGTAGGACAGGCACGAACCGGTTGAGGTATTCGTGAATACTCCCCCGCTACCCATTCCGTACTTCTAGCTCCATCCGTGCGGAACTCTTCTGCGTTGAAACGGTGCTGTAGAACCTTGAAGGAAAGTGACACCTACTAGTTTTCTCACTCTTCCGGCTCGTCAGCCTCCGCGTTGATCGTCCGCGCCAGGGCTGTGGGCGGGAGACGCCCCGGCTGAGGCGGCCCGCGCTCTGGGGATCGAAATGGAAGTTGTGAAAACACACTAATGCGAAAAAGGGCTTCATGCTGCTGCCGCGACGGTGCCTTATGAAACGAACCTTCGACTGGCGGGCCCGATTTCGGCGTCTTTACCGGTCGAGGTCGGTTCCTAAGATCTTCTTCGCTCGCTTCACGACAGACTTCCAAAAGGCGATCAGCACAAATGGAATCAAGACCAGGGGCTTCCAGACGCCGGCGTTCAGTGTGATCAGCACGCTTCGTCCCAGGCGTTGCAGCAAACGCTGCTCATCCGGATCTTTCGCAGAATACCAGACGTAGACCCCTGCGGCGATCAATCCGACAAGCAACGAGCTCCCCAGGATCCATCCCCAGACTCGGAAAACCTTGTCGATGACGGACTCCACGGCGATCGTAGGGGCGACTCGCGAATCAAGTTGTGTTGGCCGGCTGTCATGGTTCGGGACCGGTGGCGGAAAACGATGCCCCCTGGTGGCCCCAGGAAGCGGAAGCCTCCGCTGTTGTTCCACAACGTCCGCAGTCGCTCTCCAGTCATTTTGGCCTACGCCTCGAGCAGGAGTGCTGGGCCAGATTACCCCGTTCGTCAGTTGGGCTTGCAACTCGTCCAATGTGTAGGGCCCCTTGACGCTGTCATCGATCAGGACTTCGTACCGCATCGCTTATCTCGCCTCCTCTTGGAATCCCCGACGGGAAACGGCGATCCGCGTCCATCGTGTCCAGAGCCAGATCCCTCCGACAACGTGCACCGTCACTGTGATCAGTCCCAGCAAGAGAGTGATGCCCAGTACGGTCATTCCCAATCCCGAGGCCTCGAATGTCGCCTGACCGGGATTCCTCATGGCGGTGTCTGAGAGCGCCGCTAAGAATTCCCCGACCAACGTGGTGCTTATAGCGAGGAACCAACTCAGGCCGATGACTGCCGAGAGCCAATACACAGCATCGCGAGACCCCTGGAGGAGCCGGAGACCTCCCAGCCAGCCGGCGGCACAAAGACCGACATGTGCGAATACGATTAGCGTCGTGACCGTCATCTCGAAGCTTCGCTGCGGGGCCGCTTCGAGGTACGCCCAGGGATACATCATGCCTACGACCCCCTTCCAGATCAGCAGAAGCGGGTCTCCGACCAGGAAGAACCAGGCCACGGTCGACTGGAGGATCCTGTCGAGCTTCGTCGGTGAGATGGACACCGGCAAGAAGGGCGGTGGGTACTTCCGGGCCGCGTCCTGAAACGCAGGCCAGGCGCCGAGGGGCCGCCAGTCACCGCCCGCCGTGGAAGCGACGCGCTGGTCGGTGCGGACCGTGCCTCCGACCAGTGAAGCAAGTACATAGGCTTTGCTGTAAGGACCGGTCGGCCGGCCATCGACGGCGAGCCACCATTGCGGGTGGAGTTCATCGGGATTCATGGGAGGGCCCTGAGAAAATGATCAAAAGGCGATTGACGGAAACACGCGGCGGTAGCGTTGAGCCAGCGTGGATCGAGTCAGCTCGATCTGATTCGTGAGAGCTTTGACGTTTTCTTGCACGGGCAGTCCGCCGGAGGTCGGAGTGAGCTGACTGGTGCGTCCCGGGCTTAGCGTCCCGTCGATGGCCACGGAATTCTGACGGGTGTGGTCGATGACTTGGCGGGTCACTGTGATTAGGCTCTGGACGCACTGCACCACGTCGGGATCGACGTTGGTCTGCGACATTCCTTCGAGTTGAACGGCCATCGCCTCCGCCAGTCCGCCGTCGAGGGGACCACTCGCGTTGACGGCCGCCACCGCTTCGGCAGCCCGGTTCCAGTAGTTCCAGGTCGCCTCGCTGGTCGCATTCGTGGAGGCGGGGGCACCTGTCGCTTCCCCGGCCCCGGTCATTGCACCTAGTGCCGTGGCAAACGCCAATGTGAAGATTGTCCCCAGGAAGAAGCCTGAGAAGGCGAGCAGAGCATGAAACCACAGGGGACACCCCGCATCTGGGGCTTTCTGCACGTCATGAATGGGGGCCCGGGGCTTCGATCCGCTGACAGGCCGCCAAGTGGCCTGATCGTTCGAGACCTCGGCTGCATACTGCAGCGCGCCAGAAGCCCGAAGCTCGTCGAACTCGGTGGACGAGAGTGGGCCGATGACCTCGCCGCGCAGCCGCAGATATAGTTGAGTGGGGATATCAGACATCGGCGCCTCGCACAGGACGAGGCGTGGGGAAGGCCCTGCTGCCGGACAAGCGGTCCGGTCTCTTTCCGAACTGTGACACGATTATTGACCCCGCGGGAAAAAAATCAGGAGCGCCGAACCGCGGCCGCTCCCGCAACCCCCGCCAAGGGGCACATGAACAGCACATGGCCGACGCCCCCTTGCGGGGGCGCGGTCCAAGTACTGCGTCATGTGCAAAGAGCCTTGCGGCTCAGTTGGCGGTATTTGCGGGATGCAGTTCTTGACGCTCGCGCGTCTTCGAGTTGACGAGGTGGTACGCTTGGCCACCTCGGAAGTCAGTCAAAAGCTCCAGAGCAAACACGAAACGAGTTCACCTTCGATGAAGGCTCCCCGAAATGTTACCCGTCCTGAGGACGGCCATCCATCGTGAAGCCATGAGCCGTCGATCATCGTGCCCGTTCGGCCGCTCGCACCAACAGGGACGGACTCTCGATCGTGCCTCGGCTTGGAACAGTGGCCTAACAATCCTGGCCTGCGTCGGACGCGGCTCCCTTATGGGATTCCGCAGCCGGATTCCTGATAGATAACAACGAGGAATGTCCCGGGAGCGGCAGGTCACCGCTCCCGGGAGCCTTCCCAAACTCGCTGATGAAAGGTCCCTCTCAACTCCCGGCGCGGCCGGGGATCTACCTCAGCAGAAACCCCTCCGAATACGGCGGGACCGCGACGCGACGGCCGTGATGCGACCAATGGTCCTCCGACAGGCTCAGGCTGTAGGTCGGGTTTGTCCCCGTCCAGCTCCGGAACACGAACCGGAAGTCTTCGCCGTAGAACTTGGGGATCACAACGGTCTCCCGCTGTTCCCACTTGCCGCTGTCGGTCTCAAGATTCGCATACACCGTAACGGCTCCCGTTCCGCCGTTGTTCTTAACCCGCGCCGCGAACACGATCTCCTCCACGTCACCGGTCTGGGTCCACGTGGCCCCGCCGAATTCGAGCACCGGCTTGGGAGCCAATTGGTTGATCGACGACCTCAGCGCCCAGTTAGACAGAGCCACCATGAGCAACACGAACAGAATCACCCCCCCTTCGAGGCCACGAGCACGAGAAGGATGGGGGGCAGACGCGGAAACGGGCTCATTCATTGGAGCCAGCCTTTCTTGAGAAATGGATTGGAAAACGAACTCAAACCTGAGTGGGAGGCCCGAGAGCATCGCCCCAGCCCCTGGATCAAAGCCGCTTGAGGCAGCGGCTTCGGGATGGCCCGCAGAAGGCCCGGCCACAACCGCTTTGGACTTTGAGCCGCGGTTGTTACGTGCAACAAACGGGCGCGTCAGCGAGCCCACCGAGCGGCGCGACCAAGAAACTCGTAGGAGGACACCCGGCTAAGCCATCAGGCTCCACTGCAACTCGAAGCCGTCCAAGTCCACCTCGACTCCATCATGATCACGCTCGACCGGGAATGGCGTCAGCGGGACAAACCCCCGCCGCTCAATCTCGGCGACCGGGTCCCCGGTGGCCCGAGAGACCTGCCGGTACAGCTCGGCTTGTGAGAGGGGAGCGAGGCCCCCCTGCTTCGCGGGACTGGCGAAACCGTCAAAGGCACTCTTAAGGCGCAATGACATTCAGTGTTCTCCGTAAGGCATAAAAAAAGCCGCCCCACATGGGACGGCCACAAAAGGACTGTTGAGCGACTACGGCGATCAGTGGACGCCGGCATGCGTCGTCGGCTGGCGCAGAGCGACCGTCAGCCAGGCGAGCTCGGCGGCGATCGCCTCGGATCGCCGCTCAAACGGGCCGAAGACCGGCCCATCGATGATCTGGGCGAACCAGCGGCCAAAAGCATCCGGTTCGACATGGCTGGCCCGTTCGATCCGCTGGGCGCCGAGGGCCGCCAGATTCAGGACTTCGCTGTAGATCGTTGTGATCTTGCCGGAAGGACTGATGACCAGCTCCATCACGGTGTCTCCGACCTGGGGCTCCGGAGGATCGACCGCCGCGGCCGGTCGACCATCAGGCCATCGAGCGAGGCCTGGACGTTCGAGAGCTGGGTGGCCATTCGGCCCCGCAGCTGGGCGTTGTCCCGCAGCTCCTGGGGCTGAACGCCCTGGACGAGGTTCCGCGCCCGCTCGACGACCCCGTCCAGCTGCTCGTTCGAGCGGACGTTGAGCCGCCGGAAGCGATCGAAGAACTCCCCGAGGTTGTCGACGGCCGAGTCCCGGAAGACTTTGGGCTTTCCATCGTCGGCCCCGGAGAGCCGCTCGGCGAGATGCTCGACCAGCTTCGACAGTTCCTCCAGGAACGCTTGCTCGGCCAGCTGAACGGCTTCGTCGAAGCGGGCCTGGACCCGCTGGCACTGCTGCTCGTAGAGGGCCGGATTGAGCTGCTGGAGGTAGTTCGGCGGTTCCACACCCGGGAAGTCCCACGTCACCGCAAACTCATCCCGGAGCGAAATGGGATAGTCGGATGGATTGAACAGCCGTCCCAACCGCTCCCGCGCCACGTCCCTCAGCTCGGCATAGGTGGAGTCGAGGTCAGAAACCGCCCGAGCCAGCTCCCGCTGGTACGCCTGCAGCGTCCGGTCGAAGCGGTCAATCTCCTTCTGCTGGATGAGCCGCACTCCTGGCTCGGGGTAGGGAAGTGTCTGATCCTTCCAGTGCTGGAGGATCTTGCCCCGGACCGCCGTAACGGCCCGGAACCGGGGATGCTGAGTATCGAGCAGCTTCTTGCTGGCGGAGATGAACTTCGCCTCGGCATCGAAGCGGTCCGCGGCCTGAGCCTTCTGTTCCGGACTGAGGGTCTTGTGGACTCCCAACCAGGTGAAACTGACTCGGGTGGCGGCCATCGTCGTCCGAAGCCGCTGAGCGGCCTGGATCGCCTGAAGAGTCGCCGTCTCCGGCTCCTCGAGAGTCGTCGTGGACATGCGTAAGGAACTCCTATGGGAAATGAGAAAGGAGCGGCCAAGCCGCTCCCGGGAAAAATGCACGAGAGACTGCGGTCTCCGTTCGCTGGAGAGCGATCATTCCGAGACCGCTGCTCCAATCGCGGAAAAGCTCATCAAAGCAACAGAACGCTGATGCGAGCGTATTGACAGGGTGAGGTCGTCTTATAAGGTGTCTTAGGGCTAAGACTTCCTCACTCAACGAAAGCAGCATTAATGGCCAAGAAAGCCACCACGGCAGAAGGCACGTCCGTCAACAAGTCCGCCGCGATTCGCGAATACCTGGAGAAGAACCCGGAGGCCAAGCCGAAGGAGATCGTGGCGGCGCTTCGCGTGCAGGGAATTACCGTTTCCCCGCAGATGGTGTCGGTGATCAAGGCCAAGTCGAAGGTAAAGTCCGCCCGGACGCGGGCCAAGGTGTCCGCCAAATCGAAGTCGGCTTCCGCGTCATCCGATCTGCAAAGCTCCCACGGCCTCGATGCAGCGCTCCTGCTGTATAAGGCCGCACAAGGGGCCGAAGTCCCCTCCCAGCGGATCCGGGAAGCCTTTCTGACGTTGGTCGAGATCCTCGGCTGAGAGTCACGAGTGCGAGCCCCCTCCTCAGTTGGTCGAGGGGGCGATCTTCCGCCGGGACGTCTTGGGACTGGCACCAGCGGTGTAGATTCCCGGCTGGTCTGCCGAAAGACACCGTCCGCTGGCCCAGTTCCGCAGCCGATCGACCGAGTCGGCGGCGGTCACGGCGACCGGCACGACGTTCTGAGCCGCCTGAACGAGCGGCAGATCGAGGAGCGCCGCCAAGCGGCAGCAGGCCCGGATCTCTGCTCCCGTCCATTGCTCGTCTGCCGGCCTCTGATCGGGATCGAGCCCGAACTGCTCGATGTAGAGCCGCCAGATCGCTTCCCGCTCGCCCCGGCCGGGCAGGTTCAAGAAGAAGATCCCGTCGAACCGTTCTGCCCGAGAGAACTCCGGGGGAAGGCGGGAGATGTCATTGCAGGTGGCGACGAGGTAAACGTCGGACGTGTGGTCGTTCATCCAGGTCAGGAGAGATCCGAAGAGCCGGGAGGAGACTCCCGAGTCACCTGTTCCCGAGACACCGCTGAGGGCCTTCTCCACTTCGTCAATGAACAGGACACAGGGCGTCATCGCATCGGCGATGCGGAGCGCCTGCCGGATGTTCTGCTCGGTCTGCCCGACGAGGGAGCCCATCAGGGCCCCGATGTCGAGACAGAGGGTCGGACGTCCTGTCTCCTTCCCCAGGGCTTTGGCAAATGCACTCTTGCCGGTCCCCGGCACTCCCAGCAGGAGCACACCTTTCGGCTTCGTTTGTGCGCGGGGATGGAGCAGGGATCGCCGACAAAAGGCCTTGAGGGCGGCGAGCCCACCCAGGCTGTCGAAGGACTCTTCGCCGCGGTAGAGGGACATCAGGCCGCTCTTTCGGAGAGCCTGCGTCTTCAGCTCCCAGACCGTGTCGGGGGTAATCCGGCCCTGCCGGACGAGGGAGAGGCTGAAGGCCCCTTCCGCTTCGTACCGGGTGAGGCCCGAAGCGGCGTCGAGGAGAGTGTCCAACTCGCCGCCCGACGGAAGATCGCCCTCCTCCGTTCCGATCCCGCGAGCAATCTCGGCCAGCTGATCCCGTCCCGGGAGCTCGTGCTCCAGGACGAGGAACAGCTTTTCAAGTTCGACAGGGATCGTGACGACCGGCGCCAAGACGACGACGAACGTCCGGTTCTGTTTCCCGGCCAGGATCTGCCGGGAAAGCGTCTGGACGACCTCCGCCGACTGCAGGAACCGGTGGAAGTTCTGCAGAACGAGGAGCGTCGTGCCCTCCGGTTGGGCGAGGGGGCTGAGAGCCCGGATCGCCGAGAGCGGATCCGTCGCCGAATCCGCTACGGCGCCAGGACCGACAAGCCCCTGATCGATGTCCCAGGTGGCAAGTTGCCAGCCTTCCTGGCTGCAGAGCTGCTGGATCTCCAGCAGCGCGTCGTGATGTTCGTGGGATTCGATCCACAGCCCGGTGAAGCAGGCGCGGACCGACTCCCGTAAACGCTCGGTGAGCGTCATGGCAAAGCTCCTTTAAATTGGAAAGTAAGAGTGTTAGAGAGAGGCTCGCGACGTGAGCCACCACGAGAAGGCAGAGAGCGGAGAGAAGGATGCGGAATGGGACCTCAGACCGAGGTCGCGGTCTGCTGTTCCTCAGGCTGCGCGGCATAGAAGTCCGACTTCAGCTGCTCATGCGTTCTTGGGCCGAGGGCTTGCTCCAGGAACGCGCTCGCCTGGCGGCAGGAGGTTCCTTCGAAGCCTTTGGTCTCGACCTTGGTCTGACCGTTGGGAGTGACAGTGATTTCGATCGTCTTCATAGAGTGGCTCAGCCTCCGACCTGGACGGTGAGCCGAACCGAGCCGTCTGCGAGGGGCTGCTCGGTGACGCTGTACCCCTGCCGGCGGGCCTCCTGCTTGGCCGCTTCGACGGCGTACCCCTGCAGGAAGCGATCGAGTTGGGTGGGATCTCCCCATCGACCCTCGTAGTTGTCGTACTGGACTTGGCCTGTCTCGATCTGACACACGACTGGAAACTGCCATTGCGGGAGCCGAACGCCCAACCCCGTGACCCGCTTCGTGAAAAGCTGATGCTCGCCTTGAACTGGCTGAGGGAGCGAGAGCCGAGTGCAAGCACTGGAGATTGCGACTGGATCGCGGACTTCCGTTTGGATATGGACGATGTGGGACATACTTCAGTGAGACTCCTTTAACGAAGGAAGATGGGGATTGACCTGAAGCCGCGATGCAGCCGGCTGGGGCTGCAGAGCGGGTAAGAGGACAGACTTGCCGCCTGAGGCCAGATCGGCGATCAACGCGTCGGCAATCAGCTCTGCGTCGAGCTCCTGATTGCCGCGGCCCAACACGACCCACGTCAGAAGGATCGGTGCCAGACAGGCCAGCAGCGTGCCGATGGCTGTGATCGCTTCAGCGATCACAGGATCACGGAGACGCTTGGCTGCCAGCTCGCGGCGTTCGGTTTCCAGGGCATCCCGCTGCTGGTTGAGCGTCGTCTGCTGCGACTGCAGCTGGGATTGCAGATCCGCCAGACGCCGATTCTGTTCGGCCTGAATGGCCACGAACTCCCGGGTCGACTGGGCTTCCGACGGTTCGGAATGACATCCGCACGCTGTCACGAGGCCGATGAGGATCACGATCAGAATCCGATGCATGGTGATTTCTTTCGGTGAGGATGCGTTGCAGGAGACGCTGCCAACCGCGGCGGAGGCGGCGTTCTCGCAGAATGACGAGACAGGCCAGCAACAGGACAAAGGAGACGAGGCTGAGAGCCATCGACATGGGAAACTCGCGATGGAGATGTGGAGTAAGGGACCGCTTCGTCGGCGACTTCGGTCAGACGGGCGTATCCGCGTCGGAAGACGGACAAGGCGTGACTTCCTCGGAATCGGTTCGGGCGAGATGAGGACAACGGCGCTGCGGCATCGGTGCTTTCGCCACTCGCTCAAAAACAAGGGCCCAGAACCGACGCCACAACTGGAAGCTGCTCGATTCGGACGAGGTTGGTTCGGTGTTCATGACTTCTCCAGAAATGAAAAGAGGCTCCGTCGATGATCGACGGAGCCTTGAGCGCCGTTGGAGTTGAAGAAGCACTTTGCTATGCCGCTTCGGGCGGCACGTCATTCTTCTGGGGTTCGAAGTGGTACCGCGGATGTTTGTGCCGCCGACAGCGCCAGCCGCGCGCGGGCGGCATATCAACCCGCATGTACGGTTCTTGGATCCCCAGTTCCTGCATGCGACGGTACAGCCGACGCGCCCAGGCTGCCATGGTGAGCGACATGCCGAGGGCCTTGGCCGTCGCGACGACGGTCTCCCCCCGCTGTTCGACGGTTCCGAGTCTCTCGGCGTGCTCGACGTAAGGAGGACGATCGAAGAGGTCGACTGTCACGACTTCCGACGGCATGTCAACCGACATCCCTACCAGCGCGGAGGCGGCGGCGGAAAGATCGAACTCGACCTCCGCCTGGACCTCGACCGCTCGCCCATCACAGAGGATGACTGGGTAAAGGGTCATCCGGGGCAGAATCCGGCAGAGCAGACGCGAGGCCTGGTCGTCCTCATTGACGACGAGCCGCATCGTCTCCTCGACAAGCTGGTAAAGACACTCGGCGTCAGGCAACGCTCTCGGCGCCTCGCGCTCCTGGGACTTGATCCTGTCGAGCTGGTAAGTTGCCTCATTCAGCGCGGACCGCGCCTTCTGAAGCTGCCTGACCAGTTCCGGAATATCGCCCCCCACCACAATGGCGTCCGTCAGGTTCGTGACTTCGTTCTGGTGGCGGGTGATCTGTCGCTCATAGAGGCGGCGCTGCTCGGACAGGTCGTTCTCCTTCCGAGCCTGCTCGATTCGCTCCCGTACCACCTTTGCGAAGTCTGTGCACTGCCGGATCCGATCGAGGACCGCCCCCAGAATCCATTTCTGGGTGTTGTCGACTTGGATCATCATGCCGTTCCAGCAGCGGTACTGTAACGCACCAGAGCAGCAGGCCAGTCGCTCACCATGAGTCCCCGCCTTCCAGATCGTATGACCACAGATTCCACAACGGGCATGCTGGAGGGGCCAGGTCGTCCGCTTGCGTGGAACGCCAAGCCGGCTGAGGCGGTCGCGATTAGCGGGGCGGCCGATATTCTTGTTCCGCTCGCTAACCACGTGGATGACATGGTCGTAATAGGCCGACTCAAAGTAGGCCAGGTGAGGAACTTCCCGAACCAGCCACTCGTCTTGAGGAGCCAATTCCGCGCGCCGCCGACCGGTCTTGTTGATCCGCTTGCTGACGAGCCGGTTCCGGATCCGGATTCCTTTCAAGATCGGGTTGCGCACGAGCCGCTGGATCGACATCGTCGTCCACTTCTTGCGGCGGCAGCTCGGTCCGGTCGGGATCCCCAAATCGTTAAACCAATCGGCGATTTCGGCGAACGACGCTCCATCGTCCAACCGGCGGAAGGTCTCTCTGATGAGTTCCTCGGCCTCCGGATCCTTCCGCAACTCGGAGTCGGTCTTGGCTTTATCCCAGCCCAAGTACCCCCAGAATGGCCGGGGCAAGGCGCCTCCGTTCAAGAAGCGGTTCTTCTGGCTCCGCTGGATCCGGAGGGCCGTGTCCCGGTTGTACTGCTCGTGGCGGAAGGCCGCGAAGTACGAGCACAACCGCCAGCCTTCTTCAGCCATGTCGATGTGATCGTTGATGGCGATGAGGCGTGTCTCGGCGTCCTCACACATTTCGCAGATCGTCAGGGCATGGGAGCGCCGACAAATGCGGCCCAGGTCCTCCGTAATCACGAAGTCCCAGTCGCCGCTTTCGATCAGATCTTCCAGCTGACGCAGCTCGACGCGGTCCAGATACTCGCCGCTGTCCTGACTCTTGATGACATGGATTTTGACCGGCCTGTCAGTCAATTCCTCCAGACGCTTACGGCAGTAGGCGATCTGGTCATCCAGACTCCTCTCGTCCTGTTTCTCGGTCGAGATTCGGGCGACGATGATCACCCACACTCGATCTGAGTGCTTCCAGGACGGCGATTGATGATTGTTTCTTCGCATCGGCTTTCGATTCCTTTCGGAAGCCGACCGCGATGGCACAGTGTGCCAAACTGGATGACTATTCCTGATTACTCGTGACTGCCGCTGACACTCTCCGGAGAGAGCGCAAAGCGAGCAGCCATCGAGCAATACGCCTGATTTTGAGGGAATTCATTGGCGGGACAGCACAGGGCTGATTAGAGCCGCGTCCTCGCCGGCACGACTTCCATAGCTCAAACCCAACGTGCGACGGCAGCCTGGGGTCAAGGGGGCCACGCCCCCTTGCCGCCGGAGGCACTTCCATGAGGAACCGTGGGACACAACGGACGTCCCCTTTGTGGAACCGGCGTTGAGAACTCACCACTCGCTCCATAATCCCTGCGGGTTGGTGAGGGGGCATTCGGTACGGTGTCCGCGCTTGGACACGCTCTCCTTCAGACATCTCTCGACGAGAGGGCCTCCGGCGGGCAAAGGGGCCTTGCCCCTCTGCACTCCCCACCAGGGTGCCCCTGGACCCGGATCTTGGGGGAGCGATGTTCCTGCGTGCCAATCGACGAGTCGCTTCACGTCCCACAACGATTCTGACAGGATG
Source organism: Planctomyces sp. SH-PL14 (assembly GCF_001610835.1). Taxonomy (NCBI): domain Bacteria; kingdom Pseudomonadati; phylum Planctomycetota; class Planctomycetia; order Planctomycetales; family Planctomycetaceae; genus Planctomyces; species Planctomyces sp. SH-PL14. The sequence continues at coordinate 4,318,759 of NZ_CP011270.1, read as the reverse complement.
ACCCACCCCCGACGCGCTCACGCCGGTCCGACTCGGAACTGTGATCTCGATGATGCGTCCCGCGCTCCCTCTTCTCTCCGTCCTCGTCGTCAGCGGCCTGCTGGTCAGCTCGCCCCTCGCCGCCCAGCCGACCGCGCCGATCGTCGAGGAGTTCTCGAACCCTCCGCCACTCGAGCCCGCCGAGGCCCTGAAGGCCTTCCGCCTGCAGGGGGGCTTCTCCATGGAACTCGTCGCCGCCGAGCCGCTGACAGTCGATCCCGTCGACGTCGCCTACGACGAGTCCGGACGGGCCTACGTCGTCGAAATGCGCGGCTATCCGCTCCCGGAGAAGCCGGACCAGACCCGGCCCGACCCGATCAGCCAGGTGCGGCTCCTCGTCGACGACGACAACGACGGCCGCTTCGACCGCAGCACCGTCTTCGTCGACAAGCTCGACTGGCCCACCTCGGTCTGCTGCTGGAAAGGGGGCGTCTTCATCCTCGACGCCCCGGACGTCTGGTACGCCCGCGACACCGACGGCGACGGCGTCGCCGATGAGCGGCGAAAAGTCCTGACCGGGTTCAAGAAGGAGAACGTCCAGGCGCTCGCCAACAGCCTCAAGTGGGGACTCGACCACCGCATCCACGGCGCGGCCTCAGGGAACGGTGGGACGCTGACCATCCCGGACAACCCGAAGCAGGCTGCAGTCTCGGTGACCCGTCGCGACTTCATCTTCGATCCGGTCGCCGGCACGGTCGAGGCCGCCTCCGGGGGAGCCCGGTTCGGGGCCTCGTTCGACGACTGGGGGAACCGCTTCCTCTGCAACATCCGCAACCCGATCCAGCACGTCCCGCTGCCGCTCGCGCCGCTCCTCCGCAATCCCCTGCTGCCGATCCCAAGCCTGCTCCACGACGCCGCCGAGTCGGGCGAGACGCTCCCCGTCTTCCGGATCAGCCCCGTCGAGGCGTGGCGGGAGTACCGGGCGCGACGATGGGTCCAGGAGCGGGTCAATTACCCCCGGAGCGAGCTCGTCGGGGCCGGGTTCTTCACGTCGTCGAGCGGCGTGACGGTCTACCGCGGCGACCAGTATCCCGAGGATCTCTACGGCAACGTTTTCGTCGCCGACGTGGCGGCGAACATCGTCCACCGCGAGCGGCTGATTCCCGACGGCGTCACGTTCCGGGCGGTCCGGACCGAGGCCGAAGCGGAGTTCCTGGCGTCGACCGACAACTGGTTCCGCCCGGTTAACTTCGTCAACGCGCCTGACGGAACGCTGCACGTCGTCGACATGTACCGGCTCAACATCGAACACCCCTGGTCGATCCCCGACGACATCCGGGCCAGGATGGACCTCACCGCCGGCGACGACCGCGGCCGCCTGTGGCGGCTGGTCCCTCCCGGCTACCAACGGGCCCCGACGCCGCGGCTCGGAGACTTCGACTCCGCGGCCCTGGTGGCGGAACTCGCCAGCCGGAACAGCTGGCGGCGGGAGACCGCCCATCGGCTGCTCCACGAGCGGCAGGACACTTCGATCGCCCCCGCGCTTCGCGCGCTGCGAGACGGGAGCGATGAACCGCTCGCCCGGCTCCACGTCCTGTGGACGCTCGTCGGACTGCGGCAGGCAACGTGGGACGATGTTGCGATCGCCACTCGCGATTCGCATGGCGGCGTGCGGGAGAACGCCCTCGTTGTTCTGGATCGGCTGTTTCCCGAGGATCCCCGGACGACCGAGGTCGCCATCGCGCTGAGCCGCGACGAGGCGCCGCGGGTCCGGCTGCAGGCCGCGTTCGCACTGGGGAATGCCGAGACACCCGAGGCCACGGCGGCGCTGGCGGAACTGGCCCGCCGCGACAGTGGCGATCCGTGGATGCGGCTGGCACTGGCCAGCACGCCTCCCGGCCGGGCTGAGCCGCTGGTGAGAGCGTACGCCGCTACGCCCACGTTCGCCGATCCTGCGGGCGGGGCGACGCTCCTCCGCGATCTGAGCCGGATCGTCGGTCAATCGGATTCGGCCGCGTCTCCGCTCGACCTGATTCCCTCCACGCTGCTGCCGCTGGAGTTCGAGTTCGCCCTCTGGTCCGGCTGGATGGAGGGGCTCCAGAAGAACCGCAACCGGGCCAAGTCGTTCGACTGGACCGGACTGCGGGCGAGCCCGAACTGGAAGTCGCTCGAGGCGCGGGCGCGACGGGTCCTCGAAGACCCGGCCGCCCTGCTTGCGTCGCGGCTTCAGGCGGTTCCGCTGCTCCAGCAGAATCCTCTCGACTCGGTCGCGGGGCTCTTCGTCGAACTGCTCTCCCCCCGGGCCCCGCGGGAGCTGCAACTGGCGGCGGGCCGCGCCATCGCGGCGTATGGAACACCGGAGGCGGGGCGGATTCTCGTCGATCGCTACCGGACGCTGTCACCGGTGGTGCGGATGGAGGTCGTCGATCAACTCGCCTCCCGTCCGGCTTGGCAGCCGCTTCTCTTTGAGTCCATCGACGCCGGAACCATCCGGGCGACCGATGTTCCGCCGGCCCGCCGGGCTTTGCTGCTGAGAGCGACGGATCCGGCGCTGAAGACTCGGGCGGAGGCGCTGTTCGGCTCGGCGGCGGTGAGCGGTCGGCAGTCGGTTCTTGACAGCCATGCACGGACGCTCGATCTGCCGAGCGATCCGGACCGCGGGCTTGCCGTGGTTCGCCGGGAGTGCGCGCAGTGCCACAAGTCGCGCGACGTCGGCTATGACGTTGGTCCGCCTCTCGCTTCGGTCCGGAACCGCTCGCCGCAGGAGCTGCTCGTTCACATCCTCGACCCGAACCGCGAGGTGGGGCCGAACTTTGTCGACCATGTTGCCGTGCTCAAGGACGGCCGGTCGTTGACGGGACTGCTCGTGAGCGAGACCGAGACGCAGATCGTGCTTCTGCGGCCGCAGGGGCTGCGGGAGGAGGTGCCGCGGGCGGATCTGGAGGAGCTGGTCAGTACCGGAAAGTCGCTGATGCCGGAGGGGCTGGAGCAGAAGCTGACGGCGCAGGAATTGGCGGATGTGATTGACTACCTGCTGCATCCGGACGCGGTGGCGAAGTAGGAAGCAAGCTCATCGCAAGCGACAGACATTTCACCGGGTCCAGGGGCACCCTGGTGGGGGATGCAAGGGGGTCACACCCCTTGCCCGCCGGAGGCTGTCTCGCCGGACACCATCGGAAGGAGCACGTGTCCAAACGCGGACGACGTGTCGCATGCCCCCTCACCAACCCGCGGGGATTGCAAAGCCAGCAGTGTGATGTGAGGGAGTCTTCAACGCCGTGGCTCATCGCCGTCGAGGACGTGACAACCGCTCCGGATCTTGGTTGGAATACGGCACCAGCCGAAGTGCGGGCGAAGGACCTGGGGTGGTTCCCTCGCTGGCGCTTCGGGCTGGTGTGCTATCGGTCGTCAAAAACCGCGTCTGGGCCGGCGGCTAGAAGTTGTCCAGCGGTTCGCCGTCCTGAAACTCGATGAGCCGCCGCAGCGTCTCCAGATCGATGCTCTTGGCGACCGTGCGGACGGCGCCGTCGGCAAAGAGCGTGAGAAAGAACTCTTCCGGCAATTTGCCCAGCGATTCCAGCGGCTTCTTGGGATCGAAGTCGAGCCCGCCCGGTTTCGTCCAGATCTGGGCCGTGTCGGGAGCCGCCTGGACCACGAGGATGGTGTTCGACGTTCCGTCGGTGAACTCGCGGATCTCGGGCGTGCGGTCCTCCGCGAAGGGAGCGCCCTTGCCGGTGAAGACGTGCAGCGTCGTCATGCCGGGCTTGTCGACTCCCTTCACCTTAAAGAGGGCCGGCATCTTCTCAATCAGCGTCTTGTTGTGTTCGCTGTCCCACGCCTCGTCGAGATGGAACTGCTCATAAAGGGGCGCCTGGTCCAGGAACGGGAGGAGGTGCACCCGCCAGCTGAGGGCCGCGTTCTTCTCCGGTGCCCGGCCGGCCCCCGGGAACTTTCCGTAGACATCGTGGAAGTTATGGAAGGCCAGACCGACCATCTTGAGATTGTTCATCCGCTGGGACCGCTCGGCCGCGGCCCCGGCCGCCTCCACGGCCGGCTTCAGGAGGTCCGGCAGGGTCGCGAAGCCTTCGGGAACCGGAATCCGCAGCGCGACGCGGGATTCCTTCTGCGTGATCTCCGCCGAGGCGACCGTCTTGTCCGCCAGGTCCTTGCCGGACTTCATCTCTGGAGCGGGGGTCGGAATCCGCAGCTGCTGGTACTGCTGCTTGGCCGCCTTGAGGGCGGGAGTCACGATCTGCGAGAGGGCCTTGGCCGACTCCTCATCCGCGGTCATCACAACCAGCTCGAGGAGCGTCTGACCGACCGGCTTCGTGACGTTCGCTTCCAGGAGGAGCGATTCGACCTGCTGGATGATCCCGAGCAGCGGGTTCCGGGCCGCGACCTGCTCCAGCAGTTCCGACTGCGAACGAAGATCGACCGCGAGCGAAGCGTCGGCCCCCAGGTTGAGCAGCCGCGCGGCGACCGGCGGGGCGGCGCGCTTCGTCTTGCGATCGCGGATCATCTTCTCGACGCTGGACTGCATTCCCATCACGGCCGTGCGGTCCCCGGCAATCCAGACGGCGATGCCAGGGCCGACGTAGAGCTTCTCGCCATCGACGTCGATACCGCCGCGCGAGACCTTGTCCATCTGACCCCGGTCGAGATCCTTGCCGAAGGTGACAACGAAGGTCGGCATCGGCTCATGCCGCGAGCGTCCCATTCCCGGCCCGACGTCGGGAACGTCGACCACGTTGCCGTCGTTTCTCTGGATGAGGTTGGTCAAGGTCTGGGGCTCGATCTCGACCGGGAGGGGCCGCACGGCGCCGTCGGCGAAGACCGCCTGGATGACTCCCTCGGGGAGCTCGCCGAGAGCCGCCTTGTTCTCCTTCGGCTTCGCGGCATCGAACGGAAGCCCGCCCGGCTTGGTCCAGATCTCGGCGGTGTCCGGACCGGAAACGACCGCCAGGAGGGTGTTCGATGTCCCGTCGGTGATGTCCCGCAACCCGATTCCGGTCTCGCCGTCGAAGAGCGACCCCTTCCCGGTGAAGACGTGGTAGGACGTCTTGTCAGGGGCGTCGACGCCCGGCGAGCGGAACATCGCCGGCATCTTCTCGATCAGCGTCTTGTTGTGTTCGCTGTCCCAGGGCTCGTCGGTATGGAACTGGTTGTAGAGCGCCGCGTGCCCCAGGTAAGGGAGCATGTAGACGCGCCAGCTGAGCCCCGTTTGCTTGCCGTCGGCGCCTCCGTTGGCCCGCGGGAACTTGCCGAACGTCTCGTGGTAGTTGTGAAAGCTGATCGCGATCATCTTGAGGGTATTGCGGATCTCCTCGCGCTCTTGAAGAGCTTTCACCCCTTCGTCCAGCTGGACGGTCAGCCCGGCCTGCTGAGCCACCAGGTTGACGAGGTCCTGGTCCACGACCACCGCGGCCCGCACGAAGTCGTCGACGGTCAGGCCGACCGGCTGCATCATGCGTTCGGGTTCGCGAAAGGCGCCGGCCTTCCGCAGGACGTCGAACACCGGCCACTGGCGGAGGCGGTCGAGACGGATGACCGCCACGGCGACCGCGTCATCGCCGAGGAGCCGGACTTCGGGGAGGGCCGAGAGGTCCGGAACAGGAACGTCTCGCGGGGCCGCGGGAGGATTGGCCTGAGCGACGACCTGAGCCGCGGGAGGAGTCGAGGCGGCCTTGAGGGGAGCCGCCTCGGCCGGTGGTCCGCTGGCCGGCTCTTTGGCCGGTGCGGCGACCGCGGTCAGTTTGGGCTCTGAGGCCGGCTTTGTTTCGGAGGTCGACTTCGGCTCCGGCAGCGGATTGGCGCCGGCAGCGGGAGCGCCGGCCGGTGGAGTGGGCATGGGGACCGCCGGCGCGGTTGATCCCGGCGGGGTCGGCATCGGGACAGCGAGAGTCGTCGCCGCCGGCGGAGAGGCCGGCGGAGAGGGGGGTGGAACCGGGGCGGCGGGGACGGTCGGCGGGACGGGTGGTGCCGGCGTCGACGGGGGAGCGGGAGGAGCGGGCGCGTTGCCGGCCGGCTTGTCGCAGCCGATCAGGAAGAGCGCACAGGCCAGGGCCGTGGAGCGGACCGAAAGAGAGCGCATGAGCTGTCTCGCGTACGGCGTCGACGTCGGAACCGGTCACGTTCCAGACGTTCGTCACCTGAACAGGCTGGCCGAAGCGGCGAGTGGGACCAGGACTCGTCCGTTAGAATAACCGCATCGATTCCCGTCGCGACAGCGTGCCGGAGTGGAGGCCCCGGCCGCGTCGCCGATCCCTTCCAGGGACCGTTTCCGATCCGGTCGGGGCGTTCGTTCTCCCTACGACACTCGCCGCGCGGGGTTCTCGTGCAGCGAGCCGGGGTCAGAAGTCGCTGAGCGGTTCGCCGTCCTGGAACTCGATGAGCCGTCGCAGGGTCTGCTGATCGATGTTCCTGGAGACCGTCCGCACCGACCCGTCCGTGAGGAGCATCAGGAAAAAGTCCTCGGGCAGCTTGCCGAGCGCTTCCAGCGGCTTCTTGGGATCGAAGTCGAGCCCGCCCGGTTTCGTCCAGATCTGGGCGGTGTCGGGAGCCGCTTCAACCACCAGAGCGGTGTTCGACGTCCCGTCCGTGTAGTCGCGAATCGCCGGAGTGCGATCGTCCGCAAAGGGCGCTCCCTTGCCGGTGAAGACGTGCAGCGACGTCATCCCCGGCTTGTCGATCCCCTTGACCTGGAAGAGCGCCGGCATCTTCTCGATCAGCGTCTTGTTGTGCGGGCTGTCCCACGGCTCGTCGAGGTGGAACTGGTTGTACAGGGCCGCCTCGTCGATGTACGGCAGCAGGTGGACCCGCCAGCTGAGCGCCCCGCCCTTCTCCGCCCCGCGGCCGGCCCCCGGAAACATGTTGTGGACTTCGTGGAAGCTGTGGAAGGCGATCCCCAGCATCTTGATATTGTTCCGCCGCTGGGACCGTTCCGCCGCGGCCTGCGCCTCCGCCACGGCCGGCTTCAGCAGATCCGGCAGGGTCTCGAAGCCTTCGGGGACCGGGATCCGGAGCGCCACCTGCGTCTTCTCCTGCGTCACCGCGGCCGAACTCACGACCTTGTCCGCCAGCGCTTTCCCCGACTGGGCCTCGGGGGTCGTCTGGGGGGGAATGGGAAGCTGACGGTATTGCTGCTTGGCCGCCTTCAGCGCGGGGGTCACGATCTGCGACAGCGTCTTGGCGGACTCGTCGTCGGAGGTCGTCGCCACCAGTTCCAGCAAGGTCTCCCCTGCCGGCTTCGTGACATTCGCGTTGAGCAGGAGGGACTCGATCTGCGTCACGATCCCCAGCAGCGGGTTCGTCGCCGCGACCTGCTCCAGGAGGGCCGACTGGGAGCGGATATCGACCGCCAGCGAGGCGTCCGCCCCGAGATCGACCAGCCGGACCGCGATCGGCGGAGCCTCCGGTCTGGCCTTCCGGTTGCGGATCAGCCGCTCGACGGTCTTCTGCATCCCTGCCACGGCGGTCCTGTCGTCGGCAATCCACACCGAAACTCCGGGGCCGACGTAGAGCGTCTCCCCGTCGACATCGACCTGGCTCGGCGCCGCCTTGGCGATCAGGGCCCGGTCCAGGTTCTTCCCGAAGCTCACGACCAGGGTCGGCATCGGCTCATGCCGCAAGCTTCCCATCCCAGCCTCGGGGAGATCCACGACATTCCCGTCGTTCATCTGGATCATGTTGGTCAGGGTCTGGGGATCGATCCCGACCGGGAGCGGCCGGCAGGCGCCGTCGGCAAACAGGGCCTGGATCTCCCCCGCGGGGAGCTTGCCCAGCGCCCCCTTGTTCTTCTCCGCCTTGTCGGAGTCGAAAGGGAGTCCACCGGGCTTCGTCCAGATCTCGGCCGTGTCCGGGCCGGCCAGGACCGCGAACAGGGTGTTGGATAGTCCGTCGGTGAAGTCCCGGAAGCCCTTTCCCGTGTCGCCGTCGAACGGCGTTCCCTTCCCCGTGAAGACGTGCACGGAGGTCTTGCCCGGCTCGTCCACGCCGGGGGACTGGTAGACCTTCGGCATCCTCTCGATCAGCGCCTTGTTGTGCTCGCTGTCCCAGGCTTCGTCCAGGTGAAACTGGTTGTAGAGCGCCGCCTGGTCCAGGAAGGGGAGGATGTGAACCCTCCAGCTCAGTCCCGTCTTCTGCCCTTCGCCGTCTCCATCGGATCGCGGCAGCTTTCCGAAGACATCGTGGTAGTTGTGAAAGCTCAGTCCGATCTGCTTGAGGTTATTGCGGAGTTCTCCGACCTGCTGGACGGCGGCCGCTCCTTCCTCGAGCCGGACCGCCAGCCCCGCCTGCTTGGCGATCAGGTTCACCAGTTCCTGATCGACGACAACCGTGGCCCGCACGAAGTCGTCCAGGGTCAGGCCGAACTGCTGCATCTCCCGCTCGGGTTCTTTCAAGGCGCCCGCCTTCCGCATAACGTCGATGACCGGCCACTTGCGGATGCGATCGATGTGCAGGACCGAGACGAGGACGGCGTCGTTGCCGATCAGCCGGACTTCAGGAAGGGCCGCCAGATCCGGGACGGGGAGTTCACGCCGCGGGGCAGGTGGATCGGCCTGGGCGACGACCTGCGTCGCGCCGGGAGCGGCGACCGCTTTGACTGGCGTCGTGGCGACCGGGGGAGAGGCGGGCAAGGCCGCCGGTTCTCTGGCGGGTGACGCGGTCGCGGCGGACTTGGGCTCCGCCGCCGGTTTCGCATCCGACATCGGCTTCGGGTCCGGCAGCGGGACCGCAGGGGGCGACGCTTCGCCCGGCGGGCTCGGCATGGGGACCGCAGAGGGGGTGCCGGTCACCGGAGGGGTCGGCATCGGAACGGGCGCGGCCGTGACCGTGGCCGGGGGGGCAGGAGGAGCCGCGGGAGCCGGTGGGGCGTTGGGAGCGGTCTGATCGCAGCCGATCAGGACGAGCGCGCAGGCCAGTGCGGCGGAGCGGACCGAAAGAGAGCGCATGAGCTGTCTCGCGTGCGGCGTCGACACCGGAACCGGTCGCGTTCCGACGTTCGTCACCTGAACAGGCTGCCCGAAGCGGCGAGTGGGACCAGGACTCGCCGGTGAGGATACCCGTGGGGATTCCTGCCGCGAAAGCGTACGGATTGCCGGCGGTGATCGTGGGAAGAATTCCAGGGAAGGCTTAAGGCGGAAGGTCGAGGTGGCGGATAGGGAACGCGTTTGCGCAACCCCCAATCGGTGCGCGGGATCGCCTGCCCTCCTCTGTGATCTCTGTGCCTCTGTGTTTCCTTCCTCCGGAAGAGTTTTGAAACACAGAGGGCGCGGAGGACGCAGAGAAGAGGAGAGAGGGACCCGGCACAGCCGTTCCCTGCGCGGTAGCGAGGATTGATCGGCCACGAGAGCTGCCGGTTGCGACTCGCCGGAGCCTCGCCCGCCCGGATCGACGTGCGGGTCCCGGGACGCCGGTGGCTGGGAGTGACCGGTTTGGGTATTGTCCCGGCGAGCCCCCTCCCTTCTTGCCAGCGAATCGCCTGCGCCGCATGACTGTCCCCCCGCTCCTCGCCGATTCCCTCCCCGCCGGCGCCACGACCACCATCGCGATGTGGCTGTGTCCCATTCTCGGTCACTTCCTGGGGGCGATCCCGGTGGGACTCCTGCTCGGCTTCGCCAAAGGGGTCGATATCCGTCAGCACGGCAGCGGAAACATCGGCGCCACGAACGCCGCCCGCGTTCTCGGCTGGAAGTGGGGGATTGTCGCTCTCGTTCTCGATGCGCTGAAGGGGCTCCTTCCCGTCCTCGCCGCCCGCGTCCTGACCCGCGACTCGCCGAACTCGATCCACGTCCAGGTGGTGACCGGCATCTTCGCCATCCTGGGGCACATGTTTCCGGTCTGGCTCGGGTTCCGCGGCGGAAAGGGAGTGGCGACCGGTCTGGGGGTGGCGCTCGTGCTGTCACCGATCAGCAGCCTCTTCGCCCTGGCCGCGTATCTCCTGATGTTCGCCGTGACGCGCGTCTCCTCGATGGGCTCGCTCGTCGCCGCCCTCACGTTTCCGACCGTCGAGTGGATCCGCACCGGCTCGAACATGTTCTCCTCCGAGCACTGGAGCCTCGGCGTCTTCAGCCTCGCCATCCCAGCCCTCATCATCCTCCGCCATCGCTCCAATATCGTTCGAATGATTCGGGGCCAGGAGGGGGCGCTCAAGGCTCCGGCGGCTGAGCCTCCGGCTGCCGAGCCCCCGAAGCAGAACGGCTGAGGCGGCGGAAGAGTTGCCGCGCGGGGAGTTCGCCTGGGGTGGTCCGAAGGGGACGCGGTCGGCGGGTTGCGGCTCGGCGGGAGCCTCGCCCTCCCGGGGGCGAACCGCACGACCGGGTTCGAAGCCGTACCCGGTCGAAAACTTTGCTCCGGCGGCGTGGCGTGGCGTCCTTCGCTCCCTCAGAATGCCCGCCGTCCTTTCTCTTCTTGGCTCCTCGAGGTCTCCATGTCCCGGAATGCGCGGCTGGGTCTGGTGCTGTTCGTCATCTATCTCGCCCTGTACGGCGGCTTCGTGTTCCTGAACGCCTTCTCGCCGAAAACGATGGAGTGGACCCCCGTCGGCGGGATCAACCTGGCGATCCTCTACGGCTTCGGCCTCATCATCGCCGCGCTCGTCATGTCGCTGCTCTACGGCGCGCTCGCCGCCGATGAGCCCCCCCGGACCGGCCCCACGACCTGACGCCGCGTTCTCCTTCGGCATCGCCCTTCGCCTCTCTCCTCCAGGCCCTCGTCCCTGGACCCTGGTCCTTCTCTATGATCTACGAACCGAGCTTCGTCGCCGTCGCCATCTTCGGCCTCTTCGTGGCCTTCACGCTGGGACTCAGCTTCTACCTGGGGGGGAAGGCAAAGTCGGCCCAGGGATACTTCGCCGCCCACGGGCAGATCCCGTGGTTCGTGAACGGAATCGCGTTCGCCGGAGACTATCTCTCGGCGGCGTCGTTCCTCGGGATCTGCGGGATGATCGCCTTCTACGGTTACGACGGGTTCCTGTACTCGATCGGCTATCTCGCCGGATGGATCGTGGCCCTGTTTGTGATCGCCGAGCCGATGAAGGCCCTCGGAAAGTTCACGTTCGCCGACGCCCTCGACGCGAAGTTCCATTCGCGGGGAATCAAGCTGGCGGCCGGCATCAGCACGCTGGTCGTGAGTCTGTTTTACCTCATCCCCCAGATGGTCGGCGCGGGGGTCCTGATCCAGCCGCTGTTCGGGTTCGCTCCGTGGGTCGGCGTCGTGCTCGTCGGGACGGTCGTGATCCTGATCGTCGTCACCGCCGGGATGGTCTCGACGACGTGGGTCCAGTTCCTCAAGGGGTCGCTGCTCGTCTTCTTCAGCCTGATCCTGACCGTGATGATCCTGAACGGCGGACTCGAGACGCGGTCCGGCGGGAACGACGGCCACGAGTTCCTCTCCTACGGGCCGATCGCGAAGGACCGGCTCGACCGGGTCCTGCCGGGATGGCGCTCGAACGGGACGAACGATCCCGGATCGCGGGCCGAGGACCGGCCGACGGCACCCGGCCGACTCCTCCGGAACCCGCCGTCGCCGGACGCGGGCGGCACGGAGCCGCAGGTCCTCATGCCGGTCGTGGTTCCGCCGGAGGGGGACGGGTGGAAGGACCGGCCCTATGTCCGGACGCGGGATGACAAGGGCGAGACCATCGTCTGGTCGATCAGCGAGAATCCGGAGGGGGCGGTCACGCTCCGCGAGGCGCAGACCGTGACCAAGACGGCGGACGGGAAGACGCTGGTCAACGGACAGCCGAAGGGGACCAAGGCCGGAGAGCCGGAGCTGCATCCGGTCGGGCATATCAGCCGCCTGCCGGAGGGGGCGACGAAGACCGGGCCTCTCTCTCCGACGGGCTACCTGGCGACGCTGCAGCAGAGCGAGGTTGTCCTGTGGCGGGAGGATCCGGTCGCCATCAAGCAGGCGGACGGCAGCGCCGTGACGGTCTTCACCCAGAAACCGACGCCGGGGAACGAAATTCTTCGCCCCGGCGAGACGGCGGCGTTCAAGGGGATCCGCAGTCCGTACCTGAAGGACAAGATCAACTTCCTGTCGCTCATGCTGGCCCTGTTCTGCGGCACCGCATCGCTGCCGCACATCCTGATCCGCTACTACACGGTCAAGGATGCCGCCGCGGCCCGCAAGAGCACGATTGTCGGGATCGCCAGCATCGGAGCGTTCTACGTCCTGACGCTCTATCTGGGGCTGGGGGCGATGACCAGCGGCGCGCTCGACGTGACGAACTCGAACATGGCGGCGCCGCTCCTGGCCCGCAGCATGAGCCAGTGGCTGTTCGCGACGATCTCCGGCATCGCCTTCACAACGGTCCTGGGGACCGTGAGCGGCCTGATCCTGGCGGCGGCGGGGGCCGTCACGCACGACCTGGTGGGGCACGTCTTCCGCATCGAGCTCGACGATTCGGAGAAGGTCCGCCTGGCGAAGCTGGCGTCCGTGGTCGTCGGCGCGGTGGCGATCGTCCTGGGGATCGTCTTCATGAAGATGAACGTCACCTACCTCGTCGGCTGGGCGTTCAGCGTGGCGGCCTCGGCGAACCTGCCGTCGCTCGTGATGTTGCTGTTCTGGAAGGGAGTGACGCGGCAGGGAGTGATCGCCGCGGTGACGGTCGGGATGACGAGTTCGCTCGCCTGGATCCTGCTCAGTGCCGACACCTACAAGGAGATCTACAAGCTCAATCCCGCCGACGCCCCGGTCCCGTTCAGCCAGCCGGGGATCGTCACGATCCCGCTCGGCTTCCTGACGCTGATCGTCGTCTCGCTCCTGACGCGGGGGTGGGACAGCCGCCGCGATCCGTCGGCAGCTTAGGCACGCTCCATCCGAACTGCGGGTCGACGCCGCTTGAGCACGCCGCGTCGATCCCTGTCGCAAAAAAGAGAGAGGCACCGAACGGCGTCGTTCGGTGCCTCTCTTCGTATACGCGAGTGATTCCCGTCCGCGCGGGACGCGGGATCACATGTCGTCGCCGCCCCCTTCGAAGCCTTCGTCCCCTTCGTCGTCGAACTCTTCATCATCGTCGTCGTCGAAGTCATCGTCTTCGTCGTCGAACTCTTCGTCCTCGAATTCTTCCTCGTCGTCGAACTCTTCCTCTTCGAGTTCTTCTTCCTCGAAGTCCTCTTCCTCATCCTCGAAGTCGTCTTCTTCGTCCTCGAAGTCGTCGTCTTCTTCGTCGCCAAATTCTTCGTCTTCCGCGAACTCTTCCTCCGCGTCCGCCATAACGACGTCCAGCGAGGTCTCACCCGCCAGGCGGAACTCCGTTTCGTCCGCGGTGAGAGAATCCCAAGTCGTCTTGCTCTTGGTCAGCATCGTGTGAACCTCGACTGGCACGCTTCGAAACGGCCCTTTGCCGCCTCATTTCAAAAACAAACAGGTGCCGCGTTGGTTATAGGATGGTTTTGGCGTTGTCAAGCGCCCCCTTGACGGGTTGAGCCATCCTCCATGGGCGACGGACTGATCGGACGCCTCCCACGGGCTCCGTGAACCGAATTTCGCCGCGGAACAGGAATTCCGTCGGATCGCCCGCAGTCCGTTCGGATCCCGCAATTTCCCTCCCGCGGCGGCGGCGACGAGGGGCTCCAGACAAGCCGATTCCGCACCGGGTCTTGATCGGAACTTCACAGCGGGGCCGTTGGTGGATGGGTCCCGCCGCCGGTAGCATGGCCCCGTCCTCGTGTCCCCGCCGGATATTCCGCCCACCCCCTCCGCCGGCCTCTCTCCTCTCCCCTGGAGATCCGTTGATGCTTCGTCCGATCCCGCTTTCACGGTTGGTTCTGTCTGTCGTCGCCTCTCTGGCCTGGCTCGCCTCCGCGACGCTCCTCGCGACCGAGCCGGATCGGGATCGGTGCGTCGTGCTCATCAGCGTCGACGGACTGGCGGGCTACTACTTCGACGATCCGCGGGCCCAGATGCCGACGATCCGCGAGCTGGCGAAGAACGGCGCCTGGTCCGATGAGATGACCTGCTCATTCCCGACCGTCACCTGGCCCAATCACACGACGCTCGTGACCGGGGCCCACCCGGCCCGCCACGGCGTCCTGGGGAACAACTTCCTCGACCGCGAGACCGCCAAGCCGGTCGGACTGATCGTCGATCCGGTGTTCGACAAGGACGAGATCGTCCGCGTACCGACGATCTACGATGCGGCCCATCAGGCGGGACTGGCGACCGCAGGGGTTCTCTGGCCGGCGACGCGGAACGCGAAGTCGTTCGACTGGAGCGTGCCGGATATGGGCGAGGACAACTGGGCCAGGTACGGCACTCCCTCCTGGCTGGAAGAGCTCCGGCAGGCGGGCATTCCGGTCGATTCGCACGCCGCGTGGTGCAAGGACAAGGTCTGCGGCGTCATGCGGGACTGGCTCTACAGCCGCATGGCGGACCACGTGCTGATGGTCCATGCTCCCAACCTGCTGCTCGTCCACCTGATCGAGCTCGACCATACGCAGCACACCTTCGGCCCCAAGACGCCGGAGGCCTACTGGGCGGTCAATCAGGCGGACACGCGGGTCCGGGACATCGTCGAATCGGTCCGGAAGTCGAAGCACGCCGACAAGACGACGATCATCGTCACGAGCGACCACGGCTTCCGGCCGATCGCGAAGGACATCCGCCCGAACGTCCTGTTCAGGACGCAGAAGCTGGCGGACGCCGCGCCGGACGCCCGGCCGGTGGTGAAAAGCGTGGCCCAGGGGGGTGGGTGCATGGTCTACATCCTCGATCCCGCCAAGCAGGCGGAGCTGCTGCCCAAGCTCCGCGATGTGCTGGCGAAGGTGGAAGGGGTGACGGCGGTCGTGGAGCCCAAGGACTTCGAGAAGTTTGGCGTCGCGGCGCCGGAGCAGGATCCGCATGCGCCGGACGTCTGGCTCTCGGCGGAATCGGGGTATTGCTTCACGGACTCGGCTGAAGGGGAGGACCTGGTGGTTCCTCGTCCTGCGCCCGGGGGGACGCATGGGTATCTGCCGAACCATCCGGATCTGTATGGGACGTTCGTGATCTCCGGTTATGGGGTGGCGCCGGCGAAGGATCTGGGCCCGATCCGGAACATCGATGTTGCGCCGACGATGGCGGAGCTGCTCAAGGTGAAGCTGCCGACGGCTGAGGGAACGGTGCTGAAGGCCGCGCTCGCCCCGTAGGCGGCGATTTGAAGGGAAGTCGAATAGCGTCCTTGCCGGCGCGGCTGTGCCACCTCAAACCCAACGTGCTACGGCCGCTGGGGTCAAGGGGGCCTCGCCCCCTTGCCGCCGGAGGCACTTCTGTGAGGAACCGTGGGACACAACGGACGTCCCCTTTGTCGTACCAGCGCTGAGGACTCACCCAAACCACACCGCTGGCTTTGCAATCCCCGCGGGTTCGGTGAGGGGGCATACCGCACCGTGTCCGTGTTTGGACACTCACTCCTTCAGATGTCTCTCGACGGCCAGGCCTCCGGCGGGCAAGAGGGCGTTGCCCCCTTGCATCCCCCACCAGGGTCGCCCCTGGACCCGGCTCTTAGGGAAGCCACTCGCTCGTTCACAGCATGGACCAGAGGCATAGCATCGCGCAGACTTCCTGAATCCGCGGAGTATCCGCTCGGATGACCCCCGCCCCAAATCGCCTTACCCCACGTTCCAATGAACTTCACTTCCTCCACTCGACGCCCCGCCCGCACCGCGATCCTGGCCGCCGCGGCCGTCGCCGTTTCGATCATCGCCGGCTCGCCCCACCTGAGAGCCGAGACACCGCCCGTCGCCGATAAAGCGGCCCGCGAACTGATGCACCACGCCCACAACGCCCGTGCCGTCTGGAACGACTTCCCCGGATTCACCGCCAAGCTGACCGTCCGCACCGACGATGCCGTCCACCGCGGCACCATCCGCGTCACGCCCGACTTCCAGTGGACCCTCGACCTTCCCCAGGAGGCACAAAAACCCTGGCTGAAGTCCAAGCTCCAGTCGGTCATCTCCCACCGCCGGCCCGACGACTTCACCGAGAGCGAGTTCGGCTTCGTCCCCGGTCCCCACACGGCCGAATCCGGCCGGCTCATCGCGCAGCTCGACGGCTCCGGAGTCTTCCGGATCAAGGACGGCGTGATCGCCGAAGTCCTCCGCAAGGGGGAAAAGCAGTGGCTCGAAATCACGAACGTCGAGATGTTCAAGACGGCGGAAGGACACGAACTGCCGCGGATCAGCTCGGTCGTCTTCCGGGATCCGGCCACCGGTGACATCACCTCCAACCTGACGAACACCTTCGAATGGAAGCGGCTCGGCCGGTTCGACCTGCCGCGGCGGACCTTCACCGTCGAGGTGGCAGCGAAGGGCAACCGCTCCGTCCGCGAACTGACTTTCGAAGACGTTCAGCTCCTCACGCCAGCGACCGTGAGCGCGAAGTAAGCTCGCGCTCGGCCGGATAACCCGCCGCGGCACCAAAGTTCACGCCGCATGCACGCTATCGCCGGATGTGCTGCACGGTGTGGTGCTGGGGCAGCGAATAGGCCCCCTTGGCGGCCCCGAAGTAGGCCGGATAGTGTTCGACGTGATGGCCTCGGGCCGACGCCGTTCCAGCGAAGACGAACAGGCCGGCGGCCACCGCGAGCGTTCCCAGGATGGTGCGACGAAACATGGCGACTCTCCCGTCCGCCCGGCAGGTGGGACTTGTGTCCGCCGGGCGGACCGGGCGGCACGAAGGAGACGCAAACCCTCGCGCGGGCCGAGAAAGAACTTCCCTCGGCGCGAGAGTCCGTCAGAGGACGACGAAAACGACCCGCTCGCGCCCATCTTCCGGACCGCTCCGAGGCGGCAGGATGGCGTTGTTGAGATCAGAGGACCGCGAGCCTGGTCTGAAAGATCCTAGGCGCGACCGTCCGGTGGCGAGAACGGGCCGTCTGATGACTTGTTCGTTATTCCGCGATTCGAACCGCGACGCGACGTGAGAGACCCGGCGCTCCGGGGCCGCTCAGTCGGCCTTCTTGTCGGTCAGCGTCCGGTAGGCGGCGGCGTACCGTCGCCCGAGCTCGCGGTAAGCGGCCGCGTCAAAGTGGACCGAGTCCCCTTTGTGGTGCAGATCGTCGGAAGAGACGAACGCCGTCCGCCGGACCTTCGTCGGGAGAGCCCGGTGGACCGCGTCGACCTGCCGCTTGTCCGCGTCCCACGGCTTCTCCGCAAACTGGCCCATCTGGCCGGCGATGAACGGGACGTCGGGCGCCTTGAGCGTCACGCGGAAGCGGTCGATGAGGTCGTGCAGCCGCTTCTCGTAGCGCGGCGCCCGTTCCGGATTGCAGTCCGATTCTCCCTGGTGCCAGAGGATCCCTTTCAACGTGCCGGCCGGCAGCGCGCCTTCGGCCCGCGCCATCGCATCGTCCCACGGATGGGTCTTGGTCGGCGCGTCGAAGGCCCCCGGCTCCCAGGTCTCGATCGGCGAGCCCCCGACGGCACACGGAATCAGGCCGATCGTGATCGTCGGATCGGCCTCGGCGAGGGTCAGGGCGAAGGTCCGTCCCAGTCCGACGCCGACCACCGACGGCTTGTCGAAGTGGAGCGGATCGACCGCCGGCACCCACTCCTTGTCCTTCGAGAACGTCAGCACGCGCGGGTGGGGCTTGCGGTCGTCGGCCTCAACCTTCCCACGGCCCGCCATGTTGGACTGGCCGACGAGCAGGAACAGGTGGAACTTCTCCTTCGGCGGCAGCTCGGCCCCTGCGGCTGACCGTTCTGTTCCCAGCGGGCACAGCAGAAGAAGGGATGCCGCAAACAGAGAGAGCCGGCGGGTCATCGGGCGAAGGAAGGACATCGGACGGCTCCCGGCGAAGGGTCGATTTTCACAAACCGCGATCCTCCGCCCGGCCAACAGGTTGCGGCCGCGACGGGGCGGGCGGCGGTGCTCGAGACCGGCATCTGACCGGAAATGGTCTGGACGTGCAAACCGGACGAGGTAGCGTGGAAACCCGTCGGGGACGCCGGCCCCGTTCCGAAACCTTTCGCGCTCGACGAGAGAACGGTCTGATGCCTTCGAATGACGGTATTTTTCAAGGTGCCATGAGCACGCTCCTGACGGAAGTCTTCGACGGTCCCCCGGGGGACGAGGCGTACATCCTGAACCCCGGCGATCCGGGACTGCTGCGGCAGCTCGACACCATTGACGCGAAGGCTGCTTCGAGCCGGCCGATGCCAGGGTCGACAACCGTCGCCGCGCATGTCGATCACGTCTGTTACGGCCTTTCGCTCCTGAACCGCTGGATCGCGGGGGAGGCCAATCCCTGGGCGACGGCGGACTGGAAGGAGAGCTGGAAGCGGGGGACGGTCACGCCGGAGCAGTGGGCGAGCCTTCGGACGCGCTTTCGCGACGAAGCGGCGCGGTGGAAGAAGGGGGTCGCCGAACGGACCGCCTGGGATCACATCTCCGCCGCCGGCAGCATCAGCAGCGTCGCTCATACGGCCTACCACCTGGGAGCGATCCGGCAGATCCTGTCGGCGATGGAGCTGTACAAGCCCAGCTGAACTGGGCATGCCGAACACCGTCCTCGCCGGCACAGCGTCGTCTGCTCAAACCCAACGTGCGACGGCAGTCGGGGTCAAGGGGGCAACCCCTTGCCGCCGGAGGCACTTCCATGAGGAACCGTGGGACACAACGGGCGTCCGCTTTGTGGGACCGGCGCTGAGGACTCACCGCTCGCTCTGCACTCCCTGTGGGTTGGTGAGGGGGCATCCGGCACGGTGTCCGCGCTTGGACACGCGCTCCTTCAGACAGTTCTCGACGGCCAGGCCTCCGGCGGGCAAGGGGGCGTTGCCCCCCTTGCATCCCCCCACCAGGGTGCCCCTGGACCCGGTGGACTGTCCTGCGCACGGTGACCTCCTGCGGGCGAAGGCACCCTACTTCAATTCAGCCGCCGGCGGAGCTTTCCCGGATCCTGACGAAGGTGATAGACCGCCAGAACGACAACGGCGTCTTCAAGAATTCGATAGACCACGCCGTAGGGAAATCGACCGACTTTGGCGATCCGAACGTCCTCGACGCAGAGGGGACAAAGCTTCGGATTCCGGCTCAGCCTGCCAAGGACCTCATCGACTCGGGCACGAAAGGTCCGTCCCAGGTTCTCCTGACAGGACTCGTACCACTCCTGAGCCGCAAGCAGGTCGTCCCTCGCGGCGGGAATGAGCTCGATGCGAAAGGTCACGGCAGGCGGGCCTCCATCTCCGCCTTCACAGTCTCCCAGGAGAGAACCTGGTCGGGGTGCGCCTCATGATCGGCGCGACGGGCCAGCAGGTCAGCCTGTTGCTGGGCCGACAGCAGAGACGGGAGCGACTCCTCTTCGATCTCGGCCCAGAGCCGATCGATCAACTCCAGCCGCTCAGCGGTCGAGAGTCGGCTCAACAATGTTTCCAGCGAAATCGGCATGGCAGTTCTCAATGGCCTCCGTCAGCGTACCGGTCCAGATCGAGTCCCCGCAATGAGGCGTCGGCCAGCGACGGGACGGATCACGCCATCCGCCGATCGATCCACTGCCGCGTCAGGTCGGGGAAGTCGCTGAACGCCCCGTCGACGCGAAGTTCTCCAAAGAGAATCTCCATCTGACGATCGAACGACGGAACCGACTTCGGCAGTTCATCACGGCGGAGAGTCCAGGGATGGATCACTAGACCGTGGTGGTGCGCAGCAGCCGCCAGTTCCGTCGCGGCGAACGTTCCATCGGCACGGAACTCCGACACCAGAAGACTGACCGGAGGCCCGATGCCATCCGCATAGCCGGCGACCTTCGCCAGCGCGGCGTCGAGATCCCCCCGCCGCGGTGCCGCCAGCAGCAGCTTCCAGTCCTTCTCCTCCAGCAGCTGAATGATCTTCAATGGACACTTGAGCTCCCGGCGGCAGCGCTCCGTCTCCGGTTCGTCAAAGCACTGCAGGTAGCACGCCTCCTCCTTCGACCGGTAACCCGACTCCTCCAGCACCCGCAGGACGATCGCCGAAATGTCCTGACCCTCCCGGCGATGGAAGGCGGGCTGCTTGATCTCGGGGTAGATCCCGAAGGTCCGGCTCATCGAACGATTCAGCCCCTGCACGAAGGCGATCTCCTCCGCCAGCGTGTGCAGCGTGAACCGGCTGGCAACATGCGGAAACCGCTTCGAAAAGACCGGCTGACCGGTCTTGTGACTGAACCGCTCCCGAACCAGCAGCGTCCGGATCTCCTCCAATGTGAAGTCGATCGCGTAATAGCGGCCGTCCGGCCGCGCGCGACCGGGGAACCGCTCGGCAACATCGGTCACGGTGTCGAGATGGATGTCGTGGAGGACGATCGGGACGCCATCCCGCGTCAGGACAACGTCCTGCTCCAGGTAGTCCGCCCCCATTCCCGCCGCCAACGCCTTGGCGGGGAGGGTGTGCTCGGGGAGATATCCGCTGGCCCCGCGATGGGCGATGACGATCGGTGTGGGCATACGACTCTCAAGTCGGACGGTTCGCCCAGACCACGGGCGGCCTGGAGTCGGAGCGATTGTCGGCTGCAGCGGCCAATCAGGGAAGACGGAGAATGAGCGGTCGCGAAGAGCCCTCAAGTCCGGTCCAGAGGGGCCGGGCGGGGCACGGATCTCGCGGTTTCCACGGGGCTTACGCCGTGCGCTCGAAATCTCACCGGCGGCGCCCACAACCGGAATCGTCCGAACGTATTCCCCAATCAGGATTTTTGGAACATTCTCCCGTCTCCGGACGTCGACTATGATTGGGGGAATGCCGTTTCTGGCCGTTGGGAGAGGGGAGAGAGGTCCCGATGTCTTCGACCGCCGGGTCCCGTTCGGGATCGCTTCCGGGCTCATCGTCCAAGAAATACGTCGATTTCGACGAGTTCGTCGCTTTTCAGCTGGAGAAGGCGCGGTCCGGCATCCGGGCGAACGACCTTCTGATGGGGGCGGTCGGGCTGGGGGTGTTCGTCGCCTCGTATCTCTTCGTCTTCCTGATCCTCGACCAGTGGGTCTTTGCGCAGGGAGTCGGGACCGCGCTGCGGGTCGCGATGTGGCTGGGGATGGCGACCGTCGTGGTGGCCTGGATCGCCTGGAAAGTCGCCGGCCCGTTCCTGCGGCGCGTGACCTCGCTGTTTGCCGCCAAGGAGATCGAGGCGGCCCATCCGGAGCTCAAGAGCAACCTCCTGACGCTGATCGACCTGCGGCAGGCGGGGCGCGAAGTGTCGCCCCAGATCCTGCAGGCGATCGAGAAGCGGGCCGCCGTCCGGCTCTCGGAGATGGACATCGATCACGCGATCGACCGCCGGACGCTCATGCGGTGGTCGTACGTCCTGCTGGCGATCGTCGCCGGGATCTGCGTCTACACGATGCTGACTCCCAAGCGGCTCGGCCCGTCGCTCGTCCGAGCCCTGATCCCGATCACGAACGTCTCGGTCGGCACGCAGACCCGGATCGAGAAGGTGATCCCCGAGAACGCCAACGTCCTCAGCCGCTCGAGCGTCGAGATCATCGCCCAGCTCACCGGGAAGATTCCGGAGCAGGTGAAGGTCCTGTACTCGACGGAAGATCGGCGGTTCGTCGACGAGCCGCTGATCCTGGCCGACACCGACGAGGGGCTGAACCGCTTCCGCGGCGTTCTCTCCGGCGAGCGGGCCAAGGGGCTGATGCAGTCGGTCACCTACCGGGTCGAGGCGGGGGACGCGATCTCGCCGACCTACACGATCACCGTCACGCAGCCGCCGTCGGCCACCGTGGCGGACGTTGCCTATGACTACCCCACCTACATGGGGTTGCAGGACCGGACTCAGGCGAACCCGACGATCGATGGCTGGGAAGGGACCCGCGTCACGCTGCGGGCGACCACGAACCGCCCCGTCCAGATCGCTCGCGTCCTGTTCTCCGACACGGAGGACACGAGCCTCAAGGCGGAAGAGCTGCCGATGAAGGTCGACGGCGGAACGAATCTCTCGGCGACCTGGATGCTCCAGTTCCGCAGCGACGGGACGTATCCGCACTTCTACCGGATCTTCGTCAAGACCGAGGACGGCAGCGAAGACCCCGCGCCCGTTCTGTACCCGATCCGGATCCGCCAGGACCTCGCTCCGAAGGTCGAGATCATCCATCCGCAGTCGGACGTGTCGGCTCCGGCGAATGGTTCGGTTCAGGTCGCCTACCAAGCGTCCGATCCGGACTTCCTGCTGAAGAACACGGTCCTCCGCTACGAGAAGCGGGGCCAGGAGCTTCCGGAAGCGGACTATGTGTTTGAGGCTCCGCCGCTCAAACCGTCGGTCCGCGGCGTGGCGACGATCGACCTGAACCGGTTTTCCGTCGCCCCCGGCGACAAGCTGACGTTCTGGCTGGAGGCGAAGGACAACCTCGAGCCGTTCGGCAACCGCAAGGAGAACGTGTCGAAGTCGGCGCGGCTGAACATCAACATCACCGACGCCGTTGATCCGAAGCAGGCGCAGCAGAAGGCGGAAGAAGAGAAGCAGCGGGCCAAGGACGAACTCGATCAGGCCCCTCCGCCGCCGCAGGAGGACCGGGGCAATCCGCAGGAACAGCGTCCGGACGAGCAGCGGCCTGAGGAGGGAATGTCCGAGGACGGGATGCCGCAAGACGGTATGGGCGAGAAGAAGCCGGACGAGCAGCGTCCCGGCGGCGGGGAAGCCGATCCCGGCGAGAACCCGAACGCCGATCCCGGCCGGAACGACGACAACCGTCCGATGCCCGGCGACGAGGGGATGGACAACAAGCCCGGGGAGCCCAACGGCGGCGAAGGCCAGCCGAAGGACGAACCGCGGAAGGACGACGGCCAGGGACAGAAGGGGGCCGGTCAGGGGGGGACGCCGCAGGATCCCGGAATGGGTGAGAAGCGGGACAATGGGCCGCGCGATCCCAAGATGACGGACGATCCGAAGAACAGCGACGCTGACCGCACCCAGCAGAATGGAACCACGGGACAGCGCGGCGGACCGGGAACCGGGGGCCAGCCGCAGCGGGAAGGGAATCAGGGGGAAGGCCAGCCGCAACCCCAGCGCGATCGGACCGGGAATGATCCGTCGTCGGGAGCCGGCCAGGGCGAGCGGAATTCGCAGCCGGGGGGCGGGAAGAGCCAGCCGCAGCGCGAACCGGGCGGCGGGAACAACGGGCCGCAGACGCCGATGGATCGGGCGCCGGATGACGTCGCGCTCGAGCGGCTGCTGAACTACAGCGATAAGAAGGGACCGGAAGCGGATCCGAAGCCGCCGCAGCCGGAATCCAACATGAACCAGGGTTCGCAGGAGAGCTCGCCCGGAGCGTCCCGCGGGTCCGATTCGTCGGGATCGCGCTCGAACGACGCGGGCCGCGGTCAGGAGCCGATGAACGGCTCCGACCCCAAGGCGAACCCCGAGAAGGGACCGAACCAGGAGAAGGGGCCGGGGAGCCGCAACGGCGGCGGACCGATGCCGTCCGCTCCCGACCGCGGCAACGGGGAGAACGAGCCGGGCAAGAGCCCGATGAAGGAGCCCGGCGGGGGCGAGATGTCTCCCAAGGGGACGAACCCGCCCGGTCGTGAAACCGAGCGTCCGGCACAGACCCCTTCCGACATGGAGAAGAACGGGCCACGGGAACCGAAGCCGCGAACCGGCTCCGATCCCTCCGCACCGCCGGAGCGGTCGTCGGACGGCAACAACGGGATGACCGGCGAACCCAGCGCGGGAACCAAGGGGACGAATCCTCCTCCCGCCGCGGGTCAGGAGAAAGGACCGGGTACTCCGAAGCCCAATAACGGCGCAAAGCCTGAGGGGCGGGATCCCTCGACGATGGGTCAGGACGCTCCGATGCCCGGAACGGGTGAGCGCCCGATGCCCTCCGACGCAGGAACCGGGGAGAAACCGGCCGGAGAGATGCCGCCCGGCGGCAAGCAGACGGGGCAGAAGGGGCCGGGGAACACCGGTACCCCGATGAAGTCGAACATGCCCGGTGAGGCTGGCGATACGGGAGAGAAGCCCATGGGGCCCGGTGAAGCTCCGATGGGCCCCGGCGAGAACCCCATGCCGGGCGAGGGGGCGGACAATGCCCCCGGACGGAATCCCCAGACGAACGGCCGTAAGCCGGACGGAACTGGAAAGCCCGATGGCACGGGGAAGCCGGACGGGACCGGCAAGCCGATGGCCATGGAGAAGAACGCGCCCGACGGAAAGCCGGGTGAGACGGAGCCGAACGCCAACGACGCCGGTGCCAAACCCAACGCGACGGAGCCAGGGAAAGAGGGGCCGATGCCGGGGACCGGTGAGAAGAAACCGGGACCGGGTGGCAATACCGGGGAGAAGCGTCCCCAGCCGGGCGAAGGAACTGGTCAGAAGGCTCCGTCCCAAGGCGGGATGGGCGAGCCGAAGGGGCAGCCCGGAGCGGGCGAGAAGCCGATGCAGGATGACAAGGGCCGCCCGGCCGGCGGCGATCCTCAGGCCAACCCGATGGGGGCCCCCGAGCAGCCTTCGGCGAACTCGAAGGATCAGAACGCCCAGCGCTCGCCCAACCCGATGCAGGGGGGGACGGGACGCGGACAGGATTCGGCCGAGGGACAGCCCGGCGGCAAGCAGCGCGGGATGGGAGACACATCGTCCCAGCCGGGGCAGGAGGGAACGCCCTCCGGTGAAAAGCCGGGGCAGTCGGACAATCCCTCCGGACCGCCGCAGCAGGGTGGCAAACCGGGACGGGAGTCGGGGAAGCCCGGCGATTCCGGAATGCCGGGGGACTCGGGGATGCCGATGGAGAACGGTTCCGGCGCCGACTCCGGTAAACCGGGTACCGGTGGGAAGCCGATGCCCGGCGCCGGCCGCGAACCGGGCGACGCCGGCATGAACGACGGCGGCGAGGGTGATCCAAGCACCCCGCCGATGGGGGGCAAGGCGAGTGGCCCGAAGCAGGGGGGCACGCCGAAGCCGAACAATCAGCCCGGAGGCGGTGGAGAGGAGAAGGGATCCGAGCCGCCGATGGCGGGGCAGCAGCCCGGCGGCAAGAAGCCCGGCAATGCCGGTGGCGACCAGCCCGAGAACTCCGGCATGGGCCCGGGTAATGCCGGAACTCAGCCCGGCCAGGCAGGAAACCAGCCGGGCAAGGGAATGGGAGGGGACACACCTGGTGAAGGGGGGGGCGGAGCCGAACAGGGGGCCGCTGGCGGCATGGGGGGAACCCAGAGCGGTCCGGGCGGCGGACGGGGTGGAGCTCCCCCGCCCGAGGGAGCCCGCGGCGCGGCGAGCACGCCGAATGGTCCGGACGAGGGGACCGACCTCAACAACCGCAAGAAGTCGGTCAACCTGATGCTCAACCGTCTGCAGGAGGAGATCCGCCGGGGTGAGACCGATCCGCAGCTCCTCAAGGAGCTCGGCTTCACCGAGAACGACCTCCAGCAGTTCCTGAAGCGGCTTGACGATCAGCTCAACAAGGTCGACGTCACGACACCGGAAGGACAGGCGCGGCAGCGGCAGTTCGAGGAGCTCCTGCGGGGACTCAACGCGAACTCGACCGGCGAAACCCGCTCCGGCGGAACCGGTCCGCGGGAGGCGTCGGGCGGCTTCGGTACGCGGCGGTCCACGCCCCCGACCGAGTACGCCGAGTCGGCTGAGGCGTACAAGAAGCGGCTCCTCCGCAAGAAGCCGGCGACGCCGTGAGCCGAGCGACATGAGCGGCGGTCCGCTGCGGTGTGAACCCGGCGGATCGAACCTTCATTGCTGTCCGGGTGTCCCGCCGGTATGCAAGATCATGGGCAAAGGGCTGCCGATGCGGCGGCCGGGGGATCGGCTGTCGTGAACGCCGACGAAATACTTCGGGCCATTCAGACCGATCCGCGCTACCAGCGGAACCTCGACTGGGGCGAGCCGCGTCCCGGGCATCCCGAAGGGACGGTCCGGGCTCACATCGCGGAGCTGGAACAGAACCTCGAGAAGCTGCGGCCGCGGCTGACGGAGGAGGAGTGCGGCAAGCTGCGACTGCTGATCCACACGCATGACACCTTCAAGGGGGAAGCCGCTCACGGCGTGGCGATCACTCACCCGCGGAGCCACGCGTCGCTGGCCCGGGCGTTCCTGGCGGAGTTCGTGACCGATCAGGACATCCTGGCGATGGTCCAGTATCACGACGAGCCCTACGCCCTGTGGCGGCAGGCGCGGCATCGCGATGGCGCGGTTAACGAGACGCGGCTGCAGGCCCTGCGGGAGGCGATCGGGGACTGGACGCTGTTCCTGGCGTTCAATGTCATCGATGGCTGCACGGAGGGGAAGGACGGGGCTCCGCTGCGGTGGATGTTCCAGACGCTCGGGGGCTCGGTGTCGTCGCGGATTATGGAGGCCGACATCCTCTGATCTGGGCAGGCGGCGCGGCTTCGCAACGGGTTCGGTTCTCCGGTAAGCTCCCGGCCATTCTGTTCCCGGCTTTCCACGGCGCGCCTCCATGCTCAAGCACGACCTGATTCATCCCGAGATCAACATGATCCTCGGCCGCGCGGGGCACCATTCGAAGGTGCTGATCGCCGACGGCAATTATCCCGCTTACAACACGCTGGGGCCGAACGCGGAGCTGGTCTGTCTCAATCTCTCGCCGGGGCTCGTTTCGTGCACGCAGGTGCTGCGGGCTCTGGCGAGTGCGATCCCGATTGAGGCGGCAAACACGATGGGGATTCCGGCCGATGATCCATACGCCTCGCAGGGGGATCCGCCGATCTGGAATGACTACCGCGGGATCCTGAAGGAGTGCGGTCTGCCGATTGAGCTTCAGCCGATTCAGAAGTGGGATTTTTATGATGCGGTGGCGAGCCGTGATCATGTGCTGACGATTCAGACGGGCGAGCAGGCGTTGTGGGCGAATTTGCTGCTGACGATCGGGGTTCGTAAGCCGAGTTAGACACCGTCCTCGCCGGCACGGCTTTCATAGCTCAAACCCAACGTGCCACGGCCGCTGGGGTCAAGGGGGCCTCGCCCCCTTGCCGCCGGAGGCCTCTTCCATGAGGAACCGTGGAACACAACGGACGTCCGGTTTGTGGGACCGGCGCTGCGGACTCACCACTCGCCCTGCAATCCCCGCGGGTTGGTGAGGGGGCATACGGCACGTCGTCCGCGCTTGGACACGGCGAGCTTCTGACATCTCCCGACGAGAGGGCCTCCGGCGGGCAAAGGGCCCAAAAAACAACACAGGCCCCTCTGCACTCCCCACCAGGGGGACCCTGGACCCGGTGAGTTGGGCAGCGTGTTTGAATAAAGATCAACAGTTGCCCACACGTTCCCTGTCCTGCATCTGCCTGCCCTGCGGCACAACTCCACTTTCACCGAAAGCGTCCCTATCATTCGGCTTCGCGCCGCGGCGGCTTACCCCCGCCATAACCCGTGCCCCGACCACTTCCCGCCACCGCCGAGGTTTCCATGCCAGCCGCTCCCACCCACGCCCAACTCGTCGTTCTCGGCGGGGGCCCCGGCGGCTATCCGGCAGCCTTCGAAGCCGCCGACCACGGCATGGACGTCGTCATGGTCGACCAGGACGCCCAACCCGGCGGCGTCTGCCTCAACCGCGGCTGCATCCCCTCCAAAGCCCTCCTCCACGTCGCCAAACTCATCCACGAGGCGCACGAATCCGAAGCCTGGGGCGTCACGTTCCAGCCCCCCAAGATCGACCTCGACAAGCTCCGCAGCTTCAAGTCTGACGTCGTCACCAAGCTCACCGGCGGCATCCGCCAACTCTCCGGCGCCCGCGGCGTCAAACTCGTCCAGGCCCGCGGCAAGTTCGTCAACAACAAGACCCTCGAACTCGCCCATGCCGACGGCACCACCAGTCAGCTCACCTTCGACAAGTGCATCGTCGCCGTCGGCTCCCGCCCCGCCATGCCGAAGATCTTCGACATCGGAGACGAACGGGTCATGGACTCGACCGGCGCCCTGAACCTCCCCGAGATCCCGGGGACGATGCTCGTCATCGGCGGGGGCTACATCGGCCTCGAAATGGGCTCGGTCTACGCCGCCCTCGGGACCAAGATCACCGTCGTCGAAGCCCTCCCGACGATCCTCGCCGCCGCCGACCGCGACCTCGTCGCGCCGCTCCAGAAGCGGCTCGCCGGCCAGTTCGCCGCCATCCACGTCAACACGAAGGTCAAGAGCCTCAAGGCCTCGCCGGAAGGGATCGTGGCTGAGCTGGAAGGGGAAGGGATCACCTCGCCGCAGACGTTCAATCGCGTCCTCGTCTCGGTCGGCCGGGCGCCGAACGGGAAGGGGATCGGCCTGGAGTCGACGAAGGTTGTCGTGAACGACCGCGGCTACATTCAGGTCGACCGGAACATGCGGACGGCAGAGCCGAACATCCTCGCTATCGGGGACGTCGCCGGAGAGCCGATGCTGGCTCATAAGGCGACACGGGAAGCCAAGGTCGCTGTCGAGACGCTGCTGGGTGAGCCGGCGCAGTTTGACAACATCGCGATTCCCGCCGTCGTCTTCACCGATCCCGAACTCGCGTGGTGCGGGATCACAGAAGCGGAAGCGAAGGCGGCGGGGAAGGAAGTGATTGTTACGAAGTTCCCTTGGGCGGCTTCGGGGCGGGCTCAGACGATTGGTCGGACGGAGGGGTTGACGAAGCTCATTATTGAGCCGAAGACGGAGCGGATCCTGGGAGTCGGCATTGTCGGTCCCGGTGCGGGTGAGCTGATCGCCGAAGGGGTCCTGGCCGTCGAGACGGCGGCGGTCGCCCGCGATCTCGCGGAGACGATCCATGCGCACCCGACGCTGTCGGAGACGATCATGGAGGCGGCGGAATCGGCGTTTGCTCAGGCGACGCACGTGTTCCGTCCCAAGCGTAAGTAGCGCACCGAGCCCCTCACCGGGTCCAGGGGCACCCTGGTGGGGAGTGCAGAGGGGCAACGCCCCTTTGCCCGCCGGAGGCCTTCTCGTCGGAAGATGTCTGAAGGAGTCCGTGTCCAAGCGCGGACAACGTGCCGAATGCCCCCACATCAACCCGCGGGGATTCCAGAGCGAGCGTTGAGTCCGCAACGCCGGTGACACAAAGCGAGTTTCCGTTGTGTACCACGGTTCCTCACGGAAGCGCTTACGGCGGCAAGGGGTTGCCCCCAGTGCTGTGACTATGTTTTCCTCCTGACCTTTTGGGTCTGCAGGATGCGGAACACGGCGGCGTGGCCTCCTCGAACAGGCTTCTTGGCTTTGACCTTGGCGCTCCGGTGCGTGTTCGACGGTGACTTCCACCAGCGATCCGTCCACCGCGTCCCCAGCAGCTCCCTCAGGTGGTCGATCACATCCGATACGCTCATCAGTGGAGGGAGCTGATCCACCGTCTGAGAGACGTCCAGCAGCTCCGTCCACCCGTTCAACTGACGGTGCACATCCACGAACAGCAACTCCGATGAGATCGTCTCCACAGACTCGATCTCCTGCCCCTCCGCAATATACGCCCGCAGCACCTGGATCAGGTTGTAGAGCAGGAAGCAGAAGGAGGCCTGGAACACCGTCGCCTTCGGGCTGCTCCCGATCAGCGACTCCAGGGAGAAGACTTCCGTCACCTGCTGGAACATCCGCTCGATGTTCCACCTCTTGAGATAGGCCTCCAGCAGGTCGTCGGCCGGGTACTGATCAGGATCTTCCAGATCCGTCAGCAGGATCAGTTCGTCCTTGATCCCGGGGCGGTGCAACTGAATCCGCCGAACGGGACGTCGCTCGGGATGATCGGGGCCGCCCAGCCAGCCCCAGTCCTCCGTGTAGGACCGTCCATAACGGTCCATTCCCTCTGCGGGTTCCCAGTCGCCATTCTCGTGAAAAGCCAGCCGCTGCTTGTGAAATCGCAGGAAAAAATGGTCCCCGTGTTCCTGGCAGGCGTTCATCTGGGGCGACCCGCAGTAGCCCCGATCGCACACATGCAGCCGCGTTCTGGCGATCACTTCCCGGGTTTGCCGCAAGGCTTCTGGCAAGAGGCGAGTCTCTCCGCTCTCGCCGTCTTCACTGGCCGAGAGCGCCACCGCCATGCCGGTCCGATAGGACTGACTGACGACCAATCGGCCCCCGAGAAGACTCCCGGAGATCCCCTGCAACACCTTCAGCCGTTTCTGGACGTGCTTGATGGTCTTGCCGTCGTGGCACAGGATCTCGAACTCTCCCAGGGACGGGGGGATGGGGCAGTAGTTCACCTCCTGTGGGAACACCTGCTGGAGACGCTTGGTGGTCTCATGGAAGAAGCCCATCGAGAGTGACAGCGGCAGGTCGGCGAGCTTGCGATAGACGGAGTGGATCCCGCAATCGATCTCGCCTTCTTCCTTGGCTCGGGCAAAGCTCTGCCGCACGCTTCCATGGTGCTGCAGGAGCGCGTCACAGACCAGCTGGACCATCTGGGGAAACGTCAGGAGCTTCTCGTAGGATCGGCCGCGGTGCTGCCGAAAGACCTCGGCCAGGAACTCCTCCTCACAGATCCACCGGAAGAGTCTCATGACGGCCTGAGCTAGAGGAAGACGCGCAGCGACCTCGCGACAAAACCCCTCCATGCTTCCCTCCTTGTTCAAAACGAGCGTGTTTCCGAACACCCCTTACGGCCTAAGTCTCCTGTCGAGAATCGCTTACGTAAACCCAATCATCGTCACAGCACTGGGGCACAACCCCTGGTGCCAGAACCACGCCGAAGCCTCCACAGCGATCTCCAGACCGCAGTGCGTCAGCAGCACGTCATGCATCAGGTGATAGTCGGACAGCGTCGCCTCGATCGTCTCCCAGCCGTGAACCGACTTCAGCGCCCCCTTGACCACCGCATACGTGTTCCAGGCCACCACCGCCACGGCAAACGAGAACAGGGCCGCCCGCGGATAGCCCAGCGTTTCCACCTCGCACCGCAGAACCTCCGTCAGACACTGGAACGCCTCTTCGATCGTCCACCGCAGGCGGTACGCCTCCACCACCTCGCCGGGCGGGACCGTTTCAGCCGGAAGATTCGTCAGGATGTGGACTTCGCTCTCCCCCTGGTTCGTCGGTCCGTCCAGTTCGATCGTCAGCCGCCGGACCGGCAGCGTCTGGCCCTCATAGTTCAGGTCCAGGGTCTGCTCGAACATCATCCCCGTCGCCGTCCGGCCGATCCGCCGCCGCTTCCCCTCCCGCTCCCAGGAGAGCGTCGAGCGATGCTGGCGGATCACAAAGCTGGCCGCGTGTTCCACGATTCCGAACAGGATCCGGCTCGTGCAGAAGTTCCGGTCGGCGACGAGCACCATCCCCTTCCGCAACCGCTCCAGCAGCTCCGGGACGAGCGAGCGTTCCTGGGCATGGCCATCCTCACCGGGAACAAGTTCCGTGATCAGCCCCCGACGAAGGTCCAGCAGGGCCAGCGTCTGTCCGGGGAGGGCCGCTTCGCGGGTCGTCCGCAACTCGGCAAGCCGGTGCTCCGTGCTGGTCAGGTGATTCCCGTCGACACAATAGACGTCGTACGTCTTCAGTCCCCCGGTCAGCACGGGTGGCCGCAGGCCCGGCAGAGCATCGATGGCTCGTGCGGCATCGCGGGCGGTCTCGCGGACCAGGGCGGCCGTGACGGCCGGTTCAAGCCGTCGAAGTTTGTCGTACAGGGCCTGGGGTGAGATGTCGAGTTTGTCCTGAGCCGCCAGATAGGCGGCATGGACAGACGGCTGCGAACGGGTGGCGACAGCCGACATGATCGCCACGAGCTGCGAGAACAGGAGCTGGCGGCTGTACTGCCGCTGGGCGGCCCGCTGGAAGACCTCATCCAGCCGCTCGGGCCGCAGCAGGTTCTCCAGAACGGCCCGCACCATGACCGCGGCGGGACAGCGTTCGACAAAACGCTCCAACACTTCGGCTGGCAACATCCCTGTTGTCCTCTCCAGGAGTCCGTCGCAACCTCCAGACAGAGACAGGGTAAGGACTGACTCGCTCACCTTTAAAGGGGTAAGTCAAGGGGGCTACGCCCCCTTGCCGCCGGAGGCGCTTCTATGAGGAACCTTGGCAAACAACGGGCGACCGCCTTGTGGAACCGGCGTTGAGGACTCCACGCTCGCTTCGCAATCCACGCGGGTTAGTGAGGGGGCATCCGGCACGTTGTCCAAAGTTGGACACGCTTTCCTTCAGGTACCTCTCGACGGCCAGGCCTCCGGCGGGCAAGAGGGCGTTGCCCCCTTGCATCCCCCACCAGGGGGGCCCCCTGGACCCCGGTGGACTATGGCGCGAGCGGAACGCAGATATTCGTCAGCAACTCCTCCGGCGGAGTCGTCCGGGCATCGTTGAGGTAATACTCATAACACGCGGCCTCCCCCGGCTCGCGTCCGCTCTCGGGCAACCACACCGCATAAATCCAGCGATACGCCTCAGACAGCGTGTCGTACGGCCCCTTATGAGTCAGGACCGCGTGCGGCCCTCCCGGAATCGTCTGGACCTGCACATCACCAGTCGGCCGGAACGACTCATCCACCGTGATCCCGACATCCGCCCGCTGCTTCTCGGGCGGCGTCACCTGAGGATCATCGTAATACACCCCCAGGCACTTCGTATCCGGCCGGAACAGGTTCATCTCGTGAGCCAGCTTCCCGATCCGGCCAAAGGCGGGACCGAGCGTCTCCGTGCAGTAGCGCCCCACAACCCGGATATAGGCGATCCGCAGCGGCGGCAGCTGCTCGATCCGGACATCCGCCTTCGTATACGCAACAGTGGCCATAATCTGCTCCTTGAGCGAAGTGGGTGGAAACTCCATCGCCTGGTACTCCGACGGGAGAATGCCGAAGTTCCGCTGAAAGGCACGCGAAAAGGCCTCGGGCGACCCGTACCCGGAGTCCAGGGCAATCTCGAGCACCGACCGCTCGCGGTACCGCAGCGACTGCGCGGCTTTCTCCATCCGCAGCCGCCGCACATAGTCGTCCGTGCTCTCGCCCACCAGCCCCCGGAAGATCCGGTGGAAGTGATACGGCGAGTAGCCGGCAATTCCCGCGAGCCGGTCCAGCGAGAGATCGTCATCCAGATGCTGCTGGATATGGATCTGCACCCGCAGGATTCGGTCGGCATACGCGGCGCGAGTCGGGCTCATGGCGGGCACTCTAGCGGGCAGGGAGCAGGGCGTTCCTGACTGTTCTTGCGAATCCGCCGCGAGCTCGCCACGGTCCCGGGAGGGCGAAGCTCCTGCTGAGCCGCGAAGGTTCTCGAACGCATCCCATCGGCTCCCTGGACCGGCGCCGCGGAGACAATGGTGCCATCTTCCCACCGGCGCGGCTCGGCCGGAGCCTCGCCCTCCCGAGCGGTTCTTCTTCCGTCTTGTGTCCCCTAGGCACGCGAACGCGGCGGTTGGACGGGCTGCGACGCTGGCTGGCGACGGACAACACAGTGGCCTATTCTGATACGAACCGCCCGGCAGGGCGTTCTTGCGAAGTTTGACGAGGGAGAAACGGCATGAGTCGCTCGATCTGGACGCTGATTCTGGGATTGGCCCTGACATCGACTGCGGCGGCCGACGACGCGGCGAAGGCCCAGGCCGTGAAGGCCGACGCGCCCAAGGCGGACGCCCCCAAGCCCGATCCGGCGGTCGTGGCGGCCATCAAGGCGCTCGGCGGCAACGTGATGGAGATCGCCCAGAACGATCCCCGGCTGGAGGTCTCGCTGCACCTCGCCGACAAGGAGGTCAAGGACGAGCACCTCGCCCTGATCGCCAAGCTGCCCAATGTGGTCTGGGTCAATCTGGCAAACACCAAGATCACCGACGCAGGGCTGGCCCATCTGGCAGGCCTCAAGACGATCGAAAAGCTGCACCTCGAGAAGACCGCCGTCGGCGACGCAGGGCTGGCCCATCTGGCGGGTCTCGAAAACCTGCAGTACCTGAACGTCTACAA
Organism: Planctomyces sp. SH-PL14; assembly: GCF_001610835.1. NCBI lineage: Bacteria > Pseudomonadati > Planctomycetota > Planctomycetia > Planctomycetales > Planctomycetaceae > Planctomyces > Planctomyces sp. SH-PL14. The sequence goes on along the minus strand of NZ_CP011270.1, from coordinate 4,285,030 downwards.
CACGCAGGTGACGGACGCCGGCCTCAAGAGCCTGGCCAACTGCAAGAAACTGCAGCGGGTCTACGTCTGGCAGTCCAAGGTCACGCCCGAAGGAATGGCCGCGCTCAAGACCGCCCTGCCCGAGTGCAAGGTGATCGGCGAAGTCACCCTCGTCCCGGTGAAGGTCGAAGAACCGAAGAAGGAAGAGCCCAAGAAGGACGAAGCGAAGAAGCCGGACGAGAAGAAGCCTGAGGAAAAGAAGGCCGAAGAAAAGAAAGCGGAGGAGAAGAAGCCCGCTGAAGAGAAGAAGGCCGAGGACAAGAAGCCGGCTGAGGAAAAGAAGCCCGACGAGAAGAAGTGACGGCGAAGAAGTCACTCCGAAGACGTGATCGTCTCCAGCCGCGGGTCGGTTCCTCACTCCGCCCCGCGAGACCGTCCGGGCCGCTCGTCCCGGGATACCGTTCCGATCCGGTCCTTTGGCGCGCCGCATCCAATGGAACATGCGGCCCGCCCGCGTCTCCCGAACCGGGAACGCGATCGACGCGGGAGAACATCATGCGACTCGTCTCGTCTCTGGCCCTGCTGCTGACGGCGATCCTGACCGCCTCTCCGGAGCTCATCGCCGACGACAAGGAGCCGGCGAAGCCGAAGAAGCCCGCCGTCGAGATGAACGACGCCGAGAAGGCCTTCGCCGAGCTGATGACCGGCGCGGACCTCGTCGGCTCCTTCTCCGTGGACGGCCGGAAAGGGACGCCCAAGGAAGACCGGTACACGATCTCCAAGGCGGAGAAGGTCAAGGACGGCAAGTGGATGATCCACTCCCGCGTGAAGTACGGCGACGTGGATGTCGTTGTCCCTGTCCCGGTGAAGGTCGACTTCGCCGGAGAGACGCCGGTCCTGTCGGTGCGGGACCTTTCGATTCCGCTCCTCGGGAAGGAGTTCGGCGCCTGCATCCTTTTCGACGGCGAGCGCTACGCCGGGACATGGAGCCACGGCAAAGTCGGCGGTCACATGTGGGGCAGGATCGAGCGGACCAGAACCGAAAGCAGCGTGTTGCCCAATCCCGACCCGGCCGGACGGGACAAGCCGGAGAAGCCCGCTTCCGCGCCGAAGGAGTAATCCGCCGGAACCGCGGCGGCCTCGGGCTCCCAGCCGCGACGACCGGGGGCCTTCTCGATCTGCGTCAGTTCGCCGGTATCGACCCAGATCAGGGCGCAGGCGTGGCAGGAGTCGATGACCACGTTGCCCGGCCCGTAGTACGGATGCGTCTCCATCCGCTTCTGGCAGGCAGGACAGTCCAGCGAGTGCTCGAGCGCCCGGGGGTCATAGAGGACGGGGGCCACTTCGGTGCCGCGGAACAGCGACCGGCGGGACTCGATGACCGTCGAGAACCCCTCGCGGACCATCAGGATCCCGAGGCACTGGCGGCAGGCCTCGACCTTCTCCGCGTCGACGAGCGCCCGCGAGAGAGGGATCCGGCAGTTCGGGCAGGCGTGATCCGCCTCCTCGTTGATCCACGAGACCCGATCGCTCGAAAGCGCTTCGGGACGCAGGTTGTGGACGGTCCCGCAGTAGTCGCAGGAGAGCCTTCCCGCCGAGACGAGTGTGTTGACCGGGGCTCCGCAGGTGTGGCAATGTGGCGACATTCGCTGGCTCGCAAGAGTGTGCCGCAAGCCTACATCGCGGCCGCGGCAGGAATCGGCGAATCCGCCCTCCGGCCCGCCGTTTCGGGCATCTCCTGAGTCCGCCATTTCTCGCCTTCCCCTGGCCAACCGCCGGAGCCTTCGTGCGTCCTCCCTATACGTATGTCCCCGGCAAGAAGCCGCATCCGACACGCGATCCGGCAGGACACTCGTACGGCAGTCCGGAACGGTCCTGCGTGGCTCCCGACCCGCTCAATCCCGGCGCCTGCCCGGCGTTCCGGGAGGGGCTCGACCTGTTTCGGGCCGGGTATTACTGGGAGGCCCATGAGGCATGGGAAGCGGTCTGGAACGCGGCCGGACGACGTGGAGCGGTCGCCGATTTCCTGAAAGGGCTGATCAAGCTCGCGGCCGCAGGAGTGAAGGTCTACGAGGGACTTCCCGAAGGAGTCCGGAGACACGCGACCCGGGCCCGGGAACTGTTCGAAGAGACGGGGAGCGAACTGGGCGAGACCCCGTTCGGCCTGTCGGTTTCGGCCCTGGTGTCGCTGTGCGATCACCTCGTCGAGAGTCCGCCTGCGAAGCCGGCCGAACCGGCGGGACAGCCCGTGGCGCTGTGGAGTCTCGAGGGCTGAGCGTCGACGGTTCTCAACAAGAAAAGACGGTGGCGCGGAAACTCACGCTCCCACGCCACCGCCGGAGGACGTCTGATATCGAGCTGTCGGCGTCCGCCGTCAGCTCTCTGCAGGAAGGAATCCATTCCGGGAGCAGGGTCATCCCGGTGTCGCCGACAGCGGATTGCCGACGGCGGACCGCTCCCCGGCGATCAGTCGGCTTCCGCCGTGACCGGAACCGCGTCGTATGTCTGGGACCGTTCCGCCACCTTGCGGTATCCCAGGTCGCGGATGACTTCAAGGACTTCGCTCCACGTCGGGAACATCCGTCCGCTGCGGCGCTTGTAGTCGTCCATCGCCTTCATGAACTCGACTTCATCCGGCTGATAGTCGCGTTCGCAGGTGGTGGGGTCGATCTGCCGCCGCCGCTCGACAGTGCGGCGATCGTCGTTGCGGCGCTCGGGCGCCTTGTACTCGGGGTCTTTGGGTCGGCGGCGATCCAGCCGAATCCGGCGGTCGTTCCGGTCTCGTCGGCTGACGACGAGCTCGGGATCCGCCTCCTTCACTTTGTGCATGACATAACCTTTTGGGGAAAAGGGAGACGCCCCTCGGCGACGGCTCTGTTCCCTGGGCCGTCCTCCGGGGTCTCTCGGGGTAGACTCCTTCGCCCTAACTATGCGTCGAGTTTTCCCGGGGGGCGGAGTTTGTCGGGCAACTGGAGTGGAAAACGGGGGAAGGAGGCGGGGAGTCTGCGACAAGGTCCGGATTTGCGTGTTGTGCGGGGCCACAATCCGCTGCGACCGCTTCCTTCGTTTCAACCGGAAAGTCCGGAAGCGCGGATTGGACGGACGTGTTGCGGCACGAAGTCCCCCATTTGGGCGAAGAACTGCTTGCCTGAGCGGGAATCGGCGGCGCGTAACCTAAGTTTGTGGCGACCGATCCGTTCGGAGACGACACGATGACCGCCCAGACGACTTTTTCGACATCCTCATCCGCCGCGGCAAACGCGGACGCGCCGAACGGCTCGCCGGACCTGGCCTCCTACGCCGCGCCGGCCGCCGCCGAAATCAAGCCGGTCCTGTGGCTGGCGAAGGTCCCTGGCGGGGATGGACGTCAGAACATTCACGACCTCGGGGCCACGACGCGGTTCCTGAAGCGGGCGATGGACGTTGTCCTGGCGACGGTCATGCTGATTGTCCTGTCTCCGCTGATGCTGCTGGTGGCAATCGCGGTGCGGCTGACCTCACGCGGCCCGGTGATCTTCCGTCAGACGCGGGTCGGCCTGAACCTGCGGACGGTGGGGCCGGACCGCCGGACGCGAAGCGATGCCCCGCCGGCCGAGACTGGTGAGCGGCGGGTTCCCGGCAGTGACCGCCGGCAGGCCCAGGCGTATGGCCGGCACTTCACGTTGTACAAGTTCCGCACGATGCGGACTGATGCTGAGAAGAATGGGGCCCAGTTTGCGGTGGCCGGTGACAAGCGGGTGACGCCGATCGGGCGGTTTCTCCGCAAGACGCGTCTCGATGAGCTGCCGCAGTTGTGGAATGTGCTGAAAGGGGAGATGTCGCTGGTTGGTCCGCGGCCGGAGCGACCGGAGTTCATCAAGAAGTTGTCGGATGAGGTGCCTCGCTATCTGGACCGGTTGGGTTTGCAGCCGGGGCTGACGGGAGTGGCCCAGATTGAGAACGGGTATGACAACGATATTGAGGGATTCCGGCGGAAGGTCGCATACGACCTGGTGTATCTCAGGAACTGCAGTGCGATGAATGACCTGCGGATTCTGTTGCGAACGATCAGTGTCGTCCTGAAGGGCAGCGGCGCTCTGTAGGCAGCAAAACCTAACCGGGGTCCAGGGGGAAACCCCTGGTGGGGGATGCAAGGGGGCAACGCCCTCTTGCCCGCCGGAGGCCTGGCCGTCGAGAGACGTCTGAAGGAGATCGTGTCCAAACGCGGACACCGTGCCGGATGCCCCCACATCAACCCGCGGCGATTGCGGACCGAGCGGTGAGTCCTCAACGCCGGTTCCCTAAAATGATCGCCCGTTGTTGACCACGGTTCCTCGTGGAAGTGCCTCCGGCGGCAAGGGGGCGAGGCCCCCTTGACCCCGGCTCTGCTGTCGCACTTGGAAAGCGCCACGCTGGGGCGCACCTGCCGCCCACGGTAGACTCCCCCATCCCCCGATGGCACCACCGGAGTCGGCCAAATGCTCTCTCGACGCGACTTTCTCCAGTCCTCCGTCCTCTCCACCGCGGCCCTCGCCGCCGGCTCCACACTCGCCGCCGAACAGGACCCCCGGGCCCTCATCGTCGACACCCACCAGCACCTCTGGGACCTCAAAACCCTCCACCTTCCGTGGCTCTCGGGAGCACCCGAGATCCTGAACCGCACCTACCACCTCAAGGAATACGCCGAGGCGACCACCGGGCTGAGGGTCAAGTCGGTCTACATGGAGGTGGACGTAGCCCGCGACGAACTGGCCATTGAGGCGCGGCACGTGATCGACATCGCCAAGGGCGGACAGTCCACCATGGCCGCCGCGGTGATCGGAGGAAGCCCGGAAAGCGACGCGTTCCCAGGGCTGATCGGATCCGCTCTCAATTCGCCATACGTCCGGGGAGTCCGCCGAGTCCTCCACTCGGACGCCACGCCTAAGGGAACATGCCTGACGAAGACGTTCATCGACAATATCCGCTTACTCGCCCCGCAGGACCACAGCTTCGACCTCTGCATGCGCCCTACGGAACTGCTCGACGGGGTAAAACTGACTGAGCAGTGTCCAAGTAACCGCTTCATCCTCGACCACTGCGGCAACGGCGACCCCCGCGCCTTCCACAAGAACCTCGACCCCGATAAACCCGCCTCCCACACCGCCGACGAATGGAAGCGGGGCATCGACGGGTTCGCTGCCCGACCGAACGTGATCTGCAAGATCTCCGGCGTGATCGCCTTCCTCCCCAAAGGAAAGCCGGCCGCCGAAACCCTCGCGCCGATCATCAACCACTGCCTGGACGCCTTCGGCCCCGACCGGGTCGTCTTCGGCGGCGACTGGCCCGTCTGCCTCCTCGGCGGCAGCCTCCGCGGCTGGGTCGACGCCCTGACCCAGATCATCCGCGAACGTCCCGCCGACCAGCAGCGAAAGCTCTGGTCCGGCAACGCTCTCAAGCACTATCGACTGACTGCGGGTACGTGATCTCTCGGGATCCTCTCTGTGTTTCTCTGTGAACTCCGTTTTTCCAGCCTTTAAGACACTGGATCGGGAACCACGGAGAGGCATGGGTGCATTTGCTGCATGGGGGTCGAACCGCGTGCCTGCCGGCACGACTGTGCTTGCTCAAACCCAACGTGCCACGGCAGCCGGGGTCAAGGGGCCAGAGAAACAACACAGGCCCCCTTGCCGCCGGAGGCATTTCTATGAGGACCCGTGGGACACAACGGATGTCCCCTTTGTGGCACCGGCGTTGAGGACTCCATCAAAACACATCGCTCGCGTCGCAATCCCCGCGGGTTGGTGAGAGGGCGTACGACACGGTGTCCGCGATTGGACACGCTCTCCTTCAGACATCTCTCGACGGCCAGGCCTCCGGCGGGCAAGGGGCATTCTGCCCCCTGCACCCCCTGACCCCCCTGACCAGGGTGCCCCCTGGACCCGGTGGGACTGAGCGAGAGATCACCTGCTGCCATCCAGCGAACGCACCCGCGAGGCACCGAGCCCAACAGAGAGACTTTCGTCCTCTCTCCCTACCGACCCGAGTTCTCGACCAGGAACTGCCAGATCGCCTGGAACTGCTTCCGCGCGTCGCCGTCCAGGATCTCTTTCACCTTCGTCGTCCGGCCGTCGATCGCCAGCTTCGGCATCCGGGTCGTCACGTCGAAGCGGGGGGGATCGAGCGTGAACCGGCCGTAGTACTCCGGCTGGATCCGCGCCGGCACGAGGGCAAAATTGATCCCCGGCGCCAGGAGCGTCTTGGCATCCCCCGTCGGCGGCTGGTCCCCCAGACCGTGGCACTGCCGGCAGTCGAGAGCCGACTTGTCGACGAGCCGCAGCCCCTGCTCGGCCAGGCCCGGATCCTGCGGCTTCGAATCGCGCCCCGAACTCGGCGCCAGCCCATGCTCCGCCGCCAGCCCCCGGGCGAGCACCCCGGCATAGGCCGGGAACGCCGGCATCCGGGCCTTGAGCCACGGTCGAGGCCGCTGCGGATGCTTTCCCTCCAGGAGTCCGGCGATCCAGTCGGTGTGAAGTTTCTCGCCGGCCCAAGTCAGTGTGGGTAACGTCTCCGGCGCGAGACCGCGGTCGCTCTCCTCCGCGACGAGCCCACCGCGAGGACTGACCGCCGAGTCGCGCGAATGACACGCCTGGCAGTTGAGTCGTTCGACCAGTCGGCGGCTGGCGTCGACCGCCGTGTCGCGGGTCAGCGTCTTCGCTCCCTCCGCCGAGAGGAACGTGGACAGTGCTCCCCGGTCCTCCGCGGAGAACCCGTAGTCGGGAATCTGTCCCCATCGGGACGCGCGGGTCGGTAGCCCCGCCAGACACCCCTTCGTCACGTCCCGGATGGCGACGGGCTGCCTCCGATCGGGCACCCATTGGTCCGCCGGCTCCTCCGCCGGCCGTTCCAGCTCATGACAACGGTTGCAGCCGCGGCCGCGCCACAATGTCCCGAACGACAGGTCCTTTTCCTTCGAAACGCTGACGCTCGCCGGACCATCGGTTGGCCGGGGCTTCTCGTGCCAGTCATACCCCTCCGGCAGCAGCAGGGCCGCCAGGTCAGCCGCCTCCGCGGCACTCAGCCCAAAGGCCGGCATTCCGCTCCAAGGGTCGTCGGAGTGCGGGTTCTGAAGATAGGCGATCAGTCCCGCCGGATGGAATTTTTCGCCGACCTCCGCCAACGACCGACGGGAATCCGCCGAGTCGTCACCCCCGAGACGATGGCAGGCGATGCAGCCGAGGTCTTCGTAGAGGACCCGTCCCTGCTCGGCAGAGCCGAGCGCCGGACGCGGCTCAGGCTCGCCGCCACTCGCCCGAGCTCCCAGCATCGCGGCCACGATCATGACCTCCACCTCGTCGTCAGGCTTCGTCTTGTCGTAAAGCTGAGGCATCCGCGAATGGGATTCCACGGAGCTCCCGTCGCCACGCAGGAACCTCCGCAGCCACGCCGGGCGAAGTTGCTGTCGGCGACCCTTCAGCGTCGACGCCACGGCCCCCATTTCGAGGGGAGCCGCGGGACTCGTCTCCCCGCCATGACACCGGGCACAGAGACGGTCGAGATACAGGTCCCGGCCGCGGCGAAGCTGCTCCGCGCGGACCAGCTCGGCCTCCTCACCGTTGCACCATAAGACGGTCGGCGGGACCGGCTCCTCCGCGAACTCGGGCGCGGACCAGAACAGGCGAAGCGCCGGATGATCCCCTTCCGCAAGACTCAGCCGGACCCGGTTGTAGCCGGCGTGGAGTGCTACCGGAGATTCCGTCGCCGCCGAACGTCCGTCGGAACGGCTCACGAGAGAGACCGGCTGGCCATTGATCTCGAAGGCGGTTCCCTTGGCCGCACCCTCGACACGGAAGTCGTAGTGCCCGCGGAGCGGGACCTTCAGATACCCCTCGAGTACGGCCGAGACCGGCCCCGGTTCCAGGAACGGCGTCGCCGGCTCTCCAGCGGTCGAGACGATCGCCGCCATCCGCCGCCGCTCGACATCCCGGCGGTCCCCCTGCTGCCAGCGAACGAGAATCCCCGGCCGCAAGCGGGCCTGTTCCGCCTCGGCAAGCTGTCCCGGGGCCCGCTCGCGATTGAGGAGCGCGGGGTCTACGGTCGCGTCCGGGACTCTGTGCAGCGTCGCCGCGAGCGTGTTGCGGATCGGCGCTCCGGAAGCGTGGGCCAACGCGTACTGGACCGTCGCCTGACAGGCGACCGGGAGCGGATCGATCTCCAGGAAGACCGTATCGGGCCGGAGCAATGTCGCCGACTTCACGACAAGCTCGTCATGCCCCTCTTCCGCTTCTCGGGAAACCTTCCAGTCGGGTGAGCCGTAGGCGACCGAGTACCGGTAGTTCCAGGCTTCGACGTGATAGCTCCCCGGGTCCTGCGCGGTCCCCCGGTCGAGCGGCTCGGCAAACTGGATCTCGAGGCCGTTGCGGAACCCCTTCCAGGCGACCGGCAGGCCCGTCGGCGTCTCGGTCCGGCGGACCCGCTGGAGGCAACCGTCCTGCGTGGCGGACGTGACCCACCCCCGCAGTCCGACGGCATACAGGTGGCCATCCTCCTTCCGGAACCGGCCGCGGCAGATCCCCGAGTCGAACGTCAGCGGCAGCGGGACCGTCGCCCCCTGGAGATCGGGAAAACTCCCGTCCGGAACGACCAGCATCGTCGTACACTGGCCGAAGGAGTGATGCAGCCAGTGCCGGCCAAGGTTCCCCCACAGCTCGGGGTCGATCCAGGTCTGACCGCCGCAGGAGTTGTCGGTCCGCCGCGGAATCCAGCAGTAGGGAGCCCCGACGCCGAGCTTCGCGAGCGGCTCTTCCAGGGCCAGCGTCGGAGTGATCGTCCCCTTCGCGCCGCGCGGCCCGGGATAACCGTAGTGCTCGCCGGGACGGACCCTGTAGATCGCCGACCCCGGCGTCCACTCCCCCTCCTGCGGAGCAGCGGTGACGACCGGCTTCCCGTCGACCATCGCGAACCCCATCCCGTTCGGGTTCCGCAGACCGGAAGCCACGACATCGAGCGCGCGGCCATCTCCCGAGGCCCGCAGGACACCCTGGGTCGCGTGGACCAGATAGAAGTCGCCGCCGGGGTCACGTTCCAGGCAGGCGACGTAGTCGTGCCCCCCGGCCGAGGTCTCGTAGAGGTTGTTGACGCAGTCGTACTCGTCCGCTTCGCCGTTCCCGTCGGTGTCGCGAAGCCGGGTGATCTGATCCCGGCCGAGGACGTAGACGTCGTCGCCAACCACCACGAGTCCCAGCGGCTGATAGAGCCCCGTGGCGAACCGCCGCCAGCGGAGCGATTTCAGCTCCGCATCGAGACCGCTCACGGTCCAGACGTCGCCATGAACCGTGCAGACCGCAAGGTCGGGACGCCCGTGCAGTGAAGCAGGCGTCGCGGCCGCGCGGGCCGTCCGGTCAAAGAACCCGACGCCGGTCGTAAAGAGCAGGGCCTTCCAGGGGTTGTCAAACGGAAGAGCCAACGTGTCGAGCGCGAACCCCTGCTGATCGGCTCCGAGCTGCCCCGCGGTCACGAGCCCGTCGCCCCACCGCCGCGGCGCGGCCGTCGTAGCCCCGGACGAGGTCGTTTCCACGGCCTTGGCGAGCGAGGCCTCATCGGAAGCGGCAGTCGCCAAGGCCGACCGACAGCCGATCACAATCGTCTGCCGCGTCGTCGAAGGGGGAATCCGGACACCCAATCGAATCGTCTTCCCCCCTTCCTGGGTGATCGGATCCAGCGCCACCTCGGCCCGGATCACCAGCGACACGCGGCGATCCCGCTGCTCAAGCTGGAGCCGGGTGATCGATCCCTGTTGCGCCATCTCAAGCTTCGCGGCGGGCGCGTCGAAAAGCGTCAGCTCGAACGGCGCCTCGTGCGGATCGAGCGTGATCGTCCGCACGAGGACCGGATTCTCGCGGGTACCCGCCACCGCGATCCGTTCCGTGACCGGCGTCGCCCCGACGCGAAACCGCAGCCGCGGTCCGTCGGCCTGGTCGCTCATGCCGAGGTACTGCACGACCACCGGGCCCTTCGCCGGCGGTTTGGCCCCGGCGATCGACCAGGCCGGACTCTCGCGGGACGAGAACTGCAGCACCCCGTCGATCTTCGGCATCCCGATGATCCCGTACCGGGCCGGATCAAACCGGAGAAACCCACCGGTCCAGACCCCTCGAAGCTGCATGTGCTGCGTGTCGTAGAGAGCGACCGCCCGCGGTGCCGCGGGCGTCTCACCGGACGCCGCCCACCCCGGCCCGACCTTGATCGCCAGCCCCTTGCGGACCGGCCCCTCCGGAAGCGGGACCGTATAGGCCAGGAACGGGCCGATGTCGGTCTGCTGCCAGCGGTTGTCGACCGAGTCCTGCTCCGTCCAGTCGAACCCGACCGCCTCCTTCCCCCAGTGGTTCGGCTTCGCTGGAAGAGGGGCGGCGGCCGCCTTCCGCTTCGCCTCCTCAAGCGCCGAAAGGACCGGCTTCGAGGCTGCGTCCCGCTTCCCGGACGATCGATCGGGACTCGTCCCGTTCTCGCTCAGTTCGTCGAACGGCCAAACTCCCAGCGTCGTGTCATCGGCCTTGGCCGGTTCGGTCGGCAGCGTCTCGAACGGATGGACACCCCCGCGGATCGTCAGATCATCGACCAGCCCGGCACAGCCGATCCCCGCTTCGACTAGCCGCCCCACCGCGATGGGGCCCCCCGTCGAAGTCTTCACCGGTTCCGGAACCGCCTTGTCGAGAGCCATGTGGCCATCGACGTACAGCCGCAGCCGCTTCGCTTCGAAGACCATCCCGACGTGATGCCACTGGCCGTCGGCAATGTCGGCCGTCGTCTTGTACTCCCCGCCGCGGCCCGGCATGTAGACGCTGAAGACTCCCGAGCCCGCATAGGAGTACATCTCCCAATGGCTCGCCGACGATTTCTCCTCGCTGGCGATCAGGATGTTGAACCCGGTCTTGCCGTCGAGCTTCGTCCAGCAACTCACGCTGACCGGTGCGTTCCGCATCGGATCGGTCGCCGGCAGGAACAGTCCCCCGGTCCGGGCATCGAGCGCCCGGCCGAACCGTCCCTCGCCAAGCACCGCCCGACCCGGAGGGACCGCCGGCGCGGCAGCGGCCATCGGAGCCGCCGCTTCCGGCGGAGCGGACTGCGGGTCCAGCTCGACGACCTTCCGACGGGCAGCCCAGGCGACGCCCCGGCGGAGCATCTCGCACGGCTCGAAGGCGGCGTAAGTCTTCTCGCTGTGGCCGAGCAGCGTCTGGAAGATGCGCCCCTGTCCGTAGGTGTAGGTCCAAGCGAGCGGCTCAGCCCGCTTCGTCACCTTGGAGAGAGCGGTGATCAGCGGCTCGATCGGCTCGGCCCCGTCCTGGCGGAAGTAGAGCTCGTCATCGACCTCGAACGGCTTCAGCCCCCGGGTCAGCTCATGCGAGGTCGATGTCGGCGCCACGCTGAACCGGCCGAAGGCATCATGGCCGCTCTTCGCTTCCCCTTCGCCGTGATGGTTCCAGACCCGCCGGGCGATCTTCCGATACTCCGGCCAGTCGGACTCCCCCCCCATCGGCAGGGAAAAATTCCAGGCCCCGTTGCCGAAGTGCACGAGAACGAGTCCGCCCCCTCCTTCGAGAAACGACACCAAGCCCGACCGGGCCTTCTCGGAGAGTGGCGTCTTGTCGTGCCAGTTCGCGTACGAGTTCTGGACCAAGACGTCGCACTTCTCCTTCAGCGACGGGAACGCGCCCTCGGGATCGTGCGTTATCTCGACACGTACCCGCGGATCCTTCTCAAGCTGGGCCTGGATGACCGGCGTCGTCTTCTCCCAGTTGTGCCACTTGTGGGCGTCGTTGCCCGCCAGGATCAGGACCCGGATCGGCTTGTCGTCGACAACCGCCCGCTCGGTCCCCCGGATGCCAGCCAGCGCCGCCGTGATCTCGGCGTGCGTGTAGAACTTGCCGACCACTCCCCCTTCCGGAACGTCCACCCGCGCGGTCCAGCAGATGGCATTGAGGATCAGCTTCCGGAACGCCTCGTTCCGCCAGTTGTCATAGAAGTGCCCGCAGGTCGTCCCGAACCCGCGGCCGCCGCTGGCCCGCTCGCGAGCCCAGGCCACCACCTTCCCATCGTTCTCCCGTCCCGGCAGCGAAGGAACCGCCAGGAGCGGCGTCACCTGGCTGAAGCGGATGTTGAAGTAGAACTCTTCCTTCATCTGGAACGGGCCGACTCCGCGGCAGACCGGATGGTCCGGATGCGGCAACTCGACCTTCGCGTCCTGGGTATTGATCGCCGAGTACCACTTCCGCTCGCCGTTCTCCTCCCAGTCGAAATAGCCCCCCGTCCAGTCGAGGACCTGCGCGGCGTACTGGTCCGGCGCAAAGGTCGAGAAGTGGAACGTCAGGAACCCGCAACCCCGGTCGATCTGCTTCTGAACCTGCGCGACCCGCTCCGGACCCTGGAGCGGCGGCATCTCCTCGTACTTGTCCCCGTCTCGGCCGTCGCTGACGACCATGATCGTGTCGGCGTCGTCGAGGGTCGCGGCCTCCTTCGGCCAGCCGTCGAGGTGATACTCCACCTTCACCTGCCCGGCGACGTTCGAGTTGTCGAGCATCACCTTGAGAAGCTTCACGGACCACGGGTAGTCGTGAATCCCGTTCCCGATCGGCCCATGACTCTTCGGCCCGGCGATGAGCACAATCTTCCGTACCGGCCCAGCCGCAAGCGCCGCGCCGCAGTTCACGAGACACACAAGCACCGCAAGAAGTCGAACGAGCACCATTCCGACCCTCTCCGCCAGTTCCCGATGAGAATCGGTTTATGGTCGAGAGCGAGGTCGTGCGCGTCCAGCGATCCCAGGTTGCGCCGTCCGTCGAGGAGCCGGTCAGGGCGACTTGAGACGCTGATCGACCTCGTTCCATCGCGTCTGCGGTTCCAGTTGAAGCGGATAGTCTCGATCGCGGGCATCGATCTTCCGAATCAGCGTCGGCAGGAACAGCAGATGAAAGGCCAGCCCCAAAACAGCGACAGGCCACAGACATCGCACCCCGCCCCGCGCGAAACCGACGATCCGGTGTCGCAGCGTCGGCCGCGGCTCCGCCAGGTCCTGTTGTCTGCGTGAAAGGCGGGACGAGCCCCACCGCCAGAGCGCCAATCCTGCCAGCACCCCCACTGGAAGAAGCCACTCCAGGGGAAAGTTCGCCCACGTGACTAACGCCACCGCCACTCGGCGCAACCGCTCCAGAGGAACGTCCCGCAGCACTCCCAAGTGCCCCGCCGTCCCTCCGCTACGTGAGAAGAAAGTCATCGCGAACGCTGTGGCAACCGTCGACGCCAACGCCACTCCCCACAGGAGCGCGATCTGCCACCATGCGATCGAGGCAACCGGATTCGGAGAAGCCCTCCGGCCGAATGCCTTTCCAATCCCCCACGCCGCACCGCACAGGACAAGGAGCGGCGCCAGCGAGGCAGGAACGTGAGACGCCAAGACACCCAGTGAAGTCCCAACTCCTTTCTCCAGGCCCTCGGGTGTCTGCGCCGGCAGATCGGTTCGCTTCAGGAGGAGCTTCTCGACATCCATGACCGACTGTTGTTCCCGACGAATTGCTTCCAGTTCCGCCGGTGTGAAGATCCCGGGATACCGTTCTCCAAAGAAGACCTGTGTTCCGAGCACGGTGCGTAGTACCACGGGACGGATTGTGGCCAGGATGACGTCATTCCCCTCCCGCACCGCGCACTGGTCAACGATCTGGCGAGTCTCCGACAGGATTTTCGCCGCCTGCTTCAGGTCCTTCTGTTCCGCCACGAGGTGGGCGCGGGCCGCCTGCCACTGGGTAATCTCCCGCAGCAGAAAGGGCTCCTGGACACTCATAGTCAGACCCGCCAGCGATTTGACCGGGTCTGCACGCACGTCATCGGCCTGGGAGACGAACTTCCAGCACCAAAGGAAACGATCGCATCCGAACTGCAGATGCGTTCGGGCCAGAGCCGCTTCCAGATGCCGAAGTCCGTCCTGGAACTTCGCGTCGTCATGAATCTGGAGCTCAACGCGTTCCTGAGCGAAGTCCAGCCGAGCCCCTTCGCGAAAACGCTGCACGGCCACCATCAGATCGTAGAGCGAGTTCTCTGGATCGTGACGAGCCCCCTCGCTCAAGGCCGCGAACCAATGATCGCTGCGTGAGGATTCTTTTCCGGCGAAGATCCCGCTTCGAGACAGCAACCTCGCACGCGCCCGCCAGAGTTCCCGATTCTCTGGTTGAAGCGACGTAGCCCGCACGACCAGATCCAGACGTGTTCCCTGACAAAGCGTCTCGAATTCCTTCTCCGCGCGGCGGATCGCCTCTTCGTCAAAGATTACGGGAGGAACGAGACCAGCAGACGTCTGATCAAACGGAAAAGAAGGCCGCTTGAGCTTACGGTGGATGTGCCTTGGATTCGGCTCGCTCAGGATCCACGCGGCGCCGCATAGCACCTCAGGGTCTTGTGAATCCAGCGACTTGATCTTCCCCAGCCAAAATCGAGCCTGATCCACCGGCTCCATCTCCTCGACCGTCGGCGTCTTGAGACCAACGAGCCCCCGAGCGGCGACAGTCCAGGAGTGCGCCGCGATCGCGGGCCCCGTCGGGGAACTCACGATCGCCAGACCATAGTAGGTCGCCAGGACGCCAAGCAGGATCGCGCCCGCTCCAACCCGGTGGCCGCGGGAGATCGACCGAATGCGCTCGAAGAAGGGCATCCCGCCAATACGCAGCCGCGCTCCCCTCGGATCAGAGGAACCGAATGAATTCCGCGCGTTCGCAGACGGCCCGGGCTTACCGGTCAGGAGTGGGAGCCGGCGTCTTCTCCGTCGGCTTGTCGGACGAATCGTCCGGCGGCGTCTCGCGCGGCCGCTTTCCTTCGGGCATGTTTTCGGCCGAGGGATCCTCTCCCGGTTCGGCCGGCTGATCCGGCACCGGAAGCGCTTCCCCCTTGAACCGGAGCCGCCCCTTGGCGACCTCCATCGCGGTCAGACGGAGCGTCTTGAGTTCCTTGTCCTTGAGCCGGTACCGCAACCGATACCCTCCCGTCCGCGGGTCGCGCTCGATGCCCGAGCCCTCTTCCAGTTGCGGCAGTTCGGCCCGGATCTGTTCGATGGGGATCGCGAGCTGGCCCACGCGGACGGCGTCGATGTCGAACACGAAGGTCTGCGGCGGCTCGAACCGCGGGCGGAGGGCGAGGGTGCCGACCCCTTTCCAGATCGGCGTGTCGACCGTCGCCCCGAGCTGGATCCGCCCCTCTTCGATCGCGATCCGCGGGTTCTGGAGTTCCCTGGGCCACTCGCCGGGGTGCTTCGGAAGCTCCTCGGCCAGCCAGGCGTTGATCTGGTCCTGTGTGATCTCGTAGTCCCAGGCCTGTCCCGCCTGGATCGTCTCGCCGAGCTGTTCGACCTCCTGTTGAAGCTGGACCGCCTCGACCTTCCGCTGCTCGGCCCGCTCGGGGGTCTCGACCGCCAGAGCCTCCTGGTAGAACTCCGGGACCTGGTGGGTGGTCCAGTAGAGCCAGCCGATCCCCGCCGCGACGAGCAGGAACATCACGAAGCAGAACAGCAGGAACCGGCGGAACCACTTCCAGCAGCCGCTCGGCGGCGGTGGGGGAGGCGGCGGCGCGGGTTCTTCATCGAAGATCGTCCGGCTGGAGTCGGCGTCGTCCCGGTAGTCCATTGTTCTTGAGAGTCGAGAGGAGGAGGGGGGACGAGGATCTAGGGACGAGAGTCCAGGGAGAAGAGGCTTCGCATTGATGGTGTCCTTAGAAGTGGCCAGTCTCAATCCGGTTGGAAGGTCCACTCCTCTTCGGTCCCTAGACCCTCGTCCCCAGGTCCTCGACCACTCTGCGGGCGATCCGTCCCAGCGCGTGCCGGGGGACGTCGCCCCCGCGGAGGATCGGAGCGAGCCAGTGCGCCACGAACCGGCGGTTCACGTAGCCGAAATGGCCCCCGAAGTTCCAGTGCCGCGACATCTCGAAGCGGAACGGGATCTCGCGGTAGTGCGGATCGAGGCAGGCCTCGCCGGTTGGACACTCGGTTCCCCGGAAGCCGAGACACCCGGCCGCGGCCCAGTGGTGGCCGTCGATCGTGCCGAAGATCGTCGTCCCCAGCGCCAGGAAGAGGACGTCGAACACCGAGGGGAAATTCCAGAGGCCGCGCGTCGTGTGCTGCAGAGCGGGCTGCAGGTCATAGACGGGACTGATCGCCGGGCCCAGCAGCAGTCCGCCGGTGACGTTCACCCCCTCGGGAAGCTTCGCCAGGGAGTAGAGGGTCATCGCCCCGCCGCCGGAGTGGCCGATGAGATAGAGCGGGGCGTCGGGATGCTGTTCGCGGTAGCGGACGATCTTGCCGGCGATGATGTCTGACTGGGAGCGGTGGTGGCGGCCGAAGCGGAGGTTGATGAGCGGGATGTGCCGGGTAAAGGTCCAGTCGTGGATCTCGATTCCGTAAGGGAGGCCGGCATCGACGAGCCCGTTGACGATGCTCTTGTTCCAGAAGCTGTGTCCCTCGATTCCGGGGAGGACAATGACGTAGCCCTGTTCCAGGCGTTCGGGGCTCAACAGATCCTGTCGCATGACGCTCGCTTTCCGTGTCGCGGCCGGCGGCCCTGCGGCGGACCGGCCGATAGTGACTCGCGTTCCTGAATTGTAGGCTGATGGCGTGGTTTTCAATCAGGCCATCTTTCGCGCACGGCGTCGACGCACTAGAAAACTGCAACGCCTGAGGCGCATCGAAAGAGAGAGCATGTCATGTCGGAACTTCGGAAAGACCCGATCGTCGGCCGCTGGGTCATCATCGCCCCGGAACGGATCAGCCGGCCGCAGAACCTTCGCGCCGTGGATGAAGTTCCCCCCGGCGCGTACGACCCGTTCCTGGAAGGGAACGAAGACGCCACGACGCCGGAGATCATTGCCTACCGGCATCACGGGACCAACCCGAACGGGCCGGGCTGGCGGGTCCGCGTGATCCCGAACCGGTTTCCGGCCCTGGGCGTGAACCATCCGCTCGAGCGTCGCGGCGACGGGATGTACGACAAGATGACCGGGGTGGGGGCTCACGAGGTGATCGTGGAGTGCCCGCACTTCGAGACCAACATGGCGCGGCTGTCGGTGGAGAACATCCGGGAGATCCTGTGGATCTATCGGGACCGGCTCGTCGACCTGAAGCGGGATCAGCGGCTCGTTCACGGGCTGATCTTCAAGAACAAGGGTGCCAGGGCGGGGGCGACGTTGCCGCATTCGCACTCGCAGCTGATCGTGAATCCGATCGTTCCGATCGCCGTTCAAGAAGAGCTCGACGGGTCGGAGGCGTATTTCCGGTATCGGGGCCGGTGCATTTACTCCGACATGATTCAGCAGGAGCTGGCGACCGACAAGCGGGTCGTGATTGATACGCCGGACTTCCTGGTCTTCTGTCCGTTTGCGAGCCGGTTCCCGTTTGAGACGTGGATCGTGCCGAAGGCGCAGTCCAGCCATTATGAGAATGTGACGAAGCACGCCATTGAGGAGTTGGGGGTCGTGCTGAAGCAGACGCTGATGAAGATGGAGGCGTGTCTGGATGATCCGCCGTACAACTTTGTGTTGCACACGGCACCGTTCGGGCCCGAGTTGCCGCATTATGCGTGGCACATTGAGATCTTTCCGCGGTTGTCGGGTGTGGCGGGTTTTGAGTGGGGGAGCGGGTTCTACATCAATGCCGTTCCGCCGGAAGAAGCGGCCAAGTCTCTGCGAGAAACATCGATCGACCCCTAACCGGGTCCAGGGGCGACCCTGGTGGGGGATGCAAGGGGGCAACGCCCTCTTGCCCGCCGGAGGCCTGGCCGTCGAGAGATGTCTGAAAGACTACGTGTCCAAGCGCGGACGCCGTGCCGGATGCCCCCTCACCAACCCGCAGGGATTCCAGGGCGAGCGTGGAATCCTCAACGCCGGTCCCACAAGGCGAACATCCGTTGTGTCCCACGGTTCCGCTACGAAAATGCCTCCGGCGGCAAGGGGGCCTGTGTTGTTTCCTTGGCCCCTTGACCCCAGCTGCCGTGGAACGATGGGTTTGAGCTATCAGCGCTGTGCCGGCCAGGACGGTGTTGGAGCAGAGAAAAGATGACGGTTTGGGCCGCCCGGAACCGTGATTTGCTCTCACGACCACAATTCGCGAAAGTCTCTAACTTTCCCTCCGCCGACTTCCGAGACCGTCGTGACCGATCCCGCCGCCGCTGCCGCCACACCCGACTCCGACGCGCGACTCCCGTTCTCGACCGCCCCCTTCGCGAACGAATACCCTTTCGCACCCCATGCCCTCGACCTGGACGGCGTGCAGTACCGCTATGTCGACGAGGGACAAGGCCCCACCCTCCTCTTCGTCCACGGCAATCCGACCTGGAGCTTCGCCTGGCGGAACTTCGTCAAAGACCTCTCCCGCGACCACCGCTGCATCGCCGTCGACCACGTCGGCTGCGGCCGCTCCGACAAGCCCCTCGACTACTCCTACACCCTCGGCCAGCACATCGACAACCTGGTCACGCTCATCGACCGGCTCGGCCTCAAGGACATCACCCTCTTCGGCCACGACTGGGGGGGCTGCATCGGCATGGGAGCCGCCGTTCGCCGGCCGGATCGCTTCCGCCGCTTCTGCCTCATGAACACCGCCGCCTTCCGCTCCAAGCGGATCCCGCTGCGGATCTCGATCTGCCGCGTGCCGGGACTGGGAGCCATCGGCGTCAAAGGGATGAACCTCTTCAGCGTCGCCGCCCTGACCATGGCGGTCAGCCACCACGAGCGCATGACCCCGGCGATCAAGGCGGGATACGTTGCCCCCTACGACTCCTGGGAACACCGCGTCGCCGTCCATGAGTTCGTGAAAGACATCCCGCTCCAGCCGACGCACCGAAGCTATCAGCGGCTCGTTGAAGTCGAGCAGGGGCTGGCTCAGTTCCGGGGTCGCCCGATGCTGCTGCCGTGGGGGGAGCAGGACTGGTGCTTCACGACGGATTTCCTCGACGAATGGATCGAGCGCTTCCCGGACGCGGAAACGTTCCGCCTTGCTGACGCGGGCCACTACGTCTTTGAGGATGCGCACGAGCGGCTGCTCCCGCGCGTTCGCGAGTGGCTGACAGCGACGAACTCGTCGTCTCCTGGTCAGTGAAGTCCCATCCCGCTGGCTCGAACAACGTTCTGGGCGGCGCGACTCGTTAGCTCAAACCCAACGTGCCACGGCAGCTGGGGTCAAGGGGGTCTCACCCCCTTGCCGCCGGAGGCACTTTCGTAGCGGAACCGTGGGACACAACGGCCGTTCCCTTTGTGGTACCGGCGTTGAGGACTCACCGTCCGCTTTTGACTCTCCGCGGGTTGGTGAGGGGGCATCCGGCACGGTATCCGCGTTCGGGCACACACACTCCTTCAGATATCTCTCGACGGCCAGGCCTCCGGCGGGCAAGAGGGCGTTGCCCCCTTGCATCCCCCACCAGGGTTCCCCTGGACCCGGCTGAAGACCACTGAACGGCGACCCCGCAACAGAGACGTCGCCGAACAAACCATCGCAATGAGGAGAATCCGCATCACCCAGGTCGGGTTGTATCGATTAATCCGCGATGCCGCGCCGCAGCACGTGGCGGATCATCAAAGCTTTCGAGGCCGTAAGAGTCGAGGGAACTTTGCGGGCTAAGGTTGTCTGTCCGCACGCTGGGCCACTTCCTGACACTCCTTCAAACCGCTGATGCGTTCCACGGTCTCCGACATCTTCAGCTCGCCCGTCCCGGCAGAACTGCTGCCGCCGGCGACGGTGCCGACCGCGCCTCCCCACCTGCTCAACGGAGACCTCTGGCTCGAAGTCGCCGACACCGCCTTCGAACTCGACAAGCACGCCGCCGCCTGGGACGACCTAGGACGCCACGCCGCCGAACCCAACGTCTACTACGAACGCTGGATGTTCGAGCCCGCCCTCCAGGCCCTCGCCCGCTCCGAACGCTTCCGCTTGGTCTTCGTCTACCGCAAAGGCAAACGGCAGGACGTCCCCCCCGCCCTCGTCGGCTTCTTCCCGCTCATCGTCCGGACCTCGCACCTCGGACTCGTCACCACCTACGAGCTGTGGGGCCACGACTACTGCTTCCTCCGGACCCCGCTGATCCGTGAGGGACACCTCGTCGATACTCTCAACGCCTTCTTCGCCTGGACCGAATCAAAAGGCTTCCCCGCCAGCGTCCTGGAACTGCCTCAGATCCACGGCGAAGGCCCCTTCGCCAAGGCCCTCACCCAGGTGTTCTACGAGCGGAAGCGGCTCGTCCACTGGGTCGCTTCGTACAACCGGGCTCTCCTGGTCCGCAGCTCCAGCGGCGACGAATACATCCACACCTCCGTCTCCAGCCATCAGCGCCAGGAAGTCCGCCGCCAGTCCCGGCGGCTCGCTGAACTCGGAACGGTGGAACTCCGCAAACTCGACAACGAGATCCTGCTCGACACCTGGCTCACTGACTTCTTCCGTCTCGAAGACTCGGGATGGAAGGGGGAAGCGGGAACGTCGCTCAACGCGTCCGAGGAAAGCCGGGCCTTCTTCCGCGATGTCTGCGAACGGGCCTGGAAACGGGGCCAGCTCGAGATCCTGGGTCTGTTCCTCAACGGCTCCGCCGTGGCGATGAAGGTGAACTTCCTCTCCGGAAACGGGAGCTACGCTTTCAAGATCGCCTACCGCGAAGACCTCGCCCGCTACTCCCCCGGCGTGCAGCTGGAGCTGGAGAACATCCAGGCCCTGCACAACGACCCGAAGCGGCAGTGGATGGACTCCTGTGCGGTCCCGAACCATTTCATGATCAACCGTCTCTGGAAGGACCAGAGGACGATCCAGCACCTGCTTGCGTCGACGGGCCGCCGCCGCGGCAATCTCCTGGTGGGACTGCTTCCCCTCCTGCGAGCGATCAAGCGAACCATCCGACCGATCCCAACCGCGCCCTGAGTCGCTCGGCCCGGCCCGGCCCGACCGAAACGAAGCAGACGACCGCCCGACTCCCAATCCACCTCGGCTCTCCCGAAGGGTTCTCCCGATGACTGCCTCTGCCGTTCTCACGCGCGAAGCCCGGACCTCGGCCGCCGCCCCTGCTCAAGAATCGCTCCTGCGGATCAGCGCGGACCAGTTCGCCAGCCACTTCACGCGGCAGCCGTTCCTGATCGGGCATTCGCTCGCGGAACATCCGCTGTTCCAGATTGAGCGGATCCTGAAGCTCGCCCAGGAACTTCCCCCCTGCTGCATCGAATACAACGCGGGACAGATCCCCGTCAGCATCGAGCACGACAAGACGCCGCAGAACGGCCTCTCCGCCGAAGAGACAATCCGCCGGATCGCCGAGTGCAAGTCGTGGCTCGTCCTCAAGCACGTCGAGCGCGATCCTGCCTACCGTGAACTCCTCGACGAGTGCATGGCGCAGATCGTCGAGCACTCTGAAGCGATCGCCCCGGGGATGACGAACGCTCAGGCGTTCCTGTTCGTCACGTCTCCCGGTTCGGTCACGCCGATCCACATTGATCCCGAACACAATTTCCTGCTGCAGGTCCGCGGCTCGAAGATCATCCACATGTACGACGGCCGGGACCGGCAGCTTCTCCCGGAGAAGCAGCTGGAGCACTTCTACTGCGACCGCGGCCGGAATATGGAGTACGACCCGTCTTTCGAGGCGAAGTCCTGGACGTTCGATCTGCAGCCGGGGTCCGGACTCCACTTCCCGGTGACGTATCCGCACTGGGTCCAGAATGGCGGCGAGGTCTCGATCTCGTTCAGCATCACCTTCCGCACGCCGGACCTGGACCGTCGCCGGACGCTCTATCAGGTGAATGACCGGCTCCGCCGCTGGTTCAAGAATCCGTTGCCGATCGGTCAGCGTCCGCTTCGTGACACGTTGATGTACAACGGCTACCGCGTCTTGCGGCGGCTCAAGTTGATCTCCGAGCCGGGCAAGAGCTGCAAGCTGCCGACCATGTAGCCCGCCCGCTCCGGCGGTGTGGCAGACGGACGATCCATCGCGCAACCGCACCGGGGTCCAGGGGGTAACCCCTGGTGGGGAGTGCAGAGGGGCAACGCCCTTCTGCCCGCCGGAGGCCTGGCCTGTCTCGATCTCTCTGAAGGAGCGAGTGTCCAAGCGCGGACACCGTGCCGGATGCCCCCTCACCAACCCGCGGGGATTCCGAAGCGAGCGGTGAATCCTCATCGCCGGTCCCACAAAGGGACATCCGTTGTTCACAACGGTTCCTCATGGAAGTGCCTCCGGCGGCAAGGGGGCGAGGCCCCCTTGACCCCAGCGGCCGTCGCACGTTGGGTTTGAGCGAGCAGAGTCGTGCCGGCAAGGACGCGGTTCGAGAGAACTGAACCAGTCCCGCCCCATAGCTGATTTCGCGGGAGCGACATGGCTACCGTCCCGCTCCGCTCCCCCTCTATTCTGATCGCATGGACTGGCTGCGATCGTGGTTCGAGTGGTACTTCCGGCTGGACCCGGCCGCGCCCGGCCAGGGGACCGCTTGGGATCTGGTTCTCCGCTCCTCCTGGTTCTCTCGCCCCGCCGTTCTCTGGACCGGGGGAATCGCCCTGGCCGGACTCGTCGTCGCCGCCTATCTGCGGCAGACGCGGCATCTCTCGCTCCTTCAAAGAATCGGCCTGATCGCCCTCCGTTTCGCAGCCCTGGCTCTGATCGGCTTGGCCCTGACCGAAGCGGCGCTCCAGGTGACCCGCACCGGTCTCCCGTTCATCGCCGTCCTGATCGACACCTCAGGCAGCATGGGCCTTCCCGATCGAGCCCCCACGACCGCCAGTCCCGCGGCGAACTCCGGGACCTCGACCACACGGCTCCAGTCCGCTCAGGCGGTCCTCCTCGATCGAGAAGGGGAGCGTCTCCGCGAGCTGGGACAGCGGCACCGCCTGCGGCTCTACGAGTTCTCCGAGTCCGCCAACCCGATCAACGCCGAGCTCGACTCCCCTCAGGCCCTCGCCGAAGCGGTCCGGGGCCTGAAACCGCTCGGCCTCTCGACCCGCCCCGGAGCCGCGCTCAAAGAGGTCCTCGAAGAGTTCCGCGGCGTCCCCCCGACCGCGATCGTCCTCCTCTCCGACGGCGTGGCGAGCACCAGCGAAGCGGACCGGGCCTCGGCGGCCGTCGACCTGGCCCGGCAGATGTCGGTCCCGGTCCTGACCGTCCCGGTCGGCAGCGACCGGCCGGTCCTCGACCTTCAGGCGTACGACCTGCTGGCCGAGGACGTGATCCTCCTCGGCGACCCGGCGGCGCTCTCGTTCCGGGTCCGGCCGCACGGCGGGTCCGGCCGCCCGATCGAAGCGGAACTGTGGTCCGCGGACGGCACGGGTCCGCTCGCCCGGACACAGGAGGTCGCCAGCCAGGAGGGACAGCCGGTCAACATGGAGCTGAGCTACGTCCCGCCCGCCGAAGGGGAGCTGGAGCTGCTTGTCAAAGTCAAACCGTGGACCGAGGAGCAGGAGACGGAAAACAACGTCCTCCGCAAGCGGATCCAGGTCCGGCGGGAGAAGATCCGCGTGCTGCTGGTGGAGCGGCTCCCCCGCTGGGAGTTCCGACATCTCAAGCCGGTCCTGGAACGGGACGACTCGATCGAGCTCAGAACGGTTCTCCAGGAGTCCGACCCGGAATACGTCCAGGAAGACCGGACCGCCCTGCCGCGATTCCCGACGACGACGGAGGAGCTGTTCCAGTACGACGTCGTGATCCTGGGGGACGTCGATCCGGAGTATTTCAATCCGCAGTCGCTCGAGCACCTGCGGGAGTTCGTCCGGGAGCGGGGGGGCGGTCTCCTGATGGTCGCCGGGCCCCGCTTCAACCCGGCCGCCTTCGCCCGAACTCCGTTGGAAACACTCTCGCCCGTCGAGCTCGATGCCGTCCGGGCGCCGGAGCCGACTTCCCTGCTGAACGGATTCCGGATGGAGCGGACGATCGAGGGGCGGGCGCATCCGCTCCTGCGGCTCACCGACAGCGGGACCTCGGCCGACGCCGCCTGGGCCGAGCTTCCGCCGATGTACTGGTTCCTGGAGTGCCGCCGGCGGAAAGCGGGCGCCCAGGCCCTCACAGTGCATCCACAGGCCCGCGGAGAGGACGGAAAGCTCCCGCTCATCGTCTGGCAGCGTTTCGGGGCGGGGCAGGTCCTGTTTCATGCCACGGACGAGCTGTGGCAGTGGCGGCGACAGCCGGGGGATTCGTTCTATCCCCGGTACTGGAGCCAGGCGATGCGGGCCCTCAGCCGGGCCAAGCTGCTGGGGGCGAGTCGCGGAGTCCAGCTCACGACCGATCGAACGGCCTATCACGTCGGCGATCCGGTCCGGATCCGGGTTCAGGTCCTCGACGGCCGTTCGCTGGGGGGCGGAACCGCGGGCGGCGCAACGGGAAAGCCGGCCCAGGTCATCGTTGAAGCCCGCCCCGGCGGCGGGCGAGGGGGCGACGGCAGCGGCGGGACCCCACGGAGGGAGACAATCGAGCTCGCCCCCCGTCCCGATACGCCCCAGCTCTACGAGGGAACCGCGGCCGGCCTCGGCGCGGGGACATACCGGGTCTGGCTGGCCGATCCGACAAACCCCGAGTCTCCGCCTGCCGCCGAGTTTCAGGTGGAGCTCCCGAACCGCGAACTCCAGCAGCGAGGGGTCGACCGGGCGGACCTGGCGCGGACCGCGCAGCAGACCCGCGGCAAGATGTACGAGCTGGAACAGTTCGATCGGCTGGTCCAGGAGATCCCCCGCGGTCAGCCGATCGCGCTCGCCGCGGCTGAGCGGATCCCGCTCTGGAATCGCTGGGAGCTGTTCACGCTGCTCCTGCTCGTCCTGGGAACGGAATGGCTCTGGCGGCAGCGTCTGGGACTGACGTGAGATCCCTGCCAAAAGATTCCGATACGTCCTTCCTCAAGGAGGCAACGCCGACGTTCCTCTCCTCTCTCTAAGAATGAATTTCTATCCGTACTCCGTATGGTCGCCCCCTCTTGAGTCCGGGCACGCGGGACTCGGGCCTCAAAACCTCCATCGAAGACAATGGTTACGGCCAGTTCAGAGCGAAAAGGCCGTGTGGAAAACCGGTGAATCCTCTGTTCGTTCGTGTTCGAGAGATGTCCGCAAAGGCCGCCTCCGTTGACAGCGTTCCGAATCCGCTCGTTATCGCGTCCCCCGTTGCACCAGCGGCGAACATTTCCCTGACAGGTTTTCCACGCGCGGAAACTCCGATATCGGTTTCCGCCGGACCGCGCGGAACCGATACGGATCGAAAGCGATTGACCGATCCCGGGACGCGAGGCGGCAGACGGGAAGGAGACGGCGGCCGGTCTCTTTTGCCTTGTCGGCACAGGGGTGCGCCGGTGCCGCCCCAAGAGGCCCGATTCGACGCAACCATTGGAACACGCTTGACATTGGCATAGGGCAGAATGAAACTCAGCCGAGCAACTCTGGAGGGGCGGTCCCGTTCCTCCCCCATCGTGACAGGCCGGTGGACGCCGCATGCAATTGTCCGCCGGCACAGCAGAGACAGGCAGAGGTTATGGCTGCGGGGCAACGTCGGCTCGACATTGAAGAAGTGGGTGACGTCACGGTCGCCCGGTTCCTCGACAAGAAAATTCTGGACGAGAACAACATCCAGATGATCGGGAACCAGCTCTTCGGCCTCGTCGACGAAGACGGCCGCAAGAAGATCGTGCTGGACTTTGCCAACGTCGAGTATCTCTCGAGCGCGGCCCTCGGCAAGCTGATCACGATGAACAATAAGGTGAAAGCGGCCAAAGGAAAGCTTCGCCTGTGCAACATCCGCCCGGAGATCCTTGAGGTCTTCACCATCACCAAGCTGAACAAGGTGCTGGATATCAAGCCGGATCAGGACCAGGCCCTGGCCGGGCTGTAAGCCGTGCGACGTGAAGTTCCGGAGTCCGTTCCGAGCGTTTTCCGTCGCGGGCTGTGACCAACCGGGTTGAGGAGAGATGTCCGCAGCCGCTCAATCTGCTGTAACGATTCCCAACGACACCTCCGCTGGACTTGAGGTCCAGGAACGGATCGTCGGTCTGTTGGAGGAGCGCGGCTATCCAATGAAGGACGTCTTCAGCGTCCGTCTGGCGCTGGAGGAAGCGCTGATCAATGCCATCAAGCATGGCAACCAGATGGACCCCAACAAGTCGGTCGAGATCAGTTGGGAAGTGACCGACTCGACTGTCCGGGTGTCGATTGAGGATCAGGGGAGGGGATTCGATCCCAGCACGCTTCCCGATCCGACGCTGGAAGAGAACCTGGAGCGATCGAGCGGCCGGGGAGTGATGCTGATTCATCACTACATGACGAGTGTGGGCTATAACGACAGAGGGAACCGGATCACGATGATTAAGGAGCGCTCCGAGTAGCGCCTCGTGGTCCGTCGCTGGTTTCCCAGTTCAATCTGAAGGCAGTTTCTTCTGCGTGCTTGCCGACACGGCTCGATAGCTCAAACCCAACGTACGACGGCCGCTGGGGTCAAGGGGGTCTCACCCCCTTGCCGCCGGAGGCACTTCCATGAGGAACCGTGGGACACAACGGATGTCCCCTTTGTGGTACCCACGTTGAGGACTCCCTCACATCACACCGCTGGCTTTGCAATCCCCGCGGGTTGGTGAGGGGGCATACGACACTTTGTCCGCGCTTGGACACGTGCTCCTTCAGACATCTCTCGACGGCCAGGCCTCCGGCGGGCAAGAGGGCGTTGCCCCCTTGCATCCCCCACCAGGGTGCCCCTGGACCCGGTGATTTGGAACAGTGGTTGCAACTCTGTCCTACATGCCCACGAAACCCTCCCGCCGACATCGGACACGCCTCCAAACCCGCGTCGTCCACCGCGCCATCGTTGAAACCGAAACATTCACCACGGTCGTCGCCCAGTCAAAGGAGTCGATCAGCGCGGCACGCCTCCACTACGTCTCCGACAACAACCCCGGCCTCTCCCGCCGCCGCCGCGGAACCGGCTTCCAATATCTTTCTCCCACCCGCCGCCCCGTCCGCGACAAGAAAGTCCTCAAACGGATCGCTGCCCTCGTCATCCCCCCCGCCTGGACCGACGTCTGGATCTGCGTCGATCCCAATGGCCACATCCAGGCCACCGGCCTCGACGCCCGCCACCGCAAGCAGTACCGCTACCACCCCCGCTGGCGACAGGTCCGCGACGCCGCCAAGTACGAACGGATGATCGACTTCGCCGAGGCCCTCCCGCGGATCCGCGAACAGGTCAACAAAGACCTCGCCCGACAGGGCCTCCCCCGCGAGCGGGTCCTGGCCGCCGTCGTCCGCCTTCTGGAGACAACGCTTATCCGCGTCGGGAACGAGGAGTACGCGGACAGCAACAAGTCGTTCGGCCTGACAACGCTCCGCAACCGCCACGTCGACGTCACCGGCACTCGGATCGTCTTCGAGTTCCGCGGTAAAAGCGGCGTCGAGCACGAGATCGACCTGCGGGATGATCGTCTGGCCCGCATCGTCCGCCAGTGCCAGGACCTCCCGGGGCAGGAACTCTTCGGCTACGTCGATGATGACGACGAGCCGCGCGACGTCCGGTCCACGGACGTGAACGAGTACCTCAAGGAAATCAGCGGCCAGGACTTCACGGCCAAGGATTTCCGGACTTGGGCGGGAACGGTCCTCGCGGCCGAGACATTTGCCGGACTCGAGCGAGCGAGTTCCGAGACCGCGATCAAGAAGCAGGTCGCCGAGGCGATCTCCGAGGTGGCGACCCATCTCGGCAACACCCGCGCCGTCTGCCGCAAGTGCTACATCCATCCGGCGATTATCGAGGCCTTCACGGGCGCGACGCTGACAATCCGCATCCGCCGCTCGGTCCGGTCCCGCGTTACGACCAAGCTCTCCTCACAGGAGTCCGCCGTCTTGCGGTTCCTGAAGCGGGTTCGGAAGAAGGCCTCCTGACGTTTCCTTGCGCTCGGGAGAACCCCTAGGTTCGCGGAGGTGGCTCCAGCGGATGATCGAGGTAAGGATCTCTTCCGCGCATCCGAAGCCAGAGTGCGATTCCCCAATAGAGAGGCGGCAGCAGCGGTCCCCAGCACTCAAACTGCCGAACGTGATGCCGCTCATGCTCGCGGCTTGCTTCCAGACAGAGCGCGTCGCGGGCCAGGATGACATGCCCCAGCGTCATCGCGGTGCCGCCCTGGCGAAGCCGGCCTCCACGCAACAGCCACGCCACGAGACCGCCGTGGGCCTCGATCACTCCGTGATGAAGCCCCACTGACCCACCCGTCAGCCGGGCCGCCGCGGCAAGAAGCAGCCCCACCGTCGTCACGGGGAATGCCCAGAGGTATCCGATCGACTTGAGCGGGAATGCCAACGCCAGACCTCGTGCAGCAGGAGTCTGGAAGGAGTGACACGACTCGGTCCGGTCAGTACCGGACGAGATACCAGTTCTCTTTCAAACGGACCCAGGACCTGGCGGGTGCGCGGTGTCGTTCGGTGATTCCACGGCACTCCTTGGGAACGGTGCCGTGGGGGTGAAACTCGACCATACGGTCGTGGCACGCCGCCAGATCAAACTGGAGCGCTCCCTCGCGCGTCCGGTAGATCAGGCGGCCCAGATCCTCTTGGAAGGGGTCAGAGTCATGCGGCCCTCGTTTCAACAGGACCCGCGGCCACTGCTCCGGATCGACAAAATAGGATCCCCCGGACTTGAGGACCACCGGAGCTTTCGGCCAGTTCGCATCGACTTCACTTCCGATCGCTTCGATGCGCGGCAGCAGACTCCGGACTTGCCGCTCGACCTTCCAATCGTCCACTCGGCGATGAATGCCAAGGAACATCCCCCACGCGGCCAAGACGAGACCCAGAGCGAATCCGGACCGGATGTCGTGCCGAACGAGAGCCCGGATGACGATCCAGAGACTGGCCGCGCCTCCGATGACAAAGACAGACGACATTCCGAGGACGCGAATTCCAATGGGGTTCCAGGATACGGGCCGAAGATGCTCCAGGATCCCGATATCTTCGGCGAGCCAGGTATCGGAGACCCAGAATCCGACGGGCAGACGCAGGAAGATCGGCGTTCGAAAGAGGCTGTTGGCGTAACTGGCGTCGACCGCCGCCCACGAGAGCAGGATGACGACGGCGGCGACCACCGCCGCGAGGGCCATACGGTCCCCAATCCGCGCGGCGCGCGCCGTCGAGTCCCCCACCGCTGACGCTCCCGTGCATCACAAGACCGCGGCCCGCCCCAGTGCGGTCCTGGTGCAGGCAGAACGGAGAACCGTCAGCAGCGGATCAATCCTTCAGAACCGGTCTTTTCCGGACGCGGGAGGAGCGTCCGTGGAGCTTCTACTTCGCCGTCAGGACCTGAAGCATTCCGACGGCAAAATCCGGCAGGTCGTCCGGCTTGCGGCTGGAGACGAAGTGGCGGTCGACGACCACCGACTTGTCCTCCCAGATCGCGCCGGCATTCTCCAGGTCGTCCTTGATCCCCGGCGATCCGGTCACCCGCACACCCCGGTACACCTTGGCCGAGATCGGCATCCAGCCGCCGTGACAGATGGCGGCGATCAACTTCTTCTGACGGTCGAACTCGCGGATCAGCTCCAGAACCTTCGGGTCGCGACGGAGCTTGTCCGGCATGAAGCCGCCAGGGCAGAGCACCCCGGCGAAGTCCTCCGCCTTCATATCGGCGATCGCCGCGTCGGAGACGCACGGGTAACCGTTCTTCCCCTCGTACTTGGTCCCCGCTTCCTGCCCCGCCAGAGTCACCTTGGCTCCCGCCTCTTCCATCCGGAGCTTCGGGTACCAGAGCTCCAGGTCCTCATAGATGTCGCCGACAAAACAGAGGATTCGCTGGTTTTCGAGCGGTCGAGCGGCCATCGGAACATCTCCTGCGGAACGGAATCGCGTCAGGCTACCGAGTTCGGGTCGCTTGAGAAACGCACCTCCGGACGGCGGGCCTTTCAGCACATCGGGTGCCTGCGGTGGTTGGGGCCGTTTCTCTTCTCCCGGCTCTTCGCTCCCAAGCTCCCGGAGAGCCGATCGGTGCTCACTCCCCTTGCAGCGTGACGACAAGCGACCGAGGCCCGCCCCGATCGCGATGCTCGCAGAGATAGATCCCCTGCCACGTCCCCAGCAGCAGCTTCCCCCGCGAGATCGGAATCGAAACGCTCGACCCCATCAGCGACGCCTTCACGTGGGCCGGCATGTCGTCCGGTCCCTCCAGCGTATGCACGTAGGGAGCGCTCTCGGGGGCCAGCCGGTTCAGCGACATCTCCATGTCCGTCCGGACATCCGGATCGGCATTCTCATTGATCGTCAGTGACGCTGAGGTATGCAGAATGAAGACGTGCATCAGCCCGGTCTCGATCTTCGGCAGATCGACAGCCGCACGCAGGACGTGATGCGTCACGAGATGAACGCCGCGTGAGAAAGCGGGCAGGGCAAAACGGTACTGAAACCAGGACATGGGCAACCTCGGTCGCATCTCGCTTCTGCGAGAGGAGCAGGTGGAGACGGAGTGATCGGCACGGGAAACCGACCCCCGTCGTCCGCAGAAATGCCGCGAGGATAGGACGTCCGGCAGAACCTCGACAACGCCGCGAGAGACTTCGCTGAAGAGTGGTCGGTCAGAAGGGGGCCTGATCTTGCTGGCTCGAACCACGTCCTTGCCGGCACGACTCGATTGCTCAAACCCAACGTGCGACGGCAGCCTGGGGTCAAGGGGGCCCCGCCCCCTTGCCGCCGGAGGCACTTCCATGAGGAACCGTGGTAAACAACGGATGTCCCCTTTGTGGTGCCAGCGTTGAGGACTCCTCTACACCACACAGCCAGCCCTGGAATCCCCGCGTGTTGGTGAGAGGGGCATACGACACGGCGTCCGCGTTTGGACATCCACTCCTTCAGACATCTCTCGACGGCCAGGCCTCCGGCGGGCAAAGGGCCAGAAAAACAACACAGGCCCCTCTGCACTCCCCACCAGGGGTGACCCCCTGGACCCCGGTTGAAGTGACTCGGCAGACGGCATCGGACGGCTACTGAGCCCCGATCCGCAGGTCGCTCACACTGTCCAGAAACTGCAGCATCTCAATCTGCGTCGGATACGTCTTTTGCGTCACCAGCTCCCGCAGATCAATCTGCCGCGCCAGCTCACCCATCCGCTGCGTCTTGGGGAGCGAGTGTTCGAGGGCCGACAGGAACTGCGACTCCGGAGGCTGCTTCCCAGGACCGTCCCACTTCGAAACCGCAATCCCCAGGTGCGGTGCCCGCGGCCAGATGTCCGGCGTCCGCGGCAACCCGCCGCGGTCGAGATCCAGGAAGATCACGTGCGCCCCATAGCCCTGCAGGAGCAATGTCTGCAGGATCTGGCCGGTGAGATGGCTCGACAGCGACCGCTTGGGGTCGATCCCCCCGAGGACGAAATCTCCTTCGTTCTCGATCGAGTGGATCTCCCCGTGGTAGTAGATCATCAGGACCGCGTTCGACCGGGCGTTCTCCCCCTTGGGCATCTGCCAGACCGCGCTCACGATCGTGTTCTGCATCGCCTTCGGAGAATTGTTGGGAGCCGTGAAGACGAAGATCTTCCGGAACGCCTTCGACTCCCACAGCTCCTCGGTCTGGTCCCCCTGCGAGCCGGAGACCACCTGCAGCGCCGCCCGGGCCCGGCTCTTGAGCTCGGCCGGGTTGCTGGAGCCAAGCAGGACCAGATACAGGTTCTGTTCCGTCTCGAACCGCTCGGTCTCCGCCACGTAGTCGAGCGAAGAGCTCACCTCGGTGGCGAGCGGGCCGTTCATCCGGAAGAACTCGATCCGGATCCGGTTCCGCGGATCGCTGAGGAGGATGCTGGTCCGGAACTTGAGTCCTTCGGCTGCCGCTCCCCCTCCCCCTTCGTCCGCCTTGGGCTTCCCCGCCGCGGCATCAATGCGGATCGGCACCGTCGGGAACAGATAGCTGTTGACCCACACGCGGGCGAAGAGCTGCTCCTTGGCGGCGTCGAAATTCCGCACCCGGACCGAGCCGACCAGCTCGGCGCGGGACTGCGGGATCCCCTTGACGGCCCGCGCTCCCTTGAGGGGGACGCCGCCGATGCTGGCAAGCTCGAACGACACCGGCGGCGGCGTGTAGGAGACGACCATCCGCCGCTTCTCGCCGAATCCGCTGCTGTTGCGGGTCGTCAGGACAATCTCGTTCGAGCCCTCGAAGAGCTCCAGCGGAAGGGTCTGGACCGACCCGTCGATCGCAAGCTGATCGGCGGTCAGTACCCCCTCTTCGAACTGGCCGCGGTTGCCGTTGGCCCGCAGCTCGTAGCGGAGCTCGGCCGGAACCTTGGACTTCACGGTGTACTGAAGCGCGAGCCGGGCCGTGTCGACCCGTTCGATCGGATTGACGATTGCCAGGACCGGCAGCGGCGGGGGAGGCTCGGGGGGCTTCTTCGAGACGAACCGGTGCTCGACCGGGACGAGCGCGACCCCTTCGTCGTTCCGGGCATGGACGCGGACGATGTGTTCCCCTTCCATGATCCCGATCGGTCCGCTCTTGAGCTCCCAGATCCGGGAGTCGCCGGCATCTTGAGCGATCGGCAACTGCCGGACTTCGTTCGTGCCGTCGATCACGAGCCATGCCTCACGGAGCTGGCCTTCGGACCGGATCTTCGCACTGACCGCGAGCGGCTCTCCGACCAGTTCTTCGGGACCCTCAAGGGAGAGCACCCGCGGCGGGCGGCGGTACTCCCGCATCAGCGAGGCTCCCTGGGCCTCGGCACTCCACTCGTTCTCGACGCGGACCGAGAGCGTGTTCCGCCCCCCATCCAGTGTCATCGGAATCGAGACCCGGTGTTCGCCCGGCTCGGCCCGGTCGAACGTGACCTGGTCCGCCGGAAGCTCCTTGTCGTTGAGCCGGAACGTGATCCGGTAGGGGTGCTCCATCGGTCCCTGCAGCACAGCCGTCGCCAGGACGACCTGATCGTCATAGTCGGCGATCAGCACGTCCTCGCTGGCGGTCATGCCGTCGGGAAGATCCTGGAGAGACCTCACGGTCGTCGTGAAGGTTTCCACCCGCGGCGGCGGAAGGGCGTAGCGGAGAGTCAACCGCTTCTCGTCGACCTCGTTCTTCACCGCAGCCCGGAGAACAACGCTCTGAGACCCCGGATCCAGCTCGACGACCTCATCGAAGGTGAAGTCTTTGGTCATGCCAGGCTTGAGGTTCGGAAGCTGTCGAGCATTGTTCCCCACGACCAGCGTCGCGGAATCGATCGGCATCATCCCCCGAACGGTTCCCTTGATGCGGACGCGCCGCTGGGCGGTGTCGTAGGCCGTCTCATGGAGCGTCAGGGGCGCGGGAGCGCCGTCATACGGGACCGTCTCGACTTCGGTCACTTCGATCCGCGGAGCCATCGGCGGGATCGCGCGGCGGACGAAGAAGGTCCGCCGGACCGTCTCCCGCTCCCGGACACTGTCCGGCGCCGAGGCATTCCAGGCGACCAGCTCGACCAGGTTCTCACCCGGCAGGAGGGCGATCGCCTGCTCGACGTTGAGCGTCTCACGGGAATCCCAGGTCTTGACCGACTCCTTCTTGGCGCCCGCCCCGGCCTGCCGGACGAGGAGTTCGACGCGAAGCGGCTCCGTGGAGGGGAGCGCCTTGGCCTTCAGGGCGTAGGTCTCCGAATCGATCTCCCCGTCACCGGGGAGCGCCAGCTCCAGAGACGGCGGAGTCGGGATGAACTCCGCCGGGTGCGTCTGAACCACTTCCCGATCGGGGGTCGCCAGCCGGACCGAAACGACATGCCGGCCGCGGCCCCACTTCCCCTTCGAGAGATCCGCGGACCACGTGTCGGCCGCCTCCTGGACGAGCGGGACGGCGGCCCCATCGTCGAGGATCCCTTCCATCCGGCGGATCCGCCGGACCGTCACGCCGCTGACCGTGGCGACGAGATCGACATCCCCATTCTTGAGCTGCGACGCCCCTTCGACGTCGACCTCCACCGCCTGCCCATCCCGCCGCCGGAGCCGGATCGAGACCTTGGGGTTCTCCTGGACGGCGGGAGCGACGAGGTCCTGCGCATCGATGAGCGACTTGAGGAGGTTGCGGCGGAAGAAGGCCTCGCGGTACTCGCCGATCGCGGCAAAGCGGGCCGGCTCGGCCTTCTCGCCGGTATTGAAATGCCACCCCAGCCAGCGGTCCACATCGGCTCCGATCGCGTCGAAGTTTCCGAGCGGATGCCAGCCGATCCACTGCCAGCGGTCGGCCCGGTTGCCGGGAGCGACGAACAGCGTGAACAGGGGCTTGGATTCGTCGATCGCCTGGCTGACCGGGCAGCGGACCGTCTGCTGCTGATTGCCCCGCGTCAGCGTCACTTCCACGTTCGAGCCGGGCTTCTGCTCCTGCACGTTCCCGTAAAACTCCTTCGCCGACACCGCGGGAAAATCTCCCATGCCGGTGCGGACCGAGACGATCACGTCACCCTTCTTGAGCGGCAGGGAGGCGGGCGCGGCGCCGACCACGACCTTTCCGGCGTCGTTGTGGACCTCGAGGCCGGCAATCCGTCCGTAGAGGCCGAGGACCTTCTTCTCAAGGTTGGCGACCGTCCAGACCGCCACACTCCGGTCGGCGGCGGCGGAGACGAGCATCCGGCCGTCGGCGGAGAACGAGAGGGAGCGGATCCGCTCCGTGTGCCCCACGCACCACCGGGTCTCTTCGCCCGTGTCGCCCCGGAGGATCTGCAGCCGCGGCTGTCCGTTCTGGTGGGTCGCAACCGCCACGAGCGGAACGGAGCAGGCCGGAGATTCCGGACAGACCGCCGCCGCGCTGACGACCGAGCCGGCCGGAATCGGGAAACGGAATGCGATTCCTTCCGGCCCCTTCACGGCCAGCTGGTTCCCCTGTTCCGGAGTGACCGACCAGCCGGTCGCATCCGCTGTGGCCGCCTGCCACCCCTCCCCGGCCGTACCGACACCGCGGTTCGCGAAATCGAGGATGAGCGGCGCCGCGCCTTCGGTCTCAGGGGTGAGCCGCAGTCCCCACTCGTCCCCACGGCGGACGAACTCCGCTCCCTTCAACGGGATCCCCGCGCTTCGCAGGATCTGCGGCTGAGCAAGGTTTCCTGCGGCGAGCTGCGCGACCTCGTAGACCGCAATCTCGTTCCCGGACCCGCCGAAGAAGGCCGCCAGCCGTCCGTCCGCCGAGACCGCCATCGAGGGTTGGCGGATCGGTCCTGTCCACGGGAGGGGGACCTCGCGGACCGTCGTGTAGGGACTGCTGGCCTCGGTCAGGACGAGGCGATACTCCCCAAGTCCGTCCGGAAGATACTTCGTGACGATCAGCGCGATCCGGGCCGGCCGCCCGTTAGCAGCGGGGACCAGGGCCGCTGCGCTGACGAGGTTGTTCTGCTGCCCGTTGACACTCGCGACCTGGAGCTTGCGATAGAGATCACCCACGAGCGCGGGGAGCGGCCCCGGGCGGCCCCCGGAAGCGACCAGACGCCGACATCGGCGTGGCCGCCGGTCAGCAGCTGGACGTCGTTCCCCGGAAGTCCAAGGATCGTCAGCAGGTTGGGACTGGTCGGCCCGGCGACGATCAGCCCTTCGGCCGGATCCCACAGGCGGAGCTGGTTGTCACCCAGCCCGAGAGCGACCCGGACCTGCTCCGTCTTCGTCCCGGTCCGCCACGCGGCCAGTCCCGGGCGGAAGCCCTGGAGCAGCGGGAGGGGAACCGGCTGACCGGGTTTGCCGCTGGGAACCTGCTTCAATTCCGCAATCGTCGTCGCTTTGGCGACATCCCAGGCCCGTCCGCGCGGCACCAGTTCGGAGTTCCCCGAAACCCGTTCTTCGGCCACCGAAACGAGGACCGGAGCGCCGGGCCCCTTGGCGAAGGTCATCGACTGGACCGGACCGCGATGCCCCCGGAGGAGCGTCACGGCGCGGGTCGTGGTGTTGAAGACATAGATCATCCCCTCGTCGAGGATCGACTCCTCGCTGAGGAGACCGGCGGGCAGGATGAAGCCGGTCGAGCGTTCGTCCGACATATCGCGGGCGTGCGACTGTCCCGCGGCGGCGAGCCACTGGCCGTCCTCCGTGAGGGCGATCGCGTTGAGCCCGCCGTAGGTTCCCGACCCGGTCGGGACGCGGAACGTCGCCTCGGGACGGTACTCGAATGTCCCCTTGGCGTTCCGTTCCCAGACCAGGACCGCCTTGTCCCATCCGCCGGCATAGAGCCGCTGGCCGTCGGGGCTGAACAGGACGCCGCTGATGTAGCTCCGCGGTCCGCCGGTCTCCAACCGCAGGAGCGGCGACTTGCTTCCGGGTGGAAGGGCCCTTTCCTGCGCGAAGAGCGCGGAGGACGAGAACAGCAGCACAAGACCCAGCAACGCGGCACGCATGACGACACCCAACCCTGAAGACCCTGTGTTTCTACGCATGCAACATCCGTGCGGATCAACCCATAGTATGCGGTTGCCTGCGTCACAGCGTCAAACAGCGGTCCTTCCCGCGGGGGCTGCCGCACGCTGCGTCGGAGGGCGGATTGCGGGTGTGGCGTTTCGCCCGGAAGCGTGCGGGGAGTTCATGCGGACTTTCGCCGCAAATCAGCCGGGGCCGATGCGACGTCGACGGGCCTGCTCGCTGGCTTGAACCGCGTCCTTGCCGGCATAACTCGGCTTGCTCAAACCCAACGTGCGACGGCGGCCGGGGTCAAGGGGGCAACCCCTTGCCGCCGGAGGCGCTTCCATGAGGAACCGTGGTCAGCAACGGACGTTCCCTTTGTGGGACCAGCGTTGAGGACTCCTCTACACCACACAGCTGGCTTTGCAATCGCCGCGGGTTGGTGAGGGGGCATACGGCACGGTGTCCGCGCTTGGACAAGTGCTCCTTCAGAAAGATCCCTACGAGACGGGCCTCCGGCGGGCAAAGGGGCGTTGCCCCTCTGCACTCCCCACCAGGGGGCCCCTGGACCCGGTTGGGCCTGTTTGGGGACCGTTAATCGGGCTTACTTCCCGGCAACCGTCTTGGGCCGCCGAACATGCAACAGGATAGGAGCGGTCGCCTGTTCCCCTTCAACCGTCGTCCGCAAATGCACCAGCCGCGACTGATCGGGAACCCATCCGGCAGCGGTCAGGAAGAAATCCCGCTCGCTCGTGTTCTCGACCATCAGGAGACCGTTCAACCCGATGTTGTCGACGATCACCCCGTGCGGCAAGTTCCGACCGCTGTCCTCATTCCCGAACGGGATGTTGCCCGTGTAGCCGTCCCGCTGCGCAATCGCCTTCAGCATGATCGTCTGCCCCGGCTGGATCTCGAACTCAAGCGGCTTCCCCAGCTCCGAAGCAAGCGGCTTCGCGCCCCCCTCGGTGGGGACGATCGTCAGTAGGATCTTCGGCTTCGGACCGAGCTTGATCTCCCCGAGCGAGCCAGCATCGTGCGTAACCGTCCCGCCGCCGATCTCCGCCGAGGCGGTCGCCTTCGACCCCTTGGCCGCATCGTCCGTCGGAGCCACCGCATCAGCCGCCGCCATCAGGACTCCGAGAGCATTGTTCTGTCCCGCCTCGATCGTGATCGGCGAAGTCGCCGTGAAGCCCGCCGGCAGTCCGGTGAGCTCAACCCGGATCGGCCCTTCAAAGCCGTCCATCCGCTTCGCCTCGACGCGGAACTCCCGGGCACTGCCGGCCGAGACCGTCGGCTTCCCGCCATGGACGATGACCTGGAAGTCCGGCCGCCGCGGCCGGACCGTGAGGGTGTACTTGTGCTCCGGGCTCTGGAACCCGCGGACATCGCGGATCCGGATCAGGTAGTCGCCGTCGTGCGGGGCGGTGAAGGTCAGCCGCGAATCCGCCCCCAACTCCCGTCGGCCGTCGTCGTCGTTCTGAAAGTAGAGATTGAAGACCGGCAGGCCATTCGGAATCAGGTCGGTCCCGGGCGGATATGCCTGGACGATGTAGCACGGTTCACCGAGGGCATGGACGACCGGCGTGGTGTCGAAGTAACCGTACCGGTTGCCGGCACCCGGGTAGACCTTGAACCCGGAGTCCGGACCGCGGGGAGCGAGCCACAGCTTCGTGACCTCGCCGCCGGCATAGAGATATTCGTTCAGCTCCATCTCTTCCCAGTTGAAGATCCGGAAGTCGTCGCTCTGGTCGGCGTTCTTGCCGCGGAAAGTGAAGTACGAGTCCCGCACCGCCTGCAGCGTCACCTGCGGGATCCGCTGTCCCTCCGGCGTCAGGACTTCGACAAAGGAATCGAGCGGAGACTTGCTGCGGGCGGCGTTGATCTCGATGACCCACTCCTGCCCCGCCCTGGCTGTGATCCGGTACAGGTCGGCATCCGGCTGGGCGGCGTCCGAGCCGTGGATCGCGCCGGTCACGGTCGCTGGGATCGCCAGGGCCGTCGCCTGGCTCGGCAGATTGTTCGGTTCCTGTTCCGCCACGGTCGTCATCGGCATGTCGGGCATCGGCGACGCGGTCGCGACCGTTATCGGCTGCGCGGTATCGGCTGCTGGCCCTCCCTTCAGCGGGTCGATCGGAAACATCTCGACCGAGCCATCCATCCGCCCGATGACAAACCGGTCCCCGGTTCCGGCGATCGCGAGAGCCTCGGCGACTTCCGGCTGCCGCGGAAAGAGCTTGCGCTCGGTGTAGCCTTCGGTCTCCCACAGCTTGACCGTCCGGTCCTCCGCGACGGTCACGAGCTGCTTGCCGTCGGGCGTGAAGCCGAGCCGCGCGATCGCCCCTTCGTGAGCGAACCGGGCGTGGACGAGCGGATTGATCGCCGGCTTGTCGAGCGAGATCAGCTTCCAGACCCGGATGCGGTTGTCCGCCCCGGCCGCCACGACATGCTTGCCGTCCTTGGTAAAGGCAATCGCGTACTGCTCTTTGAGCGGCTGGCCGAGCGTGTCGAGCCGTTCGCCGGTCCCGATGTGCCACAGCTTGCAGGTATCGTCGGCCGACGCGCTCGCCAGGACCTGCCCATTCGGGTGGAAGGCGATGTCATAGACCGCGCCGTTGTGCCCCTCGAAAGTCCGGACGACTTCGCCCGTCTCGACGTTCCAGACGATGATCTTCCGGTCGTAGCTGCAGGTCGCCAGCAGTTTGCCGTCCGGCGAGAGCTCCGCGTCGTAAAGGATATCCCGGTGCCCCGTGATCTCGCGGAGCGGCTGCCCCGTCGCCAGATCCCACACGGTCGCCTTGCCGATGAGGCCGGCGATGCCGGAGGCCGTGATGAGCTTCGTTCCGTCCGGCGTGAAGTGGACCGCCGTCACCTTGCCCGGAAGGCCGGTGATCGGTTTCTCCGCCTCAAACTTCTCGCCGGTCTTCCGCAGGAGTTCGACCTGTCCGTATCGGGCCACCGCCAGCCGGGTTCCGTCGGCCGACCAGTCGAGGGCGGCGATCGGACGCTCCTTGGCGTGCGATTCGATCTTGGGGACGATCAGGACCGACCGGTCGGGCTCGGCTCCCGCGGGCCCCTTGGCCCCCTCTTCGACCCATCGCTTGAGGACGTCGATCTCGGCCGCCGTCGGCTGCGGCTCCCCTTCCGGGGGCATCTTCGGCTCGGAGCCCGTGAGGACGCGGATCAGCCGGCTCGACGCGGGATCGCCCGCCAGAACGGCCACCCCATGCTCGCCCCCCTTCTGGAGATCGGCGAACGTCTCCAGCGAGAGTTTTCCCTCAAGGTCGGAGCCGTTGTGGCAGCCCGCACAGTACTTCTTCAGGAGCGGCGCGACCTGCTTCTCGTAGTCGGGCGCAGGGTCATCCGCACCCCACAGCGACGCACCGAATCCCAGAACGACAACAGCGGCACCGACGAGCGAACGCATAGACCGTCTCCCATGAGACTCTGAGTATGCGGTCGGGCCGGATGTGAATCAACGAACTCCCTGATTCACATACAGCTTCAGGTTCTTCGTCGCCCGCCCTCCGGCGATGATGTCGATCTTGCCGTCGCCGGTGACGTCCGCGCACATCAGGTCTTCGACCGCCATCCCGCCGTCGTCGAGAACGTGCTTCGTCCACTTCGTCCCGGCTTCGTCGTCCGCCTCATAGATGAAGACGCCCGGCCCCTTGATCGTTCCGGTCCCCGGCTCGCGGTAGCCGGCGATCACTTCATCGTCTCCGTCCCCGTCGAGGTCGGCCGCAAAGACGCCGTGTCCCTGCTTGAAGGTGTCGTCGAGGACGATCCGCGTGGCGAGCTGGCCTTCGGGAAGCTCCGGCGGGGCGGTGTAGATCACGACCTGGTTGCCGTGCATCGGCTCGATCGTCGCCATGAAGGGCCGGCCCCCCTTGAGCTGACCGATCTTCACTTCGCCCGACCCGCGTTCCTCGGGTTTCGCTCCCTCGGCTCCGCTGCCGACCTTCCGCTTCGAGAAGCCGGTGTCGGTCTTCCGCAGCAGGTGCAGTCCTTCCTGGCTGGCGGTGAGGGTGGCGTCGATCTTGTCTCCGTTGCGATCGAGGTGCCAGTGGTTGTGCATCCGGTTGAGCGTGTCGTCGAGGACGACGTGCGGCCACGGATCGGTCTTGGGGTTGGCGGGGATCTCGAAGGCAGTCAGACGGACGCCGGTCGGGATGGTGGTGGCGTTGAGGGGGGAGACGACGAGCTGGGCCTTGTCCTTGCCGAGGACGTTGGCGAACCGCATGCGGTGGGTCCAGCCTTCGCGGCCGATGGGGTGGACGGACCATTTCTCGTCGAGGGTTTTGCCGCGGGAGAGCCACTGGATGGTGCCGATCTTGGTCCAGCCGGCTCCGAGGGCGAAGTCGACCTGGCCGTCGCCGTCGATGTCGTAGGGGGCGATGCAGACGTTGTCGCGTTCGGTCTGGTCTTCGATGACGAGGTGTGGTTTCCAGTCGGGGGCCTGGTACCAGAGGACGCGGTTCTCGGTGACGGCGACGATGTCCTGTTTGTTGTCTCCGTCGACGTCGGCGAGTGCGACGGCGTAGCAGGCGACTTTGCAGAAGTCTTTCTCGATCTCGACGGTTTTGAAGGCGGGTGGGGCGGCGAGGGCGGAGGCGGAGATGAGGGAGAGAGCGAGGCTGGCCGCGGAAGAGAGTGAGCGCATCGAAGGAATCCCTGGTTGATTCGGATGGCGAAGGAACCAGCCTACCGCGTCATCCCAAAACTCTCACCTCTGCCAATCACCGGGTCCAGGGGCACCCTGGTCAGGGAGTGCAGAGGGGAGAATCCCCTTTGCCCGCCGGAGGCCTGGCCGTCGAGAGATGTCTGAAGGAGATCGTGTCCAAGCGCGGACGTCGTGTCGTATGCCCCGTCACCAACCCACGGGGATTGCAGAGCGAGCGGTGAGTTCTCGACGCTGGTTCCACAAAGGGGGCATCCGTTGCTTTCCACGGTTCCTCATGGAAGCGCCTCCGGCGGCAAGGGGGCGAGGCCCCCTTGACCCCGGCTGCCGTCGCACGTTGGGTTTGAGCTATGGGAGCTGTGCCGGCAAGAGCGGTCTACTTTGCGAGTTGCTCCCGCAGCCACTCGGGCCGGTCCGTCGTGATTCCCTGCACCCCGATACTCACCATCCGCTTCGCCAGCGCGGCGTCGTTGACCGTCCAGACATCCAGCCGCAACGCCGCCCCCCGGACCTTGTCCGCAAACGCCTGATCAAGCTCCGGTCCCGCCTTGAGATCGAG
The DNA here is from genome assembly GCF_001610835.1 of Planctomyces sp. SH-PL14. Taxonomy (NCBI): domain Bacteria; kingdom Pseudomonadati; phylum Planctomycetota; class Planctomycetia; order Planctomycetales; family Planctomycetaceae; genus Planctomyces; species Planctomyces sp. SH-PL14. The sequence goes on along the minus strand of NZ_CP011270.1, from coordinate 4,243,550 downwards.
TCCGTCGGCATGGATCTCCCTGGCCCGCGCAATCAACACCTCGGCGGTCTTCCCCTCCTTGAGGTCGCTCAGCCAGTACGCCGGCAGATCCGGCCGGGCCCGCTTCACCGCCGCCACCACCTCGGCGTTGAAACAGATGATCGGAGTCAACGCCGCCGGCCGCCCGCTCGCCTCCAGCTGCCGGATCATCTCCGGAACAATCTCCGGCCCGCACTTCACCTCCACATAGACCTTCTTCCCCTCAGGCAGCGTCGCCAGCATCTCCTGAAAGGTCGGGATCCGCTCTCCCGCAAACTGCGGCCCCTTCCACTTGCCCACATCGAGCGCCCGCAGCTGCTCGAACGTCGACTTGGCCACCAGCATCTCGCTCCCGGCGGTCCGCTTCATGTCCTTGTCATGACAGGCCACGATCTTGCCGTCGGACGTCAGGTACAGATCCAGCTCCGCCCCATCGGCGTTCTGCGCCCACGCCGCCTTGAACGAGGCCACGGTGTTCTCAGGAGCGTCGTGCGACGCGCCGCGATGAGCAATGATCTCGACCGCCGACCGCTCCGCAGCCGACACCGACAGAGAAACGAAGAGAACCACGAGACCGAACCAGCGAACCATACGAACCTCAACTCTTTGTGCCGAACGCACCAACGGACAAGAACTCGCGACGCACCGCCTCCGACGTCAGGCAGCGGATCAACCAACCAAAGACGACTGCCACGCCGACGCCAAACAATCCCATCATCACGAAGGTCGCCAGCATCGAACCCCGCATCTCCGGGGGAACTTTCGTGTTCGGACTGCTGATCATCTCCAGCATCAGCCCGCACGACAGGACGATCCAGACGATCCCGCCCCACAGCACGAACAGGATCCCGATCCGTCCCCAGTTCCGGCGGCGGAGCAGGCCGATGGCCGAGCCGAGCAGGCCCGCGCTGACGAGGAACACTGCGAAAAAGTAGATCCGGATCGAGTTCTCGAAGAAGGCGAAGAACACCGACCGGACCTCGGCATCCGGAGCGGACGCCTGAGGCCGGTGAAAGGGGAGCGTCTGGATCAGGATGTTCTGCATGAAGGTGATGGCCGTCAGCAGTCCTCCCAGAACGATGAAAACCCAGGCCACGTTCGTCACGAAGGAAGACAGCGCGGGCAGCGGACCGCCTGCGGAGGAGGGCGACGGCGTCGGAAGAGGCGGGGCCTCATCCATCCGAGTTCCTCCGCAGGGCGACGAGCGCCTCCTCGGCGGCGCGAAACTCGGGCGACTGATCGATTGTCGCGGCGGCCATCAATTCTTCGTTAAGGGACCCGAGCAGGTTCTGCCGCAGCAGATCCGCCAGCCACTGCGCCCGGCGTTCCGTGAACGCGGTGTGGAGCCGGCGGAACCGCATCTCCAGAAACCCGACGCCGGTCGACGCCCCGCCGCTGATGACCGTCTCCCCCACCGCCGCCGCGACCGTTCCCCCCGCGACGTCTCCCGCGAGATGGAGCGCCCCCTGGAGAGCAGTGTCGGTCACGACCGGCGCGATGGCATGCCCCACCGGCCCGAACCCGGTGACAAACAGCGCCACGCTCGTCGCCGGACGCGCGGCGGCCGCCAGGACGTCGAGCCGCTTGAAGAGCTGGTAGTACTCGGGACTCTCCTCACGGAAGCCGCTCATCTGCTCCGTCACGAGGTGCTCGAGGATCTGGTCGAAGTCGACCGCCGCGTGCTGTCGGCGGATCAGGTCGATCAGCCCCGCCCGCGACGTCCCGGAGAGCAGAGCGTTGAGTCGCGGCTTCAGCAGGTCATTCCCCAGCTCGCTGATGAACGTCAGCTTGTCGAACACCTTCTGGACGACGTCGAGAATCGCCGACCACTCCCGGTCGCGATAGAGCTCCAGCGGCGGCCGGCTCTCGCCCTGGATCCGCTCGGCCACCTTCTTGAAGGGCCACGCCAGGCCGGTGCCGACGGTGTTGTAGAAGCCGTGGACCTTGGCGGACCACCCGGTCCGCTGTGCGGCCCACCACTTCCGCAGCTCGCCGATCAGGATGCTGGCCGGGATCGCCGGCCAGTGGTCGGTCGCCGCGAGCTGGTGTGCGGTCAGCAGCTCCGCCGCCCCGCGGAACTGCCCCGCCCGCTGCCGGACCTCGCGGAGATATCCCGGCGCTCCGGCCGACTCGTCGAGGAGATGGTTCAGCGACCCCCGGAGGGTCCGGACCTTGATCTCGGCGAACCGCAGGTTTGTCAGGTCCTCGAGGAGGTTACGCGGCGGACCGGGGTTGTACTGGTCCGGATCGGCCAGCCCGGAGGCGGACGCCCCTTCGGGGAGTGGCCAGGGGCGCTCATAGAAGGGGAGCCGGTTCTGTTCCGCCGCCCGGCGGTCGTTGGGGGCGATGTAGACGATCTCCGGCTTGACCTGCGTCTCCTGACAGAACGTCGCCAGCCACTTCGGCCACCACGGCTCGTCCTCGGGGAGCAGCACCTGATTGAGAACGATCAGGCACGCCTTGTCTTCGGCCGCCGCGTTGCGGAAGAACTCCTTCACGGCGGCGTCGTTGTATTTCTGCTGCGTCAGGACGGCGAGCAGGACATCCGCGGCGCGGCGGATGTTGTCCGCGCGGACCCAGTTGATCCTGGCGTCGCTGTCGACGTCGGGGGTGTCGAGCACCAGCAGATTCGGGGGGAGTTCGGGGCACTCCCGCCAGAAGAGCCAGTCGACCCCTTCTTCGACCAGGGGAGCCTCGGCCCCTTCCCAGGGCTTGAGGGTGAAGCCGGGAAAGACTTTCGAGAGGTCGTGCCGCTGGAGAAATCCGGCCGGGACGAGGCAGGTGGGGTGTTTGGTTCCCGAAGCGAGCGGGCTGACGGCGCTGGCCCGGAACCCGGCGACGTGGTTGAAGACGCAGCTCTTCCCGATGTTCGTCCCGCCGACCACGGCGACGACGAGGTAGGAGTCGTCCGTCAGTTGCGGCAGCAGTTTGCGTTCGAGGAGTTCGAACCACTCCCGTCCGGGGAGCGGGGGAACCTGGGCCACGGCGCTCCGCCGCTCCACGCCGCGCACGGCGTTGTGCAGGCGGCGGGTCCGCTCGGCGTATTCCGAAAGGGATGCCATAGTGGTGCGATTCTCCGAATCGCAAGGGAAAAAGGGGCGTGAACTCAACGTCAACCGGTGATCGAACGGATCAGAAAGAGTGATCGCCTCGCCCCGATTTTGCAAAGGGGGGCCTGCCGCGCGTCGTCCGCCCGCGGCAGTCCTCTCGGAAAACCGGCCCCCGATTGTTTGGCGTTCCGCCGGGGATAGAATGGAGGTCGAGCGAGCGGCGTGCGAAGGCCGCTCCCGCCCAGGGTGTCAGGTCCATGCCGATCTACGTTTACGAAGTCATCAACGAGGACGGCTCCGACGGGGAGCAGTTCGAGCTTATGCAGTCGATCAAGGCCCCTGCGCTGACGAAGCATCCGGAGACCGGCCAGCCGGTGCGGCGGGTGATCCAGCCGGCGTTCATCGGTGGGAGCTGGTCCGACAGCGCGATGAAGAAGAGCGCCAACGACAACAAGCGGCTGGGCGAGCTTGGCTTCACGAAGTACGTGAAGGCGGGGGACGGCGTGTACGAGAAGGCGGCGGGCAAGGGGCCGCAGACGATCAGCAAGGACCGGCCGATCCAGGCCAAGGACCTCAAGTCGAAGCGGAAAAAGTAGGCCGTCCCGCCGCTTCGGTGAAGATGGGGTGTCGAATCGCGCAGTCTCGACTTGGCGTTCTTGCCGGCACGGCTCTGCTCGCTCAAACCCATCGTGCGACGGCAGTTGGGGTCAAGGGGGTCTCACCCCCTTGCCGCCGGAGGCATTTTCGTCGCGGAACCGTGGTAAACAACGGGCATCCCCTTTGTGGTACCCGCTACGAGCACTCCTTCACACCACACCGCTGGCTTCGTGATTCCCGCGGGTTGGTGAGGGGGCATACGACACGGTGTCCGCGCTTAGACACTCACTCCTTCAGACATCTCTCGACGGCCAGGCCTCCGGCGGGCAAGAGGGCGTTGCCCCCTTGCATCCCCCACCAGGGGTACCCCCTGGACCCCGGTTTTGATCGTCCGCTCGCACACTCACCGAGCTCCCACCCTTCGCCAGCGGTTCATCCCACAGCCCGAGACCGGTACAGTGACATGACGGCCACGTCGCCATCCGCAACGTCCATCCTCGTCACCCGCCAAACACCCATGCCCGCCTCACCCTCCCCATTCGAATCCCCCCCCGTCTCCCGCCGCACCGCACTCGCGGCCCTGACCGCTTCCGCGGCCACCCTGATCGCCCCCGGCCTGCGAGCGGCTGAAATGCCCAAGCGGACCGGAAAACCGTTCTTCAAGCTCTCGCTCGCCGCCTACTCGTTCAACTCCCAGCTCCCGAAGAACTGGCCGAAGCCGGGGAAGACCGTCCCTAAGATGACGCTCCTCGATTTCATCGACTACTGCGCCGAGCAGGACCTCGATGCCGCCGAGCTGACGAGCTACTACTTCCCGGCCGAAGTGACACCGGAGTACCTCAACGAGGTCAAGGAGCGGTGCTTCCGGCTGGGACTCGACGTCTCCGGCACGGCCATCGGCAATGACTTCTGCAAGCCGGACGGCCCCGACCGCGAATTCGAAGTCGCCATGACGCGGAAGTGGATCGACTACGCCGCCCTCGTCGGCGCGCCGGTCATCCGGATCTTCGCCGGCAACGTTCCGAAGGGGGACACCGAGGAAGCAGCCCTCGACCGCTGCGTGGCGGGGATCGACGACGCCGTCGCCTACGCGGCGACCAAGGGCGTGATCCTGGCCCTCGAAAATCACGGCGGCATCACGGCGACTCCGGAGCAGCTCCTCAAGATTGTCGGGCGGGTGAAGTCCTCCCCATGGTTCGGCGTGAACTTCGACAGCGGAAACTTCCGGACCGCCGACCCCTACGGCGACTTGGAGAAGATCGCTCCCTTTGCCGTGAACGCCCAGGTGAAGGTCTCGATCGCCCCGAATGGCAAGCCGGAAAAGGCCGACATGGGCCGGATCGTCGAGATCCTCAAGAAGGCGGGCTACCGCGGCTACCTCGTCCTCGAATACGAGGAGAAGGAAGACCCGCGGGTCGAGATCCCGAAGTACCTCAAGCAGCTCCGTGAACTGATCGGCTGAGACGGTTGGCCGATAGCGTTTGGCCGTTGGCCAACAGCCGTCAGCGCCCGGCGAGGCGTTGACGGCTGAGCCGTTGTCTGGCTGGCCGGAACGCGGCCGCGCGGCGTATGGGGCGTCCCACCTTCTTCCGCTTGCAGGTTCCTCTTGAAAGCCATTCGTCCTCTCCTCGGCTCGCATCTCTCGATCTCCGGCGGCTACCACCGGGCCGCGGCGGCGGCGTCTGCCTATGGGATGGGGACGGTCCAGATCTTCACCAAGAACAACAACCAGTGGAAAGGAAAGCCGCTGACCGACGAGGAGTGCCGCCAGTTCCGGGCCGCGCTCAAGACGGGGGACCTGCACCTGCCGTGCGCCCACAACAGCTACCTCATCAACATCGCCAGCCCCAGCAGCGAGCTGTGGGACAAATCGGTCGATGCGATGACGGTCGAAGTCGAGCGGGCCGAAGCCCTGGGGCTCGTGGGCCTCGTGATGCACCCCGGCAGCCATCTCGACAGCGGCGAGGAGGTCGGACTCCAGAAGGTGGTCGAGGGTCTCGATGAGGTCCACCGCCGTACCAAAGGAGCGACGGTCAAGATTCTCGTCGAAGCGACGGCAGGCCAGGGCTCCAACCTCGGGCACCGCTTCGAGCACCTCGGCACGATCCTCAAGGAAGTTCAGGACTCGGACCGCCTCGGCATCTGTCTCGACACCTGCCACATCTTTGCTGCCGGCTATCCGCTCAAGACCCGCGGCGAATACGACGCGACGTTCCAGGAGTTCGACGACCGCGTCGGGATTGACCGCATAAGGGCCTTCCATCTCAACGACAGCAAGAAGGGTCTCGGAAGCCGCGTCGACCGGCACGAGCACATCGGCGAAGGAGAGATCGGCCTGGAACCGTTCCGCTGGCTCCTCAACGACCCCCGTTTCGCCGGCCTGCCGATGTTCCTTGAAACGAAAAAGGAGCAGCGCGACGGCGAAGAGATGGACGCGGTCAACCTCCGCCTCCTGACCTCGCTCTTCGAAGCTCCGGCAAAGCGGAAGCCGCCGCGCTGAGGCAGGGGCTTTCGCCCGTCGCCTTAAGACGACCGTGCGACCTCCGAGCCGGCCTCACTCGAGCGACTGCAGGTACTCTTTGAACTGCTGGTCCAGCGACGAATAGCTCTGGCCGGTGCGGACGTTAAGCGGGGTCACCTTCTCGCGGATCCTGCGGTCCGGGCTGTAGATCTCCCCCAGGTACTTGATGAACGCGTCGCGGTAGATGCCGTCCCGGTAGTGCAGGAAGAAGTGCGAGAGCGCCGTCGCCTGTGCGTAGTACACCTGGAGGTCGCTCTGCATGACGACCGGCTTCCCCCCCGCCGTCTGAAACGCCTGCTGGCCGAAGCTGACGAAGCGGCCGATCGGGACAAATTCCTGGGGATTCCGGGCGTGCCGCTGGGCGGCGACGATCCGGCGATGGAGCGGGAACCCGACCGTGTACTGGCCGTCCGATTTCAACCGGAACGACTCCATGTAGCACGCCAGTCCCTCGACGACCCAGAAGTCCCGTTCCTGGGCGATGGCGTACGTCTGCTTCGTGCTCTCGCTGAGGAGTTGATGCGTCACCTCGTGGAACAGCGTCTCGAGGTGCTCTTCGTCGCTGCGGGGATTGAAGAAGAAGTAGGCGGTCCGCTTCCGGGGGAGATAGATTCCGTTGCAGGCTTCGATATAGGGCTCGCTCCGCAGCCGCGTGACGAATTCGGTCCGGTCCGCGTAGTAGTGGACGTCGTGCTTCTCGACGGTCCCCGAGGCGACCGCCTTGCCGTCAAAGAGCTGCCGCATCTGCTGGGGCGAACTGAACAGCGTCGAGAACTCGCGGACGAAGTACCGGTGAAAGCCCTCCAGCGACCGGCTGAGCTCGACTCCCCGCTCCAGGCTGTGGTTTGTCTTCACACGGAAGTGCTCGGTCTCGATCTCCCAGGCCCCCTCGTCGAAGTCCTTTCGGAGCTCCTCTTCCTGCTCCTTCGTCATCCAGCGGTTCCGGTAGAACCGCAGCCCCTGCTCGTACTTGGTGACGTGGTCCTCGGGGAGCCAGCCGAACTCCTCGTGCCACACCAGTCCCCGCCGCTCCTGGGCCAGCGCGAACGGCGTGGACCACTTGCCTTCGCTCTTGACGAAGCCCAGCATCCGCCGGGCATTGAGGTGGTCGGGGTCGTGGAAGGCGACTTCCCGCACGAGGTGGAACGCCAGGTTGATGCTCCCGGCCTTCATCGCCTTCTGCGAGATCCCGAAGACGCGTGCGGCGTACTGCGATTCGAGCTCGTGCTGCCGCTGCTGGAGCGTGTCCCCCGGGTCAGGGACGCTGGCGCCGATCTCCTCGGGAAGGTCGTCAAGGTCGAGCGTCTGCCGGTCGATCCGCGCCGCCCGGGCCCGCAGGACGGCGGCCGCAGTCTTGAGTCCCTGCTGGTCGCACTCGGCGGCCAGGTCCTCCATCGACTTCTCGAAGCCCTGGTGGAGCTGGGTGTACTCCTCCAGGCAGATCTGCTCGTCGGTCTTGCGCGGAATCCCCTGGGCCGGCGCCGGCGCGGCGGCGGACAGCAGCATCAGGAGGAGCAGCAGGCTGCGGAGGGAGGACGCGGCCATTCGGTTCGCTTGCACGTCAGGGGAACGGGAACTCCAGATTCTATCCCGGGACCGGCCGTCGAGTCTTCAGCCGTCGGGCCGCCGACTTCGGCCATCCGGCCGGCGGACTACCGCACGGTCCCTGGCGGCGGCGTGTTGGCCGACCGCTTCTCGGCATCGGCCCGCGCGGTCTGGATCGACCGGTACCCTTCCAGATCGCGGATCAGGTCCCGCTCGATGATCTTCTTCCGCATCTCCCAGCCTTCCGCGGCCGGACCGACTTCCCGCGCGAGGGCGTCCAGGTCGTCGATGGCCGCTTCGGCGGCGGCGATGCTCCGGCTCAGGTCGACCGCTTCGAACTTCGACTTGTTGGTCCGGGCGAGTTGAGCCCGGATGATCCACCGCTCCCGCATGACCTCGAGGAGCGACTGCAGGGCGTCCCACCGCTGGAGCGGATCGGGAACGCTTTCCGGATGATCGTGAAGCGTCTGGACCGCCGAGACGACGTTGCGGACCGAGCGGTCCTGGCCGGTGCCGTAGTAGACGGCGTGCCGCCAGTGGTTAAAGGCCGCCTCGTGGGCCGGCTCGGCGCACTTGCCGTACAGGCGAGCCGCCTCTTCGTGGACGAACGGCGAGAGCAGCGGATCGAACGGCTCCGCGAAGGCGGCCATCTCGGAGACGAGGGCAATCGTCGGTTGCTCGGCGGACGCGGCCTTTCCGAGGGCGATCAGGTACTCCTTCCGCCGCGCGTCCTCCGCGTGCAGTCCATACTGCAGTCCTTCGTGCTGAACCTGGACGATCGCGGTCCGCGGCCGGTCCTTGAGGCGGTCCCGCAGCGACTTGCGATACTCCCAGAACTCATCCGGGTGCGCGCCGACGATCTTGCTGGCGAGCTGGATGTCCTCGAACCGCTTGCTGACGTCGAACAGCTCGGCGCTCTCTTTCTCGAAGCGGCGGATGGCGGTCGTGCTGCAGCTGGCGAGGGCCATCTTGACCGCGTTCCACTTCGCGCCCCAGCAGTAAACCTCCTGCGGAAGCGTCGTCACGAAGCGGGCGTTGGTCGCCGAATTGACCGGGGCGTCGTCGATGAACTCGTCGACCACGTCGGACGGGATGTACGAGAGTCCCATGACGACCGACCAGTCCCAGCCCATCCGGCCGAGGGTGTGGCGGACGTGCCCCTTGTCGAGCCGGCTCATGAGGTGCTCGTTGAGGACCACTGGCTCGGCGTTCGAGCACAGGAACAGGAGCTCGCCGGGGAGCGGTTCGACGATCGTGACGTGGGCGAAGGCGTTCCGCAGCGTCGCGGCGACTTCGCGGACCGGCCGGTCCGTCACATCGCCGTAGTTCATCCGCTGGCAGAACAGCCCCGTCTCGCCCAGAAGGGCCGCGACCGAGCGAAAGTGATCGCGGGTCCAGCGGGGGGCGGACCGCCACGGCATCGACTGCCCGTCCTGGGCGACGATGACGTCGTAGGTCCGGTCGTGCGTCGCCCGGGCGGCGAGGAACGGGTCGGCCGATTCCCACTGGACTCGTTCATCGCGGAAGATCGAGGTCTGGCAGTTCGGTTCGAGCTGCGTCTCGATGATCTGGCGGATTGCCGGATCCCGCTCGATGCAGCGGATGGAGAAGATCGGGAACTGCAGGGTCGTGGCGAGGCTTGCCGGGGAGTTCATCCCCAGGAACAGGATCGACTGCGGGTCGCGGTGGACGACGAGCGGCAGGACGGTCGCGACGACTTCCGGGGCGGACTGCGGAGCGATGTTCGTGTCGAGACAGACCATGCTCCGGGGGAGCCCGTTTTCGCGGAGCTGGACATACGCGTCCCGCTGCTTCCAGACGGTCCAGGTGCTGTCGCGGCTTTCAATCGTCGACAGGAGCCGCGTCGAATCGGCGTGGAGGAGGTTGTCGATCGGCTGGCCGTTGAGCCAGGCGGTGATGAACGGAGCGTTGAACAGGACGCGGGCCGCCACCGCCGGGGCGTACCGGTCGGTTGCCGCCGCCGACCAGACCGCGAGGACGCAGACGGCCGCCATCGGTCCCCAGGCGAGTCCCTGGCGGAGCAGCGCCGCGGCGGGGAACTCGTGCTCCGTCGGAGCGGGAGTGCGATAGGTGGCCACGAGGGCCGCGGCGGTGCCGCACAGTGCGGCCAGGACGAGACCGGCGGCGGGAGCCGACAGCGTCATGCCGATCAGGAAGGCGGCGAAGGCCACGGCCGCGGGAACGCTCGTTCGACGGGGGGCGACGGCTGCACACCCGGCCGCGATCGCGAGACCCGAGACGAACGGCAGGAGCGCGGCGACGAGCCCCCGCAGAATGAGGGCGGACCAGAGCCACGAAATCGTGGCGTTGATCGAGAGCGTCGCTTCCAGGAACTGCGGGAAGGCGACGACCGCCAGCGCGGCAGCGCTGCCCAGGATGAGGGCCGCCAGCCGGAGGGCCGAACGCGGCGTCCACCGGACGAGCGTCAGGCCAGCCGCGGCGCCGCAGCAGAGCCCCGCCCAGCGGGCCAGGACCCAGCAGGGGGCGTCGAGGAACATCTGGAACGACCACCGCCCGGAGACCGCCATCAGGACCGCACCGCCCGCCGCCAGCAGGCCGCCGAGCCAGAGCGGGTTCACGGAAACGGGAGCGTCCGTCGATTCCTGAACGGATTCCGTTTCCTCGATCCGCCGCAGGGCGATGCCGACGCCGCACAGGACGGCAGCCGTCAGGACCGCCACGTCGAGGCCGAGGAAGGCGACGAGCGTCGAGGGGAAAACGAACAGGCCCAGGCCGCAGCCCAGGAGCATCTGCGAGGTCCGTCGGGCATCGTGCGGCAGCGAAAGTCCGCCGAGGACCGCGGGGAGGAAGAGGGTCGCCAGTCCGGCTCCCGTCAGAAGTCCGAGCGACTTCGTGGTCGAAGCCCAGGTCTCCAGCGGAACGCCGGCGAGGCGGTGGGCGACGAACGGAATCCAGAACGGGGCGATGACGCTGAGGCCGGCGAGCCAGGCCCGCGGCATCCACTCCTGTTTCGGCTCGACGAACCGCCGCCGGAGCAGCAGTCCCGTTCCCAGCCCCAGCAGGCCGCAGGCGAGGCCGGCGAAGCGGCTTTCCCAGGAGGTCCCGAACTGGGCCGCAAAACCCCAGCTCCAGCCGCAGAGGAACAGCGCCAGCAGGGCGCCGAATGCGATGTCGGACGAACGGGCCACGAACCGCCGGAGGCGGGTCAGGAGTGATAACACGGAACACCATCCCTGGCGTTAAAGACAGGCCCCCGAAGACAGCGACGCCTTCGAAAACCCGCGTTTCCATCGGGGGAAGACCATCCGGCCCCCCGGAATTGCGTCGGTCTATAGGGAAAATGGCTAAACGAGAGCAAGATCAACTGCCGTGGGGCCCGTTCCGGGAGATCGCCAGATCTTCTTCCTCCGCGGCAATTTGCACTTTTCAACTTGCATTTCCCATTTTGCATTGGCTCCATCAACCCACACCGCTGGCTTCGCACTCCCAGCGGGTTGGTGAGGGGGCATACGGCACGGTGTCCGCGCTTGGACACACAAGGTTTCCAACGGTGTCCGACGAGACGGCCTCCGGCGGGCAGGGGGTGGCCCCTGCACGCCACCAGGGGTGCCCCTGGACCCGGTTCTTGGGCCGGTTAGGTCGGGGGACGCAGTAGCCAACATGACGCGGCCCGCGACCGGAAAACGACTGGAAAGTTCCCCTTGGAGATCTCCATCCGCTCGACAGCCCTCATCTCGCAAGAACCGGTCCGCTACTCTTCCCCCCATGTCGCCGGCTCTCGCCCGCCTCCCCATCGATGACGTCCTGCCGCAGATCGTTTCCACGCTCAAGGAGACGAACGCGATCGTCCTCCGCGCCCCGACCGGCGCGGGGAAGAGTACCCGCGTCCCTCCCGCCCTGCTCGACGCCGGACTGGCTCCGAAAGGGCGGATCGTCATGCTGGAACCGCGGCGGATCGCGGCCCGGGCGACCGCCCGCCGGATCGCCCAGGAGCGCGGCGTCCGCCTCGGCGGCGAGGTCGGCTATCAGGTCCGGTTCGACGAACAAGCCAGCCGGGATACGAAAATCCTCGTCGTGACCGAAGGGGTCCTGCTCCGCCGTCTGCAGGACGATCCGTTTCTGGAAGGGATCGATGCGGTTCTGTTCGACGAGTTCCACGAGCGGAGCCTCAACAGCGACCTGGCGCTGGCGATGGTCCGCCGCGTCCAGCAGGAAGTCCGGCCCGACCTGCGGATCGTCGTCATGTCCGCCACGATCGCCGCCCATCCGGTCGCGGCGTACCTCAACAACTGCCCCGTGATCGAGAGCGAGGGGCGGACCTATCCGGTCGAGATCCGCTACGCCCGCCGCTTCGACCGCGTGCCGCCGGAACAGATCGTCCTCACCGGCGTCACCGAGATCCTGCCGAAGACTCCCGGCGACCTCCTGGTCTTCCTGCCGGGAGCCCCGGAGATCCGCCGCGCCGCCCGGGAACTGGAACCGCTGGCCCGGCAGCACGACCTGGCGGTGATGCCGCTCTTCGGCGACCTCCCGCCCGAGGAACAGGACCGGGTGCTGCTGCCGTGCGAGCGGCGAAAGGTCGTGCTGGCGACGAACGTGGCCGAGACCTCGCTGACGATCGAGGGGATCACGGCGGTTGTCGACACCGGGCTGGCCAAGGTGATGCGGTTCGATCCGCAGATCGGCCTCGACCGCTTGGAGCTGTCGCCGATCTCGAAGGCCTCCGCCGACCAGCGGGCCGGCCGCGCGGGACGTACCCAGGCGGGAGTCTGCCTGCGGATGTGGGATGAGTCCGCCCACCGCGCCCGGCCGGATGCCGAAGATGCCGAGATCCGCCGGGTCGACCTCGCGGGACCGGTGCTGGAGCTGCACTGCTGGGGGGAGTCGAACGTCCTCGGCTTTCCGTGGTACGAGCCGCCGCGCGAGGCGGCGGTCCTGCAGGCCGAAAGCCTCCTTCGCAAGCTCGACGCTCTCGACGACGCAGGACAGGTGACGCCCCTCGGCCGCGGCATGGCCCGGCTGCCGCTCCACCCGCGGCTGGCCCGGATGGTCCTCGAAGGCCAGCGGCTCGGCGTGGGCTCGCGCGTCGCGCTCCTGGCGGCGATGCTCTCGGAGCGCGACCCGTTCTCGGGACGGGGGGGACCGGTGACCGCCGCCAGCCACCGCTCGCAGTCCGACGTCCTCGACCGGTTGTTCGCCATCGAAGAGTTCCTGCGAACCGGCCGCCGCGAATTTTCGTTCGGCCTGATCCACGGCGTCGCGATTCATTTCCTGACGCAGGCGGCCGACCAGATCCGGCGGAGCCTTCCCGCCCGATCCGGCGCGGAGACTCCGGTCTCTTCTGACGGCACCGGGGAACTTCTGCGGGCGCTGCTGGCGGGGTTCCCCGACCGGCTGGCCCGGCGGCGGGACACGAGCGGACCGCGGGGGCTGATGGTCGGCGGCAAGGGGGTCAAGCTCGGGCCGCAGTCAAATGTCTCGGGCGCGGAATTCTTTCTGTGCATCGACGTCGACGGCGGCTCGACGGACGCACTCGTCCGGCAGGCCTCAGCGGTCGAGCGGGAGTGGCTCACCGGCCCGTCGCTCGTGACGCGGGACGAGCTGTTCTTTCATCCCAGCCAGAAACAGGTCGTCGCCCGCCGCCGGACGCTGTGGGACGACTTGGTCCTCTCCGAAGCCCCCGCGCCGCTTCCCACGGGAGACGCGGCAGCGGAGCAGCTGTTCGAGAACGCCCGGACCGCCCTCGACGAGGTCTTCCCGAAGAACGACTCCGAGACGGAGAACTTTCTCCTGCGGGTCCGCTCGCTGGCGGAGTGGATGCCGGAGCTTGACCTCCCGCGGCTTGATCGGGAGGGCCTGGAGAAAGTCCTCCGCGACCTGTGCGACGGCCGGCGGAGCTTTGCGGAACTGCGGTCCGCGCCGTGGCTGGCGACGATGCAGGGTCAGTACAGCTACCCGCAGCGGCAGACGATCGATCGCGAAGCCCCGGAGAAGATCGAGGTCCCCAGCGGGAGCCAGATCCGGCTGCAGTACGAAGCGGCCCGCCCTCCGGTCCTGGCGGTCCGCATCCAGGAGGTGTTCGGCATGACCGAGACGCCGCGGATCGCGGGGGGCCGCGTCCGGGTCCTGATGCACCTCCTGGCCCCCAACATGCGGCCGCAGCAGGTGACGGACGACCTCAAGAGCTTCTGGGAGAACGCCTACGCCGAGGTCCGCAAGGAGCTCCGCCGCCGCTATCCGAAGCACCAGTGGCCGGAGGATCCCAAGGAGGGAGTGGCGAGGCGGAGGCCGGGGAAGCCATGAACGTGGCACACCAACCTGAGACGCGGCAACGCCCCTCTGACTGATCCCTGATACTTGTGACTTCCATGCCCCCCTCCCTCACCAACCGCCGCGTCACCCTGATGGGCCTGGGGGGCTTCGGCGGGGGCGTCGGCGCGGTTCAGTTCCTCCTGACGCGGGGGGCGCGGGTCAGCGTCACCGATCTCCGATCGAGGGAGGTCCTGCGGGAGTCGCTGGCGCAGTTCGATGAGTCGCGATTGGAACAGCTCGTCCTTGGGGCGCATCCAGAGTCGCTTTTCACCGAGGCGGACCTGATCGTCGTCAACCCGGCGGTCCGGCGGGACCATCCCCTCCTCCGGCTCGCCGAGAGCCGGGGCGTCGAGTTGACGAGCGAGATGAACCTGTTCTGGCAGCACCAGCGGGGGCGGGTCGTCGGCGTCACCGGGAGCAACGGGAAATCGACCACGACCGCGCTCATCCATCATCTGCTGACGGCGGCCGGCCGGAGGACGTGGCTGGGGGGGAACCTCGGCCGGAGCCTGCTTCCCGTCGTGGACGAGATCCGGCCGGGAGACGACGTGGTCCTGGAGCTGAGCAGCTTCATGCTGGCGGATCTCGACCGGCTCCGCGTGAGTCCGCACCTCTCGGTCGTCACCAGCTTCGCCCCGAATCATCTCGACTGGCATCCGGACCTCGACGACTACCGCCGCGCCAAGCAGACGATCCTCCGCTGGCAGGGGCCGGCGGACATCGCGGTCCTGAACGCGGACGATCCGGACGTCCGGTCCTGGCCGACCCACGGCCAGATCCGGTGGTTCGGCGAGTCCCCGCTATCGGGCGAGGGAGCCCGGGTTGTCGATCGGGCCGCGATGGCCGTCGAGGAGGGTCGCGCGGCGGAGTTCGACCTGAACGAACTATTCCCGCTCCCAGGCCGGCACAACCGCTGGAACGCGGCGGCGGCGATCGCGGCGGTCCGGGCGCTGGGGGTGGCCGACGAGGTCATCCGCGGTGCCCTGCCGACGTTCGTCGGGCTGCCACACCGTCTCCAGAAGGTGGCGGTCGTCGCCGGGCGGAGCTTCTACAACGACTCGCTGGCGACGACGCCCGAGTCGGCCCTGTGCGCGCTGGAGGCGTTCGACGCGCCAGTGATTCTGCTGGCGGGCGGGTACGACAAGAAGGTCGACCTCGAGGCGTTCGCCGACGGGCTGGCCCGG
This sequence comes from Planctomyces sp. SH-PL14, assembly GCF_001610835.1. NCBI lineage: Bacteria > Pseudomonadati > Planctomycetota > Planctomycetia > Planctomycetales > Planctomycetaceae > Planctomyces > Planctomyces sp. SH-PL14. The sequence continues at coordinate 4,228,341 of NZ_CP011270.1, read as the reverse complement.
CGAGCGAAAGCGGTCGCCTTGATGGGGCAGACGGCGGCGACGCTGGAGCAGCACCTGCGGCAGCGCGGGGCGACTGTTCCGCGACATGTGGCCACGGATCTCGCGAACGCGTTCGCCTGGGCAGTCCGGCAATCGGCCCCGGGCGACGTGATCCTGCTCTCACCGGCGTGCGCCAGCTTCGACTGGTTCCGGAACTTCGCCGACCGGGGGGACCAGTTCACGGCGCTCGCCCGGTCGTGGACCGGCTCGGAGGGGTAAAGAGCCACAGATGAACACAGATCCACACGGATCGGAGACGGCGTCCGTCGTATCACTCATCGTCGTAACGGTCGTCTGACTCTTCCGTATCCGATTCAGCCGTGTCCCTGATCAGCCGCGTCCTCAAGGTCCAGAGCGTCATCGAGAGCGCGAGCACGAACAGTCCGCCGACCGCGAAGACGATTGTGACCAGGTGATCCCGCATCGCCGGGGGCAACGGCCGCAGGCCCCCGGTCGCCGCCAGGATCACGATGAGCAGAACGAAGCGATAGAACCAGCCGTAGAGCTTGCCGATCCGCTCGCCAAGGTCGTCGTTTCCAGACCAGCGGCAGATCTTCTCCAGCGCCCTCTCGTGACCGAGGGAGATCGCGAACTGGGCGACCTTGGACACGAAGGCGAGCTGGGGACTCTTCAGGCCGGCCATCACCAGGAGCGTCTGGACCGGAGCCAGGAGGATCGCCCAGCGGGCCGCCGTTTCCCAGCCGCTCCACGGGACCTGCGTTACCTGCCAGGTGGCCCATGCGAAGATCAGGATCGCGACGAACGTGCCCCCCGCCAGGGCCAGCGATCGGGTCTGGAGCGACGCGGCCTGGTCGCGAATCCGCTCGATCTCGTCATCCAGCCGCTGGGCTGCGGCGGCGTCTTTGCGGTCGATCGCCTCCTCCTGCTCCTTGAAGACGAGATCGAAGTCTCGCTTCCACACCTCGACTTCGGCGGAGAGAGACTGGCTGTAGGCGAAGATCGCAATGAACGCGAGGTAAAGCGTCGGAATCCAGAGCAAGCCGCGTTGCCACCCGCTGGGCATCATCCCCCCAAGTTTTCGCTGTCTTCGATGTCGGCCCCCGCGCCCGCACCGCCGCGGAATCGTATCAGGTCGATCCCGGAGGTCGCGGTATCAAATCGGGACACGGCAGGCCGCCCCTCCGCTTGCCCGGCGGGGTTTCAGCGAGGACACTGCCGCGAGAGGCGCCGCCGGATCGCGCTGATTCCGTCCCCCCCCGTGGATTGTGTGAGTATTCGTCATGGTCAAGACCGCCTCCACCATGCTGGCCCTGGGGAGCTCCCTTCCCAAGTTCGCACTCCCGAACGTCGACGGACGGATTGTCACCTCGGAGGATTCTCCGGAGGCGCCCGGGCTGCTCGTGGTCTTCATGTGCAACCACTGCCCGTTCGTGATTCATCTCCGGGAAGAACTGGCGAAGTTTGCCCGGGAGTATTCCGGGAAGGGGCTGGCAATCGTCGGGATCAGCTCGAACGACACCGCCGCCTACCCCCAGGACGGTCCGGAGGCGATGAAGACCGAGCACAAGACGGCCGGCTACGTCTTCCCGTACCTCTACGACGAGACGCAGGAGATCGCCAAGGCGTTCCAGGCCGCCTGCACGCCCGATTTCTTCCTGTTCGACAAGGGGCGCAAGCTCGTTTACCGCGGGCAGTTCGACGAGACCCGGCCGAAGGCGAACCAGACGCCGACCGGCCGCGATCTGCGGGCCGCCTGCGACGCTCTCCTGGCCGGAAAGCCGATCGTCGAGCCGCAGATGCCGAGCATCGGCTGCAACATCAAGTGGCGGGTGGGTTCCGAGCCCGCCTATTTCACCGGTCAGCCGGCGGTGTAGCCGGTGATGTCGAAAACCGGCGGATTTCTGCGGGGCGTGCGGCCCGCCAGGCAATGCTGACGGACGGCGCGTTGCGCCGGAGCCGGTCACGGGGGAACTCTCATTTCGTATTGCCGGTCCGTGCCGTAGAATGCCCGGGCATTCCTGCGGACGATCTGTCGCGAGAGGTGGGGCGTGGCTCAACTGCTGGTCGTCAAAGGTTCTGCCTCGGGGACGGTGCATCCCGTCTTCGGTGAGCGGACCGTGCTGGGCCGGCACCCGCAGTGCGACGTCGTTCTCGACAACGTGGCGGTGAGCCGCCAGCACGCCCAGATCCTGGAAGGACACGGCAACTACTACGTCGAGGACCTCCGCAGCCGGAACCGGACCTTCGTCAACGGCGTCGAGGTGGACGGCCGCGTGCAGCTCCGGCATGGCGACCAGCTCCGGATCTGCGACACGATCCTCAAGTTCGACGAGTTCCACGACGACACCCAGGCGGCCCCCACGGTCGAGACCAAGGCGATTGAGTCCGAGATCTCGCACCTGGCGACCCTGGACGAGAGCCGGATCTACTTCCTGCCGGAGCCGGCGGAGCCGCTGTTCGACTCCTCGTCGGTCCGCCGCAAGATCGCCCCCGGCCGCGGCGACGCGCAGCGGTCGATCGTGAACCCGGACGTCAAGCTGAAGGCGATCCTCGAGATCACCCGGGCCCTCGGGCGGGAGCTCGCCGTCGAGCAGGTCCTCCCCAAAGTCCTGACGACGCTGTTCAACATCTTTCCCCATGCCGACCAGGGGTTCGTGCTCCTGCAGGACCAGGACTCGGAGCGGCTCAAGGTCAAGGCGTCGCTCTCCCGCGGGCCGAACGTCTCGGAGGCGGTCGCGGTGAGCATGACGGTCGTCCGGCACGTCATGAAGACCGGGGAGTCGATCCTGAGCGAGAACGTGACCGCCGACTCCCGGTTCAACCGGAGCGTGGCGTTCAGCCGGATGCAGATCAAATCGATGATGTGCGTCCCCCTCGTGGACGAGGATGACAAGGCGATCGGCGTCATCCAGATCGTGACCCAGGATGCCGAGCGGGAGTTCAACGGCGACGACCTGGACCTCCTGGAGAGCCTCGCCTCGCAGGCGTCGCTGACGCTCCAGAACGCGCGGCTGCACGAGGAGGCGGTCGAGCGGCGGGCCCTGGAGCGGGACCTCGAGTTCGCCACGCAGGTCCAGATGGGCTTTCTGCCGAAGAGCCGCCCCAAGCTCGCGCCGTACACGTTCTGCGACTACTACGAGGCGGCCCAGGGGGTCGGCGGGGACTACTTCGACTACATCCTGCTTCCGGACGGCCGGCTGGCGGTCACGATCGGCGATGTCGCCGGGAAGGGGATGCCGGCCGCCCTCCTGATGGCCCGGCTCTATTCCGCGACCCGCTACCAGCTCCTGTCCTGCCCCCGTCCTGGGCAGGCGGTGTCGAACCTCAATGCCGACATCGCCTCCAGCGGACTCGGGCACCGGTTCATCACCTTCCTGACGGTGGTGATCGACCTCACACAGCACACCCTGACGATCGTGAACGCCGGGCACCTGACGCCGCTGCTGCGGAAGGCCAGCGGCGAAGTGCGGGCGATCGGCAAGGAGCAATCCGGTCTCCCGCTGGGGATCCTGGGGGACACCGTCTACAACGAGCTCACGGTCCCGATCGAAGCGGGGGACGTGATGGTGACCTTCACCGACGGGATCACCGAGGCGATGAACGACGCCGGGAAGATCTACGGCCGCCAGCGGCTGGAGGCAGTTCTCAAGGAGCCGCTGTCCCGCATCGACGACGTCATCAAGCGGATCGTCACGGATGTCGAGGAGTTTGATCCGCAGGGCAACTCGCGGGACGACATCTGTCTCGTCGGATTCGGCAGGTCGAGTTGATGGCGGACGGAGAAACCTCGATCCTGACCCCGGCCGACGTTCTCGGGCCGAAGGGTTTCATTGCGCGGCGGCTGACGAACTACGAGAGCCGGCCCGAGCAGATCGAAATGGCGGATGCCGTGGCGGCCGCGATCGCGGAGCAGCGGCATCTCGTCGTCGAGGCGGGGACCGGCGTCGGCAAGAGCTTCGCCTATCTCGTCCCAGCGATCCTGGCGGCGGGCCAGCAGCCTCCCGACCGGAAGCGGAAGAAGATCGTCGTCAGCACGCACACGATCAGCCTGCAGGAGCAGCTCATCGCGCGGGACATCCCGTTCCTGAACGCGGTCCTGCCGATCGAGTTCTCCGCGGTGCTGGTGAAGGGGCGGAGCAACTACGTCAGCCTGCGGCGGATGCAGGGGGCGACGGAGCGGTCGAGCGTCCTCTTCGAGAAGGAAGAGGAACTCATCCAGACGCGGGAGCTCCGCGCCTGGAGCCGGCAGACGACCGACGGGAGTCTCGCCGATCTCGACTTCCGCCCGCTCGGGACCGTGTGGGACGAGGTCCGGAGCGAGCACGGCAACTGCCTGGGGCGGCGGTGTCCGACCTACGACGACTGCTTCTACTACAAGGCCCGGCGGCGGGTCTGGAACGCCGACCTTCTCGTCGTGAACCACGCCCTGTTCTTCTCGGACCTCGCCCTCCGTCGCGAGGGGGCGAGCGTCCTGCCGGAGTACGACGTCGCGATCCTGGACGAGGCCCACACCCTCGAAGGGGTGGCGGGGGATCACCTGGGGGTCTCGGTGACGAGCGGGCAGGCGAACTACCTGTTCAACAAGCTCTACAACGACCGGACGCAGAAGGGGCTCCTGCTGGCCCACAACCTGGGGGACGCCCAGAAGCTGGTGATGCGGCTGCGGGCCCTGTTCACGGAGTTCTTCCACGACCTCACGGAGTGGAAGCAGGAGAACGCCGCGGCGAACGGACGGCTCCGGAAACCATGTCCGATTCCGGACATCATCTCGCCCGAGATGTACACGCTCTCGTCGATGATCCGGACCTACGCGGAGAACCAGGTCTCCCAAGAAGAGCAGAAGATCGAGCTCGTCGCCGCCGCGGACCGGATCGACGGTTTGGCGCTATCGCTGGCCGGCTGGATGGCGCAGCGGTTTGACGATTCCGCCTACTGGGTCGAGGAGACGCACGGGCGGATTCCTTCGGTTTCACTGTACTGCTCGCCGATTGAGGTCGGGCCGACGCTGCGGGACGAGCTGTTCGGGAAGATTCCGTCGGTGATCCTGGCGAGTGCGACGCTCTCGGTGGGGCGCGAGGACTTTTCGTTCTTCCGGACCCGCGTGGGGCTGACGAAGACCGACGAGGTGAAGCTCGGCAGTCCGTTCGACTACAAGAAGCAGGCGACGCTGATCCTGGCGGACCGGATGCCGGATCCGACGGAGCAGGCGCGGGCCTTTGAAGAGGCGTGTATCGAGCGGATCAAGCGATACATCCTCCACACCGACGGCCGGGCGTTCGTGCTGTTCACGAGCTACAAGATGCTCAAGGGGTGTGCCGACCGGCTGACGGGGTGGTGCGCCGAGCACAACTATCTGCTGCTGACGCAGGGGCAGGGACAGAACCGTTCGCTGATGCTGGACCGGTTTCGGCAGGATGGCCGGGCGGTCTTGTTCGGCACGGATACGTTCTGGCAGGGAGTGGATGTTCCCGGGGATGCGCTGCAGAACGTGATTATCACGAAGCTGCCGTTCAGTGTGCCGGATCATCCGCTGCTGGAGGCCCGGGTGGAGCGGATTCGCGAGCGGGGGGGGAACCCGTTCATGGAGTATCAGGTGCCGGAGGCGGCGATCAAGTTGCGGCAGGGGTTCGGGCGGTTGATTCGGAGTCGGACGGATACGGGAGTGGTGGCGATTCTGGATCCGCGGATGCGGACGAAGTATTACGGGCGGATTTTTCGGGAGAGTTTGCCGGATTGCCGGGTGGTCGTGGACGATGGCGTAGGGCCGCTGATCTGAGAACCACGCTTGCCGGCACGACTCCATAGCTCAAACCCAATGTGCCACGGCCGCTGGGGTCAAGGGGGTCTCACCCCCTTGCCGCCGGAGGCACTTCTGTGAGGACCCGCGGTAAGCAACGGACGACCGCTTTGTGGTACCGGCGTTGAGGACTCCACGCTCGCTGTGTATTCGAGGACGTGTTGGTGAGGGGCATCCGGCACGGTGTCCGCGCTCGGACACGGACTCCTTCAGGCATCTCTCGACGGCCAGGCCTCCGGCGGGCAAGAGGGCGTTGCCCCCTTGCATCCCCCACCAGGGTGCCCCTGGACCCGGTGAGGGGTGAACTTTCCTCGCTTCAACCCGGTCGCGATGATCGTGGAACCTCCCGCCTACCTCCCTGACTCCACGTCCCCCATGCCCACCTCCCCCCGCCTCACCCGCCGCATCTTCTACTCCGGCCGCGTCCAAGGCGTCGGCTTCCGAGCCACCGTCCAAGGCCTCGCCCGCCACATCCCCGGCGTCGCTGGCTACGTCCGCAACCTCCACGACGGCCGCGTCGAACTCGTCGCCCAAGGCTGCGAAGAAGACGTCGAAACCCTCCTCGATGACATCGCCCACCGCCTCCAGCGAAACATCCAGTCCGTCGACGTCACCGACGGAGTCGCCGTCGGTGAACTGAACGGCTTCGAAATCTGGCCCACCGCATAACCACCCCGGCCCGATCACCGTCCCTCGAACGCCCGCCGCATTCTTCGCGTGCACACTGTTGCGAATCGTCCGGGCACACCCGACAACAGTCACTGTGATTCGCCGTCACGAAACAGGGATCGCGGAAGGCCCTCGTGCCGCCTTCCGCCCGGGGAGCGTCTTATGCCGGGTCGTCGCGCGTGGTTGTTGAGTCTGCTGGGATGGACCGTCCTGAGCGCCGGTCTCGCCCAGGCCGACCAGGAATGGGTCGTCTACGAAGGGAAAGAAGGCCCCGGAAAAGGAAAACACATCGTCCTCGTCAGCGGCGACGACGAATACCGCTCGGAGGAAACCCTCCCCCAGCTCGGCAAAATGCTGGCGACGCACCACGGCTTCAAGTGCACGGTGCTGTTCCCGGTCGACCCCGCGACCGGCGAGATCAAACCGGACTACCAGAAGAACATTCCGGGACTCGAGGCGCTCGACACCGCCGACCTGATGATCCTCTGCACGCGGTTCCGCAACCTGCCCGACGCGCAGATGAAACACTTCGTCGACTACGTTGAGTCCGGCAAGCCGATCGTCGCCCTGCGGACCTCCACGCACGCCTTCAACCTCGACGGCCAGTCGAGCTATCAGGACTACAGCTGGAACAAGCCCGACGGCGGGTTCGGCCGCCGCGTCCTCGGTGAAACTTGGGTCGCCCACCACGGCGTCCACGGCAAGGAAAGCACTCGGGGTATCGCGGCTCCGGGAGAAGAAAACCATCCCATCGTCCGCGGCATCAAGGCGGGAGAGATCTGGGGGCCGACCGACGTCTACACCGTCAAGCTCCCCCTGCCGGGAGACTCGAAGCCGATCGTCCTGGGACAGGTCCTCGTCGGCATGAAGGCGGACGACGCTCCGCTCGAAGGGGCTAAGAACGATCCGATGATGCCGGTCGCCTGGACTAAGTCCTACACCGGCAAGTCCGGCAAGGCCTCGCGGATCTTCACGACCACCATGGGAGCTGCGACCGACTTCGAGAACACCGGTGTCCGCCGGATGCTGGTCAACGCGACCTACTGGGCCCTCGGAATGGAGGACCAGATCACGGACCGCCTCAACATCGACCTCGTCGGCGAGTTCAAGCCGACGAAGTTCGGCTTCGGTGGCTTCGTCAAGGGCGTCAAACCGGCCGACCACCGGTAGCCCCTTTCGACGGAACGAGCACTCCAGGCAGTCGCGAACGAACCAACCTCTTTCGCCCGGCCGCTTGCCGACGACCGCGGCACTTTTCTCGTGGAAGTAATCGGAAGGCCGGTCCCCTGCGCCACGCGGGGGGCGGCGACAAGGACATTTGATGCGAACCCTGGTGTTGTGGGATGACGCGGAGCAGATCGAACTGCTCCAGATGTACCTGAACGTCGATGAGGGAGTCGTCTCGACGACGCTCGATCCGGAGGCCTTCCTCGCCGCCGTCCGTTCCGAAGATCCGTGGGACGTCATCCTGATGACGACCACGCATCCCGATCCCGACCACGCCTTCCGGCTGTTCCAGGAGGTCGAAGAGCAGCGGCCGGGGACGCCGATCGTCGGGGCCTGCCACTCCGAGGGGGTCTACCGCATCGCTCAGTTCCTGACGGCGGGGCTGCGGTCCTACGTCATCCGCGATGTCCAGGGGGACTACCTGTTCCTGCTCCACGCCATGCTGGAAGGGGCGGTCCGACAGGTCTCAGCCGAGCGGGAGAAGCAGATCTCGCAGCAGCTCCGGCGGGAAATCGAATCGGTCCGCAAGCTCCAGGAATCGATCATCCCGCAGTCGATCAGCAGTCCGGACGGCTATCAGATCACCGCGCGGTACGAGTCGTCCCAGATTCGCGTCTTCGGCGGGCAGCCGGTGACGCTGGCCGGGGGGGACTACTACGACGCGTTCTCGCTCACCGGGGACAACATCGTCGTTCTGGTGGGGGACGCATCGGGCCACGGGATGAAGGCGTGCATGTCGATCATGACGATGCACACCCTGATCCGGATGATCCGCGAGAACGACTTCCGCGATCCGGCCCGGTTCGTGACGCTCGTCAACCGCCAGATCTTCAACCAGCGGATCGTCAACGAGGACGGCGGGTTCATCACGCTGCTGTACGGCGTGCTGGACATTGCGACCCACACGTTCAAGTGGTGTTCGGCGGGTCACCCGGTCCCGCTTCTGCAGGACCTGGAGACGGGCGCGGTCACGGCGGTCGGGACCGAGGAAGATCCCGGACTGCCGCTGGGGATCATGGACGAGGTCGAGTACGAGACCCGGACGCTCACCTTGCCGTCGCATTGCCGGCTGGCTCTGTTCTCGGACGGCCTGATCGAAGCCTTTGGTGACAGTGCGACGAATCAGTTCGGCAACCATGGCGTCTCGGGCTCGATGACGCGCACGCGCTCCCGGCCGCTCGACGAGTGCCTGGAGTGCCTGTTCCACGACTCCAATGCTTTCACGAAGGGGATTGGCCGTCACGACGACACGTCGATTCTGCTGGTGCAGCGTGACGCGCGGTAGGTGAGTTTTTCTCCAAGGCATAGCCCTAACCGGGTCCAGGGGCACCCTGGTCAGGGGGTGCAGGGGGGAGAATCCCCTTGCCCGCCGGAGGCCTGTCTCGTCGGGCACCGTCGGAAGGAGTGTGTGTCCAAACGCGGACAACGTGTCGAATGCCCCCACATCAACCCACGGAGAGTCCAGAGCGAACGGCGAGTCCTCAACGCCGGCTCCACAAAGCGGACGTCCGTCGCCGACCACGGTTCCTCATGGAAGCGCCTCCGGCGGCAAGGGGTCACCCCCTTGACCCCGGCTGCCGTCGCACATTGGGCTTGAGGTGGCATAGCTGTGCCGGCAACGACGGGGTTCACGCTGGCCCCGTGCGACAGGATGCGGCACACTCCCCCGAATGAAGCCCCGCCGACCTGCCAAATCCGCCAATCCACGCCCCGGAGCGTCTCGTCCGGGCAAGCCTCGCCGCTCTCCGCCGCCCACCCCCGCTCCATCGGCGGAACGGTCCTACGGACCGGCCGACGACGCGGATGAGGACTTCGACGACTTCGAGGTCCGCGAAGAAGACCTCTACAGCCTGGGTGTGCTCCGGACACCCCGCTCCGAGCAGCACCTGATCGACTTCTGGAAGCCGCAGCCCCTCGCCTCCGCCCTCTGCTGCACCGTCGGTCGCGCCCAGTTCGCGGCCCACCTCGCCCAAGCCAACCCGGAATCCCGCGTCGTCTGCAACGTCCTCGACCTCTATGCCGCCGAAGAGTCCCGCGACTACCACCGGGCCTCGGCCCCGAACCTTGAGGTCACCTGCGAAACGGACCTTCCGGCCGGAGAGTTCGACCTGACCGCCGTTCCCATCACCCGTAACGGCGAGGCGGAACTGAACCGCGAGTGGCTCCAGCAGGCCCACATGCGGCTCAAGGTCGGCGGGACGCTCCTCGCCAGCAGCGACAACTACAAGGACACATGGCTGCGCGACCAGCTGCAACTCCTCTTCAAGCACGTCGAACGGCATTCCCGCCGCGGCGGAGTCGTCTACGAGGCCCGCAAGACCGCCCAGCTCAAGCGGGAACGGGACTTCGAGTCCGACTTCGCCTTCCGCGACCAGGGACGCCTCGTCAAAGCGATCAGCCGCCCCGGTGTCTTCAGCCACCGCAAGCTCGACCTGGGAGCGCGGGCGCTCCTGGAAGTCATGGAAGTCCGCGAAGGGGACCGGTTCCTCGACATCGGCTGCGGCTCCGGCGCAGTCGGGCTGGCGGCCGCCCTGCGGCAGCCAGGCGTCGAGGTCGAAGGGATCGACTCGAACTGCCGGGCGATCGCGGCCCTTCGCAAGGGGGCGGAACTCAACGGCCTGACGACAGTCACCGCGCGGCTGGAGGCGGCGGGAAAGATCGACAGCCCCGCGAGCTTCGACGTGGCGGTCGGGAACCCGCCGTACTATTCGCAGTACAAGATCGCCAATCTGTTCGTCATGGCGGCCCACGCGGCACTCAAGCCGGGCGGGCGGGTCTACATGGTCTCGAAGCAGGCGGACTGGTTCCTGGCCCGGATGTCGCAACTGTTCCAGGGCGTCGAAGCGGTCCCGGCGCGGGAATACATGGTGGTGCGGGGGACGAAGGCGAAGTGAGAGTCCCGCGGCCGGCCGTGCTCACTGCCGAAAGACGGTGATGACCGGATCATTGCCGATGAGGTAGCGGGCGGCGACGTTCGTCCGCGTCCCCGCGTGCTCCAGGACCAGCTCGACCTGGACTTCGAGCTGCGAGTGGACGATCCGCTCGCGGCCGACGACCTCATACGACACGAGCCGCCGGCCGGTCGACCAGTCGAAGTCCTGGACGACGATCTCCGGCTGCCGCATCCGCAGGAAGTCCGGCGGTTTTCCCTCTTTCCAGCTCTTCAGGACAAGGGTCATCAGTGTCCGGGCTTCCTGGGGATCGATCGGGTACTCGGTGAAATTCGTCGACGGGCACCCGGCAGCGAGCAGGAGCAGGGCGACGAGCGCGAGCGGCAATCGAAATCGGAACATGGCCGGACCGTGACGAGGGGATCTCTCAGCGGCCGCTCCGCGGCGGGAGCGTCTGGAGCTGGCGGGTCACCTTCCGCACGATCCAGCGGGGAGTGATCGAGCCGAAGTACGCCCCGACCTTGTTCATGAGGCCGGGGACGACCTGTCCGCGGCCCGTCCGCATGGCGCGGTAGCCGGTGGCGGCGACCGCCTTCACTCCCATGAGGTTCATGCGGAAGATCAGCGTGTTCTTCATTCCGGAGTCTTCGCCGAAGCCGGTCTCGGTCGGGCCGGGACAGAGGCAGGTGGCGGTCACGCCGGTTCCGCTGAGTTCCTCGGCCAGTCCGTGCGTGAACGAGAGGACGTAGGCCTTGCTGGCGTAGTAGGTGCTGAGGTTTGGGCCGGGCTGAAAGCTGGCGGTCGAGCCGATGTTGAGGATGTGGCCGCGGCGGCGCGCGATCATTCCTGGGGCGTAGAGCCGGGAGAGGTGCGTCAAGGCGACGACGTTGACCTGGAGCATCGCCACTTGCCGCTCGACGGGGATTTCGTCGAAGTACCCGTGCGTGCCGAAGCCGGCATTGTTGACGAGGACATCGATCTCGAGGCCTTTGGTCCGAGTGAACTCGAGGACGCGGTCGGAGGCTCCCGGGATGCTCAGGTCCTGGGCGAAGACTTCGACTGTGATGCCGTGCTGTTGTCGGAGACGGGTGGCGAGTTCTTCGAGCCGGTCGACGCGGCGGGCGACGAGGACGAGGTTGGATTTGTCGCGGGCGAAGAGTTCGGCCAGTTCCCAGCCAATGCCTGACGAGGCTCCGGTGATGAGGGCAGTTTCCGCGGGCATGGGCGATGTTGGGTTGATGGAGGTAAAGAAAGTCCCCAAAGGATAGGGAGGTTGTCGGAGGAGTTCGATTCCAGACGACGACCCTTCTAAGCCGGGTCCAGGGGCACCCTGGTGGGGGATGCAAGGGGGCAACGCCCTCTTGCCCGCCGGAGGCCTGGCCGTCGAGAGATGTCTGAAGGAAGGCGTGTCCAAGCGCGGGCACCGTACCGGATGCCCCCCTCACCAACCGGCGAGGATTGTAAAGCGAGCGGTGAGTTCTCAACGCCGGTACCACAAAGGGAACGCCCGTTATGTCCCACGGTTCCGCTACGAAAGTGCCTCCGGCGGCAAGGGGGCGTGGCCCCCTTGACCCCAGCGGCCGCAGCACGTTGGGTTTGAGCTATTAACGTCGTACCGGCAGGCGCGGATATCCCTGCAGACGGATCTTCAGCAGCGCCAGCGGAGCGTCGATCGCCTCCTTGAGACTGATCTTCGTCGTGCCGAACCGCCGCTCCTCGAACGTGAACGGGACCTCGACGAAACGGCAGCCCACCTTGCGGCAACGATAGAGCAACTCTTCCTGAATCGCGTAGCCCTTCGCCCGCAGCCGGCTCGGCTGAATCTCCGCCAGCTTGGACGCCCGGTAACAGCGAAAACTTCCGCTGTTGTCCCGCGTCGACAGCCCCAGGATCACCCGGGCGTAGAAGTTGATCGTGCGGCTCATCACATGCCGCTTCAGCCCCCAGTTCACGATCTTTCCCCCGGGAACGTAGCGGGAGGCGATCGCGACATCCGCCCGGTCCATCGCGGCCACGAGGTCCGGGATGTACCGCGGCGGATGCGAAAAGTCGGCATCCATGTTGAGCAGCAGCTCGTACCCGTGATCAATCCCCCACTGCATCCCGGCGGCCGTCGCAGCGCCCAGCCCCTCCTTCACGGGCCGGTGGAGAACATGCACCCGCGGATCCTGCTCGGAGATCCCCTGGGCGTACTGCCCCGTCCCGTCCGGAGAACTGTCGTCGATGACGAGAACGTGCGCCTGCGGCGCCGCGGCAAAGATCTCGGGGAGCAGACGCTCGATGTTCTCACGCTCGTTGTAGGTGCAGAGCGTGACGAGAAGGGACGGCATGGAAAGGGTCGAGGGACGAGAGTCTAGGGTCCAGGGAAGTAATCCGACCTCATCGCCTAGTCCCTAGTCCCTAGTCCCTAGTCCCTAGTCCTCCCGCACTTCCCCTACCGCTCCAGCTTGCTGCGGCGGTCCTGCCACGGGAGCACGACCTCTTTCACGTACTTCACGAGGAAGTTGAACATCGGGGTTTCGACCGCCGCCGGAGCCTTCCGCAGGAGATCGGTGCCGCGGTCCTTGAGCTTCGGCTCGCTGATGAAGAACCGGTCGGCCGCCGCCCCTTCTTCTCCCTTGCTCCCGCTCTTGAAGAGCTCGTAGAGCTTCTTGGTCTGCCCCTTGTCCTGGGCGTCGGTCGCCCCGGCAATCCCGAAGAAGGCAATGTTGAATTCCTTGGCGCGGAGGAAGTTGACCGAGGCGGTCGTCTTCAGGCGGCCGGCCGTCGAGTCCGGAGAGAGAAAGACGAGCGCCCGCACGTCCTGACCCCGCGGCGTCCGGTTGGCCAGGACCGGCGCGTCGTCATAGGGGGTCGCCTTCCAGTCGTACTCGGCAAACGCGGCGGCGACCGGGCACGACATGTCGGCCGCGACAATCCCGATCTTCCCCATGTTGAGCGCCTTCTTCTGGTGCTCGTCCTTCAGGAAGGCCTTGATTGCCACGAGGTCGCCGAGCGCCATCGCCTGGTAGTCGGTCGGGAAGATCTTGGCGTCGCCGCCGGTCGGGACGCTCTCGCCGTGCTTGCGGAGGTCGACCGTCAGGACGGCGAAACCGGCGTCCTGAAGCGTCTCCGGAAACGACTTGCCGCCGGTCGGTGCCGAGCCCTTGTCCCAGACGATCCGGCTTCCGCCGGCTCCGTGGAGCAGGATCGCGACCGGCGCGTCCTGGGGAGTCCCCTTTTCCTTCATCGCGGGATAGTACGTGAAGCGGATCCCCATCCCGTCTTCACTCTTGACGGTCTCCACCCGGGAGGTGTTCTGCGCGAACGCCGGGCTAGGGCCGGCCGTCCAGCCCACTGCGCACACAATTGCCAACGTCAGAAGCCGCGTCATGAAGAGTCTCCACGGGTCGATTCTGAAGTCTACGAGCGCCTTCCCAGAGGGGCAACCTCCGATGCGTCCGGCGGCGCGGCATCGAGGAAGTCGCAGGGCCCGGTCCGATTCCGAACCACCAACCGGCAAGGTCGACGCAGCCAGTCCGGATTCGCCGCCCGCTACAGCCCCAGCTTGTCAAAGGCCTCGCGCTGCTGCTGCTTCTGCGTCTCGTCGTTGATCTTCTTCTGGCGGTCGTAAATGTCCTGCAGGACTTTGATGAGCTCGTTGACCGTCTCCCGCCGCTGCATGACCGACAGGATCTGCTGCATGCGGGCCAGCATTCCATCGAGCGTCTGGAGCGAAAGGTCCATCTCCGGCCGCGGGTCCTGCCGCCGCTCCTCGAACAGCCGGAAGACCCCCAGGTGCTCGTCGAGCCCCGGATAGTCGGTCTCGGTGAGCGTCTCGAAGGGGGCGAGAATCCCCTGGTCGATCCGCTCCAGGAGCGACGAGGTGTCGACGCGGTTGTTGACCATCTCATCCCGGATGTCGCGGAAGGAGGCCGCGATCGACCGGCACTCGGTGTGGTTCTTCCGCTCCAGGAGCAGCATCCGCTCCGCACAGGCCCGGACGTCGATCTCGAGCTGAGCGAGGGTGTCGCGGGCGGCGGTGTCGAGGCCGGTCTGGCCGCGGAGCGTCTGCCGCTGATCCGCCTTGGTCCGGTGCTTCTCGAGGTCGTCCCGCAGCCGCTGCGTCTCCTCGATGATCTGCTCGAACCGCAGTCGTAGGTTCAGCTCCTTGTCGTACAGACGGGCCAGGAGCTCGTCGGAGGAGACGATCGTGAAGCTGTAGACCTCGCCGTGGGCCCGGTGCGGACCGTTGATCGTGTCGCCGTCCTCGCCGAAGACCGTCAGCGCGAGCTTCTGTCCCTCGTTCAGCTCCAGCTTCAGGACGTTGAACCGTTCGGACCGGCCGTCCTCGTTCCCCTTGAGGAGGAACTCCTTTTCGCCGCGGGCCGGCTGGGTGACGGGCGCGGGGGTGAATTCCGTCGCCTCGTCGACGCGGGTTCCAAACTCCGCCTTGCGGACGCCGTAGTCGTCAACGATCCGCCCGGTAACCGGGATGCTGGCGGTGCGGGTCACGGCCGATCCGACGCCGCTCAGCCGGACTTCCACGACCGGCTCGCGGTCGACGATCCCGGCGATCGTCAGCGGGATCGGCTCCAGGCTGACGACGTCGTCGAGATCCTCGAAGCTGATCTGGAGCAGTGAGTCCGGCGGAAGCGGAACGTACGGCGCAGCGTCTTTCGGAGGCTCTTCCCCTTTGCGAAGGGCGGCGAGCCGCTCCGTCGCGGTGGCGGTGACGTGCAGCGGGACGCGGAGCTTGAGACCGTCCGGCGAGATCCAGGAGTCCTTGGAGACGACCGCCGTCGCTCCGCTCTGCCCTTCGGCCGCGTTGGCGGGGAAGGTGACGGTCGCGGCTCCGTCGGCTCCTGAGTCGGCCTGGCAGTTCAGCTCGAACGCCTTCGTCCGGATCCAGGCGCGGCGGATCGGCTTGTTGAGGGTCGCCTCCAGCCAGAACTTCGTCTCCATCGGCAGCGAGGCCTGCGTCCCGACGACCGGGACCGGCTGGTCTTCCAGCGAGTCCATCCCGGTGTAGCTCGGGTAGTCGCAGACGAGCTGAAGCTGGTCGATCTTCGGCAGCTCGACGATCTGGATCCGGTACGGCTCCGGGTTGATGAAGTCCCCGCCGCTGACCCACAGGTCGTGATTCTCGATGACGCGGCTCAGCGACTGCCGGAACTCCCGGTCCCCGGTGCGGGTCATGGTGACCGATCCGCGGGAGGTCCCGCCGGTCGCGAAGGCGCGGTAGCTGAGGGTCGCTCGCTCCGGGACGGTCTTGCCTTCGGGGGACTGCGCGACGAGCGTCAGGTCCGCTCCCTTGGGGTGTTTGTAGACGAGGTCCTTGTCGAACTGGCGGACGCGGTCCCCCGGCTGGGCGACGACATAGACCTCCATCAGGCTCTGGCGGTACGGCTGCCAGTAGTCCTCCCGGCCCACGATGAACGCGCTGTACCACCGCTGAAACCCGGCCGAGTTGATCACGCCGAAGCCGATCACCGACGCGATCAGGACCCCAGCGGCGGTGAGCATGTGCCGCAGCGGGCGGGGGTCGAAGACCTGGCCGAGATCGAGGTTCCGGAGCGACGTTACGGCATCGGCGACGGTCCGCTGCATCAGGACGGCGCTGACCGGGGTCCGCTGGATCTGCGGCGCGGCGGCGAGATCGATCGCGGTGATGAGCCGCTCGTCGAGCTGGGGGAAGCGGCGTTCGAGGACGAGCGCCAGGGCCCGCTGGCCGAAGCCGCGGAAGTACCGGCCGAGGATCCAGGTGGCGACGAGGAACACGAGCGTGCAGGCCGCCAGCAGGAGCGCCCCGCGGCGGAACCAGCTCGGGAGCTCCAGTTTGCGGAGCTCAAAGTGGATCGCGTCGGCTCCGAGCGTCAGCCAGAAGAAGAGGCAGGCGGCGACGAGGACGACCGCGATCCCTTCGACCAGGACGTACCGCTGAATCCGCAGCCGGAGCTGGCGGAGCGTTTCGAGAATTTCATCTGGGATCATGCTCTGCAGCTTAGCAGGAAAACCTCATTCCCAGCGCGGTCGAGGGGCTCCGGCGGGTGAGGAGCTTGACTACCCCTCCCGGTCCGACCCGCTATCATCGGGCTCGGACGGTGTGCTCGCGTCGTCCCACGTGCTCTTTCGTTGCCGATCATCCATGAAGATTCACGAATACCAGGGCAAGGAACTCTTCGCCAAGGCCGGTGTGCCGATTCCCCGGGGAATCGTCGCCCGCACCCCCGAAGAGGCGGCGGCCGCCGTCACGACCCTCGGGACGCCGGTGACGGTCGTCAAGTCGCAGATCCACGCCGGCGGACGCGGCAAGGGGACCTTCAAGGAACACCCGCAGCAGCGGGGGGTCGTCCTGGTGAAGTCGGCCGACGAGGCCCGCGAAAACGCCGCCCGGATGCTCGGCTCGACCCTGGTCACCAAGCAGACCGGCGAAGAGGGCAAGAAGGTCAGCACCCTGTTCGTCGAGCAGGGGCTCAAGATCGCCAAGGAACTCTACCTGGGGATCGTGATCGACCGCGAAACCGGCACGCCGGTCATCATCGCCTCCTCCGAGGGGGGGACGGAGATCGAAGAGGTCGCCGAGCACACCCCGGAGAAGATCTTCCGCGAACACTACGACCCGTGTCTGGGGCTGATGCCGTTCCAGGCCCGCAAGATCGCCTACGCCCTGGGCCTCGACGCCAACGCGGTCAACTCGGCCCAGAGCTTCCTGCCAAAGGTCGCCAAGTTCTTCGTCGACTCCGACTGCAGCATGGCGGAGATCAATCCGCTGATCGTGACCGAAGAGGGTCAGATGCTGGCCCTCGATGCCAAGGTGACGTTCGACGAGAACGCCCTGTTCCGCCACAAGGACCTCCTCAGCTACCGCGACCTCAATGAAGAGGAGCCGACGGAAGTCCAGGCCCAGACGGCGGGCCTCAGCTACGTGAAGCTCGACGGGAACATCGGCTGCCTCGTCAACGGGGCCGGGCTCGCGATGAGCACGATGGACCTCATCAAGATCCATGGCGGCGAGCCGGCGAACTTCCTCGACGTCGGCGGCGGGGCGAACGTCGAGCAGGTCAAAGAAGCGTTCCGGATCATCCTGGCGGACAAGAACGTCAAGGCGGTCCTGGTCAACATCTTCGGCGGGATCATGAAGTGCGACATCATCGTCGAGGCGCTGCTCGCCGCCTACGACAGCGTCGGCTTCCATGTGCCGCTCGTGGTTCGTCTCGAAGGGACGAACGTCGAGAAGGCCCGCAAAATGCTCGCCGAGAGCGGCCGGAACATCATCTCGGCCAACGACCTGACCGACGCCGCCAAGAAGGTCGTCGGGACGCTGAAGAAGTAGGCGTTCTTTAAACACCAAGACACTAAGTTTCTCACCAAGGACACAAAGGAGAGGAAGGAAGGCCGGCTGGAGTCCGCACTCGACGCCTGCCCCGCTTCCGCTGGACATTCTCGATTCCAACTTGGTGCTCTTCGTGCCTCCTTGGTGTCTTGGTGTTTAACCCCTCTCCGGTCGAGCTTCGGAAACCATGAGCATTCTTGTCGACCGCAACACGAAGATCATCACCCAGGGGATCACCGGCAAGGCGGGGCTGTTCCACAGCCAGCAGTGCCGGGCCTACGCCCAGGAGCATCGCCCTGGCGAGGCGGTCATGGTCGGGGGGGTGACGCCGGGTAAGGGCGGGACCGAAGTCGACGGCTTCCCGGTCTTCGATTCGGTGGCCGACGCGATGGCGAAGACCGGCGCGAACTGCTCGCTGGTCTTTGTGCCGCCTCCGTTCTGTGCCGACGCCATCATGGAAGCGGCGGACGCGGGGATCGAGCTGATCGTCGCCATCACCGAGGGTGTCCCGGTGATCGACATGGCGAAGACGAAGCGGTTCCTGCAGGACTATCCGAAGACGCGGCTGATCGGTCCGAACTGTCCCGGGGTCATTACGCCGGGCGTCGCCAAGATCGGGATCATGCCGGGTTACATTTCGAAGCCCGGTCCGGTCGGTCTGATCAGCAAGAGCGGGACGCTGACCTATGAGGCGACCTGGCAGCTGGGGAATCTCGGGCTGGGTCAGTCGACGGCGGTCGGGATCGGCGGGGACCCGATTATCGGCTCGATGTATATCGATCTGCTGGAGATGTTCGAGAAGGATCCGGGGACGGAAGCGATCCTGATGATCGGTGAGATCGGGGGGAACGCGGAGATCCAGGCGGCGGAGTACATCAAGAGTCATGTGAAGAAGCCGGTTGCGGCGTTCATTGCCGGGGCGACGGCTCCTCCGGGGAAGCGGATGGGTCATGCGGGGGCGATCATTTCGGGGGGCAAGGGGACGGCTGCGGAGAAGATGGAGGCTTTGAAGGCGGTGGGCGTGGAGATCGCCAACGGCCCGGCCGACATGGGTGCAGCGATGCAGCGGGCAATCGCCAAGCGGAAGAAGTAGGACATCAACCCAATACCGGGTCCAGGGGCACCCTGGTGGGGGATGCAAGGGGGCAACGCCCTCTTGCCCGCCGGAGGCCCGTCCGGTGTCGATCTCTCTGAAGGAGCGGGTGTCCAAGCGCGGACGCCGTGTCGGATGCCCCCCTCAGCAAACCGCGGGGATTGCAAAGCGAGCGGTGTAGTCTGAGGGAGTCCTCAACGCCGGTCCCACAAAGGGGACATCCGTTGTGTCCCACGGTTCCGCGACGAAAATGCCTCCGGCGGCAAGGGGGCGTGGCCCCCTTGACCCCAGCGGCCGTGGCACATTGGGTTTGACGTGGCATCACCGTGCCGGCGATCGCACGTTTGAGCTTCCGGCGATCAGCTTTCTCGCCACAAGCCGAAGTAGTGAACGTCGTACGACCGCCCTTCATGGACCGTGTGCGACCGCAGCGTCGCCTCAAACGCAAACCCCGCCTTCTCCAGCACGCGCCGCGACCGCCCGTTGCCATCGCGAATCGTGGCCACGATCTTCCGGCAGTCGAACTCCCGCATCGCAAACAGCGACAGCGCCCGCACCGCCCGCCCAGGAATCCCACGGCCCCAGTACGCCGGCGCCATCCAGTAACCCACCTCGGCCCGGTTGCCGCGAAGGATGCTGAGCAGCCAGCACTCTCCCACGGCTTCGCCGGACGCCAGCCGGATCGTCCAGTCCGCCTCGTCACATCCGGTGTACGGGCGAGTCAGGATCTCCCGCATCCACTCGTCCGCGTCCGCCTCGGTGTAGGGATAGGGAATCGACGCCAAATAGTGGTGAATCAGCGGACTGACGTTGAGATGCTCCAGATGGGCCGCCCGATCCTCCCACCGCGCCGGAGTCAGGGAGAACTCGTCATCGACCGGAATCGTCGGTACCGGGTCATCCGTCAGCTCGATCGGTCCCGTCATTCCCGCCTCCTCCGATGACCGCATCGACTCCCCTCGCGATGCCCAAGACCGCAGGACACCGCGGCCCCTCCGAGGTTCGCGGAAGAATGCTGCCGTAGTGACACGCGCCTTCGCGGCAGCGGTCCGATCTCAAAGATGACGATGGAGCCGATGACGAGGTCCGAGCGGCACTCAAGCGGCGCGGCGGATCTCAACTTGCGGCGCAGCGAGCTCAGGCGTGTCGACCGGCCGCGCGGCTGCCAGGGCCGCGGCATCGCCCGGCATCGCCAGGAAGGTCGTAAAGCAGGCGAACATCGTGTTCCCGATGTCCATGCCGATACAGGCCCCGGCAAGGCCGAGGGTCGCGAACCCGCACGAGAGGATGAGGCCGCCGTAGATCCGCTCCGTAGAGCCCGGGCTGCGGCGAGGGAACGCCACGAGGGTCGGCAGGCCGAGAACGACGAACAGCGCCGCCAGCCCGATCACACCGTTACCGGTGGCGTAGTCGAGGTACAGGAAGTGAATGTGAGTGTACTGGAACACCGAGGCGTTCTCGGGGGGCTCCAGCTTGCGGGCCGCCTCCATCCGGTGCTGCATCCCGTAGCCGAGCCACGGACGCCGCCAGACCGCGAGCGTCGCCGCCCGGATCTGGATGAACCGCGTGTCGATGCTCTCGACCGCCTTCTCGCTCC
Source organism: Planctomyces sp. SH-PL14 (assembly GCF_001610835.1). NCBI lineage: Bacteria > Pseudomonadati > Planctomycetota > Planctomycetia > Planctomycetales > Planctomycetaceae > Planctomyces > Planctomyces sp. SH-PL14. The sequence goes on along the minus strand of NZ_CP011270.1, from coordinate 4,207,752 downwards.
GGCGGCTGACGTTGAGCCGCTGGACGAGGTTCCCGAACCGGGCCGCCGGCTCGGAGTTCTTCCACAGCGGGTAGCTCACAGTCAGTCCGATGAGGCCCGCCAGCACAAACGCCAGCCCGCGCCGCAGGATCGCCCGTTCCCCGGCCGCGAGGAAGTAACCGACCAGGACCATCAGACAGACAGAGGCCGCCAGGGCCGAGGCCCGCGAGCCCGAGAGGACGATCGCGACCAGCCCGCAGACGCATCCCGTGAGACAGATTCCGCGCCACCGGGCGGTCTCGCGGGGGAAGCAGAGCATGCTGAAGAACGCCTGGACGAAGCACGCCTGTCCGAACAGGGCCGAGTTCCCCGTGCCGCCGGAGGGGCGGAACATCGGGTCGTCGAAGACGGTGAACTGGAGCAGTCCCACGAGAACGCTCAGCATCGCTCCGATCGCGGCTCCGCGGCCGAGGGGCCTCCGGACATCGACCGGCCCGATCCGCGCCAGGACCGCCAGCGGAATCAGCGAGTAGAGGAACTGGAAGTCGTTGACCGCCCGCAGGAAGCCGCCCCACGGATTGCGGCGGACCAGGCCCGAGACGAGCGTGATGAGGGCGAAGCTCGCGAAGCCGGCCATCAGCAGCCGGTGCTGCCGGGAGAGAGCCGGGCGCGGGACGCCGCGATTGACGATGAGGTACAGCAGGCACCAGCTGGCCGAGAAGACGCTCAGGACCGTGACGGCGCTTCCGCCGATGCCGGGGAGCAGTCCGTACAGAAACGCGGTGATGCCGGTCAGCGGAGCGACGTTGGCGGGAATCGGTGCCACGCTGGCCCAGAACCGGCTCCAGGCACTGGCTTGAGTTCCGTCCTCGGAAGCGGGTGTGACGGAAACAATGATCTCACCATCACGGACGATGCCCGAGCGGCCCGCCGAAGGCGGGAACTGATTCTCGGGCCGGCCCATGAGACCTCCTTGTCTCAGATCCGCGACAGCGTTGACGGTGAACTCACTCCTCCACGCTCAGCGCCCAAGCCCCATCTCCAGAGACAAGACTCCACGCGCCCAGCAGCGGAAAAGTATCGATACACAGAATTTGCGACAAGACGAACCAACGGTGGGGCTCGCGGACTCCCGAAAGGCCCGCGAGCCCGATTCTCCAGGGTTTTCCCTGGGGAGCGGGCGACGCCGGACTTTCGGCGCGTCACGGAAACGATGAAAATTGCTTAAGACGGGACCAGCACGGTTTCCATTCCCCAAGACGCGGCTTCGGGAGGGCGTAGAGATGCGGATCGGTCACTTTCAGGTCGATTCCCGGCTGTCCGACTTCGAGGGGAACCTCGCTCGCGTTGTCGAAGGACTGGAGCGGGCGGAGCGGGATCATGTGGAGATCCTCTGCTTCCCCGAGTGCTTTCTGACGGGGTACCCCGACACCGAAGCCCGGGCCCGCGAAGGGGCGTTCGCCGTCGATTCGCCGCAGATGATGCGGCTCCTGGACGCCACGAGCCGCTTCCCCTCCTGCTTCATCGTCGGGTTCAACGAGACCCGCGGCGCGGACCTCTACAACACGGCCGCCGTGGTTCATAAGGGGCACCTGCTCGGCACCTACAGCAAGTGCACCGCCTACATGAAGTTCCACCGGCAGGGGCGGGCGTTCCCGGTCTTCGAGCACAACGGGCTGACGTTCGGCGTCGTGATCTGCTCGGACGGAGGGTTCATCGAACCGACGCGGATCCTGGCGATGAAGGGGGCGAAGGTGATCTTCTCACCGCACTTCAACTACATCCGCGCGGAGGGGTTGATCGGGCACTTTATGCACGTCCGGGCGGATCACGTCGCGCGGGCGGTCGAGAACCGGGTCTACTTCCTCCGGGGCAACAACGTCTCGATCGGTCCCGAGGAGTGCATCGAGAACACGACCGGTGTCGGATACGGCGACAGCTACATCGTCGATCCTCAGGGCGAGATCCTGGTCCGGAGCCGGCGGCATGCCGAGGATTTCTTCTTCGCTGACATCGATACGCAGGTGACTGATACGACCTGGAACGTCGGCCGGTCGCTCTACAGCTGGCGGGAGTTCGAATCGCATTTGCGCGACGCGGCGCAGTCTCGTCCGCGAAAGGCATAGGCCACCGGGCGCTGGTATCCGCTGGGCTCGAACCTCGTCCTTGCCGGCACGGCTTGATAGCTCAAACCCAACGTGCGACGGCAGCCTGGGGTCAAGGGGTTGCCCCCAGTGCTGTGACTATGTTTTCCTCCTGACCTTTTGGGTCTGCAGGATGCGGAACACGGCGGCGTGGCCTCCTCGAACAGGCTTCTTGGCTTTGACCTTGGCGCTCCGGTGCGTGTTCGACGGTGACTTCCACCAGCGATCCGTCCACCGCGTCCCCAGCAGCTCCCTCAGGTGGTCGATCACATCCGATACGCTCATCAGTGGAGGGAGCTGATCCACCGTCTGAGAGACGTCCAGCAGCTCCGTCCACCCGTTCAACTGACGGTGCACATCCACGAACAGCAACTCCGATGAGATCGTCTCCACAGACTCGATCTCCTGCCCCTCCGCAATATACGCCCGCAGCACCTGGATCAGGTTGTAGAGCAGGAAGCAGAAGGAGGCCTGGAACACCGTCGCCTTCGGGCTGCTCCCGATCAGCGACTCCAGGGAGAAGACTTCCGTCACCTGCTGGAACATCCGCTCGATGTTCCACCTCTTGAGATAGGCCTCCAGCAGGTCGTCGGCCGGGTACTGATCAGGATCTTCCAGATCCGTCAGCAGGATCAGTTCGTCCTTGATCCCGGGGCGGTGCAACTGAATCCGCCGAACGGGACGTCGCTCGGGATGATCGGGGCCGCCCAGCCAGCCCCAGTCCTCCGTGTAGGACCGTCCATAACGGTCCATTCCCTCTGCGGGTTCCCAGTCGCCATTCTCGTGAAAAGCCAGCCGCTGCTTGTGAAATCGCAGGAAAAAATGGTCCCCGTGTTCCTGGCAGGCGTTCATCTGGGGCGACCCGCAGTAGCCCCGATCGCACACATGCAGCCGCGTTCTGGCGATCACTTCCCGGGTTTGCCGCAAGGCTTCTGGCAAGAGGCGAGTCTCTCCGCTCTCGCCGTCTTCACTGGCCGAGAGCGCCACCGCCATGCCGGTCCGATAGGACTGACTGACGACCAATCGGCCCCCGAGAAGACTCCCGGAGATCCCCTGCAACACCTTCAGCCGTTTCTGGACGTGCTTGATGGTCTTGCCGTCGTGGCACAGGATCTCGAACTCTCCCAGGGACGGGGGGATGGGGCAGTAGTTCACCTCCTGTGGGAACACCTGCTGGAGACGCTTGGTGGTCTCATGGAAGAAGCCCATCGAGAGTGACAGCGGCAGGTCGGCGAGCTTGCGATAGACGGAGTGGATCCCGCAATCGATCTCGCCTTCTTCCTTGGCTCGGGCAAAGCTCTGCCGCACGCTTCCATGGTGCTGCAGGAGCGCGTCACAGACCAGCTGGACCATCTGGGGAAACGTCAGGAGCTTCTCGTAGGATCGGCCGCGGTGCTGCCGAAAGACCTCGGCCAGGAACTCCTCCTCACAGATCCACCGGAAGAGTCTCATGACGGCCTGAGCTAGAGGAAGACGCGCAGCGACCTCGCGACAAAACCCCTCCATGCTTCCCTCCTTGTTCAAAACGAGCGTGTTTCCGAACACCCCTTACGGCCTAAGTCTCCTGTCGAGAATCGCTTACGTAAACCCAATCATCGTCACAGCACTGGGGTTGCCCCCTTGACCCCGGCTGCCGTCGCACGTTGGGTTTGAGCTATCAACGTCGCGCCGGAAAGGACGGTTCTGAGCGACAGTCTCACCACGGCGCGATATCCTCTCCCTCAATTGCCCCACGGCTCTCCGGAGAGGATTGCGATGCGCCCGCACTGGTTCCCGCTGTCGATCGTGGCCCTCCTCGGCCTCACTCTCCCGCAGCTCGCCCCCGCCGCCGATACACCGGCCCGGCCGAACGTGCTCTTCATCGCCGTCGATGACCTCAAACCGAGGATCGGCTGCTACGGCGACCCCCTCGCCAAAACACCCAACATCGACCGCCTCGCCGCCCGCGGCATGGTCTTCACCCGGGCCTACTGCATGCAGGCAGTCTGCAGCCCCAGCCGCAACGCCATCCTGACCGGCCTCCGCCCGCAGACGCTCCGCATCTACGACCTCGGCACCAACTTCCGCAAGAGCGTCCCCGACGTCGTCACCCTGCCGCAGCACTTCAAGAACCACGGCTACAAAACGGAGGCGATGGGAAAACTGTTCCATGTCGGCCACGGGAACCACGAGGACCCCGCGTCCTGGAGCGTCCCGCACTGGCAGGCCAAGTCGATCGGCTACGCGCTTCCTGAGAACAAGGCGGAAGTGACCCGCGAAGAAGCCCTGTTCGAAAACAAGAACCTCCGTCCCGAACAGCTCCCCCGCGGCGCAGCAGTCGAGGCCGCCGACGTTCCCGACGACGCGTACGGCGACGGCAAGCTGGCGAACGAAGCGGTCACGCGTCTGAAGGTGGCGGCCAAGACCCCCGATCAGCCGTTCTTCATCGCGGTCGGCTTCCTCAAGCCGCATCTCCCGTTCTGCGCTCCGCAGAAGTACTGGGACCTGCACGATCCGGCGAAGCTGTCGCAGCCGACGCGGCTGACGCCTCCAGAGGGAGCGCCGGCGTTCGCTCCGCAATCCGGCGGCGAGCTGCGGAACTACGCCAACATGCCGAAGACCGGCCCGATCGACGAAGCGACGACGCGGCGGCTGATCCACGGCTACTACGCCGCCGCGAGCTACATGGATGCCCAGCTCGGCAAGGTGCTGGATGCCCTCGACGAGACGGGTCTCGCAAAGAACACGATCATCGTCTTCTGGGGGGACCACGGCTGGCACCTCGGCGATCACGGGATCTGGTGCAAACACACGAACTATGAGCAGGCAACGCGGGCTCCGCTGATCGTCGTCGCCCCCCAGCACAAGGAGGGGGTCCGCTCCAGCACCAAGGCGATCGCCGAGTTCGTCGACGTCTATCCGACCCTGTGCGATCTGACCGGGCTCGAGAAGCCCGCGCATCTTCAGGGAGATAGCCTCGTTCCGCTCCTGGGCGGTACGACCACGACCCCGGCCCACGAGGTCGCGTTCCAGGTCTATCCCCGTTCGGACAAAGACCACGGCCCGATGCTCGGTCAGGCGGTCCGGACCGACCGCTGGCGGTACGTCGAGTGGCAGAAGCGGGAGGGGGGCGCGATCGTGGCCCGCGAGCTGTACGACATGGAGTCCGATCCGGACGAGACGGTGAACATCGCCGACAAGCCCGAACAGGCGGACGTCGTGGCCCGGCACTCGAAGCTCATCGCCGACCAGCTCGCGATGCCGCACCCGGCGGGGCTCAAGGTCCTGCCAATGGGCGCAGGGGCCACCCCCGCCAAGCCCAAGCAGGACCGTGCCGCGATGTTCCGCGGCCGGGACAAGAACGGCGACGGCAAGCTGACGCGGGAGGAGTTCCTCGCCAACCAGCCCGACCCGGACCAGGCCCCGGCCCGGTTTCCCAGGTTCGACACGAACGGCGACGGAGTGCTGTCCGAAGAGGAGTTCGTGAAAGCGGGCAAGCCATAGTTTCCGGGCACGAACAGGGGACGATCACTGCTGAACCTCGGATGTTGCCGAATGCGGCCCGGAATCCGCTCACGCTGTGGACAGGATCGGCGTAGATGACCCGAAGGGTTGTCTCGTCCTCCTCACGGCTGCATCGATGTCTGAAACCGGCTCCGGTTGGCGCTTGTCCCTCCTTGAGGTCGGCGTCGCAGTCCTCGTTCTGGTGCTGCTGGCAGCCTATTTGCTTCCGGCCATCGAGGAGTCGCGCGCGTCGGCCCGTCGCAGTCAGTCCAGGAATAACCTGAAGCAGGTCGGAGTCGCCTTCCATAACTACCACGAGGCATTCAACTGCTTCCCGCCGGGCGGAACATTCGCGGCGGATGGAACGCCCCACCACAGCTGGACTCTTTTCATCCAGCCCTACATGGCCGCCAGCCCGTTTTACAATCTCATTGACAAGAACCATCCCTGGGACGACCCCGTCAATCGCGACCGGTTTCGCACCGGCCACTCTGATCTGGACGATCCCAGCCTGCGGCCGTCCCGAACTGCCGCGGGATTCCCGGCGGTCCATTACGCTCCCAACCAGCGACTGTTCCATCGCAACAGCTCATCACGGCTGAAGGACATTCCTCATCCGGGTCAGACCTTGATGGTGAGCGACGCCTACGGAGACTTGCCTGCCTTCGGCGATCCGATCAACTGGCGGGACGCGACCCTTCCCTTTCGAACCTCATCGAGAGGATTTGGCCACAACGCCCCGGAGCGGCGAGACGGAACCCATGTTCTGTTCGCGGATGGCTCGGTCGATTTCCTGGCCAACACGGCCGACGCAGAGCGCCATCGTAAACTGGCAGGGGCAGGAGTTCCTGAGCCTGCGCTCGACCTGACCGCACAACGTGAGGTTCCGTACCACATTCCCGCGTCACCTGGTTGGACCTATTTCTATCAGGTCCGCGGGCACCAGCGGTCTTTGGCTCAGTTCTCATTGTCGCCAGACCGGACACGGCTGATCGTCGACCTCGGCAATCTCAAAGCGGACGAGTCGGTCTGGAGACAGGAGATTGGTGAGTGGCGAAAGTCGTTTCAGGAGATGGTCGAGGGGGCTCCGGTCGAGGCCGTCGAGATCAGCGGTGACATCGACGCGAGCGAACTGGAACCGTTCATCGCTCTGCCGAGCATCCGGACGCTGGACCTTCGCCGGGCTCGTGTCCGCGGCGACGCGACGGACGTTCTCTTGCGCAGGACCGATCTCGCGATCCTTCGCTCGGTGGACGAGTAGACCCGACGAGGGAGTCTCGCCTTTGCGGCTCGGAGAGCCGCACCACTATATTCCCGGCGCTCTTTTCCTCTTTGCGCCCGCGTCTGGAAATCTCCGCCTCATGAGCGTCTACCTCGGCATCGATATCGGGACCTCCGGCACCAAGACCCTCGCCATCCGGCAGGACGGAACGATCCTCGCCTCGACGACCGTCGAATACCCGCTCGACACCCCCCAGCCCGGCTGGTCGGAACAGAACCCCGAACACTGGTGGCAGGCGACCGTCCAGAGCATCCGCGAGGTCCTGGCCGCGGGGAAGATCGCGCCGGCCGACGTGAAGGGGATCGGCCTCAGCGGACAGATGCACGGCAGTGTGTTCCTCGACCGGGACAAGAAGGTCATCCGCCCCGCCCTCCTCTGGAACGACCAGCGGACGACCGCCGAGTGCGCGGAGATTGAGTCCCGCGCCGGGGGCCGCGAGGCGCTCATCGGGATGGTCGCCAACCCCGCCCTGACCGGGTTCACCGCGCCGAAGATCCTGTGGCTCCGCAATCACGAGCCCCGGAACTTCGAGCGGCTGACGCAGGTTCTCCTTCCCAAAGACTACGTCCGGTTCCGGCTCACCGGCGAGTTCGCCACGGAAGTCAGCGATGCCTCGGGGACGCTGCTCCTCGATGTGCGGAAGCGCAACTGGTCGACGGCGCTCCTCGAGAAGCTGTCGCTCGACGCGGCGCTGCTGCCGAAGGTCTATGAGTCGGAAGAGGTCAGCGGCAAGCTGACGAAGGATGTCGCCGCGCAGCTCGGACTTCCCGAAGGAGTTCCGGTTGTTGGCGGCGGCGGGGATCAGGCGGCGGGCGCGGTCGGGAACGGGATCGTACGCCGCGGGGCGATCTCGGCCACGATGGGGACGAGCGGCGTCGTCTTTGCCCACAGCGACGAGGTTCAGGTCGACCCGGCCGGCCGAGTGCATACGTTCTGCCACGCGGTTCGCGGCAAGTGGCATGTCATGGGAGTGGTTCTCTCGGCCGGCGGCAGCCTGCAGTGGTACCGCAACCAGCTGGGCCAGATGGAGTCGTCCGTCGCCAAGTCGATCGGGCAGGACGCTTACGAGGTTCTCTCGGCCCAGGCGGGGCAGGCTCCGGCTGGGAGCGAGGGGCTCTACTTCCTGCCGTACCTCAGCGGCGAGCGGACGCCGCATGCCGATCCGCACGCCCGCGGGGCGTGGATCGGTCTCAGCCTCCGGCACGGCCGCGGACATCTGGTCCGCTCCGTCATGGAGGGGGCGACTTACGCCATGCGGGACTGCCTGGAGATCATCAAGGGGATGCAGATTCCGGTGAACGAGATCCGCCTCTCCGGCGGCGGAGCGCGGGGCAAGTTCTGGCGGCAGCTTCAGGCCGACATCTACGGCCAGAAGGTCTGCACGATCAACGCCAGCGAAGGCCCGGCCTTCGGCGTCGCCCTGCTGGCCGCGACCGGAACCGGGGCCTACAAGTCGGTCGAAGAAGCGTGCGATGCGACGATCAAGGTCGTCGACAGCGTCGATGCGAACTCGACCGCCGTCGCGGCCTACAACGCCGCTTATCCGCTCTATGGCCGGCTCTATCGGTCGCTGAAGGGGGACTTTGCCGACATCGCCAGGCTCGTCGGCAGCGGCAAGTGAGGGATGAGCCGCCGCGCCGGAGACGGCGCGGCTCCGGCGTCAGATCCCCATGTCGACGAGGCGGTCGATGAAGCCCGAGAGGGCCCCGGTCAGCGTGGGGTGGCGGGCTTCGAATTCCGAGATCGCGTCGCGGAGCTGGTCGCCGAGCGAGGAGGGCTCGCGAGGCTCGGTGGCCTCGATCTTCTTCTCGTGCTGCAGCGAGATCTGCTCCAGGTCCGTCACGAACGCCCGCAGCGCGGAGAGCGAGGCTTCGTCCAGGTCCGGCTGCGCCGCGAGTTCGGCACGGAGCCGGTCCAGCGTCTGCCGCAGTTCCTGTTGATCCATCACAACGTCCTCGTCTGAGTGCCAGCTTCGATCACGGCTCCATCGTACTCGGCGGGCCAACCGACGGGTACCGCGTCCTGATGCTCGAAGCTGACAGGTGCATTCGGTGGATGGCGGTCGGTCAACGAAGAACGAGACGCCTTGTTCCGCTCGCTCAAACGGCGTCCTTGCCGGTGCGGCTATGCCACGTCAAACCCAATGTGCCACGGCAGCCTGGGGTCAAGGGGGCCACGCCCCCTTGCCGCCGGAGGCGCTTCTATGAGGAACCGTGGTACACGACGGATGTCCCCTGTGTGATACCGGCGTTGAGAACTCCCTAAAAATACACCGCTGGCTTTGCAATCCCCGCGGGTTGGTGAGGGGGCATACGGCACGGTGTCCGCGCTTGGACACGTGCTCCTTTCGATGGTGTCCGACGAGACAGCCTCCGGCGGGCAAGAGGGCGTTGCCCCCTTGCATCCCCCACCAGGGTGCCCCTGGACCCGATTCGGCCCGTATTGGGCGACCACCCATCGTCGAATGCACCCGAAGCCGACCGGAACACGGATATCCGGAGCTACGGCGCCTTCGCGGCCAGCTCGATGCGGCGGCCGTTGCTCAGCGCGAGAGTGACGGGAGAGGTGCCGCTGCCGATCCGCCGGTGGAACTCGGCCGGGGTGGTTACCGCCTCGCCGTCGACGTGGGTGATGAACTGCCCCGCCTGGAGTCCCGCCCGGGCCGCTTCCCCCTGCGGTTCGACCTCCGAGATCACGACCGCCGCCACCGACTGCGTGAACCACGCTCCCGGCTGGTCCCCCGGCATGAAGCGGCGGCGGCCCGTGGGGTAGTCGACGCTCAGGCCGCGCCAGGGGGGATACCGCCGCGCCGTGGCGATGATCTGTGAGTCGTCGTAGACGGGCCACTTTCCCAGCCGGAGCCGCACGGTCGAGACTTCCTCGGTCACCGGCCGCAGCAGGGTGAGCGTGGCGATCGTGTCCGGGCCCAGTAGGCCGACTTCCCGCATCAGGTCCGCGCTGCTGAAGACCGGGCGGTCGTTGACCCGCAGGATGCAGTCGCCGGGGTGGATGTTGGCCGCCTGGGCGGGGGAGTTCCGGGCGATCCAGCGGACCATGGCGGCGGAGGGCTGGGGGGCCTGGCCGCGGACGTTCGCCAGGTCGACGAAGCGGGCGTCGTGCGGCGCGACTCCCAGGAAGCCGTATTCCACCTCGTAGCCGTCGAGGAGCGACTCGATGATCCGCCGCATCCCGGCGTCCATCGGGATCGCGAAGCCGACCGACTTCTCGTAGCCCTCGAGGGCCGCCAGCGACGTCGTGAGTCCGATCAGTTTGCCGTCGAGATCGACGAGGGCTCCTCCGCTTGTCCCCAGGCTGAGCCGGGTGTCGACGTGGAGGAGGGTGCCGTACTCGTGGATCGTGGCGTTCTCGTCCTTGTTGAACGCTTCCGTGGTTCGTGGCGCGGGACGGCGGGAGATGTTGCTGATGATCCCGAGGCTGGCGCTCGCGCTGCCGTCGCGGGCGATGGCGTAGGGGTTGCCGAGCGCGATGACCATCTGGCCCTTCTTGGCCTCCTGCTCCGCGAGCGCGAGCGGGGGGGCTTCGTCGGGTTTGACCTCGGTCCCGTCGAAGTCGAGGCGGAGCATGGCGAGGTCGCTGCGGGGATCGGCGGCGATGACGCGGGCTTCCAGGACTCGCTGCGACGCGAGCCGGACGAAGAACCGCGTGCGTTCGTCGACCTTGGCTTCGCCGCGGCGGGTTCCGACGACGACGTGGCGATTGGTGAGGACGAAGCGGGCTGATTTGTCCTTTTCCCGCGCCAGGATGACGCCGGAGCCGAAGTCGGCCGGGATGTAGGCGGGGCTGGTGGGATCGTTGTCGCGGCGTGGTCCGAAGGGGTCGAGCTGGTCGGAGTTCCGTTCTCCGCCGGCGTCCGCTTTGGTGGAGACGCGGGCGATGCTGACGACTGAGCGTTCGGTCCGGGCGATGACGTCGACGAGTTCTTTCTCGAAGAGTTTGAGAGGTGACGGGTCGTCTGCCCGTGCGGGGGCGAGGAGGCCGAGGAGGAGGATTGCGCTGAGGAGCGAGCGGGCTCCGCGCGGCAGGCCTGAGGATGCGATGCGACCGGCGCGGTCTGGTTTCATGGGACTTTTCCTGTGGCCTCGATTCCAGACCTCACTCTATCAGGAAGCCACCGGAGCATCCGCTCCGGACCTGGCTCGAACCGCGTCCTTGCCGGCACGGCTATGTCACTTCAAACCCAACGTGCCACGGCAGCCTGGGGTCAAGGGGGCCACGCCCCCTTGCCGCCGGAGGCATTTTCGTCGCGGAACCGTGGGACACAACGGATGTCCGCTTTGTGGTGCCAGTGCTGAGGACTTACACCAACCACACAGCTCGCTTTGCAATCCCCGCTGGCTGGTGAGGGGACATCCGGCACGCTGTCCGCGTTTGGACACGCTCTCCTTCAGACATCTCTCGACGGCCAGGCCTCCGGCGGGCAAGGGGGTGTGACCCCCTTGCATCCCCCACCAGGGGTACCCCCTGGACCCGGTTGACGGCGCGCCGCTCGTCATCGGATGACGTCTTTCGGGACCTGACCGTCCAGATAACGCCAGTTCTTGATGAACGAAATCAAATCGGCCATCCGCTCCGGCGGAATCGACTTCTCCAACCCCACCGGCATCAACGACACACCGTTCGAACGGATCTCGTCGATGTCAGAACGAAGAATCGAAACCGTCTTGTTCTCCGGCTGCTTCAGAGTCACCGACGACGCCGTCTCGGCCGAGAGGATCCCCGTATAGATCTGCCCCGACTGGTCAATGACCGTGTAACTGAAGTAGTTGTTGTCGATCGCCTTGTTGGGATCGAGGATGTCGGTCAACAACTGCACCGGCGTCTTCACCCGGGAATCGGCAATGTCCGGAGCCACGTTGACGCCCAGATCACCGATCTTGTGGCAGGTAACACAGTTCTTGGCAAACACCTCCCGCCCCACAAGCGGGTCCCCCTTCATCTTGAGGACCGGTTGATACTCCGCCAGCACCTGCGATCGGTCCGCCGGCGCGGCCGCTTGAACCAGCTTCGCAATCCGCTCCTTGAGCGCCGGAGCCTTCTGCCGCTGCAGGACCGTGAGCCGGCCGCTGTCGAGTTCACGAAGCGAGACGGTTCCCGCTTCCATCGCCGTGACGAGCGCGGTGACCCGCGGCTCGGACGTCAGGAGCTGGCCGAGAATCACGGACCGCAGTGCAGGCGAGCGACGGCCATAGTCGGTCAGGAGCAGTTCAGGCACCTTGGCGTCGTCACTCGCCCCGAGGGCTTCAATCGCCGCAGCGACGAGACTGTTCTCGGACGCGACGAGCAGCGGACTGACGGCCGGGGCGATCATCTCCGGCGGGGCGAAGCCCACGAGCTTCAGCGCGTCGATCCGGCGGGCCAGCGGCGCTGCGTCAGACTGAGCGACCGTGCCCGCCGCCTCGAACAGGCTCCGAATGACCTTCGCGCTCTCAGGCGACAGTTCGCCGAGAAGCGGCGCGATCCGTTCGCCGCGAGTCTTGAGACCGCGGGCGACTCCCTCGAGCGCGACCGGAGGCCGCTCAGATTTGTCCTGGCGCGCGGCGGACGAGGCGACCTGCTGTACGAGCGCCTTGAGCGCTTCCCGATCCGCCTGCGTCGCCGCCAGCGAGAAGAGCTCGCGGATCTGCCGTTTCTCGTCAGCTGATACGTCTGCGCCGCTTTCGGAGGCGTGCTTCCAGTAGCGAAGGGCCAGCTTCGCACCGTCCTTCGGGACCGAGGTGGCAATGGCGGTCGTCAGCCAGGCGTCGTCCGGAACGGCGGCCAGCGCCGCGGCCATCCAGTCGAGGGAGGCGTCATCGATCGGGTAGGCCCCGAGAGCGAGCGCGACGCTCATCCGCGTGGCGCCGTCCAAGTCGGCCGGAGGGGTCGCGATCAGCAGAGAGTGGATCTCCGGGTCATCGGCAAAAGACTTCGCGGCAATCCTGGCCGCGTAGGCCTGGACTGCGGGCTTGTTCAGCCGGAACACCGAACGCAGGTCGCTCTTCTGCAGCGATCCCGAAGCGGCCAGGAGCGCGAGGGCGGGGAGCCGTGCGGGGATGACATCGTCGACGAGGGCGATCAGCCGCAGCGAGGCGGGGTCGATCGACTGGCTCTTCTCCACGATCTGCCGATGCGCGGTCTCCCGCTGCCAGGCGCTGGGATGATTGAGGACCGGCTCGCGGCTGCCCGGCTTGCGGGCCTTCACGACCCGTGTGTCGACGACGCGGTAGATCCGGCCGCGGTCGTTCCCCAGCGTCAGGTCAGGCCGGGTCTTGAGTTCCTCGGGCATGTACTCCGGATGCTCGATGACCGCCCGGTACATGTCGCACACATACAGGGCGCCGTCCGGCCCCGAGAACGTGTAGACGGGGCGGAACCATTCGTCCCGCGAGGCCAGGAACTCCCGCTGTTCGGTCGACTCGATCGCCCGGAACGTCGCTCCGCAGGGCTCGAGGATGTCGCGGTGGACAACGTTGGCGGTCGGCTCGCAGGTGAACGAGTTGCCGTAGTAGGCGGCCGGGAGAGCGTCGCCGCGGAAGATCGACAGGCCGCAGGCCGCGGTGAACTGGCCGGCGTGCTGCGTCGAAGTGGTCCAGGGCCGGCTGATGGCGTAGATGTGAGACTTCTCGGCGGGAGCGGAGACCTCTTCCATGACCGACGTCACGACGAGATTGGGATTCCGCTTGATGTCCCGGTCTTCCAGGACGATGTGCCGGCAGGGGTTCCGGTTGCTGCAGACGAAGCGGTTGCCGTAGTCGTCGAAGGCGAGACCGAACTGGCCGAGCCCCGAAACCGCTTCCCCTTCACCGGTGTAGGGATCGAAGCAGAAATCCATACCGCTGATCGAGATCGGTGCGGACTCCTTGCCCCACTTCTCCTTGTTGGCCGCGATCGAGCCCCCTCGCAGGCCGTTGGCGACGTAAATCCTGCCGTCGAGCCCCAGTGTCGGGTGGTTGCAGCGGAGCTGCGGGTTCCCTTTCACGAAGCCGGTGAACCAGGCCTCCTTCCGGTCCGCAATGCCGTCGCCGTCTTCGTCCTTGAGGTAGTGGATGCCGGCATCCATCGTGACGATCACCCCCCCCTGCCAGTGCAGGAGGCCATTGGCGAACAGAAGCTTGTCCGCAAAGGTCCGGGCGTTGCCGAACCGACCCGGCTGGTCTTTGAGCGGTGACAGGACGCGGATCCGCGAGAGAGGCGGTCCCCCTTCGGGCGGGCCGTTCGGGTAGTCGGTCATTTCGACGACCCAGAGCTGGCCATGTTCATCGAAGGCGGCGGCCACCGGGTCGACGACATCGGGCTCCGCGGCGACGAGTTCGACCGTCAGGCCGGGGTCGACTTCCAGGTACTGGAGCGAGGCTTCCGGTTCGATCGGCCCTTTCACCGGTTCGGCCGCCCGGAGGGACTGGCGTCCCGAAGCGAAGGCGCAGAGGGAGAAGACGAGACACCAGCGCAGCAGCATTCCACAGACTCCAACAAGCTGTTTCCCGCGAGGCGAGCCCGATTGTAGAGCACGGACGGAGAGGAGGCACCTTTGCGGCGGCGAAGCGACGGTCTCCGGACTCCCGGCCGTTCTGGAGTACACTCACTGGCTGCGGATGCCATCCCCGGCCAATCCAGGAGCGAGCCTTGCCTGCCAGCAGCGAAGGACAGTCGACCGTTCGCGGATCCTGGTCCCTGTGGCTCCACGCCGCCGTGGCCATCGCGATGGTGGCGGCGCTGCGGCTGGAGGACCGGTTGTGGTGGTGCGCCTGCGCACGGTGGAACCTGTGGTCGAGCGACGTGTGGGGCGCCCACAACTCGCAGCACTTTGTGGATCCTTACGCCTTCACGCACCTCCTGCACGGAGTCGGGTTCTGGTGGATCCTCCGGCTCGTCGCCGCGCGGTGGTCGGTCTGGCGCCAGTCCCTGGCCACCGCGGTGCTGGAAGCGCTCTGGGAAGTGTGGGAGAACTCCCCGTTCATCATCGAGCGATATCGGCAGGAGACCGCGGCGCAAGGCTACCTGGGGGACACAGTCCTGAATTCGATCGGCGACCTGCTCTCCTGCCTCGCCGGTTTCTGGATCGCGCAGCGGATCGGCTGGCGGTGGTCAATCGCGCTCTTCGCGGTGACCGAGATCGTCCTGGCTCTCTGGATCCGCGATGGATTGATCCTGAACATCCTGATGCTGATCTGGCCGATCGAAGCGATCAAGGCGTGGCAGATGCCGGCGTCGTGAGATGCGGCCACATTTGCGATGAGATGTAGACGTCTCTCGTCCTTAGGAAGCCCGCGCGAGCCCGTGGCAGGAACTCGCATCGATCAGAAGGTCGCGCCGGGCCGGAGCGGTGGGAGCGGATCGGGCTCGGCGGCGGAGAAGTCCACTCCGGCGTAGATCTCGGACAGAGGGAGCACGATCCCCAGGTTGTCGACTGACACTTGGGCCTCCATTCCGGAATAACCCATGAGGAGCCAGGCGCCGTCAGCTTCGCGACGGAAGAAGTGGTCGACGGACGCGTGTCCCTGCGACACGATCAGGTAGTCGGTCAGCGAACGAATCCCTCGATACTGCTCAAACTTTCGCCCGCGGTCGTAACGCTCCGTCGACGGCGAGAGGACTTCGACGAGCAGCCGCGGGTTTGTCAGCGTATCGGACTGCTCATCAACGAACGTCGGCGGACCGCAGTGCACGGTGACATCGGGATAGGTATAGAGGCCTCCGGGAGTCGCCACTCGAAGGTCACTCCCGACGGCTTGGCAAGGCGTCCCCTTCAAGCAAGAGCGGATCTCAGCGGCGACGTTGTTGGAGACCAGGGCGTGCACATAACTTCCCCCCGCCATCGCGAAGACTTCGCCGTCGAAGAACTGGTGCTTCGTCTCCGAAGCCCGCTCGAAGGCGAGATACTCGGCGGCTGACATTCGCTTGTGGGCCAGATTCGTCATCGCCTTGCGCCACGGGGCAGAACTGGAAATCTCCAGGACCATGATAGCCCGTGATGGAGAGACCGCGACACCCCGAACAAGCCGAAGAGGCCCGGGACACCTGAACAGAATCACAACAGAACGAGAGCCAGAACGGCCCTTTCCGATCTGTGTTTATCGGCGTTCATCTGTGGCTCCCCTCTTCTGATCGAGAAGAGGGAAAACTCGTGCGGAGACGCGGAGGCCGCAGAGAAGAGATGCCCGCCAGAGGACCTACCGGGACAGCTGGACGCCGACGCGAGCTCCGACCGGCAGCTCGGGCCAGGGGAGGCCGGCGGGTTCGACGTAGGCGATGATCACCGGATCGCTCATCGAGCCGTCCGCCCGAGGCGAGGCCTGGGGAGCGATGCTGTAGATCCGGCCCTCGCAGGCGACGTTGCCCGGGAACGTCAGGCGGACGTTCCGCTGGATCGTGAAGTCGGCGATCGAAGTCGAAGGGACTTCCACCTTGAGGAACCGCTTCGCGCTGTCGAGGAGCTCGACGATCGGCATCCCGGGCTCGACCCGGTCCCCTTCGCTGACGCGATAGACGCCGACGCGGCCGATTGCCGGGGAGACGATCGTGAGCTGCTCGCGGCGGGCGGTGAGGCGGGTGAGCGTCTCCTTGGCGCGGGCCAGGTTCGCTTCCGAGGCGTCGACGCCGACCTTGCGGCGGATCCGCGCAGGGAGGTCGTTCGTCACTTTCTGGAGCTGCTGGATCTGGCGGTCGCAGATCTCGACCTGGGCGGCCGAGACGTCGGCGGCGTTCGAGGCGGTCTCCAGCCGGAGGGCGGTGTTGATCCGCTCCATCTCGGGCATGCGGGGCTCGAGGATGATCGACCGGTAGAACGGATCGTTGTCGTCCCAGAGGGCCGTCTCGTTCGTCGCGAGGACGTCCGCCAGCATGTTCTTGCGGAGCTCGTGGTTGAACTTCTCCTTGAGGAAGTCCGCCGACTTGAGCCGGGCGTCGCAGATCTGGGCGTGGAGTTCCTTCTCCCGCCAGTCGAACTCGACCTCAGCCTGGGCGACCGCCTGCTTGAGGGTCTCTTCCAGGCTGGCGACGATCTCGGTCTGGTCTTCGATCTTCTCTTCGAGGATCGGGTCGGAGAGTTCGACGATCGGCTTGCGGAGAGTGACTTCCATCCCCTCAGCAGCGAGCCGTCGCGTCACGAGTCCCGAGCGGGTAGCGCAGATCTGGGTGCTGCGGACTTCCAGGTAGCCGGCGAACTGCCGGTCCCCCCGCCCTTCCATCCACCACGTGAGTCCGCCTCCGGCCACGAGGGCCGCCGCGCACGCCAAGCCGATCCACACCCGCGAGGTGGTCGGTGTCGTCGATGCCGGACAGGACGATGAGGACATAGGCGATCCGGAGGGATTCGTTGGAGCACCACGCGGGGAGAGGCGGTTCACTCGCATTACGAAAAGCCTCTGTTCTGATCGGCGCGGAAACTCCCGGGAAATTGCAGGGAACCGAAGGACTTACGACTCCGTAAAGAGAATCGCAATCGCATCCCGTGCAGTTGGCGCAGTCGTTAACCCCTGCGAGTCGTGCGTCCTCCTTCGGACCGGCCAATAGCGCCAGTCGGATTTCTCAGAGAGGTCAGAGTCCGCCCCGACTCCGCAACCGGACCTTTCGACATTTCCTCAAGTCCCCGCCGGACGCCTGACCTAGTCTTCGACAGACCTGTTTCGTGATCGCCTCACCGGCGTCGCCATTCGGCAACATCGGGGTGCGCGAGGCATCGAGGCTTTCTGCCGGAAGTTTCTAAGCGGTCAGAGGATATGACGCCGCGCCTGTTGCCGTAATGCAACGCGGCGCGGGGTTTGCCTTTTTGAATCGTTCACTGGCGGAATCGACGTAAACGCGGAGTTGTTGACGAGATGGCCGAACGTAAACACACCCATGGGCTGCGGGTCTCGACTGCGGGCGAATGGCAGATCATCGACATCGGGGACATGGAGATCTGGGACGGGGCCGACCTGTCTCTGCTCCGGGACTCGCTGGTTGTCCTGATCAAACGGGAGAAACACCCGGCCATCGGGATCGACATGCGGACCGTCAAGTACGTCCCGAGCGGCTTCTTCGGGATGCTCTACGACTGGTACGAAGCGGGGGTCGGAATCCGGCTCGTCGGCCCGCAGGAACGGGTCATGAAGATGCTGTGGTTCAAGCAGTTCTTCCGCTTTGTCGAAGACGACATTTACGAACTCGACGATCGCAATGTCGCGATCCCGGTCGCGTCCGAGGAGGAAGAAGAAGAGCAGATGGAGTGGCGGCTTCTCGACTGCTCGACGCTCCGGACATCGCTGTAAACAGACGGGAGGACCGGCGGAACCGCCCCCTCCCACGATCGATATTCACCCGCAGACCGTTCCCGCCGGGACCGGTCTGTTTTTCTTTTCCGGCCCGCGATGGCGACCCGCCCGAGGGAGACGTGGGTCAGGGCTTCCACTTCAGATGGCGGGCGAGGAACTCGAACGTTCCCTTTCCGTTGATCGTGTGGGGGCCGTTGAAGACTTCGATCTCCGCCCGGTCGCCGAGCCCCATCTGGTCGTACGTCCGGAAGACTTTCGAAAACTCCCAGGCAACCCATTCGTCCGGGGCGACGCCGTCGTTGTGGCCCCGCTCGACCATGAACGGCCGTGGGATCATGAGGTTCGACAGCTCGGCGTAGTTGGCGAGGTGCCCCATGTTCCACTCGAAGATCTCGTACTCCGGCGTGAAGACATAGCTGTACCGGTCGTCCGTCGACGTGTTCTTCCGGACCCATTCGTTGAAGTCCGCCGAGCAGATCGAGAGGGCGTAGCCGACCCGGTCCTTGGACGGCGGCAGCATCGGCGGAACGCGGACCGCCGTCTTCCCGCCGTAGGAGAGGCCGTAGAAGCCGATCCGGTCCTTGTCGACATAGGGCAGCGTCGCCAGCCAGGTCAGGGTCTGCTGGTGCTGCGGGATGATGTAGCTGAACAGGCTCCGGCCGAGGACGTTCGACTTCCGCTGCAGGACGCGGAAATCGTCATGACCGCGATAGGGATTCTGCGGGGCATAGACGACAAATCCGCGCCGCACGAGCTGCGTGGCGAACCCCTTGTACGGTCCGTAGCCGGGATGTTTGGGGTCGGTCGCGATCGTGTCCATCGGCACCCCTTCGAGGCCGTGCTGGCAGACGACGACGGGCCGCTTCTCCCCTTCCTTGAGATCCTTCGGCAGGAGGAGAATGCCGCCGGCGATCACGTCCGGGAAGAGGTCCAGGACCACCTCGTAGCCGACGTGCGTCGGCTCGTCGATCACCTTCCGGCTCCGCGGGTTCGCCGCGAGAGGCGCGTCCGGGATCCGGCCGATGACTTCCTCATAGACGAGCGTCCGGTACGGCTCAACGGTCCTGGCCCATGCCTCGGGTGAGGAGCGGTCGACCTTGTCCCACAGCTTGGCCCGCTCCTTGTCGCTGTGATTGAGGAGCCGCTGGGTGAAGCGGTCGATCTCCGCGATCTGCCGCTTCTGACGGGCTTCGATCAGCGGCCGGATCCGCTGCTCTTCGCCGGCCGGATCGACAGCCCCCTTCTGTGGCACGTCGGCGGTCGCTCCCAGCAGTTCGCGGAGCTCGGGCGAACCGGGGGCTTCGGCCCCGTCGGCCGTTCGGACGAGGACGATATTGTCCGGAACGCCGAGCTTGTCGTAGTGCTCCCTGGCCCGGGCGAATTCCCGCTCGACGCTGGCGAGCGGTGCGTTGACGATGACGCCGGGGGCCGCCTGTTTCCCGCGGCCGTCGTGCGGGGCCGGGGGACCGGCGACCTGCGGGACGGCGCACGCTTCGATGATCAGCCGCCGGGGGGCGATCAGGCTGGCGACGTCGGCATCGGAGAACTCCGTCAGGAGCCGCCAGACGTTGCGGTAGATCGGCTCTTTCCAGACCGCGTCCCGCTCCTGGAAGTAGCCGGAGACGACGCAGGTGTCGATCCGCGGATCGAGGGCGGCGGCATAGAGGGCCAGGAGTCCTCCCTCGCCGATCCCCCAGACCGTGATGGGCAGGGGCTCCTTGGACATCCGCCGCTCGGCGTCGAGGTCGTCGACGAGGCCGCGGATCTTCTGGACCTCGTAGCCGATGATGTGCCGGCCCATCTCGAAGGCGGAGCGGTACAGGTATTCGCGGTGCGGTTCGTTCGTGTAGCGGATGTCCGGGTTCCCGGACCAGGTGTCCTTGCGGTCGACGACCGACATCGTGAAGACCGTGTGGGTCTCGCCGGGGAAGCGGTGGGCGAGCTGCAGCCCCTGCGGGATGCCCGGGGCGACGCTGTACATCTGCTCGGGAACCCAGTCGGCATCGGGGACCAGGATCACGTGGGAGGGTCCCTGCCCGCTGACGAGTCCTTCGAGCGCGACTCCTTCGAGGACTTCGCGGCGGAGGGCAATGGGGTCGGTCTTGTTTGTACCGAGGGCAGGGTTGAAGGAGATCTGGAGTTCGCCGGCGACCCGTTCGTCGACGGCGCCGATGATCTCCCGGAACCTGAGCCGGTTGGGATTCACGCTCTGTTCGTAGGCGGCCTGGGAGCTGTAGTCCCGTTTCCAGAGGGTGGGGCGGCGGGTGCGGGCGGCGGCGATCTCGCGTTCGGCATAGACGCCGATGCCGCGGACCATGACGACGTCGAGCGGTTCGACGAGTTCGAGTTTCTGCGTTCCGGGGAGGAGGTCTCCTGTGGGGGCCTGAGCGGGACTCGAAGCCGGGGCCAGGAGTCCGGCGAGTGCCGCTGCCAAC
Organism: Planctomyces sp. SH-PL14; assembly: GCF_001610835.1. Lineage (NCBI taxonomy): Bacteria > Pseudomonadati > Planctomycetota > Planctomycetia > Planctomycetales > Planctomycetaceae > Planctomyces > Planctomyces sp. SH-PL14. The sequence continues at coordinate 4,187,177 of NZ_CP011270.1, read as the reverse complement.
ACGACCAAACGCATTGCGTTTCCTCTCGATGAATTTCACGAGATTGAAGCCGTGGGGAGCATAGTCTTCACAAACGTGCGATCGAAAGGGTTCGGAGCGTCTCGTACACGACCCGTTGTTGCTGTTTCACCGGGTCCAGGGATCCCCTGGTGGGGAGTGCAGAGGGGCCTGTGTTGTTTTTCTGGCCCTTTGCCCGCCGGAGGCCTGGCCGTCGAGAGATGTCTGAAGGAGTACGTGTCCAAGCGCGGACACCGTGCCGGGTGCCCCCCTCATCAACCCGCGGGTTTCACAAAGGGGACGTCCGTTGCTTACCACGGTTCCTCATCGAAGCGCCTCCGGCGGCAAGGGGGTCTGTGTTGTTTTTTGGGCCCTTGACCCCAAGTGGCCGTAGCACATTGGGTTTGAGCTATGGGAGTCGTGCCGGCGGGGACACGCTTCGGGCATCGTGCCGAAGATAAAGCCGATTTCAGGTTCGCTTCAGTCAGGTCTCAGGCCCCCCCTCGATACTGACTGGCGACCTGGAAACGCGGACCGCCCTGAAGAGCCTCATCATGAAAGAACGAGCCCTGTGGCTGCCGGCCGTCGCCATCCTGCTCGCCCCGTTCGTCGTCGTCATCGTCCGGTGGTGCGTCAGCACGGTCGGGACGCCCGACCTCGCCATCCGGACGTTCGCGTGAGCCCGGCTGTCGTCCCCCATCGACCGAAGACGAACCGGCCAACCGCTTGTGCCCCGCCGCTTCGCCTCGAAGAATGAGACATGAGTCACAGGAGACCTGAGTGAGCCACCACCTGCTTGTCGTCGAGGATGAACAGCGGATCGCCGACTTCCTGCTCCGCGGCCTTCGGGAAGAGGGCTACACGGTCGATCACGTCGCCGACGGCCGGACCGCCTCGGCGATGCTGCGGTCCCGCCCGTGGGACCTCATCCTCCTCGACTGGTGGCTCCCCGGCGAAGACGGCATCCAGGTTCTGCGGCGATTCCGCGAAGAGGACCGCGCCACCCCCGTTCTGTTCCTGACCGCCCGCGACAGCATCCATGACCGCGTCACCGGCCTCGACGCCGGCGCGGACGACTACCTCTGCAAGCCCTTCTCGTTTGAAGAACTCCTCGCCCGCGTCCGGGCCCTGCTCCGCCGGCCCGCCAAGATGGAAGAGGCGGCGCTGACCTTCCAGGACATCCGGATCGACCTCGCGACGCAGAAGGTGACCCGCGCGGGGCATCCGATCGACCTGACCGCGAAGGAATTCTCACTTCTCGTGTACCTGATGCGGAACGCCGGGAAGATCGTGTCGCGGACCCGGATCTACGAGAGCGTGTGGGACGAGAACTACGACGGGCTCTCGAACACCCTCGAAGTCCACATCAAGGAGATCCGCCGCAAGCTCGAAGCCTGGGGCCCGCGGCTGATCCAGACCCGCCGGGGCCGGGGCTATCTCCTGGATGCGGCCGCAACCGACGAGGCGGAGGGCGGGGAATCGTGACGCTCGTCTCGCGGGTCTCGGCGTTCTTCCTCGGCGCGCTGGCGGTCCTGTTGGCCACCTATTCGGTCCTGCTGTTTCTCACCGCGAAGTCCTACCTGGACCGACAGTTCGATGAGCAGCTTCGGGCCTCGCTCAACACGCTCGTGGCCGCGGTCGAGGTCGAGGACGACGACGTGAAGTGGGAGCCGTCCGACCATACGGTGACGCTCGGTGTCGAGACGGGCGTCGAGGATGTCCGGTGGGTCGTCGTCGACGAAGCGGGCGATCGGATGGATGCCTCGCGGAATCTGGTCCCCGCCGCGCCGACGACGGTCGTCCCCGCCGACAGCGAGTCGATCCTGAAGTTCGCCCGGGACTGGCGTGGGACCGAGCGGCTCTCGCCCGATGGCCGCTGGCGGTTCCTGCAGTACCGACTCGCCGCGCCGCATCCCAAGGCCCGCGAGCTGCGTGATCCCCTCGAACGTTCGGAGCTGATCGTGACCGTCGCCCGCGCAACGGATGATCTGCATCGCTCGCTGGCCTGGCTGGCGATGCTGCTCGTCACCGCGCCGGTCCTCTGCTGGACCGGCGCCGCGCTGGCGGGGCGCTGGTTCACCCGGAAGGCCCTGGCGCCGGTCGGCCTGATGGCCTCCGCGGCGAGAACGATGAAGACCAATGCCCTGGCGACCGACCTGCGGCTGCCGGTCGGCCCGTCACGGGATGAGCTGGCGGACCTGGCAGAGACGTTCAACGGCGTCCTCGATCAGCTCTATGACGCCTACGAGCGGCAGCGGCGGTTCGCGGGGGAGGCGGCTCATCAGCTCCGCACACCGGTGACCGTCCTCCGGGGACACGCGGATGTCGCCCTCCGCCGCCCGCGGTCGGCCGAAGAGTACGCGGAGACGCTCGAGACGGTCCGGAATCAGGCGGCCGACCTGTCGAAGATCATTGAGTCGATGCTGTTCCTGGCGCGGCCGACTGGCGATGCCGAAGCCGATCTTCAGGAGGTCGACCTGGGAGAACAGCTCGCGGCCGCTGGAGCGCGCTGGCAGTCCTCTCCCCGCTCGGCCGACCTCACGATCATTCCGCCGGCCGGCGGGCTTCGTTGCCGGGCGGTGCCGGACTACGTGCGGCAGATCGTCGACAACCTGATCGGCAACGCCTTCAAGTACAGCGAGCCGGGGACGCCGGTCACTGTTCGCGCCGCCGGCGAGGACGCCTCGGTCACGATCGACGTCGAGGACCAGGGGATCGGCGTCCGGGACGACGAGCGGCAGGAGATCTTCCGGCCGTTCGTCCGCACCGAGGAGGCCCGCCGTACGGGAGCAGCGGGAACCGGACTGGGGCTGCCGATCGCCCGCCGGATGGCGGAGGCGATGGGGGGACAACTCGATTGCCGGCCCAAGTCCGGACCCGGATCTCGGTTTCAGCTCCGGCTAACGAAGGAGGCTCCTTGAGTCGCTCTTGTGTCGCGATCGTCGAATCGAAGGAAGAGAAAGGGCCACAGATGAACGCAGATGCACACAGATAAGAGGCTTTGCTGCTTACGGTTCACTTTCCGGTTGCGACGGGCAGCGGCCGGTGGCGGGGGATCATGGCGCGGAATTCGCCGAGGCTCGGCCACCGCGTCGGGCGGCTGAGGTCGACTTCCGCGACGGCGACGGTCCCGAAGGTCTCGGCAGTCGCGAGCTGGTGGCCGGTGTGGTCGAAGACGGCGGAGACCATCCAGTCACTCTTGCGGTCGGTGTAGGTGCTGCTGACGACGTAGACGTGGTTCTCACAGGCCCGGGCGGCGGCGAGGAGCGGGTTACAGCCCCAGACCGGCCAGGCGATGATCTCCGCGCCGTTGGCCGAGAGCTCCCGCGCGGGCTCCGGATAGAAGCCGTCGTAGCAGACCATCATCCCGACCTTGCCGAGCGCGGTGTCGAAGACCGGATACTCCGTCCCCGGCGTGACACCCTGCTCGATCTCCTCCCGCGGGAGCGTCACCTTGCGATAGGTGCCGAGGATCTTTCCCTCGGGCCCGATCAGGACCGCCGAGTTGTAGACGATCGTTCCGGCCTTCTCGAAGAGGCCGACGACGATGTGGGTCTTGTGCTGGCGGGCGAGTTCACCGAAGTAGTCTGTGCTCGGTCCGGGGATCGGTTCGGCGGTCTGATCCGCAGGGCCGGTTCCGACGCCGTTGACGACTTCACCGAGGACGACGAGGTCCGCCTTCTGCCGGGCGGCGTCGGCGATCAGGGGGGCGAACTGTTCGCAGTTCGCCTTGGCGGTCTTGCCGCTGGGGATGAAGTGGACCGCGGCCAGCCGGACTTTCCGAGAGGCTGGCGGGTCGCTCTTCACGAGCGAGATGCGGCTCCACTCGACGCGGGCCTTGGGCGACCAGAGGGTGTGGAGCTCGATGATGGCCTGGGTCGCCTGGGCGGGGGCGCGGTAGACGGCGCTGATCTCAGTCCAGCCGTCGACGGTTCCCAGGGTGGGGGGGTGTTCGGCTTCGGCGCTGGGGGTGTAGTTCTTGAGTTCGGAGGTGACGACGTCGGCGTCCTGGCGGACTTTCTGGCCGGCGTCGTTTCGCCAGTGGAGTTTGACCGAGACGGAGCGGCGGGCGGCGTCCCCTTCGAGGCCGCGGTAGAACGCCTGGATGCGGTAGTACTGGCCGCCGGTGACTGGTTCGGTCCGGGTCCACCAGCCGTGGGTCCCGGGGGAGTCGAGGGACTGGATGACGAGGATGTCGCCGCCGTCCGGAGCGGTTGTCCGCTCGAACTTGGGGGCGATTTCGTCGCGGGGGGCTTTGGTGGACCAGGCGGAGGTTTCGCCTGCATGTAGCCCTGACACTGCGGCGCAGAGCGCCGCCACGATCATAAGAATCCGCATGGCCGATCTCCGGGAAGCGAGCGCTTGATTAGGGTAAGGGGAACCGGCCCTCACCGCGAGTCATCACCGGGTCCAGGGGCACCCTGGTGGGGGATGCAAGGGGGCAACGCCCTCTTGCCCGCCGGAGGCCTGGCCGTCGAGAGATTTCTGAAGGAGGTCGTGTCCAAACGCGGACGCGGTGCCGGATGCCCCCTCACCAACCCGCGGGGATTCCAGAGCGAGGGGGGATTCCTCAACGCCGGTTCCACAAAGCGGTCGTCCGTTGCGTACCACGGTTCCTCATGGAAGTGCCTCCGGCGGCAAGGGGGTGAGACCCCCTTGACCCCGGCTGCCGTGGCACGTCGGGTTTGAGCAATGGACGCCGCGCCGGCAACGACGTGACAGGGGCCGGCACGATCTGCGAAGATTCCGGGATGATCCCGCCTCGCGCTCCTCATCCGTTGCTGCTGCGGAATGACTTCTGGCGGATCCGCTTCGCTCAGTGGCTCAAGACGATTCCCGACGACGCCTCGCCCGAGCGCCTCCACGAACTCCGCGGTGCCCTCGGTCGACTCATGGTCTGGCTCCGCCTCGCCGACCACACCGGATTCCGAACCCGCCTCCGTGACCTTCGCCGCGAAGTCGGAGCGGTTCGCGATCTGGACGTCGTCCACGAACAACTCGGATCGGCCACCCCCGTCGGACTCGTTGCGGAGATCGAGAGACAACGAACTCTTCTCGTTCGCCGGCTACAGTCCCCCGCCGTGGAGCGCCTCGTCCGGGATCTGGAAGAGGTCCCGCCACTCAACTTCGAGTCTGCCCGCGCCGCGGCGTGCGGTCTGTTCCGCAAGGTTCGCTCCGCCGGCAAGAAGCTTCGAAACAGTCCGAGCCCGGAGTCGGCTCACCGGCTGCGGCGGAAGCTGAGGGATTACCGCTTCGCCCTGGAGTGGATGGGCGAGAAGACCAAGCCCCTCCGTCCTCTCCTGCAGACACTCGGAGACTTCAACGACCAGCAGATCCTGGCGCGGCATAGCCTGGACAGCACAACCGACGGCGAGGCACTGGAGCCGCCGGCCGAAGATCTGGAACAGTGCGTCCACGGGTGGCGCCGGCTGCGGAAGCGACTCGATCCCCCCGGCTGCTGAGTGCGAGTCATGCTGTCCGGTGCGACAGCTGGAGTCCCTGGATCGCCGCCCGGATGCCGCGCTCGATCGTGTCGAGCGGCATCGAGGACTCGTCGGGCCGGGCGTGTTCGGTCGCCCTGGGGATGTGCAGGAAGGCGGCTCGAAAGCGATGCGTCCCGTGAGACGCGAGATGCAGTGTTGTGTAGAGGAGGTGGTTGCACAGGTACGTTCCGGCGTCGTCACTGAGCCGGATCGCGACGTCGGCTGCTTCCACTGCGGCCAGGACGGGACCGTGAGGGATCGTGGACGCATAGGCGTCCGGCCCGTCGGCGAGGATCGGCCGAAACCCCTCTTCGGACTGCCGCCGGTTTCGGCCCATCGACTCCCACCGCAGTCCCGGCTCGCGGGCCGCGACTCCCAGGGACAGGACGATCGCGGGTCGATGCCGCTCGATCGCCGCGCCGACGAGATCGCGGTCTTGCCCGAAGACGACCGGCAGAATCAGGCTCGTGATCCGGACAGCACCGATCCGGGCACCGTCGAGCCGTTCCGCCATGAGCTGCGACGGATTGACAGCAATGTCCCGAAACGGGCCGAAGCCGGTCAGCAGGAGATTGATCGTCGATTCCATCATTTCGTCCACGTCCGTCAGCGGGGCCGGGGTGAAACACCAAGGCACAAAGATCGCACCAAGTTCACAAAGGGGCACGCGTCCCCGGAATCAAACCTTTGTGCCTCCTTGGTGTCTTGGTGTTTCCCTCTTCCTCCCCGCGTTGCCCTGCGGGGCTGGGTCACTATCATCAAATCACGATTTGTTGGAGAGGACCGCATCCTCGGGGTGCGTCCTTTCGCGGATTGGTCGCGCGTCGGCGCGGCGTCGCTCTCATTCTCCCGGTTTGCGATCGATTTCCCATGAAACAGCTTGTCTACGCGATCGGTTTCCTTCTGCTGGCGAACAGCGCCTTCGCCGAGATCAACATCATCTCCCCGGTCGAGGCCAAGAAGCTCATCGACGCCTCGGACGCCGCCAAACGGCCGATCGTCCTCGACACCCGCGGCGGCTACAAGGACTACTTCCGCGGCCATCTCCCGACCGCCCATCACATCAACTTCGACACGCTCCGCGGAACCGATCACGGGGTTCCGGTCCAGTATCTGCCGGACGACATCACGAAGGCCCTGCTGATCCGTGCGGGAGTCGACCGCAGCCGCACGCATCTGATCTACGCCACCGGGGAGCAGCTCCCCAATGACGAGATCCTCAGCGCCAGCATGGTCGCCTATGTCCTTGAGAAGTTCGGCGTGCAGGACATCCGGATCGTCGACGGCGGCCTCCCCGAGTGGAAGAAGGAAAAGCTGCCGGTGACGCAGGAGTACTTCGGCAACGCTCCGGGAACGCTTCCGGAGAAGATGCTGCCGGAGATCGCGCTCGACGTCGAAGACGTCCTGTCGCGGAAAGGGAAGCCCGGCGTCGTCCTCGTCGATGCCCGGCCGCACAACGAATATCTGGGCGATGATGAGATCTGGGTCCGTAAGGGGCACATCCCGGGCGCGATCAGCTTCCACTGGGCCCGCCTGATGGAGAAGGACAACACCCACAAGTTCCTCCCCTTCGAGAAGGTCAAGGCGGAACTCGCCTCTGCCGGTCTGACGCCGGACAAGGAGATTCTCGTGTACTGCGGCACCTCCCGCGAAGGGAGCCTGCTGCGGTTCTACCTGCGGCATGTCGCCAAGTACCCGAACGTCCGGCTCTACGAGGGCTCGTGGAAGGAGTACGCCTCAATGAAGCAGCACCCGGCCGAGACGAAGGAGAACAAGCCGCAGTAGGCTGCGAAGGCCCGTCTTGAACGGCCGTCCAATACTAGAAGCGCAAGCGAGGGGCGAAGGCGGATTCCCTCGCTGGCGCTTCGGGCTGGTGTGATTGTCCCCACGTGCCGGAGTCGCCGTGTTCACCGCGTTCCTGATCCTGACCGTCTGCTTCGTCGCCTTCACGAACGGGGCGAACGCCAACTTCAAAGGGGTGGCGTCGCTCTACGGCAGCGGAACGACATCGCTGCGGCAGGCCCTCTACTGGGGAACGGCGATGACCTTCGCCGGCTCGATCGCGGCGGCGTTCCTGGGACACGGACTGCTCAAGACCTTCAGCGGCCGGGGGATCGTCCCGGACTCGCTCGTGCAATCGCCGTCGTTCGTCAGCGCCGTGGCTCTCGGGGCGGCGCTGACGAGTTTCCTGGCGACCCGCTTCGGCTTCCCGGTCTCGACCACACACGCCCTGACGGGAGCTCTCGCCGGTGCAGGCTTCGCCGGCAGCGGGAGCGAAGTCCATCTGGAGGCCCTGGGCAAACTCTTCCTCTATCCGCTGTTCTTCAGTCCGGTCGTGGCCGTGATCCTCGGCGGTCTGATCTACCTCATCCTGCGGGCGATCCGCCTCGCTCCCGACCACCGGACTCCGACGCTCGACGCGCTCCACTTTCTCAGCGCCGGCGCGGCCAGCTTCGCCCGCGGCCTCAACGACACCCCGAAAATGGTGGCCCTGCTGCTCGTCGCGCCGGGGATCGACGTCCGATGGGGCTTCGTGGCGGTTGCGGTCATGATCGCCCTCGGGGGACTCCTCGACGCCGACAAGGTGGCCGAGACCCTGGGAAAGAAGGTCACGGCGATGAACCCCGGCCAGGGCTTTGCCGCCTCCCTCTCGACCGCCTGTCTCGTGACGACCGCCAGCTTCCACAGCCTCCCGGTCAGCACGACGCACGTCAGCGTCGGCTCGCTCCTCGGCATCGGGATCACGACCCGCCAGGCCCACTGGCGAAAAGTCGGCGAGATCCTTCTGGCCTGGATCACGACCGTCCCCTGCGGGGCGCTCCTGGCGGCGATCAGCTACTGGGTCGTCGGCCTGCTCGGAAAGAGTTAAACACCAATGCACAAAGGAGGCACCAAGGACACCAAGAGGAGAAGCAGGGGAATGGCCTCGTCTCTTCTTCGTGCTCTTTGTGCCTCCTTGGTGTCTTGGTGTTTAATCCTTTTTAGTCCGTCAGGTATCCAGCAGCCGGTACCCGACCCCGGTTTCCGTCTTGAGGTACCGCGGCCGGGCGGGGTCCGCTTCGATCTTCTGGCGGAGCTGGCCGACGAAGACCCGCAGGTACTGGTGCTCGTAGACGCTGTCGGGACCCCAGACCTCCTTGAGGAGCTGGCGGTGCGTCACGACTTTGCCGGCGTTCTTCGAGAGGACAACGAGCAGCCGGTACTCCGTCGGCGTGAGATGGACTTCGGCGTCGTCGACGAGGACCTGCCGGCGGGTGAGGTCGATCTTGAGTCCGCCGACCTGGAAGACCGGGGCTGGCTCGGTTGAGCCATGCGAGGCGGCGTGCCGGAGGGCGACCCGGATCCGGGCCGTCAGCTCACCGATTCCGAAGGGCTTCGTCAGGTAATCGTCCGCACCCGCGTCGAGGGCCGTCACTTTGTCCGCTTCGTGTCCGCGAGCCGAGAGGACGATCACCGGGACCCGCGACCACTCGCGGATCTTGCGGAGGAGATCGAGGCCGTCGCCGTCAGGGAGGCCGAGATCGAGGAGGATCGCGTCGGGCGGCTCGGCCAGGACGTTCTGGAGTCCTTTCGCGGCGGTCGTGACCTCGGTCACCCGAAAGTTCTGCGACTCCAGGGAGATGCTGAGGAACCGCCGGATCGGCTGTTCGTCTTCGACGACGAGAATGCGGGGGGCGTCCTGGGACATGGGGCTCTCGACTCACTCGGCCGCGTACCGAGGCTCCGGCAGCTTCGCAAACGGAATCGTGAAACGAAAGACGGCTCCCGTCCCGGCGTCGCGATTCCGGGCGGCGATCGTCCCTCCGTGCAGTTCGACGATGCCGCGGCAGATCGTGAGGCCGATCCCGCTGCCGCGGTGGGCCTGCGGGCTGACGCGGTAGAACTTCTCGAAGATTCGCTGCTCCTCGCCCGACGGCAGGCCCGGTCCGCGGTCTTCGACTTCGACGACAAGCCGGTCCCCTTCGGCGAAGGCCCGCAGGACAATCGGCAGCTCCGGCGGGCTGAACTTGTCGGCGTTGTCCAGCAGGTTGACGAGGACCTGCTCGATCAGGATGGCGTCGATCGAGACGGGCGGGAGATTTCTCGCGATCTCGGTCGTGACGGGCCGTCCGGGAAAGTGCCGTTCGGTCCGGGCCAGCGAGGTTTCGATCACCTCTTCGATCGGCTGCAGTTCGCGGCTGAGCTGGATCGCCCCCGATTCGAGCCGCGTCAGGTCGAGGAGGTTCGTGACGAGCCGGTGCAGCCGCTCCGCTTCGTCGACGACCGACCGGGCCAGATCGCGCTGGGTCTCGGGTGGGAGCGGCGGATCGGACTGGGCCAGGAGGCTCGTCGCTCCCGTGATCGTGGCGAGCGGGGTTCGCAGATCGTGCGAGACGGCGCTGAGGAGGGCGTTCCGCATCCGTTCGGTTTCCATCTGGAGCCGGATTTTCTCCGCCTGGAGCGCGAGCCCGCATCGCTCGATCGCTCCCGCCACCTGGCCGACAAACGCCTGCAGGAGCTGCATTGGCTCGGACAGCAGCGGCCCCTCAGGCTGGCGGGAGTGGACCCCCAGGACGCCGACGATCCCCTCTGTCACGAGCAGGGGAAAATAGGTCGCGGCATTCCCGGGCAGCGTGTCGGTGCCGCGGCCGGCGGGACGGCGATGTTCGAGGACCCACCGCGCCACCCCTTCGTCCTGAGCGGGGAGCGGGCTGGGCGAGAGATCGGGAGCCTTGAGCGTCTTGCCGTCGTCCGAGATGGCGATCCACACATCGATGTCGAGAGCCTCCCGGATCCGGCGGCGGGCGGCTTCGGCGACGGAGTCCGCGGTGGGGAGATTCGCCAGCTCGCGGCTCAGCGAGTAGAGCGCCGCCGTGTGTCGCTCGCGCTGCCGGACAAGCACGTTCTGCGAACGGATCCGGGCATTGAGTTCGCTCACGACAAGGCCCGTCGTCAGCATGACGAGGAACGTCAGGAGATACTCGGTGTCCGTGACCGCGAAGGTCCAGTAGGGCGGGACGAGAACGATGTCGAAGACCGCCACGCCGACGATCGTGGCGACGATCGACGGTCCCCGGCCGCCAACGAGCGAGACGGCGACGACTGTCGCCAGATACAGCATCGCCAGATTGGTCGGGGCGAGGATGGTCCGCAGTTGCCAGCCGACCGCCGTGCAGACCGCCACGGCCGTGAGGGCCAGGGCATAGGCCCGGTGGTTGATCGGCCGCGAAACGGGGTTCCGCACTGGCGGGGCCGGGCTGGTTCCTTCGCCGCGGATGACGTAGATGTCGATGTCATCCGAGATGCGGATCAGCTCGTCGATGGCCGATTCCCGGAACCAGTCCCGCAAGCTCCGCCCCTGCGGCTTGCCGACGACGATCTTGGTGACGTTGTGCTCGCGGGCGTAGGCCACGACCCCTTCGGCGAAGCGGTCGGCCGTGATGGTGTCGACCTTCGCCCCGAGTTCTTCGGCGAGACGAAGGTTCTGGTCGAGCCGCTGCCGGTCTTCAGAGGAAAGCCGCGGACTCCGGATGGAGACGACGTGCAGCGCCGTCAGCGGAGCCTGGAGGCTTCCGGCCAGCCGCCGCGCGCCGCGGACGAGCTTGGCCGAGAAGGGGCTGGGGCTGACGCAGACGAGGAGCCGTTCCGAAGTCGGCCAGATCCGCTGGATGGCGTTCTCGCTGCGGTAGTCGAGGGCCTGGGCGTTGACCCGGTCGGCAGTCTTGCGGAGCGACAGCTCCCGCAGGGCGATCAGGTTCCCCTTGCGGAAGAAGTTTTCGATGGCCCGCCGCGCCTGGGCGGGGACGTAGACCTTCCCCTCCCGCAAACGCTCGATAAGGTCGTCCGGCGCGAGGTCGACCAGCTCGACTTCGTCGGCCTGTTCGAAGACGTGATCGGGGACGGTCTCGCGGACCGGGATCGAAGTGACCTGGGCCACGACGTCGTTGAGGCTTTCGAGGTGCTGGACGTTGACGGTCGTGTAGACGTCGATCCCGGCGGCCAGGAGGTCTTCGATGTCCTGCCAGCGCTTGGCGTGGGTCGAGCCTTCGGCGTTTGTGTGAGCGAGTTCGTCGACGAGGATCAGCTGCGGGTGTCGGGTCAGGGCGGCTTCGAGGTCGAACTCATAGAGTGTCGAGCCGCCGCGGGTGATCTCCCGCCGCTGCAGGAGATCGAGTCCCATGACGAGGGCCTGAGTCTCAGGCCGGGCGTGGGGTTCGACGTAGCCGACGATGACATCGACTCCCTCCTTGGCGACCTTTCGGGCGGCCTCGAGCATGGCATACGTCTTGCCGACGCCGGGGGCCATGCCGAAGAAGATCTTGAGGCGGCCGCGGGCCTGCTTCGCCTCTTCGGCCGCGACGCGGGCCAGCAGCGCGTCGGGATCGGGTCGGCCGGCGGGAGAAGAGGAGAGGGTCATCGGGTGTTCGTGTTCGAGTCGGACCGGCGCGACGGTGAAAGCGGCGGGACCGACGATCGGGCTTCCAATGTCGCCCCGGCGACGGCGGCGAGCAATCCCCCGGCGAGGATGCCGAGAGTGAACGTGCCGGTGACGAGGCCAAGCAGAGCGCCGAACAGTCCGCCGGGGAGGGTCAGGGCGAGGCCGACGAAGAGGCTGCGGCAGAGGCCTGACGGTCGTCGCCAGGCGGCGTAGTGATCGACAGGAGGGGGCGAGATGTTGGTGCTGGCGGTCGGGATGGTGAGGCGGTCGGAGCGGTTCGGCATCGGCTGCGGGAGCCAAGCGGTGCTGGGGAGTGACAGGTGAAGTCGGTAGCCATCTCGCTCCGCGAGATGAGCCCGCGGCCCGCGCTATCGATGCGGCTCCGGCGACCTCAGTTCGCGGGGAGATTGCAGCGCGGGTGTGACTTGGACACGCCGCCCGGAAGCTCATCTCGCGGAGCGAGAGGGCTACTGGCGGTCCAGGGCCAGGTTCAGCTTCAGCACATGGACCCGCGCCTGGCCCAGGAAGCCGAGTTGTGGAGCTTCGGTGTGGGCGGCGACGAGCTCCTTGACCTTTTCGGGAGCGATCCCCCGCACGCGGGCGACGCGCGATACCTGATACTCCGCGGCCGCCGGGCTGATGTGCGGGTCCAGTCCGCTCCCCGACGCGGTCACGAGATCGACCGGGACCGGCTTGTCATTGCCCGGATCGGCCTCCTTGAGACGGGTGATCCGTCCCTGGACCGCCTCGACGAGGACGGGGTTGGTCGGTCCCTGGTTGGTCCCGCTCCCCGCCATCGGGTTGTTCGGGAACGGTCCGGTCGCGGAGGGGCGGCCCCAGAAGTACTTCGGATCCTCGAACGGCTGGCCAATCAGCTCCGATCCGACCGGCTTCCCGTCGACTTCGATCACGCTCCCCTGCGCCTGGCGAGGGAAGACGACAGCGGCGACCGCCGTTACGGAGAGGGGGTACACGAAACCGGTCACGACCGTCAGGCCGATCAGGATCGCGGTGGCATTCCAAAGAGTCTTGAGCATGATCAGGCTTTCTTGGTCTGTCTCGGGGGCCGCGTTCCCGCGGCGGCCGAGGATTGAGCGCGGGGGAGGTCAACTCGCTGACGGCTGACAGCTGAACGCTGCCAGCTCAGACGTCAGGCCAGTCCGACGGCGACGAGCGCCAGGTCGATCAGCTTGATGCCGAGGAACGGCACGATCAGGCCGCCGACGCCGTAGATCAGGAGGTTGTCGCGGAGCAGCGTCGCCGCCCCGACGCTGCGGTACTTCACGCCGCGGAGGGCCAGCGGAATCAGGCAGATGATGACCAGGGCGTTGAAAATCACCGCCGAGAGGATCGCGCTCGCGGGCGTGGCGAGGCCCATCACGTTCAGCGTCGTCAGGACCGGGTAGGTCGTGGCGAACGCCGCCGGGATGATCGCGAAGTACTTCGCGACGTCGTTGGCGATGCTGAACGTCGTCAGCGCCCCGCGGGTCATCAGGAGCTGCTTGCCGATCTCGACGATCTCGATCAGCTTCGTCGGGTTCGAGTCGAGGTCGACCATGTTCCCCGCCTCCTTGGCCGCCTGCGTCCCGCTGTTCATCGCGACCGCGACGTCGGCCTGGGCGAGCGCCGGGGAGTCGTTGGTTCCGTCGCCGGTCATGGCGACGAGCCGGCCGCCAGTCTGGTACTCGCGGATCAGCTTCAGCTTTGCCTCGGGGGTCGCCTGGGCGAGGTAGTCGTCGACTCCCGCCTCGGCGGCGATCGCCGCGGCGGTGAGGGGATTGTCCCCCGTGATCATCACGGTCTTAATCCCCATCGTCCGGAGCTGACCGAACCGCTCCTTCATGCCTCCCTTCACGATGTCCTTGAGGTAGATGACTCCCAGCGGGCGGTTCCCTTCGGCGACGACGAGGGGAGTTCCTCCCTTCCTGGAGATCGCTTCCACGTGGTCCCGCAGAATCTTGGGATAGGTCCCGCCCCGCTGCGTGACATGGGCTTCGATGGCGTCGGCGGACCCTTTGCGGATCTGCCGGCCATCGAAGTCCACCCCACTCATGCGGGTCTGCGCCATGAACGGAATGAAGATCGCGTTGTGGTCGTTGAGCTCGCGGCCGCGGAGGCCGTACTTCTCTTTCGCCAGGACCACGATGCTCCGGCCTTCGGGAGTCTCGTCCGCCAGCGACGAGAGTTGCGCGGCGTCGGCCAGCTGCGCGACCGTCATGCCGTCGGTGGCGATGAACTCGACCGCCTGGCGGTTGCCGAGCGTGATCGTCCCGGTCTTGTCGAGGAGCAGGACGTCGACGTCACCCGCCGCCTCGACGGCGCGGCCCGACATGGCGATGACGTTTGCCTGGATCATCCGGTCCATCCCGGCGATCCCGATCGCCGAGAGGAGGCCGCCAATGGTCGTCGGGATGAGGCAGACCAGGAGAGCGACCACGACCGTGATGCTGATCGGCAGTCCCTGGCCGGCGGCGGCGACGCTGTAGATCGAGAACGGGACGAGCGTGGCACACGCCAGCAGGAAGACGATCGTCATCGCGGCCAGCAGGATGTCGAGGGCGATCTCGTTGGGGGTCTTCTGCCGCTTGGCCCCTTCGACGAGCGAGATCATCCGGTCGAGGAAGGTCTCGCCCGGGTTGGCGGAGATGCGGACGATCAGCCAATCGGAGAGGACCTGCGTCCCTCCGGTCACGCTGCTCCGGTCGCCGCCGCTCTCGCGGATCACCGGGGCGCTCTCGCCCGTGATGGCGCTCTCGTTGACCGAGGCGATCCCTTCGAGAACCTCGCCGTCGGCGGGGATGAAGTCCCCTGCCTCGACCAGGACCACATCCCCCTTGCGGAGGTCCGGAGCGCTGGTGGCGGAGTGCGGGGCATCGCGCCGCGGCTCCTTCAGCTTCTTGGCCATGACGTCCCGGCGGGCTGAGCGGAGGTTGTCCGCCTGGGCCTTGCCGCGGCCTTCGGCCATCGCCTCGGCGAAGTTGGCGAAGAGGACCGTGAACCACAGCCAGAGCGACACACCCAGGATGAACCCGGGGGAGTCGTTGCCGGCGGAAGAGGGTGTGACCACGGCCTGCACGTACAGGCCGGTCGTCAGGACGCTCCCCACGAGGACGGTGAACATCACCGGGTTGCGGAGCTGATGCCGGGGGTTGAGCTTCAGCAGCGATTCCCAAAGCGCCCGCCGGACAATCGGCGGGTCGAACAGCGGACGATTCTTTCGAGTGGACATGATTGGAAGGAGTGAGTTTTCAGTCGTCAGTGATCAGTTTTCAGTCAGAGGGAGGCCGCACCCTCGGGGTACTGCCTGTCGCGCGATTCCGAGAAGCGCTCTGGTCCCTAGTCCCTAGACGCTCGTCCCTAGACTCCCGCTCCCTGCACCATCTGGAGATGCTCCACGACGGGGCCCAGGGCGAGGGCTGGAACGAAGGTCAGGGCGCCGACGAGGAGGACGATCCCCGCCAGCATCACGACGAACAGCGGCGTGTGGGTCGGGAGCGTTCCGGAGCCGGCGGGGGTGAGTTTCTTGCGGGCGAGCGATCCGGCGATCGCCAGGGCCGGGACCATCAGCCAGAAGCGGGAGATGAGCATCGCGAAGGCAAGCATGACGTTGTAGAAGGGGTTGTTGACCCCCAGGCCGCCGAACGCGCTGCCGTTGTTGTTTCCGGCGGACGAGAAGGCGTACAGGACTTCGCTGAAGCCGTGCGGGCCGGGGTTGGCGATCGTTGCTGTCCCCGCCGGCAGGACGACCGCGACGGCGGTCCCGACCAGGACCACGAGGCAGGGGAACAGGATCACGAGCGAGGCCATCTTCATCTCGTAGGCCTCGATCTTCTTACCGAGGTACTCCGGCGTTCGGCCGACCATCAGGCCGGCGACGAAGACCGCCACGAGGGCGAACATCAGCATCCCGTACAGTCCGCTTCCCGCTCCGCCGTACACGACTTCGCCGAGCTGCATCAGGAGCATCGGGACGAGTCCCCCGAGCGGCGTAAACGAGTCGTGCATCGCGTTGACGCTCCCGTTCGAGGCGGCTGTGGTGACCGTCGCCCACAGGGCTGACGGGCCGATCCCGAAGCGGGCTTCCTTCCCTTCCATGTTCCCTCCGCACTGGAGGGCAGAAGAGGTCTGGTCGACGCCGAGCGCGGCGATCCGGGGATTGCCGGCTGCTTCGGAGAAGACGCACACGAGGAGGAACGGAACGAAGATCAGCAGCATCGCCGAGAAGAGAGCCCAGCCCTGCCGCGTGTCGCCGACCATCTCGCCGAACGTGTAGCACAGAGCGGCGGGGAGGATCAGGATCGCCAGGACCTGCAGGAAGTTGCTGAGCGGGGTCGAGTTCTCAAACGGGTGGGCCGAGTTGACGCCGAAGAACCCGCCGCCGTTGGTGCCGAGCTGCTTGATCGCGATTTGCGACGCGGCCGGTCCGAGCGGGAGGCTCTGGGTCGTGACCTCCTTGCCTTCGGCATCCTGCACGCTCTCGACGAGCGCGACCTCGCGGACCGGCGAGAAGGACTGGACCACGCCCTGTGAGACGAGCGCCACCGCGAGGACGAACGACAGCGGGACGAGGATGTAGAGCGTGCTGCGAGTCAGGTCGACCCAGAAGTTGCCGATCGTCTCCGCGTTGCGGCGGGTCAGTCCGCGGATCAGTGCGACCAGGACCGCCATCCCGGCCGCGGCCGAGACGAAGTTCTGGACGTTGAGCCCCAGCATCTGCGTGAGGTAGCTGAGCGTCGATTCACCGCTGTAGGCCTGCCAGTTCGTGTTCGTTGCGAAGCTGGTCGCGGTGTTGAAGGCCAGGTCCGGCGTCGGGGCCGCGAGCCCCTGCGGGTTCAGCGGCAGGAAGGCCTGGAACCGCTGGAGGAAGTAGACCGCCAGCGTGCTGACGAAGCTGAACGTGAGGGCCGCGAAGGCGTACGGCTTCCAGCCCATTTCTTCTTTCGGGTCGATTCCGCACAGGCGGTACAGGAGCCGTTCGATGGGGCCCAGGACCTTGTCGAGGCCGCAGGGCCTTCCCTGATAGACGAGGGCCATGAAGTGGCCGAGCGGCTTCGTCAGTAGGACGAGGGCGGCGACGAAGGCGACGATTTCCATCCACGAGGTGGTATTCACGAGAAACGCTCCGGGAAGAGCAGCGCAAAGAGCAGGTAGGCCATCAGGCCGACCGCCAGCACGACACTGATCAGATAGAGGGGGGACATCACAGCGGCTCCGTGGAAACGGGAGGAGAGGGGGGCTTCAGAGCTTCCCGAGGGCTATGACGAGGCCGCCGGTGAGGAGGAAGAAGCCGCAGGTCAGCGCCAGATAGAGGAGGTCCATTGAGGGATTCTTGGGGGTGGAGAACGGGGTCGGTCAAAGTCATCGGCGGAATGCTAAGACTGACCGCGCAAGGATGCTGTCAGGACTGCGATGGGGTGCGTAAGGAAAGCATCAGGACGCTGTAAGCCGTGGTAGCGGCGGGACCTGCGGCGGCGTTTTCTCGCGAGATGAAAGCCCAACCGGGGTCCAGGGGGTACCCCTGGTGGGGGATGCAAGGGGCCTGTGTTGTGTTTCTGGCCCTTTGCCCGCCGGAGGCCTGGCCGTCGAGAGATGCCTGAAGGAAGGCGTGTCCAAGCGCGGACCACATGCCGGATGCCCCATCACCAACCCGCGGGGATTCCAGGGCGAGCGGTGAGTTCTCTACCCCGGCTCCACAAAGGGGACATCCGTTGTTTACGACGGTTCCTCATCGAAAGTGCCTCCGGCGGCAAGGGGGCGTGGCCCCCTTGACCCCAGCGGCCGTAGCACGTTGGGTTTGAGCTATGGGAGTCCGTCCGGCCAGGACGTTGGGGTTGCGGACTCGACTTCACCGGCGTCCAATGACCATGTCCCTCCCCGGAACCGGCATGCCCCGCCAACCACCCCCGCCGCCGAACGACCCGCCCCCCCTCCGTCCCCGCCACCGCAGGACATCGGGGCGATCCTCACCCGCCTCTTCGCCCTCCGCGGCTACGGCCGCATCCAGGGCGACCGCCAACTCCAGGAAGCCTGGCAAACCGTCGCCGGCCCCGAACTCAGCCGCGGAACCCGCGCCACCGCCATCAAGAACGGCGTCCTCCACGTCGGCGTCTCCAACGCCGCCCTCCTCAGCGAACTCGTCGGCTTCCACCGCACCGAACTCCTCGCCAAACTCAAAACCGACTTCCCACACCTCAAAGTCCGCGACATCAAGTTCAAGAAGCGTTGAGGGCCGACCGTCGAGCGTTTAGCGTTCAAAGACCCGGAACCCCCGCTCCATCCGCCCTCAGCATTCGGCCCGCGTCTGTCGCTCAACGTTCCACACTCGACTCCCAACGCCTCCCGTGCCTGCTGCCTCACCGCTCCGGGACGCGGGGCGGTCGCATCGATCCGCTACGACGGAGACCTGGCCCGGCTCGACGCCGCCGGCTTCTTCCGCCCCCGAAACGGACGACCGCTCACGGAACAGACACTCGACGCGATCGTCTACGGAGACTGGCAGACCCCTTCGCCGAGCGAAGCGGTTCTCTTGAGCGAGGACGTCGTCGTCTGCCGCACGAGCCCGGACTCGCTCGAGATCCACTGCCACGGCGGAAACGTCGCGGTGGACCGGATCCTCGAAAGCCTCGCCGCAATCGGGGTCGAGGTCGTTCCCGCGTCACAGGCCGAATGGCTCTGGAACTCGCCCGTCGACGCGGCCTGTCAGTCCCTCCTCCAGAGAGCCGCTACACAGCGGACAGCTCTGCTTCTGGTGGACCAGGCGGAGCTGTGGGCCCGCGAGATCGAGCGGTTCCGGCAGCAAGCCGATCCCAACCGCCGGCAGTCGCGACTCGCCGAGATCGCAGCCTGGGAGTCGTTCGCCCGCCATCTGACCGAGCCCTGGAATGTCGTCCTCTGCGGGCGGCCCAACGCCGGGAAGTCGAGCCTGATGAACGTCATCGCCGGCTTCGCGAGGTCCATCGTCCACGCCGTCGCGGGGACAACGCGAGACGTCGTGACCTACGAGACGGCTATCGACGGCTGGCCGGTCCGGTTCTCCGACACCGCCGGCCTCCGCGAGACCGCCGATCCGCTGGAGTGCCAAGGAGTCCAGCGGACGCATTCGGCGATCGCCGCGGCCGACCTCGTGATCGGCCTGTTCGATCTGAGCGAGCCGCCGACCCCCGAAGACGAACAGCTCTGGCGTGAACTCCCTCGATCCGCCCTGCGGATCGGCAACAAGTCGGACCTCGAAATCCGCTGGCCGGCGGATCGGCTCAATGAAGTCGAGAGGATCTCGGCCCGAACGGGAGAGGGCGTGCCGAACCTTCTGGCTCGACTTCGTGATCGACTGGTCCCCGCGCTCCCGCCACCCGGGCTCCCTCTCCCGATCGATCCCGCCTGGCGGACGTGGCTGGAGGTCCCGACGCGGTGACGCGCCCGGCGAAGGCCCGTCGCCTCTCGGAGACGCTCGCGCGGACTCATCCGAGCCTGCGTCGCTGTGTCCTTCGTGTCTCTGTGTTTCACGAGCCTCTGGACAGAAGCGCCCATCGAGGCGCGGGCTCGGATCTCAGCGTGGAATCGGCCACGCCCCCTGGTTCTCGACGATCAGAAGAGTCTGGCCGCTCCGCACCTCTCCCAGGTGCTGCGTCGCGCCGGACATCCAGCGGACCGTGACCTCCTCCGCCCGGTTCTGCTTGCCGAGACCAACGAGAATCTGCCGCTCATTCGTGCACTGGTAACCATCCCCCCCGGTGAGCTGCCGCGTGAGAACGCGTCCTCCGACCTTCAGCTGGATCGTCGCGCCGATGGCGTCTCGCGCGCCGCCGGTGCTGACAAACCGGAACCCCACACTTCCGTTTCCGGTGGCGTTCGCATTCGTCATCAGAGCTGCCGGCGAGTGAATGTGGGAGACAACGAAGTCGTCCGCGCCGTCGCCGTTCCAGTCGACCCGGGCCAGGCCTCGTCCAAGGACCGGCCGGGCAAAGTCTTCCCCGGCCGACCGGCTGAGTTCCAGGAACCGGCCGCGGCCCCGGTTCCAGAACAGCTGCGACGGCATCTCGAACGGCGTCCCCGAAGCCGACAGATCCAGAACGTGTCCATTGGTCACGACGAGGTCCAGCCGGCCATCGAGGTCGGCGTCGAGCGCTTGCGTTCCGAATCCCAGCATCTTCAGGCTGGGCTCCCGCAACCCGGTGGACCGCGTGTCGTCGGAGAAGAGGCCCCCGGACTGCTGCAGGTACGCCGTGTTGGACTCGTCGTAGAAGTTGGTCACATAGAAATCGAGGAGCTGGTCTTCGTTCAGGTCGCCGGACGCGATCCCCATGCAGGCCTGGGGCATGCCGTCCGCGTCCAGCGCGAGTCCGGTCTCCATGGCTGCTTCAACGAACCGCGGCGTGTCGCCCGAAGAGGCGGTCGCGTTCTGGAAGAAGAAGTTTGGCACCGCGTCGTTGGCGACGAAGAGGCTCAGGCGGCCCGATCGGTCGAGATCGGCCGCCACGATGCCGAGCCCCTTTCCGTTGGGGACTTCGATGCCCGCCTCTTTGGAGACGTCGCGGAATCCGCCGGCGCCGTCGCTCAGCCAGAGAACGTCCGGATCGCCCGTGAAGGAGCTGGGACTGCACCACCGCAGTTCCTCGCCATGCCGGCACGTGGCCCGCACGGCATCCTCCGGCGTGACGTAGTTGACGTCGTAGAGGTCAGGGTTTCCGTCACCGTTCAGGTCCGCCATCAGGCAGCTCGTTGTCCAGTGGGCACCGCTCAATCCGGCAGCCGCCGTGACATCGTCGAACGTTCCGTCTCCGTTGCTGACGAGCAGTCGATTGCCTCCCAGGTTGCCGACATACAGGTCCGGAAAACCGTCGTTGTTGACGTCGCCGGCCGAGGCCCCCTGGCCGTAGGACGTCTCGTGAACGCCGGCCTTCGATGTGACGTCGGCAAACGCCGAACGGTCCGACAGCCGAAACAGGCGATCCGTCATCTCCGGAGGCTGGTCCGAAGCGATCAGGCTTCCCCCTTGCGTGAAGTACAGGTCGGGGCGTCCATCCCGGTCGTAGTCGAGGACGGCGACGCCGCCGCCCGTTGTCTCGTACATCCGCATCTCGCCCGAGTCCTGAGGGCCCCGCGACCGGTAGACCATCATGAGCCCGGCCTTCGTCGCCTGATCGACGAAACGGATGTCCGGAGGCGCCCCGGTCTCCTCGGCGACAGCACGGGACGGCGCGGCGGTCCAGTCGTGAAGGGGATACCCAGACAGGTCGACCGCAGCCGCGGGGAGCATCGCCTCCGCAACGCGTCCCATGTGAGGCGCGATCCGGGCCGAAATTCTTTGAACGGCTGGAGCCGCCCAGTCGGCTCCGGAACGGGCGGCCAGTTCGGCCCACCCCTTCGCCTCCCAGTCGCGCCCCAGTTCTTCCGTCAGCCGCATCGCCGAGCGCAGGAGGTCTGAGGTGTCGGGCTTTTCGTACAGGTCATCGACGACCTGGGCCAGCTCCCTCAATCGCTCCGATCGCAGGCGAAACGTCGCTGCGTCCTGGTCCCGGCCGAGGGCCGAGAGAGTCTGCGCCAGATGAGCGAGCGCCAGTCGATGTTCGGAATCGCGACGAACCGCTTCCCAGAAGCAGCGGGCGGCCGCCTCGGAGGTGTCGTGCTGCTGGAGCCAGAGACCCCGGGCGACCCAGACTTCGGGATGAAACTCCGCCGCGGTCGGGACACGGACGCTCCAGGACGGGAAGTCCGGGGCGCCCATCGCGAAGAGCGCCCGGCCGAGCTGTCCCTGGGCTTCGCCGCAGTCGGGTGAGACCGCCACGATCTGCTGGAGAGTGTCCCGGGCGGCTTCGAGCCGCTCGCGCCGGAGATCGGTTCGCGCCTGCCCGAGCCGCGGGAGAGGATCCTGGGGGAAGGCCTTCAGGCAACGCTCGACGAGTGCCGGATCGTCAATGACCGGATCGCTGGCTCCCAGCAGGACGAGGTGATGCGGCGTGTAGGTTCCCCCGCGCACCGCCGCGAGCAGGTGCGGAGCCGCCTCGAAACAGCGGCCTTCGACCCCCAGGATGTACGCCAGATCGGCGTGAGCCTGGAGGGAGGCGGGATCGGCCGCGACCGCACGTGTCAGCGCCGCTTCGGCGGCCGTCAGGGCTCCCTGCGGAATCAGGTCGGCCGCCAGCGCCGTCAGCAGCGGGGCCTGTTCCGCGGGGGGACGATCCGGCAGGCGCTGCAGATGTTCGCGGCACCGCTCCGCCGACCCGCGGGCGGCGGCCATCCTGGCGGCCAGGAGGCGGGCGTCTGCATCAGCCGGGGTCCGGGCCAGGAGCTGTTCGAGGCCATCGTCGGCAGCGCGCGTGTCGCCACGAGCCACGGCGGCCCGGATCTCGTCGAGCGACATCGGGCGGGAGGGGCGACCGCAATGGCTCAGCGACAAAACGCAAACCGCGATGCACAGGAGCGCACCGCGGTTTCGAGAGCGAGAGCACATCAGAGATGCCTGCAACGCGAGTCCCGCTCGATCACCTGGGCCAGAGGCTCCGGGACTTCCGGGAACAAGGCCGGCTCCATGCGGCCAGCCTCGTTTGCCCGTCCCGGCACCTTAGAACTCGCCGAGGGCCCGTCCGTCGAACATCGTGCTCAGATCGCGCCAGGTCTGGAGGTTCACGGCATCGGAAACGAATCGAACCGAGCCGTCGCCGAGGACAACATTGACCCCGCCGACGTGCCGGCTGCGGGCGGAGAACATCGTGGGGTTGTTCGTATCCGTGCCCGCACAGGGGAGCTGAATGGCCGAGTTGGCGGCGACGCAGAAGCCCGCGTTGAGCCGGTCAGGGACGGACGTATTGGGAGGATTGTGGGCCGTGAAGCCGACGTGAGGGACATACCAGATCAGGCCGCGAAGGTCTGTTCCGTTCTGTCCCTGGCGGATCTCCCCGAGCAGCAGGACATTGGAAACGCCGTCCCCCATGTCGGAAAACTTGTAGGATCGGACCGCCGCCGCCGTGGTGGCGTCAAACGGCGACTGCCCGAAAGCGACGCCATTGAACGGGTTCGTCCGGTTGTAGGTCGTGTTCCCGAGGTTGACGGCGTAGTTGTAGTTCGGCGTGTTGTTCCAAGGCTGCGTGGCCGTATCGCTGGGACATCGCATCCCGGGAATCGGCGACTGGATCACCTTGTTGTTGTTTCCGACGGCGTACTGATACCGCTCGTCCCACATGTTGTAACTGGCGGTCTGGTCGATATAGGGAAGGATCGCCCGCAGCCAGACATAACCGCTCTGGCTCGCGTCGACAGTCCCTGAGGCGGGCAGCGCAACCAAGCCGCCCCCGGCGCCGATAGGGAGCGATCCCATCGTCTCGTGGTAGTTGTGCATCGCGATGCCCAACTGCTTCATGTTGTTGGTGCACTGGCTCCGCCGCGCCGCCTCTCGCGCCTGCTGAACGGCGGGGAGGAGGATCGCCACGAGGACCGCGATGATGGCGATCACGACAAGAAGCTCAATCAGCGTAAACCCGTGCCGTCGGAGAGTGGCCATGACAGACGCCTTGCAGTGACGAAAGAAGAAGTGAGATGACGAGATGATCCGGCGAGCGCTCCGGACTACTTGGGCTGCATCAATGTCAGCGGAAAGTCGTGTTGATTCGATCCGCTCTTGATCTCGACGACGAGTTCCGAGTTCTTGTTGTACTTCGCGGGAATGCGATCCGCTTTGGGGGTTTCCTTCGCCGCCGCGTTCATCGCGTCCTGGGGATCGGCGGCCGGCGTCGAAGCGGCCCCCTCAACGGCCGAGATCGAGACGATGTACTTGCCGGGGGGGAGTCCTTCGGCGGCGGAAATCGCATAGCGTCCCGCCTGAATGAGACTGCCCGCCGCGGTCTTTTCCTTCACGTCGCTCATCGGCTCGAAGCGGATCGTCCCCTGATCCAGCGGTGCGCCGTCGAGCGTCACGCTCCCTGAAATGGACTGGCGGTCAATCTTCTTGCCGGAGCTGCCGCCGCATCCCGGGGCCGTCAATGCGACGGTAAAGCACAACATCCAAAGGGAGCGCAGCCGCCAACGAGCCACGAGAGCTGTCTCGCACTTGAACGACATGGACGTGAGATTGGGAAAGAGAAGAAGTCCGTGAACCGGACGGAACCCGACGAACTGGGGCGGGCATCCTACGGGGCGATTCCAGCGTGTCAACGCGTTCGAGAAGAACCAATTCACTGGAAGTTCAGCCCACGTCAGGATCAGGCAACGAAGGCGTTCTCAGGATTGAAAATGCCGCTGCCGTGGACGTCCCAACGGGCCATTTTTCGGTGACGAATGTGAAAGGTGGCAATCTTTTCTCATGCGCCGGCATCGACGGACCGGTGTGGCGTGACGCCTCTCATGTGATCGGGGAGCGGCACTCCTCGAGCGTCGCCCGCACGTTCTCGATCCGGCCCTCGAACATGTCGGAATCTGTGGTCGAAGACGTGTGGGCCGAGAACCGGAGGGAGGAGAAACACCTACGGTCCCCTCGCACCCGGCGCGGACGCATGATCGACCGCACCGGAGGTTGGGGGGAAAGTCGCCCACTCGTCCCGGCGAACTGGGGCGACAGCACCGATCACGCCGTGTTGCCGGGCACGAATCGCCTCGTGCCCTCGAGCGGGCCGCGTGGAGGGAAAAACATCCGTCCCGCCTTCCGTTTCCAGGGAGAAGCGGTCATTTGCCGTGGGCCGCTCTCCTTGTTTTCTGCGGTTGGCCCAAGGGAGCCTTTAACCTGAATGAAGTTGGTCCGGAGCACTCCCGGACGGTGTTTCAATTCTGGATGAACCCGGGGCCGGCGGTGTCGTCGAAGGTAGGGAAATTCATTCATACTGTTGGGAGTCAAGGAGTTCGGCGGAGGACTTGAGGGTCCGGGCGTGTCCCGGGCGCCTTGAGGCGTCACAATTCCTGATGAACGTTGGAGACCTTCATGCGGTTGCTGATTGTCGAGGATGAACCCGATCTGCTCCGAGCCATCTGGTCGTACCTGACCGATGATGGCTACGCCGTCGACATGGCGACGGAGGGGCAGGAGGGGCTGACCAAGGCCCTGGCCTGGGACTATGACGCCATCGTCCTCGACGTGATGCTCCCCCGTCTCGACGGCTGGAGCGTGCTGGCCCAGCTGCGGCAGAAGAAGAAGACCCCCGTCCTGATGCTCACCGCCCGCGACGCGCTCCAGGATCGCGTCCGGGGGCTCGACGCCGGGGCGGACGACTACGTCCTCAAGCCGTTCGAGATGGATGAGCTCTCGGCCCGGCTGCGGGCGCTCATCCGGCGGGCGGCCAACACCCCCAAGCCGACGGTCGAGATCGGCGATGTGCGGATCGACCTGGCGGCCAAGCAGGTTCTCAAGGGGGGGGAGTCCGCGAACCTGACGGCGACGGAATATTCGCTCGTCGAGTTCCTTGTCCTGCACCGCGGGCAGCTCGTCACCCGTCCGATGCTGTACAATCATCTGTTTGACGAGTACGAAGACAGCATGTCGAACCTGCTCGACGTGCATGTCTCCAACGTGCGACGGAAGCTCGGCAAGGATTTCATCACCACCCGCCGCGGTCTCGGCTACCTGATCGAAGACGAGCCGGCCTCGCAGAAGGCGGAAGGCTGATCGTTCGGAGCCGGGCTCGGCCGTTGCATCCCGTCTTTCGACCTCGTCTTCGCGTCCGGTCCCCATCTCATGTCTGTCCCGTCACCCTCCGCGGTTCGACCCGCCTGGAGTCTGGCGCCGCGCTCCCTGCGGTGGCGGCTGCAGATCTGGCACGCCCTCGTGCTGGTGGCGATCCTTGTTCTCTTCGGGACCTACGTCTATCACCTGCAGTGGCAGACGCGCCTTCAGGAGACCGACGCGGAGCTCAACCGCACGGCGGACATCATCTCGATCCGGCTCCGCCGGCTGTTCATTCCTCCCCCGCCACCCGGGCCCGGCGGTCCCGGCGGGCCGCAGCCGCCGCAGCGGAACGGCTCCTCCAGCAACGGCGAATCCGCGCGTCGCGAGCCGACGCAGCCTCCTCCGCCCCCTCTGGCCCAGACCGTCGACCAGCCGCCCCGGACCGAGGGGGAGCGCCGCGGGCGCGACCGCTCCGGCGAAGGGGGCAACCGGCGGGATGGCGAGCGGCGCGAGGGTGGGGGACGGGAGAGCGCGGCGCGGGACGGTAACGGTCGCGACAATGCCGGGCGGGACAACGAGCGCCGCGGCATGCCCCCGTGGCCGTGGCCTTGGCAGCTCGGGACCGTCGGGATTTCCGAGGACGTGCTGAACTCCAACGAGTCCCGCTCTCCCATGTACTTCCTCATCTGGGACCGGGACGGGCGGCTCCTGGAGAAGTCCGCTTCCGCACCGGACGTCCCCTTTCCGAATCTCCGCAACCCGGACGACGGGTTCCTGATCCGCACGGTCCGGATGCGCGGGCTGCTCCGCGAAGTGATCCTCGTCCGGAACTTCGACATCAATGTCCTCGTCGGCCGGTCGATCGAGACCGATATCGTCGCGCATCGGCGGCACGGGCTGGTCCTGATCGGCGCCGCCGGTGCGGTGCTGGTGGTGGGGCTGCTTGGCGGATGGGGCTTTGCCTCCCGCGTGCTGCGGCCGATCCAGGAGATGTCGGAGACCGCCGCCTCGATCTCCGGCAGCAACCTTTCGCGGCGGATCAGCACGGAGGAGGCCGATTCGGAGCTGGGTCAGCTGGCGGCGGTCCTTAACGACACGTTCGACCGGCTGCAGGCGGCGTTCACCCGGCAGACGCAGTTCACGGCCGACGCCTCCCATGAGCTTCGGACGCCGGTCTCGGTGATCCTGGCTCAGACGCAGTCGAGTCTCCTGAAGCCGCGGAGCCCTGAGGAGTACCGGGAGGCGCTGCAGGCGTGCCGCCGGTCGGCGCTGCGGATGAAGGGGCTTATTGACGGGCTGCTGGCGCTGGCCCGGCTCGACGCCGCAGATCCCCCCCCGCCGCGGCCGGTGCCGCTCGACGATCTGGTCCGCGACGTCGCGTCGCTGCTCGCTCCCAAGGCGGAGGAGCGGCGGATCCGGATCGAGCTGGCCCTTGAGCCGGGGACGGTCCGCGGGGACCGGGAGCGGCTCGATCAGCTCGTGACGAACCTGTTGTCGAACGCGATCCGTTACAACCGGGAAGACGGTCTGGTGTCCGTGTCGCTCCGGACCAGTCCGGACGAGGTCGTGCTCGCGGTGAAGGATACGGGGGAAGGGATTCCGGCCGAGTCGATCCCGAAGCTGTTCGACCGGTTCTATCGTGTCGATCCCGCCCGGTCGCGGCAGGATGGCGGGAGCGGTCTGGGGCTGTCGATCGTCAAGGGGGTCGTGGATGCCCATGCCGGGGCGATCCGGATCGAGAGCGAGGTGGGTCGGGGAACGACCGTGGAGCTGACGCTGCCTCGGGGTGATGTGGGGCGCGAGGTGGGCCGCACCGAGGTTGTTGAGGGAGAGCGGGTGGTGCAGGAGAGCGTCGCGAAGTCGGCTGCGGCTCGGTGAACCGTGTCCTTGCCAAACGGACTCCCATAGCTCAAACCCAACGTGCCACGGCAGCCTGGGGTCAAGGGGGTCACCCCTTGCCGCCGGAGGCGCTTCCATGAGGAACCGTGGTCAGCAACGGGCGACCGCTTTGTGGTATCGGCGTTGAGGACTCACCTCTCGTGTCGTAATCCCCGTGGGTTGGTGAGGGGGCATACGGCACGTTGTCCGCGCCTGGACACGCGCTCCTTCAGACATCTCTCGACGGCCAGGCCTCCGGCGGGCAAAGGGGCGTTGCCCCTCTGCACTCCCCACCAGGGTGCCCCTGGACCCGGATCTTTTCGGGTCTCTCCGTCATTCCGATGAGCATTGGAACCGCAAGAAATCTTCTTTGTCGCGGGAGTAGAACGTGTTAAGTTCGGCGCACTCTCATCGGAAATGGGCTCCCAATGAAGTCTTTCGTTCCCCTCGCGGAAGTGCTCCTGGTTCTGATCCTGTTCTTCGGGATCGTCACCTTCGACGCGGCACTTCAAATGACCGACTCGATCCTCTGCCGGGGAACCGGATGGCAACGGGCCGTCGCCAAGATCTGCTTCGACGAGAAGCCGCTGAGCCTGGCGGGCTATAAAGGACAGAAGGTCCTGTTGACCCACATCGACGTCATCTCCGCCGAAGCCCTCGCATTCGGCGAGCGGTAACACCGCTGCCCGCGATCACGCCCCGGCGGGACCGGCTCCGAACCGCTCCAGCGAGGCCCCCTCCATACGCATCCGCCGCCAGTCCGGCGACATCCGCGCCCCGACGCTTTCATAGAACGCGATCGCGGGAGCATTCCAGTCCAGCACCGACCACTCGTACCGGGCGCACCCCCGCTCGACCGCCACCTGAGCCACCGCCTGGAGCAACCGACGACCGAGCCCGAGCTTTCGAAACGCCGGCCGAACAAACAGGTCTTCGAGATACAGACACGGACTTCCGGCGAACGTCGAATAGGTCGGAAAGAAGAGAGCGAAGCCGGCCGCCTCTCCGTTCACCTCGCCGATCAGCGCCTCTGCCCAGGGCCGCGGACCAAAGAGATCGCGGCGCAGGTTCTCTTCCGTGACGACGACTTCGTGAGACAGCTTCTCGTACTCCGCCAGGTCGCGGATCAGCGCCAGGATCGTCGGCGCGTCGGCTTCGGTCGCCGGTCGAACGGTCAGCAGGGGAGCGGTCATGGGTGTCGGTTTGATGAGGATTTGGGAGTGGAGCGATCGCAGATGAAGGAGAGGTTGTTGTCAATCGCTGCGGTTGGCATCCCACAGGGCAGGTTGAACGTGGGCAACCCAATATCGTGAACTGAACCGGGTCCAGGGGCACCCTGGTGGGGGATGCAAGGGGGCAACGCCCTCTTGCCCGCCGGAGGCCTGGCCGTCGTGAAGTGTCTGAAGGAGCACGTGTCCAGACGCGGGCGACGTATCGGATGCCCCCTCACCAACCCGCGGGGATTGCAAAGCAAGCCGTGTAGTCTGAGGGAGTCCTCATAGCTGGTACCACAAAGGGGATGTCCGTCGCTTACCACGGTTCCTCATGGAAATGCCTCCGGCGGCAAGGGGGCCAAGAAACAACACAGCCCCCCTTGACCCCAGGCTGCCGTGGCACGTTGGGTTCGAGCTATGGGAGCCGTGCCGGCAAGGACGCGGTTTGAGTTGATCATGCGAGGACTTCTGCCAGCACTCTCCCCTGGGCCACTAGAGGATACGGACGGCCGAACCGGTCCGGAACCGTCGTGTGCGGGTCGAGACCCAGCAGGTGATACAGCGTGCAGAGAATGTCCTTCGGGCTCACCGGGTTCTCATGAACGAACGCCCCCTGCTCGTCCGAGGCCCCGATCACCCGCCCCTTCGCGATCCCCGCCCCCGCCAGGACGTTGCTGTACACGTTCGACCAGTGCTCGCGGCCGACACCCGGCGCGTTCGCCGTGAGTTTCGGCGTCCGCCCATGCTCCGTCAGACACAGGACGAGCGTGTCATCCAGCATCCCCCGCTCCTCCAGGTCGACCAGCACGGAACTGAGGGCACTGTCGAGCCCCGGCAACAGTTCCGTCCGCAGCCGGTCGTAGTGGTGGAAGTGCGTGTCCCAGGATGAGTTCACCGTGGCGAACTCGTCCCACGTGACCGTCACGACCTTCGCTCCCGCTTCCAGCAGCCGCCGCGCGGCGAGCGTCGACTGGCCGAACAACGTCATCCCGTACCGCTGCCGCAACTCCATCGGCTCGCGGCTGATGTCGAGCGCCTCCCGCATCGGCGTCGACGTCAGGAGCGAATACGCCATCTGCTGATAACGGCTCAGACTCCGCCCCGAGGGAGCTTCGTCGAGCTGCCGCAGCTCGGACTCGAACTGCGTCAGCAGGCTCCGCCGACGGTCGAGCCGGTCGAGCGTCACCTCCGGCGGCAGGACCGCGGCGGACGAGACGGTCAGCCGCGAGTCGGGCGTGATCCCGGCATACGGGTCGGCGACATCCCGACCATCTCCCCCCAGCCAGCGGTGGATCGTCCGCGTCGCCGTCCCTTCGAAGTCGGTCCAGATCGGGTTGTGGTTCTGCCCCAGGAACCCGCCGTACGGCCCCGCGCGGCGCCCGCCGGGGAGCCGGTTCGTCAGCGGAAAGGGAAGGCCGACGCTGTAGGGGACGGGCGGAAGAGCCGCGGACGGATTCCGCCGGTGGTTGAGATAGCTCAGGACGCTCTGGAACGAGGGCCAGTGCCGGCTGTCGAACGCGTTCGTCTCCATCGGGATGTCGACATGGTCGATCCCGCTCATCGTATAGCCGGCGGAATGGATGTTGTAGGGGTGCGTCATCGACCGGATCACGGTGACCCGGTCCAGGAGCTCCGCCATCTTCGGAAGGTGTTCGCAGATCCGGACTCCCGGAAGGGCGGTCGCGATCGGCGCGAAGTCCCCCCGGATCTCGGCCGGCGCGTCGGGCTTGGGGTCCCAGGTCTCGTGCTGGGCCGCCGCGCCGTAGAGATAGAGAAACAGGATCCGCTTGGCCCGCGGAACGAGGTCGCCCGCCGGGGCCGATTCCGCTGCCGCCGCCAGCCCTCCGGCAAAGGGGAGCATCATTCCCGCCCGCAACAGATCGCGACGGCCGAGCTGGTGTCGCGGCGAAAACGAACCGCCCAGCAGCGGAGAGCCGAGGACACGCAGCATCGGAGGACTCCAATCAGGGGGGGCGAGTCGGGGGCTGGACCGTACGAGGAGGCGGGCGGCGGCCCGGGAGGGAGGCTGAGCGGCGGGCGGGGAGGGAACGGAATCGGGGGCGCGATGGGGTTCCGATCCGGATCGGCCGGGAGACCCATCGGCGTTCTCCATTATGTGCAGCGTACGCGGCGGACCGGGCGTGAGCAATTCCAGAGAGTCGGAGGGGGCGACGGGGGGAGGACGCCGCTCTTGTCAGTGGTCGAACGACTTTCCTAGGCTTGTTGAGGGTCGCCTGACCGGGGTTCTCTCGACGCGGTCGACCGCGCGGGACGGTGGTCGTTGCGGGCGGACGACCGTCTCCGTGCCTGCCTGAAAGATTCGTATGTCGCGACACGCTCTTGGACGTCTGACCGTTTTGGCGCTGGTCCTCTCCGCCAGCAGCTGCGGCGAGCCGAAGCTGCCGAAGATTCAGAGACCATCGGCCGCCGCCGCGGAGTCGCGATTCAACGCCTTCGTGGAGACCGCCAAAAAGGATCCGCGGAAAGCGGTCAAGGAGTGGGACGCGATCGTCAAGGAGATCGAGGAGCAGGCCAAGCAGAACGGCGGGCCGTTCGTGCAGCTCCACTACCTCGCCATGGAAGCGACGCCGAAGGTCAAGAGATCCCGGAACGGCCGGGACCTCGAAGCCGCTCTCTCGATGGTCAAGGACAAGATCGAAGAGCTGAAGACGATGTCACAAGACTGATGCCGGCCGGACCCGCTTGGCATTCGCGGCGTGGGCATGAGTGCGAAGCGGTTGGCTTTGACGTCGCACGGTTTCTGTCGAAGCGGCAATGCTTCTCGGCAAGGCTCGGGAACGAGATCGCATTCCGAACGGGCCCACTCGGCTGCGGTGAATCGCCGCGTCGCAAATGCGTAAAGACAATGAGACGCGGGGAGAGGGTTGCCGCGAATCGATCGCTTTGAGGCGCTGCAGAACGCGGCGCATCGGGAATGAACGGGCTTGGCGTCGCCGGAACCGCTGTGGGTCTTCACCGGTTTTCGGTCAATGGACTTGAACGAAAATTGCCGCCCCTTGTAGCCTTCAAGGTTCCGTGTCGATTCACTTGCGGCGGCGTTCTGTCGCATGGGCTACGGTGCTTACTCGTCTTCTGCGTCTCGAAGGAGTTTGAAGTTGTCGATGAAGTCTTGGTCCCGCGCGCCGCGTGGATTTACGTTGATTGAGCTCCTGGTGGTGATTGCGATCATCGCCGTCCTCGTGGCCATCCTCCTGCCGGCCGTCCAGCAGGCCCGCGAGGCCGCCCGTGCAAGTCAGTGCAAGAACAATCTCAAGCAGATCGGATTGGCCCTCCACAACTACAGCGAGACGGTCGGTCGGTTTCCTCCCGGAGCGGTCTGGCAAGGGAACAACATGGTCGGTGGCGTCGCGCCGGAAAACGGCCGCGATGCGGGGTGGGGCGCGACCTGGGTCCTGCTGATCCTCCCGTACATGGAGCAGCAGGGACTTTACAACCGGTACGATTTCTCTCAGCTGGCGCGGCACGGGGCGACTGCCACCGGCACCGGCAACAACGCGGTCACGCGGAAGATCGTTCCCTCGCTGAACTGCCCCTCGCACCCGGAAGTCACGGCGTTCCTCAACCAGGACTACGACGGATTCGCCAAGGCCAACTACGCCGCCAACATGGGGGCAGGCCGGATGCTTGAGCGGGCCGCTTTCACCAACAACGCCAAGAAGGGCCCCCTGAGCGTCATCGGCCAGTGGGGCGCTACATTCGGGGACATGACGGACGGCGCGTCGAACATCGTCCTCGCCAGCGAGATCGTCAAGTCCGCCAACACGGCGGACGACCGCGGCGCCTGGGGCTGGTCCACCGGCCCGACGTTTTCGGGAGTGGTGTCCGGTTCGAACTGGATTCTCACTCCGAACACCAAGCAGTACACGGACTCCTCGCCGTACGCGTCGAATGACACGACCAATGTCGTCTTCAACTACCGCAACGATCCGGACCGGACCGGGAACGACGGCGGGGTTGGGTCGCGGAGTTTCCATGCTGGCGGAACGAACATCGTCATGGGTGACGGAGCGGTTCGTTTCATCGGCGACAGCGTCGATGGTCAGACCTGGCTGAAGATCCTGGCCATCTCTGACGGAGCATCCGTCGGCGAGTTCTAGGACTGTTGGCGGATGGCGGCGGCCTATGAGCGCCTCCTGGAACGCCTCGGTCCCCAGGGAAGCTGCCGACTCTTCCTGGCGGTTTCACCGCTTCCCGCTGTGCCTGGTCCCGATACCGCCCGCGGTCCTGGAGGTCGTCGACTTCCCGGACCGTTGGGGCGGAGGCGGCCTCTCTGTTTCAATTCTCTTTCTTCATCTGGTGCGGGGCCGGGACTGCCAGAAGTCCCCTCTGGTGCCTGCTCTGAATAGGATTTGCGATGTCACTTCTCTCCTTGCGATGGATCGCTCCTGGGCTCCTCCTGATCCTGCTCGCTGGGTGCGGCCGAGAGTCGTCCCCTCCTCCGAGCGTCAGCCAGGTGGCGACGACTGCTAAGGAGCGTCTCGACGGTTTCGTCGAAGCCGCACTGAAGAACCCCAAGCAGGCCGGCGACCAGCTGACCATCCTGCTCGAATCCCTGGACGCGTATGCCAAGGAGTACGGGGGAGGCTTCATCGAACTCCGCGACATGGCCAAGGCGATGGTCCCGGAGGTCAAGAACGCTAAGAACAAGCTGGAGCTGGAAGGGATGCTCGGCAAGCTCCAGAACAAGATGAACGAGATCGCCGCGAGCCCCGGCAAGTAGTCGCGTCGCGCCCGTCAGTTCCAGATGGGGCTTGGGCGAACGGTCTCCAGGCCATCACGCGAGTCGGTCGTCCCCTGCTCGGCCCGAGCAGGGGGCGTTGGCTCGCGCGACGACTCCGTTCATCGTGAAGTCCCTTACGGCATCCACTCCGGGAGGTCCTTGATCGCATCCCGCGCGGCTTGTGACGTCGGGATTCCCCAGTGCTGGAAGAACGGGCCGAGGTTCTTGCCCACCGCTTTTGAGAAGCGGACCATCCACTGGTCGTGCTTCTGCTCTTCCGTCTTCGGTCGCTCCGACGCCGGGATCGTCTGGTACTCGGCGAAGACCTTCTTGTAGGGCTCCCATCCGAAGCCTTTGGCGAGCTGCCCGTACATGATGAGGGCCAGGAACGGGTCGGACTTCCAGTCTTCGAACTTCCGGCCGCCCGCGATGTACTTGGCCTCGTTCGCCTTCTGCTTCTCGGCCGCCATCGCGTCGTGATACGGGGCGCCGGGAGTCAGGGTGTCGAGGAGATAGAGGGCGAACAGGTTGCAGGTGACTTCCCCGGTCCCTTCGAAGGTCCACATCGGGTCCTGGTGGTTGTGGCCCACCTCGTGGTAGAGGCCCCACTCACCGACCGTCGAGAGACGGCCGTAATCGACCATCCGCGGCGCGGCGTCGAGGTGCGTCATGATCGGGTAGCCGGAGTGCATGTAGCCGGCGGAGATCTGGACGTCCGCCACGTAGCGTTCGGGACGCGTCCGCTCATGCGGGATGGCGGCGAGATCAGCGACCCCGTCGAGGATTCTGTTCCACTGCGTCATGAGCTGGGTCGGGAGGTCGAGCTTGCGGATCGTCTCTGACGGGACGGTGATGATCACGCGGTCGGTCGCCAGCTCGGCCCAGGGGGCGGGGCGGTTGCGGATCGACTCCCGCCACTCCTGATCGGTGGTCTTGCCGAGGACGAAGTAGGGGGCCGGGGCCGCGCCGGTGATCTCGACCTTGAGCGGCGTCGCCTTAGAGCCGGAACTCTCCTTGGCCGGCTTGACATCGATGTAGATCAGGCCGCCGTAGGCGTTGCCGACCGTCAGCCGCGCTGCCGTCATCGGGAAGACCCGGTCGATCGACGGTGGGCGGGACCACTTGTCCTTCCCCCACAGGCTGTCCTTGTGGCACCCGATCCGGACCGAAAGCTGCGCGTCGGTCTTGCCGGTGACCCGTACCTCCACGGGCTCCCCGGGGGGCGCGTAGAAGCCGGTGCTGTGCCAGCCGGGGATCGAAGGGTCGATCTGGAGCTCGCCCGTCTCGCGCTTCTGGGATCTGGTGACCGCGCCGGGAAAGGCTGCGGCGGTCGCGGGGGCTTTGAGGCGGTCGATCGGGACGTTGTTGTAGTACGCGGTCTGGAGCGTCATGAGCGACCACGGGAGGATGTCCCGGGCCTGGATCGACTTCGATTCCCCGAGCTTGGGGATCGCGGCCGCGTGCTTCGTGACGATCGTCTCCACGCGGGGCATGAAGAGCGTGTCGTCCGCCGGGCAGGAGGAGGCGGCGAGCTCCAGGGCCCGCAGCGCGATCCGGTCATCTTCGGGGCGGGCGTCTTTCGTCCCCGTCGGCCGTTCCTTCTCGAGAGCCTTTTCGATTACGTCGAGGGCGACCGACGCGTTGAGATACGCGGAGACCTCCTGCGCCACCGGCAGCGGCGAGCCGCTGGCCGGGTTGTCGACCGTGTCGGCCGCCCAGGCGATTCCGGCCCGGCTGAAGAGGCGGTTCTGCGGGGCGTCGCGGAGCGGTTCGCCCGCCTTGGCGATGTAGCCGGTGTACACCCAGCCGGCGCTGACGGTCAGGAGGCCGCCGCCGTCTTCGACGAACTTCGTCAGGGCCTTGATCTCGGAGTCGCTCGCGCGGTCGAGGTTCACGAGCGCCACGTTGGTCTGTTTCGGCCCGCCGATGCGGTGGCCTTTGTATTCGGCGATCGCGAGCCCCGTCCCGCGGAGAGTCTCGGCCAGTTCGCGGTTCTCATGGACGGCGGCCCGGACTTCGGACTCCGGCTTTCCGCTGGCCCAGACGATGGCGTTCTTCAGGAGCTTGAGGCTGTCTCCCTGTCCGGCGAGTTCCTTGCCGAAGTAGCCGCCGTGACCGAAGGCGACGACCCGTCCCTGTCCGAGCCGCGCCCCGGCGATCAGGGGAGCGGGGGTCTTCTCGGAGACCGCCACCGCGATCGGAAACGCGGTCTCGCCGAAGAGGGCGAGTGCGCCCGGCACGCCGGGGAACACGATCTCTTTCACGCCGTCGATCACCGCCGCGCGGTCCGCGTCGCGCTGGGCGGCGACGTCGACGGTGGCCTTCTCACCCTTGCCCGCTTTGGCGGTCCGGGTCGGCTTGTCGGCCTTGGCTCCTTCGACCGCGGGGACCACGAATCCCATCCAGAGAATTGCCCAACCGACCACCGCGCGTTCCAACGTCTTCCGCATCACCCGATCCCCGTTCCGACGGACTTGCTTTATAGTGAACGCAATTTCCACTATATCGGACGTCGGTCGCGATGCAATTCCGCCGTGGCCGATTCGTTCCGGGGTTCGTCGAAGCGCGGCGGGCCAAGCCGTTGATGTGGTTCCGCGCCGATCTGGAAGCTTATGGGCGAGTACATTTACTGGATCGGGCTGGTGGCGGTGGCGAGTGCCGCGGCTTCGGGGGCGCTGGAGGCGGGGCGCAAGCCGGCCATCGATCTGTTCGGCGGGATCGTGGTGGGGTTGGCGGCGGCGGTGGGCGGGGGATCGCTGCGGGACCTGCTTCTGGACCGGCCGGTGTTCTGGCTGGCCGACCAGACTTACCTGCTGGTGGCGATTGGTTCGGCGACGGTGGCGGGGATCCTGGCGGAGACGTTGGCTCCGCCGCAGCGGTTGTTTCTGCTGGCCGATTCGGTGGGTCTGGCGCTGTTCACTGTCTCCGGGACACGGATTGCGCTCGATGTGGGGACGCCCTGGTTTGCGGCGTCGCTGATGGGGGTGATGACGGGGGCTTTTGGCGGGATCCTGCGGGACGTCCTGTGCAATGAGATCCCGATTGTTTTTCGGAGTGAGCTGTATGCGACGGCGGCCTGGGCGGGGGCGTTGTTGCTGGTGGTGATGCGGTCGTCGGATCTGGATCGGACGTTGCAGGCGGTGGTGGCGGGGCTTCTGGTGTTTCTGTTGCGGATGGGCGGGATCCGTTACGGATGGAAGTTGCCGCTGCTGCGGACGGGGGCGGGTGGATCGAGCGACTGATCCTCACCGGGTCCAGGGGCACCCTGGTGGGGAGTGCAGAGGGGCAACGCCCCTTTGCCCGCCGGAGGCCGTCTCGTCGGACACTGTCGGAAGGAGTGCGTGTCCAAGCGCGGACAACATGCCGGATGCCCCTCACCAACCCGCGGGGACTGCAGAGCGAGCGGTGATTCCTCAACCCCGGTACCACAAAGCGGACGTCCGTTGTATCCCACGGTTCCTCATGGAAGCGCCTCCGGCGGCAAGGGGTTGCCCCCTTGACCCCGGCTGCCGTCGCACGTTGGATTTGAGCTATGGGCGTCCGTTCGGCGAGGACGCGGGCCTATGCCGCGCGCTCAACCGTCGTCTTCACCGACGCCCGCAGCGTCTGAGCCACAACACAATACCGCTCAACCAACTCCGCCATCTTCGCAAACGTCTCCTCCGTCACCGCCGCATCCACCGGCAACACAACCCGGATCGCAATCTCGGTGAAACCGACCGGCACATCCCGGCTCACACCCAGCGTCCCCCGAAAGTCGAGTGGAGCCTCCACAAAGATCCGCCCCATCCCGAACTCGACCCCCAGCGCCGTCGCCACCACGCAGGCCGTCACCCCAGCACACCCGGCAATCGCCTCCAGAAGCATCTGGGCCGAGCAGGCAAACGTCCCGTCCCCTCCCGTCAGCTCGTGCAGCCCCGCATCAACCACCGGGCCATGTCCGGTCTTCAGCCGGCAGACAAGACGGGACTGGTCCAACTCCCCCTCGATCACGAACCGCTTGAGCGCGGTCTCGGGATGCTCACGGAACTGTGCCTTGATCGGACCCTGAAGGGTGCGGAGCTCTTGAGGCGTCATGATGTGGGCACAAGTCTCAAAGGGGAAGCGAACCAAATTCCACTCAGCCGCCGCGCGGGGCCGGAGCCGATCCGGACGCCGGCGATTCCGCCTTCCATCCCCGTTCAGCCTCCTCCGCGGCGGCCGCCCCTCCCAGAGGATACCGGTCGCGAAGGCCAACGAGGTCGAGGTGAATCTTCCGGGCCGGCACAATCGACGATTCGAAGTCCCGGATCAACTCCAGGACATCGGGATCGATGTAGTCGGTCTGCCGGGCATCGATCGTCACATCGCTCCCGGGAGCGATCCTGTCGAACGCATGCGACAGCGCCGCCCGGTTCAGGAACGTCATCTGATGCGCCAGCTCGATCCGCAAGGTCTCCCGCCCCTCGCGGCTCTCACGGATCGTCTTCAGCGGATGGAGCGTGCCGGCGTACAGGATGAACCCGGCGCTCACCAGGATGCCGATGACGACGCCGATCAGGAGATCGGTGAAGACGATCGCCGTGACCGTTACCAGGAACGGCACGAACTGACTGAACCCCGCCTGCCACTGCCGCCGGATCACCTGCGGGCTGGCGAGCTTGAAGCCGGTGTGGATCAGGATCGCCGCCAGGCAGGCGAGCGGGATCAGGTTGAGCCACGTCGGCACGAGCGCCACGCACAAAGCCAGCAGGATCCCGTGAACGATCGCCGAGAGCCGCGACTGGCTCCCGGCGTTGATGTTGACCGAGCTCCGGACGATGACCGACGTCACCGGCAGCCCCCCGATCAACCCGCAGACGAGGTTGCCGGCCCCCTGGGCAACCAGCTCGCGATTCGCCGGCGTGCTCCGCCGCCGCGGATCGAGCTTGTCGGCCGCCTCGACGTTGAGGAGCGTTTCCAGCGAGGCGACGAGGGCGATCGTCACCCCCGCGAGAGCGACCGCCGGATCGACGAGGCGGCTCCAGGCGGGGAACAGGAAGAACGTCCGGAACGTGTCGAGCGAGTCCGCAATCGGCACCTGCACGAGGTGCTGGGGGGCCGTGACCCACGCCTCGCCCAGGCCGCGGAGCGCCTGGCTGAGTCCGATCCCGAGCAGCACGACGAGGAGCTGCGGCGGCCAGCCGGACTTCTTGCACCAGGGGATCCTGTCCCACGCGAAGAGGAAGCCCAGCGAGACCAGACCGACGAGTCCCGCCTCGAGGTGGAAGTCGCCGAGGGCGGACCACAGGGCGCTGAAGGTCGTCTCATCGTCGGGCTGCAGAAACGCCAGGTCCCCTTCGAGATCGTCGTCGTGCCCCACGAGGTGCGGGATCTGCTTCAGGATCAGGATGATCCCGATCGCCGCCAGCAGGCCCTTGATGACGCTCCCGGGGACGAACGCCTGCATCGACCCGATCTGCAGCAGTCCGAGTCCGATCTGGAGCAGCCCCGCGATCACGACCGCCAGCAGGAACGCTTCGAACGATCCGAGCGCCGCGATCTGCGCCGCCACGACCGCCGTGAGGCCCGCCGCCGGCCCCGAGACGCTCGTGTGCGACCCGCTCAGCGAACCGATCACGATGCCGCCGACCACGCCGGACACCAGCCCCGAGAAGACCGACGCATCGGAGGCGAGGGCGATCCCCATGCAGAGCGGCAAGGCGACCAGGAAGACGACGATCCCGGCGGTCAGATCGCGGCCGATTCGCGCCGCGGCGGAGGACTCGATGGCGTTCATGGTGAGCAACTCCCTGAGTGGCCACCGGAACGTTCCGGAGGTCAACGACCGTCGGGGGGCGTCTCGACGAGATAGGACTTTCCGCTGGAGCCCCCCAGGACCAGCCGCGTGCCGTCGGGATGGAACGCGGCGGCGTGGATCGCCTCGCCCAGCCGCTGCCGCGCGGCGGGAGATCCGTCGAGATTCCAGAAGTACATCCGACCGCTGAAGCCGCAGGAGAGCAGCTTCGTTCCCGCCGGATTGAACAGGACGCGGTGGACGTAATCGGGGTGCCCCTCCAGCGTCTTCTGGACGGTCCCCGAGAGCAGGTCGATCAGCCGGAGCTTCTTGTCCGCCCCCGCGGCGGCGAGGGTCCGGCCGTTCGGATGGAGGGCGACGGAGTAGACCGTCTGGTCGCCGCAGGGGAGCGGCGAGAGCCCGCCGCCGCTCGCGGCGTTCCACAACCGGATCGACTTGTCTCCCGCTCCGGAGACGAGCAGCGTCGAATCCGCGCTGCGGGTCAGGCTGTAGACCGGGGCCTGATGGCCGTTGAGCTGATGGATCTGCCGCCCCGTCGCGAGCTCCCAGGTTCGGAGCGTCTGGTCGGCGCTGCAGGAGGCGATCGTGGTTCCATCGCCGGCGAACGTGAGGCCGTAGATCGCGCCGCCGTGTCCGCCGAAGGAGCGGATTTCCTTCGAGGACGTCGCGGCCCATTCCCGGACGCCGCCGTCGCGGTCGGTGATCCACAGCCGCTGACCGTCGGAGGTGAAGCGGAGGTCGGTCGCCGCCGCGGGGAGTGTGGTCTCCTGGAGCGTCGACCAGTCCTCGGTCGAGTAAACGCGGAGCTGCCGGACTTCACTCGCCAGAGCCAGCCGCTTGTTGTCGGGGCTGTAGGCGAGCGCGGTGACGCGGGCTCCTGCGGCCAGCTTCTGCTGGAGCTGACCGGAGCCGTACTGAAAGACGTGGAGCGTCCCCTCTTCGTCGCCGATCGCGAGCTGCTGGCTGTCCTGCCGGACCGCCGTGGCGGTCGGGACCGACTCCCCGATGGAGAACTCCCGACCGGGGTGGAGGTTCGTGTCCCAGGCGCGGGCCTGGCCGTCCCGTCCGAGCGTGACGACCTGTCCGCCGCCGTTGGTCTGGAGCAGGTCGACGACCGGCCCCGGATGCGCGGCGACGACGCGCCGGGCTGCCAGCGTCCAGATCCGGATCGCGGCGTCGGCCCCGCCGGAGATGATCGTCCGGTTGTCGGAGGCGAAGGCGACTCCCGTCGGTGGTCCGACGTGTCCCTCAAAGAACTCCAGCTCCCGACCCGACTCGAAGTCCCAGACGTGGACCCGTTCGTCGTCCCCCGTCGTGGCGACGCGAGTGTTCTCGTGATTGGGGCTGAGAGACCGAACCGCGGCCGGATGAACAAAGGTCTTCTGAAGCTGGGCGTCCCCCGCGCTCCAGATACGGACCGCTTTGTCGAGCCCCCCTGCCAGGACGCGGGCGTTGTCCCGGGTGAAGGTGACGCAGGTGACGGCGTCCGTCGGTCCCTCGTAGGACCGGAGCCGCTCGCCCGTGGAGGTCTTCCAGGCGTGAACCTTTCCGTCGGCCCCGCAGGAGAGGAGCTGCTCGCCCGAGTTGTTGAACGCGACCCCCAGGGCCGCCCCCGCGTGAGCCGGGATCAACCGCTCGATCGCCAGCTCCCGCTGGGAGAGCTGCGGGGCGATCGAGCCGACGACGACCGTCGGCTTCTGTGCGTCGCCGGCGAACACGAGGTCGGCCACCGGCGTCTCGACCCGGAACTGCTCCAGCAGGACCGGGGTCTCCGAGACCGCGTAGACCCGGACCTGTCCGAGGCTGTCTCCGACCGCCAGACGGCTGCCATCCCCTTTGAGCGTCAGACTCGTGAGCGGCGCCGCGGCTTCGATCGACCGCGTCGGCTTGAGATCGGGGAGGGACCAGAACTGGATCCGGCCTTCGGAGTCAGTCGTGAGGAGTTCCTGATCGCGGGTTCGGAACTGCGAGATGGGTGCCGACAGGACCAGCGGCGGGAGCGGTTTGCCGTCCGCCTGCCACTGCCGGACCTGCGGCTCGCCGCCAACCGCCGCCAGCATCCGGAACGAGCCCGGCAGGATGGCGACTTCCGTGACCGGTCCCTGGCCGACCGACATCGTGTGCAGGCTCGAGACGTTCTGGATCCGGACCAGCTTGTCGACTCCGCCGCTCGCCAGGGTCTTGCCGTCGTGCGAGATCGCGACCGATGTCACCGCTCCGGAGTGACCGGTGAACCGTTCGAGTTCCAGCAGCGTCGCCGGATCGACGACGCGGACGATGCGGTCATCGTTGCCCCCCGCTCCAGCCGCTCCCCCACCCAGGGCCAGCCGGCGACCGTCCGCCGAGAGCGCGAGGCTCGTCGTGACCGCGGTGTCGGCCATCGTCCGGAGGGGCTTTCCGTCTCCCGCCGTGGTCCAGACGTAGATTTTCCGGTCACCCGACGTGGCATAGACCAGTCCTTCGGGGGAGATCGCGAGGGCCCGGATCCGATCGCGGGGGCCGGTCAGCGA
Organism: Planctomyces sp. SH-PL14; assembly: GCF_001610835.1. Taxonomy (NCBI): domain Bacteria; kingdom Pseudomonadati; phylum Planctomycetota; class Planctomycetia; order Planctomycetales; family Planctomycetaceae; genus Planctomyces; species Planctomyces sp. SH-PL14. Next base: position 4,145,572 of record NZ_CP011270.1, on the reverse strand, counting down.
CTTGCCGCTGTCCGGGTTGGCGAGCGTCTGAAGGTGGACCCGCTTGTCCGCTCCGCCCGAAACCAGCGTCAGACCGTCGGCGGCGTACGCGAGCGACGTGATCTCCCCTTCGTGGGCGCGATAGCTTGTCTTCTCTTCCGGCGCGGCGGGGGGCGTTCCATCCTTCGGGGGGGCCGGGACCGTCCAGACGCGGACGTGGCCGTCGGCGCTCCCGGTGGCGACGACCAGCTCCCTCGGATGAAACGCGATCGTCGGGATCGCTCCTCCCGGAGCCTTCCCTTCGCCCCGGTGCTGGCCATCGCTGAGGTTCCAGAAGCGGATCGTTCCCGCCTCGTTGCCAGCGACAACGAGGTTGCCGTCCGGGCTGACGGCGACCGAGAGGATCGGGCCGGGGAGTCCGTCGAGGTTGCGGACGTGGTTGCCGCTCGACGACTCCCACACCCGGATCGCGCCGTCGTTGGAGGTCGAGAGCGTGAACCGGCCATCGGCCGTGACCGCGACGGCCCGGATCGCTTCCGGGTGTCCCGCCTGCTGCCGCGGCGGATTGAGCGGCAGGAGCCACTGCTTGATCGTCCCCTCGGCGTCGGCCGTGCAGAGGATCTGGAGCGTCGGGTGGAAGCCGATCGCAGTCACCGGAGCGGGATGGGCTCCCAGGACCCCCTGGAGGTTGCCGTCGCTCGACTGAACGTGGACTGTCCCGGCGGCGTCGCCGCTCGCTACGAGGCCGCCGTCTCCGCGGTAGGCGAGGCTCAGGACTTCCGCCTGGTGTCCGCCGTACTGTCGGGCGGACTGACCGTTGGCGTTCCAGAAGTGGACCACCTTGTCGGCCGCGGCGGAGGCGAACTGCCGGCCATCGGGAGTGCTCGCCATGGCCCGGACCGGGGCCTGGTGGCCGTGCAGGAGTTGAATCGGTGTCGGCGGGACGCGCCAGACGCGGACCGTCCCGTCCCGTCCGGCGGTCGCGATCCGCTGGCTGTCCGGGTGGAAGGCCATGGCTTCGACCGGTCCGGCGTGCCCCCGTAGGAGGGGCTGCGGGTTGCCGTCGTTGAAGCCCCAGAGCTGGATGTTTCCTTCACTGTCGGCTGCCGCGGCGTGAGCGGAGTTGGACGAAGCGGCGACGGCCGTAATTCGTCCCGGAAGCGGCGGGAATTCCCGCTGAAGCTGTCCGGTCTGCAGGAGGAAGAGCCGCGCGACCTTGTCTTCGCCCCCGGCGAGGATGTGTTGTCCGTTCGGTGCCAGGACAAGGGCCGAGACCGCTGAGTAGTGGCCGGGGATGAGCCGCGGGGGGACGAGGGGGAGCTGGAAGATCCGGGCATCTCCGTCCTGGCCGGCGGAGATGATCTGCTGGTTGTTGGGGTGATAGTGCAGGCCGCGGACGGGGCCGGCGTGGGCACCGAGGAGGCCGACGGTCCGGTTCTCGACGGGGTTCCAGAGGGTGATGCGGCCCGCTTCGTCGCCGATCGCGAGTTCCTGGTTGTCGAAGCGGTAGGCGACGGCCGTCGGAGTTTTCTGGTCGGCCTTCCAGGCTCCACTGGCGGCGCCGAGCTTGGTCTCCCAGAGTCGAAGCTGACGGTCGTCACCGACGCTGGCCAGGACCTGGTTGTCGGGGCTGACGGCGAAGCGGGAGGCGGCGGCGGTGTGGCCGGCGAGAGATCGGAGGGGGACCGATTGTGGAAGGTCCCAGTGGCGGATCTGGTTGTCCTGGCCGCCGGTGATGAAGGAGCGGTCGTCGGGCGCGATCGCGAGGCTGAGGAGGTGTCCTTTGGGTCCTTCGAGGCGGCGGACTTCCTGGCCGGTGGTGGCGTCCCAGATGCGGATGGTCTCGTCGGCGCTGACGGTGACGACGAGTTTGCCGTCGCGAGTGAAGCCGGCGCCGTTGACGGCTCCGGTGTGTCCCTGGAGCGTTGTGAGAACTTTGGGCGGGGTCTGGGCCAGAGTGTCACAAGGGCTGAAGAAAGCCAGGGAGGCTCCCATTCCTACGCAGCCGAGCACGATCGAGCGCAGACTTCCCACAGGCGAGCCTCCTGAATTGGGGACGGCAAACACCGAGTGTCGGCTGGCTGGTCCCTAGCGTCAACGCTTTCCGTAGGTCCGGTCGCTCGAACGATGTCCTTGCCGGACGGACGCGATAGCTCAAACCCAACGTGCGACGGCAGCCTGGGGTCAAGGGGGCCACGCCCCCTTGCCGCCGGAGGCATTCCGGTGAGGAACCGTGGTAAACAACGGACGTCCGTTTTATGGAACCGGCGTTGAGGACTCCTCTACACCACACCGCTTGCTTCGCAATCGCCGCGGGTTGGTGAGGGGGCATACGACACGGTGTCCGCGCTTGGACAGGTTCTCCTTCAGACATCTCTCGACGGCCAGGCCTCCGGCGGGCAAGAGGGGCGTTGCCCCCCTTGCATCCCCCCACCAGGGTGCCCCTGGACCCGATTCAGCGGATTGTCACGAAGTCGTTGTGGTTCAGTAGCGCGTGGACGAGGCTCACGCGCGCCTGCCGCTCCGGCATTGGCCGCTTCTGCTCGCGAGACGTCGCCGTCAACTGAACCAGCGCAGCCCGCAGCAGCGTCCGCTCGTCGTCGCTCGGCTCAATGTTCAGCGTCACCAGAAACGCCTCCCGCACAAACTCGTCATCAGCCTCCGCGCACCCCTCCTTCGCAATCCGGTCCGCAATCCTCTCCGCCATCGCCAGCGCGACCTCGCTGTTCTCCAGCGCCAGCGCCTGCTGCGGAACAATGCTCTCCGCCCGCCGATAACAGTCCAGCACATTCGCATCGTCAAAGATCGACAGGAACGTCTGATGCTCATTGTGCGAATGCACGTAATACAGACTCCGCCGCCGCGACTCCTCCTTCACCGGGATCGACGGCCCACCCCGCGTCAGGTCCAACTCACCCGCCAGCGAAAGCAGACTGTCCCGAACCACCTGCGCCTCCATCCGGACCGGATTCCCCCGCCAGTAGTACCGGTTCTCCGCATCCGCCACGCGGTTCGCCGCCTCGGCCCCCACGCTCGACGACGAAAGCCGGTACGCCTGCGAAGTGACGATCAACCGATGGAGATGCTTCATGCTCCACCCCGACTCGACAAACTCGACCGCCAGCCAGTCGAGCAACTCGGGATGCGTCGGCGCAGCCCCCTTACGCCCAAAGTCGAAAACAGTCGCGACCAGCGGCCGGCCCATATGCCGGCTCCAGATGTGATTGACAGCGACCCGCGGCGTGAGCGGATGCCGCGAATCCGTCATCCACCGGGCCAGGGCGGCGCGGCGGCCGCTGCTCGTCGTCGGGAACGGCTTCGAGCGGGACTCTTCTGTCTCGACATTCGACTCGAGCGTCTTGTACGCCCCAGCCAGTTCGGCGTAGGCCACTCCGGGAGTCTCCAGGGCCTTGCGGGCGGCGTCCAGCGCCTCCTTCGCCTTGGCGAGTCCCTTCTCCGCTTCCTCCCGCTTGGCTTTTCCGGCCTCTTCCGTCGGGGCCTGGAGCAGAGCGAGCTCAGCCCGGCTGACCGCCTCATCGGCGCGGGCAATCGCGGCGCGGCGCTCGGCCTCGACGGCCGCCCGAATCGCTGGGGCGGCATCGGCTGACCCAGAGGTCGGGAAGCGCGCGGCATCGGCTGCGGCCCGGGCATCGATCGAGGCTCGTTCCGCCTCCGCAGCAACAAGAGCTTTTTCGATGATCGCCACGGTGAGCTGCGCCTGGTCGACCGGCAGCGGCCCGGTGGGCTTTCCCTTCGCGGAACCTTTTGCAGCAGGCTCGCGGAGCGGAACTCCCATCGGCAATGTCCGCAGCTCGAACGAGAGGAACTCGGCCCGCGCGTCGAAGGCGATGAGCTCAAGCGGCCCGTCCTGCCGCGGAATCGGCAGGTGGTAGGCAACCGACTCCTGGCCATCGACGGTCAGGTTGACGAGCGTATCCCGGACCCGGAGGACCAGCTCGTGCGGTTCATCGAGCGGGATCGGCCGCCCCTGCGCTCCCTCGGCCGGATAGACCGAGCCGCCTCCGGCTCGATAGGAGACCTGCGCCTTGGGACCGCCGGCGTAGGAACTGAGGTACGCGAGGACTTCCTGCTCCGGACCCGCGACATCGAAGGCGATTCCAACCGACTTCCACGTCTCCCCGCCGCGCGGGATGTAGCGGAGCCGCGCTTCAAAGTCCCGTGGCGGCGCGACCTTCCACCGCAGTGCCGCGCGGGTCGCGCCGGTCTGCGTCTGGACGAAGCGATCGCTTTCCTGCTTCCAGACGCCGCTTCGCGCTTCCCGCAGATCAGGCCGGTCCGCCGTGAAGCGGTCCTCGATCAACGTCTTCGGCTCGGCGCTGGGCGGTTCCTCCTTCGCCGGGACATTCGCCGCCGCGAGCTCGGACTCCTTCAGCCGCCGTCGCGCGGACTCGAGCTCAGTCCGCGCAGCCGCGATCGCCTTGTCGGCGGCAGCGCGGTGCGCCTCAACAACGAACGCGCGGAGGCCCGGCCGGGTGGCCACAGGCGGGAGCGAGATGGATTCGATCCGCAGCGTCTCCTGCGGGAGAAAACTCGGGACGCCCGGAACAATGACGCGGCCCTCGTCCGGCTTGCTCTCGTCCCCCCGGATGTGGAGGTACGTCTTCTGATCGAGATTGCAGTCGAAAGGACGCGGGATGCCGTCCTTCTCCGGCGTGGTCTGGCCCAGAACGAACTCGGTCCGGATCTGGTACGGCTCGAAGAACGCCCGGAGCTGGTAGTACTCCTGCTGCGAGAGCGGATCGTACTTGTGGTCGTGGCACTTCGCGCAGTTCGCCGTCAGGCCCAGCATCGCCTTCGCCGTGTGCTCGACGACGCCGTCCAGCCACGTCGTCCGGTTGAACTTGAAGTACTGCCGGGCCAGGAAGCCCCCCGCCCGCAGCCGGTCCAGGTCGTCCGGGTAAAGCTCGTCGGCCGCCAGCATCTCACGGAGCATCTGGTCGTACCCGACATCGGCGTTCAGCGACTCGATGATCCAGTCCCGCCAGTGCCAGATGTGCTTCTGGGAGTTCCGGACCTCTGCCCCCAGCCCCCACCAATCGCTGTACCGCCAGATATCCATCCAGTGCCGCCCCCATCGCTCGCCATACTGCGGACTGGCAAGCAGCCGATCGACAACGCGGTCGTACGCCTCGGCGGAGTCGTCCGCTTGGAACGCCACCATCTCGGCCCGCGACGGCGGGAGCCCGGTCAGGTCGAGCGTGACCCGCCGCAGCCACGCGAGCCGGTCGGCCGGTGTCTGCGGAGTGAGGCCGTGCCGCTCGTGTTCGGCCGCCAGGAAGGCATCGATCGGGTTCCGCTGCCAGGCTTCGTTCCGGACGACGGGGACCGGTGGACGGACCGGGGACTGAAAGGCCCAGTGCCGGCGCGGATCGGCTTCCGGCTGCTCATCGGCGGGGGCGGGAGCTTTCTGCTCGATCCAGCGGCGGAGGACCTCAATCTGTGCGGGAGTCAGCGGCTCTCCTTCCGGCGGCATCCGCTCGGAGTCATCGCGGGCGGAGACCCGCTGGAGCAGCACGCTCTCAGCGGCGTCCCCCGGCACGAGCGCCGCACCGCTGTCTCCTCCCTGGATCGCCAGGGCCGCGGTGTCGAGCCGCAGGCCCCCTTCCTGCTTCAGCGCGCCGTGGCAGGCGTAACACCGCTCGTGCAGGACCGGCTTGATCTGCTTCGCGTAGTCGACCTTGTCATCGGCCCGAACCGAACTTGATGCAAAGAGTGCGGCCAGCAGTGCCAGGCGGAGCAGCAAAGGAGACGGCAAGTCGAGGCCTCCCGAAAGGAGTTTCGTGGGGACGTTCAGCGGTCCTGGCGGCGGCGCGACGCGGTCCCGGCTTCCCGTAGTACACCGTCTGGTCTGTCACATGGCAATCACCGCGGCGAACGCACCACCCGGCTCAGGTCTGCACCCCGAAAGCCAGCGATCGGGAGGGCGAGGCTCCAGCCGAGTCGCGGCGGTGGGCGAAGCGACCGATTGCCTTCTCGGCATGACACGGAGATCTCGTTTGAGCATCCATGCGAGACAGATTGAACGCGGTCTCGAACCTGCGCGGCCCAGCAGGAGCTTCGCCCTCCCGGTTCCGGTGAACGTAGCACCAACTGTCCGGCCGCAAGCACCTCAAGTTCCCGCGATCCCGCAACACCCGATCTGCGACAACGTCCGGTGGCAGCGATATGATCGAAGAGACGATCCACCATCTGAGCCAGACCACAGGAGCCGCCATGTCCGCGTCGGCGGGGGAGTCACCGGGGGCCGCCTTCCGCCGTGCGGTTGAGGAGGAGCGGCCATTGCAGGTCGCCGGCGTCATCAACGCTTACTGTGCGCGGCTCGCCGAGGGGGCCGGGTTCCGGGCGCTCTACCTCTCGGGCGCGGGGGTCGCGAATGCCTCCTTCGGGCTCCCCGATCTGGGAATGACCTCGCTCGACAACGTCCTCGAAGACGCGCGGCGGATCACGGCGACGACGCGGCTCCCGCTCCTCGTCGACTGCGACACCGGGTGGGGAAGCCGGCTGACGATCGGCCGGACCGTCCGCGAAATGATCCGGGCAGGAGTCGCCGCGATCCATCTCGAAGACCAGGTCGACGCCAAGCGGTGCGGCCATCGCCCGGGGAAACGGCTCGTCCCGGCGGAAGAGATGATCGACCGCGTCCGATCCGCGGCCGAGGCCAAGACTGACCCCGCGTTCGTCCTCATGGCCCGGACCGATGCCGCGGCGGGCGAAGGGCTCGCCGCAGCGATCGACCGGGCGGGCCGGTACGTCGAAGCCGGGGCGGACATGATCTTCGCCGAGGCCCTGCGGACCGCCGACGAGTTCCGGCAGTTCGCGGCGGCGATCCCGGTCCCGATCCTGGCCAACATGACCGAGTTCGGGAAGACGCCGCTGCTGACGACCGACGAACTCCGCGCCGCGGGGGTCCGGCTGGCCCTTTATCCCCTCTCGGCCTTCCGCGCCATGAGCGCCGCCGCCCTGCGGGTCTACGAAACGCTCCGCCGCGACGGGACGCAGAAAGCGGTCGTCGACGGGATGCAGACCCGCGAGGAGCTGTACCGGGTACTCGACTACCACACCTGGGAGCAGAAGCTCGACAGCGGGCCGTAGGCGGGTCGGCCACCAAAGTGTCCTCCCACAGTATTCGAACCAGTCGATCGCGCAATCCGAGGAGACGACGATGAGTACGACACGTACCGGCGGTCTCGAAGGGATCGTCGCCGGCCAGACCGCCCTGAGCACGGTCGGTAAGGAGGGGGTCGGGCTGACCTACCGGGGGTACTCGATCGAGGACCTCGCGGAGCACGCCGGATTCGAAGAGGTCGCCTGGCTCCTCCTCCGCGGGGAACTGCCGACCGCGGCGGAGCTGGAGGGCTACCAGACCCGGCTTCGGGAACGGCGCGGCCTGCCGGGCCCCCTGCGGGACATCCTGGAACGGCTCCCCGCCACGGCCCATCCGATGGATGTCCTCCGGACCGGATGCTCCGCTCTCGGATGTCTCGAGCCCGAAGAAGACGGCCGGAGCGCGCTCGATGTCATCGACAGGCTCCTGGGCTTGTTCCCCTCGATGCTCTGCTACTGGCACCAGTTTCACGCGACCGGCGAACGACTCGACGTCGAGACCGACGACCGGACGATCGCCGGACACTTTCTCCGGCTGCTGCACGGTCGTCCTCCGGAGGAGACCGCCCGCCGCGCGCTCGATGTCTCGCTGACTCTCTATGCCGAGCATGAGTTCAACGCGTCGACCTTCACGGCCCGGATCGCCGCCTCGACGCTGGCGGATGTTTACTCGGCGATCACGGCCGCGATCGGGACGCTTCGTGGCCCGCTTCATGGGGGGGCGAATGAGGCCGCTTTCGCGCTGATCGAGGAGTTCGCCGACCCCGAGGCCGCCGAGCAGGGGGTTATGGAAAAGCTCCGGCGGAAGGAGAAGATTATGGGGTTCGGCCACCGGGTCTACCGGCACACCGATCCCCGCTCGACGATCATCCAGCGGTGGGCCGAGCGGCTCGGGCGGGAGACGGGGGACACGCGGTTCTATCCGGTCTCGGTCCGGATCGACGAGGTGATGCGCCGCGAGAAGAAGATCTTCACCAACCTCGATTTCTACTCGGCCGGGGCGTATCACTTCCTCGGGATCCCGGCCCCGCTGTTCACGCCCCTCTTTGTTTTCGCCCGCACCGCGGGATGGGGGGCGCACATTCTGGAACAACGGGCAAACAACCGACTCATCCGCCCCGACGCCGACTACGTCGGATCCCCCCCGCGGCCGTTCGTCCCGCTGGCGAAACGGACCGCCTCGGCTGGCGGGTGACCCGTACAATAGGAGCATTGATGTCTGCGGCTTCGAGTCACACCATGGCCTCGCTTCCGACCGACAGCGTCATCCAGCAGATTGCGGACTACACCGCCGCCGCCCCTCCCGAGAGCGGCGAGGCGTACGACACCGCGCGACTGTGCCTGATGGACAGCCTGGGGTGCGCCTTGCTGGCGCTGAATACGCCAGCGTGCGCGCGGATGGTCGGCCCGGTCGTCCCCGGGGCAACGCTGCCCGGCGGCGCCCGGGTTCCCGGAACGGAGTTCGAGCTCGATCCGGTTCAGGGGGCGCTGAACTTCGGCACGATGGTCCGCTGGCTCGACTACAACGACACCTGGCTGGCGGCCGAATGGGGCCACCCCTCCGACAACCTGGGGGCGATCCTGATGACCGCCGACTGGCTCAGCCGCCAGCGGCAACGCGGCGGCCAGCCGCCGATCACCGTCCGCGACATCCTCGGGGCGATGATCCAGGCGTACGAGATCCAGGGGATCCTGGCTCTCGACAACGCCTTCAACCGCGTCGGCCTCGATCACGTCCTTCTGGTCCGGATCGCCTCGACGGCGGTCGCCACCAAGATGCTCGGCGGAACGCGGGACCAGATCGCCGCGGCGGTGAGTCAGGCATGGCTCGACGGGGGTGCCCTGCGGACCTACCGCCACGCGCCGAATGCCGGTCCGCGGAAGAGCTGGGCCGCCGGCGACGCGACGAGCCGCGCCGTCCGGCTCGCCCTGTGGACGATGGCGGGCGCTCCCGGTTACGCCACGCCGCTGACGACGCCGACCTGGGGCTTTCAGGACAGCCTGTTCCGCGGCAAGTCCATCACACTCGCCCAGCCGCTCGGCAGCTACGTGATGGAGCACGTCCTGTTCAAAGTCGCCTACCCGGCGGAGTTCCACGCCCAGACCGCCGTCGAGGCGGCGGTGCGGCTCTCGCCCGGCGTCCGGGGCCGCCTCGACGCGATTCAGCGAATCGCGATCGAGACGCAGGAACCGGGGGTTCGGATCATCACCAAGAGCGGCCCGCTGCGGAACCCGGCCGACCGGGACCACTGCCTGCAGTACATGGCCGCGGTCGCCCTGCTGCACGGGACGGTCACGGCGGAGCACTACGAGGCCGAGGCGGCGGCCGACCCGCGGATCGACTGGCTACGGGAGCGAATGGACGTTGTCGAGAATCACGCATTCTCCCGCGACTATCTCGATCCGGGCAAGCGGTCGATCGCCAATGCGGTCCAGGTGTTCTTCACCGACGGCACGTCGACCGAGCGGGTCGAGGTCGAGTACCCCCTCGGCCATCGCCGCCGCCGCGCGGAGTCCCGGCCGGAGCTCCTCCGAAAATTCGAGCGGAACATGGCGTCGCGGCTGCCGGAGCCCGCCGTCGCGCAACTCGTGTCGCTGTGGGACGACCCGGCCCGCCTCGACGCCCTGAGTGTGTCGGACCTGATCGGGATCACGCTGCCGTGACGCTGTACGCATGAGGTCGCCGCCGTGAGATCGCAACAGCCATCGCCGCCCGCCTCGCCAGGGACGCTTCGAGAGCTGGTCGACCGCTTTCGGCAGGAGGAGGACCGTCTCCGCGAAGGGGGCGGAGCGGCGGGGCGTGAGCGGCAGAACCGGCTCGGCCGGCTGACGGCCCGCGACCGTCTCCGGGAGCTGCTCGATCCCGGGACGCCGGTCTTCGAGCTCGGCCTGTGGGCGGCGTGGCAGATGTACCCCGACTGGGGCGACGTCCCGGCCGCCGGCGTGGTCGCCGCGATCGGGACTGTCCAGGGCCGGTCGGTCCTGGTGGTCGCCAACGATGCCACGGTGAAGGCGGGGGCCTTCTTCCCGCAGTCCGTGAAAAAAGTCCTGCGGGCCCAGCGGATCGCGATGGAGTTCCGGCTGCCGCTGATCTACCTCGTCGACTCCGCCGGGGTGTTCCTCCCGCTTCAGGATGAGATCTTCCCCGACGACGACGACTTCGGGCGGATCTTCCGGAACAACTCCGTGATCTCCGCGATGGGGATCCCGCAGTACGCCGCCGTGATGGGGAACTGCGTCGCCGGCGGGGCATATCTGCCGGTCCTGTGCGACACGGTCCTGATGACTGAAGGGAGCCAGATGTGCCTCGCGGGGCCGGCGCTGGTGAAGGCGGCGATCGGACAGGTCGTCGATCCCGAGGAGCTGGGAGGCGCCCGGATGCACGCCGAGGTGAGCGGTACCGTCGATTACCGCGAGCCCGACGATCCGACCTGCCTCCGCCGGCTGCGGTCGCTCGTTGACCTGATGCCCTCCGCCTCTCCACCGGCCAGCGATGTCGGGACGGCCCGCCCCATCGAAGACGTTTACGACATCGTCCCCGGCACCTCTCAGGGGGAGTACGACGCCCGCGACCTGCTGGCCTGCGTTGTCGATCGGGAGACGCTCGAAGAGTTCCGCGCCGACTACGGTAAGACGGTCGTCACCGCCTTCGCCCGGATCGGAGGCCGCCCCGTCGGGATCGTGGCCAACCAGCACATCCGGGTGCAGACGGCGGCCCATCGGCTCCAGATCGGCGGCGTCCTGTACGAGGACAGCGCCGAGAAAGCGGCCCGGTTCGTCATGGAGTGCAACCAGCAGGACGTTCCGCTGGTCTTCTTTCAGGACGTCCAGGGCTTCATGGTCGGCCGCGAGTCGGAGCAGGCGGGGATCATCCGCTCGGGGGCCAAGCTCGTCAGCGCGGTGAGCAACTCCGTCGTTCCCAAGCTGACCGTGATCGTCGGGGGCTCGTTCGGCGCGGGGAACTATGCGCTGTGCGGCAAGGCCTACGACCCGTGGCTCGTCCTGGCCTGGCCGAACGCGCGGTACGCCGTGATGGGGGGCGATCAGGCGGCCGAGACGCTCCTGAGCCTGCGGGTCCGTGAGGCCGAACGCTCGGGGAAGACGCTCTCGGATGACGAGAAGCAGGCGATGCGGGAGGAGATCCGCAGCCGCTACATCGAGCAGACCGACATCCGTTACGGCGCGGCCCGCGGCTGGGTCGACGCCATAATCCCGCCGCACGAGACGCGGCTGTGGCTGAGGACCGCCCTCGGCCTGATCCCGAGCCGCCCCCGCCGCGACTTTCGACTGGGTGTGTTTCAGGTCTGATCCACAGGAGATGACGAGATGACCGCCCCGCGCTCTCCCCTCCGCATCGGCAACGCGCACGGTTTCTGGGGAGACCGGATCGAGGCGGCGGCGGAGATGCTGGCGCGGGAGCCGGAGCTCGATTACCTGACGCTCGACTTCCTCGCCGAAGTCTCGATGTCGATCCTGGCGGTCCAGCGGGAGCGGGACCCGGAGGCGGGGTTCGCGCGGGACTTCGTGGACGTCGTCGCCTCGCTCGCCCCCTACTGGACCGCGGGAGGCCGCTGCCGCGTCGTCACGAACGCCGGCGGACTCAACCCGCGGGGCTGCGCCGAAGCGTGCCGGAAAGCGCTCGAAGCCGCGGGCGTCACCGACCGAACAATCGCGATCGTCGCCGGCGACGATGTCCTGCCGATGCTGCGGAGCGACCTCGCGTCCAGCGCGGCATCCGACTGGGCTGACAATCTCGATACGCAACAACCGATCTCCGCGGTCGCGGACCGACTCATCACGGCGAGTGCTTACGTCGGAGCGGAGCCGATCGTGGACGCGCTGGCCCGCGGGGCCGACATCGTCATCACCGGCCGTGTCGCGGACCCCAGCCTGACGCTCGGTCCCTGCCGACATCATTTCGGCTGGAGGGCGGACGACTGGGACCGACTCGCCGGGGGGACGGTCGCCGGACACCTCATTGAATGCGGCGCGCAGGCCACCGGCGGGATCTCGACCGACTGGCTCGAGGTTCCGGACGTCGCGTCGATCGGGTTCCCGATCGTCGAGGTCGCGGAGGACGGAAGCTGCGTCGTCACGAAGCCCCGCGGCAGCGGGGGCCGGGTCACGGAGCTGGTCGTCAAGGAGCAGCTCGTCTACGAGATCGGGGATCCGGGCCGCTACCTGTCGCCGGATGTCACGGTGTCGTTTCTCGGCCTGACCGTCACCGATCAGGGAGGCGATCGTGTTCTCGTCACGGGAGCCCGCGGAAGCCCCGCGCCGGACCGGCTTAAGGTCAGCGCCACCTACCGCGACGGGTTCCGGGCGGCGGGGACGCTGACGATCGTGGGGGACTCCGCCCCGCTCAAGGCCTGCCGCGCGGCCGAAGCGGTATTCGAGTCCCTCCGCCGCCGGAAGATCACGTTCGCGGAGCAGCTGGTGGAGTGCCTCGGCACGGGGGCCTGCCGTATCGGGGGAATCAGTTCAACTGCAGAAGAGGGAGAACCGTCAGGCGACGCCATCGAGACGGTCCTGCGGATGGCGGTAGCCGATCCCGACCGGCGGAAGGTCGAGGCGTTCACCCGCAGCCTGACCCCGCTCATCACCGCCGGTCCGCCGGGCGTGACCGGCTACGCCGAGGGACGTCCGCGGGTTCACCCCGTCCTCCGCTACTGGCCCTGCCTCATCCCGCGGGAGCGGGTGGTTCCCCGGATCGAGATCCTCGCCGCGGCGACTCCGAAGATCGAGGTTGATCGACCGCCGAGTGCGCCTGTCCCTGCGCCGGTCAATCCCGTGTCCTCCCAGTCCAAGGCCACTTCGCGGCCCCCCATCACTCGGCCTCCCCGGCTCAGCGACATCGCCTGCGCCCGGAGTGGCGACAAGGGGACCGGAGCGAACATCGGCGTCCTCGCCCGCGCGGCCGAGCACTACCCGCGGCTCGTGGCCGAACTGACGGCGGACCGCGTGGCGGACTATTTCGGAGTGCCGCCCGTCCGGGTCCAGCGATACGAGCTTCCCCGTCTCCAGGCCCTCAACTTCGTGGTGGCCGGAATCCTCGCCAGCTCACTCCGGACGGACGCCCAAGGGAAATCACTCGGGCAGCAGCTCCTGCTGATGCCGCTGGCCGCTCCGGCCGTTTTCGAAGGATCGCTGTCATGACAGAGCCTGTGCTTCTCGTCGAGCATCCCAGCGATGCCCTCGCGATCGTCACGCTGAACCGCCCCGACCGTCGAAACGCCCTCTCCGTCGAGTTGCTGGAAGCGTTGTGCCAGACGTTCGCGGCCCTGGCCGACGAGCCGACGCGGCGGGCCGTGATTCTTCGTGGCGCGGGGCCGGTGTTCTGCGCGGGGCTCGACTTGGCGGAGGCGGACGATGTCGATGCCGTTCGGAAAAGTGCAGGCCGCACCGCCGCTCTCTTCATGCTCCTCATGACTTCACCGCTGGTGACCGTGGCGGCAGTCCAGGGGGGGGCCTACGCTGGCGGCGGAGGGTTGATGGCCGCCTGCGACTTTGCCGTGACGACGGAGGACGCCCGCTTCGCGTTTCCGGAAGTCCGCCGGGGGCTTCTCCCGGCGCTGATTTCTGTTGTCCTTCGTAACCGGCTCCGCGATTCCGACCTGCGCGAGCTCTTTCTGCTGGCGGAGCCCGTTGACGCCCGCCGCGCGCAGGCCATCGGCCTCGTCAATCGGGTCGTGCCGCGCGATCGGCTGCTGGAAGAGGCCCAGGCTTTGGTCGCAACGGTGCTCCTGGGGGGGCCGGTTGCGGTTCAGAGCACGAAAGCCCTCCTCCGACCATCACAGGGGGCTGACGTGAAGCGGGATCTCGGATGGGCGCTCGCGGCCCATGAAGGGGCTCGGACAGGTGACGAAGCCCGGGAAGGAATCGCCGCCTTCCGGGAGCACCGTCCCCCCTCGTGGCAGGCCCACTGAGCGGGGCAGGGAAAGCAAGAAGGCACCAAGACCTTTGTGCTCTTGGTGCCTTCTTCGTGTCCTGGTGTTGAACCGCTCGGCCTACCGCTTGAGCCGGTTCAGCCAGCTGTCCTTGGCCGGCTTACCGGAGGGGGGCTCGGGGGCCGGGGTGGGCGTCGCTCCGGCCGGAGTCGCGAGTCGGCGGATCTGCGCTTCGAGCTGCTGCTTGACGAGGTCGATCCGAGCCTGTTCCCGGGCGAGTCGCGCCCGTTCCATCGACTGGGCGTGTTCTTCCCGCTGGACCGCCTCGCGGAGCCGCTTGCTCAGCTCCACGAGCTGCGGCCGGAGGTCTTCCGGAGCGGAGGAGAGCTTCGACCACTCGATGTTGTGGAAGATCGCGTCGTCCCGCCGCCGCGCTTCCTGGACGAGGGAGGCGATGTAGGCATCGCGGGTCTGGACCGCTTCGGCCAGCTCTTCCCGCGACGCGAGACCGGTGTCGACGGGGACGGGGGGCGGGCTGCTGGTTTCGAGCGAGGCGGCCGCCGCCATGAGGAGCGGCGGAAGGGCCGGGGCTGCGGCCGCAGGAACGGCAGGAGCGGGTGTCGGTGAAGGAGCGGCGGTCGACTGGCCCGGGCTGGAGGGCGACTGGGCCAGCAGGTTGGCCTTCATCCGTTCATAGCTGGAGCCGCCGCTGGCCGGAGCGGCGCTGGAACTCACGCCCGGGCCGGTGGAGGAGCGGGCGATCTCGTTGAGACGCTCCAGGATCTGTTCAAAGTAGCCGGCGGTCCCTTCCCAATACTGAAGCGACTCGTCGACCCGCTGCGCCACCGCCTGCTGGGAATCGAGGATCTCCTTGATCCCGCCGGCAGACGCGCCACCCCCGCCCCCGCGGGAGTTGCCCTGCCGCTGGAGACGGTCGAGCTGGTCGACGGTCTCCTCAAGGCGGGCCGTGATCGCCTGGACGAGCTGCTCCTTGCCGTCGAGCTCGCCGTGGAGGCGCTGGATCTCTTCGGTCTGTTCCCGGAGGAGGTTCTGGACCAGCCCCACATCGGAAACGGAGGAATCAGAGGAACTCATAGCGCGGACCGGTGACGGAGAACCGCTTCACACGCATTTCCCGGAGGAAACGCGCCGAAGAGGCGGGATGGAGCAAATCACCGCAACCGTAGCCTGCGGGCATCACGCGGCACGATGCGGTTCGGCAACTCGCGTCAAATTGCAACGTCGCGCATCGTCGCGTTGGAGTTGTGCAGGTCGTGACGATTGCTTCGGGATCAACAGGCGCCGGCGACGCGAGGAACGGCCGGCGAACCCTCAGACTTCCAGCAAGCCCGATGCCCCGAGCCGCAGATTGCCCAGCAGGACGCCGGTTGCGGTCAGCTCGCGGAGAAGTCCTTCGACGAGGTCCGGCTTTTCACCGGAGGGAAGAACACCCCACGTATAGGTCTCGACTTCCAGGTGCGGCGCATACTCGAGAGCGGCGACCGCCCCGAGGGCCCGTTCCAGGTCCGGGCGGGTCGTCTTGAGCCGCCCGACGTTCACGGCGTTGACCGGGACGTGGAAGTGGACCCGCCAGCGCGGCGCGGCGGCGAACTCTCCGTCCGGGTTCCGGCAGAGTTCCGGCGTCAGGTCGACGACGTTCACGACGCGGCCGTCCGAGGAGCGGGCGAACGTCTGGTGGAGGTAGCGGGGCTCGACGAAGTTCGCCAGCTCCGCCCGGACGTCCGCTTCCTGCGGCGCGTCGACCTCGATCGCGCAGGTGATGTGGAGCTTGTTGATCCGGATCCCGGCCTGCGTGAAATCCCGGATCGACGCCGGAACGTCCTCGAACTCGACCGCCTGATGGCAGACGTCGTAGCAGACGCCGAGATGCCGCCGGACTGCCTCTCCGGCCCCTTGCTTGTCCGCGGCGTCCCGCAGCCGCCCGAAGAACGCGATCGTCTCGGCGGTCGTCTCCAGGACGCAGCACGGCTCCGGCTCGATGGCCAGCCGGATCACCTGGCCGGTGTCGTCGTGGAGGTTGTCGAGGAACCGCGCCAGGCGGATGAGCTGCGCGATGCATGCCTCCTCAAAGCCGTCACGTCCGGAGAGGGGTTTGAAGCCGAGCGGGACCGTCGAGATGCTCCCCTCGACTCCTTCGGGCATCAGTTCCGCCAGGACCACGGCGCACTCCTCCGTGTACAGCCGCCGGCGATCGTCGGTCCAGTCGGGCAGATACACGTTCTCCTTGACCCGCTCGGAGTGGAAATTGCCGTACGGGAAGGCGTTGAGCGTGTAGCAGACGAGCCCCTCGTCGCGGAGGGTTTTTCGCAGGGCGTCGAGCCGTGCCGGTTCGCTCCGCAGCTCACGGATCACCGGTTCGGGGAGCCACAGTCCGGCCGCCAGGGGGGCGTTCAGCTTCCGGCGGACCGGCCCCGTGTAGGTCTGGAGCCCGTCTTGGACGGCGGCCACGGTCAGGCCGGGGTGGACGTTGGTGCAATAGCTGAGCGGGAGCGTGGAAAGCGACATTCCGACCGTTAAGTCCGCGGGAGTCTGACGGGAAGGATCGAGGTGGGCCGGACCGCTTCGGTTGGCCGCCGTCCGTATGGGACGGCGCCGCAGACCGAGCCATCCGCCGACCATGCGAGCATGACAGCCAGCCCCCGGCGTGACAACGAATTGCGAAGAATTCGCCCTCACGTCATACTCTGTGGCAATGCTCCAGGAAGGACTGCGATGATTGCGACAACTCGATCCGCTGCAAAGGATTGCACGTCCACGCCTGCCCTCCCCGCTGCGGCGGAAGGGGGGGCTGCGCCGATCCGGATCGGCGCTGTCAGCTACCTGAATTCCAAGCCGCTGATCGAGGGACTGGCCGATCTTGTCCCGGACGTCCGGCTGATCCTCGACGTCCCCAGCCGTCTCGCCGACCAGCTCAGCCGCGGGGCGCTCGACGTCGCTTTGATTCCGTCTGTCGAAGCGTTTTCCGATCCGGACTACGAGATCGTTTCCGACGCCTGTGTGGCGACGCGGGGGCAGGTCCTGAGCGTCAAGCTCTACAGCCGCGTCCCGCTTGGCGAGATCAAGACTCTCGCGCTCGACCAGGGCTCCCGGACGAGCGCCGCGCTGACGAAGATCATGCTGGCCGAGCGTTACGGCGTGGAGCCGGAGCTGCATCGTCTGCCGCTCGGGAAGACCGTTGCCGATACGACGGCCGATGCGATTCTCCTGATTGGCGACCGGGCCATCGAGCCCCCCGCCGAGGCGTTCCAGGCAACCTGGGACCTTGGCGAAGAGTGGCTCCGCTGGACGGGGCTGCCCTTCGTTTTCGCCATGTGGGTGACCCGGAAGGGGGTCGACCTGGGGCGAGTCGAGGCGGGTCTTGGAGCCGCCCGGGACCTGGGGCTGGACCGGTTCCGTTCGATCGCCGAGCGCGAGGCGCCGCTGCTCAAGATCTCGGAAGAGACGGCGTACAACTACTTTGAGAAGAACCTGCATTTCCGCCTGGGCTCGGCGGAGCGGAGTGGTCTGCGTCTTTTCTCGCAGCTTGCGGCCCAGCGGGGTCTGATTCCGCCGAATCCGGAGTTGCGGTTCCGTGCGGTGCGGGAGCTTGAGGGTGCTGGTTCCCGGCTGCCGCGCACGGCTGCAGCGGCCCGCTGAAGCGCTGGCTCGGACCGCGTCCTCGCCGGCGCGGCGTCCATAGCTCAAACCCAACGTGCCACGGCAACCGGGGTCAAGGGGGTCACCCCTTGCCGCCGGAGGCACGTCCATGAGGAACCGTGGTACACAACGGACGGCCGCTTTGTGGTACCGGCGTTGAGGACTCCCTCAAAACACACCACTTACTTTGCAATCCCCGCGTCTTGAGGTGAAGGGGCATCCGGCACGTTGTCCGCGCTCGGACACGCGCTCCTTCAGACATCTCTCGACGGCCAGGCCTCCGGCGGGCAAAGGGGCGTTGCCCCCTTGCATCCCCCACCAGGGTGCCCCTGGACCCGGTTGAAGGGCGGCCAATAAAAAAGATCGCGGCAAGGTTTCGCCGCGATCTTCGGAAGCCTGTCACCGTGCCGAACGGGATTACCGCTTCAGCAGCTTCTTGGCCGCATCAATCACGGCCGCCGACGAGAAGCCGAAGAACGCCATCACGTCCTTCAGCGGAGCCGACGCCCCAAAGGAGTGCATCCCGATCGCCGTTCCATCAAGACCGACGTAGCGTTCCCAGCCGTAGGCCGCGCCCATCTCGATCGAGACGCGTGCCCGCACCGACGACGGCAGAACCTGCTCGCGATACTCCGGATGCTTCTTGCAGTAGTGCTCGAAGACCGAGGTCGACGGCATGCTGACGACGCGGGCCGCGATCCCTTCCGCGGTCAACTTCTCATAGGCTTCAACCGCCAGACCGAGCTCGGTCCCGGTACCGATCAGGATCACGTCCGGCTTGCCCCCCGGGGCGTCCGCCAGGACATAAGCCCCGCGGTGCAGGCCGTCGGCCGAGGCGTACTTCGTCCGGTCGAGCGTCGGCATCGCCTGACGGGAGAAGATCAGGGCCGTCGGCTCCTTGGTCTGCTGCATCGCGTGCTTCCACGCTTCGACCGTCTCGTTCGCGTCGCCCGGGCGGATCACCAGCAGCCCCGGAATCGCCCGCAGCGAGGCGAGGTGCTCGATCGGCTGGTGCGTCGGGCCGTCTTCGCCGACGCCGAGCGAATCGTGCGTGAAGACGAAGATCGACGGCACTTCCATGATCGCCGCAAGGCGGATCGAGTTGCGGCAGTAGTCGCTGAAGACCAGGAACGTCGCGCCATAAGGACGGACGCGGGTCACCGCCATCCCGTTGACCACCGCGGCCATCGCGTGCTCGCGGATGCCGTAGTGCATGTTCCGGCCGCCGTAGCTGGTGGCCTGGAAGCTCTCGGCCCCCTTGATGAGGGTCTTGGTCGACGGGGCAAGGTCGGCCGAACCGCCGATCAGCCACGGGACGTTCTTGGCGATCGCGTTCTGGGCTTCCCCCCCGACGTCGCGGCTCGCCTTCCCCTTGGGGTCGGCGGGATAGGTCGGCAGGCCCTGGTCCCAGCCGGCCGGAAGCTGCCAGGTCTGGATCTCTTCGAGCTCCTTGGCGAGCTCCGGATACTCGGCCTTGTACTTGCCGAACAGGGCGACCCACTCGGCGTGCAGCTTCTCGCCGCGGGCGCCGATCCCCTGCTGCCAGTGCTCGTACACGCCGTCCGGCACGTAGAACTTCTTGTCGGTCGGCCAGCCGTAGACCGCCTTCGTCAGCTCGATTTCCTTGTCACCCAGCGGCTCGCCGTGGGCGCTGTGGGTGTCCTGCTTGTTCGGCGAGCCCCAGCCGATGTGGCTGTTGACGATGATCATCGTCGGGGCGTCGTCGGTCTTGAGGAACGTCTTGTAGGCCGCTTCCATCGCCGCCAGATCGTTGCCGTCCTCGACGTGCAGAACGTGCCAGCCGTACGCCTTGAAGCGGGCGGCGACGTCTTCCGACATCGACAGGTGGGTGTGCCCTTCGATCGTGATCTGGTTGGAGTCGTACATCCAGCACAGATTGGCGAGCTTCAGGTGCCCGGCCATCGAGGCGGCTTCGGAGGAGATCCCCTCCTGCATGCAGCCGTCCCCCGCGAAGGAGTAGACGTTGAAGTTGAACAGCTCGTAGCCCGGCTTGTTGTAGCGGGCGGCAAGCCACTTGCCGGCGATCGCCATCCCGACGCTGTTGGCGACCCCCTGGCCCAGCGGGCCGGTCGTCGTCTCGACGCCGGAGGTGAAGCGGTATTCCGGATGACCGGGGGTCTTGCTGTGGAGCTGCCGGAACCGCTTGATGTCGTCCATGCTGACGGCCGGATCGCCGGTGACCGTCATCTCCTCTTCGACCCGCTTCACGCCGGTCAGGTGCAGGAGGGAATAGATCAGCATCGACGCATGGCCGGCCGAGAGGACGAACCGGTCGCGGTTCGGCCACACCGGGTGAGCCGGGTCGTACCGCAGGATCCGCTGCCACAGGACGTAGGCGTTGGGGGCCATCCCCATCGGCGATCCCGGATGGCCGGAATTCGCCGCCTGCACGGCATCCATGGCGAGCGTGCGGATGGTGTTGATGGCGAGTTGTTCGATCGACTGCTGAGCGGTGGATGCCGTGCTGGGAGCCATCGCAATTCCTGTGAGAGTGACGAGAACGGGGGCGGAAAAAAACGTCAGGGCCGGGAAAGCCGAAGCGGCGGGTGCCGCAGAGCGCGGCGAGAGTATAGCGACCGCGGGGCGGCGATGCTTCTCCCGGGGCCGGCTTTCGGCCGGTCGGGGCTCCGCGGCGGCGGGACGGTTCCGCTCGGAGCGTTCGATCCGACCTTACGGTTTTCTCACCCGTTCGAGATCTGGAGGACGCTGCGCAAAACGAACAACGGAGGGGGGATCCGCGCCGAGCGTCGAGATGAATCCTGTACACCTTCCGGATACGTTTTCTGAGAAGACGCTCGCACCGAGTTTCGTATCAACAGGGGCCACTGTGACATCGACGATTGGCGAGGGACTGCGTGACCGGAGACTCGGCGTCGCAATCGCCGTTGCGATCGTGGCGGCAGAGCTGGAGGTCGTTCGCGCCAGGCCGATCTGGTTCAGCGACGGGCGGTGGGCCCTTGCGCTGTCCGGGCTGCTGGCGATTGTCGCTCTGAGTCGCGGGAATCTGGCGACGATCGGACTGCGGCCTCCCGCCGGGGGCTGGGGACGGTGGGTTCGCCTTGGCGTCTATCTGGGGCTGCTCGTCGGAACGGTCTCGGCCGCGGTCGTGACGTTCTGGCAGTGGAGCGGGCATCCTTTCCCTCCGGTCCCGACTCGTTGGATGAGCCTCCACGTCCAATTCCTCCACATGTGCGTCTTCTCCCCTTTGCTGGAAGAAACGCTCTACCGTGTCGTCCTCTGCGTCCCGCTGGCGGCCTACAGCCCCGCGCTGGCCATCACGGTCAGTGGGGTCTCATTTGCGGCGCTGCACGTCGTGTACGGGAATCCAAGTCCGGAGAACCTGCTTGGCGGATTCCTTCTGGCGTGGGCGTATCTCCGAAGCGGATCGCTCGCCGTCCCGCTGCTGCTGCACTCCGCCGGCAATCTCCTCGCGATGATCTTTCAGGTCTGGGCCGCATCGTGGACCTGAGCCCCCCGCTCCGAGTCGCTGAACGTCCCACGTCGCAGTCAGCCGTTCAGACAGAGTTCATCACGATCAGGAGCGTGTCGAGGAAGCCCGGAACGAGCAGGACGACCGCCAGCCAGAAGACGAATGGCGACTCTCCGACGAACCAGTTTCGACGATTGAATCCCCGCAGAAGGTCGGGTGAGAGGGCTGCCGTCACGACTCCGACCCACACGAACACTGGGATCAGATCTCGAATCCCGGGATCGCTGTTCCGATACAGACGCGCCCAGCTGCCTCCCAAGACGAACATCACGGGGCAGCTGGCGAGCCCGTAGCCGATGCGGGCCGCCCACCGGCTCAGAGAGGTCCGCCACTCGGCCGGCTGGGAGGAAGATCGGATAGTCATTCCGTTGCTCGGGGCTTGCGAGTCATTCATGTCACTGCGGATGAGGCGGCGCTGTGAGGATCCTCCTCCGCCGCCCCCGACTCCTGGCTTTCTTCTGTTTGTTGCCGACGGTCCTCTTCCGCATCGAGAAGTCGAAACACCCGGTTGGCGAGGGAAACGAATCGACAGCCGTGGAAGCACGTCACCATCAACAGGAGTGAACAGGCGGCGCCGGCGAGCCACCAGGATGGGCCCCTGCGAGAAACCTCTCAACGCTCTCATAGAGAAAGGCGGCTCCCCCGATTCCCAGCATGATCAGATTGGCTCGCGGAGGCCGGGCGTCCAGCACCGCCAGATTTCCTGCGCGTGCGGACTGGAGAATGCGAAAGAAACATTCCTTCGCTGGCCGCGATCAGCAGGACCGTCACCATCACAAGGAGCCAGTGTTGGATGGGGCGAGGATTCTGAAAGGAGCAGAAGAGCAATCCCACGGCGAGCAGAATGAACAGCAACTGCAGCCCGAGGACATACCGCTTCAAGTGGAAGAACGCGCCGGCCACGGCGGTTCTGATACTGAGCGGAATGGACCGGGACCCTCCAACTTCGTCGCCGGGGATCGCCTGGCGAGGTACCGACGCGGAGGGATCTCTGACGGGGACAGAAGTCATGTTTGCTCTTCCGAGTACCCGCGAACTGCGTTCGAGACTTCCGATGACGTCCTACGCGATGAGGTCCTGAATCACATGCCCATGCACGTCCGTCAGGCGGCGGTCGATGCCGTTGTGGCGGAAGGTCAGCTGGGTGTGGTCGATGCCGAGCTGATGGAGGATCGTGGCGTGGAGGTCGTAGACCAGGGTCGGGTGCTCACGGTCCGCCGGCTTGTAGCCCCACTGGTCGCTCTCGCCGACCGTCACGCCCCCTTTGATCCCGCCGCCGCACAGCCAGTTCGTGAAGCAGTACGGGTTGTGGTCCCGCCCCTTGCCCCCCTGCGTTGACGGCATCCGGCCGAACTCGGTCGTCCACAGGATCAGGGTGTCATCCAGGAGGCCCCGCTGCCGGAGGTCCTGGATCAGGGCCGCCGCGCCGCGGGCCATTCCCCGGGCGAGCGGACCGTGGTCCCGCGCGACATCTTCGTGCGAGTCCCAGTTGCGGCGGGGGAAGCCGTTGTCGTTGCCGCTCCAGATCTGGACGAACCGGACACCCCGCTCCAGCAGCCTCCGGGCGACGAGGCACTTCCGGCCGAAGGCGATCGTCTCTTCCTCGGTGTTGATCTCTGCCGGAAACGCCGTGGGGATGTGGTCGAGCCCGTACATCCGCAGGATGTGGAGCGGCTCGCCGGCCAGGTCGAGGGCCTCGGGGGCGGCCAGCTGCATGCGGGCCGCCAGCTCGTAGCTGCGGATCCGGGCTTCGAGTCGTCCGTCGCCCGGGTGCTGCTCGGCGTGTCGCCGGTTCAGCGCCGCCATGACATCGTGCGCGGCTGCTTCGCTCTCGGCTGAAACGAACCCGCCTCGCTTTCCCGGAACGAGGTCGGCGATCGGCGGCTCGCGGCCGGGGAAGATTGTCGTCCCGGCGTGCTGCGCGGGGAGGAAGGCCGAGTCCCAGTTCTTGGGACCGTTGGAGGCGAAGCCGCGATGGTCCGGGAGAACGACGAACGTCGGCAGGTTCTCGTTGAGGCTGCCGAGACCGTAGCTGACCCACGTCCCCATGCCCGGGAAGCCGGGGCTTTGAAAGCCGGTCGCCTGGAGGTAGGTCGCCTGGCTGTGGACGCCGGTCTTGCCGACGACGTTGTGGACGAACGCCATCTCGTCGACGCACGCCCCAAGGTCCGCCACGGCATCGCTCAGGAGCTTGCCGCACTCACCATAAGGACGAAACTCCCACTGCGGCCGCAGCCACGGACCGAGACCGTTCTGGAACGTCTCGACCGGCTCTCCGAAGTCCGAGGGCTGGCCGTCCCGCTTCACGAGCTCCGGCTTGAAGTCGAAGAGGTCGACCGCGCTCGCCGCGCCGGCCATGAACATCTGGACGACGCGCTTTGCCTTCGGGGCATCCTGCGGGAACGTCGGAGAGCCGGAAGGGGCAGCCTGCAGCAAGCCGTCGCGAAAAAGCATCGAAGCGAGCGCGAGTCCGCCGAACCCGCCCCCGACCTGGCTCAACATCGCGCGGCGATTCATCTCACGCATGCCGGTCACGCCTCCTCATCCCGTCTTCCGCAGAGGTGCCTCTTCGCCTCTCCAATGCACAATACCATCGGCGGCAATCGATGCGTAATCCCTCCCGGAACCGACGGTCAAGCGGACGTTTTATCGATGCCCGCAGATGTCCCCTCCGACCCTCCTCAAGATGGTGTGAACATCGCTTGTAGATTGAGCCGAAACTGAGGAATTTTCCGTGCGAATGGCATCATGAAGGGGACCCCTTCCCGGTGATGAAAATTCCGCGAAGCGCGGGTTGCTTTCTTTCCATAGGGCGCTACCATTCACCCGTCCAACGCCGGTTGAGCGGGGATCGAGTGCTGGCCCGCCTCCATCTCAAGTTCCTGGCGTTGGACATTTTTTTTGCGCGGTGGGTGACTCGCCCCGGGATGCTTTTCAGGGCGTGCTTTGACCTCCTTACGCGAGATGCTTCGCGAAGAAGGCCTTTGTCAGATCCCACATCGCCGGTGAAAGAACGTGTCCGGTGTCGGGCTCGATGAACGCCGTGAAGCGGTCGGACGCGTTCTGCTTCGCATAGGCCTTCGCGATCGTCTCGATCCCTTCGCGGACCTCCTCGATCGGTGATCCGCCGTCGGTCTCGCCGATGTTGAGATGCAGCGGCCGGGGGGCGATCAGGCCGGCGATGTCGGGCGTGTCGCCGTACTGGTAGATCCCGGGGATGAAGTTCGGAAAGCAGTGCAGCAGGTGGGTGCGGTGGATCGCCTTGTAGGTCGGGAGGCAGCAGTTTCCGACGAGGCACTTGAGGCGCGGCTCCCAGGGGCCGACGAGCCAGGTGTGGGTCGAGCCCATCGAGTGTCCGTAGCATCCGAGCTTCTCGCCGACGACTTCGGGGCGGGAGACGATGTAATCGACCGCCCGCCGCATATCGAGGATGTTTTTCCACGCCATGCATTTCCCGGCGACGACGTACCGCAGGAACTCGAACCGCTCGAACGCCGGTCCATCGAGCTTCCCGGTCGCGTCCCGCCGTTCGCCGAAGGCGAGCGCGTCGGGACAGAGGACGACGTAGCCGAGCTTGGCCAGTGCGACGCCGGTGTAATGCATCGGGTCGCCGCCGAGTCCGGCGGGCTCGATCTTGCCGACGTTCCAGCGGCCGGCGTGTTCATGCCACAGGCAGATTCCCGGTGCGGGCGACTTGTCGCTGACGCCGTCGGGGACGAGGAGGATCGCCGGGATGCGGTCTTCGGGTTCGGCGAGGTAGTTGACCCATTCGAGCCGGTAGCCGTCCTTCTGTTCCGTCTTGAGGACGCGGGCTTCGAGCGGTCCCGGTTCTGGCCAGGGGCCGCCGAGGCATCGGAGGAGATGGTCGCGGAATGTCGGTTCGGGTGTGGCACTGCCATCCTTGGTCTCGGCCGCCGAGGCCGATGCCGCGGCCAGGGAGCCTGTGACGGTCATGGTGGCGGTCCTGAGAAAGTCGCGTCGATTCGATTCCGGCATTGCATTTCTCCGGCAGGAAGGAGTCCTCAGCGAGCCGGAGGGGATTGTGACATGCTCCTGCGTTGATGGGTATCCGGTGCGATTGGCCTGACCGGGTCCAGGGGCACCCTGGTCAGGGGGTGCAGGGGGCAGAATGCCCTTTGCCCGCCGGAGGCCTGGCCTTCGAGTGATGTCTGAAGGAGTACGTGTCCAAGCGCGGACAGCGTGCCGTATGCCCCCTCACCTAACCCGCGAGGTTTGCAAAGCCAGCTGTGTGCATTGAGGGAGTCCTCATAGCCGGGACCACAAAGGGGACATCCGCTGCTTACCACGGTTCCTCATGGAAGCGCCTCCGGCGGCAAGGGGGCCTGTGTCGTTTTTTTGGCCCCTTGACCCCAGGCTGCCGTGGCACGTTGGGTTTGAGCTATGGGTGTCGTGCCGGCGAGGACGCTGCTTCCGCCTCATCGCCCGAAACGCTTCAGCCACCACCGCCGCAGACCCGTCGCCGTCTGCAACCGGTCGACCAGCGGCAACACCCGGCGAAGATCCACCATAAACCCATCCGTCGACTGATACCGCGACCGCGGATCGCGACGCGTCGCCTTCAGGATGATCCGCTCAAGAGCCGTCGGGATCTCCCGGTTCACCCTCCGCGGATGCGGCGGCGGCCCCTTCTGGATCTGGCGGATCAGGGCCGACTTGTTGTCCGCGTCATAACACTGCCGCAGCGTACACAGCTCATAAAGCGTCATCCCCAGCGAATAGATATCACACCGGATATCCATCACCGGCTCCGCCACAAATAGCTCCGGCGCCATGAACCGCAGCGTCCCGGCCGGCGCGACCCCCTGCTCCGCAATCACCGGGTCCGCCTGAAGCGCCAGCCCGAAGTCCGTGATCCGCACCGTCCCCTGCGAATCGAGCAGGATATTGGCCGGCTTGATGTCGCGGTGCAGCACCCCTTCGCCATGCGCGTACCGCAGCCCCTTGGTGACCTGCAGCAGGATCCGCACAAACGCGGCCCAGGAGTTCTTCCGCAGCCACCGGGCTCCCGACCCGGCCGGCGGCAGCGTGTCCCCCGTGATGGGCCGCGAGGGAGTCGGGGCCGCCAGCGGCGTATCGACAAGGTGGATCCGCCGGATCGCGTGGGCTTCGACGCCGCCTTCCCGAAGGAGCGTACCGATGACCTCCGACAGGCTGATCCCGTCGACGAGCGGCATGATGTAGTAGCAGTAGCCCCGTTCCTCGCCGTAGCGGTAGACCGGAACGATGTTGGCGTGCTGCAGCCGGGCGACGATCCGGGCCTCCCGCTGGAAGCGCTCCCGCCAGTCCGCTTCGATGAACGACTTCTTGAGCAGGACCTTCACGGCGACCTTTCGCCCGATCCGCCGTTCCAGGGCTTCGAAGACGATCCCCATCCCGCCCCGTCCGACTTCGCGGATCAGATCGCACTCCCCCAGTTCCTCGAGCTGCTCCAGTTCGAGCTCGCTGTTGGGGCCGGGGAGTTCCCGCCACTGCTTCCACCGCTCCATCGAGGCGATGACGGGAAGGAGTTCCCGCAGTTCGCCCGACTGGTCCGGGTGGCGGGCGCAGTACATGTCGACGGAGGGATTCCGTCCGCGGCGGAGTTCGTCTGTGAACCGTTCGAGGATCGGCTCCAGGGGGTCAGCCTGACCGTCGGGCCCCTGATGCGGCCGGGGAAGCCCCTCGATCCGGAAACCGGTCTCGTACGGGTTGCCGGAGGAGGAGTCAGAGGGCATGGGGGGCGGGAAGAGGTCGGGACCGCCGATTCGCCGGCAGGGAGAGTAAGATCGATTCCCCTCAACTATACGCTCAGGAACGACTCCGGTCCCGTCAACAAGTCAAACACCGTCCTTGCCGGGACAGTGCTGGTAGCTCAAACCCAACGTACGACGGCAGCCTGGGGTCAAGGGGGCCTCGCCCCCTTGCCGCCGGAGGCACTTCCATGTGGAACCGTGGGACACAACGGACGCCCGCTTTGTGGAACCGGCGTTGAGAACTCAAAGCTCGCCCCGGAATCCCCGCGGGTTGGTGAAGGGGCATACGGCACGGTGTCCGCGCCTGAATACGCACTCCTTCAGACATCTCTCGACGGCCAGGCCTCCGGCGGGCAAGAGGGCGTTGCCCCCTTGCATCCCCCACCAGGGGGCCCCTGGACCCGGTTAAGCTGATGAGGCTATTCCGCCTTGAGCGTCACTTCGCGGCGAGTGATCTCGCGGCCATCAATCTTGAGAACAAAAAAGTACGCGCCCGGCGGGAACCGGCCATCAAACTTGTAGCCGATACTCCCGCGAAGATTCTCACGGGCAATGATCACTCCGTCCCGGGCCACGATGTGGTCGTCCGCGTCGTGCATGTCGATCTCGACCCACAAGTCATGATGCGGCGGCTCCAGGCTGCACTGCACGATCGCCGTTTCCCCCGCGCGGAACGTTGCGCGGCGGTCAATCAACGTCTCACCAAACCGCTCCGACCCGATATCAAACCCGGCCACGGCATCGACCGGGCGAATCCCCTGGTCATTCCGCAGCACCCGCTCCGTCTGCTGGACCGACATCGGCTCCAGAACAAACCGTCCCTCCGCCCGGGCAACACCAAACACATCCGCCCGCTTCTCGACCTCAACCGCCACGACGGCACAGGTCGACGTCACGACGGCGAACGCCGCGGCCGCATGCGGCAGACCGAACCACTGCGGCCGAACGGCGTCGAGCGTCCGCCACGGCCACATCGCCGCGTCCCGGAGCCGTCCGTAAGCGTTCGGGACCACCCGGCTGAGCCACGCCCGCGCCGCCAGGTAATCCTCTTCATCAAAGAAGGTGGCATAGAACGGGATGTAAAGCATCGGGAACAGAATCAGCCCGAGCGTGAAGTAAGTCATCACGTGGAAGATCGCCCCGACACTCAGGGAGAACGCCCGCGCGGTCCCTTTCCAGCAGACAAACAGGAAGGTCATCTCCCAGAAGATCGCGACGTAAGCCATCGCCACGACCAGCCCGGGAAACAGCGACAGGTATTCGCCCACCGGATTTGAGAAGTTCGTGTTCGTCATCATCCAGTAGGCCATCTGGTCGCCGCTGAAGAAGCCGGTCGTGTGGACCTTCGTCGCCGCCGCTCCCAGATAGACGATGCCGATGAACAGCTGGATCAGTCGCCGCGGCCAGACCGGGGACGAGCGGGGAAGCGTGGGGATCGCCACACCGGCCTTCTTCCCCTTGCGGCGGCGGAGCCATTCGTCGACCGACCAGAGCGCTCCGCAGTCCGAGAGTGAAAGGAGCAGCAGCACGTGGCTGGAGATGATCGTGTACTTCGTCATCGTGCTCAGGCAGTCGAGCAGACCGAAGTAGGCGTTGAAGACCGTCGCCGCGATCAGTGAGAGCCGCGTGAACAGGCCGAGCGATGAGGTGACGAGGCTGGCGGCGTACAGGACAAACAGGACGACCGCCATCGATCCGTCGGGGATCGGGAGCAGGTCCTTGTGCTGGAAGTTCTCCCAGATCGGCGAGGCGGCGCCGTCGCTGGAGTAGATCTCCCGGATGTGGAACGCCCGGGGCCCCAGCGGCAGGAGCAGGAGGAGCGGGAGCAGGATCCGCGCCACCGCCAGTCCGAAGGGAACTTCCTCGCGGCTGAAGAACTGGTCGAACCGGCGGAGAATGGTCGGCTGGGACATGGCAGTCTGGGGAGTCACAAGTATCTGGTATCAAGTATCCGTGGCGGTCTCGTCCTCTTGCCGACGGCCGCGAGCCGATCGCTACGCTCAGCGGAACGGCGCGGGTTCCTGAAACGACGTCTGCTGGATGGCCCGCTGGCTTCCGGTCAGGTTCTCGATCGTCAGGAACGGCTTGGCGCGGGCAATCTCGTCCCGCAGCCGCGGGTTGTTGACCAGCGCGTTGTGAGCCAGCACGTTCGTCCAGCCGGCGTGCTTCGCTTCCATCACCCCGTCCAGCCCGTAGGTGGCAACGATGTGGTAGTAAGAATGGGGGATCTTGGGATCGGGGGTCCGCCGCTTCCAGACTTCGTCGGGCAGGTTATAGCGCTTGGGCCACGCCTCTTCGACCACCATGATCCGGTGGATCGGCTCGTGATCGGTGTTCTCCAGCGTCATGCGGGCGATCTTGCCCGAGTGGAGATGGAAGACGTCATAGTCCCGGCGGTGGGCCGATCCGAAGGGGACCATCTCCCCCCACGGCGGAGCGAGGTCGTACCACTCTCCGCTCTCACCCTGGCCGACGATGTGGTTCCGCGTTTCCCAGGCGGTCCAGCCGCAGTACATGTCCCAGACGATGAAGTACATGCCCACGTGATCGTGCGCGCGGTGCCCGAGGGTATGCCGGGCCAGCCCGAACCCCAGAACCGCCAGGTAGCCGAAGATAAACAGATAGCGTCCGATGCGCCGCATGCTCGGCCTCCATGCCGATCGTCCGCTGCGCAAGGACGGACCGTTCCGTCCCGGGCGGACAACCGGCGTTATCTGCCAATCGCCGGAATTGGGCAAGACGAATTCCAACCGCGGGAAGCGGCGCGAAAACCGCCCAGTGAGCGATTTCGCTCGCCCCAGCCCTCCGCCCGCATCGCGAACGGACTAACATGCGGTCCCGTCCCGGAGTTCCGCTCCGGCTTGCGCACGCCTCGAACACGGAAGCGACTCGATGTTCTCAGGTCTTCGATGTCTTCTGGCGGCGGTCTGCTTTCTCGCCGCCGTGCCCCCTACTCTCCTCCACGCCCAGCCCCAGGCCGCTCCCATGGATCCGCGGTTTGCCGAGTTGTCGAAGCAGTTCCTCGACGAATACCCCGCCCTCTCGCCGGTCGGGGCGACCGGCCTGGGGGACCACCGCTTTGACCGCCAGCTCGACGAGGTCAGCGAGGAGGCCCGCCGCCGGGAACGGGAGTTCTACGAGCGCTGGATCCGGACCCTCGAGGCGGTCGACCCCGCCCAGCTCAGCCGCGACAACCAGGTCGACCTGACACTCCTGACCCGCAAGCTCCGGAACGACCTGTGGTTCCTGACTGAGCTCCGCGAATGGGAATGGAACCCCACCGTTTACACCCAGATCGCCGGGGGTGCGGTCTACAGCCTCATGGCCCGCGATTATGCGCCGGTCAACGAGCGGCTGGCCGGCGTGACCGCCCGCCTGGAAGCCCTGCCGCGGCTCTACCGGCAGGTCCGCGAGACGCTGATCCCGGAGAAGGTCCCGCCGATCCACGCCGAGACGGCGGTGAAGCAGAACCGCGGCGTCCTGAGCACGATCAAAGAACTGGTCCGGCCCGCGATGGCCTCGCTCCCCGAAGCGGATCGCAAGCGGCTGGAGCAGGCGATCGTGACCGCCACCGAAGGTGTTGAAGAGCACCAGACCTGGCTCGAAAAGGAGCTCGTTCCGAAGGCCCGCGGGAATGCCCGGATCGGCCTGAAGCTGTTCGATGAGAAGCTGGCCCGCACGCTCGATTCGTCGCTGAGCCGGCAGGAGATCCGGGAGCGGGCGGAGTTTGAGCTGCAGCGGGTCCGCCGGGAGATGTACCGACTCGCCGGTCAGGCGCTGGCGGCCCGCGACAAGAGTTTCCAGCTTCCCGAGTCGCCGACTCCGGACGACGAGCAGCGGATCATCGAGCAGGGAATCGCGCTCGCGGCGGCGGATGTTCCGCCACGGGACAAGGTGGTCGAGGCGGCGGAGACGTCGCTCGACATCACGACGCGGTTCGTGAAGGAACGTGACCTGATGACGATCCCGCCCGACCCGCTGCGGATCATCATTATGCCGGAGTTCCAGCGGGGGGTGTCGGTCGCCTACTGCGATTCGCCGGGGGCGCTCGAAGTCGGGCAGAAGACGTTTTATGCCGTCGCTCCGCTGCCGGAGGACTGGACCGACGAGCAGTGCCGCTCGTTCCTGCGCGAGTACAACATCCGGTCGATTCATAACCTGACGGTGCACGAGGCGATGCCGGGGCACTTTGTCCAGATTGCGGTGTCGAACCGGAACCCGTCGCGGCTGCGGTCGCTGTTGTCGTCGGGGTCGTTCGTTGAAGGGTGGGCCTGTTACACCGAGCAGATGATGTCGGAGGAGGGATTTCTCAAGGAGGACCCGCTGATGCGGCTGGTGACGCTGAAGTGGAATCTGCGGGCGATTGCCAATGCGATTCTGGACCAGCGGCTGCATGTGGACGGGATCACGCGTGAGGAGGCGATGCGGCTGATGACGCGGGACACGTTCCAAGAGGAGCGGGAGGCGGCGGGGAAGTGGGTTCGGGCGCAGCTGACGTCGTGTCAGTTGTCGACGTATTTTGTGGGTTATCAGGAGCACCGCGATTTGCGGAAGGCGGCTGAAGCGGCGCAGGGTGAGAAGTTCCGGGTGAAGGCGTATCACGACAAGGTGGTCTCGTTCGGTTCACCGCCGGCGAAGTACGTGAAGGCCCTCATGCTGAACGAACCAATCCCCACGAAGTAAGCCCCAACCGGGTCCAGGGGCACCCTGGTGGGGGGATGCAAGGGGGGCAACGCCCCTCTTGCCCGCCGGAGGCCTGGCCGTCGAGAGATGTCTGAAGGAGTGAGTATCCAAGCGCGGCCCCCGTGCCGGATGCCCCCTCACCAACCCGCGGGGACTGCAAAGCGAGCATTGAGTCGTCACCGCCGGTACCACAAAGGGACGCCCGTCATGGCTGCTGCACGACGGGATCGGGCGCGTCGACACGGGCCGGAGAGAGCCCGGTTCGAGCGTGGGAAGAGCAGGACCTTGAGGCGGGCGGCGCGGCTTCTCAGGCGATGCGGCCCGACAACGTCGGACGCGAATCCATACTCGTCGGGTTCAGCACAGAGAGGCTGCGGCGGAACTGGAACTTCGCGTCGTCTCCGTCGAAGCGGCAGGTGAGCGTGTCGTAGTGGGCCGTTTCGATAAACCGCCACTGCATCGCGAACGTCTTCTCGTCCGACCACGCGCCGGCCGCGGCGAGCTTCGACGTCGTCTCGCCCGGGACCGCAGTCGGGACGAGCTTGAGCGGGACCGTCGGGAGGTCGGTCTGGCCCAGCGCCCACTGGCCGAGGCCGCAGTCGATCCTGTGCTCACCCTGGCCATCCGTCATCGCGAACCGGCACCGGCCATCTTCAAAGTTGAGCGAGACCTTCGAGATCCCGAGCGGGTTGTCGGCGATCGCGAACGACTTGCCGCTCACCGCCGCGGCGGTCGGGGAGGTCTTCTCCCCCGGGGGCAGCGGGAGAGCGAGCGACTTCATCTTGTCCGCCAGCGCCCCGGCCGACGAAGCGTCGGCGGCGAGCGGCGCGGACTTCATGGCCGGCAGAACGTGCTCCCAGAACAGATTGAGGACACCCTGCATGTCCCCCGTTTCGCTCGTGATCGCTACGACCGCGTCCTGCTCCGGCAGGACGACGCAGAACTGGCCGAACGCCCCGTCGCCGCGGTAGCCGTCGTTCCGGCACCGCCAGAACTGATAGCCGTATCCCTGCGCCCAGTCGCTCGTGTTCTTCTTGGCGTCGTCCTGGCCCATGGCGTTGTCGATCTGCCGGCTCGTCGCCTCGCCGACCCAGGCTTCCGACAGCAGCCGCTTGCCGTCCCACATCCCCTTCTGGAGATAGAGCTGACCGAAGCGGGCGATGTCCTCCGTCCGGACCCGCAGTCCCCAGCCCCCCGTCGCGATCCCGGTCGGGCTCGTCTCCCAGTCCGCCCCTTCGATCCCCAGCGGAGCGAAGAGCCGCGGCTTCAGGTAGTCGATGAGGTGTTCGCCGGTCACGGTCTCGACGATGGCCGAGAGCAGGAACGTGGCGCCGCTGTTGTATCGGAAGAAGGTCCCCGGCTCGTGATCGACCTTCCGCGAGAGGGCCGAGCGGACCCAGTCCTTCGCCGCCACGGAATAGCCGCCGCTGAAGAGACAGTCGTCCGAGTGTCCGGAGCCCATCATGAGCAGGTGCTTGACCTGCATCGCCGCCAGGTTCGGGCTGACCGACTCGGGGAGCTCCTTCGGGAAGAAGGAGGTCACCTTGTCGTCAAGCCGCAGCTTCCCCTCGTCCGCGGCGAGTCCGACCGCCGTCGAGCAGAAGCTCTTGCTCAGCGAGTACAGCGTGTGCCGGAGCTGCGGCGCATAGGGAGCCCACCACCCCTCAGCCACGACATGTCCGTGCCGCACGACCATGACGCTGTGGAGATTGTGCTTCCCGGCTTCGATCGCCTTCACAAAGGCCAGGAGAGCCGCCGACTGGATCCCCTGCGCTTCGGGCTGCGAGCGGGGGAGCAGACCGGCGACCGCGCGTTCCTCACCCCAGAGCTGCAGGGGCATCCCGGCCAGGGCCATTGATGTTGCGGTCAGGCCGAACTGCTTCAGGAAGTCTCGACGACTGGCGTGCATATCAACCTCGGAGAGCGCGGGGCGACAGTTTGATGCGACGGTGTGGTGTGACAGCTTGATGCAACAGTGTGGTGCGACAGGGGCGGTTAGGACGCCACTCTCGCACCCGGCCTCGAATCCTGCAACCGCCCCCTTTCCGTGCCCCCTCCACTCCGATCCCGGTGGCGTGGCCGTTCCGGATGCCGTACTGTTCGGTCCGTCCTGTTTCGACCGGTTCCGGTCCGGCTCACCCTGCCCGTTCGCCCATGAGCTCCGACGTCTCCTCTCTCCGTTCCGACACCTCTGTCCCGGTTTCGGCCCCGACCCGCGCCGAGGGACCGAACTGGCAGCGGTTCGCGTTTCTGACGGTCCTCGTGATCGTGACGGTCGCCGTCCGGCTCCTGCCGCATCCGCGGAACGTCACGCCGATCGGAGCCGTGGCGCTCTTCGGCGGCGCCACGCTCGCTTCGCCGGTCGCCGCGCTCGGGGTCACGCTGACGGCGTTGTTCGTCAGCGACCTGTTCGTCGGCCTGCACTTCCTGATGCTGCCGGTCTACGCCTGCTTCCTGTTCAACGTCTGGCTCGGACGGCGTCTGGGAGCGAAGCCCGGTCCCGTCCGGATCGCCGGGGGGACGCTGATCGGCTCGGTGGTCTTCTTCGTCGTCACGAACTTCGCGACGTGGCTGGCGTTCTATGAGCCGACTGCCGCCGGACTCGCGACCTGTTATCTCCGCGGTCTGCCGGACTTCGTGAACACGATCGCCGGGGACCTGTTCTTCAGCGGCCTGCTCTTCGGAGCGTTGTCGCTGGCCGAAGGACGCTTTCCCGTCCTCCGTCCCCTGCCGTCCGCCGCCGCCGCTCCTGCGGCCGCCTGATTCCCTGTTGTTCTGACAGCGTCCGGCGGACCGCCGGCGATCGCACGTCCGAATCCAGCCGTTGCCTCTTCGCCATGCGGATCGTCTCTCTCCTTCCGAGCGCCACCGAGATCGTCTGCCTGCTCGGCCTGCGGGAGCAGCTCGTCGGCGTGACACACGAGTGCGACTACCCGGTAGACGTGGCGGGGCTCCCCAAGGTGACCCGGACCCTGATCCCGCACGACGCGGCGAGCGGCGAGATCGACGCGCTCGTCCGGGATCGGCTGGCGACGCAGAAGGCGCTCTATTCGCTCGACATGCCGGTGCTGGAGCGTCTCCGGCCCGACCTGATCGTGACCCAGGCGCTGTGCGACGTCTGCGCCGTGGCGGACGAAGAAGTCCGGGCCGCCGCTTGCGCCCTCCCCGGCCAGCCGCGGGTCGTGAACCTGGAGCCGATGTGCCTCCGCGAGGTCTTCGACTGCATCACGCTCGTCGGCGAGGCGGCGGGCTGTCCCGACGAAGCCACCCGGCAGGTCGCGAGCCTCCAGGAGCGGGTGGCGGCCGTTGCGCGGCGGTCCGAGGGTCTTGCCCAGCGCCCGAGCGTCGTGCTGCTGGAGTGGATCGATCCGCCGTTCGGCTGCGGCCATTGGAGTCCGGAGCTCGTCCGGCTGGCGGGGGGCGTCGAGCAGGTGGGGCTCGAGGGGCAGCCGTCGCGGACGACTGCCTGGAGCGACATCGTCGCGGCCGATCCGGAGGTCCTGTTCATTGCCTGCTGCGGCTTCGGCGTCGACCGGACGCTCGAGGACGTTCCGCTCCTCACCTCTTATCCCGGCTGGTCCTCGCTGCGGTGCGTCCGGTCCGGCGAGGTCTATGTCGTCGACGGTTCGGCCTACTTCAGCCGCCCGGGGCCGCGGCTCGTCGACAGCCTGGAGATCCTGGCCCACACGCTTCATCCCGAGATCCACCCGCTCCCGTCTCACCTGACCCCCGCGCTCCGGGTCGGAGCCCCGGCAGCGGCGGACGCCCGGACTGTGAGCGCCCCGTGAGTTCTTCGCCCGGCCGGCGGGTGCTTGCCTCGTGGAGCAGCGGCAAGGACAGCGCGTGGATGCTGCACGTCCTCCGGCAGGATCCGGAGGTCGAAGTCGTGGGGCTGGTCACGACGTTCGCGGAGGCGACGGACCGGGTCGCGATGCACGGCGTGCCGCGATCGCTCGTCGAACGGCAGGCGACCGCCGCGGGATTGCCGCTGCGTTCCGTGTTTCTCCCGTGGCCCTGTCCCAATGCAGAGTACGAGGCGCGGATGTCGAAGCTGTTCCGGGAGGCGGTGGCCGACGGCGTGACGCACATTGCCTTCGGGGACCTGTTCCTCGAGGAAATCCGCGACTACCGAATCGGCCAGCTCGCCGGGACGGGGCTGGAGCCGCTTTTTCCGATCTGGTGCGGCCCGGAGGGGACGGCGGATCTGGCGCGGCGGATGATCGAGGGCGGCCTTCGGGCGACGCTGACGTGCGTGGACTCCCGGCAGCTCGATCCGGCGTTCGTCGGGCGGCCGTTCGACGCCAATCTGCTCCGCGACCTGCCGCCGACGGTCGATCCCTGCGGCGAGCGGGGAGAGTTTCACACGTTCTGCTGGTCCGGCCCGCATCAGGCCAACCCGGTCCCGCTGGCGCTCCGGACGGGAGCGGTGACCGAGCGGGATGGCTTCGTCTTTGCCGAGCCGATCCTCGCCGACTGATCGCCGGACGGCTTTCGCCCAAGACTGCTTCCGGCCTTCAGCGGCAGCGGCCTGTCGGTCCGGGGTGCATTCGCTGGATGGTGGTCTAAACGCGTGCTTGCCGGCGCGGCTCTGTCAGCTCACACCCAATGTGCGACGGCAGCCTGGGGTCAAGGGGGCCACGCCCCCTTGCCGCCGGAGGCACTTCCATGAGGAACCGTGGTAAGTAACGGATGTCCCCTTTGTGGAACCGGCCATGAGGACTCCCCCAATCCAGAACGCTCGCGTTGCAATCCCCGCGGGTTGGTGAGGGGGCATCCGACACGTTGTCCGCGCCTGGATACGCTCTCCTTCAGATATCTTCCGACGGCCAGGCCTCCGGCGGGCAAGAGGGCGTTGCCCCCTTGCATCCCCCACCAGGGTGCCCCTGGACCCGGTTCGCCGGAAGGTCGGATTGTCGATGCGATTCACGGCGGGTACAACGCGAGAGGCTCGCGGATGGGACAACGGCTGCCGGGCTTGGACTCCCTGTTCTCGACTCCCGTGCGGCCGGGGACTGAATCTTCCGCCGCGTGTTCCTCCCTCCCCCTGGAACCCGAGTGATGAACCTTCGGCTTCGGATGCGTGCGGCGTGGATCGGTCGCTCCTCCCTGGTCTCCGCGACCGCTCTCCTGCTGCTGGCGGCCCCCGCCGCCGCCCAGGACCTCTTCCGGCATCTCGACGCCAACGAGGATGAGGTCCTCAGCGGCAAGGAAGCGGCCCTCGTCAAACCGCTCGACGCCGACGGAGATGGCGAGATCAGCCGTTCGGAGTTCGACACCGCCGTGGCCGAGCATCGCCGCCGGCTGGATCGGGTCGATCAGGCGCTGTTCACGGTCCGCGATGGCAATGAGGATGGACGCCTCTCCGGGACGGAGCTGAGCGGCTACGAGTTCACCGATCTCAACGGCGACAAGCGGGTGCCGCTGGAGGAGTTCCTCGCCGGCCTCCGGCAGCAGCGGGGGGACCTCAAGAAGCTCAACGTCGACGAACTCCGCGAGGAAGCGGTCCGCCGTTTCAAGGCCCTCGATCAGAACGAGGATGGCCGGCTCAGCGGGACGGAGCTGGCGGACGGAACGACCTTCGACTTGAACGGCGACCGCCGCGTGCCGGCCGACGAGTTCCTGACCGCGATGGTCCTCGACACCGTAACCGCCGTGAGTGAGGGCTCGCCGCCCGCTCCGGTCCCGGCGCCCGCCCCCGCTCCTGCGCCGCCGTCGGCGCCGCTGACGATCGATTCCGCCGTCACGACGGTCGTGGAGGCGGTGAACGGAAAGAGTTCGACGGCAATGTATGCCGGGTTCCTGCCGGAGCTGCGGGGGCTCGTCGACGAGCCGATGCTGCGGTACACGCTTGAGCACATCGCCCGCAGCCACGGAAAGATCGCGCTGCCGCGGGGGAAGGGGATCGAGTCGTCGGAAGTCGACGGCACGGTGACGGCGAGTGTTCCGGTCCAGTGCGCCCGCGGGAAACTGACGCTGCGGGTCGGTCTGACCCGCGGAGCGATCAGCTCGTTCTCGTTCGAATCGCCGCAGGTCGACCAGCTCAACGACCGGCTCTTCCTGGACCTTCAGGAAAACAGCGACGGGGTTCTCAAGCGGTTTGCCGAGTTCTACTCCGTCCCGTGCCAGCAGATGATCCGCAGCGTCCTGGCGAAGCAGGGGGACGACGCCTTTGCCATGATCCATCCCGAGATCCAGCAGTCGATCGGGCGGGAGGCGTTCCAGGGTGTGTTCGACTACCTGCTGCAGGGGGTCGGAAGGGACGCCGCGATCACCCTGGAGGCGGCCGCCGTGGAGCTGGACGCGAACAAGAAGGGGGAGTTCCTGAGCGTCACGCACCTTGTGAAGGGTTCGGCCGGGACGCAGGCGGTGACGCACAAGCTCCAGTTCATCGGACTGAAGGCGCATTTCGTCGGTCTGTCATCGAAGCCGTTCGAGGCAGCTCCGACGACGACGTCCGCTCCGGCCGGTGTCCCGGCGAAGGGTTGGAAGGTCGTTTCATCGGTGGAGGATGGCCTTCGTTTCTCGATGCCCGGCGATCCGACGCGGTCGGTCGACGAGGGGGGGCACATCCTGTACCGCCTCGACACTCAGACTCCCTCGGCGCTGTACTCGGTCCACATTCTGAAGTTCGACGACAATATCGAGGGGGATCCGAAGGGGTTCTTTGAGGGGCTGGACGGGTCGTTGCCGGACTCGTTCCAGGGGAAGATCGTCGACACCGATCCGGCGAACTGGAACGGGCATCCGGGGCGGGTGACGATGATGAACCTGAAGGATGGGCGGGTGATGGTTCGCCGGGACATCCTGGTGGGGAAGGTCGTTTACGCGATGCAGTGGTTGACGAGTGATACGAGTAAGGGGACGCAGAAGAGTTTTGGACTGCCGTTTATTGAGTCGTTTGGTGCGCCGGAGGAGAAGGCTTCGAAGCCGGAGCCGGAGGTCCCGCCGCCGCCGCGCTAGTGAGTTGCTCAACCAGCGCACTTGCCGGCACGGCTCTGCTCGCTCAAACCCAACGTGCGACGGCAGCTTGGGGTCAAGGGGGCCACGCCCCCTTGCCGCCGGAGGCACTTCCGTGAGGAACCGTGGTACACAACGGATGTCCCCTTTGTGGTACCAGCGATGAGGACTCCCTCAATCCTCACCGCTCGCGTCGCAATCCCCGCGGGTTGGTGAGGGGGCATACGACACGGTGTCCGCGTTTGGACACGCCCTCCTTCAGACATCCCTCGACGGTCAGGCCTCCGGCGGGCAAAGGGGCGTTGCCCCTCTGCACTCCCCACCAGGGTTCCCCTGGACCCGGCTCTTTAGAACCGCAGCCCGACACGCGTAATAAAGCCATTGTTGATGCTGAAGTCCGTGCCGACCTTCTCAAAGTCGACATTCCGGTCAAATACCCAGCCCGCCTCGATATAGCTGGTCAGCCAACCCGCCTCGAACCGCAAACCACCCACGACCCGCCAGTCCTGAATCTGCACACGGTCCACCCGGGCCCCCGGAAAAGCGTCCACCTGGTACGCCTCCACGTGATACTCGGCTCCGACATAAGCCCACGTCGCCACACCGTTCGGCGTCCCCAGGAAGTAGCTCACCCGCGGCTTCGGGAAGAGCAGCCGGAACTCCCACAGGTCGTTCGGCGTATAAACCACCCCGGCATACGGCAGGATGATGTTGTCGACCCGGTCCCAGTAAGCGACCCCGAGGGCGACCATGAACTGCGGACTCGCCCGCCAGAACGCCACGCCGTACCCGTCGAACAGGAACGCCTCGCTCTCCAGACCGGACTTGAAGTCCGTCGCGATCGTCGGATCGAACCCGAACTCCACACTCCACCGGTTCACTTCCGGCGAGTGCAGCTTCATCCCCACGCCGAACGAATACGCCGATCCCGGCAGCGATGAGTTCCCACCGTTCGTCGGACCGTCCCAGGACCGGATCCCGATGTGCGGGAGCGCTCCGAACGACCAGCCGCCACCGAGCTGGTGAGCGAACTCCTTCTCCAGGTCGATGGCGAAGATCCCCATCGTCCCCACGCCGCTCGTCCCTTCACTCGGCATGTAGGTGAAGTCGATCCGCTCCTGCATCCCGTACTGCACGGGCGCGGGACCGTTGGCCCCGTAGCTGTACATCGGGGCGGACTGCGGCGAGGGATAGACGGGGGAACCGCCGTACGGATTCTGCTGCAGCCAGGGATCGTTCGAGAACGGGGCCGCTCCCGGCGCTCCCATCATCGGCTGACCGTAGCCCGGCATCGGCTGCCCATACGAGGGGACCGGCTGGCCCATCGGAGCACCGGCCGGCGGGTACGTCGGGCTCTGGCCGCGGATGATCGTCTCATCCGACGTTTCGAGAGCGGCGGCAAAGACCGAAGCAGCCGGAGCGATCGCGAACGAATGACCTTGCTCCGGAACGACCGGAGTCGCCGCCATGAGCCAGGTGAAAATCAGAGTGGCAGTATTCACAGGACATCCTTGTCCGCGGGACGGAACCCACCGGGGACCGGTGAGCATTCGGCCGATTCCGCCGTCCGGACGGGAAGACTCCCCGCCCACGGCAGAAACTGCCGGATTGTCTGCGCCGGGCGGATTAGGTCAACCGGAGTTTTTTTCGAAGCCGATCCTCCTGGCCTCACGACGCTTACGCCGCGGCGAAACGGCGTAGAATTCGCTCAGAGGACTCGTCCGACCGCGGCCGTCCCGCGCTCCTGAAGGGGCGGCGTCAGCCCTCGCATCGGGAAACAGCATCTGATTCACCTCCGGAGGATCCCATGTCACGCTTCCAGGTCCGCATTCATTCGCTTCCGGAACAGCCCGGAGACTGGCTCCCGGCCCTCTCGCACATGGTTACCTGTCCGCCGACCGCCGCGTGGGAACTGGCCGACTACGTTGCCGCGCACGTCCCCTGCCTGCTCGTCGCGGGGGTCGAGGAAGCGGTCGCAACCCGGCTGGTCGACGCCCTGACACAGGCCGGCGCCTCCGCGGAGGCGGAGCTCTCCCCGACCAGTTTTCCGATGCTTCTCTGCCCCGGCCTCGACGCCGCCCCCCGCTGACACGGGACTCCGGTCCGCGCCCCGGAGCCGCTTCCTGACCGCCGGCGGACCACCAGCCGGCAGCCCGGTCCCCGCCGAACATCAACCCGCGCGGGGAATTGCGAATTTCCCGCGAATCGGGGTAGTCTCGACCCCCGGCGGCCAAACTGCCTATTATCCCGCCCCGCGGGGGGACCGAACCGGCTCCCGCTCCCGGTATCGCGCGGCTTGGCTCATTTGCGGAATGGGGTCGCGCGGTTGCGCTCCGGGTCACGGAAGGACCAGGCGAACATGCCCATCAAGAAGCTCAGCACGCAGAAGACGATCCACGAAAAGCTCTCCGAACTCGCCCGCAATCTGTGGTGGAGCTGGCAACCGGAGGTCGTCTCGGTCTTCCGCGAAATCGACCCCGTCAGCTGGTCGATGCTGCAGCACAACCCGATCCTGCTCCTGAAGGAGTACGGTCCCGACGAGCTCGAGATCCGCGCCCGCGAAGAAGTCCTCCACGCCCGCATCCACGAGGCGTACCGCCGCTGGCGGGAGTACATGACCTCGGACGATACGTGGGCCTCGACCCACACCGGCGTCCTCGGGCACCGGCCGGCCGCCTACTTCTCGGCCGAGTTCGGTCTCCACGAATCGCTGCGGATCTACTCCGGCGGCCTCGGTCTCCTGGCGGGGGACCATCTCAAGAGCGCTTCGGACCTCGGCGTGCCGCTCGTCGCCGTCGGCCTCTTCTACTACGAAGGCTACTTCAGCCAGACGATCAGCCCCGAAGGCTGGCAGCAGGAGGCCTACAACCTCGCGCAGCCCCAGGACCTGCCGATCTCCGAGACCCTCGCTCCCGACGGATCGAAACTCCTGATCTCGGTCCCGACCCGCAGCGGACCGATCTTCGCCCGCGTCTGGACGGTCAACGTCGGACGGATTCCGCTGTACCTCCTCGACTCGAACGTCCCCGAGAACAAGGAAGAGGATCGCCGCCTGACTGCCCGCCTGTACGGCGGCGACCAGCGGACCCGCATCCGCCAGGAGATGCTCCTCGGGATCGGCGGGGTCAAGGCGCTCGACGCCCTCGGGATCCATCCCCGCGTGTTCCACATGAACGAAGGGCACTCCGCCTTCGCATCGCTGGAACTGATTCGCATGCGGGTCCGGAACGACGGCCTCGACTTCTCCGCCGCCCTCCGCGAAGTCGCGGCGATGGGAGTCTTCACGACCCACACTCCCGTCGAAGCCGGACACGACCGCTTCGACGGCGGCCTGATCGGCGAACACCTCGGGCCGACCGCCGATGAGCTCGGACTCAATCACGACGGCATCATGGGGATGGGGCGGGTCGATCCCCACAACCACGGCGAGCCGTTCTGCATGACCGTCCTGGCGTTCAAGACGTCGCGGCGGGCGAACGCGGTCTCGAACCTCCACGGCGTCGTCAGCCGCCGGATGTGGCGGAACCTCTGGCCGTGGCGGAGCGAAGAAGAGATTCCGATCGGCCACATCACGAACGGCGTCCACGTCAACACGTGGCTCGCCCCGCAGATGCGGGTCCTGTACGACCGCGTCCTGCCCCTGAACTGGCACGTCAAGAGCGGGACCCCGGAGGTCTGGGCCGGGATCGAATCCCTCTCGGCCGGGGAAATCTGGGAGACCCACGAGGCGCTCAAGAACCGCCTGATCAACCACGCCCGGCTGCGGCTCGTCCGGCAGGCGGAGCGGCACAAGGCGACCGCCAAAGAGATCGCCAAGCTCCAGCAGATCCTCGATCCGCAGCATCTCCTGATCGGCTTCGCCCGGCGGTTCGCCCCCTACAAGCGGGCCGACCTGATCCTGCGGGACCTCGAGCAACTCGCGCAGATCATCGCCGACGCCGAGCAGCCGGTGCAGTTCGTCTTCGCGGGGAAAGCCCACCCGGCCGACAACCACGGCAAGGAGATCCTGAAGCGGATCCACAACCTGGCGCACGACGCCCGTTTTGCCGGCCGCGTCGTGTTCCTCGAGGACTACGACATCAACCTCGCCCGGCACCTCGTCCAGGGGGTCGACGTGTGGCTCAACAACCCGCGGCGTCCGCTGGAAGCCTCGGGAACCAGCGGCCAGAAGGTGGTCCTCAACGGGGGCCTCAACCTGTCGGTCCTCGACGGCTGGTGGGCGGAGGCGTTCGACGGCCGCAACGGGTTCGGGATCGGCAACGGCCTGATCCACGTCAACTCCGAGATCCAGGACGAGCGGGACGCCGAGTCGCTCATGACGGTCCTGCAGAAGGACGTGATCCCGATGTACTACCGCCGCGACCAGGACGGCCTGCCGCTGGAATGGATCGCCCGGATGAAGCGCGCCGTCCGGACGCTCGGCTGGCGGTTCAACGCCGACCGGATGGTCATGGACTACGTTCAGCAGACCTATGTGCCGGCCGCCGGCAGCACGTCGAGCGCGATGATGGTGATGCCCTAGGGGGTACGAGGGTCGAGGGACTGGAGACTAGGGACAGGAATCGCGATCGGTCGCTTCAAAGAACCTCCGGTCGCGTCAGCCTCCTTTCTCTTGCCCCTAGACCCTGGTCCCTCGACCACTTCCTCAACCTTCCGGAAGGGATGCCGTGAAGATTCGCAGTCGATTCCTGATCCGCATGGCGACCTGGTGCCTGCGGCTGGTGTTCCTGGCTATCTTCGCCACGACCCGCAAGAAGCTCGTCACCCCGGTGCCGGACATCAGTCCGTTTGCCGACACGAAGGGTGTCAACTACCTCTACTGCATCTGGCACGACGAGATCGTCGGGGCCATCTTCAGCGGACCGACGACCTGCTGCGCAGCCCTCGTGAGCCGCCACGCCGACGGCTCCTACGTGTCCGACATCGTTGAAGCGCTCGGCATGAAGGCGGTCCGCGGCTCGAGCCACCACGGCGGGGCAGCCGCCCTGCGGCAGATGATGGACGATGCGAAGAGCCATCACATCTGCATCGCGACCGACGGCCCCCGCGGCCCGCGGCGGGTCGTGAAGGACGGGATCGTGTTTCTCGCCTCGCAGACCGGACGGTCGATCATTCCCTACGCGTTCGCCGCGTCGAAGATGTGGCGGATCCCCGGCAAGTGGACCGACCTCGCGATTCCGCGTCCCTTCAGCACCGTCTACGTCGTCGGAAGCTGGCCCCGCACCGTCCCGCCGAACCTGAGCCGCGACCAGCTGACGGTCCACCGCGACTCGCTCCAGGCCGAGATGGACCGCGTCAACGCCGCCGCTCAGAGGCTGGCGGCCGGCGAGAACGTCGAGATGTGGCCTGCCTCGGCGATGCCGACCGAGACCCGCCGCGCTGCCTGAGCCGGCTCCTTCGCGACCATCGTTTCCGCGTTTATCTCGCGCCAGCGGGATGGCTCACGACGGCCGAAGGCGATCGTTCCGATCGATCCAGTCCCGGAGCGAACGGACGTCGGCGGGGACGGAGCACTCCTTCTCGAACGCCTTCTGAGCCTTCCGGATCTGCCGCGTCACCATCGCGCTCTCGATCGCCTCCTCCTCCGCCATCCCGAGCGTCTTGAGCAACTCGAGGACACGATCGCCGGAGAAGGCCCGGACCAGCAGGTCGTCCAGCGAGCTGAAGACCTGCAGATGAACCGGCGAGGCGAGTTCGCGAGCGAAGGCCAGGATCTGCTCGTCAACCGCATGTCGCATCGGCCGCGACACCATCAGCAGCTCCAGCGGCGCGTTGGCCACCGGACGGGTGGAGGCCACTCCCTGCGGCTTCAGGGCGTCCGAGTAGACGAGGTACCGCCCCGGGCTGCGGACCAGGTCTTCGAAGTGGTCCGGGGAGCGGGGCTCGATCTCCTCCAAGTCGACGCGATCCCGCCCGAGACGATCCTGCAGGGAGTCGAAGTCCTCGCGAAAGTGGACGACCAAGATGACGCGGGCCTCGGGGGCCGCCCCCTTCAGCCGCGCGACGACCTGCTCGTCCCGGACCCGTCCGGTCATCCAGATCTGCTCGGACTGCGGGACGTTCTTCCCGGCACTCCCTCCCAGCAGCCAGCTCCACCAGCGCATCGGTCGCTCCCAGGTCCCTACTTCGCAA
Source organism: Planctomyces sp. SH-PL14 (assembly GCF_001610835.1). Taxonomy (NCBI): domain Bacteria; kingdom Pseudomonadati; phylum Planctomycetota; class Planctomycetia; order Planctomycetales; family Planctomycetaceae; genus Planctomyces; species Planctomyces sp. SH-PL14. The sequence continues at coordinate 4,100,888 of NZ_CP011270.1, read as the reverse complement.
ACAGCCAGGCGCCGGGGGAAACGGTCAGCCGCCCCTTCTCTTTCTCCACCGCGGCCCGCAGCTTCACGAGCAGCTTGTCCTCCTGGCCGTTGACGATCTCCCGCAGGATCGCGCGGCTGCCGTCGCCGATCGCATCGGCCATCTCGCCCCGGAGCGGGCCGATCTTCCGCGCCGTGTACTCGACGAGCGTCAGGTTCACGCCGTCGATCTGCGGGACGAGTCGGATCGCCGGGAGGCCGTTGTCGACCGCGGGCTCGATCTTGTAGCTGCAGGCGACGTCGATCCGCATCGTCCCGACGCCCCACAGGCTCCCGTTGAGCCCTTTGACGCCGAGGGTCCAGAACTCGAAGCGGGCCTCGACGTCCGCCTTGAACTGCGCGGAGATGTAGAGGTACTGCCGATCATCGCGCTCTCCCAGGTCGCGGATCGTCAGGACGAAGTTCCGGGCGGGATCGACGGGCGTGACGCGGTACTTCCGCCAGAAGCCGTGGTTGACCATGGTGGTCCGCTTGGCGAGCCGCAGCTGCCCGTTGCGGATGTCGGCGTTGATGCCATTGAAGGTCCGGTTCTGCTTCCCCCAGTCGATCTCCCGCTCGAAGTTGGGCGGAAACAGCGAGAGGGCGAGCGCCCGGAGAATCTCCTCCCAGGCGACGTACGACGGACTCTCGACATCCGGCGCGACAGGACGGCCCAGGTTCGGGTCGATCGGCGGCGGCAGGACCGGACCCGGCTCCGGAACGGCAGGTCCCGGCCTTGGGGCCGGCAGCGGGGGGAGCGGCGCGAGGGCCGGGGTCGGCTGTGGATCGAAGGCGGGAGCGGGATCCGGACGCCGGTCTCCTGGCGGAGGGGGGAGCAGCGGTCCGACCTGGGAGTGGGCCGAGGGACCGATCAGCGCGCCGGCGAGCACGACCGCGACGGCCCCCGCCAGCGACCGACGGACAACAGAGGGGAACCGGCTCACGTGGGGCCTCCGCTTCCGGCAATGATCGCGCGCCAACGAGACGAAACAGCGACAGCGCGAAACGATAACAGTCCGAAACAGTCGCCTCTGCGCCAATCCCGGCCGTCGAGCGGCGTGCCACTGCGGGTCTCGCCGCAACTGCCATGCATACCTGATCTTGGAGGGCAGATCCCGGCGAAGACTGGCCTGCAGAATCTCCGGCCTGTGCCGACGGCGCGCCTTGTGCGGATTAGTCCGATTATGACGATTGCAGTGGTTAATCAGAACCAGACGCAATCGAGCCCGGTGGTCGCTCAGGACCACCCGTTCCACGCGGACCGGCGGATTGAGACCCCGCCCCGCGGCCGCTGATCCCGGCCTGCGACCGTCTGTGCTGGACGCCTTTCCCAAACCGCGGCGGAGAGCTTGGCTCTTCGCCGCGGTTCTTCTTTTGGGCCCCGGCTGTCCTGCTCCCTTCGCGAGGCCGCGCTCTCGTGCGGCCCGTTCCGACCGGCGGCCACGGAACGTCGCGACACTCTGTCAAACACCGCACAACCGCGAACTGTCGTTTTGCGGAACCGTCCTTGAAAAAGTTGCATTCGGCGGGACACGGCCTGTTCTCATTTTGATTTCAACATTCGCCAGTCCATTGTCGCACCGCGCCCGCAAGGTCTTCGCCACCCTCCCACCTTCCGATCCGTCCGGCGACAACTGCCGTTCAACTTTAACATCGAAGTGATCCCACAAATCTGGCATGGGTGGTGCTTTTCTGATTCCACGTCACCGGGACAAACGCCACTCGGGACAACCAATCCGGACGGCACTCGACAACCTGCACATCGCAGTCTCCGAGTGACTCCCGGTGACCCTCAGAAAGGACCTCTCCATGAACGCCCGCCTCTTCCTCAAGTCCGCTCTCGCCACTCTCGTCCTTGGTACCGCCGGCGCCACCGCGACCCACGCCCAGCAGCCGTCGCTTCTGAACCCGCTGACGTGGTTCAACCAGCCGACCTATCGTCCGACTCAGTCCTGCCCGACGGGGACGTGCCCGAACGTCCGCCCTGTCAGCTACCAGACGAACTACGCCCCGGCGGTCGCGAATACCTACTACTACCCGCAGCAGGGTTATTCGCAGCCGGCCTACAACCAGGCGAACTACGTCCAGCCGGTGAACGCCTACCCGAACGCGGTTGGTGTGAACCCGAGCTGTCCGAACGGTATCTGCCCGACCGGCCAGTGCGTCAACGGTCAGTGCCCGACGGGGGCCTGCCCGAACGGGAACTGCAACATGAACTGCGTCAACGGCCAGTGCTTCCCGGTGACGGCTCCGGTCTACGCTCCGAACGGCAACTACTACGCCCCGACCGGTGCCGCGACCTCGCCGTACTACACCTCGCAGACGCAGCCGGTGAACTACACGACGCAGCCGATCTACAGCCCGACGGCCACGCAGCCGGTCTGGACCAACCCCAACCCGAACGTGAACCCGGCCTACGTTCCTCCGTTCCGCGGACGGGCCGCTGACCTGCCGATGGAATACGGTGTCAATTACCGGTAATCCCGGTCTGCCATCGAATGTCCTGACAGGAGCCCCCGGTTCAATGCCGGGGGTTTTTTGTTTGTCTCGAAGGGCGTCCTTGCCGGCACGACTCGATAGCTCAAACCCAACGTGCGACGGCCGTTGGGGTCAAGGGGGCCTCGCCCCCTTGCCGCCGGAGGCCTCTTCCTTGCTGAACCGTGGGACACAACGGGCGTCCCCTTTGTGAGAGCGGCGCTGGGAACTCCTCGCTCGATCTGGATCCCCGCGGGTTGGTGAGAGGGCATTCGATACGGCGTGCGCGCTTGGATACGTGCTCCTTCAGACATCCCTCGACGGCCAGGCCTCCGGCGGGCAAAGGGGCGTTGCCCCTCTGCACTCCCCACCAGGGTGCCCCTGGACCCGGTGAATGAGCCCCCATTGGCGAATGCCTTGGATGTCGGGCTCGCATCTCCCCTCGCGAAACGCCGGGTTGGTACACTGCGGGATTGCCGGTTCCACGTCACTCCGCCACCCCGCCACCCCGCCGTCACCATGGCTCAATGCGATCAAGGCTACCTCTGCGACGTCTGCGGCGACGAAGTCGAGGACATCACCGAAAGCGATCTCTACCTCCGCTACGTCACGGGAGAACTCGACGGCCGGGCGCTCCTGGCCACTCCAGAGCGGCACATCCGCTGTAACCCCACGAACGCCCAGTTCATCGTCGACCCCGCCTTCACCCCCGTCGTCGTGGAAGGAATCTTCTCGAAGGCAGAGCTCGATCCCGCCTTCGTCCGCCAGCGGGAAACGCTCCTGACGCGCGGCTGGCAGCGTCTTCAGGAACTCGCGGTCGAACGCCCGGCGCTGCCCGACTATCCCCTCGAAGAGTTCCGCCGCGGCCGGACCTGACCCACCGCAATGCGCCGCCCCCGCCGCGGGCCGGTTATCCCGATCGTGCGGCGGCCCGCCGTCAAAAACGGACAATCCCTCCAGGACCCCGCAATGGCCTGAGATTTCCGTAGGGTTTCGACGATGGGATGACGGCATCCGCAAAGCAGCGTCTTGAGTGCCGTCGCGCGCCCAGGGTAGGCTGTTCGGGTGGCCGGTCCGTCCCTCGGCCTTCTGTTGCCCCTCATATCCGTCGATCCAGCATCGGTTGCCAGACATGGGAAAGACTCAAGTCGCCGCCACATCCCTCGTGATGGCTCTCCCCGCGGGTCTCCTGGCCTATCTCACGATCATGGCCGGGCTGCAGCACACGGAGAGCATGCCGACGATGATGATGGCGGTTGTCTGGGGGACCGCCGTGATCTCCGTGATCATGGCCCTCTTCCCGGTCGGAACGCTGGTCCTGATGAAGTCCGCCCCGGCGGCAGACAAGGGCTCGGTCGCCAAGACCGCCGCCATCCCCTCCGGGGACGCGGACGTCTCCGGCGCGGAAGTTGAAGCGGCGGAAGACGGCTCGGGCCTCTCGAACGTCTCGGGCGAGCTGGATGACGACTCGGTCGCCAGCGGCGTCAGCGAACCGATGGACAACATGGAGCCGATCGACGACGACCTGGCCCTCAGCCAGGACGAACTCGCTCTCAGCGACGACGAACTGCCGATGGACGACTTCGAAGAGGAAGAAGCGCCCAAGAAGAAGAAAAAGAAGTGAGCTTCGTCCCGCTCCGGGCTTTCTCGCCCCGGGCCTGCTTCGGATCTGTGCTCCGGGCTCCTCTGCGGCTGAACCCTTGTCGCCGCAGAGGGACGCCGATCGGCGACGATCAACCGACCGAGACGCGATGAGCGTCCCGCACCCGGCGGATCGCCTCTTTCATCTTCGCCCGGTCGATCTCGTGGACGTCGATCTTCTGCCCGATCCGCGGCAGCATCGTCAGCGTCAGCCGACCGCCCAGGTGCTGCCGGAATTCTTCCAGGCCGCGGAACAGAACGTCCGTGTCGTGCAGGACCGGATGGTCGACCGGCAGACCCAGGTTCGTGAGGCACTCCAGGACCCGCTGCGCGTCTGCCTCCGGGAAGCCGTGGACGAGTGACGAGTAGACGGTGTCGACCGCCACGCCGATCCCAACCGCCTCGCCGTGCCGCAGCTCGAAGTTCGACATCACTTCCAGCTTGTGGGCCGACCAGTGGCCGTAGTCGAGCGGCCGGGCCTCGAGCGCTTCGAACGGGTCACCGCCGCGGGTGATGTGGTCGAGATGGAGCCGGGCGGAGCGGAGGATGACCGGCGCCGCCGCGGTCATGTCGCGCTGCCGGATGCGCGTCGCGAGGCGGCTCACCTCTTCGAAGCCCTCGGCGTCCTTGAGCAATGTCACCTTGACCGCTTCGGAGAATCCGCAGCGGAAGTCCCGATCGGGAAGGGTCGAGAGCAGGACGGCGTCGTTGATCACCGCCCACGGCACGGCGAAGGTGCCGACCCAGTTCTTCTTCTGGAACAGGTTGACGCTGTTCTTGACGCCGACGCCCGAGTCCGCCTGGGACAGGGTCGTGGTGGGGAGGCGGATGAGGCGGATGCCGCGGTGGGCGATGGCCGCCGCGAAGCCGACGGCGTCAAGGACTGCTCCGCCGCCGATGACCACCATGTAGCTCCGCCGGTCGAGGTCGGCGGCGTTGATGCACTTGAGCATCATCTCCAGGAGGTGGATGTCGTTCTTGACCGCTTCGCCGCCGGGGACGACCTGGATGTTGCCGGGCATGACGACCCGGTCGGCGTGATCGCTGACGAACTTGCGGATCCGGGACTTGAGCTGGGGCTGGGCGGTCGCGATCTGTTCGTCGAGCCAGAACTGGATCCGGGCGGGTCCGGCGGCGCTCGGTTCGAGGAGTTCGGCGAGGATCTGCTGGTCGGGGCCGAAGACGTCGCGGGTCACCCGGAGGCGATGGACGAAGGGGACCTGGAAGGGGACGTCGAAGGCGGAGGACTCGAACGACATGAACGCAGCGGATTCCGGTTTGGTCCGTGTTGGCGGGCGGCCTCCTGTCGGCCTGCCGTCACGGTCAATGACGATGTCGGTTGAACGGCGGATGTGGGCCGCAACGTTCCATTCTGGGGCGATGCCGGGGCAATTATCAACCCGTGCTGATGTGGACTTTTTGTTAGCCGGCGAGCGGTGATTCGCGCGACCTCACAACCCACCGGGTCCAGGGGCACCCTGGTGGGGGATGCAAGGGGGCAACGCCCTCTTGCCCGCCGGAGGCCTGGCTCGTCGGACACCGTCGGAAGGCGTGCGTATCCAATCGCGAACAACGTGCCGTATGCCCCCTCACCAACACGCGGGGATTGCAAAGGGAGCGGTGCAAATTGAGGGCGTCCTCCACGCGGATTCCACAAAGGGGACGCCCGTTGTTTACCACGGTTCCTCATGGAAGCGCCTCCGGCGGCAAGGGGGCGTGGCCCCCTTGACCCCAGGCTGCCGTCGCACGTTGGGTTTGAGCGAGCATCGCCGTGCCGGCAAGAGCGCTTCTGACTGGCCTCTCCGTTGTACGACCGTCAGAATCGCGCGGTCCCCAGGAAACCAACCATGCTCCGTCCCGGCATCGCTCTCTTCGCCCTCTCTCTCTTCGCCCCGGCCGCCACCTTCGCCGCCGACCCGCGCCCCGGCCTCTACGTCGACGCCCTCTCCGCCGTCCATCGCTGGGGTCTCCCCCGCTGGACCCTCCCCGAAAACGACGAAGCCCTCAAAGCCCGCCTCTCCCACGCCGTCAAGAAGGACCGCACCATCACCGCCGACGAAGCGGAAGAACTCTTCCCCCCGGCCCGCTTCCAACGCCTCGCCGGCACCGACGCCGCCCTCTCCGCCGACGAACTGGAGAACGCTCTGAACACCGACACCCCCTCCACCCGCAAGGAACTCCTCCCCGGCGCCGCCGACGCTCTTGCGACACTCGCCACCGGCCTCGACCAGCTCAAGCCCCGCCACCAGCAGGCCGCCAACGAACTCGCCCGCTGGATCCTCACCCGCCCCGCCGGCCAGCCGATCCACGTCACAGTCGTCTGCACCGGGAACTCCCGCCGCAGCATCCTCGGCTCCACCCTCGGCAACCTCGCGGCCGACTACTACGGCATGCCCGAGATCCGCTTCCACAGCGGCGGCACCGCCCCCTCCGCCTTCAACCCGCGGACCATCAAAGCCCTCACCTCCCTCGGCGTCGAGGTTATGCCCCTTGGTGACGAGGCCCCCCGCGGCACGACGGGCGAGCCCAACCCCCGCTACCGCATCCGCTGGGGAACCGGCACCGCCGCCGAGGCGGTGGAGTTCTCGAAGAAATACTCCGACGCGGCCAATCCCCGGGAAGACTTCGCCGCCATCCTCGTCTGCAGCGAAGCTGACGCCGCCTGCCCCATCGTCACCGGAGCGGCCGTCCGGATTCCGGCGCCGTTCCTCGACCCCAAGGACTACGACGGCAGCAGCGTCGAAACACAGAAGTACGAGGAACGCCGCGACGACATCGGCCGGATGATGCTCGCGGCGATGCTCCAGGTCCGGAACGCCCGCGGCGAATAGCTCGATCCGCTACTCCGGCATGGCACTCCGGGCCCGCTTCCGGAACGCGTCGCTCTGGACGATCGCGGTCACGAGGACGGAGAACTTGTCTCCCCCCTTCTCAGCCGCGGCAGCGATCTCCGAAACGCTGCACTCGTCAAAGTACTCCAGCCCGCGACCCAGCGCGTAAGTCAGGAGCTTCTCCGCGAGGCACCGCCGGAAGTCGCTGAACTGCGACACCAGGACCTTGCGCAGCTCGGCCGGCCCTTTGAACGTCTTCCCCCCGGGAAGCTCCCCGCTGGAGTCGATCGCGTTCTCCCGATCCTTGGTCCGCCACGCGCCGATCGCGTCATAGTTCTCCAGGCCAAAGCCGAGCGGATCCATGATCTTGTGACACGCCGCGCAAGACGGGTTCGAGCGATGGATCTCGAGCTGCTCCCGCAGCGACTTCACGTTCATCTCCTTGCGGCCCGGCTCCTCGAGCGGCGGAACGTTGGCGGGAGCCGGCGGCGGCGGAGCGGCGAGCAGGTTCTCGAGGATCCACTTGCCGCGTTTCACCGGTGACGTCCGGGTCGGGTTCGAGGTGACGGTCAGGATGCTCGCCTGCCCCATCAGCCCGCCGCGCTGCGTCGTGTCGAGCGAGACCTTCTGGAACTGGTCGCCACTGATGTTCTGAATCCCGTACAGCCCGGCCAGCTTGCCGTTCACGAAGGTGTAGTCGGCGGTCAGGAACTCCTGGATGCTCCGGTCTTCCCGGACGATCGTGTCGAAGAACATCGTCGTCTCGGTCTTCATCGCCTCCCGCAGGCTCGAGTCAAAACTCGGGAACCGCTTCGGGTCCGGCGAAGCCCGGTCGAGCAGCCGCAGATGCAGCCACTGCGCGGCAAAGTTCTCCGACAGCGACTTCGACCGCGGGTCCTTCAGCATCCGCTGGACCTGCTGCTTGAGGCCCTCGGTCGTCCCCAGCTTGTTCGCCGCCGCCAGGGAGAGCAGCTCATCGTCGGGACAGCTGCTCCAGATGAAGTACGAAAGCCGCGTCGCCAGTTCGTAGTCGTTCAGCGGACGGACCGGCTGGCTCAGCGGGTCCTGCTCGATCTTGAACAGGAAGCTCGGGGACGTGAGGGTGGCGGTGACGGCCAGCCGCATCGCCTGCTCGAAGTTCTGCTTGTCCCCCAGGGCGGACTCGACGAACTTCATCAGCCGGGCGACTTCCTCCGGCTTGACAGGGCGGCGGAACGCCTTCGTCGCGAATGCTTCCACGTTCGCTTTCGCGGCGGCGATCATCTGCGGGCGGGTCGCCTTCGGGGGCGGGGTCTTCTTGATGATCCGCTTGTGCGATTCCGGCAGCTCATCCGGCAGGACGCCGAGCGGCCCGATCAGGGTCAGCTCGACGATATGCAGGTTCCGGTCCCCCTTCATCTTGGGGTCGGGATCTTCCGGCTTGTAGTAGTCGTTGAGGAACTTGACCGCCAGCTTCTGCTTCCCCTTCATCAACGTGACTTCTTCGTTGATGGTCTGCGGGCCGCTCCGCTTGGCGGTGACGTTGACGACCTTTCCCTGCTTCCCGTTCAGCAGCAGGCCCATCTTGCAGGGCTCGGGCCCGGCCTGATCGCCATAGGCCTTGATCCGGAGGATGAACTTCTGGTTGTTGTCGGAGACGTCGACTTCGCCTCCCTTTTCCCCGTCGGTCGAGCCGAGCGCTCCGGCGGTGAACTTGTGCGTCGGCGCGGACTCCTCGTCCCCCGCCGCGATGGCCCGCACGGCGATCTCGTCCGCCGCCTCCAAATATCGCTCGAAGAGCACCGGCGGGATCGTCAGCACGTCGCCGATGTTATCGAACCCGTAGCCGACGTCGTCGGTCGGGAACTGGTCGGCCGGCTGGAAGTCGACACCGACAAGGTCGCGGATCGTGTTGTTGTATTCGGTCCGATTGAGCCGCCGGAGCGTCACCCGACCGGGGAACGCGTCGACCGTCCGGCCGCAGTCGACCGGCAGGGCGACGTTGCGGATCCAGGCCGCCACGGCGTCCCGCTCCTCTGCCTTGGGCTGCGGCGAGTCGGACGGGGGCATGATCGCCCCTTCGAGCTGGACTGCGATCTTCTTCCAGAGGTTCCGGTCGCGGGTCTTCGCCAGCTTTTCGGTCAGCTTGTCGACCGCGACCCCCGCCTCGGCCGAGTCGCCGGCGTGGCAGTCCCCGCAGTACTTCTTCAGGAAGGGCGCGACGTGCTGGTCGTAGCGGAGCTGCGCGCTGGGATCCGGCTTGGGGGCCTGGGCCCGGGCAGTCGCGGGGACGACGGCGAATCCGGCGAGCAGCGCGGCGGCGAAGCAGGAACGCAAGGAGGGCGGGAAAACCATCGAAAGAGCCTGAAGGCGGGACATTTCCGGAGGGCCCGTCATTCTATCACCGGCCGCGTCCGTGAGGGAAAGTCGAAGTCCCGGAGTTTTGAAAACGGGCGAAGTCGAAGCAGCCGCTCCCTGCGTTTCCCAAAGTGGTTCCGCCCCCTACGATCACAGAGTCGTTCCGCCGCTGCGTGATTTCATGCCCACTCCCGCCTCTGACGATGTCTGGCTACGCGAAGGGCGGGGGATCGCGCCCAAGCTCAAGTGGCGGCAGATGTGCGACGGCAATCTTGTCGGCCTCGCCCTGGCTCGCGAAACCGGGGAGACGTTCGTCGCCGATTCCTCCGGAGCCATTACGCGGATCGACCGGGCCGGGAAGATCCTGTCGATGACCCGCACCCGGCAGCCGGTCCAGAGGATGGCCTGGTGCGATCACGGGGACGCCGGGGTAGTTGTCACGAACGACAACGTGATCCGCCGGATCGACCGCTCCCTCAAGCAGATCTGGGAGGCCGAGGTTCCGGATGCCTGCCTGGCGGTGGCGATTACGCCGTACGGGAACCAGATGGCGGTGAGCCTCGCGGATGCGGGGGTGCAGATTTACAACGAGCGGCAGAAGCGACTGGCTCACTTTGAGACGGTCCGGCCGCTTTCGTTTCTGCAGTTCGGGGCTGCTCAGCCGGTGCTGTTCGGGGCGGCGGACCATGGCATCCTGTGCTGCCACAATCTGGCGGGGGCTCAGCTCTGGCAGGAGAAGCACTTTGCCAACGTCGGGGCGTTCGTGATTACGGGCGATGGCGACTTGCTGTATCTGGCGAGCTTCACGCACGGGATCCAGACGTACGACGGTGATGGGGGGGATGTCGGGTCGTATGTGCTGGAGGGGACGATCAACCGGGTGGCGGCGACGTTTGAGCCGCAGCGGATCGTTGCCTCGACGATCGAGCGGTATCTGTACTGGTTGGATTCGGATGGCGAGATGTTGTGGGCGACGGGCGCGCCGTCGGACATACATTCGCTGGCTTGCGACCCGTTGGGTGAGTGGGTGATTGTCGGGTTTGCGAATGGGCAGGTGCTGCGGCTGGACTGGAGCTGACCCGCATTCTCGCCGGCATGGCTCCCATAGCTCAAACCCAACGTGCCACGGCAGCCTGGGGTCAAGGGGCTACCCCTTTCAAGGTCGTTTGCGTTTGCGTTTCTCAAGGAGTCTGGCGGTCGAGAGGTGATCGTTGCGGCGTCCTGTTTTCGCGGGAGGCGGGTGTTTCGGACCTCGCTTCCGCTTGGGATACCGGGACAACTTCACCCTCTTCGCCAGACGAACCAGCTCCTTCGCCAGCCCCTGGGGGCACAACCCCTGGTGCCAGCACCACGCCGAAGCCTCCACAGCGATCTCCAGGCCGCAGTGCGTCAGCAGCACGTCATGCATCAGGTGATAGTCGGACAGCGTCGCCTCGATCGTCTCCCAGCCGTGAACCGACTTCAGTGCCCCCTTGACCACCGCATACGTGTTCCAGGCCACCACCGCCACGGCAAACGAGAACAGGGCCGCCCGCGGATAGCCCAGCGTTTCCACCTCGCACCGCAGAACGTCCGTCAGGCACTGGAACGCCTCTTCGATCGTCCACCGCAGGCGGTACGCCTCCACCACCTCGCCGGGCGGGACCGTTTCAGCCGGAAGATTCGTCAGGATGTGGACTTCGCTCTCCCCTTGGTTCGTCGGTCCGTCCAGTTCGATCGTCAGCCGCCGGACCGGCAGCGTCTGGCCCTCATCGTTCAGGTCCAGAGTCTGCTCGAACATCATCCCCGTCGCCGTCCGGCCGATCCGCCGCCGCTTCCCCTCCCGCTCCCAGGAGAGGTTCGAGCCATGTTGACGGATCACAAAGAAGGCCGAACGCTGCACGATTCCGAACAGGATCCGGCTCGTGCAGAAGTTCCGGTCGGCGACGAGCACCATCCCCTTCCGCAACCGCTCCAGCAGCTCCGGGACGAGCGAGCGTTCCTGGGCATGGCCATCCTCGCCGGGAACAAGTTCCGTGATCAGCCCCCGACGAAGGTCCAGCAGGGCCAGCGTCTGTCCGGGGAGGGCCGCTTCGCGGGTCGTCCGCAACTCGGCAAGCCGGTGCTCCGTGCTGGTCAGGTGATTCCCGTCGACACAATAGACGTCGTACGTCTTCAGTCCCCCGGTCAGCACGGGTGGCCGCAGGCCCGGCAGAGCATCGATGGCTCGTGCGGCATCGCGGGCGGTCTCGCGGACCAGGGCGGCCGTGACGGCCGGTTCAAGCCGTCGAAGTTTGTCGTACAGGGCCTGGGGTGAGATGTCGAGTTTGTCCTGAGCCGCCAGATAGGCGGCATGGACAGACGGCTGCGAACGGGTGGCGACAGCCGACATGATCGCCACGAGCTGCGAGAACAGGAGCTGGCGGCTGTATTGCCGCTGGGCGGCCCGCTGGAAGACCTCATCCAGCCGCTCGGCCCGCACCATGACCGCGGCGGGACAGCGTTCGACAAAACGCTCCAACACTTCGGCTGGCAACATCCCTGTTGTCCTCTCCAGGAGTCCGTCGCAACCTCCAGACAGAGACAGGGTAAGGACTGACTCGCTCACCTTTAAAGGGGTACCCCCTTGACCCCGGCCGCCGTCGCACGATGGGTTTGAGCTACCAACGTCGTGCCGGCAAGGACGTGGTCCGAGACCAGGGGATCCGCCTCCCCACCATCACCCGATCATCACTCAACGAAAACACCCTGCCGGATCGGTGATCCCGATCCGGCAGGGTGTTGCTTTCCAAAGAGGGCTCTCAGCCGGCCGGGCTACTTCTTCGCCGCGGCCGCCTCGGCCTTCTGAGCCTCTTTCTGGGCCTTCTGGTGCGCCGCCTCGTCGTTGGCGACCTTCTCGTCATGGACCTTCGCCGCTTCAACGAGCTCGGGCGTCAACTCCGTGCTGGCAGTCCCGCCGCCGCCGCAGCCACTGACAAGTGCGAGCGACAGGAGGATCAACAAACCACTGGTACGAAACATGGATATCCGCGAACTGGAGGAACGTAGTGTCGGGTGACTGGAACCGGATCGGTCCGGGCTCCGCCGGGGAGCCCGAACACGCCGCTCAGACATTACTCGGGAACAGTGACGGGCAAGAGATCCTTGGAGTAGCACAGCCGACGGAACGTCTCGCCGTCGATATCGAAGCTGACAGCCCGGACCGCGCCATCGGAGAAGAGAGCGTTCAGCGCCGCGTGGGACGAACCGAACGTGCTCGGCCAGATCGTGACCGCGGGGGTCGGGGTCGTGTAGGAGAGCGGAGCCTTGGAGTCCGAGATCGGAGGATACGGCTTGGTCCCCGTACCACCGAAACGGATGATGTCCACATCCCAGCCGGCGTTGATGTACTTCTCATTGTCGCCGCCATCGATCCCGAACGAGTTCGGGTTGAGCGTCTTCTCGGCGATCATGACCGTGTTCGACGCCCCGTCGCGGATCTTCTCGATCGTCAGGGTGTCGATGTCGGTCTTGATGAAGATCCCCTGCGTTCCGTCGTCGGTCGCCTCATTGCCGGCGTTGGCGGCATAGTCGTTCTTGTACGACGACGAGCTGTCGAGCTTGGGGGCCCGGCGGGTCGGACAGTAGTAGGTCGGAACGCCCTTGGCCGCGACCTTGTTGTGGTCGGTGTTCACGGCCGTCCCGTCGAGCACCGGCGGCGGATCATTCCCTTCACTCGCCAGATTGAAGGTGTTGATCTGGTCGAGATACGGCATCAGCCAGTAGCTCCAGGCCCAGCCGGCACGCGTCCGGGAGTTGCAGCACTTGAAGTCGCCCGTCCGCTTGTCGCCATCGCGGCCGGCGTTCGGGATCTGGCCGAAGGCTTCGTGGAAGTTGTGGACCGCCAGACCCATCTGGCGGAGGTTGTTCTGGCACTGGCTGCGGCGAGCGGCCTCGCGGGCCTGCTGGACCGCGGGGAGCAGGATGGCAACGAGGACGGCGATAATGGCAATAACGACCAGCAGCTCAATCAACGTGAAACCAGCCCGGGCCTGCTCGAGGCCGCGGATACGCATACGTGCCTGCATCGTGTTCTTGTCTCCAGGAGAAGAAATTTTGGAGACGCGGACCGATCGATAACGCCACCCTCCCTCGTCCCGCGGCTGCGGAAACGGACGGGAGGCCCGGCGAACACCGCCGGACGGGATGCGATCCTGCGCCAAACAAAAAAGGTCGCGGGGAGCGTCTGCTCTGGAACCCACGACCGCCGTCATTTTGGAAGCCCGTGTTAAGATCTCGGCCTCTGGAGGTTAATAACCCGAGAATTTGGGGATCGCCGAGAAACTTTGGGGAATCGGGAGCAAGGTCCCGCGGAGGCCGACTCCCGGGCATGAAGCCTTGCTGAAGACCTGGCGTGGAGCCCGTCAGGAGAGCCCGCTGCAGCCACGAACTTGCGGTCGCACCAGTGGCTCCCGATACTTCCGGTACTGTCTTCGCTGATCGCTCGCTTGCCCCGGGATCCTGTCATGCTGCGCTCGTCTCGCCTCCTGCTCGGGGGCACTCTCGTTCTGGCCGCGGCGGCCATCGCTCCGCTCGCCGCCCAGGCTCCCAAGAAGCTCAGCGCCACCGCCCTGCGGACCCTCGACAACCAGGCCGAGAAGGCGAAGACCGAATACCTCAAGTCGCTCCACGATCTCGCCAAGAGCTTTGACGACGCGGGATTGTCGGAGAAGTCCCGGAGCATGCTGGAAGCGATCCTGGCGGTGAATCCGGACGACGAAGTCGTCAAGCGGAAGCTCAAGGAGCTGGACGAGGCGGTCTTCAAGAAGAACGACTACGAGTTCAAGTTCGACACGGGCCTCCCGTGGCAGGACGCCCGGATCTTCGTGACCAAGGACCAGCCGATCCGCATCGAGGCCGAAGGGGACTACAAGGTCTTCGTCAACGAGACGCTGGGCCCCGAGGGCTACTCGAACGACGACCCGGCGAAGGACCTCGTCTCCGGCATCCCGATGGGAGCCCTGATGCTGGCCATGACTCCTCCGCGCCAGCAGGGGCAGGGGACGGGGAACCGGCAGCAGCGGACGGAAGACATCCGGCCGGTCGCGGTCGGCAAGTCGCTCGAATTCACCCCGAAGTCGGACGGCCCCATCTACTTCAAGGTCAACGTCCCTCCCGGCAGCAAGGCGACCGGGATCCTGCGGGTCACGATCCGCGGCAACTTCAAGCCGCAGGCCGGCGTCCGCGGGTAGCGGACTTCGATCCTCGTCGGCTTCCCGCTCCAACTCCCTCAGCCTTCTCCCCGGATTCGAAACGTGGCCAAGCGAAAGTCGGTCGTGGCGAGCGGCAAGTTCATCCGGCTCGTCCGGCAGGGGACGTGGGAGTTTGCCGAGCGGGCCAACGCGTCGGGGGTCGTGGCGATCGTCGCCGTCACGCCGCAGCAGGAGCTCGTCCTCACAGAACAGCACCGGGCGGCGGTCGACGCGATGGTGATCGACCTCCCGGCGGGGCTCTCGGGGGATATCGAGGGGGCCGAGGACGAAGAACTCGAAGAGGCCGCCCGGCGGGAGCTGGAAGAGGAAACCGGCTTCTCGGTCCCGTCTCTGGCGCGGCTCTTCCGCTGTCCGTCGTCCCCCGGACTCTCGAACGAGCTGGTCGACTACTTCCTCGGCTACGGGGCGGAGCAGACCGGTCAGGGAGGTGGAGACGGAAGCGAGCAGATTGCCCCGCACGTCGTTCCGCTGGCGGTGCTGCGCGAGTGGATCGGCAAGCGGGCGGCCGAGGAGAACGTCCTGATCGACCCCAAGGTCTACGTGGCCCTGGCAGTTCTGCGGGCGTAACCGCTACTTGTCTTCGACCTGTCGGACGGAGAACAGGATCCGCGAGATCCCCGAGGCGTGGCAGGCGGACATGATGTCGGCGACTCGCTGGTGCGTCGTCCGGCCGTCGGCCCGGATGATGACTCCCTGGTCGGCAAACCGCTCCTTCGCTTCGCGGAGCTTGGCCCGGATCTGCGGAAGGTCGACCTCTTCCCCATTGAGCGAGGCGGCCCCGTCCATCGCGACGGAGACGACGAGGTCGTCGGGAGCCTGGGTCAGCGGGCGGGCGTACTGGACTTCGGGGATCGCGACGTCGAGCTTCTCCTCTTCCCAGTCGTAGAGCCGCGTCGCGGTGATGAAGAACACCAGCAGCGTCAGGATGACGTCGATCATCGGCGTCAGGTTGATGAACAGCGGTTCGTCGACCTGTCGGCTGCGCTGGAGCATGGGAGCGGAGGCGGGGTGCGGAGGGTGATGAGCGTTCCGGTGCTCACGCTTTGGACTTGGCGGTTTCGCCGGCGGACTTCGTGCGGCGGGCGGGGGTCTCCTTGATGACCGGTCCGTCCGAGGCCACGAGGGCGATCGCCTGATTGGTCAGCATCTCGAGTTCGTGAATCCGTTTGTCGACGCGGCCCTGCATGAAGTAGTAGGCGAGGGAGGCCATGATCGCGACTCCCAGTCCGGTCGCGGTGGCGATGAGGGCCAGTCCGATCCCGCCAGCGAGGGCTTCGGTCTTGCCTGCTCCGGTCTGGCCGGAGAGGGCCTGGAAGGCCTCGATCATCCCGATGACCGTTCCGAAGAGGCCGAGCAGGGGGGCGATCGCGGCCAGGCTCCCGAGGGCGCGGATGTGTTTGCGGAGGTAGTACAGCTCGACTTCGGCGAGGTCGCTGACGGCGGTCCGGATCTCGAAGCTGGTGCGGCCGTAGTTCTCGATCACGATGCCGTAGAGGCGGGCGATGACGCTGGGGTGGTCGCGGCAGACGTCGAGGAGTTCGCGGGCCAGTTCGCTGTTGAGGTCTTCTTCGCGGAGGTGCTGAAGGAACCGCTTGGTGAAGACCGGGGGGGCGACCCGGCGGGCCTGGAGGACGACGAGGCGGTCGACGGCGAAGGTCAGGACCATGACCCCGCAGACCACGAGTCCCCACATGGGGATGCCGGCGAGTCCGCGGAAGAGGGCTCCGACCTGTCGCCAGCCGATCTGCAGTTCGTGGGCGGCGACGCGTCCGGCTTCGGCAGCGGGGGCGGGTTGCGGATTGGGGCCTTGGGCCAGGACCTCGGATGCGGCCCATAGCCCGCCGACGAACAGCAGGAGGATCAGCAATCTCGATTTCATGGCACGGCTCGGTCGACGGGGGGGACGGATTTAGTGTCGTGCCGTTTGATTCTGCGAGTCAAGGCGGGTTCCGCGCGCTGGCGGATCGCGTACTTGCCGGCACGGTTATGCTCGCTCAAACCCAACGTGCTACGGCAGCCTGGGGTCAAGGGGGTCTCACCCCCTTGCCGCCGGAGGCACTTCCATGAGGAACCGTGGGACACAACGGATGTCCCCTTTGTGGTACCAGCGTCGAGGAGTCCTCCACACTACACCGCTGGCTTTGCAATCGCAGCGGGTTGGTGAGGGGCCATACGACACGTTGTCCGCGCTTGGACATGTGCTCCTTCAGGTAGGCCCCTACGAGAGGGCCTCCGGCGGGCAAAGGGGCGTTGCCCCTCTGCACTCCCCACCAGGGTGCCCCTGGACCCGGTGAGGCATAGCGCGATTCTCCGGCTCTCACCGAAAGCTCGAACACCGACCCCGCCCGAACGGACTCCCGCCACCTCAATCCCATCGTGCGACGGAACCCGGTCCAGCGGGACGCTGGCTAGATCATGAAGTCGGTCTTCTGGCCCAGAATTCGATCGACCAGGTCCTGCGGCAGATCCACCGCCTGCGACGTCGCATCATCGACGTCCGAAGGATTGATCCCGCAATACTGCGACCACGGACCCAGATGACGCCACCGACCCGCCCGCTTCGGCTCGCCCGGCAACACCGGCGTCGTGCAGCGGTTACAGCCAATCGTCGAAAACCCCTGATGATGCAGCGGGTTCACGATCACCTTGTGCTCGGCGATGTAACCGTCGAGCGTCGGGTCATCCATGTTCGCCAGCGGATTGAGCCGGATCGCATTCAGCTCCGGGTCCACCCCGACGATCGGACAATGCCCCCGGCGACCCCCTTCGGACCGCCGCAGACTCCCGATCAGGCAGTCATACTGCCCCTTGATCCCCAGCAGCGGCTCCACCTTCCGCATGTGGCAGCACTGCTGCTGCCCTTCGACCGACAGATACAGCACGCCGTGCTTGGCGGTCTGCTGCTCCATCGTCAGCTCCGCCTTCAACGTCCGGATGTCGAGACCGTATTCGCCTGCCAGCCGGTCGCGGGTGTCCAGCGTCTCCTGGAACATCACCCCGGTGTCGACGAACAGGACCGGAATATCGATCCGGTGCTGATGAAGCATGTGACAGACGACGCTCCCCGCCATCTGCATCGCCGAGATCGCCGCGACCCGGTTGCCGAACGTTTCACGAGCCCAGCGCAGGAGTTCTTCGGGCGATCGCTCGTTGAAAGTCTCGTTGAGATTCTGAAGACGGGCCTGGGACAGTCGGGCCATGAACGCAAGGATCCGGCAAGGGCTGAGGGCCGATCTGACATCGGCCGATTCGACATTCGGAAGTCGGAAAGTCTAGGGGACGGCGGCGAGTTCGAGGAGAGGAGCTGGGGCGGGCGAGACAGGGAACGTCTCGAGGGGAGGACTCACGATCCACGGCGAAAGACGCTGTTTCTCCGCCCCAATGGGTCGTCAACGTCATTGCGGGCGTCTCGACAGGAACGACCCGCGCCTGACGTGGACACTCAACGATCGGAACTGCGGCGGTCTTACGGCGACCCGCTTCGCTTCGGTGCGTCCGGCCGCAGCCCCTCGCAATCGCTACTTCTTGTCTTCCGCAGCCGGCTTCGATTCGGCGGCCGGAGCCGCCGGAGCCTTCGCTTCGTCCGGCTTCGCGTCCGCGGCCGGTTCTGCGGGCTTGGCCGCCGGTTCTGCCGGCTTCGCAGCCGGATCCGCCGGCTTGGCGGGCGGAGTGGCCTCCGGAGCCTTGGATGCATCGCCCGCTGCAGGAGCGGCGGCGGGCGGGGTCTTCTCGTCCGTCGTGGCTTCGTCCTTGCCCGCTGCCGGCTTCGAGGCGCCCGGCGCCGAGGCCGGAGGAGCCTTCGTCTCGTCGGACGGCTTGGCGGAGCCACCCGGGAACGGAGCGGACTCGCCGAGTCCCCCTTCGCTGTCCTTCAGCGGATCGGCGCTCTTCAGTTCCGCATTGCCGCTCTGCAGGCCGGCACCCAGGTTGTTGTCCCCCTGGACCTTCCGCATGGCCATCCCGACGCCGCCCGCCAGGACGACCCAGATGATCGCCACGACGATCGTGATCCGGGTGAACGTATCACCCGCCTTGGTACCGAAGGCGCTCTGGCTTCCCATCCCGCCGAAGGCCCCGGCCAGCCCCCCTCCGCGGCCCCGCTGGAGGAGGATCAGGACGATCATGAAGAACGACAGGAACAACAACAGGAATGTTCCGAGACCGACGAGATAGGACACAGGTCTTCCTCTGACTGAACCGACACGGACAAAATTTCCGGCGCCACCGCCGCGACACTTTCGATCCGCCATCCCTGGTCGGATCGCCCACTTCCCACGGCAACACGTCTCACGGCCTAACGGGTCAGACCCTGGGCCGCCTGGATGATCGGAAGGAACTGCTCCGGCTTCAGGCTCGCGCCGCCCACCAGAGCCCCGTCGACATCGGGCTGGCCCATCAACTCGGCCGCATTGTCCGGCTTGACGCTTCCCCCGTAGAGGATGCGGGTTGTGTCCGCCACCCCGGCAGTGTAGTGCGTCTTGAGCCAGTTGCGAAGATGGGCATGGGCCGATTCAGCCTGCTCCGGCGACGCCGTCCGCCCGGTGCCGATCGCCCAGACGGGCTCGTAGGCGATGACGATCTTCGCCATCTGCTCTTCGGAGATCCCCGCGAGGCCCCCCTTCATCTGCTCGTCCAGGACCGCCTCGGTGTTCCCGGCGTCGCGGTCGGCCAGAAGCTCACCGACGCACAGGATGACATCGAGCCCCTTGGCCAGGACCGCCTTGACCTTCTTGTTGATGACGGCGTCGGTCTCGCCCAGGACGTGCCGCCGCTCGCTGTGGCCCAGGATCACCGCCTTGCAGCCGCAGTCGGCGATCATCTCCACCGACGTTTCGCCGGTGAACGCGCCCGGCTGCTCGAAGTAAGCGTTCTGAGCGCCAACGGTGACGTTCGACCCCGCGACCGCCTGCTTCACCGGCAGGAGGTAGGGGAACGGCGGGGCGACCAGGACATCGATCCGGGTGTCGCCACCCGGGCAGGCGGCCGCCAGCGCCTTGGCGAGCGCGAGGGCCGATTCCTGCTTGAGGTTCATCTTCCAGTTGCCGGCAACGAGATAACGACGCATGCGAGGGGCTGGGATTTAAGTGCGGGGAGTGAGGAGAGCCGGCGAGCACGGAGTGCCGCAAGCCGGAACCGGAGGAAAGCTTGAAGGATCAGGCACGATCGGAAAAGGGAACAGGGGCCGGCCTCCGGCGACGGCCCCCTTGATTCTTTTCCGGAGATTCTCTTCCGGAAGACCTCAGCCCGCCTGGGGAATGCTCATCCCCATGACGGCGGCCAGCTTCTGGATCTGAGCCACGACGTCGGCGTACTGGTTCGGCAGGAGAGCCTGCGGACCGTCGCTCATCGCCTTCTCGGGACAGTTGTGGACTTCGATGTGGACCCCGTCCGCACCGGCGGCGACGGAGGCATAGGCCATGGCGGGGATCAGGTCCGGCCGGCCGGTGGCGTGGCTCGGGTCAACGATGATCGGCAGGTGCGAGAGCCCCTTGCAGTTCGGGACCGCCGCCAGGTCGAGCAGGTTCCGCGTCGACTTGTCGAAGCTCCGGATCCCCCGCTCGCAGAGGATCACCTGCATGTTCCCGTTCGAGAGGACGTACTCGGCGGACATCAGCAGGTCTTCGACCGTCGCGCTCATCCCGCGCTTGAGCAGCACGGGGCGCTTCGTCTGGCCGACTTCCGTCAGCAGGTTGAAGTTCTGCATGTTCCGGGCGCCGATCTGGAACATGTCGGAATATTCGTTGACCAGCTCCACCTGCCGCGGGTCCATGACCTCGGTCACGACCGGCATCTTGAGCTCGTCGCCGACGGCGCGGAGCGCCTTGAGGCCGTCTTCGCCCATCCCCTGGAAGCTGTAGGGGCTCGTCCGCGGCTTGAACGCGCCACCGCGGAGGACGTTGGCCCCCGCCGCCTTCACGCTCTTGCCGATCTCGCGGAGGATGTCTTCCCCTTCGATCGCGCACGGCCCGGCGATCAGCATCAGGTTTCCGCCGCCGACCTTGACCCCGTGGCCGAGGTCGAAGACCGAAGGCTCCGCCTTGAACTCCTTGCTCGCCAGCTTGTACGGCTTGAGGACCGACATCACGTCTTCGACGCCCGGGATCGCCCGCAGCGGAGCGTTGCGGAGCCGGTCTTCTTCTCCCAGGACCCCCACGAGCGTCCGCTTGACCCCCCGGCTGATCTCATGCCGGAAGCCCATTTCGCGAATCCGCTCGCAGATGTGCTCGAGCTGGGCTTCGGAAGCGTCCGGTTTCAAAACGATAATCACGAAAGACCTCTGCGAGACGTTCCCGGGCGAACCCGTTTCGGTACGGGAGTCGGGACGCGGAATAGGGGAGGGAAGATTAGACACGAAACGACCGGGATTTCACCAGCAATCCCTCGCTCGTGATCTGTCTCGCAGATTTGGGAACCCGGGACGGACCGGGTGCGGCGGCCGTCGTGGCAGAACCGGGACTCATCGACAGGAAATGATCGGTCGAAGCGACGGGCGAACCGCCCCGCCTCCGTCCCGGCGATCTCGTGGAAGCGAGGCCGCCGGAACTCCCCCGACTACTCGACCAGCTTGCCGCGGGGATACGAACCGAGGACGTTGATCCGAACCGCTTTCTTCTCAAGCTGTTCGAGCGTCTTGGAGATCCGCTGCTCCTTGGAGTGCCCTTCGAAGTCCAGGAAGAACAGGTATCCGGCCTCCTGGCCGCGGAGCGGGAACGACTCGATCCACGTCAGGTTGATCTTGGCGTTCTTGAACGCCGTCAGGGCGTCGCTCAGGGCTCCCGGGGCGTGCGGGATCTGGAGCAGCAGGGCGGTCCGGTCCTTGCCCGTCGGCTTCGTCTCCTCATCGCCGATGATGGCGAAGCGGGTGACGTTGTGGCTGTTGTCCTCGATCTTCTCGGCGACGATCTGCAGGTCGTACTGCACGGCCGCCTGCTTGCTCGCCACGGCGGCGGCTCCCGGCTTGTCGCGAGCCAGCTGGGCGGCGGTCGAGGTGCTGGTGACCTCGATCAGCCGGGCGCGGGGCATGTTGCGGGCCAGCCAGTCGCGGCACTGCGAGAGCGCTTGCGGCTTGCTGTAGATCTCGACGATCTCGCTCCGCGGCGACCGCGAGAGCAGGTTGTGGTGGACGGCGAGCTGGACTTCCCCGCAGATCTGCAGCGGCAGGCGGGTGAACATGTCGAGGGTGTCGACGATCCGGCCGTCAGTGCTGTTCTCGATCGGGACGACGCCGTAGTCGGCATGGCCGCGGTTCACTTCTTCAAAGACCGAAGCGATCGTGTTGACCGGGACCAGGTCCGCGCTCTTCCCAAACCGTTCGATGGCCGCGAGATGCGTAAAGCTGAACGGAGGGCCCAGGTAAGCGACCCGGACCACCTTGACCTTGTTCCGGGCGGCGCAAATCACTTCGCGGAAACAGGATCGGAGGACCGAGACCGCGACGGACCCGTTCTGGTTCAGCTGGTCGAGCCGGTCCCACAGCTCCTGGTCCATGTTCGGATCGAACCAGACTTCGTGGCGATCCTTGAGGTCTTCGAGCTGGGCGAGCGTCAGTTCCATCCGGCGGTTCAGCAGCCGGACGAGCTCCTTATCAACCGCCTTGACTTCGTTTTCCGTCGAGGCCGCCGTCTTCTTGCGGATCACCTTGACGGGGGGAGCGGCACTGGCCGAAGAGGGTTTGGCCACGGTCTTGGTGCGGGGCAGGGAACCCTTCTTGGGCCCCGGGTTCTTCTTCGCCATGGGAGGAAATCCGGATCGTGCTCACCGAATGGGGGACAACACCCCGGGCCAGCTCCATCTCGCTCCGCTCCGCTCACCGCGGCGCAACCCGTCGACCAAGTCCCTGACTGCAATTCGGGTGGGTGCTGATGACCTCCAACCCAATGCCGGGAAAGAACTTGCGGCGGTTTCTCGGAATGCCGGTTTCCCGGGGGAGAATCGCTAAATTCCGTCCCTGTAAGGAGTTGAAACTCGTTTGTACAGGCGGACATTCCCGGTGTCAAGGAGCGCGGTTGGCCGCCCGGATGGAGATCGGAGAGTGGACAGCCGCAGCCCGAATCCTCGCGGCGGGGCGGGTTCCCGGCAGTCCCCGGGAGCGAATCGCAACGTGTTGAAATGTTCACGTGCATGGGGCTGCCCGCGGCGCCTCCGGTGATTCCGGGAAGCAGACCCCGGATCCTCCTACCAGCGTCGGGGACTCCCTCAGCCCACACCGCTGGCTTTCCAATCCCCGCGGTTTCGCGAGGGGCATCCGGCACGTTGTCCGCGTCTGGACACGATCTCCTTCAGACATCTCCCGACGAGAGGGCCTCCGGCGGGCAAGAGGGCCAGAAAAACAACACAGGCCCCCTTGCATCCCCCACCAGGGGGACCCTGGACCCGGCTTGGTTGAACAGCGGAACGCTGGTCGTTGGGGGACGCCTCTTTGTAAAACTTCAGGAGACGGCCGGCGTCCTGGCTCTCGGCGACCCCGGCTTCCGCATAAGGAGATCCGGATGATGCCTCGCCTGCTCGCCTGTCTGACCCTGGCCGGTCTCGTCTCGCTCGCCTCTCCCCCGTCGGCCCCCGCCGACGACTGGCCGCAGTGGATGGGGCCGAAGCGGGATAACGTCTGGCGGGAAACCGGACTCCTCGAGACCTTCCCCAAGGAGGGACCGAAGGTCGTCTGGCGGGTCCCGGTCGCCGGCGGCTATTCCGGACCGGCGGTCGCCGGCGGAAAGGTCTACGTCACCGACTACGTGACGAAAGACAACGTCAAGACCGACAACTTCGACCGGAAGGGTTCCACCGGCATCGAGCGGGTCCTCTGCCTCGACGAGGCGACCGGCCGCGAACTCTGGAAGCACGAGTATCCGACCGAGTACGCGATCTCCTACCCCGCCGGCCCGCGGTCGACGCCGCTGGTCCACCAGGGGAAGGTCTACACCCAGGGGGCCGAGGGGAAACTGATCTGCTTCGATGCCGCCAAGGGAGGCGTGATCTGGTCCCGCGACCTCAAGACGGACTACATGACCAAGTCCGCCCTGTGGGGCTACGCCAGCCAGCCGCTCATTGACGGCGAGCGGCTGATCGTCCTCGCCGGCGGACCGGGGACCCACTGCGTCGCCCTCAACAAGGAGACCGGCGCGGAGGTCTGGCGCGTCGGAAGCGCAAAGGAGCAGGGCTATTCTCCCCCGGTGATCTTCGAGCAGGCGGGCGTCCGGCAGATGATCCTCATGCAGCCCGCGGCGATCTACGCCGTCGACCCGGCGACCGGCAAGGAGCTCTGGTCCCAGCCGTACGATGCCGACAACGGCTCGATCATCATGACCCCCGTCAAGGTCGGGAACTATCTCTTCGTCGGCGGGTTCAACAACCGGAACCTGATGCTGGAACTCGCGACCGACAAGCCGGGGGCGAAGACCCTCTGGAAAGACAAGGCGAAGCACGCTCTCTCGCCGGTCAACGTCCAGCCGTTCGTGATGGACGGGCGGATCTACGGCTCCGATTCCGATGGCGAACTGCGGTGCATCGAGGTCCCCAGCGGCAACATTCTGTGGGCCACGCCGCAGCCGATCGGTCGCCGGAAGCAGGGGAGCGGGACGGTCTTCCTGGTCCGGCAGGGGGAGACCGACCGGTTCTGGATGTTCGCTGAGACCGGTGATCTCATCCTCGGGCGTCTGACCCCGCAGGGCTTCACCGAGCTTTCCCGGACGCACCTCCTGGAACCGACGAACTTTGCGTTCGGACGGGAAGTCGTGTGGTGCGCGCCGGCCTTCGCGAATCGCCGGATCTTCGTCCGCAATGACAAGGAGCTGCTCTCCGTCGATCTGGCCGCCGATCCGGGGGCGTCCCGTTGACGTTTGCCGATGCGATCCGGGTGCCGGCGGAAACGGCACAAGGTAAGCATCGATGTTCCATGGACTTCCGAGCGAACCTCTGCCGTCGACCTCCAGGATTTTCCCATTTGGGCAATGTGGAAAAACTGGGGGAAACGTGAAGATCGCCAATTGAGTTTGGTTTTTTTGCGGGGGTAGAATCGCGCCGCCGGGTCTCGGAGGCGGGGTATCTACGTCTCTGAAGGTCCGGCAGGACCCTGGGGCGAGCGCCCCGTCGGCTGGCGGTTTCTCCGAAACCGCGGGTCTTTTTCCTCCGTGCCAACTGACTCGCGCGACTCCGATCAGGCGGATCGGTCTCGACCGGAAGGATGTTTCATGGCGTGCGATCCGCGAAGTCTCCAAAGCTCCGCGTCTGTCTGTCCCGCGGCCGGCAGCCGGCCTCTCCCGTCGCGGCGATCCCGTCAGACGGGGTTCACGCTGATTGAGCTGCTGGTCGTCATCGCGATCATCGGCGTCCTCGTCTCGATCCTCCTCCCGGCGGTGCAGCAGGCCCGCGAGGCGGCCCGGGCGGCGCAGTGCAAGAGCAACATCAAGCAGATCGGGATCGCGCTCCACAACTACCTGGAGACGCACCGCATCCTTCCCCCGGGCGTCGTCGTCCGGAACAAGTCGGACGGCACCCAGGACCTCCCGTCGCGGTCGGCCTCGTTCCTCCATGCCAACGGCAACTGGGGACCGAGCTGGCTCGTCTTCCTCCTCCCCTACGTCGATCAGGGGGCGGTCTACGGACTCGTGGACGACAGGGCTCCGATGTCGGACGCCAAGGGGACCAATGCCCGCGTCCGCAGCGCCCAGATCCCGGTGTATGTCTGCCCCTCGGACTCGCAGGCCCGGACTCCGCTCCAGAACTACAACACGATCGACGCCACGGGCGCGACCGTCAGCCCCGGCGCCCCGTGGACGCGCGGAACGTACGGAGCCAACCTGGGGCGGGAGCAGCTCTGGAAGTCGCAGCAGTTCATGTCGGTCGATCCCAAGCTCCGCGGCGCGATGGGCTTCGGCGGGGCGGCCCGGATCGCAGAGTTCACCGACGGGACGAGCAATTCGGCGATGGTGTGGGAGATCCGCGTCGGTGTGACCGAGACCGACCCCCGTGGCACCTGGGCCCTGGGACGGTACGGAACCAGTCTTGTCGGCGGTTGCGACATTGACCCGGCGACCGGGATGACCGACTGCCTGGGCCTGAACCCGAGAGCCGACTTCGCGGACGACGTGGACGACTGCGTCAACGCCTCCTTCTCCGGCATGGGCTGCTCTTACAACGTCGGGGACGGTCAGTCCGCGCCGCGGAGCATGCATCCGGGCGGGGTCCACCTGCTGCTGGGCGACGGCGCCGGACGGTTCGTGAGCGAGAGCATCGACTTCACGATCCACCGGGCCCTGAACAGCATTTCCGGCGGAGAGAAGCTCTCGGAGTTCTAGCAGGGACGCCACGTCGAACGGATCGTCGAAGAACGGGGAATGAGTCCGCCGGCTGCCGAAGGCGGACTCCGCATTCCCGTCCGGTCCGGCGTTTGCCGGCGAGAAGTTGTGAAGAGAGAGGCGGACCTCCGGGCGAGGTCTTGCGAGCCTGATTCCGATCAGCCCGCGACCTCAAGAGCGCTCCGCCAACGGAACGAGAGTCGACGTCATGCTGCTGGCCATTGTTGCGCTGTTCATCGGCACGATCCTGTTCAACTTTCTGTTCCAGCTGGCGCAGCTCGATCTCTTCCGCATCTACTGGCAGGATGTCCGCCGCCACGGAGACGGTGCGCCGACTCCGCCGCTCCCCGACACGCTCCCGTCGGTCACGATCCAGCTCCCGATGTACAACGAGTCCGCGGTCGCGGAACGGATCCTCGATCACGCGGCCCGCATCCGGTATCCGCGGGACCGGCTCCAGATCCAGGTCCTGAACGACTCGACGGACGGCTGCACGCAGATCATCGAGCGGAAGATCGAAGAGCTCCGCCGCGCCGATCCGACCCTCGTGATCGACTACCGGCACCGCCTCGACCGGGCCGGCTTCAAGGCGGGGAACCTCAACGCCGCGCTTCCGCACGTGACCGGCGACCTCGTCGCGATCCTCGACGCCGACTTCGTCCCGCAGCCGGACTTTCTAGAGAAGACGGTCCCCTACTTCACCGATCCGCAGATCGGCACGGTCCAGACCCGGTGGGGGCATCTCAATGCCAGCGACTCGGTCCTGACCCGGACCCAGGAGTTCTACCTGGACGGGCACCACTCCGTGGAGCAGCGGGGCCGCTCGGCCGGCAACCTGTACCTCTTCTACAACGGCTCCGCCGGCGTGTGGCGGACGTCCGTCCTGCGGGCGGTCGGCGGCTGGCGGACCGATTCGGTCATCGAAGACATCGACATGAGCTTCAGCGCTCAGGTCCTTGGCTTCCGGATCCGGTTCCTGGAGAACTACGTCACCCGCGGAGAGCTGCCGAACTCGATCATCGGCTTCCGTCTGCAGATGTTCCGGTGGTTCAAGGGGAACATGCAGAGCGGCATCAAGTTCCTGTCGACGGTCTGGCGGCAGAAGGTCTCCGTACACAAGAAGATCCATGCCAGCCTGCAGCTCCTGACGCCGTTCATCCCGGTCAGCAGCCTCGTGAACGTCCTGTCGGCCGCGATCCTCCCGCTGGTCCTGCATCTCGCGCCGCAGTACGAGCCGCTGATGGCGCTCTCGGTCGTGGGCCTGTTCTGGTTCCCGCTGATGTTCCTTGTGTACGGCTCCGCCCGGCTGCGGTTCGACAAGAAGCCGCTGTGGTGGACGGGGCTGCTCATGATCCCCAGGGCGCTCGCGTTCCTGGCCCTCATGGTCGGGCTCTCGTGTCAGTGCTCGGTGGCGATTTTCGAGGCGCTGTTCGGGACGCGGAACCAGTGGATCGTGACACCCAAGGGCTTTTCGGCCGCCACCCCGGGAGCTCCCCGCAAGCGGACGAAAATGTCGATCCCGTGGTACTTCTGGCTGGATCTCCCGATCATCTGTTATCTGGCCTTCGGCCTGTCGGTGGCGATCACCTACCGGGCGTACGTGCTGATCCTGATGGAGTCCGTGTTTCTCGGGGGGTACCTGTGGCTCTTCTGCGGCGCGCTGTGGGAAGCGTACGGGCCGCTCGGTCCGTCGCGGACGTCGCCGCAACCAGCCAGCCCGAGCGGGCCCGTGCTCGAGCCTGAGCCGCTCCCCGTCAGCGGACCGGCGCATCAGGTCACGGCGGCCGGTTAATCGCGAGCCGACGTCAGGCAGGGCCGACACAAGACAACGTGAGACGGAGAGAGCCTCCTGAGGAGGCCGCAAGACATGCGTGGAACTGTTTCGTCTGCCGATCCCGTGAAGAGCTCCGAGATCCGCCAGACCCCTCCGCCGACGGAGCCTGCGGATGCGGACCTGTCGCGGACCGCGTCCCGCCCGGCGAGCCCGCTCCTGACGCGGATCGGCCGGGGCTTGCCGCTCTTCGTTGCCTCGTGGACGTTCCTCTACATCGAGCTCTGGGCGGCGGGCTGGGGTCCGGCGACGCACATCATCACCGCGAGCATCACGCTCGGCCTTCTTGGTCTGCTGAGCGCGATCTGGTGGAGCACGCGGATCGCGACCGGATCGGTGTGGCGTCGCACGCCGCTCGATCCCCTGCTGCTGCCGGCGCTCGCCGCGGGGGCGGCTTCGACCTTCGCCAACGCGGGCCGCATCGCGGAGGCGGGGCTGGCGTGGTGGTTCCTCGGCTTTGCCTCGCTGCTGTTCCTGCTCGTTCATGACCTGCTGGCGAACCGCCGCATCACTCTGGCCGAGCTGGCCGACGCCTTCCTGATCGGGGCGCTCCCGGCGGTTCTGGTCGGCCTTCGCCACGGGTTGATGACCGGCGACCGGGCCTACGGACTTCTCGAGCATCCCAATCACTACGCGGTGGTGACCGTCATCGCGATCACGCTGGCGATGTCGCGCTGGCTTGGCCGCGGGGCGCTGGGCCGGTGGTTCTACGGGGTCTGCATTGTGCTCTCCTGTGGAGGCCTGTTCCTGTCGGGGAGCCGGGGGGCGCTGGTCATGCTGCTGGGGGCCCTGCTGGTGTTCGCGCCGCGGCGGCTGCTGATCGCCATCGTGGCCGTCGGTGTTCCGGTGGGCGCGGTCGGTCTTCTGGCCCGCTGGGAGAGCGTGGTGTCACGGCTCCCGATCTACCAGTACGCACTGGAGCGGATTCAGGAGCGTCCGTGGCTGGGGCATGGGCTCTTCACGTTCCGGTATGCGCAGTTTGGTGGCGTTCACTTCGAGGCCCACAACTTTGCGCTCCATATCGCCTATGAGATCGGTCTCGTGGGACTGGCGGTCTTTCTGGCGGCGGCGGCGGTCATTGCGATTCAGACGCGGCGGGCGACGGCACCGGATCAGCGGGCGTGGGTCGCGGTGTTGGCCGGGACGGCGGTTCATCAGCTCGTCGACTTCACGTGGATGTTTCCGGGGATGTTCTTCATGTTGCCGGTGATGGTCGCCGCGGTGCTGTGGCGACCGGAGATGCCGCCGCGGATCTACCAGGGTGTGGCGACGGTGGTGGCGGCGGCGCTGACACTGCTTGTTCTGGCGACGGGGTTTTACGGGGCCCCGATTTCGCTGGCGTTCTTTACTGAGCAGGCGTTGCAGGGGCCCGCTGCCACGGCGGTTCCTTGAGGCGAAGTGGCTGCCTCAAACCGCGTCCTTGCCGGCACGACTATGCCACCTCGCACCCAACGTGCGACGGCAGCCGGGGTCAAGGGGGCAACCCCTTGCCGCCGGAGGCGCTTCCATGAGGAACCGTGGGACACAACGGACGTCCGCTTTGTGGAAACGGCGTTGAGGACTCCCTCAAATCACACAGCTTGCTTCGCGCTCCCCGCGGTTTGGTGAGGGGGCATCCGGCACGTCGTCCGCGCTTGGACACGATTTCCTTCAGACAGTGTCCGACGAGAGGGCCTCCGGCGGGCAAAGGGGCGTTGCCCCTCTGCACTCCCCACCAGGGTGCCCCTGGACCCGGTGGACGAAGGGATCCTGCTGCCACGAGAACGGGTCGCTTGAGAACCGGCGCCTCGCAAGGAATGCTGGAGACGCCCCCGCTCAGGAGACCTCCATGAACAACCCACCCCTCACCCGCACCCAAGTCCGCGCCGTCGACCAGATCGCCATCGACCGCTTCGGTATCCCTGGCATCGTCCTCATGGAAAACGCCGGCCGCGGCGCCACCGACTGGCTGCTCGAACTGGGCTGCGGCCAGCGAATCGTCATCCTCTGCGGAGCCGGCAACAACGGCGGCGACGGCTTCGTCATCGCCCGCCACCTCGCGAACCGCGGACGAAAAGTCTCGATCATCCTGGTCGTCTCACCAGACAAGATCCGCGGCGACGCCGCCGTGAACCTCCGCATCGTCCAGGCGATGCAACTCCCTCTCGAAGTCCTCGACCCGGTCGCCAACCCCGCAACACTGACCGCGCGGCTGAGCAACGCAGACTGGATCGTCGACGCCCTCCTCGGAACCGGGGCCACCGGCTCCGTCCGTGAACCCTACGCCACGACCATCGGCCTCATGAACGCCTCCGGCAAGCCGATCCTCGCGGTCGATCTCCCGTCAGGCCTCGATGCCGACACCGGCGAACCGTCCGAAGCCTGTGTCCGAGCGAAGGCAACCGCCACATTCGTCGCCCGCAAACCCGGCTTCGACCGTCCCGCCGCCGCGGAGTTTCTCGGCCAGGTCCGCGTCATCGACATCGGCGTTCCGCAGGCCGTCATCGACGAGGCACGGCTCGCCCGCGGATCCGGCGACGCGTAAGGTTGCTGTCCCGCATCTGCCGCGGACGCACCTCAGGCCGCTTCCGGCTCCAGGGTCTCGTCGGTCGTCGGCTCGGGTTCTAGCGGGATCCGGCAGTCGATCCAGGACCCAAAGACGGCGGCCAGCACAAACGCTCCGGCGTTGACAAAGAACACCGCGTCCCAGCCATAGGACCAGTTTTCCCGGATCTGGACGGCGATCAGCGGAGCCAAGCCCGCCCCGATGTTCCCCCACATGTTCCCCCAGCCGAGGACCGACCCGACATGCTTGCCCCCCGTGTCCTGAGCAAAGCCCCAGGTCGCCGGGATCCCCATGTCGGTCGTAAAGGCAAAGACCGTGAGGGCCCAGGTCACCCCCCAGGCGGTCCCGAGGAAGGGGCACAGGAAGATCAGCGCCGCCCCGACGAGCTTCGACGGTCCGAGGAACACCCCTCGCCCCCAGCGGAGTCCGAACTGGCGGGTCAGCCGGTCGGTCAGCCAGCCCCCCAGAAGCATCCCCGCGCAGCCGCCGATGAGTGGCATCGACGTCATCAGCCCCCGCTGCTCGATCGGCACGTTGAACTGCTGAGCCAGGTACTCCGGCATGAGCGTGATGATGAACGTCCAGCCGACATTCACGCCGAACTGCATGACCGAGCTGTACCAGACGTTGGGACTCGCCATCAGCAGTCCCCACGGGACCGGCGGCGCCTTGTTCGCCGCCCCGGGCTGCGCAGCGGGATTCCCCCCGCGGATCAGCTCGATCTCCTCTTCGTTCACGCCGGGGTGCTCCCACGGCCAGTCGCGGACGAAGATCCAGAAGATCGCCCCCACGGCGATTCCGGCGAACCCGAACAGCAGCAGCGTCGGCCGCCAGCCCTGCACGTGCAGCTGGACGAAGTCGCCGGGGTACGCCCGCTCCAGCAGCAGCCGGTTCAGCCGCCGCGACTGCTCGTCCGTGCGGGATCTTGGCGTCACATCGAGGATCGCCCGGGCATCCGAGGAGAGCGGGACATCCTGTGGGATCGCCTCGATATCGGACGGCGTCTCGATGAAGCGGTTCATCGCCCCGAGGACGACCTGGACCGTCTCTGGCTTCGGGATCCAGGGAGCAGCCGATGCCGAAGCGGGTTGTCCGGCAACGGGGCCGCTGGCGACCGCCGGCGGAGCTTCCGCCCGGATCGCGTCGAAGGCTCCCGGCGGGAAGTCGGCGGTCAGGTGTTCCGAGACAAGCGGCCGGATCGCCTTGGCGGGCCCGTCGGGATTCGGATTGAGGATATCACGGACGAGCGCTGTCGGGTCGAGGACATCGGCCTCGCGGATCTCCGTCGGTGCCGAGAGGGGAACGAACCACACGATCAGGAACGCCGTCAGCAGGTTGGCGGCGGTCCCGCCGAAGCGGCCGCCGAAAGCGACGATGCTGTTCGCCGTCCCCCGGCTTTCGACCGGCACCCATCGCTTCACCAGAATCGCGAGGGTGGGATAGGCCCCCGCCTGAAACAGTCCCAGGGCCAGCCGGGCCGCAACCAGCATCCAGAAGTTCGTCGCCATGGCGATCACGATCCCGAAGATCGACCACACGACGAGGTAGACCACCATCATCCGCCGCGGCCCGTAGCGGTCGCTGAACCAGCCGGTCGGGACCTGCCCGATCGCATAGGCCCAGAAAAAGACCGAGAGGGCGACGCCAAGCTGCGACATCGAGAGCCGCAGGTCTTCACGGATATACGTCCCCGCCATCGCGAGGCAGATCCGCTCCAGATACAGGAGAACCGCGGCCAGTGTCGCCACCGCCACAATCCCGTACCGGACGCGGGTTGCGCCCGACCACGTGGGCGCAGGGGCGTCGTTCATCAAGCTCATGAGCACCATTCCGAACAGCACAGACCAGCGGCGCGGTCCCTATGGGAACAGGAATGGCAATCAATGTCCAACCACTGATGTGTTCGGTCGGGGGGCGGAGGAACCGCTCGTGACAACTTCTTGACATCGCTCCGCTTCCGTCTCCCGTCGGGAGCAATTTGAGTCCAGGGCTGAGCCGCCGGTCCTCTCGAATGTGCGCCATCCTGACGAACCCGAAAGGTTGTCTCCCCTTCACTTTTCGAAGAATTCTGCGAGCATTCTTCGCGTGCTAAGAAAGTCAGGGATGTCGGCGAACCGCTCTCCGCACCGGGGTGTCACGCGGGTCATCGCTCCCCTGTTTTCTGGAGCGCCTCCCGCGACAATGGCGGGACACAGGAAGGAATCATGAGTCAGACCGCCGCCGCCTCGCCCGCCGACCCCTCTTTATCCCCTGCCGGTTCCACGCCCGCCGTGCTGGATCCGGCCGCCTCGCTCGGGACCGCCGCGGCGGCGCATGACACGGTCATGCCGATCATCCTTGCCCTGAGCCTGTCGCACATGCTGAACGACACGCTCCAGGCGCTCCTCCCCGCGATCTATCCCGTCCTGAAGGAGTCGTACAAGCTCACGTTCAGTGAGATCGGTCTCATCACGATGACGTTTCAGTGCACGTCATCGCTCCTGCAGCCGCTGGTGGGGAGTTACACGGACAAGCGGCCGATGCCCTACTCGCTGGCGATCGGCATGGGCTCGACTCTGATCGGCCTCCTGCTCCTCTCGCAGGCCCACACGCTGGGGATGATCCTGCTGGCCGCGGCCCTCGTCGGCACCGGCTCGTCGGTCTTTCATCCGGAAGCCTCGCGGCTCGCCTACATGGCGGCGGGCGGACGGCACGGTTTTGCCCAGTCGCTGTTTCAGGTCGGCGGTAACTTCGGCAGCGCGATGGGGCCGCTCCTGGCCGCGGCGATTGTCGTTCCCCGCGGTCAGGGATCGTTGGCGCTGTTCTCGCTGATCGCCATCGCGGCGATCCTGGTCCTGAGCTATGTCGGACGCTGGTACGGGGCGAACCTGCACCGCCTCAAGCCGAAGGTCCGCAAGGCCGGCGCGGGGGGAACGGGGCTGTCGAGCGGCCGCGTCGCCTTCGCGCTCGTCATTCTGGTTCTGCTGATCATCTCGAAGTACTTCTACATGGTCAGCCTGTCGAACTACTACACGTTCTATCTCATCGATCGCTTCGGCGTGTCGGTCCAGACGTCGCAGTACCTGCTGTTCGTGTTTCTGTTCGCGGTGGCGGCCGGGACCATCGCCGGGGGACCGATCGGAGACCGGTTCGGACGGAAGATTGTGATCTGGGTCTCCATCCTTGGCGTCGCGCCGTTCTCGCTGGCCCTGCCGTATGCCGGGTTCTATGGGACGATCGTTTTGAGCGCGATTGCCGGGGCGCTGCTGGCCTCGGCCTTCTCGGCGATCATCGTCTTTGCCCAGGAGCTGCTGCCCGGGAAGGTCGGCCTCGTAGCGGGGCTGTTCTTCGGCTTCGCCTTCGGGATCAGCGGGATCGCCGCGAGCGCCCTCGGGCAGCTCGCGGACCGGACGAGCATCGAGTACGTGTTCCGTCTCTGCAGCTACTTCCCGCTGCTCGGCCTGCTGACCGTGTTCCTGCCGAACATCGGCCGGCCCGCGAAGGCGGCGTAGTTCGTTCGCCACTCGCCAGCCTTCAGTCGCTGCGGAGGCTGGCCGGGTCGAACGGGGCGTGGAAGACCCAGTAGGTATGGTCCGCGTTGTGGGAGATCGGATTTTCCGCGTCACGGACCGCCTGCCAGAGGGGCTGGTCGCGGTACTGCACGAACAGGCTCATGTGGGAGAACCGCGAGAGCGTGTAGTGCCACCGCGGACCTTCGGGGGTGCGGAGGGCTTCGAGCTGGAGAAAGAGCTCGGGGTCGGTCCCGACCGAGCAGACGAAGGCGAAGAGGGCGCCGTCGAGCACATCCGGGTTGGTGCTCTGATAGCGGTAGAGCGGCTGGGGGAGCAGGCGGAGTTCCGTCCGGTCTCCGGCGGCCCCTTCGGATCGGGCGGCGAGGTCGCGGCAGAGCGCCCGCATCTGGCTCATTCGGCCGACCGCGGACTCGGCGGGAACCGCGGCGCCTTCGAGTGGATGCCGCTCAAGGGGGCCTTTGGGTTTCCAGCTGCGGGCGGCGTCTCCGGACGATTCGAGTTTTGTGGGCGAGAGGGAGTGGAGTTCGTGGACGACGGCGGGGCGGCCGTCGGCGTCGACCCAGCGCCAGAAGCAGGCGACTGCTTCGGCGTTTCCCTGGTGTGTCCAGACGTAGACGTTGCCGTAGTTCCCGTCGTGGGGTCCGGAGCGGGCCCAGGTGTAGGTGGCTCCGTCGACGAGTTTCAGTGGAGCGGGGCCGGAGTCGGCGGGGCGAGTGAGCCGGTAGTCGGTGGCGGTGCGGTCGAAGAGGCGTCGCCAGGGGGCGCGGTCTTCATCGGCCGCGGCTGTTTGAAGTGCGGCCAGGACGAGGGCTACCAGGCAGAGTCCGTATCGGATCATGTCGCTCTCCGCATGAAACAGACAATCAGTCTACATTTGCGAACGACAAATTCCACCGGGTCCAGGGTCCCCCTGGTCAGGGGGTGCAGGGGGCAGAATGCCTCTTGCCCGCCGGAGGCCTGGCCGTCGGACACTGTCTGAAGGAGATCGTGTCCAAGCGCGAACACCGTGTCGTATGGCCCGTCACCAACCCGCTGGGCTTACAGAGCGAGCGGTGAGTCCTCAGAAAGCCGGTCCCACAAAGGGGACGTCCGTTGCTTACCACGGTTCCTCATGGAAGTGCCTCCGGCGGCAAGGGGGCGAGGCCCCCTTGACCCCGGCGGCCGTCGCACGTTGGGTTTGAGCAATCGACGCTGTGCCGGCAAGGACGCTTCAGCGCCAGAGCAGATGCATCGGGCCCGACAGGTTGCCGCCAATCGGAGCCTGCGGCCACTGAAAAACGAGATACGAATCCGGCAGCCGCGGAACAAAATGCGTCCACAACAGCGTCCCCCACGGCGCATCGCCACAGCCGATCTTGAGAGCCAACACCCCCCCCTGCTCCCGCATCGCCGCCAGCGCCGCATTCACCAGCGGAACACAATCCCGACTCGTCACCGCCTCCAGGCACACGATGTCGAAAACACCCACCGGCTCCTCCGTCCGCCCCAGGAACGGCAACACATGGAAGTTCACAAACCCCCGCACCGTCCCCTCGGTTTCGGTGACCAAGGTCTGAGCCACCGGACTCCCCAAGAGCTGATGCTGCAGCAGCTCCTCGTCCCAAGCCACCGCCACGCTCATCCGCGAGGTCATCTTCCGCATCAGCTCCACACACCGCGGGATATCCTCTTCCCGAGCCGGCCGAATCACCCCTTTGGCAGTGGTAACTCGCGGATGCGGCGTGAACGGCCCCCCCACGCGTGTGAGAATTGACTCCCACCCCAAAACGTTCCACCGCGCCGCGCGGGGCGTATCGAGAACCCGCGCCCAGAAACCCCGCTTCCCGATGAATGTCTTTCCGCCATCGACCTTGTCGGTCGGCGGCCGCTCCGCGAGCGAATGCTTCGAACCGAAGAAGCGATAACTGACGACCAGCCGCCCCCCGTCCTCCGCCACGCGGCGAACCCGCTCCTCCGCCATCCGGCCGACGATCTTCTGCCCGCGATACTCCGGATCGACCGCCAGCCAGCTCCCATGCGCCCCGGCGACCCGCCCCTCGGGAGTCTGAAACGCACACGGAGCCGCCAAGAGCGTCCCGACCAGCCGCGTCCCGTCATAAGCGGCGACCTGGTACTTGCGAAACCGCTCCTCGTCGAGCC
Organism: Planctomyces sp. SH-PL14; assembly: GCF_001610835.1. Classification (NCBI taxonomy): domain Bacteria; kingdom Pseudomonadati; phylum Planctomycetota; class Planctomycetia; order Planctomycetales; family Planctomycetaceae; genus Planctomyces; species Planctomyces sp. SH-PL14. Next base: position 4,065,035 of record NZ_CP011270.1, on the reverse strand, counting down.
GCAGCTGCCAGCGGAGATACTCCGCCGACCAGAGCGGAAAGGCCATCTTCCCGGCATAGTCCCGCCGCCACGTGGCGGTCACGAAGTTCGACAGGTCTTCGGCGGAGCCCTCGTAAGGCCGGACTTCGATCATGCAGGTCCCCAGTTCCGTCCCACTCCGGTCTTCGGAGCGGACTGGTCATTTGAGGTCCGCAGTGTAGAGGGCGCCCGGGACAACCGCAGTCGTCGTTATTCCGGTTTCTGGTCGCTCTTGAGGTTCCCCACGATCGCCACGCGGAACCCGCAGCCCGGATACCGGACATCGGGAACGTTGTAACTCCGCGAGCCGGACCGGATCAGGTCGGCCGTGTCCCACCACCACCCGCCGCGGCAGACCCGGCCCACGCCGGGCTTCGTGCAGACCGGATCGATGATGGGAGACTCGGCGTAGAACGACTGCTGATGCCAGTCGAGAGCCCACTCGTGGGCGTTCCCCAGCATGTCGTGGAGGCCAAAGGCATTCGGCTTCTTCTCTCCCACTGCGTGCGGGGCGTCGTGATACCCCAGACCAAACCAGGCGTACTGCGGCAGTTCGCTGCGGTCGTCCCCGTGCGGCCAGCGCTCCAGGCTCCCGGCCCGGCAGGCAAACTCCCACTGGGCGTCGGTCGGCAGCGTGTACTCCAGCCCCTCCTTCTCGCTGAGCCACAGGCAGAACTTCCGGGCCTCGTGCCACGTCACGTGGATCGCGGGCTGACGGTCACGTTCGTCCGAAGCCGGCTTCACCCAGTTGGGCTGATCCGCCTCCGCCTGCGGAATGTTCGCCGGCTCGAACTGGGTCTCTTCGACGAACTTCCGGAACTGCCCGACCGTCACCTCCGTCGTCCCGACGTAGTAGGGACGCGTGAGCCGGACCTTGTGCTGCGGTCCGCTGGAGTTCGTCATGAACACCAGCAGCCCCCGATCGAGACCCGCCTGGTGCGGCCGCTTGAGGACGTCGTTCACCTCGTCGATCGACAGCCCCATCGGGAACTCGCCAGGAGGAATCAGCCGCAGCGTCATCCCGACCGAGTTCGTCCGCTCGACCGGAACCCCCGCGGCCTTCGCCGTCTCTTCCTGCCACGCGGCGGCGCGGCGGGCGTCGAAGGGGAGGATCGCCAGCGACGGATCGGGAAGCTCAGTTGCCCGGACGCGGAACCGGTCGAAGCGGACTTTCAGTGGCGACCGGGTCGAGTTTCGCACGAACAGGCCGATCTGGAGCTTCGGCCCGAGCTCCGCATTCGTCACCGCTCCCCACTCGGTCCAATCCAAGCCATCCAGGCTCCAGTACAGTCGCACGTAGGGGCCCATCCGGTGAACCTTGAGATGGGTCGGCCCGTCGGGATCGGTCGGGAGCCAACCGTCGCGCCCCTCCTGCTTCCCGCCGGAGCGGAACCACTCGGCTTGGAGCATGGGGGCGCCGTCGCGATCTTCGCCCCGACCGCTCCGCTCGAATCGCAGGAACGTCGTCGCGTCCTGCCAAAGCAGGATGCCTGCGCCCCGGTCGCTCTTCTTCCCTCCCGATTCCAGATCGGTTCCGGGGGCCGGACGATCGAACGGCGGAATCGCGACCGAGAGCTCGAAGTCCCCTTCAACATCCTGAACGAGCCGAGGCGCATCGACGTTCTGGTCCGAAAAAGCGGAGAGTTGGAACGGCCGGGTCCCGGGGACCTCCATGACCGAGTAGTCGTAGGCCCGTTCCAGCGATGCCAGATCGGTCGGGTTGACGAACCGCCCCCAGTTGAGGGAGTCGATCGGAATCGGCTTGTCGTCGGTCGTGAGCTCCCACTTGGTGATGTCCCAGTCCGAGCCGCTGATCGCCAGACACGGGACCACGTCACGATCCGGCGAGAGGGCCCGCGGGTGGTTGAGCTCCACGCCATCGATCCGCGCGGCAACCGCCCCTCGGTCCACCGTCAGTTCCAGCAGGACATGCCGTCCCAGAGAAATCGGATCGATCGCCTTATGGGCAAGAGACGTCATGCCCGCCTGGTCATCCGTCTGCCACAGCTGGGCTTCGGTCTGGCCGTCCGCCTGCCTGGCCTGCAGAGCGGCGCTCACCCGCAGCGGCGTCCCATCGCCATGGGACATTCCGAGACGGATCGCGCAGCTGGGGGCATTGCGCCGGCAGACCGCCTCCATCCGCAAAGTCCCATTGCGGAAGCCATAGCGGCTGAGTTCGATGTCGACGCCCTTCGCGTCAAGGGGCGCCGAAACCCTCAGCAGCCCCTTCTGATAAATTACTCCCGCAGGGGCCGCGTCGAAGTCTCCGCGAGTCGAGTAAGAAAGGAGGTTCGCCCAGCCATCACCGCTGACCGCGGGAGCCGCTTCGAGCGCTCGAACCAGCTTGGCTTCGACATCGGCGGCCGTGGGGAATGGTCCCCGCGGACTTTCGCTGAGCCGAATCCAGCGCATCCCCTCCGCGCCGGCGATGAGGAGCGACCCGACCGCCAGAGAGGCCAGCGTGCGGCGCGTCCTGGGTGACCTCACGATCCACGCGACGAGCAGGGCCACCACGGCTCCGATCACCATCGTGGCCAGGAGGGAATTCGACGCGTCGTGCGGCGCCTGTCGAACGGCGCGGGCCTTGAAGTACCGGAACGCCAGATCCGCCGCGAGGACCACGCCGGCCCACGGCAGCACCATCCAGAGTCCCGCCGCCCGCCGAGTCCAGGACGCGGCACGAGTTCCGCTCTTCCCCCGGGGCAGTCTCACGGCGGCCGGCCGCGGCGAGGTCTTCGGATGCTGCAGATGCGCCAGATGCTGACCGAAGAGCGCGGCGACCTCGCGGGCGCTGGCGAAGCGGTCCTCCGGCTTCTTGGCGAGCAGCTTGTCGATGATCTCGCACAGCCACTCGGGGATCTCAGGGTTGATCTCGCGGATCGGCCGCGGCGTTTCTTCGACGACCCGCTTCAGGACCGCCATCGTGGTCGTGGCCCGGAACGGCGGGCGGCCGGTGCACATCGCGTAGAGCGTGCTCCCCAGGCTGAACAGGTCCGCCCGGCCGTCGATCTGGTCGGCCTGCGCCTGCTCGGGAGACATGTACATCGGCGTCCCGCAGACGATCCCGGACTGCGTGAGGCTCGCATCGTCCCCCGCCCGGGCGAGGCCGAAGTCCGTAATCTTGACCCGCTCGACCCCGTTCTCCAGCAGGATGTTGGCCGGCTTGATATCGCGATGGATCAGCCCCAGCGCATGTGCAGCCGAGAGCCCCGAGGCGATCTGGTAACCGATCCGCAGGATCTCGATCACCGGCAGGACGCCGACCCGGTCGAGCTTCTGCTGCAGGGTCTGGCCGAGGATGCACTCCATCACGAGGTGCGGGATCGGCTCCTCGCCGACGGCGTGGATGTCGACGACATGCTCGTGCCGGACGGAGGCGGCCGCCTTCGCCTCGCGGATGAACCGCCGCCGCGCGGGTCCGCTCGCCGCCAGTTCCGGCGAAAGGACCTTCAGGGCGACGACCCGGTCGAGTCCGGTATCGACCGCCTTGAAGACCGTCCCGAAGGCTCCGCGTCCCAGGACCGCCAGGATGTCGTAGTGAGCCACCCGCCCCAGCGCGTCCGGCCGCGGCGAAGGCCCCAGAAATTTCAGGTCGTCCGGATCGACGGCGACTCCCGTGTCGTGGCCATGACCGGCGGACGAGGAGCCGCCCGTCTCGGCCTGTGTCCGAACGAAAGCGGGATGCGGCGCGGCGGCCGGATGCTCAAGGAACTCCCCCGCCCGTTCGTGGGCCATCAGCAGGGCATCGACCTGACGCCGCAGGTCCGCGTTTTCCTGGCACTCCTGGTCGACGTAGGTCCGCCGCGCGACGGGGTCGGCGATCTCGAGGGCGTTGAGGAAGATCGTGCGTTCGGACATGACGGGCTCGCTGGGACGGCCGCCGCGGCGTGGGCGGGTCACTCTTCATGCGTCGTCGGGCTCCGCTCCCCGCCAGAATTTTCGAGATTTTCCCCGCTCCCGGCCGGCTCCTGCAAGGCCCGCAGGAGCCAGGCCCGCGCGTAAGTCCAGGTCCGCTCGACGGTTCGCAGCGGCAGACCGAGCACATCCGCCGCTTCGGAATGGGTCAGCCCGGCAAAGTACCGCAGCCGGACCAGTTCCGCCGCCGGCGGGTCGGTCTCCCCCAGCCGCTCCAGCGCTTCATCGAGCGCCAGCAGGTCGATGTCCGGCTCCTCGATGACGAGAAAGGCTTCCTCCAGCGGCACCTTCGCACCCCCCTCGCCGCGCTTGATCGCCGCCTGCCGGCGGGCGCTCTCGATCAGGATCCGCCGCATCGCCTCCGCGGCCGCGCCGAAGAAGTGCCGCCGGTTCTCCCACACAGGCTTGTCCTCCTCGCCGACGAGCCGCAGGTACGCCTCGTGGACCAGCGCGGTTGCCTGGAGCGTGTGGCCCGCCCGTTCGTTCGCCAACCGGATTTCGGCCAGCTTCCGCAGCTCCCCGTAGACGAGCGGCATCAGCTCCCCGGCCGCCCGGCGGTCCCCCTCCTGCATCCGCGCCAGGATCTGCGTCACCGACATGCTCACTCTCCCGGCGCCGGCCCGTCATTCCGGTCGGTCCTGATCCCCCATCCTCTCGGTCCCGCCGCCAGACGCGACGGTATCGCGCGAGCCCGCTCCCCGCCACGGGAAATTTTTCGCTGCGCATCACACTTGCACAGCTATTGCACAAGCATCGTTGTGCACGTAGATTGCTTGACGCACACGTTGTGCAGATAATCTCCGTGGACATCTGGAGTGGAGGGGGTCATGCCTCGCTGTCGTCGCGGATTCACGCTGATCGAGTTACTCGTCGTCATTGCCATCATTGCGGTCCTGGTCTCGATGCTGCTCCCCGCCGTCCAGCAGGCGCGGGAGGCGGCCCGCCGGAGCAGTTGCCAGAACAACCTCCGGCAGCTCGGCCTGGCGCTGCACAACTACGAAAGCACCTACTCCGTGCTCCCCGGCCTGGGGACGCCGTCGCAGTACAACTTCTCCGTGCAGGCCAAGCTCCTCCCGTATGTCGAGCAGGGGGGACTCTCGGGGCTGATCAACTTCGACCTCCCGCTCCTCACCGGTTCAGGACCGAGCCAGGTCATCAACCCGGTCCAGGCCCGCGCGGCCAACACGGTCGTGCCGCTACTTCTCTGCCCGAGCGACGGTGGTCCCGTCCAGTACTCCGGGGGCTACGCGGGCCTCAACTACATGGTCAGCTCCGGGTCGGGAACAAAGACCTACTACGACGCCCGGTTCCCGACGGACGGGATTGCCTGGTACGGGTCGGGGGTCCGGCTGCGGGACTTCACCGACGGCACCTCGACGACTGTCCTGATGGCCGAAACGATCCGCGGCAGCGGAACCAGCGCGACTGGCCCGATGCCGCAGGACCGGACGCGGTCCATGGCCAGCGCCGGGAGCCTGTGGGCGCCGATCTCGACCGCTCCGGGCGGAGTCGGTTCCGGCATGGCGGTCCAGGACCCCGACCTCGCTCCGATCATTCCGACGATCACCTCGTGGAGCGGCGACCGCGGCCGGGGCTGGATCCGCGGCCTCGAGACCTACTCGATGGTCAACGGCTATCTCCCGCCCAACAGCCTCATTCCGGACGTCACGGCCCACGGCCGCCTCTGGTCCGGTCCGCGAAGCTGGCACTCCGGCGGCGCGCAGATGGTCCTTGGGGACGGCAGCGTCCGGTTCGTCGGCGAGAACATCGACCTCGTGACCTTCCGGGCCCTCTTCACCCTCGCCGGGCGCGAGATCGTCGGCGACTTCTGATCCGTCTGCTCCTCAGCCTCTTCCTCCGCGCCCTCTGCGTCTCTGTGTTTCACTCCTCCTTTCCGTCGTAAGAAGTGGAAACACAGAGGTACGGAGAAGCACAGAGGGGGAGGAGATCCTGTTCCGTATTCCGCGTTTCATTCCTCCAAGGTGCTTCATGCGTCGAACACAGTTCTCCGTGGCGTTGTCGTGTTGGGTGTTGTCTGTCGTCGCCGTCGTCGGGACGACCTGCGCGGCCGATCCCCCGCCGCGGACCGTGACCCGGGTCTTCTTTCAGGACGACGCCGAGCGGATCGTGAAGTGGGCCGACCTCGGCCTGCAGGGCTCGACGTTGAGCCTCACGGCGACCGGATCCGTGGAGGGTTTTCCGAAGCTCGACGCCGATGAGCAGCGGCTCGTCCAGATGGAGGCGGCCCGCGGCTTCCTGCTGGTCGGCGTCCGCGACGAGGACGACGGGGCGTTCGGCAGCGGGTGGATCCTGATCGACACCGGTGTCGAAGAGGAGGAGCACGGCGATCATTCGCACTGGACCTATGTCCGCCCGCCACGGGTCCGCGCGCTGACGATCGACAAGCAGCAGGGAAACCCGGCCCACCTCTACTGCTACGACAACGTCTTCTATCTCGCGAACGATCGGAAGAACGGCTACACGCGGCTCGATCCCGCGGCGATCACGGCCGAGGACGAGGATGGGGCGATCAGTCGCCGGGCGGTCTTCCATCCCGGCGGGGGAGGGCACATCACGCTCGCCGCGTCGAAGCGGTGGGGCTACTCGACCTGGATCGGCCGTCCGAATGACAAGGAGGGGGGCGGGCAGGGTGGCCGCGTCGACATCACGCCGCTCGCGGCTGCGGGAAGCGGTAGTTCGCCGCAGATCGGGCTGTCGATCACGCTGCCGCACGGCGGGCTGCACGGCGCGACGTTCTGCCAGGGCAAAGTGTTCTTCGCTCCCTCCGATGGTGTGTGCTGGATCGCGGAACCGGCGGCGCTACCGAAGACCGCCGACGAGATCGCGACGCATCATCTGTCGCTTGGTCAGCACAACGACAAGCCGCGGCGGACCGGTGCTTTTCAGACGGCGGGGAAGCATGTGATGTTTGTCACCGGTTCGGGGACCGATGCGGCGTTCGGGCTGCTCGATGCGTCAGCGGTGGAGCCGGAGGTCACGCGGGTGGAGCTCGGCATGGCGGAGGAGAACCGGCCGGCGGGTCTTCAGATCGTCCAGCCGCGGCGGGGGTCGCCGCTGGCGCTCGTGTTTCATGACCACCCGGCCGAGGTGACCGCGCCGAACGTGATGACGCTGCTGGAGCTCGATCCGAATGAAGATGGCCAGTGGACCGATGTCCGGATTGTGGGGACGTTGGACGTTGGCCGGAGCAAGGTCGATGGTCACAACGGGCACCATACGGTCGACTTTGATGCCGATCGCCGGCGGGGTGTCTTGTCGAATCCGGGGGATGGAACGCTGTCGGTCTTTGGTGTGGCGGACCGCAAGATTCTGCAGACGTTCGAGGTTGGCGGCAGTCCGTCGAAGGTGGTCACGGTGGGCGGCCGAGCCAGCCTCCACTGATAAACCGCGTCCTTGCCGGCACAGGACCGATTGCTCAAACCCAATGTGCGACGGCCGCTGGGGTCAAGGGGGCCTCGCCCCCTTGCCGCCGGAGGCGCTTCCATGAGGAACCGTGGCAGGCAACGGACGTCCCCTCTGTACTCCCCGCGGGTTGGTGAGGGGGCATCCGACACCGCGTCCGCGTTTGGATACGCACTCCTTCAGACATCTCTCGACGGCCAGGCCTCCGGCGGGCAAAGGGGCGTTGCCCCTCTGCACTCCCCACCAGGGGTGACCCCCTGGACCCCGGTCTAGGTGGCTGGAACCATGCGGTGGCCCCTCTCTATCGTAGATCCGGTTGGTCCGTCCCTCCGGAAGTTCTTCAATGACCGCTGAGTTCCACTGGTCCGAATTCACCCCCGAATGGACCCTCGACCCCGGAACCACCTACCTCAACCACGGCTCCTTCGGACCACCCGCCGACACCGTCCGCCGCGAACGCGAACGCTGGAGCGAAACGCTCTGCCGCAACCCGATGGACTTCTACCTCCGGCGAATGGAAGACGAACTCGACACCGCCTCCAACCACCTCGGCAAGTTCATCGGCTGCCGCGGCGAAGACCTCGTCTTCGTCCCCAACGCCACCACGGCCATGAACATCGTCGCCGAGAACTTCCCGCTCGAAACCGGCGACGAAGTCCTCCTCAACGACCACGAATACGGCGCCGTCATCCGCATCTGGGGCCGCGCCTGCTCCCGCGCCGGAGCCCGCACCGTCCTCGCCTCGACCCCGCCGGAAGTCATCACCCCCCAGGAGATCGTCGACGCGATCTTCAACCGCGTCACTCCGAAAACGAAACTCATCGTCGTCAGCCACATCACCTCGGCCAGCGCCCTGATCTTCCCCGTCGAAGCGATCTGCCGCGAAGCCCGCGCGCGAAAGATCCCCGTCTGCATCGACGGCCCCCACGCCATCGCCATGCGGGACGTCCGGATCGCCGACCTGAAGTGCGACTTCTACTGCGGCTCACTCCACAAATGGCTCGCCGCCCCGTTCGGCGCGGGGTTTCTCTATGTGACCGGCGCGCGGAAGAGCGGCCTCCGCCCCAACCTCCTGAGCTGGGGCCGCAGCCTCGGCGGTCGGCCCATGATCTGGAAGGACGAGTTCCAGTGGGTCGGAACCGCCGACTCCGCCCCCTACCTCTCGGTCCCCTCCGCCATCGCCTTCCTGGAACGGATCGGCCTCGACCGCTTCCGGGACCAGACCCACGCCCTCGCCCGCTTCGCGCGGCAGCGGATCATCGAGGACCTGGACGGCGTCCCGATCTCCCCCGACTCCCCGGAGTGGTACGGATCGATGGTCACCGTCCGCCTGCCGTGGGTCGCCTCCCGGGCCGCCTTCCCCAACGCGTTCCACCCGCTGCAGAAGTTCCTGTGGGACGAGCACCGGATCGAGGTCCCGATCGTCAACTGGCGGGACGAGATCCATCTCCGCGTCAGCTGCCACCTCTACAACTCACCGGAACAGATCGACCGCCTGGTCGAATCCGTCCAGCGCTGGCGCGGCGCTCAGAACTAGGCTCTGTTCGAAAGCGGTCCGTCCACACCAGCCCGAAGCGCCAGCGAGGGAATTCACGCATCGTCCCTCGCTGGCGCTTCGGGCGGGTGTGCGTCTCCCAACAGAGCCTGATCCTTCGGTGCGGCAACGGATTTCATAGCCTGCTCAGGATCGGCCGCTTCCTCGCGCGCAAGAAATTCGATGCGTCCACCGCGCGTCACTGTTACACTGCCGGTCGCTAGACAATGGCTGTTGTGTGCTCCGACAGCGATTGCGCGGCCGTGTCATCGGCGGCCTCTCATGTCGTATTGCCGGAGCGGCCGGGCGCGGGGTTGAGCTCCCGCCCAACCTGTCCGGAGGCTGTGAATGACGACTCCGACCCCCGCCGAGCACCTGTGCGAACAGGCCAAGGCGTCCCGCGATCAGGGACGGCTCAACGAGGCGATCGCCTTCTTCGAACAGGCGATCGCGACCGATGAACGCTGCCTCCCCGCCTGGGAAGGACGGGCTTACACCGCCTTCCAGGCCAAGGACTACCCGCGGGCGATCGAATGCTTCCGCAAGGTGAGCATGCTCGATGTCCGCCGCGCCCCGCCGATGACCAACCTTGGCGCGGTCTACAACCGCATCGGCGACTACCAGAACGCCACCAAGGCCCTCCGGCAGGCGATCTCCCGCGACCGCAAGAGCGCCGAGGCGTACTACAACCTCGGGATCGCTCATAAAGGACTGCACCAGCTCAGCCTAGCGGTCTCGGCCTACAAGGAGGCGGTCAAATTCAACCCGGCGATGCACGACGCCCACCAGAACCTGGCCAACGTCTACTTCGAAATGGGGAACGTCGCGCTGGCGAAGCAGCACTACGACAAGGCCCTCGAGATCCGCCCCGACTTCGAGCCCGCCCGCCGCGGCCTGCGGCGGATCGAAGAGGCGGCCGTCGTCCAGAAGGAGAAGTACAGCCCCTTCGGCCGGCTGGTCGACACCAAGGAGCTGGAGAAGCGGGACTACTCGGTCGGGAACTACCGCAAGCTCACGCTCCAGGAGAAGAACCAGGACCGGGAAGACAACCACCGGATGTCGCGGGACGCGATCACCGCCGCGGAGGCGATCCGCGAGAACCTCCACGAGAACATCCTCCCGCGGATCCAGACGCTCGTGGGACTCGTCGGAGACAACCAGGACCGCCAGTCGCTCGCCCGGAACGCGGACGTCTTTGTGCAGGTCAAGCATCAGCTCGACGAGCAGCTCGACGCCCTGCTGCGGGTCACCGATGAGCTGCGGCGGCACGAGGAGTTCATCCGCAAGGGATGACACCCGAGCGCGTCGAGCAACGACGGAAGCCTTCCCCTCGAAGACGCGTCTACGCAGTCGGCTGTCCGTACCGGAACCACGGCCTCGCTTTCCGGTCGTCGATTCGCCGCATGAACTCGGCGTGAGAGATCGTCTCCTCGTCTTCGTACAACAGGGCGGGATTGCACAGGCGCGTCGCCACGAGCGAGGCCAATCCAAACGACGTCGAGTCCGTTTGGGAGGCCAGCTCGGTCAGATGCCGATGGGCGTCGAGGTCGCCGAAGACGGCAGCGCATGCCGCTAAAGCGGCGCGCTGGCTGTCGCGCTCCAGCCGAAACTCCTCCTTGATCAATTCAGCGCCCGCGTCACAGTGCTGAAACGTCAACTCCGTTGCGGCACACACGCGAGAGCGTCGAGTGGGCGCCGATTCGCAAATCTTCGCCAGTGCGGCGATCGCGTTCGGGCTTCCCAGCAGCCCCAATGCGCCCACGGCCTCCCTCGTCGCGTCCTCCGTCGAATCGCCGAGCGCGATCCTCAAGCAGTCTCCCGCAATCTCTTCATCGCCGCATTGGGCCCGAACGGTCAAATGGGAGCGGTGTGCGATGCATTCCGGATAGGAGCGGAAGAACCGGCGGACCGCCACGGCATACTCTTCGTCCCGAATCAGAATCGTCCGCGGACCTCGTTCCCGTGTTCCAACATGGACCTCAAGTGGAATCACGTCCCATAGCAGCCGCTTCAGATCCGTAAGGCAAAAGCCGGAATAGCGGCCCGGGGTCGGAATCAGTTTGCACAAGAGCGCGATGACGGAATGCACGTCCGCTCATTCCTTCCGGACACCTCGATTGCAGACCGGTCCGCTTCGACGGCCCTGCTACACCACGTGCACGACAATGCACGAGATATTGTCCCGCGAGCCCCCCGCCTGCGCGGCCGCCACGATCGCTTCCGCTGCCGCCTGCGGTTCATTCACGGTCTTGAGCAGCTCGGTCAGGACCGCCGACTTGGCTCCGTCGGTGACGCCGTCGGAGCAGAGCATGAACCGGTCCCCCTTCTGCGGAGTGACCTGCCGGGGCTCCGTTCCGGTCCCCCCTTCCTTCGTCCCCAGGTAGCGGTAGAGGACGTTCTTGTAGCGGTGGGTCGTCGCCTCTTCGTGCGTGATCGTTCCCGCGTCGAGGAGCGCCTGCGTCAGCGAATGGTCCTTCGTCAGCTGCTCCAGGTTCCCGTCTCTTAAGAGGTAGGCTCGGCTGTCTCCGACGTTTCCTATGAAGACCGTCCCGTTACAGACCGCCAGGAAGACGATCGTCGTCCCCATGTTGTGGTAACGGCGGTCGAGCCCGCTGAGGGCCATGATCTCGTCGTTGGCGTAGGAGACCGCCCGGTCGATCGCTTCGGCCGCGCTCCGGACGTTGGCCGCCGGCCCGCCGATCGCCTGCTCGAACTTCTCGGAGATCAGGTCGATCGCCAGCTCGCTCGCCTTCTCTCCCGCGCTCTGGCCTCCCATCCCGTCGGCGACCAGAAAGAAGCGTCCCGCGGAATCGACGTGGAAGTTGTCCTCGTTGTTCTCGCGGAAGTTCCCCGTGATGCTGACGTGGCCCCATCGGAATGTCAGTCTGTCCGCCATGGACACGTCCGCCTCAAAATCAACTCATCCAGGACTTCGCCACCCGCTCTCCCCGAGCGTGTTATCACACCGGCTCCGCCCGGGAAAGTCCATCGCTTCGAATGTCCGTCGCTCCCGACATCGCCAGGTCCCCCTTCCTGTCCTTACAGGCGGAAGGAGAGGACGTACAGAACCGCCAGGATCACCGCCATCACCGCCAGGATCTTGAACGTCAGGGCGATCGATCGGCGGATGATGACCGCTTCCGATTCGTATCGGCTCGCCGTCCAGACCAGGCTGATTGCCGCGCTCAGCGGAAACAGGTACCACGTGAACGACATGAAACTTTCCTTCGCTGGAGACCGAACCGAAACACGCGCCGGGCCGAGGGTTTTGCGATTGCTGCCGGTGGCCCGTCAGGTCGAAGGGACCTTCTGCGGCCGGCCGCCGTCGCGAGTCGCCGACGCCGCGGTCGAGGGGGCCGGGGCCGCCGGTGTGGCTCCGTTCGCCGCTTGAGCGGCCAGCGCCTTCTCCGCTTCGTCGCCGTATCCATAGGCCGGGCCGTCGATGGCGTCCCACGTGGCCAGCACGTTGAGCAGCCCGGCGATCCAGGTCAGGACCATTGCCAACTCGTGAAATTTCCCGAGCTTGCGGTGGAGTTCTTCGTCGTCCGCCTCGGTCGCGGGGGCTCCGAACCCGTCCAGGATCGATCGTGGGATGTGGCCGATGAGTTCACCCTGGGTCTCGCGCCCTTCGGTGTTCAGGACCGAAGCCCGGACCGACCGCTCGAGCCCCGGCTGGATCCGCCGTCCCAGGACCACCTGTTCCAGCGGCCACTCGATCGGTTTGGCCTCTCCCCCCTTGGGGCGGAAGGTCCCTTTCAGGCTGCCGCCGATCGACTTCCCGAAGACATCCGTTTCCGGTTTCAGCGAGATGGTTCCCTCGATGGTCCCTTCGATGCGTTCTCCCAGCTCGGGGCGCAGTTCCGCCGCTCCCTGGAACGGCTGGTTCATCGGCGAGGAGATCGAGGTGACGTCGCGGTTGGCGGGCCCGGCTGCGCGCTGGTTCTGGTAGATGGCGTACAGGCTGGGGAGGCCGACGCCGGACTGGGCCGCGAACTTGAGGGTCAGCGGGATGCGGCGGGAGACTTCGGACATCCGGGGGGCCTGGACGGCGCGCCAGCCGGACATGACGTTCCCGGTGAGGTAGGTACCCCAGATGCAGACGGCGTAGATCACCGACTTGAACATCCGTCCCTGGTAGAGGTGTCCGGCTCCCGGGACGAGGAAGGCGAGGATGCCGGCGAGGACCGGATTCTTCAGGTTGATACGAGGATCCGGCATCGGGTCCCTCCGGGGATTCCTGACGGTCTTCCGGCCCGTCTCCACGGGCGGAGAGCGAACGGCGCGAAAGGCACGTTTTGGGAGGAAGTTGCGCCGATCGGGCGCTCTCTCCTGAGCCTGCCAATTCTAAGCCTGCCCGTCCACCTGTGCCTAGGCAGGGTGCGTGGGCGGGATGGTGGTGCGCTGCTACGCCCCACAACCGGGTCCAGGGGCACCCTGGTGGGGGATGCAAGGGGGTCAGACCCCCTTGCCCGCCGGAGGCCTGTCTCGTCGGGAACTGTCGTACGCCTTGTGTGTCCAAGCGCGGACGACGTGCCGTATGCCCCCCTCACCAACCCGCGGGGATTGCAGGGCGAGCGGTGAACCCTTAACGCCGGTACCACAAAGGGGACATCCGTTGTGTCCCACGGTTCCGCGACGAAAATGCCTCCGGCGGCAAGGGGGCACTGTGTTGTTTTTTGGCCCCTTGACCCCAGGCTGCCGTCGCACGTTGGGTTAGCGAGCATAGCCGCGCCGGCAAGGACAATGTTCAAGCCCCTTCGCCTCTCTCCACTGGCTACTCTCCCCCTCCCGACCCGACTATCCTTCCAGGTCACGAACCACCCTGGGAAAAACCGTGTCGAGCGATGGAATCGCCCGACCGCCCTTCCCGCCAGCCGCAACGTGCCATGTCGACGGAACTCCCGAAGCAGTATGACCCTCAGTCCGCGCAGACCCGCTGGTTCGCGTTCTGGGAAAAGAACGGCTACTTCAACGCCGACCCCGGCACCGGCAAGCCCTCCCACACGATCATGATCCCCCTCCCGAACGTCACGGGAGCGCTCCACATGGGGCACGCCCTGAACGGGACGGTCCAGGATCTCATTACGCGATGGCGGCGGATGCAGGGCTATGAGGCCCTCTGGATGCCCGGCACCGACCACGCCGGCATCGCCACGCAGTCGATCGTCGAAAAGCGGATGCTCGAGGAAGAGGGCAAAACCCGCCACGACATCGGCCGCGAGGCCCTCGTCGACCGGATCTGGAAGTGGAAAGACGTCTATGAAGCCCGAATCCTCAGCCAGCAGAAACAGCTCGGCGCGAGCTGCGACTGGCGGCGGGTCCGCTTCACCCTCGACGAAGTCTGCTCCCGCGCCGTCCGCCGCACGTTCTTCAAGATGTTCCAGGACGGCCTGATCTACCGCGGCAAGCGGCTCGTCAACTGGGACGCCTTCCTCCAGACCGCCGTCGCCGACGACGAGGTCTACGACGAGGAGATCGACGGCCACTTCTGGACGTTCAACTACCCGGTCGTCGACGCCGACGGGAAGCCGACTGGCGAGGCGATCTCGTTCTCGACCACCCGGCCCGAGACGATGCTCGGCGATACGGCGGTCTGCGTTCACCCGACCGACGAGCGGTACACCGCCCTCGTCGGCAAGCAGGTCCAGATCCCGGTCAACGGCCGGCTGATCCCGGTCATCGCCGACGGCCTGCTGGCGGACAAGGAGCTCGGGACGGGGTGCGTCAAAGTCACCCCGGCCCACGACCCGAACGACTACGCCTGCTTCATGCGGAATCCCGAGATCGGGATCATCAACATCCTGAACCCCAACGGGACCGTCAACGAGAACGGCGGCCAGTGGCAGGGGCTCGACCGGTACGACGCCCGCAAGGCGGTCGTCGCCGAGATGGAGCGGCTCGGCCACTTCGAGAAGGTCGAAGACCGCAAGATCCCGATGAAGCACAGCGACCGCTCGAAGACCCCGATCGAGCCGTACCTGAGCGAACAGTGGTTCGTCAAAATGGGAGACCACGACGACGGCCAGCCGGGTCTCGCCCAAATGGCGATGGAGGTCGTCGAGAAGGGCCGTGTCAAGTTCTTCCCGTCGCGGTACGCCAAGACGTATCTCGACTGGCTCGGCGAGAAGCGGGACTGGTGCATCAGCCGGCAGCTCTGGTGGGGACACCGGATTCCGATCTGGACCATTGCCTATGATTTCGGGGAGGGCACCGGCTTCACTGATAGGAACGATGCGGAGAACGCAGTCCTCAGTCATCTGCCGACGCTTTCCGCCAAGCACATCGAGATCTCAATGCCGGAGGGTTCCGGTTGGCTGGGCTTGCCTGCTGAGTTCGACAGTCGCGTCCGAGCCTATCTTGTTCGCGAGTCCAGTTTTTCCAAGCTCATTGTTTGCGTCGCGGACGGCGAATTGGACTACGAGAAGGAGTTGGAGGAGAGCCAGTTTATTCAGGACCCGGACGTTCTCGATACCTGGTTCTCGTCCGCCCTCTGGCCGCACGCCACGCTCGGCTGGCCGGACCTGCAGCACGACCCGCCGCTCGATCCCAAGGAAGTCGCGAAGCAGACCATCGAGGGACTCACCGCCGCGAACCCGGCCGCCACGGGGCAGCCGAAGGTCGCCGCCAACTTCGATCCCACGAAGAAGCCGTTCGCCAGCTTCGTCGATCTCATCCATCAGCCGATCGACCTCACCGCCGCCGCGCTCGTTCCGGCCGCCCTCGCTCATGAGCTCCAGGTCGTCCCGCTCGGGCATGAGGAAGGCCGGCTCGTCATCGCTGCCGCCACCGGTGTCTCGGCCGCGGACGACGTCATCACCGCGCGGCTGCAGCAGGACTACGTCCCGACCGAAGCCTCGGCCGAAGGGATCGCCTTCGCCCTCTCGCGCCTCTATCCCGATTACGCCGCTCCGTCTCTACCTTCCGCCTTCAGCCTTCAGGCTTCAGCCCAGAACGAAGTTCTGAAAACCTTCTACCCCGGCAGCGTCCTCGTCACCTCCCGCGACATCATCACGCTGTGGGTCGCCAGGATGGTCCTGACGGGCCTCTACAACATGGGGGACATCCCCTTCAAGCACGTCTGCGTCCACCCCAAGATCCTCGACGGCTTCGGGCAGGGGATGTCGAAGTCCAAGGGGAACGGGGTCGACCCGCTCGAATTGATCGACCGCTACGGCTGCGACGGGACCCGGTTCACGATCGCCTCGTTCGCCGGCGAGACGCAGGACGTCCGCCTGCCGGTCTCCTACGAGTGCCCCCACTGCCAGGCCGCGATCCCGCAGCTTCAGGAACACCTCAAGTTCAAGCCGGGCAAGCCGAAGGTCAAATGCCCCAAGTGCAAGAAGGAAGCCCAGTACGCCCAGCCGTGGTACACGCCGGACGAAGGGGTCCCGGTCGCCCGGATCACGATCGAGCGGTTCGAGTACGGCCGGAACTTCTGCAACAAGCTCTGGAACGCCGCCCGCTTCGCGATCATGAACCTGGAGGGCTACACCCCGGCCCTGGTCGCGCCGGAGCAGTTCCAGCTCGAAGACCGCTGGATCCTGAGCCGCCTCGCGTCGGTCGCCAAGGAGATGGACGAGTACCTCTCCCGCTACCAGCTCGACGCCGCGACCCGCGCCATCCGCGAGTTCACGTGGAACGAGTTCTGCGACTGGTACCTGGAGATGATCAAGCCCCGGCTGCGGAAGGCCGAGGGGGAAACGCAGAACGAGACTCGCGCCGTCGCGCAGCGGGTCCTGCTGACGGTCCTCGATTCGCTCGTCCGGCTGCTCCAGCCCTTCACGCCGTTCCTCTGTGAAGAGCTCTGGCACCGGCTGAACGAGATCGCCCCGACCCGCAGCCTCCCGACCGCCGACGGAGCCGGCCTCGCGCCGCGGGCCGGCGAAGAGGCCGCGATCGTCGCCCAGTGGCCCCCCTTCCCGGCCACCTGGCGGGATGAGGCGCTCGAGCGCCGCTTCTCCCGGCTGCAGGAGACGATCATCGCCGTCCGGAACGTCCGGGCGGTCTACAACATCCCGCCGTCGACGCAGCTCCAGCTCATGATCCGCGCGTCGAACGACGTCGCCGGCGACATGCAGAACGTCGCCAGCCAGTTCGACAACCTGGCGAAGTCGGTTCTCGCCGCCGCCGGAGCGGATGTCGTCCGGCCCCCCGCCTCGGCCAGTTTCTCCCTCGGCGACGCCGACGGCTTCGTCCCGCTGGAAGGGATCATCGACCGCAAGTCGGAGCTGGAGCGGCAGCAGAAAGAGGCCGAAAAACTCCGCAAGCTGATCGCCGGCAGCGAAGCGAAGCTGAACAACGAGAGCTTCGTCAGCAAGGCCCCGGCCCACATCGTCGATGGCATCAAGGAGACCCTCGCCGGCCTCCAGAAGCAGCTCGCCAGCGCCGAGGAGATCATCCGCGACCTCTCGTAGTCCTCAGCCGAGAACCCGCGCCGTGTCGGAGCCGACCAGTTCGCTTCAGTTCGAAGCCCGTGATGTCTATTTCGAGGACATCCGGTTCCAGGGACATCTCTGGAAGCTCTGGATCGACGGCGAACTCGTTTCGGAAGACGCCGAACCGTTCGACGCGGCCTCTAACCGCCTCACACTGTCTCAGTGCGACTACTGCCGTCACTGCGGCGCGCGGGATATCGCCGTGCGACGTCTCGATGAGATCATTCTCTGGATCGACGCGGCGGATCCCATATGGCCCAATGGCCGGTTCGCAGCGCACGATTTCCGCGCCTTTACCGCGGCAGACTATGAATCGGCTCTGGCCGGAGAAAGCCGCGAGTTGCCGAAGCTCTCCTCGGCGGAGCTCCTTCGCCTCGTCGCCGCGCAGACCTTTCCCTCCTGGACCAGTGCCTTCTACCGCATTCCCGACTCTCACGCCGATCCGCACGGCCAGGTGCTGCTCCAGGCGATCAATCGAGCCGAGCGGGACAACTTCGCCGGCCTCACGGCCCACGCGAGTGCCGAGTCGATCGCCACGATCCGGATCGGCCTCGAGGAGCCTTCCGACGCTGAGACGGTCCTCGAACTGGGACGGGTGGCGACCGGGCGCACGGTGATCCGCATCCGCCAGAACCCGGCCCTCCCCTTCTGGATCTCCAGCGACGGACTCTCCGGGGAACTCGATCGCTACCTGGCGGCTCACCGCAGCGGGCCAACGGCCGACTGACGGGTGAGCTCCCCTCCCCGGCGGCTCACTCGCGCGTCTGCACGCGGAGTTCGGACCGTTTCACTTTCCGGAGCTGGTCCGGATACCGCGGATCGAAGAACTGCACATGGTCGATTCCGACCGCTTCGGCCACCCGGACCTCCATCCACTCGAATCCGAAGCGGTGCAGGATCGGGCCGTCTTTCTGCAGGTCGGTCAGCAACGTGACCGGCTCACCGGGGGGCGGGGCCCGGTGGATTCCGAACGGCGGCTCCGCGATCGGCAGCCGCAGCCGGCTGGCGGGGACCGTCTCGTCGAAGCGGCGGTCGAAGCTCATCCAGCGGACCTGGATGCTCTCGGGAGCGACCTTGCGGACAACCTCCACCGGCAGCCACAGCCCGTCGTTGTCGCACAGGAACCGCATCCCCGGCTCGGTCGCCGCTCCGCGATCGGGCTTCCGGACGTGAACCAGGTCCCGCTCGTCCTTCTCTTTGAGACCAAAGGGGCCGTCGAGGTCCTTCTCTCCGTTGATCCGGACCTGATCGAGCTTCAGCCGTTCGTCAAAGGCAGTCGCCTGATCGACCCAGTGGATCACGAGCGTGCCAGGATCGGCGACCGCGAGCACCCGCGCGCAGGCCCAGTGGTAACCGTTCTTCCCCAGCAGCTTCTGTCCCGGCTTCAGCATCCGGGTCTCCGTCACCGCCTGTCCGGGAGGGGGCGGCTCGGGATGCGCGTCCTGGAAGGCCTTCCGAGCCGCCTCGTGCTGCTTGGCGAGCTCCCTCTGCGCCTCCTCGAGCGTCATCGTCCTGCCCATCGGAACAGGCCGCGGAGGAGGGCGATCCGGCGGGGGCGTGGTTCCGGCCACGCTTCCGAGACCCGGGGGAGGCCCGTCCTGGTCGATGGTGGTGGTGGGGCGTTCCTCGGGAGCGGGAGTCGGGGCGGGGAGCTCCGCCGGAGAGAGTTCGGCCAGCTCGCGCCGTCGCTCCGCCGCCGCGACCATCGCCAGCGGTCGCCCGACCGTCACCTCGAAGGCGGCGATCGGAACCGCGGGAACAAGGAGGACACTGCCCCAGACCCAGAGCGGGATGAAGAACACGCTGTTTGAAGGGATCGGTTCCCCCGTCTCCGGGTCGACGCCGGCCCGTCCGTAGGCGATCCACAGCGCCGCGATCGCCAGCAGCGGGATGCTGAAACTGTAAGTCGCCAGCAGCAGCAGGAAGCCGACCAAGGCTCCCGCGAGGGCAAACGCCAGACCCCATCTGCGATAAATGACAATCATCGCCACGCCTCGCCATCCCGAGCCAAGGAAGGGCACTGCCGCACGACCACTGTTCCCGAACCGCGGCCGGTTTGCAAATCCGAACGTTCGCGATGGACTTCCCGCCGGCCGCGGTGCCGCTCCGCACCTGATTGGCCGAGCGAGCCCCGTCGCGTCACTTTCGCGACTCCGCGTCCACGAGAGAGGGGATCAGCCGGGGAACGACCGGTTTCCCTTTGCGGCGGAAGTCGAGGCCCCGCAGGACGAGGAACGGGGTCTTGCCGGTCCGGAGCGTGAGGCGCCACCGGCGGCTTTCGGTCGGTTCGAAGGAGACCGCCTCCTCGATCGAGCCGACCCGCTGGTCCGCGAGCGCCGCGGCGGAGCCCGACCCATCGAGACGCTCCAGCTTCATCGCCGAGACCTCATGGTCGATCCCGCTGTGCTGGGAGTGGATCACCAGCTCGTCGGCGGAAACGGCGAACGGGAACTCGATCTCCAGCACCGCCTTTCCGCCGGGGAGCGGCCGGGAGTGCCACATGTTGCCGGGGTCGTAGGTGATGCCGGGGCCGGCGCTCGGCTTGATCTCTCCCTGAATGACGTTCACCGCCCGGCTCCCCAGCTCTTCGCCGGCGTCGGTCGTGACGACCGGATAGAAGTCGGGATGCCCCGGCAGCGTCATCGGGCCGAGCGGTACGATCCGCGGCGAGATCGCGCCGCCGACGGGGATGTCGCGGAGGGGGCGGAAGGTCGTCTTGGCGAAGACGCGGTCGTTCAGCGCCAGGGCGCGACGGTCCTCCGCGATGAGGGTTCCCGGCGTCGGGCTCGGTTGCAGCCCCTGGCTGTGATGCGCCGGGTTGTAGGACATGATCGAGTCGGTCCCCTGGATCGGGTAGCCATAGACGTCGACATGCGGCAGTCCGAAGCTGTGCCCGAGCTCATGCTGCAGCGTGCTCTGGAAGTGCTCGTTGCGCTTCAGTTCGAAGGAGGCGATGTAGAGCATCCCGCCCCCCAGGTTCGCTCCCCCGTTGATTGGCCGGCCTCCCCCTTCGGGAAAGCTGTCCTCCGCGTTCATGACCAGGATGCAGAAGACATACGGGTTCGAGAACCGCGTCAGCTCCAGCTCGTCGAGCAGCTCCGCGACCATATCGGGGGCTCCCCGTTCCCGGGCGCGACGGTAGTGGTCGAGATCGTGCCGGCCGCGAACGACCTTGAGGCGCCGCTCGGGCGCGAAGTCGAACGTGTCACCGTGAAGCATTTCCCGATATCGCGCACGGGCGATCTGGAGATGTTCCCCGAAGAGCTTGGTCTCGGCCGGATCGGGGGGCGACTGGTCCTTCGGCACGAACGCCACCGGCAGGACCTGCACGCGGTCCGGGATCGCGTCGTATCCGCTTCGCGCGGCCGGGGTTCCCCAGACGAGCAGGGCCCACAGGATCGCTGCGGTGTTCCAGCCCTGCCGTTCCAACACGTCTTCCGCCACGACAGCCTCCGAGCGCAGGAAGAGTCCTCGCGTGAGTGTAGCGGTGGAAGCCTCGGCGGCGATCTCTTTTCCCTTGGCGGCGCCGAACCGCGGCTTCATCTGTAAAGGAAGTCACCCGGCGCCGGTTGGCTCTTCGGACCCGGACCAGTCGATCCGCTCGAACATCTCCTTCAGCTTGCGGCCCCGTCCGGGAGAGACATGGGCGATCCAGGCGACCCGTCCCTGGAGGTGCTCGCGAAAACTCGGGTGTTGGTCACGGTTCGCGACGACCGGGCCGTTCCGCCCGCAATCGTGCAGGATGGCCCGGAGCGTGTCGTACTCGGACCGCGGGACGTTGAGCGTCTCGTTGAGGATCAGTCCCCCCACCTGCTGCCGTTGGCCGCGGCGCAGGACGCGGGTCTTGCGGCGGCGGATCTGAAAGCCCTCGTCGATCAGGATCGCCAGGACCGTGTTGCGGAAGCCCGGGAGGCGTCTTCGCAGCTTCGGTCCGCAGGAGAAGACGAGATCATCGGCGTATCGCGTGTAGCGGACGTCGTAGCGGGCCGAAAGGGCGGAGAGCCGGCAGTCGAGCCGGAAGGCGCACAGGTTCGAGAGGGCCGGCGAGGTCGGAGCCCCTTGCGGAAGATGCCGCGCCAGGAGCTGCTGCTTCTCCCGCTCCGACAGGGGAGCCGGTTCCAGCAGTCCGGGGGCGACGCGGCTGGTGCAGAGTCCGGTCAGGACTCCGGCGACTCCTTCCGGGTATCCGATCCGCCGGAAGAACCGCCGCACGCGTCCCGAGCCGATCGACCAGAAGAAGCTCGTCAGGTCGAGGTGCCAGACCGTCTCCTGCCCGGTGTGCGGGGTCAGGGCCGTGACCATCGACCGGCCGGGGCGGTAAGCATGGGCCGCCTCGTGCGGAGGGACGTGACGCAGGATCTCCTCATGAATCTTTCGCTGAATCGCCTTGAGTCGCCGCTTGGGAGCCTCGATCAGCCGGACGCCGCCGGCCGGCTTGGGGATCCACTGGCAGTGATAGTGGGCCAGCCGGGACTGGCCGGCGGCGGGAAGCCACCCCTTCGGATCGGTCAGCCAGTCGAGTTCATTGAGGCCCAGACCGAGCCAGTCCAGGCAGTCCCCCACCGTCTCCAGCCGGACGATGGGGCCCATGCCGGCGACCGGGCTGCGGCGCATCCGGGGACGCGGGATCGCCGAAAGATCGAGGACGACCCCCTTTCCCTCGTCGAGGGCTTCCATCAGGGAAGGGATGCCGCTCAGCCTCGCGGCCAGTTCACCGGCCGTCATCTGACCGGCCCGCATCTCCGGCCAGGCCAGGACGTTCGCGACCAGGGTCCGGAACCATCGCTCCGGCTTCCAGCCCAGAAGCTGCCGCGCCGCCCGGACGGCCACCGAGACGTCATCCGCCAGCGGCAGAAGTGTGCGGGCCAGGGCGTCGAGGACGACTCGCTCGCGGAACTCGGGTTCGTCCAACGTCGTGGCCCTCATCGCACATCGCATCCGGGCGGACATCCGGTTCCGTCGCGGCGAAGCGCCTCACTCGTCCCTCCCCGGCACGGGGAGGACAGGCATCTCGCGAGAAACAAACGGGAGAGGCGATGCTTCGCCAGTCTTGTCCGGCGTGAGCTACGGTCCGCAGCCGCGGACAATCGCTCACGCGACGTTCTGCCAGCACCACCTTCGCTCCTGGGGTGCCCAGGAGCGGCCTTCCGATCGAATCGACCGAACGGCGAGAACCGAAGCATCGCTCTCCCGTGGCCAACGTACGGATCGGGTTGAGGCGTGGCAACGATCGGCCGTGTCTGATGCGGAACGCGGCAAAACGCCCCCGCGACACGCGAACGTCATTGAACCGATTCACGCTCCGAGGACAGGAGATGTGAAAAGACTGCTGCCAGCCCAGATTTCCCACGTTGCCCGGTCGGCTTCCGGCGACCGATGCGGTAATCTCGCATCCCCCCGCGTGATGCCATCCGGCATCAGCGGGCAACCTAGAATTCCTCCGGAGATCTCACGTTGACCCAACTCTCGGAAACGTGATATCCCCACCGAGCCTGCCGGGCGTCTCTGCGCCAGGGGTGCGGCCTGTGCGGTGGACTCCGGGACGATTGGACTGAACCATGTGCGGTATCGTTGGTTACGTCGGACGTAAAGACGTCAAACGCTATCTGGTCGAAGGCCTCTATCGACTGGAATACCGCGGCTATGACAGCGCCGGAATCGCCGTTCGGGAGAAGAACGGGATCAGCATCCGGAAAAAGGTCGGGAAGGTCGACCAGCTCGCCGCGCTCGTGAAGCAGCAGCCTGTCCAGGGAACCACCGGGATCGGCCACACCCGCTGGGCGACCCACGGGGAGCCGTGCGATACGAACTCCCACCCCCACATCGGCGGCGACGGTGAAGTCGTCCTTGTCCACAACGGGGTCATCGAGAACTACACCCTCCTGCGGGCCCAGCTCCAGTCGCTCGGCTACGTCTTCCGGACCGCCACCGACACCGAAGCGGTCGCGCATCTGGTGGCCCATCACCTCAGCGAACAGATCAAGCTGGGGGACGACGCAGCCGACACCAAGACCTGCGTGAAGGCGGTCGAGCTGACGCTCAAGAAGCTCAAGGGGACCTACGGACTGGCGATCCTGTTCCGCGACCATCCGGACATGATCGTCGTCGCCCGCAACGGCTCCCCGCTCGTGCTCGGCGTCGGGAAGGGTGAGAACTTCATCGCCAGCGACGCCAGCCCGCTCGTCGGCTACACGGATGAAGTCGTTTACCTGTCGGACAACGAGCTGGCGGTCGTCACGGCGGACAACATCGAGATCGTCCATCGCGACACGGGTGCGGTGGCCCCTTCGGTTCAGACGCTCAATCAGGTGGCGGCGGACACGGACCTGAACGGTTACGCCCACTACATGCTCAAGGAGATCTACGAGCAGCCGCAGACCCTTGAGAACGCCCTCCGCGGCCGTCTCGACGACGACGAGGCGACCGCCAAGTTCGGCGGTCTCAACCTCTCGGCCCAGGAACTCCGCCGGATCGACCGGATCGTCCTCACCGCCTGCGGGACGAGCTGGCACGCCGGGCTCGTCGGCGAGTACCTGATCGAAGAGTTCGCCCGCGTTCCCGTCGAAGTCGAGTACGCCAGCGAGCTCCGTTACCGGAATCCGCCGCTCTCCGACCGGACGATGGTCTTTGCCATCACGCAGAGCGGTGAGACCGCCGACACGCTCGCCGCGATGCGGGAGTGCAAGCGGAAGGGACTTCCGACGCTGGCGATCTGCAACGTGGTCGGCTCGACGATCGCCCGCGAGGCGGCCGGCGGGGTCTATCTGCACGCCGGTCCCGAGATCGGCGTCGCCTCGACGAAGGCCTTTACCTCGCAGGTCGCGACTCTCTCGCTCCTGGCGCTGTTCTTCGGCCGGATGCGGAACCTTTCGTATCAGGCGGGCCAGCGGATGATCTCCCGGTTGCGGGAGATGCCCGAAAAGGTCGCCGAGACGCTCCGCTGCCACGATGCCGTGAAGGACATCGCCGAGCGGTACGCCCACATGGAGAATTTCCTTTACCTGGGCCGGCTCTACAACTTCCCGGTCGCTCTCGAAGGGGCCCTGAAGCTCAAGGAAATCAGCTACATCCACGCTGAAGGGTATCCCGCGGCGGAGATGAAGCATGGGCCGATTGCCCTGATCGACGAGAACACGCCGAGCGTGTTTGTCGTCCCGCACTCGAACATCTACCCCAAGGTCATCAGCAACATCGAAGAAGTGAAGGCCCGCAGGGGTCCGGTGATTGCGATCGCCTGCGAAGGGGACGACCGGATCGCGGAGCTCGTCGACGACGTGATCTTCGTCCCGCCGGTCGAGGATTATCTTCAGCCGATCGTTACGGCGATTCCGCTGCAGCTGCTGGCGTACCACATTGCTCTGCTGCGGGGCTGCAATGTGGACCGTCCGCGGAACCTCGCCAAGAGTGTGACGGTCGAGTAGTCAGCGTCAGGCAATGAGGTTGCGGGGTGCCGTCTTGATACGGTGCCACGGCGACACGCTCAGAGCACAACCCACGCGCCGTCAGAGCCGGGTCCAGGGCTGGCCCTGGTGGCGTGCAGGGGCCACCCCCTGCCCGCCGGAGGCCTGGCCGTCGAGAGATGTCTGAAGGATCACTTGTCCAAGCGCGGACAACGTGCCGGATGCCCCCACACCAACCCGCGTGGAGTACAAAGGGGACGTCCGTTGTGTCCCACGGTTCCTCATGGAAGCGCCTCCGGCGGCAAGGGGTGACCCCCTTGACCCCAGCTGCCGTCGCACGTTGGGTTTGAGCTGACAGCGCTGTGCCGGCAACGACGTGCCGACTCTCTCTCAGAACCCGGCGTCGCCCGCCTGCATTTCATCCACCTGACGACGGAGCTCGTCCCGCTCACGGCGGGTCACTTCCAGGTCGAACAGCAGGTACTTCACGTCCAGCCGCAACTGCGACAACGTCTCCTGCACCAGACTCAGCACCCGCTTCCGCCGCCGCGTCGCCTCAACGGTCTGAACGAACGGCTCGTTGAACCCGGCGTACAACTCCTCCGGCAGCGTCGCAATGCGCTTCCCCAACTCGATGAGTTCCCGGGGAACATCATCGTCGAGAAGGTCCGGAAAACGTGGGCGAGGATTCATGGTCCGACCCGCTGGCAACGACGGAAAGGAAAGGGACCAACGGAAACAATTCTCAAGTGTTCCCACGATGTTGACCAAATGCAACATGTCGGAGCGCGCGGAAAATCCGGTGATTTCCTCAAGCTCGCGGCGTCGGAGCGATCGACGCCCTCTGAGCCCGCCGGCGGGCTGAAGGCCCCGCCCCAGCGCAACATTCTGTTAAGAAAACACTTAGAGGCGGCAGATCGTCGGTGCCCCCGGCGCAGAACGATCCTCGCACGAGCAAGGACCGGCAGGCAGGGAATCTGACAAATCCTCCATCGCAAGGTGGGATTGCGACGATTGTTTCGATTGTTGAGACTGGCCCCGCCCGGGTGGCTCAGGATGCGCCGCCCGAGATCGGTATCAGGGAGGACCAGGACCGCGTGAGAGGCGGAATTTTCCGACGTCTCAGGCTCACGCCGCAGGCATTCTGGCAGGCGGCGCTAGCGGTCTGCGCGCTGTTGGCCATGCTGGCCCCCCGTCCGGCCCTTTCCGGCGACTATCGACAGTCTTACGACGGACCGGATCCGGTCGGCCGCATCAGCATTAGCCCCGGCGGGCCGCAACCGACGGACGTCCGTCAGAGCCTTCCCGGCCCGGAGTACGCCCGCGAAGGGAAAAGCCCCGAGTTCGTCCGCATCGAGTCCCCCGCTCCCGGCACCGAGATCGAGTTCCTGACCGAGGTTGACCCGACCCTGCGGCTCGACGAAACGAAGGTGAGCCTGTGGGCCCGCTGCTCGCAGCCCAACCTGTCGCTCCACGTCCGGCTGAGGTTCCCGCATCAGATCGATCCCCGGACAGGAGCGCCGCTGACGGCGGACATGGCGGGTGGACCGGCCAGCCGGTACGAAGAGACGACGGAGCTCTGGAAACGCCTGGAGTGCCGTCCTGACGATCGCTCCTTCCAGCAGCTCATGCAGCGGCTGCGGCACCTCCTTCTTCCGCAACTGCGGAACCAGGCCGACCTCGACACACGGGACGTCTACGTCGAGGCGGTCGTCCTCAAGGCGCGGCTCGGCGCCGGACGGACGGACCTGCTCGTCGACGACCTGATCGTCGGCCCGATCGCGGTCCCCCCGACGACGTCGCAGAAGGAGATTCCGGCCGAGCCGGAAGCCAAGTTCTCCCGGATCGCGATGGGGGACAACCGGATCACCAAGAACGGCCGCCCGTTCATCCCGCTGATCCTCCCCTATCACCACGAATCGATCGACGAGTTCCTGGCGACCGGAGCGAACACCGCCTGGGTCCAGAACTGGGACGACGAGGCCCTGCTGAAGGAGTTTGCCGCTCGGGGAATCGGCGTCACCGCCACTCCCCCCCGCCCGGTCAACAGTGAGCGGGGCGAAGCGCTGCCGCCGTTCACCGGAGCGTCGGCCCCGATCGACTTCTGGATGCTCGACGTCAATATCCCCGCGTCGGCCTATCTCGACGTGGAGACATGGATCGAGCAGTTGCGGGACGCGGACCACAAACATCCCCGCCCGATCCTGGCGGACGTGGCGGGCCGGGAGCGGGACTTTCACCGGCACCTGTCGCTGCTCGGTTCGAGCCGCTTCATCCTCGGGACCACGACCGCGCCGCTCGAATACGTCGAGCACCTCGACCGCAAGCAGCGGATGGGACTCCCCGGCCGCGGCATGTTCACTCTTGTCCCCCTCGAACCGGCGGACGGCCTGCTCCACGATCCGACGGACGGCCCCCGCATCGAGCCCGAGCAGGTGTTCCTCCTGGCCAACGCCGCCCTGTCGGCGGGCTACAAAGGGATCGGATACTGGAACCGCAACCCCCTCAGCGAGGAGACGCGTCACGCCGTCAACCTGATGAACCTCCAGGTCCGACTGCTGGAGCCGTGGCTGGCGACCGGCAAGGTGGTCAGCACGTCTCCCGTCCAGTTCGGCCAGGACCTGGCCCAGGGAGGCGGGACGAGCCTCTCCTCGGTGGTCAGCACCCGCTGGGACAACGCCAACCGCAAGGCCCCCAGCGAGCGGGCCGCGCGGCTGGAGAACGAGCTCCGGGCGACGGTCCTCGACAGCGAGTTCGGGATGCTGGTCATCATCAACTGGCTGGAGAACCGTGCGCAGTACCAGCCGGGGGGGATGGTGGTCGACGACCTTCACCTGTTCGTCAAGCGGGACGTCCTGCAGGCCTGGACCGTCACTGCCACGGGGATGGAGACGGTCAAATCGCTCAAGCAAGTTCCCGGCGGGACGGAGATCACGCTCAAGCAGGTGGAGCAGTTCGCCTACGTGCTGATCACGCACGAGCAGGCGGTCCGGGACGCGGTCGCCCGGCAGATCAGCCAGGTTCGCGAGAGGGCGGCCCGGAGCTGGGTCGAGCTGGCGGAGCACAAGATCCGCCGGGTCCATGACGTCCACCGGCAGATCGAGTTCGAAGCTCCCGCGGTCATGGATGCCGCCGACATCCTGGCCAAGGCTGACCGATACGTCGCCGCCGCCCGCGCCGATTTCGAGCGGGGGAGTTTCAAGAGTGTCGAGGAGAATGCCCGGTTCGCCATGGCGCTGACGCGGGTCGTTCAGCGGCGGCACTGGGAGAACGCGGTCCGCCGCTTCGCGACGCCGGTCTCCTACCCTTACACGGTCGCGTTCCAGACGTTGCCGCAGCACTGGAAGATGCTGGAGAAGTTAGGAGCCGGTGCCGGCCAGAGTGTGAACCTCCTGCGGAGCGGCCGTTTCACGTCGCTGCAGCAGATGGCGAGCGACGGCTGGACGCTGAACGAGGCCGATGCCAACGAGACTGTCCGGACCGCCGTCGAGATGCGGGCGGGTGGGCCGGAGGGACGTTCCTGTCTACGGCTGGCGGCCGCCACGGGAGCCGCGACGGGAAAGGCGGGGGAACGGACATCGTTCCTGCCGATCCAGGGCCCGCTGGTCCAGGTCCAGAGTCCGATCCTTCCTGTCCGGGAGGGGCAGATTCTTCATGTCAGCGGGCGGATCCGAGTGCCGCAGTCGCTCGATCCGACGAGCGAGGGGCTGGTGATTTACAACACGATCGACGGGCCGTCGCGGTCGTTGCGGTTCCGGAGCCCGACGTCGTCCGGTCAGTGGGAGACGTTCGAGCTGGTGAGTGTGGCACCTGCGTCGGGTGAGTTTGCGTTGCGGTTCGAGCTCCGCGGTCTTGGGGATGTGTTTCTCGACGACCTGCGGATTGTGGCGCTCAATGTTTCGACGAATGCGGCGGACGCCGAGGCGGGGCCCCCGTCGGTATCGAACTCCCCGCCGACTCCCTGATGTCGCCGCAAAGGGACGTTCTTGCCGGCACGGCCATGACACCTCAAACCCAACGTGCGACGGCAGCCTGGGGTCAAGGGGGTCTCACCCCCTTGCCGCCGGAGGCGCTTCCATGAGGAACCGCTGTAAGTAACGGACGTCCGCTTAGTGGGACCGGCGTTGAGGACTCCCCGCTCGCTTCGCGCTCCCCGCGTCTTAGGTGAGGGGGCATCCGACACATTGTCCGCGCTTGGACACGCTTTCCTTCAGACATCCCTCGACGGCCAGGCCTCCGGCGGGCAAAGGGCCGGAAAAACAACACAGGCCCCTCTGCACTCCCCACCAGGGTGCCCCTGGACCCGGTGATGGGGTGCGATCCGAGACTCAGACTTTGTGGTACTCGCGATACCACTCCACAAACCGCGCGATGCCCACCTCAATCGGCGTGTCCGGACGAAACCCGACATCCCGCATCAGATCATCCACATCCGCACACGTCTCCGGAACATCCCCCGCCTGCATCGGCAACAGGTTCCGAATCGCCTTCCGACCCAGACACGCTTCCAGCGTCTCGATCACGTACCCCAGCTCGACAGGACGATTGTTCCCGATGTTGTAAAGCCGGTACGGCGCGGAACTCGTCGCCGGATCGGGATCGGCGCCAGACCACTCCGGATCAGGCTGCGGGATCCGATCCGTCACTCGGACAATCGCCTCAACGATGTCGTCCACGTAGGTAAAGTCCCGCCGCATCTGGCCCCCGTTGAAGACCTGGATCGGCTCTCCCGCCAGGATCGCCCTGGTGAAGAGCCACATCGCCATGTCCGGACGGCCCCACGGCCCATAGACCGTAAAGAACCGCAGCCCCGTCGTCGGCAGCCGAAACAGGTGGCTGTAGGCGTGAGCCATCAGCTCGTTGGCCTTCTTGGTCGCCGCATAGAGGCTCAGCGGATGGTCGACCGTGTCTCCGACTGAGAACGGCATCCGCGTGTTCGCGCCATAAACGGAGCTCGACGAGGCATACACCAGATGGCCGACCTCGGTCCGTCGACACCCCTCCAGGATGTTCGTAAACCCGGTGACGTTGCTGGACGTGTAGGCCTGCGGATTCTCGAGCGAATACCGCACCCCGGCCTGCGCGGCGAGGTTCACCACGCAGTCGAAGCGCCGCTCGTCAAACAGGCGGGTCATCCCCGGCTGATCGGCCAGGTCGAGCGGGACGAACTCGAAACGGCCCTGCCCCGCCGAGCGCTGCTGGTCCTCCAGGAGACGGACCCGGTCCCGCTTGAGGTCGACGGAGTAGTACGGATTGAGGTTGTCGAGCCCGATCACCTCTTCGCCGCGCCGCAGGAACGCCCGAGCGACGTGGAAGCCGATGAATCCTGCCGCGCCGGTGACCAGAACCTTCCGCACAAACGACTCCGCCGATCAGGCCGCGAGAGGCCGCTCCCGTTCTGAAGCCAGGCTCTCGAATGCTCCCGACCGGCCGCGGACCGACACCCGCGCTCGACGACCGGAAAAGGGACCGGTATCTTAGCGGAACTGGGAGTGAATAAAGGAGTCGCGCGATCGCCCGCTTTGCCCGCGATCCAGGGACCGGAACGGAGTGACGGCGATGCCGCGCGAGAAGGTTTTTCGGGGAGATGACGAGCAGCGCGAGGAGGAGAGAGCCGAGCGGCCCTCCCTGGACCTGGCTTCGCTCCCCGCCGCGGCCCCCTTCGATCCCAACGACGACCGGTTCGACGAAGCGCTCCGTCCCCAGCGGCTCGACCAGGTGGTCGGCCAGAAGAAAGTCGTCGACCGCGTCCGGATCATGCTCGAGGCGACGCTCAAACGGGGCGACACCCTCGGCCACCTGCTGCTCGACGGCCCGCCGGGAATCGGCAAGACCACGCTGGCAACCGTCATCCCCCGCGAACTCGGCGTCGAGTGCCAGATCGCGGCCGGCCCGGCGCTCGCCGCCCCCAAGGACCTGCTCCCCTACCTGACGAACGCCTCGGAACGGTCGGTCCTCTTCATCGATGAGATCCACCGCCTGCCTGCTGCAGTCGAGGAGTTTCTGTATCCGGCGATGGAAGACTTCCGCGTCGACATCGCGCTCGGCGAAGGACTGAACGCCCGCACGATCAACATGCAGCTCAAGCCGTTCACGGTCATCGGGGCGACGACCCGGGCCGGGATGCTGACCGCCCCCATGCGAGACCGGTTCGTGTACCGGGAGCATCTCGACTACTACGAGAACCCGGACCTCGTCGAGATCGTCCAGAAGAACGCCAAGAAGCTGCGGAGCTCCATCACCGCGGAGGCGGCCCAGGAGGTCGCCCGCCGCAGCCAGGGGACCCCGCGGAAGGCGAACAACATCCTCCTCCGGACCCGGGACTTCGCGACGCTCCGCCACGCCGAGGGGACGATCACGACCGAGATCGCCGCCGACGCGCTCGAGATGCTGGAGATCGACGCCCTGGGACTCGAGCGGCAGGACCGCCGCTACCTGGAGACGGTGATCCGGGTCTTCAACGGCGGCCCGGCGGGGCTCAACGCCATCGCCCACAGCATCAGCATCCCGCCCGACACGCTCGAAGATGACGTCGAGCCGTTCCTGCTGCGGGCCGGCCTGATCCAGCGGACTCCCCGCGGCCGGATCGTGACGCCGGACGGATATCGGCACCTCGGCCTCAGGTCGGCTTCCCCTCTACCGACCTCTTCCCCGACAATGGGTTAGCGGGCTTCGGCCCCCGCCGTCCTGTCACTCCACGGTGCGGCTTCCGAGTTTCGCGCCCCGCCGTCCCCCTGTTTGCGTATGCCGTCGGCCTTTCAGTTCGATTGTCCCCACTGCCAGGCCCGCCTGCGGGCCCGCGACCGGAAGAACGTGGGACGCGAGATGGCCTGCCCGGAGTGCGGCCAGCCGCTCCTCCTGAAGGAAGCGGACGACGGAGGGATCCTGGCGCTGGCGGCCAAGCCGGCTCCCCGACCGCGGGCGGTCAGCTCCGGCCGCTGGCCGATCCGGATCGTGGTCGGCGCCACGATCCTGATGTGCCTCGGCCTCCTGGTCTTCGTCCTCCGTGAACAGCCCGCGGGGACTCAGGCGGAGGTCCCCCGCCCCCCGGCCTCCGATCCCGCGGCTCCCCAGGATGGCGTCGCGGCCGCCCCCGCCCCCGCTCCCGATCCCAACGAACCCGAGCCGGCCAAGCGGATGCGGCTGCTGGGGGAATGGCTGACCGACGCCTTCGATGGCGAAGGGGCGTTTCCGCTGGCGACGGAAGGGCTCGAAGACGTGACGCAGGAGAACCGGCTGAGCTGGCTGGCCCGGATTGCCCGGCAGTCGGTCGCCGATGGCACCCCCCCGCCTTCACTCACGCTGCCCTGGAACGCGCCGGAGAACGACCGCTTCGTCCGCCGGCGGCTTCCTCCCTTCCAGATTTCCGGCCTCGCCGCCGCCGGACCGGACGGATATCCGGCCGGACACTTCGTTGGTGTCGCCGGCGTCGGCGCCGACGGAGCCGCGCTTCCCAAGACGCATCCGCGGGCGGGGATCTTCGGCTGGGACCGGCGGACGACCGAAGAGGACGTGCGTGATGGACTGTCGAACACGTTCCTGGTCCTCGGCCGCGAAGACCACCTGCACTCCTGGGCGGACGGCCAGCACTCGATCCGCCCCCTGACGGCCGAGCCGTACGTCCGCGGACCCGACGGTTTCGGGACCGGCGAGCCGGAGGGGATGCACGTCCTGCTGGCCGACGGCAGCGTGAAGTTTCTGTCGTCGGCGACGGCCCCCGTGGTCTTCCGCCGCTACGCCGCGATGGCGGACGGCCAGACGCTCGACCCGATGAGCCCCGGTGACCCGCTCGATGCGCCGGCGCCCGTTGTCCCTTCCTCAACCTCCCCTCCCGCGATGGCGGCGGTCGGTCCCGGAACGCCTTCGGCTCCGGCTCCCGGGATGCCGAATGCCGGACTCCCGGCCGATCCTCCGATCCTGCCGCAGCTCGCCCCGGAAGTCCCGATGATCGACTTCGAGCGGGCCCTGGCGCAGCGGCTCCGGGAGTACCGGGTCCCGACGCCCGTGCCGGCGGAAGATGTGCTCTACGAGCTGCAGGAGATTGCCGCGGTCCCGCTCGACTGGTCGGCCCTGGATGCGGAGAACGCGCTGGACGGGAAGATGCTCGCCCTGTCGATGCAGAACACGACGGTCGAGGCCTTGATCGACGCCGTCGCCCGGGAACTGTCGGCCAAGGTGGTTCGGGACCGCCGCGCGATTCGATTCGTCCCGCTCATGGCTCCGTCGGCGAATTGAGCCCGCTGGCCGTGCTATCGATCCGGTCGCAGGCCGCACAGCACTCCCACGATCAGCGAAGCGACAAACACGCTCGGGAGCAGTACCGGGATCAGGACCGGCCCGACGAAGAAGCCCCCCGGCACCCAGCACACCAGAACGCCGGGCCGATCAGCAGCAGTTCAACGCCTGTCAGCACTATAAGCAGACGGCGGTTCGACATGCCGGCAGTCTCAGGGGAACGAATCGTCCCGACCGAACCGCCATCGCAGCGGAATGTTCACCGACCTTTTCGAGCCGCTCTACGAGCAGACGCGTTCCACCCGTCCTGACTTGGCTGCCGTCTCGATCGCGGCCATGACCTTCATGTCCTTGAGCCCCTCTTCGCCAGGCGTCCGCGGCTCGTTTCCGCCCAGGATGCATTCGGAGAAGTGGTCCATTTCGGCTGCGAAGTGATCGACCGGCGCGATCTGGAGCTGGGCACGGCGCTTATCTGAGGCGACGGTCAGGATCTGTCCCTCGTAGCTGAAAGCATTCTCGAGGTCGATGAAGCCCTTCTGGCACTGGACCCGGTAGCGACGGCTTTCGCTCGCGTTGAAGCTGCAATCGCAGGTCGCCAGCACGCCGCCTGGAAACTTCATCGCAAACGACACCGCCGCCGGAACCTCGCGGAACCGCGGATCGGTTTCGGGCTGGTGCGCGAAGGCCGAGACCTCGATCGGTTCCGCATCCAGGCAATAGCGGGCGGCGTTGAGGCAGTAGACGCCGATATCCCCCAGCGGCCCTCCGGCGAGTTCCCCACTGAGGCGAATGTTGGGCGCCTCGACCACCTGGCAGTTGCTGGCGGAGAACGACTGGATCGGCCCCAGCTCTTCACTGCGGCACAGCTCGATCACCTTCTTATTGAACGGCTCGTACCGGAGCCGATAGGCGATCATGAGTTTGCGCTCCGCCTCCCGCCCGGCGGCGATCATCGCCTCGCACTCGGCGACATTGGCCGCCATCGGCTTCTCGCACAGGACGTGCTTCTTCGCCTGGAAGCCGCGGATCGTGTACTCCGCATGCATGCTGTTCGGGAGGACGATGTAGATCGCGTCGACGTCGGGGTTGTCGGCCAGCCGGTCGTAGGTCTCGTAGTTGTAGATCCCTGACTCAGGGACTCCGTAGACGTCGGCCACCTTCTTCGCCTTGTCCGGATGCCCGCTGACGAGGGCGGTGACGCGCGACAGCCGGCTCCGTCCGAATGCGGGAAGGATCTCTTCCAGGGCCAGTTTCCCCAGTCCGACGATCGCCCAGCCGACGGTCTTCTCCGGTTTCTCCGGGATGGCGACGTCGACCGGCTGTTTGTCCGGCGGGGCCAGGGGGACCGAATCGGCGGATGCGAGACCCGCCATCATGCTGGCCCCCCACGCGCCAGCGGCCCCCAGGAAATCACGGCGGGAGGAAATGGGCGGCGCAGGCATCGGTCGGCTCCTGACGGACGGGGTCCAAGGTCAGGCAGCCACTTCGCAGATGCCGTACCCGGGCCACGCCAATCGAGCCACGCGGGCGCTCCGCTCAGGAATCCGCCGAATCGAGCCCTGCTCCGAAGTCGTCTTCCCTCGAAGGCGGAGGAGCGACGGGAGGCGCCGACGGCGTCGGAGGAGTCGCCGGGGCCACAGATGCTGTGGGCGGCGCCGCTTCCGGTACTCGATCGCCGGCGACCGGACCCTCACCCTCGGCGGGCGATGCCGGCGGGCGATCTTCAGTCCCCGGTTTGCCCTCTTCGGGGCGACGACGTTCCTGCCGGGATCGATCGCGGCCGGGACCGCGGGGACCTCGTCCGCCACCCCCCGGCTCGTTTCCACCGGGGCGTCCTTCGCCTCTCTCACCGCCCCCGCCCCCACCCCCGCCGCCGTTGCCGCCATTGCGGGGAGGACGTCCCTTCGCCGGCCGTTCCACGGTTTCCGGAGCGGCGGCGTCCGGTCCCGGGGGCGGCCCCTGGGACGGCGGAGCCTGCTGGTGATGACCGCGTCCGTGCCCGCGGCCGAACCGCGGGTTGGGTTCCGGGATCGGCAGGTTTTCGGGGATCGAGACCGGTTCGTCGGTCAGGTCGATCTCCAGGACCGGATTGGGAGGTTCGGCGACGGTCCGCCCCCGGCGCTGCGATTCGACGAGCTTCATCTGCGGCTGCCCGGCGCACTGGCACCGGACCGTCGTCACGGTCGCGGGGAGCCGGCGCTCCGCGCCGCAGGCGGCACATTTCCAGTGCCGGCGAATATCAAGGCTGAGCCGAAGTCCTGCTCCACGCATGGCAGTGGCCGTTCACCAATAGAGATCAAGAAAACACAAAGGCGGACCGATCCCGTCAGTCCTTCGGGAAGAACTTCACGCAGACCGGAGCGCTGACCTTCACCTTGCTTCCGACCGGCGTCAGGGTCCCCTTCTCGGCGTCGATCCGGAACGACACGACGTCGTCCGAGTCCTGGTTCGCCGCCAGCAGGAACTTTCCGCTCGGGTCGATTCCGAAGTTCCGCGGAATCCGTCCCTCGGTCGACTGGTGGCCGATCGCGGTCAGCATGCCGGACTTCGGATCGACCTTGAACATCGCGATCGTGTTGTGGCCGCGGTTCGAGACGTAGACGAACTTCCCGGAGGGATGGA
Organism: Planctomyces sp. SH-PL14; assembly: GCF_001610835.1. NCBI lineage: Bacteria > Pseudomonadati > Planctomycetota > Planctomycetia > Planctomycetales > Planctomycetaceae > Planctomyces > Planctomyces sp. SH-PL14. The sequence goes on along the minus strand of NZ_CP011270.1, from coordinate 4,029,453 downwards.
CCTGGACCTCGGCGGTCGAGTTCCCCTGCCGGTCGGTCCCTTCCGGAACCGTCGAAAGGGTCTGGATTCCTGCCAGGACGCCGGCCTGCGGGTGGTAGAGGAGTGCCGTCACTTCGAGCGACATCTCGAGGTTCGTGTAGGCGAACTTTCCGTTGGGATGGAAGGCAAAGTGCCGCGGCCCGCCGCCGGCGACGGTCGAGGTCGAGGGGGGCTCGTTGGGGGTCAGCGTGCCGCGGTCGGCATCGAGCCGGTAGACGAGGAGCTTGTCGAGGCCCAGGTCCGCCGCGATGGCGAACTCGTTGTCGGGCGAGACGTTGATCGAGTGGGCGTGGGGGCCCTTCTGGCGGCTCTTGTCGACGCTCGAGCCCTCGTGCTGGATGACGCTCTTTGCCGGCTTGAGTTTGCCGTCGGCGTCGATCGGCAGTGAGGCGACGCTGCCGCCGCCGTAGTTGGCGACGAGGACGTTCTTGCCCGACCGGTCGATGGCGACGTAGCACGGCCCTGCTCCGCCGGAGGGTTGGCCGTTCAGTTCCTTGAGCTTTCCGCTGTCGGCGTCGATTTCGAAGGCGGTGACGCCGCCGACCTTCTTCTCGCCGATATCGCTGACTTCGTTGACGGAGTAGAGGTGTTTGCGGTCGGGATGGATGGCCAGGAACGACGGGTTGCGGGCTTCGCCGACGAGTCCCTTGTCGCTCAGAGCCCCTGTTTCGAGGTCGAGTTCGAGGAGGTAGATCCCTTTGCTGTCGCGTTGGGTGTAGGTGCCGATGTAGACGCGCATGGTCTCTCCCGCGAAGGCGGCCGGGCCGAGGGCGGACAGGATCGCCGAGGCGAGGAGGGCAAGGACTCGGCGGGGTCGAAGCATGAGGGCAACCTGGTTGTGGGGATGTGGCTGGAGGTCGATCAGGCAGGACGCGAGTTTGACAGCATTCGGCATGCCTTCCGGTCCGTCAAGGGAGTGGCGGTCCGGCGGACTCGAACCCTGTCCTCGCCGGCACGACGCGATAGCTCAAACCCAACGTGCGACGGCAGCCTGGGGTCAAGGGGGCTACGCCCCCTTGCCGCCGGAGGCACTTCTATGAGGAACCGTGGTAAGCAACGGACGTCCACTTTGTGGCACCAGCGTTGAGGACTCCCTCACATTACACCGCTGGCTTTGCAATCCCCGCGGGGTGGTGAGGGGCCATACGACACGTTGTCCACGTTTGGATACGCCCTCCTTCAGACATCTTCCGACGGCCAGGCCTCCGGCGGGCAAGAGGGCGTTGCCCCCTTGCATCCCCCACCAGGGTGCCCCTGGACCCGGTCGAGTCATATCGAACAACGCCAGATTCCACTCAGACGCAACCGCACCGCGGAGTAGGCAGAGAACAGAGACTGGCCGTATGATGACCAGCTGCGCCAAGATCAACGTCTTAGGAGCCCCATTTCCACCCGTCCGACCTGCTTCCCAGGCGAACAGGCCGCCACACCCATGTCCATCGGCGAGATCAAAGCAGACGACCTTCTCGGTCTCGTCGGACGGGAACTCGGGGGACGCTATCGCCTCGACCAGTTCATCGACCGCGGCGGCTTCGGCGCCGTCTACCGCGGACTCGACAAACGACTCAACCAGCCCGTCGCCGTCAAAGTCGGCCTCTCCAACCGCGAGTTCATGCGCGAGGCCCGCCTCGCCGCCGAGGTCCGGCACGACAACATCGTCCACGTCACCGACTTCGGCGACGACAACGGCCTCGCCTACCTCGTCATGGAGTTCCTCGAAGGGGAAAACCTCGAGGTCCTCTTCAAGTCCCAGGGAAACCAGCTCTCCCTCGAACAGCTCCGCAAACTCGTCCGCCAGGTCGGAGCCGCCCTCGCCCACGCCCACGGCGAACGGCTCATCCACCGCGACCTCAAGCCGCGGAACATCATCCTCAAACGGTCCACCTCCAAAAGCGGCACCTCCCTCGCCGCCGGAAAGTTCGTCCTCCTCGACTTCGGGATCGCGGCCAAGCTCGACGCCACAGGAACCCAGCGGAACCGGACCCGCGACGGCGCCGGGACCGTCGAGTACATGGCCCCGGAGCTGCTCACCTCCTCCCCCCAGACCACGCCGCAGTCCGACATCTACGGCTTCGGCACGATCCTCTACCAGATGATGACGGGCCGGGTCCCGTTCCCGCAGAAAGACAACTCGCACCTCGCGCTCGCGACCTGCCTCCACGCCATCGCGACCGAGCCTCCTCCCCCGTTCTCCGCCATCGCTCCCCATCGGCCCTACTCGGCGGAGCTCCAGGCGCTCGTCCTGCAGTGCCTCGAGAAGGACCCGGCCAAGCGCCCGCAGTCGGTCATCGACCTTGTCGAACAGTTCCGGGCCGCCTGCCCCGCCACGGTCTCGGCGACCGCGATTCCTTTCCTCGACGACGACGAGGAGGAAGACGCCATCAGTCGACCGGGACTCCCCCCCGAGCCGTCCGACCCCGGGATCTTCGACCACTGGACCTGGCTCGTCACGGCGGCGGCCTGCGCGGTGATCCTGGCGATCGCCTTCTGGCCTCCGTCGGTTGTCCCTCAAGGACCTCCGCCGCCGATACCGGTGGCGGAACTGACCGCGAAGATCGGCGACGACGTTGTCGACCTCGCCAAGGCCCCGCTGTCGCTCCTGCCCGGCGACATCGCCCGCGTCACCTTCCGCTTCGACAACCTCCCTCCGGACGCCGCGCCGCTCTTTGAAGCTCCCGAAGTGCCGCAGGGGGTCAAGATCGAGTCCGAGCAGGGCGTCGGCAACGCGGAGGCGCAGACCTACACCATCAGCGTCCCCGACCCGAACGTGACGCTTCCGCCGGAAGCGGCCATCACGTTCCGCGGCCGGACCGCCTCCGGAGTCGACCCGATCGAGATCGTGACCCGCCTCGACCTCAGGCCGCCGGTTGCATGGCTTCCCGAATCGCTCAAGTCGCTCGGGTTCTCCCTCGCCAAGCCGCCGCAGCTCTGCCGGATCGACAAGGAGTTCTTCCCGACCGTCCTGAGCCGCGAGGTTGCCGGAAAGACAGTCCGGTTCCGTCTCGTCCCCGAGCGGACCGTCGGACAGCGTCGAGTCCGGACCTTCTACGTCATGGAAGGGCTCGTGACGAACCGGATGTTCTACGCCTACGCCCAGGACCAACCGCAGCGGCCGTGGAAGCCCGCAGGGTCCAAGGATCGGAGCAGCGAACTCAACGACGACGACCCGGTGACCGACATCGTTCCGCTCGACGCCCACGGCTTCGCGCAATGGATCGGCGGAAAGGGCGCGACGTTGCCGACGACGACCGAGTGGGACATCTCGTCCGGCTACTATGAGCTCCTGGAGGCTCTCGAACGGGTCGCCAACGTGACCTCCCGCGAGATTCCGTCCGGAACATTCGAGGCGTTCCGGAAGAAGCCGGTTCCGGTGCGGGACCTCAACTACACGGTTCTTTACGGCATGGGGCCCGACGACAACGAGGTCTACGTGCCGGACGGCGGGCGTCTGACGGAGAGCTCCCCCTTCGGATGCCGCTATCCGCGCAGTGCCGCGGGACTGCCGATTACTGAACTGACGGGCACGCTGCTCGCCAACACGATCCTGACGGACCTCCAGCGCGTCGCCGCGCAGTCGGAGGTCACCGGCCTCTACCGGATCCTGGTCCGCGGCGTCGGTGAACGCCCCACGAGCGATCAGCGCTTCCGCTGGGCCATCCGCGACGGCGAGACCGTGACGATCGTCCCGACCGAGGACTTCGACCGGGTCGATCCCGTGGTCCTCGCCGGGAATACGATCACCTCCGGCGAGGACTTCGGCTTCCGGGTGGTCCTGCACACGGCGGACGCGCCCCCCTGAGGCTCCTGGCAAGCTCTGTCTTCTGCTGCGTTCTCCGCGTCTTCGATCCCCGGTAAGGCGTGATACTCCGAATGGGATCGGAGTGAGGACGCCGGCCGAGGAGGCCGGGACCGACGCAATTCTTCGCGGAATCGGCTATCATCCCCTCCATCTCTGCGGGCGCAGCGGCATATCGGGGGAGACGGCGTGCGGTCGGCGTTTGCCGGCGGCGATCGACGCGGTTTCGATTCGAGGCGACAGTATGGATCGATCGAACGAAGTCGTGGCGACGGCGGTCCGGTGGTTCGAAGAGGTCTGGAACCAGCGGCGGAAGGAGACCATTGACGAACTGCTGGACGAGTCCAGCGTCTGTCACGCCGAAGGGGGGCCGGTCGTCGGTCCCGAGGGGTTCCGTCAGCGGATGTACACGCCGTTTCTCGCGGCGATCCCCGATCTGTTCGTGACGGTCGAGGACGCCGTCGCGGAGGGGACCCAGGCGGTGGTCCGCTGGTCGGCCTCCGGAACGCTCTGCGGCCCCGAGCTCGGCATCCGCCCCGCGCGGCAGGCGGTGGCGCTCCGCGGTATCACGTGGATCCACGTCCGCAACGGCAAGCTGGGCGAAGGCTGGCAGTATTCGAACCTCGGCGAGGTCCTGGCCTCCCTGGCCCAGTCGACGATGTGATCGACGCATCGCCCGCCGCCTGGTCGGTCACTCCGCCGCGAACCGGCCGGGGATCGCGATGACCAGCGGATGATCGCTCAGCGAGAGCGTCAGCGTATCGGTCTCGCCCGGCGACGAAACGGGATTGGTCCCCACCGTCGGATCGAAGATCGTCATCCCGGCGACCCGCTTCTCCAGACGGAGCGTGATCTCGTCCGAGCCGCGGAGTCGCTCGTTCCAGACGACAAGGAAGAACGTCCCGTCGCGCTTCTGGAGCAGGAGGTCGTGAACGGTCGCGGGCCGCGGCCGGAGCGTGTACTGGAGCCGCGCGGGCGCGGCCGGGGGGCCGTCGTCCGCCAGGATCGTCGTCAGGTTGTGCAGGTAGACCGCTCCCTTCCGCGGCGTGTAGTCCGCGCGATAGAAGCCGAAGCTCTGGTTCCCCGCCTCGTCGGTCCGGTCCCGGAGGAGATAGACCGCGGTGTGGCTCCAGCCCCGCGCGAACTGGGCCAGGTAGGTGCTGAGCAGGTTGAGCCCCTGGATCTCCTCGGTGATGTCGCCTCCGATCGTCGTTCCGGTCTCGGTGGTCACGCGGGGAAGCGTTCGCAGTTCCGCTTCGGAGTACCCGGCGAACTGCTTCGCCCAGGTCCGACCGTGATTGCCGAAGAGGCCGTCGACCTTGCAGGCCGAAGTCGGATCGGCGGCGTTCCAGGTCTTGTTGTCCTCCACGCCAGGCGAGCCGGGGTGGTAGGTGTAGTTGTGGACGTTGACGGAGTCCGCGTACTTCGTCCCCTCGGGCATGAGCGTTCCGGCTCCCGCCGGAATCTCCAGGAACTGGAGGCCGACATTGTCCGTCTGGCCGCCGCTCTCGCTGATCGACCAGACCGGGTACTTCGCCAGCGCCGGATCGCCTTTGACCCGCCGATAGAGGTCGCGCTGGAGCTTGGCGACGGCGATCCATGAAGGAGCCCCGCCGCCTCCTTTCTCCCCTTCGTAAGTCACCCCCCAGTTGTTCGGCTCGTTGTTCCCCTCGAAGGCCAGGAGCGCGCCGGCGTCCGCCAGGACTCGCCCCGTCCGGAGAAGCCGGTCGACGTCCGTCCCGCCGCTCACGAGTCCCCAGCTGAACCGGGCGCCCGTCTCGCGGTGAAGGTCGAGGTACGTCTGGATCGTCGTCGGGCCGTCCTCGGTCACCCCTTCGATCCCGCCCCGGACCCAGCGGAACCCGCAGTAGCGGACCATCTCGATCGTCTTCTCGAGCGGCTGTCCCCGGTCGGGAAACGTGGTGACGATCCCGACACTCCCGAGGAACTCGGACGCCGGGCGAGCTTGCACCGGCTCGGCCGCGGCGACGGTGAGGGCGATCCGGTTGAACACCTGCTCGTCGAAGTTCCGCGTCCCGAGGAGGACGATCTGCTCGAACGAGTTCGTCGTCGCATCCGTGAACGTGATGCCTCCCCCTCGTCCGCCGTTCCAGCCCGGACTCGACATCGTCCAGGCTCCGCCGGCTTCGCGGGTCACGGTGACGGTCCCCAGTCCCCCGCCGTCCCGGACCGCCGCTCGCGTGGCATCGATCTCGATCGGGGCCCAGACGTTGTTTCCGGACGGTTTGCCGTCGGCCACGCGTCCCCACTGGACGGCCCAGGTTGTTTTGCAGCGGTGGATTTCGAACAGGTAGCCGTTGCGCTGTCCGTCGAGAAGCTGGAACGCCACGGCGTCCGCCTGCTGTCCTGCGTCCCCCCAGCCCCAGCCGTAGTCGAGCGAGAGCGTCAGCCGGGCGGGGTCGTTGGCCTTGGCGAACGAGCGGGTCAGCGTCCCGTCCGGCTGGTTGGCGGCGAACCGGGCGACCCGGCCGGGGTTCTTGCCGGCGGGCGCCGGGTACTCGAAGACGTCCCAGGCCCCTTCGGCTTTCCAGCCGAGGGTGGCGAAGTCTCCCTTAGAGAAATCGGCCTCCACGAGAGCCTGAGCAGAGGCCGCCCGTGCAGCGAGCCCCAGCCACACGACCAGCGCAACGAGACGCACAATCGACGTTCCGTTCATGACGGTCTCCGGCGAGCCACGGGCAAACCGTCATCACTGTCGGGAGGCAGACGCCGGTTGGTCAAGCGGGTAGTGCGCCGGCGTGCGGATGCTGCATAGCGCAAGCCAACCGGGTCCAGGGGTACCCTGGTGGGGAGTGCAGAGGGGCAACGCCCCTTTGCCCGCCGGAGGCCTGGCCGTTGAGGGATGTCTGAAGGAGTGAGTGTCCAGGCGCGGACGACGTGCCGGATGCCCCATCACCAACCCGCGGGGATTGCAAAGCCAGCTGTGTGGGGTGAGGGAGTCCTCATAGCCGGTCCCACAAAGCGGACGCCCGTTATTTCCCACGGTTCCTCATGGAAGTGCCTCCGGCGGCAAGGGGGTGAGACCCCCTTGACCCCAGCGGCCGTCGCACGTTGGGTTTGAGCAAACAGAGCCGCGCCGGCAAGGACGTGGTTCGAGACACGTCCACCCACTGCGATCGAACGGCCTACTCGCCCGGCTCTTCCAGGTACGTGTAACCGTTGAGACCGTCCTCATAGAACTTCACGAACCGCCCCGCCTGCACGTGATCGATCCGACCCTCGCGAACCGCCAGCTCAACCGCCATCTGCAGCCGGTCGATCAGGTCCCGCCCCTTGAACTGGACGTAGTCAAGAACCTCGTTGACCGTGTCCCCCTTGATGATCGCATGCAGCTCGACCTCGCCCGACTCGTTGAGGTCGACGTGGACGGCGTTCGTATCACCAAACAGGTTGTGCAGGTCCCCCAGGATCTCCTGGTACGCCCCGATCAGGAATGCCCCCAAGTAGTACGGCTGCTCCTCCTTGAAGGGATGGAGCATCAGCGTCTTCTTGACGTCCCGCTGATCGATGAAGCAGTCAATCTTGCCGTCCGAGTCGCACGTGATGTCGCTGATCACGGCATGCCGCGTCGGCTGCTGCTCCAGACGATGGATCGGCATCACCGGGAAGAGCTGCTTGATCGCCCAGCTGTCGGGCATCGACTGGAACAGCGAGAAATTGCAGAAGTACGTGTCGGAGAGCATCCGGTCGAGGTTCGCCAGCTCGTCCGGAACGTAGTCCATCTCCTGCGACAGCTTGCGGATCTTGTGGCAGATCGCGAAGAACAGGTTCTCCGCCACCACGCGCTGCGTCAGCGGCAGATAGCCGGTGCTGAACAGGTTGTTGACCATGTCGAGCGCCTGCTGGGCGTCGTGGTACGACTCCAGGGCGTTGCGGATGTTGACCGCGTTGTAGGTGTTGAACAGGTCGTGCAGCGGCTGCTCGGACTCCTCGGGCATCTCCTTCGGAATCTCGGCCACGGCCCCCTGCTCGGCGGTTCCCATCGTCCCGAAGATCAGGGCCGCGTGGTACGCCACGACCGCCCGGCCGCTCTCCGACACGATCGTCGGATGCGGGACCTGGGCTTCGTCGCAGACGGTCGAGACGTGGTGGATCACGTCGCGAGCGTACTCGTGGACCGAGTAGTTCATGCTCGATTCGAAGTTCGTCTGCGAGCCGTCGTAATCGACCCCCAGACCGCCCCCGATGTCGAGGTACTTGAGGCCGGCACCGCGCTTGTAGAGGTCGCAGTAAATCCGGACCGCCTCGTTGACGGCGTGCTTCACCTGCCGGATGTTGGTGATCTGGCTTCCCTGGTGGAAATGCAGGAGCTGGAAGCAGTCGGTCATCCCGGCCGCCTCGAGCTTCTGGAAGCACTTCAGGATTTCGCTGACCGTCAGGCCGAACTTCGAGCGGTAGCCCCCCGACGACTGCCAGCGGCCGGAGCCGCGGGTCGCCAGCTTGACCCGCATCCCGATCTGCGGCCGGACGCCGACCTTCTCACAGTACTTGAGGATCAGGTCGAGCTCGGTCGCCTTCTCGACGACCGGGATGACGTTGCGGCCGATCTTGGTCGCCAGCATCGCCATCTCGATGAACTCGTCATCCTTGAAGCCGTTGCAGATGATCGGCGTATGCGGCGCCGTCATGGCGATGACCGCCAGGAGCTCCGGCTTGCTGCCGGCCTCGAGGCCGAAGTTCAGCTTGTGGCCGTACTCGACGATCTTCTCGACGACTTCCCGCTGCTGGTTGACCTTGATCGGGTAGACGCAGCTGTAGCCCCCCTTGTAGTCGTGCTCCTTCATGGCGGTGGCGAAGATGTCGTGCATCTCCTGCAGCCGGTCCTTGAGGATTCCGTTGAAGCGGACGAGGATCGGGAGGTAGAGCCCGCGCATCTGGAGGCGGTCGACCAGTTCCTTGAGGTCGATCGCGCGGGCCGAATTCCGGTCCGGATGGGCCAGGAGGTGCCCGTTTTTGCCGACTGAGAAGTAGCCTTTCCCCCACCGCGGAACGTCATACAGCTCGCTGGAATCCGTAACGGACCAGGACTCGGCGGGTTCAATCATCTAAAGGCGCTCCGGTCGGAGACCACGCGGGGAGAAACAAGGGGAAAAACTATACCGATTCCTGTCTGCGGGACTAGAGAGAGGTCATTAAGAAACCGCCGGACCGTCCGGAAGGAGATTCTGTGAAGACGGAACTGGAGCTGATGACGTGGGGCGACAGGAATTCCTGGTTCGTCCACCTGAAGCGGCGGAGCGAGATTCCGTTCGTTCCAGCGGCCGGATCTCAGATCCTGATTGCGGACGGAACGCCGGCGATCGTCCATTCGGCCCTGTGGGACGACGCCCGGCAGCTTTTGGTCATCACATTTGCCGACTGGAAGGTGATGGAGCGCCAGTTCGACTTCCAGTCGCGGATGGCCGCGGCCGGCTGGAGAGTCGAAAATCAGTCGGAGCGAGGCCCAGCCGGCCCGGGCGATCAGTCGTAGCGGACGGCCAGTTCGGACGGCCCGGGAGGCTTTGACCGGGAGAATTCACCCCTCCGGACGCCCGAGTGATCTGAACGGTCCGGCCCCGCAGGGAGAAGAGCGGTGGGGCGGGACGGCAGGCTCAGATCCGGAATTTCCGGAGCTCCCTCAGCTCGTCTTCCTCGTGTTCCTGCAGGTCTCCGGCGAAGGTCTCGAAGGCCTCGCCCGCTTCGCCCCAGCAGTCGAATCCGGAACCGCAGCCTTCCAGCCGGCCGATGATCCCGTCGAGCCGCGCCAGGAGGGCCTGGTGTTCCTGTCGCTGTCGTCCCGCGACCAGGGAGAAGGCCGCGCCCGCTCCGTGCTGCTCGACTTCGTCCTCGAGCCGTTCCTCGTGGTGAAGGTGATCCGCGAGGCGGTCGCGAAGATCGTGGAGCCGCAATCCCATCTGGCCGAAGTCGGGGACGCCCCACTCCCGGAGCTGCAGCCAGAACAGGCGCTCGGCCTTGATCCGCTGAATCAGGTCCTCGTGCTCATCAAAGACCCGGGCAAAGTCGAACGACGTTTCGAGAGACATCAGGCCGCCTCCCTCAAGGCAGGGGACTGGCCGCTCGAGCCGGCTCCGATCGGGGAGCCTCGGCCCGGAGGGCCATTCCCCATTCTAGACGGGCTCACGCCGCATCCGGCGCGGCATTTCCTGACGAACTCATCAGAATTCACAGTGCCGCCGTACGCTGAGTCCCTTCGCCGAATGGTGGTCCGTGAAGGCAAAAGCGTCGAAATGCCTTGTCTCGCTGGCCGGGACGATGCTCTTGCCGGCACGACGTTGCTCGCTCAAACCCAACGTGCCCTGGCAGCCTGGGGTCAAGGGGGCCACGCCCCCTTGCCGCCGGAGGCGCTTCCATGAGGAACCGTGGTACACAACGGATGTCCCCTTCGTGGGAACAGCGTTGAGGACTCGACGCTCGCTCTGGAATCCCCGCGGGTTGGTGAGGGGGCATCCGACACGGTGTCCGCGTTTGGACACGCACTCCTCCAAACATCTCTCGACGGCCAGGCCTCCGGCGGGCAAGGGGGTGTGACCCCCTTGCATCCCCCACCAGGGTGCCCCTGGACCCGGCTAGGGGGCGCCAAGCCCGACCACTGTCGAGCGAGCACTTCCCCTGACGCGGCGCCGAATGGACCGTCGCAGATCCAGACGGGCCAATTGCCGTTCCTGCCTCGGTTTACTGCGCGCTGCAGACATCCGGCCGCAGCTTGCGGGCATTGCGGAGGTACACGTGAACCACCTCCGCCTGCTTCTTCTCCGTATTCAGGTGCAGCAGGATCCGGATACACATCGGCATTCCGGTCGGAACGGCGATCTCCGATGCACACAGCAGCGGGACCTGCTTCATCCCCAGCTCGCGGGCCGCTTCCGCCGGGAAACAGGCGGTCAGGTCCGGCGTCGTCGTAAAGACCGCCGATACGATCTCGGAGTAGTCGGTCAGGTCGTTGGCCCGCAGGATCTCTCCCAACAGCTCCTTCGTCGCGCCGAGAATCTCGGCGGCCGTGTTCTGCTCGACGCTCGTCGCTCCGCGAATACCCCGAACCGGCATGTCTCTCTCGGCTCCCCGCCTGAAATCATCCGGAACCATCCGGCAGAGGCGTGGGGCCTCAGCGCTGTCCCGGCGCGGGGAGTGTATCGCAGCATCCGGGGTGACACTACCGGCTGCCCCGCGGGACCGCGGAGAACGGGCGGCCGAAGTCCTCCCCGTCGCTCGACAACCCCGCGCGGATGTGCGAGAACGCCGGCAGTTTCCGAGTCATTTCCGAGCGAATCCCCGGCCGTTTCCAAGGCGTTTGCGATGTCGAAGAGTGCTTCTGACTACCTGCTTTCCCTGTTCGGCCTGAGCGGCAAGACCGCCGTCGTCATCGGCGGGACCGGGGTCCTCGGCGGCGAGATGTGCGTCGCTCTCGGGGCCGCGGGGGCGCACGTCGTCGTCGTCGGACGGAAGGCGGAGCAGGGGGCGGCCGCGGTCCAGCGGGTCGAGGCGGTCGGCGGGACGGCCGAGTTCTTCGCCTGCGACGCCACGGCGAAGGCAGACCTCGAGAGCCTGGTCGCCCATCTTCAGAAGGCGAACCGGGCCTGCGACGTCCTGATCAACGGGGCGGGGGTCAATTCGCCGACGCCGTTCCTCGACATCACGGACGAAGAGTGGGACCGGATCTTCAACGTCAACCTCCGCGGCGTGCGGGTCGCCTGCCAGGTGTTCGCCAAGTACATGCTGGAGAAGGGGACGAAGGGCTCGATCATCAACGTCGCCTCGCTGAGCGCGATCAAGCCTCTCTCGCGGGTCTTCACCTACTCCGCCTCGAAGGCGGCAGTCCTCAACCTGACGCAGAACCTGGCCCGCGAATGGGCCGCCAAGGGGATCCGGGTCAACGCCCTCTCGCCCGGCTTCTTCCCGGCCGAGCAGAACCGCAAGGTCCTGACGCCGGACCGCGTCGAGAACATCATGCGGCACACGCCGATGAACCGCTTCGGCGACGGCAAGGAACTGGCGGGCGCGGTGCTCCTGCTCGCTGCGGAAAACGCCGGCAGCTTCGTGACGGGCGAAAACATCGTCGTCGACGGCGGCTTCAGCGCCATGACCATCTAGCCAGCCAGCGTCCCGCTGGACCGGGGTGGCCGTGGAACGATGGGATTGAGGTGGCGGGAGTCGTGCCGGCTGAGACGCGGTCCGGGCGAAGACGGGAATTGAGTCTTCCGACTGCTCAAGCAGCGTCCATGGCCGACGGACTTTCCTAGCGCAACCCAACGCGGCTGGCCCACCGGGTCCAGGGCGGATGCCCTGGTGGGGGATGCAAGGGGGTCAGCCCCCTTGCCCGCCGGAGGCACGTCGCGGGACTTACGCCCGCCAGGTGAGCGAGAATTTCTCGCCGGCCTGACGGTGGGCCGGGTCGAGCGTGTGCAGCTGCAGGTCGAGGCCGTCCGGCCGCATCGCGGCCGACACCCACCCGTTCGGCTTCCCCGCCGCAAAGACGTAGGCGACCGGCGGCAGGTTCACGAGGTGCAGGTCGTCCCGCATCGTCACGCTCCAGTTGTGCGAGTGGCCGTAGACGAACGCCTTGACGTGCCGCCGCGGCATCAGCAGTTCGAACAGCGCCGCGGTGTCTTCGATCCCGCCCCACTTCGTCCCTTCCGGCGGCGGCTCGAACTGCGGCGTGTGATGCGCCATCACGATCGCCGGCTTGTCCTTCCGCTCGTCGAGCGCCTTCGCCAGCCACCCCCGCTGTTCATCCCCCAGCTGGCCGGTCACGACGTCGGTGACGAACAGCGAGTCGAGGAGAAACCAGTTGGCGTGCGGACATTCGAGGACGCTGACGTGCTTGGCCTGCACCAGCGGCGCGGCCGGCTTCTGGGCCGCGAGCTTCTCGTAGAGGGCTTCGCGGTTGTCGTGGTTCCCCATCGTCAGGTGCAGCGGCAGGCCCGCCTCGACCAGCGGAGCCACGCATCCCGCGAAGTTGGCGTAGTCGTCCGGCTTCCCCTTCAGGTACGCGCAGTCCCCGTTGACGAGGACGCCGGCCGGCTTCTCCTTCAGGGCCACGAGGTCCCGTACGACCTTCCGCAGGTTGGCGGTCATGTTGACCTCGCGGGCCAGCACGTCCGCGTTCTCCGGAATGTGCGTATCGGAGAGGAGCGCGAGGAGGTTGGGATTCGCCCCTTCAGCCGCCGAGGCGGAGCGCAGGACGGCAAAGCCCGCCAGGGCCGCCGCGCTCTGCTGGAGAAACTCACGGCGGCGGATCGGAGACAGGTGAACGGGCATCGGAAGCTCTCCTGACAGGATGCTTGGCTGACAACGGAAAACGGACGACTGACTACTTAAGCAGCACCTCGTCCAGCACGCGCCCTTCGGCGGCCGGAAGTTCGATCCGGAACAGCCGCGCGATCGTCGGAGCGAGGTCGATGTTCCGCACGATGCCGACCGTTTCCCCCTGCCGAACGTTGGCTCCGGCGGCGACGAAGATCGCGTTCATCTTCGGCTCGGTCGAAAGGAACCCGTGTGTCCCGAGCGTCGACTTGCTCTCGGTCACGAACTCCTCCCCATCGGCATCCCCGCCAATGCCGTATCCGTCCTTGGCCACCAGGATCAGGTCCGCCATCTGGCGATAGTCGTCCGGCTGCGGCAGCCCGTACTCCGCAAAGCTCTTCGGCTCCAGGACCGTCTCGATCCCTTCCTTCCCGGTGAACAGCTCGATGACCTTCCGCCGGTCTTCCGCGGCGGTCTCCGGGACGGTGAGGTAGACCATCCCGATCCCCCCTTCGGGAACGACCTGGACGCGGGCGGTCTCGACCTTCCCCTTGGCGGCGGTGAGCAGCCCCGCCTGTTTCAGAACGACGTTCGGCTGCAGCGTCTTGGGGATCGCGATGAAGCCGTGATCGGCCACGATGAAGATTGTCGTCTTCTGCGTCAGCCCGGCGGTCTCGACCGCACGCAGGACTTCGCGGATGCAGGTGTCGGCGTAACCGACCGCCGCGTAGCCGCCGGGGGTCTTCGGCCCGTAGCGATGGTGCAGGGCGTCGCAGTTCAGGAGGTGCAGGAGCAGAAAGCGAGGCTTGTAGGCCGTGATGGCGTGGCAGGCCGCTTCCATCCAGACGTGGTCGCGGGCGGTCGGGCTGAGCTTGCCGAACCCGGCCCGCGTCTCATCGGAGAGCCGCCCCGCCTCCTTCATGCTGGCCAGGAAGCTCTGGGTGCTGTGGTCGAACGTGTCGGGCGAATCGGGGAAGTCGATATCGAGCGTCCCCGAGTTCCGCGTGCAGGGCCAGTTGATCCCCGCCGTCGAGAGCCCCTTCGCGTGCATCACGTCGTAGATCGTCGGGATGCGGACCAGGTCCTTCTTGTCTCGCTTCGGATCGACCCGGACCGGCAGGCCGACGCTCCCCCGCTCCAGGACTCCGTTGAACAGGACGCCGTGCTTCCGCGGCGTGGCGCCGGTCACCATCGAGGTGTGGTTGGGCCACGTCACCGACGGGTTCGAGACGGTCATCCCCTCCGCCGTGGTGCCGGCCTTTGCGAGCTGGCGGACGGTCGCCAGCGGGGCACTCGGGTCATTGAGGAGGTAAGCCGGAAGTCCGTCGACGCAGATCACGATCACGTGCTGATCGTCCGGACCGACCTCCGCGGCGCGTCCTTCCGATGTAATTCCTGCAATGACCAGGAGCGAAAAGAACAAGCACCGACAACCACGCATGAGCCGACTCGTCAGGACGATCTGAAAGGGAAAGAGCCGGACGCGGTGGTGCCTCCGGCCCGCGGGTCATGCTGGTGGGTGGATCGGGTTTGTTCAACGCAAAACGCCGGCGGTCATCTTGCGATGACCGCCGGCGCGGAGAGGAGGCAGAGGAGAGTCGGAAGACCTGAGGCGGAAGACGGAAGGTCGAGAACCTGCCGGCACAGCCGGTCCCTGGATTCGTTCGCGAAGACGCTCAGTTGGCGGCGACGCTCAGGATCGGTCCCTGAACCGGAGCCGGAGGAGCCGCACGGCGGACGATCGGATTCGCCGGGGCGGCAGCGGGATCCACCTGGCCATCGCGGCCGCGGTAGCTCCGCCAGCCGTTGCCGGCGACGGCGGGTTCCTTGCCGGGCTGCTGTTCGGGGAGGCGACCGTTCAGGGGCCGGACGGGGACCGTCTGGAGGCCGCGGTCATCGACCGGCCGCTCATAGGACTGCAGCTTGACGGGGTTGCTGCCGGCGGGCGTCGGCTGCGGCGCCGCGGCGGTCTGCCCCGTGGCAAGCGGAGCAAGAGCGGTCGTCGTCGGCAGGTACCCGAAGGCGGTCATCGTCCCACCGACACCCACGCCGGACCAGGCGTACTGCGTCTGCGTGCCGACGGCGACGGTCCGCGTCGTCGTGAACGGCTCGAGGGCGGTCACGGTGCGGTCTTCGTATTCGACCCGCTGAACGGCGACCCGCTCCGTCGACTGGTACGGCTCCATCCGGGCGACGTTGTAGGCCACCTGGCGGGTCGTCGGGATGGCGACCGTCCGCTGGGTCGGGACGTTGTAGGCCACAACGTTCGGGACGAACTCCCGGCGGGGGATGTAGCTGGGGGTCATGGCGTTCCGCATCTGGACCCCCAGGCGGTTCATGCTGCCCATGAATCCGGGGCGGGGGTCGTACTGGCACGGCTCGCACTTGGCGATCGGCTGCCAGTTGGTCCGCCAGTAGCTCTGGTTGACCGTCTGGACCCGGTTCTCGGCCACCGTCTGGTAGTCGTAGGAGGGAACGGAAGCGGTCTTGGTCTCCATCACCTGCCGGTAGGCGGTGACGGGGCGGTCTTCGTAGGCCACCTTGACCACCGGGACCTTTTCCGTCTTCTGGACGGTGCGGTATTCGGTGACCGGCATCTCCCGGTAGACCGTCTGCTGGACGGGTGTCATGCAGGCGATCGGCTGCGGCGGAGCACAGCACGCGCTGGTGACGACGGGAGCGGGGGCCATGGCGACGGGTTGAGCACAACCGCAGCTTGAACCGCCGAACCACTGACCAAAGGCGGGGACAGCGCCGCACGCAGCACCGAGGGTGGCTGCACCGGCCAGAAGGCGAGATCGGAGTCTCAGCATGGATTCATTCCTGCTTTGACGAGAGGAGGGGATTTGAGAAGGGAACTGCGGGCGGTCGAGGTGGGAAGGGAGTTGACCGCTGCGGTTGAAGGTGCGGGGTTTGTATCGGCGACCGGCAAAAAGGGTCAATATGTTGGGCAGGAATTGCCGAACGATTGTATTTTTTACGCGGGTCCGGCGGATTTTGCGGGGGCCCGGGTCATCTTCGAGACCCGCTGTAGCCGGCAGATTCGGCCCCTCGCGGCAGGCCATAAAGCCTTGTCCGGAGAGCCCCATCGCCCCGCCAGAACGCCCCGGGAGGGCGAGGCTCCCGCCGAGCCGCGGCGTTGTCTCCCGCCACCGATGAATCCCGGACACTGCGCACCAAAGGCCCGTGTCGGCCCGCCTCCCTCTTCGTCTCCGTGCCCTCCGTCTCGCTGTGTTTCAAACCTCCTCCGGAAGAAGAAAACACAGAGGCACAGAGATCACAGAGGAGACGAGGAGCAGTGCGTCGGGGTACGGCCCCCCGGGAGGGCGAGGCTCCTGCCGAGCCGCAGCGTTGTCTCCCGCCACCGATGAGTCGTCGACACTCCGCACCGAAGGCCCGTGTCGGCCCGCCTCCCTCTTCGTCTCTGTGCCCTCCGTGTCTCTGTGTTTCAAACCTCTTCCGGAAGAAGAAAACACAGAGGCACAGAGATCACAGAGGAGACGAGGAGCAGTGCGTCGAGGTACGGCCCTTCCGATGTCTTCCCCTCGATCCTCCCGTTGGAACTTTCCACCGACTTTCGGGACACACGCACTCGCTCTCCCCTCCCACCCCGGCCCACCGGGACGCTGGCGTTCCAAACGTTTAAACTTCCCGGACTCTCGTTCCCACGCTGCCCTGCCGGGACTTCCACGGAACGAGCCGAGGACTTGAGATCGTGACCCGCCCGTCGACCGATCCCACCGACTCTGACCCGACGCCACCGCGCATCGACACCAGCGAGACCGTCGCCGAACCGCGGGCCGAACCGAAGAAGCCCGCCGCCAAACCCCCCGCGTCGGGAACCGGCCCCTCGCGCGGCGGCTCCGCCACCCGCCCCGATACGCCACGCCCCCCGGCGACCACCCCGGTCGACGACTCCCACCTGAAGACCATCATCGCCCCCAAGGTCGTCGAGCGGATCGGCGACTTCGAGATCCTGGGCGAAATCGCCCGCGGCGGAATGGGGGTCGTCTACCGGGCCCGCCAGCTCGGCGTGAACCGGACCGTCGCCCTCAAGATGATGCTCGGGACGCACGGCATGTCCCCCGAGGAGCGGGGCCGCTTCCAGGCGGAAGCGGAGGCGGCGGGCCAGCTCGACCATCCCCACATCGTCGCCGTCCACGCCGTCGGAGAGGACCGCGGCCGGCCCTATCTCTCGATGGCCTACGTCGAAGGGAACAGCCTCAAGCAGATCGTCGCCGACGGCCCGCTCGGCCCCCGCAAGGCGGCGACCCTGATGGAGAAGATCGCCCGCGCGGTCCACTACGCCCACT
Source organism: Planctomyces sp. SH-PL14 (assembly GCF_001610835.1). Taxonomy (NCBI): domain Bacteria; kingdom Pseudomonadati; phylum Planctomycetota; class Planctomycetia; order Planctomycetales; family Planctomycetaceae; genus Planctomyces; species Planctomyces sp. SH-PL14. The sequence continues at coordinate 4,012,044 of NZ_CP011270.1, read as the reverse complement.
CGAAGGGGATCGTCCATCGCGACATCAAGCCGGCCAATGTCCTGATCGACAAGGACGGCGAGCCCCGCGTGACCGACTTCGGTCTCGCCAAGCGGACCGCCAAGGACAGCGGACTCACGGCCACCGGGCAGGTCCTCGGGACGCCGAGCTACATGCCGCCGGAGCAGGCCTCGGGAAAGACCGAAGAGGTCGGCGTCCTCTCCGACGTCTACTCCCTCGGGGCGACGCTCTACTGCCTCCTGGCGGGCCGTCCGCCGTTCCAGGCGGCCAGCGTCATCGAGACGCTGCAACAGGTGGTCCATACCGACCCGGTCGCGCCGCGGCAGTGGAGCCCGCAGCTCCCGCGGGACCTGGAAACGATCTGCCTCAAGACTCTCTCGAAATCGCCGAAGGACCGGTACGCGAGCGGCGCCGAGATGGCGGACGAGCTGCAGCGGTTCCTGAACGGGGAGCCGATCCTGGCCCGGCCGCTGGGACGGCTGGAACGGACCGCCCGCTGGATGCGACGGCGGCCGACCGAGGCAGGACTGGCGGTGGTCTCCGTCTTGGCCCTGGTGGCGCTGGCAGTCGTCGGTGTCAGCCTGTCGTACCAGAGCGATTTGTCGAAATCGCTCTCTGAGACGGAGCACCAGCGGGAAGTCGCCGAGACACAGCGGACCGAAGCCCAGCGGCAGCGGGTCCTGGCCGAGGAGGAGAAGGCCAAGGCCGACGGGCTGCGGGGCGAAGCCGAGCAGCTGCGGCGCAAGGCGGAGGTGGAACGGACTGCCGCCGTTGCCGCACGGGAGGAGGCGGACCGGCAGCGCACCCGAGCCGAGTATCAGGAGGCGCGGGCTCGGCGGTTCCTCTACGGATCGCAGATCAACGTCGCCATGCAGATGTGGGAGGAGGCGAACCACAAGGAGATGACGCGGATCCTCGACGGCCTGCGTCCGGCCGGCGGCAGCGAAGACCTCCGCGGCTTCGAATGGCACTACCTCGATCGCCTGCGGCGGGCGGGCTTTGACTACGCCCAGCTCCCGACTCATCAGGGGCTCCTCTCGCTGTCGGTGACGTCCGACGGCCGGCGGCTGGCGACGAGCGGCCGGTCGACGATCCGCGTCTTCGACCTCGAACGCCGCGAGACCGTGTGGGAGCAGGAGACGCCGCTCCGGAGCACGGTCGTCCGGTGGGGGGGCGGGAAAGAGGAAGGCCGGCTCTTCGTCGGCTACCAGGATGGCCGGATCGCGCTCCTGGATGCCGCCGGGAAGACGATTCGCAAGAGCGACGGTCCGGTCGCCAACGCAGCGGTCGGTCCCCTGGCCCTGACGCGCGACGACTCCCGGATCGCCGCCGTGTTTGCCAACGGGCAGGTCGCCGTCCTGAACGTCGACACGTTCCAGCGGGTCGCCCGGTGGCAGGTCCCCAAGGCCAACGCCCAAAGCGGGGTCGAGTTCTCGCACGACGACAAACGGGTGATGACGACCCTGTCGTTCGGAGACCGTGTCCAGAGCTGGAACGCCGAGACCGGCAAGCCGGAGGCGGACCTGGAGGGACTGTTCGACGGCATGGGGGTCATCCGCCGCGATCCGGGCGGCGACTGGCTCGTGGGGGCCGCCGGCTCGCTGCTGTCGATCGTCCAGTGGGACCTGCGGACCGGGAAGAAGGTCCGGCAGTTCCTCGGACACGAGCGGCGGGTGGAAGACGTCGCCATGACGGCGAACGTCGAGAAGATCCTCTCCGCGTCGGATGACGCCACGGTCCGGTTCTGGACGCCGGGACTCTCGGACCAGTCGCGGGTGCTGCGGGGTCACGCGGGACCGGTTCACTTCGCGGCCATGAATCTCGACGGCCAGCGCCTCGTCACCGGCTCCAGCCGGGGGGACATCCTGGAATGGAACATCTCCGCCGACCCGCTCTGTCATCGGCTGCGGGGGCACGACGGATGGGTCTTCCGGGTCGCCTTCAGTCCGGATGGCGAGACGGTCGCGACCGCGAGCCGCGACAAGACGGTGCGGACCTGGAACGTCCGGACCGGCGCGCTGCTCCGGACCTTCAAGGGGCACACCGAGCAGACCGAAGGGGTCGTCTTCTCCCACGACGGAACGACGCTCTATTCCAGCTCGGACGACACCACGATCCGCGCCTGGAGCCTCCAGCAGCCCGATTCGCCGCCGGCGATCTGGAAGGGCCACACCGCCCCGATCTGGGGACTCGCCCTCAGTCCGGACGGAAAGCACCTGGCGAGCGCCGGCCACGACCAGACGGTCCGGGTCTGGGAAACGGCGACCGGCCGGTGCGTCCGCACCTGGAAAGGGCACACGCGGCGGGTGATGGATGTCGCCTGGCACCCCCGCGACCGGTCGGTCCTGAGCGCCGGCGAAGATGGGACGGTCCGGTGCTGGAGCTTCGATTCCGATTCGCAGCAGTGGGTCCATCCGGTGACCGGGACGAACGACGTGGCGATCAGTCTCGCCGGGGACCTGATGGCGACGTCGTCGGTCGGCGTCGTGCAGGTCTGGGCGATGCCGGAGCGGACGCTCAAGTTCGAGCTCCGGGGTGCGACGAACACGGCTTATCAGGTCGAGTTCTCTCCCGACGGAACCCGGCTCGCGACTGGCGGCGCGGATGGTTCGGCCCGCGTCTGGGATATGGCGACCGGCCAGCAGCTCCTGCGGTTCAAGCATGAGTCGACGGTCTTCGGCGTGACGTTCAGCCGCGACGGCCGCCGTCTGGGAACCGCCAGCCGGGATGAATCGGTGCGAATTTTCGACAGCCTCGATCCGTAGAGGCGACTCGTTCCACAGGGACAGCGGAGGTCCAGATTGTCGGATCAGGTTGAGTTTCTGGCGCCCTGGGAAGCGGTCACCCGCGCACCCAGCAATCTGGAGCAGGAGCTGCTCAGAGAGATCAGCCCCGCACATCCCCTCAATGGCTGCCGGCCGCTTGCCATTGCCAGACGGGGCGACAACGACGACGTGCTGTTTCGGCTGGAAGGGACCGCGGAACCCTACGCGGTCGTCCATCTCACGTGGACCGGGCGTCCTGAGAACAGCGGTGTTTGGCCAAACACGCGTTTCTACACTTCCCTCAAGGATTGGCAGGACCGGTGTATGCAGCCCGAAGCGGACGAGTGGCATCGAGAGTCGTCAGCCGACTCCGAGGAAGTGCAATCGCCGAATGACGGTCAGTGAAGCTTGGAAGGCTGATTCCGCTGTTTCGAATCGCGTCCGTGCCGACGCAGCGTCGTCAGCTCAAGCCCAATGTGCGACGGCAGCCGGGGTCAAGGGGGCACCCCTTGCCGCCGGAGGCGCTTCCATGAGGAACCGGTGTAAACAACGGACGACCGCTTTGTGGTGCCGGCGTTGAGGACTCCCTCCCACCACAACGCTCGCATTGCAATCCCCGCGGGTTGGTGAGGGGGGCATACGACACGTTGTCCGCGTTTGGACACTTACTCCTTCAGACATCTCTCGACGGCCAAGCCTCCGGCGGGCAAAGGGGCGTTGCCCCTCTGCACTCCCCACCAGGGGCCAGCCCCTGGACCCCGGTCCGCTTCCGCAATCGATTGTCCGTCGGTTCGGACGCGCTCGGGTGCTGACTTGGCTTCGGGTGGCTACCCTGCGGTCTTCACCGTTCAGGAGATCCGGTCGATGATGCGATGGTTTCGGCGCTCTGCCTCAAGGATGTGTCTCGCAGCTCTGGCCCTCGGCCTCTCGGCGGACGCAGTCCGCGGCGATGAAGGGATGTGGCTCTTCAACCGCGTCCCCAAGGAACTGCTGAAGACAAAGTACGGCTTCGAACCGACCGACCAGTGGCTGGAACACCTGCGGCTCTCCAGCGTCCGGTTCAACAGCGGCGGATCAGGCTCGTTCGTCTCCTCCCGCGGACTCGTGATGACGAACCATCACGTCGGAGCCGACGCCCTCCAGAAACTCAGCTCCGCCGAACGGGACCTCCTCGAAGAAGGGTTCCACGCCAAATCGGAAGCGGATGAGCTCAAGTGCGTCGACCTGGAACTGAACGTCCTCGTCCACATCGAGGACGTCACGGCCAAGGTCAACGCGGCGGTCAAGCCGGGCTCGTCCGCCGCGGAGGCCTTTGCGGCGCGGCGGGCGGTGATCAACACGATCGAAGAAGAACAGCACCAGAAGACCGGCCTCCGCAGCGATATCGTCACTCTCTACCAGGGGGGCGAATACCACCTGTACCAGTTCAAGAAGTACACCGACGTCCGGCTGGTCTTCGCCCCCGAGCAGGGGATCGCGTTCTTCGGCGGCGACCCGGACAACTTCGAGTATCCGCGGTACTGCCTCGACGTCTGCTTCTTCCGGGTCTACGAGGACGGCAAGCCGGCGAAGATGGAACACTTCCTCAAGTGGAGCGAAGCGGGCGCGGCGGACGATGAGCTGACGTTCGTCTCCGGCCATCCCGGCAGCACCAGCCGCCTCAACACGATGGCCCACCTCGAATACCTTCGCGACCTGTCGCTCCCGCAGACGATGGACGTCCTGCGGCGGCGGGAAGTCATGCTGACGAACTTCAGCGAGCGGAGCCTGGAGAACGCCCGCCAGGCCAAGGACGACCTGTTCGGCATCCAGAACAGCCGCAAGTCCGAACTCGGCGGACTCGCCGGCCTGCAGGACCCGGTCGTCATGCGCCAGAAGCGGGCGGAGGAAGAGAGCCTGCGGAAGGCGGTCGCGGCGAAGCCCGACCTCCAGAAGAAGTACGGGACCGCGTGGGACGAAGTCGCCGGTTCGCTCGAGCACCTCAAGGAGTTCCGCCGCGAGCTGAGCCTGTTCGAGTTCGGTGCGGCGTTCAACACGTCGCTCTTCGGGATCGCCCGGACCCTCGTCCGGATGGCGGAAGAAGACACCAAGCCGAATGCCGAGCGGCTCGACAGCTACACGACCGCCGCCCGCGAATCGCTCGAACAGGGACTCTACTCCGAGGCGCCGCTCTATCCGGACCTGGAGATCGCCAAGCTTGCCGACTCGCTGGCGATGCTGGTGGAGCACCTCGGTCCGGACCATCCGCTCGTCGCCAAGGTCCTCGCCGGCCAGTCCCCGCGCGAGCGGGCCGCCGCCCTGATCCGCGGATCGCGGCTCATCGACGTCGAAGAACGCCGCAAGGTCGCCAAGGCGGGCCAGAAGGGGATCGAGTCGTCGGACGACCCGCTCATCGGGCTCGCCAAGCTCGTCGATCCGCGGGGCCGCGAGCTGCGGAAGCGGTATGAAGAAGAGGTCGAGGAGCCGCAGCGGCAAGCCTACGCCAAGGTCGCCGCCGCCCGGTTCGCGGTCCTCGGCAGCGGGACCTATCCCGACGCGACCTTCACCCTTCGTCTCGCCTTCGGACCGGTGAAGGGTTACGAAGAGGCCGGAAACCAGATCCCGCCGTGGACCCAGCTCGGCGGGACCTACGCCCACGCCGAGGCTCACGGCAGCGAAGGACAGTTCCAGCTCCCGAAGCGCTGGCTCGAAGGCCGCGACAAGCTCAAGGCCTCGACGCCGTTCAACTTCGTCAACACGGCGGACATTATCGGCGGCAACTCCGGAAGCCCGGTCGTGAACCGCCAGGCCGAGGTCGTCGGGATCATCTTCGACGGCAACATCCAGTCGCTCGTCTCCGACTACGTCTACAGCGACACCCAGGCCCGCGCCGTCAGCGTCCATTCCAGCGCGATCCGCGAAACGCTCCGGGATCTCTACGGCGCGAAGGCGCTGGCCGACGAGCTGGGACAGTGAGGCAGTCGACCGGCCAACCCGCAACCGAATGCAGGTCGCCTTCACTGAAGTTTCGCGGCCGAGGCTTTCCATCGCGCCGCGGTCGGCGAGAATGACTCAGCATCGTCTCGGTCAGCCGGACGTCGGTTGATCGAGCAGAGATTCACCGTCGAAAGGATCAATCGTGGCGAAGTATCGCGCCTGGGTTTCCACCGCCGCCAAGCAGAAGCTCGTCGAACAGGAGATTGATCCGGGGCCGCTGGGGCCCGATGAGGTCGAGATCGCCGTCGAGTACTGCGGCCTCTGCCACTCGGACAAGTCGGTGATCGAGGACGAGTGGGCGGTCACGAAGTTCCCCTTCGTTCCCGGCCACGAAGCGGTCGGCCGGATCGTCGCTCTCGGCGAGCGGGCCAAGGGACGGAAGATCGGACAGGCGGTCGGGATCGGCTGGACCGCGGAAAGCTGCATGCACTGCCGGCAGTGCATGGGGGGCGATCACCACCTCTGCGGCTCGGCGGTCCCGACGATCGTCGGCCACAACGGCGGATTCGCCGAGCGGATGCGGGCTCACTGGGCCTGGACGATTCCGCTCCCCGAGGGGATCGACATGACCTCGACCGGTCCGCTCCTGTGCGGCGGCGTCACGGTCTTCACGCCGATCGCGGGCTACGGCATCCAGCCGTCGGATCACGTCGGCGTCATCGGGATCGGCGGCTTGGGGCACATGGGGGTCAAGTTCGCCCACGCCTGGGGCTGTGAGGTGACCGCCTTCACGTCGAGCGAGTCGAAGTTCGACGAGGCGAAGAGCTTTGGAGCGGACCATGTCCTCTCGACCCGCGACCCGAAGGCGATCGCGGCGGCGGCGAGCCGGTTCGACCTGCTCATCTCGACGGTCAACGTCCCGCTCGACTGGCCGGCGCTCCTGAACACGCTCAAGCCGCGGGGACGGCTGCACATCGTCGGCGCCGTGCTGGAGCCGGTCGGCATTCCGGCCTTCGCCCTCATCATGGGGCAGAAGAACGTCTCCGGTTCCCCGACCGGCAGCCCGAACCGGCTCGCCACGATGCTCGAGTTCGCGGCTCGCAAGAAGGTAGCGCCTCAGGTCGAGCACTTCCCGCTCAGCAAGGTGAACGACGCCATCGCGCACCTGTCGGCGGGCAAGGCGCGGTACCGGATCGTTCTGGACGTCAACAAGTAAGGTGGCTCATGCCTCGCATCGTTCGCTTTCACCAGACCGGCGGCCCTGAAGTCCTCAAGCTGGAGGAGGTCGCCGTCGCGCCGCCGGGCCCCGGCGAAGTCCGGATCGCCGTGAAGGCGATCGGGCTCAACCGGGCCGAGGCGATGTTCCGTTCGGGAATGTATCTCGAACAGCCGTCGTTTCCGTCGCGGATCGGCTATGAGTGCTCCGGGACGGTCGAGGCGGTCGGCGATGGCGTGACGGAGTTCGCCGTCGGCGACAAGGTGAGCACGATCCCGGCCTTCTCGATCGGGAAGAACGGGGTCTACGGAGAGGTCGCGACGGTCCCGGCCGCTGCTGTTGCCAGGTACCCCGCGTCTCTCTCGTGGGAGGAGGGGACGTCGATCTGGATGCAGTACCTGACCGTCTACGGGGCGGTGATCGATATCGCGAAGCTGGCGAAGGGGGACACGCTCCTGATCCCGGCGGCGTCGAGCAGCGTGGGGATCGCGGCGATCCAGATCGCGAACCTGATCGGGGCGACGCCGGTGGCGCTGACGCGGACGAGTGGCAAGCGGGAGGAGCTGCTGAAGCACGGCGCGAAGCATGTCATTGCGACGGAGGAGCAGGACCTTGTTGCGGAAGTGATGAAGCTCACCGATCAGAAGGGGGCGCGGGTCGTCTTTGATCCGGTCGGTGGTCCGACGGTGGCGAAGTTGACGGCCGCGATGGCGGCGGGGGGGATTCTGTTCCAGTACGGCGCGCTCAGCACCGAGCCGACGCCGCTGCCGCTGATGGATGTCCTGGGGAAGACGCTGACGATTCGCGGTTATCTGCTGTTCGAGTTCACGACGCATCCGGAGAAGTTGAAGCCGGCGAAGGAGTTCGTGGTGAAGGGATTGGAGTCCGGGGCGCTGAAGCCGCTGGTGGCGAAGACATTCCCGCTGGATCAGATTGTCGAGTCTCATCGTTATCTGGAGTCGAACCAGCAGATCGGTAAGGTCGTGGTGACCGTCTAGCGACCCCGCCCCCTCATCGACCGGGTCCAGGGGCACCCTGGTGGGGAGTGCAGAGGGGCAACGCCTCTTTGCCCGCCGGAGGCTGACCGTCGAGAGATGTCTGAAGGAGTGGGTGTCCAAGCGCGGACAACGTGCCGTATGCCCCCTCACCAACCCGCGGGGATTGCAAAGCTCGCGGTGAGGATTGAAGGAGTCCTCATAGCTGGTACCACAAAACGGACGTCCGTTGTGTACCACGGTTCCTCATGGAAGTGCCTCCGGCGGCAAGGGGGCCAAGAAAACAACACAGACCCCCTTGACCCCAGGCTGCCGTGGCACGTTGGGTTTGAGCGAGCAGAGCTGTGCCAGCAAGGACGGTGTTTGAGCAGACTACTTGGCCTCGGCCGGCGGCGTGATCGAGAGCTCGATCCTGGACTTCACCGACTTCACGTCCAACGACTGACTGAACAACATCACCGACTTCGCCGGTTCGATCACGTGGATCACCGGATGCGAATCGACCTCCTCCGCCAACTGGCCCGACCGCTCAAAAACCTGCTCCGGCTGCTTGTCGATCCGCAGCGCAATCCGGACCTTCGACTCCTTGGGAAAATGTTTCACCTGCAGGTGGATCGAGTGCCACCCCGGCGTCAGCGCCGCCACAACAGAAGTAGCAAACGCCGGATCACCGCTCGGAATGCTCAGCAATAGACCCAGCGGCTTCGATTCGGGAACGACCGCTTCCCAGTCGGCCCAGGAGTCGTAACTCTGCGGACCGCCGATCGCGAGCCCCGCTTCCGGCCGAAGCGTCAGCGGCTCAAAGTCCTTGGACCACTTCTCGTCGACCCGGTACAGCTCACGGCCCTCAACCGCCTGGAACGGCGCACCGCGGAACCGGTCGGCGTTCGCATCCCAGGTGATCTGCCGCAGGGTCGGTACGCGGTCGACGGTCTTGCCCAAGACGTCAAACGCCAGATCGCGGCCGTTGAAGGCGAACCCCAGCCGGCCATGCCGAAAGCGCTCCTCGGGACCGGCCGACCAGGAGTTGGAGTTGGCGTAGTGGCTGTAACGAAGCGAAGGAAGGACCCGATCGGTCAGCCGATAGAACTCGCTCCGGTACTCGAACGGCGGACTCTTCTCAAACCGCGTCACCCGGACGAACCAGTCCTCCCGCGGCCCCAGGTTCAGCACGTCGACATTTTCGCTGGAGCCCGAAGGACTGAACTCGCCCCCCAGCCGCGCGAGGAGTTTTCCCTCGTGATTGAAGACGTAGGCGGCCTCAGGTGCCTGCTGCAGTTCGGGTTTTGTGGTCCAGCTCGCTCCCTTGGGCCGGACCCCCGCCAGCACCACGGTCAGCCGCCCGCTCGCCAGATCGATCGACTTCGCCGGACTTCCTTTCTCACCGCCGAAGCGGCTCGGATCCAGGAGCGAGATCGGCTCCGGATCGGTCTCGCCGGCGCGGTCCAGAAGGATCTTCAGGAGCGGCAGGCTGGGCGACTCGATGAGCTGGTTGAGAATGTGAGGGCTCGTCAGGCCATGGAGAAGCTCGTCAACCGTCTTCACGGTCGGTCGAAGAGTCGGATACTCGAAGCCCTCGGCCGGGACCAGGACCACCAGCTTGCCATCACCCTTCGCACGCAGGTCGACGTTCCCTCGAACGAACTGCCGAGGGACTTTGTCGTTGTGCCCTTCCAGGGCGACTCGGACCTGATCGACCGGTGAGCCGCCGATCGATTCGGGAAACTTCAGCACCGCGCGCCCCGCCGAGTCGAGCGAGGGCTGGGAGAGTGGGCCGAACCGCGACACGCTCCACAGGTGCCACCCTTCCTTTTCGGTGTGGAGTTCCGTCACGGTCGCGCGAAGCGAGCCCGTGAAAGGTCCGGCATTCTCCATCACCACGAGGACCGGCCGCTCGGATGTGGGAACATCGACCTCCAGCGAGGCGGTCACCTGCTCCGTCCGGCCGGAGACGAGATCCACGCTGGCACCCCGCCATGTGAAGTCCGGCGTGCTGAGCGGATTGAGCGGCATCTGATAGCCGGCCGCCCGGACGTCAAAAGACTCCCGCCCCGCCGGCAACCCGCGGGTCATCGCCACCCCTTCGGCGTCCGTCGCGACCTGCAGGAACGCCGACTCGGCGAACTCCCGGATCCGGCGGGCGGTCTCCCGATAACGTTGGAAGTCCGCGGCGGCCTTCTTCTCCGGATCCTCCTGGTTCTCCAGGGCGCGAATCAGATTGGCCGAAGACATCTCGCTTCCGGGGATGAACAACTCTCCGCCGAGGAACTGACCGTTCGGATTGAAGGCGACGCGCGCCCCTTCGACCGGCCGCCCCAGCGGGTCCAGAACGCGAACCCGGCACGATGCCGCTGGAGCGCAGGGGATGGTCGCCGTCACCTCGGGACCGGAAAGGGGGACGAGCACCGAGCCGATATTGCGATCGGATCGCTGTTCGATGGCTTTGATGTCGCCGGCGTCGTGCTTCGCGAAGTAGGCCTTGAGCTCCTCGGTCGTCATGTCCCGCGAGAGGAAGTCGTCGACGAGAACGTGAAGCTGCGCGTGCCCCCCTCCAGGAAGCGAGGGGAACTCGAACGTGCCGTCCGGCGCGATCCAGGCCGACTCCTCCCAGACCCAGTTGTTCCGGCGGGACGCGGCGATCTTGTGATCGCGATCCTCGCGTATGTAGAGCGTGACGACACCCCCCTTGACCGGCCGAGGGACCGCCTTGTCGACCTCCCCCCGGAGCCGCACTCCAGGCCGGAGCGTCATCTCGACGACGCCGTCGGCGAACTTTCCTTTGGGGTCGACATCGACGAGATCGCTGAAGAGCAGCTTCCCATCCGGTCCGACGGCCGCGGTGCGGAGCAGCGTTCGATCGGGAGCGATAGCAGGGGAGACGAACACGCCGCCGGGGAGCTTCTTGAACTCCCGTCCGAGGATGCGGGAATCGGCGAGGAGCGGCACCGCCCGCGGGAGAGGCTCGCCCGCCGCGTCCCGCGCCAGGACGCGGATCGTCCGTCCCCGCGTCAACTGAACCGTCTGCGATTCGAGGACCGACGACTGAGCGGTGAACTCCGAAAAGCCGTCGGCCTTCACCGAAATGAAGACCTTCTCGATTTCCGGTTGCGGATCGACAACGGCGTCGCCCCGCTCGTCCGTCGTGAAGGCCATCGGCTTCGCATAGGTGGTGTCGCCGCGGGTCACCTCCGTCTGGACCCGGACCTCCGCTCCGGCGATCGGCTTTCCGTCCTCATCAGTGACGTGGATCGTCTTACGTTTCTCCTTCGGCCCCTGCGCGGCCGGCTCTGCCGCGATGCCGATCGGCTTCTCGGCGGGAGAGGACGGCGCCTGCGTCGGCGGCGCTTCTCCGGGTGGGGCGGCCTGAGCCGAACGGCGGATCGGCTGAATCTGAAGGACCGCGAACGCCGCCGCCAGACTCAGTCCCCACAGGGCTCCGCGGACCGGCCAGGCCGATCGCGCGAACGGGCGCCCCCGCTCCAGCCACTCCAGTCGAGCCCGCAGCTCGGACGGCGCCGCCATCGGCAAGGCGGCTCCGGCTCGCAGGGGTTGCCGCCACTGGAGCGCCCACGCCGCGAGCGCCGACCGGTAGCCCGGCCGGGAGTCGAGAATCTGCGAGGCGGCCTGATCGCAGACCAGCTCGCACGCCAACCGGTGCCGACGGACGAGACTCCACGCGAGAGGGTGGAACCACCAGATCGCGGCGGTTGCTTCCAGGATCACGTTCCACAGAACATCGCGAGACAGGACGTGGGTCAGCTCATGAGCGAGAACGATCTCCCGCGCCTGATCCACACCGGCATCCCGCCAGTCCTCAGGAACCAGGACGACCGGACGCAGGATTCCCGCACAGCTCGGTCCTCGAACTTCGGCACTGCGGAGGATCGGGACGGCGCGGCGCAGCCGAAGCCGCTTCGAGACTCGTGCGCCGGCGGATTGCCAGGCGTCGTCGGCAAGCGACGCCGTACCAACCAGTCGCCGCGCCTGGCGAAAACGCGACACGATGCGGAGCAGGAGAAAGCCGGCTCCCACGCCCCAGATCACCACGAGGAGACCCATCGGCGAAGCTGCCGAGTTCTGTCTGCGGCCCGTCGTCGGGCTGGAAGCGGCGCCGGCTGGAGGCCGACTCGCCTTAGTTGGTGCCGTCTGCGGCGTTGTCGGGAACGGGACCGCCGCGATGGGGCCGGTTGTGGGACGAGCTTCGGACCGCAGCGGTCCCGTCGTCACCGGTTCTGGGGCAACGACGACATCGGGCCGTGTAGGCGCCTGGGGAGCGATGGCCGCAGTCGGTCGGTGAGGTTCCGCCGGCATTGGGACTTCCGCCCGCCATTCTGCCGCCGCCGCGGGGAGCCATTCGACAGGCCACCGCCCCAGCAGCAGGAGGCCAACAGGCAAAGCGAGTACCGCCGCCGCCGCGATGCGGATGACCCCGCGGCTCCAGTCGGGACGCCCGCGCAGGAGCAGCGTCGCCAGCCATCCGGCCAGCAGCAGGACCGTCCCGCGGCCCAACAGTTCGACGACGAGCGACGACAGTTCGAGCGACATTCCGCCGACTCCTCAGATGTTCAAGAACGCCTGGCCCGCCGACGCCGCAAGGTCGGCCCGTTGTCCTCTGACTGGTCGTTTGGCTCGGCCGATGTCGAGGGCGGTCGAGCCGCTCCAGGCTGGATCTCGGTCTCGCGCCGCTTGGGATCGTCCGCCACGATCTGCCGCAGGACGGCGAGCGTGTCGTCGTCGAGCGGCTGATCGCGGATCAGCTCAACGACCAGGGCCCCGGCCGACCCGCCGGTAAAGATCTCGGCCAGTTTCCGCGTCATGCGGGCCAGCAGCCGCTCGCGACGGACGCGAGGGGCGTAGTGGAATGCCTTCCCCACCTTGCTGCGGCCCAGGATCCCCTTCTCCACGAGGCCCACGAGAACGGACCGGAGCGTCCCGTTGTCGATCTCCGAGGAGAACCGCTCCTGAATCTCGGCCGGTTTGAGCGGAGCGTCCTGCCAGAGGATCCGCAGAACCTCCAGCTCGGTTTCGCTGAGTGCGGTCTTGTCGGGTTCGATGGCCACGGGTCCCTCACGACCTCCAACACAAAAGCATCATGTGTGACAGTGTCACAGTTTCACGCGAGGCTGCAATCCCAAACCTGTGAAATTTTCACACAACAAAGAAGGCAACGGTAGAAGCCAACACACGCCGGCGGAGGGACTTCGATGAGGAACCGTGGTCAGCAACGGACGAAAGCTTTGTGGGATCGGCGTTGAGGACTCACCGCTCGCTTCGTAGTCCCCGCGGGTTGGTGAGGGGCATCCGGCACGTTGTCCGCGCTTGGACACGCGCTCCTTCAGACATCTCTCGACGGCCAGGCCTCCGGCGGGCAAGGGGGCGTGGCCCCCCTGCACTCCCCACCAGGGGCGAGCCCCTGGACCCCGGTTTGGCCGCGCAATTGGTCGTGATCGATCGAACCGAAGCGACGGAAAACAAGAATCGCAGCCATTTTGCTATGATGCAGCCCGCCTCCTTCCGGGAACGCGCCGTGTCCGACGACTTCCAGAACAGTCCTTCGCCCCCCCCTGCCGATAGAGAACCGAACGGTTCCGTGTCGTCGACGGTGAGGAGCGAGATGGCGTTTGCCGTGGGAAATGCCTTCGCGGGGCCCGTTTCCGAGCGATATCTCGGGATCGATCCGGGCCTCAACCGGACCGGCTACAGCGTCCTCCAGCGGACCGACCGCGGCCCGCGGCTGATCGAAGGGGGCGTCATCCGCTCGACCGTTTCGAAGCCGCTCGCCGAGCGCGTGCTTGAGATCGGCCAGGGGCTGCGGGAAGTGCTTGAGGAGTTCCGGCCGCAGGCGGTCGCGATCGAGCAGGTGTTCTCGCTGACGAAGAACCCGAAGTCCGCGCTGCTGATGGCCCATGCCCGCGGAGCGCTGCTGTTCGCGATGGCGGACGCGGGGCTCGACGTCGTCCACTATTCGCCGAAGCAGGTCAAGAAGCTGCTCACCGGGAGCGGAACGGCAGACAAGTCGCAGATCCAGCAGGCGGTGCAACGGGAACTCGGCCTGAGCCGGATCCTGGAGCCGAACGACGTCGCCGACGCGACGGCGATCGCGCTCTGCCACTACTACAGCGCGCGGATCACGCTGATGTCGAACCGTTCGACCGGCGGACCGCAGCAGGCCCGCGTCGGCTGAACGCTCCTTCGTCAGTCACGGCTCGGGGAACATGCTCCCGGCGGCCTACGCTGACGACTGAGAACCTCGTCTCAGTGCGCCCGCTCCAGCAGCACGATCGCGCTCGCCTCGATCGCCTCTTCGCGGCCGACGGGACCGACCCGCTCGCCGGTCTTGGCCTTCACGCTCACCCGGTCCGCCGCCAGGCCGAGGAGGCGGGCCACGTTCTGGGCGATCGTCCGCTTGTACTGCGAGAGCTTAGGCCGCTGGGCGAAAACGGTGCAGTCGAGATTGACCACTCGCCAGCCGCGGCTGTGGACGTCATTGAGGACCTTGAGCAGGAGCTCGCCGGAGTCCGCCCCCTTGTGCTGCGGATCGGTGTCGGGGAACCACTCGCCGATGTCCCCCAGGGCGCACGCGCCAAGCAGCGCGTCGGTGACCGCGTGGAGCAGGACGTCGCCGTCGCTGTGGGCGATGCAGCCAGTCTCATGCGGGACGGTGACTCCCCCCAGGATGAGAGGCAATCCCGGGCCGAGGCGGTGCGTGTCGTGTCCCAGTCCAACGCGGTGCATGATGTCGAAATCAGAGAGTGTGGAGATCCAACCGGCATCGTACTGCGGTCCCGTCAGCGGTTCACGGGAATTGGCCGTCGTTCAGACGCGATCGTCGATGGCTGTCACTGCGGGACGCTTTGATTGGCGACTGCCGGCGAGCACGGCGATGGGGATCACGAGCAGGTTCGCCACCTTGAACCACGTCGGATAGGGGAGCATTGAGACGTTGCAGGCGACGGCCGCGAGGAGGAGCAACCCAACGACTGCGGCGGAATACATGTTCCCGATCCTTCGCGCTGTCCAGGTGCCGGCGAAGGCGGCAGCCGCCCACGCGGGGACGACAACGGCCAGCACCCAGGGCGGGTACCGCTACACGTGCCGGCAGATCTCCTCTTTGGTGGCCACGGAGCCTTCGGGGAGCGGATGGACCACCGCGCTGAACAGTTCGACCGCGACGATGAGGGCGAACAACACGAACGTCCCGGCGACGATCGCCGCCACGGTGCGTAAGACGGTTTTCATTGGGACGATCTCCGGTCGTCGAGTTCCGAGAGGCGCAGGCACTGAGACCGGAAAGCCGTGGACTCTTCGAGCGAACAGTTGATCGCACTCAGTGTTTCTGCGCGATCTGGATGAGGTTGCCGCAGGTGTCGTCGAAGACCGCTGTCGTCACGGGACCCATGGCGGTGGGCGGCTGGGTGAAGCGGACTCCCAGGGCGGTGAGCCGGTCGTATTCGGCCTGTGCGTCGTCGACGCCGAACGACGTGAACGGAATGCCGTCCTCGACCAGTGCCCGCTTGAAGGGCCCCGCCGCCGGGTGCTGGTCCGGTTCGAGCAGCAGCTCGACGCCGTCCAGATCGCCGGGAGAGACGACGGTCAGCCAGCGAAACTGTCCCATCGGAACGTCGTGCTTCTTGGTGAAGCCGAGGATCCGTGTATAGAACTGAAACGCCTTCTCCTGGTCATCAACCAGAACGCTCGTCACGACGATCTTCATTTTTCGCCTTCCTTTGGAGTCGGTGTGAGCCAGCGATTCACGATGGCGTCCTGGAGCGGCGTGGTATCGAGATAGTGGAACTTGTACCGACCCTCGCGCTTCGTGCTGACGAGGCCGGCCGCTTCCAGGACCTCGAGGTGCTGCGAGATCGCCTGGCGAGTCAGTGTGAGGTTGTGCCTCATCGTCAGGCGGGCACAGATTTCGAACAGCGTCTGGCCGTCCCGTTCGTGCAGGGCATCGACGATCGCTCGTCTGGCTGGTGCGGCTAAAGCTTCGAACACGTCAGCCATGGCGGATGATATGCAAGTCATCACTTGCCTGTCAAGATTGTTGTTGGTGAAGGGGATGGCTCGAACCACGTCCTTGCAGGCACGGCTCCGATAGTTCAAACCCAACGTGCCACGGCAGCCTGGGGTCAAGGGGGCGACCCCTTGCCGCCGGAGGCGCTTCCATGAGGAACCGTGGGACACAACGGATGTCCGCTTTGTGGAACCAGCTATGAAGACTCCCTCAATCGACAACGCTTGCTTTGCAATCCCCGTGGGTTGATGAGGGGGCATCCAGCACGTCGTCCGCGCTTGGACACTCACTCTTTCAGACATCTCTCGACGGCCAGACCTCCGGCGGGCAAAGGGCCCAAGAAAACGACACAGGCCCCTCTGCACTCCCCACCAGGGGGACCCTGGACCCGGTGATCAGCGAGGTCAGCGCCGCGCCAGTGAACGACTCGCGTCGCGTTTCCTCCAAATCGAGGCACTACACGCAAATCTCATCCTCCCCTCACATTCCCAGACGATAGTCCCGCAACGGTGGCCAGGACCGCCGTCAACGACTCCTGTTGGGAACATCCGGAGTCGTTTCCTCTCGTCTGCCGGTTCCGTCTTGTGGAAACCCGCCGTTGTCCGAGCGAGAAAACTCGCCGCCAGCGCACGGTTGAGGAGACTGCTCAAGACGCCAGGAAGGCATCGCGATGCGCGTCCTGTACGGTGTTCACGGTTACGGGCGGGGACATGCCACCCGCACGTTTGCCGTCCTCCCCCATCTGGCCCGCGAGCATCAAGTGCTCGTCCTCGCCGGCGGGGATGCCTACCCCGCCCTCTCCGGCGACTTCCCCACCGTCCGGATCCCCACCCTCGGCTTCGCGTACGGCCGCAAAGGGGGACAGCGGTCGAACTGGCAGACCTTCCGCCGAAACGCCTCCGCTGCCCTCGACATCTTCTGGCGCGGCCCGGTCTTCGACATGATCCGCGAGACCGTCGAGGACTTCGCCCCGGACGTCATCATCTCCGACGCCGAGACCTGGACCCACAGCGTCGCCAAGGTCCTCCGCATCCCGCGGATCAGCTTCGACCACATCGGGATCATGGCCTACTGCCAGCCCGAGATCGAATGGTCCGACCGGTTCGAAGGATGGTTCGATACCCGCTGCTACCGGCTCCTCATGGGACGGCCCGACCGCGTTCTCGTCTCCAGCTTCTACGAGGCCCGCCCCCGCTGGCCCACTGTGAAAGTCGTCAGCACGCTCCCCCGACAGGCGGTCCGCGAACAGAAGCCGACCGACGGAGAACACCTCCTCGCGTACTTCAACCGCGGCGACGACCAGCTCAATCCCGCGATCCTCTCGGCGCTCGAAAACGCGGGTGCGCCGGTCCACATCTACGGCTCCTCGCGCCGCGGGCGACACGGCTCGCTCACGTTCCTCCCGCTCAGCAACCTGCCGTTCCTCGAAGACCTGGCCTCCTGCCGGGCGGTCATCAGCACCGCCGGCAACCAGCTCATCGGGGAGGCGATCTTCCTGGGCAAACCGTGCCTGGTGATGCCGGAACGGTGCGTCGAGCAGCGACTCAACGCCGCGGCGGTGGAGCGGATGGGGATCGGGATGCGGGTCTCGTTGCGGCGGTTCCACGCCGGGAAGATTCGGGAGTTCCTGGAGCGACGTCCCGAGTTCGTCCGGACGATGTCGGAGAACGTCCGCGACGGGCTGGAGGAGTCCCTTTCCGCCCTGCGTCAGTTCATGCACGAGCTCGTTCCATCGGCCGAAGCGCCCGCCGGCCGCGTGGAGGCAACCGACGCCCTTCGCGGCGACTGACCTCTTCCGATTGCACCTGCGGTCCCCGTTCCTGAGTCCTTCGTCCCAAGCGGCCATGCGCATCCTTCCCCTGATCTCCTCGATCCTCAAGAACCGCCGGCGGGCGGTGCCGCGGCCCTCGTGGTGCACGTACCTCGTCTGTTTCCGCTGCAATGCCCGCTGCCAGATGTGCGACTCCTGGCGGATGAAACCGGGGAGCGAGCTGACCCCGCAACAGGTCCGGACGGTCTTCGACAAGATCGGCCGGCTGGACGTCGTGCGGCTTTCAGGCGGCGAGCCGTTCCTGCGCGTGGATTTCCCCGAGGTGGCCGAGGCGGTCCTGGCGGCGTCACGTCCGGGGATCATTCATATCACGACGAACGGGTCGTACCCGGGCCGGATCGTCGACTTCGTGAAGAGTTTTTCGCGGCCGCGGCGACTGCGGTTCATGGTCTCCTTCGACGGAGCCGAAGCGGAGCACGACGCCAACCGGGGGGAGGACGTGACGTTCTCCCTGGCCGAAGAGTCGGTGCGGCGGCTCTTGGAGCTGCGGTCGCGGTACAAGGTGCCGGTGAGCATCAATCACACCGTCATCTCCGGTCAGTCGATGGCGGACCATCAGCTCTTGAAGGAGCGGTTCGAGCCTCGGGGTGTAGATGTCCACACGGTGCTGGCCTACAGCGATTCGGCGATGTACGGCTACAAGCGGTTCGGCAAGAAGGCGACCGACCTGATCCAGGAGACGGGGTATCCGCTGCATCCCAAGCTGGACGTGGGGGACTCGATCCGGTTTGTCGAGCAGCAGATCGCGGACCTGCGGCAGCTTCGGGATCCGATGCTGCGGATCGGGAAGTCGTACTATCTCAGTGGCCTGCTGGCACGACTGAGGCAGGTTCGACGTCCGAAGCCCAAGCCGGCGTGCGTGGCGCTGCGGAGCCATATCCGGATCCTGCCGGATGGTTCGGTTCCAGTGTGCCAGTTCAACACGGAGCGAGTTGGGAACCTGCTGCAACAGTCGTTCGATGAGGTATGGTATGGCGAGGCGATCCGTGAGCCGCGGCGGTGGGTCGACAACTGTTCCGGCTGCTGGGCGGAGTGCGAGGTGATGCCGAGCGCAATCTTCACAGGGGACCTGTTGACCGCCTTTCTACCGTCGAGCGGCCGTTCAAGAGATGATGGCGGTCCGAAGTCGCCGCAGAGCAAACCGGTGGACGGGGCCGCTGCCAACGATCGCGAAACGGCCCTGGTGGCTCTCTCAGGGCCGTCGGAACCAAAGTAACCCCAGCCGGGTCCAGGGGCACCCTGGTGGGGAGTGCAGAGGGGCAACGCCCCTTTGCCCGCCGGAGGCCCTCTCGTCGAGAGACGTCTGAAGGAGCCCGTGTCGAAGCGCGGACACCGTGCCGTATGCCCCCTCACCAACCCGCGGGGATTGCAGAGCGAGCGGTGAGTCCTCGACGCCGGTTCCACAAAGCGGCCACCCGTTGCCTACCGAGGTTCCTCATGGAAGTGCCTCCGGCGGCAAGGGGGTGAGACCCCCTTGACCCCAGCGGCCGTCGCACGTTGGGTTTGAGCTAACGGAATCCGTCCGGCAAGGACGTGGTTTGCATCCGTGGGAGAAACCATCGATTCCGCCGGCTCACTCCTCCGGAGGAGGCGCCGTCAGCCAGGACGGCAGTGGGACGAGCGGGCTGCGGGCGACCAACAGCAGGATCCCCAGGGCGATGACAAGAACAGGAACCTCCACGTTCCAGGCCAGCTGCTCCGTCTGACGCAGGACGGACAGGCAACTCGTCAGCAGGAAGAACGGCCCGATGACGACCGTCACCTTGTTGAAGCCGCCGATCGCCAGCGTCAGCAGTCCGGTCGAAAGCAGACCGAGTGTCCAGACCCAGTCGATCTGAGGGGCAATTCCCATCGCCGTCAGCAGCCAGCCGGTCCCGATCGAGATCAGCGAGAGTGGGACCACCAGGGTCGATTTGTCGGCTTTCATGCTCGTCCCCTTCCCCGTTTCCGACCCGCTGCCCGCTCGAAATCGAGTCTAAGTTAACCTTCCGTCAGGTCGGTAGGCTACGGGCCGCCGTCGGTCGTCGTGCTCCCAGGGATATCATCCCTGGCCACATCACAAACCGGATTTCCAGCAGGCGAATCACCTCGATTGCGGGAGCGCCGGCGGCGGTTCGAGAACGAAACGCGGCCCGCACCGGATCACGCGGCGGGGCCGTCAAATCCGCAGCGGCGCCGTCTTGGGGCTGGCGGCCTGCATGCAGCCCAGCGCCGCGGCTCCGATCACGATCAGCCGGGCGGTGATCCAGAACCAGTCGTAGCTCTGGAGAAAGGGAATGAGGAGCCGCGCCGCATGCGCGAGGTCGAAGATCCCCGCCGCGCGAAACACCATGACCGCGATGTAGAGGATCTCTCCGCCGAGCGCCAGCAGGCAGACCGCGACTCCGCCGACCCAGGTCGGTGCCCGGAGAGACAGCCCCGATTGTCGCAGGCCGTTTCCGAGGAATGTCCCGAGACCGAATCCGACCGCCCCCAGGACGCAGATGATGAGCGTTCCGAGGTACTGGTCGATGATCAGAACGCGCAGCCCTCTCCAGTCCAGAAAGAGATCGACGCCGAGCCAGAACAGCATCCACCCGACGGAGGCCATCGCCAGGACGGCGGGAAGTCCGACGCCGCCGAGGAGGCTGGGGCGGTTCATCGCCCGTTCCTCCTCTTTCTTGGCGGCATAGAGGTGCTCCAGGCAGGCCGGACAGATCCGGAGGGTCCGTCCCTCGAGATGCCGCAGTTCGACCCCATCGGCGGTCCCGCAGGCGGCGCAGCCCGGGCCGGGATGGAGGGCGGATTCGGCGAGTGCCTCGGCGGTGCGGCGGACCAGGGCTTCGATGTCGTCGCTGGAGCGGCCTCCCAGGTTGTGGAGGGAGAGCCAGGCGTAGCCGTCTTCAAGCGTCAGGGTGCCGCGGGCCTCCGCGAGCGCGGCTTGAAGGTCGGTGGGGACGGCGAGTGTGGCGTCGTCCCCCGTGCGGACCCGGAAGGCGAAGAGGAGCGCCAGCGGGTCTCCGCCGAGGATCGACATCGTGACAGGAAACGTCGCGATCTCGCCGTAGACCGATTCCTTGTCGACGGGGTGGAGCTGGAACCGTGCGGTCAGGTCCTGAACCGTCAACTGGTCCGCCGTCGGTGCCACCATTGTTCGTTGTCTCGCGCCGTCTGAAGGAGTTCGCCGTAATGAGCCTCGGTTATCGCCGAGCATCATGCCGACCGGAGCCCAAGCCAGTCCAGTATGCGCTGACCGGATAGGAGACCATCCGGGTCCAGGGGCACCCTGGTGGGGGATGCAAGGGGGCAACGCCCTCTTGCCCGCCGGAGGCCCGTCTCGTCTCGATCTCTCTGAAGGAGCGAGTGTCCTAGCGCGGACACCGTGTCGGATGCCCCCTCACCAACCCGCGGGGATTCCAGAGTGAGCGGTGAGTTCTCAAAGCCTGTCCCACAAAGCGGACGCCCGTTGTGTCCCACGGTTCCTCACAGGAGTGCCTCCGGCGGCAAGGGGGCGTGGCCCCCTTGACCCCAGTGGCCGTGGCACGATGGGTTTGAGCAGGCATCGCCGCGCCGGCAAGGACGCGGTTCGAGCAACGGAATCACCTTTCGCCGTCCGGCCATGCCGGGTAATATCGGCGACTGCTGATGCGATCGCTCCGCGGGGTGTCCATGTCACGGCTTCCAATCGACCGAAGATCCGCGTTGCAGATCGGCTCCCTCGGAGTCGCCGGCCTCGCCCTGCCGGACCTGCTGAATGCGGATGCCGTGCGGTCGCTCGCCCCCCGGGCCGACGCCTGCATCATCCTCATGCTCAACGGCGGCCCTAGCCACCTCGACATGTGGGACATGAAGCCGGAAGCCCCCGAGAACGTCCGGGGAGAGTTCCAGCCGATCGAGTCCTCCGTGCCAGGCCTGCAGGTCTGCGAACTCCTGCCGCGCCTCGCCCGGCAGATGCACCAGGCAACGCTGATCCGCTCCCTCCATCACAGCGTCAACAACGCCCACGCGGCAGCGGTCTACTGCGCCCTGACGGGACACGATCGCGGCGAGATCGGCGGCGGAGCCCGCCCCGGTGATAACCCCGCCCCCGGCAGCGTCATGGCCCACCTGCGGCCCCCCGAAGCCCCGGTCGTGCCGTTCGTCCATCTCCCGTTCATCACCAAGGAAGGTGCCGGCGGACCGCCGCAGCCCGGCTTCTTCGGCGGCCTCCTGGGGCGGCGGTTCGATCCCCTCTTCGTCCTCCGCGACCCGAACGCTGCGGACTTCGACATCCCGGAGCTGACGGTCGGCGCGGACCTCGCCGGCCGGCGCCTCAACGACCGGGCCTCGCTGCTGCAGCATCTCGATCAAGCCCTCCGGAATCCCTCGGCCGGCTCGATGTCGACCTTTCAGGAGCGGGCCTTCTCGCTCCTGACTTCACCGGACACCCAGCGGGCGTTCCGGCTCGATCTCGAAACGCCCGAGACGCGCGAGCGGTACGGCCGGAACACCTACGGCCAGAGCGTCCTGCTGAGCCGACGGCTGATCGAGGCCGGCACACGGCTCGTGACGGTCTCCTGGGCACCCGACGCCAACGCGACCTGGGACACGCACGGCAACAACTTTGCCAAGCTCCGGGACGAACTCCTGCCGCAGTTCGACTCCGCCTGCGCGAGCCTCATCGAGGACCTCGCGGAGCGGGGCCGTCTCGACCGGACCCTCGTCGCGGTGCTCGGAGACTTCGGCCGGTCTCCCAAGGTGAACGCGCAGGCGGGGCGCGATCACTGGAACTGGTGCTACTCGCTGATGATGGTCGGAGGCGGGTTCGCTAAGGGGCTCGTCTACGGGGCGAGCGACGCCGTCGGAGCCTACCCGGCCCGAAACGCCATGACGCCGGGCGACCTGATCTGCACGATGTACCACGCTCTCGGGATCCCGCACGACACCGAGATCCACGACGCGCTCAAGCGGCCGCACCGTCTCGTCCCGACCGGCGAGGTCGTTCCCGACCTGCTGGCCTGAGCCGCGCGATGGTGTGTGTGTCTGGAAAGTCGGTGGCATCTCTCGGGTAAGAAAGACCTGATCGTCGGGGACAGGGAGAGCGAAGCTCCTGCCGAGCCGCATCGGTGGCTCCCATACCCGATGTCTCCGCCCACCCTCTCCTCTTCTTCTCTGTGTCCTCCGTTCCTCTGTGTTTCAAACCTCTTCCGGA
This sequence comes from Planctomyces sp. SH-PL14, assembly GCF_001610835.1. Taxonomy (NCBI): domain Bacteria; kingdom Pseudomonadati; phylum Planctomycetota; class Planctomycetia; order Planctomycetales; family Planctomycetaceae; genus Planctomyces; species Planctomyces sp. SH-PL14. Next base: position 3,989,137 of record NZ_CP011270.1, on the reverse strand, counting down.
AGAAAAAACACAGAGGCACAGAGATGAGGGAGGAGCAGTCCGCCGAGGAACGGGGAAAACCCCCGGGAGGGCGAAGCTCCTGCTGAGCCGCATCGGTGGCTCCCGTACCCGATGTCTCCCCCCGCTCCCTCCTCTTCTTCTCTATCTCCTCCGTTCCTCTGTGTTTCAAAACTCCTCCGGAAGAAAAAAACACAGAGATCACGGAGAAGAGGGAGGAGCAGTCCACCGAGGAACAGGAAACCCCCCGGGAGGGCGAAGCTCCCGCTGAGCCGCGAACGTTCGCGAACGCGTTCCCTCTGTCGCCTCGACCTCTCGATGTCTTCCCCTCAAGCCGCCCGTCGGATTCTCCACCGACTTTTGGGGCACACACGCGACGGCTTACGACTTCGCCTCGGCCGATCCCCTTCGGAGGCGCTCGGCGTTCCCGCGAACGATCTTCTCCTGAATCGGCCCGGGGATCTCGGATTCCCGCAGCTTGAGGACGGCGGACTCGGCGAGGAACACCGGGGCATAGGTTCCTAAGAGCAGCCGCTCGGGCGGGTGCTGCGCGATCCACCGCTCGATTCCCCCCGCCCCTTCGAGGCCGGCGATGTCGAACGAGACGTCCCCGGCCTGGATCAGCCGTCCCGCAGTCTCGGTCCGGATGTCGCGCTGAGCATTGAGGAGCAACAGTCGCAGCTTCGGCCGGGCCGCGACCAGCTCGACGAGCGGCGCGGCGTCAAGCTTCTTCGGCTGGAGCAGCGGATGCTCGGTCCGCTCGTCTTCGACCCGCCACAGAACCTGCACGAACAGGTTCCGCTCGACCGCGAGGTCGAAGAGCCGCGCGACCGCCGGCAGCGAAAAGTCGTATTGGTGGTAGGCCGGGAAGAGCCGAACCCCGGACATGCCGTGGATCTCGGCGCAGCGGCGAACCTCCTCCTCCCAGTCGGGCTGGCCGGGATGGACGACTCCGATTGGCCGGAAGAGCCCATCGCCATGCCGTCGGCATTCCTCGGCCAGGCGGGCGTTGAGGCTGCCGAAGTCGCGGTGCAGCAGACCCTCGTGCGAGCTCGCCCAGGCTTCGGTGACGCCGTGCTTCCGCAGCCGCTCGGCGAGTCGGTCCGGCGTGTCGTCAGGAAGGCGGCGGAAGGGGTAGAAGCCGAGGGCGGTGTTGACATCGATCATGGCCGGCCTCCCTTCCCTCGCAGAATCGGATCGAGCATCCGCTGCAGGTTCCGGCTGTAGATCAGGTCCTTCTGCGGATCAGTCACGTTTGCTCCCGCGACCTTGGCGATCTGCGACGCGAAGCTGCGGCCGGGGGCGTCGCTCCCGTACAGGACCCGTTCGGCTCCAAGTTCCTTCACCGCCATCTCGACCATGCCGGCGGTCGGATCGAACCCGGCGGTCTCGACCGAAACGTTCGGCAGGTCGCGGACGGCCCGGATCCCCAGCTCCCAGGTTCCGCCGCAGTGCCCCAGGATCATGGGGATCCTGGGGTGCCGGCGGGCCAGTTCGGCGAGGTCGAGGGGCGTCGACTCTCCGGCGAGGTTGCCGGTCGTTTTGATCCAGGTGTGCTGGAAGATGAGGGCCTTGAGCTCGGCGCAGCGGGTGACGATAGCGTCGAGCGAGGAGTCGGAGCAGCGGCGGGCGACCCAGAGCTTGATCCCGATCATCGGCCCGTTCGCGACGAGTCGGTCGATCTCGGCGAGCGATTCGGGGAGGAAGTGCGGGTTGATGTAGGCGAGGCCGAAGGCCCGGTGATGCCAGTGCGAGAGGGCCTGGACGACGTCGTCGTTCTGCTGGCGAAACTGTTCCGGGGTCGGCTCCTGGAGGAAGGAGGTCCCCATCGAGAGGACGAGGCGGGCGACGCCCATCCGGTCGGCGTATCGGATGAGGTTGGCCATCCGTTCGTCGACGGTCCGCCCGGCGATGCCGGACAGGTGGCAGTGGAGATCCCAGATGACGGACATAGCGGGGAAGAGGGCGCGGCTGGGGAACGGGAGAGCGCTGGGGCAGGTGAGCGATGCTCACTGTGGCCTGTTCGCCGTGCGTCGGTCAACGCCGCCGCCTCGAACAGCGTCCTTGCCGGCACAGCACTGCTCGCTCAAACCCAACGTGCGACGGCAGCCGAGGTCAAGGGCCACAGAAATGACACAGACCCTTGCCGCCGGAGGCGCTTCCATGAGGAACCGTGGGACACAACGGACGTCCGCTTTGTGGGACCCGTGTTGAGGACTCCCTCACCCGATACCGCTCGCTTTGCAATCCCCGCGTCTCAGGTGAAGGGGCATCCGGCACGTCGCCCGCGCCTGGACACGTACTCCTGCAGACATCTCCCGACGGGCCAAGCCTCCGGCGGGCAAAGGGCCAATAAAACGACACAGGCCCCTCTGCACTCCCAACCAGGGTCCTCCTGGACCCGATCAGAACCAGCACCGCGCATGAAAAACCCCGCGTTGCCTTGGGCAACGCGGGGCAATCCGTGTCCTGGGGAGAATGAAAGCCTCGGCCGAATGTGAACAGGTCCCCGAGGTGAACGACACGGTATTAATGGGTGAATGAATGGACGTGTTGTAGCGGTTGCACGGCGCGTGCCAACCCTGGAATTCTCGGATTCCCTGCGATTTCATTGCGTGCCCCGTTCCACTTTGAATCGGGGAACCAGGACGCGGGCACTCTGACGCGCTTCGTCCTGCAACAGCAGTCTCGCAGTCCGGCGTTTCGATCCGGTTCGAAGGGGGTCTGGAAACCGATTCGATCGCGCCGCCCCCGAAAACCGAGCGAATGAGAAGCCCGCATCGAAGCCGGTGGATTTCTCAGTGCGACGGCGGTGCGTCGTTTTGCAGCGTTCCGGTCTGCGTCAATGCAGCGTCACAGAGACCCTCGCCAGACGTCAGCGGGTTCGCCATCGGATCGTCATGTACGATGACGTGGTGGAGAAAGTCCATTTCTCATAATAGGTTGCGTCCGAACGGCCGGGTGGATGAGGTTCAAATCCTTGTTTGGCGCACCAAATGCAACCCTGCATTTCAGCTGCACGAGCGAGGATTGGCCCGCACTTGCTTCCTGTTGCAGTAGCAAGCGCCCCCGGGACCCCGGTCTTAGGGGCGCTTGCTGTTTTGAGTCAGGCGGCCCGGGTGTGCTGGATCAGACGGGCCGCATCGTCAGAGCCTTCAACACCGTAAGATGACCAGATGAGGCAGGTTCGAACATTGCCGCCGCTCGAAGTGTCACCGAGCGGGTTCCTAGTCTGCTGTAATGGTCCTGGAGTTGAAGTGATGGATTGTCCGCCGACGCGGTCAGATCAGGCCCAGGATGTGGCCTATCTTGTCGTGCATCGAGGGGCTGCACGTGTCGAGGTTGTACCGCTCACCCTCGGCGGACGGCTGACGGTGGGGCGCGCCCCCTCCAATCGCATTGTCATCACCGACAAGAAGTGCAGCCGGGTCCACTGTGAGTTCTTCAGCCTGAATGACTCGTGGTACGTGCGGGACATGGCGAGCCGTAACGGCATCGCCGTTGATGGCGTCGCCGCCACCGGCGACGTGGAGCTCCGCTTCGGCCACTCCGTGGCGGTCGGCGACACCACGCTCCTCTTTACGAATACGGACCCGACCACCGACGGTCAGGACGGTCGCGCCGACCGGGTGGCGATCATCGAGCGCCGCAGCGGCACGCAGTACGACTTCCCCTCGGGGATCGAGCGGCGCGGCCAGGTGCGGCTCGACGCGGCCGAACTGTTCCAGATCGGCCGGGCGATGCACGAGGCGGGCGACATCGCCAGCCTGTGCAGCATCGTCCTCGACCGGCTGATGACAGCACTGCCCGCCGGCGTCGGCGCCATCCTGCTGCTTCCACCGGAACTCCCGGCCGTCACGCGAAACCTCTCGCTCGTCACCGCGCACTCCCGGTCCGGGGACGCGCCGTGCGCCTACTCGGAATACCTTTCGGGACTCGTCCTCAAAGAGAAGGACGCCGTCCTCGCCCACGATATCGCCCAGCACGAGTTCCTGAGCGGCCGCGAGAGCATCGAGCGGCTTCAGGCGGACAGCGCCGTGTGCGCACCGATCCGGATTTCGGCGGACGCGGATGCCGAAGTCCTGGGGGTCATCCATCTTTACTCCACCGACCACGCCGCTCCCCTGACGGCAGAGCACCTCGAGTTCACGCTTGCGGTCGCCGATCAGATGGCGGGACTCCTGGTGACGCTCCGTGAGCGGGAGACGCTCGAGCGGAATCTTTCGCTCGAACAAAGCCGGGGCAAGGCTTACCGGGACCAGCTGGAGATCGAAACGGAGCTGGTCGGAACCAGCCCTAAGCTCTCCCGCGTGAAGAGCGCCATCGGACGCGTTGCGCCGACCGACGCCACCGTCCTGATCCGCGGCGAGAGCGGCGTCGGCAAGGAACTCGTCGCCCGCGCCCTGCACTTCAACAGCCATCGCAAGGGGGGCCCGTTCGTCTGCGTGAACTGCGCCGCCCTGACGGAAACGCTCCTCGAGAGCGAACTGTTCGGACACGAGAAGGGCTCGTTCACCGGCGCCTCCGCACAGAAGGCCGGCAAGTTCGAGCAGGCGGACGAAGGGACGATCTTCCTCGACGAGATCGGGGAGATGAGCCAGGAGATCCAGGCCAAGTTCCTGCGGGTCCTCGAAGGCCAGAGCTTCGAGCGCGTCGGCGGGGACAAGGAGATCAGCGTCGACGTCCGCGTCGTCACCGCCACCAACCGCAATCTGGAAGAGGCGGTCCGCCACGGCAAGTTCCGCAGCGACCTCTTCTTCCGCCTGCAGGTCATCGAGATCGACGTCCCCCCGCTGCGGGAACATCCGGAAGACATCGCCGAGCTCGCCGGACACTTCGTCGAGCGGTTCACCACCAAGTCCCGCAGCCGCGTCAAAGGCCTGGGCCGGCTGGCGATCGAAAAACTGATGAAGCACTCGTGGCCCGGCAACGTCCGCGAACTGCGAAACGTGATCGAACGGGCGGTGATCCTCAGTGATCGCGAGATCCTGACGCCGGATGACCTCGTCCTGACCCGCCTCGACCTCTCACCCCCCGCCGTCCCGCCGTCCTCCCCGACCCCACCGAACTCTTCCCTTTCCCCGGAGACCGATCCGTTGACCGAGATTGCTGAATCGGACCCGACCGAGACCTGCTACGACCCGCAGATCAACCTGTGGGGCAGCTTTGTGCAACAGGGACTGACGATGGACGACATCGAACGTCTCTACATGGAGGCGGTGCTGAAGCACTGCGACTGGAACAAGTCCCAGGCGAGCCGGATCCTCGGGATTGAGCGGACCACGCTCGACCGCCGCCTGAAGCGCTACCGCATGAGTCGTCCCGGGGGCGGCCCGGAAGACGACGGCGAAGACACGAACTGATTTCCCGCCGTTGGCTTTCCGCCATCAGCCTATCGCCCGCGTCCCCTGGGACGCGGGCTTTTTTGTTGCGCGAGCCCGTCCCGCCGCCTATCCGGCGTGATCGTGATCATGGTGTTCCGAAGCGGGCCGGGACCGGCGGCGGTTCAGCTGGGCTTCCTCGAAGCGGAAGCACTCCTTGTCGGCCGCCTCCCAGGCGCCGGACCGGGCCTGGGCGATGAGCTTGCCGAAGTGCGCGTGCTCGGACTGCGACATCGCCCCATCGGCGAGTCGCTGGTCGACCGCCGACGCGACCTTGTTCAGCCACTCGGAATTCCGCGACGAGACCGCCGTCCGGAGGAGCTGAATGTACCGCAGGTTGTCGAACTCGACGGCCGGCGGCGTCACCCACCACCCCCGCAGCCAGACGATGGCGACCAGCAGGACGGCGCCCGCGATCCATTTGACGTTCGAGGACATGACGGACTCCGGGACGATGATCGGCGGGATTGGCGAAGGTGGGAAGGGGCCCGTTGCGAGGGACGGAGGCGGGCGGGGTCAGGGCGTCTGAGAGGTGAACCACCGGGCGAGCGCGGCGCGTCATGCGGCCGCCGACTCGGCTCTCACCAGTCCTGAACGCGGTCTCCCTTGCCGCGGCTGCTCAGGGAGGCCCATGTCGGCTGGTGGATGTACTGCGAGATGAAGTGGATGCTGCCGTCTCCCATGACGACGTTCGCCCCCCCTTCGTGCTCCGAGTACATCTGGCAGACGTGGCACAGCGGACTGTTGGGGGCATGGATCGGCGCGAAGCCGGTCAGCGGATCGATCTCAGCGGATGACGGGCCGGCGTGGACGTTGACGAGCGTCGCGGCCCGGTCGCACTGCGTCAGCGGGAAGCGGGCCGGGTTGTTCGTGCAGACTTCCGCCCCCGGGACCGCTCCGACCCACGTCTTGCTGCTGAGGACGGAGCTGTGTTCGCCAAGGAACACGGTCTGGCTCAGCCCGTCCGACACGTCGGCGGCGCGCGTCCGGGAATTGCGGAACAGCGGGCCGTCGGCGACCGAGGAATAGTCGTCGACGGTCCGTCCCCACGGCTCCTCCTGTCCGACGCTCGCGACGTAGCTCGACGGGCCGAAGGTCGCCAGCGTCGTCCCGCTTCCGTTCTTCACGTTAAAGGGGCCGGGCTGCCCGGTGTCCGAGGGGCAGCGGAAGACGGCGATCACCGTGCGGACCGCCTCGGCGTTGACGGCATTCCAGCAGGGGCGGTCGGTCTGGAGCCGGTTCGCCAGCGGAGCCTGGTCGATATACGGAAGGAGCGCAGCCCCCCAGCCGAAGCCGTTGGGGCCGTCATACGTCGTCGCATCGCGCCCGGGGCTTCGCGTGTCCGCGAAGTAGGACGCCGGGAACATGAAGTACGCCTCGTGGTAGTTGTGCAGCGCGATCCCGAGCTGCTTGAGGTTGTTCGTACACTGCGCGCGGCGGGCCGCGGAGCGGGCCTGCTGGACGGCCGGGAGGAGGATGCTGACCAGCACCCCGATGATGGCGATGACGACGAGCAGCTCGATGAGAGTGAAGCCGGCCCGGCGGCGTGAAAACGACGTCACGTTTCACCTGCAATGATTAGGCGAGTGTAGCACGCATTACATTTCCGCTGAAGTTTAGCATCGGCTACACCGCGGTCAAGCGTCGACTGGAAGTCGCGGGAATTCACGGGAACTTGGCAGAGACGCAGGGTGTGCGTGCTCAGTTGTCCGTCATCAGCCAGCAGGACTTCCCGGCGACGGACAATGGAGAACGAACGGCTTCCCTACGGCACGCCATTCACAACATTCTCGGGGACCGAGCCGGTCAGCCGCGCGGCGATCTGCCGGGCGACCCGCTGCCGGAGGTCGGTCAGCGAATCCTCCGAGACGAATGCCGCGTGGGGGGTCACGATGACCCGCTCGTCGCGGTAGAGCGGATGCGCGAGATCCGGCGGCTCGGGCTCAAAGACGTCGAGGCCCGCCCCGGCGATCCGGTTCTCCCGCAGCGCAGTCGCGAGGGCCTCGGGATCGATCAGCGGACCGCGCGAGGTGTTGAGGACGACCGCATGCGGCCGCATCTGCCGCAGGGCCTGTTCATCGAGGATGTGCCGCGTGGCGGGAGTGAGCGGCGCGTGGAGCGACAGGAAGTCGCTTTCCCGGAAGAGCGTCTCAAGCGGGACCATCGGGCAGCCAGTTCCGTGGTCGTCGCCGGAGCGGGTGTGGGCGATGACCCGCAGGCCGAGGCCGCGGGCCTTCTCCGCCACGCGGCGTCCGATCCGGCCGAGTCCCAGGAGACCGAGCGTCTGCCCGGCGAGGCGCCGCATGGGAGGTCCGGCCTGGAGATCGTATTCGCCCCGCTTGGTGCGGAGATGGTAGAAGCCGACATTGCGCGAGAGGGCGAGAAGCAGTGCCAGCGTGTGATCGGCGACTTCCTCAATGCAGTAGTCGGGGACGTTCGTGACCGGGATGCCGCGGGCGGTGGCGGCCGGGATGGCGATGTTGTCGAGGCCGATTCCCATGCGGCAGATGATTCGGCAGCGGGGCGCGGCGGCGATGACGTTCTCGGTCACCTTGGCCCAGCAGGTGGCGATGGCGTCCGCTTCCTTGGCGAGTGCGACCAACGTCGACTCGTCGCCATTGGGGGCCTCGATGACCTCGACTCCGATGGGTGCGAGGATCTCGCGTTCGAGGTCGGAGTTTCCCCAGGGGCGATCTGTGAACAGGGCGCGGAGGGCCATGGCGGCGGAATCCTTTCGGGCCGGAGGTTCGAGGCCTGTGGATTATAGGCGTCCCATTCCGCTTGGACACGCGGGGTGCTGAGCCGACCGCAATGGAGGATCTCTCTGTCTCACCGGGTCCAGGGGCACCCTGGTGGGGAGTGCAGAGGGGCAACGCCCCTTTGCCCGCCGGAGGCCTAGCCGTCGAGAGATATCTGAAGGAGTGAGTGTCCAGACGCGGACGACGTGTCGTATGCCCCCTCACCAACCCGCGCGGACTCCAGGGCGAGCGGTGAGCCCGCAACGCCTGTCACACAAAGCGGACATTCGTTGTGTCCCACGGTTCCTCATGGAAGTGCCTCCGGCGGCAAGGGGTTGCCCCCTTGACCCCGGCTGCCGTGGCAGGTTGGGCTTGAGGTGGCATAGCTGTGCCGGCAAGAACGCGGTTCGAGCCAACGGCCATTCCCGCGACGGGCAGATCGCTCGCAACTCACCGCGTCGACTACACTCACACCATCGTCCCGCATCCCGAGGTGGCAGCGTGTGGCCCGAAGAACACCAGACCGGATCCCTGCTGCAGAAGATCTCGGACGGCGAACCCGACGCGCTGAACCACCTCATGGACCGCCACCGGCCCGCACTCCGGCGGATGATCGAAATGCGCCTCGACCGCCAGATCCAGGGACGGGTCGACGCCAGCGACGTCGTCCAGGACGTCCTGATCGAGGCCGCCCAGCGAATGCGGACCTACCTCGAAAAGCCCGACATGCCGTTCCACCTCTGGCTCCGCCAGATGGCCAAGGACCGCATCATCGACCTGCACCGCCGGCATCATGCCCAGCGTCGAAGCGTCGACCTCGAGCAGTCCATGGCCGCCGCCTTTCCCGATCAGTCGTCGCTCGACCTGATGGCCCAGATCCAGGACCAGGACCTGACCCCCGCCGCGGCCACGCTCCGCCGCGAAATGGAGCGGCGGTTTCACCAGGCCCTGACGCTGCTCGACGAGGACGACCGGGAAATCATCCTCATGCGGCACGCCGAACACCTCGGCAACGGCGAAGTCGCCCAGGCGCTGAACCTCACGCCGGCGGCGGCCGGAATGCGGTACCTGCGGGCGATCCGCCGGCTTAAAGAGGTCCTGGGAGAAGGAGAACCGGGGCGCGAATAGCGGCGACCACGGGAAGCAGAGGAGGAGGGGCGGACAGTCCGCTCACTTCATCGCGTCGCGTTCCTTCTTGATCGTCTCCTCCGGATCAAACATCCGGTCGCTGGCACGGTCGACCAGGGGCTTGAGCTCCGCGTTGTTGCGGTACAGCTCGACAATGCTCCGCCACCGGTCCTTGGCGGCAAACGTGTCCCCCTTCGTGTACTCCTCGTCCCCCTTGGCGATCTGCTCGTTGATGAAGGCCGCCCGGTCGGAGGAGCTGCCGGCGGTTTCCTTGATCTTCTGGATCTGGCGGCGGGACAGGTTCAGGAACGGGCGGTTCGTCTTGTTGTCCTCGAGCACGGTCTGCATCGACTCGAACTTCTCGAGGGCCGAGGCACGGTCGCCGAACTTCTCGTACTGCAGGGCGCTGACATACAGCCGTTCCGCTTCCGACTCGGGCGCGACGCCGCGGCGGATCCGGTTCTCGATCTTCCGCTCCTCCTTGTACGTCTCGATCTGGTCCCTCCACTCCATCGCCTGCTTCCCCTCCGGCGTATCGGGATAGCGTTTGATGAGGATCTCGATCGCGCTCTCCACGTTCAGCCACTGCGCGGGATCGTTGGTGGCCATCACCGGCGCGATCTCCGCCGCCAGCTTCGCGGCGCTCTTGGGGAGAAGGGCCAGCGAGACGACGCCGACGAAGACCACCATGCACAGCGCGAGGAACCACGTCCGCTCCCAGAACGGAACGTCCGCGTCCTGCGATCCCTTCTTCCCTTTCTTCCCCTTCTTCTTCTTGGAGACGGTCGTCGCCCCCTCGGCGTTCCCCGACTCCTCGGTCTTGGGGGCCCGGGAGAACAGGCGATTCAAAATCGGAATCGTCGCGGTCTTCTCTTTGACCGGCGTCTCGACCCGCGTCGCCTTCTTGGCCAGCTTGTCCTCTCCGGCGACGATCTGCTCCCGGATGTCGGCCAGACGGGTCTGGACGGCGAGAGCGTCGTGCGGGCGGTCGTCCGGATCCTTCTCCAGGAGCTCGTCGATGAACTCGTCGAGGACCAGCGGGCAGCCGATGTTGAAGTCCCGGACCGAAGGCGGCGCTTCGTCGAGGTGTTTGAAGAGCAGTTCGCTCTGCGACTTCGACTCAAAGGGAGTCCGCCCGGCCAGCATCTGGAACATGACGCAGCCGAAGGCGTACAGGTCGGTCTTCCGCGTGATCGGCGACTTGCCAGTGATCTGCTCGGGGGCCATGTAGGCCATCGTGCCGAGCGTCTTGCCTGCCTGTGTGAGCTGGGTGGCGTCGGCGTCGCGGGCGACCCCGAAGTCGCTCAGCTTGAGGACCCCCTTCTCGTTGAGCAGGAGGTTCCCCGGCTTCAGGTCGCGGTGGACGACGTTGTGGCCGTGGGCATGCTCGAGGGCCTTGGCGAGCTGGATGCCGTAGTCGATCGCCTCCTGCCAGGTGAGCTGCTTTTTCTTGCGGAGCTGGTCGTCGACGGTGCCGCCGGTCACCAGCTCCATGGCGTAGAACTGCTGCGTCCCGGTCGAAACCCCGCCGTAGTACCGGACGATGTTCGGGTGCCGGAGCTTCTGCAGGATCTCCATCTCCCGCTCAAAGCGCTTGGCGACCTTATGGTCGCCGGAGAAGGAGTCCGCGAGCTCCTTGAGAGCGACTTTCTGCCCGGTCTTGACGTAGGTCGCCAGCCAGACCGTCCCCATGCCTCCCCGGCCGAGTTCGCTGTCGAGGATAAAGGGACCGATCTTGCGTTGCTCGCTCATCGCATTGAAGGGGGAGAGGCGGGGCTCCGAAGGCCGGAAAATCAGGCTGGCACGGGGGCTGCGACCGGGGGTGGGAGACCGGAGGTGCTGACCGGGACACACCCGGCCGGCGATCTGGGGCCATCTCCGTTCGCATCTCCCGTCAACGTCTCAAGTTCGCCCGGCTCCCGAGGCGCTCGGCGGACGATCGTGAGGGCATCATCAGTTTAAGCAGCGTTTCCCGCCAGCGGTACGTTGCGCTTTTCTGATGGTGTCCGCTCGATCGCCCCTTCGCTCCCGCCAAACGGCCCTCTGGCGGTCCCTCTCCGTCCTCCCCCACGTCCGGGGACTCGGAAAAACTTGGCCTGCCAGGAGGAGGAACCGGTCTGGTCCGATGTCCGGTCCTATGAGCATACGGTCTCCGGCGAGCAAAGTCGTCCTCCGAATTCCCGGCATTTCCGGGGGATTGCCTCAGCGGCAATCGGCAGTCCCGGCCGGACTGCCCGCCGAACCCGTCGTGCGACCGGATTTTTCGGAATATTTTCCCCAACCCCATCCGCCGGCAGGACCGATAAACGACGTACGACCGGCGCCCTCGCCCCCGTTCGGCCTCCGCATGGACGGACCGGACCGGCGGGGATGAACCGGCGATCGTGCGGATGAAGGGAAGGATTCCGATGATCCGTTGCTCAATGATCTGGGGAAGCTTCCTGAGCTGTTTCCTTGTCGCCACGACGGGATCCGCTCAGCAGATGGCGCCCCCGTACGGGGTTTACGGAGATCCGTCGTATATTCCTCCCAACGGCTGGCAGGTCCCACCGCACCATACCCATCGCGGCTGGGAGGAGCCGGGCCTCCAGTACGATCCGGAGCTGCTCCCGCCGGTCCGCGACCGGGGCTTCTTCTACGACTTTGACTCCGCGCTCGACCTGACGATCCGCGAGGAGATCCGCGGAATCCGGTTCTCGCTGGAATACATCAACTGGACGGTGAGCGGACCGAGCCGGGCCCTCTTTGGAGCTCCGCTGGCCAACGTTCCCGATCCGAACCAGCCGTTCGACGTCTTTCTGCCGGACTTCACCGTCCCGCTCCCGCCGCGGATCGACTCGGCCTTCGTTCCGGACACCTCGAACCTCGGTGACTGGAACCGCCAGGACGGCCTGAAGGGGAACGTCAGCCTGCCGTTCTACGGCGGGTCGATCGAGTCGACCTTCTGGATCCTCGAAGACAGCAACATCAAGTTCGACGCCGCCAATCTCGTCCGGCCTGACCCGGCGCTCGGGGTTCCTTTTGCCGATCCGCGGCCGGCGTTCATCGCCACCAGCCTGCTGTCCGACGGGATCCCCGGCAACCTCGTGATCCTCTACGACGAATACCGGGCAACCTACAAGAACCGCGTCTGGTCGGGCGACGTCAACTACTACTACAAGGTGATGTCGACCCCGTATCCGTGGTCGGTCGAGCCGACGATCGGCTTCCGGTACATCAACTACAACGAGTACTTCAACCAGACCGGCCTGTTCGACAACCGCTACGACATCGACGGGCTGGCGGGACGCTTCGCGACGCCGATCATCAGCAACATCAACTCGTCGGTCGTGAACCACATCTACGCGACGCAGTTCGGCTTCCGGTTCCAGTGGCAGTCGCCGTGGGTCACGTTCGGCGTGGAACCCAAGGCGATCCTGGGGGTCAACAACTACTCCGCCGGGGTCTACACCAACAACCTGCGGGACTCGAGCTTCACTCCGGTCATCGACGACGGCGAGACCTTCTCCCGGTATGACCGGCACAAGTTCCTGCCCGGTATGGACCTCGGGGTGAATGCCAAGATCCGGCTGACGGAGTACGTCAACCTGACGGTGGGATACAACCTCGTCCTGGTGGACAACATCGCCCGGGCGACGCAGGTGGCGTACTACAACGACACCGGCCCGGCGAACCCGCCCGGCATCACCGCCACAGGCAGCAGCGACAACCTGCTGATCCAGGGGCTGACCGTCGGAATGGAAATGCACTTCAAGTAACGCGGAGAGTAAAGAAGTCGTCAGTCATCCGTTTTCAGTCAGAGGATGCATTCGTTCTCTCTGACTGAAAACTGACAACTCAAACCTGACAACTTCCCCTACTTCTGTGCGGAGGCCTGGGCACCGACCTGGGCCTTCGCGGCGTTGAGGCGTTCGAGCTGGGCCTTGACCGCCGCCGCCTTCTGCTGGGTCGTCTGGAGGGCGGCGGTGATGTCCTGCATCGCCTTCGTCTCCTCCGGCTTCGCGGGCGCTTCGGCGACCGCCTTGTCCGCTGCGGCCTTCGCCTTGGCGGCGTTCTCCTGGGCCAGCTTCTCCGCCGCCTGGGCCTGCTGCGTGACGGTCGTGGCGTCGGCGGTCATCTTGGCGACGCCATCCTTCGCGACGGCCACCGTCTGCTGATCGGTCATCGCCTTCTCATAGGCCGCCTTAGCCGCCGCCAGAGTCTGCTCCGCCTGCTTCAGGGCCGCCTCGGCCTGCTGGAGCGCAACGGTCTTCTCCGCCAGCGCCTTCTCGGCCGCGGTCTTGCCGTCCGTCGCCTTCTTCGTCGCCTCGTTGGCGGCGTTCATCTGCGCCGTCGCCTGGTCGGCGACCGTCTTGCGATCGGTCAGCACCTTCTGGAGGCCCGCCAGCTGCGCCGCCTGCTGCTCAGCCTGACCGTTGGCCGCGTTCATCGCCTGCGTGACGGCCGCGATCTGCGAGTCAAGAGTCGGCGGGTTCGTGTTGATCTGGTGCAGGAGCGCCCCGTCTGCGGTGTTCCAGATCCGGACCATCCCGCTCCAATCGCCGCCGAGGACGAAGTTCGTCTCGTTGTCATAGGCGACCTCGAGCCCCAGGTCGGTCATCCCGCCGAACTCCTTGAGCTGGCCCCCGTCGCCGTTCCACAGCCGGACGACCCGGTCGCGGCCGGTCGAGACAAGCCGGCCGTCGCGGGTGTAGTCGACCGCCGCGCAGCCCCCGTGGGCGTTCCACTTCTTGATCTCGGTCCCGTTGTTCATCTCCCACAGGCGGATCGTGTTGTCTTCGCTAGCCGAGGCCAGGGCATTGCTGTCCGGACGCCAGCTGACGTCGTTGACCGATCCCTGGTGGCCGACGAGGTTGTAGAACTCCTTGCCGGTGTCGGACTCCCACACGAGCAAGCCGTTGGCCCGGTCCCCCGAGGCCAGGAGGACGCCGTCCGGGCTGAACTCGATCGCCGTGACCCAGTCGGTGTGCTTCTTCTGCTCAAAGAGGAGCTCCCCGGTCGCCGTCGAATAGACGCGGAGGATCTTCTTGGGGCCGCCGAGCGCGATGAGCTGCTGGTTGGGGCTGATGTCCGCTCCCAGGACGGCGTCGTACTCGTCGCCGACCTCGATCTTCCGCTCGCCCGTCTTGACGTCGTAGACGACCACTTTCCCGGCCGCTCCGCCGCGACCCCCGCCGACCAGCAGCAGGTCTCCGGTGCGGCTGAACTTGAGGATGTGGGGCTGCCCTTCCGGGTAGGGAAGGACGCCGAGGACTTCCGCCGTCTGCGTATTGAAGAGGGTCACCTGCTTGTGTCCGGAGACCGCGCCCAGCGAGGCCCACGGGCTGCAGGCGAGAGCCGTCACGGCATTGACGGTCGGGCTCTGGACCTGCGGGTCACCGAGGTACCGCTGCGGCATGGCGACGACCGCCGGCCGCTGCCCGGTGACCTCGATCTTGGCGACCGACATCGTCTTCTTGATCGTGGCGGTGCTGCCGCTCGTCTCCAGGATCCCGCCGTCGATCCACTTCTTGATCGTCGCCAGCTCGTTGTCCGGGAGCTTCGCCGCGTTCGGCGGCATCTTCGGTTCGGACTCGTGATTGATCAGGCTCCACAGATAGCTGGAGCCGGCGTCTCCCCCTTCGACGACCGTCCCCGAGCTCCCGCCCGTCATGAGCGCCTGGTAGTTGTCGACCACCAGCCCACCCTTCTTGTCGTTCCCGTTGTGGCAGGAGCCGCAGCGGGCGCGGAAGATCGGCAGGACGTGGTCGTTGAACGTCACCTTCTCCGCCGGCTTGTCCTGGGCCAGCAGCGAAGCGGCGGGAAGCGCGAGCGTGAGGAAGGCCATGGTCGCGGTGCGAAGCATCGGAAGTCTCAGAAAGACCAGTGCGGCAGGCGGGAGGGGAGGGGGGACGAGGATTCGGGATCCAGGAGAAAGGATGGGCGTTCGGCCTGAATCCCCTCTCCGGAATCCTTCCGCCTCATCAGTGGTTGAACAGGAACTCGCGGCAGTTCAGGAGGGCCCAGAAGATGTCTTCGACCCCCTTGTTCTTGTCGGTCCCCTCCGCGAGCAGCGGCTTGAGGGCGTTCATCTCCGCATCGGTCGGCTTGCGGACGAGGCAGGTGACGTAGAGCTGTTCGATCGTCTGCTCCGGCGTCAGCTTCTGGTCAATGACCGACTTCACGATCCCCCCCTGCTGCATCTTGGCGTTCACGAGGTCGCCGTTCATGAGGTGCAGGGCCTGCGAGAGGGTCGGCTCCATCTTGACCTCGCAGGAGCAGGCGGTCTCGCGGGTGGCGCGGCCGAAGGTCGTCAGGAAGTAGTCGCTCGTCGCGCCGTCGGCGATCTGGACCGCCCGGGCGCCGCGGGGGAGACCGCGGAACTTGTCCTTCGTGTTCGTCACCTGGCTGATGATGTCGAGCATCGACTCCGCCTTGATCCGGCGGATCGTCTGGTGGGCGAAGTTCCGCTCGTCGGTCAGGTTGCTTTCATTCCGCTGCGTCGACCGCTGGTAGGTCTTCGAGTTGCAGATGTCGCGGACCAGCCCCTTGAAGTCGTAATTGGTCTCGGTGAGCTTCCTGGCCATCGCCTCGAGCAGTTCCGGATTCGATTCCGGGTTCGAGATCCGGACGTCGTCGATCTCCTCGACGATCCCGATGCCGAAGAAGTGCTGCCAGACGCGGTTCGCGAAGTTCTTGGCGAAGTACGGGTTCTGCGGCGAGGCGAGCCATTTGGCCAGGATCACCCGCCGGTCTTCACCCGGCTTGATCTCCGCCTTGCCGCCCCCCAGGAAGTGCGGGACCGCGTTCTTGCCGGTCACCGGATGGGGGACTTCGCCGCCGCCGGCGTTGAAGATGATCTGCTCGCGGCTGTCTTCACCCGCCTTGCGGCCGACCTGCGAGAAGAAGGAGGCGAAGTTGTAGTAGTCGTCCTGGGTCCAGCGGTCGAACGGATGGTTGTGACACTGGGCGCACTGGATCCGCATCCCCATGAACATCTGGGCGACGTTCTCGGCCAGCTTCAGCCGGTCCCGCTCGATCTGGTAGAAGTTCGTCTGCGGGACCTTGAACGTCCCCCCGCTCGACGAGAGGAGGTTCTGGACCATCTTGTCCAGCGGCACGTTGTTGGCGATCTGGTCGCTCAGCCACTGGTAGTACAGGACGATCGACTTGTACGAGACCTCGTTCGAGGACCGCATCATCAGGATCTCGGCCCACTTGGAGACCCACAGCTCCGTGAACTCCTTGCGGCCGAGCAGCTCCTCGATCTTCTTGGCCCGCTTGTTCGCGTCGCCGTCGTTCATGAACCCGGCGTACTCGTCCTTCGTCGGCAGGACGCCGACGAGGTCGATGTAGATCCGGCGGATGAACTCTTCGTCGGTGCACTGTCCCGACGGATGGATGCGAAGCTTCTTGAGCTTGGCCGAGACGAACTGGTCCACGTAGTTCGCCGGCTCGAACGGCTGCTCCTGGTACTGCAGCCCCTTCGGAAGGACGATGTACTGGCTCCCGACCGTAAAGGTCGAGAAGCGGGCCATGACGAAGGCCTCGCCTCGGGCCCCCGCGGTGACGACCCCTTCGGGCGAGATGGCGGCGGAAGTCTCGTTGTTCGTGAGGAACAGGGCCAGGTGGGTGACGTCGCGGTCCGTCCCGTCGGAGTAGGTCGCGCGGACCGTCACCTTCTGCGTCTCCCCTTCGCCGTCGAGGACGGCGTTCGGGGGATAAAGCTCCAGGCCCGTGCAGGTCGGGATGTCGGCCGGATCCTGCGGGGTGCCGGAGGCGATCCACTTCACCATGAGCTGGTTCAGCTCGCTCGTCTTCTCATACCGCTTGCCGCCGGTGTGGGGGACGTCCCCGACCGCTTTCTCGATCAGGAGGCTCGACTCCGGAATGGCGAGGTCGACGCGGCGGCCGGGGAGCTCCCGGGTGATGCGGTGCTGGTCCCCGTCGGGATCGTAGCCGAACAACGAGAGGCGGAACCCGTCCTTGCCGCGGGCCGCGCCGTGGCAGCTTCCGGTGTTGCAGCCCGCCTTCATGAAGACCGGCATGACGTCGAGCTTGAAGCTGACCGGCTTCACTTCGGCCGCCCGCTCGACCTTGATCGGAACGCTGAGCGTCTTGCCGCTGAACTCGACTTTGAGCTCGGTCGCGCCGTCCGTCACCGGGAACAGCATGTTGCCGTCGCGGCGGACGACGCCGTCCTGCGCGATGGCCCAGTTCGAGGTCGCCGTGACGTCGCGGGTGATCCCGTCGGTGAAGACCGCCTGGACGACCACCCCCTGGCGGTCATGCGACGTCGTCAGGTTGACGGTCGTGGGGCTGACCCGCAGCTCGGCCAGGTCCGCGCCGAACGCAACGGAGGCGGCGGACGCCAGCAGCGAGCAGGCGGTGACGAACGGGAAGGACAGACGTGTGCTCATATCGTTCTCGGACTGAATCGACCGATCGGGACGTGTTCTGAGGTTCGGCGTGATCCGGGAGGAACGATCCTCCGGCCGGAAACCTGAGCGACGTTATGTTCCAGGGGCGGGAGGCGCGGCCGGAGGTGCGGCCGGGGCCGCTGGGGGAGCAGCCGGAGCCGCGGGCGCTGCGGCGGGTGCCGGAGGCGCGGCTGGAGCTGCTGCCGCCGCCTTCTCGGCCTCTTCCTTCTGCTTCTGCTCCAGCCGGAGCTGTTCCAGTCGGGAAAGCGGCTTCGGCGGAGCCGCCTGCGGCATGGGCATCGGGGGAGGGGCCGCCGCCATCGGCATCGGCGGGGGGGCGTTCGGCTTGGGGGGCGGCGGCGTATCGACCCGCAGCCGTCCCTTGCCGATGTTGTGGACCACCTGCTCGCCCGCCTCCGGGATCAGGAGCTGGCAGAACAGGTTCTGGTTGTTGCCGGGAGGGGTATTGGCAGCCGCCTTGATCGTGAAGGTCAGCTCGGTCGTCTCCTTGGTCATCTTGAGCGGTTCGGCGGTCGAGTTGGCCGGCAGTCCGACGAGCGTCGCGACCGCTTCCCCTTCGAAGTCCTTCCGCTTCGTGACCTTGGCCAGCATGGCCGCTTCCTTACCCTGCTCGACCGCCGCCTGGGAGAGCTCGAATTTCACATACTCCTCTTCGATCGCCAGCGGGACGAACGGCGTGCAGGTCTCGACCCGCCCCTGTCCGCGGCGGCGGCGGTTCATCTCCGGGTTCTCCGAGATGTCGGCCTGGGCCCGGATCGCGATCGGCCAGACGCCGACCGCTCCGTTGCCGTTGCAGTTCAGCGGAATGACTGCCTCGGTCTCGTTCTCCTTGATGTCGACCGAGCCGCTCGAGCTGATCCCCGGAGGGTTCTGAAGGAGCAGGATGCGGATCGGACCTTTGAACTCCGCCAGCCGTTCCGCCTTGACCTTGAGGTTCAGCGAGCCCCCCCGGACGATCGGTGTCTTGGGAGCCTCGACCGTGATCTTGAACGGCAGCGGCTCAGTCACGACGACCGGCAGCCGGAGCTGCTCTTCCCGCCACACGTTCTGCTGGTTCTGGCCGAGGACCATCAGGACCTGCTGCATGAGCGGCCCTTCGACCTTCAGGTCGGGCTTGGCGGGATCGGCCGTGTGGGCCAGGATCTTCGAGAACTTGCCCGCGACCGGCGCGTCGGGCGCGGCATACAGGACGACCGGCATCGTGCCGCCGCCGCGCCACATCTCGGGGCACTCGATGCTCACGCCGGCCGGGAGGTCTTCGCTGCGGAAGGCGATCGGTCCGCCGACGTCCTGGCGGGTCACGGTCACCTGGACGCCGACCCCGCCCCCCTGGGGGACGATGAGCTGCGGCTGGACATACCGCTCGAAGTCAACGGTCGACGCGATCACCTGCGGAGCGACCGGAGTCATCTCAACGCGATAGGTGTAGGAGGGGCCGCCGCCGCGGAGGTGGTCGTGGACGAGGATCGAATACTCGCCATCGTTCGGGCAGGTCCAGCGGATGTAGCTATCCGGCCCGCGGCTGTCGTCGTTGCTCGCCATCCCGCCGCCGTCCTTGTTGCAGACGTACAGGACGCCGTCGATCGCCGACCGGAGGCGCCGGCCGTAGAGCTCGACGTCGAAGACCTGCCCCTTGGTGGCGGTGAACTTGAAGTAGTCCTGGTCCCCCGGCTTGTCGAGACAGCCGTTGAAGGCGACCGGCGCCGGAACGGACGCGGTCGTGATCTGGGCGGTCGCCTCATTCGGCTCCTGCTCGATGATGTTCGTCAGCTCCGAGACGCGGAAGAGGTGCGCGGAGGGAGCGAGCCCGGCGCCGTCCTGGACATTGAGCTCGTAGCGATCGCTCGGCGCGGCGGGGAGCTGGAACTCCTGCACGAATTCCCCGGCGACATCGCCCAGAAACTTGACCGCCAACTTTTCGCCCGGCTTGCCGCCGCTGGGGACAATCCCCCGCGGCCGCGGGAACTTTCCGACGTTCAGCAGGTAGTAGGCCCGGCCGTCGCCCGTGTAGGCGGCGTCCCGGATCTGGATGATGTACTTGCCATCCTCGGGGACGATGATCGAAGCGATGCTGTCGTTGTAGACGAGGGCATCGTCGTCATTGGCCGAGAGCTCGAACCGCTCGGCGTTCAGGATCGCCACGTAGGGATCGAAGAAATTCCCCCGCGAGGAATAGCCGAGGCGGATGCCGTAGACTTCGGCGGTGAGCCGCTCCCCTTTTTTGGCTTCGACCACGTAGTAGTCGACGTCTTCACTGTCGACGCGGCCGTGGAGGCAGACGTCGTTGCTGATCGCCTGCGGGGTGGCGAACTCGGAGTTCGGCTCCTTCTCCTCGACGACCGGCAGCGGGCCGACGTAGATGTTCTCGAGGTTCGACAGGCCGGTCGCCGTTCGGACGCGGACGCGGTGCGAGCCCAGCGGGGCGCTCGGATCGACCTTGAGCTTGACCTTGATCTGCTTCCCCTTCTGCTTCTCGTCCTGAGTCGGCTCGAAGGCGGTGACCTGGATCCCCTGGTCGTAGATCAGCAGTTCCTGGGCATCGTCGAAGTTGCTGCCGAAGAGAGTCACTTCGGTCTCGACTCCCCGCTGGACGCCGTGCGGCATCAGGTTTTCGAGCCGGGGGGTCACGGCGTGGGCCGAAGCCGAGAAGGCCGAAACGAGAGCAAGCGAGGTTCCGGCGAGGAACAGGCAGCGACGGACGAATGAGAGCATCCGATCCCCCTGAAAACTGATTGTCGAGACGGAGCAGGCAGGCAGACGCCCCGTCGCAAGGTGGGAATTTCGCGGAGCCGCCTTGGCGGCTCAGCAAACGAGGAAGCCTGGACAGAAACGCATCCGAGCCGGCGCGTGCCGGACCGGTCCCTCCCTGGAGCGTTTCGTCTCACCTCGTCCTGAGATGGCGATGCCGAACAGTCAGTCTAAACGCCAGACAGGCGAAAACTCCAAATCCCAAAGAGACGCCGGGCATCCTTTGGGACTTGGAGAGTCGATCGATCTCTCAGGCCAGGAGTTCGTTGACGACCTTGCCGCCGTCGACGATCTCGATCGGGCGGTCGCCGGGAGCCATGAGCTCCTTGTCGGCAACGACCCCCAGGCAGTGGTAAACGGTCGTGAACAGGTCCTCGATGCCGAGCGGGTTTTCATCCGGCTCGCTGGCGGTCGGGTTCGACGTGCCGTACACGAAGCCCTTCTTGATCCCGCCCCCGGCGAGGGCGACGCTGAAGACCTTCGGCCAGTGGTCGCGGCCGGCGGTCCCGTTGATCTTCGGCGTCCGGCCGAACTCGGACGAGACCATGACGAGCGTGCTGTCGAGCAGGCCCCGCTGCTCCAGGTCGAGGATCAGGCGGGTGAAGGCCTGATCGAACTGCGGCATCTGGTTGCGGAAGCCGGCGACGATGTTGTCGTGCATGTCCCAGCCGCCGTAGGTCAGGTTGACCAGGCGGACACCCGCTTCGACGAGACGGCGGGAGAGGAGCATCCGGGCGCCGGCGGTGTTGCGGCCGTATTCGTCGCGGAGAGCGGCGGGCTCGGCTTCCAGGTTGAACGCTTCGCGGGCCTGCGGCGAGCTGATGAGGCTGTAGGCGCTGTCGTAGAAGCTGTTCATGGCGCTGATCTTGTCCGACTTCTCCTTCTGGACGAAGTGGGCGTTGACCGCTTCCAGCGCCGAACGGCGGGTGGCGAACCGGCTGTCATCGACGCCGCCGGGGAGGTTCAGGTCGCGGACCTTGAAGCCGCCGTCGGCCGGGTCGCTGCCGAGGCTGAACGGCGCGAAGGCCGAGCTCAGGTAGCCGCTGCCGGCGTAAATGTTCGGCATGTTCGGGATGCAGACGTACGGCGGCAGGTTGTTCCGCGAGCCGAACTCGTGCGAGATCACCGAGCCGATGCTCGGGAATTGCAGGGCGGGGCTGGGGCGGTAGCCCGTGAACATGTTGTGCGTGCCGCGCTCGTGGGCCGCTTCGCCGTGCGTCATAGACCGGACGATCGTCATCCGGTTGGCGATCTGGGCGGTCTTGGCCAGCGTCTCACCGAAGAGGACGCCGTCGACGTTCGTCTGGACCTGCTTCATCTCCCCGCGGTATTCGATCGGAGCGTAGGGCTTCGGATCGAACGACTCCTGGTGGGCCATCCCGCCCGGGAGATAGATGTGGATGATCGACTTCGCCTTCCCCTCGAAGTTCGAATACTTCTTGAGGTCCGCCCGCGCTTCCATTTCGAGGAGCCGCGGCAGCGTCAGCGTGGTCCCGGCGAGCATGCCGATCTGGAGGAACCCGCGGCGGGAGAGCCGCTTGAAATGCTGCGGCGTACAACCCAATTCATGAGACTTCAACATGGAGTGGCCTCAATCAATTCAGGAGGGTGGCCCGCAGGGGCGGACCTGGGTGGAGGGCTGAGCGCGGGGTGGGGGGAAAGTTGTGCGCGCAGGGGTTTCCCCGGACGAATCGGGATCACCTTATCTGTCCAGTTCGTCATCGTCAAGTGTCGGCAGATGTTGCCGGTGAACTTCACGACGAACGGCTCGAACGGGCCAGGCGGGGGGGTGAGGGCGGGGGCGCCGGCTTCGCACGGGCAAAAAAATAACCCGGGACGGGTCCCGGGTGTTCGTGACGAATCGGATGTTTTTGCTGGATGGCGTTCAGTCGTTGTAATCGACGATGACCAGTCCGCGGCGGGTGGTGACGATGTCGACCGAATACTTGCCGTAGTCGAGGCGGATTCCGTCGCGCCAACGCAGGCAGCAGACTTCCTCGCGGCCGCACGGCGGAACGCAAACCTCGACGTAGACGCACCCTCCGCCAAAGCACGGATCCTTGATCGCCACCAGTTTCGGAACGGCCTGGGGGTGCATGTTCCGCGTCTGGCGGACCCGGACCTTGTCGTACAGCGGCAGGGCCGGGAGCGGGGAGACGAACACCTGCTCGTAAGGAATCACCGTCCCATCCGGGACCGGCGTCAGCGAGACGCCACCCGGAGGATCGAACTGCTGCGGAAAGGACGGCGACGGAGCGACTTGCGGAACGATGGGCCGCAAGGTCTCGTAGCGCGTCGGCTGGGGCCGCGGAGCCTCCGGCACAACCGGAATGACCTCCGTCTGGGGAACGATCAGCGGCTGCGGCGCGGCCGGGAGGGCCGGGCCCTGAGCCCATCCGACCGAAGCCAGTCCGAGCAGA
The DNA here is from genome assembly GCF_001610835.1 of Planctomyces sp. SH-PL14. Lineage (NCBI taxonomy): Bacteria > Pseudomonadati > Planctomycetota > Planctomycetia > Planctomycetales > Planctomycetaceae > Planctomyces > Planctomyces sp. SH-PL14. Next base: position 3,966,305 of record NZ_CP011270.1, on the reverse strand, counting down.
ACCAGGGCAAAGGAGACTCGTCGCATCGTCGGCACCTCGTGCAGTTCCGGGGGCCTCCAACGTACCATCACGCCGAGCGATGTAAAGCTTCGGCCCGGCACAATGGGAGGGGCGGGAGGTTTGCGGTGTGTCTTTCGACCGCCGAGTTCATCCGCGCCGTGGTCCTTCGGGGACCGACCGATGCGGACGGGAACTCAGTGAACAGACCACCAGCGTGCCGCGGGGCTGCCCATGGCGCTTCGAGCCAGCGGGCTTTCGGCCGGAGCGGTGCCCGACATCCGGTCCCACGGTCCGCTTGGCGACTGGCGTTCCTGCATGTGAGAGCACTTGAACTGCTCGTCCCAGCGGATCACGAAGTCCTGGGCGCAGGTCGGCAGTTCGGCCTTCGTCACGCAGGAGGGGTTGAGTCGTGCGGCCGCGTTCGCGCGGTCCGTCTGATCAACGAGTGCAGCAAAACCAAAGGCGGAGTAGACCGCGACGGCGAGGAGCCCGCCCATCAGGGCGACTTCTCGAAACGGGAGAAACATCGAAATTCCAAAATGGGAACTCGCTCGCCAGTTCTACTGGGAGGAATTCAACACGCCCGGGACGCCGAGGTGGGGTGGCGGCCAGAGGCCAGCCGGTGCGGCGTACGGGGCAACTTTCAGGAGGGGGAGGCAGCCGGGCCGATTCCTTTCCGCCGGACCGCTCCAACAAGGTGGGATCCGATGGGATGGATCATCTCCAACGGACACGGGAACTGTAGCGGCGGTCTGTGAAGAACTGGTCAGGATCGGGCAGAAACGGCGGTTTTCTTTCTGACCGGAATCCAATCCCATCAACGACTTCGGATCAAAAGCATGTTGATGTCACGGGGGTGCATTCGCCGGATGTTGGGGAGCGGGAATGCATTCCGTTGGCTCGAACGGCGTTCGTGCCGGCACCCAGTACGGAATCCCCGCGTGTTGGTGAGGGGGCATTCGGCACGCTGTCCGCGCCTGGACACAAACTTCTTCAGACATCTCTCGACGAGAGGGCCTCCGGCGGGCAAGAGGGCGTTGCCCCCTTGCATCCCCCACCAGGGTGCCCCTGGACCCGGTGAAAATGGGCGCCGAGACCGCTTTTGCCCCGTCGCTCAGCGGTCCGTATCACCGGACTTCCGCTCGGGACCCTTCGCATCCGGCGCCCGCAGCGACTTCAGAAGCGCCTGAGCCCCCGCATGCTGCGGATCGTACTGAAGGACGCCAGTCAGCCACGCTTCCGCCTGCCGCTCCGAGATGTACTGCGCAAAGATCCGCCCCAACTCGTATCGCGCTTCCACGTCCGCCGGGTTCTTGCGGATCCGTTCGAGATAGTGATCGCAGTCAGCGACCGCCTTCTCCGTCTCCTCCACCCGCTCGAAGTCCGCCTTCGCCTCGGCGGTTCGGCCCAGCCGCGACAACGTCCGGGCGTAGACGTAGCGGAGCTTCCAGTCGTGCGGATTGCCGTCGAGCGCCGTCTTCAGCCAGCGTTCCGCCTCTTCGTTCCGCTCAAGCCCGGCCGCCACCCGGCCCCGCTCCGCCTCATAGGCCACGGCCGCCGCCTCGGCAGTCTGGCCCAACTGGACGAGTTGCTGGGCCAGAGCATCCCGGTCCTGCGACTCCAGCGGCGCGAGGATCTGATCCGCTTCAGCGAAGCGCTCGAGATGCCGCAGCGCGGCCGCTTCCCCCAGCCGGGCCGCGGCGGAAACGTCGAGCCCCTCCGCGCAGCGGCGGGAGTGGACGAGCGCCGTCTCCGCATCCCCGCCGTCGAACGCGATCCGCGCCAGCGAGTACTCCGCGGGGGCAAAGACTCCGCCCGCCTTGACCGAGGCGCGTCGATACTCTTCCTTGGCCTGCGACTCCGCGCTCGTATGCTCGAGGATTCGTCCCCGCAGGAAATTGGGCCGGGGGTCCTTGGGGAAGTCGGTCTCCCAGCTGTCCAAGAGGGTCAGTGCGGGAGGGAACTCATACTTCCGCAGGCATCCCAGGACGTACGCTTCCGCCAGCGTGTCCCCTTCGATCTCCGCGCGGACGAACAGGTTCGCGACACGGGGATCGACCGAAGGGAGCCCTCCGCTCTGCAGTTCCGCCAGGAGCTGCTCCGCCGCCACGAGCGACGGCGGATACCCAAGCGCCGCCGCGTCCCGCAGGTGCTTGTGCATCGCCTCGAACTGTCCCCGCTTGCGGTCGAGCCGGGCCCGCAGCAGCTCGGTGCGGCTGTCGCGCGGTCCGAGCCAGCCGGCGCGATTCAGCCATCGCTCGGCGGTGTCGAATCTCCCGAGTCGCATTGACTGCAGCGCCCGCGACTGGCACCAGGGAACGCCGGCGAGCACGGCCGTCACGCCGAGGGCGATCAGGACCAACAAGGCGATCCAGATCCGTTTCCGCCGCGGGCGGGAGGATTGGGCCGTGGCCGGACTCGGCGGAGGAGTGGGTACGGGCGATGCGGACATGAAGTAATGATGAAGTGTTCCCGGGAGACTACCGCTCGCGCCCCGGTTGCGTAAACCGTCGAATCCGGTCCGCGGCCGGAATCTCGGCCCGCCGATTCCCATTTACGCCGTCTTGGGCCGGGGGGATAATCGCGGCGCGGTTGCCACTGTTGGGGAGTCGGTCATGCTCGCGCGTCGATGCTGCGTTCCGCTTTTCCTGGGTCTGTGCCTGCTCCTTGGCGGCGGAAATGCTCTGGCCCAGGAGCAGTTCGAGCTGAGTGTCGCGGGGCGTCCGGACCTCGCTTCGCAGGCGACCCTCGACCGCGACACGCTGGTCATCGTCGACGCCGCGGGGACGCGCTTCGACTACGAGCGGGCGCAGCGTCTCGACTCCGCGGACGGCCGGTATCTCGGATTCTTCTCCGCGGTCGCGGGGCAGGCGGTCCGCTGGCCGATCAGCGGGACCGGAACGATGCTCATTGGCGACGCAGCCGGGAAGGCGTGGCGGCCGGGGCGGCAGCAGATCGCGGCGGTCCGTCCCGCCGGACCGATGCCGGGGCGAGGGCCCGGGGTCCTGGGACCGGCCGCGGCGCCGGGAGGCGCGGGAGTCGTCGGCCCCGGCATGCTCGGATCGGGTTCGCTCGCTTGGCTCTCTCACGGTCCGACCGCGACCTGGACCGCCCACATCTCGCCGGCGGGCAAGCTTCTGTTCTTCGACGGCCATCGCGACAAGTGGACCCACCACCAGCTCGAGGTTCCAGTGCCGCTCGTTCCCGGAGCGCCGCTGACGATCGTGGAGGATCCGGCGGGGGCGACTCCCCGGTTCCTGACCGTCGATCCGAATGGCCACCTGATCGACATCGCCGGAGGGTCGACGGTGCGGACGCTGGCCGCGACGGTCCAGTTCCCGCCGGGGGCCAACCTCGGCACGATCCGCACGGACGCGGGGACGTGGGTGCTGCTCTGCGATGCGCGGGGGAAGGTGTGGGAGATCGACGTCCTTCGTGGCCGGGCCTCGATGGTGGAGCCGCACGAAGGGGTGTATCCGGCGGGGGCCCCGATCGCGACGCTCGTCGATGGGCCGCGGGCGTCCGCCTACGTCGTCGACAAGCAGGGGACGCTGGTCGAGTACGTGCGGGCCGGCGGGTGGAGTCCGGCGACGCCGGTTGGTTCGGGGTTTGTCCCGGGCTCCTCGGTCTCGGCCGCGGCGATTCCGGCGCTCGGCGGGAACGGCGTGGTGGTGGCGGCGGTCGACTGGACCGGAAAGCTGGCGATCTGGAAGAAGGATGTCCGGGGCTGGAGCAGTGACGCGGTGACTTCGACGCGGCTGTCTCCGGGGGCGCCGGTCGCGGTCGGGATGGCTCCGGAGGGGCCGCTGGCGTCGGCGATCGGGACGGATGGCAACTGGTATGTCTGGAACTACACGCCGGCGGGGATGTGGGTGCCGACGGTGATCAGTGCGGGGTTCGTCTCGGGGGCTCCGGTGTTGTTTGATCCGGCCTCGATGACGTTCTTTACGACTGACATTCACGGGCATCTCATCGCGAGCGCCTTGGCGGCCGGGAAGTGGACGAGTTATTTCCTCGTCCCGGGGTTGGCCTTTACGCCGCAGCTGGTCAGCCGGCGGGTGATCCCGAATCCGCCGCTGCCGCCGGCGCGGGTCTCGCTGGACAACTCGGGGCCGGACGAGCTGATTGTGCAGGTGGTCGATCAGGCGGTGCCGATGGCGCCGCCGGAGGTTCGGATTCCTGCGGGTGCGTCGTCTCCGGTGGCGTTTGAGCGGGATTCGGGGGGGACGTTGGAGGAGGTGTATTTAGCGCCGGGTCCGTTGGGGACTTTGGTGGAGCAGGTGGAGCGGTTTCCGATTCCGCCGCAGCCGCGGTACACGATTGTGGCCTGGTCGAACAAGGTGACGTATCAGTACATCGATCGGCGGAAGGAGAAGCCGAAGGGGGCTGTGCCGAGTTTCGATTTGAAGAGTCATGTGAGTCTGGGTGTGTTCCCGATTCCTCCCGGGGACCTGTTGCCGGAGGGTGGTCGGGTGGATGTGTATCGGGAGGCGACGTTGCAGCGGAATCCGGGTGCGGTGTTGCATTATCCGCGTCCGGCGGCGGCTCCGGTTCAGTTTCAGCAGGCGGAGTGATGGCGCTGCGCGGAGGGGGAAGACTTAAGGCGGAAGGCTGAAGGTAGAGGGGGACGGGCGATCTGGTGCTGGGCCAATGCACCGGGTCCAGGGGCACCCTGGTGGGGAGTGCAGAGGGGCAACGCCCCTTTGCCCGCCGGAGGCCTGGCCGTCGAGAGATGCCTGAAGGAGAACGTGTCCAAACGCGGACATCGCGCCGTATGCCCCCACACCAACCCGCTGGCCTCACAAAGCGGGCGTCCGTTGCTCACCACGGTTCCTCATGGAAGCGCCTCCGGCGGCAAGGGGGCCTGTGTTGTTTCTTTGGCCCCTTGACCCCGGCTGCCGTGGCACGTTGGGTTGGAGCTACCGGAGCCGCGCCGGCAGGGACGGTTCCACACCGTCGACGCTGCGGCCCAGACACCTATAATGGCCCGCCCCGTCCGAAATTGCCCAGGATCCCCGCCAATCATGGCCAGCCCGCGCATCTGCGTCCTTCGAGCCCCCGGAACCAACTGCGACGTCGAAACCGCCCACGCCTTCGACACTTGCGGCGGCACGGCCGAACGGATCCACCTCTTCCGGCTGCTCGAAAACCCCGGACTCCTCAAAGACTTCCAGGCCCTCTGCATCCCCGGCGGATTCAGCTACGGCGACGACCTCGGCGCCGGCGTCGTCTTCGGAGCCGAACTCCAGAACCGCCTCGGCGACACCATCCGCGAATTCCTCTCGCGCGACACCCTCGCCCTCGGCATCTGCAACGGCTTCCAGGTCCTGATGAAGTCCGGCATCCTCCCCGGCGGCGCCGCCACCTGGCCCCCCAAAGAACAACCGGACGCCACCCTCACCTGGAACCAGAACGGCAAATACACCGCCCTCTGGGTCCGCCTCCGGACCGCCTCCTCCAAAAGCGTCTTCCTCAAGGGGATCGAAAGCATCGAGCTCCCGATCGCCCACGCCGAAGGCCGCATCGTCACCCGCTCCCCCGAAGTCCTCAGCGGCTGGAAGCGCGAAGACCAGGTCGCCCTCCGCTACTGCAGCGGCGACCCCACCTCCGGCGAAGACGAGCTCCTCCCCTACCCCGTCAACCCGAACGGCTCCCTGGCAAACATCGCCGGCCTCAGCGACCCGACCGGCCGCATCCTCGGCCTCATGCCCCACCCGGAACGCTTCCTCTTCGCCACCCAGCATCCGCAGTGGACCCGCCGCAAACTCCGCGGCGAAGGCGAAGGGATCAAGCTCTTCCGCAACGCCGTCGCCTACTTCGGCTGAGCCCTCCCTTTGGCTGATTCGGGAACGGCTACGGGATGAGCAGGACGACTCGCTCGTCGTCAAACCCGGTTCCGTCCTCGTGCGTCTTTCCTCCATCATCCTTCTCGTTCAGCCCGACGCTGTAGACGGTCATCCCGCGCTCGTTCGCGCGGATGCGAATCGGGCCCCCCGTAAAGGGATCGATCGGTAAGGGCTCCCCTGCCAGAGCTTCGGGCGACATGAGGCTCGAGTCGCTCCGCTCGGACTGGATCCGGACGCGAAAGGCGGTCTCCAGGACGATGGCCCGAGCCTCGCTGGCCGTCTGCGTCTTCTCGCATCGGCTCACTCCCGCGACGAGCAGCGAGATCATCACCTTGGCGGGAAGTTCCGCCGCTTCCTCTCGGGACGACAGGAGGTATTCGGTCAGGAGCGGACCGGTTCCTCCCGTGATCGGACCAATCTCGTCTTCCAGCCGCTGTTCGAAGGCGGCGATCCGCCGCGTTCGTTCCCGGTGGTCTCCTGGTTCCATCGCGGCGGCGAGTTCATCATAGATCCGGTTTCCGTACCGGAGCGTCACATTCACATCTGCCGTCGCGGACACCGCTTTGGCGACGGCATCGGCCGTTCCCTGGGCCAGCCGATTCGAGACGATGTCCGCCCAGGACGGATCGCGCCCGGCGGACAGGTCGTAGTACAGACCGACGATGTCTCGCATCGAACACGACCCGGAGCAAAACGCGGTCACGGCATCGGCGTAGGCGAGCCGGTCGGTTTCAAGCACGGTGAAGAACGGGCGGCTCCTGGCCAGGGGAGCCAGCTCGTCCCACTTCGCCTGCAGCTCCTCGGCGGACGCATTCGTGTGGGACAGATACTGGACAACGGCCGGCTGCGCGATGGTCCGCAGCGCGATCGCCGTAAACAGCTCCACCATCGTCCAGCCCTGCTCGACATGTCCGGCCATGCGGTAGACCGTCATCAGGTCCGCCCAGGCGGCGTCCGAGTCCCCTTCGCCGACGCTTTGCATGGCGCGAACCGTCAGCAGCCAGGCGAATTCACGACACGCCTGCACGTGTGGAAGCAGAGCTCCCGCGACCTCCGGCTTAGGCCAGTCGACGACGGGAGCGAACGCCTTGGGCCGCTTCGCCGCTGCGGTGCCGGCGGCCAGAGCCTCCTTGTTTCTTTCCAGCCAGGCCTGAACGCGCGGAAAGTCCTCTCGTTTCCAGGGAGCGGCCGCCGCCCGATGGACTGACTCGTAAAACTGGTTCGCAGCCTCGCCCGAGCCCCCCGCCAGCCGTGCTCGGCTGGTGAACTTCGGCTGCAGTCCAATCGGCACCCCCAGAGCCCGCTCCATCGCATGGATGTATTCCGGGGGGGACTGATCGGCGTTCCCCATCGCCACCCACATGGCCGCCCAGAAGTTCTCGTCGAGAGTGACGCCCGCTCCCATCCGCCGGTTGAGAGCGGTGACGTAGTCGGGATAGCCGTCCGCCGTCCGGGGCTCGCTGATGACCGTCGTATCGCGACCGAACTGCAGCCCGATCTCCGCCGCGGATCGACGGCGGAGCGTCTCCCCCGCTTCTCCGACAGAGGCGAATCCTCCGATGGCAACGATCGCCAGGGAGCAGCGCGTCACGTGAGGGATGAGAGCTGCGAACCGACGAGTGCGCAGCGGCATCGAAGAACAGAGGAGGCCCATCGCAAACTCTTGAGGTGGGAGGCGAGTCCTGGTCCGGACCCGATTCCGTGGAACCGCAGCGCCGAGTCTGTATCCGCGGACGGGACCACAACGCGATCCTCGTGATCCGTCCCTCGGGATGGCCTACAGACACGAAGACTACGGGACAATGATCACGACGCGGTGGTCGTCGAGGTCCTGCCCATCGCTGAAGGTCTTGCCCGCGTCGTCCTTCTCGTTCCGGCCGACGCTGTAGACCACCAGCCCCCGCTCGTCGGACTTCAGCTTCAGCGGAGCTCCGGTGAACGGATCGGCCGGCACCGGCTTGCCATCCGCCAGCTCGTCGAGCGAGGCGGGGAGCTTGTCGGTCTTGAGCAGGTGCTGCTGGATCCGGAACGCGGTCTCAAGGACCGCCGCCCGGGCTTCCCCCGAGGTCTGGGCCTTTTCGCATCCCGTCACAGCGGGAATCAGCAGCGAGATCAGGACCTTCGCGGGGACTTCCGCCGCCTCTTCACGAGACGAGAAGAAGTATTCGGCCAGAACGCTCCCTGCTCCGCCGCGGATCGGGCCGATCTCCTTCTCGATGTGCTTTTCGAACGCCTTGATCCGCTGCAGCCGCTCCTGATGCGTCGCTGGGGTCATGGTGGCCGAGAGTTCGTCGTACATCCGGTTGCCGTAGCGGAGCGTGACGTTCACGTCGGTCGCGGCGGCAACGAGCTTTGAGAACGTATCCTCGGCCCCCTTCGCGATCCGGTCGGAGACCGACTGGCTCCAGGAGAGCTCCTGCTGGATCGCTCCGTTGCCGACCATGCCGGTCAGCTCCTGCATCTTGACCGACCCCGAAACCATCGCCATGACGGTGTCGGCGTACATCAGCCGCTCCGTCTGCATCATGTCGCCGAATGACCGGGGACTGCTGAGCGGAGCGAGCTCCTGCCATTTCGCCTGGAGCTGATCGGCGGTCGCGCCGGAGTGGACCAGCCACTGCGCGACCCCCTCCTGCCCGATCGAGCGGATCGCCACGGCGACAAGCTGCTCAATGAGGGTCCAGCCCTTCTCGACGTGCCGCGCGATCCGGTGGACCGTCATCAGGTCGTTCCAGGCCGCCTCCGAATCCCCTTCACCCAGGCTCCGCATCGCGCGGGCGGTGAGCAGCCGGGCGAACTCCCGGCTCTTCTGAATGTGCGGCAGCAGGACGCCGATCAGTGCGGGGTTCGTACTGCTGATTGCGGGGGAGAACGCCTTCGGCCGCTTCGCCGCAGCGGTCACGCCGGCCATCACCGCTTCGTTGGCTTCGAGCCAGGCCTGGACCTGCGGGTAGTCGGCCCGCTTCCACGGCTCCGACATCGTCTTCGACTGCAGCTCATAGAGCGCGTTGGCCGCTTCTCCCGTGACCCCGGCCACAACCGCCAGGTCCCGGATCTTCGGCTCCATCCCGATCTGGACTCCCAGGATCCGCTCGACCTCATGGATGAACTCCGGAGACGACTGTTCGCCGTTCCCCATGGCGACCCACGCCCCCGCCCAGAAGTTCTGACTCGCTTCGACCCCGGCTCCGTTCCGCTGATTGATGTAGGCGATGAAGTCCGGATAGCCGTCCGCCGTCAACGGCTGGGTGATGATCGTGGTCTCGGGACCGAGCTGCAGACCGATGTCCGCCGCCGGCAGCCGCTCGACCTTCTCGGCGGCAAGGCCGCTGGAGACCATTCCGCCGAAGGCGACTGCGGCGGAGAGGAGGCAACGGGAGGCGGTCGACAGGCGGAATGACCGGCGGGAGCGAAGCGAAGACGCGGACAGCAGTCCCATGACAACCTCGGCGAGCGTTTGGTCCGTGTGGAAGGAGGCCATTCTGCCCGATCGTCTCCTGGCCGCGAAGCGCCGGCTGTCCACTCAGGAGGTCCGGAGGCCCCGGTGATGCCGGCCAGGAGGTTCGAGATCGGCAATGGCTTTCCGCAAAGTACGTCCGCGGAGGCCGAACCGTGAGACGAATCCGGAAAAGAAATCACCCCGGAAAGCCTGCCGTGAAGGCAAACAGTCCGGGGCGAGGAGACGTCCGCTGTCTGGACGTCGTTACTTCAGCCGCAGGGCATACTTCCGGTTCTTGGGGTCGAAGTCCTTCTCGGGAACTTCGTCATACACGGCGATCTCATGATACCGGTAGCACTCGAGGAGCGTGTCCTCGTCGGGAGCCGGGCTCCCGTTCTCGTCCCAGCCGTGAGTCCGGGCGAGGACCGGCATCTCAAATTCCTTGTCGAGGCAGAGCTCGACCTTGCGGTACGGATGTCCCGGTTGCGGCGTCTGGTAGGTCGCGGTGAAGTGGCTGCAGGGGCGGCCTTCATACGTCCCCTCGTCAACGAGCTGGCAGGTCATCGCCGCGTTCGTTTCCAGGTCCTTCACCAGGACCGCCTGGATGAGCCTGGCGAGTTCGACCATCCCCAGGTTCGTGATCGGGTAACGGGAGCAGGCCATCGCCCGCTCATCCCGCGGATCCATCTTGAGCGTCCCGGCGAGCCGTCCCTTCAGACCACCCGGCTGAACGAGGACCTGATTGTCGTACTCCCCATCGATGTAGAGAGCCTGCTGACCGACTTCCCCCGAACGCCACTTCATGTAGACCCGAAACGGCGTGTGGGCGAGCTTGAGGTCAATCTCTTCGTCGTCACTCAAGGCGCCGTCGATCCGCTCCTGCTTGAAGAACTTCGCCTGATATCCCGGCACCTGCTCGAACTGGTCGATGCCGTTGGCCAGGGTCTCCACGACCCGTTTGACCGCGGCCTTGCCGGTGAGCCGCCCGGGCCGATCCGCCTGATCCTGAACCACGTCGCGAGCATCGTCCGGGACGATGTCTGGCGTGTTCGATGCGGCCGGCCGATAGGCGGTCGCCGCCGCGACGGCTGTCTCACGCGTATTCGTCTCCCCCTCCGCGACCCGCGGAGTCTTGACGAACATGAACCCGCCGAGGGCGATCGCGACGACCGCCGCACCGCTCAGCTCCGCAAAGACCGCCGGTCGCTTCCAGGATCTCTTGGGCACCGCTCCGTCTCGCGAAGTATGGGCTCGTGACATCTGAGGACGAGGCGTGACCAGGATCGGGTCGAATCCTGTTCGCGATGTTGTGCCTGGATTGAACATGGCATGCTCCCTGGAAATCCTTGCCAAGTGCGCTGGCAAATCTTTCAACTGGACGAGCATGCATGAAGGCAAACACCGTGCCGGGGTGCCGATGGTCGATCGGCGACCGGATCGTTCACGGTTCTGGATTGCGGTCGGTCAAGTTCTTCCCCCACCCCGGGCTGTCGACACCACGTCTGTCGATAAAAACGCCAATAACGACGAGGTTTCACCGGGATTCTGGACGGCGACCGGCCGATTCCTGCCCGTCGATCGGCCACCCCTCGGCGCACGAAAAAAGGGCTTCCCCGTGTCTGCTCGGGAAAGCCCTCGGTATCGCGGCCGTTCGAGGTCGCGTAATCAGAACGGTCGGGACAACGACTGTTGTTGTGAGTAGAGTCGGACCGGGCCGTGGCCATGCCCGTGGTCATCGAGGAAGACCGTCTGCGTCGGACGGGTCCGGCCGGTCCGGACGTCCCGCACGACCAGCCGGATGCGGGACGTGCCGTTCAGGGCGTCGTGATAGTCGTGCTCGCAGTCGAGACGACGGTTGTTGACCCGCACGATTACGTCTCCGGCTTCCAGGCCGAGGCGCTGGGCGATCGACCCCGGGAACACCCGATCGACGAACATCCCTTCGCCGTCGTGGAAGTGGCCGAGGAATCCGAGCGTGACCCGGTCATCGTGTCCCGGGAATTGTCCGGGGGGAACGAGCGTCGGTTGCGGCGTCGCGACCGGCGGGACATAGGGGAGCGTCTTCGGCGGCGACGGAGCGGGCCAGTACGGTTTGACCTGAGCCTGCGGCGGGAGCGGCTGCGGTGCGGGAGGGATCTGAAGGTAAGGAGGCTTGGCGAACGCCGTCGCACCGAGTGCGAGGGCCATGGCCGTCACGATCGAAGTCAGTGCAAGGCGGGGCATGGTTTCTCTCCTGAGTGGGGATGCCTCGTCATTGAGACATCCGTTGGTCTGCCTCGTGGCAGGGATAGCGGAGAGAAACGCAGGGCCGGTGCCAACACCGGCAGGCCTTGCCGGGTTTCATCCTAAGTCATTCTTTCAGAGCTGTTTGTAACTGAGGGCCCGCTTTTCTGGCGCCGATGTGCGTCGCGAGAATCGTCTTCATTGTGATTCGTGCTCTCCCAATTCGATGTCACACCCAGGGCCGGTTGTGACGACAGACCGGGCATCCGGGTGGGGGATGGCGGGGCGGTTTCCATCACAGAGGGTCGATGCGGAATATTCCTTGCCGCATCGAGGTCTACCGAGATGGTGCCGCACAGCGTTCACGCGGCCAACTTCCTGCCGGAGAGTGCGATCATGATTCGATTCGCCATGTTCCTGATAGCCTTGACCCTCTGCAGTACCGGGTGTGAACAGGCTCCGTCCAAGTCCGCGGGTGATGCCGTGAAGGCCGCGGGACAGGGGGCCAAGGAAGCGGGGGATGCCCTGCAGGCGGCCGGTGAGAAGGCGGCGGAGAAAGTGGAGAAGGGAGTCGACAGCGCGGCCAAGACGCTGGAGAACGTGGCCGACAAGACTCAGGAGGCGGCGAAGAACGTGGGGGCCGAAGCGGAGAAACTTGGCGAGAAGGCGGGCGAGGTGACTGAGAAGGCCGTTGACGCGGCCGCGGGTGCGACGGAGAAGGCGGCCGGAGCGGTCAAGGAGGCGGTGCAGCCGTCGTCCTCCGGCAAGTAGTAGGGCGAGCGCCCAATACCGGGTCCAGGGGCACCCTGGTGGGGGATGCAAGGGGGCAACGCCCTCTTGCCCGCCGGAGGCCTGGCCGTCGAGAGATGTCTGAAGGAGTGTGTGCCCGAACGCGGACACCGTGCCGTATGCCCCTCACCAACCCGCGGGGATTGCAAAGCGAGCGGGGAAGTCCTCAACGCCGATCCCACAAAGGGATCGTCCGTTGCTTACCACGGTTCCTCGTAGAAGCGCCTCCGGCGGCAAGGGGGCGTGGCCCCCTTGACCCCAGGCTGCCGTGGCACATTGGGTTTGAGCTATGGACGCTGTGCCGGCAAGGACGCGTGCCTCATGGACCGACTCCCATCCAGCGAATGCACCCGGCACCAGCGCCGAGGATAGATGTCATTGCGCGAGGCCGATTACAATCAGGAAGGCGTTGCTCTCCTGGCGACTCGAATCGGGCGGTCTCGCATGCGTCGCGTTCAAGACATCATGACCTTCCTTGAACAGTTCGCTCCCCTGCAGCTGGCGGAGTCATGGGACAACGTGGGTCTGCTGCTAGGCGATCGAGAGCGAACCGTCAGCCGCGTCATGACCTGCCTGACGCTGACACCCGACGTGGCCGAGGAGGCGGTTGACGACAAGGCCCAGCTCATCATCTGCCACCATCCGATCCTCTTCCGCGCGGTCAAGCGGCTCACCTCCGACACCGACGAGGGACGGATGCTGCTCCAACTGATGGAGTCGCGGATCGCCGTCTATTCGCCGCACACCGCCTTCGACAGCGCGGCGGAGGGGATCAACGCCAGCATCGCCGCCGGTCTCAAGCTGGAAGAGGTCCGTCCGCTCCGACCGCACGCGATCGACCCGGAAGGGGCGGTCGGCGGGGGACGCTGCGGCCGGCTGGCCATGCCGATCGCCCTTCGCGAGCTGATCGCGCGGGCCAAAAAGCTCCTCTCCGCGCCCGCCGCGAAAGTCGTGGGGGATCTCAACTACCCGGTCCAGTCGGTCGCCATCGCCTGCGGGAGCGGGGCGGAGTTCCTGCCGGACGCGGTCCGGGCGGGATGCGACGTCCTGATCACGGGAGAAGCCCGGTTCCACGCGTGCCTGGAGGCCCGCTCCGGTCCGACGGCGCTCGTCCTGCTCGGCCACTACGCCACCGAGCGTCCCGGCGTCGAGCGGCTGGCGGTCCAGATCGCGGAGAAGTTCGCGAAGATCACCTGCTGGCCCAGCCGCAAAGAGACCGACCCGGTTCGCTGGGTCGGTTAAGGAGCCGGACGTCCAGGGGGAGCCACCCCAGCTTCCCGGGTAGGCTCACGTCCTCCGCGCGGGATAGAATCCCGAGGGGACAACAGACCGCCATTTCGCGTGACGCCCATGACTGCGAGCATTCTCTTCGAAGACGAGCTTCGCATCCCGTACGGGATCGACTCGCTCGCGGCGTTTCGCCAGTGGGCGTTCTCTGAGGAGTTTCCGGAATCGGGCCGGATCGACTACGTCGACGGATCGATCGAGGTGGACAGCAGTCCCGACAACCTGTTCTACCACTCCGCCCCGAACACCGAACTGGGGGCCGTGATCCGGTTTCGCCTCAAGGCGACTCGCGTCGGCCACGTCTTCATCGACAACACTCGCGTAAGCTGCCCCGATATCGACCTCAGCGTCGAGCCGGATGTCGTGGTCGTGTCCCACACGGCCATCGAGTCGGGACGGGTACGGCTCATCCCCGCGGCGGCCGGAAAGCCCGGGAGCTATCTGGAGATCGAAGGCCCGCCCGACCTCGTCGTCGAGGTCGTCAGTCCCAGTTCCGTCGCCAAGGACACCCGGCGTCTTCGCAAGGCGTATTTCGACGCCGGGGTCGAGGAGTACTGGCTGGCGGACGCGCGGGGGACGGAGCTGCGGTTCGAAATCCTCACCCGCAGCGAAGCGGAGTTCGTCGCCGCCCCGGTCGATGGCGAAGGCTTCCAGGCATCCCGCGTCCTCGCGGCCCGCTACCGCTTCGAGCGGGCCACGGGACCGGGAGGGCTGTGGGAATACGAGCTCGTCGAGCGCCTCTAGCGCGTCTCTGACGCCGCGCCGGAAGGACTATTCGTCCTCTTCCCGCAGCTTCGCCAGGACCGTGTAGTCCTCGAGCGTCGTCGTATCGCCCTGAGATTCCTTGCCCGCCGCGATGTCGCGGAGCAGGCGCCGCATGATCTTGCCGCTGCGGGTCTTGGGCAGGGCGCTCGTGAAGCGGATCTGATCCGGCGTCGCCAGGGCGCCGATCTGCTTGCGGACGTGGTTGATGAGGTCCTGCTTGGCGGCGTCTTCCGGCGTCTGCCCCTTCGGGATCACGAAGCAGCAGATCCCTTCCCCCTTGATCTCGTGCGGGAAGCCGACGACCGCCGCCTCGGCGACGAGCGGATGCGAGACAAGAGCGCTTTCGACCTCCATCGTCGAGAGCCGGTGACCCGAGACGTTCAGCACGTCGTCGACGCGGCCCATGACCCAGTAGAACCCGTCTTCATCGCGGCGGGCTCCGTCCCCGGCGAAGTAGCAGCCTTCGATGTCGCTGAAATAGGTCTTGAGATACCGGTCGTGGTCGCCGTAGAGCGTGCGGAGCATGCTCGGCCAGCTCTGCTTCATGACCAGCAGACCCCCTTCGTTCGGGCCAAGCGACTTGCCGCTCTTGGTCACGATGTCCGGAACGACCCCCGGCAGCGGACGCGTGCAGGAGCCGGGCTTGGTGCTGGTGATCCCCGGAAGCGGGCTGATCATGATCGCGCCGGTCTCGGTCTGCCACCACGTATCGACAATCGGGCACCGCTCCGCGCCGATGACCTTGTGGTACCACATCCAGGCTTCGGGATTGATCGGCTCGCCGACCGAGCCCAGGAGCCGCAGCGACGACAGATCATGCTTGTTCGGCCACTCGTCCCCCCACTTGATGAACGCGCGGATCGCGGTCGGGGCGGTGTAGAAGATGCTGACCTTGTACTTCTCGATGATCTCCCAGAACCGGCCGTTGTCCGGCCAGTTGGGCGCCCCTTCGTACATGACGACGCTGGCGCCGTTCGCGAGCGGGCCGTAGCAGATGTAGCTGTGGCCGGTGATCCAGCCGATATCGGCGGTGCACCAGTAGGTGTCCTCTTCGCGGAGGTCGAAGACCCAGCGGGTCGACATCTGGGCGCCCAGCAGGTACCCGGCGGTCGTGTGCAGGACCCCCTTGGGCTTTCCGGTCGAGCCGGACGTATAGAGGATGAAGAGCGGATGCTCGGCGTCGACCGCAACCGCCTCGCAGTCGGCGGAGGCCTTGGCCATCAGGTCGTGCCACCAGTAGTCCCGGTCCGGGACCATGTTGACCGGCGAGCCGGTGCGGCGGACGACGACCACCTTTTCGACGGTGGTCGACTTCTTGAGGCTCTCGTCGACGGCGGACTTGAGGGGGACTTCCTTACCGCGCCGCCAGCCGGCGTCGGCGGTGACGACCACCTTGGACTGGGCGTCGTTGTTGCGGTCGGCGACCGCGTCGGCGGAGAAGCCGCCGAAGATGATCGAGTGCGTCGCGCCGATCCGGGCGCAGGCCAGCATGGCGATCGCCAGCTCGGGGATCATCGGCATGTAGAGGGTGACGCGGTCACCGGTCTCGACGCCGAGCTGCTTGAGGACGTTGGCGAACTTCGAGACTTCGCGCTGGAGGTCGCCGTAGGTCAGGACGCGGGTATCGCCCGGTTCCCCTTCCCAGATGATCGCGGCCTTGTTCTTCCGCCACGTCAGGGCATGGCGGTCGACGCAGTTGTAGCAGGCATTGATCTGGCCGCCGCCGAACCACTTCGTGTTCGGCATCGTCCCTTCGCACGCCTTGTCGAAGGGCTTGGACCAGCTCAGGGTCTCGGTGGCGATCTCCCCCCAGAAGCCGGCGGGGTCGTCCTTGGCCCGGTTCCACATCTCCTGGTACTGCTCTTCGGAGGAGATGTTGGCCTGGGCGGTGAAATCGGCAGGCGGGGGGAACCGGCGCGTCTCGTGGAGGACGCTCTTGATACTTTCGCTTGAACCAGGCTGGGACATGAGTGGCGAGGCTCCCCGCAAACGCAAAGGCACGGAAAATCAAAGGTCGCCGATGCTACGGCTGAGCGGAAGGGGATTCAAGCGGGGGGAGAGGGGGAGGCTTGAGGCGGAAGGCGGAAGGCTGAAGGTAGAGAGACCGGAGGGGCATTCCGTGCGATTTCCGCCGTACCGACATCCTCACAGTCCCTCCAAAAACCTTGCGAAAAACCTCTTCCTTCCCCCTTCGGCCTTAAGCCTTCCGCCTCCCCTGTCAAACTTTGCCGGCTGGGCAAGAGCGAAAAGCTGTCTCGGTTGTGTGAGCGGTTCGCGAATGGGTGGTTGTTCCCGCGGAATTGGGCGGCGTCTCGGGGCGGGCGGACGCCGATATGACAGAAAGGAAAAAGTCGCACGGAAGGGGTGTCGCCCATGCGGCAGACAGCGGTGGTCATTGGAATTCTCGCCACAGCGCTCGGGATGAGCGGCTGCTGGGGGAGCTCCGCTGGATACGCGTTCAAAGGGGACGTGATCGGCAAGACCACGCTGGAGGAGGTTCTGACCCGGCACAAGCGGGACACGATCGACCGGTATGGCAACCGGCGGACAATTCCGGTCGTCGAGATGGTCGGCGACATGAAGGCGTGCGCGATCGTCGGTGAGTTTGAGCGTCCCGAGTACAAGAAGCTGACCGCGGCGGGACTGCCGATCGAGCAGCTGGCTTACGGGTTTGCAGACGACAAGCTGGTCCGGATCTACGGGACCGTTCGCGGTCCGGGGGCCGAGAGCCTGATCAAGCGGGCTTTCACGGAGAAGTATGGGCCGCCGACGCGAAGCGATGACGCCAAGCGGACGCTGACGTGGGAGAACAAGGCGTCCCAGCTTGAGGTTTATGGGACGGACAGCTACGCGACGTTCGCTTTGTCGCACAAGAAGCTGTATCTGGAGCGGACGAAGACGGCGGAAGCGAAGTCACTGGCCGACGATCTCTAAACCGCTCTTGCCGGCACCGCTGTATAGCTCAAACCCAACGTGCGACGGCAGCCGGGGTCAAGGGGGTCTCACCCCTTGCCGCCGGAGGCGCTTCCATGAGGAACCGTGGAACACAACGGGCGTCCGCTTTGTGCTCCCAGCGGGTTGGTGTGGGGATATACGGCACGCTGTCCGCGTTTGGACACGATCTTCTTCAGGCATCTCTCGACGGCCAAAGCCTCCGGCGGGCAAGGGGGTGTGACCCCCTTGCATCCCCCACCAGGGTGCCCCTGGACCCGGCTCTATGGGGCCTTCTGTGGTAACTCGCGGATCCACTTCTCGATGATCCGCAGCGCATCTTCATCCACCACTCGCGTCGCCAGCGGTGGCATCTGCCGCTCACCACGATGCGCAATCCGCTGGAACAAATCCGACTCCGCCGGCTCCCCCGGCTTCACCAGCCGCCACGACTCCGGCAACCGCCGCCTCTGACCCGGCGGCTTGTCCACCACATTCACCGACTCCAGCGGCGAATGAAACCGGAAGTCCCGGTTCCCCGGCGCAATCCCCGACGGCCGGTGACACACAACACAATTCACCTCCAACCAGGCCCGCGCGAGGACGTCCGTGTCCCCCAGGGGGGAGGATTTCGGGGCCGAACCGGAGCCGTGTTGTGGACTCCGATCCCAGTTCCCAAATCCCCACTCCGGAAAAGCGTCCTGCTCCTTCGCGGGCTTGTCCGGAACGCTCTTGAATAAACCCAGCTTCGAAAACAGATCGATCTGATTGGCCGACCCCTCACCGCACGTCAGCGTCCGGTTCATCTGCCGCGTGTTCAGACCCAGCACAAACCCCTCCCCCTTCGTATGACAGGCCATGCAGTCGGCCCGGTCGGGGAAGTAGTACGGCTGAGAAATCGTCCCCTTCGCCGTCTCGATCTCAATTGGCCGCGTCTCGCCTTCCTCCAGTAGGGTCGCCTCCGTCTCGTCGTCGTTGTAGACGTAGGTGTACCCCTTCCACCCCTCCGGCGAGTGAACGAAGAGCCGGGTCTCCAGCCGTCGCGGTTTCTCCATGCGGACCCGGTCCTGGTGCATCCAGAACGTTTTCACAAAGACAGTCCCAACCGGGAACTCCCACTTGTCCCGCTCATGGAACGTGATGGACCCCGCCTTCGGCAGGGCAACAAACCGCTCCTTCACGGCGAAGTCGGACCAGAACGGAACGTTCACCTCGTACGGGATCAGACTCTCCACCGGCTCATTCCCGGCTACCGACCGGAACAGCCCCGTCTCCGACAGCTTCCGCGGAAACGCGGCAGCGATCGCCTTCCGATCCTTGCCCGACGGCGCGAGCCGGTACAGGCCACCGTCGAACGCGCACAGGTACATCTCCCCCTGGGCGTCCTCGCCAAAAGCGGCGATCTGCAGATTCGTCTCCGCCACCTGCGGATTCTCGGAAACTCGCTCTCCTTCACGGCGGATCACCCAGACCTTGCCGGTGAGGTAGTCGCCGTAGAAGTACGCCCCGTCGTACTCCCGGAGCGACGGGCCGCGATAAGCCACTCCTCCGGTCACCGACTGACCGTCCGTCCGGAAGTATTCGACCAGGGGCTCAATCAGGTCCGCCGGCTTCTCGGGATCGCTCGGCTCGAAGTCATGGAACCCTTCGCGGATGTTCCATCCGTAGTTGCCGCCGCGGCGGACAAGGTCGATCTCTTCAAACCGGTCCTGCCCGACATCTCCGGTCCAGAGCTCCCCGGAGCGGCGGTCGACGGCGATCCGCCACGGGTTCCGGAAGCCATAGGCCCAGATCTCTTCCTTCGCTCCCGCCTTGCCGACGAACGGGTTGTCCTTCGGGATCCCGTAGGGACGATCGTCGGACGGATGATCGACATCGATCCGCAGGATCTTGCCGAGCAGCGTCCCCCGGTTCTGAGCATTGCTGTGCGGATCGTCGCGGAGGCCGCCGTCCCCCAGGCCGATGTACAGGAATCCGTCGTGGCCAAACCGCATGCTGCCGCCGTTGTGGTTCTCGTACGGCTGCGGAATGACGAGCAGTCTTTCTTCGGAGTCCCGGTCGGCCTTGTTCGGATCGTCCTTCTGGACGCGGAACCGCGCAATCACCGACGCCCTGGGCTTCGTCGAGTAGTAGACGAAGAACTGGCCGTTCTCCCGGTACTGCGGATGAAAGGCCAGACCGAGCAGCCCCTCTTCGTTTCCTTTGGAGAGCACGACATCGCGCAGGTCGAGGAACGTCGCCGCCCCCTTGGCGTCGTCGCGATCATCGAAGACGAGAATCCGCCCCTTCTGCTCCAGCACGAAGTTGCGGTGCGAGCCATCGTTCGGCGCGGTCAGCTCGACCGGCCGCTCGAAGGTCAGGTTGGGGAACGCCCGGACCGCTTCCAGTGGCAGCGGATCGGGGGATCCCATGAGTCGGGACGTATCGGTCGGCTGAAAGCGGTCCGGCAGCTTGGGCGTCGCTTTCTCCGCCCCCCAGGCGGTCATCGCCGCCAGCATCAGCCACGTCACTCCCAGTCCGGCACGCATTGCACTCCTCCTCGGCCCAAGCAGCGTTGGCAAGTGCTATGCCGGTGATCCGGAGAGGCTGTCGGCAAGGAATTATGGTCCAAAGCCCCACGATTGAGGTCTCCGGAACGCCACGTCGCCCGTCGAACGATCACTGTCCGGCCTCTTCCGGGCTTCCGTCCGAGCCGCGCAACATCGAATTGTCAGCGGAGGGCGGGTAGGCTGTTTGAGGAAGGGCGGTCGATTTCCGGGCCCGGTTAGGATTGGTCTCATGCGGCGCTTCTGGCTTGGTTCTCTCGTGCTGTGCGGATGTCTCTCAGGAACACCCCTCTGGGCGCAGGGTCAGCAGAAGTCCGCGCAGAATTCGCTGGCGCTCTCGTCCGCCACGGCCGGGAAGGACCCGGTCGAGCGGGCGGCGTTCGAGCACGCCCTCGATGAGGAGCAGCTGAAGGCTCTCCAGGGCCAGACGGTCAAGCTGCTCATGAGAAACGGCGACGAGGAAGAGAACGTCGTCATCAAGAAGTTCGTGACGGGGAAGCAGGCGGACCGGTTCCGGTCGATCGACGTCCTGCTGAACGGCAAGACGTCGCGGAAGATCAACGCCGAGAAAGTGTTTCAGATCGAGGCGGAGTCGGTCGTCTATCCGCTGAGCTACCTGCCGACGCAGAAGATGTACGTCCTCGACGACCTCGCGGCCCGGACAGAAGAAATCAGCAGCCGGCTGGCCAAGACGCAGTATCACAAGTTCTGGGGGGAACTCTCGCAGGAGGAGATCGGCAAGGAGACGACGAAGCAGAAGGAGGAGCTGCAGAAGGTGGGGCAGCACTTCGGCCGCCTGCCGATGCAGCTTCACGAAACGAAGTACTTCCTCTTCTTCACCGATATGCCGGCCGGCCAGGCCGCTCCGTTCACCGCACACCTCGACAAGATGTACGAATTCCTGGGGCAGGCGTTCGGGATCAAGCCCGGGACGAATGTCTGGCAGGGAAAGTGTCCGGTCGTCTGTTTCACGAACCGGGGGGACTTCTACGAATACGAGACGCGGTTCATGGACAACCCCAACGCCGTCGGCGCCCAGGGGATCTGCCACGCCAACACGCTCGGGGCGGTGACGATCTCCTGCTATCGGGGAGAGAATCCGGACTTCTTTGCCGCGGTCCTCGTCCATGAGACCGCCCACGGCTACATCCATCGGGTCAAGACCTCGACCTTCGTCACCACCTGGGTCAATGAGGGGATCGCGGAGTGGGTCGCGGCGGCGATCGTCCCGAAGGAAGGGAAAGCGGGAGAGATCGGCCGCCGCCAGCGGGCGGGGGCGGAAGTGGTCACGAACGCGGGCCGGCTGGGACCGTTCTACGACCTGGAAGGGCTGAACCGCGACCAGTACGGGATCGCCAGCTCGATGGTGGAGCTCCTGCTCAAGATCAACCCGGAGCAGTTCAAGCTCTTCTTCAACGGGATCAAGGAAGGTCTCGAGTGGGAAGACAGCCTGACGCGAGCCTACGGAATGAACCGCGCGGACCTGACGCGGCTCTACGGCCGCACGCTCGGGCTTCCGAACCTGACCGAGTGAAGAACTCCGTTCACCGGCGTCTCGACCTCCACGGGCTCAGTTTGAGACAGGTCAGTCCGCTGGTTTACCATTCTCAATGGTGCTGACTCTCTTCTGATGCGAGCAAGGGCCATGGCAGTCAACAAGACTTTGTTTCGACCGTTTCTTTCGAAGCGAGAACTTCTTGAGTTACTGAATCGCGATCACTCTTTGAATGGCGGAGTCGTCTTCGGAATCGAAGGACGAGTGATTGAGCTGCAGGCCCGAGCTGTTTCCGTTTTCGACGAGCCTTGTCCTTGGAGAAATGCTGTAGAGATCTCCGGGATGGCCGGCAGCGTCGTGCGCGAAGCTCTGTCTCGAATCTCCGGCGCCTTTGCGAAACTCCGAGTTCCCGAGCCGCAGGTTGAGATCCTGATCAATCTTGCGCCCGCAGACCTGCCTAAGGACGGCACATGGCTCGATCTTCCTCTCGCGATCATCATGCTTCAGGCCGCCGGCTTGTTACCGGATCTTGCTGAACACAAATAGGGGGACTACCTCTTGATGGGGGAACTGGGCCTCCATGGCGAGGTGCGACGTGTGCCTGGCGCGCTGTCCCTTGCCTACGAGGCGAAACCCGGTCAGAAGCTAATTGTGCCTACGGGGAATGAGAAAGAATGCGCTCTGATTCTCGCCAAGCCGGGACACGAAGGTTGCGGCGTGTTTCCCGTTTCTTTGCTGGAAGAGGTGGTGGAGTTTTTTGGAGGACGGAAGGGGCTGGAGAATGCTCTCTCGAAGCCAATTGAGTTCGAGAATGCAATCGATCGAGCCGTGGATTTCGGTAAGGTCCGCGGACAGGCCCGTGCTAAACGTGCGGCGATGATCGCCGCATCGGGAGGGCACAATCTCCTCATGATTGGTCCTCCAGGTGAGGGCAAGTCGCTGATCGCAGGTGCTATTGCCGGCATCTTGCCGCGGCTCAAGGATGACGAAAAGGTTCTTCTCACCAAGATCTACTCCGCCTGCGACGCCCTGTCGCGAGACGGCCTGGCCGTGACTCGTCGTCCTATGCGGACAGTACATCACTCCGCTTCGAAGCAGTCTCTCGTCGGAGGGGGCAGCGGTGTTGCGAGACCGGGCGAAATCACGTTGGCTCATTTGGGAGTGCTCTTTCTTGATGAGTTAGCGGAATTCAGCGGCTCAACGCTGGAGGCACTTCGCCAGCCTCTGGAGTCCGGTGAAGTGACTATCTCAAGAGTCAACGCCACGGTCAGCTACCCATGTCGATTCTCGCTTGTCGCCGCGATGAACCCGTGCCCATGCGGTTATTTCGGCACCCCACAGTGCACTTGTCGAAAGGGTGAGGTTGACAAGTATCAGAAGAAGCTAAGTGGCCCCATCCTTGATCGAATCGATCTGAAAGTGGACATGGATCGACTCAGCGTTGATGAGCGCTTCGCTCCGACGGAAGAAGGTGTTTCTGCTCGCATGCGCGCGCAGACCGAGAAGGCCCGGCAACGTCAGCATCAGCGTTTCAATGGAACATCGATTCCGTGTAACGCAGCGATCCCCGGCGGTCATGTCTTGGAGTACTGCGACCTGACGTCGGATGGATTGTCCAGCTACAAGCGGTTCATCGAGAGTACGAGCCTGTCGACACGCTCGATGGACCGGCTCGCCAAAGTCGCCCGAACCATTGCGGACCTAGAGGATCGTGAGCAGATCGAACCGCATCACATTGAAGAAGCCGGTTCGTTCGTAACTGGTGGAGCGTTGCTGACGAAGTTCTAAGTAGACGCTCCTTTGGAATTTGGCCTGATGTCATGTCACGCCAGCAGTCCGTGAACGACTTCCCCGTGCACGTTCGTCAGCCGCCGTTCGATTCCGTTGTGGTAGAACGTCAGCCGCGTGTGGTCGAGTCCCAGCAGGTGCAGCACCGTCGCGTGGAAGTCGTGCCAGTGGACCTGGTTTTCGACCGCCTTCCAGCCGATCTCGTCGGTGGCGCCGTACGCGATTCCGTGCTTGAGTCCCGCGCCCGCCATCCAGGTCGTGAACCCGTACTGGTTGTGGTCGCGGCCTTTGCCCAGGACGTCTGAGGCGGACTGCGTGAAGGGGGTCCGTCCGAACTCGCTCGTGAACAGGACGAGCGTGTCTTCGAGCATTCCCCGCTGACGGAGGTCGCGGAGGAGTCCCGCGATCGGCCGGTCGATCCGTAGCGCCTCCTGGCCGTGGTTCTGCTTCATGTCCTCGTGTCCGTCCCAGTTGATCCGCGGCGAGCCGAACGCGCCGCCGGAGTACATCTGGACGAACCGGACCCCTTTCTCCAGCAGCCGCCGCGTCAGGAGGCAGGTCCGTCCGAAGTCGCGCGTTTCGTCCCGGTCGAGGCCGTAGAGCGCGTGCGTCGCGGCGGTTTCGCCGTCGAGGTCGGTCACTTCGGGGACGGCGAGCTGCATCCGCGCGGCCAGTTCGTAGCTCCGCATGCGGGCGGCGAGGGCGTCGTCTCCGTCGTGGCGGTCGAGGTGGTCGCGGTTCATGGCCGCCAGCAGATCGCGGGAGGCGGCTTCGGTCTCTTTGGGGATGTCGCGGGCGGGGAACAGGTCTTCGACCGCCTTCCCCTGGCTGCGGAGGATGACTCCCTGATGCCGGGCGGGGAGGAAGCCGTTGCTCCAGTTGATCGATCCTCCGGCCGGGATGCCGCGGTTGTCGGGGATGACGACATAGGCGGGGAGGTCTTCGGTCTCGGCCCCCATACCGTAGGAGAGCCAGGCTCCGGCGGTGGGAAAGCCGTTGAGTCGGAAGCCGGTGTTTTCCTGGAAGGTGGCGGGGGTGTGGTTCGATGTCTCGGCGAACATCGAGTGGATGATGGTCAGTTCGTCGGCGACGTCGCCGAGGTGGGGGAAGAGTTCGGAGACCCAGAGTCCGGCTTCGCCGCGTTGTCGGAAGGCCCAGTCGCTCTGGCGGAGGAGGCCGATCTGTCCGAAGAAGACGTCGGCGGACTCGATGCCGCCGAACTTTTTGCCGTGGTAGGTCTCGAGGGTCGGTTTGTAGTCGAAGGAGTCGACCTGGCTGAGTCCGCCGCAGAGGCAGATGTGGATGGCGCGGCGGGCTTTGCCTGGGTGGTGTGGCCAGGGATCTCGGGCTTCGGGGGGCGAGCCGGCGGCTTGGAGGGAGGGTGTGTTGAGGAGGGAGGCGAGTGCGGCTCCGCCGAGTCCGGAGGTGGCCCAGTGGAAGAAGTCGCGGCGTGACAAAGGAGGCATAGCGCTCGCTCCAGGAGGTTCCGTTCAGTCTAAGAGAGGCATCAATTCCCGTCGATGCGAAGCGCCGCACCCCATACCGGGTCCAGGGGCACCCTGGTGGGGAGTGCAGAGGGGCAAGGCCCCTTTGCCCGCCGGAGGCCTCGCCGTCGAGAGATGTCTGAAGGAGTGCGTGTCCAAGCGCGGACACCGTGCCGTATGCCCCCACATCAACCCGCGAGGATTACAAAGCGAGCGGTGAGTCCTCCACGCCGGTGACACAAAGGGGACATCCGTTGCGTCCCACGGTTCCTCATAGAAGTGCCTCCGGCGGCAAGGGGGCCTGTGTTGTTTCTTGGCCCCTTGACCCCAGGCTGCCGTCGCACGTTGGGTTTGAGGTGGCATCGCTGTGCCGGCAAGGGCGCGGTCACTCGGCGCCGACCGGCTTCAAGAACCCCGCCAACGGATCGGTTCGATTCTCCATCTGGTAATACTGCGGATCCGCCAACCCAAACGCATTCGCCACACGATTGAAGAACGCAAACAGCGCCGCGATATACACCGCCTCCGCAATCTGCGGCTCCGCCCAGCCTGCGTCCCGCAAACCCTGAGCATCCGCCGGCGTCGACCGGTACGACTCGTTCGTCAGCTTCTTCACATACCGCATCAGCACCTTCTCCGCGTCTGTAATCGGCGCGGCATCAATCTCCCCCCGCCCCAGGCAAGCCACCGCCTCATCCGGGGCGCCATGCTCGTTCAGGAAATAGGCGTGCGAGTGCATGCAATACGGACACCGGTTCTGCCCCGAGACCACGGTCGCAATCATCTCCTTCACCTTCTCGGTGAGATGCCCGTCACAGAAATGCAGCCCCCAGCTGAACTCCATCACCTGCTGCATGAAGTCCGGCCGGTGACTGAAACACTTGATGATCGGCGCCACCGTCGTCCGGTCCGTCCGCTTGCGGAAGTAAGCCGCATACCCCGCGGCCGCAGCCCCTTCGGCGTCCTTCTCCTCGATCCACTGAATGTTCGGCATCGACATCTCCGGCTGAGAAAATGGTCCCGACCCGCAATCAAACGCGAACCGCAACGGCATTCGCAAGTCCAGAGACGATCCGCGGCCGATCGGCACAACCGGCTTGCCGCAGCAAAGCCTCGCGCGGGCGTTACAGTGCCGGTTTGAGGCCGGAACGGGTCGCCGCGCCGCGAGGCGCGCTTTCAGCAGAAGGAACATCATGCGGGTGCGGGAGTTTCAAGACGCGGACGAAGCCCAGGTCATCGACGTCTGGCGGGCCTGCGGCCTCACCCGCCCGTGGAACGATCCGTCCCGCGACATCGCCCGCAAGAAGCAGGTGCAGCCGGACCTGTTCCTCGTCGCCGAGGACGAAGGAACGATCGTCGGCACCGTCATGGCCGGCTACGAAGGACACCGCGGCTGGATCAACTACCTCGGCGTCCTCCCCGAGCGGCAGAAGTCCGGCATCGCCCGGGCCCTCATGGACGAGGCCGAACGGCGGCTCCGGGCCCTCGGCTGCCCCAAGATCAACCTCCAGGTCCGGTCCGACAATGAGGAGGCCCTCGCCTTCTACGCCCGCATCGGCTTTCAGCAGGACCCGGTCCTCAGCCTCGGCAAGCGGCTCGTCCAGGACGAACCGCGGCCCGGAAACACGTAAGGGCGGATCACGAAGGCCGGAGTGACTCGGTCCTTCGTGAATCCGCCCTTGTGCGACGGCCCTCTTTAGGAGAGCCCTGTGCAATGGCGAAGAGGCTGCGGCCAGGAGACCGCGATCCGGGAGATCAGAATCCTCCCCCGAATCCTCCCCCTCCTCCGAATCCACCGCCGCCGGTGTTGTTGCCGAAGTTGTTGTTGTTGAACCCGTTGGACCCGTTCAGATAGCGGCGGTAGGTGTTCTCCGCCTCCGGCGTGATGTAACCCTTGCTGTACGGCGTCGCCACGACGGTCCGGTGCTGCGCGTCCATGTGGCCGAAGTCGGTCAGGATCTGGGCGACGAGATTGCGGCGGAGCGCGTCGAGTTCCGGATCGGCATTGTTCGTCGTCCGCTCGACCAGCACGGGGAACGGCTGGGCGTTCATCCGGGCGTGAATCTCCATCAGCTTGTCCTTGCCGTCGGACGTCAGCTCAGCCGTCTCCCCGATGAAGTCGTGCTGGTGGAAGATGAAGTCCGCCGCTTCCGCGTTGGTCTCCATCACCTGGTAGTGCGACCGGACCGTGCTCCCCAGCGGGAGCGTGTCGGGAATCGCGCCCGACCGGCGGTGATGCAGCTTGGCGCTGATGTGCAGGAAGAAGTTGTCGATGCACCCGCCGTGACAGCAGCCCGTCTTGCAACCGTCGTTGCAGCCCGGCTTGCAGCCGTTTCCGCACGGTTCGCAGCTGTTCCCGCACGGCTCGCATTGCGCACCGCTCGTCTGGCAGCTGTTGCACGAGCCCGGGGACTTCCAGGCCCGGTGATGATGACAGCCGGGGACCCCAACCGCGGTGACGACCAGCGCTCCGAGCGTGGCGGTTTTCCAGGTCATGGACATCAATGGCCTCGAATCAGGACAGGCGGATCAGGAGCCGGGCTCGCGATTCGCAGTGGATCGTGTCGGGGGACGGCGTGCGGGACGTTCTCGTTTGGACTGTTCTTATTCGGACCGCCGTGGCGGCCCCGCGTCGGACTACCGGACCGTCGGCCGGTAGGTTCCGGACGCCTGCTGGACCGTCGGCTGCCGGTACGCGGAGTGACCGGGCTGGACCGCCGTGTTCGCGGACCGGGCGGCGTTGCTCGAGATCGGCGAGGCCGGAGTCGGCTGCGGGTAAGCCGGAGTCGGTCCGTACTCGGGAACCATCGGGCCGTAGGCGGCCGGCGCGGGGGGCGGGGCATAGCCGCCGGGTGCCGGGTAGCCGCCTGCCGCGGGATAGCCGTTCGGAGCGGGATAACCACCCTGGGCCGGATATCCGCCCTGAGCGGGGTAGCCGCCCTGGGCCGGGTAGCCGCTCGGAGTGCCGGCGGGATTCATGTTCCCCGGAGCCGGCGGCGACAGGGCACCGTTCTGCGGATTCGGCTGATAGAAGTTGTAACCCACGTTCTGTCCCACGCCGTTGCCGTTGCCGAACGGCAGGAGCTGGTAGTTCGACAGGTCGGGCTGCCCTTCGATGCGGTTGAAGTAGCAGAAGTCGATGTCGTCCGGATGGGTGATGTAGAAGCCGGGGAGCGGCGGGACCTGGTCGGCGTCCATCGGCCGGACGATCTCCGGCGTCACGATGATGAGGAGCTCGACCTCGTCTTCCGTGACCCGCTTCTGGTTGAAGAGCAGCGAACCGACCGCCGGGATTTCTCCCAGGAGCGGGATGTGGTTGTTCTCACCCCGTTCGGCCCGGCTGAACAAGCCGCCGATGACGATCGACTGCCCTTCGCGGAGCTCGACGCGTGTCTGCACGCGGCGGACGTTCAGGCCGAAGATTCCGTTGACCGAGTTGCCGCTGTTGATCGAGCTCAGTTCGGGGATGATCTGCATCCGGATCAGGTCGTCGTCGATGACGGTCGGCGTCGCGATGACCGAGGTCCCGAAGCCGCGGAAGCTGGTCGTCGCCGCTCCGACCGCTCCACCGCCGAGGATCGTGGTCGGAACCGCGAACTCACCCCCGGAGAGGAACGCGGCCGCCTCGCCGCTCATCGTCACGACCGTGGCGTCTTCCAGGACGCGGGCCGAGCCGTTCTGGTTGAGGGCGTCGACCAGGACCGAGATCTCGCCGTTCTCGAACACGCCCGAGAGGATCGGGACCGCGCCCAGGCCAGACGTGATGACGTGCCGGGCATCGTTGAAGAACACGTTGATGTTCATGCCCCAGCGGCGGAGCATCGAGCGGCGGACTTCCGCGATCCGGACGCGGACCTGGACGGTGTATTCGCCCGGAACCTGCATTTCGTTGACGATGTAGCCGGAGTAGAAGTCTCCCCCGGTCCGGGCTCCGCCGTTGAGGTCGCCGGCACCGAATCCTCCGCCGGCCCCCACGTCGCCCTGGGAGAACCCGGCGAAGCCCATCCCCATCCGGCCTTCTTCCGCGATGACTTCACCGCGGACCACGCTCATGATGTTGGACGCTTCCTGCGGGTCCTTGGCCTGGCCGCGGACAATGATCTTGTAGGAGAGCGGGATCAGGTAGACCTTGCTGTTGGGATACAGCAGGGCCAGCTTCCGCTCGATGCGGCCGTAGTCGATCCGCCGCCGGTCTTCGAGACTCGGGTCGCGGATGACCGTCACGGTGTACATCAGCGGCTCGGGCTGGTCCTTGAACCACAGCCAGAGGTCGGTCGTCCCCATCCGGGAGCCGAGGATCGAGAACTCCTTCTCGCTGAACTGGACGATGTCGATGATCGTCGGATCGGACCAGGCCATCCGGACGACGGCGTCCTTGGTGATGACCAGCTGGCTGCGGTGGTGGATGACTTCCAGCTTCTGTGTATTGGTCGGCATGCCGGCGATGCGGCGGTCCATCGGCGGCCGGGGCTCGAACGGGCCGACGGGAGCGAACGGCCGGATCGGGACCGACTGATTGCCGTTCGAGAGGCCCAGGTCGGACGAAGGCGTCGGCACCGGCGTGAGCGGTCCGCCGTTTGTCGCGGGAAGATGAGCGGGGGTCGGCACCGGCGACATGGGGACCATCTGTCCCCCCGGACCAGGGATCGCCTGGATCGGAGCGGGGGAGAGGGTCGGCATCGGCTGGCCGGGAGCGAGAACGGGATCCGGCAGCGGCTGGGCCAAGCCGGTCAGCGGCAAGGCCGTGATGAACGTCGCGACAAAGACCCGCCAAGTGTGACGTCGCGTGCGACATCCCGACGAGGCTGGGGGAGTCGCGTCCGTTCCGACACCTGAGTTTCTGGCCGACATCCTGTCGCCTCCTGTCATCCGTGACCCGAACTCGCCGCACAAGCAACAAGCTCGTACGCGACGGAAACGGGTCCGCGGGTACGGCATTTCTTGTGGCAAATGCCCGACTGCCCGTCATTCCATGACACACAGTCGTGTGTTCGTATCGTCGGCCCTCAAGTCCCCGCTTTCGGGTCTTCACTCCCCGCTGTGTGCGAAGTTGACCACGGGTGATCCCCGACCCGTCTCCGGCGTTACAGTCGGCAGGGTTCCCGCAGACGACGCAAAGCCCCAAAAGAAAAGTGGCCGTGACACAAGTGATTTGTGCACGGCCACTTCTGGGGAATCGTGATGTCGAGACGCGGAATGGGGCATGACGCAAAATCATGCACGTCCGCTACAGGCCGTCCGGACGACGGCGAGTTTTTCCACCTCCGCTCGTCGACGCGCGGCGCCGGGCCTACCAGACGATCGAGACCGTCCGGGCTCCCGGACCGGGGGAGTACCACGGCCGGCGGTCGCTGTAATAGGGGTTGCGGATGTGTTCGCCCGCCGTCCCTCCGTAGCCGATCCCCATCGGGAATCCGGCGGCGGCGGACGCTCCGGCAAAGTCTCCGTAGTGCGTCGGCCAGGCCCCGGAGACCGCCGCGCCGTATCCACCGTTGGCGTAGCCGCCTGCGTAGAGAGCGTTGGGCGAGAGGTTCGGGAAGGAGACGACCTGTCCGGGAATCCCGTACGGGCTGGCATAAGACGTCGGGCCGTAGCTGCCGACGCCGTAGAAGCGGGTGTTGTCGATCAGCCCCATGGATCCGCCGCCCGCCGCTCCGCCGCAGCAGGACGAGTTCGGGCCGCCGGGATAGAGGGCCGTGGGGGCGAGGGCCGCAAAGCTGGCCGCCCCGCCGACGGCGCATCCGCAGGTTGCCACAGGAGCTGCGGCGGCACAGGGGGCCGGCGAAGCGGGGCAGCAGGCGGCGACGGCGGCGGTGGCGCCGCAGCAGGCGGCCTGCGGGGTCGGCATTCCGGCGGGGACCGGAGCCGGAGCGACCATGGGAACCGGCACCGAAGAGGAGGCGGCCGGCATCGGAATCTCTTCGCTGACCGTCGGCGCGGGGCTGATGGTCGGCATGGGGGCGAAGCCCGGTTGCGGAGCGGCGGGGAGCCCGGCCGGCGTCGGCTCGGGGCCGGCAAACGTGGCAGGGGCGACGGGGATCCCGGGGGCGGGCGTCGTCAGGATCAGCGGACGCTGAGCCCAGGCGGAGGTCCCCGCGAAAGTGAGCAGCAGGGCTGCGGCAAAGGGGCGAACAGACCGGACCATCATCGGGCTCCTGAGATCGAACTCCTGGGGCGGACAGACGTTGGGCGCACCGCCCGGCGATCGCTGCGTGTCGCCCCACCTCCCGAAGAGTCTATTCAGCCGGGCCGATCGTTGTGTACGGCCTTCCTCGGAAAAACCCGCACCATGCGACATTCCGGACCTGCCGTGTCGGTTTTGCGGGATTCTCGCACGAGTTCATTTGCTTCACCAAAGTCGCCCGCCGATTCAAGAGGCAGGACTTTCTGGGGTGCGGCAGGTGAGGCCGGCCCCGACCAACCCGGTGAGGTACATTGATCTGTACCTCCCGTCGAAGGAGACCGCAGGATGGCCAAGAAGGCAACGATCGCGATCTGTCTGGCCTGCCTGTCGGGCTCGGCGGTCTTCGCTCAGGATTTCACAGGCGCTCCGATCCCGGCCCAGGGTTTCTCCGGAGCACCGATTCCCGCTCAGAACTACGCCGGCGCCCAGGTCTATCCGGGCGGCAACGGATACGTCGGTGGAATGCCGAACGGATACGTCGACGCGGCGCAGAACGGTTACGGTGGTGGCGCTCCGAACGAATATGTCGGCGGGGCGTCGATCGGCAGCACCGAGCCGCTCTATCCGTACGACGACCAGGAGAAGTGGAAGCACGGCTGGATTCAGGAGATGCCGTACTACCACGGCTATCACTCTTTCCGTCCGTACAATTACCACCACGTGTTCGGCCAGTCGCAGACGGCCGCGGCGGCGGGGATGCCGTCGACGATGCCTTATTCGCAGCAGTGGTGGCACCGTTATGCCCAGCAGGCGAATCTGAACCGTTCGAACCAGTTCCCGCAGAATGTCGTTCCGCCGGACAGCTATTACCGGAACATGAACTCGCAGGCGGAGAACGAGCGGATCCAGCGGCAGCTGGTGGAGATCCAGTCGCAGCTCAACGCTCAGAAGCGTCTGAATGCCGGTAGTACGCTGGGCGGTGTGCCGATGGATCAGCAGCGGCAGTTCGGGGCGGCTTCTTACAACGAGCCGGTCTTTGTGAGTGAAGCGGTGCCGACGGTTTATCAGCAGACGGTTCCTCCGCAGGCGCTGGGTCCGCTGTACGTCACGCCGAACTATCCGATCGAGACGAATGCGACCGCTCCGGCGGCTCAGAAGCTGGAGTTGATCCGTTACATGCAGGGGGGCGGGGGTCCGGCACTTCCGCCGCGATGAGGGAAGGCGGTTCTCCGTTCGAGTCGATACACGCTGATTGCGCTCCATCACCATCCATCACGACAAGGCCCGGGCCAACCCCGGGCCTTGTTGCGTTACGAACACCGTCCTTGCCGGCGCGGCTGCGATCGCTCAAACCCAACGTGCGACGGCAGCCGGGGTCAAGGGGGTCTCACCCCCTTGCCGCCGGAGGCGCTTCCATGAGGAACCGTGGTATGCAACGGACGTCCGATTTGTGGCACCGGCGTTGAGAACTCCACGCGCGGTCTGAGTCCCCGCAGGTTGGTGAGGGGGCATACGGCACGGTGTCCGCGTTTGGATACTCACTCCTTCAGACATCTCCCGACGGCCAGGCCTCCGGCGGGCAAAGGGGCGTTGCCCCTCTGCACTCCCCACCAGGGGTACCCCCTGGACCCGGTGCTCCTGCCGGAAAATGCTCACCCGCCACCCCCCTCGCCGCGTAAAATGCCGGTGACGCTTCGCGCGATGGCAACTCTCGATTGAATGCAACAGCCATCTCGCTCCGAAGCGGCGGAGGTCCCCCATGACACCCGCGACCCTCGACAACCGGCGAACCGGCCCAACGCTTCCCCCCACGACCCTACCCGGCCTCTCCACCCCGGCCGATACACTCGCCATCCCCTTCGCCGAAGCCATCGGCCAGCCCGGGACATTCCCCTTCACCCGCGGCATCCACCCCGGCATGTACCGCGACCGCCTCTGGACCATGCGGCAGTTCGCCGGCTTCGGAACACCCCGACAAACCAACGAACGCTTTCGCTTCCTCCTCTCCAAAGGACAGACCGGCCTCAGCACCGCCTTCGACCTCCCCACCCTCATGGGCCTCGACAGCGACGACCCCCGCTCCTGCGGCGAAGTCGGCCAGCTCGGAGTCGCCGTCGACACCATCGACGACATGCAACGCCTCTTCGAAGGCATCCCCCTCGAAGAGGTCTCGGTCTCCATGACCATCAACGCCCCCGCCGCCATCCTCATGGCCTTCTTCCTCGCCGCCGCCCGCGAGTCCGGCTGCGACTGGACACGGCTCCGCGGAACCATCCAGAACGACATCCTCAAAGAGTTCCACGCCCAGAACGAGATCGTCTTCCCCCCGGAACCGAGCGTCCGCCTCGTCGTCGACCTCATCGAGTTCTGCACCGCCCAGGTCCCGCAGTGGAACACCGTCTCGATCAGCGGCTACCACATCCGCGAAGCGGGCTCGACCGCCCTCCAGGAACTCGCCTTCACGCTCGCCGACGGACGGCATTACGTCGAGGAAACCCTCCGCCGCGGCTGCGCGATCGACACCTTCGCCCCCCGCCTCAGCTTCTTCTTCAACGCCCACAACAACCTGTTCGAAGAGATCGCCAAGTACCGCGCGGCCCGGCGACTGTGGGCCGAGATGATGCGCGACGAGTTCGGCGCCCGCGATCCCGCCTCCTGGAAACTCCGCTTCCACGCCCAGACCGCCGGCTGCACCCTCCAGGACCGCCAGCCCGAGGTCAACCTGGTCCGCGTCGCCTACCAGGCACTCGCCGCGGTCCTGGGAGGCTGCCAGTCGCTCCACACGAACAGCATGGACGAGACCCTCGCCCTCCCGTCGGAACACGCCGTCACGCTCGCCCTCCGGACCCAGCAGGTCCTCGCGCACGAGACCGGCGTCGCCGAATCGGTCGACCCCGTCGGCGGAAGCTTCCTCGTCGAATCGCTCACGAACGCGATGCACGACCAGGCCCGCCAGTATTTCCGGCAGATCGAAGACCGCGGCGGGATGCTGGCGGCGGTCGACTCCGGATTCTTCCGCCGCGAAATCGCCGAGGCGGCCTACGCGGAGCAGCGGCTCTTCGAGCACGGAGAGCGGGTGATTGTCGGAGTGAACCGCTTCGAAGAGCCCGAGGAGCCGCCGATCGAACTTCTCCGGATCGACCCTGCCGTCGAGTCCGAACAGGTCGAATCGTTACGACGGATCAGGCGGGACCGCAGCGGAGCGGACGTCGAGCGAGCCCTCGACCGCGTTCGCCGGTCCGCGCGGTCGCCGGGCGAAAACGTCTTCCCCGCGCTCCTCGAAGCGGCCGCGGCCCGCGCGACGGTCGGGGAGATCATGGACGCACTGGCCGACGAGTTCACCCGGTACGCGCTCGATCGGGAGTGACGCGAGCCACCCGGACCCTTCCCACAACGGACGAGGAGCAAGATCGTGGCGCCCGCGACAGCCGTTCCTCTCGAGAAACATCTTCCCCGCACGTCGACCGGCCGGAGCGTTCCGCCGCGGATCGTCCTCGCCAAGGTCGGCCTCGACGGGCATGACCGGGGGATCCGGGTCGTCGCCCGCGGCCTCCGCGACGCCGGCTTCCACGTCATCTACGGCGGCCTCTGGCAGCGTCCAGAGGCGGTCGCCCAGGCGGTCTGCGACGAAGACGCCGACTGGCTGGGCCTGAGCCTCCTCAACGGAGCCCATCTGACGATCGTCCCCCGCGTCGCGGCGGCGCTCCGGGAGTGGGGCTGCGGCGACGTCGGGATCGTCGTCGGAGGGATCATTCCGGAACGGGACGTGGCCGCGCTCGAAGAACACGGCGTCCGTGGCGTCTTCGGTCCCGGAACCTCCGTGACCGCCATCGCCGAAGCCCTCAAGGCTCAGGTCCCGCTCGCCGACCTATCGACCGACGAAGCGCCCGCGGAGGTACGGGCCCGCGTCGAGATGTCGCGGCGGCTGAGCGCAATCGCGGCCGGCGACGCGCCCTCGGCGACAAACGGGAACGGACAGCCCTCGCGGTGCATCGCCATCACCGGCAGCCCCGGAGCGGGAAAGAGCTCCCTCCTCTGCCGGCTTCTCAAGGGACGCCCCGCCGGCAAGCGGGTCGCGGTCTTGGCGTGCGATCCCGAGAGTCCCATCACCGGCGGAGCGCTGCTGGGGGACCGGATCCGGATGGCAGAGCTCCTCCCCGACCGCGACCTCTTCGTCCGCAGCCTCGCGGTGCCGAGCGGCTCGCAGGGGGTGACGCCGGAACTCGGCGAAATGCGGACTGCACTGGGCGAAGCGGGCTTCGACCTGACCCTCGTCGAGACGGTCGGGATCGGCCAGGGGGACGTCGCGGTCCGCCGGCTCGCCAACAAGGTCGTCGTCGTCCTGCAGCCCGAGACCGGGGACTCGGTCCAGTGGGAGAAAGCGGGGCTGCTGGAAGTCGCCGACCTCGTCGTGATCCAGAAGTCGGACCTCCCGGGGAGCGACCGCCTCGCCGCCGAGGTCCACGAGGCCGTGAACCTGTCCCGACACCGGCCCGGACACCGGGAGGTGCCGGTCCTGCAAGTCAGCGCGTCCCGCAACGAAGGGTTTGATGCCCTGCGGGATTGGGTCTTCGAGACATCGATGGACAGTGGCCCGGCCAGCGAACCGGACGAACACTCCTTGGAGGAATGAGCCATGCATCCGACCGGCGGAGTCGCGGCGAACGAGACCGAATGGGATCCCTGGCAGTCGATTCCCGAGCGGTACAACCTCGGCGAAGCCCTGACAGGGGGCAACGTCCGCGGCGGCCGGGGGGACAAGCCCGCCCTGCTGTGGGAGAACGCCGAAGGAGCGAAGCGGTCCGTGACCTACGGAGAGCTCGACCGCCTGAGCACGAACCTGGCCCGGTCGCTCCAGCACGTCGGCCTGCAGCCCGGCGACCGCGTCTTCCTGCGGCTCCCTAACCTCCCCGAGTTCTACGTCGCGGCCCTCGCGGTGGCGAAAGCGGGCGGGATCTTCATCCCTTCCAGCACGCAGTTCCGGGCCCCCGAGGTCGAGTACCGGCTGCGGGACTCGGGCGCCTTCGCCGCCATCGTCACGACCGACCTGCTCGCCGCGGTCGAAGAGGTCGCGGACCGCTGCCCCGACCTCAAACGGGTCATCGTCATCCCCTACCCCGAAACCGACCTCCGGGTGCCCGCCTACGAAAACTTTCACGAGCTCTGCCGCGAGGACTTCGCGCCGCAACACTCGGCTGGTGAATGGAAACCGGTCGACACGCACTCGAGCGATCCCGCGTTCCTCGCCTACACCTCCGGAACGACGGGGGACCCCAAAGGGGTGGTCCACCGCCACCGCTATCCCCTCTCGTACGATTCGCTGATCCGCTACTGGCACGACTACCGCGAACGGGACATTGTCGCCTGCCCGTCGGAGCTCGGCTGGCTCCTGCCGGTCGCCTCGACGTTCCTCTACGCCCTCCGCAGCGGCGTGACGATCGTCCTCTACGACGCCATGGCCCGGCGGTTCGACCCGGCGGTCTGGTTCGGCCTGTTCGACCGCTACCGGATCACGAACTTCACCGCCCCGCCGACCGTCTACCGGATGATGATGGCCGCGGCGGCCGACGAAGCCGCGGAGGAATTCGACCTCTCCCGCTGGCGCCACGCCGCCTCGGCCGGCGAGCCGCTTCCCGCCGACACGTTCCACGCCATCCGGCGGACCTTCGGCGTCACGCCGCTCGACGGGATCGGGATGAGCGAGTGCATGGTCTACTGCTTTAACCGGATCGACCGCCCGGTCCACCCCGGGAGCTGCGGCCGTCCCGGTCCGGGGACCGTCATCGAGCTCCTCGACGAAGACCTCCAGCCGGTCCCCCCCGGAGCGGAAGGGATCCTCTGCGTCCGTCGCGACTCACACCCCGGGATGATGAAGGAGTACTGGCGGAAGCCCGAGCTGACGGCGGAGATCTTCCGCGGCGAGTGGTACGTCAGCGGCGACGTGGTCCGGACCGACGACGAAGGGAACTTCTGGTTCCGCGGCCGCGCGGACGACGTCATCAAGGCGAGCGGCTATCGGATCTCGCCGTTCGAAGTCGAAAGCTGCCTCTGCTGCCACCCGGCGGTCCTCGAAGCGGCCGCGGTCGAATGCCCCGACGCGACCCGCGGCATGGTCGTGAAGGCGTTTGTCGTCCTGAGGGCGGGGATCGAGGCGAACGATCCGCTCGCCACGGAGATCCGCGAGTTCGTCCGGAACCGGATCGCGCCCTACAAGTGTCCCCGCGAGCTGGAGTTCATCGAAGCCCTCCCGAAGACCACCTCCGGCAAGACCCGGCGGCGGCTCCTCCGGGAGCAGGAACGACGGGCGGCTGACTTCGAGGAAGGTCCGCTGGTCGGAACCGCGGCCGATCCGGTGGTTGCGGGACCCACCTCCTGAGCGGCCGGCGGCGTACAATTCCGATGAGGCTGGCGGCTCCGAAGGCGACACTCCACGAGGTCATCATGAGCGGCACGACGAGCGACAAGGACGCCCAGCAGGCGGAGCGGCGGGAGGAGCAGATGCGGGAGGCCGAAAACCTCCTCTTCTCCGAGACCCCGCGGCGGAGCGCCGCCCAGGAGCTGTTTCACGGCCGCTTCGCCGGGGACCTGTTCCTCCCCTACCCGCGCTCCTCCGCCGAGGAGCAGTCGCGGATCGGCCAGGCCCTCACGGAACTGAAAGCGTTCTGCGACGCCCACCTCGACCCGGCCGCCATCGACCGCGAGGCCGACATCCCCCGCGACGTCATCGACGGCCTGGGCCGCCTCGGCGTCCTGGGAATGACCGCGCCGGAATCGCTCGGCGGCCGCGGCTTCACGCAGCGGGCCTACTGCCGCGTCCTCGAAGAGCTCGGCGGCCGGTGTAGCGCCACGTCAATCCTCGTCAACGCGCACCACTCGATCGGAATGCGGTCGCTCCTCCTGTTCGGCACCCCCGACCAGCAGCGGCGGTGGCTCCCGGATCTCGTGAGCGGCCGGAAGCTCGCCGCCTTCGCCCTCACCGAAACTCAGGCGGGCTCCGATGCCGCCAATGTGCAGACGACCGCGGTTCCGGATGAGTCGGGCGAGTTCTTCACGCTCAACGGCGACAAGCGGTACATCACCAACGGCGCGATCGCCGACGTCCTGACGGTGATGGCCCGGACCCCCGGCCAGGGCAAAGGGAAGTCGAAGCCGGTGACGGCGTTCCTGGTCACTCCCGACATGCCCGGCTTCCGCGTGATCGAGCCCCGCATGAGCAAGGTCGGCATCCGCGGGACCGCGACGGCGAAGCTTGCCTTCGAGAACATGCGGGTCCCCCGGAGCCAGATCCTCGGCCCCGAAGGGAAGGGGCTCAAGATTGCGCTGACCGTCCTCGACTTCGGACGGACGACCTTCGGAGCCTGCTGCACCGGCGCGGCCAAGACCTGTCTGCGGCTGGCCGTCGAGCATGCCCGGACCCGCGAGCAGTTCGGCCAGAAGCTCGGCGAGTTCGAGCTCGTTCAGGAGAAGCTGGCCCGGATGGCGGCCTGGACCTATGCCATGGAGGCGATGACGACCGTCACGGCCGGCCTCATCGACCGGGCCGCGGGCGGCGAGCCGATCGAGTACATGCTCGAAACGGCGATGCTCAAGGTCTGGAGCACGGAGCGGCTCTGGACGATCGTCAACGACGCCTTCCAGATCCACGGCGGGGCCGCCTACTTCACGGACCGGCCGCTCGAACGGATGCTCCGCGACGCGCGGATCAACCAGATCGGCGAGGGGGCCAACGAAGTCCTGACATCGTTCATCGCCCTCGTCGGTCTTCGGGCCCCGGGCGTCGAGCTGAAGTCGGTGTGGGACGCCCTCCATCACCCGCTCCGCGAGATGGGGACCCTGAGCCGCTTCACCTGGCACGAGCTCGCCCGCCGGATGGAGTCGCCCGACGTGGCGGTCCACGCTCCGGCCCTCGTACCGCACGCCCGGACGCTGAGCCGGCTCATCCGGCAGTTCGGCCTCGCGGCGCAGAAGGCCCTGATGGATCACCGGGAGGAGATCGTCGACCGGCAGCTTGCCCAGGAGCCGATCGCCGCCGCCGCGATGGAGCTTTTCGCGCAGGCCTGTGTCCTGAGCCGTCTCGACCACGAGCTGGGGCACAGTGGAAACGGTTCCACGGCGGGAGAGTCCGGCCGCCGCGCCGCGTTCCTCTTCCTGTCGCACTCGGCCCGGCGTGTGGGCGAACTGCTCAGCGAACGCCGCGACAACGACTACGCCGCGATCCGCGAGGTCGCGAAAAGCCTGTTGGACCTGCCCACTTCTTGAGTTGCATCAGCGCCTTCAAGACGCAGCGAAGACGCACTGCCTTAATCTGTGTTTATCTGTGGCAGAAAGAATTAGCCACAGATAAAAACAGATGAACACGGATAGGAGATTCCTGAGGAGGCCTCACGCCGTTTCCTCGCCGGCCTCCTCCTCCAATCCCAGCTCGCGGATCGCCTCCTCCCGCAGCCGGAACTTCTGGATCTTCCCCGTAACCGTCGTCGGAAAGCCATCCACGAACCGCACGTAATGCGGCACCTTGAAGTGCGCCAGCCGCTGTCCGCAGAACTGCCGGATCTCCTCCGCCGTCGTGGCCGCGGCACCGTTCACGGCGCTCCGCAGCCGGATACAAGCCAGCACCTCCTCCCCCCAGCGGTGATCCGGCACGCCGACGACATAGGCGTCCTCGATCCCGGGATGCTGATGCAGCACCTCCTCGATCTCCCGCGGCGAAATGTTCTCGCCCCCGCGGATAATCATGTCCTTGAGCCGCCCCGTGATCCGCAGGTACCCGTCGGGCCGCCGCAGCGCCATGTCGCCCGTGTGCAGCCACCCCTCGGGATCGATCGCCTGCTCCGTCTGCTCCGGCATGTTGTAGTAACCGGTCATGACGTTGTGCCCGCGGCAGCAGAGCTCACCCGACGTCCCGTCCGGCACCTCGTCACCGGTCGCGGGATCGACGATCCGGACCTCAACTCCCGGCAGCGTCCGCCCGACCGTACTGACGCGGAGCTCCAGCGGATCGTCCGCGCGGGTCATCGTGATCAGCGGCGAGGCCTCAGTCTGCCCATAGCCGATCGTGATCTCCCGGATCCCCATCTCGCTCGTGACCCGCTTCATGAGCTCGATCGGGCAGGGACTCCCGGCCATGATCCCGGTCCGGAGCGACGACGTGTCCGCAACGATGAAGTCCGGACTTTCCAGCTGCGCGATGAACATCGTCGGGACGCCGTAGAGCGCCGTGCACCGCTCGGCCGAGACCGCATGGAGCGTTTCCCGCGTATGAAAACTCTCCGAAGGAAAGATCATCGCCGCCCCGCGGACCATGGCGACAAGCGTTCCCAGGACACAGCCGAAGCAGTGATACAGCGGAACCGGAATGCAGATCCGGTCCGCCGCCGTCAGCCGCTGGCGCTCCCCGGCATAGAAGGCGTTGAGGAGCAGGTTGCGGTGTGTGAGCAGGACCCCCTTGGGGTTCCCGGTCGTCCCGGAGGTGTACTGCAGGTTGATCGGATCGCCGGGTGCGAGCGAGTCCGCCCGCTCGGCCATCTGCTCATCCGTGACACTTTGTCCCGCCGCCAGAAGCTCCCGCCACGGCAGCAACCCGGGAACCTCCGCCCCGCGGAGCCCGATCAGCCACGACAGCCGAGGCAGCTTCGCGCTCCGAATCCCCGCGGCGGGCGAACCACGCAGCGCCGGGTCGATCTCATCGAGCATCGCCACGAAGTCCGACGTCTTGAACCGGCCGATGAGTGCCAGCCCCCGGACCTCCGACTGAGCCAGTGCGAACTCCAACTCGCGCGTCCGATAAGCGGGATTGACCGTGACAAGCACCACCCCGGCCCGCGCCGCAGCGAACTGGAGAATGACCCACTCGGGAACGTTCGAAGCCCACACGCCGAAGTGGTCGCCCCGCTGCAGTCCCAGGGAAACGAGCCCCCGCGCCGCCTCATCGACCACTCGTTCGAAGGCCCGCCACGTCCATCGTTCTCCCGAGTGAACAAAGACCACGGCATCGTGATCCGGATGGTCCGCGGCGGTCCGTCGCAGGACCAGATCGATCGTGAGCCCCTCCACCCAGGGAGCCTCGGCCGGGGAGAGAGTGGAAACGGACGACGGGTCGCTCATGGCGGTCCCTCGGGGCGCGTCAGGACAACCTCTGCCTCATTCTACGCCGGTCCCCTCTCCAGTTGGGGGCCATTCGTTAAACACCAAGGCACCAAGAAGTCACAAAGAGCACCAAGGCCTGATCACGCGGATAAAACCCCTTTGTGTCCTTGGTGCCGCCTTGGTGTCTTGGTGTTTAACTCTTTTTTGGTCTACCGGCGTTCGTACTTCGGGACGGAGGGTTCGGGGACCGCTTCGAGGAGGCGGCGGATGATGTCGTCGCTCGAGTTCCCTTCGGCCTGGGCCTGGAAGTTCGGGGCGATGCGGTGCCGGAGGACCGGGATCGCCACGCGGCGGACGTCCTCGAACGACACCGCGGCCCGGCCATCCATCGCGGCGAAGGCCCGGGCTCCGTGGATGAGGTATTGTCCGGCTCGGGGGCCCGCTCCCCAGTCGATCAGTTCTTTCACGAAGGCGGGAGCCGTTCCGTCGCCGGGGCGGGTGGCGCGGACCAGCCGGGCGATGTAGTTGATGGTCAGCGGGCCGACCTCGATCTGGTTGATCTGCTTCTGCAGGTACAGGATCGCTTTGGATGAGAGGACCTTGCGGACTTCGGGTCGCTCGCCGCTCGTCGTCGAGGCGAGGATGCGTTCCTCTTCTTCGAGCTTGGGGTAGTCAACCTTGATGTTGAACATGAACCGGTCGAGCTGGGCTTCCGGGAGGGGGTAGGTCCCTTCCTGCTCGATGGGGTTCTGGGTGGCGATGACGAAGAACGGTTCCGGGAGGGCGTAGGTGACGCCGCCGACGGTGACTTCGCGTTCCTGCATGGACTGGAGGAGTGCGGCCTGGGTCTTGGGCGGGGTCCGGTTGATTTCGTCGGCCAGGAGGATGTTGGTGAAGACCGGGCCGTTGACGAAGCGGAATTCCCGTTTGCCGGTGTCGGACTCTTCGAGGACGTTCGTCCCGGTGATGTCGGAGGGCATCAGATCGGGGGTGAACTGAATGCGTCGAAACTGGACGTCGAGGATCTTGGCGATCGTGCTGACGACGAGGGTTTTGGCGAGTCCGGGGACGCCGACGAGGAGGCAGTGTCCGCCGGTGAAGATGGCGGCGAAGATCTGTTCGACGACCGCTTCCTGGCCGACGACGACCTTGCCGAGTTCCTCGACCATGACCTCGCGGTGGCGGTGGAACTTTTCGAGGAAGTCGTCGAAGTCGCGTTTCTCAGCCATGAACCGTGTCAGCCGGGGAGGGCGGATGGGGGTGTCCGTGCGATTGTGGTCGGTCGGTGGGTCAAATCAAACCGTGCGCCTGCCGGCACGGCTGTGCCACCTCAAACCCAACGTGCTACGGCCGCCGGGGTCAAGGGGGGTAACCCCTTGCCGCCGGAGGCACTCCTGTGAGGAACCGTGGTAGGCAACGGACGAGCCCTTTGTGGTACCGGCGTTGAGGACTCACCGCTCGGCCTGGCATCCGACACGTTGTCTGCGCCTGGGCATGTGCTCCTTCAGAGAGGCCCCTACGAGACGGGCCTCCGGCGGGCAAAGGGGCGTTGCCCCTCTGCACTCCCCACCAGGGGTACCCCCTGGACCCGGCTTTCACTCCTTCTCTTCATCCCCAATAATGCGCTCGCTTCCCTCCGCGGATCGGACCCGGTCGCTCGGCTTCATTCGCTCCCCCCCACATCATCCCCGCCAGACATGCCTGCTTCGCGACTCAAGATCCTCATCATCGGCGCCCACCCCGACGACTGCGACCTCAAAGCCGGCGGCGTCACCGCCCTCTATCGCAAACTCGGCCACGACGTCCGCTGGATCAGCGTCACCAACGGCGAATCCGGCCACCACGAAATGAGCGGCGAACCCCTCGCCACCCGCCGCCGACAGGAAGCCGCCAACGCCGGCAACGTCTTCGGCATCTCCTACGACGTCCTCCGCTTCCGCGACGGCTACCTCCAACCCACCGTGGAAGCCCGCTTCGAAATGATCGCCCTCATCCGCGGCTACGACCCGGACCTGATCCTCACCCACCGCCCCAACGACTACCACCCGGATCACCGCGCCACGTCCCAGCTCGTCTGCGACGCCGCCTACATGGTGACCGTCCCGCCCATCGTCCCTGAGGTCAAAGCCCTCCGCCGCAACCCGGTC
Source organism: Planctomyces sp. SH-PL14 (assembly GCF_001610835.1). Classification (NCBI taxonomy): domain Bacteria; kingdom Pseudomonadati; phylum Planctomycetota; class Planctomycetia; order Planctomycetales; family Planctomycetaceae; genus Planctomyces; species Planctomyces sp. SH-PL14. Next base: position 3,923,355 of record NZ_CP011270.1, on the reverse strand, counting down.
ATCGCCTACCTCGCGGACCACTTCCAGCGGCCCTACCCGTTCTCCCCCCTCGTCGTCGTCGACGTCGAGCCGGTCCTCGACCAGATGGTCGACGCCATGGACTGCCACGTCTCGCAGTTCTACGAGTGGCTCCCCTACACCGGCTTCTTCAGCGAGCCGCTCCCGACCGATCCGGCGGAGCGAAAGGCCTACCTCGGCCGCGAGTTCCGCAAACGGATCGCCCCGATGGCGGACCTGTACCGTGACCTGCTCGTAAAGACCTACGGCTCCGAGCGCGGGAAAGCGATCCGCTACGTCGAGGCCTTCGAGCCCTGCGAGTACGGCTCACCCCTCACCGAAGCGAACGCCAGGACGCTCTTCCCGTTCTTCTGAGGACGCGGCTACGACTCCTCCGACACGCTCGACGGTTGCCGCTCGCCATACTCGACCGACCACCGCCACCGCATCTGTGGTCCGGCATTGATAATGGTCTGGGCAATCTTCGCCGTGGGACCGGAGTGGTAGTCGTAGTCCTTCATGTGTCCGCGCGAGTCGACTTCGCCCACGCGGCAGAGGCACCAGTCGACGAGATCGGCATGCCGGGCGACCCGCAGTTCCGTATGGAAAGCCGCGAGCCGCTGACTGTCGATGAAGATCACCGAACCGATGTAGGACAACTGCAGCGGGGCCGTCTTCCTCATCTCGTAGCAGAACACACCGTCGAAGGGCCGCGGGCCGAACTCCGGGTGGATCTCGCAGACCACCTGGGGAACGAAGAACTCGAGGTCGCTTCCAACGGCGTAAAAGTCCGCCGGCTCGCCGCCAAAGCTGGCTCGACCGTTCTCGAAAACCAAAGGAGGCGGAGAAACGACATCCCCTGTACGCACCCCTTTCAACAGGCGGCGGACGCACTGGGCGAGAGCCACTTCGCGGAAGAGAGTCACGCTGCTCAGGATCGTCCGCCCCTTGGAAGTGATGTGGCTGCTCCAGACGGAACAGCTTCATGAGGCGGGCGATTCCCGGCGTTTACTCCACCGGCAGCCCCACCTTCTTGTACGCCTCAGCCTTCACATCCGGATCGGACAAGATCGTGATCGTGCCATCCTTCTCGTCGTAGGCATAAGTCTGCCACGGCTTGAGGCCTTTCAGCGGCACGTTGTGCATCTTGAGCATGCCGTTGAAGACCTCGAACGTCGGGTTCTTGTCGTCGTTCTGGACCTTCCAGAGGTCGATGTCGTGCTTGAGGGCGGTGATCGTGAACTGCGAGATCGCGGTGAAGTAGGCGCTCCCGGCCACGGTCACCGGATCGCCGACGACGATCTTGTTCTCCGCCTCCGTCAGCTTGGGGTTCTCGGCCATCGCCTTGTTCTTGTCGACCATCCGCCACGGGATGTCGGGAATCACCTTGGCCGGCTCGGCCGGCGGCATCGGCGCGGCGGGAGCGGCCGCCACCGGCTCGGGGGGCGGCGGAGGAGGGGGCGGGGGCGAGACGGGCTTTTCGCATCCCCAGGCGGCGAGGAACAGCAGGCAACACAGGGTGTTCAGTCGGGACACATGAAACTCGCGCTAAGAGAAAACCGGCGACAAGAAACCGCTACACTATACCGCCCTCAGCCACCGGTTGGGACTCGTCGACGACCGTGCCCCCTTCCGCGATGGAGCGGCGACTCGATCGCGGTCGTTCCGGATGCTCGCGCGACAGCAACCCTTCCTTCCGTCCCCTCGCACCCGTCCAGCCGCCTCGTCTGTCGCGAGTTCCCATGAGCCGTGAGACCCGGAAGCGCCGCAGTTCCTCTTCCACCACCCGTTCCCGCTCCGGCTCCCGGTCGGGGGGGAACAGCTGGCTCGGACTGGGAATTGTCGTCGCGATTGTGGTCATCGGCGGACTGGTGCAGTGGCTCCGGCAGCCGGGTCCGGTTTCCGCACCCCCGCCCGCTCCCGTCGTGATCCGGGCCGAAGGAACCCCCGCGGAAAAGCCCGAGCCGGCCGTTGTTCGTCCCCGGGCGACACCCCGCCGCTGGCCCGTCGCGCCCGGCGGCCCGCGTGAGAACCTGTTCGGCGACCATGAGGGGGAGACGATCATCCAGACCGTGGGCCCGGCCACCTTCCTCCTGCCGTACCGCCGACGCTATTCCGACCCCTGGATCCGGCTCTCGCAGCCGCGGGAGGTTCCCAATCCCAGCAACTACTCCGGGGACAAGCTGCTGGCGGTCGACTACGAAGTCGTCGATGCGGGGGACTCGCTGCAGCCACTGCAGTTCGTGGTCTACTCCTACAAGGACAGGGATGGGATCTCCCGCCCCGATGGGATCCTGCTCCCCAGCACGTCGCTCGACTTCCCGAGCGCGCTGGTTCAGGGAAAGCGTTCCGGCACCGCCCAGATCCGGATCCCGTTCCCGTCGAGTTCCTTCGGCGTGAAGAATACGTTTCCGATGAACGCCATCGAGGTCTACGTCGTGGCGACCGATTCGCGTTACCAGGTCACGCTCTCGACGACGGCGGAAGGAAACCGGCGTTCCGGTCCCGGCGACGCCCGGTTCAAGGTCTCCCGTTCGGCCTTCATCGGCAGCATCCTCAAGCCCCATCCCCCACGGGGCTGGCGCGACGATGAGTTCGAATTCCTGACCGGCCCGGGCGGAACGGTCACATTCCAGTTCTGAAAGCGGGCTGTTCTGTTCAGTGCGATGTCGTCTTCCGATGGGCACACCCGCTCGAAGAACGGCCAACAGCGGCCGCATCGGCGAAAAAGAAATCCGCAGCCCCCGGCAGCGGGCCGTCCGAAGCAGGGCACGCCAACGGCGTGCGAAATGCAAAAATCGTCAGGGATTCTTGAGGTCAGTGATACAGAAGCTGGCACTTCCTGCGAAGAATTGTATCCGAGTTTTGTATCAATTCGCGCTGGGGAACACGGGGAGATGGCACGAAAGAGATTCAAGCTGACGTGGCAGACTGGAGCGGCACGACGTGGGCGATGGAAGAAGATGTACAAGGGGCGGATCCTGTACTTCGATGGAGGGAATGGAAAGTCTGACGCGGAGGCCTACTCCAAGGCCTTGGCGGACTTTGAGCGTCAGAAGCTACTGATTGACGCTCACATGGCATTCGAAAAACCACATCGAGCGGAGTACGAACGAGCCATCGCGGAGTGGGAGCGAGTTCTTCTTGCCGCACGAACGGTGGAAGACCAATCGGCAGCGATTGTCGCTGCGGCAAAGATCGATGACCTCCATCGGCGAATGAACAGCCGGAAGCCACCGGGAGTCAGCAGGCGGACAGATTACCCAGTTCGTCGATTTGGGCTGCGGATTGGTCAGATCCAGGCACCGCTCGCCCAGTCCGATGTGGCCAAGGTTGCGCGCTCAACTGCAGTCGATCTCGTTGACGAACTGGGCGTTGCCGAGGATCGCGAAGAGGAACTGGAACGAATTGTCGAGAGGTACATCAGCAGTGTGATCTGGAAGGATCGCCTCGCCGCCGCCAGCGTCCAGCCCGCGCAAGAGACGCCTCCCGAGTCCACCTTGAAGGCATTCGTCGACAGATACGTCATCAAGCGGCGTGAGTCGGGGATCACTCCCACAGCTGCCGACAACATCCGCCGGCACTTGCAGTACATGCAGAGAAAGCTCGGCCCAGGCCTTGATACTTCGACAGTCGGGGGCAAGCATGTCGATGATCTCCATCAGGCGTTGCTGCAGGACTGCGAAGGAAAACGCTTCACGAAGACATATGCGGCGGACATCTTCAAGACGGCGAAGATGTTCATTCGCTGGCTCCACGAGACAGACGTTCTTACCCAGCTCCCGAAGAACTTGACGTCCCGGGCTCTGCGGATCACTCGGGAACCGCCCGTCATCAAAACCTACACTGTGGAACAGATCCGCGAACTGTTCGCAGCGGCTCCCGAGGACCTGAAGCTTTACATCCTCCTGGCCCTGAATTGCGGAATGACGCAGGTTGACATCAGCACGCTGAAGCCTGAGAGCGTCGATTGGGACGCCGGAACACTGACTCGCAAGCGAGGAAAGACCATCCACTTCGAGCGGGTTCCCACGGTCACGTACAAGCTGTGGGGCATCACGCTCAGCTTCTTGAAGAAGCTACGATCTGACGATCCGAACCATTTGCTGCTTTCCTCGAATGGGAAGACTCTTCGAGGCGAGGAACTCAGGAACGGCAAGCTCGTTCGACGGGATCCGATCCGCGTCGCCTTCGAACGCCTTCGGAAATCCCTCGGGCAAACCGGGGACTTCAAGAGCCTGAAGAAAACCAGCGCCTCACTTCTGCGAGACAACGCTGAGTTCAATGGCATCGAGGCAGTCTTCCTCGACCACGCGCCAAAGTCGATGTCGGATCGGCACTACACCACCGTTCCTACAACGTTGCTGACGAGAGGTCTGAAGTGGTTGGAGAGCCAATTCTTACTAGCGTTATCGGATTGACGCGTGCGGGACCGGAGATCGTCGCGCCCCGATCTGTCCCGCAAGTTCAAATCCTGTCACCCCGACTTGATGGAACGAGAAGCCCTTCGGCGAGAACGTCGAAGGGCTTTCTCATTTGCGGGCAAAGACTTCCGCTATCGAGGCGGCAGTTCAAACAGACGATTTCGAGAATTCGCCGCTTCGTCGCGTAGTCCGCTGTAAGCCACTTCTCAGACAGCGTTTGCGAAAGTTCAAACACTTTCACCGCCAAGTCGGCCAGTTCCGATCGCGACCGGTCGACGACCTCCAGCTGCAGTGTGATCGAAGCCAGTCGGTCGCGTAGCTCAGTCTGCTTCCGGGCGAACGTCTCTTGATCGATCTCCTCTGCGATCCGCATGTCGATGAGACGGCTCTGCTGAGTGATGAGGAGCGTTCGCTGGCGCTGGAGTTCAGAGTTCTGCGCTTGGCTCTCCTCCTGGGCGTCCTTGGACTGCGACCGCAGCACGGCGCGGAACCATTCGACGACCTCCGGATCCTGAATCTTCATCCGGCGGAAGAGCTCAAGGATCTGCCGGTCGAACTCGGCTTCGGGTACCCGCGTGCGGGGGTGACCTACGGCGGTGTATCGCGAGCAACGGTAGTAAACGTACTCCCGCGTGCCGTTCTTTGTCTGACGCGTCTTCCGCTCGCCCGTGATCGGGTGTCCGCAATGACCACACGTCATGAACTCGCCTGCGTAGGTCATCTCGTGGCTGTGATAGACGCAGCCGCGGACGATGGCCTGAACTCGATCCCAGGTTCCACGGTCGACGATTGGCTCCTGCTTCCCCGGATACCAATTGCCCCGGAACTCGACCTCTCCGATGTAGGCCCGGTCGCGGAGGATGTTGTGGACCGAGCCTTTGGCGAACGGCATCGCCGGCAGGCGGTAGACTCGGCCCTCCTCGGTCAGACGATCGATGAGCTTGTCGAGCGTCAGCGGCTCGTAGGCGTAGAGGTGGAACATCCGCCGGATGTTGTCGGCCGCGTGTGGATCGACCTCAACGACGCTGCGGCCGTCCTTGCGGACGTTCCGGTAACCGTACGGAGCTTTCCCGACGAACCAGCCTTCTTGCACCCGCCGGGCGAGTCCTTCCCGGACATCCACCGACTGCTGCTCGGTGTAGAAGCTGGCCATATTGGCCATCGTCCGCCGCATCATTCGGCCAGACGGAGTGTTCTCCGTCGGCTGGCTGACTGAGATGAACGGGACGTTGTACTCAGATTCGAGCCGTTCGAGCTCGACATAGTCGAACAGGTTCCGCGCCGCTCGGTCGACCTTGTAGAACAAGAGCCCGTCGAGGCCCGGGGCGTTCTGCTTCGCGTACCGGACCAACTCGCGAAACGCTTTCCGCTCATCGGTCTTGCTGGCTGTCTCAGCGATCTTGAAAAACCGGACGATCTCGCCTCCATGCTGAAGGGCGTACCGACGGAGCGCCTCCTCCTGGACCTCGAGCGAAAACCCCTCCCGTTCCTGTTCGCGACTGCTGACCCGTGCCAGTGCGACGAAACGCTTCATGCTCCAGACCCTTCACTGATGACCCGATTCAGTTCTGTTACACCCAGGATCATCGCCAGGGCGTCCTCCGGCTTCAACGGTTCGGCGTAGTACCGTTGCCAGACTCGCAGAGTGTGGGCAATGAGATCCGCAGTCACCCAGGAGGGAGCGCCCGCGGGCATCGGAACAGCAGCCGACGGAGAAGGCGAAGGCGTGGCGCTCATGTGCTGCACTCCTCCAGCAACAAGCGATACTCGTCAAAGAAATCGGCCCACTTCTCGGATGAGTCCATCACACCGTCGACGGCCTTCACGACATGCCTTACCAACTCGGCCCGGCGGGTGATCGGCACCCCCATCTGCTTGAAGCCGGAGACGAAGCATCCGAATCCTTGCTTGAAGACCCGAATAGGACTGATGAGTGACCGGTCGACGGGAATCAGCTCGCCGTCGATCTTGCCAAAGACCACTTCCCCGGCTGTGACCAGCGCTGTCCACAGGTCGTGCATCGCGGCCCGGGACTGGTTCTTGGAAGCCCGGTCGACTGGCCGATCCGTAATCCGGAACTTGTCTGTGCAGACGTGATGGAAGAGGTGGGAGGCTTTGACTCGCAAGTCCGCCGGCGAGTCGATTCCCTTCTCCAGCAGGAAAGCCCGGCTGCACTGGGCTTCCAGGCGAAGAGCATGTTCCGGTTCGACACCCCCGTATCGCCTCGTGATCAGTGTCTGGCGGTACAAGTCGTTGTACGAGTTCCGTTGCTCGTGGAGCTTGTCGTAGCAGATGAGACGCTGGGGACTCTTCCCGGCGGTGAATCCGGTTCTCCGGCCGGCCACCAGCTCGGTCTGTGGATGAACCGCCTTGAACCGTGTGATGAAGTGACCCGCTTCGACCAAATGCTGAAGTTCGGCGGCTGCGACATTGGTAACGTCGAGACAGAGATCGACGCGCGTCAAACGCTCTCGGAGAATCCTTCCGCTGAGCTGCTGAACCAGTTCGCGAACGAGGTCGTAACCCTGCCAGGCCCCCTTGAGGAGACAGGTTTCGCCCGTCATCCGAACGAACAGGTTGTCGGCCTGACGTTCCTCGGCGTTCCAATCGCCCAGGCCGATCGTGATCCCGGCGTAGGAGATCTGATAGGCGTAGTGAGTTCCCCGCTCTCCGCCGCGGTTGATTCCCAGCCGATGCACTCGGACATCGACGCATCCCAGCAATCGGACATACTCGTCTGGGACGCCGGTTTCCTGGCAACGGGCCTTGACCGCGTCGAGTTCCCGAATCAGGCGACTTCGGGTGATGGGATCGAAGGAGACTGAGAATGAGCCCTCAAACCAGTCCAATCCCCCGGAGACGAACGAGCCAAGACGACCGGCCAGAGGTACCAGCCCCGATGTCCCCTGACTACTCTGGGGGTAGGTGTTACTGGGGCTTCTACCAGCCGGATAGTCCCACAGGCTCGCCGCGACCGGCTCGCTCGCTCCTCGCTTGGACGCTCGTCGCTCCTCACCGGACGCGGCGACGTGGAAGCATTCCCCCGGCGTCGGGGTCTCGGACCTCGCTCTCTTCTTTTCGTTTGCCATCGTGGCGGGAGCGTGCCCTGCTCCCGCCACTTAGCCCGGGACAAGAATCAGCGGAAAATGTCCCAGCCTTCTGTCGATAGCTCGATCTCACTGTCCCGCACATGTTTGCGGAACGTCTCGTAGTTCTTCAGATCCACGGAGTCGTTCCCTCTTCCCCGTTCCTTGGCGATCAGATCGAAGAGGTTCCACAGGTCGACGGGATCGAGACACGCCTTGGAATCACCGACGATCTCGCACCAGCGTTGGGAGAGGGCGATCACTTTGGCGGCGAACTGTTCCTTGAACTTGGCTCGCCCGCTGGGCAGGTCGACAGACTCAGTCTGCGCGAGCCGGAACGCCTCCAACCTGGCCGGGTTATTCTCTCGGAGAAGTTCCCGGTAGAAGTGCTCGACCACCGGCAATTGGACAGCGAACGGATCGAGCCGGAGCAGTTCACAGGCAGCCGACAGCTCCCCCGCCGCTGCCAGCTCGTACAGCTTCGCCGGACACTTGCCGAGGAGCAGCATCGACGGAAGCCAAACTGTTACGAAGAACTGAGATTCGGCTCGGTCGAGATGCTCGAACCCACTGCCGTCGTCGGCGTCGATCTCGCGCAGCCCTTTCTGGAACTCGACCCGCAGGGGGAGCCCCCATGTCTCCAAGCTGGCGAGGTGCCGCGCTTTGTCTGTCATGAGGCGAAACAGGAACACCATGCGATTGAGAGCATTGAGTTGGTTCCAGCGATGGAGGAACCACCGGACGCCCACCTGCAGAGTGCGCAGTGAGCGAACTGACCGACCACACTTCCGGCGGACAAAGCGTCCGGCCCTGTTCGGGTTCAGGTAGAGGGACTCCCATTCGGAAGTCGTGAACGTGCGAAGCTGGTGGAAGTGCCCTTCACGCTGAATCTGGAAGAACTTGAAGTAGTCCTCCGCCATGTAGGCGAAGGCCTTCGCGAGCACGGTCACGATCTCAGGAACCCCCTTCTTCCAGACCCGCCGCTCCCAGTGCTCGATCGACTCGTCGACGATCTTTCGGGACGCTCGCTCTTGGAGCGGCTTGGCGACCGGATCGGTACCGATCCCTTGCAACTTCTTCGACGGCGATTTGCCCATCGGTGTAATCCTTTCACGTATGGCAGATGAAAAACCTCCTGCGCCATCGGTGGTCATTCGGAAAGCATGCCGCGTGCCGCGAGATAAAGCAGGACCCGGGGGCGACGTGTCCAGAAGCCCGCTCTTCCCGCAACAGAAGGCGGAACCAATGCTGAGAGGGAAATCTCTGCGTCGTTTGGACCGTCTCCGTCCGTCGCGTACAGGGAACCCCGGTTGCGAGCCCTATACGCGACGGACGGAGACGGCCAGACCCACGAGTGAAACAAACAGCTTTACCGGCACGTGCGGACGACTGCGCCGCCAACAGCTTCAGCAGAGAGGAGCCCTGCCGTTCGGGGCTGGAGGTGATTGGGATGAGATTGTTGCCCGCGCTTTCCTCGAAAACACGGAAAGGGGGGCAAGCGACAGTCAGGTTTGTCCGTTCGGACCAGTGATCCGTCGCAAAATACCACTCCAATGTGTCATCCGTTGATCGTGATTCGCCAAGTACCAGCACCAGTCCGGGCAACCGTTCGCCGCTTCTGCGGACATGTACCACGGGACGTGCCGGGCGGTGTATGGAGGTGCCGACCGGAGCGAGGGACCATATCCGCCCCAACCTGTGCCCCCTCGGTACAAAGCGGCGGTCGTGTCGATGTCAGCCTCGAACCAAAACTCATCCAACGGCTTGGACCAAAACTGTCTTTCGTGATTGACGACATGCTTCTTGAGAGGAAAGTCATCCGGCAGGTCATCGATTCGAAGTGAGAGCCCAGCCTTCTTGACATGGGGATACTTGGCGAACCCTTCCATCAGTCGAAGCAAGAAATCTTTGGGAACGTCTGAAAGATCCAGATCGGAGTCGGACTCGAAGTAAAAGCCGTTTCCAGGAAAACCTCCCCACCGCCAAAGCGCCTGGCTGCCCAAGTTTGAAAGAAACTCGACTCTCACGGGACAGGAAGCGTACCACTCCTTCAGTGGAGGATATGTCGATCCACAATCCAGGATGACGATCTCTCCAACGCAATCGCATTCTTTGAGCCGCTCCACCATGTCCTGAGGAGTCGTCAGCAGATCTCGGTTGGTGATGAAGCAGGGGATTGGTGCCGTCGCCATAGACTACAGCTCACAGTTGTCGGACAAGCGAACGACGAAAGTGCCGGTCAATCGGCGGTAATCTCGTATCCGATCATGCGGGCATACTCGACCAATTCCTCCCAAAGTTCTTGAGGAATTGCGGATCGTATTTTGCTACCGGAGAGTGACGGATGCGGGCGAGAATTGTAGTTCGTTGGCGGAAGCTCACGGACGGCCGATGGCACGATTTCCACGCCGGCTTTTCGAAGGAACTCCGGAAGCACGTCAGGCGCCATTTCAACTTGCACTCGAATGTCGGGCGACTGCGACTCGATCAGCTTGTTCCAGCCGAGATAGGACCGGCACGCTTGTTCAATCCGGCCGCCCGAAGATCCCAGAGCGATGAAGCGGCGCATGTAGCCGAAGACTTTCCGGTTTGGAAGCTCTGTAAAAACGGTCGAAGAAATCACTCGCAGTGGATCACGCACAACATGGATGACGTGGCGAAAGTCGAACTGAGCCCGAGCGGTTCCATCGGTAGAAAAGGGCACACCGTCGGTTGTCGCCGCGAACATCCAAGAGGAGATGCCATGCTCGTGCATTTCTTCGTGGCCGACATCAAGCCCAAGCGTTCCCAGAAGCCTGGCCATGTACCCTGTTCCCGATCGAGGATGCCCTATGATCAACAATTCTCGCTCGATTCTCGATCGCCTCATAAATGATGGGCCTGCGTCTCTCGTCGGAATCATCCCTCGGCCTCACGGGTCGACAGAGTTAAGATTCTTCACTATACGGTCGTCCAAAGGTTGCAATAGTGAATCGTTTGCGGCGACCAGAGTCTCACCATGGACTTGGTTCAGAATGCCCCGAGTCTCTTCGTCAAAATTCGGGGTGAACGATGCCCCTTGCAAGTCATGCCCCTGCGCCTCGCAGCGGTCGTACCATGTCGGATCCCGTGGTCCGGCCATGAATGCCTGGCCGTGGTAACTCTGTGTGCTTCCCCAGCGAAACACGTACGACGGCGTCGAGAGTTTGCAGGGGTCTACGGTTTGCCCAAGCGAATCGAGACGCTTCAGAAACTGGATGTCAAAATCCCCGCGACGAGTGATCGGCCAACCACCTGCCAATTCAAACGCGGCTCGGGTAAAGGCAATCGATCCGTGGAATCGCCCCGACGCCGGCTCTTCACGCAGCGAACCGGTATACAGGCTTCGGACGCGCGAGGGTTTCGAAAGACTCGCCGTAGACAAGGCCCGCACATGCGAGGAAACATGCCACGGCAGGTAGATATCATCGTCCTCCCAGACGACGAGAATCTCTCCGCGCGCCAGACCGGCCAAGGTGTTGAATTTTTCCGGGAGCGAGCGGAAGCGGCGTTTGAGGGCGACAATCGCCCATCCTTCGCCGGAGCTGTCCGGTAGTTGGTCTGCGTCGTCCAAAATCAGCAGTTCGCGGCAAGCGGACGGGTAGTCTTGGGCAAGAAAGCAGGCAACGGCATTCTGCAGCAGCCTCGGCCGACGGTACGTGGGGCACAGACATGAAACAAAGGGGAGAGGCATAGATTCCTTGCGGCCAAAGAGACTCAAGCATCGAGAAAAACTCGGACCAGCCTAACTTCGCTTGCTCCATTCCCCATTGCTCTTCCAGCCAAGTCCGCGCTCGCTCCGCCATCTGGCGGCGCTCCGCCCGCTCGAATGCGGCTCGCGAGGCGTAGTAAGCGAACTCTCGCTCATTGCCGCAGAGGAACCCCGTCTGGCCGTGGAGAACTTCCTCCCGCCATCCGCCGCGGTCGTCGACGATCAGGACGCAGCCGCTCGCCATCGCCTCGAAGCCGACGCGGGGAAGGTTTTCGTAGGTCTCGGCCATCTGGATGACGCAGTGTGCCATCCGGTACACCTCCTGAGCCGGTGCACCGCCAGCGGGAATCCCTTTGATCCAGTTCGGTTCTTTGCCGATTTTCTCCCGGATCCGGTCGTTGATCCCCAGGATCACCCCTTCTTTGAGGACGGGAGCGACCATCGTTTCATATACCCACATCTGAGACGGGTGGAACTTGCCGGGGTCGTCCCGGGAGACGCGGGCAAACCGGAAGCGGTCGTCGGGGCGGTCCGCGTGGTAGGGAAAATCGTCCAGGTGGAAGTAGGGGCGGACCTTCTGCCAGCGGAACCTCTCGTTGATCCCCTTCAGGTCGTTCTGGACCTTCTCGCGGGCGTGGTCGGTCTGGTAGAGGAAACAGTCAATCAGCCCTTTGCGGTGGGCTTCCTTCTCGGCGTCGAACAGCCAGGTCATGCAGTTGACGAATGTCGTCGATTTCGCGAACCGGCGGATCGTTTCCAGGTGCTTGAGAAACTCGCCGTTGCAGTACGAAATGACGTGCATTCCGCGACACGCCCCCCAGTCGCAGGGGGCATGGATCACGCAGCCACGGTCCTCCATCTTCATGGAACGGAGGTTGTCGTCGACTGGCCCCGTATGGATGAGATGGACCTTGACGTCCAACGCCTGCCAGGCGCGGATCTGGTGGTCCAGTTCTGTATCCGCTCCCCCGACGCGGGACGGAAATCCAATGACGCAAATCTCACTGAGCATCGTTTGAAGTCGATCCTTCGCGAAGGGAAGCCAGTAAGGAGAGGAGGGCACGGTGAGCCAGCAGAGCGCAGTTTCTCCGGACAGGAGAGAGGGGAATGCCGATCTCCTGTATCACCCGCTGTTCATCGAGCTTCTGCAAATCGAAAACGGCCTGCCCCTGAATCATCTCGCAAAGCATCGATGCGCTCGCTTGGCTGACAACGCAGCCCCGGCCCTCGAAATGTGCAGCAGAAACCATTCCATCCGGATCGATCCTCAACTGGAGATGCACTTCATCGCCACACACCGGGTTCCATTCCCACGACGAATGGGTCGCGGTGGGGAGCGGCCCATGATGAAATGGAGAGCGGGCGTGGTCCAACAACCGTTGATCCGGACGTCGGTCTCCGCGTTAGTTGGCGAATCAGACGCCATGCTGTCAGTCGAGGCCTGTGAACGGATACGAGGGAGGAAACCACCCAACTAACCCCGGTGGCAGAAAAAGAGCGACGACAGTTCTTGATCGGTTCGCATGCTGATCACGCTCCCTTCAGAAAGGGTATCATCCATCGCCGTACTTTTCATGATGCCTTCGGGACGCGTCGCTCACGCCCGCTGAAATTGCATCGGTTTGCCAAATCCTTTGCGTCTCATTTCCGATAAATTTCCCTTACGGCCCTCTGGAGCATTACCAGCGTCTTCCGCCTCGGCCACTCGGCCGACCGATGACATGCCCTCACAATGACGCGTACCCGACAAGATCGCTGGCGATTCACTGTCACATGCCAACATGCACGTACCATTTTAACCATTGTTGCCATGTATGATTTTTAATTGCCCAGAGCGGGTAGTAAAACACTGACGGCCACCATATGGCTCCTTTGCCAAAAAAACCCCGAAACCCGAGCCAATACACAGGGCCTATACTAAGGACGTAGGCAACGGTGACCAAGAATGTCCAACACGCAACTTTTAGAATCACACGTGTTCGTTGCCGCATACCCTGCTCCTGCTCAAATGGGGCTTGTGCACAAATCACTACTGAGGGATCTCCATTGCCGGATATTCGGGTGTTAGGTTGTCACTTCCCGCGGTGCAACTCATTGTGCCCGGAAGCAACTGCAGTGTGGGCTCAAGTGGCACAATAATCCCTTTGTTCACTGTGCCACATTTTGCGTCGGCGTTAATCTGGCCTCTGTCTGCAAAGTGCTCAAAAACTGTTATACCGGGGCCTGGCACTCCTTGTGGCAACCCAGGCACAGGTATTCCGACTGACGCTCCTTCAACAAAGATGTCAGCTTCCAGACCAACGGCAATAGGATACATTCGTGAGTGCTGCATGCGGGTAAGAGTCACCCGATTGCCCTTCGGTGGAGTCCTCCAGCAGCAAGGATGACAAATGTACTCGGCGGTAACCTTTCTCTCTGCGACGCAACCGATCTGTGTGGCAGCAGCTTCTCCTTGGGTCAAAACCCCAGGGCGATCAACAACACCCGCCAATTGCACTGTGCCTGTCGCTCCCACGGAACGAAAAGAACCCCATGCCCCCTCTGTAGGGGTCGTGGCTCGTGTGCATATGTTTTTTGCCAATCCGAATGGGTCGACGTCCGAGGGGACAAAATATGCACGATAAAGTGAGGTCCCATCTGTGTATGTCAGAGGGTCTCGCTGCAGCCACCCCCCTAATGCTGTGGAATAGTTGCGGTGCCGTACACTGTATAGGTCGGTAATGCGGTCTAAAGAATAGCCTCGAAAAAGAGTATTCCAGCTTGGTTGCAAAAATAGACGAGGGGCAAATTCAGGAGTCAATACGTCGATAGATCCGTACTGGCAATATGCAAACCGCTCTCGAACCTCGCCTGTGGCGTCAAACAAGCCGCATGTGTCCCACTCCACGCTTTGGCTTCCATATAGCCGTTCCGCAAATGTCTCAGCGCCGTTGTCGCCGAAGTCTTGCAGGATTAGTGCGTCAATGTACTGAATGCTCCACACGTGGTGTCGGACGGCTGTTGTGAATGGCTCGACTCGCTCTTCGATCGACTGCCATCGAGCCGTGAAATATGCGTGCCGGGTGATGTAGGCGGGTAGGCTGGAACTGGAAGAGGAGGGAGGCATTTCGGGAGCCTCGATTGTCACAATCCTGAACCGCCGTCCGTCGTACTGGTACTCGCTGACAACCTCCTCATCGTCGGCGATCTTGGTCATGCGATTCCAGGCGTCATACGTCGCCTGGTAGGCGTCCGTCGGCGTCTTCGGCTGGGGCATCTCGGTCATACTCCCCGCCCGGTCGTACACCGCTTGTGCCCAGGCGCTCCCGACCGTGTTGGTGATGCCGGTGATCTCGTTCACCTCGCTCGCTGTGCGGGTCTGCTCCAACGTCCAAGCTCCGCCCGTGTCGGCCTCCTTCATGCCCGACCAGTTGCCCGTCGTGTCGAGCGTCCAGCACTGCGCGAACGTCTGGCTCGTCAGAGCCGTGTTCGTCCCGTTGAGCAGGCCGCGTCCCATGTCCTTCAGGCGATGGGTCCCATCGTAGCTGTAGAGTTCGTCGAACTCCTTCCCGAGAGCGGTTGCGGCCAGGTTTTTCCGCCACAGACGGTTTGATGCCCGGTCATACCCGTATTGCAGCCGGTCGACGTCCTCTTCGGCGTCGTAGTTGTACCACCGGTTGTCTTTCACTCGCCCAAATCGGTCGAGACCGGAGTAGATGTCACCGGTGTCGGGGTCGTCGTCCCCATCGAGGTCGACCAGCGTCCACTTCACCTGCGGTTCCGTGTCATCCGCCACCACGAACGTCCCTCGGCCGAGGTAGCTGTACTCGACCAGCCGCGTGTCGTCGTCATCGACGATCGCCTCGATCCGCGAAGCGGCGTCGGACATCTCGTTGGCCGCCCCGTAGTCGTAGGTCAGCGTCCGACCATTCGGATAGACCAGCGTCAGCGGCCGGATCGTGTTGTTCGAACCGTTGGCGTAGCTGTACTGGACATTCGGTGTTGTCGAGGTGTTCACTGCTCCCTCGTGAGCCTGGTACTCCGTCACAAGCTGACTGAAGTCATTGTACTCGGAGAGCACCTCGTTCAAGACCGTTCCGGCCCCGACCGTTGGGTTGTCGTAACTCGTGATCTTGTGCCGGAGGCCTCGGATGTCGTAGGTGGTTCCGATCCGCCGGACCGCTCCGTCGACGCCAGCTCCCAGAGTTGTCACCCGATCTTGGACCATCCGGCCCTGGCGGTCGTAGTCGTAGGCATGGACCGTGCCGTTCTGATCGGTGCGGGTCGTCACCTGGGACTGGCGGTTGTACCGGAACGTGATGACGTCGTCGTCATCCTCCGAGTCGGGATAGATCTCCTTCCGCTTGAGCATGCTCGTGGCGATGTCCGACGTGTCAAGCGTGGTCCCGTAGACGTATGTCGTCACCTGGTTTCCCGTTTGGCTGTTCACCGCCGTCAGGGTCGCGACGTTCCCGTCGGCGTTGTAGCTCGTCTGGACTGTCACATTGATGTCGTCCGAACCGCTGCAGCCACCGCCTGAGGAACTACTGCTGGAACTGAGAGACTCCTGGTAGTTCTGGACCTGCTCGACGACCCGGCCCCGGTCGTCGTAGCTCAGCCGCCGTTCGTTGGCGAAGAACTGGTCGTTCCTGTGCACGCGGTCGGCCAGGAACCAGGAGCGGGAGATGTTCTGATATCCGCCGTAGAGATGGAGCTGCTCGGTCAGCTTGTAGGTCGCCAGGGCGTCGATGCTCAGGATCGGAAAGTAGGAGAGGTCGAAGCTGAGCCGGTCGGTCGCCTGCCACTTGAGGTTGGACGGGAGGCCGATGTTCATCTCGAACGTGTCGGAGGGCTTCCAGTGATAGGAAATCAGCGGGATTGGAAAGCTGGGGGAGCCGAGCGGCGAGTACAGGACGCCGAGCATCCAGGAGTCCCGCTCGTTCCTGGCCGGGATGATCAGGAACCCGCCGAGCTGGACGCTGACGTCGCGAACGGCCTGGAACGGTTTGTCGCTGGCCGAGCCGACGTCGAACATCAGCATGCTGGTCCAGCCGTTGGCGTACTGGTGGATGTGCTTCAAGCCGACCTGGATATTCCAGAGGTCGGAGGGGAACGCCCGCTGGGTGTCCGGCAACGTCGCGCGGCCGGAGAAGTGCGTTTCGTCGACGCTGAGGCTCATCATCAGGGCGTCGGCCCCCTGGAACCAGAGTGGGACGTCGACTCCCAGCCGCTGATGGAAGACCCCCAGTTCGGTCCCTTGTCCGGCGACTGCCGCCGAGGGGTACCAGGTCGCGGCGTAGCCCGGCTCGTCCTGGCCGCCAAAGCCCCCCGGAGGACCGCCGTCCGGACCGCCATCCGGGCCACCGGGACCGCCAGGCCCATCGGGGCCGTCGATGCCTGGCGGTCTGCCGTCGGAGTCGGTGAGCTGGTCCATGGGGTCGAAGAAGCCGCCTCGTTGGGGTACGGGTGCCGGGTGATATGGAGCGAAGGGATTCCGGAGCCAGCGAAGAGAGAACGGTCCCGGCTCGCCGGGCCCGACGAGAGGCCCTGGCTCCTGGCCTGGGGAGGCCAGCGGCCCATCGTTTCCGCCGAACGCGACCGAATCGGGCGGAGCGTCGTCGCCCGGCTCCGTCTCTTCCGTTGTCTCTTCCGTCGACTCGGGCGAGTGGCCGAAGTCGGGCAGGTCGGTGGAGGCAGACGATCCGTCGGTCTCCGCCACGGCGCTCCGCGTCGGGATCGCTCCCAGGGCGCCCTGCTCGTCGGCCTCTTCGATCGACTCAATGTCAGGGATCGCAACTCCCGGGCTCCGCTCGCGGTCGCCGCCGGCAGCCGTTTCCCGCAGGGACGCGCAGCCCGCCAGCACGAGCGCGGCGCCGACGACGCTCCAGACGGAGATCCGCCTCGGCACCGGGCCGAGCCTGGGCGAAGAGCGTGGCAAAGGAGAAGTCATTCGGTCCGTCCTTGGAGGGATTCCGGCACTCAGCATCCGTTGAGCGCGGCGCTTGCGGCCCGCGGAGCGTGTCCGGGGACCGGGCCGTCGCGATGGCGAAGGCGTCAACGCGGCGAAGGGAAGCCGGTACCGTGGCGAGGAGGCCGCTGTGCCTCCGTGCCACATTCGGAACGTATGCGTGCCGGAGAGGTGGCTCAATTCGGAATGCGTCTCGTTGTGTATCCGTCTGTATCCAGTCGGGAGAGCCGTCTCGACGCCATCTCTCTCACTCCTAAAATGAGGGGCCGTGCGGTCGTCTGCACGATCTCGTCCGTCCCGCCTCCTCCGTCCTGTCTCGCCCGTATCGAGATGACGACTTCCTTCCGTCGCGCGCCGCGGTACATCCGCGCCGCGTCTTCACTCGTCCCTGCCGATCGTCTCCCATGGAATGGCGCATTCTGCTCGTCGAGGATGACTCGGAACTCGCCTCGATGGTGGCGGACTTTCTGGCGCCGCACGGCTTTTCCGTGACGATCGAAGCCCGCGGCGACCGGGCGGCGGAACGGATTCGCGCGGAGCCGCACGACCTGTTGATCCTGGACGTCAACCTTCCCGGCCTCGACGGGCTCACGCTCTGCCGGACCGTTCGCTCCGATTTCAAGGGCCCGATCCTGATCCTCACCGCGCGGGGAGACGAGGTGGACGAGGTCGTGGGGCTGGAGGTGGGGGCGGATGACTATCTCGCCAAGCCCGTGCGGCCGCGGGTCCTGCTGGCGCGGCTGCGGGCCCACCTCCGCCGCAGCGCGGCCTCCGCCATGCCGCAGGGGGGCAACCGCATCGCGATCGGGGCGATGGCGATCGATGCCGGGCGCCGGACCGTCCAGATGAGCGGACAGGAGATCCGGCTCACCTCCGCGGAGTTCGATCTCCTGTGGCTGCTCGCCGAGAACGTCGGCCAGGTCGTCAGCCGCGGCGACATCTACCTGCGGATCCACGGCGTCGAGTACGACGGGCTGGACCGTTCGATCGACCTGCGGGTCTCGCGGTTGCGGAAGAAGCTGGGGGACGACCCGGTCGATCCGCAGCGGATCAAGTCGATCCGCAACACCGGTTACCTGTTGTCGGTGCACCAATGACCCGTCTGTTCATCCGCTTCTACGTCAGCGTGATCGCGCTCCTGTTCTTGGCGCTGTGCATCACGGTCTTCGCCTGCAAGTACCGCATGGACACGGACTTTGACGGCATCACCGAGAGAGCCCTGGGCGGTGGCGTCAGTCTGGCGAGAAAGTCACTCCAGGGGGGCTCCGCCGACGCCACGGTGGAGCTCTTGCGGCGGCGGTTCCCCTATCCGATCCAGAACCTTTCGGACGAGAAGACCACGGCGATCGTGCGGGAATGGCTCTCCCGCGGCGACGATCTCGTGGTCTCGGACGGGGGGACGCTGTCGGTGCTGACGCCGCTGGGCCGGGACGGGAACGGCGACGCCGGCTCCCTCCAGTTCGGGCCGGTTCCGGTCGGAGACGGGACAATCGAGACCGACATGCTGATCGCCATCGGGGCCGTCCTGCTACTCGTGGCGATTGCGATCGCGAGCCTGCTGCGACCCCTGGCCCGGCAGCTCCGTCTCATGGAGCAGACGGCGGTTGAGATCGCCGACGGCAACCTGGCGGCCCGCGTCGATGTTCATCAGACTGATTCCGCCCGGACTCTCGCGCGGGCCTTCAACGACATGGCGGCCCGCACCGAAGCGCTGCTCCGGACACAGCGCGAACTGCTCCAGGCAGTCTCGCACGAACTGCGAACGCCCCTCTCCCGCATCCACTTCGCCATCGATCTGATCCGCACGGCGCACAGCGATTCCGAGCGGGACGCGCGGCTCCAGTCGCTCGACGCCGCGGCCCAGGACCTCGACGACACCGTCGGTGAGCTGCTGCAGTACGTCCGCCTGGAGACCGGCGTCCCGCAGCCGGAGGCGGAGAGCGTCGAACTGCTCCCCCTGGTCGAGGAGCTCATCGAAAAAGCATCCCTCACCTGCCGCGCGACGGAGTTCCGGATCGGGCCCGAGCTGACACGCGGCAATGTGCGGATGGTGGCGGACCGCAACGGACTGATGCGGGTCCTCAGCAACCTGCTGGCGAACGCCGGACGCTTCAGCCAGCGGCAGGTCCAGGTTGATGCCCGCGTCTCGGCCACGGAAACGACGATCGATGTCGATGACGACGGCCCAGGCATCTCCAAACCCGATCGCGAACGGGTGTTCGAGCCGTTCGTCCGGCTGAACGAGACCGACCGCGGGGCGGGTCTGGGACTCGCGCTGGTCAAAAGAATCCTCACAAATCACAGGGGCACGGCTGTGGTCTTGGAAAGTCCGCTGGGCGGTTGCCGCATCCGCACTTGTTGGTCGATGCAAGGACGACTCGACGAAGAACGCACGGTCTGAAGAAGAGTGCTGGTCGCGTTTCAGTCGGCCCGCCGCCCGACTCGATACCGAGCTCAGAGCTGAGCTCTCCACCTCATTTGACAGCGGCGGAACGGACCATCATTCGGAGAGAATGACTGGATCGAAGTAACTGACGGCGACCCAGAACTGTTCTATTGGCGCCCTGTCACCCCGACTCGATGGAACGATAAGCCCTTCGTTGAGAACGTCGAAGGGCCTTCTCATTTGCGGGCTGAGACGTGATCGAGGCTATCCGAACGCGTTGGCAACAATTAATAGGCCGACACCGACGTAGAATGCGAACCAGCCTGCGGTCTGGAAATTGAGGGGCGTGCCAGGCAATGAACGTCGGAGCCGATACCACGACATTGCGAAGATCGCAACAAACTCGGTCGCGAGGCCTCCAAGGATCAAGAACCATGCGATAGTCCGGAGGACGAATGGCATCCTGATTCTATTGCCTCCGGTTCAAGCCGAAAACCCAGGCCCGGGGGGACAGGAGACTTACGAATGCCATGCAAAGAGTCGTGGAGTCAGCTCGATTTGTGATGCTTGTTCCACCGGAGAGGATCATGGCTACTGGTGTTCACCCTGGCCGACCACGTGGTGTTGAGAAGAGACCGATCCAGGCTTGGGCGGCAGCAGTCGCATTCGCGTTTTCCGCTTCCACATTTGCAGGACGCAGCAAGACTACGGAGGGAATCCGGAAGCTTCAGATGAATCGCCGGTGGAGGTCCATCGGACTTCGGGATCGCAATCCGGAGCATGTTCCTACCGACGTTCATCTCCAGATATGCAAGCTGGTCCTGATTGCCATCCGGAGCGGAAAGTACGCACTCACGAATCTCAGCCGATCCGGAGTCGATCTGAGTATGTAGCGTGACCCAAGCTCGGGGGAGGGCGTGAATTCCCTTGGTCGAAACGAAACCGACATGTTCTAGGTTCGCCAGGATGAGGACACGTCCTTCGCCTGTTGGGGAGCTATGCGCGTTCGCGTATAGCTGTCGAACGACATGCCTCTGAGATGAAAGGACCACGGGCAAAGCGCGAGCGAGGTAATGCCTCAGTGTCCCAGTCAGTATCCCGGTCCTCGTGTTGACGGTTCTAATACGACCGGGATCGACTTCCGTTTCACCGGCGATGGGGACGTCAACTCGGATGTGCTCGATCCGCATTGGCCCTGTTCTCGTTGCAGTTCCGTTCGAGACTTTGGCCCAGTCGGTTTCGATGGCACCGTCCAAAGTGAGCAGGGTAATCGACGTGGCCCTTTTCCGGTTCGTTGCGGCCACCTTGTCTCTGACATGCTTGCTATACCCCTCCCGAGTCACCAAGACGACATGATCGATGTTTTCAAGCCGACATGGCCCCCAGTACTTCGCCAAAAACGAATCGAAGTTTTTCACATGGAGGGCTGAAGCTGCGCCGGTCGCCTCAACTGCTCTCCGAATCGTCTTCTCACCCTCCGTGGTTCTGACGACGAAGTCGATTTCCCTGTCGTAGTCGGAGAGTTCCTCGCACTCTGAGACGGCCATCTCGGACATCGAAATCTTCGCGTTCGGATACTTGATCCGCATAAAGAAGCCGACGATTTCCTGAAAGCGATTCGTGCGAGCGGGCATAGGGTTTCAACGCCGAGGACGATGTTGTACTTGCGGCATTGTAACGAGCACTTTCCGACACGGCACGACGGATGCGTGACGGAGACAACACACTCGATAGAAGGAATCGTCAAGGACCTGGACGTCTGGGACCACCATGCCCGTCCCGCTCTCGATGGATCTGCGGCCAGAATCGTGACTGCCTGCGATGCCGGAGACCCGCCCGCCAAATAGGCTGAGGTTTTCTCCGTCACCACCAGAACCGTGTTCAAACTCCTGGCTCTTCGTCGGAACACGGGAACGCTCAAACCCCGCTCGGGAAAGACCGGGCCCAAGTTGAAGCTCGAAGAGCACCGCGTTCGGATCCTCCAGGCGATTCGAGCGACTCCGGGAGCGACCCTGGAAGAACTCCGAACTCAACTCAAGCTGCCTGGTTGCCTGGCGACGTTGTGGACGGCCCTCCAGCGGTGGGGAATCACCCTCAAAAAAAGTCCTGTACGCCGCTGAGCAACTGCGGCCGGATGTTCGGCGGCGTCGTCGTTGGTGGGACATTCTGTTGCGGAAACGGATTCCGGCCGAGCGGCTGGTGTTCCTGGACGAGACGGCCGTCCAGACGGGCCTGTTGCGGATGTCTGGGTGGGGAGAGACTTCGCAGCGTGTCGTCGACCATCAGCCGCTCAGTCACTGGAAGACGTTCACGTTCCTGTGCGCCGTCCGGACCACTGGACTCTCCGCTCCGCTCGTCTTGGAGGGAGCGATGACGGGAGATGCCTTTGCCGCGTGGGTCGAGCAGTCCCTGGCTCCGACGCTCAAGCGGGGGGAATGCGTCATCCTGGACAATGTCGCTCCTCACAAGGATGAACGGATCGAGAGACTGGTCCATCAGACGGGAGCGAAGCTGTTGTATCTCCCTCCGTACTCACCGGACCTGAACCCCATCGAGAACGCGTACTCGAAGCTCAAGACGCTGCTCCGCAAAGCGGCGTCCAAGACGTTCGAGACGCTGTGTACGACGTTGGCAGAAGCCCTCGACCGCTTCTCCCCGTCCGAATGCCAGAACTACATCCGATACTGCGGCTACTGAACACGAATTGTGAAAAGGCTCTAGGACCTGCGAAACGGCATATCGCGCGCTAGCCGGCTCACGAGCTGGACGCTCCTGTGCCCTGATCGTCGTTCAACTCTTTCTGCACCCTTCGCAGCTCAGCGATCAGCTGGTCTATGGCTTCAGGGGCGACAAAGATTCCCACCTCTGTCGCAACGATTCCGGACTGCCGTTGCCGGATCACGATGAAGCCATTCGGAGCGCGAAAAACGGTGGGCGTGAGAGGGAGTGCCACAGTGACTGCCTGGGCGAATGGAAACACGACATCAATGGATAAGCCAAACTTGGTGAGGTCCACCGCGACCCCACTTGAAGGCAATTTCAGTTCCCAAGGATTCTCCTGTGTCACTCTGTCCATCTGCTCAACAACGGCACGACACCGACGTTTTGGGTACGTCTCTAACTAATCTATGAGCCGCGCGCCAGCTTATCCCCGTCGAATCCGATCACACGCCCACAGAAGCGAAGGCATCCCGTACGGTTTGCCGGCGGAGACAGCGGAACTTCCGTGCTCGGCTACGGAGAGGACGTCCAGATCGCAGTTTTGTTCAAGCAACGCCCCAATTTGATGCCTCCCACTCAACTGCCATCAGAGGTCATGCGAGAGACTTGAGTCGACTATTGATTAATTGTGGTCCCCCCGCGAGTGTCTGACGGCGGCAGTTCAGACTGCAAAATCGGGACCTTGTCGATGACTTCGCTCGCCACATAGGTCGCGGGCTCGCGTTTCTCTTCCTGTTCCTGCGGCGGCGGAACCAGCCGCAGCACTGCCAGGGACCGGCCACCCAGGATGTACTTCGTGCCGCTTGGAAGCGGCTCGTCCCCTTCGGGAAGCTTGTTCGTGTCGAGGAGGGTCTTCCAGCCGCACGCGCCGGTGACGGCGGGGAGCGTGAAATCGAGGCGGTCGTAGTAGGCGTTGAGCAGCACCAGCAGGCTCTCGCCCCGGATCGGTTCGCCGTGGGCGTCGATCTCGCCGATCATCTCGCCGTCGAGATAGAGGCCCAGGCACTGCACGAAGCCGGCGTTCCACGCCTCGTCCGTCATCGACTGGCCGTCGGGCGAGTACCACGCGATGTCGCGGTGTTCCTGGCCGCGGATCGAACGCCCCTGGAAGAACTTCTGACGCTGAAAGACCGGGTTGATCTTCCGCAGGGCGATGACGCTCTGCGTGAACGCCAGGAGTTCCTTCTGCGAGTCGGTCAGGCTCCAGTCGATCCAGGTCAGCTCGGAGTCGTGGCAGTAGGCGTTGTTGTTGCCGCTCTGCGTGTTGCCGATCTCGTCCCCCGCCAGCAGCATCGGCACCCCCTGGGAGAGCAGAAGCGTCGCCAGCATGTTCCGCTTCTGCCGCTCGCGAAGGGCCTTGATCGCGGCGTCGTCGGTTGCCCCTTCCGCGCCGCAGTTCCAGCTCATGTTGTTGTCAGAGCCGTCGCGGTTGTTCTCGCCGTTGGCGTCGTTGTGCTTGCCGTTGTAACTCACCAGGTCATTGAGCGTGAAACCGTCGTGACAGGTGATGAAGTTGATGCTGGAATACGGCCGGCGGCTGCTCCATTCGTAGAGGTCCGCGGACCCGCACAGCCGCGTCGCGAACTCGCTCGCCGTTCCCCCTTCGCCCTTCCAGAACTTGCGGACGTTGTCGCGGTACTTCCCGTTCCATTCCGACCAGAGGGAGGGAAAGTTGCCGACCTGGTAGCCGCCGTCTCCCAGGTCCCACGGCTCGGCGATGAGCTTGACCTGCGAGAGGATCGGGTCCTGGTGGATGATGTCGAAGAACGCCCCCAGGCGGTCGACTTCATAGAGCTCGCGGGCCAGGGTGCTGGCAAGGTCGAAGCGGAACCCGTCGACATGCATCTCCGTGACCCAGTAACGGAGACTGTCCATGATGAACTGCAGGACCCGCGGCTGCCGCATCAGGAAGGTGTTGCCGCAACCGGTGAAGTCCATGTAGTACCGGGCGTCCGGAGCGGTCCGGTAGTACGAGGCGTTGTCGATCCCCCGCCAGGAGAGGGTCGGCCCCATCTGGTTCCCCTCGCAGGTGTGGTTGTAGACCACGTCGAGGATCACCTCGAACCCGGCGGTGTGGAGCGTGCGGACCATCGACTTGAATTCGCGGATCGTCTCGTCGGACGTCCCGGTCGAGGAGTACCGCGTGTCGGGGGCAAAGAACGCCAGCGTGTTGTAGCCCCAGTAGTTCGTCAGCTCCTTTTCGACAAGATGCCGGTCGTCCAGGCGGTGGAAGACCGGGAGGAACTCGACCGCGGTCACGCCGAGCGATTTGAGGTACTGGATCGCCGCCTCGGAGGCGAAACCGGCATACGTCCCGCGGATCTCTTCCGGAACGTGCGGATTGAGTTTGCTGAAGCCTTTGACGTGGGCCTCGTAGATGATGGTTTCGTGCCAGGGGGTCCGCGGCGGGCGGTCGTCCCCCCAGGTGAAGGCGGTGTCGATGACGCGGCCGAGAGGCGCAAAAGGGGCGCTGTCCCGCTCGTCCATCGAGAGGTCCGCCTTCGGGTCGTCGAACTTGTAGCCGAACAGCTCGTCGGCCCAGCGGACGTCGCGGCCGATCGCCTTGGCGTAGGGATCGAGGAGGACCTTGTTCGAGTTGAAGCGGTGCCCGTTCGCGGGATCGAAGGGGCCGTGCATCCGATAGCCGTAGAGCTGCCCCGGCCGGACATCCGGCAGGTAGCAGTGCCACACCATATCCTTCCGCTCGGTGAGCCGGATCCGGCGGTACTCAGCGGTGGCGTCCGCGGAGTCAAAGAGGCACAGATCGACCGCCTCGGCGTTTTCCGAGAAGATCGCAAAGTTGACACCGTTACCGTCCCAGGTCGCTCCCAGGGGATAAGGCCGCCCGCGCCAGACTCGCATCGTCGACTCCACCTCGCAACTCCTACTGCTTCTGGCCGGCGCGGAAGCATCCATTTTTGCTTGGTGCCTGACACCAGGACTGAGGTAATCCGAACATTTGAATACGCCCGACACCCTTGCTTTGTCACTGTGCCTTCGCGTGATCTATCCCCGCGTCAACAACACAGCGGACTGGACGCCCCACTATCGCTCCAACGGCGGGACGTTCCATGGAAGCTGAAGGGGAGGCGTGACCGGGCGGCGGCTAGCCCCATGAATACTGCCGGTAACACGACTCCCCCGGTTGCCAGCCCAGCCAAGGATGAACCGGATGAAACCGCTTCTTAAGCGTCTGCTTCCGAATTGACGGTTTCGCTCAGGCCAGTCAGCGCTTCGTCAGTCGCGACTTCCTCCGCCATATTCGCTTTCAGCAGCTTGTGGGCATTCCTGTAACCGAGCTGCTTTGCCCAGGTGCACAACGTCCCATAGGTGGCGATCTCGTAGTGTTCGACCTTCTGGGCGCATGCGATCAATACGGCATCCATGACCTCGGGGGCGGCGTCCTCCTCCATCATGCTGGCCGCCTCCGCCAGCAATCCTTCCATCGCCTCGCAGGTTTTCGCGCGGGCCGCTTTGCCGGTCTCCTCGAAAGCTTGTTCGACCCGTTCCACCTGCGCCTTCGTTTCCTCATGATGCTTTTGGAAGGCGGCTCGAAGCTCCGCGGAGCTCGCAGCTTTCGCCATCTTGGGAAGAGCCTTTACCAATTGCTTCTCAGCACTCAGGACGTCACGGAGTTCGTCGTGGAAGGCGTCGGCGAGAGTTTCGAGCGACATGACAACAGTTTCCTCATCGTAAACACAGAACGGAGCAATGCTTCGCGAGCAAGCAATCGCCATACCCGTCGCGCCAATCAGCAACCTGCTGTCACCGGACCATCAGCACTTCCTCAAGCGTGGATGTCGACGCTGCATAGGTGGTTACAAGCAGTGGACTCGCAAGAAGGCGATGACACCGCGAGAACGTCCTCGAATCCCAGGGAATCTCCGGGAGCGAATCCAGATATCGACGTGCGGCGGTTTCAGTGGACTCACGAGGGTGAGAGCACAATCACGTCGGACGACTTGCCAGCTCGTCATAGACTTCAATCTCGGTGGCTTCCTGAATGGCAGGTCGTCGCGCCCCATCATAAAAGCGATATGGTAGTCAACAGCCCATGGTTCGACTCTTGCATGGTTTTCGTGCCAGCGACGGTTACGAACTGCCGTAGAAGGTGGGGGCAGGGCGGGACATCGCTGTGTCTCGAATAGATTGCGAGCACAGCCAGGTACGCGACGTGCTTTCCGGCAAGGCAGTTCCTGGTTCAAGTGGCAACGGAGGTTGTCGTGCAAACACCTGCATCGGTTCTCTTCGTCTGGCTGCGGCTCATGTTGGCCTTCAGCATTGTGGGCTTGGCCGCCTGGTCATTGCGCGAGTGGTATCGCGACATCAATTCGCCGGCCCAGGTGCGCGTTGTCGAAGGAACGGTTCTCGATGCCGATATGCCGATGCGAGAGATCGCCCCGGGCCCTCCGAAGGGGTGGACGCCGGGATGGAACCGACAAACTGCTCTCCTGACCGCAGGATGCCTGCTACTCCTGCTATCGGTCGCTGGCTCATGGATCAATCCGCGGCTCTGGCGCCCAACCGGCCAATCGGTCCCAACGATGGTTGGAGGCGAATCACATCGTGTTAAGCGGGACGATGGCACCGAGCTATTCATTGAAACCTTCGGCCCTCCTGACGGCCCGACGGTCGTCGCGACTCATGGTTGGGGAACCGATCGCCGTGAGTGGGCCTATTTGCGTGAGCGGTGCCCGGCTGTTCGGCTTGTGGTCTGGGACCTTCCAGGGTCGGGACGATCGACACGGCCGACGAACAACGACTATAGCTTGGAGAAATTCGCTCGGGACTTGAGAGCGGTGATTGACATCAGCGGAGCCGCTTCGGTCACGCTGATCGGACACAGCATCGGCGGCATGACCATCCTGACGTTCTGCCGGCTGTTCCCCGAAATGCTGGGAGCGGGAGTGAGCGGCCTGATCCTCGTCCACACGACCTACAAAAACCCCGTTCGGACCATGCCATTGAGCGGGTTGCTGACAGCGATCGAGCGGCCGGTGATCGTGCCGCTGCTCTATTTGCAGATCGTTCTGTCACCCCTCGTGTGGCTTTCGAACTGTCTCAGTTACCTGAACGGATCGACCCATTGGTCCATCGCGTGGAGCGGCTTTGGGGGCACGGAGTCAGCCGCGAAGTTGGACTTTGTCGCGCGTTACTCACTCATCAGCTCCCCGGCCGTTCTCGCCCGCGGGTGTCTTGGGATGCTGGCGTATGATGCGAAGGCAACGCTCGCTGAGATCAGAATTCCGACAATGGTTGTCGCCGGGAAGCAAGACCCCGTGACTCCAAAGTCTGCCAGCGATGTCATCGCACAAGGAATCTCCGCCTCGACGTCGCAGACGCAGGATCCTGCCAAACATTACGGATTCTTCGAGCATCACGAACACTTTGCCGATGCAGTGCTGCAATTCTGCTCTCAGATCAGCACTTCGAACCGACCGTCTGTGGTCTCGGTTTAAGTCGCAACGACGGAGTCCCCTGGCGGCTTCTGAGCCCCAAATAAATTGGACGATGCGCAACTGAGATAGCGAGCCGGTTGCCGCTTTGAGGAGTACTGAAGTTAAACCCATTCTGAGGACTGCAGAGGTCGTCACGAGACGCGCGAGCTGCGCCGCCGTTCCGCCCGCTATCGCGGCTCGTCCCCGCCTACCGAGGGAATGGTCCGCCGGATTCGAAGCGACACAAAGAACTCACTCCCGTGACCTTTGCCGTCGCTTCGAACGGATACCGTTCCGCCGTGCAGCGTCACCAGATTCTTCACCAGCCAAAGGCCCATACCCAAGCCGCCCTGCGATCGCCCAAGCGAGGACTCTTCTTGAGTGAAGATCTCGAACAGCTTAGGCAGTGTCTCGCGGCTGATTCCCACACCAGTATCCTGAACCTTCACAATGACGTGGTTACCCTCCGTGGAGATCTTCACCCAGATCTTTCCACCATCGGGCGTGTACTTGCACGCATTGCCGACGAGATTCGTGAATACCTGGTGGAGCCGAGTGGCGTCGCCATCCACTGTGATAAGGGATGATGGTAGTAGCAGCTCAAGTGACTGGTGGCGCCGCTTTGCCTCCTCATTCATTGCCGCGACCGCACGCTCGACCACATGGTTGACGCACGTCTCGATCTGCAGGATTTCGAGGTTCCCCGATTCGATGCGGGTCACGTCCTTAAGGTCGTTGAGGAGTCGGCCCGCTACCGCCAACTGACGTTCACCGAGGGTCAGCAGGTGCTCGAAGTCCGCGTTCGAGGAGACCGCTTCCTTGACGAGATGGAGAGCGTGCCCGAGCGGGATGAACGTGTTACCGAGTTCGTGAGCCAACGCCCCCATAAAAGCGGTGGTTCGATCTTTGAGTGCGTTGAGCGCGGCGACCTGGTTCTCCAGTGCGTCAGCCTGGATCTTTTTCTCAGTGCGATTGCAGATGATCTTCAGGAAGCCGATTGTGCTCCCATCCTCGGACCGGAGTGCCTTCAGCGTGCCGTTGGCCCAAAAACGCGAGCCGTCTTTCCGAACGTGCCATCGGTCGTCTTCTGACCTTGCATCTTCAGCCGCCACGCGGATCTCCTGCTGGTCCATACCAAGGACCACGTCCTCTGGCGTGAACAGAGTCGAGAACGGCTTGCCGACGATCTCCCCTTCGGGATAACCAAATAGATGTCGAGCTCCAGCTCCCCACTCGCTTACAATGCCGTCGCCGTCCAAGACGAACACGGCGTGATCGACATCATCTTCCAGCAAATGCCGGATCGTTGCAGAGCGTAGAGCTCCGGGCCTCTCATGTGAGAGATGTGGCTCCAAGATGTATCCCCCCCGGGGTTTTCGTGTCCCAGTTTGAAGTGTAGCGAAGATTGCACGGGTTGCGGGTTTACTGTCAGATTCAAGGCCCGTCGCGACGTCACTCGTCCGCCAGAAAATGTCGCACCAGGAGTACGAAGGGACAGCGACGTGCAAGGTTGCGGTGCTCGCCCGTAGGCCATTCTCGCCGTGTGGACTGCCTGGAGCCGAAAGCTCGACCGAGGCGCCGCTCGCGATCAACGGGAAGAATGCGACGGGGCTTCGAGCCGGAGCGTGGCGGTGCCGTGGACTGAGATTTCAACCAGGGATTCAACTCATCGGTCCAAGGAAGCCAGGGGGAGCTCAAGTTCTATCCGGTGTGCCGCAGAGTGGCGGTCATACGTCAGATACTTTCGCCCTGCCTCGAGCGTTTTTCGACTGGCCGACTGCCTCGGAAGACTAGCAACGCACATCGTACTGGGGAGTCGCCGAAGGCCGGGTCAGGTGGTCGTCGTCCAATATCTCACGACGGTGGTCACAGCCAGGCGGTCAGTTACGGCGAAGGTCCGTCGCAGCGTCGGGCGACGAGATGGTCAGTCTGTTCGAAGGTGCGTGCGACCGGGAAATGCCGGTATCGAACCCAGACAGAGGATGGGTCCTTAGGTACTGCCTGGGGGCGGATCTGCGAAGTCATGCACATCTCCCAGCGTGACGTCGCCCGCGTGCCCCATGTCCTGATCGATGAGGAACCTTGGCCTGCGGAGGTCTGGATCGCCCGTCATCATGCCAGTGACGGGGTCCCAGTCTCCAGTATTGAACTGAATCGCATTCCGGGGTAGCCACGCCACTGCGCGTCGTTGAAGCAAGAAGCGATTTGCATGACGGCTGCAAACTCCGCTTCAGTGGCATGACGGGAAAACGGGATTCGCTGCATGGCTCAGTCTCCTCTAAAAAGGGGTCCTCCCAATCATGCAGGGGACGATCCGGTTCGTCGCCTAGGCACGGCCGATCATGGAGCCCTCTTCAGAAGCGATTCTCCCGTCCGAATGTCTTAGTCGCTGTCAACGCCCGGCCGTCTATGCGACGGACCGGACGTCAGGGCCAGCCTCGAATCCGATGCGGGGCACGTCATACCCATCCAAGACGAGCAATGCCTGAACTCCGGGCGCAATCTCCACGAGTGAGCTCGTTCGAATGGTCAGCTCGTCCGCTTGAGTTCCTGCACCGGCCGTGCGAAGGAGCGTCGCCTCTTCTTCGCCAAGGGCGAGTACACGGAAAACCGTTGAATCATCGATGGCAAATGCCTGTCCGACGCGGCGCGCGAAAACCAACATCTCGTCAACCCCGGCAGATTGTTGAGAGTGAAATCGGTCGGATTTTTGAACCGGCTTAGAGGGCCGTCAACCTAGGAAATTCCCGGGGCCAGGAGCAGGCTCGGCCGCCCGCTGCAACTCTTCTGCCACCCCGAGTGGGCTAAGCAGAAACGCTCGGTCAGGCTTCCGCCCCTAACCCGAGCGAGATTGCCGGCATCTGCCGGATCAATTCTGGTGCTCTGTGCACCCTGGAAACGGATCGCGGGTCGCAAATGTTTCTCATTGATGGAGTTGTCAACGAAAAGAAAGCGGGCGGTTCCGGACCAGCGAGCGGACGAATTCACACCATCGCCAGCAGACAGAGGGCGTGGATCTCCCAGGAGCCCCTTGTCTCGCGACGACTTCGAGCGACGCGGCATTGCGGATGTCTCAACCGGGGGGCGGCAAACACGGTTTGGAGAGAATCGCTCCGGCGGTCTAGAATCGGACGGTTCGCCTTGTCCCTCGCCTTCGACCGCACCAGTAGCTGTGAATCAGATTCTCTTTCTCTGCACCGGAAACTATTACCGGAGCCGTTACGCTGAAATTGTGTTCAACCACCTGGCGCCCGCCTACGGGCTTGTGTGGCAGGCCACGTCACGTGGCCTCGCGCCCGACGATCGAAATCCTGGGCCGATATCCCAGCACACCCTGGCGGCTCTCCGGTCTGCCGGTATCCCTGCTCCCAATCCGCTTCGTTTTCCGATGCCGGTTACCGAGAACGACCTGTCAGCGGCCCAGATCGTTGTAGCGGTGAAGGAGGCGGAGCACCGCCCGCTCCTCCAACGCTCATTCCCCGGGGCAGTCGGCCAAGTCGAGTTCTGGCACGTCCATGACCTCGACTGCGCCGGTCCGGAGAGCGCTCTGCCGCAGCTCAGGATTCATGTCGAGGAACTGATGGCTCGCTTGGTGGATCCGAGCGAAATCCGCTGGGGCCCCATGGTCGTTCCCCGGTCGGCCTGAAGATCGTGAGTGCCAACGGAGGGACAGTGACGCTGAGCAGGTAGGGACGTCCCTGCGCCG
The DNA here is from genome assembly GCF_001610835.1 of Planctomyces sp. SH-PL14. Classification (NCBI taxonomy): domain Bacteria; kingdom Pseudomonadati; phylum Planctomycetota; class Planctomycetia; order Planctomycetales; family Planctomycetaceae; genus Planctomyces; species Planctomyces sp. SH-PL14. The sequence continues at coordinate 3,891,920 of NZ_CP011270.1, read as the reverse complement.
GAACCGGTGCCGCGTGGACCGTTCCCAGGTTCCCCTGACCGCTCCCCCCGTACAGCGCCGCGTCGCTGTTCAGCAGCTCCGTCCAGTCCCCTCCGGTGGGAACCCCAATCCGGTAGTTCCGCACCGTTGCCGCAGTCCAGTTCAAAAGCACCAAGAGTGGGTCCCCATGGCTCGGTCTCCGTAGGTAGCCGATGATGCTGCGCGCCGCGTCGTGCGCTTCGATCCACTCGAATCCGCCGGGCTCCGTGTCCAACGCGTGGAGCGCCGTTTGACCACGATAGAACGTGTTGAGATCACGGACCCATCGCTGGAGCCCGCGATGCTCCGGTGAGTTCAACAGCTCCCAGCACACGGTGGCGTCGTGGTTCCACTCGTCCCACTGTCCCAACTCGCCTCCCATGAAGAGCAGCTTCTTGCCGGGCTGGGTAAAGAGATAGCCGAACAGGAGTCGCAGATGGGCGCGCTTCTGCCAGTCGTCGCCCGGCATGCGTGAGAGCAGCGATCCCTTCCCGTACACAACTTCGTCGTGCGAGAGCGGGAGGACGAAGCGCTCGCTGAAGGCGTAATTCATTCGGAACGTGAGCTCGGAATGGTGCTCCCGCCGCGCCGCCGGTTGGACCGCGGCATAACGGAGAGTGTCGTGCATCCATCCCATGTCCCACTTGTAGCTGAAGCCGAGTCCTCCTTGCTCGACGGAACGAGAGACTCCCGAGAAAGCGGTCGATTCCTCCGCTATGACCAGCGTTCCCGGGTGGTGTTGCGATACCTGCCGGTTGAGATGCCGCAGGAACTCGATCGCCTCCAGGTTCTCCCGTCCTCCCTGTCGATTGGGGGTCCACTCGCCCGGCTCGCGCGAGTAGTCGAGGTACAGCATCGAAGCGACCGCGTCGACGCGGAGCCCGTCGATGTGGAACTGGTCTAGCCAGAACAGAGCGCTGCTAGTCAGGAAGCTGACGACTTCCGGTTTGCCGTAATCAAAGATGAACGTATTCCAGTCCGGCTGTGATCGGCGCTGCGGATCGGAAGCCTCGAACAGGTGCGTGCCATCAAAGTAGGCCAGACCGTGCTCGTCGCGCGGGAAGTGCGCGGGGACCCAATCAAGCAGCACGCCGATTCCCCGCTGATGGAGCAAATCGATCAGCGTCCGGAGATCGTCCGGAGCCCCATATCGGCTCGTCGGTGCGAAGTATCCGATCGTCTGATAGCCCCAGGAGCCGCCAAAGGGATGCTCCCCCAGCGGCATCAGCTCCACGTGCGTGAACCCCATCTCATGAATATAGTCGGCCAGCAGGGGCGCCAATTGACGGTAGGTCAGCGTTTCCCCTTGCGGGCCGCGACGCCAAGAACCGAGATGAACCTCGTAAATGGAGATGGGAGCAGTCGGCGCCTGGCGGAGACCGCGCGATTGCCGCCACTCGGCGTCATGCCATTCGAACTGGCCTGTCTCACAAACTCGCGATGCCGTTCCCGGTGGCAGTTCGGCCTGGAAGGCAAACGGATCGGCCTTGTCGACTCGAAAGTCCCCGTGGCGCGAGACAATGTGAAACTTGTAGAGGGCCCCTGTGCGGACCCGGGGAAGAAGACCCTGCCACACGCCGCTCCCTAGGACCGGCTGCAGCTCATCGCGGCCAGGCTGCCAGCCGTTGAAGTCTCCGATCACCGAAACGTTCGACGCGTTCGGCGCCCAGACGGCGAATCGGCAACTTGGCTGTCCATCGACCGTTTCCGGATGCGCTCCAAGCTTTTCATAGGCCCGCATGTGGGTCCCTTCGGCCCAAAGATGCGAGTCAAAGTCGCTCCAGATCTGCCAGCTCATGGTGTCGTTATCTCAAGAGGCCGGGAAGCCGAATCAGGGAACAGAAGACGGTTCACGCCCCCCAGGGGGATTCGCACCCAGTCAGGACGGTTGTTGAGTTCGTACGCGAGTTCGTAGAGCCCCTTTGCCAGGATGTACCGGTCGAGCAGGAGCGCAAAGTCGGCGTCGGCAGCGGGGACGACGGAACTCCCTTTCATCTCGTGGCGATAACGTTGGACGAACGCTGCGCCGACCCATTGATGCCAGGCATCAGCCCATGGGACGAGGCGGTCCAGCAGCATTGAGTTGCCGTCCACGAAGTCGAAGAGCGCGGCATAGGCGGCATAGTGATAGGAGCGAAGCATCCCGGCGACGTCTCGAACTGGCGAGAACTTGGCACGACGTTCCGACACCGTCCGGGTCGGCTCTCCCTCGAAATCGAGCAGGACGAAGTCGTCGCCGACACGGAGGACCTGCCCCAGGTGAAAGTCCCCGTGGATTCGAATCTTCTGCCCCGGAATGACCTCAGGAACCTCCGCCGCCTTCAGCTGCTCCAGCGCACTCGGCCCCTCGTTCAGCAGCCGCTCCGCCGGCGTGCGGATCGTCATCGGGAGCTTTGGGAGAACCCGCTGCAGGGCGTCCCTTCCCAGCTCGAACTGACGGTGCATCTCACGAGCGATCTGGGCGACGTCCTCCCGGCCCATGGGTTCTGGAGAGAAGTCCGAGTCGGAACGATCGGCCGACAAGGCGAGATGCAGCTCCGCGGTTCTCAGGGCGAGTTGGGATGCAGAAACGAGCGCTCCCCCCAACGCTTCCACCAGCCGAGCGGGGGGTGTTCGGGAAGCGCGGTCGACCAGACTCACCTCGCCGTGGAGCCCTTGATCGTCAAGCGGGCCCAAGTCCGCTGCCCTCGCATAGTAGAGCTTGAGTTCTGCAAGCGCGTGGCTCCAGCCGTCTCCCTGGGACGAGACCAGCGACTGCACGATTCCCAATGTCCGCAAGCCGTTCCCGTCCGAGGCGACATACTCCAACGCCCCCGCGACCTGAGGAACGCGGGCGCCCGTCTCTCGCTCGGTGAGGAAACGCCCGACTTCCAGATCTGGATTGATTCCCGTTTCCAGGCGGCGAAAGATCTTGAGCAACAGCTTCCGGCCGAAGAACACGAGGGAGTTGCTCGACGTTTCTGGGCCTCTCCGGGGAACAAGCGGCTGGTTCCGTGAGTCGCGGAGGGCCGGAAACGCGTTCGTGCGCCGCCCCCTCACCGAGCCCGCTTCACTCGCCGCCTCGGTGTTCTCCTCGACCATCCTTAGGAAGGCGAGCGCCGCAACTGGATCGGTCAGAGCATCGACAACGTATGAGCCGTCTGACAACAGCGCGAGCGGTGCTCCCGGGATCTGTGGAGGGCCGGCGGTTCTCTCCTGGCGCGAGGGGGGAAGGATCGAAAGCGGGAGGAGATAAAGGTCATCCGGCCCGGTTCGGTAGCGGACCCTGGCAAACAGGATGACGGCGGATGTGTCGGGAAGCGGCCACCAGTCGGCCACCTGGACTTGCTCGATCCGCCGCGTCTTGGCTCCGAACCACCGGCGATTCGGAAGATCCGCCGGCAGGATCTCCTGTTCAAGGAGAGAGCGGCGTTCTCCTGCCAGAAGGTGTTTCCAGTCTCGCGTCGGTTCTCCGGTCCAGAGCGGGACGTTGGGTGGATTCGTCTTCGTTGATCCTCCTGACGGGGTCGGTTCCACTCGCGTCACTGAAGAATGAAAACGGAGCCAGAGAACGCCGTAGGGAGGCAACGTCAGCCGATAGGGGTTTCGATCGACGGACGGAAACCGGACGTTTCCAAAGACCTCGGTCGGCGTTTGTCCTGAGTGCTCGGCTAGGTCGAGATCGAACGCCCGGGCGGAGCCGGAGAGATTGGCCGCCACAAGCAATGTGTCAGCCCCCTCCCCCGCGGCCTCCGCGAAGGGGCCGGCCTTCCGTTGGAATGCGAGAACCTCCGCCGTTCCAGAATTCAAGACCTGCAGCGGGCCGTCCGACAGGTGCGGAAACGCTCCTCGAATCTTCAGCAGAGACTGAACGAATGCCAGGAGTGAGTAGGGATCGCGCCGGAGACGAGCGGCATTGACGGCGCGAAAGCCTCCAACGGGGTCCGCTACGAGCGGTGTGGAGAGTTGCTCTGCATTCGCCTCGGAGAAGCCGCCGTTCGGACCGTCAGACCAGGGAAATGGGGTACGGATTCCGCGGCGATCGCCGAGACGCGGGTGGTCGCCCATCCCCAGTTCGTCCCCGTAGTACAGCAATGGGACGCCTGGCAATGCGACGAGGAGCGAAAGCAGCAGCTCGATCTGTCGCCGATCATGATTCACCATCGGGGCCAGTCGGCGGGCGATCCCGCCGCTGATTTTGTGCGACATATCGCGGGCGTACGATTCAACGAGAAAATCCTCCTCATCATCACTCGCCACGCTGAGTGCCATTTCGTCGTGGTCGCGCAGCCAGGTGAGTCCGAGGGGCCGCGGCTCATTCGCTGATGGAAGAGGATGGAACAACTCCACCAGAGGAGTCCGGTCCTGACGCCGCAGGGCGAGAAATAGCGTGGCGGCGAACTCCGGCTGGGGACGCAGCGAAAGAGACTTGGCTGCTTCGTTAGTCGACGGATCTCCCGGCGACCGCTCTCCGCGTGCGACGATCAGGAGCTCTGGAAACTCGGGTCTCAGGGCCTCTTCGAGACTCTGAACGAAGCGTCTCTCGTCGGATTCTCCATTTGACGTGGACTCCCTTCGGGTGGCCGGAGCGCCTCCCATTCCGCTCAAGCTGAAGCCGTCAACGCCAAGCCTGGCCCAGAACCGCAAAACGTCAACAAGCTCCCGCCGCACCGATTCGCTGGCCAGATTGAGATCTGGTTCCGCCCGGGAAAAGCGGTGATGGTAAAACGCCTGCGCGACGAGGTCCCAGCTCCATCGATCGGCTCCCCGCTCCGAGTCCGAGATGTTCGCGGCCGCATCGGCCGGTTCCTGCCTCCATACATAGAAGTCGCGGAATGGGCTGCCAGGTTCCGTCCTCCGTGCCAGTTGAAACCAGGGGTGCTCGACCGACGTCCGGTTGATCGGCAGTTCAAGCACGATCCGCAGATTTCGAGAATGCAGCTTGGAGACGATCCTTCGAAAGTCCTCCAGAGTTCCCAGCGAAGGATCGACCGAGCGAAAGTCCGAGACGTCGTACCCGTCGTCTTCGCCAGGAGAGCGAAAAATCGGCAACAACCAGAGAGCGGTCACGCCCAGTGACTCGATGTAGTCGAGCCTCTCTTCCAGTCCTTTCAGGTCTCCACGACCATCGCCATCGGAGTCGAAGAACGCCGGAACAGGCACTTCATAGAAGACCGCTTGTCGATGCCAGTCGCGAGCGGCCGTCGCAGTCGATCGTTCCACGGACTTGATCATCGGACGGCATCCTGGCCTCCCTGGAGGAGGCAGCTTACGAGTTCACCGGCCTATGCGTGTGTCCGCGGCGTCGGTCGTCGCGCGCAGCGTCTAAAAGGGCAGGTGGCCCGGAGGTGTCAGGCGAAGTAGTCGAAGTCGTGCTCGGTTCGCATCTTTCGCCGGAGACGCAAGATGTGGGCCGCCGTCGAATATGGATCAAGAATCACGTCATTCCATTCGCCGCGCCACAGGAAATGGGCTCCGGTCAGGAGATCTTCCATCTGAAAGGTGTCTTCGGGGCTCAGTCCCCATTCCGTCAGAGGGACCTGAATTCGACCGGCCTGCGGGCGGTGTGGGTCATCACTGACAACGACGAACACGATATTCGACAGGTCTTGACTGGTCTTGCTGTAGACGAGCAGGTGATCGTTCTCGCTCCCGTGAAAACGGAGCCGATCGTTGCGCTGCAGGGCCGAATTTTCGCGGCGGATCCGATTGACCAGGGCAATCAGTTCCCGAAAGACGTTCGGACTTTTCCAATCCCATTGGCGAATTTCGTACTTCTCATTGTCGACGTACTCCTCGCTGCCTTGGCGTGGAACGGCCTGAAAAGTTTCGAAAGGGGGCCCATAGATCCCGTAAGTTGCTCCCAGGGTCGCCGCCAGGATCAGCCGAATCTGGAATGCCGCAGGACCGCCGTGCTGGAGATACTCCGGCAGGATGTCCGGCGTGTTGGCGAAGAGGTTCGGACGGAGGTATTCCGCAGCTTCGGTCTGAGTCAGCTCCGTGAAATACTCACGCAGCTCCCAGGCGGAATTCCGCCAGGTGAAGTAGGTATAGGACTGTGAGAATCCGAGCTTCGCCAGCTGCTTCATGAGCTTCGGGCGGGTGAAGGCTTCGGCCAGGAAAAAGACATCCGGGTTTCGCTGACGGACCGCGGCGATCAGCCATTCCCAAAAAGGAAGCGGCTTCGTGTGCGGGTTGTCGACGCGGAAGATGCGAATCCCGCGGTCGATCCAAAACTGGACAACCTGAAGAAGCTCCGACCACAGTGCCTTCCAGTCCGCGCATTCGAAGTCGAGCGGATAGATGTCCTGGTACTTCTTTGGCGGATTCTCGGCGTACTGGATCGAACCGTCGGGCCGATGTCGGAACCACTCGGGGTGGTCGCGGACATACGGATGGTCCGGCGAGCACTGGAACGCGAGATCGAGAGCGAACTCGATCCCCTGGCCAACGGCCGCAGTGAACAGACGGTCGAAGTCCTCAAGCGTTCCGAGCTCGGGATGAATCGCCTGGTGTCCGCCTTCGGCCCCGCCGATCGCCCAAGGGCTTCCGGGATCACTCTCATTGGCCGTCAGGGTGTTGTTCGGTCCTTTTCGATGCGTCCGACCGATGGGATGAATGGGGGGAAGGTAGACGACATCGAATCCCATGCGGGCGATATCGGGAAGTCGTTGCTCAAGATCCCGGAATGTCCCGTGACGGTTCGGCTCCGGGGAGCAGGAGCGGGGAAAGACCTCATACCATCCGCCAAACTCCGCCCGCAGGCGATCAACCCAGATCAGCAGGACCTGGTCGTATTCTCGCCGCCCGATCCGAGGGTCATGCCGGGCCATCAGCATTGTCAGCACGGGATCTCCGGCGGCAGTCACCCGTTCCGGTTCGGAACCCTCCTTTAGCTCCGCGGCGTGACGGACAAGCCAGTCACCGTCCTGTCCGGGGGCCTGTTGGCCAACGCGGTGGACCAGAGCGGCCCCCTCAAGAAGTTCCGAACCGACAGACTGCCCCGCCTCGACTTTCTTCATAAGTCCGCGATGCCATGTTGTGAATCGGTCGATCCACGCAGTCACGGTAAATTCATAGAAGCCGAGCCGTTCGACCTGGAAGCTGGCCGCCCAGCGGTCATTCGGGCGGGGTGCCATCCTCGCTTCCCGCCATCGGACATCGCCGGCGGGCCGGTACTTCACAACACCTGTCAGGAGATCATGGGAGTCCACCAGCAGGTCTGCCTCAACAGTGACTCGGTCTCCAAGAATCCGCTTGGCGGCTTGTCGCCCCCCGTCGATCTCTGGCGAAACGCCGGTTACGATCACCCGACTCGGTGACACCTGCTGCAAATCAAGGAATTCGGCTGCCCTGGCGGCGAGTGAAGGCATAGCGTGCATAGTTCGAGGCATGGCCGCGGAGGTTCGACTCAGGCGACCCCCGAAGCATTCGGCATGCCGTGCGTGAAGGCCGTCAGTGCAAACGCCCCCCCCGTTGTTCACCGATGTTTCGGGACCGAGCTGCCCTCCGGACGAACTTTCAAGACGTCAGTTGATTGGCGAGCCATCGGCGGGATGGCAGTCCTACGCTCTACCCAGGCATCAACGTCACCGCTCGCTCCCAATTCCGTTCAACGCGCAAGCCCCCTCCCCCGTGCACGAACCGCTCCGGTCTCGCCGACCAAAGAGAGCCGTGGTGTTTTTCCCTCTCCGATCGCCTCAAATCTCACCCGGCTTGCTCGACTTGCAAACGGGGCTAGGAGCCGAGTAAACGCGCTGGACTGGAATCAATACGCACGTTCGGCGAAGGCAAACTTGCTGCGAAGGGAGTCGTTAGACCGATTGTCTTGTCCGGCCCAGCGGTAGCCGCAGACGACAGGCCGGTGTCCAGGGCAGAGTGCATGCCCCCTGGGGCGACCATAAGGAGCAGCGTCCCGATCAAGGTAAACAGACCGACGAGTGGCCATTTTCCGAGCCAGAGGAAGCCGGCCAACTCCCAGGTGGCAATTGAAGGAAGACCACCTGACAATTCAAAGCGAGAGTAACGCTCATAGACCACGAGAGCGAGGAGAAAAGCACCAACGCCCGCGAGACATCGAACCGCCCCAAGAATCTGTCGCAACAGTGTCTGCATGTTACCCGTTCCCTCTCAACTGTACTGATCGGGCCACGCAACTTCGAGACCGATGCACCCTATGAATTGCTGTTGAGGAGTGCTGAGTTGTTGCACGCGGAGACGGCGATTCGTCTTCTCTCCGTGGAAATGGGGGCCCTGCCAGAATCACGCGAGACTCATGTCGAGGTCGCAAGTGAAGGACAACTTGTTCGCCGCCGGTCGATCACGATACGACAGGGACACGCGACAGAAATTCTCCTGCGACCATTCGGCGTCGCATGGACTCGATGGCCGATTAGGCACACGGACGTCGGGCGGTCGCTCTGGCCAGGCGACTAACGACGTCAGAGACGTCTGCGTCACTTCCGTCCGAACAAGGCACCATCTCGCAGCAGCTCAATCGGGAACGCGAGTTGCCCATCGATCGTCTCCGTTGTTCGGTCTCAACGCAGCTGGCCAATTCAAAGGATAGCGGTGCTCAGATGACGCATCAGCGGTTGCTCAGACTGCTTGCTGAGCAATTTGGATTCAGCGACTTTCGATCAGGCCAGGCGGCCGCGATTCAATCGGCTCTCAACGGCCGCGACGTCGTCGTCGTGATGCCGACCGGATCGGGAAAGTCCTTGTGCTTCCAACTCCCGGCGATTGAACTCGAAGGGACGACTGTCGTCGTGAGTCCGCTGATCGCTTTGATGAAAGATCAAACGGAGAAGCTCAACGCCCGGGGGCTGCACGCAGTCTCCGTCAATAGCTCCCTCGGTGAGAAGCAGCTCAAAGCAGCGCTTCAAGCGATCGAGAACGGTGAAGTCGAGTTCATCTACACGACGCCCGAACGATTGCAGGAGCCCCAATTCCTCAGCCTGCTGCAGCGATTGTCGATTGACCTTTTCGTGGTTGACGAAGCCCATTGCATCAGCACATGGGGACAGGACTTCCGACCTGCCTACATGGAACTTGGAGCCGCACTCAAAGCGATCGGACGACCGCCTGTACTGGCACTGACGGCCAGTGCCACTGAGACGGTACTCGGCGACATCATCCGGGAATTGGGAATTCCCGAAGCTCAAGTCATCGAAACAGGCTACCGACGTGACAACCTCTTCCTGGAGGTCAAACACTTTCAGACGCCGACTGACAAGGAGCGCGCGATGCACGAACTAGCCAAACGGGATGGCCAAGGGATTGTGTATGTTGCGACAACCCGTGCGGTCGACGATCTGAAGGCAGGGCTTATTGCTCAGGGAGTCTCTTCAGTAGGGTACCACGGTCGAATGTCGGCCCGGGATCGGAATTCCGCACAGGACGTGTTCATGAGCGGCCAGGCCCAGGTTGTGGTGGCCACCAACGCATTTGGGCTTGGCATCGACAAGCCGGACATTCGCTGGATTACGCACTTCCATGTTCCGACGACTCTGGAGGCATACTATCAGGAGATTGGCCGCTCCGGACGTGACGGGCAACCTGCGGCCTGTACGCTTCTTTACTGCCCGTCTGATTGGAAGCTCCTACGGTTCTTTCGAGGCAACCGTTTCCCCGACGACTCGGATCTCGTGAACGTCTATCACGCCGTGCAGACCGCTTGTCGCAATAGAGGTAACCCGACAACTGCCAGTCTTGAGGCTGCCTCCCCGATCTCCAAGGCAAAGACGCGGCTTTGCCTGAAGCTGCTGGAAAATGCAGGCGTCCTGCGCCGCCGGTCGTCCCACTGGCAGCTCATTGTCTCCGATCTCTCCCGAGAACGATGCGAGGCGATCGCCTGTGCCTTCGTTCGGAAAGAGGAGGCCGACCGAAGATGTCAGGAAGAGATGCAAGCGTTTGCCGAGGGGAAGCGCTGCCGCTGGCGTTCGATCGTGGAGTATTTCGAACGGTCCGCTAGTTCCGGTGATTGCGGTCACTGTGATCGATGTGGAGGGTAGCACTCACCTCGCAATGAATGTCGAATCGGCGTCGCGAACTTTCCTCGCAAGTCTTTGGGCCAGCTTCGCCACCGATTCGTTGTCCAAATATCTCTCCCAAAATCGAGGCTTTCGTCTCGTGAAACACGATGTCCTCGCTTGATTGGGTCCAATGGCCAGCGATGTTGGCAACGGTGGCCGGCGCCTGGCTCACCGCTTCACGAGCCGCTCGGCGACGTGCCATCGGTTTTTGGATCTTTCTCCTGAGCAATGTGCTGTGGGCGGTCTGGGGATGGACCGCCTCGGCCCCCGCGACAATCGTGCTTCAAGTCCTTCTGGCTGCCCTGAATCTTCGTGGCGCCGGCAAGAATGATAAGCCCGACAGGCAAGGCGACTGCTGAACCGCCCCGAGACACGGGTTACGTTTCCGTCACAAGGAATCGGTTCTGCAGTGGACGCTGGGAAAAGGGGGGATGCGTCATGGGTTCTTGCGCTCAAGAGTCAAGTAGTCACAAGTCCTGGTTCGGCCGCGCGGCACACAACACCGCGTGTTGGACGGGGAAACCAGGAGGGTTCATCTCGGCGTCAGCGATCGTCTTGATCTGGGCCATTACAGGACCGATCTTCGGTTTCAGTGATACGTGGCAGCTCGTGATCAACACCGGGACAACGATCGTCACCTTCCTGATGGTGTTCCTGATTCAGAACAGTCAGAACCGGGACACTGTGGCCCTCCATCTCAAGCTGGATGAAGTCCTCCGGTCCATCGCCGACGCGCGCGACAACTTCATGGACATCGAGGATCTCGAAGAGTCGGAACTCGAAGAGATTCGCGACGAATACCGGCGGCTCGCCGCCAAGGCCCGGGAGATGCGAGACGACCGTCCCCAACGACCGTCTCGCCCTGGAGCCGTGCAGGCAACGCCCTAGGTGCCGTTGCACGTTTGGCTGCGCCGTGGCGTGAAGAGGAGCAGTTCTGGATGATCTCCGCTGTGACGGTCTCGGCGGCCTTGCGCTGGATCCAATGGGCTCCTTCGTCGATCAGGCCATGCCGCAGGAAGGATGATGGGCTATGCGATTCATGATCCTGACCGAGTCAGGATAGCACTCTGCATGCCGTTCGGACGAGGTGCGTCCACATCGCAGTCTGACGGCCAGGCCGATTCTGCCCGCAGTTCCCGTCCTTCCAATGGGCTGACCGCCGGGGATTCTCTGGACGGAGCCGCTGGCGTCGAAATCGACACCGTCGACCGCCGCGCCGGCCGTGCGTTTGCAACCGGGCAGGGAAACCTCCGGCACCAGGAGACGGCATCGAGCCGGAACCGGGCTCGAGCGGCAGCAACCGGGAGACATTCATGAAGGCGCTCTGCTGGCACGGCAAAGAAGACGTACGAATCGACAACGTGCCCGATCCCCAAATCGAGGATCCCCGGGATGCGATCATCCGGGTCACCTCGACCGCCATCTGCGGATCCGACCTGCATCTCTACGACGGCGACATGCCCACGATGGAGTCTGTGTCTTACCCACATTTCAGGGAGCTTCTCTGGAGGCGTGATGGTTCCCGCAAGGTCTTGCGACAGGCTGGCCGTGTGGCATGCCTCCTTGAGAGAATAGGAGGCCGGAACCGGGGGCATGGACTCCGGGTCACTTTGGCCGGTTGGAATCGGCGATATGGAGAGCCTCTGTCTTCCGCCCGCGGAATGGGCTGAAACTCAGTTTCGGCAGTGTCAGCTGGGGGATCGACGACGCAACCGTCGCCTCATCTCATTCGCCGCGGCGGTCGCGATTGATCCCGGGGCCACCACACCTGTCCAGACGCGAACCTGGTCATCCTGCAAGGGGGCCTACCGATTCATGGACTGTGCCGACGTCCACTTCGGGGCCCTCGTCGAGCCGCATTGCCGGGAGACGCGTGAGAAGGTCTCCACGACCGGCCGGTCCCTGGTGATCCATGACACGACCGAGATCTCGTTAACACACCTGCACCGGCCGCTGGAAGGCCTCGGACTGACGGGCAGCGGTCTTCGGCAGGGCTTTCACCTGCATACGGCGCTCAAGATCGACGCCGCGACTCAGGAGGTGCATGGACTGGCAGGCCAGATCCTGTTCTGCCGCCAGCGCAAGCCGCGGCGGCCGGACGGCAAGCGGGAGACGGTCGAGCAGAGCCTGAAGCGTCCCCGCGAATCGGAGGTCTGGCGGAACCTGATCGCCCAGGTCGGCGCAGCCCCGGCGGGAGAACGGCTGGTTCATGTGTGCGATCGGGGAGCGGACAACTACGAGGTCTACGCTCAGGCGGCGCTGTTGGGAACCGGGTGGATCATCCGGGCCGCTCAGTTGCGGCGAAAGATTCGTCCCGTGCCGAAGGAAGGGGTTGCCGACTCGTCGACGACGCCCCTGGAGACCTGGCTCTCTCAGGCCTGCTTCGTGGCGGGGTATGAGGTGGAGGTGGTCGCCAAGGCGCAGCGTCCGGCCCGCACGGCGACGGTCGAACTCCGTTGGGCCCGGATCGAGATGCCGCGGCGGTCCCCGATGAGCGCCTGGGCGAAAGCCCAGGCGCCTTCGGCGATCCGGATGAGCGCCGTCGAAGTCGTGGAGCGCCGCCCTCCGAAGGGAGCTGCCCCCTTAAGGTGGGTGCTGCTCACGTCAGAAGACGTTGGCACCGCCGACGAGGCCCGACAGGTGGCGACGGACTACGCCCGCCGCCCGTTGATCGAGGACTACCACAAGGCGCTCAAGAGCGGCTGCCATGTCGAAGAGCGGCAGTACCAGTCGGCCTCACGTCTGGAGCGGATCACGGCGGTCCTGTGCGTGACGGCCGTACGGCTGCTCACGATCCGCAACCTGTCCCGTACGGAGCCGGACCGTCCGGCGGAAAGGGCGGCGCCGCGGGAATGGATCGAAATGCTCAGGCGATACACGGCGATCCACTTCCCCAAGGCCCGACTCGACGGATGGACGATCGACGAGTTCACTCGCCGACTGGCGATGCTGGGCGGGTTCCTGGGACGAAAGGGGGATGGCCTTCCTGGCTGGATCACCCTGTCACGTGGCGCAACCAAGCTTCTGCACCTGCTGGAAGGCCGCGCCCTGGCACGCGACGATTGTGGGTAGGACACAGCGATGGAGTCCGGCGACGTCCTGGGGCACGAGTTCATGGGGGAGGTGGTCGAGACCGGGACCGTCGCCGCCGGCAAGCTGAGCAAAGGGGACCGGGTCGTCGTCCCATTCACGATGGCGTGCGGGACGTGCTTCTTCTGCCAGAAGACGCTGTTCTCGTGCTGCGAGAACTCCAACCCCAACAAGAAGATCGCCGAGGAGGCGATGGGCCATTCGCCCAGCGGACTGTTTGGCTACAGCCACATGCTCGGGGGATTCGCCGGAGGGCAGGCGGAATACGTCCGGGTCCCCCTGGCGGACTTCGGGGCCTTCAAGGTGCCCAGCCACATCCCCGACGAGAAGGTGCTGTTCCTGACCGACATCTTCCCGACCGGGTACATGGGAGCGGAGCAGGCCGACATTGAGGCGGGCGACACCGTCGCGGTCTGGGGGTGCGGGCCGGTGGGGCAGTTCTGCATTCAGAGCGCCTGGCTGTTCGGAGCCGGGCGGGTGATCGCCATCGACCACGTTCCGGAGCGGCTGGAGATGGCGAGGCGTCTGGGGCGAGCGGAGACGATCGACTTCACCGAGACCGATGCCAGCGTCTTTGACCGGCTGCAGGAGATGACGAAGGGACGCGGGCCGGACCGGTGTATTGATGCCGTCGGAGCGGAGGCCCACGGGTGGGGGAGCTGGCCGGCGGTGCTCGACAACGCGAAGGCGGCGGTCGGCCTGGCGACCGACCGGCCGTCCGTACTGCGGCAGGCAATCATGGCCTGCCGAAAAGGAGGAACCGTCTCGGTGCCGGGGGTGTATGTGGGCCTACTCGACAAGGTTCCGATGGGGGCCTTCGTCAACAAGGCCCTGACGATGAAGTCCGGTCAGACGCATGTGCACCGCTACCTGCAGCCGCTCCTGGAGCGGATCGAGAAAGACCAGATCGATCCGTCGGCGATCATCACGCACCGGTTGCCCCTGTCCGAGGCGCCCGACGCCTACAAGACCTTCCGCGATAAGAAAGACGGCTGTGTCAAAGTTGTCCTGAAGCCCTGATCGCCCCCTCCCAAGGAGTTCTTCTTCATGTCGACAACGCTCAAGAAGATTGCGGATCAGGTTGTCGTGATTACCGGCGCGTCTTCAGGGATCGGACTGGCGACCGCCGAACTTCTCGCGGAGATGGGGGCTTCGGTCGTCCTCGCCGCCCGCAGCGAAAAGACGCTTCTTCACGTCGCGGGGCGGATCACGGGCCGGGGGGGCCGGGCGATCGCGGTCCCGTGTGATGTTTCCGACCGCAGCCAGGTAGAAGCCCTCGCCAAAACGGCGATCAGGACCTTCGGGCGGATCGACACGTGGGTCAACAACGCCGGCCTGGGGATGTACGGCCGCGCGGACACGTTTCGCGAAGAGGATGCCCGGAGACTGTTCGATATCAACTTCTGGGGAGCGGTCAACGGCTGCGTCGTCGCTCTTCCGCATCTGAAAAGCAGTGGCGGTGCGCTGATCACGGTCGGAAGCGAGGTCTCCGATTCCTACGCCCCGCTCATGAGCATCTACGTCGCGACCAAACACGCCATCAAGGGGTACGTCGACGTCCTGCGGGTCGAAGTCGAGGAGGTCGACAAGCTTCCCGTTGCGGTGACGTTGATCCAGCCGACTGCCGTCGACACGCCGTTCCCTCAGCATGCGAAGAACGACATGCCCAAGGAGCCGAAGCTCCCCGATCCGATGATCCAGGCGCAGGACGTGGCCGAGGCGATCTTGCACGTCGCCGAGCACCCGACACGGGAGAAGAAGGTTGGAGCGATGTCGCTCGTGAGCACGGCGCTTTCGAAACTGATCCCCAGTGTCGCGGACCGCTTGTCTGCGGGGCGGGTCGACGATCTCACCTACGACGAGAAGCCGCGCAACCCGAATGGAGCTTTGTACCAGGCGAGCGAAGCGACGGGCGTCGCGGGACGAACCAATGGAACGGGCGGCAATCAGCCACGGTAGCAATCGATCGGCGTCCGTTCTGGGGCGGCATCGCCACCTGGCCCTGTGGTCCACTCTATCGTCCCAGTGTCGATCTGCGGGCCGCGAGCATTCGCTGCATGGTCAATGCATCGGTCTGCGCCGCCCCGTCGGCCGTATTGTCGAAGATGCACCAGACGTCGTGCCCGCCAGCGGCGTGCTCGAACATGTCGCGAGCCAGACGAGCGAGGTCCCCCTCGGAGTAAGGCGAATAGTACATTCGGGGATGACCGTGCAGGCGGTAGTACGTCGGCGACGACGAGCCGGCGGGGGCGATCTCGGGGCCGAGGGGAGGATCGGCAGCGGCCATCGCCACGCGGTACTGCCTCAGAAGATGTGCAGCGTCCTCGCCGAGCCAGGAGGTGTGCCGCGGCTCGAGGACGAGGGCGCCCGAGAACAAGCCACGGAGGAGTTCCAGAAAGTTTTCCACGTCCGATGGCGAGAACCGCAACGATGGAGGGAGTTGGAATAGCAGCGGGCCGAGATGCTCGCCGAGTTCGGCCACTTCCCCGAGGAACGCCTTCAGGAGGTCGTCGGCTCCCTTCAGGCGATGCTCATGCGTGACTGTCCGCGGGGCTTTGACGGCGAAGCGGAATTCCTCGGGTGAGTCATCAGCCCATCGTCGGTACGTCGCCGGACGATGCGAGCGATAGAACGACGAGTTGATCTCGCCGGCGTTGAACTGCCGCTGGTAGCGGGCGAGATGGCTCCCGTCGCGAGGGAACAGGTCGTCGTGCTGTTTCGGAATGTTCCACCCGGCACAGCCGATCCAGAATGTCAGGGACGGATCAATGCTGTAGCCGGGCGAGGGCCCGGGGGCAACGCTTGCCGTCCGCCGAGCTGAGGAAGGACGAGCCACGTTGATGGCCTTAGAGACACTTGAGGAAGGCGACGAGATCCGCTTTCTCGTCGGCCGTGAGTTCCAGTTCGAGAACAAGGTTGAAAAACTCGACCGTGTCGTCGAGCGTGAGACACCGTCCATCTTTCAGGTACGGCGGGCTGTCCTTGATCCCGCGAAGCGTGAACGACTTGATCGGTCCGTCCCCCGGTTCGTCGGCCAGGAATCGCTCCAGATGCAGGTCGTGCATCTGATGATCGAGATAGAACGGCGCCGGATGGCAGACCGAGCACTGCGCCTTGCCGAAGAACAGGGTCTCGCCCCGCCGCTCATGTTCGCTGGCTTTGCGATTCAGCCGGCCGAGGACATTGAGCTTAGGGGCGGGCGGAAAGTCGAGCATGTTCTGAAACTGGGCCATGTGCGGCACGGAGACCCGCGGAATCTCCTGGAAGCCCTTCTTCATGGCATGGATCGGATCGCCGTTGAAGTAGGCAGTCCGCTGCTCGAACTCCGTGAAGTCTTCGACCGACCGCAGGCTCCGCTTGGAGCCATGGATCTGTTGATTGAACATCCCACGGAGGCTAGTCGTGTCGAGGCGGAACCGCCGTTCCTGCGGGCGGATATCGGGAGTCAGGTGGAACTGCCCGGTCGTATGGCCGTTCACATGGCAGTCGAAACAGGCAACGCCGAGGCTCGGCTGGACGGTCTTGCGATCGTCAGTCGGATTGAACTCCTCCTGGGGCATTGGCGTCAGGAGCAACCGCAGGCCATCGAGTTGGACCGGCGTCAGCAGGTCCTTGAAGAGGTCACGGAAGTTGTTGATCGAGACCACTTGGCCGCGGGAGACGTCTCCCAGCTCCGGACGGTTCTGAAGGAAGATGGCGGGCGGGAACTCCGGAAGGAACTCTGCGGGGAGGTCGAACTCGACATCGAACCGCTCCAGCCGGGGGAACATCCGGGTCTGGACCTGGGGAAACACCTGCCCGCCATTGACCTGGAGCGGATGCGGAAGTGCCGGATAGGGGAAGACTCCTTTTTCCCGGATGTCCGACGGCGACATCTTGCCCAGTTCGTCCCACGTCAGCCCTTTGGTCAGCCTAGCCGTCGGCCCCTTCAAGACGGCTTTTCCGCGAGACATCGTGACGTCCGGATCAGGCCGCGGCGTCAGGTCGTATCGTGTCCCGAGAAGAGCTCGCTGGGCCTTGACCACGGCATCCTTGCCGGCCGCCTCCTTCTTCATGACGTCCGCAAACGGCGTGAACGGCTCGTCGGCATTCAGCGGGTCGCGAAAGAAATCAAACCCGGTGATCTTCCCCGCTTTCGGCTGGTCCTTGAACGCAGGGGAGGCAGACTGGGCATGCTTCGGATCGAACTTCTCTGGACGGTCCGCCTCCTGCTGCCGTTGTTCAACAAGAGTCCCCTCTGGCGGCCCGGCGGTCTGAGCTCGTTCAACGACATCCCCAGACATCGGCCCTTTGCCAGTCTCGGGTGTCGTTGCAAGAACAGGCTGTGACCGCCGAGCGGCGGGCTCCTGATTGGCCCCTTGCGGTCCGGACCGTGACGCTGTGGGAACCTTGTTGGCGGACTGCTTCGTTGCCGGTGGTGCCACCGGGGCACGTCGTGGGGGCGTTTGTTGGGCGACCGCCGTCGCCGCACCTTGAGCTGCAAGCAGAACCGCAAAACAAGAAATCCTGGACATCACCAACCTCCGAAAGACTGACCGTCAGATCAGTAGCCGGAGAGCAAGTGCTATTCCCGTGTCGCTCCTCGAGCATACCGTGGTCGCACGGAGCCTTCAGCACTCGTAGAGCTTTGGTGAGCCCGGGCGAGGCCTCGGGAAAACTCTTGTCTTCTCGCAATCCAATGGCCGACGGAGAGAGAAGACATTGCAACGGCGCAGAGGTGAATCAATCTGGCGGGGTGACGTAGCACTGACCTTGGTTATGGCAGTCGACGGACTGGCGAGATTGGGGCGGACTTATGCACGACTTGGTACTGCTGTCCGATGAAGTTTTGTTCTTGAAGCAGACCGAGCTTCAGAGCGTGAAAGCCGGCAACGACAGACCATTCAGCTATGAACTCGCTTGTGAATCTCTCTGTGCACGAGGACTGATAGGACGAGAAGGTCAGACCTTGAGGCTGACGCCCATCGGACACCGGGTCGCGCGAAAGCTGATCGCGGATGACGCCAGCGGAACTGTCTGGCTCCAGAGGTCGCAGCTGGAAGTCTTGGGACTAATCGAGAGCGATTTGGGAGGCGGCAGTGCGTTGACGGGCACGTCATTGGGGGAAAGACAAAACTGATCCAGCGCGCTTCGGGATGGAATGCGTCGGATCAACTTTCCCCCAACCGTGCTTCGCCCAGGGGCACCTTTGGGATGCGCCGCCACCCAACCTAAAGGACTCGCGAAGACCGCGGACGATGGGGGCCAAGGTCCAGGGGGACAATGGTGATCAAAGCCTGCCACCGGGGTCCATTGTCGAGCTCACCTTTGTCGCGTGGTGGCAGTGTAACGCATCGACTTCCCGATTCTCCCGGACGCGGATGACGGTATCAGTCCGTTCGTCTTCACGATGCAATGTAGCGATCGTGCGCGGTGGGAATGCTGGCTGCTACGTGGCAGAGGTCCTTCTGTCGCTGCGACAGCAACTCATCTGGATCCCCATTGCTATGACCGAGCTACAGCGTCAACCGGCGTCCCCGCTTCCTGAGCAATCCCAGGCAAAACCGGGACTCGATTCCGCGATGACGCCTCAGCCACATTACCAGGCGCCGCTCTATCGTGGCTCGGGCAAATTGGAGGGACTTTCGGCCTTGATCACGGGAGGCGACTCCGGGATCGGCCGGTCCGTGGCCGTCCTCTTTGCTCGCGAAGGGGCCAACGTCGCGATCGTCTACCTCCCTCCCGAGCAGTCCGACGCCGAGACAACCAAGGCGGCCATCGAGAAGGAAGGCCGCAGAGGATTGCTGATTCCGGGCGATGTCACGGACGCGGCGTTCTGCCGGTCCGCCGTCCAGACGACCGTTCAGGAGTTCGGACAGCTCGACATTCTCGTCAACAACGCCGCCTACCAGCAGACGCACAAGTCGCTCGAGGACATCTCGGATGACGAGTGGGACCTGACGTTTCGGACCAATATTCACGGTTACTTCTACATGGCCAAGGCGGCATTGCCTCACCTGGCGCCCGGGTCCGCCATCATCAACTGCGGATCAATCACAGGATTGGAGGGGAGTAAGGAACTGATCGACTACGCCTCGACGAAGGGAGCGATCCACGCCTTCACGAAGTCGTTGGCTCAGAACCTGGCTGACCGAAGGATCAGGGTGAACTGCGTCGCGCCGGGACCGATCTGGACTCCGCTTCAGCCGGTCTCGAAGCCGCCGGAGAAAGTTGCCAAGCATGGCGCCGACACGCCAATGAAGCGTCCCGGTCAACCGGAAGAGGTCGCGCCGGCGTTCGTGTTCTTCGCTTCGCAGGCGGACTCCAGCTACATCAGCGGAGAGATTCTTACCGTTCTGGGCGGTGAGACGCGAGCCGGCTGAAGGGCTCACCAATGAGGTCACTTGCGGGGCAACGGATTCCTGACGAAGCACATGTGAGCACCATGCAGCTGACACCTGAGGGACGGAAACGAATTCAAGAGATCGCCCGCCGGAATCAGGTATCGGCCGAGGCAGTGACAACGTTGCTTGAAGCCGTCGTCCAGGGCAACGGGACGATGGCCCAGTTCTCGATCGCCGAACTGGGAGGGGTCGGGCAATGGATGCGGGGCGGAATGACGATGATTGGCGACATGTTCAATCACGCCCTGAAAGCCAAGGTGGATGCGCTTTGCCGGGAACTCTCGGACCTCCTCAACGACTCCCCAATTTCGGAAGAGAGCCCATCCATGAGCCAGTCTCAGAGTCAGTCACAATCTTCGAGTCGAGCAACGCGAGACGTCCCAGCTCCGACAGCCGCAGCAGCGGGCAACACTGCCCGCAGATCAAATCTCTTTGTTCAGGGCACCGCGGCACAATCCAAGAACTGGTGGCCCGACGAGTTGGGGACGCCAAACGCGACGGGATCCCAGAACAACATGCGGTACGCTTACTTCGCAGGGCCGCGGCGGCTGGCCCTCGATCTCGGCGGAGAAGTCTCGGTGTACGACACGCTGGATCATCAGATCGGAGGGGTTTCTCAACAACAGTCCGGGGGCAGTTCCATCAAATTCAGCAGCCAGCATGGTCCGATCGACATCGCCAGCCTGCCTCAGCTTTACCCGGCGAAGGCAGTCTCGGAACCTCTCCCGCGTGAACAGACGGAGTCAAAGGTGGAAAGGCGGTCGGGTTCGGAAGACGTAATCTCGTCGATCGAACGCCTGGCGAAGCTGCACAAAAGCGGTGCATTGACGGAAGAGGAGTTTCAGACAAAGAAACGCGAACTGCTCGCACGGTTATGAGCATTGGACGTATCGATCGTTGTTTAGTGAACGCGCTTCAGTGACCTCCCGTTATCTAGCGAGTTGTGGAATTCGATCTGTCATCTGCCGCCCCTGTACGGCAGTCAGCCTCCCCACGGGATCCGATTGCCAGGCCCGAGCGCAGCCCATTGCCTCGAGAGCTTCGTTGCCCAGAGGGATCCTGCCCTCACCCGTATGCGAGAAGCACCTGGGACCTGCTCCATCTCAGCACGTGAAACGACCTGCCCTCGATCTGTCGCGACGACGCGCCCCTTCTCCAGACGCACCAAGCCGAGGTGGGCCAACCACCATGTAGCTGCAGCCTCTGGAACCGTGAGCCGCTGCACTGGAACTCCATCAGCGGTCGCCGCCCCCTGTAATAACTCGTATGTGATGTCTGAGAACACCCAGTCTTCTGCGATCACGTTTTTTCTCTCGTCATCCGACACGGGCGCTGCGGGAAAGACGTCGAGCGATGGGCACTACCGGACGGCGCTTGGCACAAACAGGTTTTCCCCCAACATCGCTGGGAAAGTCCGCTCAGCCACTGCGAGTCAACCGCCCCTGAAAGCAGCCAGCGTGGACGGTCGAAGTCGCACTACGCCGACATTGCCGTCTTCGGTCAGCTCGCGGGCGAGCTGGCGGCCCCAGGAAGTCAGACGAAGGCCATTCGCCCGAAGTTCCGCCAGTCCCTGCTCACAAAAGAATTCGAAAGCTGCCTCTTCGGACAGACCTCCGTGCGTCCCGCAGAGCCCCCCCTGCAACGCACTCCGTTTCAGTAACGCAACTTCATCAGGCAAGAGCACCAGGTCCTGCATCGAACTACTCCCTCGCTGATCGCGATTTCGATCGCAGCACCCGGCAGGCCGTATCGACTTGACTCAATCCTTCGAGAACCGCCGACCATCGACTACTTGCGAATCAACCTCAGTCCAGGAGTTCCATGAAGACCAGGAATTCCCCGGGAACGCGGTCGCTGAGAAATCAGGGCGGATGCGAGCTCCGAATGGTGTTCAACTCGAGTCCAATTGCTTGCCGCGATGACGCTGTCAACGGCCGTCCGATCCTGCTCGGCCTCGTTACTCGAATACGACTTCGTCGGCGCCCTGTTCGCGACCGCGTCTCAACGTCGGTTGGCTCAGCCGGAGAGAAGATGGCCGAGCCGAGGAGCACATGATTCGCCGCCGTTCCCAAACACGCTACGGCAAGCCAGGAAGAGCGATTCCCCCACGTGACCATTACATGCACGGCGAACGCGTGAATACAACTTGCGGCCCCAGTGCATCGAGAAGGGCCGGGGGAATGGATACGGTGCCAGCCGCCGAAGTTGAGATGAGCCGGCGTGCCAAGCGTTGACCGAAGGCTGTGAGTCGCACCTGATCGCCTTCAAGATCGGCGAGACCGGACTGGCAGAAGAAATCACAAGCGATCTCGTGGCCGAGCGTCTCACCCGTTCGGCGGAGGGCCCCCTGCGTTGCAGCGAACTTCAGCAGCGCGACCTCGTCGGACAGCAGAACAAGCCCTGTCATCGGCCACCCCACAGACCCTCAATTGGTCGGGAAGGAAGGACCGGCAGGACTCAGCTTCCAACGCCCATCTTCCCAAGCGGTTGACCGCGCACCAGACGTGATCTGGGTGCCACGCGCGAAATCGCCGTGTCGGCGTCGAGAAGATCGGGGGTCAGTAATCCTTTGTGGTCTGAAAGCGGTTACCAGCTCTTTGACCGCAGCCCGAGTATGCGGTGATCTGCACGGCTCGGTGGGGGCGAATCTAGGCGCTCGCGGGAAGGGACGCCTCCCGGCATGACTGCGACCCCGTATGAGATCTCCGCCTTAACGACTGGCGCCTCCAGAGCTTTAAGGACCGCGAAATTGGCCCTTATCTCTTCGTCGTCCAGTCGGACGCTGTCGGGCACACCGACAAGATTCGCACCACGATCGAAGGCGTTGAACAAGAGGAGGACTGCCTCCGTATGATCGCGGAATTCGTCCAAGACCTGACGGCCGCGGGAATCGGGACGGAGTGAGCTGTCGGCGGTATGCTGTCCTCGCCCGGTGGATGTCACTGAGGAGGAGGGAGCACTGTCCCGGCAGCGCTCTGGTGGCTCTCCCCGGGCTTCGCAGTCTCTTTCCGCTTGGAGACGGTTGGGCAGTCACGAGATCGTGTTGCATCGCGACCGTTTCCGTTCTCGAGCGTTGTTACTCGCTCGCGTTGTCGGTCGCCTTTCCAGCGGCGGACGAGGGGGGATTGTCAGCTACTGTCGCCCGGCTGAGTTTCGCCTGCTGCTGTTCCTCGATCAGCTTCAGTTCGACTTGGATCAAACGCAACCGCCTTAGCGTAGCCTTGTCGGCGATCGTGCGAAGGTTGGCCGCAGCCTCAGCGACGAGACGTGCGGCACCGTTGAGATTCTGCAGGCCCCGCGACGGATCACTCATGGGGGGAACGATATCCGCGGGGATCTCGTCCTGCTATCACTCTGTTGCCCGGGGAAGGTGAGCGGAGCTGTGGCTGGCCCTACACGCCCTGTTCCTGTCCCCGGGCGTCGTTATTTTCTTGTGGATTCCCCCGGCCAGCGGATACTGATAAGGCCCGAGAGCGGTAGAGCGTGGCTTCCTAGCCGAGCCCAAGTTCCTGCCTCGGGCACTTTTGGTGTTCCACCTGGGGACGGTCGAGCAGCCACGGGATTCGATTGCCTCGCTGCCGCTCCTGTCTCCGGGCATTTTCGATTGCGACCCCATGTCAGTGTTCCTTCACCGCGGACGATCGAAGGTGTTGTGGTGAAAATGCTGGAATTGAAACGGGCGACGTATTACGTGCAGGTGAACCTGAAGCGGTTGGCCGAGAACGCGGGTCGTGACGGGGAGCCTCTGCCACTCGAACAAGCTCGGATGTATCTGCTTGCGTGGAAGTTCGTCCCGCTGCCAGACGATCTCTGGCAGTGCACCGATCACTCTTTGGCCTATCTCCGGCCGGACGAGATCGAAGCTGTAATTTACTTTTGACCCGCAGAACTGCGGGATTCTGGATACTCAGCTCGGACACTGAGAGCCAGATTCGGTCCGGTAGCCGCTGGCTCTCACGCTTGGGCAGGGACCACTCTGCCGAGTGCTTTGGACGAATGGCCCGGGGATAACTAACCGGGGCGAGGTTGAAGGACCGCCTCTGTTCCCGTCCCCGGTCATTGATCTTCTGCAGAACGACTTCCAGCTACAGTTTGGGAGTCAGCACGATCGCCCCACCGCCCTTGCCGCCGAACGGACTCGTGCCGACGAACACGAGATTGACCGCGTTGTTCGTGAGCTTCCCACGCATCTTCAACTGAGAGACACCCTGCTTCTCCGTCTCGAAGATCACGGCGCCGGAAGCCTTGTTCGTCGCTGTCCCGCTGACCTGGAACGTAACGACCTTGCCTGCGGGACTCTTGGCCAGGAACTCACCTTTGAATGACTCGCCCATTCGCTCACTGACGGTAAGGATCGCCTTCCCCGCCTCCTCCTTGCCAGCCACACGGAGCTCTCCGTTCCAGACGGATCCGGCGGCAAACTGATCCTTGACCTCTTCGGCAGCGAATGCGGTGATCTCACCAGCAAGGAAAAGAGCGACCGCCATCGACAGAACAGCACGCATCGTCACGGCCCCGTGGTACCAGGTTGCGGAAGACGCACTCAGCTGCGTCGGGCCGCATCTTGATCCAACGAACCTCCAATTGTCGAGGTCGGGGGTGCCACTCCGGACTCTCGGATGAGCGAACTTTCAAGCGCCACGCGGAATGCTTGTGGTGGCCATCCTGATAGACTGGCGTAGCCCGGGGATAACGGCGAGGAGGATGAGACGAATGCCGGCGCGCTCCTACTGGCGTCTCCGGGCGTTCTTCTTCTTGGCCCTTTCTAACTTGCCTTCAAGTCGGTTGAGCAACGCGGGTGTCCGTCAGGAACTTTCCGGATCGGTTCCTGCCAATTCTGGTTATCGCTCGGGGATGATCGAGTCGGGGCAGCGTCGCGCTTGCCCGCCTTCATGTCCGCTTCCGCCCCGATCGATTTTCACATCCAAAGGTGGCGATGCCTAGGAGACGGGCGGCAGACTCGCAGGGCCAAAGTCCTGCAGCTCCACACCCAGGTGGGCGAAGTACATTCGCCCCGATTGTTCCTGGGTCGCGGGGCACACGATCTGCTTATAAGTCGAGCAGTGTGCTAGTGGTCCGGCAGCCACTCGCACGTCTCACCCGGGTTAGGCGTCCGACCTGCCCGGGTGTTCTTTTTGACCAAGCTGTCATCGTCAAGAAAACAAGCCAGAGCCTCAACTGGCTGATCAACGTGCCTGGCTGGATACGAGGTTTCCAGTGCGATCGTCGAATCAGGACAGTTGAAGCTCCGGCTGTGAACTCAGAACGCGATTCAGTGGTCGCGAACATTGATTGCTTACCGAGCAGGCTAACTCATCTTGTCGGTCATGTTACCGCCGCGTGCTTCGCGCTCGTTCTGCCGTTCCATCACGTTATGGACGCCCTTCTCACGCGTCGCCGGGGTGAATGCCAGGATTGCATGAAGAACCACGCCTAGGCCCCAACCTCCGGCTACCCACATCACCCACAAATTATCAGGGTTGCGGGTGTGGTTCATGTACGCCAACGCACCTACGACGATCGCGTATACGGCAAAATGAATTGCGAACCCTCGGTTGATCTTCTGCTCTGCGACTTCGCGCGTGGCCATGTTTTGCTCCTTGGTAGGCAATGATGCCATTTCCGCCGGCAAAGTGCATGCCCGCACAGCCTCACGTATGAGTCCGCGAAAACGCCCATGGATCGGTAGGTACGAACGCTGCTGCACAAGGTCGGAGGCGGCTCTCAGTCGCTACGCCCTAGCTCGGCCGGATTCCTCCCCCAACCTTGTCTTTTTTCCAGCCGCTCGGGAGCGGAAGACGGGTTGGACCGGGCGGCCGAGCCTGCTTCCGTCGTCGAGCATTTTCGCTTGCGAGCAAGTCAGATTTCCGGACAAAATGGCGTCTTGGGACCACGACTGCACTCTCGAGGTCGCAAGATGGAAACGCCGATTTTTGTGAAAGTGAACCTGAAACGTTTCATTGAGAACGCTCGCAGTGAGGGGGAGCCGCTGACCCCAACGACTGCGAAGCTCTACCTCCAAGCGTGGGGTATCAAGCCATGCATCGGAAATGTGTGGCGCTGCAACGAGATCACGCTGAGCTACCTGCGTCCGGACGAGATCGAGAAGGTCATCCGGCTATCCGATGACCCTGAGGCGTCGTTGGATGCGTCACGGAGCTGACGATCCTGCGACCGCGTCCGAACGGGGGAACAGCATGCAGGCTGGACGAAAAGTCGCACGATGGGCCGCATGGTCCGCCGTGCTCATCATCGTCTACATCGGCGGCTTCGTCGTCATCGCCGTGCTCTACCAGAAGGGATACGTTCCTGAAGGACTTTCGGTGCCCTTCAAGTTCGTGTACGCCCCTCTCCGTTGGCTCATGCAGAACTTCCGCCTGGCAAATGACATCGTAGGGTGGCTCTACGCTCATCTGGGCGGAAAGTAAGCCGATCGGCGACGCTACATTCCGCTCTGGAAGCGACCGCCTGTTTTCAGGAACCGAGACCAATGCGAGCGTGGATACGAGGGAGCGGGACGGGACCGCGACTCGTTGGCATCGAGCAGTGTGGCGAGACTTGAGATGGAGTCATAGACTGGTGCCGAACGCACTGGCACTCTTCCCCCTCAGTGCAATGAGGGAATAGTGCTGACACCAAATCGAATGCCCTTGGAGTCGGTCCTCGTCACAGAGGAACTGGAACGGCGGCCGTCACGGGGGCCGGACTTCCAATTGCAATGCAGCGCGCTCGAAGAGCTTGCCCGAGAACTTGCGGCATCCCCCTCCACGATTCTTCGTCGACTGGTAGAAGTCGCGCTGAACGTGTTTGGAGCCGGCTCTGCCGGTCTCAGCCTTCTCTCATCTGATTCTGACCAGGAGATGTTTCACTGGCCCGCAATCGCTGGAGCTTGGGCCCCCAAAACCGGTGGAGGGCTCCCCTTCGACGCCAGTCCGTGCGGAGTCGTGATCTCCCATCGCTCCGCGCAACTGTTCCGATATCCCGAGCGGCATTACCACTATTCCGTTGCCGTAGATCCACCCATTTGCGAAGCGCTCCTGGAGCCATTTTTCATCGACGGAAAGCCCGTCGGCACCATCTGGCTGATCGCGCATGACGAGGACCGGCGGTTCGATCGCGAGGATGCGAGGTTGCTCGCTTCCTTGGGACGGTTCGCCGGGTCCGCTTTCCAGATCCTCCGCTCGATCGACGCCCTGGAGCCCAGCAACCAGCGGTTGGCGGCGATTGTCGAAGGCTCAGACGACGCAATCGTCAGTAAGGACCTCAACGGCATCATAGAGAGCTGGAACGCCGGGGCGGAGCAGCTCTTCGGCTACCCCGCCTCGGAGGCTGTCGGGCGGTCGATCACCATGCTGATCCCACCGGACCGGCTGGCTGAGGAAAATGACATCCTCACGCGGGTCCGGCGGGGAGATCGCATCCGGCACTTCGAAACGGTCCGCCGGCGAAAAGATGGCTCGCTCGTTGAGATCTCCCTGACAGTCTCTCCTATCAGGAACGCGCGAGGAGAGATCGTCGGAGCCTCCAAGATTGCGCGAGACGTCTCTGAACAAAAGCGGATTGAACGAGAGCTACTCGCCGCGGACCGGCAGAAAAATGAATTCCTCGCGACTCTGGCTCATGAGCTTCGCAATCCGCTCGCTCCGATTCAGACATCGCTCTACATCCTGCGTCTGCGTCCGCCAGCCGACCCGTCTGCGGTGGAGCTCCAGGAGATGATGGAGCGCCAGGTGCACCACATGGTCCGCCTGGTCGACGACCTGCTGGAGATTGCGCGGATAACGACGGGGAAGATCGATCTGCGGCTGCAGCCGGTCGACATCGGAACGATCGTCGCCAGCGCCGTCGAGACCAGCCGGCCGCTGATCGACGCCGCGGCGCACGAACTGGTAGTGTCCGTGCCGCGGCATCCGGTGACCGTCGAAGGGGATCCGGTCCGCCTCTCGCAGGTGGTCTCCAACCTCCTGAACAACGCGGCCAAGTTCACGAACCCGGGAGGCCGCATCGCGTTGACGGTCTCCGGAGAAGGGAGCGAGGTCTCGATCACCGTCCGCGACAACGGGATCGGCATTCCGCCCGAGTCACTGCCGGACGTCCTCAAAATGTTCTCGCAGGTCAGCCGCCAGCGGGACGCGTCCCAAGGGGGACTCGGCATCGGCCTCGCTCTCGTCGACCGGCTTGTCGCGCTTCACAAGGGGACCGTCGAGGCTCTCAGTGACGGCGAGGGACGCGGGAGCACGTTTGTCGTGCGGCTCCCCCGATCCGAGGCGCCGTCGTCCCCGGCCGAAGGATCGCAGGCTCCAGGTCCCGCCGGCGCGGCCCGTCAGCAGAAAGTCTTGATCGTCGACGACAACCGCGACGCGGCCGCCAGCCTCTGCACGCTGCTGCAGTTGCTGGGGAGTGATGCCCACGCCGTCTACAGTGGAGAGGAGGCGCTGGGGATGGTGGAAGCCTTCGGCCCCCGGGTGATTCTCCTCGATCTCGGGATGCCGGGCATGAGCGGGTTCGAAGTCGCGCAGCGGGTCCGTCAGCTGCCGGCCCTTGCGAACGTCCGCCTCATCGCACTTACCGGCTGGGGGCAGGAGGGCGACCGTCGCCGCACACGGGAGTCCGGCTTCGACCACCATCTGGTCAAACCGGTCAGTTTGGACCTATTGCGAATGATCATGGAATCAGCACCGGCGTAAGCGGCCCTCCCTCGACGGTGAGGGCAAGCGCTGTTGGGAGGATGCTTTGGCCGCTTAAATGCCGCGCCATCCTGCTGGAGGTCGCAATCGGCCTTCCTGGCCTGCGTCATTCCAGTCTGCCGTGCCGGATGGGGAGCGTATAGCGTTCCACACGGGCAGCGGGACGAGTTGCCGTGACTAGCCTCTTTCTGCCGGAACGAGGTGCCTCTTCGGCAACGGCATCATCGGAGACCGGAGGCGGTAGCTTCCCAGATGGCTCCCGTTCGACAAGTCGAGGCACTCGACGAACACCCTCAGTGAGCAGGTGCCAAACACGTAGACATGATCTCCGTGAATGGCCAGCTCCAGATCGTTCCTCAAAGCCACGAATTGGTCACGGGAGGGGACGACGCACTCGTGTCGCCAGATCTCATCTGCCGTTGCCTTCTCGAACGCCAGACAGAGCGGTGGCGAATCGCCACTGGCGTCGTAGAGTGCACACACGATGATCCCGCCATCTGATTCGACAGCTGCGACATTCGGTCGCTGAAAGGATGTTTGGACCTCGCGCCGATTCCGTCCAGTCGATACGACAAGACGGCCGGCGGCCTCGAATGACACGGACCATTCATCCCGCTTCACTTCAGTCGGAATGATCCCTTGGTGCACTCGGATCCGCGTTGGTTCCGGGGCTGGGAGGCCTGGACCTTGTGGGCGGAAGTTCCCACTCAGAATCGCATCATCTACTCGATACGGTAGCGGCAGATCGAGAACGTCCTCCATCAGTTTACGCAGCGTCTCGCAGGCATGCGGGTCCCCACGATGCAAAGCGATCTCCTCGGCCGCCCGGAGACGCAACGAAAGGCTGGCCGAGCTGACGATGATGTCGGCTAGTTGAGAGTCGTCCATGCTGCCGAACACCGTTGTCACCAATCGACTCTGTGAACGGGCGGGTTCTGGGGCCATCAAGAGCTCTTCGACTCTTTCGAGAGTTGGATCGGCTCCGAACAGACCTGACCCCCTCAGAGCGATGGATGCGAAGGCGACCAAAAGCGAAGACCGAGGATTCACCGCCATGTTACCCACCTCGTGAAGCATCCAGGGATGTTGCCGGGCCCTGCCGACGCTTGGTGTTGTCGGCCCACTCTCAGCAGTCTGCTCCCAACAAGCGGCAAACGCAACATGACTTGCTGACTGTGCCGAACATCATCCCGCTAGGAGACAGAGGCGCGATGAGGCGCGAAGTGACCGGCGGGGCCTGCGAAATCACCCACTCCGCCGTCCCCCTGATGCGGGCCCACGACTCGCTAAGCCTTCTCCTCCTTCAACAGATGCTTCGGCGCCGTCCGAACCAGCAGTTCGTAAACAAGCTGGTTGTTGGGCATCTCAAGCAAGTCCATCGAACACCAGTTCAGTAGGGAGCCGCTCTTCCGCACGGTCAACAGGCTCGCCCCCGGCTTGACGAGCAGCACCATGGCCGTTACCTCTGACCAGTTAATCTGCTTGTCCTTGTTGCTCAGCCCCTCCCGCCGAATCCCCAGGTTCCGGAAACGCAGCGTCTCACCCGCGGCGAGGGCCTCCAGCGCCGCCGGCAGCTTCTCCGCCGTCACCCGGGCGATGATCGTCTGGATCAGCGTCCCCCACTCCTCGACCGACTGGGTCAGCTCGAACTTCCGCCCGTCCTGCGCGTCTAGCCGGAACCCCTTGCCGGTCGCTGGCGGCGCGAGCAGGGCATCGACGTCGGCCCAGCGAAGGATCTCCGTGGTCTCGGAGGTCTCGACGACGATTGCCTCGGGGTAGAGGAAATAGGTCGGCCGGTCGATCACCTTCGGCGGCTTCCGGAGCGTCCGCCAGCCAAAGGCCGCCGAGCCGATCGCCAGGGCCAGGCAGACTGCCCCGCCGATCGGCATTGCCACCGCCGGCCCTCCGGCGCCCCAGGCTCCGCTCCAGTATTGCTGGAACAGGACTCCGGCCACCAGGATGAAGAGGCCTGTCAGCACCCACGGCACGACCCGCTCCGGGTCTGAGAATTGGTCAAGAGTCCGCCGCCATTGGGACGGCATGTGAACGCTGGTTGGTTCCCCCAGGTCCTCGATCTCTTCAGCCCGCTCCTCGTCCACCTGCTGCCCATTCACCATCGGACTCACCCCAGCGCAAAGAATGTGACGCAATCGTGATGAAAGCCCCCGGCAATGTGGCCGTCGTCCGCACGTTAAGCGGCTGTATGACGAACCGCCACTCAGCCCACAGCCCCTCCCCCCGCTGATGAGTGGTTGATACCGGCCGCTCCTCAGTGGAAACAGTCTGCTCTGCTTCGGCCATAGACCAGGGAGGTTTTCCAATGGCGGATGACCGTTCGACCACCACGACTCGAAGTGCCCCATTCTGGGCATTCGGGGCATTCGTCGTCTTCATGAGTCTGACCGGCTGGCAGCACCGACGGGTCATGCAGAGCCTCGAAAAGGACCTCCAGCTCGCGGAAGAAGCGCGGACAGACATCCTTGCACTCCGAAACCAACTCGGCCGAGTGGAGCACGAGGTCGAGCAGCTGAAAACCGCTGAGGCTCAGCGGTAACCTGTTGAGTAGATGGGGGGGTGATACTGAGGAATCCCTCCGGGGCCAAAAATGGCCTTGAGGCAAGAACTGGCAACCGGTCCGCTCACGACTTGCCCTGCTCTGGGTCGTACCAGCGATCCGTGTCGTTCCATCTCGATCCAAACACGCCACGCAGGGCAAGACGCCCCGCTCGACTCACAACGACGAAGCCACTGTCGAATTCCAGATAGGCGCTCTCAATCATCGCGAAGAAGGCTGCACGCTCATCCCCAGCCAGGAGAAGAAAGTCCGACAGCTCGCGAGGAGTGAGGGCGACGCCTTGCAGAAGGTTTCGCTCGGCTTCTTTCAGCGACTCCCGCCACATCCTTCGCCTCTCTCTTCTTGTCCGTCCTGTCATTGAAAGCCCCCGCAGTTTGATTGCCCCCGCGGTAAATAGCGGACGCTGCGAAGCGGGTTCTGACACCGGGTTTTCCCCAGCCCGTCGATATGACGCTGCCGAGACCGACGCCCCTGGTCACCACCCGATTGCTTTGACGTCCACCTGAATGAGACCGTTCGCTGGCCACATGTCGCCAGGGCAGCTTCGCACGACCGCCCTCACCACCTGCTCCCCCGCATCCGTTGCGACGTACATCCGACTGTGGAGAACCACGAGTCCGGCCTCCATGAGTCCCCACACACGCGCCTCATCCGAGGGGGACACGCGCCCCTCCCACAGCTTCCGGCCGTCGGCAGCCTCACGAAGTACAACGTAGGTCGCAACAGGCATTGAAAGCATGCCATTCCTGAGCACCGGCTTCACATTGGTCGGACCCTCCGATCCCCATCCTGCGGAATTCGACATCGCGCTACTCAACACCAGACCGTCATCGCCGGCCGAACCGTCCGACCTGAAGCGACCCCGGTTCACCGTCGGCCACTTAGCAGCACAAGCCGGTCCCGATGCGTCGCAAGTCCGACGACCCGAGGGACGCTGCCGACTGGTGATCCGGAGGAGGTGGCGAGAATTGCTTTGAGGCAAGAAATCGGGCCCGATCGGGCGTGCTGACGGCGACCGTGCGCCTCACTCCGGTCTCCTGTTCGGCGGGAAGCCATTGAGCAGCCTGCACCGCTGGTCTTCTAGAAACGCCTCGTTGCTCGCGATGCGCGTTTCAATTCGGACCTGCACCGTCTCAAGGCGCTCCCTCACTACGACTGCTCGATCAGCAGCCGCGTCCATGCGCTGGAGGGCCTTTGCGAACTTGTCCACCACGATGACAGCCCATAGTGATAAGCGCAAGGGGAAAGAATGTTCGTCAGTGTCCATCGAGGCCCTCCTTCCGGAGTTTTGCGTCGATGGCCCTGCACGATATGCGTCAGGCGTTCAAGGAGTCGTTTGCAAATGTCGCAGATTGTGAGCCCGTTCGGTCATTGATATCGTTTGATGACCGAAGTGTGACAGAGCGTTACCGTCCTCTCAGGGTTCGAGCCAGACGCGAACACCGTCTGCGAAAGGCGTCAACTTCGCCTGGACCAACCGCACGCCGAGCGGTGTCACCGAGAGGCGGTCCGCATCTTTTACCGCCAGACCCTCGCGAGTGAGAACTTCGATCACATCCGCCCCCAGCTCTTCGAGCGCGAAGATAACCCGCATGGGGGCGAAAGCCAGCCGAGTCAGCCCACTCCATTCGTCGTCGAAAAGCGTGATCTTTCGCATGACCCCGCACCTTGGTGGAGTGGTTCATGGATCATCGCCCATTTGGGCGACACTGCCTCTATCTTCGAAACGGAATCTTCGTGTCTGTTTTGGCAACGATTTCCGCGTTAACGCTGCAGCGCTTCGACCTCGAAGGCCGTCAGGATCACCACCTCGACAAAGTCCCGATCTGTCACCCTCCCGGCAATACGCTCTCCCAGAGAAGTCAGCTCCGCGACTTCGCCGCTACGCCGGATCAGTCCTTTCGCATCGAGAAAATCGGAGCGAACGCTATCGCCTGAGAACTGCCCCACCGCTCCGACTCCGCCGCGCCCGTGAAGCCACCGCAGAAACTGCACCTCATCCCTGAGCAGAATCAACTCTTCCACCACGGTCTCCGGGGTCCTGACCTGAGTTTACGTCAAATGGCCCGGCGCGGAGTGGATGATAGAGGTCGCCTCCGGCGACCGGCGACATCCCTTCCACCCGCTTCACCTGATATTTGTGATTCAGGGATTCCCCGGATGCAGCGAAATCGCACAGAGTTGCCGCCGGCATTGGTAAGCTCGCTAACCGATATGCTGGTTCCGGAGTTCTTCGCACGCCAGCCGCTGCAAGCTGCGTCACTCCGGCCTATGGCGGCAGCTCTGCAGACGTCAGGCCACGTCTGGCTCGAACCAGACCCGCACTCCAACCGGCGACGGCGGAGGATCGGCTTTCAGGCCGATCAGCCCGCGGCGAGTCGCCGAGAGCAGATCGCCGTCCTGCTCGATCAGCCCTTTGACGCACAGGTGACGAACCACCTCCGCTCCGAAGTGCTCTTCGGCGTACGTCCGTCGACGCGGAACCATCGCCAACTGAGTCAGAGCGCCCCACTCATCATCCAACAACGTGAGTTTCAACATCTGCCCGCACCCCCGCTTCGGCACCAACGGAAGTCCACGACACCGCAATAGCCCTTGTTCCAAGTACTTCGGCTCTTTCAAGCTGGTTGCGGGAATCTTCGCTTCAGTCTGCGGAACGATGTAATCAATTCGCATGCTTAGAGCACGGCGTCCCCTCAACGGGCCGGGCTCTCCGCTCCGACTCCGCGCAAGGCCTGCGGGGTTGCATGGCTAAATTGCCTTGAGGCGATTTCCAGCGGCCTATCGTTCCGCAGCGGTTTTCAAGACCTTCGCCGGGACCCCGGCGATAAACGTCGCGGGCATCCGGTAAACACCAATGAGTCCCCCGTCCGCCAGCGAAATGCACTCGATGAACATGGACTGTGAACAGACACCGAACAGGTAAACCCGGTCCCCTCGGATCACGAGCTCCAGATCCTGGCGCAGACCGCGAGGCATGAGGGGCTTTGCTGGGGCCAGACTCTCACGACGCCAGATCTCCTCTCCTGTTTGCATGGAGAACGCGATGCTGAGAGGCGAAGAGGCGCTGTAGGGTTCGTACAGCGAGCACACAATCACCCTCTCGTCAGCTGCCGCCGCAAGCGTTGGTCGCCGAAACGGCAGGTGGACCTCATGGCGACGCCCTCCCACCTTCACGACGAGAGAGCTCGGTTCCTGAAACGCCGCCGACCACCGGCCATCGCCGCCCTCGATTGAAGTTGCCCCGCCTCTCATCAGCGGTCGAATCTCCCCGTCAATGAAGAAGAGGCCCCCTACGGAATGGTGAACACCATTTCGAATGGCATCCTCGGCACGCGGCGGAGTCGCTATGCCTTGCGCCTCGCCGATGAGTTCCAGGAAGGTTTCACCGGGATGTCGGTCACCCCGGTTGAGCGCCAGTTCCTCGGCGGCACGTAGCCGTAGTGTCATGCTTGGCGAGTCTAAGACCAGGTCAGCAAGGTCGGACTCCCTCATGCCACCGAAGACCGCCTTCACCAAGCGGATGTGTGGACTCGTGGCGTCCGGCGCCATCAACAACTCTTCCACGCGCTTCATGGTCCGATCGTCGCCGGCTATCCCTGACACTAGCCCTACACACAGTGCCAGGATCGTTATCACCGATCGCGAAGCCGCTGCCATTTCGAGTACCTCGCGCTCCTCACACCACTGACCAGCCGCTTCCCTGTCCGACACCGACACCCACCACGCCCGAGAGTCTGCTTGAGGAACGACGGCGAAGCAACGCGAGTTCAATAGTCCATCAACGAAATCTCCCACCCCGCCTGCGCCACCGACGGCCGAGGTTCTCCGAAAGGAGGCCGGTTCCGTCAGCCTGTGCCTGAGGTTGCATCGCTCGCTAACAGATACGCACCTCAAGAACTTTGTCGCGCGCC
The DNA here is from genome assembly GCF_001610835.1 of Planctomyces sp. SH-PL14. Taxonomy (NCBI): domain Bacteria; kingdom Pseudomonadati; phylum Planctomycetota; class Planctomycetia; order Planctomycetales; family Planctomycetaceae; genus Planctomyces; species Planctomyces sp. SH-PL14. Next base: position 3,857,240 of record NZ_CP011270.1, on the reverse strand, counting down.
GGCCGACATGTCGCGGATAGGTTGATCATGCTGCTGTCTTCCTCGGTTTCTTTTCCTTTGGAGGCGGCGGCAACTCCGATCCGGGTGGCCCCTTTTCGATGCACCCAGGCCCTTGGTGCTGCTTGTCGCACTTGTTCACGAACCCAGTGGTCACGTAGTAGTCGAGCCACGAATCTGGGCAGGGCCTCAACAGCTGGTCCGCCGCCTCGTTCTCCGGATCCAGCCAGGCGTCGATGTCCTTCCGATCGAGAATGCAGAGCATCCGGTCGTGTGGGATCGACTTCAGAACGTCATTGGGCTCTGTCGTGTTCATTGTGAACGTCGGCAGAGAAGCTTCCGCGCCATCCGGTGTCCTGTGCTTCCAGTCCCACCAGAGTCCAGCGATCAGCATCGGCTCCCCGTCCCGTCGGAAGATGTACCGGGCCGGCGTGCCCCGGCCCCAGGTTGGCTTCGGCCATTCGTAGACGCCCGGGACGGGAATGATCAAAGGGTTGCCGCGATTCCAGGCCGTCTTGCAGGAGCGCTTCTCCTTCATGGTCTCGGATCGGACGTTGTGCGTCTCTCCAGATGGGATTCAGGTCTACATCGTAAAGATCTCGAGCTAAGCGAAGCCGCCTGTACCAGGTGAGCAAGAGGCTGCAGTCCGTCGGCCGCAGTTCGCCATCCAATACCTAAGAGAACAGAACTCGCCCCCATCCGCAGATGGGGGCGAATCTGTTCGCGAAGCCCGTCGAGCAGGGGTTGCGGTCGGCCTTTCGTGGGGCCAATCGAGACGGCCATTCGAATCGACAAGAACGTCAATTCAGGAACCCATTTCGCTGAAGCGTCGGCAGACGTTCCGCCGCTCTACGAGCGGAGCGGCCGACGCGGAGGCGCAAGACTACGTAGTAGTCGTAAATAGGCTATGTCGACATAACCTTGTGGGGCTTTTTCGACGACATAAGCTAGAGGGAACGGATTTCGAAGCCGGCTTTCCTCACCGGGCCCTTACCCAAACACTTTGCGTACGAGGTTCACCCGTTGAAATCAGGAGCGACGGTCACGTCCGGACCGCAGCCGGATCCCTCCTGAATGAAGCGCCATCGCGACGCCGATGATCGCTGTGATAAGGAAGACAGCCCACGAGCCGGTTACCGCGCCGACCACCGCCGCGGCGATCAGGACTCCGTTGACATGGGCGTTGTTCAGTTTCTGACGAGCACTCAAACGAATCTCCTTCTGAGGATGTGCGGAAGAGCCGCCCGATCTCGAACGGCTCGGCGAGCGAATGAAGCTACAATGTCAGCGGCGGATTCGGAGCGACGATCAGCCACCCGAAGCCCCGCAATCAGGAAACGACCGAAACATTCCGCTCCAAATCGAGCGCATCCCAGTCGACGATGAGGTCCTCGGGATCCCGCTCGATCGGGAACGACCGTAGCCGCACAAAGCCGTGCTGGCTTATCGTTTCCCGGCTGTCGCCCGTGGCGCGTGAGATCTCCCGGTCGAGGTCCTGCTGCTCGCCGGGCAGGATCTCCTCCAGGATTTCGGCGATCGACTGCACGGCGCAATCTTCGAAGGTCTGACGTAGGGACATGTGGACTCCGTAGAGGGCAAAAGAAAAACGCCGCCCAAAGGGAGCGGCGTGTGATGATTCGAGGACGTGTGGATCCGACTTCGGGCTGGCTCACCCGCCGGAAAGACGATGCACTTCCAGCCAGGCGATCTCCGCCGCGATAGCCTCGGAACGGCGATCAAAAGGCCCCAACTCGGGCCCTCCAATCAACTGTGCGGTCCAGCGACCTTCGTGATCCGGTTCAACGCGGCTGGCCCGTTCGATGGACGGACGCCCCAGCGGTCTGAGGTCGAGCACCTCGTCATAGAGTGCGATGATGCTGCCGTCGTAATGGATAAGCACCTCCATCACGTTGCCTCCGGCCGCGTGGGCCTGATGATGGAGCGGCGGGGCCGATCGACCATCAGGCCATCGAGCGAGGCCTGGACGTTCGAGAGCTGCGACGCCATGCGGCCGCGAAGCGGCGCATCATCGCGGAGCTGTTGCGGCTGAACCTGGTTCATCAGGTTCCGAGCCCGTTCGACAACAGTGTCGAGCTCGTCGCTGGAGTGAATGTTCAGCCGACGGAATCGATCGAAGAACTCGGTCAGGTTCTCGACGGCCGAGTCCCGGAAGACCTTCGGCTTGCCATCGTCCGATCCGGAGAGCCGCTCCGCGAGGTGCTCGACGAGCCTGGACAGCTCATCAAGGAAGGCCTGCTCGGCCAGCTGGACCGCTTCATCGAAGCGGGCCTGGACTCTTTGGCTTTCCTGCTCGTAGAGGGCCGGGTTCAGCTGCTGGAGGTAGTTCGGTGGCTCGACCGCCGGAAAGTCCCAGCTCACGGCAAACTCGTCCCGCAACGAGACGGGATAGTCCGAGGCATTGAACAGGCGACCAAGGCGGTTCCGAGCGGCACTTCGCAGCTCGGAGTACACCTGATCGAGTTCGCCGACGGCGTCGTTTAGCTCGACGCGGTACTCCCCGAGGACCTCGTCGAACCGCCCGATCTCCTTCTGCGGAATGAGCCGGACTCCCGGCTCCGGGTATGGCAGGGTCTGGGACCTCCAGAACTGCAGGATCTTGCCTCGAACACCGGTCACCGCCCGAAACTGCGGATGCTGGGTGTCGAGCAGTTTCTTGCTGGCGGAGACGTATTTCGCCTCCGCATCGAACTGATCGGCCGCCTGGGCCTTCTGCTCCTGACTGAGCGTCTTGCGGACTCCCATCCAGGTGAAGCTGACGCGGGTGGCGGCCATTGTCGTGCGGAGCCGCTGTGAGGCTCGGGAAGTGGAGGACGAGGCCGTTTGCGGCTCATCCGTTGAGACAGGGGGCATGAAGGCTCCTTTGAGGAACTGGTAGCACAAACAAAAAGGGCGGCCGCGATTCCGAGGATCACGACCGCCCTACAGGACTGAAGGTCAGAGCCAGGGATCGGAGACAAGCCGATCCGCTGGCAGTGATGGACTGCTAGCGAACCTCGCGAAGGCTCGCCCAAAGGGATCGCTGGATCGTTCGACGTGTTTCGACGTCATCTGGCGGTCCCCAGACGCTCAGCTGAACGAAAGCCTTCTCAGACTCCTGGTAGGCCAGGATGAAGATCGTTCGGACGCCCTTGTGAACCGTCTCAACTGTCTGCTGAAACGGCGGTCGTCCAGGACGCATCGAGATCGTCGAATCCAGAACGGTCCCGTGGTCGAACGACTTGGAGAATGTCTCGAAACGGGCAACTCCGAACTCGGCGGCACTGCTGCGGCCCGGCGATGGTCGCGGCTCCGAGTCGATCCCCACACCAAACTTGCCGGCGTGGTCCGACATCGTGACGCCATAAGACCTGGGCTGGCCCGGCGAGGCCTTGACCCAAGCGCCCGGAACGTCGACTTCGAACTGGCCGTCGGGTGTCCGGAGGCACTGCTTTCCGTCGGCACGCCGTTCAACGACGACCGTCGGGGCGGCGGCCGGCTTCACTGGGGTTTGGGACGGCTTGTTCCAGACGTAGGTCCGAAGGAACCACAAGCTGACCGCCAGTCCGAGGCTATTGCGCCAAAAGTCGCTCCCGGTGCGAGATTCTCGCTTGGGCTGTTGCTGGTCAATAACGCCTCCATTGAATGGTGATGGATGTGGGCCACGGAGTTCGACAAGTCACAGTCCCCTGGTCAGGGGCTCCTCCCTCCGATCGCGGCCTCGTCGCCCCGGTAGTGGACCGATTTCAGGATCTCCGCCAGCTGGGCTTCGTTCTGCTCGAAGACCGAAGGGGGGGCCCAAGCCCGCAACTGGATGAAGAGAGAAGGCCGGACGACGTAGGCGAGCAGGAACCGCGTGCGTTCCCCGTCCTTGATGGCGTCGACGTACTCCTGGAGCTGGGGTTCTTCGGGGCGTGAGGACATCGTCGCCTCCAGCAACTCCACCTTGTCGAAGTCCCGAGAGAATCGACTGGAGACGAGGGCCCCGTACTGCTCCACATTGTTCGCCTCCAGGTTGCGGCGGTCTTCGACAAAGACCGCCACTCCCATTTGCTGCGTCGGATCGATGGCTCCGAAGGCCGGAGGAGCGAGCAGGTCCCGGGGATAGTCCGTCCACTCCGCGGGGACCTTCATCGCGATGGCGCCGTTGGGAGACGAGATGACTCGCAGTTTTCCTGACGGCGGGCCGAGTTGGCCCTGTCGGGACGCGGAGGCCGCGGCGCGGAAAGCGGGGATGGAAACGGAGAGCGCCGTCAGTCCAACGACCACTGCCCAAACGCCTTGATTGACCTGCGTCAGCTTCTTGTAGCGGGGAAGCCGCTGGCCGGTGGAACGCAGCCACAAGGCCTTCCCGATCGCAAACAGCCCCAGTCCGAACCCCGTCAGGACCAAGAGACCAGCGAAGAGGACGATGACGTCGAACTCCTGCCCGGTCAGAAGCCGGGAGGCGTCGTTCAGGAATGACAGTGCCATTCCCAGGCCGGGGAGCAGAATGGCAATCTGACCCCACGGCCATCCGGCCACGGGCAATGGAGGCGGCGGCGAGCCGTCTGAGCTGAGTGATGTCGTCATACAAAGGCCTCGATTCGAGGAGGAAGGTGAAGAAAGAAACACAGGCGCATCGAATGGGCCCCTGCCGCCAGATCGCCCCGCCCCCAACCAGCCCTCCACGGAATGATACTCATAGTCCGTGGAGCGATGCGCATAGTCAACATCGAATGCCGGGATGGCACGGCGAGCGGACATCCTGGAGCGGTTTGGCCAGCGGGTCCGCGCGCTCCGGAAGGAGCAGGGCTACAGCCAGGAGGCGTTCGCCGCCGCCTGTGAGCTCGACCGGACGTACATCGGTGGCATCGAGCGAGGAGAGCGGAACGTGGCCCTGCGGAACATCGAAGCGATCGCCCAGACGCTGGGGATCAGCCTGGCGGAGCTGATGACCGGACTCTGAAGCGCCCTGTCAGTCAAGGAAAACCAAGATAGTTGCCACTTGGCCGCCCGCAGCGGTCGCGATCGCTTCCGCCTGGGAGAGCTGGCGGAATAGCCGCGTGGAGACGGCCTGGGTCGCGGTGGAGTCGCAACACAGGAACCGCACGCGAGCGGCGCTGAGCCTGTGGCGAAGATCCGCGACCTCGGCCGACGCCAGCTCCGGTCGAAGCCGCTTCGGAAGGTACGGCCGATACGCCTCGGCGCCATGCGGGCTCATCTCTTCGTCAAAGAACATCAGGGCCGCCCGGAGGACAGCCCAATCACGTGATGTGAGCAAGGCGAACTCCTGGGTGGCGGGTCAGTTCTGGGAGGGCGTGATCTTCCGCCGCGGTGGTCTCATACCAACGGCAGCGGTGTAGATTCCCGGCTGATCCGCCGAGAGACACCGCCCGCTGGCCCAGTTCCGGAGCCGATCGACCGACTCGGCGGCGGTTACGGCGACCGGGACGACGTTCTGGGCGGCCTGAACGAGCGGGAGATCGAGCAGCGCCGCCAATCGGCAGCAGGCCCGGATCTCCGCTCCCGTCCATTGCTCGTCCGCCGGCCGCTTCTGGTCGGCATCGAGGCCGAACTGCTCGACGTAGAGCCGCCAGATCGCTTCCCGCTCGCCCTGGCCGGGCAGGTTCAGGAAGAAGATCCCATCAAACCGCTCCGCCCGGGAGAACTCCGGCGGCAGCCGGGAGATGTCGTTGCAGGTGGCGACGAGATAGACGTCCGACGTGTGGTCGTTCATCCAGGTCAGGAGAGAGCCGAAGAGCCGGGAGGAGACTCCCGAGTCCCCGGTCCCGGACACACCGCTGAGGGCCTTCTCGACCTCGTCAATAAACAGGACACAGGGCGCCATCGCATCGGCAATGCGGAGCGCCTGCCGGATGTTCTGCTCGGTCTGCCCGACGAGGGAGCCCATCAGGGCTCCGATATCAAGACAGAGCGTGGGACGTCCGGTTTCCCGACCAAGGGCCTTGGCGAAGGCACTCTTGCCCGTCCCGGGGACTCCCAGCAGGAGAACCCCCTTGGGCTTCGTTTGTCCGCGAGGATGGAGCAACGACCGCCGGCAGAAGGCCTTGAGTGCCGCCAGGCCCCCCAGGCTGTCGAAGGACTCGTCGCCCCGATACAGCGACAGCAGGCCGCTCTTCCGGAGCGTCTGGGTCTTCAGCTCCCAGACGGCATCCGGAGTGATCCGGCCGTGCCGGACGAGGGAGAGGCTGAAAGCCCCCTCCGCTTCGTAACGGGTCAGGCCCGAGGCGGCATCGAGGAGGGTGTCCAACTCGGCGCCACTCGGAAGGTCTCCCTCTTCGGTCCCGATCCCGTGGGCGATCTCCTGCAGCTGACCCCTTCCCGGCAGCTCATGCTCCAGGACGAGGAAGAGCTTCTCCAGCTCCACCGGGATGTTGACCACCGGCGCCAGGACGACGAGGAACGTCCGGTTCTGCTTCCCGGCCAGGATCTGCCGGGAAAGCGTCTGGACAATCTCTGCCGACTGCAGGAACCGGTGGAAGTTCTGGAGGACCAGGAGCGTCGTTCCCTCGGGTTGGGCGAGCGAACCGAGAGACCGGATGGCCGAGAGAGGGTCCGCGGCCGAACCCGCAGTGGCTCCGGGAGCGACAAGCCCCTGGTCAATGTCCCAGGTCGCGAGCTGCCAGCCTTCCTGGCGGCAGAGGTGCTGGATCTCCAGCAAGGCATCGTGATGTTCATGGGATTCGATCCACAGCCCGGTGAAGCAGGCGCGGACCGACTCCCGCATGCGCTCGGTGAGCGTCATGAGAGGTCTCCTGTTGTGATGGGAAGGAGCGTCCGAAGCGGGGCTGGGACGCTTGGAAGAAGAGAAGCTTGGCGAGAGGCCCGCGGTGCGAACCGTTACGCCTTCGCCTCAGTCCGATGCGAATCGGCCTGCGTCGTATAGAACTCCGAAGTCAGACGCTCATCGATCGAGCCGCCGAGGGCTCGCTCCAGGAACTCACTCGCCTGACGGCAGGAGCTCCCTTCGAAGCCCTTCGTCTCGACTTGGGTCTGGCCATTCGGGGTGACAGTGATCTCGATGGTCTTCATGAGGATCTTCAGCCTCCGACCTGAACGGTGAGACGGATCGAGCCATTCTCCATGGACTGCTCGGTGACGCTGTGTCCCTGGCGACGGGCTTCGAGCTTGGTCTTCTCGACGGCGTAGCGCTGCAGGAAACGGTCGAGCTCCGCAGGATCCCCCCAGCGGCCGCCGTAGTTGTCGTACTGGAGCTGGCCCGTCTCGGTCTGGCAAACGACCGGGTACTGCCAACGTGGGAGCTGAACTCCGAGGCCGCGGACGCGGCTGGCGAAGAGCTGGTGCTCTCCGGAGACCGGCTGCGGCAGCAAGAGCCTTGTGCAGGCGTTGAAGATCGCGATCGGATCGCGGACCTCCGTCTGGATGTGGACGATGTGGGACATTCCGTGTGGGGCCTTTCGATGTTGGGAAGGACGTGAGATTCGCAAACAGGAAACGGGTTTCGGAGGTGAACACTGTTAGTGACGCAAGATCGCTTGGGATTTAGCCAACTGGCACGAGCGCAAAAAGAAGTGCCGTCGGAACTGAGTTCTGACGGCACTGCGGAGTTCGGTTCGACGGAAAGGACTGTGTGGATCGCGATCTACCTCGATCGGCGTTGTCGAAGGCGAGGCGTCGGCGAGCTACGCATTCTCTGTTGCCCCGTCGCTGGGAAGCCGCCGGACCTTGTTGGTGAGCTGCTTCCGCCGGGTCCTCCCGTCCGGAACTGCCAGACCGCGGGTCCGATGCCAGTTGGCGATGGCCTTATGGACAGTGGCGTCGCTGCATCCGAGTTCCGTGGCAATCTCTTCGATCAGGTGGCCCTCGCGAAAGAGCTCCATGACGCGCGGTTCGAGACGGTCCGCCAGCTTTGGAGGTGCGGCGCGCCTCGACCTCGCCAGCGCGTGCAACTGCTTCACGCTCAAGCCTAGCCGATTTGTCGCGGCCAGCTCCTGGAGGAGGACGGTCACGCGACTCCGCGACACCCCCAGTTCGAGGGCGATGTCCTTAGCGGCCTTTCCCTCATGGAGGAGCCTCCAAGCCTCCTGAGCTTGAGTCCGTCCCCGCGAGGGTCTCTCGACATCAAGGGTCAGAGGCGAAGCTTCCTGATCTGTGGGCGGTTCGGAGCCGAGAAGGCCCGTCGCGTAGAGCACGCGGTCTACGGTCAGAGGAATCGCCAACTGGAACGCCTTCCGCATACGACGCGGCGCCGGGACCGTGGAGACGAGGATCGGTCCACGGAGCAAATCCGCCAAGGCGACAGCAGCCGCCGGAGTTTGAGACCGGATGACGGAATCAAGCTTGCCAAGCTCCCTTACGATGTCCTCTCGCCCCCGCTCATCCGGGGCCTTCGTCAGGCGATCCGATGCGTTGGCCAGATCGTCTTCGAGCTGCTGCTTCTCCTGCAGACGTTCCTCAAGCCGCTTGTCGACCGACGGAATGGCAACCTTACTCCGCTCGATCTTATTCAGCAGGTTCTCAATGCCGCTCTCGCACTCACGCAGACGCCTGCGCAGGGTGTCGATGTCGTTCGGCAGGCCTTTCCACTCGGTGCGCCAATGCTCGATGGTCCTAGTGACAATGAGGTTGGTCCACTCGTCGTCACGCAGAATCCGATTGCTCACGAGCTGAAGAATCTCTTGCTCCGCCAGATCGCGCGGGAGCTGACTCCGCTGGTCACAGAGCCCATCGCGGTATCCGCGGCAACGGAGGTACCTCGCCTTGGGACCAGTGACGTGCATGGGCGACCCGCAGGCCGAACAGTGCAAGAGTCCCTGCAGCAGATGCCGCGGCACTCCGTTCGGGCCGGCAGCGCCACCCAGCTTGCCATCAGGGCGGCGGTATGCGGCGACCCGGTCGGCATTGGCCTTCAGCTTCAAATGAGCCAGGTGGAAGGTTTCGTCGTCGATGATCCGCAGCTCAGGGAACTGGCGGTTCCACTTCAGGATCTCTTCGTCCGTGCGCAGCTGCCGAAACTTGATTCCGGTGAGGGGACTCCGACAGTTCTTCCGGCGGCCCCAGGTCCAGAGTCCAATGTACTTCGTCGACTCAAGGAGCCGACGGACCGACGAGTGATCCCAATGCGTGTTGGTGGCCCGGTGGTCGCGGGGAACCTGAAGCTCATTCAACTCACGGACGATCCACTGGATGTCACGATTCTCGCGGACAAACCAGTGGAAGATCCGCTTCACCCAGTTGGCATTTTCGGGGTGAATGGCATACCGACGTTTGGGCACGTCAACGCCGCGGACCTTCCGAGACGCACCGTTCGGATCCGGATGCGAATCGAATCCGAAGCAATAGTCTCCAAGGCTGTAGAAGGACGCCAAATTGCCCAGCAATCCGCGCAGGCTGTTCTCCTGCAGCTCCTTTCGATACTGCTCCGCAAACATGGCCTGGAACGCCGAGTGCAGTTCCCAACCGAGGACATTCGTGTCGATCCCCTCAACCTTGGAACGAACGCGAACACCGCACTCGTAAACCAACCACTTGAGCAGCGACATCGTGAAGACGTACTCGCGAGCGAGCCGGCTCAGAGAGAAGACGTACAACTCGCTGAACTCTCCATCGGCGGCTGCTTCGAGCATCTGGTACAGCCCCTCGCGGTTGTGCTCCGCTCCGGAGATGCCCTTGTCGGCGAACTGCAACTCGGGCTTGATCGCCACTCCGGCGAGACCGCACGTCTCGCGGTTCTGGTCCTCGATGCTCGTCTCATCTTGCAGACGCCAGCTGGAGTACCGGGCGTACGAGGCTTTCTCCTGCTCCTGCCTGCGCTTCCTGCGGCGCGCCGCATTCGATCTAAGGAGCTCATCGAGCTTCCTCAGGGTGTTGTCTTTCAGCGAATGATTCATGTTTTCTGCTTCTGATTGGTGGGACATCGTCCCCGGGGGAGAAGGTGGGGCGGCGAGTGTCGCCGACCCACCAAAGACTTCCGTGAGGACGCGCAGAAAACAGCAGGGGATGTCGGACCGAGATCCGCCCTTGTCACGGGCCGTTCTGGCAGGACATCGGTGGGACGTCAGCTCATGACGCGCACTCGCGAGGAGCGCCCGCCAAAGCCGGCGAGACCTGCCGCATGTCATAAGGCCCGTCGGGCAGGGTCCTCGACTGGTGGAAAAGCCCGCCGCTGCCCCATCGCCGGGGGTTGCCCGGGCTCTTTCAGAATGCAGAATGCTGGAGAAGCCGCGCGGCGATGGCCAAGCTGATCGAAATCAAGCGGAAGAGCGGGATGGGCCCCTCATCCCCCGGCGTTTCAATCCAGCGATCGCCCGCGCGGGGACTCAAAAGCTCCCCCCAGCCGACTCCGAATCTGGCTGAGATCCCCTTCGAGCGTCGACCGGTCGATCTCCAGCCACTGGGCGAATGCGTCAAGCGTCTTCGAGCCAAGTCGATTGAGCGACGCGCCGTGACGTTCGTGGAGAACGCCCCAGTAGTGCTGCAGACTGTAGATCCGAGCCCACCGTGCGATCGACTTCTTACCCAGAGTGATTGACTCGACGAGGTTGATCCACTCGCGGAGATGTTCGGCCGACCGAGCGGTGAAGCGGATAGCTGCCTCCTCACGTTCTCGAAGCTCATCACGCGGCGGGAGCCGGGCGATGTCCGGCGTAAACGCGATCCGGCCGACCTCTTGTGCACGGGCGGCATCCAGTGAGGGAAGCGGCGAGACCTCCTGACGCCCCAGCGGCATGACGGTCCTCGGGCCGACGACGTGATTCAGTCTCCAGCGCAGGCAAAAGTCCTCCAGGAGACCTAGATCCATCGTTTCCCGCCGAATTACTCGCAGTTCGGTTTCCGAGTTCGTCGGGCCGGCAGGGAGCAGGATCTCTCCTTCGGGCCGGAGAAGTTGCGGCATCGCCGTCTGTAGAGCCTGGTACTCGGAGCGAAATGCTGGGTTGGTAAAGAGCCAACCGCAGTAGCCCCTCGCGGTCTCACGTTCGAAGTCGAGCCGGCTTTCGGCCTTGTTCAATAACGTGGCTCTTTCGGCATCGTTGAGCCCCCACTCCTCCATCGTCCGACGAGCGAGTCCCTGATCTTGGAGCTTCGGCGGGGGCACAAGAACCGAGTCGAAAACCGGGCTTCCATTGCGAAAGCCAACTGCTCCGAGTCTCTCGGCCAGCTTGCCCAGCTCGATCTCTTCCGCCCAGAGCGACGCATCGAGACGTTGCGTCACCCCTTCGGCCTCGAGCAGGCTCAGAAGTCGGGAGGGCAGCACGTAGTACCACGTCTTGGCCAAACTTGGGCGTTCGGCCAGCTTCTCAAGCCCAAATTCGATCATCGAGACACTCCCTCTCCTTTTTTCGCCCGGCTCCGCCGGGGCACATGACTTCAAACTCTGGCGACGTCGTTCGCCATCACTGCTGAACGCTTCGGGAATCGCCGGACTCGGTCCCTTCACTTCGGGGAACTGGTAAAGCCGGTTGCCCGTCAGGCGGAGATCGATCAGGTTCGCCCTCGCCCTGAATTGTTCGCCACCGCGTCGCAATCGCCAAGGCGATGACCTCGGCAATCCGAATCTGGGCGGGAGTCAGCTGGCCCTCTGTTCGTTGCACCTCATTCATGCATCGCTCCTCTGAAGACTGAGGATTACCGGTCGCGAAGTGCTAGGCGGGTCCTCTACAGATAGTGACGCATTTTTGAGGGGGATTTAGCTGGGAGAGATCGTTGTGACGCCCGCGAGCCCGCACCAAAGAGTGAATCATCGGGGGGATGACAAGCCTTGAACGCGGCGGCTCTTCAAGGGGCCCAATTCTGCTCGGGAGTGCGGAGTTGCCCTGTGACGCCGTCGCAACCTGTTGAGGGCGGTTCAAAATGGCAGCGGCGGGCGGCCGAAAATGACAGCGCTGAGGGGGTGAAGAACACCAGACGGATCGGGGCCTGAAGCTTGTATCGACCTCCGGAACGTCCGGAGTCGAGCCGGGAAAGCCGCTCAGCCGGACTTCCGCCGGCGTTTGGCGTCCTGCAGGCGGTAGCTTTCGCCCTGCGTCTCCAGGATGTGGCAGCGGTGCGTCAGACGATCGAGCGCGGCGCCCGTAAGGCGCTCGCTCCCCAGCACCTCCGTCCAGTTCTCGAACGGCAGGTTCGTCGTCACGATCAGGCTGTTCCGCTCGTACGCCGTTGCGATCACGTCGAACAGCAGCTCGGCGCCGGCCTTGCTGGCCGGGACGTAGCCCAGCTCGTCCAGGATCAAGAGGTCCAGCTTCGCCAGGTGTTGCCGCATCCGCAGAAGCTGGCGTTCTTCCTTGGCTTCCAGGAGCTGTGTGATCAGCTCCGTCACCCGGAAGAACCGCACCTTGCGGCCCTGGGCGCAGGCCGCCATTCCCAGCGCCGTCGCCAGGTGCGACTTCCCGGTCCCGGAAGGACCGACCAGCAGGATGTTCTCCCGCCGATCGAGGTACTCTCCTTTCGCCAGCAGCAACACGAGCGGCTTGTTCACGCTGGGACGGGCTGCGAAGTCGAACTCGTCCAGCAGCTTCGCCGCCGGGAACCGGGCGGCTTTGAGCCGCCGGTCCGCCGCCTTCCGTTCCCGCTCGATCAGCTCCAGCTCCGAGAGCTGCAGCAGGTACGCCAGGTGATCCGCATTGTCAGAGGCGCACCGCTGGGCGACCTTCTCACACTCCTGCTGCATCGTCGGCAGCTTGAGCTGTTTGAGGTGGTGCTTCAGCAGCACCGTGCTCTTCGTGTCGGTCATGGCGTCCCTCCTTCCAGAAGGGCCTGGTAGGAGGCGACGCAGGTCGTCTCGACCCGCACATGAGCCAGATGCGGCCGGCCGTCGAGCCGGAACAGCTCTGCAGGGCGCTCCGCCCGATGTTCAACGATCGTCCGGAGGCTGTCCGGATCGATTACATCGATGTCCAGCGCGTACTCAACCGCGGCCGACAGCTGGGCCAGAGAGAACTTCTCCAGCAGCCGCAGGACCCGGATGTACGACCGCGTTCCCGAGCGGGGATCTCCCGCCTCCAGGCGTCGCCGGAGCACCGCGAAGCACTCCGGCAGTCCCCATTGCTCCAGAGGGCGGGCGTAGTCGAGGCCGCCAGGCTTCCGCTCCAGCAGAGCCAGATAGTGAACGGGCTCAAAAAACGTCCGTTCCCGGTCCCAGCACCGCAGGTGCCGGGCCACCAGTCGGTCTTCATGGACGAGCCGGATCTCCTGGACCGTGGCGACGACCAGAAGCTTGCGGTGGGCGTACCGGACCGGAACCGAATACTCGTTGTCGTCGAACCGCACCAGGGACTGGGAGTCGACCGTTCGCTCTCCCACACGTCGAGCCTCGAACGTCTGCTTCGGGAGCGGCAGGAAGGCCGCCTGATCCTCTGGAAGCCGGTCCTGCTTGGAACTCCCTCTCCCACGGACCCGCTCCGCGAGATCCGTCCGACACCGCTCCCGCAACTGGGCGTTGAGTTCCTCCAGGGAACCGACCTGCGGAACCGGCACAAGGAAGTTCCTCCGGGCGAAGCCGATCAGGCGTTCGACATGCCCTTTCTCGTTGGGGCGGCGGACGAGGCAGAAGTGCTCCCGGAACAGGTAGTGGCTCTGCAGACGCAGGAACTCCCGGGTGAGCTTCCGCTCCCGACCCTTGAGAACCTCGATCACCGCAATGGCGGAGTTGTCGTAGCTGATCCGATACGGAACCCCTCCGAAGAACTCGAACGCCCGGCGATGTCCTTCCAGGAAGGTCTCGGTGCATTCCCGGGGAAAGGCCTGCAGGAAGATCGCTCCCGAGTAGGGGAGCGTCATCACGAACAGGGCCACCTTCCGTTCCTGGCCGTCGAGCCGGATCGTCGCCTCCCCGAAGTCGACCTGAGCCTCACCCGGTGGATGGGAGAGCGGCAGGAAGACCTCCTGGTGGGATTGCTTCCAGTCCCGGACCGCGTCTTTCACGACGGTCAGCTTACCCTGATAGCCATGCTCGTCCCGCAAACGCTCGAAGATCCGCTTGGCCGTGTGCCGCTGCTTCCTGGGCGCCGTGCGGTCCGCTTCCAGAATCTGGTGAATGACGGGGAGAAACGACTCCAGCTTGGGCTTGGGGCGAGGCTGGTTCTTCCGATACCCCGGCGGCTCCGCGTGGGCCAGGATCTTCTTGAGCGTCCGCCAGCCGAGGCTGTATTTGCGGCAGGCGGCGCGCTGGGTGAGTTGGCCGGTCAGGACCTGCTGCCGGACTTCTTTCCAGAACTCCATATCGGATCGCACTCCTAGGCACCTCGGGGACGACGGACAGGACGGAGGCTGACGCCTCCATCCTGCCGTGTTCTCAAGATGCACAACTGTGCGCTGTCAGATTCGACCGCCCCGATCCCCGCCCGCCGCTGCCATTTTGGACCGCCCTCAACACGCAACCCGCCTACGAGGCAGGTGTTGCGGCAGTTCACTCATTCGTTTGTTACCGGCGTGTACGAGGGTTCGAGTACGCCGGTAACCAACAATCAGGTGAACTCGCGATACTCCGTCTTCAATCGACGGGGAGTCAGCCTCGAGCATCTCTCCGAATGCGGCCAAGGTCCCGAAGAGCCGGTGTCACGTCCTCATCGAGGACTCGCTGCAGATGCTACCGTTCGACATGCGATTTGGGATCCCGATATGTGGAAGCTCGACTGTTAGTTGCTCCTAATCCTCGGCTAGGATAGATTTCCCAATACACGGTAATTGTGGACAGGTGAATGACTCCTCTACCTCGCTGCACGCCGCGGAGCGTCATCCGAGAAAATCGGCGCCTGAGCGCTACGTTTTCTGCCGACCAGGCGGATCAACTGAGGTCTGTTTTCTCGCCTCTCTCGTCGCAGTCGGCGGCCGTCGAGGGAATCGAGCCAGCCCACATCACGCTCGAGGGGCGCGAAATCGATTTGTATGTCCGGCGTGGTTTGCAGCCGGTGCTTGAGGCTGTCACTGGATGTGAGTTCTCGTTCAAAACCGCTCAATGGTCGATTTGCAATCCGTATGAGGCTGGATATCTGGGCCCCCGACTCTCTACGGCCCCACTGGAGCTGATCGCGGAGGCCAAACAAGGGGTTGTCGACGTTCCCACCGAGAAACTGCGGGACAGGGTGATCGCACACATCATTGCGGCGTTCCCGTCGATTCAGATCGCGGTCGTCTCCGGCAGTCGATCAGATCTCGAGTACACAATTCGCAGTATCAGGAATCTGCTGGCAGAGTCTCATCATGCAAGGCTGATCCCGATTCGCAATGGAGTCGTCGAGAGGGATGGACACACCTACTTCGGGACCATCGCCGATCTGCAGTGGCTCTACCGTCTGAGTGGCATCCCAAATGGCCTGATCATCTTTCTGGATGCGAGCAACATTGCCCACTCGTGGGCCGCCGAGGCAGTGGACAGCTTCGCCTTCGTGCGGGTGCTGGGCTTCCGTCTTGGAACAGTAAGCCTGTCTGCCGTTGAGGCGGACAGCATTGACTGTGTATTCGGGCTGGAGTCGGTGTCGATCCTCCCGGGAGGGGATTCCGCTCGGGAAATCAACGCGAGAATCGTCAACGTCCGCAGCGGACGGAAGCTTTCAGGGGATCTCACGGGTCAGAAACTGCGCGACCACGGGATCGTCTATCACCAGTCGCGAAACCGTGCGATCGTGCAGGTTGCGGTGAGCTCTGCCTCGACATCAACGGTGATTGTCGCGGCCGATCTCCGGCACGCGGTGCGTCTCGCCAAGAAGCTCCCACGTGCTGAGATTGTCCGCTCCGATGCATCAATTCCGCACTGGATCTCTGAAGCCGATCACCACGTCATTCGGCGTAAGGTGAGGCGAACGATGATGGATTCAACGCTTCGCGTCGTGCCGCTCGGAGACTTGGGAGAAGCGTCGCTTGATCAGGCGGAGACTGTGATCTACGCCGCCGGAACGTGTGGAGTCGATGACAACGTCCGTTCAATTACAATACCCGGGTATTGGATAAGGCACCGACCCGCAATATGGGTCGACTTCCTCGATATCCACCATCCGGAGTTGCGGCGTGGCGCAAAGATGCGTGAAGCGGCCTATCAGCGATGGGGTTGGCTGGCAGGGAACTCGCTCGAGCAGAAGGTCGCGGAGTACCTCTCCCGCAGGGAGATCTCGCGATGAGCCAGTACGAGATCCCGAGACGCCGAGTCCGTTCCTCTGCCTCTCAGGCAGTTGCCGTCGCCACGACTTCCTTCGACGACATCGTCGACCACGAGAACCTGCTCGCGGTGTTTCAAGATCTTCGGGCTAACGGCGGACGCGCCGCTGGAATCGATGGACTGACCTACGACGACTACGGCCCGAGGGAGGCGGCTGCGGCTTTTCGCGATCTAACCAGGAAGATCAAGGACGGAACGTACCGCGCGAAGCCCTTTCGGACCGTCCTGATCCCGAAACGGAGCCTGTCCGCCGATCAGAGCGGGGAGCGACGTGAAATATCGATCGCAACAGTGATGGATCGTTGCGTGTCGACAGCTGTTCATCGTGCCCTCACACCGATCTTCGACACGATGTTCCTGGATTCGATCTATGGCTTTCGAAGCGGGCGCGGCGTCTGGCAGTTGCTCCTTCATATCGAGCGCGAAATTCAACGCACCGGACGGACGATTCTTTATCAAGACGATGTTCGCCACGCGTTTCCGTCGGTACGGCTGGACCGGCTTTTTCGACATCTTTCAAATCACGTATCTGACCCCCGACTTCTCTCCCTCATCGAGCGGATGTTCCGTTTCGAGCGCGGAACGAGAGAGATTGGGCTACCACAAGGAGACGCCTTTGCGCCAACCGGCTTGAACGTTGAACTGCACTACGATCTGGACATCCTGGTTCGCCAGGAACCCAACCTGGGCCAAGTCCGTTACGCCGACAATCTGATCGGCCCAGCGGGCAGCCCATCCGAAGCAGAACGATCGCTCGACATCTCAGAGCGCCACCTTGCGGCGGCTGGTCTTCAGCTGAAGCGTGTGCCAGACCGGATCACCGATCTCACCAAGCGGACGGCATCCGTGCTGGGCTACGCAGTCCGCTGGGATGGCAGCCAGCTCAGGATCAGTATTCCGGACCAGTCCTGGGAGTACCTGAGAGGCAAGCTCGAAGACGGCCTGCGATCTCCCACGCCACATCACACTGCCCGTCTCGCCACGAGAGGGTGGATCATGGCTTACGGACCTGCTTTTGGACCTGCGGCAGCACACTATGAAGCCTCGCGCATCGTAAATCTCTGCACCAAGTTCCATCTCGAAGCGCCGACGCGTCACGAAATCCACCAGTGGATCGAGGAGGCGAAGGAGAGATGGGTGAGGGTAAGGGGTGGTGGTGTGGGGTGTGCCTCTCCGCGGCCACCGTTTTTCGACGACGCTGACCAACTCTTGGTTGATGAGCTCGTCGACAATCCCTTGTCGATTCCACCGTGGATCGGCAAAGACGTCTAATCGTTGCGGTAGTTGCTGTTCGAGCGACTGGATTCCCTACTCTTCAACACCGACTCTCATGCCCGACTCCTCGCAACACGACGGATCCGCGGAGATTCTGCGCCGCTGGTACGAACTCGGCCGAAAGTTTCTAGCGGCGTACCCCGAGGGAAGGACGCCTCACGGAGCGATCCCGGCTTTCGCAGCTGAGAATGGCGTCAGCCTGGATGAGGTCCAGAAGGCGAAGCGATTTCGACAGCTCTTCACTGAGCGCGATTTCAGGATGATCACCACGCCAAAACGGGGAACGCCGCTCGGCTGGGGAATCGTCCGAAAACTGCTCAGCGTAGGGGACCGGAGCGAGCGGATGAAAATCGCCAAGGCCGCAATCGCGGACGGGATGACGGTCAGCGCGGTGTCGGAACACATCGGGGGCAAATACCAACGAACCAATCCCCGCGGCGCCGGCAGGAAGGCGAAGAGAGCGAGTTCCGATTCGGAATGGTGGGTTCGGGTCGATCGGAAATCCACCGCATGGCTGCAGACCGTTGATGATCGGATCAACGACGTCGCGGATCCCGCTTCGCCCGCACTGGGTGGTGCCATCGAGGAATCACTTTCGCGGATGTCCGTGATGATGCTTCGCCTTCAAAAGGCGCTTTCGCGCAATGCGTCTCCCTCGGTGTGACTCGCTTGCACATCCAGATTGGCCAGACAGAATCAGGCTTAGGGCATCACTGGCGGGCCACGCTGCGTCAGCCGATCACATCCCATTGAGGCAAGCAATGGCCAAGAAGGCGGCAGCGAAAGCAGCATCCGAAGCTGACGGAGTGATAGCATCGGATATCGGGACGAAGCTCCGAAAACTGATCATCCGCAATCTCGGCTGCATTGGAAGCACACCAGTCGAGATCGATCTGGATGACGTTGTCGTCTTGGTCGGTCGCAACAACACGGGCAAGAGCACGATCCTTCGCGCCTATGAGGTCCTTTTCGATTCGTCGACTCCGAAGCTGACGATCGAAGACTTTCCGGGAAACAAGGTAGTCGAGGGCTCTCTGCCCGAGATCGAGCTCCACACACGAATCATCGACAATCCGCCCGCGAGCAAATGGATCGCCACTCTCGACGGAGAGCAGATCGTTCGAGAAAGATGGACGTGGAGCAATCCTGGAGTGGCGAAGCGTCAGGGATTCGACACGCAGACTAACGAGTGGTCGGACCAAGTGCCTTGGGGAGCAGCCAACGTCGCGAATTCACGCAGACCGCGTCCCCATCGCATTGACGCATTCGCGAGTCCAGAAGCCCAAACGGGAGCAGTAATCAAGCTCCTGATCGCGGCATTGCATGCCGCAGTTGAGAAGATGCCGCAGAGTCACATGGCCGAGGACGGGACAGAAACAAGGACAGACTACGGTAAGCTCATCGACAGCATCGCTGCTGTCCAGAAGTCCGTTCTCGAACAGGCTCAGGAAGAAATTGACCACGCTCAAGAGCACCTCACCAGTTTGATTCAGAACGTCTTTCGCGGCTATCAGATTCAGTTCGAAGCCAAAACTGAAGAGGATCTCACGGACTGTCTTCAATTCTTCAAGCCGGGGGCCGTGTTACGAATGGGGCCACAGGACGGCCACCTCAGTTCCGCGGACAAGCAAGGCAGTGGAGCCCGACGAACTCTGATGTGGGCCGCCTTGAAGTACGCGGCTGAAAAGAAGGCAACCGAAGATACCCGTCCGAATCTCTTGCTGATGGACGAACCTGAGCTGTGCCTTCATCCGAATGCTGTCCGAGAAGCGTGCAACGTCCTGTACAACCTGCCTCAGGCTGGGAAGTGGCAGGTGATGGTCACAACGCATTCACCAGCCTTCATCGATCTGTCACGGGACAACACGACTGTCGTACGAGTTGAACGGGACTCGGTGGCCGGGGTCATCACCGGGACGACGGTTTTCCGTCCAGAGAAGGCAAATCTCAGCGTCGACGAAAAGGAAGAGCTGAAGATGCTCAACCTTTGCGACCCCCATCTCTGCGAGTTTTTCTTCGGCGGTCGAACGATCGTCGTGGAGGGGGACACCGAATATACGGCCTTCAAGTACCTGATCCACACATGTATCGACGATGAGAAGCTTAGGGACGTGCACATCATCCGTGCCCGCGGCAAAGCGACGATCTGCCTCATCGCGAAGATTCTCAATCAGTTCAATGCACGGTATGCCGTCCTGCATGACAGCGATTCACCCACCGCGAGACGAAGAAAGAGGAAGTCTCAGGAATACGAAGACATCGCGAATCCGGCTTGGACGAACAACAGGAACATTCTTGCATCAGTTCAAGAGGCCGTCGAAGCGGTGCGGGTACGACTGCTCGCACTTATCCCTCATTTCGAGGGCGCATTTTTCGGTGAGGAGTTCAGCGAAGAGAAGCCTGTCAGTGCTTGGCTGAGGATGAAGGAGAGCCAAGAGCTGTGCGATCGCGTCAAACGCCTTTTGTACGCTCTGCTCGATCATCACGACGCGGCGCCAGAGGAGTGTTGCGAGTGGAAGACCGAAGAGGAGTTGAAGGCACGCTACGAACAATTTGCGAACGCGTAGGTTTCTACCGGCAGTTCGGCCAACTGCATCCAACCTGAATCGCTACTGGCGCGCGAGGTGTGTTTCCAGCATCGCCAAACTTGTCCGGTTTCACTCCCCCGTCTTAGGACTCCGAGACAGAGGCTGCAGAGCGTTGTGTTGGGATTGTCTCTGCCGACATAGCCGAGTACCCGACCGATTTCGAGCGGTTGCCGATAACGTCGGCAAACAGCAGTGGGAGCTGGCTTGAGGCGTCGCTTCGAGTCAACCCACAGCAATCGTCCGAGTGAACTCTCGGCTCGCCGAGCCCGGAGGCTTCGACCTCGGTGATTTGAACGTCGACGAGGCCTCTCCCGCCGCGCGTCACGCGAGCCCTGTTGTGGTCCCGCGAAAAGCCCCGTCGACCCTGTGGCGCATTCTCGTGACCCTCCGAATAGAGCGGGCTGTCCCTATAAACTCGCTGTTCCATCCCTGGCCCGGGCGCCGGTTGCTTCGATTCCTCGCAGGGATGCGGTCCGGCCGCGAGAGGATCGCAGTCAGGCCCCTCGGTGGAGATGGCCTGCGATGGTCAAGCCAAAAGAAACTTTCACGACTTCGGCCAGGAGATGATCGCGAAGCCCGGGCGATCCAGACTAGTCCTCCAAGACAGCCACGCTGCCATTTGTCTGCCGAGATGACAGGCGATGTTTAGGGCTTCGTGGTCCTTCTTTGCCACAAGTTCTTGACGAGTTTCCTCTTGAAGCTACGAACCGCCGTCGGCGCGCGGCTTGCTTGCGGTGTCGCTCCATGTCGGAGGCGATTTTCCCTCTCCGGCAATTCGCCCTGACTGAACGGGCGCGGCTAAAACCACGAAAGGAGATGAAAGATGATGCCCACGCTCAATGAACGCTGGAACGCTTTGTTTTCCGATCCCTTCGAGGCCGTTCGCCGCGAGATCGCCAGTCGCCCGCGGGCGATCGCAAACGGTTTCGGCGCCTTGTCCTCGTGGGAAGATGAAGGAAACTACTTCGTTGAAATGGATGTCCCGGGAGTCGCGCTTGACGATCTGAGCATCACGTTCGAGAAGGAACACCTGCTGATCGAGGTCACCCGAAAGGCGCCCACGAACGCGCGCAACAGCTGGTATGACGAACGCGCGTACGGCACGCTCCGACGATCGCTGCGGCTGACCGACGAGGTCGATGCCGAGTCGGTCGAGGCGGTCCTGTCGGATGGTGTGGTCCAGATCAAGATCGCCAAGAAGCCGGAACACCAGCCGCGGCGGATCCCTGTACGGGCCGACGGGCAGAAACGGCTCGCCACCTCGTAGGTTCTCGTTCCTCATCATGTGATGAGTGAGTTCCCGACGATGGTTGAGCGGAGTGTAGAGCTGGCCCGCCTCACTGTGCTCCCGTCGTCGGGACTCGTTCTTCCGGCGCCCTCGTTCC
Source organism: Planctomyces sp. SH-PL14 (assembly GCF_001610835.1). Classification (NCBI taxonomy): domain Bacteria; kingdom Pseudomonadati; phylum Planctomycetota; class Planctomycetia; order Planctomycetales; family Planctomycetaceae; genus Planctomyces; species Planctomyces sp. SH-PL14. Next base: position 3,835,884 of record NZ_CP011270.1, on the reverse strand, counting down.
ATGAAGATCACGCTTCACACTCCCGAGACGATCTATTCGCCTCGCCACGCGCCAAGCTGGCTGCTTCTGGCTTGTGCCGCGGGGATGGTCAACGGCTTTGCCTTCCTGATGTGTGAACAGTTCGTCACACACGTCACGGGAACGGTGACGCGGATGGGGCTCGAGTGGCCGGTCGTCGGAGTGGCAATCGAGTATGCCGTCGTGGTTGTCAGCTTCGTCCTGGGGGCGGCTGTTGCCGTGATTGTCATTCAGTCCCGAGCGCGTCAGGGAAAGCAGCCGCGCTGGGCGACGCCGCTCGTACTGGTGGTTGTGCTTCTGGTGAGCACCGCTATTGCCGGACGCGGCGGTGCTTTCGGCCAGCTGGTTCGGACGGCCGCCACGGAGCCCCCTCCGGTCGCGTTTCTATCCCTGCTGGCCTTCACGATGGGTCTCCAGAACTCGGCGGTCGCGTCGACGACGGGGCTCGCCGTGCGTACGACTCACTTGAGCGGTCCGGCAACTGACACCGGAATGCACCTGGGAACAGCCATCCTGGCCGACGGGGAAGAGCGTCGGGCGGCCCTGCGTGGGGCCGCTCTTCGAGGAGGGAAGATTCTGGCGTTCATGCTCGGGGCTGGCGTAGCCGTCCCCTTAACCCTTTCTCTCGACTACTTCACCCTGCTGGCACCGGCGATCTTGGTCAGCGTGGCTACGGCTCTCAGCTTTACCAGCGCATGGAGTCCCAGCGATATTGGCATCCGCTAGGGCAACTTGTTGCGTTGGGGCTCCGTGGGCGAAACATGCGGCGTTCCTCGCGACATCGAATGCGGGCTTCTAAACGATGCGAGGGGTGAGGGACAGATCTGGAGTGTCCGTTCGAAAGTCCGCCCGCCGGCAATCGAGAGCTCGCCGCTGAGTGCGAGAGATTGCGCCATCATTCGATGCTTCTGCGGGAGCGCCTGCGGACTGCCGAGTTGGACGCGCAAAGCCTGCGGGCGTTTGCCATCGAGTGGGTAAGGGAGCAGAGGAAACTGTTTCCCGCTCATGCGTTCGCGTCCGATCGCGTCCCGGCGCAGAGTCTCTCGGCGGAGTAAAAAGACCGCACGAAAGGGCAGCCGTTCCGGGGTCGGCGATCGCGGTCGAGGCGGCCAGAATTCACCGCCCTTCAACGGCGGCTCCTCGGAAAATCGGGGGCTGGCCGGGCTGCGACTCCTCGCGAAAATGACCCGAGGATAGTGAAGCCTGGAGGACTGCCAAGGGTGGCAGGGACCAGGACAACGGAGTTGTGAATGAAGGGGCTGGTGTTGTTGGGGGACGAGGTCGCGCTCTTGAAGTTCGCGGCAAAGGACGGGGTTCTGAGCCGGACCGGCCCGACGCTGGGGCACGAAATCGCCTGCGAATTCTTCTGTGAGGCTGGCCTGGCCGAAGCCGTCGGCGACGAGCTGCGACTGACACCGTTGGGGCGAGCTGTATCGCAGAAGCTCATCGACTCAGGAGCTTCCGGCACGGTGTCGATCCCGCGTTCAGTTCTCGATGCGCTGGGACCACCATTTGCGAGCCATCGGGGTTTGGAGCCATAGCGGCCACGTCAGGGGTAGACCATTCCTGGACTGCTGTGGTGCATCTGAGAAAGGCGGCGGACCAGCTCTCCCCCGGCGTGGCCGTATAAACTCTTTCTGAGAACCGGTTGTCGGTCGGAGGTGTGTGGTGGGAGCGACGGGGAGTTCGGCAGGGCCGGTTCAAAGCCTCAAGATCTCAGAGGATGAGTGGCGGCTGTTGGTTGACCTGATTGCCGGCTTCGATGCCACGCGCTACCACCCCGTCCGACTCGACATGGCCATGCAGGGGCTGATTCAAAGCGGACTGCTCGAAGAGGTGCGGAACGGCACACGGGTCACGAAGCTGGGATACCGGGTGAGGGCGGATGGGCCCCGATACGTCCCCGGAGGTCCGCGGGTCTGGTGCGGCGTCGTCGAGCCAGAGGATCCAAGAGAGAAGCCGGGCTCCGATCGCGGTGGCGCACCCCCGGCCTGACTCGTCTCAAAGGCCATGTCGCGGGGGAAGGGCCGCAGTTGCCGCTCAGCTTCGGCGGTTTGGACCTGATCTATTTCTGCCGTTATCTTCCGGTCACAGCGGCGACCCTTTGGGCTTGAGGTACGGGCGTCCTCCAACGCCGGATGCACGACGATTCTCTGGCAGTTCGATTGTCGTTGGGGCACTTTCGGGGTGAGGCTGGATATGGAGCAGGACTCGCTCGGACCGAGAGCACCATCTCGACTGTTTCGGATGCTGGTCTCCGAATACATCACGCTTCGAGAGATCGGCGTAAAGCCGATCGCTGTGACCCTTGTCGCCCCCTCGGTTGCAGGCGATGTTGAGTTCCTGGTGGCTGCCAACCTCGCCTCTCGAGAAGGGGACACAGTGACGATCACTCCGCGAGGCACGGAGCTGTTGAAGGCTACGCCATACAGCTGGAGCCCGGTGGTGGTCAGTTTCGATGCTGAGGGGCTAGGCTGGTGAGGCGGCCCACTGCCGGGACCGCAGAAGTCTGGATCCCACTTCTCCGCAATCATCTCAGAGGGACTGTCTGGGCGGCGTATGCAGCTAAAATGATCGCCAGGTTCAGCAACAGGGCAGCGGCGATCAAAGTGGTGTTCCAGTCAAGTTTGACGGCACCAGTAGCCTTGCCGGCTACGAGCAAGACCCCGATGAAGACGAGGACAAATGAGAGTCCACAGAGGAGGCTTGGGTCGACATGCATTGCATACTTGGTCAGAGCTTCCTGAAGGTCACCGTAGAGCCATCGGCGCATGCCGCTGGCGGATTCAGCTGTTCTCGAGGTCGGCCCGAGTGATCACGATCTCGGCGTTGGGATCAGCCTTGTCAATCCTCCGCCGGGACGCGGCCTCGACCTCTCTGAACCGCTGGTCAAAGACTCTCAGAAGATCCAGAGCGTTGGAACACGGGAGGCCACCCGCGGTGACTGCCTCCTCTGAAATGATGCACCAAGTTGGAACGCCGTCCACGATCGCGGCGAATCGCACGGCGTTGCGTTCGAAGAGGTACTCGCGTTTTCCCGTGAACTCGACGTGCTTTGCCATACTTTCACTCTAGCCGAGTGGCCTCGGCAGGAACGTTCCGCCGGTCGATGCGAAGGGCGGGGACCAGATTGTCAGTTTCTAGCAGTGGCGTCGCCGCTCGTCGTCGACTTCGGCTCTTCGGCATCGAGCACGAGCCGGATCGATTCGAGGCCGTTGCCGCGATCAATGTCGATGTCGATGACTCTGCCACGCCCGCGGAGTGCGCCAATTTCGATATCGCAGTGCCACCACACCTGGGCACCAATCGGCTTCTTGGCCGTCAGCGTGATGATCCGCCCCATCTGATCAACTTTCACACCCTCAGTGAATTCGATCGTCCGAGTTCCATCCGTTAAGCGGTCCACAGTTCTGGCCTTTCCTTCCGTGCCTACTGGAGTGCGGTTCCGCCCCGCAACTCGCGGAACCCCCGAATCGTCTGCGCCTGATCGGAGTCTCCCAGGGCAGAAGACGAGCAGGCCCCGGGCTAAGCATACGCCGCCCGGGGGCGTACTCAGCCTCGTCCGTCACACTCGGATCTTCGATTCGATCTCATCCGGCCTGAGATAGTCGACTGTCGTTTGGTTGCAGCGCCAAACGTTTCCGAGGCAAGGTTCGAGCCCCCATGCCCTCAGGTACGATTTGGCCGCTTCGGGAGTCAGCGGTTCTCCCTCACGCCTGGCGTTCTCCACGAATCGGCGAAGGTTCACTTTCACAAAATAGGTTGGGTTTTCCATGGTCCTGACCTCCGTAGGTCCGCCCGCAACACGCCATTTTGCTCCACGCGCCCCGGCTGTCAAGAAAGATACCCGGTGCCGCGAACGAACAAGGGGGTTGCCGACCTGCCTTAAATCGACCGCGTACCGGGCACGGCAATTTTGAAATCCGTAGCCGACTGGTGCAAGCAAGAAACGACTCAGTGAGGCCGGCCCAAGAGGGGAGCGGCAGGCACGTTCCTTCCAGTCCGCCGCTCCTCTCCCTCGGGCCCTCGCCTCCGTGTACAAAGTGCCGGGGAGGGAACAGACTTGACGGCGGGCCAGCACATCACTGGCTGCTCAACCGTCCCCCGGCGGCGAAGAGTATCGGCAGAAAGAATTGCGGGAATTTGCTGATGGACGCGCGGACCGATTCATCCGAATTTGCCATCAAAGTCTGCGCCGTCGGAAGAGAAACCCGGGGACGGGAACAGAGGGTGTAGGGCCAGCCACAGCTCTGCTCAACCATCCCCGGGCCGTTCATCCAAAGCACTCGGACAGAGTGGCCCCTGTCACGAGCGTGAGAGCCAGGGGCTGCCGGACCAGCTGGCACCAAGTGGCGTGCTTCATGCAGAGGTTGTGCCCTCGCGCCCTCGGGATTTCTCTTGGGCCGACGTGCAATGACCACGGGCATGGCCTTTGCCCAGGAGCTTGGTGTCTCAGCCGTTACAGGAGAAAAACATGGCTGCGCGTGAAGTCGCCGAACAGAAGATCAATCGAGGGGTTTGCAATACATTTTGCCGTCTACGCGATCGTCGTGGGCGCCTTCGCGTACATGAACTACACCCGCAACCCTGACAATATGTGGGTCATGTGGGTGGCTGGCGGATGGGGTCTCGGACTCGTCCTCCATGCGATCCTGGGTTTCCACCCCGGCGACGCGCGAGAAGGGCGTTCATAACGTGATGGAACGCCAGAATGAGCGCGACGCTCGTGGAAGCGGTATGACGGACAAAAAGAGCCAGCCTGTTCGGTAGGCCGTCACATATTGCAACATCTGCGTTCACAGCCGGAGCTTCAACTGCGTTAGTTTGGCGACCAAACTGGAAACCCCGTATCCAGCAAAGCGCCGAACAGCCAGTTGAGGCTCCGGCTTGCTTTCCGGACGAGTGACAAGCGGCCCAAAAAGAACACCCGGGCAGGTCGGACGCCCAACCCGGGTGAGACGTGCGAGTGGCCGCCATTGCTCAGACCGGTCAATCTTTCAGCTCCAGTTTGATCTCAGCTGAGCCCGAGTCCTTCACCTCACCTGACAGGCCCGATGTATCAAAACTCGAGTACTTCTGAGGGACAAGGTATTTGGTGGTTGTCTTGGGGGCCGGCTTTCCGTAGTTGGGAGAACTCGGATCGAAATACGAGGGATCGTCACCTTCTGTCACCGCCTTCGTCACAGTGAACTGGTGCTGCCCGGCGATTGCTCCGTCGCCCGGCTGGTACGTCGACAGAGAGAAACGTCCGGAGGAATCAGTTCGCCCGCTCGATGCGACAATGTTCTTCGTGCCGGTGCTACGCGCCCCGACCGTGGCGTCCGGAACAGGTTCTCCTTTGTAGGTAACAACGCCGCTTGCGGGAAACGTCGGCTCTCGTGTGCCTGAGAGTTCTCCTCCTCCTCGGCCGCAACCGACAAGAATGAGGGCAGACAAGGCGGACGAACAGATGACTTGAGCGTAGCGCATGCTCGGTCTCAGTGATGTTTCAACGAGGGAAAAAATAGGCCCGGCACCTACGTTAAGTGCCGGGCCCTTGCGAATCCTTCGGCGTAGCAATGAGTCACTAGAACGGGTTCTTCGATTCCTGACACGCTCGCGTGCCCATCGCGCCCCAGATGCCGTACTGACTCGGGGTCGTGTCGCGGCCGGGGGGCGGCGATGCGAGATTACCGCAGTCGATGTTGTCGCTGATGAAGTGCACAGCGCCGTCGGCCATCAGACAGTTAACTCCACCAGTGTGAGCACTTGAAGCAGAGTAGACCGCATTGTCGGGATCTTCCGCATTGGTGCTGTTTACACAGGAAGGCGAGTTCGGAGGCAGGATGGCCTGAAAGCCTGTAAATGCCGGTCTACCATCCCCCCAGCGATCCCCGCGCATGCGGTCGGCGTCGCCCGTCGTAAATCGCCCCGGATTTGATGACAGCTGCCCGAGGCACAGAGACGGATTGGTCTGAACACCCGTGACGCTCTTGAGAACTTGGCCGTATACCTCAAGGTTATCGCCGCCGTAGGCCACCGACTTTCTCACCTCGGACATGGCGAGCGTGTTGCTGGTACCATCCGTCACATCCCGAATGCTGAACGGCGTCCATCCGCCGAAGAGGCCGCGGACGCGTTCGATTTCTCGGTGCTCGAGTTCGATGCTTCGATCACCCTTGCTGAATGCATAGCTGGTCTTGCCGCGATCCCGCTTGTGCTGCACATCAGACGGACATTGGAGTGTGGGAATGTTCGCATTCCACCAGTCGCGGCTATCCCATGGACGAGCCCCTTGATTGCTGGCGGCGGTGATGGCGTTGTAGATCGATTGCTGGTCAAAAAACGGCAGCAGGCCGAAGTTGGCGGAGAGGCGGCCCGCGTTGTCGCTGTTATCGCCTGGTTGCTGCGCCGAGCCGGTGAGACCTGGAGGAAAGCAGCTGTAGGTCTCGATGTACGAGTGCATCGCAATCCCCATTTGTTTGAGGTTGCTCTTGCACTGCGACATACGAGCCGCCTCGCGGGCCTGCTGCACCGCCGGCAGGAGAATTGCCACAAGCACTGCGATGATGGCGATAACCACCAGTAGTTCGATGAGGGTGAAACCCGTGTTCCGCTTCCTGAGCATCGGAAGAACTCCACAAGAGAGAATATGAATTGACGTGCGGACGACCCGACACCTCGAGAACGGTGCAGCTGAAGGGACCGTAATGTTGCCCGCCCAGTCGGGGAATGTCAATTTTCAGGCGGCGTTCGTACTCCGTTACGAACCGGTTGTTCACGAAATCAAAAGATTCAGTCGATCTTAAGATGCTCCGGCGGCCTGGAACGAACAACGCCCAGGTTTAGGAACAGAGCGTGTAGGGCCAGCCACAGTTCCGTTCGCCATCTCCGGGCAGACGCGTCATAGCAGAGAGCCACGCACGCCGATATCGTTTCGATTACGAGTGATCCGTCGCGGGCCCTGCAGAACCTCAATGGAGCCGCACGTCTCGTTGCTGAGGCGGCGGCCAACCTTCGCACGATTGCCGACAAGGCGACTCTGAGGCGGTTACGCCTGATCCAAGTCGAGCTGAAACTAATCGAGGAACAGCAGCAGGCGAAACTCAGTCAGGCGACAGTCGCTAGCAATCCCTGCTCGACCGTTGGTGGAAAGGCAACCGACATCGCGAGCGAGTAACAAAGCCCGGAGACAGGAGCGGGAGTGAGGCGGTTCGGCCTTCGCTCCCGCTCGACCATCCCCGGGCGGAAGAAGACTGCGAAGCCCGGGGAGAGACACAAAAGCGCTGCCGGCACAGTGCTCCCTCCTCCTCAGTGACATCCCCCGGGCGGGGACAGCATACGGCCAAGAGCTCACTCCGTCACCATTCCCACGGCCGCCAGGTCCTGGACGCATTCCGCGATCATGCAGAGGCAGTCCTCCTCGTTGTTCCCGGGTCTATTTTTGCGCGGGTCACGAACTCGAACTGTCCCGCCCTCTCAGACGGCGGAGGTCGAGGACAAATCCGGCCAGGAGGAGGACCGCCCCCACTCCTGCCAGCCCCCAGACGATGTAGCGTATCTCCGGCGGTGACCCGATTCCTTGCCTGCCGACAGATCCGTTGACCTTCGCAATCGAGTAGCCGGCCATTCGGATGCTGCTCCCCAGTCCTGCTGCGGCGTCGTGCTGGAAGAGAATAGCCCTCTCCATCATGTGAACGAGAGCCGCCCCGACGATGAGGATGCTTCCGGCGATCTGCGACATGGCTCGGCCCCTTGGATGTGTGAATGAATCACACTGATCGTAGGTGGCCCGAGAGTAAGGGGCGAGCAAAGGCCGAGACGCCTCTTCAGGGCTCGAACACCGACGCTTCGCTGGAGAGAAGATGCCGGTTTAGAACTCGCCGACTGGCTCGTTTCCTTCACGGGACAGGAGTGCAAACATGACCTTCGCATCGAGCGACTCACCGAGAAACTTGGCACTGCCATCGCAAAGTGTCACATGGGCTCCGCCCGTGTGGAATCCGTAGGTTCCTTGGCTGTTGCTGCAGTTGATCGTGCAAGCGAATCCAGTTGCGGTTCCATTGGCCGCGTACGACTGATACGTGAAGTGGCGATACGACGCCCAATGAGCCCACCAGACAGGATTGGTCATGCCAGTCGTTGTTGCCTGCTTCTGCCCGCGAATGTAGTAGTCGGGACGTCCAGCCTGCTCGTGAATCAGTACGGTGTTGGAAGTTCCATCCTTGATGTCCGAGATCTTGCCGATGGCGTTCTCAGTGGGAAGCGCAGGTTTTGCCTGGGCTCCGTTGACTTGGTACTGGGCGTTCAGCAGGTGGGTGACAGCGTAGTCACCTACCGCGCCGAATGTGCCCGTTAGAGTCGTTGTCGCTCCCTTCGTACACGCAACGAGCCCCGGGTCTGGGGCGGACGCACATCGAAAGACGGGGACTTGCGACTTCACCACGTCACCGTTTTCGGTGTCGTAGTAGTTCTTTGAAAAGTCGTACTTGTTGAACAACGCTCCTTGATCCACATAGGGAAGGATCTGCACGGACCACCCTGAGCCGGACGTGGCACTCCCGAAAGTCCAACGACAGGCCGGAAAGCCTCCGTGTGCACTTTCATAGTTGTGGAAGGCAAGTCCAATCTGCTTCATGTTGCTCAAGCACTGCGACCGCCGGGCCGCCTCCCGCGCCTGCTGCACAGCGGGCAGAAGAATCGCCACGAGAGTGCCGATGACGGCAATCACGACGAGTAGCTCAATCAACGTAAAGCCGCGTTGGCGAGAACGAGGTAAACTGGTCTTGGCATCAGTCAAGGATGGCATCGAGTCGACTTTCGGGCGGTCAGAGTGAGGGGACAACAGGATGGGAAACACGCATCATTTCAGTTCGAATGGCGGAAACTCGTTCTCCCCCTCGACGACGGTCACGGTAGCTGCAGGACTCCTGAGGGTGGCGTATCGTCCTTGAAGGCGGTCTGGGCCTTCGATTTCTTCACCAGCTTCCACCGTGATCGTTGGCCAAGTGACCGTCACGACATACTGTCCGGCCGGTGCCCCATCGAAGGCATCGATTGTGCTCGGCCGGAACCATCCATCTCCTTCAACGACTGCGTATGGAGTGATCGCCTTCGGATTTGTCTCCCCGACGCGATGAAACGTGACATGCGCACCGATTGCCCGCTCACCATTCACGCTGACCTCCCCCGACACCGGGAAGACCTTCGGACCGGACGGAGTAGGTCTTTGGCAGCCCGAGATCAGAGATATCGAAAGCGCTGCGATCATGCAGACATGGACACGCCATCGCTGGACGACGCATACGCTTGTTGGAGGCGAAAACTCAGTCACAGCAGAATCACATTTCGGCAGGATAGGGAGATCACGTGACGCATCACATTGCAGAGCGGCCAGCTTGAAGGAGCTTCAGCGGCTCGGTTCGGCCGGCCTGGATTGCTGGCCATAACGCCGCCGCCAAGCAAAGAGCGAGCGTCAAACCGAAGCCAGCCGCGATTGAGCTCCACGGGATAATGAGCGGTGTCACGAGGCCGCCGCGGATGTTGACGTATCGCGTGATACCCGTTCCGCAATAGCCCGCCATGACGCCAAAGCCAAAGCTCAATAGACACGCCGCCAAGCCCACGAGGATCGCTTCGCAGAGAACGAGCCGGAAGAGTCCAGACCGTGTCAGACCCACGGCCCGCAGGATCCCCAGATCCCACCTCCTCGCCCGGACTGAGGACACGATGGCGTTCACAACGCCCAGCGAAGTCACCAAGAGCGTTACAAGAGGAAGACGGCTCAGCAGCCAAATGATCCCGGCCGCCCTCTCACGGATCGCCTCTCGAACCCCTTCCCGAGTCCTGATGTTCACACTCGTTGCGGATCCACCGTTTCCGCGACCTCCCATCATCCCGCCGAAACCACCCGCTCCGCCAAACCCTCCCCGTCGTACTGCCGAAGGATCATAATTCGCCTCCGCAATCGACTGAATCGACTTCTTGATCTCCTCTTCGGTGGCAGTTCCATCCGTATTGAGCCAGAACAAGGAGGTCCGCTTGATGCCGAAATCCCGCTGCACTTGCGCAAAGTCGGCGAACATTAGGCCCGCGGAGCGACCACCACCTCGGTTTCGCAAACCGATCTTGCTCATCCAGTGCCAGCCGTCCATCGAGACGATGCCAGCAATCTCGTACTCGATGACCTCGTCTTTCGCTTCCGGGGGAACCACCCCAAACTTTCCTCCGATGGTGAGTCCGCTCTCGCGTTCAAAGTGGTCAGGAACCAGGCAATACCGCCCTTCCTTCAGCTTGGCCGCGGCCTCCTTCGCACTGCCTTTTACGAAGTGGAACGGAAACACGGGGTCGTCGCCTCCGATTCCGCGGTCCGCATCCACACCGACCATCACACAATTGTCTTGTCGAGATGCCGTCGCCCGAACTTTCGCGCCGGTGACATCGGTGGCGAATCGCGTCTGTTCCGCAACGCACGGCAGTGAACCGTTGCTGTCGACACCGGGAACATCCAGAACGGCTTTGACCGCGGAGTCCGGTAGGCCTGAAGGCGAGAGTGCCACCAGCATGTCCGGCACCCAGTCACCTGGCGTGTAAGGCCCGAGCATCGAGGATCCCCAGGTCTGCATCGCGACAAACAGTCCCAACCCCAGGGTGAGGCCAATCGTCGTGCCGAGCGTTCGCCAGAGGTTCGTAGAGAGTTGAGTCGCCAACAACTGGGGCGCCACACCCAGCAACCGGGCCAGCACCGGCCCAAGGAAACGTTCCGTGATGAGAACAACCGCCGGGGCGAGCAGGATGAAGCCGATCGCCATTGCCGTGCAGCCGACAGCGGCCGACATCATGTATCGAGAGGTATCCGCCATCGGAATCCAAAACACGAGCAGAGGATTCACTGCAACGAGCACGAGACCGACGGCGGACGCAAATGAGGAAGCACGAGACATTGGCAGCTTCGGCTGAGGCGCCATCGCTTCCAGCGGATGAACCCGAGTTGCCCGCCATGCGGGCATGATCGCCGCGGCCAGAGCCCCTCCCACAGCACACAATCCCGACAGGAAGACGCACCAGAAACCCAGGAATGCTCCGATCGGAAACAGGTCCGGCTTCCAACTGACGATGAGCTGTAGTAGACCCCATCCAGCGAGCAATCCACCGCACCAGCCGACCAGGCCGAGAAGCAGGCTTTCCAGTCCAATCATCGCAGCGACCTGCCACTTCGTTAGCGTCACTGCGCGGAGGATCGCGAACTGCCGTATCCGCTCATCGACTCCCATGCTCAACGTGGAGAAGACGATAAACAAGGCCGCGAGGAGCGAGATACCGGTCGCGGCATACGCCTGTGAACGAACGGTGTCTGACGTCGTGCTCTCGCTCAGCTCAGCGTCGAGTTCGGCGAGAGACTGCATATACGCGGCGGGCTTGGCCTGCGACAGCCGGCCAGCCCAGTTGCGCTGAAACTCGTCGATCCCGTAGCCCTTCTTCAATGCCAGTCCAACGTACTCAAACGTCGGCTCGACTCCCGCAATCTTGCTGGCAAGGTTCACTGGCACGTAGAGAGCGGCGCTCGCCGGTCCGCGAATGACGGGAGCAGCACGCATTGCAGGTAACCCGACGATAGCAGGCGTCGTTGGTAGCGTCTTCCGTTGCTCGACGATTCCAACGATGGTGAGGTTCGCCGTCTCTCCGGCCGAGCCCCCGAAACCGAATCCGCCTCCAGGGCTCACGTTCACTTCGTCGCCAACCGTGACCTTCAATTGCGAAGCCGCGTCCTTGGAGATGACAGCGTCCAAGGCGTCGGCCTGCTTAGGATCAAGCCAGCGCCCTTCAAGCAGGGTATAAGGGGCTTCGACAGCGTCGGTGCCAACAAGGGTGGGACCGCGGTTGAAAGCTCCTCCAGGCGCTCCACCACCGGTGAATCGAACTCCTCCCTTCTCAGTCATGCCGGGGATCAAGGCCCAAATGGGGTTTGTGCTGGATCCCGACAGTGAGCCGGGAATCCCCTCACCCTGCGGACGACCCGTTGGGCCTGGAGTGCCCGCGTTTCCGTCCTCACCACTGGTTGGTTCACCCGTTCGACCGCCCCCGCCTCCGCCACCACCGCCTCGCCCCCCGAACCGTCTGGCACCGCTGACGGCTCCTTTCTCAGGTTCGTCAGCCACCGCTCCAACTTTTGTGACTCGAACCCGCGCCTGGGACACCGGATCCGCGACCGCCACTGCGACGTCATTCCGGAGCGACTCGATCAGATCCTTTGAAACTGGGCGGGAAGGCGATCCGAAACCGCCCTGTGAAATCGGACTGTCTGTGTCGGCAGTCAGAACGAGTAGCTCGTATCGCCCGAGATAGTTGTCGCTGAACTCGTCAAACTTGGCGACCAGTGAGTCATAGCTGCTGACAACCCACACAACGATGCAGGCTGCCGCGATCGTAGCGAGCAGAGTCAGAACCATTCGGCCGGGACGCTGCCACAGGTGAGACGTCGTGAGACGAAGAACGGTACGACATTCAGCGACGGTCATGGGGCACGAAGCAATCGCGAGGAAGGGAGATGTCCGCGAGGAGCAGTCGCCTTTGCAGGCCGAAACTATTTGCCGGAAGAGTCGGCGTTCACGACATCTTGATAGTGCGCCGCCAAGTCTTGTGGCGTCTGGAAATCGCGAGTGGCGAACTCGCCGAGTATCCGGCCATCCTTCATGACCACCACCCGTTGAGCCCATCGCGCGACGGACGGCTCATGAGTTACGACGACGATTGTTCGCTCTTGCTCCTCGCGCAGTTCCGTCAGCAGCCTGCAGATCGACTGGCCGGTGACGGAATCAAGACTGCCTGTGGGCTCGTCCGCCATGACGAGAGCCGGGTTCATGATCAATGCCCTGGCGATCGCCACACGCTGTTGTTCCCCACCGCTCAAAGCATCGGGCCGATGCTTGCGACGCTGCGAGAGTCCGAGACGCTCTAAGATCCCCGCGACTTCTGCATTTACATCGCGGTCCCGTCCTTCAGACACGGCGGGCAGCATCACGTTGTCTTCTGCCGTCAGCGACGGGATCAAGTTGAACGCCTGAAAGACCAGTCCAATGCGTCTCCGGCGGAAGCCTGTTAACTGAGAATCTGAAAGCTTTGAAAGATCGGTCGAATCGACGAGCACTTGGCCTTCGTCAGGAGCCGTCAACCCAGCGGCAACGTGCAGCATGGTGCTTTTTCCGGAACCGCTCGCCCCCATGATGGCCACGAACTCGCCTCGGTTGACCGTCAAAGACGCCTGACGAACCGCTTCGATCGCCGAGTCGCCTTGCCGGAAACGCTTTACGATCCGGATGAGCTGCAACGGTGACGTCGCGCCAGCACGCAACGGTGCATGCACTTTCGACGAAGCTTCAGCTGTGCCATCCACCATCCAAACTTCCCCTAGAATCTGCCCAATGAAGAGACGCTCCATTTCGGACTGCACGAAGCGAACCTCGCGGGAGTTACAGTTTCTTCATCTCTGCGGCCAAGCATTTTGCAGGGAAGGACGATTCGCACCTGACGCGGAGGAGGCTCTCGCGCAATCTGTGGCGATCGGATGGTCACCCGTTGACTAAAAACTCGCCCCCTGCCCATTGCCTCCGGTGGCTAGCTCAGAGGCAGACGGACACGCCCCAGTCGACCGAAGCAGCGATCCACCTTCGGCATCCCGATGTTGCCCGCCGCAGCTTCTCACCTCCGTTTAATCCACGGCTCTTAGATTCTTCTCCGTCACTGGGCGGGGACTCACGGATCAGTCGATCCCAACCGTTCCGGTCTGAGAGAGAGAAGTCACCATGCACCTGAGTCGACTCAAATTCTGGGGCGCGGCATCAGCGGTAGCTTTGGGCAGCGTTGTTTTGCCCTTTGGGCTCGCATCCCGAGTAACACAAGCCGAGCCCCCCGTTCAAGAAGATCAATCTGAGGAGCACAAAGTGATTCGAGGGACCGTTCGACAGTTTCTGAAAAATGACCATGACGACATCGACGGCGTGACACTGGAGGGAGGGGTCGATGTCCGCTTTCCTCCACACATCGGCAGGGAGGTCACCAGGCTCGCGAAAGTGGGTGACGAGGTCGCCATTCAGGCCGAGCGCGTCACGCGGCCGCGGGGCGAGACGGTTCTTGAGGCTCGCAGGATCGAGCGGGAAGGGAGAGTGATTGAGGTCGACCACCCGCCTCGGGGTCCCAAGGGAAAGCCGGGCCCGAAGGGAAAGCCTGGCCAGGAAGTGCCAATGCAGGCGCAGGGAGCCGTCGCTGAACTGGTGACCAATCCACACGGTGATGTCGACGGGTTCCGGCTGAAGGACGGCACGGAAGTGAAGTTTCCTCCGCATCTCGGTGCAGAGCTGGAGGCGATCGTCAAGCCGGGCGAGCTCGTGCGAATCGACGGACGGAAGCACATCACGCCGAAGGGGGACGTGCATCTGCATGCGGATCGAATCGAAGTCGTTGCCACGGGAACGGCCATCGAACGGCATCCGCCGAAGCCGGGAGGCCCAGGTGGGCCACGGAGGGAGCCGCTGCAGGAAAGCTCACGGCCCCGTGATTTCGACGACCTGCAGCGAACTCAAGACGAGATTCTTCGGGAGCTTCGCGACCTGCGAAAGCTGCTGGAGAAAGGTGCTTCCTAGGATACGCTGCCAGGAGGCGCGGCCATTCGGTCGCGCCTCTGTTCTCTCGACTTACGAACCCCTAGAGCAGAGTTCGATGCGTCTTCTGGTCATCGAGGATCAACCGGAACTCCGGCGGCTGCTGATCGGCATGCTGGAGGACGACGGCTACGCGGTTGACGTCGCGCCAGATGGTGCCGATGGACTCGCGAAGGCCCAGTCCTGGCCTTATGACGCCATCGTTCTGGACATCATGCTTCCCAAAATCGATGGCTGGAAGCTCCTCGAACAACTTCGGGAAACGCACCACACGCCTGTGTTGATTCTTTCGGCACGTGACTCCCTCTCGGATCGGGTCCTCGGTCTCGATCTCGGCGGGGACGACTTTCTGTCCAAGCCATTCGAGCGTGTGGAACTGCTGGCTCGATTGCGAGCCCTGATCCGACGCGCCGCGGGCCGAACGAAATCGACAGTCACGATTGGCGACCTGCTTCTCGACATGCGTTCGCAGACGGTCAGCCGAAGTGGTGAGGAAATTCCGCTGACGGCGAGGGAGTACGGACTGTTCCAGTATCTCGCGCTTCACCGTGGAAAAGTGGTCAGCCGCTCCGAGCTGTATGACCACCTCTTTGACGAGAATGACGAGGCGGCGTCGAATCTTCTCGATGTCTACGTCTCTTATCTCCGCAAGAAGCTCGGACCAGACACCATTGAGACGCGACGGGGCCAGGGTTATGTCATCCCCGAATAAACCGGAAGCCGAAACGCCCCCATCCTCCGCAGCGTCCCCGAACCCGGCTGCGGATTGGCCGTCGCACCGCGCATGGACGCTCCGCAGTGTGCTGACCGCATCGCATGTGGGCCTTCTGGCCGCCGTTGTCGCCACGTTCGCCGGGGCGATCTACTGGATGATGTCCAGGGCAGTGCATCATCAGGCAGAAGCCGACCTTCTGGCAGCGGCCGAGATCCTGGTTCGCGAGCTGAATGAAGGGACCGCACCGACATCTCTCCGAATTCCGGAAACGTACTTCCATCGATTCGGACCGGCTCCGCGGGATCAGGCATTCTTCGCTCTGTGGAACTCGGCAGGAGTGAAGGTCGTTGAGAAGGGAAACGTTCCCGCTGGAATCGGTCCACTCGATCGGCGACCAAAGCGGGAAGGGCCCCATCCCTTCGAGACGCAGGTCAGCGGCCCTCGGCTCGACATCGTTGTCGCAACGCCTGATGGCGGACAACTCCGGATCGGGCGCCCCTTGGCAAAGGAGTCTGACGATCTAGGGCGGCTGGCCGTGCGGCTGGCAACCGGCGCGATGGTCGCACTGGTGATCGGAGCAATCGCTGCCGTCTGGCTCGCCGACCGGATCTCGACTCCATTGCGTCGCATGGCCGTATCGGCAAAGCGGGTTTCCGATCGAAACCTCAAGGAACGTCTTCCCGCTGAGTCGACAATCATCGAAGTCGGTCAGCTTGCGACGGTCTTTAACGCCATGCTTCTGAGGCTGGAGCAGGCCTTTGATCGGCAGTCCCGCTTCACGGCCGACGCCTCTCATGAACTCCGGACTCCGGTCGCGGTGATCCTCGCGCAGGCGGAACACGCACTATCTCGGGAACGGGCATCCGAAGACTACCAGGGCGCCCTCGGAACGTGCCGGGATGCGGCGAGACGCATGAAGAGGTTAGTCGACGACCTGCTGCTGTTGAGTCGAGCCGACGGTGGCCAGCTACTGGCACGACGCGACCCGCTCGACCTGGCTCAGATCACGCGTGACGTCGTGGACCTCCTGAGGCCACTGGCACAGGAGCGAAAGGTCCGAGTCAGCACAAAACTTGCCCCCAGTCGGTCGCTCGGAGATGCGGGACAGCTCGGACAGGTGGTGACGAATCTGCTGACCAACGCCATCCGCTACAACCATCTGGGAGGAGAGGTCCTGGTCTCCGTCGAGCCGCGGCCATGTGAGGACAGCTCCGTCAAGGTTACCCTGACGGTTGAGGATCGCGGCCCGGGTATCCCTCTCGCGAGTCAGGCGACCGTGTTCGACCGCTTCACTCGCGGCGATTCGGCCCGAACGCAGCATGGGGAGACGGGGACCGGTCTGGGCCTCAGCATCGTGAGGGAGATTGTCGAGGCCCATGGAGGAACAGTCGCCCTCCAGTCGACGCCGGGAAACGGGACCACGGTGACGGTCCTCCTTCCAACCTCCGCAATGACTTGATCGCTCGACGGGTGTTCGTCACGACGGTCGCTCTCATCACCGTTTAAGGTTCGCGGCCAACCTTGGGGTATTCCGATCCCGCGGCCTGTCTTGCGAACCACGCCATGTCTCCACTGGTGATTCCAACCGTCGTCACATTGTTGGCGATTTCCAACGTATTCATGACCTTTGCCTGGTATGGCCACCTGAAGGATCTGGCCGATCGCCCGTGGTATGTCGCGGTTCTTGTGAGCTGGCTGATCGCCTTCTTCGAGTATCTCGTGCAGGTTCCCGCGAACCGCTACGGCGATGCCCACCGACTGAGCCTCGGGCAGCTCAAGATCCTGCAGGAGGTGGTCACGTTGTCCGTGTTCGTCCCATTCTCGGTGTACTACATGAATCGGCCGGTCAACTGGAACTTCGCGTGGGCAGGACTTTGCCTGTGCGGCGCCGTGTTCTTCGTCTTCAGGTCGTAGGCCGTCCTCTCCCTTCTCTCACCGTTGACCGGGAGTTGGATCATGTCGGAGATCTTGTCGGACTGTCCCCCGTCCGTTCCAGTGACGGCGATTGGTGGGAGACGCTGGAGCGATCGGGCTCTCGACGTGACGGCGTTCTTTCTCGCGGACGTTGCGGATGGACTGGGCCCGTTTCTCGTCATCGATCTGACGAGCCGCCGGGGATGGTCTTCATCCGAGGCGGGGCTCGCGCTGGCGATGCTCCTCGTCGGAACAGTCGCGACCCAGACATTGGTCGGCCTCTGGATCGACAGCACGCGGCGAAAGCGGCTGGCCGTCGCCGCGGCGGCGCTCGTTGTCGCCCTGGCGTCCGTCTCGCTCTACTCCGCAGGCTCCCGGACTGCGGTCTACAGCCTTCAGATACTCACCGGTGTGACCGTGGCGGTGATCCCTCCCGCACTGGCGGCGATCAGCCTGGGGCTGGTCGGTCGCGAGCAGCTCGCGTCACGACTCGGACGAAACGAAGCCTGCTTTCACGCGGGGAATGTGGCGTCGGCTGTCATGGCCGCCGCGGCCAACTGGTGCTGCGGATCGATGGGGATCTTCTACGGCGTCGCGGTCATGGCGATCGCCAGTGCGATCAGCGTGCTTCAGATTCGAGAGAGGGACCTCGACCATCAACTCGCCCGCGGGGCCGACAGTCCCGACGGCCACTGCGCAATCGTCCCGCTTCGACGACTTTTGACCGACTCCCGAATCCTCTGGTTCACTGTCGCAGTGGTGCTCTTTCATTTCGCCAACGCGGCCATGCTCCCCCTGGTAGGCCAGAAGGTTGGTCACAAGTCGCCGGAGAGCGCGGCGACTCTGATGGCGGTGTGCATCATCGTCGCTCAGGTGACGATGGTTCCTGTCGCACTGCTGGCGAGTGTGAAGGCGACTCTCTCCCGCCGACGGGTATTCCTTCTGGGATTCGCAATCCTTCCCATCCGGGGCCTGATCTACACGCTGACCGACGCCACACCGCTGCTCATCGCGAATCAAATCTTGGACGGGGTCGGGGCCGGCATTTTCGGCGTCGTCTCGGTGCTCATGATGGCGGACCTGACACGAGGGACCGGCCGGTTCAACTTCGCGCAGGGGATGGTGGCGACTGCCATCGGCCTTGGAGCGGCGGCGAGCAACTATCTGACCGGCCTGATCGTCGATGCCGGAGGATACGACTACGGCTTCTTGTTCCTGTCCGGGATCGCGGTTGTCGCTGCCGTAACGTTCTTTGTTCGGGTCGCCGACACCGGGCCTGACAGTGCCCCCAAGAAAGTGAATGGCGTATGAGTCGCAAAAGACGTGTAACCACCTACGTGTCCCTCACCCCGCCGGCGAAGGCGGAAACACGTTTCCCTCCGGCAAGGACCCGCGATTCCATATCGCACGCAATGCTAGTCGGCCTCCGAGGAAGGGAGAGGTGGGGCGGATAAATACCGAATGAAGGCGCTGTTTCGAGTCTTACGGCAGAGGGGCGACCGCCCTATCTTCAGAACTTGAACAACCAATTTGCTCAGGCGGGCTTGGAATGACGTTGAGAGGGTTAGGGCACTCCCTTCCGATGGCCGAACTTTGCCTCGTTGTAGGCATGTTCTTCGGCATTGTGGCCTCTGACTGTGTGCTCGTGATCGCGAGCGAACATCTGTTCGTGGGCACACATCCCGCGATCTCCCTTCAGAAACTGCTTCGACGACAGCCTGTCCAGGTCATTCCGAAAGTTCCATTCGGTATCCAATCTGAGGGCCCGGAGAAAGACGACGAAAAGGACGTAGCGGTAAAGGTCTCCGTTGCGCGAACCTCTACGGAGCGACAGCACGTCATTGGCCAGGCGGCAAGAATGTTTTACCACTTGCTCGATCCTGAGTGACAGCGACGGATTGGCCCACGCCACCGTCATCCCGTCCTCCTACAGAGAGTTGCGAGTTCCCAAAATTGCTGACGACTGAGGGTGTCCGCTCCTCTCTCTTCCAGCACTGTCGGCTTGCGCATCGCCTCCGGTCGCCGGATCCCGAGTACTTTCTTCAGACGGCCCGCGCTGGCCAGAATCGCCAGATCGATAGCGGATTAGGAGTGCCCAGCGGTTCGAACCGATGCGGCCCATTTTTGATGCGCACGAGGTAAGCGAGGGAACTCAGGCTGGCCTGATCGCCTATACGCGTTGAGGCGGGCTTTCGGGCGGCCTCCGAGGTCCTTCGCGCGGAGACAAGGGCAACCTCAGGGCTCGGCCGTGCCGCGAGAGGGAATATTCACGATGGCTGCGTAGGCGGGCTTGGGCCGGCCGTCGGCGCTCAGGATCAAGGGATGTTGCCCTGCGCGCCAGGTGCGGCGATCGTGCAGTCCCCAGAAAGTGACGCGCTCGATGACGTCCTTGTGCTTCGCGAAGATCGCGAAGAGTTTTGCATAGTCGCTGGCCTGCTGCGTGAGGTCTTCCGACGAGGCGGGGGCACCGGCGGAGCGGCCTCGTTGCCCGACTCCTCCTTCGAACTGTCCGCCGGAGGCTCCGCGAATCGTGACGTCGAGTTCCGTAATGCTGACTTTCAGTCCCAGAGAGGCGTAGTCGGAAATCGCCCGGTCGATGTCTTCGAACGGGACGTTGCCAGACCGCCAGTGTCCCTGAATACCGACGGCATGCACCGGAGCCTTCTCGCTGAGCAGGCGTTTGAGCAGGACGACCGAGCTGGCATGCTTTGGTCCCGATTCAATGTTGTAGTCGTTGTAGTAGAGGGTCGCGTCCGGGTCCGCTTCGTGGGCGAACTGGAAGGCAAGCGTCAGGTAGTCCGGGCCAAGAGATTGCAGCCACTTCGAGCGACGCAGGGCTTCAGTGGAGGCGGTCTCCCTGTTGCCCTCGTCAATGATCGCTTCGTTGACGACGTCCCAGCTCTGGATCTTTCCTTTGTAACGGCCGACGAGCGTGAGAATGTGGTCTTTCAGACGCTGCGTAACAACGGCCTTGTCAGCATCGGCAAAGAACCAGTCCGGCGTTTGGGCGTGCCAGACCAGTGTGTGGCCGTGGATAGACAGCTTGTTACGTTCGGCCCACTCGACGAGGGAGTCTGGCCGTTCAAACCGCCAGCGGTTTTCTTCGGGATGGATTGGCTCCGGCTTCATGCAATTCTCTGGCGTTATCGCGCCGAAGTGGGTTGTTGCCAGGGTGAGGTCGTTGTCGGAGTAGCCAGTGGGAAGATCACCCGCCAACCCGATGCGGAAGGCCTCTTGGAATGCGTCCTTGATCACCCGGTCGATCTTGACCTCGACGACCGGTGCAGGATCGGTTCGGAGCTCGGAATTGGGACGGGTTGACTTCTGGGGTGGCTGGCGGATGGCTATGGCTTCTGTGGAGCCGAAATTTCCCACCTTGCGGACCATCGCGATCTGATTGCCGGACACCTCGCCCCTGTAGTCGATGCGGATCTCGCGGCCCTGGAGCTGTCGCGACTCGACGAACGTGACCGTATCCCCATCGATCGATACATCGGAGAAGCGGACATCGCGCACGTCGTTGCCCGAAACGACTACTGCGGTGGCCGACCATGCCCCCTTCTTAAAGACAAGATCAAAGTGGTAGGACTGCAGCCCAACAGGGGTCTCGAACTGAGCGTGCCACTCGCCGGAGGCCTCCTGAAAGAGCAGCGGTGCGAACTCCCGTAGGCTGCGACGCCAGGATTGCCATTCATGGCCAGTTCTTGGAGAGACGTAGAAATGGGCGTTGATACCGGCGCTCTTCAATGCGTCTACGCTCGCCTGCGGGTCCCCCCCTCGACGTGGGCCTCCGCCGCCCAGCTCGTGGCCGCCGTAGCTGACAAACACCAACCGATGTTCCTTTTTGAATGCCTCCAAGTCCTCAAGGTCACCCGGCGAAATGGTCGCTCCGCTGAAGAGGCCGATGTGAGAGAAGGTGTCGAGCTTTTTGAGCGTGATCGACTTCGTTTCCATGCTTCCCATCGACAGGCCGGCCATGGCGCGGTGCGGCTGATCGGCAATCGTGCGAAAGTGGGTGTCGATGTACGGAATCAACTCGTCACAGAGCACGGTCTGAAAAGGACGGATGTCGAAGTCACGTAGACCGCCAGGACGGGCGTCGTTCGTCATGCCATAGGTCATTACGATGAGGAACGGCTTGGTTCTCTTTTCGGCGATCAGGTTGTCCATGATCAGTCCGGCATGCCCTTGGACGCTCCATCCGTACTCGTTCTCGCCATAACCGTGCTGCAGATACAGAACCGGGTAACGGCTCTCGGTTTGCTCGTCGTAGCCGGGGGGCGTGTAGACGAATGCGCGGCGGTGCGTGTCGGTACTCTTCGAGTGGAACAGGACTTCCCGAATCTGGCCATGAGGAACCGTCTTCACTGCGTAGAAGTCGCGATCCTGGGCAGGGACTTCCACACCGCTCCCCCAGCGATTGGCCCCAAAGAACATCATGCTATTGGGATCCGGCACTTCTGCGCCGTCGATCTTGATCGAGTAGTAATGAAAGCCTTCATCGAGCGGGCGTGAGTACCCGATCCAAGCGCCGTCCTCCCCTTTGACGAATTCCGAGCTCTCGCGAAACGTGACGCCGACGGACTTCGCCTCCGGCGCAACGATTCGAAACTTGATCCGCCCCTGTGAATTGACCTGCGGATACTCTCGCCCCGGCTGGTTCGTCGACGCAGGTCGAAAGTCGTTGGCCATCCCCTCGGGAACAGCGACCGGCGAATGATTGGCTTCCGACGATGGCGGAGCCGGATTCCCAAGCGGACGCGTCACGGCCTCGGAAGACCGAGCGGTAGCGACTTTCGCGGCCTCGTCGTTAAACAGCAGCTGTGCAAAGTGGTAGAGGTTGTTTCGCCAGTGCGTCGCGTCGTGACCGTGTCCGTCCACATTCCAGACGTGCGGGATCCCTTTCTGCTTCAGGTACCGTTGCATCCGCTGGCTGAAGTTGATGAGGCCGTCTTTGTTTCCACAGGAAAGCCATAAGAGCTTGAGTTGCTCTTTGCTCCTGGCTGGATCGGGGATCAGCTCCTCGGGCAACTTGGTGTTGGGGGCGGAGGAGAAGCCACCGACCCAGGCGAAGGTGTCGAGGTGCGTGAGACCAAAGTTCAGGGACTGACCTCCCCCCATCGAGAGCCCGGCCAGGGCCCGGTGCTGGCGATCGTCATGGACGGAGTACCGAGCCTCGATCGCGGGAATGACATCGTCCAGCAAATCCCGCTCGAACGTCGCGAACGCTGGAGCCGACTCAAAGACATTGCCGACGGCACGATCGTTCTTCTGCGCCCGTCCGTTGGGCATGACGACGATCATCGGTACTGCCCTGCCATCGTTAATCAGATTGTCCAGGAGCTTGTCGGGAGAGGCGAATCGCTGCCATTCGGTCTCATCGCCGCCGATCCCGTGCAGCAGGTAGAGCACGGGATACGTCTTCTCCGTTGAGTAGCCTGGAGGCGTGTAGACATTCATCTTCCGCGTCGCGCCGACTGTCTTGGAGTCGTACTCGATCATTTCCAGTTGGCCGCGTGGCGCATTCTCCCGGAGGGTGATGATGCTCGCGGGGGGATCGGCAAAGATCTGCTTGTCATCGGGGCCGAGATCAATGGGCCGGCCAATGCCGCCCGGGCCGCCACGGCGCGGCCGATCGGCCTGTTCGCCAGAACGATTGCCTGACGGCTGGTCTTGAGAGCTGCGGTCGCTGTCGCTGCGGTCCTGTGCTGGAAGCGCCGCATCGGCGCACAGAAGCAGGCCGCACATGATGATCAGCTTGTGCATGAAAAGCCGTCACTTCCTCTTTGCGGTTGACTCGGCCGTCACGGACATCGTGGTGGCCAGCAGTGATTCGGAGACGCGCCCCAGCAGCTTCAAAAGGCATCTTGTCTCGGCGTCGCTCAGGGAGCTCACCATCTGATCCCTGATGGCCTGGCCGGCCGCGAAGACCTGTCGGTACTTCAGTCGGCCCGCCTCTGTCAGGGCGACCGCTCTGGCGCGTCCATCTGTCGGATGTGTCTGGCGCGAGACGAGGCCCCGCTTTTCCAATAGGACCAGCATCGCCCGAACGGTGCTGGGATCGGACGGCATGCGAGCGGCCAGATCACGCTGAGTGAGGGCGTGCCCTCGCTCAAGAGTTGCCAAGAGAACGAACTGATCGGCTGTCACGCCCAGCTGGGCAAAGCAAGTGTTGGAACAGCGATGGAGAGCCATGTAAGCGGCCCTCAGTTCATGCGGCAGACGATCCCTCGGTCTCATCGAGCATGTCCCAGCGATCGGCCATGTGAAACCGTGTGTATACACACGAATGTAGGTGACGGCGGAAAGCCGATCAATAGTGGAGGTCGCCGGGAGTTCCCGCAGACAGGCTGACACCTGCCAAGAACCCCACAGATCGCGGGAAACTGGGGGTCAAACGCTCGGTGCTGACTGATGGCCGGGGTGTGCCGGTGGGAGTGGCCGTGGCCGGCGCCAACGTGCACGATCAGAAGTTGGTGATCGAGACGTTCCAAAGCCTTCCTGTTCGCCGTCCCCCGCGACGACGTCGTCGTCAACATCTGTGCGCGGACAAGGGCTATGACGCGCAGACAATCCGCCAGATGGCGGCCCGTCGAGGATACGTCGTCCATATCCCTCGGAAGGGGACCGAGCCTCCGCGTCCTGTGCGGCGACGAGGCCGGGCGTGACGGTGGGTGGTGGAACGGCTGCACTCGTGGACGAACCGCGCCCGACGCCTGCTGACCCGCTGGGAAAAGACCGCCGCCAACTATCTCGCACTTCTCCACCTGCAGTTCGCCATCACCGCTTGGAGGACGGCCGGGGTGCTCGGAACGGCACTGAGAGAACCCCTCGACGCGATGCCGAATGGCTTCTCGTTCAGTCAAATCGGGAGGGAGACGGTCCTTCTGGTTGGGGGGCAGTTCGGCGGGGCCGAAATGGACCAACGCGGCAACTGGGGTACCCCGCAAGCCGCCCCACCGTCGTGTCTCTGCTTGAGCTTGAAGGAGTGCCAAATATGCGCGGACTACCTCAGTCGCATGAGTGGGCCGCTCTTCGTGCCCGGGGGGGGGCTCAAGTCAGATTCGCGGGTGTGGCGAATGCCGCGTCGGCAACTATGGAATAACCTTACTGGCTTGGAGGTTCACTACGTGTTCGACGCCAAACTGAGGATGTTAGTCGAACCAGCGATGCCATTTACGGCCGAACGCCGCTGCCATTTGAACCGCCGTCAGCACGTGTACATGTTGCGGCCGGAGGCGACAGAAGAGGGTGGATCGGGACCCGCAGGGGATCGACCTGGCTGCCGACCTTTCACACGCGGCGGCGAATCGCCAAGCCCGAATGATGCAACTCCCGGTAGGCGAACGCGAAGTGGCGATGTTCGCCCAACGGTCCGCGAATTGCGTAGCTCCGCAAGGGTGGCGATTCCGTGGCCCGTTCGGGTGAAGAGATGCAAAGTCAGTGCTTCAAGTTAGCGAAGGAAGCGTTCCAACTCTTGCAGATAGCCGGCTCTCCCCCTGAACAGGTCCGCAGATTGGCAAACGAAGAGGTTGACCTAGACAGTCTCGGGAAACTGGTCGACTGTGAGTTCGTGGAGTTTTCGGACGGACGTTTGGTCCTGCTCACTCGTG
This sequence comes from Planctomyces sp. SH-PL14, assembly GCF_001610835.1. Taxonomy (NCBI): domain Bacteria; kingdom Pseudomonadati; phylum Planctomycetota; class Planctomycetia; order Planctomycetales; family Planctomycetaceae; genus Planctomyces; species Planctomyces sp. SH-PL14. The sequence goes on along the minus strand of NZ_CP011270.1, from coordinate 3,810,988 downwards.
GGCGTGAGTTCCTCCAGGGATGCTCGCGGCATCAAGACGGCAGTGCATCGATCGACGACGACTTGTTGAGCCCGCCGAAGTTCAAGCCGCGGGAGTTTGATGGTGACCGGGGCATTCAAAACTAAGGGCTCATCGGAAGCCTACGGAGGCACGAGTGAAACAGGAGCTTCTGACTCTTGGCGCAGGGGCAATGCGACTCTTGGAAGAAGTGGCCGGCCGGTCCGCGACGGGGATGCCGGCGGCCGGCATGCGCGGCCGACTTTCTGACGTGGCCGAATTGCTAGGTCTGAGTTTCGTGACATTCGAGTCAGGGACACTGATCGTCGAGCCTCGCGGGACTCGCTTCCTGAAGCTCGCCAATCGCTACGAGGACGGCAGCGCATCCATACCTCACGACGACCTCGGTCGGGACTTCAAACCGGGCGGCAAACTGCCAAGGTGGCCCAAGGCGTAGGCGCGTTCGAACGGCCGCGGGTATGGCTGACGTCAAACGACAAAACCGCTGAAACGAGTTGTTGGCACGCGATTTGGAATCGTAACGGACTCTCAGGAAAATCAGCGTTTCGTCCACTCTCCGTGGTCCTGCAACCCTCTATCCAAGTGGGGACCCTTTTGTATCCAGGACTAGATCTGCTCCCTGTATCCCAAGATTGTATCCGTGGGACTGATTCGCAAGTTGTTATCCCATAACCAGATGGGCAACTAATTGCGGACGTTGCTGAGCTTGGGAGAACGCCAACGGCGTGAAACAACCCTAGCCTGGGGCAACGCCCCAGGAAACTGGGCAGCGCTCGATCCGAAGCCCTGAAGGGGCGCAACAACAACGGGCTCGCCATCATGAGGGCCTGACGACTTTCCCCACCAGGCGTTGGCGACTGCGCCGTTCTCTCCGTTTCCGACCGCGTCCCGCTTGCGGCCGGGAACCGCCGCGCGGTAGCGTCGATCCGTCATGATTGCTCCTCTCTCGTCCGCTTCGGTTCCCCGCACCATCGCCCTTGTCCGTTACGGGCAGATTCCCGAGGTTGCGCGGTCGCGTTTCCCGGAGGACCTTGCGGTTCGCCGCGGGCAGAAGGTCGTGGTGCAGACGCACCGCGGTCTGGAACTGGCGACGGTCGTCGACATTGTCCGCCGGCGGGCCGAAGACGGAGACGACGCGGTCCCGATGGAAATCGTCCGCAGCGTTTCGGCCGAGGACGAAGCGAAGGCGCGGGCTCAGCGAAATGCCCTCCAGGGGGAGTTCGCCGCCTGGGAGCGGCGGATCGCGGAGTGGAAGGTCGATCTGCAGCTGATCGATCTCGAAGTGACGCTCGATGGGGCGAAGCTGATTCTCTACGTCCTCAATGACCGCGGGCCGGAGTGCACGAAGCTGGCACTGCAGGCGGCCGCGGCGGGCTTCGGTGTGATCGAGGTCCAGCCGGTCTCCGCCCAGGGCCTCGTGGCAATGCCGAAGGGGGGCGGGGGTGGCGGCTGCGGCTCGGGCGGTTGCGGCTGCGGATAGGGCGCGCCGGGCGAGGTATTCCTTTGCATCTCCCTCCGGGAGGGCGAGGCTCCCGCCGAGCCGCGTCGGTGGCTCCCGCGGCCGATCAATCCTCGATGCCTCTCTGCGTCCTCCGTTTCTCTGTGTTTCAAATCTCTTCCGGAAGACGGAAACACAGAGGCACAGAGACGAGGAGCTGAGCCGGCGCGCCGACCAGCGGCAGGCAATGATCGCCCCACCACGCCCGTCGATCGGCAAACCTGACACTCGAGCCGTTTTTCCGGGGCGCTCGCACAGGCAAAGCCGGCATGTGCCGATGGATCGGCGTCCGCGACAGGAACCGCGCCGTGCCGAAGCCACTGACCAAGAAGCAACAGGCCTTCCTCGGAGCCTACCGAACCTACGGCATCGTCCGAATCGCCGCCGCCAGGTCCGGCGTCTCCCGCGAACTCCACTACAACGCCCTCCGCGTCTCCGAAGCCTACCGCCAGGCCTTTGCGGCCATCGACCAGGAGCACGGGCTCCGTCTGTACGAAGAGGCCCGGACCATCGCCCAAAGTAACGGCGTCCCGGAGCCGGTCTTCTACGGCCGGAAACTCGTCGGATTCCAACGCCGGTTCTCCGACAAGCTCCTGATCTGTCTTCTCAGGGCCAACAACCCCGAGAAGTTCCGCCGCCCGAAATCGGGCCACCGCTCCACCCCCGCCGCACCGTCCACGAACGAGCACGCCCTCCGCCTCGAAGAACAGGCCCGAACCATCGCGATCCAGGGCCTCCCCGAACCGGTCTACTTCGGACGACAGATCGTCGGCATCCGGCGCCGGTACTCCGACCGCCTCCTGATCTGCCTCCTCGAAGCCAACAACCCCCAAAAGTTCCGCCGCCCCCGCGTCCGGCGGAGAAAGAGGAAACCTGACAATGGGGAGAATTCTTCGACCCCCTTCGCGAACGTCGACGCCGAAATGCGAGCCCGGTCATTCGCCGCCGCGACGTGCCACCGAGGAAGCCTCTGCTCAAGACCCGAACCCGCAGGTCGCGCAGAGGTGAGGGGGGCATCTCGCACCGAGCCGCGCCTGGACACTCCCTCCTTCAGACAACTCCCGACGGCCAGGCCTCCGGCGGGCAGGGGGCGGCCCCTGCACGCCGCCAGGGTGTCCCCTGGACCCAGCTGGCGAATGGCATCGAACTGCGCAAAGAACACCCGTCCGCCGGGCGCGCTTTCCGGCCTTCGTTCAGAAACCGGACTCGCCGAGTCGGCGTCCATAGCTCAATCCCATTGCTCCACGGCAGCCCGGTCCAGCGGGACGCTGGCTCAATCCCATCTCTCCACGGCCACCCGGTCCAGCGGGACGCTGGGCTTTGGGGGTGATCCGGGTTTTCTTACGATGCGTTCATCAGATGTCCCTCCCCCATCGGGAGGGAAACGAAGAGAACGGTCTTCGGCCAGTCGTTTCGACAGTCCTGTCAGGCCAGGAAGCAACCGCCCGACCCCCTCCCCATCTGACGGAGAACGCCCCTCAATCCATGGAACGTCTCGTCCCCCACTCGGAGTCGGAATCCCGAGCCCGGACCGCCGGCGAACTGTCGATGCCCGGCATCGAGCGGATGGTCCACCATACCGACCCCTCGGTCCTGTTCGTCGAACCGCGGATCCTCCGCCGCGTCATCATGCAGGACCGGCGGATGTCCGGCCTCGGCATCCACGTTCCCCACAGCCACGTCTACACGATCGACCGCGAACGGCTGCTGATGATCGTCGAGCGGCAGGAGCTCGACCTCTCCCCCGCCGCGGAACTCCCCCCGCACGTCATCCTCATCCCCCGCCCGACCGAAAACGAGAACTTTGCCCGCCTCGACACGTCGCAGCGGCTGCATTTTTTTTGGCGGCTCGTCTTCCACGGCCGCGTCCACGCCCATCTCGAACTCGCCTTCGAATCCGACCGGCTCCCGCTCAGCGAAGTGACCCGGCGGATGCAGCGGATGGGCGAAGCGGAATGGAGCGAAGTCCGCACGGTCCTCGAACACGACGGCCAGCTTCTGCCGCCGATGACCGAACAGGAGATCTACTCCGAGTTCGTCGCCATCGCGCTGGAGCTCAAGTACTTCGCGCCGGCCGACCGGTCCGCCTTCTTCCCGTCGGTCCGGGACTGGGATGCGGTCGACGAGATGATCGGCCGCGAAGTCCCGCATGGCACCCTGTTCGAAACGACCCGCCCCCCCGGTGCGGCGGACTCGCTCCACATTTCTCCCGAACCGCCGCAGCACCCCCGCCACGCTCCGCTGCGGGTCTCCGCCTCCGACGCGGCCGCCCCGGATCCGGACTACCGCCGGCTCCTGATGCGGGCCGACGAAGCGGGACGCCGGGGAAACCAGGTCAAGGCGGCGATTCTCGCGATGGAAGCGGCCGCTCTCACGGGAGGCGAGGTCTCCGAACAGGCCCGCGAACGGGCGGCGGCGGAGCTCGGCCGTCTCACCGAGCGGCTCCAGGCCGCCTGCACCCTCGACCCGGACTCGGCCGCCACGTGGCGGTCGGCCCTCACGCCTCTCCTCCAGCACGTCCGCGACGGCTACCGCACCGCCGAGGCCCGGCTCCTGTATGACCTTCAGAAGGTCTGCCTGTCGCTGGAAAAGGGGGTCTACCGGATCGACCTGTGGCGGTGGATCCGCTCCTTCGGCCGCGAGCCGATGCGCCAGAACCTCACGCTCCTCCGCGGCGTCCTGAGCGTCAAGAACCTGCGGACCGCGCAGAAGCGTGTCAGCAGCCTCCAGATCTCGACCGAGGAACGCGAGGCGATCCGCCATCTGCTGGAGCACCAGATCCACTGCTCGGAAGAGCAGGTCCGCAACGACATCCGGCCGACGATCGACGCCGTCCTGGAAGAAGTCGGGCTGATCCCGGAGAACGTCCCCGAGCAGATCGCCCGCAAGAAGATCGTCGAAGAGCTCCTCGACTCGATCGTCGAGCGGGGGTTCGCCGGCATCGGCGACCTGCGGGACGCGATCTCGCGGAACGACCTCAAGCTCCCCGATGTCGCGGGAACGCTCGAGCCCCTCCTGGGGGACAAGCTGCTGAAGGCGGACAAGCGCCTCGGCCAGCGGCTCGACCAGGTGTACCGCAAGGGCCCGATCTACCTGCGACTGCCCCAGCGGCTGAGCTCGATCGCCTTCGGGACGCATGTGGGACGGTTCCTGACGGAGTTCATCGCCCTGCCGTTCGGGATCGCCTTCGTCGCCCTGGAAGCGATCAAGCACATCGTCGGGATGTTCCAGGATCCCCCTCCGCTCGAAGTCGATCTGCCGCTGGGGGCGGTGACCGGCGTCGGAGCCCAGCTCGTCACGCACCTGCACGCGCATCACCGCAACGGCCCGCTGTTCTACGTGGCGTTCCTCACGCTCGGGTTCTTCCTGCTGCTTCTGCAGCAGAACGAACGCTTCCGGACGCGGGTCACCAACGCGCTCCACGCCGTCTGGTCCTCTGCCCACTGGCTGCTGGTCGATCTTCCGAGCCAGATCGTCAACGCCCCCGTGGTGCAGCGGATCCTTCGCAGTCAGTTCTACGGCGTCCTGCGGAACTACGTCTTCCGCCCGGCGATCGCCACCGCGATCTTCACCGGGCTGGCCTGGGTTGCCGAATCCAACTGGTCGCAGCGGACGATTTTCGAGGTCTTCCTGGCGACGAATCTGTTCCTGAACTCCCCGATCGGCCGCTACTTCGAGGAGTGGCTGACCGACCTCTTCGTCCGGGCGTGGCATGAGCTCCGGATGCGGGTCTTCGCGGCGACGTTCTACTGGATCATGGACAACTTCCACCGCCTGATGCGCGGCTTGGAACAGGTGATCTACGTCGTCGACGAATGGCTGCGGTTCCGCTCCGGCGATCCGCGGCGGTTCGTGGTCGTCAAAGCCCTCCTGGGGATGATCTGGGGGGTCGTGTCGTACCTCGTCCGCATCTACGTGACTCTCCTCATCGAGCCGCAGATCAACCCGGTGAAGCACTTCCCGGTCGTGACCGTCACGCACAAGATGATGCTTCCGTTCTACCCGGTGATGACGCGGGTCATGGTGGACCTCCTGAGCCCGCTGATGGGCTACAACCTGGCCCTCGTCTTTGCCGCCGTGAACCTGTTCCTCCTGCCGGGGGTGTTCGGCTTCCTGGTGTGGGAGCTCAAGGGGAACTGGGGGCTGTACGCCGCCAATCGCCCCAGCTCGCTCCACCCGTCGCGGTTCGGCCATCACGGCGAGACGATGACCGCCCTCCTCCGTCCCGGTTTCCACTCCGGCACCCTGCCGAAGCTCTTCTCCAAGCTCCGCGGCGAGCTCCGGGTCGTCGGCGATCGGAACCACGACCGGAACGTGGAGCACTACCGCGACGGTCTCGAAGTCGTGGAGACCGCGGTCGGCCGTTTCGTCGACCGCACTTTCTGCGAGCTGCTCCGTCTGGAAGATGGCGAGACCTTCGCCGACCTGCGGATCCGCTCGATCGGCCTCGCCACGAACCGGATCGAGATCGCCTTCGACCGCCGCCGCGACGACGCCGGCGAGCCGCTCGTCATCGAGTTCGAGGAGCTGGGGAACTGGCTCTGTGCCCGGATCGTCTCGGCCGGCTGGCTGACGACGCTGCGGGCCGAGGACCGGGACCGCCTCAACGCAGCCCTCTCGGGGCTCTACAAGCTGGCCGGCGTGGAGCTGGTGCATGAGCACCTCGACCCGGTCCTCCGCGGGATCGGCGGCTGGAAGGAGTTCACGCCGCACGGGCTGGTCGTCCACAACCAGGAGCATTTCGAACGGACGGCGACCTACGCGATTCTCTCCGAGGAAGAGGTGCTCCTCCCGCAGCAGGAGTCGTCCGACGGGCACCCCGCGTGGCCGATCCTCACCCGCCGGGAAGCGATCTTCGACGAGACCGAGATCGCCTGGAAGGACTGGGTCGCGATCTGGTCCCGCGGCGAAGACCGGATCTGGCCGGACAAGCTCCCCTACGTCCTGCCGGGCCGCAGCGGCGTCTCTCCTTCCGGGATCCGGGCTTGATGAAAGAGGATTAAACACCAAGGCACAAAGACGTCACCAAGAGCACCAAGGTGGGATTTCCCCAGGGCTCAGCCTTGGTGTCTTGGTGTTTAACAAGACGCCCTCAATCCTCATCCGGCCGATAGAGGACTGGAGAGCCGCCCGCCGGAAACGCCGCTACGGCTTTTCGAAGCCCCAGTGGGCCGCCAGGGCGTCGGCCGCCGCTTCGGGGTCGGTCACTTCGCCCCAGCCTCCGTTGCGGAGAAAGGCGTGCGCCAGCTCGTGGGCGATGATGTAGAGGGCGAACGGTTCCGGCGAAATCGCGAGCCGCCGGCGGAGCAGGACGCAGCGGCTCCCCTGGTCGAACGGTCCCGGGGCGGGCATCAGCATCGTCCAGCCGCGGCCGGGGACATGGCGTTCGAGCAGGATCTGGAACCGGGAGTCGTCGAGAAAGTCGCGCTGGACTTCGGACGGCAGCGCGACCAGGACGCGGAGGACCCGCTGACGCAGGTCGGGCAGCTCCTCGAAATCGGCGAGGTATTCGGAAAAGATGACAAGCCTCCCTCAAGCGGCCCTCTGCCGCCTCTCCAGCGATACCGCCGCCGGGATGTGGAGTCAATCGAGGGGACGTGGAAGACGGATGTCTTATCCCGCCGTCTCGAACCGCGTCCTCGCCGCCACGGCTGTGCCAGCTCAAACCCATCGTGCCACGGCCACTGGGCTCAAGGGCTGGAAAAACCACGCAGACCCTGGCCGCCGGAAGCGCTTCGACGAGGAATCGTGGCACGACGGACGTCCGCTTTGGGGAACCGGCGTCTAAACGAGCGCGAGAATTCGGAGTCAACAAGTTCCTCCCGGCTTTCGGGGAAATCCACCCGCCGGCCGCTCTACGAGTGCTGCAATTTGCACTTTGCAACCGGCGCGCGGCGTTTTGGCCACATCGCCCGCACTTTCGGGCCGTCCGCGGGGGTGTCCAACCAATACTGGACGGTGCGAGTCGTTCCGCACGGCCAACCCGGGACCAGGGGAATGAACGTCATGATCGAGACTGCGCGAGATGCTTCCGCCGACGCGCAACGGCGGCCTGTCGATGCTCAGGCCCTGTTGCCGGGTGCTCCGACCGAACCCTCCGGCGAGGTGCCGCCGTGGCTCTATCAGGCGATCTTCGACACGCTCCAGGTGGGGCTGGCGATCCTCGATGACCAAGGGACCATCGTTGCGCGGAACGCCGCCTGGGACCGCTTCCTCCTCTCCGGCTTCCCGGACACCCTGGCCCTCGCCCAGGGGGTGAACGTCCTCCGCTCGGTCGAACGCGCCCAGCCGTCGGCGATCCTCCCGCTGGTAGAGATCGGCCGCGGACTGCAGCACGTCCTCGAGCGCACCTCTGCGGAGTTCCAGGTGGAATACACCGCCGGGACGGCCGCCTGTCCGTCGACCTACGAGATCCGCGGCTTCGCCTGCGAGTTCGCGTCGCGTCTCTGGATCCTGGTGACGCATGACGACGTCACGATCAAGAAGCAGGCCGAGGCCCTCGCCATCGCCTCCGCCCAGCGGCTCAAGGAGCTCAACGGCGACCTGGAGATCCTCAACACCCGGCTGGAGCGGCTCGCCTCCGTCGACGAACTGACGGGACTCTTCAACCGCCGCGCCTTCGAGCAGGTGGCGTCCCGCGAATGGAGGCTCTGCCTGGACGAGAACCTCCCGTTCAGCCTGATCCTGTTCGATGTCGACTGCTTCAAGCTCTACAACGATTCATGCGGCCATCCGGCGGGGGACCAGTGCCTGCGGGTCATCGCCTCCATTCTCAACGAGTCGACGCTCGGAAGCCCGCTGTCCGTGGCGCGATTCGGAGGCGAGGAATTCGCCCTCATCCTTCCCGGCCGCAGCCTCCACGAAGCGGAGGAGATCGCCCGGTCCATCCAGGCGCGGATCCGCGAGCGGAGGCTCCCGCATCCGACCTCGGGACTCTCTCCGCATGTGACGGTCAGCGGAGGGTGCGCCGGCCGGGACGGCCCCGGCGACTCGCTGATCGCGGTGATCCACCGCGCCGATCAAGCCCTCTATTCCGCGAAACGGGCCGGACGGAACCGCATCGTCTGCACGCCGCCCGATGCCACCGCCGCCCTGGCCGCTTCCTGACTCAAGCCGTTCAACCAGTCCATGGCTGAGAATTCCGCAAAAGGTCCCGTGACGAGCGATCACCATGCCGGGCCGGTCGGGACGAGCCCGACCCTGATCCCGCAGGAGGGGGGAGCGCGGGAGCTGCCGATCTCGTCGGCGTCCCGGGCCCTGACCGACGAGGAGCTGTCGGAGCTCCTGAATCTCGCCCCGGGGGGCGCCTCCAAGCCGGAGCGGGACTTCGTCCTGGCGGCCTTCCTGATGCGGACGAACGCCGTCAGCGGCCGGACGCTTCGCGGCGTCCTCAAACGCTGGACACCCTTCGGCCGGCGGCCGCTGCGGGACTTTCTCCTGGAGCAGAAGGCGTGCAGCGAGGAGGCCCTGGCCCAGGCCGAACAGGAGAGCCAGCGGTTCTTCAGCGCCGACGCGCAGCGGGGGAGCGGCGACCGCGTCGTCTCGACGGTGGCCCGGCGGACCTCGACCCTGCTCGACCGGATCGACCCGACGGGGGGCGTGGCGAAGGTCCTGGGGCTCTCGCTGATCCCCAAGGAGGTCGTGGGAGAAGAAGTCCGCACGTTCAAGACCCAGTTCCGGCTGCTGCGCAAGCTGGGGCAGGGAGGGCTGGGGACCGTCTGGCTGGCGATCGACACCAGCCTCAACCGCTACGTGGCCCTCAAGGAGATCGCGAGTCCGGGCGGCGCCCACTCGGTCGTCACCGCCCGCTTCCGGCGGGAGGCGGAGATCACCGGCCGGCTGGACCATCCCAGCATCGTCCCCCTCCACGTCCTGGGGGAGAACGAGGGGGACGGACGGCTGTTCTACGTGATGCGGTTCCTCGGCAACCAGACGCTGGACGACGCGATCCGCGAATACCACGACCGCCGCGAAGGAAGCACGGAGAACCCGCTCGACTTCCACCGCCTGCTGGTCGCCTTCGTCAGCGTCTGCCAGGCGGTGGCCTACGCCCATTCCCACAAGGTCATCCACCGCGACCTGAAGCCCCAGAACATCGCGCTCGACCACTTCGGGCAGGTGGTCGTCCTGGACTGGGGGCTGGCCAAGGTCCTGGGGATGGAGGATCCGGACCGCTACCTGGCGTCCGGTCATTCCGGGCAGGGCCTCGACAGCCTCGACGTCACGCTGGCGGGCCAGGTCATGGGGACCCCTATGTACATGTCGCCCGAGCAGGCGTCCGGGCGGGTGGACGAGATCGACGAACTGACCGACATCTACGGCCTGGGAGCGATCCTGTTCGCCATCCTGACCGGGTACGCCCCGCATGAGATGAGCCACCAGTCCCTGCCCGGCGACAACCGGATCGCGGCCCTTCTGGACGCGATCGCCGACCCGCGGACCGCGCCCCCGCGGAAGCTCAACCCCCAGGTCTCGCCGTCGCTCGAGGCGATCTGCCTCAAGGCGATGTCCCGCGATCGCCGCCAGCGCTACGCCTCGGTCTCCGCTCTCTCGGACGACGTGCAGCGGTGGATGGCCGACCAGCCGATCTCCGCCGCCGAGGAGCCGACGTTCAAACGCCTGCACCGCTGGATCGGCCGCCACCGCGTCCTCTCCTCCGTGATCGCCTTCTTCACGGTCCTCCTGGCGGTGCTGATCTCCCTCGGATCGGCCGACGCATACCAGAAGCGGCTGGCCGAGCGCCAGCTGCGGCTGCAGGTGCTGGCGGACGACACGCGGGAACTGGAAGCCCGCCTGACGCACGAGATCCACGCCCTCCGCGACAACGTCCGCTTCATGTCGACGGTCCCGCTGGTGCAGGACCTGCTGGAAGCCCGCCAGCAGAAGGATGCGAAAGCGGAAGCCCAGTGGACGCAGCGGCTCACGCGGATCTACCGGGGGCTGATCGACGCCAATCCGAGCTACATGGCGGTCACGTACTGGATCGAGGAGCCGGCCGCGAAGGGACGTCCCGTCCGCGCCGAGAACCCGCTGGCGCGGCCCGTCGCCCTGCAGAGCGATCTGCGGGAGTTCTTCGGCCGACACCTCCCGGCGATCTCGGAACTCGCCCGCCGGGACGTCTATGTCGGGATGCCGGGCCGGATGACGTCGGTCGAGCCGTCCGCGGCCGAAGGGACTCCCGCGGCGGGCAAGGAGCCGGTCGGACGATGCCTCGTGGCGGGGATCGGGGTCTATGACGAGAACCGGCGGAGCGAAGTCGGCGGGGTCGCGATCGAATGCGACCTGGAGAAGATCCTCCGCGACCACCTGCCGGCCGCGTCCAACCAGCACGTCGTCATCTGGCTGACTGACGAGACCGGCCGCCCGCGGATGCAGTTCACGCCGGAACGGGGACTACTGCCCCTCGCCCAGGGGGATCCCGGGTTCCCCAGCGCCGCGGAAATCAAGACGTTCCTCACGTCCACGACCAGCGAGGTCCTGACGGTGATCTCGCCGACCCTCTCCGTGACTCGAATCCCGCTGAGCCCGCACGATCCCGATCACTTCATGGGAGTCGTGACGCAGGTGCGGAGCCGTTGATTCCCGGCCGCCGCCACCGGACTGCCGGGCGTTCGCAGGCGAGCCGCGCCGCGGCCGCGGACGGGAGGTCAGTTCGCGGCCGGAGCGGTGCGGCGCTCGACTTCGTCCGTCGCCGCGTCATTGGGGCGGATCGACTCGAAGTACTTGCGGATCGTCTGCCGGTGCCCGAGCGGAATCGGCTCGTTGTCGAGGACCGATTCGGCCATCTTCTGATACTTGGCGTGGTTCTCGCGATACTGCCGCTGGGCCTGCTGCTCCCCTTCGGGCGAGTGCGTCGTCTCGGTCTCGACGTCGCCATCCTCCGACTGCTGCCCCTTGAGCTTGTCCTGCGGCTTCGTGCCGAGGGCGGCGGTCTGCTCGCCCGCCTCGTTGCCGCTGGCGGCGAGACCCCAGTTCTTGCCGCCCTTCCCCTTGCTGCTGGACTTGGCGGTCGACTTGCAGCTCCCCTCGCACTCGCTCTTGCACTCGCCGAGGCAGTTACACTGCTTCATCAGGAGGTCGGTCAGCTTCTTCCGCTTGCTCTGCTTCTTGGCTTCGCCAGCAAGCTTCTTGCTTCCTTCCGAGAACTGGCCCCCCTTCTCGCCGAGGCCCTGCGACATCTCGCCGGTCGCCTTGCTGAGCGAGTTCTGCCCGTCGCTCCCGGCCTTTTTGGCGACCGCTTCCAACTTCTCCTTCACCGCCTTCTCGGTCTGCCGGTCGAGCTGCGGATCGGTCAGCTCTTCGAGCTTCTGGGCCGCCTTGTCATAGTCCCCCGCCGCCAGCGCCTGGCCCGCTTCGGCCAGGGGCTCGGCGAGAGCGAGCGCTTCGCCGGCCGCCTTCATGTTGGCGTCAACTGCGGCGACGTTGTGCTTCGCCTGTTCCGCCTGGAGGGCGGCCTGCATCTCGGAGAGCTTGGCCATCGCCTCCCGGATATCGGTCCCCGGCTCCTTCAGTTCCTGCAGGGCCTCTTTCAGCTCCTGCACGAGCTTTTCCACTTCGGGGTCCTGCTCCTTCTGGGCGAACTCCTCGAGCTCCTTCACTTCTTCCGCAATCCGGTCCGCCTGAGCGACCACGACGTCGAGCGGCTCCGGAATGCTGGCCTCCGCCGGGGCATTCAGGACCGCCAGAACCACGACGGCGGCCATCACCGCGACCGACCCGAGGGCGTACGGCAGGACCCGCGGCATGCGGAAGGGGACCACCTCGTTCGCCTTCACGCGGGACATATGCGTCAGGGCGTCGTCGAAGGCGAGCTGCTGCGCTGGTGTGACGTCGCGGCGGCCCTGGAACTCGAGAGCCGTGGCGGCCCGGTCCTTGAGGGCGTAGTGGCTGTCGATGGCGGCCGCGGCGTCGTGGAGTTCCTTCCGCCAGACGAAGCCGATCACGAAGCCCGCGGCGGCACCGCCGAGCGCGAGCGCGGGGGCCAGCCACAGCGGGAAGGCCGCGACCGACGCCCAGGTCCCGAGGGCGATCACGGCGGCGAGTGCCGAGCCGACCAGAAGTCCCCAGGCGGAAAACCCGATCCCGCGAGCGAGCCGCTGCCGAAGGCAGACCGGTTCCAAGTGCGAGTGCAGCGTCTGGCCCATCATCCGCTCCTGACCCGAATGGTCATCCCGTTGTCGCGGCCGATGGAATGGCGGCCGCCTGAAACGCAGGCAAAAGTCTACCCGGACCGTTCCGGAAACCCCAAACGATTTCGGTTCGCCTCATGAAAAGTTCAGCCCCGTTCTGCCGCCGTGCCGGCCCGGCCCGGCGGCTTCCAAACGGGACGTCAGACGGCGTCCGCCCGTCGGCGGCGGTTCCGCGAGGCGGTCCGGGGCGCCTCGCCGCGGCCCGGCCGGAGCGGGACGGCAGCAGGGCGCCGTCCGAGCATCAGGCCGACGTCGACCCGCCGGAGGAAAACGTCGAGGACGAGCAGAACGGCCGCCAGCGTCACGAGATACGGCCACAGCGGCGTCGGCCGCAGGGCGGTCCGCTCGGTCGGTTCCAGGATCTGGTCGACGGTCGGCTGGAACCGCCCGCCGGAGGCTTCGGCGACGCTCTTGAGGAGCGCCTCGTTGGGGGGCCGCAGCCGGAGTTCGTCGCTGTAGCCGACCGTCAGCCCCCGCGACTGGCGGTAGAGGACCTGGCCGTCTTTCTTCTGGGTCAGCTCGATGTGGTACGCCCCGCTCCGCGGCGTGTCGAAGGTCGCGACGTACCGCCCCGGCGCCGACTGCTGGAGCGAGATCCTGCGGTTTCCGAGCTGCGGATCGATCACCGTCATCTCGGTCTCGGCCTGATTGAGGAACCGCCCCGCGGCATCGACGGCGTCGAGCGTGACGGTCGCGGTCCCGCTCTTCTGAGCGACCTCGACCGAGACCCCCTTGGCGTCGCTCTTCCGCATCGCCTGCCGGACGACCTGCGCCCAGAACTTGGCGAACTCGGGCCACGTCAGCCACTCGGCCGCCCAGCGGCTCTTGGCGTCCGACGTGAAGGCGACCGACATCCCCAGGCCGTACCGCCACCACGACAGGAGCGGATCTCCCTTCTCGGTCGAGAGGATGACTTCGCTCGTCGGCTTGGGGCGGGTCATGACGTAGCCCAGAAGAAACGGCGCGTTCTCCAGGTCGATTCCCCGCATCGCCTGCGAGGCCCGGACGACCTGCGGGATGAAGGGCTGCTCGTCGATCGCGCTCTTGCTCGCTGTCACGGTCTCCTTGGCGAAGATCTGCGGGATGTTGGCCGGATCGTCGGTGAAGTAGTACCGCCCCTGGCCGATCTTGGCGATCCCCTCGAGGACATCCGCCGCGGCATCCGCCCCGATCGAGACCGTACTGACCGTGATCTTCGACTGGGCCATCGTCCCGGCGAGCCCCTCGAAATCGCCGGGAGAGGAAACGCCGTCAGTCAGCATGATGACGTGCTTGATCTTCGCCGGAGCGGACTGAAGCATCTCGTACGCCTTCTCCATGGCGGGGTACATCGTCGTTCCGCCGCCGGCGTCGATCCGGCTGATCTCGTCGCTGATCCGCCCCTTGTTGGACGCGGACTGCAGCTCGCTCGTGACGTAGGTCTCGCCGTCGAAGGCGACGACGCCGACCATGTCCCGGTTGCCGAGCAGCTCGACCGCCGCGCGGGCCGCCGATTTCGCCATCTCGATCTTGTCGCCGCTCATGGAGCCCGACTTGTCGATGACGAGGACCATCCCGAGGCTCGGCTTTTCCTTTTCCTTCTCGAAGTCGCTCCGGACCGGGAGGACCTCTTCCAGGACCGACTTGTAGTAGCCCCCCAGGCCGAACGACTGCTCGCCGCCGAGCATCATCAGCCCCCCGCCGAGGTCCTGCACATACGTCCGGGCAATCTCCATCTGCTGCTGCGACAGGACGGTCGCGGGGACGTTCGAGAGGATCAGCATCTCGTAGTTCTGGAGGTCCGACAGGTTGTCGGGCATCCCCGCGGGGGGGCGGACGTCCGCCTGGATCTCTTCCTGTTCAAGGGCCGCGACGAACTCCCGGATCAGCTTGGGATTGCTCTCAACGATCAGGACCCGCGGCTTCCCAGCGGTGTAGACGAGTCCGCTGTCGGTGTTGTTGTCGAGGAGCGTGTCTTCTTTCATGCCGGAGAGACGGACCGTGAAGTTCGCCAGCCGCTCGCTCTCGATCGACTGCTGGAACCGGAACCGGTTCTCCCCTTTCTTGATGGGCTTCCGCTCGCTGACGACCTGGTGGTCGCCGCGGTAGACCTGGATCAGCCCTTCGTCGTCGTGGTTCGAGTCAATCACGACTTCGACGTGGAACGGCTCCCCCTGGCGGACCTGGGCGGGGAGCGCGACCGCCGAGACCTGGGCCTCGGGCTCGCTGCGGGTCGGGAGCGGAATCGTCGAGATCGGGACCTTCGCCTGAAGCGCCGTCCGGAGCGCATCGCCGCGGGTCTGGTTGCCGTCGCTCAGAAGCAGGATCTGCGGGACGTAGCCGGGAGGGATCGAGGCGAGCGAGGCCTCGATCGCGGCCTCAATGTCGGTCCCCGGAGTAGGACCCGTCGGCGCGGGAGGGACGGCGGGAACGGCTTCGGCCGGAGGCGTTCCCGGAGCTTCCGCCGCGGGTTTCTCGCTCGCGGCCTCGTCCGCTTTCTTGAGGAACGGCGCGGGATCGTTCGAGAACTTTCCCGGGGCCGCCTGGAACGGCAGGAAGGCGATCTTGTTCTTCCCCGCCTTCTGTGCCGCCTCCTCGACAAGCTTCCGGAGAGCCGGCTCCGCCTCGGTCCCGATGCTCTGGCTCTGGTCAACGGCGAGGACGATGAACTGCTCCTGCGTCGGCCGCGAGAGCGTCAGCCCCGCGAGCGAGAGGACCAGCAGGAGCACAATTACGGAGCGGACCACCAGCGACACGAGCCGCTGGGACCGCGGAAAGTCGGCGAGGCTCCGATAGAAGTAGTAGACGAGCACCGGTACGGCCACGAGACCGAGGAGCCGGAGCGGGTGCGTCAGTTCGAGGGCCCATCCAGTCATCCGATCCACCGCCTCTGGTAGAGGACCCATTCCACCGCGGCGAGGAACCACGCGAGTGCAATCAGATAGAACCAGATCGGCCGGACAAACGTCCCGCCGCCGATCGCCGCCGTCGACAGCTCGCGCCACGCCTGTGGCGGACGAAGGTCCCCCTCCACGCGGCTGGCGAGGTTGCAGGCCAGTTCGAGCGCGGGCGCGTCGGCCGCTTCCGTCGCGGCTCCCGGTGTCTCGCCGACCGGCTTCTTCGTTCCCTCGGCCTCGGCCGGGCGGAGGCTCCAGACTCCGATCTCATCCAGGGGACCGACCGAGGCCTTCTCCGCGCCGGCCGGGAGCGGCTTCTGGACCCCCGCGGGGGACCAGAGCGCCAGCGGCCGGGCGGTGTCGTGCGGCGGGATCGTGACGTCGGTCACGGCCCCCGCGACGAGCGCCTCCCGCAGTTCCCCCGCCTGTCCACCGAACCAGCCGAGCGCGTTCGTGACGAGGATCGGGAACGCCGTCCGGAACGTGAGGTCCCCCTCATCGAGGTTCACCGTCAGGACCGCCGTCCGGCGGCCGGGCGTCTCGACCTGGAAGTAGAGCGGGTCTCCCGACACCGCGCCGACGAGGACCTTCGCTCCGGCTCCCTCGGCGGGGGTAAGCTGGCGGGCCTGCGGAAGGAGGACGTTCTCCAGCCGGACGTGCTGCATCAGCGGAGAGTCGGCCTCCTGCTTCGTCACGATCGGGTTGTCGAGCTGTTCGCCGAGCTTCCAGAGGTCGGTCCCTTCTCGCGGATCGACCACGAACGCGTTCCCGAGCGGCATCGTGGGGGGGACGAGCCGATGGAAGACGTGGACAACCCCCTTCTCGAATGTCTCCGGGAGTTCCTTCACCACCTTGAGGTCGACGAGGGGATTCGCGCTGAACGCCTTCTCGAGAAACAGGTTCCCCGGCGTGACGAGGAGCACCTTCTGCATCTCCCGCTTCGGCAGAAGGGCCTGGGCGGTGTTGTCCGCCGCGAGAGGATCATCATGCTTCAGCCGGGCCACGAGCCTTCCACCGTCGATCGACGTCTTCTCGAACGTCTGGCTCCAGGTCTGTCCGGCGGCGAGCTTCAGCGGCACGACGTCGACCGGCTGGTCGTTGAGGTCGAGGTCGAGCCGCGCCTCGGCCGGGTCGCCCGAGGCGTTGACGATCTCGACGAGGATCTCGTACCCGATCGGATCGAGAAGACTCCGCCGGACCTGGAACTGCGTGATCCCGACATTTCCCGACGCCGTCCCGACCGGATGGAGCTTGACGACGGGATCCGCCGCAAGCGCCTCGCTGCCGGCGAAACCCCCATCGGAATACACGACCACGAGACCGTTTTTGGCATCCGCCAGGAGTCGCCGCGCGAGCTCGACCGCCTCGGGAACTTTCGTCGGGCCATCGGTCTTGCCGATCGAGTCGATCGCATCCTGGAGTGTCCGCTCATGGCTGGTCAGCCCGCACACGACGCGGGGCTGCGTTCCGGCGGCGAGAATCGCGAACTCATCCTGATGCCGCAGCGACGCCACCTGCCTGGCCGCGGCGGCCTTAGCAGCCGCAAGCCGGGTCGGGGCGACGTCGGTCGCGTTCATGCTGGCGGAGTTGTCGATGACAAGCACCACCCGCCGGGGCTGCCAGCCGTCGGAGCGGAAGAACGGTTCCGCGAGTGCGAGGACGAGGAGCATCAGCCACACGAGCTGCACGAGAAGCGACAGCCAGTGCCGGAGCTGCTGCCACAGGGAGCGGGGACTCTTCTCGTCGTAGATCTGCTGCCAGAAGATCGTCGTCGAGACCGGCACCTGCCGCAGTCGGATCTTCAGGATATAGAAGATCACCACCGGCACCGTGAGGGCCGCCCAGGCAAGCGCGAGTGGTGTGGCGAAGGACATGGTTGGTTAAGGGTTAAACACCAAGACACCAAGGATTCACTAAGGCCACAAAGGAGGAGAAGGACCAAGGCGTGGCTTCTGCACGCCAATCGCCTCTCGAACGGGCCTGGGTGGATCGTGTCTTCTTTTCTTGGTGCCCTTCGTGCCTCCTTGGTGTCTTGGTGTTTAACCTCTTACCCCACGGTTCCGACGGCCCGCATCATCCGCAGGACGAGGTCATCGAACGTCGTCCGCGTATCGGACTGCGTGCAGCCGATGCCGTAGTTGCGGCAGTAACGGGCGACCCCCGTCTGGAAGTCGCCGAAGAGTTTTCGGTAAGCCCGGAGGTTCGCCTCGGTGACGGTCACTTTCCGGCTCGATTCGTTCTCGATGTCATAGAGCTCGACGTCCCCCAGGAAGTCGGGGTTCGCCTCCTTGGGGTCGTGAAGCTGGATCACCGTCGGCTCGTAGCGGCGGTGCCGCAGCTGGTCGAGCCCCTGCTCATAGCCGCTCGGCGCAAAGAGGTCGCTCAGGACGACGGCGAGCCCCGACCGCTGCTTCCGCCGCGTGAAGTCCCGCATGACCCGCGCGAAGTCGGTGTCGGCCCCCTGCGGAGAGAGGTCTTCGAGGAACTCGAGCAGCGAAAGAATTCGCGCCTTGCCGCGGGTCAGCGGAAAGTCGTCGATGATCCTGTCCGCGAAGGCGATCACCGAGATCCGGTCGAGGTCGGCCAGTGCGATGTAGGCGAGCGCCGCCGTGAGCTGCCGCGCCAGGTCGTACTTCGCCCCCTCGCCGTAGGCCATGCTCCGCGAGCAGTCGAGCAGGAAGTAGACGTGCAGGTCCTGCTCCTCCTGAAACCGCTTGAGCAGGAACTCTCCGTGCCGGGCGTAGATGTTCCAGTCGAGGTACCGGAGGTCGTCCCCCGCGGCGTACTCCCGGTGGTCCGAGAACTCGATCCCGCTCCCGAACTGCATCGTCCGCCGCTGGGCCAGCAGCGAACCGCGAAAGATCCGCCGCGACACGAGCGACAGATATTCGAGCTTACTCAGGAAGTCGGAGCCGAAGAGGGGCATGGGTTAAACACCAAGGCACAAAGGTGGCACCAAGGGCACCAAGGATTCAAGGCAGGGGTGTCAGCGGATGATTCGTCGGATTCCGTCCTTGATGAAAGGGACATGAAAGTTGATCAGGAGAGCGAGTCGTTTGCCTGTCATTTTGAGGTAGGTCAAAGTCGTGGTTTCGAAGACGGGCTGCATTTCCGCGACGGCTTTGATCTCGACGATGACGAGATCCTCAACGAGGACGTCTAGACGGAAACCGGTTTCCATCCGGATCTCCTCATAGGTGACAGGCACTTCCAGCTGCCGTGAATAGGCGAGACCTCGTTTTCGGAGCTCGTAGCACAGGCATTCCTCGTAAACGGACTCGAGCAGGCCAGGACCAAGACGCGAGTGGATACGAAATACGCAATCAACAACCGCCCGCGCCACTTCGTCTGTTCTCTCCGGAATCGGAACAAATCCACCCATCCCCCGCCAAATCCTTTGTGCCCTTGGTGCCACCTTTGTGTCTTGGTGTTTAAGTCTTCTTCACGCCGCCTTGGCCGGCTCCTTCACGTTCTTGACAATCTGGGCGACTACGTCGTCCGTCGGCACCCCTTCGGCCTGGCCTTCGAAGTTCAGGATCAGGCGGTGCCGCAGGACGGCCGGTGCCACCGCCTGGAGGTCTTCGCGGGCGACGTGGTAGCGGTTATCGAGGATCGCCCGGATCTTCGCTCCCAGGATCAGGGCCTGGGCGCCGCGGGGGCTCGAGCCGAAGCGGATGTACTTCCGCGTGATGTCGGCCGCCAACTCGTGTTCGGGGTGGGTCGCCATCACGAGGGCGATCCCGTAGCGGCGGACTTCGTTCGAGATCGGGATCTCGCGGATGAGCCGGGACATCTCGACGATCCGCTCCCCCGAGAGGACCGCCTCGGCCCGCTGCGTCTTCTTCTCCGTCGTCCGGTCGAGGATTGCCTCCATGTCGGCGGTCGAGGGGAATTTCACGAGGAGCTTGCAGAAGAACCGGTCGAGCTGAGCTTCGGGGAGCGGATAGGTCCCCTCCATTTCGAGCGGGTTCTGCGTGGCGAGGACGAAGAACGGCTCGCCGAGACGGTGCGTCGTCCCAGCGATCGTCACCGAGTGCTCCTGCATCGCTTCGAGGAGCGCCGACTGCGTCTTCGGCGTCGCGCGATTGATTTCGTCGGCGAGAATGATGTTGCCGAAGATCGGGCCGGGCTGAAACTCGAACCGCTTCCCGCCGGCGGAGGTCTCCATGACAACGTTTGTGCCGATCAGATCCGCCGGCATGAGGTCGGGCGTAAACTGGATCCGCTGGAACTTGAGATGCAGGCAGTCCGAGAGCGTCCGGACGAGGAGCGTCTTCCCGAGGCCCGGGACCCCTTCCAGGAGGACATGCCCGCCGGCGATCAGCGCCATCAGCGTGTCGTCGAGGATGTCGAGCTGCCCGACGATCACCTTGCCGACCTCGTCCCGGAGGCGGCGGAAATCGCTGCGGAAACCGTCGAGGGCTTCCCGGAGGTGCTGGAGCTCAGCTTCGGCCATAAGAGTCTCAGGAAGAGGAGTTCGTAAGAAGAGCGAACCGGGGCAAACGCTACCCGACCGATCCGGGGCTGTCCAAGGGGCCAAGTCCATTTTTGGCTTCGTCTCCGAAGAGGGCATGAAGCGATCTCCCGGCGAATCCGCCATGCATCACCATGACCCCGAGGCGACGATCATTCCCTGGCCACCTTCGCGTCGGGCGCGGCGAGGGTTTGCTCGGCGACCGGCGGGAGGACCTTCGGCCACTCGCCGCGGTAGCGGACGTTCTTGATCCGGCTGGCGGCCTCGTCCCGGAAGCGGAAGAAGCCGAAGAGCCGCGAGTTGTCCGCGGCGATCGGGATCTCGCCCAGCCGCTCACCGTTGAGCGTGAGCGCGAGAACGTCCCCCTTCACCGCGAGCGAGAGGTGGTTCCAGTCCGCCGACTTGAGCGGCGGCTTCTCCAAGCCGCCGGCGAGCGGAGCCTCGTTCCCCGGCTCGATCCCGCTCCGTTCGTAGGGGCCGTCGGTCAGGACGTGGGTCCGGACGCCGGTTTCGGAGAACAGGACCGCCACGCGGCCGAGGGCCGGGAAGACCGCCGTCTTCCCGGGCTCGTAGTAGAAGTCGTACTCCAGCGTCCCGTCTTCGACGAGCGGCCGGCGGTAGACGAGGAGGCTCTCTCGCTTGCTGCCGGGGGCGTTCTCGAGGACCGAGCCGACGATCTCCGCCTTGTCCTTCCGCCAGATCGCGTCCTTGGCGTCGATCGTGTCGCCGTAGTCCGGCCGCCACGAGGCGAGGTTGTCGGCCACCGAGAGATCGATCGCCTCCGGAATCGTCGGCGAGCCGGTGATCCGCAGGTTCGAGACGACGCCATTGAGCTGCGGCTGGGAGGAGCGGATCGCCAGCCAGGGATCGGCCGCGACGGGGACCGGCTCCTCGTGAACCGGTTTGCCGTTCACCTCGACCTTCATCTTCCCCTCCTGGATCCGGAGGACGTAGTCGACCTCCGCTCCCCAGCGGTCGATCTTCTCCTTGAGGTCGATCGACGAGCCGGCCCGGCTGAACGGATTCCGCCGGAGCGATTTCCCGTCGTGGAACAGGTCGATTCCGACGGCGGCGTACTCGAGCGAGATCTCCCGCCAGCCGTTCGTCGTCCGCCGGGCGCTGACTTCGAAGTTCCCTGTCAGCGGCGACTGGAAGAGGAGCGTGTCGTCCCCCTGCCCGGTGTGGAACTCCGCCCGTCCCGGCGCGAGCCGCCAGGTCGCCGCGGGATAGCCCCGGCCGCGGAATTCGGGAGAGGGATAACTGACGACGGCCCACTGCGAGCCCCGGTCGGGCCGCGTCTGCATCGGCAGCGCGGCCGTCTCGGCACTCGTCAGCCAGCGGGCGCGGCTCCGGAGCCAGCGGACTTTCCTGTCCCACTCCTGGCCGAGCGCCGCCGTCTGCTGCTGTGTCACGATCAGCTCGGCGATCGGCAGGACCGCCGTCCGCAGGTTGGGATCACCAAGGGCGGCATGGGCCGCCAGAACTTCCGGCGACCGGTGCAGGACCGCGGTGTCGGCCGGGAGCGCCTTGAGGCCGTCGAACACGACCTTGAGGCTCTGCGCCGCCGCGAGGGAGTCCTGCCGCGCGAGGCCGATGAGAGTCTTGAGCGCCGCGACGTTCCGGCCGCGGTGCGGCGCCGACTCGTCGATGTTCTCCAGGAGCTGTTCCAGCTCCGGCAGGCGATTGAGTTCCGCGGCGGTCGCGACGAGGGCGGCCGCGGGAGCGACAAAGTCTCCCCCACGGACAGCGGCGTCCGCTTTCGCCGCGGCGGGCGAGAGCGTCCGCGAATCGACCGGCACGAACGCTCCTTGAAGACGGAACGTCGAGTGCCCGGCGCCCGGCAGGACCCAGTCCCGCAGGACCGCGAACCGCTCTTCGGGCGGCAGCCCCTGCGCGAGCTTCCAGACTCCATAGGGATCGTCGACGAAGTTCTCTTCCCGCGTCATCACGGAGCGGGCCCGCCGCAGTTCTGCGGACTCCTCGCCGTGGGCTCGCGCGAGAAGATTACCGAGGACCTCGGGGCCCAGTTCCTTCGGCCAGTCGCCGGTCAGGACGACGTTGCGGATCTGGACGGCGTGCTTCGTCCGATCGCGGAAGAAGCCGAACCGCAGGTCGTTCCCCGCCTCCATCGGCCGCTGGTAAACGAGCGTTCCGTTGAGCCGGATCTCGGCTGTCCGGTCCTTCAGCGTAAGCTCCAGCGCATTCCAGTCATCCGGCCGGAGGGGCAGCGGGCCTTCCCGGCGGCGGTTCTCCGGTTCGTTTTGGACGTTGTCCGCCGGGATATCGAAATACGGGCTCGTATTGAGCCAGTGGACTCGAATCCCTTCGGGCCGGAGCAGGAACGTGACCGGTCCGAGCGTTGGAGAGACCTCGACCTGATCGGGGCGGTACAGGAACTCGCAGCGGACCGTGTCGCCGCTGACGAGCGGGCGATGATAAATCAGCCGCGACCGCCAGACCCCTGGATAGTTCGAGACGTTCGGCGCCAGGCGGGCCTGCAGGATCCCCTCTTCGGCAAACCAGTCGGCCGGCCGCGTGTCGACCTCCCGTGGATTGTTCGGGTCGACCTTCGGCGGCGGCTCGCGGAGCGAGAGGCGGGGCTCGATCTTCTCCCCCTGCGGCGCGGACCACCCGTCGAAGCGGTTTCCCTCGACCAGCCGGACTTCGCGGGGGACCTTCGGCTCGCCGGTCAGCCGCAGGTTCCGCAGCGCCGCGCGGCGCTGATCGAGAGCTCCCAGCAGGAGCCACGGCGACGTGCGGCTCGGCTCGGAATCCTCGTAGACCAGGTGTTCGTTGACGAAGTAGCGGACCCTCTCCGGGCTGATCTGGAGCCGGTAGCGGTTCGCCCAGTTGACGGCGGTGATCGGAGCGGCCCGCTGGACGACTTCGTTCTGCGAGTGGGGCTGGATGGAGACGCGGTTCGACCAGTGCTGCGGCTGACAGACGAGCCCCGCGTAGCCGAACTGCGCTTCTCCGAGTTCCTCCGAAGCGGCCTCGAACGAGAACTCGAACGTCCCTTCCAGCGGAGAACGCCAATAGAGGCCGCTGGCGAACTCGCTGTTGCAGAGCGGCAGGAGGGCGTCGTCGTGGACGCTCCACCAAGAGGGGGTCGCGCTCCCCTGCCCGATCCCGCCGGCGGGACCGGCCGTCATCCAGTGGGCCAGGCCCGGCCGGACGGCCGCTTCGCGGTCGGCCTCGGAGAGGTCCCGGATCGCGTCGAGCGCGAGGAGCCGATAGAGGTGCGGCAGCTGGTTGCGGACCTGCCCCTTGCGGTGGTCTTCCACGACCCGCGGCGCGAGGCGGCGAACGATCGCGAGATTTTTCGGCGAAGCGAAGCCCCGCTCGACAAGGAGAAACTCATCCCACCGCTGATCGGCGACCGACTTGGCGGCGGCGGTCTCCGCCGCGTTGTTGGACGTACTGGCCGGGGTGGCGGGCGTCGTCGTGGTCCCCTTGATCCGGTCGTTGACCCGCGCCAGGACCGCTTCGAGCGAGGGGGCCGCTTCCGGAGAGTCCTCGGCGAGGAGGATCGCCGTCAGCAGGGTCTCGGCCCGCGGGAGCTTCTCGGCGACGAGCGGTTCGACCAGCTTGCGGAGTTCCGCCAGCTGCCCGCTCTCCCGCGCGGCGTCGATCAGGAGGCCGATGTTGGAGACGAGTCCGATCGGGGGAGCCGGCGGCAGGTCCCGCTGCGACTCGGGCCGGAAGACCGCGGGGGTGATGTCCCCTCCGGAGAACTCCGCGAGGAACCGGATGGTGCGGCGTTTCTCGGCCGGCAGGGTCCAGTCCCGCCACGTTTCGTACCGCTCCTGCGGAGTGCGGCGGGTCAGTTGCCGGGCCAGAATCAGGATCGGCGTCGTGAGGGTGACGTCGCCGTAGTTCCGCGTCACCGGAACATCTTCAAAGCGACCGAGGTAGTCGAGCGTCAGCCGTGCGTCCCCGGTGGTCGCGAGGGACGTGACAATCTGCCGCAGCTCCTGCTTCTGCTGATAGATGCCGTAGTCGCCGCTGTACTGGGCGTAGTACGCCTGCCGGCCCTGGAGGAACGCGTCGATCAGCGGCTGGACCTTGCCTCCGTCTCCCGTGCGGATGTGATGCTCGACGAGGAGCAGGAGCGGCCCCCGCGCCTGGAGAGAGGAGTTCGAAGACAGGCTCCGCGCCGCGGCGTCGACGATCGGCAGGGCATGCTCCTTCAGCGGCGCGTGCGGGAAGGCGAGCGCAGCGGCGTGCGAGGCGGTCGAGAGGAGCGTGCTCCCCTGCTGCCGGGGTCCGGTCTGCGGCGTCGCGACTTTCTGGAGGGCCTTCAGCGGAGCAACGGCGGCGGCGTAATCCGCCGTCTCGACCGCCACCGCCACCTCGAGGACCGCGGCCGGGACGACGCCCGACGTGCCGCTCTGGCGGGCGGCGATCGCCTCCCGCAGCGGCTCGACGGTCTTCGCGTCGCGGGCCCAGCGGGCCAGCTCGATCCCCAGGTTCTGCGGCTGGGTCCAGTCATTGAGGGACTGCTCGTAGAGCAGGATGTCCCCCGGGCGGTGCGCCGGGAAGACAATCTTGAACAGCGTGTCGTACATCGCCTGCGGCGGGTACTTCTTCTGCCGCCACGTCTGAGACAGCCGCGAGAGGGACGTTCCGACCGCCTGGAGGATCTCGGGACTTTCGAGCGAGCCAGACGGGTTGCCGCTTCCCAGGAGCGCGGGGGCGGAGACCGCGAACCCGGCGGCTCCCCGGGTGCGGCTGGTCGCGGGGGAGACGTCAGGGACCGGCAGTCCCCCGGCGAGGGAGTCCCGGATGGCCCGCAGCGCAATCTCCGGGAGTCCGGAGTCAGCGGCGAGCTGGGCGGCGTTCATGGCGACGCGGAACTGCGAGAGGGTCAGCGGCGGAATCAGCGCCGTCGTTGCGGCGGGTTTCACCTCACCGGGCTTCGCTCCCGGAACCGTCCCCGGGGGACGCGGCGGGCGGGGAGGCATCCCGGCTGCCGAGGCCTGCGGCGAAGCGGACTTCTTGACGACCGGACGGACGACCGCCGAGTCGACGAGCATCGTCAGCGACTTTTCGAGCCGGTCCTTGTCGCCGGCGTCGCGGGCCAGGATCGACCGCTGGTGAAGCATCGCCTGGGCGTGGTCGGGCGCGGTCTGGCGGAGCGCCGCCTCGACGCTGCGGGTCGCCAGCGGATCGAGCCGGGCGGCCAGGTCCTTCCGGGCCGCGCACGCCTTGACCACGATCCACAGGTCCATCTGCCCCGCCGCCTCCTCCCGCTGACGGGCGTTGGCCCGCGTTCCGGGGGGGAGCGGTTCGAGCGGGGTCCGGCCGACGAGCGCCTCGAGTTCGGCCAGCGGCTTGTCGACGGCGGCGGGATCCTCGCCGCGGAGGGCCAGCAGGACTTCGGTGATCCGCAGACTGAAGTCGTCCGCGTGTTCGGTCCGGAGAGCGTCGAGCGCCGCCGTCGCCGAGCGGAGATTCTCCGGCGCGAGGGCTTTGGCGGCCAGGAGGGTCGCGACGGGACTGCCGAGGTCCGTCGAGCCGCTGCGGTCCTTCTGCAGGCTGAGCATCAGGTCGATGACCGGTTTCCCCGGTTCGTTCCGCGGGCGCAGCAGGGCCTCGACGAGCGCCGGGTCGTTGGACTTGGCCAGCTTCTCCATCAGGGCCTGCAGCCGGCTGGTCGTCTGCTGGGTGTAATAGTCGCGATTGTTGTAGTTCGGGTTCGACTTGTCCGACGCGCCGAGCTCCAGCGCCTCCCGGTACATCCGCAGGGCGTCGATCGAGAAGTCGAGCTGCTCGTACTGCTGGCCAATGCTGAACAGCCCCGACATCTTCTGCGAGAGGGCGTACGAGGCGTCGTAGTTGTCGTAGTTCTGTCCCTTGGCCGACTTGGCAAGGAGCGCCTTGGCGTCGTCGCGGCGCTTGGCCCCGATGTACATCTGGATCAGCCGCGGACCGGGGGAATACTGGAACTCCCGCATCCCGCTGTTGTTCTCACCGCCGAGGGCCAGCTCGTAGAGGCGGATCGTCTCGCCGCGGAGGTCCTCGACCGGCTCGAGGACCTGCCCCACGATCCAGCCGACCGCCTGCGGGACCTCTCCCGGCTTCTTGTCCTTCAGGAACGCCTCCAGGGCGGTCCGGGCTTCCGCGACCTGGCCCGACCGGGCCTGGATCGCCGCCAGGACGAGCGGTCCCCCCTTCCAGTCCGGGTTCTTCTCAACCGCCGCCGCGACTTCCCCGCGGATCGCCTCGAGCTGGTTTGTCTTGAGGCCGATCTTGACCAGGTTCTGGAACGCGGTGTAGGTCTCGCCGTTGCCGCCGTACGAGTTGACCTGGTTGATGCCGTACCACGGATTCCCCTTGGTGAGGGCGGAGGTCGGCAGCAGCATCTCCTTCCCGTAGGCCACGATCTCCGGGGAGTCCCAGGCCTCTTCGTTGTAGAACGACGTCATGAAGTACTGCCGCTGTTCCGGGAACTGCTCCCAGGCCTTCTTGAAGAGGGCCATCACGGCGGGACGCTGCTCCTTGTTGTTCATGGCGTTCTGGAGCAGGTTCGAGACGACGTAGGACTGGCCCAGCCGGCGGAGGTCGATCCCTTCCAGGAACTTCGTCAGGTCCGGGAGCCGCTTCGCCGACTGGAAGGCGCGGGTCACTTCGTAGTAGTCGTTCGAAAGGAGCTGCGGCTGCAGCTTCAGCGCGGCGAGGAACTCGTCGCACGCCTCGGAGAACTTCTGGGAGCCCTGCAGCTGCTGGGCGAACCGGTAGCGGAGAACGGCGTCATCGGGCCGGGCCTCCACGATCTTCCTCTGGAGCTCCAGGACCTTGGCGTTGTCGCCGGCCGCCTGGTAGTACTCCGTCAGGGCCTGATGCAGCTGCGACGACTGCGGCGAGCGGGCGAGCTGCTCCTCCGTCGACTGGATCAGCTCCTTGAGTTTTCCTGAGGCCGAGAGGACCTGCAGCGCCGCGCTGCGGTTGCCGTCGTCACCTCCCGAGGAGATCCGCCGGCTCGATGACGTGTTCGTTCCCGAGGGGCGGGACCGGCGGAGGATCTGCCGGGCGATCTGGACCGCCAGGTCCGCCTGTCCCTGCGCCTGGTGCATGCTCATCAGGGTCGCCATCGAGCTCAGGTTGCTCCCCGCCTGCCGCTGGACGCGGTTCAGGACCGCCTCCGCCTGCTCGTTCATGCCCAGCCGCCGCATCTGGCTGACGAGCTGGAGCTGCGTGCCGGCGTCGAGCCGCAGGCCGAAGAGCCGCTCGGCGGCGGTGCGGGCCCGCTCGAGGTCCCCCAGCCGGACCGCGTAGTCGAGGGCGAGCGACTCCCGGTCCCGCATCGTCTCCTGATTGACTGGAACGACCTCGTCGACAATGGCGAGCGCGTCCTCGAAGCGGTTCGACGCGGCGTGGAGCTGGGCGACGTCCGTCCGCAGCTCCCAATCCTGCGGCGCGAGGCGCGACGCCTCGGCGATGTGCCGCACGGCTCCTTCGGCGTCGTCGTTCCAGGAATGGAACGCCACGAGCGCCAGCCGGCGGTCGATCCGCTGGCTCTCCGTCGCCGCGGCGAGCCGCTCTTCAAGGTGCTTCTGCAGGTCGCTCAGGAGGTCGTTCCGGGAGAAGACCTCAAACGCGTTCCGCAGCAGCATCAGGGCGTCCATCTCGTAGTACGGTCCCGGGACCGGATACGCGACCTGCACATGGTTCGACGACTTGCCGTTGTAGATCTGGTAGTAGTTCGACCCCTGAGACCGCGTGCTCCGCTGGCCGCTGCGGCGGGGCTTGGCCCGCTCGATCGCGGACCGTTCCTGGTTGTAGTCCAGGTACCGGTCGAGGATCGCCAGGACCTCATCCGTCTTCTTGGCCGCGCCGAGGGTCCCTACGAGCTGTGCCAGCTGGTAGCCCGCCTGGCTGGCGGTGCTCCGCTGCGTCGGATTCGGCTTGCCCGGCTTCAGGGAGAGCCGCGCGAGCCGGTCGAAGACCTGCAGCGCCTCCGGGACGTTCTCGCGGCTGATCAGGATGGCCAGCGCGCCCTGCAGGGCCGCCGGGGACTCCGGCCCGGTGAGCAGTTCCTGGAAGAGACGCTGTTCCTCTTCCGTCCTTCCCGCCCGCTTCAGTTCTTCGAGAACCATCGGCGTGAAGTTCGACGTGTAGAGGCCCGAGTCGGAGAACCGGCTCGACCATTCCCGCCAGGCGGTGAACGATCGCAGGACCAGATCCATGTCCTCCTTCGACAGCGGCTCGGGCTCCGGTCCCTGCTGCGAACCGCGATAGGCCCGCGTCCGGTACTGCAGGGACGTGATCAGCCGATAGTGTCCCCCGAGCTCACCCGTCTGCGCCAGCTTCCGGACGAGGGGCGTCATCTGCAGCCGGTCCCGCGACGACGACTGGACGTAGTCGAGGATCGACTGCAGGTAGGCCGCGTCCCACAAGGCCCGGGGGCTGACGCCGTCGGCTTCGACAGGGCGATTGAACCGTTCCAGGACCTCCGCCGACTTTCCGGCATCGAGTCCAAAGCGATAGATCCAGGCGATCGATCCCAACCGGGCATCGCCGAACGAAGACGGCCCCCAGAACGCCCGCGCCATACCGTAGTTCTCGCGCGAGAGCAGTCCCGCGACGACGAGCGGTTCGTACGAGCCCTGTGTCCGGGTGAGCGACCGAAGCGCTGTCTGGATCGACGGGGCTCCACCGCTCCCCCCGCCGGCTGCCTTGGCGGCTTTGGCCGCCTGGTTCTTGGCGGTTGGCGTCAGCTCCTCGTCGGCATTGGGGAGGGCCAGGATCGCTTCGAACCGCTTGGCCGCTTCGGCCGGCGATGTCTTCGAGAGGGCCGCCCCTTCGCGGTAGAGCAGCTCCCAGTTGCGGGGATCGTCCCGCAGCCGGGCCTGGATGATCAGGAGGGCGGTCTCGGTCTGCTCGCTGCCGAGCAGCGAATCGATATTCCGCATCAGCTTCTCGGGGTCTTCCTCCTTGGAAGCGAGCCGGACCAGGATCGCGCTGCTCTCCTGGGCGGCGCCGTTCTGCGAGAGGAGCGTCGCGAGCTTGTACTCCGTCTCCGGCCCCGGCGCGAGGCGGACGAGCTGCTCCTGGTACTTCACCGCCGCCGACAGGTCGTTCTCGGTCCCGGCGAGGTTCGCGAGCTGCTGGAGGAGCTGCGTGTCGCGGGAGTTGTCGGTCAGCAGGCTTTCGAGCTCCTGCCGGGCCATCCCGTAGTCCCCGGCGGCCTGGTAGGCCTGGGCGAGGCAGATCGTCGTCTCCCGCTTGTCGTCCGCGTCGCTCCGCTGGCGTTCGAGACGTTCCAGCTCCTTGTCGAACCGGTTGGACTGGAGGTACTGGTCGGTCAGCTTCTGGACGACGGCCAGGCGGTCGTCCAGCGCCTGCCCCTTGTCGAACGCCTGCCAGTAGATTTCGATCGCCTCATCGGTCCGGAACTGCTCCGCCAAAGCCCCGGCCAGGACGAGCAGGAGCTGCGGCTCGCCCGGATTGAGCCGTACGGCGCGGCGGAGGGTCTGCAGTCCCTCGTCGGTCTGGCCGAGGCGGAAGCAGAGGCCGGCGAAGAACTCGTAGTTCTCGGTGTTGCCCGGCGCGGAGGCGAGCAGGTCCCGGCCCGCGGCGATCGCCTCGTCGGTCCGTCCAAGCTGCATCTCCAGCTGCGCGACGCGGCGGAGGTAGTCGCTCCGGCCCCGGCGGTCGACCGTCGCCAGCCGGCGGTTCAGGTCCCCCGCCTCCTTGAGGTTCCCCGCCTGCTCGCTGAGCCGGGCCGCGGTCGCCAGGAGCGGGATGGACTGCGGTTCGAGGGCGAGGGCCTTTTCGATCGACCGCGCCGCCTCTTCATGGTCGTGAAGCCCTTCCTGGTAGCGGGCCAGCAGGTAGTGCTGGCGGGCCGTCGCCTGTCCGGCGGCGATCGCCTGCGCGAGTTCTTCCGACCGCTTCTGGAGCGAGCGGTCCTGGTCATAGACCCGGATCTGCGTGGTGAGGACGCTCTCTCGCTCTTCCTCGTTCTGGGCGAGGGCTTCGGCGCGGGTCAGGGCCGCGAGCGCCTCGACCGGCTGGTCCGCCTTGGCGAACAGATCCACCGATTTCATCTGCAGCGAAAAGTCTTTGGGATCGAGTTCGCAGGCGGCGGAGATCTCGGGGAGGGCGTCTTTGAGATAGCCGAACGACGCCAGGACTTCCGCCAGCCGGGCGACATTGACCGCCGTGCGATTCTTCCCTTCCGCAATGACCCGCCACGTGGCGAGCGCCTTCTCGGGCTCTTTCCGCTGGTGGTAGAACTCGCCGAGGTACTCGCGGTACTGCGGCTGCTCGGGGGCGAGTTCGACCGCCTTCTGGTACAGCTCGAGCGCCGCATCGGGCATCTCGGAATGCCGGAACAGGTCGGCGACCTGCGTGGCGATGAGCGGGTCCTTGGGCCGGGCGACGAGCAGCCGCCGCCAGACCGTTTCGGCCTCGGTCTTCCGCTGCTC
The DNA here is from genome assembly GCF_001610835.1 of Planctomyces sp. SH-PL14. Taxonomy (NCBI): domain Bacteria; kingdom Pseudomonadati; phylum Planctomycetota; class Planctomycetia; order Planctomycetales; family Planctomycetaceae; genus Planctomyces; species Planctomyces sp. SH-PL14. The sequence continues at coordinate 3,780,500 of NZ_CP011270.1, read as the reverse complement.
CTTCGGCCGCGACGTGTCGCGGAGGATCAGCTTTCCCCAGTCCCGCAGCAGGTCCGGGTTGTTGGGGTCGGTCTTGTCGAGCTCCTGGTACTGGGCGATCGCCTCGGGATACCGCTGGTCGTCGACGAGCTGGTCGATGAACGCCAGCCGCAGCTCTTTCCGCGATGGCGCGAGCTTCAGCGCCTTGTCGAGCCAGACCTGGGCTTCAGGGACGCGGGCCTGCTTGGCCAGCGTTCGGGCGAGCCGGGCCATGGCGTCGACGTCTTCCGGGTTCTTGGCGACCCAGGCTTCGTAGTACTTCGTGAGGCCGTCGTAGTTGTCCGTGCGCAGAAAGATCTCGTCGATCCGCCGCCGGACGTCGCGGTGCAGCCAGCTCGTCGGGTTGAGCGTGGCGAGGAGCGCCTCGAGATCGCCGATCGCTTCCTGCGAGCGGTTCAGCTTGACCTTCAGCTCAGCCGCCTCGATCCGGTAGGACGACTTTCGGTAATCGTCCTTCGTCATCCCGATCAGGGATTCGTAGCGCGGGAGGGCGAGCGCCGGCTGACCTTCCTCGACCAGCGTGGCCGCGATCTGCTCCTGCACGCGGGGATCATTCGGGAAGAGCTTTTCGAGACGGGTCCAGCAGGCGAGGGCCTCCTGTGTCCGCTGGGCCCGCTGGTGCACGCGGCCGAGGGCCTGGAAGATCTCGAGCGAGTCCGCCTGAACCGGCTTGCGGGCGATCGCGGCCTCGAAGGCCTCGACCGCCTTGTCCGGCTGGCCGACGAGGACCAGGCTCTGCCCAAGGTAGTAGGACGCCATCGCGTTCGCGGGAAGCAGCTCCGCCGCTTTCGTAAAGCTCTCGACCGCCATCGCGTCGCGGCCCCGCTGGGCTTCGATGAGGCCGCGGATCATCCACGCGATCCCATCCTGCGGGTTCTTCGTCGTCTGGTCGGCGTACCGCTGGACGAGCGCGTCGATCGATCCGGTCTCAATGTGATACCCGTAGACCTTGTCGAGCGCCGTCCCGCGCCGCGGGTTCTTCTCCAGGACGACAAGAAAACGCTCGATGACCTTGGCCTGCCGCGAGGCTTCCTCGTCGCTCTCTTCCGTCTGGGGGAAGGCGACGTGTCCGAACGGAAGACCAAGACCGACACAAAGAGCGAGGAGTCCGGCGATGACCCGGACCCGGTGGCCACACGAAGCAAGCGACATTTCAAACCCCGCAGATCAAGAACATGCGGTGAGAGGGCGACCGGAAATCTTGACCGGCGCGCGCGAAACCCGCAACGCAGCGGCGTTCCATCGATCGCGGTGGATGCTTGTCGGGAGCCCGACACTCACGGCGTCTTCAGGTCCGCCGCTTGAGAGACGCGGTGGCGAGTTTGGAGCGGAGCGTCTTGGGATCGACGCCGAGAACCCGGCAGGCGGCGGACTGGTTGTCCTGGCAGAGCCGCATCGTCAGCTCAATGAGATCGTCCTCGACTTCCGTAAGGAGTTCCCCGTGGAGCCGGGCCTTCCAGGTCTGCGGGTCTTCGTTGGCGATCCGTTCCTTCAGCCAGCGTTCCACTTCGCTCCGCATCGAGACGCCGGAGCCGGAGGGCCGCGGCGGCAGCCCGCCGAGCGGAAGCGGGAGATGACTCGGCGCGATGAGCGTTCCCCGCGAGACGAGCGCCGCGTGCTCGACCGCGTTCCGCAGTTCACGGACGTTCCCCCGCCAGGGACGGTTCAGGAGTTCGTCCATCGCCGCCGACGAGAATCCGCGGCTCGGATGGAGGGCGCTGACTCGCGACAGGAAGTGCCGCGCCAGCTCCGGGATGTCTTCGCGGCGGTCGCGGAGGGGAGGAAGCTCGATATGGTAGACGCCGAGCCGGTAGTAGAGGTCCTCGCGGAAGAGGCCGCGGGCGATCAGGTCGGGCAGCGACCGGTTTGTCGCCGCCAGGAAGCGGGCGTCGATCCGCCGCGGCAGGTCCTCGCCGACGCGGCTCACCTCGCGCTGCTCGATCGCGCGGAGCAGCTTTACCTGGAGTGACAGCGGGATGTCCCCCAGCTCGTCGAGAAGTACGGTGCCGCCGGCCGCCTGTTCGAGGAGCCCGGTCCGGTGCGACTCCGCTCCTGTGTACGAGCCCCGCGCGTGGCCGAACAGCTCGCTCTCGATCAGGCCGGGGCTCAGGGCCGCGAGCAGGACCGGAACAAAGCGCGACCCGCCGCGGCGGCTGTACCGATGAATCGTCTGGGCGACGATCTCCTTGCCGGTCCCGCTCTCTCCCGTGATCAGGACCGGAACATCGGTCGAGGCGACCATCGCGATCTGGTTGAAGATCCGCTGCATCGCCGGCGAGGTGCCGATGATCGCCGGCGCCTCCGCATCGCCGGCGGGCGGAGCGGGAGTCACGGGATCCGCCGGTGCGGTCGCCTCGGACGCCAGCGCGCGGCGGAGAACGCCGCGGAGGTCGCTCAGCGAGAACGGTTTGATGAGGTATTCGAAGACGCCGAGCTTCAGCGACTCCATCGCGGTGTCGAGCGTTCCGAACGCCGTCATGACGATGATCGGCGCGTCCCCCAGCCGGCTCCGCAGACGCGGAATCGCCGAGAGACCATCGAGTCCCGGAAGACGGATGTCGAGGAGCAGGGCGCGGAACGGTGTCCGCTCCACGAGATCGAACGCCTGTTCGGCCGAGCTGGCGATCGAGACCCGGTGCCCGTTCTCTTCGAGGAACAACTGGAGGCTGTCGCAGTGGACCGGTTCGTCGTCCACGATCAGGATGTCGGCCATTTCGCTCAACCGGTGTCGTCTGGGAATCGGCCGCGGAACAACCGGGCTCCGCGGGAGATCGCGCTCCTCAGGAGAGCACGTGGGCTTCCGCGGCGGGAGCGATCGAAGGCGCGATCGCGTCGGGCACCGCGCGGTCCGTCCGCGGCAGGTGGATCGAGAACACGGTCCAGTCTCCTTCGCGCCGCCAGTCCAGCGTTCCCCGTTCCGCCTCGACGGCGCCGCGGGCCTGGACGAGCCCCAGGCCGATCCCGTCCCGCTTCGTCGTCTCGAACGGTTCGAACAGGGTCTCGGCGATCGCATCGGGCGGTCCGGGGCCGTTGTCCTGGACTTGGACGGTTGCCCCCGTGTCGGACATGGCGGTGCTCAGGATCAGCTTCCCGCCGCGTCCGGCCGCCTCCATGCCGTTCATGCAGAGATTGATGAGTGCCGCGCGGAACTCTTCCGCGTCGTCGATCCGGAACGGGACGTCGATGTCGCCGCGGCTCTCGAAGGTGATCTCGCCGTGGCGGGCGATCGGCTCCACGATCGCCTGCGTCTCCGACAGGATGTCGGACAGCTCCTTGGCGGTCCGATTCTGCCGCATCGGCTTGCGGCCGATCGCGAGGAAGCGGCTGATGAGCGTCCCGGTCACTTCGAGCTGCCGGAGCGCATTCGCGAGCAGCCGCGACCGCGTCGTCTGTCCTTCGGTTGCGGGGAGTTGCTCGCGGTAAATCTCCAGCGAGATCTTCGCCCCGTGGATCCCGTTGCGGAGTTCGTGGCCGAGTCCCCCCGCGAGCTGCGCATGCAGGCGGGACCGCTCGGAGTCCCGCAGCTGCTTCCGGGCCCGGTCGAGATCGGCGGCCATCGCGTTCACGGACTTCGCCAGGCGGCCGATCTCGTCCTTCCCCTGCTCGTCCGCCGGTTGATGCAGTTCTCCGGCGGCGATCCGTTCGACCTGCTCCTGGATGCGGACGACGCGGCGGCTGAGGTGGTGGCTGTACCAGACCGCCCCCAGGATCACGAGCGAGACCGCCGAGACGGCGAGGATTTCCGAGATGGTGATGATCCGGTTGTCGAGTCCCCGCGCGTACCCGCGGGAATAGACGCCGACCAGCTTGGTCCCCGCGGGCCAGTCCGGCACTTCCGTGACCGTGATCCAGAAGTAGTCCGACGAGTGCGGCATGTCGATGATCATGTCCCGCGAGGACCGCTCGACCGACTGCGGGGGAATCGATGCCAGGACTTCTCGCTCGCGCTCCTCGAGCGGGAGCGTCGCGGCCAGGACGTCGGCGTCCCGGAAGGCGACGAAGTTCCATCCGGGCCGACTGGCCTTGGCGGCCTCGAGCTCCTCGCGAAGGTGCCCGGCATCCAATGGAGAGAGGGTGCGGGCCAGGTCCGCGGTCTCCCTCCGCTCGGCGACGTCGAGCCGTCCCATCTCGTGTGCCGTGCGGATGCTGGAGATGTGGAAGATCAGCATCGCCACGAGTGCGGCGAGCGGGACGATCATCTGATAGCGGAGAGACCAGGACATCGGTCTCATGGTCTCAGGGGAGCCGGGCATGAATCAACACCGTCGTGTCGGTTTCGCAATCGGGGGTGTCTCGAAACGCGTCCTTGCCGGAGCAGCTTCCATAGCTCAAACCCAACGTGCCACGGCAGCCTGGGGTCAAGGGGGCCACGCCCCCTTGCCGCCGGAGGCACTCCTGTGAGAAACCGCGGGATACAACGGACGTCCCCTTTGTGTGATCGGCGTTGAGGACTCACCGCCCGCTACGGAATCCCCGCGGGTTGGTGAGGGGGCATAAGACACGGTGTCCGCGTTTGGACACGGCACGCTTCAGACATCTCTCGACGGCCAGGCCTCCGGCGGGCAAGAGGGCGTTGCCCCCTTGCATCCCCCACCAGGGGTACCCCCTGGACCCCGATCGTAGTTGGTCGACCCTGGGGAGCGGTTCCCTGTACCACCCGGGAAATGTTCCCTGGGGCAATGAGAAGGTCGGTCCATCAGGATCCCTGAATGAGATCCCACGGAGGAGATCCACGCAGAGCGGGATGGCGATTGAGTCAGCGTCGGCACGAACATGACGTGGCATTACGATTGCTGTCTTTTCAACTCGATGCTCGTCCTGCCCGATCCGTCCCGCGCCCTCTTAGCGCGGGGTTAGCCAGCCTGCCCATCAGGCCAGCCAGCGGTGAGGCCGGCTCCCCAGTCGTATCCGGGACGTTTTCCACGCTCGTCCCCTGATCCGTCGGCGAAGTGGGAGCCGTGGCACCCGAGGCACTCGGTTCGCCGCGTCCGTCACACCCCGGACAAATGTTCGCCAGACAGTCGAGATTCTGTCCTGGTGTGCAGCGGCTCCGGGGAGATGGTCCGATTGGCAGGAACGGTCGTCTTTCCGAAGACGGCACCACGAATGCATTGATCCATCATCCAGGCTCCGGCTCCGAGGCGGGGTTGGCTGCGGGTGTCCGGGGCGGCACCAGCGAGAACGAAGTCGCGACGCGACAAAAGGGGAGGGGAATCGAGTGAACAGGCAACAACGGTCCGAGAGCGCCCGCGGAGGATTCGCGCTCGTCGAGCTCCTCACGGCGGTGGTGATCGGGCTCCTCCTCGTCGTGATCGCCACTCCCGGTTTCCTCCGGCTCCGCTCCGCGGCCCGCCGCGTGGAGTGTGAGAAGAACCTGGTCACGCTCAGCAAAGGGGTCAACGCCTTCGAGACCGCCCACAGCCATCTTCCCCGCGCGGGGCACTGGGATCCGATCTACGGCGGATGGACCGCAGAACTCCTTCCGTACCTCGATGTCGGCGATCTCGCCAAACAGTACGACTACACGCGGAACTGGTACGACCCTGAGAACCAGAAGGTGGTCCAGGTCCAGGTGCCGCTGTTCCTCTGTCCCGCTTCGCCGGAGGCCAAGCCGGTCGGGCCCCTCAAGATCATGGGCGAGATCCACCCCGAGAAGTTCGCGGCGGCCGGAGACTACATGGTCCCCCGCGGCTACCTCGACGAGCGACTCCCCCCCGGCCGGCAACTGGGCGCGCTGGCGTGGTACAACGAGACTCCCCGCCGCAGCCAAATCACCGACGGTGCCGGCACGACGATCCTGATCTCGGAGCAGGCGGCCCGCTGGGGACACTTTCAGAACGGCAAGCGGCTTCCGGACAACAAGGACCAGACCTACGGAAGCTGGGTCGGCGCGTGGGCGTCCTACAACGCGATGTGGATCCGCACGAGCCGCCGCGGCGGAGCCGGAGGAGAGAACGGCGAGACCGACGCCACCACCTGCGGCGTGAACTGCAACAACTCGGACGGCTTCTACTCGTTCCACGAGAACGGCGTGAACGCCCTGATGTGCGACGGAGCCGTGCGGTTCCTGAAGTCGACAATCGACGACATGGCGCTCTACGCCCTCGTCAGCCGCGCCGGGAACGAAGTGATCGACGAAGGAGAGTTCTGAGACGTGCCTTCGCTCGCGACTGCCCCCACCCGTCCGATCCCCGCCCGCTGCTGCGTGTGTCTGTTCGTGCTGTTATTCGTCCGGCCCCTCGCCGCGCGTGGCGAAGGGCCGAGCGCCGAGCCCGCGGCGCTCGAGCCGATGACGCATCAGATCGACGCGCACTTTGCGCGGCTCTGGGGCGACCTCAAGATCCGTCCCGAGCCCCTCTGTGACGACGCGGTGTTCCTGCGGCGGCTCTCGCTCGATGTCATCGGCCGGATCCCGACTTCGGCGGAAGTCCGAGAGTTCCTCGCGGCTCCCGCGGCCACGCGGCGAGGGGTCTGGATCGAGCGTCTCGTGGCATCGCCGGCCCACAGCCTGCACCGGGCCAACATCTGGCGGCGGATTCTGCTCCCGCAGGCTTCGGCCGCCGAGTATGCGGCCCTCGCCCTCCCGTTCGAAGCGTGGCTCCAGAGGGAATTCTCGCAGGGGACCCCCTATGACCGGCTCATCACGCAGCTCCTGACCGCCACGCACAGCGACCGCGAGACCTCCTCCGCCGCGATGAGTTTCCTCGCGGTCGGCGAGCGGAAGCCGGAGAACCTCGCCGCCAGTTCGTCGCGGCTGCTGCTGGGCGTGAACCTCGACTGCGCCCAGTGCCATGACCATCCCTTCGCCCGCTGGTCGAACCGGCAGTTCTGGGAATTCGCCGCTTTCTTCGTCGCACCGGGAGGGGAGACGGACGCGGCGGCGGACGTTCCCACGGCCCTCACCATCCGGATCCCGCAGACGGACCAGGTCGTCGCCGCCCGCTGGCTGAGCGACGAGCCGGTGGTCCTGCCGTCGACGCTTCAGCGGGACACTGGCCGGAACGTCCTGGCGGCCTGGATCACGTCGCGAAACAATCCCTACTTCGCCCGCAACGCGGTGAACCGGACGTGGGCTTCGCTCCTGGGGCGGGGACTCGTCGAGCCGCTCGACGACCTGTCGGCCGCCAGCCGGTCAGAACACGCCCCGCTCCTCGACCACCTCGCGCGGTCCTTTGCCGAAACGGGCTTCGACCTCAGTCGATTGACCCGGGCGATCGTGTCGTCCCAGGTCTACCAGCTCTCCAGCGCGGCGATCGTGACGCGGGACCTCGGCTCCGGCGACACCCACTTTGCCCGAATGGCGGTCCGTGGCCTGTCGGGGGAACAGCTCTATGCGAGCCTGCGGACCGCGGCCGGGTTCCCGTTCGAGCGGGCCGATCCCGTCGACCGCGGCGGCGCGCGGGAGCGGCAGCGCGTTGTCACCGCCTTCGCCACGGATCAGCCGGCGAATGCGCAGCGTTCCATTCTTCAGACGCTGGAGCTGATGAACGGTCCACTCGGCCGGGAGTGGACCAGCAGCCCGACCGTGACGGCAATCGCCTCCTCCCCATTCCTCAACCGCGATGGTCAGCTCAAGGGGGTTTGCCTCGCCACGCTCGGCCGGCCCCCGGGGGACGAGGAGCTGACGGAGCTGAGAACGCTCGTCCCCGACCGCGGCTCGCTGTCGCCGGAACATCTGGGAGGGGTGTTCTGGGTCCTGGTGAACTCCACGGAATTCAGCACGAATCACTGACGCGTTACCGAGCTCTGCCTGTGTCGAACCACCCTTCGTCTTTCCGTTCGTCGAACCTCTCCCGCCGCCACTGGCTGCGCGTTGCGACCGGCACCGCCGTCGCTCCGTGGCTGGCCCCGCTCGCCTCCGCCGTGGCGGCGAGCCCGGAGCGGAAACGGTCCTGCATCCTGCTGTGGATGAACGGCGGCCCCTCGACGATCGACCTGTGGGACGTCAAGGCGGGCCACGAACACGGAGGGCCGACGAAGACGATCGCGACCCGCACGCCGGGGCTGGAGCTCTCGGAGCATCTCCCGCAACTGGCCCGTTGGAGCGATCAGCTCGCCGTGATCCGGTCGCTCACCACCAAGGAGGGGGACCACGGACGGGCGAGCCATCTGCTCCGCTCGGGTTACGCGCCGCAGGGCGCGATCCAGTTTCCCGCCCTCGGAGCCCTCGTGGCCCGGGACCGGACTGAAGTCGTCCGCGACCTGGCCGACTACGTCAGCATCGCTCCGCCGCGGGGGACCGAGTTCAACCTGGCGGGCGGGTTCCTCGGCCCCGGCTTCAATCCGCTCGTTCTCGGGCAGGAGCCGGCCCCGACGGTCGAGCAGGCGCTTCAGATCGCTAACCTCCGGCCGCACGCACCGCTTGAATCGGCCGAGACCTCGGCCCGCCTCGACGTCCTGTCGCGAAGGAATCGCCGCTTTGCCGCTTCGCGTCCCGGCGCAGTCGCGGCCAGCGGTCTCTCGGCGGTCGACGGAGCGGTGAGGCTCATGAAGGAGTCCTCCGCGGAGGCGTTCGATCTCACCCGGGAATCGGAGGGGACGCGGGATGCCTACGGCCGGAGCCTGTTCGGCCAGGGCGTCCTGCTCGCGCGGCGGCTCATCGAACGCGACGTCCCGTTCGTCGAAGTGACGCTCGATGGCTGGGATACGCACGCGAACAATTTCGCCCAGGTCGCGGAGCGCGCGGCGGTCTTCGACCGCGCCTGGTCCGCGCTGATGCAGGACCTGCAGGACCGCGGCCGGCTGGAGTCAACGCTCGTCGTCTGGATGGGCGAGTTCGGACGGACGCCGCGGATTAACGCCCAGACGGGGCGCGACCACTGGCCCCAGGGCTTTTCGACGGTCCTGGCCGGCGGCGGCATCCGGGGCGGTCAGGCCTTCGGCGCGACGAGTCCCGATGGAACGACGGTCGTCGACCGCCCGGTCAAGGTCCCGGATGTCCTGGCGACGATCTGCACGGCGCTCGGCATCGACTGCCGGACGTCGCACCTGTCGAACGTGAACCGCCCGATCTGGGTCGTCGACCAGTCGGCCGCCGTGATCGAGGAGGTGCTGGGATGATGCTCCGCTCCTCCTTCCTTCTATTGGGGCTCTTGAGCCACACGGCCGCTTTCGCAGCGGAGGCCACTGAGACTGAGTCCAGCCGTCAGGCGGCCCGCCTGCTGGTGGCCGGAACTCGCGGACTGGTTCGGGTGGAACTCGCCCTGGCGATCGACGGAGACTCGGCACCGATGGTCTGGAGGCGGGCCCTCGACCGATTGTTCGAGTTTCACGACCGGGACGGCGACGGGGCTCTCACCGAACCCGAAGCCCGCCGCCTGCCGACCGACTACGAACTGCGGAGCCTGCTCTGGGGGGCCTTCCTCGCACCGACCGGACTGGGAAAACACTGGGAGGCCCTTGATCGCGATGGAGATCGCCGGCTGACGCCCGACGAAGTCCGCCAGTGGTACGGCCGGCGCGGAGCCGAAGTAACGATCGGCACCGGAACGGCCCCCGACGTGGCCGCGCTCAACGCCGCCCTGGCCAGGAGCCTCGACGCCGATCGCGACGGAGTCGTCTCGCGGCGGGAACTGGAGCGAGCCCGCGAGACCCTGGCTCCACTCGATCTCAACCAGGACGAACTGGTGACGCCGGACGAACTCGTGGCCGGCACCCGTTATCCCGGCGCGGCCGGAACCCTGCGTCTCCAGCCCTGGGGGAGCGAGTCCGGCGCCGCTTCCAAGGAGCCGGCCGCTCGGCCGTTTCGCTCGATCACGCTGTTGCCCCTCGACCTTGAGGGCAAAGGCTGGATTCAAGAGCTCGCCCGTTCTCTGACCGCGTCTTCAGAAACGTCCGATCCGGTTCTGGCTGGGGCGCGGACAGCGCTCGGCATCGCGTCGCAGGGAACGTCCGAAGAGACGACGCTCCGGGAACGAATCCGAACGCTTCCTTCGGTCCCCTGGCACGTCGTCTGGGAGCAGGGAGCCCCGGCTCTCTCCCGCGAGGCCTCGGAGCGGCTCCTTCCGGATGCAGGCCTCCGGCTCTCGCTGCCAGCCAATCCCGGGCGGCTCCCCGCCGTGCTGAAGGAGCACTGCCAACGGGCCGCGGCCCGGTTCGACGAGGCCGACACCGATCGACGCGGTGCGTTGACAGCGCAGAGTCCCGCGGTCGTCAAAGATTTGTCGCTGCGGAGAGTGCTCGACGTCGCGGACCGCAATGGCGACGCAGCTCTTTCACGGGCCGAGCATGAGGCGTGGCTGGGCCTCGTCCGGGATCTGTGTGCCGGACAGTTTCTGGTGACGACCCTCGATCTCGGCCAGGGAGTGTTCGAGCTCCTCGATGAGGATCGCGACGGTCGACTCGCCCCCCCGGAGCTCCGCGGAGCGGCCGATCGGCTGGATCGACTCGGTGTTTTGTCCGACGGCCGGCTCGACGGGACGCGGATTCCGCGTCACGTCTGGATCACCGTCAGCCACGGACACCCCGAGTCGCTGGTCGCCGTTCCCGATCGCCCCGGACCCGCGTGGCTGAAGACGATGGACCGCAATCAGGACGGCACGGTCTCCCGCGCCGAATTTCTCGGAGAGGCGGACCAGTTTGCCGCCATCGATCGCGACGGCAGCGGCTGGATCGACGCCGCCGAGGCGACCGCCTTCCGTCCCGAGAGCTCGCCGGAGGCTGCCCCGTGACTTCGCCCATTCCCGCCTGCCGAACCCAAGGTTCGCCCGAAGGATTTGATTCCATGTCCCCCCTGCCCTTTGTTCCCTCCTCGACCTCCATGCCCTTCTCCGCCCCCACCTTGTCCGATCATTCCCCTGCCCGTCTCCGCGCGGGCCAGAATCGTGGCTTCACGCTCATTGAGCTCCTCGTCGTGATCGCCATCATCGCCGTACTGGTGGCGATCCTCCTGCCGGCGGTCCAACAGGCGCGGGCCGCGGCCCGCAGCACGCAGTGCAAGAACAACCTCAAGCAGCTCGGCCTGGCGGTCCACAACTATGAGTCGACCATGGGGTGCTTCCCCCCCGGCCGTCTCACCTACAGCACTCCCGCCGCCCCGGGGGGACAGACGACGAACGGCTATCTGGCGTTCATCCTCCCGTACGTCGAGCAGGCGAACCTGTACAACAGGTACGACTACGACAAGGGGTGCTTCAGCATCGACAACCAGCCGGTGCTGAGCACGGTGATCCCGACCTACATCTGCCCCGCCACCCCCGTCGCAGACCGGACCTTGACGCTGGTGAACCAGGTCGACGCCAGCCAGCCGACCGTCAAGGCCGCGGTCACCGACTACTTCGGCATCCGGAACATCCGCCGTGTCGTTCCGACGGGGAGCCCCGTCGTCGCCTCGGACGGCGCCATGCCGGCGGGGATTGTCCGCATCCGCGACATCGTCGACGGGACCTCCAACACGAACCTCCTGATCGAGATGGCGGGGCGGCCCGAGCAGTTCATCATGGGGAAGTCGCTCGGCAAGGTCGGGGGCGGCTTCGACTTTTATGCGGTGTGGGCCGGAAACGTCGCGATGGCGATCAACAACTACTCGAGCGACGGAACCGCGACCCCCGGCCCCTGCATCATGAACTGCAACAACCAGTTCCAGGCCTACAGCTTCCACGCCGGCGGGGCGCAGTCGGTCCTGTGCGACGGCTCGGTCCGGTTCCTGAGCGAGAACATGAGCGCGGACAACTACTTCCGCCTCGGGTGTCTCAACGACCGCGAGATCGTCGGCGAGTTCTGATCGCGCGTCCGGCGACCCCGGCCCCCCCCATATCGACAACCGGCCCGAGCTTTCGAAGAGGAGCTCGGCGCCGGTTGTCGCCCTTCTCTGGACTTCCGTGCCCTCATGGGATTTCGTTCCTCGTTCCGTGTCGTCCTCGCCGCCCTCCTCGCGCCGCTGGCCCTTCTGGCCGGTTGCACGGCTCAGGAGCCGAAGCCGAAACTGGTCCCCGTCCGGGTGAAGGTGTTTTCGGGGGAGAAGCCTGCCGTCGGGGCGCTGGTCACGCTCCATTCCGAGGCTCCGTCGCTGTGGACTCCGCGAGGAGTCGTCGAAGCGGACGGCACGCTCGTACCGGGCGTCGCCCAGGGGAGCGATGGCGCGGCGCCCGGCCGGTATCGCGTGACCGTCCTGTGGCCCCGCGGGATCGAAACGCAGCCGCGGGAACAACAGCTCCAAGCGGTCTTCAGCGGAGACGTCGCCGATCGATTCGAGGGGAAGCTGGCCGATCCGAAGACGACGACGCTCTCGCTGACGGTCGAACCGGCCGGCGGCGAGCTTCCGCCGATTCGCCTTCCCGAGTGAACCGCACTCGACCTCTTCGAATTCCGACACCGCGCTGCCGTCCCCGGCGAGCTTCGTTCCGCTTGAGACCAGAATGGCCTGGGTTTCCCGCAAGACGCTGTATGCCATCCATCGCTGGACCGGACTCCACTGCGGCGTGGTCCTGTTCGTCATCTGCCTGTCGGGGACAGTCGCCACGCTCGGTCCGGAGCTCGACGCGCTGATCGACCCGCGGCTGCGGGTCGGCAGCGAGGAGCCCCGGCTGTCGCTGGCCGAGATCCAGGCGAAGCTCGAGTCCGACCACCCCGACTGGTCGGTCGCCTCGATCACGTCCACCGACCCGGGATTCGCGGCTTCCGTCGAGGTCGAGCGCGAGGATGGCGTTCGCGTCGCGTATCTCGTCCATCCCGGCACCGGCGAGATCCTGGGACCGACCTCACCGCACCGCGCCCGGGTCCTGTTCCGGGTGTTCCACAAGCAGTTCTACATCTTCGGCGTGGGGGGGATTCACGGGACATACCTGGTCGGTCTCTACGGGCCGATCCTGATGCTCTCGGGAATCACCGGGCTCTGCTGTTACGCCCGATTCTGGACGAAGCTCTTCGTCCTGCGGCGTAGAGCGGGCTGGTCCGTCTTCTGGCGGGACCTGCATCGGCTCCTCGGAGTCTGGGGCGCGGTGCTGCTCCTGCTCTGGGGAGCGACGGGGACGTGGTATCTCGTGATGCGGCTGCGTCCCCTCTGGACCGCGCCGGTCGCTGCGGCGGCAAAGCGCGCTGCCGACCGTTCGGCGGAAGAGAGCGGGGAAGACCCCTTCCTGCCACGCGCCTCGCTGGCCGATCTCACGGCGACCGCCACGCGCGAGTTCCCGGGTTTTGACCCGCGGTTTGTGACGTTCGCCCCCGACCCCAACGGAGCGGTCACGCTCTACACAAATCGCCGGACCCTGTTCCGGGGCCGTACTCCCGACTTCGTGAAGTTCGACGGCGTGACCGGCGCGATCCTGTCGGCCGCTCCGTCGACGGACCTCTCGGGAACGCTCGACCAGATCGTCGATCCACTCCACTTCGGGACGTTCGGCGGACTCCCGACGCGGCTCCTGTGGTTTGCCGGCGGACTCGTTGTCAGCGCCCTGATCCCGGTCGGCGCGACGATCTGGCTTCAGCGCTCCTCGCGCTCTCGTGGCGTCTCATCGGATTCGCCCTCTCCCGCCATCCCGGTCCGCGGCGGTGTCGCCTCGCGCGGCCGCGTCGAGTGGGGATGCTCCACGGTCGTCACGGCCGCCATACTGGCGACAGCCGGCGCCTACACCTGGAGAAACGTTCCCCCCCCCGTTCAGTCGCTGCCCGGACTCGCTCCCCATGTCAGTCTCGGTGAGAAGCCGCTCGGCCCCTACCGGCTCGAACTTCAGCAGTTCCATCGCCGGGGCCAAAAGCCCGTCAGTTTTCGTGCGGTCTTTCCCGACGGCCGGTTCCCCAACCTCCGCAGGCTGGAGGGACGATTGCTGACCGGTTCCGATGAACAGAGTGTTCGAGCGGCGTTCCAGGGGACCCGGCACGCCTTCAGCGCGAAGTTCCCCGACACATCGGGTCTCGCCGCTCAGCGGATCACGGTCACGCTGGAAGACCGCGAGGGCCAGGAGCACTCCGCCGAGTTCGACGTCGCGCCTCTCGAGCGTTTCGTCGCCTCCGAGCCGATAGAGTCTCGTGCGCCGGTGGCGGTCTCTCTCGCGTTCGGCGGCTTCCTCGCCGTGTGCGTGGTCTTCACCGCTGTGTGGTTCCGGCTCGTCCGCTGACCGGACGGCGGAGTAGGAACGCCGGGCTCAGCGATTGGCCGCGGACTCGCGCTCAGCCGCTTCGGCGACCGCCCGGTGAGCGGTCTGGCGGAGGAACCTCGCATACTCCGGATCGAGCCCCTTCGGGACGAAGGAGTTCTCCTCGACACTCTCGCCGAACAGAACCTCATAGAAGACGCACGCCCCCAGGTACTGGCCGGCATCGTTGGCGTGGTGCCCGTCCATCTGGAGCGACGGCTTGCCGTCGGCCGACTTGGACCACTTCCAACCCACGTGCAGCGAATGGGACTGGTCGGGGAGCGCGGGCGACATGGCGGTCTTCGCAGAAAACATCGCGTCCGGCCGGTAGCCCCACTTGGGGTCGGTGTCTGCCAGGTGGAACGCATCGCCGACCGGGATAACCCGCGTCCCGAGCTCGGACGCGATCGTGCGGTAGGCGCGGGTTAGCTGCTGATACATTTCCTCCTGCGTCGTCGGCTCGCCCGCCTTGGGCCGGCCGGCGAACCGCGGGTCGTCGACACGGTAGGCCCATGTCTGGTGGACCAGCACCTTCGCTCCAGGGGCGTTGGTTCGGATGTAATCGTGCAGCTGCTTCGCGTAGGGCCGGTAGGTCTCCAGGTCGTGGCTCTTGATGCTCGCCTGCTGGATCGTCACGTAGTCCCACTTCTCGCCCCGCAGGAGTTCCCGAAGGCCCTCCTTCTTCTTCGTGCCGTAGAGCCCTTCCGGGTCTTGGGGGTCCTTCTCATGGGCCTCGGCCTTGCCCCAATGCAGCGCGAGCGGGGCCCCGCCGACCGAGGCGGTCCCGAGGACGAGGGTCTGTCCGCCGGCCTTGGCCAGACTGGGAAGGAACCGGGTCGCGTTCCCCGAAAAGCTGTTGCCGACGGTGAAGAGCCGGACGGTCTTGCCCCCCTTCGCCTCCTGGCTCGCTTCGGCCGGCTTCGACTCGGCCGCGGTGATCGGATCGATCGCTCCCAGGAGGGCGCACAGCAGGATGAGCCCGAAGTTGAGAAACGGTCGGCGGTGGGTGCGGGAACGGCTCACGTCAGCCTCGCGAGGAAGAGGAACGTTGGACCCATGTTCTAGCGGCCGATCAACGCGACCACCACGGGCCCGGGACCAACTTGTCGATTGCCGCCGGAGGCATTTCCATGAGGGACTGTGGGACACAACGGATGTTCTTTCTTTGGAACCGGCGGTGAGGACTCCTCGCTCGCTCTGCAATCCCCTCGGGTTGGTGAGGGGGCATACGACACGGCGTCCGCGCTTGGACACGGGCTCCTTCAGACGTCTCTCGACGAGAGGGCCTCCGGCGGGCAAAGGGGCGTTGCCCCTCTGCACTCCCCACCAGGGTGCCCCTGGACCCGGTTGAGGTGCAAACGTCGGAGACGCTACCAGCGACCCGCATGCGCGCCACCATCAATATGCAGCGTCTCCCCCGTCACGAATCCGGCCGAGTCCAGATAAAGCACCGCATCGACCACCTCCTGCACCTGGCCCATCCGACCCAGCGGATGCAGACCGGCCAGGAAGTCATGAATCTCGGGCGCATGCATCGGCGTCTGGATGATCCCCGGCGCGACCGCGTTCACACGGATCTTCTTGTCCGCATACTCGATCGCCAGCGATCGGGTGACCGCGTCCAGCCCCCCCTTGGTGAGCGACGCCATCGCCGACGGGACTGCCTTCATCGGCTGTCGGACGAGCGACGTCGTGAGGTTCACGATGTGCCCCCCTCGCCCATCCTGCTGAAGCATCTGCCGGACGGCACACTGCGAGACGTAAAAGAATCCGGCCATGTTCACCGCCATGACCTTCGCGAAGTCCGCCTCGGTGTACTCGGTGAACGCCTTCGCGACGAAAATGCCCGCATTGTTCACCAGCGTGTCGACCCGGCCGAACGCCTCGACCGCCGTGGCAATGACCTGCTCCGCCACCGCCGGATCGGCGATGTCGCCGGCGACCGCCAGCACGCCCGAGGCGGGATCCGGCTGGATCGACCGGGAATTCGCCACGACGCGATCCCCCCGGTCCAGAAACCCCCGGACCAGTCCCGCGCCGATTCCCTGCGACGCCCCGGTGATGACCACGACCTTGCGTTCCGGATTCATGACGAGCCTCCAGCGAGAACGGGACCCGGCCCATTGTCCTTGACCTGAGGACGGAGGGAAGCGAACCGGCCGGCGAGGATTCGTCGACGTGGTTTCGGGCTCCGGGACGCGGGGTCAGATAGTCGGCGGCGGCGCAATTGGAGAGAATGAAGCCGGGCAAACGGAAGGTGTTGCCATGATGCAGGTCCTGCGGTCGATCCTCTCCCGGCTGGCCCGGTTCGTCCTGTCGCTCCGGTACCGGGTGCATCTGCATGGCCGGGAGGTGCTGCCGACTCTCAAGGGCCCGGTCCTGCTCCTGCCGAACCATCCGGCCTACGTCGATCCGGTCCTGTTCCTCATCACCTTCTATCCCGCGCTCCGCCCCCGCATCGTCTTCTCCGAAGAGAACTTTCCCCGGGCGATCGTCGGTCCGCTGACGAAAATCCTGAACGGCATCTCGATTCCGGCCCGCGGCCGGCAGAGCCAGGAAGCGCGGTCCGAGAACGGCCCGCGGGTCGCCGTCGAAGGAGTCAACCAGGGGGAGGGAACGGAAGCCGGGGCGGGAAGCCGGCGGAAGATTGTCCTGTTCACCACGAAACCGATCTCGCTCCAGGACGCGAACAGGCTGCTGGCCGAGGCCGGGTTTCACGGCATCATGCGGATTGACGAGGTCCATCCGCTCGATCAGATTCCGCTCCTCGGAAACGGCAAGGCGGACTACAAGCGACTGCGGTTGTTGGTCCAGGAGACGCTGTCGCCGGCCGGTTGAGCCTCTTCCGGTCGCCGGCCCCACGAGAGGGCAGGCGGCCGCTCACATCAAACAACGTGAGGAAGATTCGCCATGACATTCGAACTGGAATGCTCCGCCTTCAGTCACGGCGCGCCGATCCCGAAGAAGTTCACCTCCGAGGGGGAGGACGTCTCGCCACCGCTGCTCTGGCGCGGCGTCCCTGAGGGCACGCGCGAACTGGCCCTGATCTGCGACGACCCGGACGCCCCGACTCCGGAGCCCTGGGTGCACTGGGTCCTCTACGGCCTGTCTGCCGATGTCACGCAGCTCCCCGAAGGGCTCCCCGACGCGGTGGAGCTTCGCTCGCCGGTCGCGGCCCGGCAGGGACTCAACTCATGGCCATCGGGGCAGGTCGACGGTTACCGCGGTCCGGAGCCGCCGCGGGGGCACGGCGTGCATCACTACCACTTCCGTCTGTACGCCCTCGATGCTCCGCTCGGACTGAAGCCGGGAATCGACAAGAAGGCGCTGCTCGCCGCCATGTCGGGACACTGTCTCGGCGAGGCCGAGTGGATCGGAACCTACGAGCGGTGACCACGCCGCAGCCGCGACACGGACGCTGACGCGGACTATGTTGCGGAGATCGCCCCGTCGCTCACGCTCGCGATGGCCAGGCAGCTCACGGGAGCCTTGCGCCCCATTCTTTTGCCCGCTACTGCCGCACTCATGAAGATTACGCGGATCGAGACGCTCGTCTGTCACGCCCGGATGCGGAACTGGATCTTCGTCAAGGTCCTGACCGATCAGGACGGCCTGTTCGGCTGGGGCGAGGCGACCCTCGAATGGCACACCCGCGGCGTCGTGGCGGCCATCGAAGATCTGTCGCAGCTCCTCGTGGGCGAAGACCCGACGCGGATCGAGCATCTGTGGCAGATGATGTACCGGCAGCACTTCTGGCACGGCCACGGGATCGTCCGCTCGACAGCGATCGCCGGGATCGACCTCGCGCTGTGGGACATCCTCGGGAAGGTGACCGGACTGCCGTGTTCCAAACTCTGGGGAGGGCC
The DNA here is from genome assembly GCF_001610835.1 of Planctomyces sp. SH-PL14. NCBI lineage: Bacteria > Pseudomonadati > Planctomycetota > Planctomycetia > Planctomycetales > Planctomycetaceae > Planctomyces > Planctomyces sp. SH-PL14. The sequence continues at coordinate 3,762,523 of NZ_CP011270.1, read as the reverse complement.
GGTCCGCGACTACGTCCGGACCTATTGCCACCTCGGCGGCGGCCGGATGGAAGACTTCTACGAGACCGCCGCCGATGACGCGAAGCGGTTCGCCGACCTCGCCCGGCAGGCGGTGGCGGACGGCTACACGGCCTTCAAGTCGATGGCGGTCCCCCCGACGATGCCGCTCGACGGCTTGAAGCCGATCCGGACCGCCGAGGCCGCCGTCGCCGCGATGCGGGAGGCGGTCGGGGACGGGATCGACATCATGGTCGACTGCCACGCCCGCCCCTCGCCGGCGATGGGACTCCAGTTCGCAAAGGCCCTTGAGCCGTACGGCCTCTATTTCTTCGAGGAGCCGTGCTGGCCCGAAAGCGTCGACGGGCTCGCGGCGATCGCCCGCGCGGTCCGGACGCCGATCGCGACGGGGGAACGGGTGACGCACCTCGCGTCGTTCCGCGACCTCTTCGCCGCCGGGGCGTGTGCGGTCTGCCAGCTCGACATCACGCACTGCGGCGGCTTCAGCGAAGCCCGCCGGATCGCGGCGCTCGCCGAGGCCCACCGGATCAGCCTCGCCCCGCACAACCCGCAGGGGCCGGTCAGCACCGCCGCCTCGCTGGAGTTCGGCTTCGCGCAGCCGAGCTACGTCATCTGCGAGACCGTCCACCAGGACGTCCCCTGGCGGCAGGATGTCGTGCAGGAAGGGTTCGTCGTCGAGGCCGAGGGACGCATCGTCCGGCCGAACCAGCGGCCCGGGTTGGGGATCACGATCAACGAGGCGGAGGTCCGTAAACACCCCTTCCAACAGGAACATCTCCAGCGGGTGTTCCATCCGGACGGAAGTGTCGGCGACTGGTAACAGCGGGGCGCCCGGCACGTTTCTCAAGAGACCTCCATGTCGTCCGCTCCCGATCCTTCGTCCTTCGATGTCACGGACCGCTCCTTCGCGGCCGAGCCGGAGTTGCGCCTGGGGCCGGATCCGGGGCAGGGGCGATATGGGATCCTGACGCTCCTGTGCCTCTCGGCCGCGATCGCCTACGTCCAGCGGGCGGCGCTCAGCGTCCCGGCCGCCGAGATCGCGCGGGACCTGCGGCTGGCCGACCTGGCCCGGGACATGGGCTGGGTCCAGTCGGTCTGGTACTTCTGCTACGCCCTCATGCAGCTCCCCAGCGGCTGGCTCGCCGACCGCCTTGGGAGCCGCCGGACACTGGCTCTGTTCTGTGTCCTGTGGTCGATTGCGACCGGCCTCAGCGGACTGGCGACGGATTACGGCTCGCTCCTGGTCCTGTGGGGCCTCATGGGGGCGGCGCAGGCGGGGGCCTTTCCCTGTGCCGCAAAGGCGATCGGCCAGCTCTTTCCCGACAGCGAACGAGCCCGCGCCTCGGGGCTGCTCGCGAGCGGGATGGCAGTTGGTGGCGCGCTCGCCCCGGTGCTGACCGCATCGCTCCTGGAATCGCTCGTGCCGCTGGCCGACCGGTGGGAGATCGACCGCTGGCGGCTCCTGTTCGCCACGTTCGCGATCCCCGGGCTCCTCTGGACGTTCGCGTTCCTCCTGCTCGTTCCCGCGAACCGGCTTCCCGTCTCGCTCCCGACGGTCCGGTCTTCCGAGGGAGTCGCGGCTCCGCTCCCCTGGTCCCGGCTGCTGACGAGCGGATCGCTGGCGCTCCTGTGCGGGCAGCAGTTCTTCCGGGCGGCCGGGATGGTCTTCTTCCTGACATGGTTTCCGACGTTCCTGCAGAAGACCCGCGGCGTCTCATCGCTGGAGTCGGGGCTGCTGACGACGATCGCCGGTGTCGGCGGGGTCGTCGGGAGTCTCGCGGGGGGCTTCGCCTCGGACGAGCTGCTCCGGCGGACGGGGAATCCCCGCCTCAGCCGGCAGGGGATCGCGGTCGTCGGGATGGGGAGCTGCGCGCTGCTGATCGTCCTCTCGTACTTCCTGACGGATGTCCGGGCGAGCATCGGGGTCATCTCGCTAGGGGCGTTCTGCGCCACGTTCGGCGGCGTGAGCGGCTACACCGTGGCGATCAAGTTCGGCGGCCGGCATGTCGCGACCGTCTTCAGCTCGATGAACATGTGCGGCAACATCGGCGCCGCCCTCTTCCCCGTGACGGCGGGCTGGCTCGTGGCCCGGACCGGCAACTGGAACCTGATCCTGTTCCTGTTCGCCGCCATCATGGCGGTCGATGCCCTGTGCTGGGCGGTCCTGAATCCCCGGGGATCCCTGGCAGGAGAGACAGATGACGCGGAATGACGCCCGGCCGGCTCAGGCCTCGCAGATCCCGACACCGCGGCTCCGGACCCCGCAAACCCGCTGCCGCGCCGCGGTCGCGCGGCTCGACATCACCCCGCCGGTCGGGATCTACCACCGGATGTGGGGGGCCGCCCTCCACGACCGGGCGACCGGAGTCCATCGCCCGCTGACCGTGACGATGCTCCGGCTCGAACCCGTCCAATCAACTCACGGGACTGGCAGTACCGACGGGCGGATCATCACCGCGATCGATCACTGCCTGCTCGATTCGGTCGAGATGCTGGCGATCCGCCTCGCGATCGCCGAAGCGGCCGCCCTTCCGGTCGAGAACGTCCTGCTCTGCCTCTCGCACACCCACGGCTCAGGCTGGATGTCCCGTTCTCGGAGCGGGCTCCCCGGCGGAGAGAAGATCGGTCCCTACCTCGACGAACTCGCCGCGTCCCTGGGACGGCTCGCCAAGCCTCTCGGAGGTCAGCTCGAACCGGCGACACTCCTCTACGGAACCGGACGCTGCGGTCTGGCCAGGCACCGCGACCACTTCGATGAGCAGCGGGGACAGTTCGTCTGCGGACTGAACCCGGAGGGCCCGGCGGACGACACCCTCCTCGTGGCGCGGCTCGTCGCGACGGACGGCGAAGCGGCGGGCCGGACGCTGGCGACGCTCGTCAACTACGCCTGTCATCCCACCACGCTCGCCTGGGACAATACCCTCATCAGTCCCGACTGGATCGGTGCCATGCGGGAGGTGATCGAACGGGAAGAAGGGAGCCCGACGCTCTTCCTCCAGGGGGCCTCCGGAGACCTCGGCCCGCGCGAAGGCTTCGTCGGCGACACCGCGGTGGCGGACCGCAACGGCCGCGAAGTCGGGTACGCCGCCCTCGCCGCACTGACCCCGTTGCCGAGCCCGGGGACCGAGTATGTCTACCGCGGTCCGGTCGTCTCGGGGGCCACCCTCGGGACGTGGACGCACCAGCCTCTCGCCGAGACCGACCTGCGGGCGCAGCAGCGGTGGGAGTGGACGCAACTGGATGTCGAGCTGCCGTACCGTGCCGACCTTCCGCGGACCGACGAGACGACCGCGGAGCGCGAACGATGGACGGCCGAAGAAGCCCGAGCCCGCGCGGAGGGCGACGAGGTCAGGCTCCGCGACTGCCGGGCCCGGGTCGAGCAGTGCTCGCGGCAACTCGCTCGGCTCGCCGCGCTCCAGTCGGGACCGGGGTGGAAGCTCCCCGTGACGATCGGCCTCCTCGGGGACGCGGTCTGGATCTTCGTCCCCGGCGAGCTCTACCAGGTCTTCCAGACAACGCTCCGCAGCCGCTGCGCGGGCCGCCCGATCCTCGTGACGACGATGGCCAACGACTGGCAGCCGGGCTACATCCCGCCGGCCTCGGCGTACGGCCAGGGGATCTATCAGGAGGTCATCGCCGCGACCGCCCCCGGAGCCCTGGAGGCCCTCATCGAGGCGGTCGAACGCCGGATCGAGGGCTGAGCCACGCGCTGTGCGGCGTCTCCGGCAGGAGCGGCCAAACCGGCTTGCCCGGCCGATCAGACTCACTTGGGGGCGGAAGGCGGCCCACTCGGCTTCTGCTGAGAAGCGGCGTGCGCTCCGGTCCCCGGAACCGCCGTCTCCGCATCGCGCCGCAGGACCTGCTCGATGGCGGCGATCGTCTCCGGCGAGGGCCGAAAATTTCCGGGGCGGTGTCCCTGGGCGATCATGAGCGGCGTCCAGCCCCACTTGTTCTTCCGGTCCCAGACCTCCGCCTTCGCGCCGCGCTCGGCCAGCAGAGGCACGAGTTTGCTCCAGCTCTGGTAGGCGGCGCCGTGCAGGACGGTCTCGCCATTGTCGTCGACGGCATTGATGTCCGCGCCCAGGTCGAGCAGCATCCGGACGGCGGCCATCGCCTCCTCTTCCGTCGCCGCGGCCTCGTCGCCATCCCCGAGCGCACCGACCCCGGCCGCCGCCAGCAGCGGGGAGGACTTGTCGGCATTCGGCAGACGGGCATCGGCCTTCAGTTCCAGCAGCAGCCGCATGAGCGGCATGTCCCCCGACCGCGCCGCGAGGAGGAACGGCGTCGAGCCGGTCGTGGTGAATCGCCCACGGCCGGAAGAGCCCTTCTCGAGCGGCCGATCGACGTCCGCCCCCTGCTCCACCAGCGCGCGGACGAGATCGAGGCTGCTGAGACGCCCCGAGCCCCGCGGAGGCGGATCGCCATCACCGCGAATCGGCTTCCGCATCAGGGCGATCGCATGAAGGGGAGCGTAGCCAGCCGGCCGGCGATTCGGATCCGCTCCCGCTTCGAGGAGATGGACGGCGAGTTCAAAGTGTCCGTTCTCGATCGCCAGGATCAGCGGCGTCAGGGCTTTGCCGTTCTTTCCGGACGGCTGGGTGGGAGCGTTGACGTCTACCCCCGCCTCCAGGAGCCGGAATACGACAGCAGATCGCCCTTCGCGGACCGCAAAGAAGAGGGGTGTAAATCCCGATGCCAGCGGAGTCCGGAAATCGGCTCCCGCCTTGAGAAGCACGTCGACGACGTCGAGGTTTCCGTCCGCCGCGGCCCACATCAGGGCGGTCTGCCCCTTCCGTTCCCGGGCATCGACCTTGGCCCCGTGCTCCAGCAGCAGCCGGACCGGTCCGACCCGTCCGGTGCGGGCCGCGGTCATGAGGGCGGTCTCTCCTCCCGCGAGAGTTTCGTTCGGGTCGGCCTGAGCCTCCAGCAGCAACCGGACGACCGCCTCGCTGCCGTTCGTGCAGGCCAGAGAGAGCGGCGTGACGCCGTACTCGTTGGCGGCCCCCGCCCGGGCCCCCGCCTCCAGGCACTGCTTCACCAGCTCCGGATCGTCGTGATACGCCCCCCAGTGGAGAGCGGTCATGCCATCGGCCTGAGTCGCGTTGACGTCGGCCTTCTGCCCGAGGAGCGTCCGGACTGCCGCGGCGTCCTGGCGCTCTGCCGCGTCGGCGACGGGCGAATCGGCCGCGCAGGCGGTCGCGACCATCAGCCCCATCGCGATCACCGCGCCGGCCAGCCGCGAAAGGAGCGCCCAATGGGATCTGCGTGAGGACAATGTGGACTCGGCTCGAGGGTGGTTCAAAGAGGACATCGACCCATCTTGAAAACCTCTCAGATCGAGAGCGGCTGGAACAGCTCGTCCATCTTTCCGTCGCTGTCGGCGAACGAGTCCAGCCGGACGCCGACCTTGTCGAGGAGCGTCAGGTGCAGGTTGGCCAGCGGCGTCGGTTCCGCGAACCGGAGATGGCGGCCCCCCTGCATCTTCCCCGCCGCGCCGCCGGCGACGACGATCGGCAGGTTGACGTGGTCGTGCACGTTCGGATTCCCCATCCCGCTCCCATACAGGTAGAGCGAGTGGTCGAGGAGCGAACCGTCCCCCTCGCGGGTCGCGTCGAGCTTCTCCAGGAACTCGGCGAAGAGCGAGACGTGGAACCGGTTGATCCGGGCGACCTTGGCGATCATCTCCGGATCGTTGCCGTGATGCGTCAGCGGATGGTGGGGCTCATTGACCCCGATCTCCGGATAGGTCCGGTTGCTCGTCTCCCGTGCCAGCTGGAACGTCACCACGCGGGTGATGTCCCCTTGGAGCGCCAGGAGCTGCAGGTCGAACATCAGCCGGGCATGATCGGCGTAGCTCGCCGGAACGCCGGTCGGCCGGTCCCGGTCGGGAAGCGGATTGTCCCGCGCGGCGGTCTCGGCCTGCTGGATCCGCCGTTCGACGTCCCGGACGGAGGTCAGGTACTGGTCGACCCGCTGCCGGTCGGCCGGACCGAGGGTCTTCTGCAGGCTCGAAAACTCTTCGGTGACGGAGTCGAGCAGGCTCGCGCGGCGGCGGAGGGCGGCGCGGCGGTCGGGACCGGCTCCCTGTTCGCCGAACAGGCTTTCGAAGACGAGCCGGGGATGGGCCTCCGCGGGGAGCGGCGTGGTGGGGCTCGACCACGACAAATTGTTCTGATAGACGCAGGCGTACCCGTTGTCGCACTGGCCGACGACCGACATCAGGTCCATCGACAGTTCCAGCGACGGGAGCGGCGTCTCGCGGCCGATCTGCTGGGCGGCAAGCTGATCGACAGTCGTGCCGAGGTGATAGTCGGTACTCTCCGTCCGCTTCGCCTTGGCGGCGCTGAGGAAGGCCGCGTTCGACGTCGCATGCGTCCCGGGATAGGCGTTTCGCAACTCCAGGTTCGAAACGACCGCGATCTTCCGCTTCATCGCTTCGAGAGGCGAGAGCGTCGGCGAGAGCTCGTCGAGCGTCTCGGCCCCGGGCGGCGCCCAGCGGGACATGTCGCAGCCCATCGGCATGTAGACGAAGCCCAGACGGCGGAGCTTCGCCGGAGCGGCCGGCGTCTCGGCGAGAGCCGTCAGCGGAGCGACCATGGCGTCGAGCAGGGGGAGCGCGAGAGCCGCCCCCATCCCGCGCAGGGCCGTCCGCCGCGGCAAGGCTTTTCGAATGATCATGGCGACCTTCTCATCTGGAACGGCGTGCTGCGAACGATGCCGAGGATCAGCGCGGAGAACCGGTTGTTGTCCTGACCCGCCTCGCGAACGATCCGCCGGACAGCCGGGGCGTCAAAGTGCTCGACTCCCCGGCCGAGCGCAAACGTCAGGAGCTTTTCGGTGAGGGTCTGAACGAACAGCTCCGGGCGGCGGAGCAGCGCCTCTTCGAGACCGGCGACGCCGTAGAACTCACTCCCATCGGGAAGGCTGCCGGAATCATCGACCAGCATCTCCCCTTCGGTCTCGCGCCAGCGGCCGACCGCATCGAAGTTTTCCAGCGAGAAGCCGACCGGGTCCATCTGGTTGTGGCAGACGGCGCAGTTCGCGTCGGCGCGGTGCTGCTGCAGCCGCTCGCGGATCGGCAGGAGGCTTGAGACGGTGTTGTCGGCCAGGGCCGGGACGTCCGGAGGAGGGGGCGGCAACGGTGTGCCGACGAGGTTCTTGAGAACCCATTGCCCGCGGATGACCGGCGAAGTCCGGTTGGCGTAGGAGGTCACGGTCAGGATGCTGGCCTGCCGCAGAAGTCCTCCCCGATGACTGCCGGTATCGAGCGTGACGCGGCGGAAGCGGCTGCCGTAGACGTGGGGGACGTCGTAGTGCCGGGCGAGGCGCTCATTGAGATACGTCGCGTCCGACCGGACCAGATCCAGGACGCTCCAGTCATCCCGCAGGACCTTCTCGAAGACGAGCTCCGTCTCGCGGCGCATCGCCTGCCGCAGGTTGTCGTCGAAGTCCGGAAAGAGCCGCATGTCGGGGGTAACGGCGTCGAGGTTCCGGAGATACAGCCACTGTCCGGCGAAGTTTTCGACGAGCGACCGTGAACGCGGGTCCTTGAGCATCCGCCGCACCTGCGGCTCCAGGACTTCGGGACGGCGGAGCTCGCCCCGCGTCGCGAGTTCGAGGAGTTCGTCGTCCGGCATGCTGCTCCACAGGAAGTAGGAGAGCCGGGACGCAAGCTCGACTTCGGAAATGCGGTACGGCGTTCCCCCGGAGACCTGTGCGGGATCGCGCTCGATGCGGAAGAGGAACTGCGGATTGACGAGAATCGCGCTCAGCCCGCGTTCGATGCCGGTCTCAAAGCTTCCCTCGGCCCGCCCCTCCTGAAAGAACTTCAGCGGCGTCTTGAGGTCCGCTTCGGAGACCGGGCGGCGGTAGGCTCGTCGGGCCAGCGTCGTCAGGATCTGCCGGGCCGCCTCCGGCTCGTCGCTCGGGTTCGCCGGGGGCGTGGCGAAGGTCCGCCGCCCGCTCCGGCGGGCCTCCGGGCCGGACGCCTGAATGGGCCCCAGGATCGTCACTTCGTAGACCGCCGGTCCGAGACGCGGGTGGCGGTAGAAGTTGAAGTGGACGTTGAGCGGCTGCCGGGTCGATTCGAGGAGCGATGACCCCTTCTTGACGAACGTCACTCCCACCTGATGAGAGCCGGCGGTCACGCTGACGCGGGACTTCAGGTTGGCGTCAACGGTCTGGTGGCTTTCCGTGCCGGTCGGGGGTTTTACCTGGAAGCGATCGATCCGGGCGCGGTCGAGGAGGATGACGAGGTCGTGCGGTTCCCGCAGCGACTCGATCTCGTCGTTGCGGTCCCGCATCAGCCGGACCTGGACCTCGTACTCCCCGTCCTGCGGAAAGTGGTAGTGGATCAGGAGTCCCCCGCGCGTGCCGAACGGGAGTCCCTCGACGTGGCTGTCCTGAGTGACATCGGGGCGGAGCCGGACCGTATGGGCATCGGGCTCCCGCGACGCGGAGCCGACGGCGAGGCGGCTGATCGTCTCGGCGGCGGCGAGGTATCGGCCGAGCAGTGCCGGCGAGAGGTCGGCGACCGTGACGTTGTCGAATCCGTGGCTCGACTCATCCGGGGGGAGCAGCGTCGCGACGTCGACATCGAGGTCCAGCAGGTCGCGGATCGTATTCCGATACTCGGTCCGGTTGAGCCTTCGAAACGTCTCGGTCCGTCCGGGATTCGGAGCCGCGGCGGCGACCGCATCGAGGGCCGAGGTCAGCGCCGCCAGAGCGGATTGGAAATCCTTCTCGGAGGGGCGAGGCGCCTCCGGAGGGGGCATCTGCCGAGAGGCGAGTTTGCGGACCACCTTCTCCCAGGTCTCGGTATTCGGGCCGATCTCCGCTGCGACGAGCTTCTGAAGGTCGAGGTTCGCGGCGTGATCCGAACTGTCGTGACAGTTGAGGCAGCTCGACTCGATCAGCCGCGCGAGAGGCGCCCGGTCGGGCGAAACGGTCGACGGCTGCGACGAGGGCTGATCCGCGCGGGAGCCGCATGCGAGCGCATGAAGGGCGATGAACCAGACCGCAGTCCATCGGTGATGCATGGCGCGTGCATTCCTGCTGGCAACGGTGCATCACGGTGCCGGCTTCGATTCCCGAAGTCTCGACAACCCCCGCAACGCATCAATGTCTCCTTGCGAGTATGGAACGCGTCTCGAATGAATGCAACAACCCACCCGACGACAGCTTCTTGTGTGGTCGGGGGCACTTGCCGGGTTTGCGGGTTATGGGTTCAGCGGAGGCAAACGGGCGGCGGCGGTGCGAGCCTGGTGGCCTTCCCCGGCACGATGACGCTGCAGCGAGTCGGCCAGAGAGCGGCCGTCCCACGGAGCTCCCGTGGCGACAGCGCGTTCCAGATCACCCATCGGACCGGCCAGGGAATGGTCCTGCGCGGCGATCTCTTCGCAGGTCATGACGGCATTGCCGGACGAAAACGATTTCCATCGAAAGAGAGCGTCGTGGGCCTTCCGCGGATCGTTCTTTCGACAGGCAAGGATGAGTTCGTGGAAACGCGCTGCCTCAAGTGGGGATGAGGAGGCGGAGTGTTCCCAGCGCACGAACAGGATGATGGCGGCGCTCAGAAGCAGCGCGCTGCCTGCGGCCATCCACCACGGCCACCGCAGTCGCCGGGCCGAGGCGGCCGTCGGAGCGGGGGGCTTGCCGTCGGCGGCGTCGCCCGGCCTCGCGAGGATTTCAAACGTCACCGCAGGGAGGCGAACCTCTTGCAGGGCATTGTCCTCCAGGTTCCACCAGGGAATGACCAGTTCCGGAAGCGACACGCGACCGGGCTTCTGACAGATGTAGGTCGTCTCATCGATTCGCTTGCCGAGGAGAACGCCGCGCTCGATCCGGTCCTCCACGGCCGGCGGTCGCGGATAGGCCTTGAGCGTCTCGGTGCTGGAGGCGGGGATCGGAGGGAAGACCATGGCCGGGACGTCGGTGGCGGTCGACGTGATCCTGCGGGTCAGGCTGTCACCGACATGGAGGGTCTTCGGGCTGTCGGGCGTCCAGGACTCTTCGACGCGATACTTTTCGGCGCAGACGATTCCCGGAAGGGCCTCGGCTCCGGGCGGAGCTTTCGCCGTGATGGTCAGCGGCTCCGTCATCAGGCTTCGCTCGACCGGTTGTCCCCCCGGCATCGCCGGCGACGAGAACCGCACCGCAAAGGAGGGGAGGGTGTAGGTCCCCGGCCGCAGGGCGAAGAAGGCGAGGTCGTACGTCTGGACGATATAGCTCGTCTTCCCCTCGTCGCGGGTCCCGAGAGTGGGACGGTCGCCGAACTGCATCAGCACCCCCCCGGCGACCCTCGGCAGATCGAACGCGACGGCGCTGGAAAAGGTGGTCGCCGTCAGGAGGTTGACCGTGATGGGGCACTTCTGCCCGGCCAGAAGCGGCTTGTCGCTCTCCAGCGACATCTCGATAGCGACGGGACCGGTGACCGGCTCCGCGGCGGGAAGGCTCCGATCCGGAACGAGCATCAAGGCCACGACGCCGAGAAAAACCACCTTCACGGTCTGTCTCCCTGGCGGCCGTTTCCAGAGTCCGAGGTGCGGCTCTGCTGATAGGCGAACTTGGCCCGCAGGAAGTCGGCGGGCTTCGTCTGGACCCGCCGCAGCCAGACCGCCTGGATCTCCGCGTCCGACATTGTCCCGCCGGTGACGGTCTCGGTCTCCCGCGACCTGGAATCGGCGGGCTTCCTGTCGAACGCGATCTCGTCCGGCTTGATCTGGCCGCCGGTCCCCTCGCTGCCGTCGTTCGGAGGATGGATCCGCTGGAGGCGAACCTGGGCAATCGCCCGGTTGCGGACCGGGTCGTTCCAGCCGGGCCGCCCGCGGATCGCGAGGTCGTAGCTGGCGATCGCCTCGGCGTACTGTCCGGCCATCACCAGCGCGTTGCCGCGGTTGAAGCTCCCCTCCGGAGTCGCGACCCGGCCGTACTCCGCGGCCGCCTGCTTGAAGTCGCCGGAGCGGTAGAGAGCGTCGGCGCGATGCCGCGGATCGGGATAGGTCTTCGCCGCCTCGGCAAACTGTCGGCGGGCCATCAGCCGGTCCCCCTGCTGGGCCGGCGTCCGCCACAGGTTCGCAAAGCGTCCCCCGGCGGCGGACCAGGCCCACGCGATCCCCAGGATGACACCCAGTCCCCCGGCGGCGGCGATCGCTCGTTGTTGAAAACGGCTCGTCATCCGGCCCCTCCCGATCCGAGGAACACGAACCATCCGGGCCGGAACCAGAGCAGCACGAGAAGGGCCAGCGGGTAGAGCAGGACGTATCCCGAGTCCTCCCAGCGGCTCTCGGTGTCATCGGCCTTGGACGCGACGAGCCGCGTCACGGTGCGGTTCGTGAGCGCCTCGACGTCGCTGTCGTCCGGAGTGACCGGGACGAAGCTGGCCGAGAGCGCGGCAACGGAACGGGAGAGCGCCTCCCGGTCGAGCGGCGGAGCGGGTGGGCTCCCCGGCGGAACCGGGGCGTCGGGAGGGGCGGCGACCGCCAGGACCTGGACCGGGGGTCCGCTCCGCGACCAGTCGGCCGGGAGGGACTTCCAGGCGTCGGCTGGGAAGCTGTCGGCGAGCAGGATGACCGAGCCGGGGACCCGTGCCCGGGCGAGCTGCGCCTGTGCCAGCTTCAGCGCCGCGGCGGGATCGTCCCCCTCGACGGGCATGATGGCCGGATCGAGAGCGGTGGCGAAACGGTCGATCTGCGTGGCGTCATGCGTCAGCGGCATGACGAGGTGCGCGGAGCCGGCATACGCCACGAGGGCCGCCCGGGTCCCTTTCCGCCGCTCCAGGATGTCTGCGATCTTCTGCCCCGCCCGCGCGAGCCGGGAGGGCTGGATGTCCTGGGCGAGCATGTCCGGGGTGACCTTCACGACGAGGACCAGCGCCGCGTCGTCGCGGCTGAAGGGGGACGGGACGCGCCGCCACGCCGGACCGGCGACCGCCACGATCGCCAGGAGCCACCCCGCGGCGAGGGCCGCCAGCGGTCCCCACCGCGACCGCGCATCGGCCCCGATCACGAGATGCCGCAGCAGCCGCGGATCCATCGCCCGCCGCCACGCCGAGAGCGGATCGCCCCGGCGGCGGAGCATCGCGAGCAGCCAGACCGCGGGACCGAGACCGAGGAGCCACCAGGGCCGCAGGAAGTGCAGGTCCGAGAGCGCCGCCGGGAAGAGCCCCGCGGCCAGAAGGAGCGCGACCGCCGTCGCCGCGGGCGCCAGCGGTCGCGAGCCAGTCGCGCTCTCCGCCGGGAGCCGCAGAATCCGGACCGCCTGCCAGACGAGCGAGAGGACGAGGGCGATCCCGAGCGGCCAGTGAAACAGTTCGTGGCGGGGGCGGTGCGTGATGGTCTCGGCCGGACGCGTCCGCAGGGCGTCGAGGTCCCGGTAGATTGCCGCAAGCGCCGCGCGGTCCGCCGCGTGGGCGTAGCGGCCTCCGGTGGTCCGGGCCATCGACTTGAGCGTCGCCTCATCGAGCTTCTCTTCGCCGGCGGCGGCGGGGTCGCCGACCGCGACGGTGTGGATCGTGATCCCGCGGTCGTGGGCGATCCGGGCCGCCTGCTCGGGAGGGACCTGGCTGCCGGTGTCGTTCCCGTCGGTGAGGGCGATGATGACCCGGTCCGGGATCGTCGAGTCCTTGTCGAAGACCGTCAGCGCGAGCCCGACCGCGTCGCCGAGGACCGTCTTCGGCCCCGCCATCCGGACCTGGGCCTCGGCCAGGAGCTCATGGCATGCATCGAGGTCTTCGGTGAAGGTCGTCTGGAGGAACGGAGCGGAGCCGAAGAAGACGAGCGCCACCCGGTCCCCCTGGCGGCGGTTGAGGAAGTCGTCGAGGACCTCCTTGACGGCGGTGAGGCGGTCGACCTTCTGCCCGGTGGCGTTCGTGAAGTCCTTCGTCTCCATCGAGCCCGAGAGGTCGACCGCCAGCAGGAGGTCGCGGGTCGGGACAGTCCGGCGGAGCGGCGGCTCGAGCCACTGCGGCCGGGCGAGCGCCAGGACCGTCAACAGCCAGACGCTCCAGAGTGCCAGCCGCTGAAAGCGGGGGGGCCGCTCGGCCGCTCCTCCCGACGAGGGGGACCGACCGGTGAGCCGGGCGAGGCGGTCGAGGAACGGGACCGCGACCGCCGCCCGCGCCGGCCGCCAGGCCGGGACCAACCAACCGATCAGGAGCGGGGCCGCTATCAGGAGGAGCCACCACGGTGCGGCGAGCGTCAGCATGGGACCGGCTCCCCGGAGGAAGGGGGCGAGTCCGCGCGGTGGTGGCGGATCCACTCCTCGGCCGCGGCGATCAGCCGCTCGCGGTCGGGCCGGGACAGCCTCCCCGGGGCCGCGGGGTCATAGGCGATCGACTCCAGGTCGATTCCCGCCTTCGCCGGAAAAGTCCCGTCCGCAGAGGTCTCGTTCAGGAACCGGAGCCACGCCGCGCCGCTCAGGCCAGCGACACGAGGACGTCCCGCTGCCACAAGGGCGATTCGTTTGAGCAGGACGGGAATCTCCCGCAGCCGCTCCGGAGCGCGCTCGCTCTCGCGGGCGATCCGTTCGAGTTCTTCCAGCCCTATCCGCCGGTAAGCGTTCGCTCGCCAACGGATCGCCTCCTTCGCGAGCCGCCACAGGCCGGCGGCAAGCAGCAGCGCGGCGAGCAGGATCCAGCCCGGCGCGGGAGGCCACCAGGCGGCGGGCGGCGCGGTCACGATGTCGGCCAGACGATCGAGGCTTCCCGGATCGTCCACCGCGAGGCTCGCGGTCATCGAGAGGAAGAAGCTCATCACGGCGCGCCTCCCTGGGCCGGACGCAGCCGGGCTCCGAGGGCCCGCGCGACCTGCCGCGGCACGTCCTCCGCCGCCGAGACCGTCAGGACCGGAACCTGCCGGCGGCGGGAGAGTTCCTGAAGCCGGGCGACCCGCCCCTGAAAGTCCTGGCGGAACCGTTCCCGCAGCCGGTCTTCGGAGGCGTCGACCTCCAGCCGGTCGCCGCCCTGGGCCATCCGCAGCCGGCCGGCCGGGGGGAGGTCCGCTTCGAGCGGGTCGTAGACGAAGACCAGGAGAACGTCGTTGTGCGCCGTGATCCGGGTCATCGGCTCGAGCGTCGCCGGACCGGCTCCCGCAAAGTCGCTGACGACGCACACGAGGTGATCGTGCGTGGCGACCTGAGCCGCACGCTCGATCGCCTCGTCGAACGCCCCGTCGCGGGAGACCTGACCGGCCCGAAGCTGGCGGTTCTGCCGCGCCACCGCGGACAGGAGCCGCATCACGCGGGCGTTGCTGCGGTGCGGGGCGATCTCCTCCCGCTCGGTCCCGTTGAACACGATTCCCCCCACGCGGTCCCCGGAACGGAGGGACCGCCACGCGGCGAGCGCGGCCCCTTCGGCGGCCGCGACCGACTTCATCGCGCGGCGGCTGCCGAAGAACATCGAGGGCCGCTGGTCGACGATAAGGAGCAGCGGCCGGTCCCGCTCTTCGGTGTAGACCCGCACGTGCGGCCGGCGGGTCCGGGCGGTGACGTGCCAGTCGATCGTCCGGATGTCGTCCCCCGGGAGGTAGCGGCGGAGCTCTTCGAAGTTGAGCCCCCGCCCCCGCAGCCGCGACGCATGTGGCCCCGAGAGAATCGACGTGATCGGCTGCCGCGGCAGGAGGGAAAACCCCTGCGTGCGGTGCTTGAGCCGCGCAAGGTCGCGGACGTCGCAATAGACGCCGTCGTCGGAGTTGAGGGTCTCTTCGGACATGCCGCTTCTCCGCTATCCCACGGCGACCTGTTTGACGAGTTCCGCCAGGACGTCATCCGCGGTCTTGCCGTCCGCCTGGGCCTCGTAGCTCAGGAGGACGCGATGCCGGAGGCAGTCGAGGGTGACGGCCCGCACGTCGTCGGGGGTGACGTAGTCCCGCCCCTGGAGCCAGGCTCGGGCCCGGCTGGTCCGGTCGAGCGCGAGCGTCCCGCGGGGGCTGGCCCCGACACTGATCCAGCGGGCGAGGTCCTTGCCGAACGCTGCCGGCCGCCGGGTTCCCGCCACGAGGGCCACGATGTACCGCTCCACGATCTCGGTCACGCCGACGCCGTGGATCTCCCGCCGGGCATCGAACACCGCCTGCTGCGGGATCTTGGGTGGGGACTCGGCGGCGGCCCTGGACTCGGCCGGCTGCTCCTCGCTCCGGACGAGCCGCATCACCTTGAGCTCGTCGTCATCGCCCGGCTGACGGACCAGGACGTGGAGCAGAAAGCGGTCCTTCTGGGCCTCGGGAAGAGGGTAGGTCCCCTCCTGCTCAATGGGGTTCTGCGTCGCCAGGACCATGAACAGGTCCGGCAGCTTGTGGGTCTTCCCGGCGACGGTGACCTGCTTCTCTTCCATCGCCTCCAGCAGCGCCGCCTGGACCTTGGCCGGGGCGCGGTTGATCTCGTCGGCGAGGATCAGGTTCCCGAAGATCGGCCCGGGCTGGAACGTGAACTCGCCACCGCCCCCCTGTCCCTTGTCGTAATAGATCTCGCTCCCGGTGACGTCCGCCGGCAGGAGGTCCGGCGTGAACTGGACCCGCCGGAATTCGGATTCGAGGTTCTTGGCCAGCGTCTTGACCGCCCGGGTCTTGGCGAGTCCCGGCAGCCCTTCAAGGAGGACGTTGCCGCCGGTAAGGAGCGCCAGGATCAGCCGCTCGATCACCGCCGCCTGGCCGATGATCGACTCGCCGACGCGGCGCTGAAGCTCCAGGATCGATTCGCGAGCGGACATGGCGACTCTGGGGAAGTTGGAAATTCGGAGCGGGGACTGGCGGCGGGAGCCCGCGCGTCCCCCGGGAACAGGATACCGAAGCCTCGCGCCGCCGCGCTCCCGGCGACAGGAACGAGGGCTGGCGGCCCTCTACGGCGGCCCGCGCGCCGGTTCGCGGCCGGCGATCCAGTGGTAGTACAGGTTGTGCGGCTCCGCCCGGAGAACCCCGTCGAGCGTCTCGCTCCACTTGGATCGGTCCCGCTCGTAGGCATAGAGCGCGGCGGCATAGAAGGCGTGGAGCGTCTGCCGCGTGCGAGCAACGGCCCCGGGAAAATCGGGAGAGCCCCCCGCCAGGGGCGGCTCGCTCTGGAGTTCCAGGAGATGGACGAGCGTCCGCTCAAACTCTCCCGGAAGGACCCACGGGCCGGATTCGATCCGGGGCCGGTCGTCGGTCACCGGCGGCGCGTCGCCGGCATATTGCACGAGTCCGGCGCGGTCGCAGACAAACGTCGCCAGGAGCGCGGCGGGTGAGTCGATCCCCACCTCCCGCAGCGCCGCGGAGACCCCCGGCTGCTCGAAGCGGGCGGTGATCCTGGCGGCATCCAGCTCCATTGGCGAACGCGAGCCCACGAGCAGCATCTCGTGGATCTCGGTGGTCCAGAGCGAGGCATGCGGAAAGGCATCGAGAAAGCTGCGGATGAGCGACCGCGTCTCGGGCTCCCCCTGGGTCGGCAAGGGGAGCCACTGGGCGACGAGGCCCCGTTCTTCCAGCCGGCTCGCGGCGAGCTCGTAGAAGTCGCGCGAATAGAGGTTCACGACTCCGGCCGCCGACGGGGGAGGCGGTTCGAGGGTAACGAGGTCGTAGCGGTCGTCGCTCCGAAGAAGCTCGCGCCGCCCGTCGCGAAGGCGGATCTCGACCCGCGGATCGGAGGCGACGCCGGCATTCCCCTCGAAGAGCGGAGCCGCCCGGACGACCGCCGGCATCAGTTCCGCGCAGACCCGGCGCTCGAGTCCGTCATAGGCCAGGAGGCTCCCGGTCGTGATCCCGGTCCCCAGTCCGATGACCAGAGCCGAACGGGGCTCGCCCCGATGGATCAGGAGCGGCAGGAGGGCCTGGAGCCGCATGTACCGCAGCGACGTCATCGAGTCGCCGGAGTTCGAGACCCCCTGGATGTAGAGCCGGCGGAACGTGTTCTGTCCGGTTCCCTGCCGGAGAACCGCGACCGTTCCTCCCGGCCCCGCTTCGTGGAAGAGGAGTTTTCCACCGCGGCTCTCCGCCAGAAGCGATCCCAGGTGCGCGGGTGAGGTCGCCGCCGCCGCGATGACCACGATCCCCCCCAGGACGGCCGTCACCCCTTTGGTGAGAGACGTCCCGCGAAAGGCGGCCGTGCTCCCCACGATCACCGCCCCGACCGCCAGCGCCGCCATCGTCCGCTCCAGCCCGAGCGCCGGAACGAGGACGAACCCCGTCGTCAGCGTCCCCACGATCCCGCCGATCGTGTTGCAGGCGAGGAGTCGCCCGGCATCGTGGCCGGCCCGCGGCGCATCCCCCAGCAGTCGCAGCGCCGCGGGGAACGCCGCGCCCAGCAGGATCGTCGGGAGGAGGACGATCGCTCCCGCCGCGGTCAGAAAGCGGGCCGCCATCGCGGCCGACTCCTGTCCCGTCGCCGCAAAGGCCCAGCCCGCGACGGTCCGCTGAACCTCGGCAAGCCAGGACCCCAGCAGCTTCACTTCCAGCAACGCCGCCGCGCCGGCAGCCGCGATCAAAAGCCCGAACCGCCCCCACGGATCTTTGTTCCGGTCGGCCCACCGGGCGAAGAGGGCGCTGCCGATCGCGAGCCCGGCCAGATAGACCGCGAGGACGACGGCAAAGGCAAAGGTCCGCGTGCTCGTCCACTGGACCACGACCTGCGACCAGACCACCTCGTAGCCGAGCGCGATCCCGCCTGCGACGGCATAGAGCCCCATCGCCAGCCCGTAGCCAGCCGGACGCGGGGACGGAGAGAACTCCGGACCGGGTTCGGAGTCACCGACGGCCGCCGCGCCGCGGTCCCACGTGGCCCAGACGATCGCTCCCACGGCCGCCAGCCCATTGAACCCGGCGGCAACGAAGGACGATCCCAGAACGCCAAACCGGGGAACCAGAACGAACGCCGTCAGGAGCGTCCCGACGATTGCCCCCGCGGTGTTGGCGGCATAGAGCCGGCCCCCCGCGGTCCCGACCGGGCCGGTGATCCGCAGGGCCTTCAGCAGCACGGGGAGCGTTCCCCCCATGAGACACGCGGGAGCGCCAACCAGAACGAACGGCAGCCCCCAGGCGAGGAACCCGGACGAATGTTCGCATGCGACGAAGACCGGCGCGGCGGAGGCCAGTACTCTCGTCGTACCAACCCCCAGGACTCCGATGCCGACTTCGAGGAGGGCATACAGCATCAGCGGGCTCCGCGCCGAGTCCGCCAGCCGGCCCAGCGCCGCTCCTCCGATCGCCAGTCCCGCAAAGAACCCGCTGACTGCGATCGCCACCGCATAGACGTCGACGCCGACCACCAGCGAGAGCTGTTTCACCCACAATGTCTGATCGATCAGCGCGGCGGCTCCCGAGGCCGCCAGCAGCAGCGCCGCCGCGGCCTCGCGCCGCGTCTCGACTGATCGAAGCATCAGGGACTCGATAAGAAAGGCGTGCCGGTCACGGACCGGCACGCCTGGTTCAACTCGATACACCGGAGAAGCGAGGGTCAATCCAGTCCGCGCTTCTTGAACGACTCGTCGATCTTCTTGTCGACCCGCCGACGGATCTGGTCGATGCTGAAGCTCGCCGGTCGCTGGCTCGGTGGATACTCGACGAACGTCTCCAGGAACGCGGCGGCCTTGATCTGACCGTAGGCGATCACGTAGGCGTTCTCGACCCGCCACTGGTCGTAACCGCTGCCGGAGATCTCGGCGTGCTCATACGGGTCCATCCGCAGGTTGAACATCTTCGGGACACGCAGTTTCTTGAACGGATTCGCCCAGATATCCATCTGGCCGGGCTGCTCCTGTTTCTCGAAGACGATCTTCCAGTCCCCCGACCGCATAGCCACGAGGTCACCGTCGTCGTTGAAGTAGAAGAACTCACTCCGGGCGCTGTCCTTCGACTTGCCGGTCAGGTAGTCGAGCTGATTGAAACCGTCGAGGTGGTTCCGAAACTTCGTCTCGTTCCCTTCCGGCTGCCAGCCCTTGAGGAGCCGGTCCTTGACGCCGTCATCACCGGCGGCGGCCACAAGGGTCGGGAACCAATCCTGACCCGAAACGATGCCGTTCAGCACTTCTCCCTTAGGGAACTTCCCCGGCCAGCGGGCCAGACACGGGACGCGGAACGCCCCTTCCCAGTTCGTGTCTTTCTCGGATCGGAACGGAGTTGTCGCCGCGTCGGGCCAGGTGAAGGCGTTCGGGCCGTTGTCGGTCGTGAAGATCACGATCGTGTTGTCGGCGATCTTCAGATCGTCGAGCTGCTTCAGCAGCTTCCCGACGTTCATGTCCATCTCGATCATGCCGTCGGCATACTCGTTGCCGGGCATGCCGCTCTGCCCCCGCATGCTCTCCCGCACGTGGGTAAAGATGTGCATCCGCGTGAAATTCATCCAGCAGAAGAACGGTTTGTCCGCCTTGACCTGCCGGTCGATGAAGTCCTGGCAGGCGGCGGTCGTCTCGTCGTCGATCGTCTCCATCCGCTTCCGGGTCAGCGGACCGGAGTCGACGATCTTGCCGTCGGCCGAGCTCTTGATGACGCCGCGTGGCGAGTAGGCTTTGACGAACGCCTTGTCGTGCTTCGGAAAATACGGTCGCTCCGGCTCCTCTTCCGCGTTGAGGTGGTAAAGGTTCCCGAAGAACTCGTCGAAGCCGTGGGCCGTCGGGAGGTATTCGTCCCGGTCGCCGAGATGGTTCTTGCCGAACTGCCCCGTCGCATAACCGAGGGGCTTGACCGCCTGGGCGATCGTCATGTCCCCTTTTTGGAGACCGACCGTCGCGCCCGGAATCCCAACCTTCGACAGCCCCGTCCGGAGGCACGCCTGTCCGGTGATGAACGTCGAGCGGCCGGCGGTGCAGCTGTTCTCCGCGTAGTAATCGGTGAACAGCAGACCTTCCTTCGCGATCCGGTCGATGTTCGGCGTCTTGTAACCGACCAGCCCGTGCGTGTAGGCGCTGAGGTTCGACTGGCCGACGTCGTCTCCGAAGATCACGAGGATGTTCGGCTTCTTCCCGGAGGCGGCTGCCGCTTTGGAGTCCGCCTGAGCCAGCAGCGTGGCGCCGAACCCGACGTCGTTCGCTACTGCCTCGCAGCGGCCCGTTCCCGAACTGCAGCAGATCCCGCTGCCGTCGCCTCCGCTCTCCCCTTCGCTCCCCGCCGTCGCGGCCCGGAGCAGACGGTCCCCCAGCGACCCCTTCGAAGCGGTCTCCGGCTCGACCGCCGTGGGGCGGGCGCGGCCCGGCCCCAACTGTGCGGCCAGTGCCGCCTTCTCGCCAGGCGACGGCATCAGGGCGGCGGCGTATCCGAGCGCCCCCCCGAACGCCATCAGCACGAGCGTTGGCCAATGGATGCGTTTCATCGTGTAGCTCTCCTCGACGACACAAGAGAACCGGTGCGACCGACATCGCGCCGGAATCAGTCAGGGATGGGACGGATCAGGCCGGACGCAGCGAAACCCGACATGCGACATCCCCGTATCCGGAGCGCAGCCGTGTCGCGCGCCGGGACGATATCGGGAACAGTAGCTGTCGTTGCAGAGAAAGGATCCACCGCGCTGGGACCGCTGCGGCGTGAAGGGATGACGCGGATCGCGGCTGGCCGTCGCCTCGACGGGATCGATTGTAACTTCGCGGCGCGAATGTTCCATGTAGGCGTCGCGAACATACCAGTCGGCGCACCACTCCCACACGTTCCCCGCCATGTCGTAGAGGCCGTAGGGATTGGGGGCAAAGGAGCGGACCGGTGCCGTGCGGACGTAGCCGTCCTGCATCGTGTTGCGATACGGAAACTCTCCCTCCCAGATGTTGGCCCGCGGTGCCCCGCTCATCGGCGGCTCCGTCCCCCACACATAAGGAGCCCGGTCGACCCCGCCCCGCGCGGCCCGCTCCCATTCCGCCTCGGTCGGAAGCCGCTTTCCCGCCCAGCGGGCGTATGCCTCGGCGTCGTCCCACGAGACCTGCACCACGGGGTGGTTCTCCCGCTCGGTCAGATCGCTTCCGGGGCCTTCCGGGTGTCGCCAGTTCGCCCCCGGCGTCCAACTCCACCACCCGGCGACGTTGTCGAGCGGTACCGGCCCCTCGGGGGGTGTAAAGACGAGGGCTCCCGCAACCAGCGTCTCCGGCGGCGGCGCGGGTGTCCCCGGCGGCGACTGAGCCAGGATCTCCTCAGCCGTGGGGGCTTTCTCGGCGGTCGTCACATAGCCGGTCGCGGCGACGAATGCCTCGAACTCCCCGTTCGTCACCTCGGCCACGTCCATCCAGAACCCGCCGACACGGACGCGGTGCGCTGGCTTCTCATCGGGCCAGCCGAGGTCCGACTCAGTCCCCATCGTGAACTCGCCGCCGGGAATCCAAACCATTCCGGGAGGAGTCGCGGCAGCGGCCGATCCGCGGTAGGCCTGCCAACCCTTTGTGGCGCCGAACACGATGCCAAATGCCGCCAGGGCGATGGCGAAGGCCGAAACTGATTTCATGGACAAACCATCCCGTGTGAGATCCGCGGGTATTGTGGTTCATCGCAATCAGAGGCGGAACGCCGCCGCGTCAGAATGTCCGCGAGCAGTGAGGCGGCATCGGATCCCCTGTGATCGCGGCTCCGGCAACGACGCTCGTCAGCCCTTGATGCTCTCGAGGCTGCGCACGACGTGCTCCGCGAAAATCTCCGCGATCCTCGACAGCTGGTCCTTCTTCATCAGCGCCACCTCCGAATCCGCCAGATGCGGCAGCTTCGTCTCCTTCCGGATCGGATGAATTCCGGGCGGAATCATGTGCGCCGGCAGCACCGTGATCCCCAACCCCGCCCTCACCGCCGCCAGCGTTCCCGCCAGACTGGGGCTCGTGTAACTGATGTTCCAGCTCCGCTTCGCCCGGTCGAGCGCCGCCAGCGCCCGGGCTCGATAGATACAGGGCTGAGGCGACAGCACCAGCGAGAGACGCTCCTCCGGCTGATAACCGTCCGCCGCCGCCCAGACCAGCGGCTCGCGCCAGACCTTCGTTCCCCCCTTGACCCGCTGCGGATCGCGTTTGGCCAGGATGACGTCGTACTCGCCCCGATGGAAACCATCCATCAGGTTGAGCGTCAGGTCGCACGCCACCTTCAACTGCACCCGCGGATGATGCTGCCGGAAACGGGCGAGCACGTCCGGCAGGTAGTGCGTCGCGAAGTCCTCCGGCGTGCCGAATCGGATCTCCCCCTCGATGTCCGGCTCCCGCAGACGGCTGAACGCCTCCCACTGAAGCTGGATCATCCGCCGCGCATAGCCCAGGAAGATCTCTCCCTCCGGCGTCAGCGAGACCCGGCGACCTGTGCGGTCAAACAGCTCGCAGCCGAGCTGCGTTTCCAGCTTCTTGATCTGCAGGCTCAAGGCGGACTGCGTCCGGTTCACCTTGGCCGCCGCCTGGCTGAACGTGCCGGTTTCGGCAATCGCCACAAAGCTGGTGAGCTGCAACGTATCGACAAAGAACGACATGATTCGACCTATTCAAAAACCTCATCAGACAGATGAGAACTATCAATTGTACAAATAGAACTGCGGCGCCTACCCTGTCGAGCACGATGATTGAGAAGAACGCCACGATTCCCAGAAAGGAGCCTCGATCCGTTGTCTCGCTCTCACGAGTTGGGTTCGTTCCCGTTCCCGCGCCGCTCTTGCGTGACGCCCGGGCTGGAGCCTGATTTCACCGGCCAGGCGGTCGCCTCACGGACAGCCGTCTCACAGGCCGCCGTCCGGCGTCGCGATGTCGTCCTCCTCTTCCAGCGGTTCCTGTGCTAACGGCCGGCGGACTCCGCCCATGAGGCCGGAGTTCTCCCGTCGACAGCCGCTCCGTGCATCCTGCCGCGCTGCTGCCCTCCGCTCTTGCCGCTCGCTCCCCTTCCTCCAACTCCCACTCAGCCGCTCACCTCGCGAGGTCCGACCATGCAGAAGCTCGTGCACGGAATCCACCACTTTCAGGCCAAGATCTTCCGGCCGCAGCGGGAGCGTTTTGAGAAGCTGGCCGACGGACAGCGGCCGCTGGCGGTCTTTGTGACCTGCTCGGACAGCCGGGTGAATCCGAACCTGATCACCCAGACCGATCCGGGGGACCTGTTCGTTATCCGGAATGCAGGGAACATCATTCCGCCGCATCATCCCAACCCCGGCGGGGAGGAGGCGACGATCGAGTTTGCCGTCACGGAGCTCAAGATCCGGGACATCATCGTCTGCGGGCATACGCGATGCGGCGCGGTGACAGGGCTGCTCCATTCCGACCGGCTGGGTGCGATGCCCGCGGTCCGTTCCTGGCTCTCGCACGCGGAGGGGACGCGGCGGATCATTCGGGAGAAATACGAGCATCTGTCAGAGGGGGCTCTGGTCAATGCCGCGGTGCAGGAGAATGTTCTGGTGCAGCTGGAGAACCTGCGGACGCATCCGGCGGTCGCGGACCTGTTGGCGAAGGGGACGTTGAAGCTGCACGGCTGGGTTTACAAGATCGAGACGGGCGAGGTGTTCGCGTTCGCTCCGAAGACGGGCCAGTTTCAGCCGATCACGGAGCATTGCCAGCCGGCGGCCTCCGCGACCCCGCTGGCCACACCAGCCCTGTGCGCGGGGCATGGAGCTTGATGACGCGCTGGAACGCGCCTGCCGGGAGCGTTGCGCGACGCCGGCCGGAACACGGGGGGAGGCTCCAGGCGCTTCGCGGCGTTCTTCGGCCCAGCAAACTTTGAGATCTCAAACCTCTCGTTCTGGAAACCAGTGACGAGCCGAGAGGTTCGTTGCAGCCCCCGTCAGCTGGCGCTGGCGGGGGGCCTCTGTGACAAAGTTCTGGGACGGGCCAGGAAGAAAGCTTGCTGGTGTCGACGTAAATCGTTGCCAGCGAAAAGCGTCCTCGGGAGGGCTCGAACCTCCAACCTTCGGCTTCGGAGGCCGACGCTCTATCCAATTGAGCTACGAGGACCGAAAGCAGTCGCCACTTCTGGGCGTGTCGACAAATCGACACCGTTCAGGGCGGCGGGTTCGGCATCTTATCGAATCGACGTCGCGATTCCATCAACCGCCGCGTCGATCGGCTGGCTCATTTTGGAATCTCGCTCGCCCGCCGCTCAATTCTGCCGTCGAGCAGTCCCCGGGCGCCGCTTTCATTGCTCGCTCAGCTCTGGCCCTGGGGGCGCCACGACCCGTTGTTGACCCCGCTTGCCCATCGAGGGGGACCGTTTGTTTGTGGAGCATCGTCGGCTCTGGCGACGGTGACCGTCGATCGCGGGACCGATGGTGACAACCCCATATGAGCATTTAGCTTCGGGGAAATCCGGCGACGAGGCGACCGGATTGCTCCCCGCTGCCAGGGTGGCATCCGGCAGTCAGCACGGCTTCATGGTGTAAGTTGTTGTTTTCAAATTGGTTGCGCGTCTGATGTCTGCCTGAGGACCCGTATTGACCATCTTTTTCACCCAGTCGTATAGTCCAAGTCCATTTCAGACCCTGGAGAGATTCTGTCCCTCCAAGTCTCAAATCCCCCGAAGCACCGGAGCCCGGTTTTCACAACTGGCTGCCGGCACTCGACATCCGACCTTTCCTTCCAACCTCACCCCTACCCCGAGTCCGCTCGCTTGCCGCGTTCGTTTCGCGTCAAACTGTGCCTGGCGGTCCTCGGCCTCGTTGCGTTGGCAACGCAGGCCCTGGGGCAGTCGCGCCCCGCGCGAACCTTGGGAGTAGGGGGGCACAGCGCGGCAATCCCTCAGGCGACGGTCCGTCCGGCCAGCGGGCACCAGATCACCACGCCCGAGTACCAGGAGACTCCCGCCGCCCACGCCGGCGATCCGATCGAACTCCAGGCGGACCAGGGGTGGTCCTGGGAAGAGGGGGGCGAAGGGGCCCTATATCTCCACGGGCGCTGCCGGATTTCCCAGGGACGGCTCAATCTTTCGGCCAACGAGATGGTCGTCATCCGCGAAGCGGGTGCCGACCCGGCGGACGAGACGCGGTATTTCGTCTACATGGAGGGGGACGTCGTCATCGAGCGGCCCACCTCCCGCGATCCCTATGGGTTCGCGAGCATCACCCTCGTTTCGCGTCCGGATCCGTCGTTCCCGAAGACGAGCCTCGTTCAGTCCTCGATGGCCGACCGGCCGATCGTCAAGCGGGCCTTCCAGAACCGCAAGCGGCAGCGGACGGGCGTGGAGCTGACTCAGTTCGTCGTTCCCGCCAGCCCTCCCGGCACCGCGCCCCAGCCTGGGTCCGGCGCCATTCCCCTCCAGATCGCACCCGGTCCCATCGGCCCCCGGCACGTCACGATCAATCCGCGGACAATCGGGCAGGATCCGGTCATCCGCGGCGGCATCGTTCCTAACACCGCGCCTCCCGAGTACGTCATCACGGTGACCCGCGGGGTCAACCTGGTCGTGGACAACGTCCCGATCAATGCTGCCGGGCAGGCGATCTACACCCGCATCGACCTCACGGCGGACCGGGCCGTCATCTGGACCGACGCCAACCGGCTCGACGGTCTCGGCGGCGGCTTCGACGTCGATGAGACGACTCCCTTTCAGGTTTATCTCGAAGGGAACATCGTCATTCGCCAGGGGACGAACGAGATCACGGCCACGAACGCCTTCTACGACATCCGCGAGCGGCGCGGACTGATGATGAACGCGGAGGTCAAGACCTTCGTTCCCGAATACGACGCGACGCTGCGTCTCCGGGCCGACACGCTCCGGCAGCAGTCGGAGAACAAGTTCCACGCGAAGAACGCCTTCGTGACGACGAGCGAGTTCGGCCAGCCCGGTTACCGTCTTGAAGCGGGCGAGATCTTCGTCGACAACGAGCCGAACCCGTTCACCGGCAAGCGACAGTCCCCCTATGTCTCCGCCGTCAATCCGCGGGTCTATATCGAGAATGTCCCGGTTCTGGCTCTCCCCTCGATCAGCGGTCCGGCGGACGAGAGCCTGATCCCGATCCGCCGCGCCAAGGTTGGCTCCGACAGCATCAACGGGGTCTCGGTTGAAACCCTGTGGAACGTGGAGACGCTGCTGGGGCTCAATTTCGAAGACGATATCGACTGGACCCTCGAGCTCGACGGGTACACCAAGCGCGGGCCGGCGATCGGAACGCGGTTTGAATACGACCGCGTGGTTCCAATCTTCGGCGTGCCGTCGCGGGTCTTCGGGAATGCCCGCGCCCGCTACATCAACGACAGTGGCCTCGACAACCTCGGTCTCGACCGCCGCGACCTGGCCTTTCCGGACGCGAACCGCGGCAAGGTCGACTGGGGGCAGCGGATCGAGTTCCCCTTCGGCACCACGCTGACGACCGAACTGGCCTACGTTCTCAACAACGACCGCAACTTCTACGAGCAGTGGTACGAGAACGACTTCGACACCGGCAAGGACAAGGAGACGCAGGCGACTCTCTCGCACACCTACGACAACCTGACGGCGTCGATCATGGTGCGGGACCGCCTCAACAACATCTTTGACCAGACGTCGTGGCTCCCCAAGGCGGACCTGACGCTCCTCGGCCAGCCGCTTCTCGGCGACTACCTCAACTGGAGCTCGCATACCTCCGTCGGCTATGGCCACATCAAGCCCGCGCAGCCGCCGACGAATCCCCAGGATGTGTTCACGCCGCTGCCGTACTTCCCGGACGTCGAGGGGCTGGTCGCCATGACCCGGCACGAGGTCAGCCTGCCGCTCAACGTCGGGCCGGCCAAGGTGGTCCCCTATGCCCTCGGCGAGGCGGCGTTCTGGGAACAGGGACAGAACGGCGACGCGATCGACCGCTTCTACGGCAGCCTCGGCGTGCGGGCCAGCGTCGAGTTCTGGAAGGCGTACCCGAACCTCTACAACCCGATCCTGGGCCTCAACGGTCTGGCGCACAAAATGGTCTTTGATGTCGACTACTCGTACTCCGAGTCGTCGCGTGGAATCGGCCAGATCGCCCAGTACAACGAGTTCGACGACGACGCGCAGGAGCGTTTCCGCGAGCGGCTGTTCACCAACTCGTTCAACGGCATGCCTCCGGCGTTCGTCGATCCGCGATCGTATGCGATCCGCAGCGGAGCCCAGCGGTCCGTTACCGCGATGTCCCCCGAACTCGTCGACGATCTGCACGTCGCCACGTTTGGCTGGCGGCATCGTCTCCAGACCAAGGAAGGCTCGCCCGCCGGTCCCCGAACCAAGGACTGGATGACGCTTGACCTCGAGATGTCGGTCTTCCCGAACGCCAACCGCGACAACTTCGGCGAGACGTTCGGTCTCATCACCGGCCGCTACGCGTGGTATGTCGGAGAGCGGACGAGCTTTCTGGCCAGCGGGGTCTGGGATCCCTTCGTCGGCGGTCAGCGGCTCTGGAATGCGGGGATCCTCAGCCAGCGGAGCACGCGGGGGAGCGTCTATGTCGGCTTCCGGCAGATTGAAGTCGGCGAGGTCCAGACGCAGCTCCTGGTCGGCAGCATGTCGTACCGCATGAGCGACAAATGGGTCTCGACGCTCGGCACTTCGTTCGACGTCGCCGAGGGGATCGACCGCGGGCAGACGGCAACGCTGACCCGGATCGGCGAGTACATGCTGTTCCATCTGGGGATCGGCTACGACCGCAGCCGGAACAACTTTGGCGTCGGCATTTCGATCGAGCCCAAGTTCGGCTCCTATGCCGGCGGCTCAACCCAGCTCAGCTCTCTCCTCGGCATTCAAGGCTACTAACCAGGGGCGAGGCCCCTGGACCCGGTGGCCGTGGGGCGATGGGATTGAGGTTGCGGGGGCCGTGTCGGCGAGGACGCGGTTCGAGCTAAGAACCGAAGGCGTTCCGGTGATGAATCACCCGAACCACGGACGACCGGGTTGAGGACTCTTCCTTGGCTCTTCGTCTCCGCCGAGGAGCTTTCTCCCGCAAGTCCGGGAGTAGACCGACCGCGCTACCGGACGGTGTTCAGCACGAACGTCAGTGTGAAATTTGCGATCCCCAGACCGGCGAACGCCGCCTCGCGGGGATGGCATGCAGGGACTTTCTGGTCCGAGCGCCGCCGGAGACTCCAGGCCAGGATCACGAGGTAGACGGCAGCGGCGAGGAGGACGGCGGGGGCGTTGGGAAGTTGCTCGACGACGCGGTAGCGGGCCAGCGACACCCACAGCAGGTTGTTAAAGAAGTGGAGCAGGATGGGGACCCACAGGTTCCCGGTTGCGAGGTAGGCGACGTGGAGGAAGATCCCGACGGGGATCGTGGCAAGCATGTGGGGCGGGAAGGCGTGGGCCGCTCCGAAGAGAAGCGATGTCCAGAGGACGCCCGCGACAATGCCGCGGCGGGCCACGAGTCCCCGGCCGATGAGGCCGCGGAACACGAGTTCTTCCGCCAGCGCGGGGCCGAGGGCCAGGGCCACGACCAGGATGGGATAGGGGGTTCGGAGCAGATGGTTGCCGAGGAGGCCCAGGGGCGTTTCGGAGACAGTCGGGATGTTCCACATCGACCGCCAGACGATGAGGGCCTGACGGTAGATCTCGTCTGACAGGAGGCCCAGCGGCAGGACCGCGCCGAGGACGAGGAGGGTCTGGTCGAGTGTCGGCCGCGAGAGTCGGAGGTCGGTTCGCCAGGTCGGTCCCATTCGCCAGCGGACGAGGGGGAAGATGGCGAGCAGGGCGGCGAGACCGGGGACGCCGATGAGGACGAAGGACCGATCGAGGTCGAGCTCGATGATGAACTCGATCAGCTGGTTCCAGGAAATCTGGAGTGTTCCGAATGCCGCGAAGGCGATCAGGCCGAGGGTGGCGGCGAAGGCGAGGTTCTGCAGCAGGAAATAGAGGCCGACCCAGCTGATACTTTCGAGCAGATTCGGTCCGAGGCGGGACGAATCGGTGGCTGAGGCGGACATCGCCTCGGTCCCGGAGGGGGCGTGGGCGGCGGGGAGGGCTGTGTCGTTGCCGGGGCTCACGAGGGACATCAAACGACCTCGATGGAAACGCTGCGGCTCGCGTCGTCCGTCCGATTATGCGGCTTGCCCCGACGGGGGAAAAGGCCGTCGGGAAAGTTCACAAGGTGGGCGCAAGGGCAGTCACGGGCCTTCTTTGGATACGGATGGGGCGATTGGTCGTAACGGAGAATCTGGCATGTTCCCCACATTTCGGGGTTTCCCAAAGCCGTTCTTGCCGGCACGGCTATGCCACCTCAAACCCAACGTGCGACGGCAGCCGGGGTCAAGGGGGCAACCCCTTGCCGCCGGAGGCACTTTTGTGAGGAACCGTGGTACACAACGGGCTTCCGTTTTGTGGTACCGGCGTTGAGGGCTCCACCAAACCACACCACTCGCTTTGCAATCCCCGTGGGTTGGTGAGGGGGCATCCGGCACGTCGTCCGCGTTTGGACACGGGCTCCTTCAGATATCTCTCGACGGCCAGGCCTCCGGCGGGCAAGGGGAATTCTTCCCCCTGCACCCCCTGACCAGGGTGCCCCTGGACCCGGTGGATGACGCTTCCCTCACGATTCGACCAGCGCAACAAAAACGCCCACGGTTTCATCCGTGGGCGTTTTGTAAAGAACAAGCTCTATTCTCGGCTCAGACTTCGACCGGTTCCGCGTCGACGTCCGACTCCTCTTCCACCATCGGCATCGGGCCGTCCGTGTAGGCGGCTTCCACAAAGCCCTTCAGGTGCTCGGCCCGCGTGCTGTGCTGCAGCTTGCGGAGCGCCTTCGACTCGATCTGCCGGATCCGCTCACGCGTCACCTTGAAGATCCGACCCGTCTCTTCGAGCGTGTAGGAGTAGCCGTCACCCAGCCCGTAACGGAGCTTGATGATCTCCCGCTCGCGATAGGTCAGGCTCTTCAGGACATGGTTGATCTTGTCCCGCAGCATCTGATGCATCGCCGAGTCGGCTGGCGTGCTCTCGCTGTGGTCTTCCAGGAAGTCCCCGTAGCTCGAGTCCTCGCTCTCGCCCACCGGCGTGTCGAGGCTGATCGGGTGCTTCCAGGTCTTCATGATCCGTTCGGTTTCCTCAACCGACAGACCGACCGCTTCGGCCAGCTCTTCCGTCGTCGGCTCGCGGCCGGTGTTCTGACGGATCTCTTCGCTCTTCGCCTTCAGCGTCGAAATGCTCTGGAACATGTGGACCGGGATGCGGATCGTCCGGGCATGGTCTGCGACCGCCCGCGTGATCGCCTGCCGGATCCACCACGTCGCGTACGTCGAGAACTTGTAGCCGCGACGGTACTCGTACTTCTCGACGCCGCGCATCAGGCCCGCGTTCCCCTCCTGGATCAGGTCGAGGAACGACAGACCGCGGTTGCGATACTTCTTGGCGATCGAGACCACGAGCCGCAGGTTTCCGCCCGAGAGCTGCTGCTTCGCATCGGTCCAGGCGTCAAACCGAGCCCGGACTTCGTTCATGCGGGCAATGAACTCGGCCGGCTGCTCGCGGACCAGCTCGACGTATTCCGCCATCTCGACCTGCATCTTCGCCACTTCCTTGGCGGCCGCCGGCCGGTGACGGAAGTGATGCAGAGCGCGTTCGATCTCGGCCATCCGCTGCGCCATCTGCTCCATCTTCTTGAAGATGGGGGTCAGGCGGTGCGTACGAACGGAGAGTTCTTCGGTCAGCGTGCAGAGCTTGCGGCGACGGATCACCATCCGGTCACGGGCCGCCTGCTTTTCCTTCTTGCCGGACTGCTCGTCCTGGATGATGACCCAGTCGGCGGCGTTCTGCTCGAGAAGCTGGCCGATCGTCTTCAGGTTCCCGGGCATGCGGCCCAGGATCTGGTCCTTGTGCGTGTTCTCGGTGTCGGAGGTCCGCAGGGTCCGCTCGAACGGGAGCTCCTGGCTGTTGACCTTCTGGAGAATGTCGTACGCCGTGACGAGCGCGTAATCGGACTCCATCAGCTTGCGGCGATACCGCTTGCGGGTGATCTCGATTTCCTTCGCCAGGAAGATCTCGTCTTCGCGGTTGAGCAGCGGGATGTTCCCCATCTGGCTCAGGTACATGCGGATCGGATCGCGCGAGGACATCGGCGATTCGGGCTCGATCAGCGCCTTGACGATATCGGAAGGAAGGGGCGTCCCTTCCTTGGCCTGCTGCTCCTGGCGAGTCTTGTCGGCGATGGTCCGGGGGGCGGAGGGGTCGTTGATGAGCGGGAGTTCGGTCTCTTCGAGAGCGTGGATGATGTGCTCGACCATCGAGACGTCGCCCCCTTCATCAGGGAGGTACTCATCCACCATCTGGTAGGTCAGAAAACCACGGGCCTGGGCCTGATCCATCAGTGCCTTGAGGGCGGGGTCGTAACGATGCACAGTCGAACTCCTGAGGAAAGTGATTGGTAGTCCGGAAGGCCGCTCGATTCCGATTCGACCGGGCATCCAGGGGTCTTGCCGGCCGCGGCGAACCGCAGGCGGCAGCGTCTGTTTGTGATGAGTCTCGTGTGTCAGTCCCGTCCGTCTGAGACTGCTGGGTTGCTAGGCGGCTCGGTGGAGGAGGGACGGAGGGAAAGCGGGAGCAATGCTCCTTGGATTTCTTCTCGTCGGGTCTTCCGCTCTGTGCCTCTTCGCGCGCCGAAAGCTTCGATCCTACCCGGGTTTGGCGATGTGTGAACCGACAAAATTTGGAGTCCTGAAAAGTGGACCGGGCTTCGTTTTCGGACGTTCGTCCGCACCGCACGGCCCGATCCGCAGAGATCA
This sequence comes from Planctomyces sp. SH-PL14, assembly GCF_001610835.1. Lineage (NCBI taxonomy): Bacteria > Pseudomonadati > Planctomycetota > Planctomycetia > Planctomycetales > Planctomycetaceae > Planctomyces > Planctomyces sp. SH-PL14. The sequence continues at coordinate 3,730,968 of NZ_CP011270.1, read as the reverse complement.
CTCAACTTTCCGGGCTTGCGCAGCCGGTTAGGGAAGCAGTGACGGGCGGACTGAGAACACCGCCTCGCAAAATTGCATTCACATAAACACGGACCAACTGAATTCGACACCCCGCCGCGCCGACGGGTTCGGCTCACCCTATTGTTCCAGTCGATTTCGCTCCGTCGAGGGCCGTTTCGCAGAACAGCGCGCTGCAAAACGGCATCCTGCCTCGTTAGCGGCCCGTCATTGCGACGATCTGGAGCGACCGCATGGGGACCGAACATGTCTGGAACAGCGCGGTCTGGCCAGCACGGGAATCGGCCTCCCCCCTTCCCATCCCGGCCCTCCCCGGACTGGGGCATCGCTCCGCCCCCCGATGGGCTGAATCCCGCTTGTGACTGCATCCCTTCAGTCCCCATTGGGTCTTCCGATTCCGGGCCGTTCTGAGTCGCGCCGCCTGATGCGGCGAACTCCCGCAAGTGCATATTGGATATCCACTTGCGATCGGAAACATAGCCCCGGATAGGCCAATGGACGAGAATGCTAACGCGCGGAATCGCTCAGTCTACACTCTTTTTTCATGCCGGACGAAATTGAGGGAAAGCACTCAAGAACGGAGGTAGAGCACTCAGCGACGCTGCTGTTCCCTCCTCGACAGCGGTGTCCGTCTCCGGCGCTCAGACCTCACGGCAAAACGCACAACCCCTTACAGCACCTTAGCTTTCAGGTCGGTCAACAGTTTGACGGCGTGGCCGATGTCCGCCTTCTGGCGCTCGCGGTCGTGGGCGATCTCCCGCTCGATCGTGAGCGGTCCGTCGTAACCGACTTCCTTCAGCGTTCGCAGGTACGTCTCCATCCCGACGTCCCCTTCCCCCAGCGGAACTTCCTGGCCCCAGCCGGTGCCGCGCTGTCCTTCGGGGGCCCACTTGGCGTCCTTGCAGTGGCAGCTCTTCACGAGGTGCCCGACTTTCTTGAGGGCCTCGATCGGATTCCCCGTGCCGTAGAGGATCATGTTCGCCGGGTCGAAGTTGATGAACAGATTCTTCCGCCCGACGTCCCCGATGAATTCCAGCAGGTGGTCCGCGGTTTCCTGGCCGGTTTCCAGGTGCATCCGCTGCCCGTTCCCGGCGACGTGGTCGAGCAGGTCCTGCGTCGTCGCGAGGAGCCCCTTGTAGTCCGGACTCCCCCGCTCCGGAACGAAGCCGATGTGCATCCCGACGACATCGCAGCCGATCAGGCGGGTGAAGTCCGAGATCTCCTTCATTTCGGCGGCCCGGGCGGAGCGGGTCGCCGCGGGGACCAGGCCGACGGTCCGCGCGGTGGTGGCAATGTCGGCGTAGCTCTCTCCCTCAAAGCCGCCGAAGACACAGGTGACCGTGATCCCCGCGTCTCCCGTCCGCTTGAGGAAGGCATCGGCCGCCGCCTGATTGCGCGTGCCGGCGTGGGGGGCGTGGACCTGCACTGTCCGGATTCCCAGTTCCTGGGCCACATCCATGTGGACGCCGAGTCCGGCATCAATCGAGGTGAACACGCCAATCGGCCACTTGTCCATCGAGAACTCTCCAACCGTAAAGGGGGTGAGGCGGGCGGGGTGGGGCTTCGGAGTTCGAAGTCCGAAACGGATCGGAAGCTCAAGCGTTCAGAGCCGAGGTGCAGTGACCCGGCGCGGGTGGCTGCCGTGCCTCGGTGCCACGATCGCGGGTGCAATCGTCTGGTGCGGGCGGGCAGGCTTGAGCGTTCCGCGAGGTGCGGCGCTCCGGCGATCCTATCGGAGCGATTCGATGAATGCACGAGACCGGCCGGCGGACTGGACTGGTTCCGCACGCAGGGGGAGGCGGTTTTCGCGTGTCGCTGAAAATCCAGCGATCTTTGTGGCACCGTCCTGCCACAAATTGCGGTGTATTGAATAGCAGCACTCGACACCCCGCGGACTTCATGCGACGATCTCTCTCGTCGTGCGGGCCAGGGCTGGCAGCGATCCTGCCGGTCAAGTCCGCTGGGTGTCGAAGCTGTTTTTCGGGTGGCCTTTTGCGCGAGGTCATCGGTTGTAGGGAGACGACCGTGCTGCCTCCAGGAGAATTCTGCCGCCGCCAGCGTGGATTTACGCTGATCGAGCTGCTGGTTGTCATTGCGATCATCGCCGTTCTGGTGGCGATCCTTCTGCCCGCCGTTCAGCAGGCGCGGGAGGCGGCGAACCGTTCGCGCTGCCAGAACAACCTGAAGCAGCTCGGGATCGCGCTCCACGATTACCACGAGGTCCACGGTTCGTTTCCGATCGGAGCCCGCGTTCAGCGGGGGGTCGGCCCCTCGTGGCTTCTGGGACTGTTGCCCTACCTGGAGCAGGGGAATATCTACGAAAAGCTGGATGTGGATTCCCCTAACAGCGGCAATCCGACGCTTCCAGGGTCCAAGAACGGTCCGATCGTCAACAATCTCGTCTTCGCTCAGTTTCATTGCCCGTCGAACGCCCTCCCGCCGTACACGTTTGTCGGAGTCACTCCGCAGATGAGTTCCTACGTGGGAATCGCGGGCGCGACGACGCATGGGAGTTTCCCGGCGAAGCGGGTCAACGACTGCTGCCAGCCTGACTTGAATTCCGGGCAGATCTCCGCGGATGGCGTTCTCGTGCCGAACGCTGTCATTCGAATCGCCGAACTGACGGACGGAACGTCCAATATCATGGCGATCGGGGAGGCGTCCAAGTCGCTGTGGGACGTGGCCACGAATCAATTCAAACGGGTCGACGGATCGTTCAACCTTGGTTGGATCGCCGGGACGAGCGGAGTGGGTGTTCCTCCCCTCTACACCCATACGACCGCGGGGACAAACCCGCCTCCGGCGTTCAACATCACGACAATTCGATACTCCCCGAATTCGGCGTACTCCCAGCCAGGCGTGCGTGACAATCATGGCGCGAACAATCCGCTGTCGTCTTCGCACACAGGCGGAGTGAACACGGTCATGGCAGACGGCGGAGTTCGCTTTGTGAATGAAAACATCGACATCGAAGCGCTGAAGCGGATGGCTTGCCGGGATGATGGGCTGAAGGTGGTCGTGGATTAAGGGCTCGCGCCTCGGAGTCGCCTCCTCCATCGGAATCTATCGGCCCAGGTCCGGGCGGGCTGGGGCTGTGTCGTGGACGGATCCGTACCAGCACGGTTGCTGGGTGCGAATATTGTCAGTGAGGGAGTGCCATTGTGATCCTGAAGAGCTTGAGGCCTTTGTTTCTGGCCGTGATTCTCGCGGGCTTGACGAGCGATTCGTTTGCGGGGCGGCGGAACCGCCAGGTCTACCGTCCGCCGGTGAACGTGGGACCAGCGCCGGCGGCGCAAAGAGTGGTCGGCGGTGCCGCGAAGGCGACCTCGGCCGACATTGTCTACAAGTGCCCCCTGTGGTGCCTCGGTCCGGTCGACGATTCGAACCCGACCGGCCTGTGCTACTACTACACGGAAATCAGCGTCAACGACTGCAACAACCCCTATGCGGACTGGCTCATCCTTCCGTCCGGCCAGCTTTGTCCCGAGTACTGTCCGGACTGCGCGATTGAGGTGACCGATCCCCCGGCCAAGGAGGACCCCACCCGGTGGAGTCCCGAGACGCACCTGAAAGGGGTCTGGCGTGACCATTCCTCGCAGGTCGGAACCGTCACGAAACTGAGTGTGAAGCTGCCCGGCGAGAATGCCCCTCGTTACGTGAACTGCTATCAGTTCCTGATCAAGCCCTCCGAGGTCCGGCCCGACGCGGACGCCGCCAAGGCCTCGACCCTGCGTCGAGATGCGGACCGCGTGATCTCGTTCGGCTTCGAGACGCGGGATGCCGCCGGTGCCACGTCCGTTCCGGACTCCAGCGTGAAGAAGAACGCCCAGGGGTTCTACCAGGTCACCTATCGCGGCAGCGTCTATCTGCTGCGAACGGTTCGGTAGCGAGACCACTCCCGCGTCGGCCGTCACGTCGGACCATCGTGCCATGGACGTCGCCCCGTTGAGTGGCGACGTCCAACGCCGGACAGGCCGTGCCGATCTGCCAGCCAGCCGACGAGGCCGGCGGATCACCTGTTTGCCGCCGGACGAATCTCGCGAACAAAGTCGCTCGGCAGCAGTCGAGGCCGAACGCTTCGGGCGCAGCGGAAACCCAGGGTTTCCGACATGTCGTATCGCCATCGGAGTTGTCTGAGCGGGTAGTAGCCCTGTTCTTCCTGGGGCGAATTCTGGGACATGTTCTCGGGGGCTCGCAGAAGGGGCAGATTTCCGCGAAGGTGTCGCAGGCTCATGTCTCCCTTCTGTGCGGCGCCGTCTGCGCTCCAGATCTCCGGCCGCAGGAGATGATAGGAATCGACCCATTCATCGACGTTCGAGCAGAGTCCGTGGACGACCCCTCCCTTGGTGTGGACCTGGTCGAACGGCACGTCCCCGATCGGTCCGAGGGCTGGTGGAAACTCCATCTGATCGTAGGGGGTGTTTCCCCAGGGGTATCGAGTCGTCCCCCGGTTGGATGAGAGGTAGTCGTGCTCCCATTCGTGGAGCAGGCGCTTTCCCGAGTTTTCCGCCCGCTGCACCGCCTCATCGAACGACATCCATCCCATCGCAAAGTCGTCCGGCTTGTTCTGGCTGAGTTGGTCCGTCAGCCTTTTGGCTGTCGCCAGGGACAGGCCTCGCTCCTGGATCCGGCGGAACTCGGCGACCGTAAACTCGAAGGGATCGACCCAGAAGTCTGGAATGGTCATCCGCTGTTCGCCGTCTTTCCACCATGCCCAGTTGAAATCCCGGGCTCCCTCCACCTGCACCATCGAGTTCGTGACGGAGGCTTCCGGAATCTGGATGTCGATCAGCAGGATGGCTCCCTGGTCGTCCTCGCGGCAGAGGGTGTGACGCCAGGGCTGCTTTGCCTTCTCCGCGTTCGCCGGAACGTGGCGGTAGACCTCGTGGAATCGCTCCATCTTGTCGCCGAGCGTGGCCACGACGAGGTAGTCTCTCGGAGCCAGGCGGATCGTTACGGGGCTGAGCATGGGGGCGTGCTCAATGAATTCCGCCTGCGGCCGCCCGTTCGCCCGGTCCAGGGGGATGAACGAGAGCCGGGCTCCCGGCGGATCCGTCGTCAGCTTGACGGTGACCTTTCCGTCGTCCAGCGGAGGGGAGCGGTTGACGAACGCCCAGGTCGCCGCGCCCGTAGCCAGCATGCCGAGGCCGGCGACGAGAAAATCCCGACGGTTTCCAACAGTCTTGGCCAGTTGACGGCCCGGACGCCAGCGGCACGGCAAAGGCTTCTGTTCGAAGAACCGTGTCAGGTCCGCGGCCATCTCCGCGGCCGAGCCGTACCGGTCCCGCGGGTCCACTTCCATGGCCCGGCGGACGATCGCCTGGAGGACCGGCGGGGCATCCAAGGGGGGCGGGTTCCCCTGCGGGATGCGGGCCATCAGGTCGGTCGCGCTCCCTTCAAACGGCCGGCGGCCGGCCAGCATCTCGTAAAGGACGACGCCGAGCGAATACACGTCCGTCACCGCCGCCACCGACGGACCCCGGCACTGTTCGGGGCTCATGTACGGCACGGTTCCCAGCAGGCGGTCCTTTCCCGCGATCGTCGAAGCGGAGTCGGCATGCCGGGCCAGGCCAAAGTCCAGGATCTTGGCCGTTCCGTCCGGCGTGAGCATCACGTTCGCCGGCTTCACGTCCCGGTGAATGATTCCATGGGTGTGAACGTGCTGCAGACCTTCGGCCAGCTGCAGGGCGATCCGCGCGGCCCGCTCCGGGGCCAGCGGGGCGGCGTCCCCCTCTTCGAGGATCGTCCGGAGGTTCTGCCCCTCGACGAACTCGAAGACGATGTAGTCGGTCAGGGCCCCCTGGCTCAGCTCGCGAAGCTGAACGACGTTGGGATGGTGCAGCTTCTGCAGGGCCCGGGCCTCGCGGGCGAACAGCTCGCGGTTCTGGAGCAGGATCGACTCGCGGAACCGCTTGATCGCCACCCAGGTCCGCAGCTTCGTGTCGCGGGCTTTCCAGACGACGCCGAACGTCCCCTCGCCGACCGGAGCGACCAGCTCGAACCGCCCCAGGACCTGGGCCGGTCGTTCGCCGGCGGCCGGGACCGACGCCGCTTCGAGGGCGGGGCCGAGGTGCGAAAGGACGTCGCCGAACTTCGGATAACGGGCGGCGTACTCCTCGATGGTGATGCGCTCGCCGGTCCGGCGGCGGTAGTCCATGTCGATCTGGACCAACTCCACGAACAGCGTGGAGGTCGGGAGCTGCGTGTCGGTGAGAAAATCCGCGAGTTCCGGTCGCTTTCCCGATTGCCAGGCGCTCTCGAAGGCGTCGCAGACCGAGTCGACCAGCAGGTCGACTTCGATGTCGGCCCCCCCTCCTCTTCCTACTCCTCCTCCGTCCTGACGAGACGGGCTGCCGGTCGCCGCTGCGTCATCCGTGGGCCCGGTCGAAAACTCATCCTGATTCATGTATCCAGCTCGTTCTTCCAGATCTTCCGCACGATTCGCAGCTTCCGATACACGGACGACAATGAGAGTCCCAGGATCGGAGCGATCTCCTCGGCGGAATGGCCCTCTACCGTAAGAACCGCAATCTCTTTAGCCGTTTTGTCAGGCAACAGATCGGCCAGCCGAAAAAGCTCTTCGTTGAATGTCGCCACGAACTCCGGATCCGGCTCCTCGGAGACGAGCTTGCGGAACTCCTCGGCCGGGATCCCTTCCAGCGGGAGGATCTGCGACTTTCCCCCCCGCTTCTGGGCCCCCTCGTTCCGCACGCGGTCGATGCATTTCCGCTTGGCCATCCGGAGCAGGCACCACCATACCTCGTCCAGGTTCTTCAGCTCGCGGAACCGCCCCTCCCGGGCCCCGTTCCAGATGCTGCGGAAGACGCTGGCCGCCACGTCCTCTCCATCGGCCGAGATGGGGGGGAGCTTGCGCATCTGCGCTTCCGAGGCGGCGACGAGCTTCGAGAAGAACTTCTCCCACAGTTCCCGGATGGCCGCTGCGTCTCCCGCCTGCAACTGCTGGAGCCAGCCGGAAATCGAATCGTCGGAAAGATCACTCATCCGAGAATCGGGGGAGGGGGGGAGGGCGCGAGGAGAGATAGCGCAGGAAGGGGAGGGATCCGGGACACGGATGCCGCCGTCCGACTCCGACGAGGCTTCGAGGTGGCGACTCTCGAGCCGCGATCGCCGCCGGCTCGTTGCGAATGCATCCCGAGCGACGGGCCTTGTTCAACGGTCCACATCCTTCGCAGGAGCGTAATCGAAGACCAACAGCGTGTCACGGTTCGTTGACGTGGTTGAGTCCGTTATGCGGTTGCTTCCCATCTTCCATCGGCACGACGAACGCATTCTCTCTCCCGCGAGAGTATGCTGGCGGGCTCCGACGAACTCATTGAGGCATCCGATGGCTCAGGAATCCGAACGGCTGGCGGCGGTTGAGTCGCTGCTGATGCATGTGCAGTATGACGTGGAGCAGCTCAACAAGGCGGTCCTGGGACAGCAGGCTGAGATCGCCCGGCTGCGAACGGAGCTGATGCGGTTCCGGTCGGAGTTCGAAGACCATGCCGTCGCGCCGCGCGATCCAGCGGCGGAGAAGCCGCCGCATTACGGAGGGCGTTAAGGAGAGATCGAAGATCGGAGCAGGCAGGAACCTGCACAATCTGACTCTTCCTTCCGCCTTAAGCCTTCCGTCTTCCGCCTCTCTCATTCAGTGGCCCGGGAAGACCCCCTCTCCGGCGATGGCGCCGTCCTTCATGTAGATCTGCCGTTTGGCCCGGCGGGCGATGTCCGGCTCGTGGGTCACCATGATGATGGTCCGGCCCTCGCGGTTGAGCTCGCAGAGGAACTCCATGATCTCTTCGCCGGTTGCCGAGTCGAGGTTTCCGGTCGGTTCGTCCGCCAGGACGATCGTGGGGTTGTTGACGAGGGCGCGGGCGATGGCGACCCGCTGCTGCTGCCCCCCGGAGAGCTGCATCGGCCGGTGGTCGAGCCGGGTCGAGAGGCCCACCCGCTCGGCGAGCCGCAGACACCGCGTCCGGTCTTCGCGAGTGATCCCCGATTGCCCCATGCGGTAGGTCAGCGGGACTTCGATGTTCTCGAGGACCGTGTACTGCGGGATCAGGTTGAACGACTGGAAGATGAACCCGATCATCGCGTTGCGGGCCAGCGAGAGCTCGTCGTCGGTCATCTCCGAGACGTCGCGGCCCCCCAGGTAGTATTTCCCCTTCGTCGGCCGGTCGAGGGCTCCGAGCAGGTTGAGCATCGTGCTCTTGCCGCTTCCCGACGTCCCCATGATGGCCAGGAAGTCCCCCTCGGGGACATCGAGCGACACCCCCCGCAGCGCGTGGACGATCACCGCCCCGAGGTCGTAGGACTTGTGGAGATCGACGAGCTTGGCGGCGAGAGGCATTGGGGGGGGGGGAGGACTAGGGTCTAGGGACGAGGGAGGGGAGAGGACTGTGGGATGAGTTGATGAAGTTTGGGTCTCTAGACTCTAGTCCCTGGACCCTAGTCCCCTCCTCACAGCACTCCCTTCCAGAGCCAGCCGAAGGCGATCCAGGACATGATGAAGCTGAGGACGAGGTTGAGGGTCTGGCCGACGACGTAGAGCGTGAGGGGTTTGCCGGCCTTCATGTACGGGAGGAGCTCCCGGAAGTTCGTTTCGAGGCCGATGGCGACGAAGGCCAGGCAGAACAGCCAGACGCGGATCGGGGAGGTGACGCCCTTGGTGATGAGGTCCTGGACGAGGGCCTCGCCTTGCGGCAGGACCGCGTACAGGATCGAGAAGATGATCGAAGCGGCGAGGAAGCCCAGGACGAACTTGGGGAAGCGGTACCAGACTTCCCACAGCGTGGGCGGCGGGCCGTTGGGGACGACTTCGACCTTGGTCGTCCAGTAGACCGCGACGGCGAAGGCCATCACGCCGATCAGGACGTTCTGGATCATCTTGACCGTGACGGCGACCTTCTCCGCTTCGCCCCCCACCAGTTTCCCGGCCGCGGCGACGGCGCCGGTCGAGTCGATGGTCCCTCCCATCCAGGCTCCGGCGACCACGGGATCCATGTCGACGGCGCGGATGAAGATCGGCTGGACGATCATCATGATCGCGGTGAAGGCGAGCGAGAGCCCGACGGCGAGGGAGACCTCTTCCTTCTTCGCCCGGCAGGCGGCGCCGGTCGCGATGGCGGCCGAGGCGCCGCAGACCGACATGTCAGCCGAGATGACGATGTTCAGCGAGCGGGATTCGATCCGGAGGACCTTCTGGCCGAAGAGGTACGAGAGGAGGAATACGATGGGGGTCGTGATCCAGGAGACGACCATTCCGGGAAGCCCGAGCCGGAACAACAGGCCGAAGAGGACTTCGGCTCCGAGGAGGACGAGGCCGGTCTTGATGTAGAACTCGGGGAGCACGGCCGGTTTGAGGAAGCCCGGGGTGCCGATGGTGTTGCTGATGACCATTCCGAGCACGAGGGCCCAGAGGACGTATTCCAGGTTGTAGTAGTGCAGGAGGTGCTGGCCCGCGAGAACAAACGACGCGACGCCGAGGAGGAAGACGCCGAGGAAGGCGATCGTGAAGCGGAGGGGGTTGTGGCCCCGCAGGGTCTGGGCTCCGGTGAAGAGGGCGAGCAGGAGGCCCCCCATGGCGGCGATGCCGGGGAGGAGCGATTTGCCGCTCTTGGTGAAGGCGTCGAGTGGGTTGGAGGCCCAGGTTTCGGGCTTGGCGATCCAGTTCTTGAGGGCGGACGGGAGGGCCGCTTTGCCGTCGACGAACTTGACCGGGCCGAAGGCGAGGACGGCGATGGTGGCTCCGACGAGGATCAGGGCGCCGAGCCAGATGGCCCACCAGTCGTCGTGGGTGGTCATCTCATGCCAGAGTGAGCGGGGGGGCGGGGGAGGCGCTGAGTCGGAGGGTGTGGCGGGCGAGTTCGGGGTGGAGGCGAAGGGGGCGGCAGGACTTGAGGCGGGAACAGTGGAGGACATGGGGGTTCCTGTTCGAGCGGCGGGGGTTTAGAACGTAGTCCGCCGGTGCGGAACGTGCCACCCCGGGCGGGGGCGGGGGAAGGCGGAAGGCGGAAGGTAGAGAGCCAGCGTCCCGCTGACCCGGGTCCAGGGCGGATGCCCTGGTGGGGGATGCAAGGGGGCAACGCCCTCTTGCCCGCCGGAGGCCTGGCCGTCGAGGGGTGTCTGAAGGAGGGCGTGTCCAGGCGCGGTTCGGTGCGAGATGCCCCCTTCACCTCTGCGCGACCTGCGGGTTCGGGTCTTGAGCAGAGGCTTCCTCGGTGGCGCGTCGCTGCGGCGAATGACCGGGCTCGCATTTCGGCGTCAACGTTCGCGAAGGGTGTCGAAGAAATCGCCTCAGTGTCAGGTTTCCGCCTTTGACGAGCGGGGGAGCGGGGCCGGCGGAACTTGGCGGGGTTGTTGGCTTCGAGGAGGCGGATCAGGAGGCGATCGGAGTAGCGACGTCGGACGCCGACGATCTGGCGGCCGTAGTAGACCGGTTCGGGGAGGCCCTGGATCGCGATGGTGCGGGCTTCTTCTTCGAGGCGGAGGGCGTGCAGCTTCTGGAGCGAGGCGCGGGCCTGCTGCTCGGCTGTCAGGGGGCCGACTGGGTGCGGAGTCGGTGGGGGACGTCGTTTCAGGGGCCTGCGACGTGTTCGGGCTGGTCGGTGTGGGCGGGAAATCGCCTGAGTGTCAGGTTTGGGGCGTCGTTGGCGGGGGGCTTTGGGGTGACGGAATTTTTCGGGGTTGTTGGCTTCGAGAAGGAAGACCAGGAGCTTGTCGGAGAAGCGGCGTTTGAAGCCGACGAGCTTTCGGCCGTAGAAGACCGGTTCGGGGTCGCCCTGATTCCGGGCGATGGTTCGGGCCTGTTCTTCGAGATGGAGGGCGTGCTCTTTCTCGATGGCGGCGAGGGCGTGGCGGTAGGTTTCGGAGACCCGGAGGGCGTTGTAGTGGAGTTCGCGGGAGACGCCCGCTTTGGCGGCGGCGATCCGGACGATGCCGTAGGTCCGGTAGGCTTCGAGGAAGGCCTGCTGCTTGGGGGTGAGGGGCTTGGGCATGGCGGGGTTCCGACCAAGAGGTGCCAATCCATCGGTCCGGGAGCTTCTGGCTCGGTGCGGTGTCGGGAAAATCGCGCGAGTGTCAGGTGGAGCTGGTCAGTAGAACTTGCCGGGGGCGTTGGCCTGGAGGAGGGCGATGAGGAGTCGGTCGGAGCGGTGCTGGCGGGATCCGACGACTTCGCCGGCGTGGTAGACGGGGGTTTCGGTGCCGACGAGGGCGCGGTGCCGGGCCTGTTCTTCGAGGGAGAGGGCGGAGTCCCACTGAGCGCGGGCGAAGGCTTCGCGGTAGGTGTCGGAGGTCTGGAGGGAGTCTTCGTGGAGGGTGGGGGGGACGCCGGCGAGCGGGGCGGCGATGGAGATGAGGCCGGTGGCTCTGTAGGCAGAGAGGAGCTTCTGCTGGTCGGGGGTGAGCCTGGGGTTCATGACGGGGGCCAATGGAGGGGGAGTGAGCTTGTCATTCCCGGTCTATCGGCGCGTGGGGCTCTGTCACGGACAATGACGCTGTGTGCCACCCGACCCGTAACGCCCCAGCCACCCACCCGCGACGAGACGTCCCACACTTCGCTCAGGTCAGGATGTCGCGGACCACGTGGCCGAAGACGTCCGTCAGCCGGAAGTCGCGGCCGGTGTGGCGGGTTGTGAGGCGTTCGTGATCGAGCCCGAACAGGTGCAGCAGGGTCGCGTTGAGGTCGTGGAGATGGACCGGCTGCTCCGTCGCCCGGAACCCGAGCTCGTCCGTCCCGCCGTACGTGAGGCCCCCCTTCACGCCCCCGCCAGCCAGGCACATCGAGAACCCGTACGGGCTGTGGTCCCGGCCGTTGCTCCCCTCGGTCGTGGGGGTCCGGCCGAACTCGCCTCCCCAGACCACGAGGGTCTCGTCCAGCAGGCCGCGGGCCTTGAGGTCCTGCAGCAGGGCGGCGGTCCCCTGGTCGACCTCCTGCATCCGGCGGGTCTGCATGTTGTGGTTGTCGTGGTGCGAGTCCCAGTCGTCCGGACCGCCGCCGTGGTAGATCTGCACGCAGCGGACTCCCCGCTCGACGAGCCGCCGGGCGATGAGGCACTGTTCGCCGAAGCCGCCGCCGTAGGCCGCGCGGGTTGTCTGCGTCTCCTGAGCGAGGTCGACCGCTTCCGGGGCCGCGGACTGCATCCGGAAGGCGAGTTCGTACGAGGCGATCCGGGCGTCGAGTTCCGTGTCGTGCCGGTCGCGGGCATGCTCCCCGTTCAGCGACCGGAAGTAGGCGAGCTGCTTCGCCGCGTCTCCCCGCTGGAGCAGTTCCGGCGGAGTGAGGTACGGGATCGGCGTCGCCCCCTGGCTCAGCCGGGTCCCCTGGAAGGCGGCCGGGAGAAAGCCGTTCCCCCACACGCCGGGGCCGGGCTTGAGGGGCTTGGCGTGCATGACGACGAACGACGGCAGACCGCGGGTGAGGCTCCCGAGGCCGTACTGCAGCCACGAGCCGAGCGAGGGACGTCCCGGGACGTCGTGCCCGGTGTTCATCAGCCAGATCGCCGGCGTGTGGTTGAAGACCTCGTGGTGCAGGCTCCGGACGATGCACAGGTCGTCGGCGCAGCGCTGCATCTGCGGAAGCGAGTCGCAGATCTCGAGGCCGCTCTCGCCGCAGCGGCGGAACGTCTGCCGGCTCGCCATCAGCTTCTGCTTCCGGACGTCGGTGAACTGGAGGTTCAGGTTGTGAAACGCCTCCGGCGGCGGCGTGCCGTCGTACCGCGTCAGGCTCGGCTTGGGATCGAAGGTGTCGACCTGGCTCGGGCCGCCGTGCATGAACAGGTAGATGATCGACCGGGCCCGCGGCGGATGATGCGGCCTCGCCACCGCCGGAGGCTCTGCCGCTCTCGCGGGGGTCGTCTCTCCGAGCAGTTCCGCGAGCGCGAGCATCCCCACCGCCCCGGCGGAGCTCCGGAGCCATTCCCGACGCGATGCCAGCGAACGATCGTCAATCGACATAACAGAACTCGCTCGAGTTCAGGAGGATCAGGGTCCACGCCACCCAGGTCTCGGGGAGGGCGGTGGCGTCGGCCGCCGGGGGCCCGCTGACGAGAAACTCGCGGGCCGCGTCCCGCTCGGCGTCGCGGATCGGCCGGCCGAAGATCCGGGGCCAGGCGAGGGTCGCCGCCTGCTGCGCATCGTGGCGGCTCGTCTGCCACAGGTCGGCCGCGAGCGCCTCGGCGTTCGCGAGGGTCTCGGCACTGTGGAAGAGGGTCAGGGCCTGCAGGGGAGTCGTCGTCGAATCCCGCGCGGCGCAACTGTTGACCGTGTCGGGGCCGTTGAAGGCGTCGAAGAACGGGAGCTTCATCGACCGGCGGACCACCATGTAGACCCCGCGGCGCTGCGCGGCTCCTTCGGCAGTGGTCGGTTGCCAGTTGGCATTCCGCAGCCCCGCCAGCGCCCACGGCTCGAGGGGCGGGACAACCGGAGGACCGAACGCCTCGAGGTTCAGCCGCCCCGCGACCAGGCGGAGCGCGTCCTGCAGTTCTTCCGCCTGGAGCCGGCGGCGGGGGAACCGCGTCAGAAGCCGGTGGTCGGGGTCCTGCTGCTCAATGGCCGGGTCGGCGGTGCTCGACTGGCGATAGACCGCCGAGTTCAGGATCAGCCGGTGGAGGTGATTGAGGTCCCAGCCCGACGCGACGAGCTCGCTCGCCAGCCAGTCGAGCAGCTCCGGATCGGTCGGCCGCTCTCCTTGCCGGCCGAAGTCGTTGGGGGTCCGGACCAGCCCTTTGCCGAAGTGCCACATCCAGATCCGGTTCGCCAGCACGCGGGCCGTGAGGGGATGCTCGGCCGACGTCAGCCAGCGGGCGAGCGCCGTCCGCCGGGGTCCCATGGTCTCAGCCAGCGGACCCTCCGCCGAGAGGGCCGACGGGAGCGCCGCCTCGACCGGACCGAGCGGGTGCTCCGGTTCCCCCCGCCGGAGGAGCTGCACCACCAGCGGTTTGTCGCGCGCAATCACCCGCAGCGAGGCGGGGCTGGTGTCGCTCTTCTTTTCCCCCAGTCGGGTCTCTTCAATCCGGCTCTCGGCGAAGATCGCCTGCAGGCCGAAGTAATCGCGCTGCGTGATCGCATCGAACTTGTGGTCGTGGCAGCGGGCACACCCCATCGTCAGCCCGAGCATCGCGCTCGCGGTCGTGTCGGCGAGATCCGTCAGCCACTCATAGGCCCGCTCGTCTTTGGCTTGCAGCCCCCCCTCGAAGCGGCGGGGTCCGACCGTCAGAAACAGCGTCCCGGTCCGGGCGTCGTCCGACTCCGGCCAGAGCTGGTCCCCCGCCAGCTGCTCCTGCAGGAACCGGTCGAGCGGCTTGTTCTCCTGAAAGCTCCGGATCAGCCAGTCGCGGTAGTGCCACGAATGCTCGAACGGGTAGTCCAGCTCGTACCCGGCGCTGTCGGCATAGCGGGCCAGGTCCATCCAGTGCCGGGCCCAGTGCTCCCCGTACTGCACGCTCGCCAGCCGGCGATCGATCGCCTCCGTGAGACGCTGCTCGCGGTCAACCCCCTCGGCCGCCGCCAGCAGGGACGCGATCTCCTCCGGACGGGGAGGGAGTCCCGTCAGGCCGAACGAAATCCGCCGCAGGAGCGTCGTGGGGGGCGCCGGGCCGTTCGCCGGCAGTCCCCCCTGTTCGAGCCGGGCCAGGACGAAGTGGTCGATCGGCGTCCGGCACCACTCCCGGTTCCGGACCACGGGGACCGGAGGCCGGCGGATCGGCGCGAACGACCAGTGCCGGTCAAAGGGGGCCCCCGCCGCGATCCACTCCTTGAGCCGGCTCTTCTCGGCCCCGGTGAGCTGTCGCCTCGCGGTCGGCGGAGGCATCTGCTCATCCGGGTCGTCGCTCAGAATCCGCCGGACCAGTTCGCTCTCGAGCGCCGCCCCCGGCACGATCGCCGTCCGCCCCGAATCGGCTGGCTTCAGGGCCTCGGCCCGGAGGTCGAGCCGCAGTCCCGCTTCCCGCGACCCGGCATCCGGGCCATGGCAGCGGTAGCAGGCATCAGAGAGGACCGGCTGGATATCCCGCAGGTACGACACCGCCGGTTCCGCCGCCGCGGCGATGCTCGAAACGAACAGCCACAGAGCGACCCAGCGGGCCGGTGCCAGAATCGAACATCGGGAAAGCGGATTCATCGGAGCGCGGCGGGTCGGTAAAGTGTCTGGAGAAACAGACAGTCCGTAAGACTTCGTCGAGCGATTCGACAGGAAAATCGTATTGCGGTCCCCGGGGGGCGTCCATGTTGCCAGCCGACGACGATCTGCTCGAAACGAACATCATCAGTCCCTCGACCCGGCAGTGGGGGGTCGCCTCGGGCTCCTGTCCGGCGCTGAATTCGTACGGGATCCGGAGCGTCGGCGTCGCGGAAGTCGGGCTCGGTTACAAGATCGTGAGGCTCCGGCCGACATTCGGGCACATCAACATCTGCCTGGAGGGCTCGGGCCTGCACCTCGTCGATCGCCAGTGGGTCGAACTCCCGACCGGCGCCGCGATCCTCCGTCCCGCGTTCGACACCCAGGGGGCATGGCAGCGGGAACGGAAGCCGTGGCGGATGGCGTGGGTGATCTTCGACGAGCGGACCGACCCGCTCGCCAGCCGGCAGGAGACGGTCAGCCGGGTCGTCCAGACCGATCCCGCGGCGTGGGACTGTGCCCTCAAGGGGCTGCGGCTCGAGCTCCAGACGTTCATGGACCCGCAGCACCTGGCCGCCTGGGCCCAGACGATTTTTCTCCTGAGCCGCCGCGTCCTGTCGGGCGAGGTCGATCGCCTCGCGCCGCTCTGGCAACACGTCGAGTCGCGGCTCGCGCATCCCTGGAGCGTCACGGAGCTGGCGGCCTGGGCGAAGATGAGCGAAGTCCATCTCCGCCGGCTGACCCGTGCGGCCTGGCACCGGAGCCCGATGCAGCACGTCTCGTGGCTCCGCATCCGCCGCGCCGAATACCTCTTCAGCCTCCCGGGCCAGACGGTCGAGAACGTCGCCGCCGAAGTCGGCTACGAAAGCACCTCTTCGTTCACAGCCGCCTTCAAGCGGTGGCGCGGCCGTTCCCCCCGAGCGGCGGAACGAGTCTCCGCGGCCTCAGGCGAGTAGGGGGCATGGCTGCAGCTATCCCGCCTGAGGTGCTTCGCCGATGTCCCGCAGGAGCGTCAGGAGTGTTTCGTGCGACGCTTCCCGGTAGAGCAGAAGCAGGACGACGCAGGCCAGGCCGCATGCGAAGTGAGTCGCGAGACGCTGTGCGGTCGACGCGGCGCGGTACTGCACAAACAGGCTGCCGCTGATGGCGAACATCGCGAGTCCCGCGAGGAAGGCGGTCGGGATGGAGAAGACAAGGAAGTACGCGAAGGAGGGCATGGCCATCGCGAAGCTGGTGGCGAGGTGGACGCAGAGTGCGCGGTCGGCCGAGATCCCGATGACCGTCGCGATCCAGAGGACCGAGACCGCCAGAAACGCGAGCCATGTGCCTGCGGTACGTCTGGACTGCGGATCAGTCATCGTGGCCCTCGAGGGATCTTTGTGAGTGAGTGCTCGCCCGTGCCGAGCGGGGCCCGCCGGACGTTGCAGTCCGGGCGGCGCGTTCAGTCTGCCTTCGCACTGCCGGAAGGTAAAGGCCTTCACCAGGTGCCGGCGTCCGCTGTTCGTTGAACGGACGGGTGGCAGGTGCATGGCATTGCACGGGCATGGAGAGGCCGCTTGCGATTGGTTGTCGCCATGATGGTCGCCCAAAGCGTCGCCTCAGCCCGGACCACGCCCGCGCCATCCGACCCGAAGCTGAGGAGGTTCGTTCTGCGAAAACCTCCCGTCACTCGCGTGTTACCGATTCGTAACCGTGGTGTTGCTGGCCGAACACGCAGGGCCTTTATGATCGCGGTTCTGTCGCATTCCTCTTCCACGCTCTGAGAGGGATTTCATGTTTCGATCCGGTGTCTGCGCGGCCCTCGTCTTTGCAGTCCTGTCGAGTGCGTCACCCTCCCGGGCCGCGGGAATCGCCGATCCGGGGGACGGCACGAAGGCCGGCGAAGAATCGTCCAACAAGGGGCTTGGCCTTTCGTTCTGCTGGTGCCCGGCCGGGACGTTCAAAATGGGAAGCCCTCCGAAAGAGGTGAACCGCGATCCCCGCGGTTCGATCGTGGAGGAGGAGCAGGTCGATGTGACGTTGACGCACGGGTTCTGGATGGCGAAGCACGAGCTGACGCAGGCCGCCTGGGAGTCGGTCATGCACACGACCCTCGATCAACAACGGGCCAAGGCACTCTCGGCAGACTCGAACTCCGTGGGGCCCCGGTTTCCGATCGTCTGCGTCAGCCATGACGAGGCGATGGAGTTCTGCCGGAAGCTCACACAGCAGGAGCACGACGCGGGTCGCCTTTCGAAGAACTGGGAATTCCGTTTGCCCACGGAAGCCCAATGGGAATACGCCTGCCGAGCGGGAACGAAGACCGCCACGCACTTCGGCGACTCACTTTCCAGCGAGGATGCCAACTTCAACGGCGCGAAGCCCTACAACAAGGGGAAGGCCGGCCCGAAGGTGCTCGAAGAGCGGGAGGTTGGGCAGTACAAGCCGAATGCCTGGGGCCTCTATGACATGCATGGCAACGTTTCCGAGTGGTGTCTCGACTTTCAGACGAAATCGCTGCCAGGCGGAACGGACCCCGTGGTCCTGATGGGAGGCGACAATCGCATCGAACGGGGAGGCGACACCTACGTTGCCGGACGGCACTGTCGGTCGGCGGCGCGTGGCTACGGCAAGCATGACTTCGGCGGAGCCGGACTCGGGTTCCGGCCGGCGCTGGTCTTCGTGTCGAAGTGACCGCAGGGTGACCGGCGACGGGATGGCCGGAGCCGGGGCCGGACCAACGGGAAGCTCCGGCGAGCGGGAAATCAAAGGGTCAGGACTCCCCGTCGGAAGGCGATGGAAATGAATCGACTCGTTCTGCTGACTCTCCTCGCCTCAGGATGCTCCGGGCCGTCAGCCACGGATGGGACGCTCAAGCCGGGCGATGTCCGCTTACTCGGCGTGGCCGTCGCCGGAAAGACGGAAGCGGCCCTCGACAAAATGCGGGCCTATGAGAAGGACAACAATCAGGAGGGACGCGCCGAGTTGATCGAAACGGAACAGGTTGCAGCCATCCTGGACGCGCGGATCTCCGTCATTCGAGTCGTGTCGCCGACCCGAATCGAAGCGAACGTCCAATCGGCAGACGTCGGAACGACAGGCGTCTGGTTCCTGGATCTCAATGAGAAATCACGGGTCAGAGTTCCTCCCGGCGAGTGAGCCCGTTGTCCGCGTCGGAACAGACGTCGCCTCTGTCCGGACCACACCCTTGCGGAAAGCTTCCAGAGCGTGCCACCCGACCCGCAAAGCCGCGGACACGCCCCCCGTCTGTGTCACACGGGCCGTCAGCGCCACCCTGCCGGGCCACGTGTCCGTTGAAGTATTGTCAATTATACTGCCTTCGAAGGTTGGGCTATGGGGGCTCAGTGGCAGTGGACGGTAAGGGCTGATCGATGAAGCGAGACTTGGCGGTAGTTCGTGGACTGCTCATCGAGATCGAAGAGATTCCCAGTGACGGGAGCTTTGGCTACGACCAGTCGAAGCAGGGGCTTTCACGACCAGACTTTGACGAGTACGTCCGTCTCCTCGAGATGGAAGGATTCGTACATGGCGTCATCGGCACGCTGGAATACGGATCTGCACAGTGTGAAGGACTCACACCCCGCGGCCATGACTATTTAGACAAAGTCCGATCCGAAACGATCTGGAACGCTGTGGTCGAGAAGGCGAAAGCGTCTGGTGTCGCGCTCACGATCTCGGCGGCATACGCGCTGGCGAAGGTGACGATCGAAGAGAAGCTAGGAATCAAACTCTGAGGCGACAGGCATGGCCATGAAGTTCGTATGCCCGAGTTGCGGCTACATCTTCCGGGTACGCAGCGCGGCAACCAAATGTCCGCGATGCGGGAATCAGCCGAGTCAGGACGAACTGAAGTTCGCGGCGATCCTAGGGCTGATTGCCTTCGGAATCGTGATCGTCATCGCCGGCTATGCGACGGGCTGGAAATGAAGCGGATGGTGGGATCAGAAACGGGTTGAGCTGCCGCGACATGGCATGTGCTCGCATCGTCCGATGGACCTCGCGAGTTACTTGGACAGGAGTGGCGAAACTGCTAAAGGGCAAATAGAGAAGATCGCTGCTACGAAGGGCCAGACATGAGGACAGTTCTGCTGTTTGTGATTGCCGCGTGTGCATTAGCCAGTTGTTCGAAGACCGCCCCACCTCCTGCGCCGAAGATCAAGGCGGGAGACGTGCTCTCGGTCCCTGATGGCATCCACGGCGGAGCCGACGTGGCTGGTCTCAGGCGGGCCATCGAGTTGGCCGAAGCAAGGGACGATGTAGGTTACCTGACCCACGAGGCCGCGGGGCGCGGTGGCAAACTCGGCTTGGGAGTTCATGTTCGCGTCATCAAAGTCGAAGGCGACTTCGCTGAGGTGAAGACCTTCAACGGACGACACAAACTGGAGTACCTGTGGGTCAGGTTGGCCGACATTGAAGGCTCATCTCCAGGCGACGAGAAGGTGGAGTTCGAGACGCTTGCAAGACTCGCAAGATGGAAGGAGGTTGAAGCCGAGAGCGCGAACTACAGCGACGCGATGTCCCACATTCGAGGGCTGAAGTTGATTCGCGCCTCCTCGCAGAAGGAAGACAAAGAGGACATGCGGTTCGCACACGCGTACCTAGGACCTGGAGCAAGCAAACCGCGATACGAAGCAGTCGCCGAAGCTGCATACCAGGCAAGTCTCAATCACCTGCGAAGGTACAACACGGCCGGGCGAGACGTTCACCTTGAGATTACGCTGTACGTAGCGAAGTCCGACGAAGAGAAAGGCAAGTGGGTATGCAAGGTGATTGGGGCGGGGAAGGAGAGTCCTCCCCGTTGGTCTCCCGCCCTCATTGAGTGGAATGAAGACTCCTCGGTCCTGATCGGTGAGAAGTGAGTTATTGGGAGATCGATCGTTTGAGACACTGGAGGGCTGGCATGGATCCGACGAAAGCCGCCATTGGTGGGTGTGTGGGTGCCATTCCACTGGTTGTTGGCGGCATCTGGTTCGCCCATCTGCAACGTTCTGCGAAGAAAACGGACGGTCTGCTTCCCCATTGCCCGCTGCCATCTCCCAAACGATTCGACGTCAAAGGCGTACGTCCGGTGCGATGACATTCGAAGAGTTCGCGAATAGGGCCCGTGGCGGCCATCGCGATTGCCGTGGTCGATCCAACCGACCGAATCACTGCCGACTTCACGTCAAATTATGGCAAGCCAGCATCGACCGAGGCCGGGAGAGCCATTTGGTCGAATGACCTCAGCCTGATTCGCGTCGCAAGATCGCCGGAAGGGACGCTGGTGTATTGGGTCGACACGCCCCTGTCTTGGAGAGCGATGAGCGCTCGGGCCAGGCGCAAGGCGACGAGTCAGGACGATGCGACGGACGCAGCCGCCAAATTCCGTCACCACGTAATCTGCAGGCCGCCGGTGCCGGCGTGGGAGACGGTGCGGTCGGCGGTGGTGGCGTCGTAGCCGAGGTAGCCGCCGACGCGAGGGGTGAAGGCCGCGTTGAGGCCGAGGCCGAACAGGCCGAAGTTGCGGCCGAGCTGATTGCCGGCCGTGAGGAACCCGCCGCCGACCACGCCGCCGAAGTTGGCGGTCACCAGGCGGTCGGGGTCGAGCAGTTCATAGGCGTAGCGGGCGTGGAGGTCGGGCACGAGGATCACGCCGCGGACCGCCGTCGGCCGGGCGACACGCAGGCCGACGCCCGGACGCAGCGAGTCGTTCACCGAGCTCCCCACCGTCAGCCCCGCCCCCCCTGCGCCGGTTTCGGTGAAGCCATCCTGCTGCAGCGCGATGTACTGCAGGTTCATGAGCGGCTGCACGTTCCAGCGGCCGAGCGCGTACGTCGCGCCCCCTTCGAGGTACGCCGAAAGCTGGTACCCCGTGTAGTCGCCGCGGGCCGTCACCGCTCCCGGCAGCTGGCGCGTCGTCTGGTAGTCGTCGTACGAAAAACCGGCGACGCCAAACACGTAGGCGGGGCCATAGGTGCGGCTCAGGTACGGAGCCACCTGAAACGAATCGACCTGGGCGGACTGCTGGCGGCTGGCGGTCCGCACCTGGCTGCCGGCATAGCCCCCCGCAACGCCTGCCACCATGTCGTCACCGAGCCGGCGATCGACGCCAAAGGCGGTGCCGCCGAAGCCGTAATGGAAGCCCTGCGCGTTGCCGTCGCTGCTGGCGGTGCCGCCCAGTCCGTAACCGCCGATCCAGCCGCGGTACTCCGTCGCAGGTCGCCGCGTCGCACTCGAATTGAACGGATCGACGATGGGATCCGAGCTCGCGTCGATCGTGCGAATCGCACTCTCGCCTTCGAACGAGGCGAAGTGAAGATTGCTTGTCCGCGGGGCAGGAGCTGCGCGCGGCCGGAGCGCCTGCGTCCTGGCGAGGCCCTCCCCTCCAGCAGTCGACATCGCGCCGTTGGGACGGAGCCGATCGCCGATCGCGCCGAGCCAGGCGGTGGTCCCTTGAATCCCTGACGAAGCGAGGGTGCCGTAGAGGTCGCCGCTCAGCTGATCGAGCGCGGCCTGCTTGCCGTCGGCAGTCATGCCGCTCATCGAGCTGTAGACGCTGTCCAGCAACGGGTCGGTCGTGGTCGCCGTGTTCATCACGGCGGCGGCCGTGCTGATCTGGTTCCGCGTCTGCGCGTACGGCGTGAGCCCGTCGTTGTTGAGAACGAGGTACGCGTTGAAGGCGTCGTACTCGACGGACGCCGTCCAGAAGTACGGCAGGCCCGACGTTGTGATCTGACCGAACGTGTCGAAGAGGCCGAATCCGGTCGTCAGGATCGTGTACCGCTGGCCGATGGTGTAACTCCCCGGCTGAGCGCGGACGAACAGATCGCCGCCATCGGGTCCGCAGCCGCACGTGAGTTGAGCGGCGTATGTGACAGCGATCTGGTCGCTCTGGCCGGCCGCATTGATGTCGACGTCGTAGACCCCTTCAGAGCCCTGCATGTAGACGCCGTTGACGTTGAGCGTGCCGATGTCGCCGGGGGCGTTGCCGGGCGAGATGCGGCCGTAGTTGTCGAGGTATCCCTGAACAGTTCCGGTCCCCGCGAGCGTGCCGAATTCACTGACTTCGAGCGAGCTGATGCGGCCGGACATGAGGTCGAACGCGCCGAGCGTGCCGTTGACGATGAGCGTCCCCTGATCGACGGAGGTGGTCGACACCCACGGGCTGGCGCCGCTGAGGGAGAGCGTTCCCGCGCCGGTCTTGGTGAGTTCGACGCCGAAGTTGTTGCCGTCGTTGTTGCCGATGGGCTGCGCGAAGCTGAGCGTCTGGCCGGCGGCGATGTCGAACGTCGTCGACGTGCCGCTCATGAGGAAGAGATCGTTGCCGTCGGCCGCACCGAGGCCGTTGATGCCCGCGCTGCTGCCGCCCGTCACCGAGTTGGTGGAGAAGGTGACCCCCTCTTCAATGGTGATGTTGGCGCCTTGCGCGACGAAGAGCGCGCCGCCAAAGCCCGCGCCGCCGCCCCCCTGGCCGGCCGAATCGCCTTCGCCGCCGCCGAACGCACTCGCGCCAGGCGTGCCGCCGAGGCTCCCGCCGCCGCCACCGCCGAATCCGCCGTAGCCCCCCGCAGTACTCCCCGCACCACCGCCGCCGCCGAATCCGCCGTCGCCGCCGATCCCCGTTGACGAACCGCCGCCACCGCCGAAGCGTCCGCCGCTGCCGCCGTTGTAGTTCGTACCGCTGAACGGAGCGGCCGCCCCGCCGCCGCCGCCGAACGTCCCCCCCGCGCCGCCGTCCGCGCGTTGTCCGCCGCCGCCGCCTCCCCCATTGCCACCGTTGCCACCGGGCGCACCGAGCGAGTTGCTGCCGTCACCGCCGACGGGGGTCGCGCCATCGGCGCCGAGTCCGCCGGCGCCCGCACCGCTCGATGTCCCGTCGCCCCCGGCCGACGTCACGCCGCCGCCACCGCCGCCGTTGCTCGCGTTCGACGAGCCGCCGCTGAACGACTGTCCGCCGCCCCCCGCGCCGCCCGTGGACGTGGCACTTCCGCCGTTGCCGTACAGGCCGCCGCCCCCCGCGCCGCTGGCGGAAGCGCTCCCGCCGCTGCCGCCGAGCCCGCCGCCCCCACCTCCGGTGCCGCTGGCACCGCCGCTGCCGCCAACCGCCGCATTCCCGGCGAAGCTGACGTTCTTCAGCCGCAGCGAGCCCCCGGCATCCACAAACACGGCCCCGCCGGCCCCCAGACCACCACCGGCACCGTCGCCCCCCGCGCCCCCCTGGGCCCGCCCATTGGCGATCGACAGGTTCTCGAGCGCCACCGAGCCGCTCTCGACGAAGAACGCCCGGTACTGGCCGTTACCGTCGATCGCATGACCGTTGCCGACCACCGTCAGCGACCCGCCGGTGAGCGTGATGGGCCCCGGCTGCCCGGCGAGCGCGAAGTCCTGCGACAGGATGATCCGATGGTCGGCCGTCGGATCGGCATTGATGTCCACAATCGCCTGCGCGAACTCCGCCGACGAGCTCACCGTGTAATCCGCTCCCTGCACGCTAGCGGACGATGCCACGCCGAGGAGCAGGGCGCTCCAGGCCTTCCGAAACGTCTTCCGGCGATCCGTCGCTCGGGCCATGGCTGAACATCCCTTCCCTGGTGCAAGTCATGGGCCCTCAACGCCGGCAAGCTACTCCCGCAATGCCGGTCAATCCGCGCAATCCGCTTTTTCCTTCTCTAACAATCGGGCAAATCCGGCCGTCGATGCATAAAAACCGGTCGCCGGTCATTACAAAGCCCTCAATTCTTGGGAAGAAGGGCTCAAGAATCCCATCGCACAAGCACCGCGAGTTTCTGGCGCGCGACCCGAGCCCCGCGGTCGACGGCATGCGCAGCAGGTCGCCGAGGTCTCACTTCGCGGAAGGATCCACTGCCCGGGACCCGCTCTGAGCAACAGAACAGTGCCTTCTCGCATGCCCGGAAGACTTGCTAACTCACTTGAGCAGCATTCGGATTGAACCACGTCAGTCCCCAACCGTGACCGTCGAGATCGTAGAACGCATGCTGGTACATGAACCCATAATCTTCCGGTTCATGGGCCTTCGATCCTCCGGCCGCGATGGCCTTCGCCACCATGTCGTCAACGGCTTCCCGACTCTCGAGCGAGAGGCTGAGGAGGACCTGGCAGCCTTTCGTCGGGTCGGCCATCGGTCTCGGTGAGATCTGCTGGAACTGCTCGTGCGACGCCAGCATGAGGGAGATCGTGTCACTGACAACAAGGCAGGATGTCGCGTCGCCAGTGAACTGCGGGTTGCGCTGGAAACCAATCGCTTCATAGAGCGCGGTCGACTTCGTCACGTCCTGGACCGGCAGTGAGATGAAAAGGCTCGTTGGCATGGAAGCGCCTGGTAGAGAAAGAAATCGGTGTGGTCATGGTGCCGCCCGCTGAAGTCACCCGCAAGCGCCGGGGGCCACGGTTGGCCGCTGCGGGCCAGCCGTCCGCCACCGGAACTCTTCGGTGGTTGTCCAGACTTTATCCGCCCACGCTTCATCATCCGGACGGATGACGAGGACGCGGAACCCGTGGGTCTCCCCTTCGAGACGAACCCCCTCCAGGTCATCGATGTGGAGATCGATCCCGAAGGCTTTCGGACTCTTGGTCGGAGGACGGTGCTGCGGCGTCTTCTTCAAGTGGGCGTCGTAGACATCCTGATTGATGACGTTCGCGACGCGGATTCCGTAGCACCAAAGCCAGCGGCGAATGTGGGCCGGCCGGCGATAGGACGTTGTGTAGATCCAGATCTCCCAGCCCTGCTCGCGAAGTCGTCTCATGAGCGAGCGCGAACCGAGACGGAGCGGTTCGTCACCGACGAAGACACGCTGATACCACGCGAGACGCGGCTCGCGAGGAACGTCCGGCTGATAGCAGATCAGTGTGTCGTCAAGATCGAACGAGATCCGCATCGGTTGGCCTCCTTGGCCGACTACGGGCGTCCGTTGTTGCTTGGACGGTTCCTCAGTGAAGTGCCTCCGGCGGCAAGGGCTCCCGCCCTTGACCCGGGGTCTCATCCCCCCTTGATGACGTCCGCCCCCTCCAGTGCCGCGAGGACTTCATCCGTGCTGTCCGGGTCGACTTTGCGGCAGGCTTCCGTCAGGTTTTCGCTCAGGTCGCGGAGCTCATCACGCCATTCGCCGTCGGGCATGTTGGGGGGCGTCAGTTGGGAGAACTCTCCGCAGAGGAGAATGAGCCGCATCAGGTGGCGGAAGATCAGGCCCTCCTGCTTGGAGAGGTCCCGGCCGCTGACGTACTTGTGGAAGTCCCAGCCGAACTGCTCGAGATCGCCCGCGATCCAGACCCCGCGGACCGGGGTCTCCAGGACGCCGGGGTAGTCGGAGTCGAACAGCATCCGGACTTTCTCCGCGAGCGGGACCGCGAACCGTCGTTCGCGGTTGAAGCGGTCGGCGGGGTCTTCTTCCACCGCTGCCGGGTTGATGTCGGCCGGGGTCAGGAGGCCGCGGGCGATCAGCTCCTGGTCGATCCGCTCCCGGGCGAGCGGGCCGGGGGTGAGGACGTCCGGCGGCGGGACGCGGACCTGCGAGAGGAGCGACGTGGGGACTTCCAGAACGCTCTCGAAGATCTGCAGCCGCTCGATCCGTTCGGCGGAGCCCATCAGGTCGAGGAGCCAGGCCCCGTAGACCGGGTTGATGGCTCGGAAGGCGAGCAGCTTGGCCATGGCGGGGGTGGGCCGGGCCTGCGCGGGGTGGTAGGCGGGGAGCTCCGGCGGAGGCGGCGGGGCGGGCTTGCCGGTGAGGTTGATGACCTTTCCCTGCTTCTTGGTCGGCTTGGAGGCGGCCGGGGGAGGCAGTGGAGCGGGGGCCGCGCCGAAGGTGAGCCGGGCTATGGCAGGCGGGGGCTGATCATCGGGTTCTGCGGCAGCCGTCTCTGTGTCCGCAGCGGCGGCCGGGTCGTCATCGAGGCCATCGCCGAAGTCTGCTTCGCCGTCGCCCGGAGCCTTTGATGCCGGGGCTGCCGCCGGGCGGGGGGCTTCGTCTTCTCCGTCGTCCTCGTCGCCCGTGGCTGCGCCGGTCGATTCGACGACGATCCGGGTTCGCAGCGCCGCGGGGGGCTCCGGTTCGAGATCGATGTAGCCTGCCGACCAGAGCGTCAGGAGCATTTCGTTGAGCCGACGCTCGCCCTTCTCGACGGCTGCGGCATCGAGGAGCCGCTTCTGCACGAAGGTCCGCAGCCGCGAGACGTCCGGCGAGAGCGAGAGCATGTAGGCCATCAGCCGCCACGGGATCTGGCCCCGGCTGGCGAGCTTGGCGGCCGGGGCGGCGATCAGCTTCTGGAACTGCTGCTCGTTCCAGTACTGCTCCGTGTTCCGCCGCGTGGGCATCTTCTTCTTGAGAGCCTTCTTGGCCCGGATCAGGTTGGGATCCTTGGTGTCCTCGGGGATCTGGTCGTACCGCTCCTTCCACTTGAGGATCTTGACGTCGTCCTCATGCGAGAGGGCGAAGACGAAGCCTCGCGAGTCGAACTGCGGCCGGCCCGCGCGGCCGAACATCTGATGGGCCGAGCTGGCATCGATGACGGTCTTCTTCCCTCGCGGCCCCTTGATCAGCGACGTCAGGACGACCGACCGGGCCGGGAGGTTGATCCCCGCCGCCAGGGTCTCGGTACAGACGCAGACCGACAGCAGCTTCTTCTGGAACAGTTCTTCGACGCGGCGGCGGAACTTGGGGAGGAGTCCCGCGTGGTGGACGCCGACGCCGCGGAGGAGGATCTGCTTGAGCTTGGGGCCCGCGCCGCCGCTCCAGTCCCAGCCCTCCATGGCCTCGACGAGTTTTTTCTGCTGGCCGTCTCCCAGCATGTCCTTCCCCTTGAGCTGCTCGGCGACGTTCCAGCACTCCGCCCGGTTGAAGCAGAAGAGGAGGGCCGGGACGCGGCGGCCATCGTCCGCTCCCTGGTTCATCATTTCGAGCTGCTCGTTGAGGAGCCGCGAGCCGACCCACTCGAAGTGGAGCGGGACCTTCCGCTCGGTCCCCTGGACGAGGTCGACCTTGCGGCCGTGCTTGCCGCGGAGCCAGATCATGAACTCGGCGGTGTTGCCGACCGTGGCGGAGAGGAGCATCAGCCGGACGTGCTTGGGGAGCATGGTCAGTGACAGTTCCCAGACGACGCCGCGCTCGGGGTCGTTGAAGCTGTGGAACTCGTCCATCACGACGGCGCAGACATCCGAGAAGTTGTCGAACTCTTCGGCGTTGAGGAGGCGGTTCAGCAGGATCTCGGCGACGACGACGAGGACCTTGGCCTGCGGGTTGACGCGGCGGTTGCCGGTGACGAGGCCGACGTCCTCGCGGGAGAACCCCCAGCGTTCAGCGGCGTCCTGCATCTCCCGGAACTTCTGTTCCGTCAAAGCGATCAGCGGGGTGGTGTAGTAGGCGACTTTGCCGAGGTGCAGGGCTTCGAAGAGGGCGGCTTCGGCGATGAGGGTCTTGCCGGTGCCGGTGGGGGCGCAGACGAGGACTCCTTCTTCCGAGGTGTACCAGGCCAGGAGGGCTTCTTCCTGGATGGGGTAGGGGGCGTAGGGGAGCTGCTCGAGATACCGGGCGGCCAGTTCGTCGCGAGACAGCGGTTCGGGCATCAGATTGGTCCGGGTGGGTGAGGTCAGCCGGGCATGATAGCGGAGAGGTGCGAATTGGAACGGACGCCGGCCCGCGTCCTTGCCGGCACAGCATCCATAGCTCAAACCCAACGTGCGACGGCAGCCTGGGGTCAAGGGGGTCACCCCTTGCCGCCGGAGGCACTCCTGTGAGGAACCGTGGGACACAACGGATACCCCCTTTGTGGTACCGGCGTTGAGGACTCACCGCTCGCTATGAAATCCCCGTGGGTTGGTGAGGGGGGCATACGGCACTTTGTCCGCGTTTGGACACGTGCTCCTTCAGATATCTCTCGACGGCCAAGCCTCCGGCGGGCAAAGGGGCGTTGCCCCTCTGCACTCCCCACCAGGGGTGCCCCCTGGACCCCGGATTGGTCGGTCGAGCTGAGAGGCTATCGCGGTAGCCGGTAGCCGCAGCGATGAAAATCCTCATGGAAGTGCTCGAGGACACGGGCTCGCGACCAGTCGGTCCAGAGAACACCGTGACCAGTCACGTTCTCCCGCGTGAGCTCCTCAAGCCGATCCGTCAGACCGAGCTCGGCGAGCCCCGCTTGAAGATGCTCGACCTGAATCCAGTAATCGGAGGCCTGGACATAGACCACCTGCTTCGGCAGCCACGCGACGCGGGCCGCGGTGAACTCGTCGAACGACAGGTGAGCAATCTCCGGCTCCCAGCGGCGGGTGTAGTTGAAGTAAGACTCCCACCGCCGCAGCGGATGCCGGACAATGCACCACTTCTCGTAGTGCTCGCAGCCGTCAGGCGGTGTCGGGGCGTGCCGCCACAGATAGGAGTCGGGACGGTCCGGATGCCGCTGGGCGCCGAGGTCCGGGGCAGCATCGACGTAGCCGTGATGCTTCCGCAGCCAGTTGCCGACGGCGATCCCGGCTGCCTTGGGGTTGTGCAGAAACACCTGGCATCGGGCTTCGCAAACCATCATGGCGGTGTCACCGGAAAGCTCGTCCCCTGACAGCGACGTCGACCGGTCCCAACTCCGTGGTCAGCCCGGACGACGGGAGCGGTTTGCCCGAGAGAGTGCATAGAGCATCGCTCCCCGTCCAGGCAGGATGCTGAGACGGAGAGGAATCTGAGAGTGCCGAAGGTGGGACTCGAACCCACACGACTTTTGAGGTCGGCGGATTTTGAATCCGCTGCGTCTGCCATTCCGCCACTTCGGCGACCAGTGCTTTGCCTGGTCGATTGGCTGTTTCCGGGCCCGGCGCGGTGTCGTCGACACCCTTTTCTGACGCCGGACTTCAATCCGCCACCACCCTGCTCTGACAGGGTGATGACGCGACAGAGTCTACCGAGAGCAACCGGGCGGGCAAACCCAAGACGCCGTGACCCGACTTTCCGCCCGGATCGGGCGCGGCGCGGGGAAGGTCCTGCGCGAGACTACGGCTTCGCGACGGCGTCGCAGACGAGCGCAAAATATTCGGCGATCTGATGCCCCTGCGCCGGGGCCAGATCGGACTGGCGGATGACGACGAGGTCGAGGCTGGGGACGATCAGGATGTTGTTGTCCCAGCGGCCGAGCGCGGCGTAGGCGTCCTGCGGGACCTTGGGCCACTTGTTCGTCGTGTTGTTCCACCACAGGTAACCGTACGACTTGTTGAGGTCCTGCGAAGGGCCGATCGATTCCTTCAGCCAGTCCGCCGGAACGACCCGGCGGCCGTCCCATTCCCCCTTGTTGAGGACCAGCAGGCCGATGCGTCCCATCCCGCGGGCGGTCATGTGGCAGCCGGAGTACGGAAGGGCGTATCCCTCCCGCCGCTCCCAGGTCCAGTCGTCCGCGGCAATCCCGATCGGCTTGAAAACCCGTTCGTTCAGGAAGTCGTCGATCGGCTTGCCGGTTGCCTTCTGGAAGACGGGGCTGAGGAGCGCCAGGCCGGTGTTGTTGTAGTCCCACTTCGAGCCTGGCGGGTGATCGAGCGGGGCCTCGTTCAGGGCATAGGTGAAGAGGTCCGTCCGCTGGTGAACCTCGGGATTGTTGTGGACGCCCGAGCTCATGCTCAGGAGCTGCTTCACCGTGATCGCTTTCTTGCCCGCGGGCTGGACGTCCGGCTGAAACTGGCCCACGGTGGTATCGAGCGTCAGCTTGCCGTCGGCGATCGCCAGTCCCGTCGCCATGCTGGAGAGGGACTTGCTGGTCGAATAGGCGGCGAACCTGGAGTTCCGGTCCGCCTCCTGGAAATACCACTCGGCGACGATGCGGCCGTGGCGGACGACGAGCCCCGAGCGGCTGTTGTGCGACGCCAGCCACTCGCGGGCCTTGTCGAGCTTCTCGGCCGACAGCCCCTGGCTTTCCGGCGCCGCGGTCTCCCAGTCGGCGCCGGGGAACACCCCTTCGGCCCGGGCCGGCCGGCCGAGCAGAAGACAGCACGCGAGCGCGAGCAGACCAAGACGGATCATCAGGAGAGCCTCCGGGAGAGCGAACGGGGATCGCGGCCGGTCAGCCGCCGGACACCGGCCGCACGGTATCGAATCCGGCGAGCTTCCCTCAACGAGCCGCCCGCCGCGTGTAACGGCAACGTAACGGACGAGTCGGGAAGGCCGGACGACGGAACGGATCGAATCTAGGCGTTCTTCGCGGGGACCGGATGTGTCCAGGGCTCGCGGTACGGTCTCTGGAGCCGGCGGTTGGCCTCGTCGTCGTTCCGGATGCGGCCGGTCGCCGGATCCCACGCCAGCGTTCGGCCCAGCTCCATCGCCATGTTGGCCAGTATGCAGCTCGCCGTCGAGATGTGCCCCTGCTCGATGTCCGCCACCGGACGGCCGCGGGACTCCCGGGCCTTCAGGAAGTCGAGCATGTGCCCGCGGATCGCGGGGGCGACGTGCTTTTCGAGGTCCTTCTCGGTCTGGTCCTCAGGATACTGCTCCAGTTCGTAGACGACATCGCGGTGGACCGCCTCGCCCTTTCCGAACGGCGTGAAGTCATAGCCCATGACGCTGCACTTGAGGGTCCCCTTGTCGCCGTAGAACGTCGCCCCCCAGGGGTACTTGGGGTCGGCGGGGTGTCCGTAGGTGCGGTGCTGCCAGATGACCGGCAGGCCGCCAAAGTCGAAGGTGGCGGTCTGGGTGTCGGAGATGTTGGAGCGGCTCTCCTTGTCGACGAGGATCCCTCCCGAAGAGCTGACGGTGCTGGGCCAGCCGAGGTCCATCATCCACCGGACCATGTCGAGCATGTGGATGCACATGTCCCCCACGATGCCGTTGCCGTACTCCATGTAGGCTCGCCAGCGGCGGGGATGGACGAGCTCGTTGTAGGGCCGCATCGGCGCGGGGCCGGTCCAAAGTTCGTAGTCGAGGTTCTCCGGCGGGGCGATGTCGGGCGGGTTGCCGCGGGCCCGCATGTGGTAGTAGCAGTAGATCTCGACGACGCCGATCTTTCCGAGCTTCCCCTCCTTGAGGATCTGGTCGCGGGCCTCGATGAGGTGCGGCGTGCTCCGCCGCTGCGTTCCGACCTGGACGACGCGGCCGTGCTTCCGCGCGGCGGCGAGGATCGCCTCCCCTTCGACGACGTCGACGCTGATCGGCTTCTGCAGGTAGAGGTCGGCCCCCGCCTCGATCGCCGCGATGGCGTTGAGGGCGTGCCAGTGGTCCGGCGTGGCGATCAGGATGATCTCCGGCTGCGTCTGCTTCAGCAGGTCGCGGTAGTCCCGGAATGTCGGCGGGGCCTTATCGGATCTCTGCCGCTCTTTGACGAGCGCCGCCGCCTCCGCCAGCATCGTGCTGTCGACGTCGCACAGGCCGACGACCTCGACCGGAGCGACTTGAATCAGCCGCAGCAGGTCTGCCTTGCCGTACCACCCGCAGCCGATCAGCGCCACCCGCGGCGGCTTGTCGGAGGCGGCGGCGTAGAGCGAGGGGCCGAAAGCAGGCAGACTGAGGCCCGCGGCCCCCAACTGCAGAAAAGTGCGGCGGTCCATGGAAGAATCTCCGGGAGAGCGACGGGAGATCGCCATCATCGGCGAACGGCGTGGCTTCGAAAAGGGGAGCCGGCTACGGTTCACGGGCGAATGCGGCGGGGCATTCTCAAAGCACCTCATTCCGATAAGCGGAGTCAGCAGTCGCCATGGCGTACCTCGAACTGTTCGAACGGGTTGCGGATCACGTGCGGCGTCAGGGCGTGAAGGTCACGTTCGAACGCGGCGAAGCGTTGACCACCTCCACCATCGAACGCGCGCGGGCGAAGGCGCTGATCCCGATTCCCGCGTCGATGGCCGAGTTCTACGCGGAGATGGGCGATGGGCTGGAATTCGCGTGGAGTACGAAACGTGATCGAGAGCCATTCGCGAACCACGAGTTTCCGAAGCTCAACAGTCGGGTAATCGAATCCTTTGACGTGCTGAGCTGGATGACAGAGTGGAACGATGACTACGACTTCAGCGGTACGAAGAACCCCGTGTTGGCGAAGCAGACCGCACTCAAGATGCGAAAATGGATGCCCTTCCATAACGAAGGGAACGGCGACGGATTCAGCCTCGACACCGCCTTGGACCCGGCCCCCGTCGTGTTCGACAAACATGACTGGTGCGACGGCGGGACTGGTGAGAACGGGCATCGCCTCGCCGAATCGTTGTTGCAGTTCTACACGGATTGGGCGCAGGTTTGCTTTCAGTTCCCGCGCAGCCTCTGGTGGCCGACCGTTCTGAAGAAAGATGGTCCGGGAGTCGATTGGAGCAGCGACGAGTTTTGTGAGCCGTTCCGGCTCCCCGCCGGGTGATAGCGCCCCTGCCGCTGAACTCGACCGTGGCCGCGGAGCGCCACACTCTACACCTATCCCAGCCACTCCACACGGAGCCCCGTCCTGTCCCGGACGTGAGTCTCATCCGGTCCCTCAATCTGGCACCCGTCACTTTTCGATCAAGTAGTAGATCGTGTCCGGCAGAAGCGAAATCGCATTCGCCTTCAGGGCCGCTCCCTTCCTCTGCGGCCGGCCGCTGATATCGAGCGGCGTCACGCGCAGTGTCGCGGCATCCGGACGATGGAACCTGACGGTCCCCGAGAGGCTCCGGACCTGCCAGGGATCGCGGCCGATGTCGGTGATCTTGTAGGTCCCCTCTTCCGCAGGTTCCGTCCGAAAGCCGGTTGCCCGCTCTTCGGACATCGCCTGCACGAGGATCTTCTTCGAGGTCGACAGCGGCTGATCGTCGAGCGAGACCGCCAGGATATGCCCGAGGTCGAGGTCACTCGCGATCTCGAACGCGCCGAGCTTCGTTGCTCCCGCCGACTTGAGGTTGCCTGAGAGCCCCGCGGCCTGCGGGGCGTTGATTGTCAGCAGACCCCGGCCGTAGTCGAGCTTCAGTTCTCGCGTCGTGCTCGTGACCGTCTGCCCCTTGTGGTCGATCAGAGAAGCGGAGTCGCAGCCGAGAAACCCTCCCGGGCCGTCGACGAACCGGACTCGCGTCCGGCCGGCGAAATGGAGCAGGGGATCGAGCCGCTGCCCCGGCTTGATGTCCACGCCCGACGGCACATCGGCCAGCCGAAGCTCGTCGAAGGCGGCGTCCTGCGGGAGGGGAGTCCCCTTCAGGTGCAGCAGGTCATCGCGGTTGAGGGAGATGTCGGCGACCATGTCTCCCTCCTGGATCAGCCCCTTGCGATAGAGGAGAGCGGCTGCGGGGAACTGGCCCAGCATCGCCGGCGTCGCGAGGGTCCACTGCTGCATCCAGAACCGGGGCTTGACGTTCCAGTTTGCCCCGTCGAACGCGAAGTGGACGATGCCGTCGCTGTCCTGCAGGGCTCCGTAGGCGGCGAAGTACAGCGGGGCCTCGGAGCGATAGCGGTTCGGGCGGGTGAAGGTCGTCTCGGAGATCATCGACGGCTTGTCGTCGTAGTGCGGGTCCATCACCGGATGCCCGATGGTCCGCGGCTTGCCGGGGACGGGCGGGTCGAACCGGAGGGCGCTGCGGTCGCTGTAGGTGTGTCCGGGGCGGATCGACCACGCCGCGTTGTCCCCCTTGTGGTTGCACTCGAAGTAGCCGTGGCGGTCGACGAAGTCCCCGGCGGTGTAGCTCAGCTTTTCGAGGGGACCGAGGACGGCGGGATCGGCGGTCGCCCAGTTGCTGCAATGGATCAGTCCCTGGAAGCCGAGCTGCCGCAGGAACTGGTACGTGTCGCGATAGAACTCGGTCTGGACCTCCAGCAGGAACGTCGCGGTGTCCTGATCTCGGCGGGTTTTCTCGTGGGCGATGTTCCAGAGCGGGCGGAAGCCGACGCGTCCCTCCTTCTCGGCGTCGCGGGGGAGGGCCTGGCCCTTCCAGGTTTCGAGCGCCTTGGCGATCGAGCCGTAACGTTTGGTCAGCCAGTCGCCGAAGCGGGTCTCCAGGATCTGGAGCTGCGGGGCGGGGATGTTGCGGGCATCGAACGTCCAGAAGAAGAAGGAGTCTTCGTTCTGGACCTCGACCCCGAAGACCGCCGGTTCGTCGAGGAGGGTCTTTCCGGTCCTGGCGTCCGGCGTCGTCAGGAGGGCCCGCAGCCATTCCTGATGCCGCTTTTGAAACTCGCGGTTGAACTGCAGGGCGGCAAACGGCGGCTTCTGGCCGTCGTAGCCGGGGAGCCATGCCAGGTCCGCTTTCGGCTTGAACCAGAGCGGGAAGTAGATCGAGAAGTGCGTGTAGATCCCTTCGGCCTTCAGGGCGGCGACGATCTCTTGGGCCTGCCGAACCTTGGCGGGGTCGACTTCGCCCCTGGCGTCGAACAGCGGACGATGGACCCGGACCAGGTTGACGCCGTAGTCGGCCAGCATCCGGGCGCAGCGGCGGAGGTCGTCTCCCGTCAGATCATCCGGCGGGCCGTTCACGGCCCAGAATCGGACGGGGCTTCCCGTGTCGCCGTGGACGAAGCGTCCGTCCCGGGCAGCGATCCGGCCGTGTTCTCCGGCGAACCGCTCGTTCAGGGACCGCAGGCCGATGGGGCTGTCGACGAGGGCGTCGGGCGGTGGTTGAAAGGGGTGCCAGTCCTCGGCCGCGAAGGCGACAGGGAGGGTGGCAGCGAAGAGAGACCACGCGAGCGCGAGGCGAATCCCATGCATACAGGCGGTCCCGGATTGACCCGTCCTTGGTGAGGACTCAATGAACGGCCAGTGTGGCCGATGATAGGGAAAGCCGGACGCGATTCCCACGTCCTTGCCGGCACAGCTCTGCTCGCTCAAACCCAACGTGCTCCGGCACCTGGGGTCAAGGGGGCCACGCCCCCTTGCCGCCGGAGGCGCTTCCATGAGGAACCGTGGTCAGCAACGGGCGACCGCTTTGTGGAACCGGCGTTGAGAACTCACTACTCAATTCGCAATCCTCGCGGGTTGATGTGGGGGGCATCCGGCACGGTGTCCGCGCTTGGACGCTCGCTCCTTCAGATTGATCGAGACGAGACGGGCCTCCGGCGGGCAAAGGGCCCAAGAAAACAACACAGGCCCCTCTGCACTCCCCACCAGGGTGCCCCTGGACCCGGGTGAGGTGCGGCAGCGCTGATGGAGAATTCGTCGACGGTGGCGACTATGTGACCGGTTCGTGGCCCGGCGCTCTAGCCGATGGCTGCAAATCGTCACGCTTCCGGCGGCCAGGCAGGGCGGCACGAATTGTGCCTCACCGGGAGTCACTCCCTTCCCCCCTCACCGCTCAGTGACCGATGCGGATGGTGCGACGCACTCGATCTCCTGTTGTCTCTGTGGCGGTCCTTCTGGTGGCATGGCTCGGCGAGGGGGCGTGGCTGGAGACGCGCGCGGACCTCGATCGTGTGCCGGCCGGCGCGGCGGCCTGGTCCGAGAGCGCGAGCCCGGAGGTCCGCCGGTCGATCGACCGGGGATTCGACTGGCTGGTAGGGGCGATCCGCGGGAACGGAACGGTCGGTCCCGATCGGGACCAGGGACCGGATCTCGGCTGCACCGCGATCGTCGGACTGGCGCTTCTCTCCGAAGGGAGCACGCCCCGCGGCGGGCGCTACGCCCAGCACAGCCGCCGGCTGCTCTACGGACTGCTGGAGCTGCTCGAACAGAGAGAGGCGGGGACGCTCGATTCCATCACCCTCATCCAGCGGAAGATCGGCCGGAACGCGGACCTGTTTCTCGCCGCGATCTACCTCTCCGAGGTCTACTACGAGTCGCCAGGAGACGAGCGGCTGATTCGCGCGGCTCTGGTGAAGCTGGTCCGGCACATCGGCGAGACCCAGGGGCCCGACGGGACCTGGGGGACCGAGAGCTGGGCGCCGGTCCTGGGGACGGTGCTCGGCTGGGAGTCGCTGCGGGCCGCCGACGCCACCGGGTTTCAGGTGACCGCGTCGGCCAGGCGGGTCGGGACCGCTCTGCTCAAGACACTGAAGGAGAAATCGCCCGACGACGAGAGCTGGATGCATCGCTTCTACAAGGAAGCCTCCAGTCTCCGGGTGCTCTATTCGCTCGACCTGCGGCAGGAGCCGGTCTTCCGCGACAGCATCCCGCGGCTGCTGGCGGCGGTCCGGGGGGAGCAGCCGGTCTTTGAGCTGGCGGGGGGCGAGGAGTACCTCGCGTTCTATCTCGTCACCGAGTGTCTCGTGCAGGATCCGCGTCCGGAGTGGCGGAGCTGGTATCCCGATGTCAGTGCCGGGGTGGTCAAGATGCAGAACCGGGACGGGAGCTGGACCGGACATCACTGCATTACGGACCGGACGTTCTGCACCGCCTCCGCCCTGCTGACGCTGCTCGCGCCCCGGCATCAGCTTTCGCTGTCCGACCTATGACGTTGCTGCGCCTGGCGATGGTCGTGCTGTTGATTGCCCGAAGCGCGGCGGGGGCAGCCGCGGCGGACGATCTGGTCGGCGCTGGGAGCGACGGCGCTGCGGCGGTCCGACGGGGGGCCTGGAACGCCTCCTGTCGACGCGGCACCAAATGGCTCCTCGGTCGGCAGGCGGATGATGGGGGCTGGCACTCTGAGACCTACGGTTCGATGCAGGCCGGGACGGGTTGCACGGCGCTCGTTGTGCTGGCTCTCGCGGCGGCGCCTACGGCTGAAGGGGGAGCAGAGTCCGCCGCGATCTGCCGCGGGGTGAAGTTCCTGACGGGCCGTCCGGCGGACGACGGTCTGGTCGTGGCGCCCGATGGAGCGCGGGACAATCCCCTTTATGCCGCCGCCCTGACACTTCTGGTCCTGGTGGAGTCGACCGACCGGGACCACGAGGCGGTTCGCGTCCGGCTGGCCGACGGGCTCAAGGCCTATCAGCGGACGGAGCGGAACGGCTGGCGGCGGGATGAGACCGACTTCGGCGGCTGGGGACTCTCCCGCTCCGCCGACCGCGCCGGGCGGTTTGGGCCGTCCAACGTGTCGTTGACCTCTGTGGTCCTCCAGGCCCTCGACCGCGCGGGGAGTCTCGATCAGGCGGTCCGCGACGAGGCGCTGCTGTTCCTCAACCGCTGCCGGCACCGCTCCGGCGACCAGCACTACGACGGCGGGTTCGTCTTCACGCCGCGGGCCGACGAGCCGCTCAACAAGGGGGGCGATCTCGTCGATGCGAACGGGAATCGCTTTCCCCGTCCGTATCTTGCCCCCTCGTGCGACGGTTGGCTCGCCCGGCGGGCCTGCGGAGAGCCGGTCGATTCGCGGGAGTCACGGGCGACGCTCGCCTTCATCCGGAGGGAGGCTCGGGACGTTCCGCCGTTCGCCGGGCATGGCGCGGACAGGGGGCTCGCGTTCTACACGGTCGCGGCGAGGTCACTGGTCTTGATGCGGGCCGACACGTCCGAAGCCGATGGCGAGTATGGCCTGTGGGGGGAGGAACTGATTCGCCGGCAACGTCGCGACGGGTCATGGGCTAGTCAGGACCCGACGATGCGGGAAGACGATCCCTTGATTGCCACCGCCTTCGCCGTGCTGGCCCTCCGCCGCGGCCTGAGTGCCCGCGGGGGCGAACCCGAGTGACGTATTTGACGCGGTCCTGAACCGAGCCACGGACGACATCCATGCCAACAGACTCTTCCAGCGAGGACCCGCAGCGCGAGACGCGGCGTCGAGTGCTTGACCGGGCGGTCCGGATCGGGCTTGGAGCGTCGGTGTTCAGCGACGCGTTCCTGAGAGAGGGGGTGGCTCTGGAGGATCCGCACGGTGTCACGCCGGCGACTCGCGAGGCGATCGCCCGGGGGCTGCGGTGGCTCGCGGGGCGGCAGACGGCGGACGGAGCCTTCGGGGATCGCGGGGCTTATGCCGGCAACGTGGGGGTCGCGGCGCTGTGCGGGACCGCCTTTCTGTGCGCGGGGGGAGTCCGGAGCCGCTGGGCAGACATCGTCACGCGGTGCACGGGGTATCTCGTGTCGCGGGCCCAGCCGGGCGGGTTCATTGTGGAGGAAGAAGTCCGGACGCACGGGCCGATGTATGGGCACGGCTTTGCCGTGGCTTACCTGTCTCAGGTCCTGGGAGCGGAGGAGGGAGCCGGTTTGGCGCCGGGTGGATCGAGGGTGGCTGCGGTGCTTCGCAAGGGGGTGGAGCTGATTCTTTCCGCTCAAGATGAGCAGGGGGCCTGGCGGTACACGCCGTTTCCGGATGACTCCGATGTCTCCGTCACGACGTGTCAGTTGATCGCGTTGCTGTCGGCGCGCGGGGCGGGGATCTCGGTTCCGCGGGAGGTGATTGATCGCGGCGTGGGGTTCGTGATGTCGTGCCAGAATCCTGATGGCGGGTTCCGGTACCGCGTGAAGGATCCGCCGGAGTCTCTGTGGCCGCGTTCGGCGGCGGCTGTTGTCGCCCTGGCTCAGGCGGGTCGGGAGGTGGCGGCGGGGGCGGCGGGGGGTGGCGCGGCCGTTCGTCGGGGAGTGCGGTATCTGGAGCGGGGGCCGAGGGGGACGCCGTTGCCTCGGCAGGCGGAGTACTTTTATTACGGCCGGTTTTATGAGGCGCAGGTGGTCTGGCGGGAGGGGGCTGCAGCGTGGGGCCGGTGGTTTCCGGCTGTTCGCGAGGAGTTGCTGGTGATGCAGCTGGGGGATGGGCGGTGGGGGGATCTGCAGATCGGGGATGAGTATGCGACGGCGATGGCGCTGATGGTTTTGCAGATGCCGGAGAACGTCGTTCCGATGCTCAGCCGCGGCGGTGGCGGGGCCTCGTAGATTGCTCGAACAACGTCCTTGCCGGCAGGGCTGTATAGCTCAATCCCATCGTGCCACGGCAGCCGGGGTCAAGTGGCCAAAGAAACAACACAGGCCCCCTTGCCGCCGGAGGCACTTCCATGAGGAACCGTGGTGCACAACAGATGTCCGCTTTGTGGGAACCGCGTTCCAGGTGAGGGGCATCCCACACGCCGTCCGCGCTTGGACACGATCTCCTTCAGACATCTCTCGACGGCCAGGCCTCAGG
Organism: Planctomyces sp. SH-PL14; assembly: GCF_001610835.1. Lineage (NCBI taxonomy): Bacteria > Pseudomonadati > Planctomycetota > Planctomycetia > Planctomycetales > Planctomycetaceae > Planctomyces > Planctomyces sp. SH-PL14. The sequence goes on along the minus strand of NZ_CP011270.1, from coordinate 3,691,948 downwards.
CGGGCAAGGGGGCCTAGAAAACAACACAGGCCCCCTTGCATCCCCCACCAGGGTGCCCCTGGACCCGGTTGTGGGGGTGCTCATTGTTTCCCTCAATCCTCTGTTCGGGGGCCGTACCAGATTGCCAAGCCCTCACGCCCCTCCAACAACTTCCGGCCCCGAACCACACGCCGCCCCGCCAATGCCAACAACTCCCGACCCGAATGCGCCCGCAACTTCCGCCCCGACGTCACCACCGTCGGCCGCGGAATCACAAACTTCCCCACTCCCTTCAGCGAACGAATGAAACCGACCTCCTCCGCCGCAAAGTAACGCTCGGGAAACCCGCCGATCGCCTCGAACGCCTCCCGCGTGCAAAACAGAAAACACCCGCCGACAAACCGAAACGTCCGCATCCCCACGACAAACGCGGGATACATCAGCCGCGCCCACAACGGCAGAACCCCGTCGAACACCGGGATACACCCGCCCCCGACCGCACCGCCCCGCAGCGTCTCGATCCCCGCCCGGACCGCCGCCGCGTTCGGCAGCGTGTCCGCATCGACAAAGAACAGGAGATCGCCCCGCGCCTCCCGAGCCCCGCTGTTCCGCGTGGCGGCGATCTGCCGGTGAGCCACCGAGAGCACTCGCACCCCGTGCTCGCGCGCGATGGCCTCCGTCCGGTCGGTCGAACTGTCGCTGACGACCACGATCTCGAACGGCTCCCCGCACTGTACCCCCGCTTCCCGCGCGGCGGAGAGCGTCGCCGGCAGGTGCTGCTCCTCGTTGTGGGCTGGAATGACGAAGGACAACACGTCGGCCGCTCCCGCCGCGGTGGAAGAGGGATCCCGGGAACTACGGCGGCGCGGAACGGATCGCGAACGGAATCCCGGGGAGGGCGGCCGGATTGAAGGGAACGGTCAGTCCGGCACTCGCAGGAGCAGGCCCAGAACCTTCTTCGACGCCCCGGCGTTCAACGTGATCCGGGCGGCCGAGAGCTTCGGCGAGAAGACCTGGGTTTCCCCCCCGTCGTCCGACCGCAGAAAGGCCAGCATCGCGGGATCGAGCGGCGGCGAGGCGAGTGACGGCTGCAGACCCTCCTTGCGGTTGAACTGCATCGTCGAGCGGCCGGTGCCGTCGACAAGCAGGATCTCCAGGTTCTGATGGTTCGCCCCCGCCAGGTAGTCCCGGAACAGCCCTTCCAGGCTGCACTCGATCACGACCCCTCCGATCTTCTGGCCGGTCGCCGGGTCGAACACGCCGATCCCCGCAAGCATGCAGCGGCCGATGAATTGCTCCTGGTCCCCCGAACCGCCCGCGGCGCCCCGCCCGGCCCCCGGCATGCCGATGTAGACGCTCCGCTCGGAGAGGGCTGCGATCTCCGGAAGATGATGCTCCATGAACTCCGCGATGTCGGTGCGGAGCGGACCGTTCTCCGCCGCCGGGACCAGCACGCGGATCGGTGCCCCCTTCGCCCCCGGACTGTCGATCCAGTACGTGACGGCGGCGTAGCTGGGATTCGCGTCCAGCAGGCCGCGGTAGGTCCGCCGCAGCCGTTCGGTCCATTCCGCCTCCAGGGCGGCGTCCCGCGCGACACGGGCCTTGAAGACTTCATAGACGGGGGGGACCGACGACATGAACCGCGCATTCCCGGCGAGCGTCTGCATCTCGTGCGTCATCCGCGACTGGAGCAGACGGGCATCGTCCGCCAGGAGCTCCGTGCGGAAGTACGCCGCGGCGACCGCGTCCCGGTATTGCGAGATCCCCCACATGCCCCCCAGCAGCGAGAGGACGACGAGCACCAGGAAACCGAGCTGGGAGAGCCGGCGGTTCCGTTCGATCCACCGCCGCAGACGCTTGCCCGGGGACTCTTCGACCGCGGAGACCGGCTCGTCGGCGATCCACCGCTGCAGATCGTCCGAGAGGGCGGCCGCCGAGGCGTACCGCCGGTAGCGGTCGTGCGACATCGCCTTGAGGCAGATGGCGTTGAGAGCCGAGGGGACATCGGGGTTGAGCTGCCGCGGCGGCACCGCCGGGCGCTCGACGATCACGTCGAGCAGCGCCGTGACCTGGCTCCCCGCCGCCAGGCTGTCGTGGCTGAGCTCGTGCGGCGCGTACCCGGTCAGGATGGCGAACAGGATCGCCCCCAGGCCGTACACGTCCGTCTGCTCGTCGATCTCGTCGATCCGTCCCGCCGCCTGTTCGGGGGCCATGTACATCGGGGTCCCCATGACCTGGCCCGCCATCGTCATGTCGACCTGGTCGGCCGTTCCCCGCCGCCCCTCGTGGAGGAGCGCGATCGGCTCCTGCATTCCGAGCGCCTTGGCGAGGCCCCAGTCGAGGATGATCACTTGGCCGAAGCTGTCGAGGGCGATGTTCTGCGGTTTCAGGTCCCGATGGATCACGTGCCGCGAATGCGCGTAGGCGATCGCCTGGCAGGCGCTGACGAAGGCGTTCAGCAGCCGGTGGAAGGCGAGCGGCGTGGCCCGCCCCGCTTCCCGCCGCTCGTGGTAGTCGCGGATGGCGTCTTCCAGGGTCTCGTTGCCGAGAAACCGCATGACGTAGAACAGCCGCCCGTCCCCATCGTTCTCCCCGAGAACGTGCACCGGGACGATGCTCGGATGATCGAGCCGCCCCGTGATCTCCGCTTCCCGGCGGAAGCGGGCGACCGCCGGAGAATGGCTCGAAGCGCTCCCCAGGATCTCCTTGAGCGCGACGTAGCGGTTGAGGCTCATGTCGAGCGCCAGCCAGACGGTCCCCAGTCCCCCCTGTCCGAGTTTGCGCAGCAGGCGGAACTGCTGGCGATAGCTGCGGACCTCCGTGCCGGTGACCCCCTTGCGGATCTGCGAGAAGCCCAGCAGCTTGGCCACGCGTCCGGAGGGGTCGATCCGCTCCAGCAGGTCGGATGTCCGGCGGGCCGGCGGGCCGAGGGTCGACCAGGAGGCCCGGCCGATGAGGGACTTGAGGAACTCCCGCCCTTCCTGTTCGACCTGCGTCACGATCTCCTCCGAGACCGCCTCCCTTTTCAGGAGGTAGTCCCGCAGGGGGATTTCGCCAAAGGGGGTCCACCCTTTCAGGACCTTGCGGAGGACCCGCTCGCCGAGATGCTTCCCGCGGATCAGCAGCGCGGCCAGGATGAAGTCCCGCTCCTGCTTGGAGGCCATGTCTCGCGCGCCGAGCTCGAGCAGCTCATTGAACTCTTCAGACCCGAGGCCGGCGAAGTCCCGCCGCGGCAGGCGGAAGGTCTCCTGAGTGAAGTCGCTCTTCGGGAGGAGGGCGCTCCCTCCCGGTCCTGACGACTGGCTGCTTTCATCCGCGTCATGTGGCATGGAAAGTGACTCTGAAAATCAACAGGGTCGCGATCGCGCCGTCACAGCCCCGGAGACAGGACTGAGCGACGGGGCGGGGGGCGGTGCGAGGGACTCCGGGAACACAACGGTTCCGGAGTCGGAGTCCGTCGAGGGTCTGGGTTGGCGAATCCTCAACGGACGGCGGCGGACGTCGCTCCCCGACGACAGCCGGCGGGCCGTGAGGCGGTCGGAGCGCTGCCGGGTGAACCGGCGTGACAACGGGGGGTTCGATCAACCGGAGGCGCGGCCCCGCGGGAGCGTGGTCGCTCGAGGTCTCTCACAGGTCCATCCCGGTGGGACGCCTGGTCGGCGTCGTCCCATTCTCCGGCGCCTTGTCCCGGAGCCTTCGCGTGAGCGGGGCCGGGACTGGGTTGGAGCAGTCCTCCGCGGAGTCCACCCCCCGTGACACGGGCGGCAAACTCCGTTCGGTGTGCGCCCCTTGCGGGCGCTTCAGGTGCGGCAGATCGCCGCGATAGATGACCATGGTTGGCTCCCCCTGGTCAGGCAATGGGGTTCCGGCCGTCGGCGTCCCCCGTGCCGTGACCGGACGGGGCCCATCGATCGGACGGAGAAACGGCCCAGCCATCTAACCCCTGTCTCGGGCACCGCACAGGGTGGTTGGATGGAGATATCCGTCTCAATGGACTGAAAATGGAGTGACGTCAAAACGTACCATCGCAACCCTAGGTCACCCGCTGCGGCGTGACGTCAGATTCCGGTCAAATTCTTTCCGGGCGAGTGGTTTCCAAACCGGACTTTCGACATCCGGGATTACCCGGACCTCAAATGGGGGCCTGCGGTCGAAAAAACTCGCGCGAATCGGCCGGAATGACCCCTTCAGGTCATGTGAAGAAGCCGGCGATTGACGATCGTCAAACACCGCAGGCCAGATTGCCCGGCGGGGAGGCTGCGGGCTTCTCTCCTCCGGGCTTTCTTTATTTGGGCGGTCGAGAGGGCTCCGCCCATCGACCGAAAGCGCCCTCGCGGAATCCCGCTGTTCTTCTCCCGTTTTCATTCTGGGCGAGCGGCTTTCGCGGGTCCTCTGTTTGGCCTGGTCCACGATCTCACGAATTCTTAATAATCTGGGCACCCTTGCGGGCGGCCAGCCTCAGCCGAGAATACCGGCGCCCGACCGTGGTCGAGCGAGGGGCTGAGCTGGCCCGCCTCCCCTTGTTCCTGCGGTCGGGCGTTTTCGCCTTGTTCGGCAAGTCGTCACTGGCCCAGCGCACGTCGGTCATTCCAGGAAACCGCGTCTGGTTGACAGGGGATCTTTAAGCGAATAGGTTCCCAATCACTTCACCCCTGCTCTTGGGGTCGGGCCCACCGCTCCTGCCATAACAAACAACCTGGGATTCAGGCACTCAAAAAATGGCCGCTATCATCTTTGTGGATATCGTCAGCTATTCCAAGAAAACGAATAAGGAGCAGCAGGCGCTCTCGCAAGACATCAACGAAAGGTGCGCCAGATTCCTGGTCCCCGAGTTTCGGGAGCAGCGACTGTCGGAACACCGCGGGCGAGACTTGATTGTGGCGGCCATGCCCACGGGTGATGGGATGGTCGTCTGTCTGGAAAAGACTCCACGGCCCAATCTGGACACGGGGCATGTTCTGTTGTTGCTGTCATTTTATCTCACCGAGTGGGCAAGGCATAGCGGCGTGACGCTGCGAATCGGTCTGCATTCCGGGGAATTGACCGTAATCGAAGATATCAACGGCAACTCCAACTTCTGCGGTCACGCGATTAATCAGGCCCAGCGAATTATGGATATCGGGGGCCCAGACGGCCACATTCTCTGTTCCATGGACTTTCATCAGAGCTATCTGTCCTCACCGTCCATTCTGGAAAAGCTGGCATCGGAGGTAAAAGACTACAATGCTCGCCGAGGCCTCAGTGCGCTAATCCCGACGGTCCAGAAGGGGCTCGATCGCGTGCCGCGGATCAACGCGGATGCGGATTACAAAGTGAACGTCTCGTCGATTGACGGGATTTACACCGTCAAGCATGACTATCAGTTGAAAATCTGCAATATCGTTTTGTCGGTCACTGTAGCCATCCCTGACCCTGATGGCCAGCCGGTCAGGAAGACGCTCGTTATCGGAGGGTTGGAGGAGGAGCCGAGCCTGAAGGTTGTCCATGAGATCCGTGATCCGAAGCAAATGGAGGAGACTTTAGGGCAGCTGCTCTCAGACAAGTCCTATGTGCCGTGCCAGCGAATTGTGATCATTGGGGCAATTAATGAGCGGTTTAGCCGGCACTTCGCCGTGGCCAGGTCCGGGTTTCAGTTGCCGGCGGTCAGCAAGGTCGAGGTTTATTTCTGCTCGGAGACCAATCTGGAGAGTATGCGGAAGTTGCAGGATATTGATTTGGCACAGACTAAGACCAGCGATATTCCTGACAAACTGCGAAATCGAGACATGGTCAAGCTGCGCAAAGAATCTATGACGAACCTGCAAACGATCGCTAGCAGCAACGCAGGGATTGAGTTCAGCTACTTTGAGTACCCGTTTCTGCCATGCGCGGGCGTCATTGCGGGGTACAAGGACCTCGATTCTCTGGACCCTGAAATCATTCAGGTTAATCGGTATGTGTGGGGGCAAAAGAGCTTGTGGTCGTCTGTGCAGGTGTTGCGCCGCGCGCGGCAAGACAACGACTACTACGAGTATCTGAAGTTCAAGAGATACATTGATTTTACGCGGTTCAACAGCGAGCGAATTCCTCATTCGGCGATCTCCGAGCCAATGTCGTTCGCCGAAGTCTGACGAGGCGAGGCCTCTCGCAACCGTCATGGGGCGGTCTTGCACGGACGAAGCTGCCGGACGTTCCTGGTTGCAGGGAGGCCGGGAACTCCCATCGCCCTCCGTGTCATGGCTGACCGGAGCTCCTCGTTGGGTATGCCGTCTGGGGCGGCGATGCCGGCTGAGCTGGAATGGCGGTGCGGACGCGGTGTTCTGAAGGAGGGGGATACGGCCTTTCGATTCGACACCCTCGCGCAAGCTTGGGGCTCGGTGATTCATCCGACGGCAGCCAGGGCTCGCCAGGGTTGTTTCTGTTGGAATGGCGTTGTCGCCCCTTCCCTTTGTTCAGGAGAGTTCAGAGAATTCAGCATCACCGACAGTTCAGGCGATTCTTTATGACGTTGGCGATGACTGGCCGTCCGATCTCGCGCTTCGCGATCCGGTCAAGGCCGCAGCGTCTTCCACCGGTTCGATCGTGTGTCATCTTGCGATTCGTCGTCCGGCTGGTTTGCGTTCTCTTCGCAAGCGGGCTGATCGCCTCGACTGTAGTGGCCCAGGAAAGCCGCCCGGTGGTTCAGGAGATCGAGGTTCCGGCCTCCCAGCCCGGCCTGTGGCCGGCGGGACCCTGGCATCCGGTTCCGCGGGCGAGCTTTGAGGCTTTCCGCCGGAGCCTGAAGCGGCCCGCCGATGCGGCCCCCAACCCGGTTCCGCTCATCGAATCGATCACCTATGAAGCCTCCCTGGTCCAGGACGCGCTGGTCGGAACCTTCGAGGCGAAGGTCCTCGTCCCGGAGGGGGACTTGCCCGGTACCGGGGCCACGGGGACGAACCTGCTCGACCTGACGGGAACGGGGGTTGCGCTGGCCGGGCTCCAATGGGGATCCCCTGCCCCGATTCCGGCGACGTGGGGCGTCGCCTCCGACGACCGGCTCGTTGTCTTTGCCCCCTCCCGCTCCGCGCCGCTCACGGGACAGTGGTCGCTCCGCGGACGGATGGTGTTCGACTCCCTCGAATGCGATCTCGTGGGGCTTCCGGCGCTCGCCTCCACCCTCCGCCTCAAGCTGCCGTCCCTCTGGAGCGTCGAGTCCGATCACCCGGTCCGCCCGGAGGGAGCGTCGACGGGGGCGGCCGAGCGCACGTGGGTCCTCGACCTGGGGCATCGGCCGCGGGCGAAGCTGACGTTGAAGCGGTCAGCCGGCGAAGAGACGGATCCGTCGAATTCCGCCTGGGAGTCCGCCACCGTCCTGACCGTGACCCGCACCGGCACCGAGACGACGACCGACCTCTCGATCCTGGGCCGGATCCCGGGACCGCGGCTGGAGTTCGCCGTCCCGCGGGACCTCCAGATCAGCTCCGTGACCTACGGTGAGACGCCCCTCGCCTTCCGCCGCGAACGGGGCGAGAAGGTCGACCGCCTGATGGTCGAAGTGAACGACTGGCCCCGCGACGCGCGGACCACGCTCCGGTTCCGGGGAGCCCAGACCGTCCGCTGGCCCGCCGGGAAGTCGGTCCTGCTTCAGGACGTCTCCTATCCCGCCGCCCGGGCCCTGCGGCGGCGGCTGACGCTGCACGTCGACCGCCCGCTCGAGCTTCAGTCGCTGGCGACGGTGGGCCTCGAGCAGGCGGATGTCTCAACGGAGGGCAACCGCGAGACCTACGTCTTCGATGCCACCGCCCGCGATGCCCGGCTTTCGATCGCCGTCTCCGAACCAAAAGTCCGCCTGGCGGCCGAGCTCTGGACTCTGGCCGACTTCCGGACTGACAGCCCCGCGCTCTGGACCGTCTGGAGCCTGGAGTCGCAGGCGGGGGAGGCCTATCGACTCAACGACATCCCGATTCCGGAGCCCTGGGAAGTGGTCCGGGTGGTCCCGGTCGACGACGCTCCCGATTCTTCGCTGGCCCAATGGAATTTCGAACGGAAGGGGAACCAGGGGTTCCTGTCGATCGAGTTCCGCCGCGGGCTGACGCCGCAGGCTCCGAAGCGGATCGTCCTGGAACTTCGCGGACAGCCGCTCGGGGGACGGGAAGCGTCGCTGCCGGTCCTGGTCCCGGACGATGCGCGGGAGGTGACCGCCTTTGCGGCGGTCTGGGCCCCGCCCCAGTACGAGGTCCGTCCGGCGGCCAATGCGCCGTGGCGGAAAGGGGTGACGGGCGACCTGCCGGCGGAGTTCTTTCAGCTGGGGGGGACGTTCTCCAAGGAGATGCTGTTCGACAAGGCGGTCTTTCTGCTGGCGGACGGCCAGCGGGGTCCCCTCAACCTGACGCTCGTGCCGACGGTCCCCGCCGGTTCCGAGCCGCTCCCCGCCGCCGCTCCCCCGGCGTCTCCGGCCCCGCCGTTCGTCCCGCCGCGTCCAACCGATCCGGCGGTCCCCGCCGCCGGCGGCCCGGACGTCTCCGTCGCCTCGATCGTCACCACTCTGGGCGCGCCTGGAGCGATGGACCATCTGCATACCGCCGAGTATCGGTTGTCGGGCGAGACCCGTCTGGCGGAGCTGCAGTTCACGCTCCCCGCCGACGTCCGCCCCGTCTCGATCCAGGATGAGCACGGGGATGTCGCCTTTGCGTTCAGCGAAGGACGCCTCGTCTTCGGCGATCCGCAGCGGCGCTCCCGGTGGATCCGCTTCGACTACCGGACCCGCTCCTCCGAGGGATGGCTTCTGACGTCGGAGTCAATTTCGTTCCCGCAGCTGGCGGGCTTTTCCGGGCCGATGCTGTGGCGCGTCGAACTGAATGGTTCCCGGGCGCTCCTGGGGACCGACCTTCCCCAGCAGAGCACGCCGCAGCCGCCGCTGGGGATCCGCTGGAGTCAGATCCTCGGTCCGCTGGAGCGGTCGCCCGGGGAACCGGTGTTCAATCCGTTCCGCCGGGGAGACTGGCGGAACCTGGTGTTTCCCGAGCCGGCGGACGATCCCGCCGCCGGGCCCGACGATCTGCTGCACCTCCTGCGATCGGTCCCCCCGCGGGTCCAGATCCAGAGCTATTCCGTCCCTCGGGTGCGGACGCTGGCCTGGACCCTGTTCCTCGGCTGTCTGCTGACAGGGGCCTTTGCCCGCCGCGCGCGGTGGTACGTCGTCCGGCAGGCGGGGTACTTCTCGATGTGCCTTCTCGTTCCGCTCGCCTGGTTCCTCCCGCCGCTGTACGGGATCCCGATGGGGGCGATCGCCGCCGGGCTGACGCTGATCCATCTGGTCCCCCGCGGGATCGTCGTCCGCGACCAGTTCTGGAAGCCGCGGCAGCTCGTCTCGCGTCGAGACCCGCGGCGGGTCTCGACGGTCATCACCGGGGCCGTGGCGCTGTTTGTGGGGCATTCGGCCCTGACGGCTCAGGACCAGGCGTCCGATCCGCCGCAGATCGTCGGGACGGTCCTGTTGCCGACCGAGGATGGGCAGCCGCTCGAGACGGTCTATCTCGACACCCCCCTGTACGACGCCTGGAATGCCTGGCGAAAGCGGGACGCCTCGCCGGCGTATGTCGTGGAGTCCGCGCACTACTCGGTTTCGGACGATCAGGGGCGGCTCTCCGGGAAAGCGGAGATCGCGGTCCGGGTGCTGGACCCCGCCGCCGCGGCGGTCGTCCGCCTGCCGTTCGAGAACGTGACCCTCGATGCCGCCTCCGGATGCCAGGTGGACGGCCGGACGGTGCAGATGCTTCCCGCCGCCGACGGGAAGTCGATCCTGATTTCGCTCCCGGCTCCCTCCTCCTCCGCTCCCCGCGCGGCCACCTCCGGTCCCGCGTTCGACGGCTCGGACGCCGAGCCGCGGCGGCACCGGCTGCAGATCGACTTCCTGCCGCGGACCGAGGGACTCGACCGGACCCGGATGGAGGTCCTGGTGCCGAGCGCCGGGGCAACCGACTTCACCTTCCGGTCCCGGTCGCTGGAGTCCGACCGCGGTCCGGCGACGATCCGCTCGCTCGGCCCCGTCCGGCACTCCGAGTCCGGAGTCTGGACCGCGGCGCTGGGGAGCAGCGGCCGGCTGTCCGTGGTCCGGCCGCTCGAGACATCCGTCCCTGGCAGCCGGGAGACGACGGCGCAGACCTTCGTCGAGATCGACGACCTGTCGCTCCTGGTCCAGGCCCGCGTCGACTTCGCCCTCGGGCCGGATGGGCGGGCGCAGACGGTCGAAGTGCCGGCCGGCGCGCTCGTCGAATCGGTCACGGGCCCGCTGCTGGAACACTATCGCGTCACGTCCGGCGCGGCCGCCGGAACGCAGAAGGTCGAGGTTCTCCTGAGGCCCGCGAGCGGGGTCGGCGGGGGGGCCGCCGGAGGGGCCGAGCACCCGCACGTCGACATCATGTATCGACTCCCGTTCGACGCGACCGAGCCGGGCCCGGCCCTGCCGGCCCTGGTGACGGTCCCGGGGCACTCGTTCGCCCGGCATCGGATCGGCCTGTCGAACCGGGGGACGGTGGTCCTGGAGCCGATCCCGCGGACCGACGGGACGCTCGTTCCGGTCCCCGTCACCGAGTTCGTGCGGAACCAGCCGGATGAGCTGGTCTGGCCGACTCCGCAGCTCTGTTTCGACCAGAACGCGCCGGGCCCGATCGCCCTGCAGGCTCAGCCTTCGCGCATCCCGCGCTCCGTCCAGGTCCGCCAGGGGCTCGTCATCGACCGCTCGCAGACCCGGTGGTCCGCGCAGGTGGAGCTCCAGCCGTCCCGCACCCCGCTTCTCTCGCATGTGTTCCGGATCGACCCGCGTCTGACGGTGAACCTGGTGTCGGCGGAGCAGGACGGCGCGGAGCGGCTGGTCCGGTCCGTGCGGAACGGCGACCGCCTGACGCTCTTTGTCCGCAGCCAGACGGCCGATCCCCTGCAGATCCGGATGGACGGAACGTGGTCGGGAGACCGGCTGAACTGGTCTCCGGTCCCGATGCTCGGGATCCTCGACGGGGAGACCCGCGGCAGCGAGCTGACGATCCGCAACGAGTCGAGCTGGATCCTGGAGACCGACTTCGATCGACCGGACGAGTCGGTCCCGCTTCCCGCGGTCGACTCGACGCGTTCGCAGGTCCTGGTGGACCTGATGGCGCAGCCCGAGGCCCGCTTCCGGCTCCGTCCCGGTCCCGACGCGGCGCAGGCGGAGACGTGGGTCCGGCTGGCGTCCGTGTCGGACACGGAGGTCGCGGTCGGGATTCACTGCCGCGTCACGTCCCAGGAGGGGCCGCTGCAGGTCCTGTCGGGAACGATCCCGGCGGCGCTGGCCGGTTCGGTCGCCGGACCGGCGCTCATGCTCGGGACGCCGGCCGAGGATGGGGCGGTCCCCTTCACGCTGAATCTCGTCTCCTCGCCGCAATCGGCCTCCTCGGCCGATCTGCTCTTTGGCGGAGTGGTCACGGTCGACCCGTCTGGCGAATTGGTGATCCCGGAGCCGACGTTCGATTCCGCGCGCGTCGTTCGCCGCCACCTGATGGCGCCCCGATCGTTCCCGTTCGTCCCCGCCGCCGGGACCGCGACGACCGCGTCCGGATTCCGGCGAGCGAGCCTGCCCGAAGCGTGGCGCGCGGGAGTCAATCTGTCCGACGTCGACGTGTACCTGGGGCGGGCCGACAGCTGGACGCTGGAGCATCGCGTCGACCTGGCGGAGACGGGGACGGCGGCCACGCCTCTTGTCGAAGCGATCGTCTGGCCGCGGGCTGAGGAGACGCAGGGCATCACCCGGATCGTCGCGGTCGCGGACCGTCCGGCGACGCTGCGAGTCACCGTTCCGGACGGGGTGCAGGTGACGGGGATCCGCCGCAAGTCCTCCAGCCGTCCGGCGGACGACCTCAAGGCTGCGGGAGCGGGAGGAGGGCCGCTGCTGTTGCGGATCGACCCCTCCGATTCGCAGGAGGAGATCGAGCTGGCCTGGACCGCCCCGTCGGAACGGGGAACAGCGGGGATCGAGGTGCCACGGCCGCAGGGGCATGAGAATGTTCTGCTGGCGGTGATTCCGCCGCGGGACCGGCTGCGTCTCGATCGCGGCGCAGCGTCCGTCTCATCGGTGGTGGGGGGGCTGCGGCATCTTTCGAATCTGCTGGAGACGGTGAAGCAGCAGCGGAACCGGGCCTGGTCGCTGGATGACCCGGGGCTGGAGGCGATCCGGCAGTGCGAGAGCGGCTTGCAGCAGGCGATCGCGTCGGGCGGCGCGGGGACGGATGCCGACCGTCGGCGGCTCGAGGAGTTGCGCGGGGAGTGGAAGGCGATTCAGCAGACGCTGCCCGTGAACGCCGCGGCTCCCGGGACGACGGCGCGAGGCGTGCCGACGGCGGACCTGATGACGACGATGGTTGCGTCGGACGCGAGAATTCCGGTGGAGTTCTATGAGCCGCTGTCGGAGCCGGTGGAGCTGGGCCGGTCGCTGCCGCAGCTTCCGACGCGGATCACCCTGGTGGTTGTTACGGGGCTGTCCCTGCTGTTTTTGCTACGGGGGCTGGACCGGATGCAGCGGCGGGTGGAGGCTGCGGACTGGATGGCGGGTCACGCGTTCGTGGCGATGTTCGGGCTGGGGCTGCTGTGGTGGCTGGCCTTTTCGCCGAGTGCGTTGGGGTTGGCGATTATCGCCGCGACGGGATTCGTGAAGTTATTGCATGTGGTTGCTGCGTGGCAGATGCAGCATGCGGAGATGGAAGGCTGAGTCCTGGCAAACCAACCGGGGGCCAGGGGGCACCCCTGGTAGGGGATGCAAGGGGGCCTGTAGGGAGGCGGAAGGGGTTCAGGCTTAAGGCGGAAGGTAGAGCAGCGCAACTCAGAATCATTGGCCCTCATCGGGTCCAGGGGCACCCTGGTCAGGGAGTGCAGGGGGCAGAATGCCCCTTGCCCGCCGGAGGCCTGGCCGTCGAGAGATGTCTGAAGGAGGTCGTGTCCAAACGCGGACATCGTGCCGTATGCCCCCTCACCAACCCGCGGGGATTTCAGCGCGAGCGGTGAGTCCTCAGCGCGGGTGCCACAAAACGGACGCCCGTTGTGTACCACGGTTCCTCATGGAAGTGCCTCCGGCGGCAAGGGGGCCTGTGTTGTTTTTTGGCCCCTTGACCCCAGGCTGCCGTCGCACGATGGGTTTGAGCTATGGGAGCTGCGCCGGCAAAGACGCGGTTCACTACTGCAGCTGAACGCGGGCCATCTGACGGAGCTCCCGCGGGAGCGGAAAATTGACGTGCTCCTCGCGAGTCACCTCTTCCACAACGTCGGCACCGAACGTCTCCCGGAGGTAGTCCAGGCACTCCTCGACGACGACCTGCGGAGCACTCGCGCCGGCGGTGACGAGCACCCTCTCCGCGCCGTCGAACCACTCCGGACGAAGCTCGTGCCGTCCATCAATGAGATGGGCCGATTTACCAAGCGACTGGCCGATCTCCATCAGCCGGCGACTGTTCGAGCTGTTCTGGCTTCCCAGGACGAGCAGCACGTCGCAGTCGGGAATGAGCGAGCGGACGGCGAACTGGCGGTTCGTCGTCGCGTAGCAGATGTCTTCCTTGGGAGGGTGCTCGATCTGCGGGAACCGCTGTTCCAGGCGGGTGATGACGGCGCTCGCTTCTTCGACGCTGAGCGTGGTCTGGGTCAGGTATGCGAGCTTGGCGCCCGGGGCGAACTCCAGGCGGTCGACGTCCTCGGGGCTTTCGACCAGGGTGATGCTCTCGGGGGCTTCGCCCATGGTCCCGATGACTTCGTCGTGCCCCTCGTGGCCGATGAGGAGGATGTTGTAGCCCTCCTCGGCGTACTTGATCGCTTCGAGGTGGACCTTGGTGACGAGGGGGCAGGTGGCGTCGACGGTCCGGAGCTTGCGGGCGCGGGCGGCCTGGCGGACGACGGGCGAGACGCCGTGGGCGGAGTAGAGGAGGACGGCCCCTTCGGGGACTTCATCGACTTCGTTGACGAACTTGACCCCCTGGGAGGAGAAGCGGTCGACGACGTATTTGTTGTGAACGATCTCGTGGTAGACGTAGATGTTGGTTCCGAAGATGCGGATGCATTCTTCGAGGCATTCGATGGCCATGTTGACCCCGGCGCAGAAGCCGCGGGGGCTTGCCAACAGGACGCGCATGATTGTTCCTTCCGGCGCTGCGGGCTTCGCTCCATCGCAAAGGTTCAGGGCGCCGGGTGTAGTCTAGTGGTTTTGGGGAGCTTGTCCGAGGCAGGTTCTCGAATCAAACCGCAATTGCGCTTCCACCCAAACACCGTTCCTGCCGGCGCGACGCCCATAGCTCAAACCCAATGTTCTACGGCAGCCTGGGGTCAAGGGGGCCACGCCCCCTTGCCGCCGGAGGCCTCTTCCATCGCGGAACCGTGGCAAACAACGGATGTCCCCTTTAGGCGACCGGCGTTGAGGACTCACCGCTCGCCCTGGAATCCCAGCGGCTTGATGTGGGGGCATACGGCACAGTGTCCGCGCTTGGACACAATCTCCTTCAGGCATCTCTCGACGGCCAGGCCTCCGGCGGGCAAGGGGGTTTGACCCCCTTGCATCCCCTCACCAGGGTTCCCCTGGACCCGGTGAGTTAGCCCTGGCGCTTGCTCGACTGCACCTGAACCACCGGCTGCGGACGCTCGCCACCACAAATCACCACCAACAGATTCGACACCAGCTGCTCCCGCGACTCCGTCGAGAGCTCCAACCCCTCCGCCTGCAGCTGACTGACCGCATCACGAACAATGTGAACCGCCCCCTCCACAATCGTCTTCCGGGCATCAATCAGCGCCATCGCCTGCTGCCGCATCAACATCGCCTGGGCAATCTCCGGCGCATACGTCAGGTCGTTCATCCGCACCCCCAGAACCTGAATCCCCGCCGGATTCACCGCCTCCTGCAGCTCCCGGATGAACTCCGCCGTCACCGCCGGACTCTCCTTCTTGAGACACGGCACCGTCTCATCCACCGACTCATACGGAAACAGCGCACTCACCCGCTTGATCACCGCCCCCGCCTGGTCGTGAACGAACCGCTTGTAGTCATCGACATGCAGCGCCGCCCGATAGGTGTCCTCCACGCGGTAGAGAACCACGGCACTGATCTCGATCGGGTTCCCGTTCTTCTCAACGACGGTCGTCTTAGGAATCTCATGCGTCGTGTCCCGCGTCGAGATCCGATGCAGCGCCCGACCCACCGGATGAATCCACCGGATCCCCTGCGTCTTCAGCGTCGTCACGAACTTCCCGAACCGGAGGACGACAATCTCCTCCCGCGGATTCACCACAAAGAACCCGAACAGCAGGATCGGCGGGAAGATCACGGAGAAGAAGATCACCAGAAACAGCTCCAGCTGCCCCTGCTTCTCGTCCGGCATGTCCCTGTAGTTCGTACTCGGAGCCCCTGACGCGGTCGACATGATGAAGCCCTTCCAGAGTGTCTTGTGCCTGTTTCCTGACGTCACAACGCTGGGCCGACAAACCCGGATCATCGAATCCCGCCCCCGATTCCGCGAGGGACCCGTTTCCATCATCAACCTGACGACAACCGGATCAGAATGAGTGTCGAATTGGGGCGAATCGGCAGAATCTGCGGGCAAAATCGGCCGAAAACGCCGCTCCCCGGGCTTGGCACGGGACTTCCTTAGTTCCTTCCTCGACTGCGACGGAACTGGACACCGGGGAAGAGCCCGACGTCACGAGCGCAGGATTCTCCTCTTCCTGAGTGAAAGGGTTTAACCATGAAGGCGTTCATGATCTCGACGGTGGCGGTTCTGGGACTCGGACTGTTCGGCGCCACGGAAGCCAAGGCCGGCGGGTTCTATGGCGGATACGGCGGTGGCTACGGTGGGGGATATGGCGGCGGCTACGGCCGCGGCTTTGACGACTGCCATCATCACCACGGTCCCCGCCCGCGGCCCTACGGCGCCGGCTATGGCTACGGCTACCAGCCGGCCTACATCGCCCCGGTCCAGCCGGTCTACGTCGCTCCCAGCTATCCGGTCTATCAGACGTACCCGCAGCAGGGCGTGTCGTTCTACGGCAAGGGATTCGGGTTCAGCTACAGCCGGTAACCGGACCAGCCAGCCCTAAGTGAAGCCGGCCGGGTGATCAACCCGGCCGGACTGTTCTGACAACGGCGGCGGCAATCGGGAATCGCGTCCGGCTCAGCCGACGGACACGACCACCGGGAGCCGACCGCCGTTCGAGTTTTTGTGCCGTCCGGCCCGGCGGGCCTACTGTTTCGCGCGGACCTGAGCGACCAGTTTCTCGACCGTCGCGGCGATCCGCTCTTCGATGTCCCCCGCCCAGCGAAGGGCCGGGCGGCCGTATTCGAAGAGGTTCGATCCTCCTTCGTAACCCCCTTCGTCCCAGACCCGGCGCGAGGGGATGTAGGAGATCATGTCGTCGGTGTAGCCCATGACCCAGGTTCCGGGGCCGTACTTCTGCTTGAACCGCAGGGCGTAGTCGACGACGGTCTCTGCCCCTTGCGCGATGACGAGCATCTCGCCCCCGAGTTTCCAGGCGTGGACCGGGTAGGGATAGGCGGCTTCGAAGGTGTCGCCGGCGTCGAGCTTTTTGAGAAGGCGCTCCGCCCAGCGGGCCCGGATGGCATTGCGGTCCTGCCGGTACGCCGTCAGCTCGTCCCGGGAGACGACCATCAGGTAGGGGAGATCGACGATTTCGAAGGCGGTTCGCAGCGTGGCGGCGATGGGCGTCAGCGGTTGTTTCAGGGCTTCTTCGACACCGACCGCGAGCTGGTGGCCGTACTTCTCGCAGAGGGCGACCGTCCGCCGCGGGAGCGGGTTCTGGTCGCCGCCGCAGGTGTTGACGAACATCGCCGTCGCGCCGGGGTGGTTCTGCTCCAGTTCGAGCTGCGCGAAGCCGGGGTAGTCGCCGCACCACTGGAGGAAGCTGAGCGTTGTGGGATGGCAGGCGTAGCCGAACAGGATGGCCGCGAGCGTTCCGTCCGGGCGGGTGACGGTCAGGACCGGGACGGTGTGGTCGACCGGCCCTTTGAGAGCCGCTCCGTCGGCGAGGAGCTGCGGGATGTCGGCCTCGCGGTTGTTGCGGCGGTTGACGGCGAACGTGGCTTTGCCGGAGCCTTGCTGGAGGCGGGCGGGCGCGAGGGCGGCGAGCGCGCGGCCGATGAGTTCGACCGTCTCGGTCACCATCCGGGCGGTGTACTGCTGGACTAGTTCTTCCTGGTCCGCTTCGACCGGGTAGTAGTCGATGAGGTCATCCCCCAGGCGGGGGCCGCAGTGGTTGTGCGAGAAGGTGAAGAGGATCTGGTCTCGCTTGAGGCCGAAGCGCTTTTCAGCTTCGGCGAAGACGAGGTCGCTCATGCTTCGTGGGACGCCCTGGAAGTCGCTGGTGATGAGGACGGCCCGCTGGCCGGCGGTGTCTTCGAGGGCGAGGGCTTTCATCCAGAGGTCGTGGAGTTTGCCTTCGGGGGATCGTTTGGAGCCGTAGCCGGCGAGCCAGACCGCTTTCTCGGGGGTGATGACGGAGCGGGCGATGCCGGCTTTCCAGGGGAAGCCGTTGGCCGGTTCCTGTCCGTAAACGAGTGATGACGGGGTGAAGGCTGCGAGGGCTGCCGCTCGGTGGCAGTGGCCCAGGAATGTGCGTCTCGACACCAGACCCGACATGGGGACCTCGAAGGATCGTTGGACCGCGGAGGGAAGAGCGCTGGTGGGGGCAAGTTAGAGAGCGCGACCAGCCATTGAACAGCGAAGCCGCCCTTGCCGGCACAGTGATGATGGCTCAAACCCAACGTGCGACGGCAGCCGGGGTCAAGGGGGGCACCCCTTGCCGCCGGAGGCGCTTCTATGAGGAACCGTGGTAAGCAACGGATGTCCGCTTTGTGGAACCAGCATTGAGCACTCCCTCACATCACACCGCTCGCTCTGCAATCCCCGCGGGTTGGTGAGGGGGCATCCGACACAACGTCCGCGTCTGGATGCTCATTCCTTCAGACATCTCTCGACGGCCAGGCCTCCGGCGGGCAAGGAGGCGTTGCCCCCTTGCATCCCCCACCAGGGTGCCCCTGGACCCGGCTGGGTTGAGTGAGGCTACCGAACCTGACACGATTTGACTTTAGGGTCTCCCAAACCCCCCGCTTCACGGAATGGATGTCATGTCCCGCGACTACGCCACGGAGAGCCTCGCCCACGATCCGATCCACGGCTACATCCCCTTCATCTCCCGCACCGGTCTGCCCAAAGGCGAAATCTCCGAACAGGAACTCATCGACCACCCCTGGGTCCAGCGCATGCGCCAGATCCACCAGCTCCAGACCGCCTGGTGGGTCTTCCCCTCCGCGGAACACATGCGGTTCCAGCACATCCTCGGCGTGATGCACCTCGCCTCGCGGGTCATCGAACAGTGGTACGACTCCCTCAAAGACTCCTGCGCCAGCGTCCCCTCCCGCGCCTACGTCGAAAGCCTCTGCCGCATCTCCGGCCTGCTCCATGACGTCGGCCACGGCCCCTTCGGCCACTTCTTCGACGACCAGTACCTCGACCAGTACGGCATCACTCACGAGGACATCGGCGGGGCGATCATCGAGAAGGATCTGGGAGAGCTGATCCGCGGGATCCGCCGCAACCCCAACGGGAAACTCCTGCCGCTCGAAGAACTCGACCCCCGCCAGGTCGCCTGGCTCATCCGCCGCCCCAAAGCGGACGACCGCGAAGGCCACCCCGACTGGTTGCGGAAACTCCGCTCCCTCTTCAGCGGCATCTACACCGTCGACAACATGGACTTCGTCCTCCGCGACGCGTACATGACCGGCTTCAACACCAAGGCCTTCGACCTCTCGCGGCTCCTGCACTACTCCTTCTTCACCGAGCAGGGCCTGACAATCCACAACCGCGGCCTGCCGACGCTGATCCACTTCATCGAGACCCGGGCCAACCTCTTCCGCACCGTCTACTTCCACCGCACGGTCCGGGCCCTCGATCTGGCTCTGGAAGAGATCTTCCCGGCCACCATGCCGCACCTCTTCCGCGGCAGCCCGCTCGAGAACCTCCGCGGCTACCGCGGCCTGACGGAGTCCTCCCTGCTGGTCGACGTCCAGCGTTGGCAGGATTCGACCGACCCGGCGCTGAACGACCTCGGCAAGCGGTGGCAGGCGATCCTCTGCCGCGAGGTGACGTGGAAGATGGCGGTCGAACGGACGATGAACTTCCACACCGCCAACGCCGAGCGGATGTCGATCTTCTCCGAGCCGGACCTCGTCCTGAGCCGGGTCCGCAAGCGGCTCCCGATCGGCGACCGCGACATCCCGCTCAAAATCGACGTCGCCCGCCACTACCACCGCCCCAGCGGCCGCCGCCCCGCCGGCGGACAGAACTTCCTCTACGAACCGGGCATGTCGACCCCGCAGGAGCTCCACGACGACGAGCTGTTCCGGGCCCTGCCGGTCAGCTTCCTGATTTTCCGCATCTACACCCAGGACCACACCCACGACGCGGAACTGCACGCCGCGCTCAACTCGGTGCTGGGCGACACGGCGGACGCGAAGACGAACATGTAGGGCCGCTGTGAGCGAGGCACGCCCGACTGTCGCTCAATGCCGCTTGAAGTACTGGACCTCGCGCTCGTGCTTCTCCGCCGCTTCGCGGGTGTCGAACGTTCCGAGGTTCCGGCGCTTGCCTGTCGAAGGATTCACCTTCCGTGAGTACAGCCGATACTTTCCGGATCTGAGTTTGCGAATCATAATGACCTCTTGATCGTCTGCCCGTCGGATGCTTGCGGGCATCGCTGGATGGTGGTCGGTCGAGGAGGGCCGCGTCCTTGCCGGCACGACTCCCATAGCTCAAACCCACTGTGCCACGGCAGTCGGGGTCAAGGGGGCCTCGCCCCTTTGCCGCCGGAGGCACTCCTGTGAGGAACCGTGGTACACAACGGATGTCCCCTTTGGGGTACCGGCGTTGAAGACTCCCTCACATCGCACCGCTCGCTTTGCAATCCCTGCGAGTTGGTGAGAAGGCATACGACACGGTGTCTGCGCTTGGACACGGTCTCCTTCCGCCGTTGTCCGACGAGACGGCCTCCGGCGGGCAAAGGGCCAAGAAGACAACACAGGCCCCTCTGCACTCCCCACCAGGGGTACCCCCTGGACCCCGGTTGGCGAGTATTGGGTGACTACCGCCAGATGAAATGCAGATTCCATTCCCGGGCCGCATTCTCCTTTGCCTGATCCAGGCCCTCCTGTTCCTCCTTCTCCTGAAGAGTCGCCCCATGCGCCGCTCCTTCGTACGACGTGCCGTGTCTTTCCTGTTGCTCGGCAGCTGGGCCGTCGCCATAGCGGCATCGGCGATGGCGCAGGAGAGCGCCCCGCGGAAGCCGGCTTCGCGCATTGAGGTCGGTATCCCCTACCGGAACGAAACGGACGTTCCCGAGTACGCAAAGGAGCGGTGCCTGCTCGATCTCTCGGTCCCCGAAGGTGTGAAGGGCTTCCCGACAGTGGTCTGGTTCCACGGGGGCGGCCTGACCGGTGGGGAACGGAGCATTCCCGCCGAGCTGACCGGGCAGGGACTGGCGATCGCGGCCGCGGGGTACCGGCTCGCTCCGAAGGCGAAGTCGCCTGAGTACGTCGAGGACGCCGCCGCGGCGGTCGCGTGGACTTTTCGCAACATCGAGCGCTACGGCGGATCGCCGGACCGGATCTACGTCGCGGGACACTCGGCCGGGGCGTACCTGACGCTTTTGCTGGGGCTCGATAAGAAGTGGCTCGCCACGCACGACATCGACGCCAACCGGATCGCCGGTCTCGTCCCCTACAGCAGCCAGACGATCACCCACTTCACGGTCCGCAAGGAGCGGAGCATCGGCGAGCTCCAGCCGGTGATCGACGACATGGCCCCCCTGTTCCATGTGCGGAAGGACGCCCCGCCGATTCTCCTGATCACCGGCGACCGCGAGCTGGAACTCCGCGGACGGTACGAGGAAAACGCCTACCTGTGGCGGATGATGAAGGAAGTCGGCCACACCGGAACCGTCCTCTATGAGCTCGACGGCTTCAATCACGGGGAAATGGCCCGCCCGGCGCATCCGCTTCTTCTCAAGTTCATCAAGGCGCCGAAAACGAAGCCCGCTTCGTAGTCGCTCTGCGAAGCCGTCTCTTCCACTCGGGATCACACCCAGGGTTTCTCTGGTCTGCGAAAAGTTCTTGCCGACGGTCCCCCCACCGGCTGAGAATCGGGCACGGCACTGCCAGGTCCGATCCGGGGCTGGTGCGCAGGTGGCCTGGGCATGGAACCTTGCGGTTCATCTCAGGGACTGCGGCCGAGGACGCCACACGTTCGTGGAACTGCTCTAGGGAGGGTGTTCGCAGCCATCCTGCGTTGCCGGTCGCAGGGTTCGATGGGAAGTCGTCTCCGCCCATGTCGCAATCGCCGGACTATCGCCCCGACATCGACGGATTGAGGGCTGTGGCGGTCCTGCCGGTCGTCCTGTTTCACGCCGGGTTCGGTTTCCCCGGCGGGTTCGTCGGCGTCGACATCTTCTTCGTGATCTCGGGCTACCTCATCACGGGGCTGATCCTCAAGGATCTGGACGCGGGGACGTTCTCGCTGACCCAGTTCTGGGAGCGGCGGGTCCGCCGGATCATGCCGCCGCTGCTCGTCATGCTGGCGGTCTGCTCGGTGATCGCCTGGAACATCCTGCTTCCCAACGAGTTCCAAGACTTCTGCGCATCGGTCGCCGCGCAGGCGGTCATGCTCTCCAACATGTGGTTCTGCCTGAAGACCGGCTACTTCCAGCCGACCGGAGAGGCGACTCCGCTGCTGAATCTCTGGTCGCTGGCGGTCGAAGAGCAGTTCTACCTCGTCCTGCCGCTGGCCCTCATGGCGGCAGCCCGCTTCTGCCGGTCGTGGATCCTGCCGGGCCTGGTCGTCGCGACAGTCCTCTCCTTCGCCGCGTGCGTGTTCGAGTCCTACACGCGTCCGAATATCAACTACTACATGATCTATTCGCGGGCCTGGGAGCTGCTTGTCGGTTCGCTGGTCCTGTATGTCCCTCCGGCGGCCGCGTCGCGGACCCGGCTCCGGAGCGCGGTCGGCTTTGCGGGACTCCTGGCGATTGGGGCGTCGATCGCTCTCTTCAACAGCGAGACGCGCTTTCCCGGCATCCCGGCACTGCTCCCCTGTCTGGGGGCGGCGGCGCTGATCTGGGCCGGCAAGCCGGACCGGTCACGGCAAGAGGACGGAACGCCGCCGCCAACGGCCCTGGTCGTCCGCTGGCTGTCGTGGCGGCTGCTGCGGGCGATCGGACTGATTTCGTACTCGCTCTACCTGTGGCACTGGCCGCTGCTCGTCTTTACCCGGATGGCCCACTACCGGGAGCCGTCCGCGCTCGATCGCCTGGTCGTCGTGGGGGTGAGCTTCGTCCTGGCGATCGCCTCGTGGTATGTCGTCGAGACTCCGTTCCGGCGGCGGATCGTTCTGCCTGGCCGGGCCGGGATTCTGGCCTTCGGAGCGGCGTCCCTGGCGCTGATGTTCACCCTCGGATACCAGGGGACGTGGTCCGACGGTTACCCGCAGCGGTTCTCGGAGGCGTCGCTCCGTTATGGGGCCAGCGTCCACCAGATGCCGAATACCGGCTTCGTCTCGATCGAACAGGTCCAGAAGGATCAGCTCGACGATCTCGGCGGCGGAGGTCCGACGGATCCGATCCACTGTCTCGTCTGGGGGGACAGCCACGCGGGCTCGCTCCGCTCGGTCTTCCAGTCGCTCGCCGAGACTCATCAGAAACGCTGCGTGACGGCGACCCATCCCGCGACTCCGCCGCTCTTGGATTTCGTCAGCCAGTCCCCTTACTCGTTCATGGAGAAGTGCCCGGAGTTCAGCCGGGGGGTTGTCGACTTCGCCCGCCGGCATCGCGTTCAGAACGTGATTCTCATCTGCTACTGGGGAGCCTATGCCCAGACGGTCGACCAGCAGTACTGCGAGTTGCCCGAGTTCTCGCGCGACATGCTCCGGACAGTGACCGCCCTGCGGGAGACCGGGGCGAACGTCTGGATCCTGAAGCAGGTTCCGGTCTACACGTTGTCGGTCCCGCAGAAGCTGGCCCGGATGTGCCAGGCGGGGCTGATCAACGCTCAGGGGGTCACGGCGTTTGAAGATCACAACCGGGGACGGGTCGCCTACCACGAGCTGATCGAGTCGATGACGGCGCTCGGGGCGAAGGTCCTGGAGCCGCGACCGTTCCTGGCCGATGCCGAAGGGAACATCCCGGGGCATTTCGGGGGCGAGTCCCTGTACGCCGATACGAACCATCTCAGTCCCGCCGGCGCCCTGTTGCTTCGTCCGCTGTTCGAGCCGGTCTTCACCGCGCCCGAGCAACTGGTCGACTCGCAGGCGGTCGTCTCGCCGGGGAGTCCGCAGACAGCGGAGGCTCCCGTCCCGGTCGGCGACGGGTCGCCGACGCGCGACGCGAACGCACTCCAGGCGCCGTCCGGCTCCTGATTTGCGGCGGCGTCCGTTCCGGTGAGTCGGTCACCACGGGCCATTTCCGTCCCGGAGCCGGCTTGTGACCGTCGGCGCCGGCCGCGGTGTTTTTCCGGAGTTCCCACGGTTCATGACCCCATCGCCGGATTATCGTCCCGACATCGACGGGCTTCGCGCCGTCGCGGTCCTGCCGGTTCTCCTGTTCCACGCCGGGTTCGGTCTGCCGGGCGGGTTCGTGGGGGTCGACGTCTTCTTTGTCATCTCCGGCTATCTCATCACGGGGCTGATCCTCAAGGACTTGGACGCGGGGACGTTCTCGCTGACCCAGTTCTGGGAGCGGCGGGTCCGCCGGATCATGCCTCCGCTGCTGGTCGTCCTGGCGACGTCGTCGGTCCTGGCCTGGTACTGGCTGCTGCCGCAGGAGTTTCAGGACTTCTGCGGATCGGTCGCGGCGCAGGCGGTGATGCTGTCCAACATGTGGTTCTGCCTGAAGACCGGCTACTTCCAGCCGACCGCCGAGGCGACGCCGCTGCTCCATCTCTGGTCGCTGGCGGTGGAAGAGCAGTTCTACATCGTGCTCCCCCTGGCGCTGATGGTGGCGGCGCGATTCCGCCGGTCGTGGATCCTGCCGGGGCTGGTGGTCGCGACGGTCCTTTCGTTCGGCGCGTGTGTCTTCGAGTCGTATGCCCGTCCCAACATCAACTACTACATGATCTATTCGCGGGCCTGGGAGCTCCTGATCGGCTCGCTGATCCTGTATGTCCCCGCGGCTGCGGCTTCGCGGACCGGGCTCAGGAACGTCGTCGGATTTGCCGGCCTCCTGGCGATCGCGGCGGCGGTTCTCTTCTTCGACAAGGAGACGCGGTTCCCCGGCGTGGCGGCGCTCCTTCCCTGTCTGGGGGCCGCGGTGGTGATCTGGGCGGGAAAGCCTGGCCGGTCTTCGGCGGAGGCGGAGTTGGCCCCGCGGCCAGCGGCGGTCGCCCGGTGGTTGTCGTGGCCGCTGCTGCGGGGGATCGGGCTGATTTCGTACTCCCTCTATCTGTGGCACTGGCCGCTGCTCGTGTTTGCCCGGATGGCGCATTACCGCGAGCCGACGGCGGTGGAACGGGGGGTGATCCTGGCGGTGAGCGTGATTCTGGCGATCGCCTCGTGGTATCTCGTCGAGACGCCGTTCCGGCGGCGGATCGTGTTTCCGCGTCGTCGGGGGATTCTCGCCTTCGGGGCGGCGGCGCTCGTCGTGATGTTCACGCTTGGTTTCCAGGGGACGCGGTCGGATGGGTATCCGCAGCGGTTCTCGGAGGCGTCGCTCCGCTACAACGAGGGGGCCCGCGACTTTCCCTTGTTCTACCCGGTGTCGATTGACGCGGTCCGGAGCGACCGGCTGTTCGAGCTGGGGGGTGGGAGTCCGGCCGATCCGGTTCATTGTCTGCTCTGGGGAGACAGTCATGCGGGCTCGATCGCGCCGGCGCTTCAGGCGCTGGCCGAGGCGCATCACAAGCGGTGTGTGGCCGCGACGTATCCCGGGACGGCGCCGCTGCTGGGGTTTGCGAGCCGCTCGATCTACTCGCTGCTCGACGAGTGTCCGAAGTTCAACCAGGAGGTCCTGGAGTACGTGCGGCGGCACCGGGTCCCGCACGTGGTGCTGGCCTGTTTCTGGAGCTCGCATGTGGAGGGGCTGGCTCCGCATCTCCGGGAGCGTCCCGAGATGCCGGAGTACTTTGCCCGGACCGTGAAGGCGTTGCAGGAGGCGGGGGCGACGGTCTGGATCATGAAGCAGGTTCCGGTTTACACGCTGTCGGTTCCGCAAAAGCTGGCGCGGCTGTCGGCGGCGGGAGAGACGGACGCGGGGGCAGGAGCGGCCGGGGCGGCGGGGGCTCAGATCGGGGTCGGCGCGTTCGAGGACTTTGAGCGTGACCTGGTGGCGTATGGGGCGGCGATCGATTCGACCGCGTCGCTGGGGGCGAAGGTGCTGGAGCCGCGGCGGTATCTGTCTGACGCGCAGGGGCGGTCGCTGGCGCATGACCATGGGCGGTCGTTGTATTACGACTCGAACCATTTGACGGCGACGGGGGCGCTCTATCTGCGGCCGCTGTTCGAGCCGATTTTCGCGGGTGTTCCCGAGCGGGCGGCAGAGCGTTCTGAGGAGCCCGCGGTGCCGGTGTCGGGAGGGTAGCGTTCTTGCCGGCGCAGCGTTGGTAGCTCAAACCCAACGTGCCACGGCAGTCTGGGGTCAAGGGGGCCACGCCCCCTTGCCGCCGGAGGCACTCCTGTGAGGAACCGTGGGACACAACGGGCGTCCGCTTTGTGGAGCCGGCTATGAGGACTCCCTCAATCCACACCGCTTGCTTAACAACCCCCGCGGGTTAGGTGGGGGGGGCATCCGGCACGTTGTCCGCGCTTGGACACGCGCTCCTTCAGATAATCTCTCAACGGCCAGGCCTCCGGCGGGCAAAAGGGCGTTGCCCCCTTGCATCCCCCACCAGGGTGCCCCTGGACCCGATTCTTTGAGAATCCACCCCATCGGAATGTCGTTGACTTATTGCGCGGGCGTGCGCAAACTGGATATCCAGATTGACGGTCTCCTGATGAGGCCGTGGGCAACTCTGCCCGAAGACCCGTCAATCCTGTTGCGGCTACCCAGTTTCCGATCGTCCCGTCCTAAGGCGGTTGTCCGCCCGTTTTCTCTCGCTCAAGTCGTCCCAGTTCCCAACGAAGCCCCTCTCGCTTCGTCCTCGTTCGCATTGCGCGCCGCCATCTCGCGGCGAATCCGTTCCTCGCCACCAATTCTTCGTCGTCAATGAAAACATGATGAGCGGTCCGTCAGTTGCATGACTGACCATCGCGCTCACCGGGTCCCATCGATTCGTCACTCTGCGGAAGGGATCGTCCTGTGACCGTCGTCACACAACTCGAGTCCACCTACGAGTACATCCGCGACAAGCTCACGGGCGCGGCGGTCGCTCCCGGAACGAAGCTCTCGCGGCGGCGGCTGGCCGAGGAGATCGGCGTCAGCCCCGCGCTCGTCCAGCAGGCCCTCGGGCAACTCGAAAGCGAAGGACTCGTCGAACGGCGCCCCCAGAGCGGGACCTACGTCCGCGAACTCTCGGCCGACGAATACGCCAACCTCTGCGACGTCCGCGAGCTGATCGAACCCTATGCCGCCGGACGCGCCGCCACCCGCCTCACGGCCAAGCAGCTGAGTCAACTCGAGAGGATCTGCGAACGGTTCCGCGAGCTGGCGGAGAAGGTCACCCATATCGAAACGGTTGAGGGCCGCCACCGCTTCATGCCCCGCCTGGTCCGCGAGGAACAGGATTTCCACGGGATCATCCTGGCCGCCGCCGCCAACCCGCTCGTCATGAACCTGACCTCGACGCTCCGCCTCCTGGCACAGGTGCGGTCCAACGTCGAAGCGGGAGCGATCCAGCGGCAGGTGATGATCGCCGGAGAACACGAATCGATTCTGGAAGCACTTCAGGGCCGCCGGGCGGAGCTCGCCTCCGAGCGGATGCTGCTGCACATTCGCGGCTCCCGCCGACCGCTCGCGGGAGACGAGGACGCCCCGCCGGAACGCGGGAGAAGTTGAGTCGGCACGACGCAGAGACCGTTTGTTTCCCTGCGAGGCCGCAGGGCTGTCCCTTTTGAAGCAAGCGAGGCACGTATGGCGACGCCACGTCTATCCCGCCGCGGATTCACGCTGATCGAACTGCTGGTGGTCATCGCGATCATCGCCGTCCTGGTCGCGATCCTCCTTCCCGCGGTCCAGCAGGCCCGGGAGGCGGCCCGGCAGACGCAGTGCAAGAACAACCTCAAGCAGATCGGGGTGGCGATGCACAGCTACCACGAGACCTTCGACGTCTTCCCGTGCGGGATCTTCGCCGGGCTCGACTACTCCTCGACCGGCGGCCGCGGGGCCCGCGGGAGCGGTTGGTTCCACCAGACCCTCCCGTATATCGACCAGCGGAATATCTACCTGCAACTCGGCCAGATGATGTCCGCCGGGACTCCCGTCGGCGGCGACAACGAGATCTACCGCGCTCCGGAAGCCCTTCGCCGGCTGAAGGTCGCCAGCTTCATGTGCCCCTCCGATCCGAACTCGGGATCGATCATCGGCCCCAGCCATGCGGACGGCTTCAAGGGGAGCTACGTCATGTGCAGCGGCTCGACGACGCTGGGGACCTACGGGGCCGCCAGCCACGTCGGCCCGCAGAACGGCATGTTCTACTTTCAATCGGCGACCCGCATCCGTGATGTCGTCGACGGCACGAGCAACACCATGATGGGGAGCGAGGGGCTCTCCCGCGGCTCGGGCCTCGAGTACGGCGGGGCCGGACAGTACTGGAACGGCTACTGGGGCGGGCCCGTGTTCAACGCCGCGCAGAACCCGAACTCGAGCGTTGCCGAGCGAGTCCACACCTGCCTGACGACGACCTACGCCCTCGCTCCGTGCGTGACGGTCGGCGGGACCGGGACGGACGCGGGGGTCCATGCCCGCAGCATGCATGAGGGGGGCGTGAACGTCCTGCTGGCCGACGGTGCGACCCGCTTTGTCTCCGAGAACATCGACCTCTCGCTCTGGAAAGGGATCGCGACGCGGGCCGGCCAGGAGCGGATCGGGGACTTCTGAGATGCCTTGGGCTGCCGCCTGGGGCGGGCGGCGGCACCGGTGCGGACGGAGAATGGACGGCGCCCCTTCCACCACGATCGACGAACATCGGAACAGGAGAGCGACGCGATGGCTGGGCGGACCGGGGCAGGTGTGCGAGTGATGCTCGCCGGAGTGTGTGTCGCGCTGGCCCTGACCGGCTGCAGCCGGAAGTCGGGGCCGCTCAAGGTTCCGGTCAGCGGCGTCGTGACTCTCGACGGAACGCCGGTCTCCGAGGGGCAGATCGTCTTCAGCGATCCGGCCGGCGTTCAGCAGTCCTATGCCGGTGAGATCCGGAAGGGGGAGTACGTCGTCCAGTCGACGATCGGCGCGAAGAAGGTCTCGATCAGCTCGATGCAGATGGTCTCCGACAAGCAGGGGAAATACGGCGGGATCCAGGGCGACCCCGTCAGCGCGGAGAACCCCTCCAACGTTTACCAGGAGGCGGTTCCGGCGAAGTACAACGCGAAGACCGAGCTGACGATCGAAGTGAAGGAGTCGGGGAAGAACGAATTCCCCTTCAGCCTGACGACGAAGTAGGCGACGGCAGTCTCTTCAACCTTCGGCCTATTCCCCCGCTGCGGACCATCCCCGCTGCGGGGTGCGGTGGACGATCGGCGTCGTCGAGCCCTGGATCGCGGCGATCGACTGCTCGACGCGGCGGACCGAGTCGGCGGAGCCGTAGACGCCGTACTTGAGGCTCGTCCGGTGCGTGGCCCCCGGCGAGAGGGCGATCACGCGGCCGTTCGTCCGCTCGAAGCCTTTGTGATTGGGGAAGTTCGTGGCGGGCTCCAGGCCGACGACGTACCCATCCGCTTCCGGCTGCGTGCATTTCCAGACGACGAAGTGCGGCAGCTCCGACAGCGCGAAGTCGACCGAGAAGCCCCGGTCCCCCGCGGCGTTCCGGAGGAGCGCCATCGTCCGTCCGTCGTGGCCGGCGATCGGTTCGTAGAAGTAGGCTTGTTCCGCGTAGCCGGCGGTCGGACCGAGGCAGGTGGGGTAGGTGTCGATCCCTTCGGCGGCTCGGGCATCCCGCGGAACGACCTGGCGGTGGGGGATGGTGATCGTCGAGCCTTCTTCCAGGAACGGCCGGCCGATGTTTGTGTGATAGAGCAGTTCCAGCTCCGTGACGGTCGAGCCGCTGTTGGTGATCTCGTCGATCACTTCGAACGTCTGTGAGCCGAGCGTCGCTTCGATCCGGGTCCGCAGGTGGAGTTGCGGGCCGAAGAGCGTCGATTCGGAGACGGTCCCTTCGCAGATCAGCCGGTCGCCTTCGATGCGGACGTCGACGTCGTGGGCGGGGGTGTTGGCGATCCGGCCGTGGAGGGTCAGGTCGGACTCGATCGGGCTGCGGGCTCCGGTGTCTCCGCCCGGCGGGCCGTTGGACGAGAGGCCGCAGCGGCACATCAGCTCGTTGAATCCGTCGAGCCATCCGAGGCCGTTGCGGGCCTGGAGGTTGACGAGCCGCGGGTGGACGAGTTGGCGGACCGGAGATTTCCATTCGACCGGGATGCCGTTGAGTTCGGCTCGCCAGATCCCCATGCCGCGGGTGGGGATGACCCAGACTTTGAGAGCGCCGGTGTCGAGTTCGACGAGGTCGATTCCGGCTGAGGAGCCGTTGAGGAGGCGTGTCCCGGTGATTCCTCCCTGGGGAGCGGCGAACTGAAAGCGGATTTCGGCGTCCGAGGACTGGAGGCGGGCGTGGTGGGCGATGGTCATGGGCGAGCGGCGTCCATTGAGTCGGTCGGGTGACGATCGGGGGGCACGGCCCGCACCATAGCTGGAACATGTTCCTCTGGCGACCAGCGTCAAAGCTGCCACCTACCGGGTCCAGGGGCACCCTGGTCAGGGGGTGCAGGGGGCAGAATGCCCATTGCCCGCCGGAGGCCTGGCCGTCGGAAACTGTCTGAAGGAGCACGTGTCCAAGCGCGGACACCGTGCCGGATGCCCCCTCACCAACCCGCGGGGATCTCAGAACGAGCAGGGAGTGTTCCACAAAGCGGACGCCCGTTGTGTCCCACGGTTCCTCAGGGAAGTGCCTCCGGCGGCAAGGGGGCCTGTGTCGTTTTCTGGCCCCTTGACCCTAGCGGCCGTGGCACGTTGGGTTTGAGCTACGGGAGTCGTGCCGGCGAGGACGGGGTTCGAAGGGCCGGGATCGGGCGTCACGATCCTCCTCCGCTCCGAAGCATCCATCCACCTCACAACAACTTGTGTCATTCCGCCTCGCTACCTAGAATCGGTCGTTTCCCCACGGATGGGGGCCTCGGCCTGCTTGGATTCACCATGAAACGGATTGCTGTCCTGGGAGCGACCGGCTCGATCGGAGTGAGCTGTCAGGCAGTGGTTCGCGCGCATCCCGACAAGCTCGCCATCGTCGGGATGACCGCCCACGCCCGCTGGGAAGACCTCGCCAAGGCCTGCCAGGAATTCCGCCCCCTCCGGGCCGCCCTCAGCGACGAATCCCAACGCTCCCAGGTCCCCGCCGGCGCTTTCCCCCGCGAAACAATCCTCGAATTCGGCCCCGACGCCGTCGCCCGCATCGCCGCCATGGCCGAGGCGGACATCGTCCTCTCCGGGATCGTCGGCGCCGCCGGCCTCCGCGGAACGATCGCCGCCCTCGAAGCGGGAAAACCGGTCGCTCTGGCGAACAAGGAGACCCTCGTCGTCGCCGGGCCGCTCGTCATGGGCCTCGTGAACGCCCCGGCCTCGGCCGCGGTTCCCCCGGGGACCTGCCCCCCTCGCAAACTCCTCCCCGTCGACAGCGAGCACAATGCCGTCTTCCAGGCCCTCGAATGCGGCCGCCGGCAGGACGTGAAACGCGTCATCCTCACTGCCAGCGGCGGACCGTTCCGCACCTGGCCCCTGGAAAAAATCAGGACGGCGACCCGCGAAGACGCCCTCGCCCATCCGACCTGGAACATGGGCCCCAAGATCACCGTCGACTCGGCGACGATGATGAACAAGGCCCTCGAAGTCATCGAGGCCCGCTGGCTGTTCGACCTCTCGGCCGACGAGATCGACGTCGTCGTCCACCCGCAGTCGGTCGTCCACTCCATGGTCGAGTACCGGGATGGATCGGTCCTGGCGCAGCTCTCCCCGCCCGACATGAAGCTCCCGATCCAGTACGCCCTCACGTGGCCGGAGCGGTGGGAAGGGGTCAGCCCCCGGCTCGACCTGACGAAATCGTTCGGTCTTCACTTCGAACCGCCCGATCTGCAAAGATTCCCTGCTCTCGCGCTGGGATTTGAAGTCGCCCGCCGCGGGGGGACCTGCGGAGCCGTCCTCAACGCCGCCAATGAAGCGGCCGTCGACCGGTTTCTGAAAAGGGAACTGGCCTTCACGGACATCGCCCGCGCCTGCCGGGACATCCTGAACGCCCATTCGTATAGCCCGTCGCCCACACTGGAAGAGCTCCTGCGGCTCGATGCCTGGGCACGAGAGGAGATGTTCCGTTGGAAGTGTTCGCCCTGAGCCTGATCCTGGCTCCTGAAAAGCTCATCACCATCCTGACGGTCGCCATCGGGCTCGGCCTCGTGATCTTCTTTCACGAGCTCGGCCACTTTGCGGTCGCCAAGTGGTGCAACGTTCTCGTCGAGCGGTTCAGCATCGGGTTCGGCCCCATTCTGCTGAAGAAGAAGTACGGCGAGACCGAGTACGCCCTCTCCGCCATCCCCTTTGGCGGCTACGTCAAGATGCTGGGGCAGGATGACATCGACCCCAGCGAAATGACCGACGCCGACAAGGCGGTCGATCCGCGGTCCTACACCGCCAAGAACGTCTGGCAGCGGATGGCGATCATCTCCGCCGGCGTCATCATGAACATCATCACCGGGACGATGTTCTTCGCCATCGTCTTCGGCGCCGGTCACGACTCCATCCCTCCCCGCATCGGCTACGTGCAGACCGGGCTCCCCGCCTGGGTCAACGGCGTCCGCGAAGGGGACACGATCTATTCGATCAACGACCAGAAGACGATCGAGTTCGAGGACATCCTCAAGGAGACCCTCCTCGGCCACGGACCGCTCCACGTCATCGGCACGCATGCGGACGGCCAGCGGTTCGAGTTCACCGCCGAGCCGCACTGGAACGGCTACAACCGGCTCCTCGGAATGGGATTCGCGCCGGGCCTCGAGCTCGGCCGCCTCCGCGAGGGGAGCAAGGACTCGCTCACGAACCCCGGCTCCCCGGCCGACGAGGCGGGTTTCAAGCCGGGCGACACGATCGTCTCGATCTCCGGGACGCCGCTGAAGACGGCGAACGACCTGAACCGCGTCCTCCGCCAGCAGCGGGGTGAGACGCTGGCGGTGACCGTCCGCCGCGGGGACTCCAAGGCCGAAGAGACCCTGACCCTCAAGCCGATGAACTTCCGGACCCTCGGGATCCGCCTCGACATCGGCAAGGTCGGCGCCGTCCGGCTGAATTCTCCCGCCACGAAGGCCGGGATCCAGAAGGGGGACCGGATCACGAAGGTCGACGGCCAGATCGTCGGCTCCGAGATCGATCCCTTCCGCCTCCCGGACTACTTCTCCGACCACCACGGCCAGCCAGTCGCGCTGACGATCAGCCGCGAGCCGAGCGGCGGTCCGCCGGAAACCATCGAGCTGCAGATTGTTCCCGAGGACTTCGCCCCCTGGAGCGAACCTCCGGGCGAGGGAGACAAGACCGGGGAGGGGGACCCGCTGAGCATTCCCGCCCTCGGGCTGGCCTGCCAGATCCTCCCCAAGATTCTCTCCGTGGCGCCGGACAGCCCGGCCGCCAAGGCGGGGATCAAGGAAAAGCAGAGCATCGACGAGATCGTCTTCCTGCCGGTCGAAGGTTCCCGCAACGACCTGCTCGGCGGCGAAGAGAAGGTGGCCCTCAAGAACGGCGACGGGACCCGGATTCCCTCGGCCTTCTGGCTGATGCAGGATGCGGCGTCTTCCCGCAAGGTGCGGCTGACGGTCCGGACCGAGACGGGCGAGAAGACCGCCGTCACGCTCGAGCCCGCCAGCGAGCCGGACTGGTTCCTCCCGACGATGCGGGGCCTGGGGGGACGGCTCCCCGAAATGTTCCTCCTCAAGGGGGAAACGGTCGGCGAGTCGATCGAGCTCGGCGCCCGCGAGACCCGCAAGCGGATCATGGAAGTCTTCCGCACCCTGGGGGCCCTGATCCGCGGAGACCTGTCGCTGTTCAAGCTCAGCGGTCCTGTGGGGATTGCCAAGATCGGCTACTCGGTCGCCGAAGACAGCCTGATCCACTTCATCAAGTTCCTCGGCCTCATCAGCGTGAACCTGGCGGTCATCAACTTCCTTCCGATCCCCCTCCTCGACGGCGGACACATGCTGTTCCTGCTGTACGAGGGGATCACGGGACGCAAGCCGAGCGAACGGATTGTGATCGGGGCGACGTACATCGGGCTGATCTTCATCGTTAGCCTGATGCTGTTCGTCCTCGGCATCGACCTGTTCGGCGGGAAGAAGTGACGGCGGTTCCGAGGCTCCCCTGGTCTTGAGGGTCTGCCGACATGCGCGTGGCACTCATTGGAGCAGGGGGGCAACTGGCGACGGACCTCGCCCCGCTGTTCCCCGATCTCGTTCCGCTGACCCGCGCCGATCTCGATATCACACAGCCCGACGCGGTGGCGACGGTCCTGGACGGGATCCGTCCGGACGTCGTCATCAACACGGCCGCCTACAACCTTGTCGACAAGGCGGAGTCGGAGCCGGAGCGGGCCTTTGCGGTGAACGCCCTCGGGGCCCGTAACCTGGCCCGCTTGTGCGGAGCCAAGGACTGGACGCTGGTCCATTTCAGCACCGACTACGTCTTTGGCGGCGAGGTCTCGCTCCTTCGCCGGGGCTGGCTCGAGAGCTCGGTCCCCGCTCCCGTGAACGTCTACGGGGCCTCCAAGCTGGCGGGCGAGCACCTTGTCCGGATGCACTGTCCGCGGCACTTCGTGATCCGCACCTGCGGGCTCTACGGGCAGGCGGCCACGAAGGCTAAGGGGAACTTCGTCAAGACGATGCTCCGGTTGGCCAGGGAGCGTCCGGAGGTCCGGGTGGTGGCGGATCAGATCTGCACGCCGACCTTCACCCGCGACGTTGCCCGGATCACCGCGGCGCTGTTGCCGACGGCGGCGTACGGTCTCTATCACGCCACGAATTCCGGCGAGTGCTCCTGGTATGCGGTCGCCGATGAAGCGATTCGGCTGGCCGGCCTCGCGACTCCCGTCGTGCCGATCGAGACCGCCGAATATCCCACGCCTGCACGACGTCCCGCGTTCAGTGCGCTGGAGTGCTCGAGGATCGAGGAAGCGACCGGGCTGACGCTGCGTTCGTGGCAGGAGGCTCTGGCGGAGTATGTCGCGGGGCTGGGGGATGAGAGGGGTCAGAACTGAGGGGCGGCGCGCAAGCTCGAACCGCGGCCTCGCCGGCACAGCTCTGTTTGCTCAAGCCCATCATGCGACGGCCACTGGGGTCAAGGGGGCAACCCCTTGCCGCCGGAGGCACTTCTATGAGGAACCGTGGTAAGCAACGGACGCCCGCTTTGGAATCCCCGCGGGTTGGTGAGGGGGCATACGGCATGGTGTCCGCGTTTGGACACGGACTCCTTCAGACATCTCTCGACGGCCAAGCCTCCGGCGGGCAAAGGGCCAAAAGAACAACACAGGCCCCTCTGCACTCCCCACCAGGGTGCCCCTGGACCCAGGTGGAATGGGCTTGGTTGTCTAAGACGGTCGCAAAACCCGGTAGCGGCTCTGGACGAAGCCGCACGGGTAGGCCTGCGTCGAGACATGCTCCAGCCACTGCTCGGTGCCGGAGTCGCTGAACAGTGGACGACCACTGCCGATCACGACCGGAATCGTCGTAATCGTAAAGTCGTCGATCAGCCCCGCCGCCAGGAACGACTGGATCGTCAGCCCCCCGTCGATGTAGAGACGGGTCATCCCCTCCTTGGCCAGCCGCGCCACGAGTTCCTCCGGAGCCTCCCCCGACAGGCTCACCGTGGAGGGAGCCGCCGCCGGGAGCGCGGCCATCGTCTTGCTGAGGACGATGACCGGCTTCTCCTTATAGAACCACTCCGGGAAGGCGATGACCGTGTCGAACGTCCCCCGCCCCATGACGAGCGCGTCGACAGTCCCGAAGAACGCGTGGTAGCCGAAGTCCTCCCCCGAAGGGACCGTGAGGTTCGCCTTGTCGAGCCAGTCGATGCTGCCGTCTTTCCGGGAGATGAACCCATCGAGGCTGACGGCGATGAAGACGGAGCATCGAAGCGACATGGTGTCAGAATGAAATCGAGAGGAAAAAGAGCGCGCGGACGCGGGACGCGAAGCTCTTCGATTTACCAGGGCTTGCCCGCCGGAGGGGGCCTCGAAGATCATCGTAGCACACGTTTTCGGTGCAACGTGTTGTCGGCCCGGATCCACGGGCAAGAAACCAGACGACGGCGTCCGCGGCAGCCGCGTGAGGCCGATGACAAGGGCTGAAACGATGTTCCGACGCATTCGGGAACTGCTGTTCGGCGCGAGTCCGGCCGAAGCGGCCCAGCGGGCGCAGCTCGACCAGCTGGTCCGGAATCTCCAGGAGGGGACCGGCGGCCTCCCGCTCTGCGATCTGCGGCCGGTCCTGATTCCCAGCTCGATCTTCGACAAAGGGTGGTGGATCGGTCCGTACCATCACTTCCCGGCGCTGCCGGTGTCGCTGACCTGGGCCTATCTGTGTCCCGAGAACACGATGCAGTATCTCACGGACGATGCAGCCGCGCGGCTGACGGCGGAGGGGATCGACTGGCGAACGTCCTCCCGCGAAGCGCTGCGGGCTGACTTCGATCGTCAGCCCTGGAGCCGGGCCTCCCGCACGGAGGAGGGGGCTCTCGGGGCGGTTGCGCTGCTTCACGACGACGGTCTCGGTCCCAGCCGGCTCCTCTGCTACGACGGTCTCCTGAAGCTCTTCCCGGACGGCTTCCAGCTTTACGTGCCGGACCGTTACTCAGCGTTCCTGCTGTCGAACACCGCGCCACCGGCGTTTCTGGACGGAGTGACCCATTCGGTTCGGCACGTCCATCAGAACGCGGGCGTTCCGATGTCGCTCGATCCTCACGACCACTCGCTGCTCCGCGAGGCACTCGCCTCCGCCGGGGAGCTCGTTTGAGGTTTACTGGCCGCTTTGGGCCGCGGCCTGCGGCAGGAAGCCCCGCGTCGCCAGCCAGGCGAGCGACTTCTCCTGCCAGGCGTCCCACATCGGGCCCTTGTAGCCGTTGAGTCCGTGGCCGCCGGAGGGGAGTTCGAGGTACTCCGCCGGGACCTTGTGCGCCAGAAGGGCCTCGTAGAAGAGGCGGCTGTTGTCGGCCGGAACGACCTTGTCGTCGAGAGGGTGGGCGAGGAATGTCGGCGGCGTCTTGTCCGTCACCTGCTTCTCGTTGGAGTAGAGGTCGATCAGGCTGGCGGCTGGCTCGGCTCCGAGAAGGTTCTTTCGCGAACCGGCGTGGCCTTTCTCTCCCATCGAGATCACCGGATAGACCAGGATCGCGAAGTCCGGGCGGGAGCTGGCGCGGTCGCTGGGGTCGGTCGCCTTCGGATCGCCTTCGTCAAAGTGGGTCTCGGCGGTCGAGGCGAGATGGCCGCCGGCGGAGAAGCCGATGATGCCGACCTTGGCCGGGTCGATCTTCCATTCCTCGGCATGTGACCGGACCGTCCGGATCGCGCGCTGCGTGTCGAGGAGCGGGACGGCGTGGCGTCCGGCGGGGAGGCGGTATTGCAGTACGGCGCCGGTGACGCCGTGCTTGTTGAGCCATGCCGCGATGCCGTGTCCTTCCGCCTGGATGGCGTGGCCGCCGTATCCGCCCCCCGGGCAGATGACGAGGGCGGTGCCGTTGGGCTTTTCCGGGCGGTAGACCGTGAGCCAGACGTTCGTCTTTTCGGTCTGGCCGTTGCCGAGCGCCGCCTCGCCGTTCCAGAGATCGATCCGGAGCGGTTCTTCACCGCGGGCGATGTCCGGGGAGGCCGAGACGCAGAGGGCGACAAGCAGTCCGGCGATCAGAAGGTTCAGGCGCATGAAGGAGTCCGGTATGCGGGAACGGGGCGAGGCGTCCTCGATTGGTCGGAGTGTGCAGTGCGGGATCCGGCGGGGTCAAGCGGTGCGTTCGCGGAGTGATGCGCGTAGGGCCAATCCGTTCGCCTGGTTAAACCGGGTCCAGGGGCACCCTTGTGGGGGATGCAAGGGGGCAACGCCCCTTTGCCCGCCGGAGGCCTGGCCGTCGGGAGTTGTCTGAAGGAGCACGTGTCCAAACGCGGACACCGTGCCGTGTGCCCCCTCACCAACCCGCGGGGATGGCAGAACGAGCGGGGAGTTCTCAACGCGGGTCCCACAAAGGGGACATCCGTTGCTTACCACGGTTCCTCATGGAAGTGCCTCCGGCGGCAAGGGGGCCTGTGTTGTTTCTTTGGCCCCTTGACCCCAGGCTGCCGTCGCACAATGGGTTTGAGCAAACGGAGTCGTGCCGGCAAGGACGCGGTTTGAGCCAGCCGTTACCTCTCGCGGTCTTCTCCGCAGAGACCTCCGACGTCAGAATCGCCGGCTCCCGGAGACCCTGGAACCGTCCCATGCTGAATCGCCGCGAATTCCTCACCACGCTGTCCGCCGTCCCTCTCCTGACGACGATTCCAGCGCTGGCCCAGGACGCGGCAAAGAAGCCGCTGCGGTTTGGACTCATTACGGACGTCCACCAGGACATCATCCCCGACGCCTCCGCTCGTCTTGGGGCTTTCGTGGACGCGATGACCCGCGCGGAGGTCGACTTCATCGCGCAGCTCGGCGACTTCTGCATCCCCAAGGAGGCCAACCGCGGCTTCTACGAGGTGTGGGAACGGTTTCAGGGGCCGAAGTACCACGTCCTCGGCAACCACGACATGGACGGCGGGTTCACGCGGGAACAGACGGTCCGGTATTACGGGATGCCGCATCGCTACTACGCCTTCCAGCAGGGGGGCGTGAAGTTCATCGTCCTGGATGGCAACGATCCCGGCGGGACGAGCCAGGGCTACAAGCGGTTTGTCGGTCAGGAGCAGGCGGAGTGGCTCCGGAAGGAACTGTCGGCCGACGCGCGGCCCGTCGTGATCCTGATCCATCAGCCGCTCGACGGTCCGTCGGGGGTCGACAACTTTGCCGAGATCGGGCGGATCCTGAAGGGGGAAGGAGGGGCTCGGCCGAACGTCCTGGCCGTCTTCTCCGGTCATCTGCATCAGGACTATCACCGGCCGATCGACGGCGTCCATCACATCCAGGTGAACAGCGCGTCGTATTACTGGATGGGGGCCAAGTACAACCACCGCAGCTACGGTGAAGCGGCCCACGAGAAGTCCCCTTACCTGCAGTCCACCTGCCCCTATGAAGGCCCGCTGTGGGCTGTGGTGACGCTGGATCTGGCCAAGGGGGCGTTGACCGTTGAAGGGATGAAGACCGCCTGGCTGGGCGGGAGTCCGTGGGATGTGGGGGCGACGCCGCAGTCGCATGACGCGGGCATTGTCCGGCCGGAAGTCTCGCCGCGCTCGATTGTCCTGGCTTGAACGGGCCGTGAAGCCTGCGAGCGGTCCCTGAACGGGGGCCCTCGAGGGGGACTTTCGCAGTCCTCGTCTCTGGCGCTGCTGATGGCGACCTTGTTCCGAGATGTGTTTTGAAATCCCGAGTGCAGTTCCTGCAAGACGGGTGCGGCGCCGCTGTTCTCAATTCGATGCCAGTTTTCGCGCGGGGCGGGCGTCAAACTCCGAACGATTCCTGCGGTCGACGGTCGGTCCGGCGGAAGGTGCCGACGGTGGGCTGTCTCAAATCGATTCCACGTTTGTGGCACGGGTGGTGCTTTTCTGATTCCACGTCAACGCGGGAATGACCGCTGACAGCAACCCGAAACGACGCTGGTCACCTCTGCAGTTCGCAGCGACTCCGGCGGGTTCGAATGGGTTCCAAGAAAGGATCTCTTCCCATGAACGCTTCTCTTCTCCTCCGTTCCGCTTTCGTGACCCTGGCTGCCGTGGCGGTGGGGGTTGGTGAATCGAACGCTCAGGTTCCGACGCTGTACAGCCCGTATGTCCCGATGACGACCAGTGTTTACTCGACCGTGGCTCCGGCTCCGGTTTACGGGACGCAGTGGGGGACGACTCCGGTGTACGGGAACTCGTACAACGGGATCGGTGTGGGTGGCTGCTACGGTCCGTCGACGATCAACAACTCGGCGTATCGTCCGCAGTACCCGTACGGGACGGCTTCGAACGACTGGTACTGGAACTCGGGTGTTCATCATCCGAACTACTCGAACGACTACCGTTCGAACGATTACCGCGGGTCGTGGTCGCACTTCGGGAACAACAGCAACTTCAACAACAACAGCAACGACTGGTGGCGGAATGATCGGTCGCGGTTTGACCATGATCGGTTCCGGTAGTGGTTGGAGTTGGTGAGGTTGGACCAGTGCAACGCCCCGATCGCAGGATCGGGGCGTTTCTGTTTCATGGGTCGAAATCGTCCTTGCCGGCACGGCGTCGACAGCTCAAACCCAACGTGCGACGGCAGCCGGGGTCAAGGGGGCCTCGCCCCCTTGCCGCCGGAGGCACTCCTGTGAGGAACCTTGGTAAGCGACGGACGACCCCTTTGTGGAACCGGCGCTGAGGACTCACCGCTCGGTCTGTAGTCCTCGCGGGTTGGTGAGGGGGGCATCCGACACGTTGTCCGCGTTTGGACACGTACTCCTTCAGACATCTCTCGACGAGACGGCCTCCGGCGGGCAAAGGGGGCGTTGCCCCTCTGCACTCCCCACCAGGGTACCCCCTGGACCCGGTGAGGGGGGGACTTCTTCTCTACGCTGTTAGTGATGCTCGGTCGGCGGTGCAGGCGCTTCGCCATCCTTCGGCATCCCGCGCACCGGCTGACCCAGGAACCTCTCCACGACATAGAAGAAGACCGGCGTCAAAAAGATTCCGAACATCGTCACGCCCAACATCCCTGAGAACACCGCCACACCCAGCGTCTTCCGCATCTCCGCCCCGGCCCCCGTCGCCACGACCAGCGGCAACACCCCCAGGATGAACGCGAACGACGTCATCACGATCGGACGCAGCCGGACCGTACTCGCCTGAACCGTCGCCTCCTTCAGCCCCAGCCCATCCTTCTCCATCCGCTCCTTCGCAAACTCGACCACCAGAATCGCGTTCTTGCACGCCAGGCCGACCAGCACCACGAACCCGATCTGCACAAAGATGTTCATGTCCATGTGCATGATCGCGATCCCGATCAACGCACACAGCACGCACATCGGCACCACGAGAATGATCGTCCACGGCAACGTCCAGCTCTCGTACTGCGCCGCGAGGATCAAATAGACCAGCACGATCGCCCCGACGAGCGCCGAGATCGGGTTCTGCAACACGTCCCGGAAACTCGTCAGCTTGGCCGACTGCTGCTGCAGGAACGAGATCTCCGTCCACTCCGGCACCATCGAGACCGGCAACTGCCGCGCACTGAGCGACTCCATGTTCTTCAGCACCTGCCCGGTACTGACGAGCGGCGAGTTCACCCCGTTGACCACCGCGGCCGGATAGGTGTTGAAGCGGTTGATCAGCACCGGCCCCGTCGAGTCTTCGATCTTCGCGATCGCCCCAAGCGGGACCGCCTGACCGGCGCGGTTCAGCACCTTGAGCCGCCGCACCGTGTCGGCATCGATCCGGAACTCCGCCTCCGCCTGGGCGTTGACCTGCCACGTCCGGCCGAAACGGTTGATGTCGTTGACGTAGTAGCCCCCCATGTAGACCTGGAGAGCACTGAACACCTGGTTGAGCTCGACCCCCATCGACTTGCACTTGGTGCGGTCGACATCGATATAGAGCTGCGGCGTGTTCGCCCGGAAACTGTTGTAGACCAGGATCATCCCCGGCAGACGGCGGGCTTCGTCCGCCAGCCTGTCCGCCTGGGCCTGCAGCGCCTCGAAGCCGTTGTCCCCCCGGTCCTCGACCATCAGCTTGAAGCCGCTGGCGTTCCCGAGGCCGTCGACGGGCGGAGCGCCGAAGACCGAGATCCGGGCGTCGGGAATCTTGCTGAACTCCTGCCGCAGCCGCATCGCGATCGCGTCCGCCCGCTGCTCGGCTCCATGACGCTCGTGGAACGGCTTCAGGATCATGAAGCCCCCGCCGTAGTTGGAGGAGATCGCGTTGAGGATGAACGACTGGCCGCTCACGTCCAGGATGTGCCCGACGCCGGGAGTCTCGAGGGCGATCTTCTCGATCTGATGCATCACCTCGTCCGTCCGCTCCAGCGACGCGGCGTCGGCGAGCTGGACGTCGAGCAGCAGATACCCCTTGTCCTGGTTCGGGATGAATCCGGTCGGAATCCGCGTCATGCCGAAGCCCGTCAGCCCCAGCAGACCGGCGTAGACAAAGAGGACGATGAAGCTCAGCCGCAGCAACCCCTGGATCGTGCGGCCGTAACCGGCGGTCACGGCGTCGAACACCTTGTTGAAGCCACCGAACGCGATCTTGAGGCTCTTGTTGACCGGGTGCGCCAGGGCAAACCCGATGATCAGACCGGGGACGAGCAGCGTGGTCCAGATCGCCCACTGCCGGAGCGATGCGGTGGTCGTCTCTCCCGCGCCGTGCTCCCCCGCCAGGCCGAGCCACGCGCCGAAGAACGTCTGGCCGATCCAGGCAGTCAGCAGTCCGGCGAGGATCATGATCCCCCACCACGGCAGGGCCTCGCGGTGGTCGTGCGCCTCCTCGCCCGGCTTGGGATCGCGGAAGACCGACGTGGCCCGCGCGGGGGTCATCGTCATGGCGTTGATCGCCGAGATGACCATCGAGGCCGCGATTGTCAGCGCGAACTGCCGGAAGAACTGGCCCGTGATCCCGCCCAGGAAGGCGCTTGGCAGGAACACGGAGCTGAGGACGAGCGTGATCGCGATGATCGGACCGGTGATCTCGTTCATCGCATTGATGGTCGCGTCGCGGACCTTGTAGCCCATGCCGATCCAACGCTCGATGTTTTCGAGGACCACGATCGCGTCGTCGACCACGATCCCGATCGCCAGCACGAGGCCGAACAGCGTCAGGTTGTTGAGGGAAAAACCCATCAGTGACATGACGGCGAACGTCCCGACGAGCGAGACCCCGACGTCGATCATCGGCAGGACAAGCGCCTTCCAGTCCTGCAGGAACAGGAGGACGACGATCGCCACCAGGATCACGGCGTCCCGCAGGGTCTTGAAGACCTCCGCCACCGACTCGCGGATGAACGGGGTCGTGTCGTAGTCGATCCGGAACTGGAGCCCGGGCGGGAAGCGGCGCTCGAGCTCCCGCATGCGGGTCTTGACCCGGTCGGCGGTGTCGAGGGCATTGCTCCCGGGGAGCTGCCAGACTGCGAGGCTCGCCGCCGGCTGGCCGTCGACGCGGCAGCTCGTGTTCATGTTCTTGGCCCCGAGCTCGACCCGGGCCACGTCCTTGAGCCGCGTGATCTGCCCGTTGTCTCCGGACTTGATGACGATCTCCTCGAACTGCTCGGGCTCCGTGAGCCGGCCGAGCGTCGTCATCGTGAGCTGGAAGTCGAGACCGGCCGGGACGGGGGGCTGGCCGATCTGGCCGGCGGCCACCTGGACGTTCTGCTCCTGCAGGGCTTTGACCACATCGCCGGCGGTCAGGTCGCGGGTCGCCAGCTGGTCCGGGTTCAGCCACACCCGCATGCTGTAGTCCTGCTGGCCCAGGATCGTGACGTCCCCCACCCCTTCCAGCCGGGCCAGCTCGTCGCGGACCTGGATCGTGGCGTAGTTGCTGATGTAGAGCTGCTCGTAGTGCGGCTTCTTCGTCTTGGGGTCGTTCTCCGAGAAGAGCGCCACCGCCAGGAGAATGTTGGGGGACTTCTTCTTCGTCGTGACTCCGGTCTGCTGGACGATGTCCGGCAGGAGCGGCAGCGCCTGGGCGACGCGGTTCTGCACCAGGACCTGCGCCATGTTGAGGTCCGTCCCCAGCGAGAACGTGACCGTCAGCGTGTAGCTGCCGTCGCTGGCGGACTGCGACGCCATATAGAGGGCGTTCTCAACCCCGACCACCTGCTGCTCGATCGGAGCGGCGACGGTGTCCTGCACGACCGCGGCGCTCGCGCCGGGGTAGACGCAGGTGACCTGCACGGTCGGAGGCGCGATCTCGGGGTACTGCGCGATCGGCAGGATGTAGTTGCAGATCACGCCGGCCAGGACGATGACGATCGACAGGACCCAGGCGAAGATGGGCCGGTCGATGAAGAAACGAGCCAGCACGGTGCGTTCTCCAGATCAGCGGGCGTTCGATTCGGTCGTGGACTTCGGCGCGTCGGAGCGGGACGGCGGAGAGGGCTCGGGAGAGGCCGGCGGAGCGGAAGGACCAGGAGGGCTGGCCGGCGCCGCGGGAGTTGAGGGAGCTTTGGCGTTCGCGGCCGGCGGCCTGGGAGCGTCGTCGGAGGACGGGGCGCTTCTTTCGGCCGGGATGGCGTCGTTCGTGGTGTCCTCGATCGTCCCGTCGGTCGGCTGGACCTTTTCCTCGGGACGGACCAGCAGGCCCCCACTGATGATCACCTTGTCGGCGACGGCCAGTCCCTCCTTGATGACCCGCAGCCGGCCGTGCTTCGTTCCGAGGACGACGTTCTTCCGCTGGGCGAGTCCCTTGTCGTCGACGATATAGACGAACTTGTCGCTCTGGTCGGTGTTGAGGGCCCGTTCCGGAACGAGGAGCGCCGGATACCCCTGCTCCGAGGCGATCCGCAGGCGAACGAACAGCCCCGGCGTGAGGGCCCGGTGCGGGTTGGGGAAGACCGCCCGGACCTGGATCGTTCCGGTCGAGGGATCGACGATGTTCGAGGCGAAGTCGACCTTCCCTTTCTCCGGGTACACCGACCCGTCGGCGAGGACGATCGTCGTCTCGATGTTTCGTTCGCGGACCGGCTGCGCCTCCATCTGGCCGTCGCTGGCGATCCGCCGCTGCGTGTAGCGGAGGAAGGCGAGCTCATCCGGATTGAAATAGACGTACATCGGATCGACGGAGACGATCCGGGTCAGGGCCGGGGCCCCGGCGCCGGACTGGATCAGGTTTCCCCGCGTGACGAACGCCCGGTCGATCCGGCCCCCGATCTCGGCCTGGATCTTGGTGAACTCGACGTTGAGACGGGCGACCTCGGCATCGGCCTTCGCGGACTCGATCGCGGCGAGCGATTCCCCTTCAGTCGCGACGTCGCTCTCGTAGGTCTCCTGCGTTCCAGCTCCGCTCTTGAGAAGCCGCTCGCTGCGGGCGCGGGAGGACTTGGCGAACTCGTACTTGGACTCGTAGAGCTTGATCCGCGCCTTGGCCTGGTCGAACGTGGCCGAGTAGGTGCGGGGATCGATCAGGAACAGGTCCTGCCCCTTTTTGACGATGTCCCCCTCCTGGAAATAGATCTCCTGGAGATACCCGGAGACGCGGGCCCGGACTTCGACGGTCTCGGGGGCTTCGATCCGTCCCGTGTATTCATCGACGTCGCGGACTTCGCGCGACAGCGGCGTCGCGACGGTGACCTTGGGGGGCTGCGGCGGCGGGAGACTGCCGGCGGCGGAACCGCACCCGGCGAGCGCCGAGGCCAATGCCATCAGGGCGAGCAACAGGAGAGCGTGGGGCATGGAGCGAACCCTGGGGAAGCTTCGCAGGCAGGACGGTTGTCGGCGAAACGCACGCAGATCGGCTCCCGCCCCGAGCAGGCGCATC
The DNA here is from genome assembly GCF_001610835.1 of Planctomyces sp. SH-PL14. Lineage (NCBI taxonomy): Bacteria > Pseudomonadati > Planctomycetota > Planctomycetia > Planctomycetales > Planctomycetaceae > Planctomyces > Planctomyces sp. SH-PL14. Next base: position 3,647,187 of record NZ_CP011270.1, on the reverse strand, counting down.
GCAGAGCGGGGAGCTGTTTGTGGAATCGTAACACATCCCTCCTTTGCCCCCGGAGCGCACCGCGGGCACTTTCTTCACCACCTGCTCCGTTGAAGAACGGCGTGACCCGGAGCCGGATCGCGGCGGCGCGGGCGGGCGCCTCGTGAAGACCGAGCCGGGTGGCCCGTCCTTTGCTCTCCTGCCCTTCGCCAGTCTTTGGCCTGGATTTGCATGCTGATCTCGCTCGGGCGTGCGTACTGTCGTCGCAACGACTGTTGAAAGTGTCGGCATCCCGCCACGACTTTCCCACCAAGTTTCCCGCCTGGATTTTCCTCCTGTTTGCCAACCTGCTGGACCTGGTTCCGGACTACGGCGCATCAGCCCGGTCCGGAGGGAGGCTCGCTCTCTCGTCCCCACGTTCCACGTCCGTTCTTCCGAGTGCAAAGGTTCAAGATGCGAGTTCGTCGAGGGTTTACGTTGATCGAGTTGCTCGTCGTCATTGCGATCATTGCGGTGCTGGTGGCGATCCTGCTTCCGGCGGTGCAGCAGGCGCGGGAAGCGGCGCGGCAGTCGCAGTGCCGGAACAACATGAAGCAGGTGGGGCTGGCCCTGTTCAACTATGAAGAGCAGAACGGGGCCTTTCCGATCGGAGCCACGGGAGGCCAGCGCGGCGCGAACTGGTTCGTCCGGATCCTTCCGTTCATCGATCAGAAGGCGGGCTACGACCGGGTCGACTTCTCCGCCGGCAGCTTCTACGGCCACGTCAGCCTGCAGCCGATCCTGGCGACGCTGAAGGTTCCGATCTTCGTCTGCCCGTCGAGTCCGAACGGCTACTCAAGCCCCAATGCCACGATCACGAGCTATGCCGGCGGAAGCATGCTCATGGACTACGTGGGGATCGCGGGAGCCTATCCGGACCCGGCCGCGACGCCCCGGACCGCGACCGTGTGCACCGCCGGTCAGGTGCAGGGGGGCTACTACTGCGAGAACGGAGGACTGATCGGATTCCGGGCCAAGTCGCTTCGCGACTTCAAGGACGGCTCGTCCAACGCAATGCTGGTCGGCGAACAGTCGGGACAGGTGAATGGGACGGAGAACTCGTCGAATGCGCTCGGCGGATGGTACGGAATCGTCGCGAACACCATGGTCCGCAGCGATGGCGGAACCACCTGGGACGGCGCGACCCCCGTCAGCGCGATCACCTCGAGCAGCGGCTACACCGGGGGCCTGACGACGGTCCGGCATCCGATCAACAGCTACTGGCTGCAGGGGGCTCCGTCGAGCGCCAACAGCCCTTACGAGGCCAACTACATTCTGAACTCGTATCACACCGGTGGAATCGAGGCCCTGTTCGCCGATGGCTCGGTCCACTTCCTCTCGGAAAGCCTGCACATGCCGACACTGCTGAAGATCTCGTCGATCGACGACGGCGCGATCCCCGGCGAGTTCTGAGAGCGTTGTCCGTGTGTCGTCGGTTTTCAGCGAGTTGTTCGGGCGGCGAGATGTCGAGGTCCTTCTGCCGATCCGAAGACCGGCCGCGGGCCTCAGCGCGGATGGCCTGAGAGAGAATGGGATGAGCGAGATGGGGAGACGAACGGCGTGGGTGTTCCGGCGGAGGGTGATCGTCGCCCTGGGTGGACTGGTGATTGGGGCGGCGGGTTGCGGACAGCATGTCCCGCACTCAGGAAAGAGCCGGGCCGACGTCGTCGTGAAGGTGATGTTTGGCGGGCAGCCGGTGACAGCGGGCGACGTCGATCTCAATAACCTGGAGACGGGCGAAGGGGGAGGCGGAGCGCTCGATCACACGGGAACGGCGCGAATCCCCGGGGTTGTCCTGGGGGACTACACCGTGACCGTGTTGCCGCCGCTTTCGAGTCCGATTCCGGGAGAGAATGCTCCGGCAGCAAAGATTCCGCCGATCGATCGGAAGTTCCAGTCTCCGGAAAAGAGCCCGCTCAAGCTGAGTGTTCCGGCGGAAGGACGAGAGATCGCCTTCGATCTCAAGCCGTAGGGGCTCCCGGCGCGATGAGCAGGCCTGTTTGCCGGACCGTGCGCGGGTCGACCGCGGACCGCGTCCTTGCCGGCGCAGCTCCCCTTGCTCGCCCCCAACGTGCGACGGCCGCCGGTGTCAAAGGCCCCAAAGTCACAGTACGGCCCCTGGCCGCCGGAGACACTTCCCTGAGGAACCGTGGTCCACGAAGGACGTCCGCCTTCGGGAACCAGTGGCGAAGACTCCCTCAAAACACACCGCCTGCGACGCAACCCCCGTTGATGACTGAGGGGCATGCCACACGTTGTCCGCGCCTGGCACTTGCTCCTGACGGCGGTATCCGACAAGAGAGGGGTGAGGCTCCTGGACCCCCGGTCGACCGATGAAATCGTGGCGTGTGCAGAAGACCCGGCCGACCAGGCGCGACCAATCGGCGAAGCCACCGCAAGGAGCCGACTGCCGCCACCTCTATTGCTCGCGCAGCCATGCTCGCTCCATAATTCCGTGCGGGTTCCTTCCTCGCGGGAGAAGGCCAATGTCCTGCTTCCGGCTGCACGCGGCGGTCTGTCTGGCTCTGCTCTTGATTAGCTCCCCGGCGAGCCCGGAGGAGAAGCCCGATGACGCGAAGGCGAATGTCCTGCAGGTCGATCCCGTCGGCCGGCCGGTCCTGGGCCCCAAGAAGGCGCAGGGACCGCGGTACCTGATCTGGCATGCCGATGGCCAGTGGCATCTCCGGACGAGATCGTCAGCCGATCAGGCGACGTTTCGCGGGACGATCACAGTCCGGGACGGCAAGGTCACGGAGCTTGCCAACTTTGGAGACCTGGAAACACGCAAGCGGGGCAAGAGAAACATTCAGGACGTCGGAAAGCTGAACGCCGCGCGGGACCGGATTGCGTTCGAGTTCCGGACCAGCACGGGTGAGGATGGGTTCGACTTTTCGCTCGGGCCGGGCGCGACCGCGTTGGAGTTCGATCTGAAGATCGACGAAGAGCCGACTCCGGGGAAGGTGTATCTGGGCCGGAAGGCGGTCAGCCCCCCCAAGGGAAAGTTCCTGTTGGCGCCCGATCCGCCGGACAAGGGAACGTGATCTCAAGGTGCCCGGAGCGGCACAGCGGAGTCGGCGCGGGACCGAGCGACCAATCCGTCTACTCGAGCGGGCCCTTCCACTCCGTGGCGCCGGGGCCGAGATGGTTCTGGGCGAACGTCCCGCCGTCGTCACCATTCAGCGTTTCCTCGACGGGGTCGACCTGATCGACCTCCTCGGGATGGAGATGGGCCAGGGCGGCCTCGTCTCCTCGCCAGAACTGGCCGAAGTGGCGGAAGCCCCACGAGGTGAGGCGGTCCCGGGCGCCGGCATCGTCGAGCGGCGTTCCGGCGGCCTTGGCGTTGGCGATCATGCGGGCAATGTTGACTCGGACAAGGACTTCCTGGGTTGGGACGGACATGGCGGGCTCCCTGGATCGGCCTCGCAGTCGGTTTGCATCAACAGAAGGTTGCAGCTTCTGCTGCCCTGCACCGATCTCGAGGCCAAGGTGAAACTGGCTTTCCGATTGCTCTTGGCTGCAAACGCCGGACCCCGGTGAGCGGCGCAGAAGGCTTCACGGCTGTTTGGCGAATGAAGTTTCTTGCTGCCTCTGCGAGCTCCCTGGAGAATCATCAGCAAGGGCCTCGCTCCTGAACGAGGCGACGGCGCGGTGGAGTCTTGGAGGGCCGATTGTGTCCGTACGTATCCTCTGGGGAGCCCTGCTGACGGTCTTTGTCGCTCAAGCTGCGATCGGGCAGGAGGAGAGCGAGGCCGCGAGAGCTCCGAAAACGTTGGCGTTGCTGGGGGCGAAGCTGACCCGTGATCCCCTGAGCGGGCGGGTCATCGGAGTGTCGCTCCAGGGGAGCCGGCGATTCAGCGACCGGTACGTTCATCTCCTGACATCGATTGAGGGCCTGCAGGAGGTGAATCTGTGGAGCACGGCGATCACCGAGTCGGGTTTGAAGGAGCTGACCGCGTGCCAGGACCTGACCGCGCTCAATCTGCGAGCCACCCGGATCGGCGACGCGGGATTTCAACATCTGGCTGCCTTCACAAAGCTTCGGACCCTCGCGCTCAACGGTTCTGACCTGTCGGACGAGGGACTGGCCGGAATCCTGACGCTGGAGCAGCTGGAGGTCCTGACCCTCGGCGAGACGCAGGTCAGCGATGCCGGGTTGAAGAAGATTGCGACGCTCCCTCGCCTGACGACGCTCGATCTCTATGGGACTCAAACGACCGATGCCGGGCTCGCCGCTCTCCGGGGATCTCGAACTCTGGCCAATCTTCTGCTGACACACACCCGGATTACGGACGACGGACTCAAGGAACTTCGACACCTTCCGAGCCTGACCGCTTTGGGCCTGGTGAAGACGCAGGTCACCGACGAGGGGATGAAAGCGGTCGGCGATCTGACGCCGTTGAAGCGGCTCAACCTCTGCAATCACCTGATCACCGATGTCGGCGTCAAGGAACTGCGGCGCCTCGTGAACATCGAAGTCCTCGACTTCCGCAACGCTCAACTGACGGACGCGGGGCTGGAGGAGCTACGCGAACTGAAGCATCTCACCGACCTCAATCTCGCCAACACGCGCGTCACCGATATCGGGCTGAACGTGGTGGGACAGTTCCGAACGCTGACCGTACTCGATCTGTCGTTGACGGCCATCACGGACGCGGGCCTGGTGAAACTGTCGGAGCTGGACGGCCTCGGAGTCCTGGGACTGCGGGGAACGGGGGTGACGGACGCCGGGGTGCGGGAGGTCGCGTCGCTGAGCGGGATGTGGTATCTGGATCTGGGGCGAACGAAGGTCACCGACACGTGTCTGGAGGAGTTGATGAGGCTTCCGAACCTGAAGACGGTCAGCCTCGACCAGACGGCGGTGAGTGACGCGGGCTGTGCCGAGTTCAAACGGGCGCGGCCGAAGGTTCGCATCGACCGCTAGCGAGCCAAAGATTGACGGGTGCGCCGTGCGGGGAACGGCGCGCGTCGCCTTCCAGGGGCAGGTCCGCAGCTCAGCCGCGCCGATGTCGTTGCGGTTCATCAGACTTCGGGTTTTTGAAACACAGAGACACGGAGAGGGACGGCAGGAGAACCGGCGTTCGCAAGGGTTTTCGGAAGAGCGTGGGAGCCACAGATGAACACGGATGGACACAGAGAGAAGGCAGTGAGGCGATCCCCACCGCCCCCCGATCCCGCCTCTGCCTCTTTCCTCTCCGTGTCCTCTGTGTCTCTGCGTTTCCCGCCTCTTCTGACCCGGAGCCTGCAGAGCGGCGAGATGGCTCTGCCGCGTAACTCATGCTGTGGCTCAGTCACGGCCCCGGACGCCGGGCCGATTCCGAAACGTCGTGGAGACCGATACCCTGCAGGTCGCCGCCGCGAACCTCGATCCGGGAGTCTCTCATGCGCTTGTTCCGAGTCCTGTCCGTTTTCGTTGTTGCCGTCGGCGCGGCAATGGCGTCCGTCGCATCGGCCGCTGCGCCGAACATCCTTCTGCTCCTCAGCGACGACCACAGTTATCCCTACCTGAGCTGCTACGGAGATCCGAACGTCAAGACGCCGACGCTCGACCGGCTGGCGGCGGAAGGGATGAAGTTCCATCGGTTCTTTACCGCCTGCCCGCAGTGCGTGCCATCGCGGGCGGCGCTGATGACGGGGCGGTCGCCGGTGGCGACGCGGATGACGCGGTTCTCCTCCCCGTTGCCCCGCGAGGAAGTCACCCTCCCGGAACTGCTGCGGGAGCAGGCCGGGTACTACACCGGCGTCTGCGGGCGAAGCTTTCACCTCGACGGGCCCGGCGGAGGCCGGGCCGGGGGAGACATTGCGGCGATCCTTGAGAAGCATGGTCTCAAGACCTTCGCGGATCGGGTCGACTTTCTGAACAACTGTCCCGACGGGCAGGTGGCGGCGACGGTGGAGACCTTTCTCGAGGGGAAGCCGGCCGATAAGCCGTTCTTCCTGTGGGCCAACTTCAGCGATCCGCACCATGTCTGGGATCCTCCGGCGGAGCTGCGGCCTGATCCGGCCCAGTTGAAGCTGCCGGCGCACTGGCCGGACCTGCCGGGGATGCGGGAGCAGTTCGCGGATTACTGCGGCGAGGTGAACCGGTTGGACCGGACGGTGGCCGGGGTTCTGGACGTGCTGGCGCAGCGGAAGCTTCTGGAGAACACGCTGATCGTCTTTGCGGGGGACAATGGTGCCGCGCTGCCGCATGGGAAGGGGTCGCTGTATGACCCGGGTTCCAATGTCCCGCTGATCGTCCGGTGGCCGGGGAGCGTGAAGGCGGGCGGGGAGTCGCGGGAGCTGTTGAGCGGGGAGGACCTGGCTCCGACGCTGCTGGCGGCGGCGGGGGTGAAGCCGCACCCGAAGATGTCGGGGATCAGCTTTCTGCCGCTGCTGAAAGGGGAGGAGCATGCTCCTCGCAAGCATGTGTTCGTGGAGCGGGGGCCGCATGGGTCGGCGCCGGTGACCGTGGGGATGAGCAACAGCGGCTATGACCTGTCGCGGGCGGTCCGGAGTGACCGGTACAAGTTCATTTACAACTGCACGCCTTGGATTCCCTATGCGCCGGTCGACTCTGCGGGTGGGGCCGGATGGACGCAGACCAGGGCGGCGCAGGAGGCGGGGACGCTTCCGGCGGAGCTGACGGCGACGTACTTCACGACCCCGCGGCCGGTGTACGAGCTGTATGACCTGGAGGCGGATCCTTCGGAGCTCAAGAACCTCGTGGGCACGCCGGGGCTGGCGTCGGTCGAGCGGGAGCTGCGGTTGGCTCTCGCGGAGAAGATGATTCTGGACTGCGACTATCTTCCGCTTCCGGCGACGGGGGCGCCCGAGGGAGCGGGGGCGGGGGCCGGGAGTGGTGGTGGGGCGAACTCGGAGGCGAACCGGGCGGCGCAGTTTGGACGGCTGGATGTGGACAAGAGTGGGGATCTGACGCCGGAGGAGTTCGGGAAGGGGCGGGAGCCGGCGGAGGCGGAGCGGTTCTTCAAGCTGCGGGATACGGACGGGAATGGCCGTGTCAGCCGGGAGGAGTTCTTGCCAAGGTCGCCGCGGCAGCGCTGATCGCAGCGTCCGAGGACTCGCCAGCCAGAGCCGCGGGTCAAGGGCGGCGAGCCCTTGCCGCCGGAGGCACGTCTGTTGAGGAACGGTTCAAGCGTCGATCGGCTTGCCCTCGTCGGACTGCGGCCTCACAGCCGCTTCTGCATCGCCCGGTGGGGAACGGTAACCTCCTCGAACTCGTCGCCGACGGTCTCGTACCCCAGCCGTTCGTAGAACGGGACGGCGGTGGTGCGGGCGTGGAGGGTCATGAGGGTGAAGCCGCGGTGGCGGGCGAGCGTTTCGGAGGCGTCGACGAGGGAGCGGCCGATGCCGCGGCCCTGGGTTTCGGGGGCGACGGCGACCTGCCGCATCTTGATCTCGCCGTCTGCGAGCGGGACCAGGACGAGGCAGCCGACGAGGTTTTGCCCGTCGTGGCAGACGAGGTGGAGGCTGGCAGACTCACGCTGGAGTTCGTCCTCCGTGAAGGAGAGGCCGAGCGGGGTGCGGAGGACCGCCAGCCGGAGCGCGACGCACTCGCGGTAGAGGGGCGAACCGTGTTCGACTTCGGAGACGACGCGGGAGGTCATGGGCTCTGGGGGGCTCGCTGGGCGGGGATGGTCGCCTCGTTTCAGTCTTCATCGCCGGAGGGGCCGTAGAGGCCGGGGACGGGGATGTCGTTGAGGCGGAGGTAGACGCAAAGGTGGGCCCGGTGGTGGATGATGTGGTTCAGGACGAATGACCGCAGGACGGCCGCTTTGGGGAGGGTGAAGATCCTGGTGCCGTTGTTGATGAGGGTCCACGGCTTCATGAACTCGGCGTCGGCGGTGGTCTCGATGTCTTTGCGGGCCTGGGCGACGTTCTGGTCGAAGCGGTCGAGGATCTCCTGGCGGGAGGCGGCGGGGGTGGTCTTGAGCTCCGGGCCGCCGGGGGGATTCACGTCGAGCGAATCCTGGTGGAGGGTGTAGCCGGTCCAGCTGGGGATGGTGGCGAGGTGCGTGCCGACCCAGCGGATCGTGTTCGACTTCGGGTGGGCCTTCCAGTCGAGCTTGTCGTCCGGGATCCGCTCCAGGACTTTGCGCGTGCCGGCCATCTCCTGGTCGAATTCGGGAAGCAGGGTCTGTCCGAAGCTCATGGGAGGTTCCTGGTGACGAGGGACGGAATGTCTGGCGTCAGATCATCAGGTGGGGCGGGGACTGTCAATGCACGGGACGGCCGGGCGGGTTGGCGGTTGCTACACTGTGAGCTCGCTTTGCCTTTGACGGGGTTTGGGTCGGGAGGGTGGTTGATGCGGCGCTCGGTCTTGGTTGTGGCGTTTCTGGCGGCGGTGTTTCTGGCGGGTGGTCCGGTGCTGGCGCAGCGGGCGGGGGCGAAGAAGATCGCTCCGCAGATGGCGGATGCTCACTACGGGCCGCATGCGCGGCAGGTGTTTGACCTGTGGCAGGCGGAGTCCGATACGCCGACGCCGCTGGTGGTCTACATCCACGGCGGGGGTTTTCATGCGGGGGACAAGTCGTCGATTCCGGCGACCCTGTTCCGGCTGCTCGAGAAGAAGATTTCGCTGATGGCGATTCACTATCGCCTCTCGCCGGAGGTGGCGGCTCCGACGCATTTCATGGACTGTGCGCGGGCCATTCAGTTTGCGCGGCTGCATGCGAAGGAGTGGAACATCGATCCGGAGCGGATCGGGGCGATCGGGGGTTCGGCGGGGGCGGGGACTTCGCTGTGGATCGGGTTTCATGACGATCTGGCGAAGCCGGAGGATCCCGATCCTGTGCTGCGGCAGTCGACGCGGCTGAGCTGTATGGCGGTGATGGGGGCACAAAGTTCGTATGACCCGCATGTCATCCGGGAGTGGGTGGGTGATGCGGCGGCGCGGCATCCGGCGCTGGAGGGCTTCTATGGGATCAAGACGAGCGAGATCGAGACCGAGGGGGCGCGAGCGAAGTTCCGGGAGATGTCGCCGATCACCTATCTCACGAAGGACGATCCGCCGGTCTATGCGTTTTACAACGAACCGCGGGGGCCGGTGGCGGCGGATGCTCGGCCGGGGACGGGGATTCATCACATCAACTTCGGGCTGAAGCTCAAGGAGCGGATGGACGAGTTGGAGGTGGAGTGCACCGTGCGGCACAGTGATGAGGGGGCGAATGTCGGGGCGGAGGCGAATGCGTTTTTTGAGAAGTACCTGCTGAAAAAGTGAAGGGGTTTGCGCCTGCCTGGATATCACAAATTTCACAGGGGGGAGCACCCGGCGCTATGAAGGTTGATTGCATCGCCGATGCATGAGCAAGGAGAATTCTTGTGCAACTGGAGGGCGGGACGGAGGTGGGGGCTTCGCTCCGCTGCGACCCGGCCGCAGGGCCGCACTGGAAAACGAGGGTGGCAGCCACAAGAATCGGGGAGAGCTGAGCGTTCAGAAGGGCGGGCGATGCAGGTGCGAGGCAGGGGACCATGCCGCTTTCGATCGAGCGTTTCGTTGAGCTGCTCGCGGGGAGCGGGGTTCTGCCGCAGGAGACGATCCAGGAGTTTTTGCCCCCTCATCGAAATCCTCAGGACGCCGAGGAGCTGGCGCGCGAGCTGGTGCGACAGAAGCGGCTGACGAAGTTTCAGGTCGAGGAGATCGCCCGCGGCAAGGGAAAGGCCCTCGTTCTGGGGAACTACACGATCCTGGAGCGGATCGGGGCCGGGGGGATGGGGCAGGTCTTCAAGGCGGAACATCGCCGCATGAAGCGGATCGTGGCGGTCAAGATCCTGCCGGAGAACCTCATGAAGGATCCGGCCACCGTGGCCCGCTTTGAGCGGGAAGTCACGGCGGCGGCCCGGCTTAATCATCCCCACATTGTCACCGCCTACGACGCGGACGAGGTGAACGGCGTCCATCTGCTGGTGATGGAATATGTCGAGGGGCGGGACCTGGCGGCCCTCACGAAACGGGACGGGCCGCTGGCGGTCGATCAAGCGGTGGGCTTTGTCCTGCAGGCGGCCCGGGGTCTGGCGGCGGCCCATGCGGAAGGGATCGTCCACCGGGACATCAAGCCGGCCAACCTGCTGCTGGACCAGAAGGGGACCGTCAAGATCCTCGACATGGGGCTGGCGCGGATTCACGGCGATGCGTCACGGCAGGCGGAGCTCACGCACACCGGCACGGTCATGGGGACCGTCGACTACATGGCCCCCGAGCAGGCACTAAACACCAAGCTCGCCGACGCCCGGGCCGATATCTACAGCCTCGGCTGCACGCTGTATTACCTGCTGACCGGAACGGCCGCCTACGGCGGCGACACGCTCATGGCCCGCCTCCTGGCTCATCGGGAAGAGCCGATTCCCTCGCTCCGCGCGTTGCGTCCCGAGATTTCCGAGGCGGTCGAGTCCGTGTTCCGGCGGATGGTGGCCAAGAAGGTCGAGGAGCGCTACCAGTCGATGGCGGAGGTGATTGCCGACCTCGAAAGCCGCCCGCAGGTGGCCGGTGTTGCGCCGGAACTCGCCGAGACTGTCGCCAGCCTGCCGGTCGATACGAAGCTGACGAGCCTCTTCCGTGAGATGCAGGAGGCGGCCGAGACGCGGCCCGTGTCCCGGGCCGCGGCCGGTCCGCCGCTGGCGGCGCGGCGGAAGAGGCTGCTGCTCGCTGCGATTCTCGGATCCGCGGCCCTCCTTCTGCTGGCGGGGATCGTCCTCAGTCGCGGGAACGGGGCGGGGACGTCGACGCCTCCGAAGGTGGTCCAGGGTTCGGGAGTGTCCGGTGTCGCTCCGACGGGAGCCGCTGCCTCGGGAGAGAAAGGACCGGCCACTGTTGCCATCGCACCGGTCCCGGCCGAGGCCGCGATGAATGTCACGGGCAACGAACCGATGAATCCGGTGGGCGATCCCCTGGGTGACAAGGCGGAACGCGAGATTGCCGAGTTCGTGATGTCGATCGGAGGCAAAGTCGTCCTGGGCGACGGGAAGGAGTACAAGCGGGGGAGCGAGCTTCCGAATGGGCCCCTCTTTGTCGTCAATATCTGGCTGGCGGAGAACCCGGTCCTGGCCAACCGGGACACGGCCCGGTTCCTGGGCTGTCGCGGGTTGTGGCTGCTCGACTTGTGTGGGACGCGGCTCGATGACGAAGGGCTCGCCTGGGTCAAGAACGCCCCGTCGGCCCACTGCCTGACGGAACTCTACCTGGCCAACAACCCGATCACCGATGCCGGGGTGGCCCATCTCGTGAGCTGCACGCATGCGCACGCGCTCTGGCTGGGAGGGACCCAGGTCAGCGATGCGGGGCTGGAGCACGTGAAGGGGATGAAGACGCTGACCTATCTCACGCTGGACAAGACCCGGGTGACGGAAGCGGGCGTCCGCCGGCTCGCGGCCCTGTTGCCGCAGTGCAAGATCGTCTGGGACGGCGGCGTCATTGAGGCGACGCCGCCGGCCGACCCCAAGTGAAGTCGATGCAGTACAGGCTTCTTGTGGTTGCCCGTTCGGGCGTCGTTTGCCAACCTGGCTGGGCCGCGCTGGTGTGGGTTGCGCGAGAAAAGGTGGTTTGGGCCGATCGATGAATGTTCGACCGTTGAGTCGTTTCTACTTTGCCGACACGATCGCCGGGTTTTGCCTGCGGGGGACCGATGAAGTTGTGGGCGCGATCGCCATGGCCAACTCGTTTCCACTGACGGTGGAGCAGCGGGATGCCTGGGTGGAGCAGATCGCGATCCTGAAGGAGGCGTTTGCGCGGCTGGGGGTCTCCGGGCATCTTTACTTTGAGTATTCGATCCCCCGGCTGGGGCGGCGGGTGGATGCCGTGGTGCTGGCGGGTGGGGTGCTGTTTGTTATTGAGTTCAAGGTGGGAGAGGCGAAGTATCCGGCGCAGGCTGTCGATCAGGTGTGCGACTACGCTCTGGACCTCAAGAACTTTCATGAGCCGAGTCATACGCTGGTGATTGCGCCGATTCTGGTGGCGACCGAGGCGGCTGCGGATCCGGCGGGGCTGGAGGTCGCGAGCCACAGGGACCGGTTGCTGGAGCCGCTGCGGTGCAATCGGGAGACGCTGGCGGTTGGGATGCAGCGGGTGCTGGACTTTGCTCGCGGGCCGGAGATTGTGGCGACCGCGTGGGAGACGGGGCGGTATTGTCCGACTCCGACCATCATTGAGGCGGCGACGGCGCTCTATCGCGGGCACTCGGTCGTGGAGATCTCTCGAAGTGATGCGGGGGCGAAGAACCTCACTTCGACGACGAACACGATCGCGGAGATCATTCAGGAGGCGCGGGAGAAGTCGCAGAAGGCGATCTGTTTTGTGACTGGCGTTCCGGGAGCGGGGAAGACGCTGGTGGGGCTCGACGTGGCTACGACTCACATCGACAAGGAGGACGCGCTTCACAGCGTGTTCCTGTCGGGGAATGGGCCGCTGGTCAAGATCCTGCGGGAGGCTCTGACGCGGGATAAGGTGCGGAGCGAGCGGGAGCAGGGGCGGACGATCAAGAAGGGGCAGGCGGCCAGCGAAGTGAAGATGTTCATCCAGGACGTCCACCACTTCCGGGACGAGTGTCTGCGGGATCAGGAGCGGCCGCCGATTGAGCATGTGGCGATCTTTGACGAGGCTCAGCGGGCCTGGAATCTGGAGCAGACCGCGAGCTTCATGAAGCGGAAAAAGGGGATTGCGGCGTTTGCTCACTCGGAGCCTGAGTTCCTGATCTCCAGCATGGACCGGCATTCGGACTGGGCGGTGATTGTCTGCCTGGTCGGGGGTGGGCAGGAGATCAATACGGGTGAGGCGGGGATCGGGGAGTGGCTGGCGTCGGTTGAGCGGGCGTTCCCGCATTGGCGGGTCTATGTCTCCGGGCACCTGACCGACAGCGAGTACGCCGCGGCGGAGCAGATTGAGGCGATTCGTCCGAAGCTGTTTGTGTCGCTCAAGGAGGATCTGCACCTCTCGGTTTCGATGCGGTCATTCCGGTCGGAGAATGTGTCGCGGCTGGTGAAGCAGGTGCTGGATCTGGATCTCGATGGGGCGCGGCGGACTTTGGAGGAGGTCCGGGAGCGGTTTCCGATCGTTCTGACGCGGGATCTGGCCCGGGCGAAGGACTGGCTGCGGGAGCGGGCCCGCGGGTCAGAGCGGTATGGGATTGTCGTTTCTTCGGAGGCGCAGCGGCTCAAGCCGCATGCGATCGATGTCCGGACGGCGGTGGATCCGGTGCACTGGTTTCTGGGTGGGAAGGACGATGTCCGTTCGTCGTACTACCTTGAAGACGTGGTCACGGAGTTTCAGGTGCAGGGGCTGGAGCTCGATTGGACGTGCGTGACGTGGGACGCGGATTTTCGGCGGACGGGGGCCGGGTGGGGGCACTGGTCGTTTGTCGGGAATCGGTGGCAGCGGATTCACAAGGGGGAGCGGCAGGCGCATCAGAAGAACGCTTACCGGGTCCTGCTGACCCGGGCTCGGCAGGGGATGGTCGTGGTTGTTCCGGAAGGGGATGCGGCGGACCCGACGCGGAATGCGGAGTTCTATGACGGGACGTTTGGCTATTTGCGGGGGATTGGGTTCCCGGAGCTCTGATGACGTGCCGGCGGACGGCTGTCCGCTGCGCAACCCAACGTCAATCGCCCGCTGGGGTCCAGGGGTTTCGACCCCTGGCCGCCGGAGGCACTTCCATGTCGAACCGTTGGAAACGGACGGTGGCCGACTTAGGGAGGGATGTTGAGGGATCCCCTTTCCCCTACGATCAAACCGTGAGGGCGACGTCCAACGTAACTTGCCACGGCTCGCAGGGCCGTGCCACGCAGGATCGACAGTGCCACCCCGCCGCCAGAGTGTGCGGCCCGAGCTGTGCCACCTCAGATTTCTTGCCGCGAATGAACATCTGTGGTACACCTGTTCACATGCGAAGATGACCTCCCCTTCTTTTCTAGGCGACCATGATGGGCCGGCGTCTAAAACTCCATCCCAAGTCAGACTTTGTGAATCGTCTGTCGCAGGCGTCCATCTACGAGGCCCTCGAAGAACTCATCTGGAATGCCTTTGATGAAGAGGCAATCGTTGTCGATGTACGGTTGAGCCGCGGCAAACTCGATGAGCTGACGAAACTAGAAGTTGTCGATAACGGGCGAGGTCTGGAGTACGACAACGCGGCCACTGCCTTTCAGAATCTGGGCGAAAGCAGCAAGGTTGATCGCACTTCCCGGACGGGACTGCCACTCCATGGTCGACTTGGCCAGGGCCGTCACAAAGCGATGGCAGTTGGTCGGACCGTGGTTTGGAAGTTCGCCTACAAGACGGGTAAGCGCTTTCGCTCTTACGAAATAACAGGCACAAGTGGCCGGGGAGATCCGTTCTATCTAGGGGACGAATGTGAAGATGACAAGATTGCGGCATCGGGTTGCCACGTAACAATCACGGATATTCGGAAAACGTTCACAGAGATATTCTCGCAAGGCGCCCGCGCTGAGATAGCGGCGCGCTTCGCGCCCTCGCTCCTTGTTCACCCGGAAAGGGAGCTTCATTTTAACGGAATACGTATTGATCCCACCAAGGCCCTGAAAAATAAGAGGACAATCTGTCATCTTGAAGTCGGTCACGGCGGGAAGTCTTACGACGTCACGATACGCGCGTTTCACTGGAACACTCCTCAGCATCATCGAGAGGTATTCCTTTGTGGATCGTCTGGAATATCGTTGCACCGTCTAAGCGACAATTTTCATCGATCAGGCGACGAAGGCACGATTTTTGTTGAAAGTTGTCTGTTTGATGAGCTTCACAACGAGAATCTTCTTCAAACATTTGAGGCGTCTCAAGACGCTGATCGAAAAAATATCGCGAAACGCATTACCTCTAAGATTCGCAGTTACTACCAGCGGCTCCGTAAGCACCGCGCTTCCGATGCGATTCAGAAATTGAAAGACGAGGGCAGCTATCCATACAGGAACAGGCCATCTTCTGGTATCGAGACAATCGAACGGCGAGTGTTTGATGTTTGTGCTGTCAATGTTAGCAGAAATTTGCCAAGCTTTAACGACGGAATGGAGGTCGACGGCCGCAAGTTACTACTTCGAATGATAAAGGAAGGGGTGAGTCGCAATCCGTCCAATGTTGGGCGAATTATTCGCGAAGTCTTGAGATTGCCGAATCACGATGCAAAACGGTTCGCGGCGCTGCTTGATGACATGCCGCTGTCGAAGATAGTGGATGCGGCGCATAGGGTGGCACAACGCCTTGAATTTCTCAAGCTATTCAAAGCGGTTGTGTATTTGGATCCATTTGAGAGAACGATCCGCGAGCGAACAGAGCTGCAAAAATTACTTTTGCCGAACACTTGGCTTTTTGGGGAAGAATATGCAATTGGCACAGATGATGAAGACATGAAGACGGTTCTTGAGCGGCATGTCGGAATACTCCGCCGTGACGCTCTGCAGCAAACTGTCACAGACACCGACTGCCGCGAGATGATTTCCCAGTACAACAAGAAGAAAGAAAAGACCCCGGAGAGCTTAAATCGTATACCTGATTTCATGCTCTGGCGTCAGTTCAAGGAGCGTCGTCCCGATGAGTACGAATTTCTGGTCGTAGAGATTAAGCGGCCCGGTGTTCTGGTTGGCCATAAAGAGCATCAGCAGATTGAAGACTATGCCCAGGCAATCGTCCACTCTCCTTTTGCTGACAAGCATAGAACTCGTTGGGTTTTTGTCGTGATTAGCGACGATCTTGATAAAGGCATTCACTCGCGGGCGAATCAAACACATTTGCCTCGATGGACGACACTTAGTCCTCGCGATGAGCCGTTCGAGATTCGAGCTATGCCTTGGAGTGCTGTGATTCAAAGTGCCGAAGGGAGGCACGAGCATCTGAGGAAGTGGTTGAACCACAGTGTGGGTGTTGAGCAAGCCCTGGAGCGGTCGCAGGAGACGTACAAGGAGTTTCTTCCGCAAGGCGCCTATTCGGTTTCCAAGAAGCAATTCAAGCCGCCTGGGAAGTGATTTGCAAAACGTATCGTGAAATTGAAGGCGATGCAAAACTCAAGTAGGCAAGTACTGTTTACCGTAGGCCACTCTACTCGGTCTTTGGGTGAGTTTGTTTCGCTATTGTGGAAGAATGATGTCACGGCAGTGGTAGACGTTCGGTCGAAGCCATCCAGCCGACTACAGCAGTTCTGTCAGGCTGAGCTCTCAAGCCACTTGCGGGAATGCGCAATTCAGTACGTATTTCTGGGCAAGGAGCTGGGGGCACGGCGCGTCGAACAGTCTTGCTACGTGGGCGGACAGGCGAGGTACGATCGGATTCGTGAGCTACCACTCTTCCGAAGTGGCATGGATCGCGTTTGTCGAGGGCTCGAAGGCTATCGCATCGCGTTGTTGTGTGCGGAGCGTGATCCGATCACCTGTCACCGTATGATTCTTGTGTCTCGTGAGCTGCGCGGCTTGGATATCGAGATTCGGCATATTATTAATCAGGACACCGTGGAGTCGAACGCGCAGGCGGAACGCCGTCTATTGAAGGCGGTAGGCATTGCGGAGCGGGATCTGTTCGTTCCTGTGGACGACTTGATTGAGCGTGCCTATGATTTGCAGGCCGACCGTATTGCGTACGCAAGCCAAGACATGAGGGCGGAAGGGACCGAGTAATGACAGTTGTAGAACGCAGGTTGTGGACTATTGGGTTTACCAAGAAGAGTGCCGAGCACTTTTTCAACTCACTTCGAGACGCCGGCGTAAAGAGGCTGATAGATGTCAGGTTGAATAATATTTCGCAGTTGGCGGGGTTTGCGAAGCGTGACGATTTACGCTTTTTTTTGAAAGATTTGGCAGGTATTGAGTACAGCCATCTCTTGGATCTAGCCCCGCTTGAAGGTATGCTTGATGCGTACAAGAAGAAGAGGATCTCGTGGGCCGCTTATGAACTGCAGTTTTTGCAGTTGATGCGGGATCGCCGCATTGAGGAGGTGTTGCCGCGAGAACTGTTCGACGCTTCCTGCTTGCTTTGCAGCGAAGATACGCCACATCACTGTCATCGCAGACTTGTGGCAGAGTATCTCCAGGGGCACTGGAAAGACTTCTCGGTTCGACATCTGCGATGACAATTAAATTAGCGGTAGCTTCGGATTTGTTCGTTGAATTCGGGGAACGTGTAGATTCCATTTGCCTGGAGCCAGTATCCTTCGACTCCGTTCGGGGCTGTGTACACGCGAGAAAGTCCGATTCGTACGTAAACTTCTTTCTGGGTGTGAATGAGGCTGTTTACTGTGTCAAGTGACGTTTTCCGCTTTGCGTCGCTGGCGTAATTGTGGAACCCTAGATCAGTAATTGGTAGGAATCGAAATTCTTGGCCTGAGTTGTCCGTGAAGTTCAATTTTATCTTGCCCGCCTTGTAGGCGTCGTCAATAATTTGGATGTGTCTTGGGGCAACTGAAACGGTTATTATAGACCGCGGCCCAATATGTTTCGGTGGAAGGCACTTTTGCCCGGGGGGCAGGTCGACCTCAAATCCTTCTGAAACACTAGAGAATAGAGAGGCCCGCAGTGCCATTTTGAATTCGTCAGATGTCGACGGGCCGTGAAATGTGAGCTTGTCGTAATTGTGGTCTTCTTGGTGAGGACCACTGCACTCTTGAGATAGAGTAAAGTTTCCGGTCAGCTTTGCTCCGGGAAGAATATTCAGACGCACGCATTCTGATGTCGGCAGGTAAGGCATTGGGCGGATGCACATCCCGGTTGCAGAATCGACCCCTGCAGTGCAGACAATGTTGCCGTTTGTGAATCTTGTGAGATCTGTAACGATGATTTCGCGAGTCATTTTGTGGCCCTACTAGATTGCGATGCTGCCAACTGTACCAGCAGTGGATTGGGCGTGCCACTGAAATGGGCAGTTGGGGTGACGCGGTCGCTATCAAAAGGGACGCGGGCTTGGTGGCCACCCAAGATATCGCATTGACGTTCGCCAGCAGTCGATTCGGCGAGCTGCCTTGGCGGTAGTAAGCCACTCCCAAGATCGAATTCGACTTGAGCCGCACATTTGCCATTGGCGGGGAGCAGAATGGCATCCGGTTTCGGACAACGGGGGAAAGAGTCGGACAGGGACGCCGTCTTTGCGTTGTCTCACAACGCGGCTCGGCTGCGCAGGGCGCACGACCAAAAGAGCCACGGGTTTCTCCGCGGCCACCAATCCACGGCCACGACCTCCAGCCGCTTGATGAGCGCCGGGTGCCGCTGCTGGCAGCTTTGGGCCAGCAGTGATTGGACATCCAACTTGAACGGAGCACTGCTGGTCAGAGCACCAGCAGTGCCACCCGGGCTGCGGAAGGGGCGCGAGCCGGGAAGTCAGCGGCTTCTTCGTCGCCACCACTCCACCGCCACGACCTCCAGCCGCTTGATCAGGGCATCCTTCCCGTCGTTGTATGCCACGATGTCCGCCGGGTGGCGGGCGTAGACTTCGCGTTTCAGGGCTTCGTACTCCTGGCGGGCGGCTTCGTGGTGTCGTAGGTACGCGCTGAAGGCCAGGTGGCGCTCGACGCCGGGGGAGCCGGTTTCGTAGATGTGGATGTTGTGACTGCGAAAACCTTCGTGGTCGCGGGTGAAGAAGCGGCGGCCGGGGAGGCCGTATTCGCCCCAGGCGCGGTAGCCGGTGGCCTGGAGCTTGGGGGTCAGTTCGTCGACGGCGGCGAGGCGGCGGACGAGGGGGAGGATGTCGATGATGGGCTTGGCGGCGAGGCCGGGGACGGAGGTGCTGCCGAAGTGGTGGATTTCGACGAGCTCGTCCGCCAGGAGCGAGCGGAGGCGCGCGGACTCCCGCTCGAAGGCGGATGGCCAGTCGGGGGAGTAGTCGGTGAAGGTGTAGCGGCTTTCGGGGGGCACGGAGGGATGGTGACGGGGGGACGGGCGGGCGGTTAGCCGGGAGCGTTTCGTGGTCCATTTGCGAGTCCCGGAGATCCCGAGCGTAGCGCGAAAGACCGTCTTCGGATCGTTGTTGCGCCCCTTCAGGGCTTGTCGATCCTGTGGGCGGTCCACCTGGGGCGTTGCCCCAGGCTAGCGTTGTTTCACGCCGTTGGCGTGGAGGCCCGGGGCTGTTTGAGGACCGGCGCCGGACGCGGTCCAGGTCGCACTGGCTCGAAGTGCGAGTGCGGGAGTTCAGACGTTGTCCCTCGCTTGCGCTTCGGGCTGGTGTGGGGGGGCCAGACTGAGCTTGGAGTGTTGGATGCCGTTGGCGTGGAGGCCGCGGGCCTTCGATTTGGGGCGGTCTGGGGCTACGGGGGTCGGTCCTGGATTGCGGCTCGGCGGGAGCCTCGCCCTCCCGGGGGGGATCGAGCTGGAGGTGTCTCGGTGGTCCGCTGGGCCGCCCGTGCGGGAATGCATCACGGATTGCTGATGCGTTTGCTCGGTGGCTGGGGTATGCTTTCGTTTTGCCGTTTCGGCTCGCCTGTTTGCGTCTGAGTGGCCGGAGGCGCTTGGGGGTTTCCCTCGCTGGCGCTTCGGGCTGGTGTGGGGTTGCGAATGGGAGAGGGCGGACCGTTCTGGTGCGGACGGGACTCGATAGTGGTCCGGGACTGGCCCGGAATTCGACAGGGAACGATGGCATGCTCGGTTTTCAGCAGCCCGGTTGGTCGCGTCGCGAGTGGTTGCGGGTCGGGGGGATTGAGCTGGGGGCGCTCGGTCTGCCCGGGCTGACGGGAATGGCGGCGGGGGCCGGGGCCGGAGCGGCGGGGGGGAGTCGTCGGGATGGTCGGGCGGGAGTGAAGGTCGGGGCGGGGGTCGAGGTGGCGCCGCGGGTGGCGGGCTCGTTCGGGCGGGCGAAGTCGGTCATTGTCATTTTCCTGGGGGGCGGGCCGCCGCAGCACGAGACGTGGGATCCGAAGCCGGAGGCGCCGGAGGAGATCCGGGGGGGCTTTGGGACGATTTCGACCCGGACGCCGGGGCTGGAGATTGGCGAGCTGATGCCGCGGACGGCGGAGCTGACCGACAAGATTGCGGTCCTGCGGGCGATGGTGACGGGGGACAACGCCCATTCCTCCAGCGGGTACCACATGATGACCGGCGTGCCGCATGTGCCGCCGAGCTCCGAGAACGCGGTGTCCAAGGCCCCCAACCTGGCTCCGCACTGGGGGGCGGCGAACAAGTACGTCCGTCGCGAGGAGCGGCTGGGGATTCCTCCCGCGATCACGATTCCGAACCGGATTGCGAACGTGGGGGAGGTGGTGTGGCCCGGTCAGACGGGGGGGATCCTGGGGCCGAAGTACGACCCGTGGCTGCTGACGTGCGATCCATCGCAGGCGGGGTTCAACGTGCCGGACCTGTCGTTGCCTTCGGAGATTCCGGCGGGGCGGCTGCAGAAGCGGCTTTCGTTGCTGGAGCAGCTGCATCCTCATCTCGACGGGGTGGATGGGTCTGCGGCGGCGGCGGACTTCAGCCGGCAGTCGGAGCAGGCGTTGGAGCTGCTGGTGGGGTCGGGGGTCCGGAGGGCGTTTGATCTTTCGCTGGAGAGTGAGGCGACGCGGGATCGGTATGGGCGGACGCGGTGGGCGCAGAGCGTGCTGCTGGCTCGGCGGTTGGTGGAGGCGGGGGTTTCTCTGATTCAGGTGAACTGGTGCCGTGTGGATGGGGAGCCGAATGGGGGCGGGTGGGACACGCATGACCGGCACAACGATCTCTTGAAGCGGTTCCTGATGCCCTGGATGGATCAGGCGTATTCCGCTTTGTTGAGTGATCTTGCCGAGCGGGGGTTACTGGACGAGACGCTGGTGTTGTGGGTGGGTGAGTTTGGGCATACGCCGAAGTTCAATGCGCGGGCGGGTCGGGATCATTGGGGTCATTGTTTTTCCGTGGCGTTGGCGGGGGGAGGAGTGCGGGGGGGCGTGGTGCATGGGCGGTCGGATGGTCAGGCGGCGTTTCCGTTGGCGGGGCGTGTGGAGCCGCGGGATTTGCATGCGACGATGTTTCATTGTTTGGGATTTTTGCCGGAGACGGAGGTATTGGATGCGCAGGGTCGTCCGCATCCGTTGAGTCGTGGCCGGGTGATTGAGGAGATCCTGTAGAACCGGGGTCCAGGGGGTAACCCCTGGTGGGGAGTGCAGAGGGGCAACGCCCCTTTGCCCGCCGGAGGCCTGACCGTCGTGGGATGTCTGAAGGAGGGTGTGTGCAAACGCGGACTGGGTGCCGGATGGCCCTTATCTAACCGGCGAGGATGTCAGGGCGGGTGGGGAGTTTTCGGCGCCGGTTGCACAAAGGGGGTGCCCGTGGTGTGCCACGGTTCCTCAGGGAAGAGGCCTCCGGCGGCAAGGGGGTGAGACCCCCTTGACCCCAGCGGCCGTCGCACGTTGGGTTTGAGCGAGCGGGGGCTGTGCCGGCGGGGACGTTGTTAGAGGTGCCGGTTTAGCGCGGCGGGGCTTCGATCAGCTTCTCGGCTTCGCGACACAGGACCTCTGCGACGAGGAGGTCGTATTCGATTGTCGTGGGAGGCGCGGCTGGCTTCGTGGCTCCTTCCCGGACGCGGCCGGCTTCGAGAATTGCCGTCGCCCTGGCGAGAGCCTCCTTCGCTTTGGCAGCCTCCTTGAGTTCGTGCCACGACATCGCCTCGATGACGAACGCCAGCGCCGCCGGAGCACCCTCCCGCAGACTCGCCACGTGCGACTTCTCACAGCAGGCAATCGCCTCCTGGAAGCGGCGATCCCGGTACTCGACCAGCCCCAGGCCGGCCCAGCCCCACTTGGGGAAGTCACCCGATGTCTCCCGCTCCAGGGCCTCCCGCAGCACCTTGACCGGCAGACGGTCCCGATGCGGCGAGTCCGGAAGCAGCAGGGTGATTTTGCAGACGGTGTCCGCGACTTCAAAACGGGTGGTGTCCGCAAACTGCTCCACCACCCTCGAGCACAGCTTGCGGTAGCCGTCGGTGTCTCCGGTGAGCCCCTGGAGCGCCGCGACCCGGGTGATGTTGAAGCGGGAGGTGGGATCCTGGTCGAGAATCTGCAGGGCGGTCAGCGTCGCCTCTGGCCACCGGCCGGCGAGCGCGAGGCTCGCGAGCTCGGCTTCGAGCGATTGCCCGGAGGGGAGCCGCCGGACTGTCCCGCGAATCCGCTGCGAGGCTTCCCGCCGTAGAAGTTCGGAGAGCAGGGCGTCCTGGTCCACCGCCTTCTCCGAGAGCGGTTCCTCGCCGGGACCGAGCGGGGAACCGGCCAGCTCCAGCTCCGCGGGAATCAACGCCTCGGCCGCGGTGAGCGCCTTCACGGCGGCTTCGTGATGCCCCTGCTCCTCTTCGGCCAGGGCTCGAATCAGCAGGATGTGGGAGACGAGCGGCGGGGGCGGAGACTCGACCTTGTCCAGCCATTCGAGCGCCTTGGGGGTGTCTCCGGCTCGCAGCGCCGCCAGTCCGCACATGGCCGCCGCCCACGGATGCGATCGGTAGGTCGGCATGTAGGTCTTCAGCGACTGATGGAGTCCGTCGATCGGCAGGTCGGAGACCGGCAGAGCCCCCGGGAGAAGGAGGCCGAGCTTCACGAGGGTTTCGCGTTCATCGAGGTTCGTGGAGTTCTGGTACTCCTTCAACAGGAGGGCGCAATGCTGGCGATAACCCGCTTCGTCACCCGCCATCAGGTGACACAGACCGGCCCGCATCCACGAGACGCGGGCGGCCTCCCGCGCGCGGAGCGGCACTTCGCTGAGGAAGTCCGGGACCGCCTGGCTCCACTGCCGCAGCCGGGTCAGCAGGACCGCCCGGGCGCGGTACTTGTCTGCAGTTGGTGCGGCATGAATCTCCTGGTTCCAGCGGGCGAGGGCGACCTCCTCGTTCGTCGGATCGAGCGGCAGGTCCGAGGCCGCGATGCCGCTGGCGCGCGTGACCACATCCACGTAGAGGGACCAGAGCTCGCGGTGCGGGATCCCGTGGACCCCGCGCTCCAGCACACGCTTGCCCGTCGCCTCCGCCAGGTCCGTCTTCCCCTCCCGGAAACAGGCCTGCGCGAGCAGCAGCTCTTCGGCGAGCGTGAGGGACTCCGCCCTGTCGGGGGCTCCCAGTCGTTCGATGACGGCGGCATCTTTCCTGTGGACCAGGTCGAGCGCGCTGAGAGCCTCATCGCGGCTGAGGATACTGGTCTGAACGGCACTGGTCAGAATCTGCTTCTCGACGGCCCTTGGCTCATCGCTGACGGAGAGCCGAAACCGACCCAGGCGTGCCTCCCCCCACGAGGTCAGGAACTGCAGGCTCACGACGAGCTGCTCGCCCGTCTGGACTTCGCACGGGGTGTCCAGTTCCAGGATCAGCCAGTGCGGCTGCGTCACGGGAGGGTAGACGTCCCACCGCGTCGACGGGCGACCGTCGATCGCGCCCCACGGGCCGTCCGGGGCGTGCGTGTGGACGTCCAGCGGACGGACGTAGTCACTGGCCGCGAGGCGAAACTTCAGCGGGGCGGTCTGGCCATCGCTCCGCCGCAACCCCAGCGTCACTTCCGACAGGCAGAAGTTCCCCTTGAAGTCGTGTCCGCTGCCCCTCACGGGGAGGCCGGGATGCGGCAATGCCTCCAGCCGCAGGGCCGCGACCTGCGGCAGCGGGCTGGGCCCGACGAGGGTGTACTCATCCTTTGGGGCCGGCTTTCCTTCCGCCAGGATCGACCCATCCGGCTGCTTTGTGAAGGGAGACCCGGAGGTCGCGCGAAGCTCGACGGGATCGAGAGCGGTCCACTTCGTCGGCTCCAGTTCCAGAATCCGCAGCCGAGCCAGTTCGCGCTGCAGGGACTGGTCGTCCGGTGTCGTCCGAAGGACCGAGTTCACCGCCGCGATGGCGGCCGACACCATCGCGCGAGTGCTGCGGCCGCGCTTCGTCATCTCGGCGAGGTAGTCGAGATGCAGTCGCGCATCGTTCGGCCGCAACGGCACCAGCGAGTCGAGGAGATTCAGTCGCAGGGCGCGGGCGATGATCACCCGCCGCTGCGATTCCAACTGCGCGTCATCGAGGGCCTTCGCCAGGGATGCCGCCGTCTGATCCGGGGCTTCGCGGGTCCGGATGTAGGCGTCCCACCGAGTGTTCCATTGTTCCAGATCGAGAGGCAGTTGCTCGCCGTTCGGCTGGTGGAGGTTCGAGGCGAGTTCCGCCCGGTTCAAGAGCGACGGGACGCTCTCGACGGGGGGCTTCAGCAACTCGGTCAGATCCAGGATCGAGCACCGTCCCTCTTCGGAGACCACGGCCCGGTGGCCGAAGAGGCTGACATGGGTTGTCGAGCCGCGGCTGGGGACCAGTTCCGGGACCGGCGCCACGGCCAGCTTGCCGCTGGCCGGGTCCCAGATGTGCAGCGTGCTGCGGCGCGGGCCGGCCAGCACGTAGCGTCCGTCCGGCGTGAAGGTCGCGTGGAACACCTCATCGGCATGCTGCATGGGGGTGCCGATTATCTGTCCCGTCTGCCAGTCCCAGATCCGCACGCGACCATCCTTGTGCCCGGTCACGACCCGCTGGCCGTCGGGGCTGAAGTCGACGGACCACAACCCGTAGAAGTCGCCGCCATGCGGCATCTCGCGCCCCCGCTTCTGGCCGGTCTGCAGGTCCCACACCTGGGCCATGTTCTTGCCGCAGACTCCGGTGACGAGCAGCCGGCTGTCCTTCGAGAACGCGATCGTGCGACAGGGACCGCCCTGCGACACGGGCTTCAGGGCGGGAAAGCGCAGCGCGCCGGTCGCGGACTCGCGAACGGAGACCAGGTTGTCCGTGATGACGGAAACGAGGGCTTCGCCATCGGGCGAGTAGCGGACGCGCGACCAGATCGCCCCAGCATGATGTCCGTCATGGTTGAGCGCCTGCCGCGTCTGCCCGTTCCTCGCATCGATCAGCAGCAGCTGGCCGTCCTGGCACAGGACTGCCACTTCCGGCTGATGGGGATGAGCGTCGATGCTCGCCGGGAGAGCGGGGAGCGGAACCGCGGGAAAGAGCGGTTCGCCGGTGGCGATGTCGAAGACCCCCAGGAGCGCGGTTGAGCCCTTCACGATGGCCGCCGCGACGGACCGGTTGTCCGAACTGATGCACGAGTCATACAGGAGTCCGGGGAGCAGGATCGGGGGGCCGGCTGGCTGACCGTCGGCCATGCTGGCGACCGACAGCAGTCCGCCGCGAGCCTTGGGGTTGAACGAGGTCTCGTGCAGGACGCCGGGGGTGACGAACCGGCCGTCGAAGCTGATCCGCGGGTGCCAGACGTATCCCTGCCAGTCGACACGTCCGACCAGTGCCGACTCCGGCGCCTGCTCCCAGACGACCACCTGACCGTTCGAGGCGATCGCCAGCGCCACCCCGTCCGGCGAGAACCAGCCATGCGCATAGGTGTTCTGCTGGGGAATGACGGAAGGGGCGGGACTTTGCTTTTCCTTCAGCATGTCCATCGGCCACACCCGCGCGATCCCCTCGTAGCTCAGGGTGACCAGGGAGCGGCCAGTCGGATTGAACACGGCGTGATGGAGGTGATTGCGGTGCGGCAGATTGACGACGGTCCCGTCGACGCCGACGAGCGCGCACTGAGCGACACCGGCCGCGGCGATCCAGCGTCCATCGGGGCTGACATCCAGCGCGCGGTCGAAGTCCGGCCCCAGTTTCCATGGGTTGGCGACGGTTCCCGCCGCCGCGAGAGTCCACAGCCCGGGTGTCCGCCCCTCTTTCAGGATCGTGACCAGCTTGCGGTCCTGATCGCAAAAGACCGGGAGGGACCACATGTTCCGGAAGAAGGGGGTATGTTCCAGAGGAGGAAGCACCGGCCTGGTCGAAGCGGTATTGGCGACGGAGAAGACGCGGGCCAGGTTGTCCTCGCAGGCGGTCACCACCTGGCTGCCGGAGCGATTGAAGTTCAGACCGTAGACGACGCCGGGGTGCGGCCATTCGGTTTCTTTGCGCGGTTCGGCTTCGAGATTCCAGACCTGCGTTTTCCGGGAACCGAGCGCCAACCGCTTTCCGTCCGGCGACCAGCGGACGACCGAGACGTGTTCCGCCGGGCGAAGGCGGCCGAGTTCCTTTCCGCTGATCGACTCGAGGAGGCGCACTTCCGCCGGCCCGAACGCGAGGGCCACCTGTCGGCCGTCCGGAGACCAGTCGGCGTCGGTGACGTCGATGAGGGGATCGCTCCAGGGGACCGTGACCCCGTTGCGCCAGTCCCAGACGCGCAGGCTTCCCTCTTTGAGCGCCAGCAGGAAGGGACCGCTCGGCTGGAACGCCAGACGCGATGCGTCCCCTTCGGGGAGCGTCAAACGGGCCACCGGCATCATGGCCTGGTTCATCCAGCTGCGGGCCCGCAGGCGGTTCGCCTGCTGTCGATCCGGGTCGTGAGGCGTGATCGTGGCGGCGTGGGCGAACCACATGGCGGCGGCCGCAGTCTGTCCTTCGCTGCCGGCGCGGAGGCCGCGTTCGGTCTGCATGTCGGCCAGCATGTTGTCCGACCGTCTCTTCTCCGACTCGGCCCGTTTCTGTTCGCTTTCCGCCCGGACTCGCTCCTGTTCGGCGCGGACGAGTTGCCGGCTCTCCGCTTCTCGCGCGGTGTTGGCCGCCTGTTCGGCCGCTTCGGCGTTCTGTCGCAGGTGGTGCTGGACGACCGCGGTCCAGACCGCCGAAATCCCTCCGAAGGTCGTCACAAAAAGGATGACGCTGGCGAGCCCCAGCTGCAGACGCCGCGCGCGGCGCTCGGCACTCGCGGCGGCCTGATGTTCCCGGGCGGTCAGCAGGGCCTCTTCGGCCCGGGCCGCGGCCGCCGCCCGGTCGATCTCGACCGCCCGCAGCCGCGCTTCCACGGAGGTCAGGTAGGTGGTCACATGGTTCGCGAGAACGCCGGCGTCGCGCGGCCGGTCTTTCGGTTCCAGCTCGAGACACTGTTTGGCGAGGGCGATCAGTTCCGCATCCGCGCCGCAGGCATCGAGCCGCGCGAAGCAGCCCTCCAGTTTGCCGCGTGTCGCCAGGCGGAAGACGTGGGTTCCGTCATCGCCGATGTACGGGGGACGGCCCGTCAGCACCTCGCACAGGATGGCCCCCAGGCCGAAGACGTCCGCCCTCTCGTCGAGGTTGTCGATCTCTCCCAGAGCCTGCTCGGGGGGCATGTAGGCCGGAGTCCCCATCACGCTGCCGATCTGGGTCTGCGATCCGAACGAGCCGACCGGTTCCGGCGTCTTGTCCCCGCCCCCTCCCCGGCTGCGGAGGGTCTGGACGACGCTGTGCTCGGAACTCCGGGTCTGCGACATCCGTTCGTCGGCCACGCCGCCGGACGGGAGGACCTTGGCGAGTCCCCAGTCCATCACCTGCACTTCGCCGAATGCGCCGACCATGATGTTGGCGGGCTTCAGGTCCCGGTGAATGACCCCGCGGCTGTGCGCGTAGGCCATCGTCTGGCAGACGTGTTCGAAGATCCCCAGGAAGCGGCCGCGGTCTTCGGCGGGGCTCTTCCGCTGCGCCAGGATCTTCGAGAGGGTCTCTCCTTTGACCAGCTTCATGCTGAAGAACGGGCGGCGATCGGAGAACTGCCCGAGTTCATAGACCGGAGCGATTCCGGGATGCTGCAACTGGCCGCCGATCTGCGCTTCTTCGATGAACCGCTGCACGATCTCGGGCTTGTTCTTGTGCGAGTCGAGCAGGACCTTGATCGCCAGGTCGCGTCCAAGGTCCGTGTCCCGTCCCTTCAGGACCGCGCCCATTCCGCCCCGGGCGATCTCCCCCTGCAGCTGATACCGGCTGTCCGCGTCTTTCTGCGGCATCTCCGGCGACTGGGGACGGACGATGGGGTCGGTCCCGTTCTCCGCCGCCTCCCGCAGGGCGACGCGGGGGAAGTTTCCTCCCCGCCCCAACGACTGGAAGACGCTGTGACCCGCCGGACCGATGACGACCGCCTCCCCTTCCACGAAGGTGGCGGTCAGCCCCCCTTCCAGGGCGCTCGCCCGGTCCGCATCCCGGTTCTCGTGGACGACGGTCTCCTGAAAAGCCGCGGGGGGCTGTTCCAGGAAGCGGCTTGCCTGCTCGTGGCTGGCGAGGAGAGCCTCGATCCGGGCCTTGAGCCGCAGGTCCGCACCGCAGGCCTGGGCCAGCCATGCGGCCCGGGCCTCGGGTGTCTCTTTCTCCAGCGCATTCAGAAAAATGCTCTGTTCGTCCATCAATGAGCCCTTGATGCGAAGCGGAACGGTTGTCTGCAAGACAGTGCGAGAAACCGGTTGCCGGTCCGCCACCCTTTTTGATGCTGCCGCGTTATCGTGCCCGGAATTGGACCGGCGGTCACGTCGTCAGGGCGAATTTCGCACGGCGTCGAGCAGCCAGGCCTTGGCGTAAGTCCACGTTCGTTCGGCGGTTCTGATGGAGATTCCGAGGACGTGGGCCGCTTCGGGGGTCGTCAGTCCCGCGAAGTAGCGGAGCTTGACCAGCTTGGCTTTGTCGGGCCATTGCTGTTCGAATCGCGAAAGGGCTTCGTCGAGCTTCAGCAGATTGTCTTCGCCGCCGGTGGCCGGCTCGTCGGCGATTTCTCCCAGGTCGAAGTCTTCGAGCGTGTGGGCCCGTTTCAGGCTTTGCTTCCTGCGCGCGTTCTCAATCAGGATCCGCCGCATGGCTTCGGCGGCGGCGCCGAAGAAGTGGCCGCGGCCGTTCCATCGCTGCGGCTGTGGGCCGTCGACGAGGCGGAGGTAGGCTTCGTGGACGAGTGCGGTTGGTTGGAGGGTCTGGCCGAGTTTTTCCTGGACCAGTTTGGCGGCGGCGAGTTTGCGGAGTTCCTGGTAGACGAGTGGGAGGAGTTGTTCGGCGGCGTTCTGATCGCCGTGTTCGATTGCGAGGAGGATGCGGGTGACGTCGCTCATGGTGGGAGTCTAGGGGAATTGCAGCACTGTGCCTCGACCGGGTCCAGGGGGACCCTGGTGGGGAGTGCAGAGGGGGAGTGTGGGGGAGGCGGAAGGGGTTCAGGCTGAAGGCGGAAGGTAGAGCGGCGCAACGCAGGATCACTTGTCCCTATCCGGGTCCAGGGGCACCCTGGTCAGGGAGTGCAGAGGGGACCTGTGTTGTTTTCTTGGCCCCTTTGCCCGCCGGAGGCCTGGCCGTCGGGAGATGTCTGAAGGAGGGGGTGTGCAGACGCGGACTGGGTGCCGTATGGCCCTTATCTCAAATTCGCGCGAAGTGCAGGGCGAGCGGGGAGTTCTCGACGCCGGTTCCACAAAGGGGACGTCCGTTGTTTACCACGGTTCCTCATGGAAGCGCCTCCGGCGGCAAGGGGGGTGAGACCCCCCTTGACCCCCAGGTGCCGTCGCACGTTGGGTTTGAGCGAGCGGGAGCTGTGCCGGCGGGGACGTTGTTCCAACGGGCGGGTTATCGCCTGGCGACCTTCGCGATCCACACACTGTTATCACTGCCGTGCTTCTCCGACCCCTTCGGCTGCATCCATTCCGACGCGATCACCCAGGACTCCGTGGGACTGATCTGGCAGACGCCGAAGTTCCCCAGACCGGCACCCCGCTGCGGGATCAAAACCCGCTCCGTCTCGCGGATGAGGCACAGGCGCGTGCGGTCAACCTGGGCCAGGAACAGCGGGGCCCGGTGCCGGAAGACATGGTCGTTCTCCGCTCCACGACGCGTGTAGACGAGGTACAACTCCTCACCCAGCGTCAGCCAGTGCTGCTGCGTGTTGTAGTTGCCGATCTCCGCGCCGTCGTCATACCTCCAGGGACGCGGTTCGCCGTAACGGAGACCATCCTCCGAGACCGCGACGTAGCCCCGGTCGTCGTTCCGCAGCGTCAGGTAGAACCGGCCCCCGCACCGCGCCAGCGAGGGCTCGTACAGGCCCCGCTTGATGTTCACCGTCAGCGGCGGACCGTGCTCCACCGCCCGCAACTCCCGGCCGTCGAACCGGCAGCGGAAGACCGTCGTGCTGTACGGCTTGCCCCCCGGCACGGCGTGATAGACGCCGAGCAGGATCTCCCCGTTCTCGAGGTCGCACCGCTGACCGGAGCCGGCCCCCGCGTTCTGGTACTGCGGCTCGTCCGGCAGCGGAAGCGTCTTCCACGCGTTCCAGGATCGACCCGGGGCGTCGTAGACCGCGTAGGCCACGCTTCGCGGTCGGACGGCGAGGACCTTGTTGTCCCGATACCACACCGTCTGGCCCGTTCCCAGGAGGGCGCGGCTGCCGGCGTGCCACTGCGGTGTGAAGTCGCACACCGTCGTCTCGTCCCCCGCCTGGAGGAGATGCGGGGCGACCTCGGCCCCGGTCGGAAGCGGAGTGGCGGGGGCGGAGGCGGCCGGTATGGTCTGGCGGGCAAAGACGGCTTGCTCGACGGGGGTGTCCAGGTCTGGCCGGCGTCCGTGGAACGGAGGTCGTTGAGGGCGTAGAAGACGTCCGAGCCGCTGAGGAGGAGCTTCTGCATGGTCATGACGACGAGCGGCGTCGGCCCGTCGTTGCCGGGCTCGCCGGGAGGAATGGCTCCGGCCCGGGCGTGGACCCAGCAGGAGGTGCCGTCGAAGCCCTTGTGAGCGGCGAGAAGCTCGACGCGGAGCGGGACCGGCGCGGCGGACGGGGAGTTGTCCTGGGCGGTCGCCGGCAGGGTAAGGAGGACGGCGAGGGAGACCGTGGCGAGCGCGGTCAGAAGAGCGGTCGGGCGCATGGGCGGTCTCCGCGGAAGGGGTGGGGCCATGGTAGCGATGGGGGCGGGATGGCGTCGTCCGGTGGATCGGCTCGAGGTCTCGCGCGACGGGGGCGGCCTGGCTGGTGATTCGAGTGAAATGGAGCGGTGGCCTCATTCGGTGTTGAACCGATTGGCACTATCATTGCATCCACGCTGAGGGTCCGTTGACGGGTTTCACGATCCGAATCCATGAGGGAGTCTGCAATGAGTCCGAAGAAAGCTGCGTCGGGAAAGAAGGCGGATGCCAAGACCGGGCTGGCGATGGTGGGGGGAGCGGCCGCCGGGGCCGCGGCGGGAGCCCTGCTGGGTCCCGTAAGCGCCGCCGTCGGGGCGGTGGTGGGCGGAGCCGCCGCCATGCGGGCCGCGGATATGTCTCCGGAGGACCTTCCGAGCGGGGCCAGGATTCAGAAGGCGGCCGCGACCGTCATGAAGAAGGTGACCGGGGCGAGGAAGGCGGTCGCCAAGAAGCTGACCGCCGCGAAGAAGACCGCCAAGAAGAAAGCCCCGGCGAAGAAGGCGGTCGCGAAAAAGACCGCGGCCAAGAAGAAGGCGGCGAAGAAGAAGTAGCCGGGGCGACGCAGCGTTCGCCGAGTGTGCTTGCGACAGGGCGTTTGCGGGTGCGGACGTCCTGGCGGAGTGTCGTCGTCTCTTTTCGGCGGCCGCGGTGTTGTCTGGCGCGATGGCGATCGCGTGATGGAGCGGCGGAGCGGGGTGAACCGTTCGCGGCTCGGCGGGAGCCTCGCCCTCCCGCGGCGCGGTGGTGGCCGTCGAGTGCGCGGGACGCCGGGCGGGCGCCCTCGCCCGTGGCGCGAGCGACGGATAAACTTGGTGGCCGTCTCTGAGCGTCTCCCCGCGTCCTCCACCCGTCGCCCGATGAGCAACTGGTTCTCCAAAGCGACGAACGTCTTCAAAGGACCGGGCGACGAGACTCCGCGCCCCTTCGAAATGGAGTGCGAGTGCGGCGTCCGACACGCCGGCCTTCGCAAGCGCTCGCCCCAGCGGATCGTCTGCCGGGACTGCGGGACCTCCCTCTTCGTCCTCCCCCGCGACGTTTATCCGCCGCCCAAGATGGCGGCTGCCTCTTCCGCGGCGGCCGCCGCCGCACCGGCGTCCGGGGCCGCTGCCGAGGAGGAGCCACCACCGACCAAGGGGCCCCGCTCCGAATCGCAGGAGAGCGACGCCCGGCCGGGGTTGGCGCCGGTCCAGTCCGTTCTTGATGACGTGGTCGTTCTCGACGACGAAGCGGAACGGAAGGCCCGCAAACCGAAGAAGAAGAAGGAACTGGAGCCGCCGCCGCGTCCCGAGCCCCCCCGCCCGCCGCAGCGCCTCCTCCGCCCGTATCACTTCATCTTCGCGGCGGTCGGACTCGTGCTGGTCTTCACGGGGTACTTCGCGATCCGCTCGCAGAACTACGAGCACGCCCTCGTGACTTATAAGGAGCAGGCGGAGCTGGGGATGGCCGCGGTGAGCCAGCAGAAGTGGCTCGACGCCAAGCCCCACCTCGAACAGGCCGCCGACGCCGCCGACATCCTGGACCGGCACGACGCCGAGGCGACCCGCATCCGCCAGTACCGCAGCGAGACGGTCGCGATGGGACTTCTGGCCCCCGCCTCCCTGATTGAGATCGTGGCCGAGGCGGACCGGACTCTGCCGGACAACGTCCACCTCTGGCCGGCGGACTTTCACTCCAAGTACTACGACCGGTGGCTGATCCTTGAGCTCCCCGCCCGACGGCTCAAGCTCGATCCCAAGCGGGATACGCTGACGACCTACCTCGAATGGTCGGTGCCGACGGAGACCGGCCGGCCCGTCGTCCTGGCGACGTTCCCCGCCCTTGAGAAGTTTCCTCTCACCGAACAGCCGCGGACCGTCATCATCGGCGTGCAGCTGGAGTCGGTCACGTGGGAGCGGGAGAGCCGGAAGGACACGGTCGGCCGTTGGATCGTCCGCTTCAATCAGGAGACTTCGATCCTCTGGACCGACCTCGACGCCTACGAGGCGGCGGGGATGACGTTCTCGGACGACTACCGCCCCAGCCGGAGCACTGAAGCGGCCCTCCAGCGGCAGCGGGAATCGCTCGGCCTGGAGACCCCGGCCCCGCCCGCGGGTGATCCCGACGCCCCCGCGTCCCCCGCGGACGCCCCTGCTCCGGAGCAGACGACATGAACCGCAGACTGGTCCCCGCGGCGTGGCGTCCGCTGCTTCTCGCCGTCGTGGTCTCCCTGGCGGTCCCCTCGGCAGCGCGGGCCGTCGAGCTGATGGGGACCGAGGACCTGATGGCCATCAAGGACAACTGGCCCAAGCTCCTCGGGACCGATTTCCGGGTCGAGGTCCGGGTCAAGCTGTTCGGCCCCCGGCTGCTGACGGTGCTGGGGAGCGACCTGCAGTTCCGTTCCGAGACGGTCCTGACCCGCGATCCCAAGACGAACCGGTACGAGGTGGTCGGGACGATCCTGAAGGAAGCGGGGAACGACCGCTACTACTTCATCGTCCGGGAGCTCAAGCCCCTGCCGAGCGACCAGGAACTGCTCCGGGAGCGGCGGTCGAAGCTGAACACGACGAAGCCCGAGCAGTGGTATGAAGTGGCTGAGTGGGGGATGGCCCGGGCGGCGAAGTATGACGACGCGGAGCTTCGCGAGCAGGCGCGCGACCTCTATCAGAACGGACTGGAGACGGAGTACGGGCAGCTCATGCCCCGCGACACCAAGGGGATCCGGGCTCTGCTGGCCAAGGTCGACCGCTGGAAGCTGAGCGCGGACCTGCGGATGCGGATGACCCACGAGGCGTTCCGGACCGAGTACGAGCAGACGCTCAAGGTCCCGAAGGGGAACCTGGCCGACGTGCTGAGCCGCATCGGGCGGGATCTGGCGGGTTCCGAGGTTCCGCTGGCGGCCGAGGACGCGGCGCTTCGCGAGCAGTACCGGGCGAACGCGGTCGAGACCTACCGGACGGTCAATCCGAACCTGCGTCCCAAGCTGCACCGGGCGCTGTACGTCGACGTTTATCGTGACTGGATCGAGCGGGATGCCGATCCGCAGGGGCGGAACGGAGTCGAGATCGCGGGGAAGCTGGCGCAGGTGCCGGAACTGGCGATGGAGGCGCGGCAGTACCGGGACAAGGAGATTGCGTTCCGCCTGAAGACGGCGGGGACGATGCCGCGGCAGGAGATGCTGGCGTTTGCCAAGGGGCTGGACGAGGTGATGGATGCCCGGGGGAAGGAGCTCCGGCGGCTGTGGCTTGCCTCGCGTGAGCGGCGTCTGATGAAGGACGGGGTGAACGGCCTGATCGAGTTGGGGGATGAATCGCTGGCGCTTCTGGACGACCGGGTGTCGGCGGTGAAGTACTACCAGGATGCGGAGCGGGCGGCCCCGAACCTGGGGATTGTGGCGGATCGGTTCCGGAAGCTGGGTTATGTGCAGCACGAGGGGCGGTGGATTCCCAAGGAGGATGTTCCGCCGCCGAGTGCGGACCCGTTTTATGAGGCGGTGCAGGGGGGGCGGGTGATGGTGGGGATGTTGCCGCGGCATGTGAAGTCGGCGTTGGGCAGTGAGCCGGACGAGCTGGTGCGGATGATTTCGGGTGCGGGGGTGAAGGAGTGGTGGACGTATAAGGTGGAGGGGATTTCGGTGGAGTTCGAGGGGAAGCGTTTGGAGACGTCGCCGCCGCGTGTTTCGAAGATCATCAGTTTGCGTGGGAAGGGCGGCCAGTAGTCCGGGGCAAGAACCGGGGCCGGGGGCACCCTGGTGGGGAGTGCAGAGGGGCCTGTGTTGTTTTCTTGGCCCCTCTTGCCCGCCGGAGGCCTGGCCATCGGGCGATTTCTGAAGGAGGGCGTGCCCAAACGCGGACGCGGCGTCGGATGCCCCTGATCTATTCCGCGCGGATGTCAGGGCGAGCGGGGAGTTCTCAACGCCGAATCCCCAAAGCGGTCGTCCGTTGTGTGCCACGGTTCCTCAACGAAAATGCCTCCGGCGGCAAGGGGGCGTGGCCCCCTTGACCCCAGGCTGCCGTCGCCCGATGGGTTTGAGCGAGCCCAGCCGTGCCGGCAAGGACGGGGTCCGGGCGGCGGCAAACCCGCCTTCGACCGGTCAACTCCGCCAACTTTCCAAACACCCCGCGTCCCACAGTTGGCAACGGCCCCGCACCACCCAATCGGCGCAACCCGCGACACCCGCAGCAGGTGCGGAAACCACCCTCCGCACCATCCCGGAACCCGGGACTCTCTGCTGGTATTCAGGGTCCACAGGGGTATCATGGTGGTCGCCCCCCCGCCCGCCCCGTCCTCCGCTCGTCTCGGTTCCCGCGAGACCCGAACCTGATGGCAGACCTCTTTCACGAGTGCGGCGTTGCCGCTGTC
The DNA here is from genome assembly GCF_001610835.1 of Planctomyces sp. SH-PL14. Taxonomy (NCBI): domain Bacteria; kingdom Pseudomonadati; phylum Planctomycetota; class Planctomycetia; order Planctomycetales; family Planctomycetaceae; genus Planctomyces; species Planctomyces sp. SH-PL14. The sequence goes on along the minus strand of NZ_CP011270.1, from coordinate 3,612,248 downwards.
TACCACCTTCCCACGCGCGAGACGAGCACGCTCGCTCCCAAGGGGGGACGGAACGTTGTCTCACGTCTCATCCCACGCATCCTTCTGGACATCCAGAACCGCGGCCAGCTCGCCGCCGGGATGACCTCCTTCAACCCCGCCCGCGCTCAGATCATCGACACCCACCGCAACGTGGGGACGGTGACCGAAGTCTTCCGCCTCAACCACACGGCCAAGGCGGAGGCGATCATGAAGGAAAACGAGGGGATCGCCGCCATCGGCCACGTCCGCTACGCCACCTGCGGCAAGGACGACAAGAGCTACGCCCAACCCTTCGAACGACACCACATCGAAAAACGGAAGTGGTTCTCCTTCGGCTTCAACGGCCAGCTCGCCAACTACCTCGACCTCCGCAAGGAAATCCTCTCGCAGGGGGATTTTCATCTGGCCCGCGAGACCGACACCGAAACCCTGATGCACCTCATCGGGCAGGAAATCTCCCGGCAGTCGAAGCCCGACTACGTCTCCCTGCTGCGGAACCTGAGCGTAAAGCTCGACGGCTCCTATAACATCGTCTACCTCGACGCCCTCGGCGGGATGTTCGTCGCCCGCGACCCCCTCGGCTTCCGACCCCTCTGCTACGCCGAAGAAGACGGCCTGTTCGTCGCCGCCAGCGAGAGCGTCGCCCTCGCCAACATGGGCTTCAAGGAGGAGTCGATCCACAGCCTCCTTCCCGGCCACGCCGTCATCATCCAGGACGGCCAGATGCGGGTCGAGGAGTTCGCCCCCAGCCCCCGCCGGGCCCACTGCTTCTTCGAGTGGATCTACTTCGCCAACGTCGCCAGCACGCTCGACGACCGCAGCGTCTACCTCACCCGCAAGGTCCTGGGCGAAAAGCTCGCCCACCAGGAGAAGGTCCCGCTCGACGAGACGACGATCGTCGTCCCCGTGCCGGACACCGCCAAGGCGGCCGCCGACTCGATGGCCTATGAGCTCCGGATCCCCAGCGTCGAAGGGCTGATCCGCAACCGCTACGTCGGCCGGACCTTCATCGAAGGGAACAACCGGGCCGACAAGGCGAAGGCCAAGTACACGCCGCTCCGCGAAGTCCTCCAGGGACGGCGGGTGTTCCTCGTCGAGGACACGATCGTCCGCTCGACGACGATGCGGACCCTGATCTCGCAGATCCGCGAACGCGGCGGAGCCCGGGAAGTCCACGTCCGCGTCGCCTGCCCGCCGATCATCGCCCCGTGCTTCTACGGGATCGACATGTCGGACGTCTCGCAGCTCTTCGCCCCCAAGTACGTCAAGAACGGCACGCTGACGCCGGAGGCCGAGGCCGAAATGGCGGCCGAACTCGGGGCCGATACGCTCCGCTACCTCCCGATGTCGGCGATCTCGGAATCGGTCCAGCTCCCCGGCTCGTCGCTCTGCGAAGCCTGCATCACGGGGCAGTACCCGACGGACGCCGGCCGCAAGCTGTACCAGCTCAATCTCGAGAACTGCCTCCCATCGGGGATCGGCTGCACCGGCGGCCGGCTCGTCGAATCGGCGGATACGGAACTGCTGACGCCGGCCCGGACGTGATGCAAGGCAAAGAGATCCTCATCGGCGTCTGCGGCGGGGTGGCGGCCTATAAGGTCGCGGACCTGGCGAGCAAGCTCGTCCAGCAGAAGGCCGGGGTGACGGTCGTCATGACCGCCGCCGCCGAGAAGTTCGTCGGCCGGACCACCTTCGAGGCGCTCACCGGCCGGCCCGTGCGGACGGACACGTTTCAGCCGACGGAGCACTTCATCGGCGAGCACATCGGTCTCGGCCGGAAGGCGGATCTCTACATCATCGCCCCGGCGACGGCCGACATGCTGGCGAAGCTCGCCCAGGGCCACGCGGATGACCTCGTGTCGCTGACGGCGCTGACGGTCACCTGCCCGGTCCTGCTCGCGCCGGCGATGAACAACGAGATGTGGGTCAAACCCCCGGTGCAGCGGAACGTGGCCCAGCTCCGGGCGGACGGGGCGACCGTCGTGGGCCCGGCGGACGGCTGGCTGAGCTGCGGAGCGATTGGTCCCGGCCGGATGGCTGAGCCCGCGGATCTTCTCGCCGAAGCCCGGCGGCTGCTGCACGTCCTCTGAATGGCGTGCGACTCTCGGCGAGCGGCCGAACGGTCGGACTTTCAGGGGCCTGAGGCGGCACGAAGCACTCTCCGCTGCATCGCTACGCGTCGACGATTGCGCCCAGGCCAGCGACAATGTCCGCGGACGCGGGAGAAATTCGCTCCGATCGACGAATTCGCTGACTTTTTCGTCGATTCCGGTTGTTTCGATTGCTCCGACCGGGGGGCGACGGTGGAATGGGCGGCACGGCATTGCGCGTGCTTCTTCTCGGAGGCGGCTGTGCGGGCGGCGGCGGTCACGGTGGGGAACGGACTCTCCCGAGGGGGCGTTTGTCGAGGGATAGCGGGCGACGGATCGCCATAAGCCGCGGCGGTGGTGCGAGTTCAGAGGACCATCGTCTGAGAGTGCGGGGCCGGGCAGAGGGTGCTCGGGCGAGACAGCAGCTTCAGGGGAAGCCATGAGACTGATTCAGCGATTTGTATCGGCCCTGGACCGTGTGGCGTTCGGACCACGCCGCCCGGGTTGGAGTGATGCCTTTCCGCAACTCGCGATCGAGACGCTCGAGGACCGCCGTCTCCTTTCCGCCGGTTTGTCCGCCGTGCTGACGGGCGGGGTTCTGACGATCACCGACGACAGCGGGGCCAATCTCAACGACAACGTCGAGGTTCAGTTTGACACGACTCTCAACCAGCTTTCGGTTTTCGACCACGACCTGGGAGTGAAGGTCGCCATCGGCGGGGCTGGCGGCGGGGCCGATTCCGTGAGCCTGGGGTCCGTCACCGGGATCAGCGCCCAGTTCAGCCTCGGGAACGACCACCTCATCACGCCGCTGCTCCCCGGGATCGCGCTGACGGTCAACGGGGGGGCCGGAAGCGACACCGTCGATCTCCTGGACAACGTGGCCGGGCCGTCGGGCAATGTCACCATCACGGCGGAGACGATCAATCTCGCCGAGGACTCGTATGCGTCGCTGCAGGTCAACCTCAACGGGAACGTCTTCACCACCGGGGACGTGACGTGGCAGGCCTCTCAGTTCACGCTCAATGGCAACCTCGACATCGACGCCGATCTCGCCGGGGACAGCTCGCTGTCGATCATCGGGCCGGGGAGCGGGGCGTTCTCGTTCAACGGGACGGCGGTCGATGATGCCGGCGCCGAGGACCTCGACATCACCGGCTGGGGGACCGCGAGTCTCTCGGGGACGATCGACATCGACGGGGACCTGACGGTCTCGGCGGGAGCGATCACGTCGAACGCCGCCATCACGACCGTGGATGCGGAGTTCGAGGCGAACGACATCGACCTCAACCTCGGAAGCACGCTGACGGCGACGGGGCAGGTCGAGCTGCATCAGCTCACCGCCGGCCGGGCGATCACGATCGGGACGGACGACACGGTGGTCGGCGGACCGCTGGGGCTGACAGACTTGGAGCTCGACCGCGTCACGGCGGCGCAGGTCCTGATCGGCGACGCGAGCTCGGGGGCGATGACGATCGCCACTACGATCAGCCATTCCAACAACCTCCTCCTCCAGACCGGCGGGGCGTTCACGGACAATGCCGCCATCACGCTGGCCGTCAACCACTCGCTCGCGGTCGTGGCGGACTCGATCACGCTGGGGACCGCAAACTCCGATCTCACGACCTCAGGGACCGGGGCGATCAGCCTGACCGCGGCGAGTAGCCTGGCGGTCACGAACGCCGGGGTCGTCGTCAGCGCCGGTTCCGGTGGGCTGGTTCTGGCTTCCAACAACATCAACCTCTCGGCCGGGGCGCTCTCGACGACCGGGAACGCGACCCTCCAGCAGTTCTCGGCCAACCAGCAGATCAATCTCGGCGCCGCCGACTCCGCGGGAGTCCTGGGCCTGACCAGCGCGGAGATCAACCGCGTCACCGCCGCCCAGATCCAGATCGGAAACAACGCGACCGGCTCGATCGTGGTCTCGGCCGCCATCGCGCCGTCGGGGACGACGCAGCTGCACCTCACCTCGGGCGGCACGGTCACGCAGACCGCCGCGGGGACGCTCACGGAGAACTCGCTGGCGGTCACGGCCGGCGGCGACGTCGCGCTGGCGACCGCCGCCAACAACGTCGGCTCCCTCGCGATCGCGACGACGACGGGCAATGTCAGCTTCCGCGATTCGAACACGCTTACGATTTCGACCGTCGACGGCGTCGCCGGCCTGCGGACCGGAAACGGCAACATCGACATCTCGGTCACGGCCGGGACGCTCACGCTCGACAACACCGCGCAGGTCCAGGACATCGCCTCGACGACGGGGGTCTCGCTCTCCGCCACGACGATGGTCCTCTCGGGAAAGACCGCCACGAGCGGGGACATCACGCTGTCGGTCAACACGCTCGACCTGCAGGAGACGCTCCAGTCCGGCGTCGGCGGGACGGTGACGATCGCCCCGATCACCGCGAGCCGGGCGGTGTTTCTCGGCGAGACCGATCCCGGGACATCGCTCAACGTCTCGAACGCGGAGCTCGACCGGGTTCTGGCGGGGACGCTCCGGATCGGCGGGACCACCGGCGGCGCGTTCACGATCACGGACGCGATCACGCCGGACAATATCGCCACGCTGAGCCTCACGTCCCGCGCGGGAATCAGTACGACCGGAAGCGGCGCCATCACGGTCGGCAATCTCGCGATCTCGGCCAACGGAGCGGTGGCGCTCGGGACCAATGCGAACTCGGTCACGAACGTGGCGATCGCGACCACCTCGGCCGGGGTGACGTTCCGCGAGTCGAACGGCCTGACCGTGGCGGACGTGGACGGCGTTTCGGGGATCAGCGGGGGACCGAGCGGGGCGGTGGCGGTCAACGTCGATGCGGGGCTCCTGACGGTCAACAACACGCTTGCTGCTGCCGACATCCGGGCGACCGGGGCGCTCGGCTCGGTGACGCTGACCGCCGACCAGATGGCGATCTCGGGATCGATTTCGAGCGCACTCGCCACGACGCTGCTGACGACGACCGCCAACCGGGCGATCGAAATCGGCGGGGCCGACTCGCCGACCGTCCTCGGTCTCACGCAGACGGAACTGAACCTCATCAGCTCGGCGGGGGGGCTGGCGATCGGAAGCGCGGCGACCGGGAACATCTCCGTCGTCTCGGCGGTCGATCTCGGCGCCCAGAACCTGACGCTCACGACGGGCGGGAACATCGCCTTCACGACCGGAAGCCTGACGACGACCGGGAGCGCGACGCTGACGACCGGCGCCGCGGGAGCGATCACGGCCGACGCCTCCGGAACCGACCTCGCCGCCGGCGCGGTGTCGCTGACCGCCGGCTCGGGGGGGATCGGATCCGCGGCCGATCCGCTGCGGCTGGCGGCCACGTCGCTCACGACTTCGACAAGCGGGAACGCGAACCAGTTCCTGGTGGAAGCGGACAGCGTGACGATCGCCACCGGCGGCCTCAGCGCGGGGAGCGGGACGATCACGTTCGTCTCCGGGACCTTCGTCCTGGGAAGCTCGGACCGGATCAACAATTCGACCACCATCAACGTCGGTGCGGCGGGGGTCTTCAACCTCTCGACCTTCAACGAGACGATCTTCGCCCTCGGCGTCCAGAGCGGCAGCAGCTCGGGTTCGCTCGTCACGTCGTCGGGGAGCGGAACGCTGACGCTCCTCGCTCCGGGAACGGGCGGGATCACCCACACGGTCGCCGGCACGGGGGCCGTGGGGGCGACGATCGCCGGACGGCTCGCGCTCGGGACCGGTGTCATCCGGACCGTGACCGTCGTCGACGGCGCGGCGAGCACGGACCTCGAGATCTCGGCCATCGTCTCCTCCTCCGGGGGGCTCACCAAGGAGGGGCTGGGGACGCTCGTTCTCTCGGGGACCAACACCTACACCGGCGCGACGACGATCAATGCCGGAACGCTCCTCGTCGCGGGGGCCCTGGCCAACACGGCGGTCGCGGTCAACAACGGGGCGACGCTGGGAGGGGGCGGGGCGGTCGCGGGAGCGGTCACGATCAACAGCGGCGGGCTCGTCACCTCGACCGGAACCCTCGCCGCCGTGACGGTGAACGGCAACGGCACGCTGGCCGCCGCGGGAACGATCACCGGGGCCCTGACGGTCAACACGGGGGGCGTCGTCTCTCCAGCCGCCGGCGGGACCGGCAAGATCACGAAGACCGCGGGCAACACCACGCTCTCGTCCGGGTCGCAGTTCGTCGTGAACGTCACCGGCGGGACGACTCCCGGGACCGATTACGACCAGCTTGCGGTCACCAGCACGACTGCGACCGTCAACCTGAACGGGGCGACGCTCGTCGTGAACGGGTCGGCCCCGATCGACGCCGGGCCGTTTGTCCTGATCGACAAGGCGGGATCCGGCACCGTGACCGGAACGTTCGCCGGGCTGGCGGAGGGGGACGAGGTCCTCGTCGGCGGACGGCGGTACACGATCACCTACACGTACAACGGCAACGACGTTGCCCTGCTGCCGGTGACCGCCGACACCTCCGTGGCGCTCGTCGGCAACGACCTCGTCATCACCGACATCGGCTCGGCGACGAACGACGACCTCGTCATCCGCTTCGTAAACGGGCCGGGCGGCCCGGGGATCGAGATCACCGACACCTCCCGCGTCCTCTCGACCTCGGTCGCCGGCGCGGTGGGGAATGAGTCGAGCACGATCTACGTCCCGTTCACCTCGTTCTCCGGCCAGATCATCGTCAACACCGGCGCGGGGACCGACACACTGACGGTCGACATCACCGACGCCGTGACGCTGGCGGGCGGCTCGCCGCGGGCGATCAGCTACAACGGCGGCGCGCCGACCTCCGGGAGCGGCGACAGCCTCGTCCTGCAGGACACGACCCTGACGTACAGCTCGGTCGTCCACACCTTCGGGAGCGCCTCGTCGGGCTCGGTGACCGCCACGACCGGCGCTGCGACGGTCACGATCGGCTACAGCGGGCTGGAGCCGATCACCGACACCCTCTCCGCCGTCAACCGGACCTTCAACTACGGCACGGCCCAGGACGACGTGGTCCTCGATTACGCCTCGGTCGGCCTGAGCACGATCGACTCGCAGAACGCCGAGGTGGTCTCGTTCGTCAATCCGACCGGCTCACTCACGATCAACGGCGGCAGCGGCGCGGACAACACTCTCACGGTCAATCTGGTCGACGCTCCGACGGCCGATCCGGTCTTCAGCTTCGCCGGGTTCACCTTCGCCGAGACCGATACGCCCGATGTCGTCTCGATCGTCCCGACGGGGACGCTCGACGGCGGCTACGGCGTGGTCATCACCGCCAACGCCGGCAGCCCGACCGGCGCCGCCTCGTTCCCGGACAACCCCGCGGACTTCGACGGGAGCCTGACGCTCGGCAACCAGCTCGATGGGCTCAACAACAATGAGGCCAAGGCGATCAACCTCCCGGCCGGCAATGTCGGGACCGAGGTCCGCTCCGCGATCGAGCTCAGCTGGTCGGGGAACCGGACCCTCTCCAACGAGAGCGGCGACGACTTCGTGGTCTACGAGGCGTCGTCGAACCCGACCGGGCCCGATGCCTACATGGTCCAGGTCTATGTCGAGGACGACGGCAACGGCGGCGGAGGCTACTGGACGAAGTGGCGGTACGAGGCAGCCGACAGCCGCGCGGCCTACGGCGGGACCGGCAACGCCGGCGCCTTTGCGACCGGCTTCGACCTGACCGACTTCGGGCTGGGGGACGGCGCCACGATCAGCGCGATCCGGATCGCGACGCTCAACGCGTCCGACCGCATCGAGGGCGAAGGGGTCGAGACGACGGTCGGCAGCGGGACCTACGTCGGCCAGGGGTTCGTGATCGTCAATGACAACGGCGATACGAGCAACGTCTTCGCCGATCCGGGCCCGCTGGCGAGCTTCACCTTCTACGGCAATGCGACCTTCGACGCCGACCCGCTCTACGTCGGCTCGCTCCATCCACTCGACGCCCCCTCGAACACCCGCAGCGACGAGGTGACGGTCACTGGGAACACGATCGAGGTGAAGACCGAAGGGACCCAGCGGCCGACGATCACCCACACCGGCTTTGACGAGCTGACGGTCGACACCCGCGGCGGCGTGGACCAGATCACCGTCGAACTGGGGACCACCGGCCTTCCCGAAACGATCACGATCGAGGGGGGAGACCCCGCGGCGGACGACGAACTGACGATCGTCAGCGCTCCGGGTGAGGCGACGTCGATCACGCTCGAGAACAACGAGGTCAGCGCCGTCTACGGCTCGACCACGACCACGGTCCGCGTGACCCAGATCGAGTCGCTGGTCGTCGATCTCCGTTCCACGCAGGACGACACCGTCACGATCGAGCGGAACTTCGTCCTGGCCGGGTCCGATCCGCAGATCGAGGTCATCGGCGACGGCGGCGGCCTGGACCAGCTCATCGTCAACACCGAGTCCGACGCCCCCGCTCCCGACCCCGTGGAGTTCAAGGCGAACGGGTTCACCCTGACGAACTACACGATCAACCAGGCCTCGACGCCCGACGTCCTGACGAACCTGACCGGCGGGGCGGCTCCCGGGGCGCCGGTTCCCGACGGCGACGGGGCCCTCGTCGACAACGGGGCCTTCGCCACCGGAAGCAGCGCGCTCACCTTTACGGCGGTCACGACCGGAGCGGTGTTCGACGGGACCCTCTCGGTCGGCAACCTCTCGACGCAATCGACCACGCCGACCACCACCTCGCGGCTGCTCAACATGCCGGGGGGGAATCAGGGGAACAGCGACCGCAGCGTGATCCAGCTCACGTGGTCCGGCGGCCAGACGCTGGCCAACGAGACCGGCGTCGACTTTGTGGTCTACGAGTCCGGATCGACGGGAGTTCCGGAAGGGATGATGGTCCAGGTCCACAGCACGACCTCGACCGAGAACAACGGCTGGTCCGAGTGGATCTATATCCCGGCCAGCGACTTCTCCGCCTCCGGCCAGGCGTTCCTGACCGCCTACGACCTGAGCGACTTCGGCCTGGCGGACGGGGAAACGATCGACGCCATCCGGATCGCGAACCTGATCGACGCCGACCGGATGGAGGACTCGTCCGGCGTCGGGGTCGTGATCCCCGAGGACGGCGGGGCGACGAGCTCCTACCGTCCCGATCCGGGCGCTCTCGCCAGCTTCAGCCAGTATGGCGCCTCGACCTACGACCCCGATCCGATCTACGTCGGCGTCCTCCACGCGCTCGAGCAACCGCCGACCGCCGGCCGCTCCGACACCGTGGTCGTCGACGGCAGCCAGGTCGACGTCCGGGGCTTCATTCCGATCCACTATGAGGACCTCAACCGCGTGACGGTCAACACCGGCGGGAACTCCGACCGGATCGACCTGACGCCGAGCACCGAGACCGAGATCGTCATCAACGCCGGCAACCCGAACCTGCCGGGCGACCCCGATGATCCCGCGAACCCCGGCGACCGGCTGGAACTGAATCTCCCCTCCGAGTCGACGCTCACTCTGACCGACCCGGGGACCGGGACCCTGACGGGGGCGTTCCGGAACGTCACGATCACGGGTGTCGAGTCGTTCGGGCTCAGTCCGCAGATCGCCGATGACGGGACCCCGGAGCCTGTGGCCACGGGGCTTCTCAACGTGAAGATCAGCGCCGACTCGGCGACCGGCGATCCGGGACAGGACCTCGTTGGCGACGACTTCGTCGTCCAGCGGGTCGGAAGCCTCGTCGAGGTCTCGGTCAATGCGTCCGGGGCGGACGCCGGCGTGGTCTTCCGCGGCGACGTGGGCCTCCTGCACTCGATCGAAGTCAACGGCTCGGACGGGGACGACACGCTCACGATCGACCAGGGGGGGGGAGACGCGATCCCGTCGGAAGGGCTGGTCGACGGACAGGGGATCGTCTTCAACGGCGGCGCCGGTCAGGACCAGCTTTCGATCCTGGACGCGGTCGTCGAGTCCGTGATCCATACCGCTCTCAGCGGCTCGGCGGGCCGGATCGAGATCGACAAGGTCAACGCGACCGACGGCTCGCTCCGCCGCTCGACAGTCCAGTACACGGGGCTCGAAGCCCCGATCGTCGACGACCTCGACGCGGCCCACCGGACGTTCAACCTGACCGGCGCCGCCGATCAGGTCCAGCTCACGGACGACCCGAAGGCGGGCTACAGCGCGCTGCTCGATGTCGGGGCGACGACCTTCGTCTCTGTCGAGTTCCGCAACGCCCGCGAGACCCTGACCGTCAACCTCGGCGGGGGGGACGACACGCTGGCGTTCTTCGCTCCCGACGCCGCCTACGACGCGGTGACGACGTTCAACGGGGGCGACGGAGCCGACACGTTCTACATCGGCAACGACGGGAGCGCGACGGCGGGGTCGGTCGACTTCGTCACGTTTCAGTTGACCGTCAACGGCGGCCGGAACGACGCGGACGAGACGCGGTTCAATGACCGGCTGTTCATCAACGACGAGGCGGACACGACCGGCGACACCTTCACCATGACCGAGACGACGATCGGCGGCGAAGCGGCCCCGACGGGCGGCTCGGCGGCGAACGTCGCGGGCGAGGACTCGCCGCAGGCGGACGGCTCGATCCTCCCCGGCGAGTGGGACAGCATCCCGGCGGCGCTCGACACCGGAGCGCGGCCGGACGACACCTCGATCGTCGTCCTGCGGTGGCAGTTCAACGAGGCCCCGGGCTCGATCGTCACCGACGATGCCTCCGAGAACGACTACGACGGGAGCCTGCTCGACACCACGCAGGGGCCGCAGTTCACGACGCAGCAGAACAGCGCCCAGCCCGAGGGGGGACACTTCGGCGGGGCCCTGGAGTTCGACGGCATCGACGACGTGGCGACCTTCACCGGCGACGCCGACTTCGACATCGGCGAGACCGGGACGCTGAGCTTCTGGGTCTACATGGACGACACGACCCGCCGCAACACGTTCGTCCAGTCGGACAGCACCTTCCCCGGCAGCGGGATGGAGTTCGAGTACCGCCCCAACGGCGGGGGCGAAGTCTACGCCTACCTCAACAAGACCGATTCCTCGGACGACTCGCTGATCCTCCAGAGCGGAGCCAACAGCAGCCTGACCGTGACGTCGGGCAGCTGGTACGTGATCCAGTACACCTGGGACTACAGCGGCGGCACCAACCAGGAAGCCCACATCTACCTGTATGAGTACGACGAGAACACCCAGACCCTGAGCGGCGGGGAGGTCGAGTACCGGGCCGGGTTCGGCAGCAACGAGCTGGCCGAGTGGGACACGCCGCTCGACACCGTGAACGCCCTCTTCGAGCTCGGTCAGAACCGGGCTGAGGACCGGCCGTTCGACGGGAAGATGGACGACGTCGCGTTCTTCAACACCGTCCTCAGCGACACCGAGCTGCTGGCGATCCGGGAGTCGAGCGTCGGAGACGCGCAGGGGACCTACGCCAACCTTCGGGACGTGAGCCAGGGGGGATCGCTCGTCGCCTACTGGTCGATGGACAACGTCGTCGGGACGACGGTCGTGGCCGGCGACGGCGGGACCGACATCACCCTGTATGTCGGCCAGGTGACCGAGGGGGCCGAGATCGTCGACGGCGACGCGAACCCGCTGGAGCCGGGTCCGGTCCGGCCTGGAACCGGCGAGACGCTGAACTACGCCGAGTTCGACGGCGACCAGGACACGATCCGCACCGGCAGCCCGGCCGATACGAGCGACGACGTCACGATCGACAAGTCGCAGGGGACGATCTCGTTCTGGATCAATCCGGAAGGGGAGATCGTCAGCAACACAAACACCGCCGGAACCTCGATCCTCCTCGAAGACTCGGGCGAGCAGTTCGAGATCGGGATCTACTGGAAGAACGACGGCGGGGACGCGTTCTCGAACGCGGACCTCTACGGCCACCTCTACTTCTCGCCGAACGAGAACGGCTCGGACGACACGACGAACGTCATCGTCAGCAGCAGCCAGATCACGCCCGGCGCGTGGACGCACGTCACGATCACGTACGACTTCAATGCCGCCGGCGGTCCCGAGGCCCACATCTACCTCAACGGCCAGGACGACGGCTACCTGATCAACAACCTCGCCACCGAGTGGACCTCGGTCGCCAATTCGACCGGCGACCTGGTGATCGGCGGCGACGCCTCGACGACGCCGCAGGACCAGTCTTACGAAGGGAAGCTGGCGGACTTCACGATCCTCAGCACCGCCCTCACGGCGGATCAGGTCCAGAACCTCTATCTCTACGGGGCGCCCGGCGAGGCCGACGTCACGGGGACGAAGGCCCAGTTTGCCTGGGACGATTCCAACCTCTACGCCCTGATCCAGTCCTATCCCGCCGGTCCCGACCAGGCGAACGGCGACTTCGGCGGCGTGGTGATCGACCTCTACGACACCGACGGCAACCTCCTCCTGACCGTCGACCAGAACAGCCCGTACGTCACGACCGTTCCGGGGACCTCGGGGGCGGCCGCCTACGAGATCGCGATTCCGCTCTCCGCTCTGCCGGGCTTCGATCCGGCGGCGGGAGACAAGCTCGAATACCGCCTCCGGGTGATCGACGCCGATACGGGGACGTTCGGGTTCGACTCCGCGCAGTCGACCTTCGGTTACGAGACGACTCCCGTCGACGGAACGACGGCGATTGCCGGGACGACCTTCGGCACGAAGTCGCTCGAATTCGTCCAGACCGAGTCGCTGTTCGGCCTCGGTGGCCGGATGGACTACAGCAGCTTCGCGGACATCAGCCTGAAGCTCGGCAGCGGCTCGGACTCGATGACGATCCTCGACGACGCGGCGGTGAACGGGAACGCGCTCGCCAATGCGGCCCGGCAGCTCACGATCGATGCCGGGGGGGGCGATGACTTCGTGACGATCGAGTCGGTCGACGCCGGCTTTACGCCGTCGGTCTCGATCACGGGGGGAAGCGGCGCCGACGAGATCCGCCAGGAGGCGAACCTCACGCTCGGCTTCGTCAATCCGGATGTCCCGATCGCCTCGCAGGGAAACCTGATCTACCAGGCGGAGAACATTTTCCTCGGCAACCCGTCGTCTCCGGGGGGAGGGAGCCTCAGCTCCCGCGGCGGGACCGCGACCTATGACGGCACGACGACGCTCCTCCAGAGCGTTTCGATCGACACGACCGGCGGCGGCCTCGCTCCGGCCGGGAACAACATCACCTTCACCGGACTGCTCCAGGGGGCGACCGCCGGCGGGCAGGACCTGACGCTCGCCTCCGGCAGCGTTGGCGACATCCTGTTCAGCGGCAACATCGGCTCGGCCGAGCTTCAGGATGTCCGGATCAGTTCGGCCAACGACGTCACCGTGCAGGGGACGGTCGCGGCCCAGACCTGGACCCAGGTGAGCGGGACCGGGACGACGACGTTCCGGGACGACGTGACCCTCTCCGGCGCGGGGGGGATGAACGTCACGACGAACCGGATCCTCGTGGACAACGCCGGCACGACGATCGCCACGGTCTCTCCAGGGGTCTCGAGCGGTCCGGTCGAGCTCAACGCCGCGACCGATATCACGGTCGAAGGGACGATCTCGACGAAGAACGCGCTGATCGGCCTCGTCTCGCTCGGCACGATCACGATGGACATCAGCAGCACGCTCCAGTCGACGGGCGGCAACATCAACGTGGAGGCGGCCTCGACGGTCGCGATCGGTTCGCTGGCCCAGATCCTTTCGGCGGGGGGGGCCATCAGCGTCACCTCGAAGTCGGCCAACATCGCGGTCGGCACGGGGGCCTCGATCCTGGCGGGCGCGGGACGGATCGTGGTCGATGCGGCAACGAGCGTCGGCCTGGCCGCCGGTGTGCAGGTCGCCAACACCGGCTCCCAGGACATTCTCGTGACGGCCCGCGGCGGGTCGATCGGGCTGGGGAACTCGACCGTCGTGAGCGCCGGGACGGGACGCGTCGCTCTGACGGCGGCGGGGAGCGTCGTGGCCGGGACGAGCGTCCAGGTCACCAATACCGGGACGCAGGAGATCGCCGTGACCGCCCAGACCGGCGGAGTGTCGTTCGGATCGTCGTCGCTGATCAGCTCGACCGGCGGCCGGATTGTGGTCGACGCGGCGGCCGGCGTGGATATCGGGAGCTCTTCGCGGGTTGCCACGGCCGGTTCGCAGGACATTCTCGTGACAGCCCGCGGCGGATCGATCGGGCTCGGGAACTCGACGGTCGTGAGCGCGGGGACGGGACGCGTCGCCCTGGATGCGGCGGGGAACGTCGTCGCCGGAACCGGAGTCCAGGTCACGAACACCGGGACGCAGGAAATTGCCGTGATCGCACGGACCGGCGGAATCTCGGTCGGATCGTCGTCGCTCATCAGTTCGACTGGCGGCCGGATTGTGATTGACTCCGCGGCCGGTGTGGACATCGGGAACTCTTCGCGGGTTGCCACGGCCGGTTCGCAGGATCTTCTCGTGACCGCCCGCGGCGGGTCGATCGGCCTGGGCAACGCGACGGTCGTGAGCGCCGGGACGGGACGTGTCGCCCTGGATGCCGCGGGGAACGTCGTGACCGGAACCGGGGTCCAGGTCACCAATACCGGGACGCAGGAGATCGCCGTCACGGCCCGGACTGGCGGAGTGCTGGTCGGGGCGTCGACCTTCATCGGCTCGACGGGGGGCCGGATCAGCCTCGACGGGTTCACGAACGTCGACTTGGGGGTTGGGTCGCTCGTTTCGACGACCGGGGCGCAGGACGCCTCGCTCATCGCCCGGACCGGATCGGTGAACCTCGCCGGATCGGCGGGGGTTGCTTCCTCGACCGGCCAGGTGCTCGTCGACGCCGCCGCCAACGTCACGATGGCAGCCGGCTCCTACCTCGTGAACTTCGGCTCGCAGGACATCGGCGTGACGGCCCGCGGCGGGTCGGTCCTGATGACCGACGGCTCGGTGATCGACGCCGCCGCCGGACGCGTCGTGGTCTCGGCCCTGGGGGATGTCGGGATCGCCTTCATGGACTCCGATACCCTGGTCAAGGTCGACGCCGTGCTGGGGCAGATCTTCGACAGCGACGTCAACGGCGGTCTCGACATCCGCTCCGCCTCGACGGCCCTGACTGCCAACACGGGGATCGGGAACGGGAACCCGCTTGAGATCGTGGTCACGAACCTCGCGGCGCGGACGAACAGCGGCGACCTGTTGCTCTCGAGTCAGGGCGGCGGCCAGCTCAACATCACGTCGGTCTCGTACACGAACGTCTTCGGGACGCAGACCGTGGCGGGGCTGACGAACGGCAGCACGGGGGCGAACAACATCGAGGTCGTCCACAACGGCAAGATCTTCGTCAACGCGGGGATCGTTTCGAACGCGACCTACGCCGGAGGGAACTTTGGCGTCGTCCGGCTCTCAACGGTCACGGCGACTCCCGATCCGACGCCGGGCGGGATCCTGGGGGATGTCGAGCTGGCGGCGAGCCTCATCGCTCCGAATGCCATGGTCGACATCGTGGCGACGGGGGACGTCTTCGTGCGGGACTCGGTTCCCGCCGCCGGCCCCGAGGTGCTGGGCCGGATGATCCAGGTCGCGGCGGGGACGGGGGACGTGGCGGGGAGCACGACGTACGGGATCACGATGGACACCGGCACGCTCGTGACGAGCAGCACGGGGCAGGTGGTCGACGTCATCCCGCGGTTCGACAACTTTGTCGCCTACCAGGTGACGGCCCAGGGGGAGGCGGAGATCAACTTCGACTTCGGCCGCGATCAGGCCGATCCGCTGGCGGACGAGCAGACCTTCACGATCATCATCGTGTGGGGGGACGGGACGGTCGACGTCTACAACCGCGTGAACCCGGGGAACGAGTCCTTCTTCCACACCTATACGGGCAACCCCGACGCGGGGAACCCGGCCGCTCCGATCCCCGTGACGGTGACGGTCCTGAACGACGCCAACATCACGTTCACGGTGGCCGGCGTGGAGGTGGACGTGAACACGCAGGAGGCGGTCAACGCGGTCCCCGGGGACGGTCTGCAGACGACGATCGTCTACGACCTTTCGATCGAGGTGCCGGAGCTGGAGACGCCGCGGCAGATCGTGGCCGACGCGGAGTTGACGACGACGAACGTGACGAACGGCGGAACGACCTCGGTGGACCAGGCGCCGCCGCAGGAGGAGCTGGTGAACCTGGGCGGTCGGCGGATCGTGGCTCAGCTTCTGGGCCGCGACGGGAAGCCGCTGCGGGACCAGGACGGGAACATCCGGCAGATCGTGTTCAGCGACGAGCAGGCGGCGGAGTTCCTGGCGGACTTCCCGGCTCTCTATCGCGAGCTGGACTCGGGGACGTTCCGGATCTTTGTTCAGGAGGGGGATGGGCGTCCGCTTCCGATCACGGTCGTCACGCTCAAGGGTGGCGTCCCCGACACGGGACGCGAGACGACGCAGGACCGTCCGCCGACGAGCCAGTCCGGGA
The DNA here is from genome assembly GCF_001610835.1 of Planctomyces sp. SH-PL14. NCBI lineage: Bacteria > Pseudomonadati > Planctomycetota > Planctomycetia > Planctomycetales > Planctomycetaceae > Planctomyces > Planctomyces sp. SH-PL14. The sequence continues at coordinate 3,595,786 of NZ_CP011270.1, read as the reverse complement.
TGGGTGGTCCGCAGGGGATGGGGGATCTCGATGGGGCGCCGGCGGTGCCTCCGCCGCCTCCGAAGGCGGAGCTGTTTGAGGATGGGGCGGGGGCTTCGATTCCGTTGCGTCCGGCTGGGGAGAAGGAGACGCTTCTGGCGTGGGTCGGTCGTCGTCTGCGGAATCTGGGTTTGATGTAAGGCACCGGGTCCAGGGGCACCCTGGTGGGGAGTGCAGAGGGGCAACGCCCCTCTTGCCCGCCGGAGGCCGTCTCGCCGGGAACTGTCTGAAGGAGACCGTGTTCAAACGCGGACACCGTGCCGTATGCCCCCTCACCAACCCGCTGCGGTTGCAGGGCGAGCGGCGAGTCCTCAGCGCCGGCCCCACAAAGCGAACGTCCGTTGTGTCCCACGGTTCCTCATGGAAGTGCCTCCGGCGGCAAGGGGGCGTGGCCCCCTTGACCCCAGACCGCCGTCGCACGTTGGGTTTGAGCTATCACGTCGTGCCGGCAAGGACGTGGTTTGAGGCGTGTCGCCCGCTTCTGTGAACGGTCCGGGAAGTTTCGATGAAATGACGCCGCGGCACGCTTCGCCCCGCCGAGCGGCCGTTGATTCTCCCCGGACCCGCTTCGACAATCTCGCCCCGTTTCGCTCCCCAGGCGCGTAGCACAGGCGGTTGTCCGCGATGGTCTTGGCCCCCGAACGGACGGACTCCGCTTCCGTCGACACCCCCCTCCCGAGCGCCCCCTCATCGGCCCCGGTTCCGATCGCCCCCGCCCCCGCGCCGCTGCCAGGGTGGCTCGCGGTCTCCTTCACGGCGACCGCGTTTCTCAGCGCGCTCCTCCTCTTCCAGGTCCAGCCCCTCATCGGCAAAGTGCTGCTCCCCTGGTTCGGCGGCAGCCCCGGTGTCTGGACCGCCGCGATGCTCGTCTTCCAGTGGCTGCTCCTCGCCGGATACGCCTACGCCCACCTCGTGACGCGGTGGCTCCCTCCCGCGGGACAGGCCCTCCTGCATCTGGCGCTCCTGGCCGGCGGGTTCGCGCTCCTGCCGATCCTCCCCGGCGCCGCCTGGAAGCCGACCGGCAGCGAGGAGCCGTGGACGCAGGTCGTGCGGATCCTCCTCGCGAGCGTCGGCGGACCGTTCTTCGTCCTCTCGACGACGGGACCCCTCGTCCAGGCGTGGTTCGCGCGGCTCGGACAGGGAGCCTCGGCCTATCGCCTCTACGCCGTCTCGAACGCCGGGTCGCTCCTCGCGCTCCTGAGCTACCCGTTCCTCGTCGAACCGTTCCTCCCGATCGCGCGGCAGTCGGCCCTGTGGTCGGCAGGCTACGCGGCGTTCTCCCTCCTGTGCGGGGGCCTCGCGGTCGCGGCCTGGCGACGGGCACCGGCGGCGCTCCCCGCCGCGGAATCGACCCTTACCCCTGCCGCAACGGCCGCTCCCGCACCGGGGCTGCGGGAGATGGCCCTCTGGTTCGCGCTCGGGATGGTCCCGTCGGTCCTGATGCTGGCGACGACGAACCAGGTCTGCGCCGACATCGCGCCGGTCCCCTTCCTGTGGCTCGTGCCGCTCTCGCTCTATCTCCTCTCCTTCATCCTCTGCTTCGAGAGCCGGCGGTGGTACTCACGGCGGCTCTACCTCTCCGCCTTCGCGGTCATGGCGTTCCTCATGACCGGGACGCTCCTCCTGGGAGAGAACGTTCCCATCCTTCCGCAGGCGTGCGTCTTCTTCGGAGGGCTCTTCTGCGGCGCGATGCTCTGCCACGGAGAGCTGAGCCGCCGTGTTCCGGCGGCCGGACATCTCACGCTCTTCTACCTCGTCCTCGCGCTCGCGGGAGCGGCGGGGGGGACGTTCGTGAGCCTCGTTGCGCCGCGGATCTTCGACTCCTACTATGAGCTCCACGTTGCCCTCCTGGCGGCGCTCGGACTCGTGCTGGTCCTCCCCGCGGAAAGGGGCCCGAGCGCGGCCGCCGGGGCCTGGGAGCGGCGCGGGGCTTGGGCCGCTCTCGTCCTCCTGGCGGTCGGGCTGGGGACGGCGGCGGCCCGCGAGCGGCAGGGCTCCGTCCTCGCCGTGCGGAATTTCTTCGGCGTGCTGCGGGTCGCCGAAGACCAGGGAGCCCGCCAGTTCCGGCACGGCCGGATCGTCCACGGGCGGCAACTGCTCGACGCCGGCCAGCGGCGGGTTCCGACCGCCTACTACGGGGAGCGATCGGGCGTGGGGCTCGCCATGCGGATGCACCGCGCGGACCGGCCGCGGCGGGTCGGCGTCGTCGGCCTGGGGATCGGGACGCTGGCCGCCTACGCGAAGGCGGGGGACGAGTTCGCCTGCTACGAACTCGATCCGGACGTGGTGCGGATCGCCCGCGAGGAGTTCTCGTTCCTCGCCGACGCTCCCGCGGAGCCCGAGGTCATCCTGGGGGACGCGCGGCTGGCGCTCGAACGGGAACGCGACCGCGGGACGAGCCGGCGGTTCGACATCCTGGCGGTCGACGCCTTCTCCGGCGACGCCGTCCCGATCCACCTGCTGACCCGCGAGGCGTTCGGCCTCTATCTCGACCATCTCGCGCCGGACGGCATCCTGGCGGTCCACGTCTCGAACCGGCACCTCGATCTGGTGCCGGTCGTCGCCGCGGCGGTGCAGGAGTGGGGGCTCGAGTCCCGGCTCGTGGCGACGCGGGCCGACCTCGTACAGGAGACCGATTCGTTGTGGGCGCTGCTGTCGCCAGCGAAGGGGGCGTTCGCGGATGCCGCCTTCCGGGACGCTCCGTCGCTCGCCCGCACGCCGGTCGTCCGCTGGACCGACGACTTCGGCAGCCTGGCGTCGGTCCTCAAGGCCCAGGACTTCCGGCTGCTGTGGGGAGACTCCGGCGCGCAGCGGGACGTCGACGAGGGACTGGCGGCGCTCGGCCGCGGGGACCTGCCGGCGGCCGAGGCGGCCTTCCGGCGGGCGCTCGAAGCGGAGCCCCGGAGCGCCCCGACCTGGATCCACCTGGGGAACGTGCTGCGGCGGGGTCGAAACACGGCCGACGCGATGCGGGCGTATCTCCAGGCGATCGAGATCGACGACGTCCATTCCGAGGCGCACAACAACCTCGGCATGCTCCTGACAGCCTCCGACCGGCGGCGGGCGGAGAAGCACATCCGGCGGGCGCTCGAGCTCGATCCCCGGAACGCGGAGGCGCACAACAGTCTCGGCAATCTCCTGGCCCAGCGGGGGAAACTGGACGAGGCGATCGGGCACTATGAGCGGGCCCTGGCGATCAAGCCGAGCCTCGACGGGGCGCGGCAGAACCTCCAGACGCTCCGCGAGTGGCAGGCCAAGGGCGGGGCGACCGGCAAGTCGCCGTAGGGGGCAGGATTTTGAAACACAGAGGCGCAGAGGACACGGAGAAGAGAAGGTGCGGATGGTCAGTCAGGTCCGCCTCGCGGATCTGATCTGTGTTGATCCGTGGCTCCCTTCTTCTCCCGCAAGTCTGAACACTCACCCGCGAAACACCTCTGTGTCCTCTGCGCCTCTGTGTTTCAAATCCTTCTGCTTCTCGAGCGCGGAGAAAGTGGACCGCGGGTTTGACCGGCCAGCCCGGACGAGGCGCAACAGCGCCGGTTGTTGTGACGCCCCTTCAGGGCTTGGGGCCGCTGGGGGCGTCATTCCTGGGGCGTTGCCCCAGGCTGGGGTGTTGAACGCTTTCAGCGTTCAGAACGCCCGTTCGATCACCCCGGAGGCCGGCCTTCTCACTGCTCTCCTGATCTCTGTTGTTCAGACGACGACCCAACAAGGCTGAGCCTTCGACTCGGCGGCGGCTCTCACGGTACCGCCGTCATGCCGGTCCCTCCCGCGCGGGAGACTGCCCCCTGGTCCGTCAGCTCCGTCGTCCCGAATCCGTTCTGATCGTCGCGGTGGATGACATAGGCCGGCGCCCGGAACCGGTACGGCATGTTGGCGACCCCCCGATCGAGCTGCCGGTCCTGCGTCGCCTGGAGGCCGACCTTGGGATCGAAGAAGGCCATGAACCCGGCGTTGTTTGAACTGCTGTAGCTCGTCTCCCAGTGGGTCGCCCCGCCGCTCGTGATCGTCGCCTTCAGCGTCACGGTCCGGATCTGCAGCGTCTGCTCTCCCCCGCCTCCGATGTACCGGACCGCCGGGCCCGTGGTGCTCGCGGTGGCGAAGTCGAGCGTCACGTCGGCATCGTCCGCGGCGACGATCTGCAGCCGGGCAAACTCCTTGACGACATGGTCGCGGACCGCGGCGTTTCCGGTCACGCCGGAGCCCAGCCGGATCTTCCCGCCCGGCTTCAGCACGAGCCGCACGGGGGTCTGGACTCCGCGGGCGATCTCCTCTTCCGCCTCGTCATGCGGGAGGGAGAGGGCAAAGAGCCGGGAGGCGAGAGTCGGCTTGCGGTTGGCCCACTCGAAGCTGGGGTAGGTCGCGTACCACAGCCGGCCGTCCCCCGCGTCGAGCCAGACCAGCATCTGCCGCTTCGTGTAGGTCCAGACGACGCGCCGCGACTCGAAGTCGAAGAGCTGCGCGTGGTCGATCAGGACCCGCTTCGGCCCGCACCACTGGAGCGCCACCTGCTCCGGGTACTGGTTCACCGCGGCCCCGGGGCCTTGCGCGGGCGTCTTTGGTCCCGGGGCGGCGGCGGCCCGCTCGCGGCTCGTCGTCTGATCGCTGACGAGCCCCGGGATGACGTACGTCGGCGAGAGCGCCCCGGTGGCGAGGTCGACGCTGACCATGTAGCGGTTGCCGACCGCTTCCAGCACCGCCGCCATCTTGTTGCCGTCCGGATGGAAGCTGATCCCGACGGCCGGGTTGCCGGTCAGGAACTCCCCTTTGAGAGTCCCCGTCAGGGACTCGCAGAGCTCGACGGCGTCCTCATAGACGAAGGCCAGGTACCGGCCTCCGGGACTGGCGGTCGGCATGAGGATCATCGAGAGGTCCCGCGAGTAGAGCGGCTTGCAGGCCGGGATCTCCCAGACGACGAACCGTCCCTCCTCGGAGAGCGTGCCGACGTGGTCCTCGTCCAGGAACATCGCGCTGTGGAGATCCTTCCGCGTCGCCTCGGCCCGCGCCTCGTCATACGGCCGCCAGCTGCAGACCGGGGCCCCGGTCTCGGCGTCGTAGATCTCGACCCGGCCCGTCGGCTTCCTGGCTGCCGGCCGGATGGCGACCCGCCGGCCGGCGGGGCTGCAGGCGAGGAGCTTGAACGGGTAGCCCGGCGTGAGCGGCTTCATGGTCTTCCGCTTGAGGAGATCGACGATCTCGACGCGGGGCGGATTGCGGGCGTCGGACATCGCGCTCGACAGGCCGAAGAAGACCCGCGAGGCGTCGACCCGCGAGTTGCGGACCTCCGTGAAGACGTTGACTTCGGGGACCTTGGCGCTCGCGTCGTTGAGGGTCTCCGCCAGCTTCGGTCCGGGGTCCGCCTCCACGCTCCAGGGGACGGCGACCTGCTCCGTGCGATCGACGATCTTCTGGTCTCCGACCTTCGTCACCGGAGGAAGGACGGTGTCGATAGCGCTCCCTCCCACGGCCACGAGGCCGGCCGCCTTGTCGAACAGGTCGAGATCGAGCCGATAGCCGATGAGGCCGGCGTTGAACGCCGCGCTGTCGTCGACGACGGTGAGCGTGTCGCCGTTGACGATCCGGCGGGAATGGGGGCTGCGGCTGCGGCTCTCCGGGACGGAGAAGACCCACGAGTCGATCTTCCGGTCGATCACCTGCGTGCCGTCGACAAGGAGCCGCTGTCCGTCCGGGAACCACTGGATCGGCGTGTAGGGGGTCCCCCAACGGGGCTTCTGGTCGAGCCCGAACGGGATCCAGTCGACGATCTCCCCCGACTTCAGGTCCCAGATCAGGATCCGGCACCCCTTGTCGGTCTCGAACAGCGCCGCCAGCTCGGTCCCGGCGGGGGAGAACGAGAGTCCATGGAACGTGGACTTGCTCCAGAAATCGTCCTTTCGCTTCTGGAGCTCGAAGGCTCCCGCGGTCTTGCCCGTCTCGAGCTCGAGGATCTGCAGCTCATACCGCATCTCGTCTCCCTCGTAGAGGAGCGCGCCGTACCGCCCGCCGGGGCTGAACGCCATGTGGGTCACGGACTCGCCGCGGGTGAACGAGAACCGGGCGCGGTGCCTTGCGGCCACGGCGAACGGATCGAAGAGGTCGATGTCGGAGACCGGCTGGCGGTCGGGGAGCGACCACATCTGCAGCCGCACCTTGGAGCCGACGAGCAGCCGGTCCGCCCGCGGGAACGCGAGCATCCGGGCTTCGAGTTCGTCCGGCACCTGGACCTGGGGGACGCGGGGGGGCGCGACCGGCCGCTGAGGGCCGATCTTGATGGCGTCGTTCCCGGGAGGAGCGGGGGGGGCGGCGGGGGGCGGCGGGCTTTGGCAGCGAGTCCTCCGGGACTGCCGGCAGGTGCTCGAGCGCCGTCTTCTTGGGGATGTCCCAGATGTCGATCCACAGCGGCTCCCCCTGGATGACCGCCGCGTAGTACTTGCCGTCCGGGCTGAGGGCGTGGACCTCGGGGCGGAAATCCAGTCCTTTGATCTGCCCCGAGGACTTGGCGGTTCCGAGGTTGAAGACCTCGCGGAAGGCGTCCCGGCCCGAGTTGCCGCCGACGATGACGAACGGACTGGGGACGACGGGGAACAGGACCCCCATCTCATCCCAGCTCGCGGGGAACGTATTGATCTTCGCTTTGAGCTTCTGGGCCTGCTTGTTCTCCGGGAGGCCGGCGGGGAGCGGATCGGGCTCGACGTTCCAGTCTCCCTTCCGCTCGGCGTTGTAGCCCACGCCGGTCAGCTTCAGTGTGGCGGCGTAGCCGGCCAGCGCGGTCGACCGGGGGTCCCGGTCGAGGTCCTGCTCCATGCCGGCCTGGGCCTGGACCTCAACTGCCTGAGTGGGCCGCTGCCTGGGCCGGATCCGGCCCGCCCCTTCCGCGGGGGCGTCATTGGCGGCGACCTGGGCCTCGGGGCGAGCGGCCGGCATCGCGCGCGCCGGCGAAGCCACGCCGGACGGCGGAGCGACGCCCGGAGGCGTCGCGGCCGGAGCGGGCCGCATGGCCGGGACGTTTGCCCCGGTGAGCGGACTGGGGGGGACGGCCGCGCGTCCCGGGATTGTTGAGGGGAATTCGGAGAGGGTGTCCGGGGGGGCCGTCTGCACGACGGGGACGGGAGCGGGCGGGGGGGCGGCGGGTTGGCCCTGTCCCCCGAGAAAGTAGGCTGCTGCGGCGAGGGCTGCGATGCCGCCGATGATGCCGATGGCGACCTGCGGATTCCCTTCGGACTTCGCCGACTTCTTGCGCGACTTGGCCATGCCGTGATCTCAGTGCGGGAGCGAACGCACCGGCCGCTGGCCTTAACCCTTGACTCTCTGGCCAGCGACTGCCGGAAATCGGTCGAGTGACCGATGGCGGACAGGCTCGCACGCCGTTCTAGGAAAAGCAATCGAATGGTGGACGCGGGTGGGCGTTGCGCCGTTGCCGGCACAGCTGTGCTGCGTCAAACCCAACGTGCCACGGCAGCCTGGGGTCAAGGGGGCCACGCCCCCTTGCCGCCGGAGGCATTTTCGTTGAGGAACCGTGGTGAGCAACGGACGTCCGCTTTGTGGAACCGGCGTCGAGAACTCACCGCTCGCCCTGGAATCCCAGCGTGTTGGTGGGGGGGCATACGGCACGGTGTCCGCGCTTGGACACGGGCTCCTTCAGACATCTCTCGACGGCCAGGCCTCCGGCGGGCAAAGGGGCGTTGCCCCCTTGCATCCCCCACCAGGGGTACCCCCTGGACCCCAGTCTGGGCGGCGCCGGGACGAGACGCGGCCTCATCGGGACAGCGGCGTATAAGTCGGACCGGGACCGGGAACCGGCGCGGCACTGGGAACCCCATACGCCGGCGTCGTATTGAAGTATTGAACGTCTCCTCCGAACTCCCGCGGACCACGCTCCCCGGTCGCCGGGAAACCCAGACCGGCCGCTTCATTCGTGATCGTCGTCAGCCGCAGCTTAATGATGTCGTCCTTCGCCTCCTTCCGCTTCGTCACCTGCTCCCGCAGCTTCTTGACCCGCTCCTCCAACTCCGCGACCTCCTTCTCGCGGCGCTCCAGGTCCCGGTTGAACTGCTTCGCGAGAAGGTCTGAGAGCGTCTTGGCCGCGGCGTCCTTCTCCTCCTGGGAACCGCTGGACTTCAGTGTCTCGATCACCGTGTTGAGCTCGACCCCTTCCGCTCGCTCGTCGTCCGAGACCTGCACGGTGATGTACTCCACCACCGTCCGGGTCTTGGGGATGACGCGATAGACCGGCTGCGAGACCTTGGCGTTGAAGATGAGATGGTCCTGCAGCGGAGCGACCCGGAACTCGTTCCGAACACCCGCCTCGCCAGCCGGATTCACCTGAGCGAACGGTTCGGACACGGGAAGCGGATTCGCTCTGATCAGGTCCACCGACTGCGGCACGGCGACGGGGGGGCGGCCCGCAGTGACCGGAGCCGGCGTCGCCGTGGCGGGCGCCGCGGTCGGCAACGACAGGTCCTGCGACCAGACCCAGCCGGCCGAACCGGCGAGCACGACCGTCGCGATCTGAAGCTTTCGAAGGGAAGTCGACATGGCGGATCCGTTTCCAAGAAGGGGAGAGTGGTCAGAAGAGCCGCCGGCGTGGGCCGGCGCGGTGAGGGGATGACGTGTTCGATGGCCGCCCGCCGGCTCAGTTCGCCTGGGGCTGTGCTCCGGCGTCCGGGACGGCGGGATTGCTGTTCGCTCGTTGAGGATCGGGTGGCTTCCGGAGGGGAGACAGGTTCTCCAGGAGCGATTCGACCGCCTGAAGTTCAAGCTCCCAGGGATCGTGATCGGCCCGCTGATCGGTGGCTGCGTCGTCTGTTCGCTCGGCCTGATCCAGTTGCTGCTGTGCGGTCCGAAGGTCTGCGTCGAACGTGTCCTGTTCGAGGAGCGCGCGGACGGCGGCCCAGTTCGTGGAGTCCGGCACGGCTGCTTCGGGAGTGGGCTCGGGTGATCGGGCGGCAATGGGCGCGGAACCGGCGGGAGGCGGCTGCGGGGCCGCTTCCCGCACCGGCGTTCCCATCCACCGGCTGACGCCGATCCCCAGCAGAAGACACAGGCCACCCAGGAGGAACAGCCGCGCCGCCTCGCGTCCCCGGCGGGCAACGCGCGACCATCTCCGCCACAGACCTCGGCGGCGCAGCCGGCCCCCTTGCTGGAGCGCAGTCAGCAGCCGGGCCGCCTGCTGCTCGACGTCCCGCGCCGACGCGAACCGGGCCGCGGCCGGCTTGGCGAGGAGCCGCTCGATCAGCTCCGCCAGCTCAAGCGGGATGAGCGGGTTGACTTCGTCGACCGGCCGATGCGGCTCGTGGCAGATCCGGTTCAGGACCGCCATCGGGGAGTCGGCCCGGAAGGGCGGCCGCCCGGTGCACATGAAGTACAGGACGCTCCCCAGGCTGAAGAGGTCGGTGCGGTGGTCCACCACCTCCCCTCCCGCCTGCTCGGGAGACATGTAGTGCGGCGTGCCGGCCACGATCCCGGTCCGGGTCAGCGTGGCATCGTCCACGGTCCGGGCGAGCCCGAAGTCCGAGATCAGAACCCGGTCGACTGATTCTTCGAGGAGCAGGTTGGCCGGCTTCACGTCGCGGTGGACGACCCCCTGGTCGTGGGCCGCCGCGAGTCCCGCGGCCGCCTGCCGCGCGATTCTCAGGACCTCGGCGACTCCGAGCGGACCGTGTTCATCGACGCGGGCCTGCAGCGACTGTCCGGGGACGTACTGCATGACGAGGTACGGGATGTCTCCTTCGGCCTCGACGTTGTAGATCGGGATGACGTGCTCGTGGACGACCGCCGCCGCGGCCTGCGCCTCCCGCGAGAACCGCCGCCGGGCCGCGCCGCTGTTCGCCAGGTGCGGCAGCAGGACCTTCACCGCCACGACGCGGTGGAGCTCGGTGTCGTACGCCTTGAGGACGACACCCATGCCGCCGGTCCCGATGACCTTCTCGATCTCGTACCGGCCGAGCCGTCCGAGCATCTCGGGGTGCGACGCCGGGGCGAGGAAGTCGAGCGAGACCGTCTCGAAGTCGATCGGGACGTCCCCTCCCTGAAGGGAGTCGATCGCCACCAGCACCGAGGAGGAAAGGCCAAGATCGGCGTCGGTGACTTCCCCTTCGCCGCGGAGCGTCTCGCACGCCTCCAGCACGAGGGATTCATCGCCGGACAGTTCGAGGAGTCGCTCCCGGCACCGCGGGCAGGTTTCCACGTGTTTCGAAACGTCGCGGAACAGGCCGCTGCTTTCGTCGACGGTCAGGAGGGCGCGGAGCCGCGCGTCGTTACAGAGCATGGTCCTCCTCCAGGGGCTTGAGTTCCTCCCGGAAGCGGGCGATGACCCGACTCCGGGCGATATAGACGGCTCCTTCCGTGAGTCCCAGTGACCGCGCGACTTCCGCGACCGACTCGCCTTCAACACTCGTCCGCCAGAACGCCTGCCAGGTCTCCTCGCGGAACTGCGTCTTCACGCGGCCGGCGGCCCAGCGGAACAGTTCCTCCCGGTGGGCCCGCGCGGCCTGCTCGACGAGCCTGTCCGCGTGGCTCCGGTCGACCAGTCCGCTCGAGCCTGCGCGGATCTTCTGCCGCTCTCGTTGGGCCAGGACGTCGAGCAGGCGGTTGCGGGCGATCCGGAAGAGCCAGGTTCGGAACCGGGCTCGTTCGGGATCGACCTGCCATCGGCCGACCGCCTGGACGACGGAGACCAGGACATCCTGGACGAGTTCGCGGGCGTCGGCGTCCTGCAGTCCGCTCCGCCGCGCAAACCGAAGGACGAACGGCTCATACAGCGAGACGAACTCTCGCCAGGCGTCGGCATCGGCCCGCGACGGCAGTCGCAGAATCAGGCTGGCTCGGGTTTCCGGAACACGCGGCATGAACCTCTCCCTTGCCCTGTATACACGAACGAGAGGGGAGAATCTTTCAGAGAAATCGAGGATGGCCGGCGGGAGCGACGGGCTCAAGACATTTGAAACACAGAGGCACAGAGGGCGCAGAGAAGGACAAGCCTCGGGATCGGCGATCATCGGTACGAATTTAGAGGCAGCACCGACAGGGCTGTGAGCCCCGCGCTCCTGCCTTTATCTGTGTCCATCTGTGTTCATCCGTGGCTCCCTTCCTCTGTGTTCTCCGTGCCTCTGTGTTTCAAAATCCGAAGGCTTCGAATCCCCGAGACTTCGGACCGGTTGGGTCTCACACCCCGCCGGTCGGCAGAGCTTGGCCCATCCTATGACTGCCGCGCGTGGGCCAGCATGTTGCAGAACAGGGCCCCCTGGCCGAGGGCGTCGTCGAGAGCGACATGCGTATGCGGCAGGTCGTCGAACCAGCTCCGCGGCATGTTCCGCTTCACGGACTCACGGTACTCCTTGCCAAGAACCGCCATCGCATACGTCTTGATATCGAGCGCGGAGTGCGAGAACGGGCTCTCGCCAGCGAAGCGGATCAGATACCAGTAGACGAACAGGAAGTCATAAGCCGCCGGGTAGCCAACGAAGACCGGACGGCCCGGGAGCCCCTTGAGCCACCGGACATACCGCGGCATCACCTCCTGCGGATCGCCGGGATCCTTCCGGCAGGCGGCCCACGCCTCCGGCTGCGTTTCCCACCACGCCATCGTCCGCGGATCGCCGACCGCCTCCGGGAGGAGCGTGAGATTCGCTTCGAACGTGCCGACGAGGGTCTTGTCCGCCAGGTACGCCGCGGAGGCAAAGCTGAGCATCGAATGCGGACCGGGGATCGGGCCGTCCGCCTCGACGTCCGTGCTGACGTAGATTTCCGCCATCGAAAGGGCTCCGGAGTGTCGCGACTTCGTCGAAAGATCGCACGACGCTCGGAGCGTACCTCATCGCAGAATGGCCGTCCTTCGATGGCGCCGGCGAATCACTTCCGCTGCCAGCGGTCTTCCTTCTCCAGGACGCTTTTGGCGTCCGGGCCGTCGAGCCATGCCTTGGCCGCGGCGTCGTCCTTGAGGTAGGCGTCCCAGAAGGCGGTCGTCATTGCCAGGATCGCGCGGTGGTGGTTGGGGTTTCGCTTCTTCATGTCTCCCGGCAGGGCTCGCTCGGAGAACGCCGAGTGCTGTGCGCCGTTGAGGACCAGTTCGTACTTTCCGCCGGGAGGGAGTCCGGGGAAGACTTCGAGGCGCGATTCCGGAGTCGTGTCGCCGATCGGGGAATCGTCTTCCGTTCCGGTCAGGAGCATCCAGGGGATCTTCACTCTGCCGAACGCCTTCTGCGGGTCTCCGCGCCGCGGTCCGCTGGGGCTCATCATGACGGCAGCCCGGATCCGGTCGTCGGTGAAGCCTTTGCCGATGACGGGTGTCTGGCCGCTGACCGCCTGGGTCGTGACGGCCCCGAAGGAGTGGCCGGACATCCCGACGTGCTTGAGGTCGAGCCGGCCGGACAGCGGGTGTGTCTTGTCGGTGTTCCACTGGTCGAGCTGGTCGAGAGTGACGCGGACGTCCTCGTTGCGGAGGAGGAAGTTCTTGGGGCTGGCGGCTTCGCGGAGTGTGGAGAGTCGTTCGCCGAGGCGGGCTTCGCGCCAGACGTTTTCGTCGCTGCCGGCGTGTTGGAGGAAGACGGCGATGTAGCCCCGCTGGGCCCAGTGTTGGCCGAGGTAGGCGTTGTTGGTGCGTGCGCCGCCGAGGCCGTGGCTGAAGAGGATGACGGGGGCGGGTTTGGGTTCTTTGGGGAGGTAGACGCGGATGGGGATTTCGCGCGAGCGGGTGGAGTCGGCGATCGTGAAGTCTTTGGTTTCGCGGGTGGTGGAGTCGACTTTGAGGGGGTCGTACTCGGCCCGCAGGGGTGCGGAGGTGGAGAGGAGGGTCAGGAGGGTCAGGAGGCGGAGGATCATGGCGGCAGTTCGCGGGACAGAAGAGGCGATAGGAGACTCAACACCGCTGGAACGGGATGGTATCGCCGAATCCAGTTCAACGTCGTCATCTATCCGGGTCCAGGGGCACCCTGGTCAGGGAGTGCAGAGGGGAGAATCCCCTTTGCCCGCCGGAGGCCTGGCCGTCGAGAGATCTCTGAAGGAGATCGTGTCCAAGCGCGGACACCGTGTCGTATGCCCCGTCACCAACCTGCGGGGATTCCAAGGCGAGCGTTGAGTTCTCAACGCTGGTGTCACAAAGCGGACGTCCGTTGCTTGCCACGGTTCCTCATGAAAGTGCCTCCGGCGGCAAGGGGGCGAGGCCCCCTTGACCCCAGGCCGCCGGAGCACGTTGGGTTTGAGCTATGGGAGCCGTGCCGGCAAGGACGTCCCTTGGGTTTCTGCTTCACAGTGGGACTTCCCAACCCCAGCCGTCACAATCAACGCTTTGCCTCTCCGCCCGCCCCGTTCCCCCTCCCCATGGCTCTCCTCTTCCGCCCCCCGTCTCCCACCTGGGAACCCGCTGCTCCCCCCGACCTCCCACAAGCCACCCTCTGGGCCTGGGTCCGCCCCGCCTCCGCACCCCTCGACGTCATCGTCCGCATCCCCCCGCCCGTCGTCGCCTCACTCGGCCCCTACCTCACCCTCCGACGCATCCTCACCGCCCTCGGCGGCCAACCGGCCGACATCGAATCCTGGAACATCGGCGGCATGCTCCTCGCCTCCGGCGGCGCCGAGGTCCCGGCCCTCGATCAGCCGCTCCCCCTCTCGCCTCAACACCCGGACCCCACCGTCATCCTCCGCCTGCGAGCTTTCGCCCCCAACTACGCACCCGTCCCGTCGCCAGCCTTCGCTCCCATGCCGATCCCCGCCCCCATGGCGGCGCCGGTTTTCCCCACCACCTCGAACCAGCAGACTGTTCCCGCCGGCTCCGACCTCGAACGCACCTTCCAGGCGATCGAATCCGACTGGCAGGCCATCGAACTCCTCGAGTCGCAACTCGCCGGCATCCGCAAACAACTCGGCTCCCAGCAGGGACGCCTGCAGTCCCTCAACCGCGACCTCAGCGCCGAAGAACGCCTCGCCGCCGACAACAACGACAAGAAGGAGTGGCAGGACGCCCGCCGCTGGCTCCGCGACGGCGCCGGCCAGGTCGCCCGCTACATCCGCGAACACGACATCGGCGTCACCAGCGCCGCCGGCCGCCGCACCCAGATCGTCCAGTCCTACGAGGAGATCGTCCTCCCCCGCAAAGCCTCGCCTCAACTGGCGGTCATCCGCAGCGAGATCGAGACCTACCGCAAGACCTGCCAGACACTCCTCCTCGCCATGCAGAACGCGTCCGCCTCGGCATCGCGTGACGGCGAGAACCGCGCCCAGCAGATCCTCTCCCGGATCGCCGCCAAGGTCCGCTCCACCCGCCGCAAATAGCCAGGCCAGGCGCGACCAGGGGCGGGGCCCCTGGACCTGGTGGCCGTGGAACGATGGGATTGAGCTGGCGTGAGTCGCTCCGGCGGGCGCGCGGTCCGAGGAAGGAGGGGAATGGGCGCGGCTTCAGGTGCGCGAGGACCGACCCCGCCGAACGCACAATGGCGACCAGACCCGAACCCCGATATCGTCAGGCATCTCATTCCCGCGCCGAGGAGAAACCGATGCCGTTCACCGCTCCCGTGTCCCGCCGACACTTCCTCCGTCAGCTCTCCGCCGCCAGCGCCCTGGCCGCCTGCCCCAGCCTCACCTGGGGGGCTGAAGCCGACCCATACCACGGCCTTAAGGTCGGACTGCAGAGCTACACCCTCCGCAACTTCGACGTCGAGCAGGCCATCGAACACAGCAAGAAGCTCGGCATCCACTTCTGGGAGTCGTACCCCAAGCACGTCCCGATGACGACGGTTCCCGCCGCCCTCGCCGCCTCCCGCAAGCAGCTCAACGACGCCGGCATCACGCTGCTCGCCTACGGCGTCCTCGGCTTCGACGAGAACGAAACCAAGGCCCGCGAAGCGTTCGAGTTCGCCAAGGCAATGGGCCTCATGTCGATCAGCGCCGACCCCAAGCCGGACAACAAGACGTTCGACCTCCTCGACAAGCTCGTTGCCGAGTACGACGTCGCCATCGGGATCCACAACCATGGCCCCGGCCACCGCTACGACAAGGCGTCCGACGTCGAGAAGGTCATCAAGGATCGCCACCCCAAGATCGGGGCCTGCGTCGACACCGGCCACTACCTCCGCAGCGACGAGAACCCGGTCGAGATCCTGGAACGCTTCAACAAGCGGGTCTTCGGCGTCCACCTCAAGGACGTCCGGACGATCCGCGACGCCGCCGAGCAGGAGAAGGCGTCCAAAGGGCTGCCGAAGGGACGCGTCGATCAGCTGAAGCGCGAAGGGAAGCTGTTCACGGTCCTTGGTGAAGGGGAGCTCGACGTGAAGGGCTGCCTCAAGGTGCTCCGCGCCCAGGACTACAAGTACTGCGTCGCGATCGAGTACGAGGAGAACGCCGAGAACCCGATCGCCGACGTCGAGCTCTGCCTCAAGACCGTCCGGGCTTCTTTCTGAGGCTCCGGTCCAGGCTGATCAAACAGACAGGGGCAGGTCGCGATGACCTGCCCCTGATCGTTTCTGCACGTCTCTGTTTCCGAGAGCCGGACGAGTGACCTCTACAGCCCGCTCACCATCGCCCGCGCGACGCGGTACGCCGACAGCGACGTTGCCTTGCTCGTCAGCGACTGCTGGAACGCCCGCTTTGCCGCCTC
This sequence comes from Planctomyces sp. SH-PL14, assembly GCF_001610835.1. Classification (NCBI taxonomy): domain Bacteria; kingdom Pseudomonadati; phylum Planctomycetota; class Planctomycetia; order Planctomycetales; family Planctomycetaceae; genus Planctomyces; species Planctomyces sp. SH-PL14. The sequence continues at coordinate 3,580,158 of NZ_CP011270.1, read as the reverse complement.
CCTGTTCCCGGCGGCCACGGCCTTGAGCCCGATGAAACAGTTCGCCTCACACTTCTGAGGATCGCGATACGGCTCCGGCGCGGCGTCGATCAACTGCTTGAGATCCGCCTCCGTGATCTGCCCCGCCTGGTAGGCGGTCAGCGACTCGAACCAGTTCCGCTGCTCCTTCCCCTTCTTGATCGCCGCGTCCGCGTCGGCCGGGATCGGCGCCCCCGCCGCCTTGGCCGCCGCGTACCGCCACGGCAGGAGGAACGGTAGTTCCTTCCCCAGCCGCTGCGCTTCATCGAGCGACTTGAGCGCCCCGGCATAGTCCTTGGCGGCGAACTGCGCGAACCCCAGGTCCGCATGGGCCAGCGGGTTCTCCGGCTCCAGCTTCACCCCTGCTTCGCTGTCGCGGATCGCGTCGTCCAGCCGGTTGAGGTTCATCCGCACCGCCGACCGCAGGCTCAGGATCCCCCGGTCGAGCTGCCCCCCTTCCATCGCCTTCGTCAGGTCCGCCTCCGCCGCCTCGAACTGCGACTGGTTCAGGAGCGACAACCCCCGGTTGGCGAGGGCGACGGTGAACTTGGGATCGATCTCATACGCCCGCGTGAAGTCGGCGACCGCTTCGCTGTCCCGACCCTGCGACTGCAGGAACATCCCCCGGTTGTTGAGGAGCATCGCGTCGCTCGGATGCTTTTCGATCGCCTGCCGGAAGACCTCGAGCCCCTTGTCCACCCCGTCCTGCCGCGCCGTGACGTCGGCCAGCGCCATCCAGGCGGCCATGTTGTCTGCCACGAGCTTCACCGACTCCTCCAGGTCCGCCTTCGCGGGAACCGGCTCCTTCATCTGCAGGCTCAGGAGCGCCCGCTGATACAGGATCTGCGACCGCTCGGGCCCCTGGAGAGGCTGCTTCAGCATTCCGTCCGCCACCCCGCGGGCCGAACGCGCATGCTCCAGCGTGTTCTCGAGGGCAGAGAGCTGCGACATCCCGTAGAAGTACGGGAGGTAGTAGTCCGGCCGCGACTTCCCTTCCGCCTTGACGGCGTTAATCGAGTCCGTGATCCCGTTCCGGATCAGCTCCGCCTTCCCCTCGTCCGCCCCCAGCTCGACCTTGGCGCTCGCCCGCAGATAGAGGGCGACGTGGTCGTTCGGAGTCTCCTTGAGGATCTGGTCGAGGATCTCGATCGCCTTCGTGTAGTCCTGCTTGCGGTACGCCTCGTCCGCCTGCGTCTTGAGCTTGTCCTTCTCTTCCGTCACCGGCACTGCCCCGGGAGCGGCCGGCGCACCATCGGCCGCGGGGGCCGCGGGAGCCGCAGGACCGAGGCCGGGCGTGGGAGGACTCGTCGGCTGGGCCGGGAGTGAGGATGCGGCAGACAGAAAACCCAGCAGGACGAGAGAGCGGGCGATCACGGACGTTCTCCACATGAATGGCGAAAGGCCGACCGCTCAAGAGCCGCCGGTGACGCACATTCTAGGCCGCCGATGCTGTGCCGCCAGACTGGCGGGCCCCGTGGTCTCTCGGACGGGCGCCGGTCCGCCGTTCGCTCCTCGCCTGGAACCGCGGCGTGATACCCTGCCGCACGGCCGTCCGTTCGCCATTCACTCACCCACTCACAGCAGGAACCCGACTCATGTCCTCCGCAGCTCCCGGGCCCTCGACTGTCATTTCCTGCCTCATGTACCGGGACGCCCGCGGCGCGATCGACTGGCTGTGCCGCGTCATCGGCTTTGAGCTGCACCAGGTCTACGAAGGTCCCGACAAAACGATCGCCCACGCCGAGCTCAAGCTGGGGGGCGGGATGATCATGATCGGCACCGTGAAGGACTCCGAATACGGCCGCCTGATCCGTCAGCCGGACGAGATCGGCGGGGTTGAGACTCAGTCGGTCTTCGTCATCGTCCCCGACGCGGACGCCGTCCATCAGCGCGCGGTGGCGGCCGGAGCCAGGGTCGCCCTCCCGCTCAAGACCGAGGAGTACGGCCGGGGCTGCAGCTTCTTCGATCCCGAAGGACATCTCTGGAACGTCGGGACCTATAACCCCTGGTCGACTCGCTGAAACGATCCGCGCTCACGATTCTCTTTGGGGTGCCGGCGTTGAGGACTCACCGCTCGCTTTGGAATCCCGGCGGGTTGGTGTGGGGGCATACGGCACGTCGTCCGCACTTGGACACTCACTCCTTCAGACATCTCTCGACGAGAGGGCCTCCGGCGGGCAAAGGGGCGTTGCCCCTCTGCACTCCCCACCAGGGTGCCCCTGGACCCGGTGGCCAGGATTGGCGAACACCAATCGGGGAATGCACCCCGCGTCGCCCCTGGCGGTCGTCCCGCGCGACGCGGGAACACAAGTTGCTTTCAGGAGCGGGGCGTGTCGATCCGCCGCGGGACCTGACCCCCGCCCGCGGCCGGAGAGAGGACCTGCCGATCCGATCACCAGCCTGTTGTCGGCCAGCCCATGTCGAGTCCACTCTCATCAACGTGGTCCCTGCTGAAGCAGACGGTCGCCGAATGGAACGAAGACCGGGCTCCGCAGCTCGGCGCGGCCCTGGCGTTCTACACCGCTCTCTCGATCGCTCCGCTGCTGGTGCTGCTTCTACGGATTGCGGCGGCGATCTTTGGCGATGACGCCTCGGCGCGGCTGGAGATCGAGCATCAGGCGCAGTCGCTGATCGGAGCGCAGGGGACCGAGGCGGTTCAGGCGATGATCGACAGCGCCGACGACTCCAAGTCCGGAATGGTGGCAACAGTCCTGAGCCTGGCCACGCTTCTCTTTGGAGCCTCGGGCGTCTTCGGGCAGCTTCAGGTGAGCCTCAACACGATCTGGGAGGTCGAGCCCAAGCCGGGACGCGGAGTCTGGGGCTTTGTTCACGATCGCTTTCTCTCCTTTGCGATGGTGATGGGAGTCGCGTTCCTGCTTCTCGTTTCGCTGGCGATCAGTGCGGGGCTCTCCTTTGCGAGCGGTTACCTGAATCCGTTCTTTGGGCAGGCGGAAGTCATTGGCGGGATCATCAATGCCATCGTCTCGACGGCGGTCATTGCGGTCCTGTTCGCCCTGATGTTCAAGCTGTTGCCGGACGTCCGGATGGCCTGGAAGGACGTCTGGCTGGGAGCGATCGTGACGGCAGTCCTGTTCGGGCTCGGGAAGGGAGCCATCGGGATGTACCTGGGGCACAGTGCCCTGTCGTCGTCGTACGGCGTGGCGGGATCGTTCGTCGTGCTGCTGGTCTGGGTCTATTACTCGGCCCAGATCCTGTTCTTCGGGGCGGAGCTGACGCAGGTCTATGCCAACCATTACGGATGCCACATCGTTCCTTCGGAGAACGCGGTCCCGGTGACCGAAGAGGCCCGGGAGCAGGCCGGAATCCCAAGGCACAACCCGGCGCCGTCGGCGCGCTAGTCCGCCGAGTTCTTTGGGAGCGAGGGTGCGTCCGTCGACGGTGTGTTCGTTGCCCTCAACCTTCGTGGCGGGGCGACGACGAATGTTCCCAGGACCAGCAGTCCGAAGAGCGAGTAGGCCGCGGTGAACGCCCATAGGGGAGCGTCGATGAACAGGAGGTCGTGGAGGCAGGTGGCGATGAAGTCGCCACGGTAGCTCGAGCCGCCCGAGTGGTCGCGGAGCCACTGTTCCCAGGTGGTGAGGGGGCAGGTGATGCCGGCCCATGCCTCGGCGACGACGATCAGGATCATCGTCAGGTGGAGGTATCGGAGGAGGGGGTTTCGGGCCCAGGGGCGTTGTCGGGCGATCCCCCACCAGATCGCCGCGAGTCCGAGGACGACGAAGGCGACGTAGGCCACGTGGATGGTGACGATGGCGTCGGCTGCGAGGCGAAAGAGGGTTTCGGTCATGTGGTGTTTGACCGGGGGAAGCTGCCGAATATTCCCGCCACATCGCCAAAACAGCGATCGCAGTTCACCGGGTCCAGGGGCACCCTGGTGGGGAGTGCAGAGGGGCAACGCCCCTTTGCCCGCCGGAGGCCGTCTCGTCGAGAGATGTCTGAAGGAGCGAGTGCCCAAGCGCGGACATGGTGCCGTATGCCCCCTCACCAACCCACGGCGTCTTCAGGGCGAGCGGTGATCCTCAGCGCCGGTAGCACAAAGGGGACTTCCGTCGTGTCCCACGGTTCCGCGACGAAAATGCCTCCGGCGGCAAGGGGGCCTGTGTTGCTTCTTTGGCCCCTTGACCCCGGCTGCCGTGGCACGTTGGGTTTGAGCTGCAACGCCGTGCCGGCAAGGACGTGGTTACGAAAACCCAACTCGGCGAGGTGTCCAATCTTCTTCCCGCGCCCACTCTCTTCCGGCAACTCCCCCGTTCGGCAAACCGCAGGCGGTTCACGCCGCCGCTCTCAACACCCTTCCCACGACAGGAAGGTGACAGCGAATTTCACACGAAATTCGAACACAACTTCCTACAATGCACGCGTCCGATGAGACGGTTTTTGAGAGGAAGATTCCGATGCCGCAGGTCCATGTCTTCAACGCGGCCGGCGAACTGGTCGGTCCGGTCAACTCCCCGCGCGTCGAACTGAGCGACGCGGAGTGGAAGTCGCGGCTGACGCCCGAGCAGTTCCGGATCCTGCGCCAGCAGGGGACGGAGCGCGCCTTCTGCGGCACGCTCCTCGACAACAAACAGGACGGCGTCTACAGCTGCGCCGGCTGCGACCTTCCGCTGTTCGCCTCCGATCACAAGTTCAATTCGCGGACCGGCTGGCCCAGCTTCTTCCAGCCGATCGCCCCCCACAACGTCACCGAACGGGTCGACAACACCCACGGCATGCGGCGGGTCGAGATCAACTGTGCCCGCTGCGACGGCCACCTTGGCCACGTCTTTGAGGACGGCCCCCTCCCGACCGGCCGGCGGCACTGCCTCAACTCCGAGTCGCTCACCTTTACCCCCGCCGATCAGCTCGCCTCGCTGGCCGATCCCGCGGCGGAGGGCTCGGACTTCGAACAGCTCTCGTCGGCCGAAACGATGATCGTTGCCCAGGCGATCCTGGCGGGAGGATGCTTCTGGTGCACGGAGGCGGCGTTCGAACAGCTCGCGGGGGTGACCGATGTCGAAAGCGGCTACATCGGCGGCGGTGCCGACACCGCGAACTACAAGGCGGTCTGCACCGGCACGACCGGTCACGCCGAAGCGATCCGCGTTTCGTACGACCCCACGGTCATCTCCTACGAGAAGCTCCTGGACGTCTTCTTTGATGCCCACGACCCGACGGAGCTGAACCGGCAAGGGGCCGATATCGGCACGCAGTACCGCTCCGCGATCTTCCTTCGCGACGAGCACCAGCGCGAGACTGCCGAAAAGAAGATTGCGGAGCTGAACGCCTCGCGCCGCTTTCCGAAGCGGATCGTCACTACGCTCGAGCCGCTGACGGCGTTCTATCCGGCCGAGGAGTATCACCAGGACTACGCCCGGCAGAACCCGGGGCAGCCTTACATTGCCGGGGTCTCGACGCCGAAGGTCTGCAAGATCCGGGAGAAGCATCCGGACCTGATCCGCAAGGACGTCAAGGCGATTGACGCCTGAGGACGCCGTGCGAGGTGAGGGAGGGCTGCCGGAGATCGGCGCGATCGTGCGGAGCCGCGGCTATTCTTGGAACCGCGTGGCCCGGAAGTTCCAGTGGCGTCCTTCGCCATCGATCAGGCGGCCCTTCACTTCGCCGAGTTCGATGAACTCGATGTTCCCCTTCAGGGCCAGCATATTGCCGTCCTTGCTCCGCAGCTTCTCGAAGGTCACGGGGATCTTGTCCCCTTTCTTCGGAAGGAACTTCGGCGCGTCGATGCTTCCGACCTCGGTCGGTTTCCCGCCGTGCGGCTGAAAGATCTTCTTTCCGTCGATCCGGAACGCTCCTTCCCGAACGTCATCCTTCATTCCGGCCGACGAGATCGTGTAGCGCCACAGGGCTCCTTCGAACTTTCCTCCGTCGGCGAAGCAGGGGGTCGGGAGGGGGGCGACGGACAGAAAGCAGGCCAGAGCGCAGAGGAAGAGCAGCCGCATCGCATGACCCTTGGCGTGGTAGAAGGGGGAACGTCCCACGATGGCAGGTAGTCTGCCACGCCCGCTCGCCGCGATCAATTCCGCGCGCCCGCCGGCACGGCTTGATAGCTCAAACCCAACGTGCCACGGCCAATGGGGGCAAGGGGCCAAAGAAACAACACAGGCCCCCTTGCCGCCGGAGGCGCTTCCATGAGGAATCGGGGTACGCAACGGACGTCCCCGTTGTGTAACCGGCGCTGAGGACTCCCTCACACCGCACAGCTCGCTTTGCACTCCCCGCGGATTGGTGAGAGGGCATGCGACAAGGTGTCCGCGCTTGGATACGGACTCCTTCAGATATCTCTCGACGAGACAGGCCTCCGGCGGGCAAGGGGCCTGTGTTGTTTTTCTGGGCCCCCTGCACCCCCTGACCAGGAGACCTTGGACCCGGTAAAAGTCGCTTCCCGTTCCTCCGGCCCCCGGATAGGTTGGGCGGACTGCTTTCGGAGATGCTGCGCTGTATCACCCAAGGCCGAAATCAAAAGGTCCGGCATGATGTCGAACGTCGATGTGGTCTGCGTTGGTCTCGTGGTCGCGGACCACGTCTGCGCACCAATCCCTCAGTTCCCCCCCGCCGGAGCACTCGTCACAACCGAGCGCCTCGAACTCACCATCGGCGGCTGCGCAGCCAACACCGCGGTCGACCTCGCCAAACTCGGCCTCAAGACCTCCCTCGTCGGCCGCGTCGGCGACGACGTCCTCGGCCGCTTCTGCCGCGACTTCCTCGAAGAGCGCCACGTCGACTGCTCCGAGATGGTCGTCTCCAGCACCGCCCAGACCGCCGGCACCCTCATCGTCAACGTCGCCGGCGACGACCGCCGGTTCATCCACACCGTCGGAGCCAACGCCGAACTGACCGGCCTCGAAGTCAGCGACGACCTCCTCCGCCGCTGCAAAGTCCTCGTCATCGGCGGCTTCGTCCTCAACCCCGCCCTCTCGGGAGAGAACGTCGGCCGCCTCTTCGCCCGGGCCCAGGAACTGGGGGTCAAGACGCTGCTCGACGTCGTGATCCGCGAAGGAGCCGACGTCGGCGAAATGCTCCGCCCGGTCCTCCCCTACACCGACATCTTCCTCCCCAACACCGACGAAGCGCGGATGATCACCGGCGAGACCGACCCGCTCCGCCAGGTCCGCTCGCTGCACGACTCGGGAGCCCGGGTGATCGTCATCACCCGCGGCCGCAAGGGGTCCCTCGTCTCGTGCGGCGAATCGCTCTACGAAGCAGGGGCCTACCAGGTCGAGCAGGTCGACGGCACCGGCGGGGGCGACGCCTTCGCGGCCGGCTACATCTACGGCCTGCTGAAGGGAGAGACCGACGTCCGCCGCTGCGTCCAGTACGGCGCGGCGATGGGAGCAAGCTGCGTCCGCTCGATGGGAGCCACGACCGGCGTCTTCAACAGTGAGGAGCTGGAGGCGTTCGTCGCCCGCTATCCGTTCGAGTGCTCCATCCGGGAGCCGGCGCTGGCTTGAACCTCGCCGCGGTTTGTCGGCGCCGGGCTTCGGAGGAGACGGGCCCAGAGCGTCCGAGTGCCGGGTTCCGGACGCCGTGGTACACTCTCACGCACAAGGGAGGGGCCCGGGCCGGTCGCGCCCGCGCTCGACGCGCCCTTGAGACGTAGGGGGCTGAGTCATGAGGCGTTGGACAGGACGGCCGTCCGCATCCCGAAACCGCTCGCTCGGCCCGAAGGGGCTCCTCGGCCTGATGCTGCTCTCCTCGGCCTTGTCATCCTGCTCCGGTTCGTCCGTTCCGGCGCCGCCGCCCCCTCCCCCGCCACTTGCTGCTCCGTCGGCGGCGGCGTCGAGCGGCGAAGCGGCCGCCACCGACAACCGGGCGGTCCCTTCCTCCACGATCCCGGCCGCTGACCGGCCCGTCGGAGACCAGAGGGCGGAGCGGATCGAATACGAGTTCGCCATCTACTACCTGCCGAAGCCGACGAAGGATCCGCTCGCGGAGCTGAAGTCGCTGCTGGCGGGACGCTACCGGTTCTTCACCCTGCGTGAACGGACCGCGGATGAGAAGCCGGCGGATGCCGACGCTCCCGCCGCATCGACCGCGGTGTCGGTCCCCTCCGTTGCGGCCCGGATCGAGCCGGACGTCCAGGCCGAATATGCCCCGCCCGATCCCGACCTGCTCGCCCGCTTCGGCCATGGGCTGAGTTCCGAGCAGGCGGATCAGCTCATGGAGTCCGAGCAGGCGCTGATCCTCGAGTTCTCCTACTCCGGACGGCATGTCTGGAACGGCCTCAAGGAGGCGCAGGGCCTGGTGGCCGACCTGGCGAACGCCACCGGCGGGCTGATCTGGGACGAAGAGACCCGGGAGGTCTTTGCCCCCGCCGCCTGGAGCGAACGGCTGGCGGCCTGGACCGGCGACGTTCCGGACCTGTCGAAGCACACCGTCATCCACGCTTACAAGAAGGACGAGTTCATCCGGGCCATCACGCTCGGGATGACCAAGTTCGGCCTCCCCGATCTCGTCGTCGACAACTTCTCGTGGTCGCTCTCCCGCAACACGGGACATCTCCTCAACCTCTTCGCCCAGGCGCTCGCCGAAGGGGCCGTGATCGCCAAGCCGGGCGAGTTCGACCTCGACCTGAAGTCGATCCGGAACCCCCAGGTCCGGGAGGAGCACCTGCCTCACCTGCTCGAGAACGCCACCGGCGTCGCTCTCCTGACGCTCAAGAAAGGGACCTGGGAAGAAGGGGACCCGAAGAACCGGCTGATCGAGCTCACCTTTGACCGCGGGACGGGACCGGACCCGCACGCCCGGCACGAAGCGGTTGTGTCGAAGACCTTCGGTTCCTCCGACAGCGTCACGAAGGTCGCGCACGACGACGCCGAACTGGAGGCGGCCAGCGCCCGCGCCCGGAAGAAGCTCCCCGCGCTCCGGACGGCGTTCAACAAGGGGCTCGAGCCGGGCGAAACGCTTCTGCTGAAGGCGCCGTTCGCGACGCCGGACGACAGTCAGGAGTGGATGTGGGTCGAAGTGACCCGCTGGAAGGGGGATGCGATCTCGGGGCTCCTCATGAACGAGCCCCACTCGATCCCCGACCTGCACGCCGGCCAGAAGGTCCAGGTCTCGGAAGCGAAGATCTTCGACTACATCCGCCGCCTGCCGAACGGGACGGTCGAGGGGAACGAGACCGGTGAGGTCATCGCCCGGCAGCAGCAGAAGCCCTGACCGACCGCCATCGGCGGGGAGCTGCCACTTCGGCATCGGCCTCGAAGTCTCAGGCGGAATGCCACGCTGCCACGTTGGCACTCCAGAACTGGCGTCGGACGCAGCCGCAGCACAAAACCCTTGAGTTGCTAAGGTTTCACGCGGCCTGTCCCAGTTCGGCGCGGCCTTTGCAATTGGCCCGGATACGGTCTCGAAACCTGCCGGTCACCGGACCGTAAACTCCACAACCACAACCGTTGTCCGTTCCCGCTGTCGGGGGCGGCCAACTTCCCATTCACAGCTCATCCCAAGGAACCAACACCATGGCCGTCTCCGGCGAAAAGATCATTGGTATCGACCTGGGGACGACCAACTCCGTCGTCTCCGTCATGGAAGGGGGGGAAGTCAAGGTCATCCCCAACCAGGAAGGGTATCCGACCACCCCCAGCGTGGTCGCCTTCACGGAAAAGGGGGACATCCTCGTCGGCGAGCCCGCCAAGCGGCAGGCGGTCACGAACCCCAAGAATACGATCTACTCCATCAAGCGCTTCATGGGCCGCCGGCACAGCGAAGTCGAGTCGGAAGAGAAGATCGTTCCCTATAAGGTCGTCGGCGGACGCGAGGAGTACGTGAAGGTCGATATCAACGGCCGCCAGTACACCCCGCCCGAAGTCTCCGCCCGCGTCCTGATGAAGCTCAAGGACGCCGCCGAGAACTACCTCGGCCACAAGGTCCTGAAGGCGGTCGTCACGGTCCCGGCCTACTTCAACGACGCCCAGCGGCAGGCGACCAAGGACGCCGGCCAGGTCGCCGGTCTCGACGTCGTCCGCATCATCAACGAGCCGACGGCGGCCGCGCTGGCGTACGGCCTCGAGAAGAAGAAGGACGAGAAGATCTGCGTCTTCGACCTCGGCGGGGGGACGTTCGACGTCTCGGTGCTGGAAGTCGAAGAAGGCTCGGTCGAAGTGCTCGCCACCAACGGGGACACGCACCTCGGGGGGGACGATTTCGACGAAGTCCTGATCAACTTCATCGCCGAGGACTTCAAGAAGTCGAACGGCATGGACCTCCGCAAGGACGCCATGGCCCTCCAGCGGCTTCGCGAAGCGGCGGAGAAGGCGAAGAAGGAGCTGTCGAGCGCCCAGAACTCCGAGATCAACCTGCCGTTCATCACGGCGGACGCCTCGGGGGCCAAGCACCTCCAGATGAACATCACCCGCGCCCAGTTCGAGAAGCTGATCGACCCGCTCGTTGAGCGGTGCCGCCGGCCGGTCGAACAGGCCCTCAAGGACGCCAAGCTCAGCCCCAGCCAGATCGACGAAGTGGTCCTGGTCGGCGGTTCGACCCGCGTCCCGATGGTGGCCGAACTCGTCAAGAAGATCTTCGGCGGCAAGGAGCCGCACAAGGGGGTCAACCCGGACGAAGTCGTCTCGATCGGCGCCGCCGTTCAAGGTGCGATCATCGGCGGGGACGTGAAGGACGTGGTCCTCCTCGACGTCACGCCGCTCTCCCTCGGCATCGAAACCGAAGGGGGGATCATGACCGCCCTCGTCGAGCGGAACTCGACGATTCCAACGAGCAAGTCCCAGGTCTTCTCGACCGCCAGCGACAACCAGACCGCCGTCACCGTCCGGGTCTTCCAGGGCGAGCGGCAGATGGCGAACGACAACCGCTTGCTCGACCAGTTCAACCTGGAAGGGATCCCGCTGGCTCCGCGGGGCGTGCCGCAGATCGAAGTCACCTTCGACATCGACGTCAACGGCATCCTGAGCGTGAAGGCCAAGGACAAGGGGACCGGCAAGGAGCACAAGGTCGAGATCAAGCAGTCGAGCGGTCTTTCGAAAGACCAGATCGAGAAGATGCAGCGGGAAGCGGAGCAGAACGCCAGTGCCGACAAGGCCAAGCGCGATCTGGCCGAAGCCCGCAACAAGGGGGAGCATCTCGCCTACCAGACCGAGAAGCTCCTCAAGGAGCATCAGGACAAGCTCGATGCCGGTGCCAAGGGTGGCATCGAGTCGGCGGTCGCCAAGGTGCGTGAGACGGTGAAGGGCGAAGACGTCGGCGCCATCAACAGCGCCGTCGAAAGCCTGGAGCAGGCGACGCACGCCCTGAGCAAGCACATGTACGAAGCTCAGGGGGCCGGCGGCGCCGCTCCCGGCGGAGCCCCCGGACCGGACGCCGGAGCCGGCCCGAAGGACGACAACGTCATCGACGCCGAGTTCGAGAAGAAGTAGTCCTCACAGCGAAGACGTCCCTTTCCCGGGATGACAAAGAGAAAGCCCTCGCCGATCTCGGCGAGGGCTTTTTCGTTTCTGTCCCACGGGAGGGCGAGGCTCCAGCCGAGCCGCGTCGGTGGAGGAGGTCCTCGATCGCCGCCTGAGGGGGAGCCGTCGTGGCGGAGGCCGTTCCCTCCGGTGGGAGGCGACGGAAGGTCGAGGCGACGGAGGAAACGCGTTTGCGAACCTGCGCGGCTCAGCAGGAGCTTCGCCCTCCCGGAAACCCCGCCACGTACTCCGACAGCGTTCTGCCGGACGGTCGTTGTTTTGCCGCAACCCCGGTGGGGTTGGTACGGCGTCGATGTCCGAACCCAGGGTAGCCCGCATGGCGGGCAACCCGGGGCTATCGGACGAAACCCCTTCGGGGTAGATGGTCCTGGCGGGTGATCGCCAGCCGATGCCGTTCGTCTTCGGTGTGGCCCGATCTTGGCATGAACACCAGGGCGGCCGCGCCGGCAAAACCGCAAACGGCCCTGCCCGTTCGTCGCACGCTCCCTTCCGGGATATCGGCCTCAGGAGGCTTCGGCCGGCATGTCCACGTTGTGATACACGTCCTGCACGTCGTCACAATCGTTCAGCATCCCCAGGAGCTTGTCGAAGACCACCTGGTCGTCCGCACTCAGCGTCTTCTGCGACTGCGCCAGGAACGTGATCTCCTGCACCTCCAGCTCCACGCCGGGAACCGCCGCCTGCAGCGCGGTCTTGGCCTTATAGAACTCGCTCGGCGGGGTAAAGATCGTCACGTGCCCGTCCTTGGCCTCCACGTCTTCCACGTTGACGTCGGCGTTCAACATCGCCTCGAGGGCCTGGTCCTCGTTGTCCCCCTTGTAGGAGAGGATCGCCACGTGGTCGAACCACAGGGCCGCGGACCCCGCCGCTCCGATCTTGGAGTCGGTCTTGGTGAAGCAGTTGCGGATCTCGGCGATCGTCCGCTGGCTGTTGTCGGTCAGGCAGTCGATGATCACCATCGAGCCCCCCGGTCCATAGCCTTCGTAGCGGGCGGCGACGAAGTCTTCACCCCCGGCGCCGCGGGCCTTCTGGATCGCTTTGTCGATGACGTGGGCCGGAACCTGATCCCGCTTCGCCTTCTCGATCATGCTCCGCAGGGCCGGGTTCCCTTCGGGATCCGGGACGCCGTTCTTGGCGATGACGTACAGCTGCTTCCCGTACCGGGAGTAGAGCTTGGACTTCTGAGCCGCCGTCTTGAAGATCGCGTGCTTGCGATTCTCGAAGTTTCTTCCCATGACAGTTCTCGTTTTCGTCGTGTGGCGGAATCGACGCGGCCTTCGGAGTGCGAGTCCGATGGGGCCGTGCCTCACATCCGGTCAGGCCCGCCCCGGCGAAGTCGGCGCGAGGGCTCAGGGTCTGAGGGGTGTCGATTCTGGTCGCGTGGGGCTCAGGCGACGAACGTCCTTCCATGAGTGGAACGTCAGAGGCCTTGCGGGGTGAATTGGGACGAACGCTTCCGGGCAGTCGGCCAGGAGCGGATTCGCAAGCGTAAGTCTAACGCCCGTCACCCCTCTGGAGCGAGTCCATGCCGCCATCTCGCGGCCTGCGAGCGTGCGTTCGCAGGCGAGCGGTCCGACATGGCGGCCTCACCGGGGCGAGGGGCACCCTGGTGGGGCAAGCAAAGGGGCCTGTATTGTCTTTTTTGACCCCTTCGCCCGCCGGAGGCCCGTGTCGCCAGGAGCCATCGTGGGCATCCGACGCGCGAGCGCGGACCGGTGGGAAGGGGCACTCCGCTGAGTCGCGCTCCCTACTTGAACGCGAAGTCCGCCGGGAACGGCAGGTCGTCGAGCGACTGGAGGCTGAAGAGCTCCAGGAAGCGGGAGGTCGTGTGGTACGTCGGGTCGTCCGGCGCGGCGTCGGAGCGTCGGAGCTCGACGAGCTCGCGGCGGATGAGCTGGCGGACGATGCCGAGGATGTTCTTCCGCTCGGTCGCCTCCAGGTCCGCCTTGCGGACCGGCTGCTGGTAGGCGACGAACGCCAGGACCTCGAGCGCTTCCTGGGAGAGTTTGACCTCTTTGGGGCCGAGGCCGTAGACGCGGTGGCGGACCTTTTCGAACTCCGGACGGAGCTGGAACTGATAGCCCGAGTCCCCCCACTGGATCGAATAGGGGCGGTTCTCGGCGGCGTACTGCGAGTTGAGCTCCTCGACGAGCCCTTCGACCTGCTCGGTCGTGAAGCCGTCTCCGAGGATCTCGACGAGCCGCTTGGTCGTCAGGGCGGAACCTCCGACGAAGAGCAGCGCTTCGAGGACCTGCCGGGACGTCAGCGCCGGCCGCGCCGCTTCGGAGACCGCCGCGTTCTCGACTTCGTCGACCGTTTCGTCATCGAGTGTCGTTCGCGGGAGGTCACTCGGAATGAACGCCTCGGCGTTTCCAGTCGGCAGAGGATCGTCCTCGTCTGTGATCTCGCTGGGAACGAGCGACTCTCCGACGACCGCCTCGGCCGCTTCGGTGATCTCCATCGCGCGGAGGTAGGCCGCTTCGAGCTCATCCTGCGAGACGTCGAAGTTCTCTTCGGTCGAGAGATCCTCCGCCATCGCCTCGGTGTCCGATGGCTCTCCGTCCCCGCTGCGGATCACCGCACGGAAGGGAAGGTCGGCGCTCTCCTGGGGATCCATCGTCATCGTGTTCCGGCCGTCAGCGATTCCGTGTCGAGGTACCAGGTCGGGCGGTTGAAGATCTTGGAGACGACCTGATAGGGGAGAGAACCGGCGGTGTTCCAATCGGGGAACCGCGCCGCTTCGACGCGGCGGGCTTCGGAGAACGGAATCACGCTGCCCCCCTGATAGACGAGTGTCTCACGAACAAAGAAGCCTCCCCAATGGTCGCGGAGGTAGGGGAACGGCGCCGCCCAGGACGCCGGTCGAAACTGGAGCTGGACCTCCTGCGTGATCGTCTGGCTGAGGACGATCTGCTCGTCGCCAACCTCTTCGACGCGGCCCGTCAGGAATCGCGCGGGGGCTCCGTCGTCGCTGATCCGGATCGAGATCCGTTGTCCGGGAGCGATCTCGTCGACGGCAATCGGTTCGCCGTCGATCGCCGGAGGACGGTCGGCGATCCGCTCTTCGACGACCAGCTGCAGGTGAATCGCAAACCACGCGTTGTCGAGCGCGGCTGCGGACCAGGCGGCCGCGGCGAGTGCCAGTTCCTGAAGCATGCGGTGAACCTCCTGTTCACGTCGGCGGGACTCGAGCGCGGAGCGACCTCCGGTCCGAAAACGGCGGGACGTTACCCCGGGGAGGTCCAGGGGGACAAGATCGGTTGAGGACGGGGACGACTCGCCGTCCCGAGCGGCACTTCAGCGAACCAACCGCCGAGGTCCCGAGTCCCATCTAGCGATCCAGATACCAGGCGTTGGGAGGTCCGCCGATGCCGAGCTTCTGAGGCATCTCGCCCAACGCGATCCAGTCCGGAAAGCCGTCCTCGTCGATCCGCCGCACGGCAGCGACCGGAACGACACTCACCCCCTGGTACTCCAACGTGTGCCGCGTCCAATAGGTGCCCCAGTGCTCTCCGATATAAGGAAGCCCCTCGGACCAGGACGGGGAGTGAAACAGCACCTCGACGTCATGGGAAACCGACCGGCTGAGGACGATCCGTTCGTCGACGACCTCCTCGACGCAGCCCATCAGATACTGCGGACGCCCCTCGCGGTCCGCCACCCGGACGGCGATCCGCTGTCCCGGCATGAGATCGCCAACGGGGATCGATTCATCCTCGAGAGATCGCCTGTCTGTGACGACGTGCTCTTCGACGAAACAGTACGCCTCCAGTGCGAACCACGCGTTGTCGAGTGCGGCTGCGGACCAGGCCGCCGCCGCGAGAGCCAGTTCCTGGAGCATGCGTGAACCTCCTGTTCACATTTACTCAGCCTGATCCGGCAGACAGCGGATCGTCCTCTGAGGCGCGGGAAGCGAGCGATCGCCTCGACGGAAAAGTTATCCCAGCCGCAACGAAGGGGACAAGACCGATTGGGCCAGCGGTCGCGGGTCGGCTCCCAGGTGCAGAACCAGCCTGGGGTACTCTTTCCGCAGCTCGGTGTAGGCCGGGACCGTGCCGAACCACTTCGACAGGCGGCGGCGGAAAGCTCGCATCCGCCGGTGCTGCCACGTTGCCAGCAGGAACGCGACTCCGATCAGGCCTGCTCCGGCGGGAAGCCAGAAGAGGCAGGCGAACAAGCCGCCGGTGAAACAGGCCCGGGAGAGCGTGGCGCCCCATTCACCCGGCTCCGAGGGGCGCTGATGGCAACAGGAGTCGCACAGGGTGATCGGCGTCTTCACCACGGTGTCCCGCCCATATTCGCGCGTGGTCGCCCGGACTCCCCACCCCGGCATCCAGAAGAAGAGCCTGGGGGCGAAGAGCAGCCAGATCCAATGAACCTCGTTCGACTCCACGGAGGCCCGCTCGCACTCCGCGACCAGCGGGACTTCCCACTGCGCTGGAGCCGCGCATCCGGCGCATTCCCGCAGCGGGAGTTCTCCGGACCGGAGCCTGGCGGCGATTTCGAACACGGGGTTCGTCGTGGGGACGACGCCGTTCCTCTTTCGCAAGTCGCCGAGGGAGGGGACCCGCACCTCTTCCCGGCACTGGGGACAGGGGAGACGCAGCCCGGCCTGTCCCTCGTGAACCGCCAGCTTCCCTCCGCACGCGCAGTCCAGAACGATTTCCACCGGACGTCCTTCCTCGGCTCCCTCGGTCCATGACCGTGCGGCCGTTCAAAAAGCGACCGCGACCCGACGGCCGATCCAAGCGAAGGTTCGAGAGCCTGGCCCGCTCGACGAGATCAGCGGTCTCCTTGCCATGAGATTCCGCGAACGGGTGTTGGGATATCGCCTGTGGGAGTCCGTTGTCAAATCCGCAGGAACGCCTTGTTGCGGTACAGCCACAGGAGCAGGAGCCAGATCACGAGGAGCTGCGCTCCGCCGAAGAGGAGCGGCTGCCACTCCTCGCCCGCCTTGAGGAACACGTCCGAGCCGAAGTGCCGGACGAGAGCCGTGCCGATGAACCCGAGGAACAGCCAGTCCATGCAGTAGGCGGCGATCGAGTTCATCCCGATCACCCGCAGCGGGAACGACCAGAACGCAAACTTCGCCCAGTCGATCACCATGAAGAAGAAGGTCAGCAGCAGGAAGCACCAGCCGCCGCTGAAGAGGGTCCAGCTCGGCGTCCAGATCTTCTTCACGACCGGACAGATCTGGAAGTGCCCGAGCGCGTAGCCGATCCCCATCATGATCCCGCCGGCGACCAGGAACCACAGGACCTTCCGGCCATTGGTCCGGTCGCTCTTGAGGATCCCCCCGGCGATCAGGCCGAGGATCATCGTTCCCAGCGTCGGGATGAAGCTCAGCGTGCAGTAGCCCCCCTGGTTGACCGTGAAGGGCTCCGGCCGCGGGAAGAGATTCAGGAACCAGCGGTCGAAGTGGGCCGCCAGGTTCGTGTGCTTGTTCCAGTGCGCGGCGAAGCCGGTGAACTGCTGGTAGTCGTTCGGGATGCCGAGCGCCGCGGGGTCGAAGCCCTCTCCGGGGACCGGATACGCCGCGAACGCCCCGAAGTAGCCAACGAGGATGAGCACGAGCAGGATCCACTGGTCGCGCATCGGCCGCAGCGCGATGAGGAAGAGGAACGTGTATCCCAATCCGATCTGCGTGAGCGTGTCCTCGAACGTGAAGTTGGTCATCGGGGAGCGGATCGACCGCAGAAAGATCCCCAGCAGGACCAGCACGACCGACCGCCACAAGGCGTGGAAGACGAGCCGGAACCGCGACTGCGCCAGGGAGGCCCGGCTCAGGAGCGAGAACGGCAGCGCCAGTCCGACAATAAAGGAGAACGACGGCTGGATAAGGTCATGCAGCGTGCAGCCGGTCCAGGCCGCGTGCTTCTGGTGCTGGGCGAGCGTTGCCAGGACCTGGTTCTCGGGGAACTTGGCCGCCACGACTCCCAGGTGCAGGACTTCGGCCAGCATCAGGAACATGACGAAGCCGCGATAGGCGTCGATCGACTTGAGGCGCGGGACCGGCGGGCCGGGGATGGCCGGCGTGGCGGGCGCCGCGCCGGGGGACTTGGCGGCCGGCGGAGCGGTCGGCTTCTTGACGGCCGGGGCGGCGCCGGCGGCCGGCGGGCTCCCCGGGGCCGAGGATGCAGGTGCGGATGAGGAGGGGGAGACGGGGGGCTTTCCGGCCATGGGAGGGAGGATCTTGTAGGTGTCGTCGGGGCGGGACTGAGGGCGCGGGCGGAAAACGTCGGGAGCGTGTGGGGGCAGGGGCGGTGGCGGATCGTTCGAAGCAGCACTGGACATGGTAGTCGGAGACCCGCGAGGGACAGTAGATGAGTTCGCCGCCGCCTCGCGTCCGACCGCTTCCCGCCAAGTTCGGAGGCCGCGAGGCGATGAGAGATATTGGACCACAGAGACCGCAGCAGAGCACAGAGAGAAGCGATGGACGACGGGAAACGGCGCGGTGGAAGCGGCCGTCGCGCGGCTCGATCGGACGATGTCGAGCGATGATGGGATGCGATGCGCGTCGTCTGCGCGCGAGGGCCATGGATCGCATCCGACGTTTGATGAGAGGACGCCTCAGAGACTCTCGGCATCACTCGTGTCGGCGCATGCGCGCTCGCTTCAAGAGGCATGAAGCTGCCAGAACGACATGCTCATCGACAGCGCTTGCGATGTCAGCGAGGCAGCAGCGCGAAGGAGGATGGAAGCATGCGCGCGGAGCGCGGCGCGAAGGTGTGAAGCCTCGCGCGCGGTCTCTCTGCGCGTCTCTCATGCGCTCTGCTCATCGCGCATGATGACCTCATGCGCTGATCGCGCGCGCTCTTCAGCGCGATGAGTCACGCGCGCTGAGCGCATCGCGCGCATCGATGCGCGATGAGCGCGATCAAAGTTGTGTCGTCAATGATCAAAGTGCGGAAAAATGGGTTGCATGACTCAGAGCTTTGCTTACCATGTCGCTCAGGTTTCTGTGGTCGTAAGTCAACGGTTGTGATCGATGATCGAGAACGACACGTGACTCGCGGGCACAGGCGACTCACCAATGGAGGTGAGTCGAACAACAGAAAGTGGACGACAACCGATTTCGCCCGGTAGCAGCGGTTGAAGACCACGAACACGGAACTCTTGGAAGGAGGAGTTACGATGGCCAAGAAAGCAGCAGCGAAGAAGGCAGCCCCGAAGAAGACCGCTCCGAAGAAGGCCGCTAAGAAGGCCGCTCCGAAGAAGGCTGCCAAGAAGTAATCGCCTTACCAGCGATGAGCCAAGCGGCTGGGGTCAAACCCAGCCGCTTCTTTTTTGCGCGGACCTCAAAACCGTGCGTTTTCCTTGGGAAAATCCAAGGCGCCGAGCGGGCGGCGATGCAGCGGCGGATGCCTCCGGACGGCTGTTGACGGGGGCGAATGGAAGGGGCGAAGCGAGGGTCTCGGCAGCGCGCGGAGCGGCCTGGAGACCGCGAGTTCCTCTCTCCCGAAGGGCTTCCTCTGACCTTGCGATTGGGCATTGCGATCGGGCCTCGCGAAGGCGCATGCGGGAGCGAGTCGCGGAGGTGTGATGACCTCTCTTGTTGCCGTTGTCTTCTCCCCGCGAGACAGCGCCGCGCGATGATCACGAGACGCGCGACATGAGGGGGACTCATGCTCTGTCGTCTCGCGCGGGCGATGGACTTCACCGCGCGATATCATCGCGACTGCGATCGGCGGCGCACTCATCACGGCCGCATCGCGCTTCTCTCGTCAGGGTGCCGGCCATGATGACGTGCGCGGAAGTTCTTTCGGAGCTGGAGCGCCTCGGAACGGCGCAGACGAAGAAGACTCTCATGCGGCACGGCGCGCCGGAGCCGCTCTTCGGCGTTCGCATCGGAGACATGCAGCCGCTCCGCAAGCGGATCGGCAAGAGCCGCGGATTGGCGAACGAACTGTTCGCCACCGGGAACTCGGACGCGATGTATCTCGCGGGACTCATCGCCGATGAAGCCGCGATGACGAAGAAGGATCTCGAGGCGTGGCTCAAGGGGGCCACGTGGCACATGGTCAGCGAGTGCACCGTCGCGCCGGTCGCGGCCGAGACGCCGCACGGATGGGCGCTGGGACGGAAGTGGATCGAGTCCCGCAAGGAAGCGGTCGCCGCCACCGGCTGGTCGACGCTCTCCGCGTGCGTCTCGATCGCTCCAAACGAGACGCTCGATACGGAGGAACTCCAGAGCCTCGTCGACCGCGTGGCCGAATCGATTCATTCGCAGGCGAATCGAGTCCGGTACTGCATGAACAGCTTCGTCGCGTGCGTTGGGGTGTACGTTCCCGAACTCACGGACCACGCGCTGGCCGCCGCGAAGTCGATCGGCAAGGTCGAGGTCGACATGGGGGAGACCGAGTGCAAGGTCCCTTCGATCGCCGAGATGATCGGGAAGGTCGAGGCGCGCGGGACGATCGGCAGGAAGAAGAAGCAGGCGCGGTGCTGAACGGGCTGGCGGCGAGCCCACCGCCACCGTTTCGCAGAACCGCTTCACGGCCGATCGTGTCTTCCACGCCGATGAACAGCCCGCCTCCCTCGCTGACGCGTCATTTTCTGTCCGGGGACGCCGCCGCCCGGTATCTCCGGGGACGTCCTTTTGTTCACCCGGTCATTGTCGAGCGGATCCAGCGGATCACCGGACGGGAGCGATTCGGGGCGGTGCTGGATGTCGGCTGCGGCACCGGTCAGTCCTCCCGGGCCGTGGCGGCGGTCGCGACCGAGGTGATCGGCGTCGACCTCTCCGCGGAAATGCTCGGACTCGCGCGGCGGGAGGGATCGATTCCCTACCTCCGCGGTCGTGCCGAGGCGCTCCCTGTGGCGTCCGGGGCCTTTGAGCTCGTGACGACGGGGCTGGCGTTCCACTGGTTCGATCAGCCGCGGTTCCTGGCCGAAAGCCACCGCGTCCTGAAGCCCGGCGGATGGCTGGCGATCTACAACACCGCCTTCGGCGGGCGGGTCCACGATTGTCCGGCGGTCGAGCCGTGGATCCGCGGGACCTATCTCACGCGGTATCCCAGTCCTCCGCGCCGCGCGGCAGCGGCGTCGGTGAGTGCGGGGATCGATGCGGCTGGCTTCGAGGTCGTGGCTTCCGATGCCTTCAGCCACCCGGTGCCGCTGTCAGCGACTCAGCTTGTCGAGTTCCTCATGTCGCAGAGCAACATCACGGCGGCGATCGAGGCGGGGCCAGAGGGGCCGGACGAGATCGCGGCGGGACTGGAGTCGGCGCTGCGGAAACGGATGGGATCGACGACCGGAGAGGTCGAGTTTCAGTCGACGGTGCAGGTCCTGCGGCGCGCGTTTGCCAATGTGGCAGGGTGAAGCACTGTTTCGCCGGTCTGCGCCGACAGAGATTCCGGCGTCCGAAGAGAAGAGGGCGGACCGGTGGACCATGTCCGAGCGCGTCACTGCGCGCTGGCGGTCACGACGTCCTGGGAGCGCTGGACCTGGGCCTTCTCGTAGTCTTCGCGGTAGCGGCGGATCTGCGAGAGGCCCGTCTCGTAGCAATCGCAGTGCGTCGTCCGGATCGCTTCCATGATGAGCTCTTCCGCCCGGTCGTAGTCCTGGCGGTTGGCGGCGGCGATGCCGAGGTTGTAGAGGGCGGCGTGGTTCTGGGGATCGACCTTGAGCGCCTCGTTCCAGTGCTCTTCGGCCTCCCGCCACTTCCCCTTCTCGGCGGCGGTGCAGCCCTGTCGGACTTCGGGGCGGCCGTGGAGCTTCCAGTCGCACGTGGCGAGCTTCACCTGGGCGGTCTGCTTGTGCGGGGTGAGGTGCTGCTCGACGTCGTCGAGGCACTCTTCGACGAGCTTCGCCAGGACGGTGTCCTGCGCGGGGAGTTCCTTCCGTCCCTTGGGCTCGCGGAAGTCGCGGACGACCCGTCCGGAGGCCCGCTCTTCGCCGGTCTTGGCATCGAGGAGCCGGTATTCGACCCCGACTGTGCCGATCATCCAATCGGTCTCGCGTTCCTGGTAGGGCGAGTTGCCGAACATCCGTTCGGGACCGAACCGCCGCGTCGGGAGGACTTCGCCGTTGGCGACCGAGCGGACTTCGCATTCGTAGAGGAAGACGTGCCCGAAGATCAGGCCGTCGACGTGGGTCTTGCGGGCGGCGGCGAGTGCCTGCTGCTCGTATTCGCCGGGGGCTTTCTCGCTGAGCGAGACCTGCGCGACCATCGGCAGGTCGGTGCGGTCGACGATCTGGTAGACGCTTCCCCGCTCGAGCCGCGAGGTGAGGCTGGCGGAGACGACATCGCCGTTCTGGCCGGTGAACGGCATGACGACGACCTGGCCGAGTTCCCGCGAGTCTGCCGAGGCTGGCTGCCAAACCGTGATCCGCGCGGTGTGGGCGCACCCCGTCACCGCGAGAGTCAGCAGCCAGATTGCGGCAACACGAGACATCCTGCCTCCCAGAATGAGTCGTACGACTCGAGACATCCTCCGAATAGGTATCGACGTTCGACAAGGACGGTCGTGAGGATGATCCGCGGAGCGGCAGGAACTGCCGGTGGAGGGCGAGGCGGAAGGCTTGAGGCGGAAGGCGGAAGGTCGAGGGGACAGTTCGGGTGATTGAGGTCGCATCGTCAGGTGGCCGTTCCTCGCCCCGGCTCCGCAGTTCCCGCGGCTTCGCCACGTCCCCTCGACCTTCCGCCTTCAGCCCTCGGTCTTCCGCCTCTCTTCCCCATTGACCTGTTTTTCCGGTTGCCGGTATACCTCGCCCCCTTTTGTCCCTTCGGCTTGCCGGGTCGCTCGACCGTTCAGGGGGAGGCTCTATGACTGCCGCCCATCGATTGTTTCGCCGCGTCGCGTCTGCCGCGGCGGTGCTCGTCTCCTTCGCTTCGGGATCGTCGCTGCCGGCTGATCCGGTGGCGCCCATGCGGGGGATGAGCCTGTTCGATGAGCCGGCGCCGGCGGCACGCGAGTCCGTTCCGCGCGTCAGCAGTCCGTTCTATCAGGCCCCCGGCGATGCGGTCCGACGTCCGGACAGCGCCGCGGGGGCAGGTGTCCCGTCGCAGCCGGCCCAGTCGTCGAACCGGCCGGTCAGTCTCACGACCAACGGCGGGATCGAGATCGATTTTCCGGGACGGTCTACGGTCCCGGTGGCTGGAGAGGCGGCTCTTCCCGCACAGACGGAGCCCGAGGTTGCGAAGCAGTCGGCGGCCGCGGCGGATGTGGTCGACTACGACTCGTTGACCGCGCCGGATCGGCCTTCGTCTCCCCGTCCCCGGAGGGTTGCCGAGCGTGCACCGGAGCCGGCGACGTCCAGTGGTTGGGGGACGGTCGCTTACTATGGCGGGCTGGTTCTGGGGTTGGCGGTGGCGGGTTATGTGGCGGCGTGGGGTGTGCGTCGGCAGACGCTTCCTGCGCGGACGGGTCTTCCTGATGGTCTTCTGGAGCATGTCGGATCGCGGACGCTTGCGCCGCAGACGACGCTGCATATTGTCCGGGTCGGAACGCGGCTGTTGATCCTGGGGCATACGCCGCAGGGTCTTCAGACGCTCAGTGAGATTGATGATCCGGAGCGGGTCAGTCAGTTGATGTCGTTGTCGGAGGTGTCGGGTGGGGAGGCGCGGAATCTGTTCCGCCGGAACCGGTCGACGTCTGGTGGGAATGAGGCATCGGTCGCGCGATCGGGCGTCGATCAGCAGGGTTAGCCAGCTGCCGTCCCATACCGTGTCCAGGGGTACCCTGGTGGGGGATGCAAGGGGCCCTGCGAGGGAGGCGGAAGGGGTTCAGGCTGAAGGCGGAAGGTAGAGCGGCGCAACTCAGGATCATTGGCCCTCATCGGGTCCAGGGACACCCTGGTCAGGGGGTGCAGGGGGCAGAATGCCTCTTGCCCGCCGGAGGCCTGGCCGTCGAGAGATGTCTGAAGGAGTGTGTGTCCAAGCGCGGACAGCGTATCGGATGCCCCCTCACCAACCCGCGGGGATTGCGAAGCGAGCGGTGAGTCCTCATCGCCGGTCCCACAAAGCGGACGTCCGTCGTGTGCCGCGGTTCCTCATGGAAGTGCCTCCGGCGGCAAGGGGGCCTGTGTTGTTTCTTTGGCCCCTTGACCCCAGGCTGCCGTCGCACGTTGGGTTTGAGGTGGCATAGCTGTGCCGGCAAGGACGTGGTTCGAGCAGTGGAACAAAGGTGCGCGTGAGAGTTCTCGCCGGGCGTCTGTTGGAATACGGTGAGCAGCCGCTTCCGTCCTTGGCCTCCTCCGCCTTCATGACCCCCACCGACGACGACCTCCCGACCGCCGACATCGACACCCTCCGCTTCCGGGCCGCCGTCCTCCGCCGCGTCCGCGATACGTTCGACTCCCGCGGCTACTGGGAAGTCCAGACTCCCCTCCTCTCCCGCGATATCTGCGTCGACGCCTGGATCGACCCCTTCGAACTCCCCCGCATCGGCCCCAACGGAGAAAGCTTCTACCTCCAGACGTCCCCCGAGTTCGCCATGAAGCGGCTCCTCGCCGCCGGCGCGGACGCAATCTACGAAGTGACCCGCTCCTTCCGCCGCGGAGAATACGGAGAACGCCACAACCCCGAGTTCACGATGGTCGAGTGGTACCGCATCGGCGACGACCACCATGCGCAGATGGCGTTCACGGAACAGCTCGTCCGAGCTGCGGCCGAACTGCGGCCCGATCGGGCGCGGCGGCTCCCGGACAATCCCTTCCCCAAGCTGGCCTACGACGACGCATTCGAACAGGCGACCGGCGAGCGGGTCCTGGAAGCGGAAACGCCGCAGCTCATAGCGCTGGCGCGACGTCTGGAAATCTCGGTCCCGCAAAGCCTGGCGCCCGACGACCGCGACGGATGGCTGAATCTCATCCTGGCGGAACGGGTCGAGCCCTATCTGCAGACTCTCGGAACGGTCTACCTCTACGACTTCCCCGCTTCGCAGTCAGCCCTGGCGAAAGTGCGGGGAGAGGGGGCCACCGCCGTGGCGGAGCGGTTTGAGCTGTATCTCGACGGCATCGAGATGTGCAACGGCTATCACGAACTTACGGATGCGGACGAGCTGCGCCGACGGATGCAGCGGCAGTCGACCCTGAGAACGCAGTCCGGAAGGGAGACACTTCCGACAGAGAGCCGGCTTCTCAGCGCAATGGCGCGCGGACTCCCACCGTGCTCGGGAGTGGCCTTGGGATTCGACCGACTCCTGATGTGGCTGGTGGGAACAGAACGGCTCGCAAGTGTCACGGCCTTCCCGTTCGGACGGGCTTGAGAACGCGTGCTCTCCCCGTCCGCAGCGTCTCCCGCTTCACTTCGCATGTGCCGGCACCGCTCGCAGGTCCGACTCAGTCCGAGCCGCGAACCGGGGCAGGGCCTTCGGCGCGTCTTCCGCGTCGAGTTCAGAACGCACGATCCGATGGCTCTTGGGAGCATCGATGCAGAGCTTCACGCGGTTCCCCTGAACCTGCGAAACCTTGATGACGATGTCGCCATCGATAATGATCGATTCCCCAGCCTTGCGCGTCAAAACCAGCATGACATCCTCCTTGAACGAGAGCAGAAGCAGGTGGCTCTCTAGCACCCACAGTCCTTCCATGCGTCGGACCGGCATATTGTGCCGATGCATTCCCCGTGCCGCAACATCTTTTCGTGGAACTCACAATCCACGAATTGCAGGATCTGCAACAAGCGTCGTGAATTCCGTATGTTGCGTCAAATCCTTGATTTTGGGATTCCGGGGCCCATTTTTTCTTCGGTCAAAATTTGGTCTCTTCTCGTTCACGCTGATTCAACGCCTGCCACGTATGGATTGGACCTGATGTGTGGGCGGACGCGTGTCGCGCATTCCTGCAGTAGGCGATTCGCTCCAACTTGCAACGTGAAGCAGGGGGTGCGTGCCCGTGAGGGACTGATCTCTGGCCGGTGCCCGTGGAGACTGCTTTCCCCGCAGGGGGCCTCCTATACTTTTGCGGTCAAGCGGAGGTCCCGGTGAGCGATCAGGCGTGCTATGTGGGCATCGATATTGGCGGAACGACGATCAAGGCCGGGGTGGTCTCCGCGGACGGCACGGTTCTGACGAACACGATCTATCCGGTCTGCCTGGACTGCGGTCGGGACGAAGGGCTGATCCACCTTTACGCGATCATTGACCGGATCATCGCCGAGAGCCGCTCGCGGGAGCGGATCGCCGGGATCGGGCTCGCCGCTCCGGGAACGATGGATATCCCGGCCGGGGTTATTTTCCATCCGTTCAATCTTCCCGGGTGGGACAACCTCCCCATTGTTCAGCTCGTCAGCGAGCGGTTCGGGCTTCCGGCGGTGCTGCAGAATGATGCCAATGCCGCCGCGATGGGAGAGGCGTGGCTGGGGCGGGCCCGCGGGGTCGACAGCGTGATGTTCTGGACCCTCGGCACGGGGATCGGTGGCGGGATCGTTTTGAACGGCCGGGTGTGGGAGGGGGCGCATTCGCATGCGGCGGAATGCGGTCACATGATTATCCAGCAGGAGGGGGGGCCGCGGTCGGAGTTCGGGATCCATGGCTCGCTGGAGCTGTATGCCGGGGCGCGGGGGCTTCTCCGTCGTTGTCGGGAGGCGCTGGCGTCGGGCGCCCGGTCGACGTTGCGGGATCGTGAAGCGGGTGGGGAGACGATCACGCCGATCATCATTGCGGATGAGGCGAAGCAGGGGGATGAGCTGGCGGACAGGCTGATTATGGAGACGGCCCGGTATCTGGCGATCGGGACGGTGAACATCATGCACATTCTCAACCCGGCGATGGTGTTGTTTGGCGGGGCGATGACGTTTGACCAGCATGGGAGCGAGTTGGGTCGGCGGTTCCTGGCGAAGGTGAAGGAAGAGGTGAAGGCGCGGGCGTTCCCGATTCCGGCGGAGCGGACGATCATTGATTACGCCGTTCTGGGGGGGGATGCGGGGTTCATTGGGGCCGCGGCGTGTGCGATGAAGGCGTTCTCGTAGGCGCGAACACCGTCCTTGCCGGCAGAGCGCTGATAGCTCAAACCCAACGTGCGACGGCAGCCTGGGGTCAAGGGGGTCTCACCCCCTTGCCGCCGGAGGCATTTTCGTAGCGTAACCGTGGGACACAACGGGCGTCCGCTTTGTGGTATCGGCGTTGAAGATTCCACGCTCGCTCCGCACTCCCCGCGGGTTGGTGAGGGGGCATCCGACACGGTGTTCGCGCTTGGACACGCACTCCTTCTGACATCTCTCGACGAGACGGCCTCCGGCGGGCAAAGGGCCAGAAAAACAACACAGGCCCCTCTGCACTCCCCACCAGGGTGCCCCTGGACCCGGTGAAGAGGGGGAGGCTGAGGCTGAGCGCAGACCTGCGGTGGATGACTCCCTAACCTTCTCCTCACCCCGTCGCCAACGCTTCGGGCCCATCTGAGTTCCCGCACACCCCCTCCTTCGCGCCGGAGCCAGCCATGAACGGGTCGCCCCCCCGCCAACAAGCCCCAGCCCGCCTGTGGACACTCCTCGCCGGACTGGCCGCCCTCCTCGCCAGCCCCCTTCCCTCAGCCCGCGCCGAGACCTACCGCATCGGCCCCGCCGAGACCCGGACCTCACTCGCCCAAGTCCCCTGGGACCGCCTCCTCCCAGGCGACATCGTCGAAATCGTCGCCCGCCCCGAACCGTACCGGAACAAATTCGTCCTCTGCCGCCGTGGAACCCAGGCGGAGCCCATCATCATCCGCGGCATCCTCGGACCCAACGGCGAACGCCCGATCCTCGACGGCGAGAACGCCGTCACACCCCCGGGACTCAACTTCTGGAGCGAAAAACGCGGCGTCATCAAGATCGGCGGCGCCAACCACCCCGACGACACGATGCCCGCCTGGATCACCATCGAAAACCTGGAAATCACGAACGCCCGCCACGACGTCTTCTTCCTCGGCCGCGACGGGCTCACGGAGTACGCCGGCAACGCCTCCGCGATCTACGTCGAGAAAGGGGAGAACCTCGTCTTCCGCAACTGCCGCTTCCACCACTGCGGCAACGGCTTCCTCTCCAGCCACGACACCAAGTCGATCCTCGTCGAAGGCTGCCACATCCACGACAACGGCGTCGCCGGCAGCATCCTCGAACACAACTCCTACACCGAAACCGAAGGGATCACGTTCCAGACCTGCCGCTTCGGCCCGCTCGTCAAAGGGGCGGGCGGGACCGCACTCAAGGACCGCTCCGCCGGACTCGTCGTCCGCTACAACTGGATCGAAGGGGGGAACCGGCAGCTCGACCTCGTCGATGCCCAGGAAGGGGAACACCTCCGCGGCAAGGCGGAGTACGACTCGGCGTTTGTCTACGGGAACGTCCTCGTCGAGTACGAGGGGAAGGACAACAACCAGATCGTCCACTTTGGCGGCGACAGCGGGATCCCGGCCAACAACCGCCAAGGACCGCTCTGGTTCTGCAACAACACCGTCGTCTCCTTCCGCAAGGAGAAGACCTGCCTGTTCCGGCTCTCGACGAACCGCCAGCGGGTCGAGGCTCAGAACAACATCGTCTACGTCGAGGCCGAAGGACGGATGCTCTCGATCCTCGATGAGACCGGGGACGCCCACCTCCAGGGGAACTGGTTCAAGGAGGGCTGGAAGAAGTGCCACGGCGATATTCAGGGGAGTGTGACCGACAACGACACGCTGATCGGCAAGAAGGGGACGGAGGCCGCAACCGATCCCGGCTTCGTCAACCTCGCGGGACTCGACTTCCGCCTTCGTGCCAACGCCGCGGCCCGCCAGCCGCGCCCGGCGACCGGCCTTCCCTCGCCGCACGTCCTGACGATCGAACCGCCCACGCCGACTCGCCCGGCACAGCGGCGTCCGGCGGAGACGGTCCTGTTCCCCGGGGCGTTCGGCAGCGTTCCCTGACCCGGGGGCCGGGTTGATTCTCCGCTGCCCCGGCCGCAGAGTGATGGCCAATGCGGCGTCGGCAGCGCCACCGGAACCGGTGAACGTCATGCGGCTCTCCTATCTTCTCGAAGGCGATTGCCGGACGCACTACGACGACGTCGCGTCGCGCATCGCCGCGTTCGCGAGCGAGACCGCGAGGCAGAGCGAGTGGCTCTTTCACGCCCACGATCTCGGCCGACTGGCGGGCCTGGCCTATGCACTCGCCTCCCCGCTGACGGAATGCCGCAGCGCCCTCGAGAAGTCGGTGCCCGCCTATCGCGAAGTCTTCTCCCGTCGCGGTACGTCGCACTACTTCCGCACGCCGTACAAGGACGGCAAGCCGCTCCCGGAAGAGACGGTCGTTGAGGATGGCTACACCTCCCGCGACAGCTTTCAGGCGGTCCTGACGAGCCTGGTCGTTCAAGGCCTGCCCGAGACTCGGGCGCTCGTCACCCTGGCGGGATCGAAGCCGGGAGCCTCGCTCGTCGCTCCCCAGTCGGAAGTCTGCACGACCAATGAGCAGACGATCTCGGAAGCGCTGAATGCCCTTGTACAGGAGGATCGCAAGCGGGCCGCCGGAGAGGCCCGCAAGCTCGAGGTCCGCAAGGGATCGCAGCTGGACAAGCAGACCGCCGCGACGATCGTGACAATCGCCACCGGCGGGGATGCCGCGGGAGAGATCGAGACGCTGCTCGCCTTCCACACCAGGATGGCCAGGGCCCGCGACCGCTGGACCGACTGCAGCACGTACCTGTGCCTGCCGGCCCTGGGACTGGCGAGCCTGGCGATCCAGCTTGGCGAACTCGATCCGTCTGATCTCGATGCCGAAGCTCTCTATGCGCCGACTGCCCTTCTGCGGCCCGCCTGAAACGTCACGCGAGAACCCCCGACATGCCGTCCACGCAGATCCGCCGCCACATCCATGCTCCCCGCGCCGCCGTCTATCGGGCCCTGATCGATCGCGAGGCGATCGCCCGATGGAAAGTGCCGCTTGGAATGACCTGCCACGTCCACGTGTTTGAGCCGTGGGAGGGAGGTGCGTACCGGATCTCCCTGACCTACGACGCTCCGACCGGCACCGGCAAGACGACATCGCACACCGATACCTACCATGGCCGGTTCGCGAAGCTGGTCCCGAATGAGCAGGTCGTCGAAGTCACGGAGTTCGAGACGGACAACCCGGCGATGCAGGGAGCGATGACCGTCACGATGACGCTCTCCGATGTCGACGGCGGTACGGAACTCTTCGCGGTCCACGACAACGTTCCGACGGGAGTCTCCCCCGCCGACAACGAACTGGGCTGGCGGGAATCTCTCGGAAAGCTGGCGGCGTTCGTCGAACGCGGAGGAAACGCTCCCGCCTCGAGCTGATGCATCGTGCTGTTCGGCCGCTCCGAAAGAGATTTCGCTTCGTGACGCCGTGGGGGCGGCAGTAAGATGAATCCACGGATCGTCGGCCCAGGTCTTCTCCCTCTCCGGAACCTGATCTCGTGAACGCGCCTCTCCGCCCGCTTCGCTGTCATCCCGCGCTGTTGCCGCTGCTGAGTCTCGCGGCCTTCTGGGTTCTTCCGTTCTCTCCGCTTCTTTCGATGGCCGCGGTCTCGCAGACCCGCGAGACGAAGGGGACGCCCCGGACGCTGGCGGTCGCCGGTGCGCTCCTCTGCTCCGCTTACACAATCGGGCTCGCCGCATGGCTCGTCGTCCGGTACGTCTCGCTCCCCGGCCAATAGGGCTCCTCCGCGCCGCCCGATGGCTCCGCGGAACTCGGCGCCTTGTGGGAGCCGACGCCATGACCGATCCGTCCGCCAACACCAGGATCCTCGGGCAGCATCTCGACGGTGAGACGATCGACCTCGTCCGGGGACGCTTTGTCGACTACGTCTCGCACGGTTCCACGCTGACGCGGTGCCGTCTCGTTCTCCACGGACCGGCCCGCGGCGTGGTCTTTCACGAAGGGACGTTCATCGACTGCGAGTTCGTCTTTCGAAAGCCGTTCAAAGGCTTCTCGTGGAGCCACACCGTCCTCCGCGGATGCCGCTTCGTGGGGGAGATCGACAACTGCCAGTTCGGTCCCCGCGGCCTTCCCGCCTCCCGCGGCGCGCCCGGTGCCGTGGAGCGGTGCGACTTCTCCCAGGCGAAGCTCGGATGGTGCGAGTTCTACGGCTGCGACGTCGACGGCCTCCGGTTTCCGGGCTGGCCGACCTTCATCGTGCGGTCTCCGCTCGAGCACCAGAGCGAGTGGATGAGCATTCCGTTCCCGGAGTCCTACGCCGCCGTCGAGCAGAAGATGATCGGAGGTCTCGTCCCCGATATGGACGTCACCGGTCTCGCGGCGGTGAGTCAGAACGCGGTCGCGATTTCCAGGCAGCACGGGGTCTCCGTCGACTCCCTTCGGACGCTCCTCGGCAGGCACTCCTTCCTATCGACCTGAGTCCGACTCCCCGTCGGCACATTGAACACGTTTCGAAGGGGTGGAAGTCCTCTTTTGCGGATCCCCCTTGCCGCCCGCGTCAAAAATAGACACACTGTCTGTAGTTTCCAGGGAGCTCCGACATGATGAGCCGGATCGAGTGGGCGATGGCAGTGCTGATCGGCGGGATCCTGATCCGCTCCGCGGCGGCGGAACCGGCCGCGGGGGCGCTCCTGCATCTGCATACCCGGGAGGCGGAGTCGTACCGCATGTTCCTCGACAAGGAACAGACCCGGCCGCTTGAGCTGCGGACGAAGCCGATCTTCAGTTGGACGAACCAGGCGAGTCAGAAGCAGCAGCACGGGCATCTGTTCGTCTGGACCGCCGAGGGCCGGCCCGAGGCCATCGGCACGATCTTCTCGATTGCCGCCGATCAGCCGGGGCGGCGGGCCCTGATCCACGAGTTTCACACGCTCTCGCCCCGTCGGCTCTATCCGGTGACGCCGACGAACAGTCAGTACAAGTGGGCTCCCGAGGCAGGAATCGTCCTCAGTTCATGTGAAGAGGCTCCTGCTCCGGCCGAGACTGCTTCCGCGCGATTGACGCAGATGCGGCAGCTGGCGCGGCGTTTCTCTGCGGAGAGCCGGAACGGCGAAGGGCAGGTGTGGGAGCTGCGGCTGCTGCCGACGCCCCTCTTTCAGTACCAGCCGGAGAAGGGCCCGATCCGTCAGGGAGCCCTCTTTGCGATGGTGAGCTCGGCCGGAACGGACCCGGAGGCGATTCTCCTGATCGAGCTGAGGACGATGCCGGATGTCGGCGGCGGGTCCCCCTGGCAGGCGGCGGCGCTGCGGTTCTCCGACCGGGACCTCATTGTCCGGTACAACGACAAGCCGCTCTGGTCGTCACTCGATGACCCGCAGCGGAAGGTGGAGATCAAAAACAACTACACGCTGCTTCAGACGCCGGACAAGACCTACACCTGTTACCGCGCCCGGACGATCGACGAGCTTCCGGACGAGAAGCCGGCCGATCGACCGTGAGTCTCCCATCGGACCGCTGTTCGCGAGTGCGGGAGTCTCGCGAGCAGGAC
This sequence comes from Planctomyces sp. SH-PL14, assembly GCF_001610835.1. Taxonomy (NCBI): domain Bacteria; kingdom Pseudomonadati; phylum Planctomycetota; class Planctomycetia; order Planctomycetales; family Planctomycetaceae; genus Planctomyces; species Planctomyces sp. SH-PL14. The sequence continues at coordinate 3,548,354 of NZ_CP011270.1, read as the reverse complement.
TCTCCCGCCACCCCGCCGCTCCCCTTCCCCCTTTTCTCCTCCCGTTGTTCGACGTCAGATGTCATGGGCAATTGCAGCAGCAAAGAACGGAAGCGTCTCGAAGAGGCGCGCTGGCGATCGCAGACGGACGCGGCCGAGTGGAGTCGAGCCTGTTCTGAACCGCGGCGAATTGATCATTCGCTGTTTGCCGTCGGGCTCGGGATGCGGCGGCTTCAGATCGTGGTCTGTCCCTCCTTCGAGCCGGGACGCGCCTGGGAAGTCCGCCAGAGCGGTGACTGGGCGCTGTACGCGTCTGCCGTGGTCTCAGAGGAGTGGGAGCCGCAGCTGATCGGCTACGACCGGGTCTCCTTCTCCTCCGAGCGACTGGCCGGATTGTTCGGGGATCTCATCTCCACAAGCCTCCCGCTGGCGCCGGATCTCAGCGGCGGAGGGGGACTTGATGGAACGCGGTACCAGCTTGCGGTCTACGGGGATCTCTCCTCGGAGTGGCGTCTGCAGTGGTGGTCGAAGTGGCCCGCTCCGTGGAACCCGGTGGTCGAACGGACCCTGGCGATGGACCGCGAGTTCGCGGCGGCGCGGGCCTCTCGCGGCTCACAGACCGATTCCGTACGGTGAGTCCGGCCGGTTCGCGCCGCATCGCCGCGCCGGACCGGTCGACCGGTCCGGGGGGAAGAGGGATCGCATGCGTGTCGGGAACCTGACTCTTCCGGTGCGTCTGGTGGCGTTGATCGAGGCCGGGGTCTGGCCACGGACGCTGGACGAAACGAACTGGCAGAACAGCCATCCTCTTGCGTCGCCGGATCTTGTCCAGCGGCTGGTTCCCGTGGAATCGACGATCTTTTTCTGGCCTCCACCGTTCTCGACGATCGCGAAGGTCGTGGCCGATCCGGGGGAGACCTTCTACCGCAAATACGGCGCGCTCGAGCAGATCCAACCCGCGGCCTGCATTGGGATCGGGGACTTCGGATTGGGGTCCGACTCTCCCATCCTACTCGACTACAGCCGGAACCCGACCGCGCCGCGCATGCTGCGGCTCAAGTGGTCGGCACACGACGGACCGAATGAGTGGGTGGAGATGGCGGCGACCTTCGACGAGTTCGCCGACCGGCTGCAGCTTGGAGCGGGTCGGTCTGTACGGCCACAATGAGCCGACGACTCCCGAACGGAGCTACCTCGTGCGGCATATTCCGGAAACCAGCTTATGGATCGGCAATGCGGGCGACCTGCGGGCCCCGCATGTCCTCTATGAGGTGGAAGTTGAGATCATCATCGATCTGGCGGATAACGAGCCGATTCCATCGCTGCCGCGCGACCTCGTTTACTGTCGGATCCCGCTCTCGGATGATGCCGGCAATCCTCCCTGGCGGCTGGACCTTGCCGTCAGGACGGTTGTGCAGGGACTGGAGGCCAACCGACGTTGCCTTGTGTGCTGCAGCGCCGGAATGAGCCGATCGGTGGCCGTCGGTGCCGCGGCGCTCGCCGAAGTCGGCTCGGTCTCCTTTGAGGCCGCGCTGAAGCGGATCGCCGAGGTGGGGCCGTGCGACGTGTCTCCGGCACTCGCCCTGTCGATTCAGAGTCAGCTGCGCGGCGACTGAGGGTCAGGCCTTCCACTCCAGGGCCAGGTCCCGCAGGCGGACGAGCTGGTCGACGAGTTTGGGGACGTCGGTGAGGCGGACCTGGTTCGGGCCGTCGCTGAGGGCTTTGTCGGGATCGGGGTGGGCTTCGAGGAAGACGCCGTCGCAGCCTCCCGCGACCGCGGCGCGGGCGAGGATGGGGACCATGGCGCGGTTGCCGCCGGTGGTGCTGCCGCCGGGGCGCTGGACGCTGTGGGTGGCATCGAAGATGACCGGGCAACCGAGGGACTGCATGACGGGGATCGACTGCATGTCGTTGATGAGCCGTCCGTAGCCGAACATGGTGCCGCGTTCGGTGAGCATGACGTTCGGGTTGCCGGCCTGCTCGCACTTCTTGACGGCGTGGACGACGTCTTCGGGGGCGACGAACTGCGGTTTTTTGACGTTGACCGCGGCGCCGTGTTCGCGGGCCGCTTCGGCGCAGGCGATGACGAGGTCGGTCTGGCGGGCGAGGAAGGCGGGGATCTGGAGGATCTTGAGGACGCGGGCGGCGGGGGCGGCCTGTTCGGGGCCGTGGATGTCGGAGGTGACGGGGAGTCCGGTCCGCTCGGTGACGCGGGCGAGGATTTCGAGGCCCTTTTCGAGGCCGGGGCCGCGGAAGCTGTCGATGCTGGTGCGGTTGGCTTTGTCGTAGCTGGCTTTGAAGACGAGCTGGAGGTTGCGTTTCTGTTTCAGCTCGGCGAGTTCGCCGCTGACGCGGGTGATGAGTTCTTCGTTCTCGATCACGCACGGCCCGATGATGAAGAGCAGCGGTTCGAGCGGTCCGCAGCGATAGGGGCCGACGGGAACGGTACGGTAGGACACGCGATCTCCTCCTGAGTGTTTTGAGAAACTCCTTCGGCGGGGATGATAGTGGAATTGGGTGGGGCCGCGTATCTCGTGGGCCGGAACAGCGTTCTGGCTGGCACGACGTGACTGCGCAATCCCAACGTGCGACGGCAGCCGGGGTCAAGGGGGTCTCACCCCCTTGCCGCCGGAGGCGCTTCCGTGAGGAACCGTGGGACACAGCGGATGTCCCCTTTGTCTCACCGGCGTTGAGGACTCACCGCTCGCTCTGGAATCCCCGCGGGTTGGTGAGGGGGCATCCGGCACGTTGTCCGCGCTTGGACACGCTCTCCTTCAGACATCTCCCGGCGAGACGGCCTCCGGCGGGCAAAGGGGCGTTGCCCCTCTGCACTCCCCACCAGGGTGCCCCTGGACCCCGGCTAAGGGGGACGCTCTGTACGACGTTCGGGCACGTGCTGAAAACAGCGTTATCGGTGCGGCTGCCTCTGTCGTATAAAGACGTGAAGGGACCGTGGCTGTTGATTGAGGGCCAGCGACACATGAACGAGTTTCCGTTTCCCCCACCCGAGTCGCTCGGCCACCTCATCGAGCGACTTTACGCTTGGTTCACGGCCTCCGGCGGGCACCTCGTCGTCATCTTCGTCGCGCTTCTCACGCTGCTGCTCTGGCAGAACCGCCGTCCCGTGACACCGTCGCAGTTCATTCTGTGGACCGCCGTCATCCTCATGGGGGCCGGGATTCTCGAACTAAACTCACTCGCCAAACCCCTGTTGATTGCGATGGGATTGACCGGAGTGGCCTGCACGACCTGGCGTCGCCTTCGCGCGGACCACCCACTCTCCTTGATTCAGACCATCGGGGGACTGATGATGATCTCGTGCATCACCTTCCTCACATGGGCCTTTCATTCGGTTGTCTCGGAAGCCCCGACACCAAGTCGCCGCAGTGTCTGCAAGAACAATCTCAAACAGATCGGACTCGCGCTCCACAACTACGAATTCCGATACCGGCACTTGCCGGCGCTCGCTTCAAACGAGATGACCCATCCGCGCTCCTGGCGCGTCGAGTTGCTTCCCTTCATCGACCACGAGCCGCTGCGCCGTCGCTATCGGGACGACGAAGACTGGAACTCACCGGCCAACACGGAGATCGCCCGGGAGACGACCGCGCGGGTCTACTCCTGCCCGTCCAATCCGCAGCCGACCGACTCGGAACGCCGGTTCTACTCGGCCTACGTTGCTCCCGATGGCCCGGACACGTTCCTGATTCGCGGTCGAGGCCGGCACATGCAGGAAGTCTTCGACGGCACGTCCTACACGATCGCCGTCATGGAGGGGTGTGGACTGGAGATCGTCTGGACGGAACCTCGCGACGCGGACCTCAACGAGGTGCCGATCGGAATCAACCTCCCTGGGAACGAGCCCGGGCGATCCAACGGAGTCATGTCCTCCTACCATTCCGGCGGCGCTCAATACGTGATGGGGGACGGAGCGGTCCGCTTCCTGGGCTCGAACACCGATCCCGCGGTGCTCAAAGCCCTCCTGACCGCCACCGGGGGCGAGACCGTGGACATTCCCGGTCCGTGATCGCCGTGACCTTCTCCTGCCGCGGCGGGTGGACGAGCGGGAGTTCGCGCTTTAGCGTGTCCTGGCGGACTCCAACGGGGAGTCACGTTCCGCATCGCTCGTCGTTGACCCGCTCGCGGCTCAGCAGGAGCTTCGCCCTCCCGTCCCTTCGCTCTGACACCGTTCCCGCCGAATGGACTCCCTTAGCGCAACCCATCGTGCGACGGCCACCCGGTCCAGCGGGACGCTGGTGGCGAGTGGGTTTGAGCATTACATGCTGACCGATGAGTCGCGGTCGCATCCGATGGTGAGCTATCTGGAGGTCGGGCTGGCGGGGGCGGTCGATCTCGATTGTCTCGCCGCGGCGCTGCCGGCGGCTTATGCCCGGCATCCGTTGATGGCGGCGCGGATCGTTCCCCGCTGGGGGCGGTCGCCGCTGTGGGAGCCGGTTGCGACGTTGCCGCCGCTGGCCGTCGTGACCGATCCGAATCGGCATCTCGTTCCGCAGGGCGACGAGTTCCTCGACCTGACTGCTTCGCCCGGGTGTCGGGCGGCGATTGAGACCCGCGGAGAGACGTCGCGGATCCTGCTGTTTGTTCATCACGCGTGCGCGGATGCGCTCGGGATGGTGGCCTTTGTGGTTGACTGGCTGAATGCCTATGGACGGGCGAAAGGGAGCGGCGGCGATGTGCCTCCCGAGTTGCCGCCGCCGGACCTGGATCGTCTGCGGAGTCGGGCTGACCTCGCGGGAGTGCGGTCTCCGCACTCCTTTGCCGAGCGGATGGAGAAGGTCCGGAAAATCCTTCACAAGGCTCGGCCGAAGCCGCTGGCCGGTGCGGTGGGCAATCCGGTGCCGGTGACGCCGCCGGGGCACTGCATCCGGACGCTGACGGCGGAGGAGTTTCAGGAGCTTCAGGCCCGGTCGCGGGCCGTCGGGATGACGATCAACGACCGGCTGGCGTGTGCGATGCTGCGGACGGTTCTGCGGTGGCAGGAGGAGCATGGGCCGGTCGATCCGCGGGATCTCTACCGGCTCATCATTCCGATCAGCCGTCGGACTGCTGAGGACCGGGATCTGCCAGCCTGTAACAAGATCAGCTACAAGTTCCTCGCGCGGACGGCCGAGGCGATCCGCCGGCCGGACCTGGACGCGAAGGTCCACGAGGAGCTCGATTTTCTTCGTCGGCACCGGCTGCAGATTGTCAACGTGCTGAAGATGATCAACCGGTTCCAGCGGCTGCGGCTGACGCGGTGGCTACTGCCGCCGACGAAGTGCTTTGCGACGGCGGTGCTTTCGAACATCGGGGACGTGGCGTCCGTCTTCTCAGATCGGTTGCCGACGCGCGATGGTGTGTGGGAGACGGCGGGGTTGCGGGTGACGTCGCTGGCTTGTGCGCCGCCGCGGCGGCCGTTGACGCACAATACTGTGGTGGCGATCGGTTATGGGGGGACGCTCACGTTGTCGTCGCGGGGGGATGGGCGCGGGTTGTCGTATGCGGCGACGGAGCGGTTTCTGGGGATGTTGACGGGGGAGTTGGTCGGCGCCGGTTCGTGAATGGCTGACGAACCGCGTCCTTGCCGGCGCGGCGCTGATAGCTCAAACCCAACGTGCGACGGCAGCCGGGGTCAAGGGGGTCTCACCCCCTTGCCGCCGGAGGCACTTCCACGAGGAACCGTGGGGCACAACGGACGACCCCTGTGTGGTACCGGCGTTGATTACTCCACGCTCGCCCTGCAATCCCCGCGGGTTGGTGAGGGGGCATCCGACACGGTGTCCGCGTTTGGACACTCACTCCTTCAGACATCTCTCGACGGCCAGGCCTCCGGCGGGCAAGAGGGGCGTCGCCCCCCTTGCATCCCCCCACCAGGGTGCCCCTGGACCCGGCTCAATCAGCAACCGGCCTATTCGTCATCGAGCTCGTTCTTCCTCTGATGCCACTCCTCCAGCGTCATCACAACATCCCGATGCTTCGACCCATTGTGATGCCCCACAATCCCATCCGCCGCCATGTGGTCGATCATCCGCGACGCCCGGCCGTATCCCAGACCCATCGTCCGCTGCAACAACGAACAGCTCCCACGCCCCTCACGAATCACAATCTCGACCGCCTGATCATACTTCGGATCACGGACCCGCGGTCCCTCCTCGTCCTCATCCGATTCCTCGGCCCGGGACGTCGCCTGCTCAATCTCGGCAGAATACTGCGTCGGCTGATCGGCAAAGAACTCGATGACCGAGTTCACCTCCTCGTCACTGACATAGGTCCCCTGGGCCCGCGTCAGCGCGCTGGTCCCAGGTGCGAGATACAGCATGTCCCCGTGCCCGAGCAGCCGCTCGGCACCGTTCTCGTCCAGCACGACGCGGCTGTCGTTCTTGCTCGCCACCTGGAACGCGATCCGCGCCGGCAGGTTCGACTTGATCAGGCCGGTGATGACGTCGACCGTCGGCTTCTGGGTCGCCAGGACGAGGTGGATCCCGACCGCCCGCGACTTCTGCGCGAGACGGATGATGTGCCCTTCGACGTCCTTGCCTGAGGTCATGATCATGTCCGCCATTTCGTCGGCGATGATCACAATGAACGGGATCTTCTCCGGGATGTCGGCCGCTTCCGGATCGTTGGGCGAGATTCCCAGCCGGTCGAGGACCTTCTCGCGGCCCATCTTGTTGTAATTGTCGATATGCCGTACCCCGACGCGGGCCAGCAGGTCGTACCGCTCCTCCATCTTGTCGACCGCCCAGGCGAGGACCGCCTCGGCCTTCTTCATGTCGGTGATGACGGGGTGCATCAGGTGCGGCAGCCGCGTGTACGGGCTGAGCTCGACCATCTTGGGGTCGATCATCAGCAGCCGCACTTCGTCGGGCGTGCGCGTCAGCAGCATCGAAAGGATGAGCGTGTTGAGACACACGCTCTTCCCGGTTCCCGTCCGCCCGGCGATGAGCAGGTGCGGCATCTTGGCCATGTCGACCACGAGCGCGCGGCCGGTGACGTCCTGACCGAGGAACAGCGGAATCCGGATCTTCTCGAGCGCTTCGCCGCCGGACTCCATCAGGTCCCGCATCCGGACCATGACTCGCTTGGAGTTCGGGACTTCGACGCCAACCGTGTTCTTGCCGGGGATTGGCGAGACGACGCGGACCGCCGGGACGCGGAGCGCGATCGCGAGGTCGTCCTGCAGGGCGACGACCTTGGCGACACGGAGGCCCGGCTCGAGGTCGAGCTCGAAGAGCGTGACCACGGGACCGGTGCTGATCTCGGTGACCTTCACGTTCAGGCCGAACTGCGTGAACGTCTTCTCCAGGACGGCGGCGGACTGCTGGGCCTTCTCGGCGAGCAGTTCAAATGGGAACTCTTCCCCCTCTTCGAGGAGGTCGATCGGCGGGAGTTCGTGCGACGTGGCGGACTGCGGAACGCTGACCGGGCAGGCGACCGGCGGGTTGATCTTGAACCCGGACGGCGTCGTGATCGGGAGCGTGACCGCTTCCTCGACCGGCTCAGCCTCGGCGACCGGGGCCAGGCCCGGCGCGAAGAGCGAGAGGAGCGACCGGATCGGGCCGGGGCTCGACGGGGCCGCGGGTTCGGGCTCGACCGGCGGCGCGACGGAGACCGGGAGCGGTTCCGGTTCTTCGGGTTCCTCGTCGAGCGGTTCCGGCTCGGGGGGCGCGACGGGTTCGGGGGCGGGGACGGGGATGACCGCTTCGGCGGCCGGTTTGGGAGATTCGATGAGCGGAGCGTCTTCGACGGTCCGGGCGCGGCGGGTGAGGATCGGGCTGAGGACGAGGACGAGCGGGGCAATCGTGACCGTGTAGGCGACGCGGAGGAACAGCCGGTCGGCGGCGAGCATGAGGCCGGCGGCGAAGATCGTGACGGCGACGATGAGGGAGCCGGCGGTCGAGAGATGCTCCAGCATCCAGGCGCGGCTCCAGGCTCCGACGTAGCCGCCGCTGCCGACGACCGGTCCGCGGCCGAGGGTCGGCATGAGGAGCTGGAAGGCGATGGAGCAGGCGGCCGCCATCATGACGATGCCGAGGACGCGGAGGAGGAGGTCGCTGACGTTCTCGCGGCAGAAGAGGCGGAGGTTGAAGAGGAACAGGGCGGCGACGAGGGCCCAGGCGCCGGTGCCGAAGGCGGTGAGGAGACCGAGGGCGACGGCGGCTCCCTTCTCTCCGCAGAGGTTCTGGATCTGCGGGTTTTGCGGCCAGACCTGCGTGGAGGGGAAGTCGGCGGGGTCGAAGCTGTAGAGGCTGAGCGCGGAGAAGCAGACCGCGGCAAACAGCGCGAGGGCGAAGAGGTCGGTTTTGACGCGGCTGAAGTCCAACATGGCGCGGTCCGCAGGGGTGGGCGCGCTTGCCTCCCTGCCTTCCGCGCTCCGCGCAAGGGTATCACTCGGGTGAAAGCTGTCTTGGGGAAGTCGGGGAATCGAGGGCGATTCCGTCGGGGAGTTTTCCAATGGGGGCGGGACGAGCGGGCGGCACGCGATGTGAGTGTCCGGCAAACCTGGCGGTGAATGACGATCGTGTGCCGGGTGGCAGTGGATTCTGAAACGCGGCTGCCAGATGGCCTCAAGATCGGGGTCCAGGGGGTCACCCCTGGTGGGGAGTGCAGAGGGGCAACGCCCCTTTGCCCGCCGGAGGCCTGGCCGTCGAGAGATGTCTGAAGGGGATCGTGTCCAAGCGTGGACACCGTGCCGTATGCCCCCTCACCAACCCGCGGGATTGCGACGCGAGCAGTGAATTCTCAACGCCGGTTCCACAAAGCGGACGTCCGTTGTGTCCCGCGGTTCCTCACAGGAGTGCCCCCTTGACCCCCGGCTGCCATGGCACGTCGGGTTTGAGCGAGCAGAGTCGTGTCGGCGAGAACGCGGTCATCGGTTGACTTTCCTTCCCTGCACCCCGCAAGATCGGGCTTTGCCGCTCGACCCCGCCAGTTCTGGCATCCTGTCCCGTCGAGCGTCGGTGCAAACACGAAGGCCCGCAGTCGCGGGCGAGGTTCGGATGAACGTGCAGCGCGAAGGATTCTCGCTCGTGGAATTCGTCATCGCCCTCGCGGTGCTGGCGATCGTGGCCGCCATCGCGCTCCCGGCCGTCAACCGGGCCCGCGAGGCAGCCCGGCAGACCACCTGCCTCGACAATCTCCGCCGCCTGGGAGCGGGGGTCCACACCTACCAGACCACCCACAAAGTCTTTCCCCCCGGCCAGCTCAACAGCAAGTTCCTGACGAACGTCGCTCCCGGCTTCTGCGCCGACCCGGCCGAGGCGATCAAGCCGACGCCCGGCGGACAGGGGACGAGCTGGATCGTCCAGGTCCTTCCGCACATCGAGCAGGCGGCCCTGCACAAGTCCTGGAACTTCAAGCAGAACGTCCTGGGGAATGCCCAGGCGGCCTCCGTCGAGATCGCCGGGCTCTACTGCCCGTCGCGGCGGACGAACCTTTCGCCGGCGGTCTACGGGAACGTCCAGCGGGTCGCGGCGGACTGGACCGGCGGGGGGAACGACTACGCCGGGTGCGCGGGTTCCGGGATCGTGTTCGACGACAAGACCCGGGCCACGTACGTCCTGAGCCCCGAGCAGGTCGCGGCGACGGCGGGCGGCGACGGCTGGTCGCCGTATAATCAGGACCCGCTCAACGCCGGGATCTTCGGCGTCAACTCGCGGATCCGGCTGGAGGACATCGGCGACGGAGCTTCGCAGACGATGCTGATCTGCGAACGGCGGCTGACGGATTCAGCCGGCCCGGAGAGTCAGATCAGCAGCGACGGCTGGGCGTGGGGCGGTCCGGCGACGCTGATGAGCTGCCGGCTCCTGCCGCACACCGGGGTCGTGTTCAGCCGCGGCCTGGTCCCCGCCCCTCCGACCGGGGGAGAGCCGGGCCACTTCGACGAAGCGGACAGTTCCCATCCCGGCATCGTCAACGTCTGCCTGGCGGACGGTAGCGCCCGGGCGGTCAGTTTCAACATCAGCCTCAGCACGTGGCGCGAGCTCGGCTCCGCCAACGGCGGCGTCCCGGTCCGGTTGCCGGATTGAAGGCGGGACGAGGGACCAGGGTCTAGAGACTAGGGATCAGACGCCGACGTTTCTCCACTCTTCTCCCTGGTCTCTCGTCTCGAGTCCATAGACCTTTGGCCCGCTCTCAACGAGCTCGACATGACCATTCGATACAACTGCGTCAAATGCGGTCAGCTCCTGAAGATCAACGATGATCTGGCGGGGACGCCGAACAAGTGCCCGACCTGCAAGACGAAGTTCATCGTCCCCAGCCCGTCGACGGCGGCGTCGACGAGCGACTCTCAGCCGAACATCATCTCCAGGCCGGACGATGTGGGGACATCGGGCGCGGTCCCGGTTGTTGCGGCGGCATCGGCTCCGGCCGCGGCGGCCGCCAAGGGGCCGGAAGCTCCGCCGGCTCCGTCGACGGCGACTCCGGTCGCGAGCGCTCCGGCCGCAGCTCCCGCTGCCGCGGCGCCCCCCAAGCCTCCGGCGGATGAGTTCGATCCGACGGACGTTCTGATGGCCGGCGGCCCCAAGAAGGCGCCGGCGAAGGCCGCGGCACCGGAGAAGAAGAACGAGGACTTCGATCCGACCGACGTCCTCATGGGAGACGGCCCCAAGAAGCCCGCGGCCAAACCTGCGGCAGCGGCAGCCGCACCGGCCGGAACTGCGGCGGCCGCCCCCGCGGCGGAGAAGAAGGCCGACTTCGACCCCGCCGACTTCCTGATGGAGGGGAAGCCGAAGAAGGCCGCCGTCCCCGCCCCCTCTCCGGCCAAGAGCGCCCCGGCCGCCAAGAAATCGGATCCTGCTGTCGCGGCCGTTGCGGAAGCCCCCGCGGCCGCCGTACCGGCTCCGGAGGGGGATCCCAACTTCGATCCCGCGGACTTCCTGATGGCCGAGAAGGCCAAGGCGGAGGCTCCCCCGCCGGAAGCTCCCAAGGGACCTCCCGGTCCCGGCGCTCCCCCGGCTCCGCGGCGGTGGGGGACCAGGGCCTCGACCGCTCCTCCCGCGTCGGCTGCCGCGGCCGCCGCTGGCGCCACGCTGGCGGCCGTCGCACCGGCGGTCGTCGCCGATCCCAATCTGGCCGACATGCCCTCCGCGCAGCCGACGATGGTCAAGCTGCCGCAGGAGGCGAAGCGCGAGCCGATCGACATCCGCAAGGCGATCCGGGCCGTCGGCTGGCGGCGGTGGTCGCTCCTCGTAGTGTCCCTCGGGTTCAGCACAGGACTTTACTGGTACCTCAACCAGCCGAAGCTCGAAGTCCCGCCGCTGGGGCAGGTGAGCGGCGTTGTGACGCTGGATGGAAAGCCAGTGTCGGGGGCGACGGTCTACTTTGCTCCGGAGAAGCGGGAGTACAAGCGGGATAAGGTCTCCCGGGGGCTGCCCCTGCGGACCGCGACGGGGCTCACGGACGCCGACGGGCGTTATTCGCTGACCTACGTCGACACCGTGTCCGGCACGTTCCTGGGGACGAACCGGGTCTCGGTCCAGCCGATGATGGACGAAAAGGGGAAGAACAAGGTCCCGACCGCCTGGGGCCGCGAATCGAAGAACACGTTCGACGTCGTCGAGGGGGCCAATCCTCAGTTCGACGTCGTCATGAAGTCGGGAACAGGGAAGTAGGGGATCGCCGGCGGGGGGCCTCGGCGGCGGTCTGTTCCGCGCGGGCGCGGTGACGACCGGTTCGCTCGGATTCCATCGCGAATCCGTCGGCAAAGGATTTGCACCGCGACCCCGATCCGACGTAAATAGACTGAACAGGAGGGAGTCTAGCGACATGTCGACCGCCCATATCCGAGAACTCGACGGCGTCATCCGCTACTCGTTCCGCTGCGTCGAGTTCCGGATGAACTACCCGGACTTCGTGCAGTCGATCGCGTTCCCGGCGCTCGTGATCCTGGAGGTCCTGGCGATCTCCCTGGGGGCCCAGCTCTACGAACTGCTCGTTCTGCTCCCGCTGATGGTCACCGTCCTGGCCATGACGATAGCGCTGCCGTTCTGGTGGCTGTACCGCTACGAAGTCGGCCCCGAGGGGGTCGTCGGCTTCGACCGCTGGGGCCGGCGGCGGCGGATGAAGTGGGACGAGATCACCGGCGTGTCGGCGATCCACCTGTTCGGCTTCCCCTACGCCCGCCTGCTGGCCCCGGGAGCCCCGGCGCTCTGGCTCCCGCTTTCGACGGACGACACCGACGGACTGCGGGACTGCGTGGATCAGCACTGCCCCGCCGGTCATCCGCTGCTGCAGACGATCCGCAAGTCGGCGGTTTGAATACGCGAGGGCCGCGGGCCCGCCGGGGCGCGGGGCCGACGTTCCGGGACAACGAGCCACAGGAGAGGAGAGCGATGTTTCAGGGACTGCGGACGACGATCTATCAGGTGGGCGACCTCACGCGGGCGACGGAGTGGTACACCCAGGCGCTCGGGTTCGGCCCGTACTTCGATCAGCCGTTCTATGTCGGCTTCAACGTCGGAGGCTATGAGCTGGGGCTTCAGGCCAATGCCCCCGCGGCCGGGCCGGTCGAGAATGTCGTGGCCTACTGGGGGGTTGAGGACGTCGCGGCGACGGTGGCGCGGCTCCAGCAGCTCGGGGCGACGGAGCACTCGGCCCCCATGGACGTGGGGGAGGGGATCATCGTCGCCACGGTCCGCGACCCGTTCGGCAACGTCTTCGGTGTGATCCGCAATCCGCATTTCCGCGTTGCTCCGTCCGGCGGATGAGGCCCTCGCCCCGTCCCGGCCTGAGCGAGACGGGAGACTTATGACGACAGGCACGGGATCAGAAGAGGATTCCGGGGACGACGAGGTCTGGGCCGCGCTGCACCAGATGCTGGAGTGCGGCGACTACCGGCGGGTGATCGAGACCACCGAGTCCTGGATCGCCCAGGGGGACGATCACTGCGCGACGCGGATGTACCTGGGGATGGCCCGCTGGCGGATCGGGGACTACCGGAGGGCCCGCCGCTGGTTCCTGGACGAGCTGCGGCGCGAGCCGGACGCCGCGTCCGTAGTGCTCACGGTCAGCACCTTCTACTCCTGCTGCGACGACTGGTGGTATCGGTCCCGGAGGCTCGGGCTGTACTACGCCTCCAAGGGGTTTGCGCTGAGCGACCGCGGCGACTGGACCGCGTACGCGGTGATGGCCGCGGCACTGGCCAACTGCGGTCACTTCGAGGCGGCCGTGGAGTGGGCCGACATGGCGCTCCGTCTGGCGCCGGAAGAAGAGAAAGAGCGCCGCTGGGACCGCCGGCTGGGCTACACCCTCAAGCAGCCGCTCCGGATCTGACGGCGTAGCGGAAGGGCCGTTCAGTAGACCGGGCAGTCCGTGCAGGCGGGACGCCCGCAGCGGCACTGGATGCCGTCGAGGCGGTTGATCCGTGTCAGGTCGAGCTTGGAGAAGTAGGCCCAGTCCATCCGCACGGGACAGTCGTTCACATGGTCGACGAGGTCGTTGTAGTGCTCCGTGACGAAGCAGCACTGGCAGCCCGCCAGAGTGGCGACCGTGAGGACGGCGACCCCCAGATTACCCATCCTGCGCAGCATCGGGGTCATTCCTCCCTGAACGATCGACCTTGCTGTTTGGATCGGCAGGATGGCCCTCGGAACTTCGACGAATAGCCGTCGCGGTGAGTTGTCCGTTTTCAGTCGTCAGTGTCAATCCGGACGCGTTGCGACGGAAAACTGACAACGGAAGACTGAAAACTCTCAGTGCGTATTGAGCAGGTTGAACTGCTGCCAGTCGGTGCCGGTCAGGTTCGGCATCTGGAATCCCTGGACGCCCGGCGGAGGGGTCTGCAGCAGGACCGGGACCGCCTGCGAGGTGGCGGGGACGAGCTGCACCGTCCAGTTCTGCGTGAACGTGTTCCAGTCCTGCGGCCAGTCGTCCGTGTTGGGATAGGGGCCGCTGCGGCTCCCCCCCAGGCTCGTGTAGTAGACCTCCCACCCGATCTCCTCCACGAGCGTTCCGTTGGTTCCGGTGTAGGAGAGATTCCGGAACTGCTCGCGTCTCTTGGGGACGAAGACCCGGGCCTGGGCGTAGGCGAGGGGATTCGACGTGCGGCGGAGAGGACTCTGGAAGAGCGCCGTCCCCTCCTCGGCCCGGTGCTGTCCATAGACGATCCCGACGTACTCGAAGTACCGCGGGTCGTTTCCGCTCGTCAGCGGGTTGCCGTTGTCCGGCCGGAACATGGCGGGGATGTTGTTCGTCGGGTACTCGTCTTCGAGCAGTTGCCGCAGCCGCTCCCGGGAACGGTCGCGGATCTGCGGCGGCATCGGCGGAGGATTGAGCGGGTCCATCCGGTAGTAGTAGTACCGGATCTCGGCCAGCCAGGCCGAAAGCGCCCCGCGGGCCATCCGGTTCCGCTCGTCGACCGCGTCCTGCTGGAGCGCGGCGATCGTCGGATCGAGCGGCACGCCAGCGTCCTGGGGAGGGAGATCCCGTTCCAGGTCGATGACCGGCAGCGTCCGGGTGGCGTAGCCGGTCTCCAGGCTCGGGTCGTTTCCGATGACGACGAGCTGGTTCGTCCACAGCAGGGCGTTGAGCGTCGAGGTGGACCCGGTCGGGCCCCCTCCTCCGGCGCCGTTCGGAAGGCCGTGCCGCCGCGAGATCTCGCCCGCGGTCTGCTGCGCGAGGAGCGGGGTCTGCTGGAGGACGTCGAAGCGGTACTCGCCGACCGCCCGCTCGGCGAGGATCTGTTCGAAGAGCGGCCGCAGCGGCGCGTACTGCCGGGCGTAGGGATCGTCGATCCCCTCCAGGCCGTAGGTCAGCGCGGCGAGGGCGAAGACGTCCCCCTCCAGGTGGTTGGCGAAGGCGACCTGGTTCATCCCGCGGGCCAGCATTCCGGCCCCGGAGCGGGTCGCGGCGTCGGCGGCGTTCTGGCGGCGGACCTTGTCGTCGATCTGCCGGGCGATGTTGATGATCGCCACCAGCAGCATCGTCATCCCCAGCATCACGAAGAGGGAGACGAGGAAGAGGATGCCGCCGCGGCTCCGATGCCGAGCGTGGAGGGAGGACGAGCGATGAATGCGGGATCGGGTTTGCATCGAGTGCGCTGAGCGGTCAGCTATCAGCCGGCAGCAATCAGCAAGAAGGGGCAACGCCGCGGAACGGCGCGCCGGCTCCCGCTGAAAGCGGACGGCTGACCGCTGAAAGCTCTAGTCCAGCCGCTTCACGCGGATGTTCTTGTAGTACACGGTGCTGCCGGGATCGTGCCCCTGGAGGGCGAAGGTGCCGCTGTCGATCTTGCGGGTGAAGTCGTTCCCCGCGACCTTGTCGGCCGGCTCTTCGTAGTCGACCACGACCTTGTCGTTGAGCTTGATCGTGACGTGCTTGTCCTTGACGGTGATCGTCTCGGTCCACCACTCGCCGTCCGGAATGTGCTGCTCCTTGACATCGGAGACGGCGTAGAGGCTTCCGGACTTCCGCGGATCGGAGTTGTAGGAGTTGTTGACCTGGGCCTCGAAGCCGTACTTCGGCCAGCCCTCTTCCTGGAACTTCGTGTGGAAGTAGATCCCGCCGTTGCTGTTGTTCTCGGCCTTGCAGTCGACCTTGAGCTCGAAGTTCTTGAACGGCTTGTCGTCGCCGACGTAGAAGATGTGGCTTCGGTCCCCCTTGGCGATCAGCATGCCGTCCTTGAGGGTCCAGGTCTCCTTCTTCTCGTTGATCTTCCAGCCGTCGAGGCTCTTGCCGTCGAAGATCACCTTGAAGCCCTCTTCGACCTTGTCCGCCGCCGGGACCGTCACGGGGGCAGTGAATCCGAATGCGACCAGCGCGAGCGCGGCCAACGTCTTACGCGACACGAGACACCTGCTTTCTCTCTAGATCGACAACCGAAAGACCGGGCCGCGGCCTTCTGGCGAAGCCGCGCGCCGAATCCACTCCAGCACGCCGCCGCAGTGGATTCCACAAGAATTTGACCGGGACGCGCCGGAGTTGCAATTGCGAGGCAACTTTCAATGATGGCCGGGTCCTTGGTTCACAGTTGTCAGTCGTCAGTTCTCCGCCATCCGTTTCCCGCCCCGAGTTGTTCGACCCTAGTCCCCAGTCCTTCTCCCAATGCCTTCGTCCGATCGTCCGCTGTTCGCCGAAGACGCCCTGCAGCGGTTCGTCGCCGACGGGGGCGGGGGGGGCGGCGACGGGATGTCCGACGAGGAGGCGCTCGCCTTCCTGGCGCCGGTCGGGTTCGAGCAGCCTCCGCAGGCGCTGCGGCGGCTCCGCAAACTCGCCGCCGGGGAGAACGAGCGGGGGGAGTTCGTCCGCCTGCTCCTGCCGCTGCTCTACGCCTTCACCGACGCCGCCTCGGCCGACAGTTCGCTCATCAACTTCGAGCGGTTCGTCTTCCAGGAGCCGGACCGGCTGGCGCTCTACCGCAAGCTGGCGGACCAGCCGCGGTCGGTCGAGATCCTGGTGAAGCTGTTCGTCGGGAGCCAGTTCCTGACCGAGATCCTGCTGCGGAACCCCGGCTACCTCGACCGGCTGACGCAGCACCAGCGGCTGCCGGAGATCAAGAGCCGCGAGCGCTTTGCCGAAGAGGCCAGGAAGGCGGCCGAGCCGTGCGGGACCTACGACGAGCGGCTGATGGCGGTCCGGCGGTTCCAGCAGTGGGAGACGCTGCGGCTGGCCGCCTGCGACACCTTCGGCCTGATGGACCTCAAGGCGGTCACGCTGCAGCTTGCCCTGCTGGCGGACGCGATGACGCAGGTCTGCCTGGGGTTCATCCGCAAGGAGACCGGGATCGCGGCGGAGGACTTCGTCGTCCTGGCGTTCGGCAAGCTCGGGGGCGAGGAGCTGAACTACAGCTCGGACCTCGACTTCGTCTTCCTGTGCGAGAAGGAGGCGGAGCGGTACTGGGGGATCGGGCAGAAGCTGATCCGGGCCATGACCGAGGCGACGGCCCTCGGGTTCATGTACCGCGTCGACATGCGGCTGCGGCCGTGGGGGAAGTCCGGCCCGCTCGTCTGCACGGTCGCGTCGTACCTCGACTACCTCAAGAAGAACGGGCAGCTCTGGGAGAAGCAGGCGCTGCTCAAGGCGCGGCCCATCGCCGGGAACCTGATGCTGGGCTACAAGGCCCTCAACAAGATCGACGACATCATCTTCGACGTGGAGCCCGACGAGGTCCGCGAGAGCGTCCGGGACATGAAGGCGGGGATCGAGACCGCGCTGGAACGGAGCGGCCGGCTGTGGGGGCAGGTCAAAGGGGGGAAGGGGAGCATCCGCGACGTCGAGTTCCTGACCCAGTACCTGCAGCTCGCCTACGGCGGCCGGGAACGCCGCCTCCGCAGCAAGGGGACGCTCGACGGGCTGATCCGGCTGGCGGAGTTCGACTTCATCCAGGCCGACGAATACCGGCAGCTCTCCGGCGGGTACGTCTTCCTGCGGACGGTCGAGCATGCCCTGCAGCTCCTGCACAACCAGGCGGAGCACGCACTCCCGGACAATCCCCGCGAGCTGGCCTATCTGGCGGGCCGGCTCGACTTCGCCGGCGCGGCGGGGTTCCTGCAGCACTTCGAAGGGCACTGCCGGGCGATCCGCGGGATCTTCGAGAAGTACATCCTCGACCGGAAGGAGGCGACGGCCTCGCCGGTCCGGAACGTGCCGGCTTCGGTGAACCTGCATCTGGGGGACGCGGCCGCCTCCTATCAGGACGTCTATTCGCCGGAGCAGACCCGGCGGCACCTGGAGATGCTCCAGGAGCTGAGGGACGACCGGATCGTCCGGGTCCGCGCCACCCCCCGAACCGAGGGGCTGTGGGAGCTGACGCTCGTGGGGTACGACCAGCTCGGGGAGCTGTCGGTCATGTGCGGGCTGATGGTGGTCCACGGGATCGACATCCAGTCGGGCTTCGTCCTGACCGGGGCCGAGATTCCCGAGCGGCTCATGAGCAGCCCCGGCATGCCTCCGACCGTCCGGCGGCGGCGGAAGTTCATCAACGTCTTCCTGGTCCGGCCCTCGAACCCGAACCCGCCGCCGGAGATCTGGACACGCTATGAGCAGGAGCTGCAGGATCTTCTGCAGCGGATGCGGGGGGAGCATGCCCAGGACATCCCGGCGCGGCTGGCCCGCCGCGTGGCGCAGTCGATCGATCCGGCGGGGGTCGACGGCCGGACGCTGCTGCCGGTCAGCATCACGATCGACAACAACGCCGCCCCCGACGCGACCGTCCTCCACATCCGGGCAGAGGATACGCCGGGCTTCCTCTACGAGCTGACGAACGCGCTGGCGCTGACCGAGATCTCGATCCAGAAGGTCATCATCCAGTCGCAGCGGAACCAGATCCACGACACGCTCTACGTGACGGACCGCCACGGGCAGAAGATCCTCGACTTCAAGCGGATCAACGAGCTGCGGGCGGCGGTGGTGCTCATCAAGCACTTCACGCACCTGCTGCCGCAGTGCCCCAATCCCGAGACCGCCCTCCTGCACTTCCGGGAGTTCCTGGCGCAGCTCTTCGAACAGCCCGACTGGCTCGATTCGCTCGCTTCACTCCACCAGCCGGAGGTGCTGGAGACGCTCTCGCGGCTGATGGGGATGAGCGAGTTCCTTTGGGCCGACTTTCTCAAGCTCCAGCACCGGAACCTGTTCCCGGTCGTCACCGACGTGACCGCTCTCAAGCAGCGGAAGACGCTCGATGACCTCACTCGCGAGCTCGACGCGCAGCTGGCGGCGGCGGAGACCTTCGAGGCCCGGCGGGCGGCGCTGAATCTGTTCAAGGACCGCGAGATGCTGCGGGTCGACCTGCGGCACATCACGAACGCCCAGCCGCACTTTGCGCTGTTCTCCCGCGAGCTGACCGACATCGCCGAAACGGTCGTGAACGCGGCGGTCCGGATCTCGCTCGAGGAGCTGACTGCCGCGCATGGTCTGCCGCGGACTGCGGGGGGGGAGGAGTGCCGGTTCTGTGTCTGTGCGCTCGGGAAGTGTGGCGGGCGGGAGCTGGGGTTCGCTTCCGACATCGAGCTGCTGTTCCTGTATGAGCACGACGGGCAGACCGACGGAGCGAGTCCGACCGGCAACACGGAGTTCTTTGACCGGCTGATCGACATGTTCCGGAAGGCGATCGATGCGCGTCGGCAGGGGATCTTCGAGATCGATCTGCGGCTGCGTCCGTATGGCCGCGCGGGGAGCCTGGCGGTGTCGGTGGAGACGTTCGAGCGGTACTTTGGGCCGGCGGGGCCGGCGTGGCCGTTCGAGCGGCAGGCGCTGGTCCGGCTGCGGCCGATCGGCGGGTCGCCGGAGTTTGCGGAGCAGGTTGTGGCGGTCCGCGACCGGCTGATCTACACCGGTGCGCCGTTCGATGTGGCGGCGATGCGGGCCATGCGGCAGAAGCAGATTACTCAGCACGTCACTCCCGGGACGTTCAATGCCAAGCTCAGTCCCGGGGGGCTGGTGGATATCGAGTATCTCGTTCAGGGGCTGCAGATCACTTACGGCGCGGAGTTTCCGAACCTGCGGGTGACCAATACCCGCGAGGTGATGAAGGAGCTGGAGCAGGCGGGGATCTTGACGACGGCGGAGCGGATCGAGCTTCGCGATGCGTATCGGTTTCTTCGGCGGCTGATTGATGCGCTGCGGATTGTGCGGGGGGATGCGCGGGACCTGACGGTGCCGTCGGCGGAGTCGGACGAGTATGAGTTCCTCGTGCGGCGGATGAAGCTGTTTAATGATACGAAGGATCTGGGGCGGGATATTGAGCAGTATTCGGCGGCGGTCCGGCAGATTGCGGACCGGTTGTTTCATCGGATTACGCCGCGGAGTGCGGTGGTGAGTGTGGAGGCGCCGCCGCCGGTGGAGGCCGTGCCAAAGAAGGCTGTCAAGAAGGCGAGCCGTCGCAAAGGCCAAGCCTGACTGCTTTTCACCGGGTCCAGGGGCACCCTGGTGGGGAGTGCAGAGGGGCAACGCCCCTTTGCCCGCCGGAGGCCTGGCCCGTGGAGCACCGTCCCACAAGGCGGACGCCCGTTGTGTACCACGGTTCCGCATAGAAGCGCCTCCGGCGGCAAGGGGGTGAGACCCCCTTGACCCCGGCGGCCGTCGCACATTGGGTTTGAGCCGGCGACGCTGTGCCGGCAAGAACGGCTTATGCCGGCGCCTTGGCTATCAGCTTCACGATGCGGATCTGATGGTCGAAATGGGCCGTCGCCACCTGCAGTCCATCCGGATGCAGGTCCAGATCCCGCGCCAGACCCGGCAGACCCAACCGATGAAAATCCTTGTCCGCATCCGCCTTCCAGAACAGCAGATGCCCCCCCGACGCTCCGCCAGACACCGCCATCGCCGTCCCGTCTGACAGGAACCGGATCCGCCACAGCAGACCGTTCGGAATCCCATCGGCAATGAACGACCGCACCACCTCCTGATTGTCCCAGCGGAACAGCATGGCGTGCGGCTCATTCACCCCGGCAAACGCATTCGTGCATTTATGCAGTCCGCACGCCACCAGGAACTCACTGTTCCCGCTGACCGCCATCCCCCGAATCCCCCCGTAATCCGCCAGGAACCCGGCGTCGTAATACCGCAGCGTCTTGCCATCAAAGGTCCGCGCCGCCTGCCCCGTCGCCAGATCCCACTGCTTCACATAACAGGCCAGGTCCGCCGACAGCAGGAACTGCCCTCCCGGGTGGAACTCCAGCGAGTAGACGTGCTTCTCATGCCCCGGCAGCTCACGGACCAGCGTCCCGTCCGCCATCTTCCAGCTCCGGACGACGAGGTCGTTCCCCCCCGTCGCCAGGAACTGCCCGTCCGGACTCACCGCCAGCGCCCGGATCCACCCCTTGTGGGCCTCGACCGTGCGGAGCGGCTTCGGCGCGGCGGCCTCCGTCCCGGTGGCCGCCGTCTCCCACCACACGATCCGGCCATCCCCGCCGCCGGAGATGACCTGCCCGCCGTCCTTGGAGAAGGCGATCGCCATGACCCACGACTCGTGAGCCCCGGCGAAGAGCTGCTTCTTGCCGTCCGCCTCGCCGAGCGTGAACCGGATCAGGTTGTGATCCTGCGCCCCGGCGAAGACATACCGCCCCAGCGGATCGAACCGGCACGCGATCATCGGCCGGTCGTGTCCAAACTGCGTGGCGACGTGGGCTTGTTTGACGTCGAGCATGAGAGGGAGGGGTTAGGTGCCAGGGGCCAGGTGGGGAAAGGCCGTTTGGAGACCGGTGGATCGCTTTACGCCAGCACGTCCTTGATGACCTGCACGGCGGGATCGGCGATCGGCATCGCTCGGCCGTTGATGTCGAAGGAGCCGGTCGTGTCGACGCCGCACGCCTGCAGGTAGGTGTGGAACAGCTGGCCGTGATCGACCTGTCCCTCCGAGACTTCCGTGCCGTTGGCGTTCGTCTTGCCGAAGACCGAGCCCCGCTTGATCCCGGTCCCGGCGAGAGCCACCGACCACGCCTTTGACCAGTGGTCCCGCCCGAAGGCCTGATTGATTCCCGGCGTCCGGCCGAACTCCGAGAGGACGACGACGAGCGTGCTGTCGAGCATCCCCCGCGCGGCGAGGTCCCCGATCAGCGTGGCGAAGGAACGGTCCCATTCACCGAGCTGCTCGATGTGGAAGTTGAAGTTCTCGTGGTGCGAGTCGTAGTTCGAGTGCGAGACCTGGACGAAGGTGATCCCCTTCTCCAGGAGCCGGCGGGCGAGCAGGCAGTGCCGGCCGAAGTCGTGCTTGCCGTACCGCTCGACATCCTCGGCCGGCTCCTTCGTGACGTCGAACACCTCCCGCTGCGCCATGAGCTGCTGGGCCTGCTCGTACGAGTAGGTGTAGGCGTCGGTCACGGCGCTGCGGCGGCGGTTCAGGAACCGGTCGTTGACCTTCCGGCGGAAGTCGTTGCGGGCCGCGTCCATCTGGTCGGTAATGTTGGCCGGGCGGGTCGTGTTCTGCGGCGGGTTGCCGTTCCCCATCGCGATGCTTGAGTACCGGGGGCCGAGATAGGCGGAGTCGTTCCCGCGGCCTCCTCCGCCGCCCGGCGTGACCACGATGTGGCCGGGGAGCGAGCTCGTTTCCGGGCAGAGGGCCTTGGCCGCGACCGCGCCGAGCTGGGGGAAGTCGGAGGCGGGGGACTGACGTCGCCCCGTCATCATCATGTAGGCCCCCTTGCCGTGGTCGTCCTCGGCGGTGTTGACGCCGCGGATGAGACACATGTGATGCATCTGCTGCGCGGTCATCGGCAGCAGCTCGCTGATGTGGATCCCTGGGACCGAGGTGGCGATGGCCCGGAACGGCCCGCCGGTGTCGGCCCCCGGCTTGGGGTCCCAGCTTTCGAGCTGGCTCAGCCCGCCGTGCATGTTGACGACGAGGATCCGCTTCTGGGCCTTCGCCAGCTGCTCCGCGGCGGCGGGACGGGCCAGGAGACCGAGTCCCCCGACGACGGCCGACGTCCCGGCGACGAGATCCCCCAGGAACTGGCGGCGCGCCACACGGTGCTCATCGGACTGGCAGGCGTAGTGAGCTTTCATGGGAGGTCTCGGGGAGGGATGGGGCGAGATGTATGAAGTCCCGTCAGGGACGACCGAAAATCGCCCCCCGTTTCAACGGGGGCGGGGCTTCGTGATTCCGTTCGGTAGTCCCGTCAGGGACGAAAGACCCGACGGGCGGTCTCGTGTTGAATCGTTGAAGGACTTCGCGGGAGGTTCTGCCGTCCCTGACGGGACTCGATTGAGTTCGGGCTCTGATCCCCACCCTTGAAAGGGTGGGCTATTTTCTTTCGTCCCTGTCGGGACTGGGGCAAATCGCTGCTGACAACGAATCGGCACCGACGAATGGTTCCTGATCACTGACCACTAACAACGGATGACTGACAACTGACAACAACTTCCCTCAATGCCCGAACCGGAACTCGGCGGACGTGAGGATCGCCCACGCGAGTTCCTGAACCGCGACCGCTTTGTCGGCCGCGCGGGGGGCGAGGTAGTTCGTGACGTCCTGGATCTCTTCGGGAGTCGGGTCGCGGGTGAGCAGCGTCAGGTACAGGTCGCTGGCGGCCTGCGCCGGATCGGCCTGGTTCATCATCCGCTCGGTAACGTTGCCTCCCGCGGGCGAGACCCAGCTCGTGACGACGCCCGCGTTGGCGGCGAAGAGGGCCTGGTCGACGGTGGCGAAGAAGTCTCCCTGCGGCTGACCCGCCGCGGCGCCGTAGACGGCGACGAACGAGCCGACCGTCCCCTTGAGCTTGTCCCACGTCCGCTGCTCGATCGCGATCTGCCGCGCCTGGACCTGGGCCGGGTCCTGCTGGGCTTCGGGGGTCATGGGAGCGGTCTTGGCCAGCTCCGCTTCCTCGGTCTTCCAGTAGCGGTCGTAAACGCCGGTCACCTGCAGGATGCTCCAGCAGAGCTGCTCCGGCGAGAGCGGCTTCAGCGGCGCGGCGGTGAGGTCGCTCGACCAGCGGTCGACGAGCTCGGTGCGAAGTGCGGCGAGTCCAGCCTGCGCCTGGTCCGCTTCCGCCTTGGCGGCGGTAACGGCCCCCTGGGCGGTGGCGGTTGCCTGCTGACGCTTGGCCATCTCATCGTTGGCCCCCTTGAGAGTCGCTTCGGCCGCCGTCTTCTGTTCCTGGGCTTTGGCGAGCGCCGTCTGGGCTGTCTGCACCTGCGTCTGGATCGCGGCAAGCCCCTGCTGGAGCTCGTCGGAGCGGGCCTTGAGCTTCTGGGCCGCCTCGGTCAGGACGGGGTCCTGCGAGAGCTTGACCCGGGCCGCCTCCGCCTGCGTTGCCGCCAGCGCAACGGCCGAGGCGATCTCGGTCTGCTTCTGCTGCTCCGCCTGCAAGACGGCGAGGGCCTGTCCGGTCGTCGTGACGACCAGGTCCGCCCCCTGGACCTCCGCCTGCCGCTGCGTGACGGTCGGGGCGTACTCGTCGGCCGTCTTCTGAGCCGTGAGGACCTCGGCTTCCTTCTGCGGGATCGACTGGGCGAGAACGACTGCCTGGTCGGCCTTGGGTTTCATTCCGGCGAGCGACTTCACCGTCCCGAGCTGCCGCTCCAGCGCCGCGGCCGAAGTGGCGGCGGCGATCTGCTGCTGCCGGGCGGCGTAGAGGGTGACCTCCTTGGCCGAGAGGTCCTGCAGCGACGGGGCGAGGCGGGTGTCGACGGCGGCAACCGCGGTCCGCTCGGTGGTCAGTTCCGCCGCCGGGGCCTGCATGGCGGCGGTCTTCTCTTCGACCGACTTCTGGAGCGGCGGGAGCTCCGCCGTGACCTGGGTCAGCCGGTCGATGAACTTCTGATTGGCCGCGATCAGCTCCTGGTCCTGCGGCAGCTTGGCGACGACCTCCTTGGTCTTCACCACGGCATCGGTGATCGACTGGATCACCCCCTGCTTGGCGGCGACCTGGGCCTCGGCGTCCTGCATCGCCTTCTGGGCGGCGTCGAACTTCTTGAGGCTCTCTTTGGCTTTGGCCTTCGCCTGTTCCCGCTCGTTCGCGACCGGGAGGAGCGCCGCTTCGGCGGCGTCCCGCTCCGTGAGGGCTTTCTCATAGGCGGCGTCCGCCGCGGACTCCGCGGCTTTCGCGGCCTGGACGGTGCTTTCGAGCTCTGCGACCTTCGGCGCCATCGCGGTCGAGGCGGCCAGGAGGTCCGCCGTCACGTCGAGCGAGCGCTGGTAGACCTGGGTCAGGGCGAGCTCCCGCAGGAAGGCCCGGGTGTCGAAGTTCATCGCCGCCAGCCGTTCGCCGAGCTGCTTCATCAGCTCCGGGTGGAGCGGCGGGTTGTCCGAGTGGTGCAGGTCGACCGGCTGGACGAGCCCCCGTCCCATCATGTGGGCCCACAGGCGGTTCGCCATGTTCTCGTTGAAGGGGCGGTAGGTTCCGTCGGTGGCGAGGTTCGCGAGCTGCTGCCGGAGGCTGAACTTGGGGACCGGCCGGACGTTGTCGGCGGGGCGGACCGTGTACTCCTCGCCGACCGGGAAGACGGGGTCGGCGATCGCCGGCCCGAGGACGAGCCGGGGGCGGGCGAGGTGCTTGGTCCCCTTGATGAAGACGGACTCGTACTGGAACTCCTGTCCCGCCTGTTCGCCGTAGTAGGCGACCGATTTGTCACCCTCTTTGATCGTCACGAGGACGCCGGGGTTGAGGCAGGCCAGGAGGCTCTGGTAGTCGAGCTGGTGGTAGTCGTCGATCAGCGGGTGGTCGTGGCACTGGGCGCACTGGAGGTCGCGGCCGAAGAAGATGCGGCTCACGTCGCGTGTCAGGAGGTTCGGTTCTCCTTTGCGGTCGAGGTAGAACCGTGCGGCGGCCCGGAGGGCGGGAGTGGCTCCGTCGGCCGAGAGGATTTCGCGGGCCAGGAGGTGGAGCGGCTTGTTGGTCTTGAAAGACTCGAAGAGGTAGGCGTGCCAGTCGTCCTGCGGGATGTGGGTGTTGCCCCGCCGCTCCATGAGCAGGACGTCGAAAACCTGGGCCATGTGCCGGGGAAAGGCGGGGCCGGCGAGGAGCTGGTCGACGATCGCCGTGCGTTTGGCGGGGTTGGGGTCGGCGACGAAGGTCTTGGTCTGGTCGAGCGTGGGGGGGACGCCGGTGAGGTCGAGGTAGATCCGGCGGACGTACTCGTGGTCGCTGACCAGCGGGGACGCGGGGCCGGTGGCGGTTCCGGCGAGGGCCGTGTCGATCTGTTCGTGGAGGGTGGCCTGGGCGAAGACCGGCGCGGCGAGGCTGAGGAGAGCCAGGGCGATGGTCAGGGCGGGCAGGCGACGGCGGAAAACGTGGCGGATGGGCGCCAAGGTGGGGTTCTCCGAAGGAGGTGTTTGCCGCCCAAGGTGGGAATGGGGAGGGGGCAAACGCATAAGCCGCATCTGATGAACATAGTTTGCGATTTCAGGAGCGTCAATTCGCGTGTTTGGGGTGCGTGTTCAAATGAGCAGATACATACCAGGGTCCAGGGGGGACCCCTGGTGGGGAGTGCAGAGGGGCAACGCCCCTTTGCCCGCCGGAGGCCCTCTCGTCGAGAGATGTCTGAAGGAGTGAGTGTCCAAGCGCGGGCGAGGTGTCGTATGCCCCCCTCACCAACCCGCGGGGAGTCTTCAACACCGGTTCCACAAAGGGAACGTCCGTTGTGTCCCACGGTTCCTCACAGGAGTGCCTCCGGCGGCAAGGGGTTGCCCCCTTGACCCCGGCTGCCGTCGCACGTTGGGTTTGAGGTAGCAGTGCCGTGCCGGCCAGCGCGCTGTTTGAACGACCGCTCTTCAGAACGAAACCGACTGCCGCCCGGCCTGCTCCCGATCGGCCACCGCCGCTCCCCGATGCACTTCCTTCTCCGGCCCCTCGCCACCCACCCGGACAACATACGTCCCCGCCCCAAACACCCCCGGCTGAAACCGCGATCCGCTGATCCGAACCGTATAGAGGGGAACGTCCGTCGCCACGTCCCGCACCTGCACCACCGGGTTTACTGAC
Source organism: Planctomyces sp. SH-PL14 (assembly GCF_001610835.1). NCBI lineage: Bacteria > Pseudomonadati > Planctomycetota > Planctomycetia > Planctomycetales > Planctomycetaceae > Planctomyces > Planctomyces sp. SH-PL14. The sequence goes on along the minus strand of NZ_CP011270.1, from coordinate 3,522,018 downwards.
CCGTTGAAGACGAGCTCCGGCAACCAGTGCGTCGGACGGCGGCCATCGTTGTCGCTCGCCTTCACCGTGATCGGCCACCCGGGGAACTGCGCGGGCCCTCCCTCCGCCCCCGCAAACCGCGGCCAGCACTCGAACACGATCTCCCGCGTCGACTTCCGGAACCGCACGAGACCATACCCGTCCGCACGGCGCTTCTCGTCGGCGATCTCCTCCGGGTTCGCATAGGCCAGCATCGAGATCCGGTTCCCCAATCCGTCCCGGAAATCCCCGGTCCACGGCAGCGGCGAACCGGCGACCGGATTCGGCCCCGCCTGCTCGTTCTCCGGATGCCACCACCGTCCGTAGATCGTGTTGACGAGTGCCGGACTCGTGAACCCGTACGGCCCGTCGCCGAACTCGCCGATCCCGTGCTTCACCACAACCGCCAGATGCTGGTCGCCGCACAGATGGACCGCCTGGGCTCGCCGCAATTCTTCGAGCGCCTTGTCCCGCCCCGTCTGCGGCCAGCCGTTGCAGTCGAGGTCCGCCAGGAGCCGATCGGTCCGCTTCCCGTGCATGTGGACCGCGCCACAGAACGCCGTCTGCGAGAGGACGCATTTCATCTCCACCCCGGACCAGTCTTCGCCCCAGTTCCGGAGAAACTTCAGCTGGCGATCGCCCAGCAGCTCGAGTCCCGGCAGGTCGATCGACTTCGGATCGTAAGTCGGGTCGTTGATGTGGTCCGGCCGCGGTCCCTGCTGCGGGATCTTTCCCTGCGGTCCGGTCTTGAACTTCCGGTCCTCCAGGATCGCGAAATCGATCCCGGCGACCCGCAGCCGCGTGAAATAGACCGTGATCCCCCGCTCGACCGGTGCGGGGTCGACCGGATCGGGAAGGTGCCACGTCTGCTGCCGCTGGACGAGGTTTACGTACTCCACCGGATAGAAGTAGCCGCCGTCGGCGTTCGCCTTCTCGACCGACCGCTTGCCGTTCTCCCCCCACAGGTTCGGATGGCCCACATCGTGATCGTCCGGGATCGTGACCGTCGGCCGGTCCCGCAGGACGTCCCGGAACTGAAGGCCAAACTCGATCCACCCCGCGGTGTGCTCGGTGTGGCGATAGGTCTGGTCCCCGGCGAAGAACAGGAGATCCGGGTCCTGGGCGCGGAGGTGGTCGACGATCTCGGCCCGGCCCCCTCCGGTGCGGCTCGAGTTGCACGACATGTTGGCGACGACGATCTCGTCCTTGTCGACCGGGTCGCGGCGGATCGTCCCTTCGAACAGGGCCGTCTCGCCGTGGCGGACGCGGTAGCGGACCTCCTGCGTGTTGTCCCACTTCGCCAGGCGGAAGTGGGCGCTCCATCCGGGGAACAGGACCTCCGCCCGGGCCGCCTCGCGCCACTGACTGTCCTGTTCCAGCTCCAGCCGGACCTCACGGGACTCGTCAGGCTTCAGGGGAAAGAGCTGGACGGTCAGCTTGAGGACGTCGCGGTCGTGCGTGTAGAGAGCGAACGCGACGACTTCGTTCCGCGGGACGTCCATCGCGGGGGGCGGATTCGGGCCGCGGGGGGCGGGCTTCTTCCACCAGTCCCCGACCGCCAGCGAGTCGAGGTTCGGGAACTCGTCCGAGAACGGCCGGGCCGGGTTAGTCCTGGTCTCCACGGCCGCCGCGCCGCGATTTGTGCCGCGGAAGGCGGCCCACAGAGCGGCCGCCTGGAGGAACAGGCGGCGGGTCAAGGCGCGGAAGGTCGGCATGGTGTCAGCCGTGGGACGGAGGTCCAGCAAGGAGCGCGGGGGACTCGGCTCTACGGAGTCTTCACTCAGCGGGCGGGCTGTTTCGCCAGCCAGGCGCAGGCTGCCTTCGGGAGTCCTTCGTGTCCGCCGTCGAAGATCGTGACGCGGGCGGCGTTTGAGCTCCGGCGGAGGAAGATCTTGCGGCCGTACGTGGCGTCCTCCGCTTCGTCCTGCGGTCCCGGCTTTGCCAGGCAGCCGTCCTTCCAGAGTTCGTCCATTTCGCCTTCGGGGATCTCGTTCGTGCCATGGGCCTTAGCCACGACGTTGAAGGCCCGCAGCGAATGCTGGAACGGGACCGACCCGGTCTTGCCGTCGGTCACGCCGGCATTGATGTCCAGCGGCAGCGCGCCGACGCGGTGCAGGACCGTGAGGGCCGACCGCTGTTTGTACTCGGCATCGACCGCCTCGCTCGCCCCCGGGCGGCCGCCGCAGCACTGGACGGTTTGCTTGGCGTAGTTGTCCGGCTGGCCGTTCTTGAAGTGGAACCGCTCCCACTCGGCGAGGTCGGAGATCGGGACCCAGGCGCTCGCGGCGGCGAACCGTTCCGGGTGATAGCCCGCCATCAGGAGGGTCATCATTCCCCCGCCCGACTCGCCGACGACATAGACCTGCTTGGGGTTCACGCGGTGGTTCTGGATCATCCAGTCGATGGCGTCGAGGATGTCCTGCCGGGCGATCGGGGAGCCGCACGCTTCGGGGTGATCGTTCTTCCCGCGGAAGTTCGGTTCGACGAACGCCCAGCCGCGGGTACCGGCCTCCTCGACGTACTTCGAGTGGTCCTGGTGGTAGTCGCCGCTCCAGCTGTGGAGGGAGACGAGGAGCGGGACGGTCGTTGTGGTCTGTCCGGGGGCGTAGTAGCGGATCGGCTGGGGCGTCTGGTCGACGGTGCTGACGACCTTCGCTTCCGTGAGAGGGATGACGACCGCTTGAGCCGTGTCCGGGAGGGCGATGGCTCCCAGGACCCCCAGCAGCCAGACCATTCCGATGCAGCACGCGCGGCTCATAAGCTCTCCTGTCCCGGATCCTGATGGGGCGAGTGTGATGAGATCGGTTGGGGAGGACCAGCGTCCCGCCGGGCCGCGCGGCTGTCGGAGTCGCGACGGGAGCGGCGGCCGATCCTCATCGAGAGGCAGCGGGCAGGAGGGCCCGGGCCACCGACTCCCGGACCCGGTCGTCCGGGTCTTTCTCCAGCTTCCGCAGCGCCGCCACGACCTCCGGCTGGCCGCCGCCGAGTGCCGCCAAAGCTTCGACCGCGAGGCGGCGGATTCCCGGCCGGCGATCCCGCAGGAGGTCGAGGAGCGTCGGGACCGCCCAGGCGGGAGGGGGCTGCCACGTGGTCAGCAGCACGATCACGCCGCCGTCTCCCGATCGGATCGCTTCGGTCAGTTCCTGCCGGGCGGGGCCGTTGTCGGGAGCGAGCGTCAGCAGGGCGAGGGCGGCCGCGCGGCGGACCGGGGTCTCCTTGTCCTTCGTTCCCGCTTCCAGGACCGGGATGGCGGTGGAGTCGCCGATCGCACCCAGCGCGCGGCAGCTCCAGCGGCGGACTTCCGCGGCAGGGTCTTCGGTCGACCGATGCAGAGCGGCGGTCAGGCGTGGATCGGTGAGCTTTCGCTCGGCGACCGCCTGGGCCGCTTTCTGTCGGACGGCGGCGTCCGTTGACTGGAGCTCGCGGAGCAGGCGGTCCGTCGTCCCCTCGCCGCAGCCGGTGAGAAGGAGCAGCGCGAGGCCGAGCACGCCGCATCGGACCGGCATCGATCGCAGGATGCGGCGGGTCATGGGACCGCCTCCGCGCCGATCTTTTCGGCGCCCCCCTTGGTCGTGATCGCCAGATAGACCGGGACGCCGATGTACTGCGAGATGAACCGGACGCTGCCGTCGGCGAAGAGGTGCATGCCGCCCCCCGCGTGCTGGCTGGAGGGGCCCCACAGGACCAGCGGATCGATGTACTCGAAGTACGGCGTGTAGTTGAGGGCCAGTTCCGGACCGGCGTAGAGAGGGGAGGCCGCGTCGTCGTACCGCATCGCCACGACCGACATCACTCCGCCGTCGGCCCACACGGCGTGGGCCTCCTCCCGCGACTCGACCACGATCAGCGTGTTCGACATCCCGTCCGTGACGTCCCTGGCCGAGGTCGAGGAGAGCGGGTAGAGGATCCCGTCCGGGACGTAGAGGCCCGTGTTCCCTCCGTAGATGATGCCGGCGGTCGTCGACCCCATGGCGAGGTAATTGGTGATCGCGTAGTCCGGGCCGAACCGGGTGTAGTCGTCGTCGCGGCTCACCTTGGAGCCGGAGTAGGAGGGGCAGCGGAAGACCGGGAGCTGGGCGGCGGCGGACTTGAGGTTGCTCGGGTGCAGGGCGGAGACGTTGAAATCCATGCCGTTGTAGACGCCGCCGGCGTCCTGGTAGGGGAGCGTGAACGCCACCCAGCTGTGGAGGTGGCGGCTCAGCGGGTTCATGATCCAGCCCCCCTGCTCGACGTCGCTCGTGCTCGAGGGGGGGAAGACCTGGTGGGTTCCCAGGTAGTTGTGCAGGGCGATGCCGTGCTGCTTGAGGTTGTTGCGGCACTGCGACTGCCGGGCGGCCTCGCGGGCCTGCTGGACGGCGGGGAGCAGTAGCGCCACCAGGATGGCGATGATGGCGATCGAGACGAGCAGCTCGATCAGCGTGAAGCCGGTCTGATTCCGTGACAGCGACATGGGGCCGGCTCCGTGCGGAGATCTCCTCAGGGAGATTGTCCGCGGCGGGGACGGAGCGTCAACGGGACGGGCGCGTTCTTCCGCCGGCACGTTTGGACGCGGCAGCGCGCGGACTACGGCCGGTCTCCGGCGGTCCGCAGCGGAGCGATCACCCGGGAGGCGTGCTGCCCGTTCACCAGCACCGTGTTCGTCGCCGTGACGGCGTCGGCCGGCATGTCGAGCGTCATCGGCTTTCCGGTGTTCGGATTCGGCTCGTAGAACGGGGCGCCGGTGCTGGCGACCGTCACCCGGATCCGATGGCCCGCCGCGAAGACCTGGCTCAGCCAGCCGACGTCGAAGGCAACCTTGGCCACCTTCCCCGGTTCGAAGAAGACCTCCTGCTCGTAGCCGTCGCGGTAGCGGCCCCGGCGGATGTAGTCGACGAGGAGGATCGACCGGCCGTCGGGGTAGACGTCCGAGACCCGGACGATGAAGTCCGTGTCGCGGGCCGTGGTCGTCACGAACAGCTCGGCCTTAACAAGGCCCGTCCACTCGACCGGCTGCGTGAGGACTTCGGTCGTGAAGGTCCGGACTTCGCCCTGCTCTTCAAAGGTTCGCGCGTCGGCCGCTCCCGGAAAGCCCCGCTTGTTGGGGATCTCCGCGGGGTGGAGCGGGTCGGCTTTGAAGGTCACCGCGGCGTCCGCCGATTCCGGGGAACGGGTCGTGAGGGTCTTGTCGGCGTGCAGGTAGTAGGGGGTGGCCGTCGCGCTCACGGGCCAGTCGCTCGTTTCCCGCCAGACGTTCCCCGGGGCGCCCGGCTCGCCGACCGCTCCCATGACGTAGTAGCGGACCGCGGGGTCGCGCTCGACCTGGTTGTCGCGGCCTTTCAGCCAGTAGTCGAACCAGCGGATCAGGTGCTGCTCGGCATCGAACTTCGCGTTGTCCGGAAACTGGAGCTCGCTGACTTTGCCGGTGTTCTTCCCCAGGTAGCCGCCGTGGAGCCAGGGGCCGATGAGGAGCTGCTGGCGGCCGCGGGAGCCCGGGCCGGCGCGGTGCTGGCGGCCGCGGTAGCTCTCGATCGAGCCGATGTTCATGAAGTCGAACCAGCTGCCGATCGTGAAGCAGGGGACGTCCATCTTGTCGATGTGGCGGGCGCAGTCCTCCTGCTGCCAGTAGTCGTCGTAGGTCGGGTGGCGGAGCCATTCGTCGAGGACGGCGAGGTTGTGGGCCGGTTCGCGGCAGACGGAACCCATGAGCTTGAACCGCTCGGGACGCCAGGCGCCGCCAATGCGGTAGCCTTCGTGAAACAGGCTGAGGCCGGTGTCGATCATGTACTGCGCCACGAGGTGCGGCGGCCGCGTCACGGCGAGAAAGTTCTGGGCGAAGCCCGCCTGGGAGCTGCCGAAGGTTCCGATCTTGCCCGTGGACCAGGGCTGTTTGGCGAGCCACTCGACGGAGTCGTAGCCGTCCTGGAGTTCGCCCCAGCCGAGGGCCCGATAGCCGACCCAGGTCCCTTCGGACTGGCCGGCCCCTCGAAAGTTCTCGGCACAGACGACCAAGCCGGCCCGGGCGAGGCGGGCGTAGGCTTCTCGTGTCCCTTTGCCGCGGAGGTCGGCGTAGCGCTGTTCGTAGAGGACGGGCCAGGGGCCTTCGCCGGCGGGAAAGTAGAGGTAGGCGGAGAGGCGGGTGCCGTCCCGCATCGGGAGGAGGGCGTGTTCCTCGCGGACGCCGCCGAGGTCGAGCGGTTCGTCGGCCGCCGGGGCGGGAGCAGGGGCGGTCGCGACGAAGAGAGAGAGGACGAGGCAGGCCAGCCCACACCACCAGCGTTGGTTCATTGAGGTCACTCCGGGAGACGACTTCGCGGGCGCGGGTGAAGGATAGGGGGCGGGCGGGGAAGTCTCACGCGTGCGGGGGAGGGGGAAGACTTGAGGCGGAAGGCGGAAGGTAGAGGGGCGGGTTGGGGGTTGATGCCCCGGCGGGAGTCTCGCTGGGTTGGCCCGCCTTGTTTCCGGCCGCGTTCTGAGCGGAACTCTTTTCGGATTCGCGAACCGTTGCTTTAGATTGGGGTCCAGGAGGCTGCTGCGGCGATCGGGGAGCGGAGGCTTCCTTGCGCGCCGGTCCCTGGACCGATCGAGAGAGACCCCGCGTATGGATGATGGAACCGGATCAATCCAGCTCGTTCCCCACACTCGTGAGGGGCTTCTGGCGATGGTCGCCGCGATGGATCCGGCGGATCGGGCCCAGGTTTCTCCCGACTGGCTGGCGCGGGTCCAGGCGACGGAGGTTCCCGATCCCTGGGTCTTTGGGTTTCAGGCGGTCCTGCGGGAGACCGGCGTGGCCGTTGGCACCGGAGGGTTCCGGACGCCCCCCACCGATGGGAGTGTCGAGATCGCTTACGGGATTGATGCCGAGTACCGGGGGCAGGGGTACGCGACCGAGACGGCCGCAGGGTTGACCCGCTTTGCCCTCGCGAGCGGGCGAGTGACGACTGTGTTCGCTCACACGCTGCCGGAGCCGAACGCTTCGACGCGGGTTTTGACGAAGTGCGGGTTTCGGAAGACCGGGGACGTGATCGATCCTGAGGATGGGCTGGTCTGGCGGTGGGAGTATGTGCCGGACGCTGTGGGGTGAGTCCGGGCGCGGGCTCTGTAGGGCGGGTGCCTGGATCTGGTGGGCACGGTGAAGGAGGATGTCGGGATCGGTGTTCCGGCGTCAGCAGGGGCAAGTCATGCTCGGTCGATCGAGGTCAAGCGGTGCCGCTTCGGCGCGAATGTCGCCGGCCCTGATCTTCTGCCTGTGCACGGTCTTTTTCTCGACCAAGATCGCGCGGGGGGCGGACCTGCCAAAACTGGCTGAGGTCATCTCGAAGATTGCGGCCAACGAGGCTTTGTTCAGCGACCTCGATCTGCGCGTCGACCGGCAGTACGACCTCGTGAAGCAAGACCCGACGCTTCGGGGAAGTCTCGTCCGCTCGCAGCAGACGACTGTCCGCTGCGTCTATCAGGAGGGGCTGATCTTCGCGTCCGCTCACACCACCGGGGTCACGGTGGACGGTACGCCAGTCCGGCACGTCCAGCTTGGCGGGTTCGATGGGACCGACACCCGCACCGTTTCCGACGGTCGGTCGAGCACGCGCGCCGGTTATCAGCCTTTTTTCGGGCAAGTTCTCCCACATACCGTTTTGTTCGGACGATCGGGGATCGGAAACTTCCGCCTCTCCAAACAGCTCGTCCAGGCGAAGACGCAACGTGGCAGCGACCTGAAGGTCATCGTCGATGGCACGGAAGCGATCGGCGATCTCGCCTGCGTACGGCTGCGATGCGACATGGCCCGGAGAGGGCGGCCAGAGAGCTATCGGCTTGTGTGGCTGGCGACCGATCGCAATTTCCTGCCGGTCAAGGTCGCAAGTTATGCCTTGAGCGACAGGGGGGCGTTTCTGGTGGAGGAGGCCGAGGCCCGCGAGTTGACCGAGGTCGAACCGGGGATCTGGTGCCCGAAGGCCTACGAGATCCGGGTCAACCAGCGGACCGCGGAGGGTGAGACGATCCTGTCCAACCGCACGACCGGCCGAGTGACCATGGCCGATCGGCATCCCATGTGTCCCATCAGCCTCTTTCGGGATCTGGAGACGCCGGGGGGAGCAGGTCTGCGCGAGGCTGATTTGCAGAACAAAGCTCGCGGAGCAGAGGAGTCCGAGACAACTCTTCCTGTGCCGGAGGTTGAATCGGGTCGCCCGTGAGGGGACGGCGTGGGGAACATGATCCAGGTGGGGCCGCGGGCGGATCCGGAGGGCGGTCGCGAGGGAACATTGGGACAGAGCACCGGGTCCAGGGCGGGCAGCCCTGGCCGCCGGAGGCGCTTCGATGAGGAACGGTTCAAGCCACGACTGGCGTCGTAGGCCGACAGGAGACCTCACAAGCGGGGGACTCATTCGTTTGCGGCCACGCCCTTGCGCAAAGCCTCCAGGGACGTGCCACCCGACCGGCAACGTTCGGTTGTGGGACTTCGCATCGCTACGACCACAGCTCCCGCCGCGGCCACGCTCTTTCGCAAAGCCCCCAGGGGCGTGCAGCTTGACCTCCCACATGGCCACACAAGACTGTGCCACCCTGACGACACAAGAAGCTCGGCAACGCTCGCCGGGGCGAGTGGCGATGGAATTTCCGCACAGCCCATTCTGCGTGGCCATCTCGATGTTGTTACACGTCCAACGGCGCCCCGGCCACCCTGCCGCAATTGACGTCAGAATCCAAACGGATAGCTGACAGCCAGATCTGGGCTGCATTTCTTGACAAACTCGTACCCCCAAGGGCTTAGCACGAGGTGAAAATTATCAGTAATATCAAGCAAATCGAGGGTTTCGAGGTGATCCAAATAGTCCTCGACCAGTTCGGGAGTGACGCCAGTTCGCTCGCAGAAACTCTTACGACCATTATTCCAATCGACTTGAATCCAGATCGGGTGAGGCTTTCGCCACGGGTTGTGCCCCGCGCCCTTGGGCCAAAGCTGGAGTGGCCCCTTGCTCGCAACATCTAGGAGAATTGCGGCCTCATCTCGACTCAACGATCGCAAGGTTTGCTCATATCGCGGAATGGGCACATTCGTGTCCTTGACGGCGGACTCAAGCAGTCCTGCCCATAGCTCCTGCAAGCTTTCTTCTTCTACGTTCCCGGCATCTTCTAGAAACGGCAACATGAAGCCCTTGGGCAACGCCTTCGGGGCAACTCCGCTCGCTTTCAAGCGTCGTTGCGCACGTTCGATGATCTGGAGCCTGTGGACCCACTTCCAATAGTAAATCTCATCCGCGAGCAATTCTCCGGCCACCTCACACGGCTTCCCCAAGAGCTTGGGTAACAGGTCCCTTGCCACGGGTGCGACGACGGTGATCAAGGCAGTAGTGGTAATGTCCATGCTTCCGGATCCACAGTGAGGAGGCAGCACACGGTCGTCTGCCTAAACGGGGCTCGAACTTGTTCAGATCTCAGTCTTCAGAGCGAAAAGCGCAATTTTTCGGGCGTGCGGCACACCCCGAGGACTGTACGGAAGGCGTGGCGAGAAGGGGCGGATTGCGTATGAAGCCGCCCGATCCAGCTTGCACCATCTCTGTGAGCGGACCGGGCTCGGTTCTCATTGCCCCGCTCGCGACGATGGGGAGGGGGGAGTACTCGCGTACCGGTCCGCGTCCGGACACTGGCTGTCTGCACAGCTCCTCATCGGAGCGCCTCCGGCGGGCAGGGACCTATGACCCACGACACACCCCTGCCCCCCCCAGCGGGCGATTGATGTTGGATTGCGCTCAGAACGCCCGTCCGCCGGGCGCGGTGTTTGAGCAAAGAGTAAGACGTGGCCCCGTCGTCACCGAAGCTCACGCGGGGACCATCGGGGCGATCTTCAAAAAGTTGCGGAGCAGATCGACGCCCGACGGCGAGAGAAAACTCTCGGGGTGGAACTGGACTCCGTGGACCGGGTAGTCGCGGTGGCGGACGCCCATGATCTCCGTGGGGTGGTCGGCGTCGCGGGTCCAGGCGCAGGCGATGAGCTCGGGTTGGAGCGTTTCTTCGGGGATGACGAGGCTGTGGTAGCGGGTCGCCTCGAAGGGGTTGGGGAGGCCGGCGAAGACGCCTTGGCCGTCGTGGTGGATCATCGACGTTTTGCCGTGCATCAGCCGCTTGGCCCGCAGGACCTGGGCGCCGTAGACCTCCCCCATGCACTGGTGGCCGAGACAGACACCCAGGACCGGGACGCCGAGGCGGCCGAAGTGCTCGATGACCTGCTTGGAGAGGCCCGCTTCCGACGGCGAGCAGGGGCCGGGGGAGATCACGATCCGCTCGGGGTTGAGGGCGGCGATTTCGTCGATGGTGATCTGGTCGTTGCGGGCGACCCGGATCTCCAGCGACGGATCGATCTCACCAAACCGCTGCACGAGGTTGTAGGTGAAGGAGTCGTAGTTATCGAGAACGAAGAGCATCGGTGGGGAAGTATCAGGTGGCAGGTATCAAGTGTCAGTCAGAAGGGACGGAATGCGGCCCTTCGATTGTTGTTCCGCGAGGGGCGTCCACTGGCCCCGGTCGAGTTGAGGGCGGAGCGTCAAGGGAAAAATCCCTCGCTGGCGCTTCGGGCTAGTGTGGGGCGGCGCGAGCGAGGGGGGGCTCGCTCGTTCCTGGTCCCTGGACCCTTGTCTCCCGTCCCTCGTCCGCCCGCTCACTTCCCCAGCTTCTTGCGGAGTTTGTCGAGCATCTTCTTGTCCTGGCGGACTTTCTTCTCTTCGAGCTCGAGGCCCTTGGACCAGGCCTTCGTGGCTTCTTCTTTCTTGTTGAGCTTGTCGTAGATGTCGCCGAGGTGGTCGTAGATCGTGGGATCCTGGCCGCGGGGCATCTCCGAGGCGGTGAGCAGCGGCTTGAGGGCCGCTTCGTAGTCGCCGATCTGATAGAGGACCCAGCCGAGCGTGTCGAGGTAGGCCGGGTTTTCCGGCTCCGCCTTGAGGGCCTTCTCGACCATCGCGCGGGACTTCTCAAGGTTCTTCCCCTGCTCGGACCAGAGGTAGGCGAGGTCGTTGTTGGCCTGCGTGTTGTCCGGGTCTTCCTTGAGGACCTCTTCCAGGACCTCTTCTCCCTTGGCCTTGTCCCCCTTCTGGGTGTAGGCGTTGGAGAGGCTGAACCGGGCGGAGTCCTTGGTCCGCTTGTCCCGGGCGAAGTCCTTGAGGACGGCGGTGTAGATCTTGATCGCCTCGTCCCATTGCTCCGAGTGGGAGAAGACCCACCCTTCCTGGAGCCGGACCTGCGGGTTGCGGGGCTCGTTCGCCTGGGCGTCGCGGATGACCCGGAGGGCTTCCTGGGTCTCGCCGCTGAACTCGTAGGCGAAGGAGAGGAAGTACTGGAAGGTCCAGCGCTCGTCCTTGAGGGCGTCCGACTCGTGCTTGAGGGCGCCGTTCAGGACGCGGATCGCTTCCTTGTAGTTCTCCTCGTCCATCAGGTGCTGGGCGAGCTCGCGGTAGAGGGCGCCCGGCGGGTCGTTCCGCATCGAGATCGCGAGCTCATAGAAGAAGATGGCGTCCGGCGTCCGCTTCGCGCCGGCGGTGATCCGGCCCAGGAGGTAGGCCTGGACGAAGTCGATCTTGGGGTCTTCGCCTTCCGACAGCTTGCGGCCGAGGGCGACGAGGCTGTCCATCGCCTCGACGTTTTTGCCGAGGTCCTCGATCTCCGACTTGAGCCGCATGGCGAGGCTCTTCATTTCCGGCTCGAGCTGGTTCAGCAGCTCTTCGGAATCGGACTGCGGGACGACGGCGTAGGCCTTGCTGACCGTTTCCAGCAGCTTCTCGGTGTTCTTCATCCCGGCGTAGACCGGGATCAGGCCGACGAGGGCCCGCGGGTCGCGGACGTCGGTCTGGCCTTCGGTGAACAGCGCTTCGGCCTTGGCGAACTCCTTGAGCTCGGCGTACTGCTCGGCGACGTAGTACCGCAGGCCGGGGTTCTGGGGATCCTTCTTGCGGAGGTCTTCCAGGCGGCTGAGGAACTCGTCGCTCCGCTTCAGCTCCTTGAGGAGTTCCTTGAGGAGGTCGTAGGCGGCGCGGCCTTTGTTCTGGAGCTGGGCGTTGAAGTACTCGTCGAGCTGCTTCAGCGCCTCTTCGGGTTTGCCGGTTTCGCGGAAGACGAGGGCGAGGTTGTAGCTGTGGACCGCCTTGGAGCCCTGGACGAGGTTGGAGGCGGCGGTGAAGGCCTCGACCGCGAGGTCGGGCTTCTTGGCGGCGAGGAAGACTTCGCCGAACTCCTCGAGCATCTTCCCCGGCTCTTTGAAGACCCGCTCCTTTTCGGTGGCGGAGAGCTTGTCCGGGGCCTTGTAGGCCTGGAAGACGACTTCGAACCGCTTGGCCGATTCCTCGAAGTTCTGCTTGCTGCGGTAGAGGGTCCCCAGGTCCCGCTGCATCGTGAGGTAGTCAGCGGTGCCGGGCTGGACGGTCTTGAGGGTCAGGCCCTTTTCCAGCAGCTCGATGGCGACTTCCGGCTGGCGGAGGTTGGCGCCGGCGAGGATCCAGACGAAGCGCAGGCCGCGGGGGTCGCGCTCGGCCGCTTCGAAGGCGTACTTCTTGGCTTCTTCGGGTTCGCCTTCGTCGTGCAGGTGGCCGATGAGGGGGCCGTAGACCAGGATGGCGCTGGGGTCGAGGGCGACCGCCTTCTTATAGCACTCGATCGCTTTGGCGATTTCGCGGCGGTGGGAGTGGACTTCTCCCGCCATGTACCAGGTGCGGGCGGTCCGGCGGGTGGCGTCTTCCGAGGTGGGCGGGGTGGCGGGCTGGAACGGCTCGGCGATGTCGTCAGTGACCTGGAGCCGGAATCCCTTGGGGGCGGGGGCGAGGTCGTCGACCTGCATGGGCGGGGGGGCGTCTCCCGGCTTGAGTGCGGCCGCGGCGAGCGACGTCGCCGTCAGGAGGGAGAGGGAGAGCGTGAACCCGAAGCGTCGCGGACAAGTCATCCAACACCTCTTATGCCTTACGGCGTCTGCGCCGGTCCGCGTCCGAGCGGAGGCCGGGGGTTCAAGGGTATCAGTCGGGGGCGAAGTTGTGCAGGTCCAGCGTCCTGCTGGACCGGGTGGCCGTGGCACGATGGGTTTGAGGGAGCAGTACCCGTCCGGCGAGGGTGGTGTTTAAACGAAGGGGAGTGGCACTTGGCCGACGTGACTCTTTCACCGGGTCCAGGGGCACCCTGGTGGGGAGTGCAGAGGGGCCTGTGTTGTTTTTCTGGCCCTTTGCCCGCCGGAGGCCTGGCCGTCGAGAGACGTCTGAAGGAGTGAGTGTCCAGGCGCGGACACGGTGCCGGATGCCCCTCACCAACCCGCGGGGATTGCAGGGCGAGTGGGGAGTTCTCAACGCCGGTTCCACAAAGGGGACGTCCGTTGTTCACCACGGTTCCTCACAGGAGTGCCTCCGGCGGCAAGGGGTCGAAACCCCTTGACCCCGGCTGCCGTCGCACAATGGATTTGAGCTATCGAGCCGCGCCGGCCAGGAAGCGATTCCCGCTTCCGTGAGCCCGCCGCCTGCCTGGCAAGCAGCATCTCCATGGAAATCCTCAGGTTCCGGTCACCGAGAAAGCCGTTCGCGATTTCTTAACAATCGGCCGGTCTACTCCTTAACATTACGCCCATAGCGTCCTCGCGACTTCATTCCCGAGACGCCTGCTGGAGAGATTGATGATTCGCAATTCCTTGTTCCGCCGCCTCTTCGCGCTCTCGCTGTGCGGCTTCCTCGTCGGCTGCGAGACACAGACCGCCCCCGCCCCCAAGCCGGCGGGTTCGGAGCCCTCCGCCGCCTCGCCGATGACCCCCGCCGCTCCGGCCGCCGGAGCCCCCGCCCCTTCCAATGAGAAGCTGACGGGCGAAATCGTCATCGACGGCTCCTCCACCGTCGCCCCGATCACGACCGCGGTCGCCGAAAAGTTCAGCGAGATCCAGCCGGGCGTCCGCGTCCCGGTCGGAACCGCCGGCACCGGCGGCGGTTACAAGAAGTTCATCGAAGGGGCGACGGAGATCAACGACGCCTCCCGGCCGATCTCCGAGTCCGAAAAGGCTCAGTGCAAGGAAAAGGGGATCGAGTACCTCGAGATCAAGGTGGGGATCGATGGCCTGTCGGTCGTCGTCAACCCGGCCAACGACTGGTGCAAGGCGATCACGACTGAACAGCTCAAGAAGCTGTGGGAGACCGGCAGCACCGTCAAGAAGTGGAACGAACTCGATCCCGCGTGGCCGGACGCTGAAATCAAGCTCTTCGGACCCGGGACCGACTCCGGTACGTTCGACACCTTCACGGAAGTGATCTGCGGCAAGGTCGGCAACAGCCGGACCGACTACCAGCCGAGCGAAGACGACAACTTCCTGGTCCAGGGAGTCGCCGGCGACAAGAACGCCCTCGGCTACTTCGGCTACGCCTACTTCGTCGAGAACAAGGACAAGGTCAAGGCGGTCGCGGTTGCCAAGGGAAGCGACGCGGCGGCCGCGGTCGAGCCGACCGACGCCAACATCGAGAGCGGCAAGTACAGCCCGCTCTCCCGCTCGCTCTTCCTGTGCATCAACAAGAAGGCGCTGGCCAAGAAGGAAGTCGCCGCCTTCCTGCGGTACTACTTCTCCGAAGCGGGCCAGAAGCTCGTCTCGGAAGTCGGTTACGTCCGGTTGCCGAAGGCCGAACTCGACGGCGTCGTGAAGACGCTCGAAGAGGCCCTCAAGGCGGCCGGGAACTGAGTTGTGTGGGAATGGCATGGGAGGGACCGGGCGGTCCCTCCGCGTGCTGGCGAGGAGCGGACTCTCCTCCTGGGCGAGTGAGCGGCCCTGACCGAAGGTGTGCGGGGGAGGGAGATCCCCCGGTCGATCGGGACGGCCGTTCCTGGAGTTCCACCGAGTCGCGTCGACTCACTGGATCTGTTTCCCCCCTCCCTTCCCCCGAGTTGCCGGCATCCGCGTTCGCATGGCCGATTCGTCCTCTCCTCCCGCGTCCGCGCCTCCCTCCCGGTCGATCCTCCGGCAGGATGCCCCGTTTGCGACGCGCCTCGAGCGGTTCAAGGAGCGGGTGATCGAGATCGGCCTGATCCTCTGTGCGTCGATCAGCATCGCCGTCACGGTGGGGATCGTGGCGGTCCTCCTGAACGAGACCGTCATCCCGTACTTCGGCCAGGAGAACGGCGGGCACTTCACCCGCAAGTCGTTCTTCCAGATCGTCTCGCCGAAGGAGTTCTTCACCGAGACCCGCTGGACGCCGCAGTTCGCCGACAAGCACTTCGGCGTGCTGCCGCTCATCCGGGCGACCTTCATGGTGGCGGGGATCGCGGCGATGTTCGGGCTCCCCTTCGGGATCCTGAGCGCGGTCTATCTCAGCGAGTACTCCACGCCGCGGATGCGGGACATTGTCAAGCCGATCCTCGAGATGCTGGCCGGCATTCCGACGGTGGTCTACGGGTACTTTGCCCTCAAGTTCGTGACGCCGGTCCTGCTCAAGCCGTTCTTCGGGGGCCTCCTGGGGATGGATGTGGAGCAGTTCAACGCCATGAGCGGCGGGATCGTGGTCGGCATCATGATCATGCCGATGGTCTGCTCCCTGACCGAAGACGCCCTCCGCGCCGTCCCCAAGAGCCTCCGCGAGGCGGGCTACGCGCTGGGAGCGACGAAATATGACGTCTCGACGAAGGTCGTCGTTCCGGCCGCCTTCTCCGGGATCGTAGCCGCCTTCCTCTTGGCGATCTCGCGGGCCATTGGCGAGACGATGGCCGTGGCGATCGCCTGCGGGAACGGGACCGAGATGGGGCTCAACCCCCTCAAGAGCATGCAGACGATGACCGCCTTCGTGGTCAACCTGAGCCTCGGCGAGGCGTCGTCCGGGACGGTGGAATACAAGAGCCTGTTCGCCGTGGCCCTGACGCTGTTCTGCATCACGCTGACGATGAACCTCATCTCGCAGCGGGTCATGCGGAAGTACCGGGAGGTCTACCATTGAACGCGGCCTCTCCTTCTTCGCCGACTCCCTCCTCCTCCCCCTCGCGGGCGGCTTTGCCGCCTGTGATGACGACCGCGGTGCCGTCGGCTGCCGTGCCTGAGTGGGCGCGCGTCCGTCGCCAGGTCCGGCCGATCGAGCGGATGTTCACCGTGGCGTGCGTCATCGCCACCTGGTCGAGCTTCGCGTTCCTGATCGTGATCGTCGGGGCCATCGTCCACATGGCGTGGGGCTGGCTCGACTGGCAGCTCCTGACGAGCTACGACTCCGCGCTCGATCCCAAGAAGGCGGGCATCATCGCGGGGCTGTGGGGGACCGGCTGGACGATCCTCCTGACCTTCCTGTTTGCCATCCCGATGGGGATCGGGGCAGGGGTCTACCTGGAAGAGTACGGGTCGAACTCCCGGCTGGCCCGGCTGATCCAGATCAACATCGCCAACCTGGCGGGGGTGCCGTCGGTCGTGTTCGGCATTCTGGGACTCTCGGTCTTCGCCCGGATGTTCGGGGTCTTCGAACAGGGAGGTCTCATCGACCGCTGGACGGGACACCATGTCACGGGCGTGAAGCTCATCGGGATCGAGATCCCGCTGCCGTTCGGCCGCTGCGTCCTGACCGGCTCGCTGACGATGGCGCTCCTGGTCCTGCCCGTGATCATCGTCGCCACGCAGGAAGCGCTGCGGGCGGTCCCGAAGTCGCTCCGGGAGTCGTCGCTGGCCCTCGGCGCGACGAAGTGGCAGACGATCCGGCATCAGATCCTTCCGGCCGGACTCCCCGGCATCCTGACCGGGGTGATCCTGGCGATGTCCCGGGCGATCGGCGAAACCGCTCCCCTGATCCTGATCGGGGCGGCGACGTTCGTCCGCTTCTCGCCCGGGAATATCGACGGCTTTGCGGCGATCCGGGACAATCCGGCCGGGCTGCTCAAGGCGCCGTTCGACAAGTACACCGTCCTGCCGATCCAGATTTTCAACTGGGTCCGCCAGTCCAAGCCGGAGTTCGGCAACGTGGCGGCCGCGGCGATCATCGTCCTGCTGCTGATGCTGGTCGTCCTGAACGGAGTGGCGATTTTCATCCGGTACCGCTTCCAGCGCCACACCCGCTGGTAATCGGTTCCCTCCCGTGCGAACGTCCATCGCCGGCGACCTTCCAACCTGAACACCCTGAGCCGCACCCCCCGCGTCCCCTTCGCCTTGACGTAAGACATGGCCAATTCCTTCCAGAGCGTCCTCAAGAATCGTTCCGACGAACGGGACGGGACGCATCGCGGCATCAAGTTCGAGGCCCGGGACCTCAACTTCTACTACGGGGCCAGCCAGGCGCTGTTCAACATTTCCGTGCAGGTCCCCGAGCGGTCCGTCACGGCGCTCATCGGGCCGTCGGGCTGCGGGAAGAGCACGTTCCTCCGGACGCTGAACCGGATGAACGACATCATCGAAGGGACCCGCCACACCGGCGAGATCATCCTCGAAGGGGTCAACATCTACGCTCCGGAGATCGACGTGGTGTCGCTCCGCAAGCGGGTCGGGATGGTCTTCCAGAAGTCGACGCCGTTCCCGAAGTCGATCTTCGACAACGTCGCCTACGGGCCGCGGATCGCCGGCGAGAAGGACCGCCGCAAGCTGGCCGAGATCGTCGAGTCGAGCCTCAAGCGGGCCGCCCTCTGGAACGAAGTCAGCAACCGTCTCAACCACTCCGCGATGGCCCTCTCGGGGGGACAGCAGCAGCGGCTGTGCATCGCCCGGGCGCTCGCCACGAGTCCCGACGTCCTGCTGATGGACGAGCCGGCGTCGGCCCTCGACCCCGCCTCGACGTCGCGGATCGAGGACCTGATCTTCGACCTCAAGAAGAACTACACGATCGTGATCGTGACGCACAACATGCAGCAGGCGGCCCGGGTCAGCGACATGACCGCCTTCTTCTACCAGGGGAAGCTCGTCGAGATGGGGGACACGCAGCAGATGTTCACGAATCCCTCCGACAAGCAGACGGAAGACTATATCACGGGCCGATTTGGATGATTCGGCGCCGCGTCCGGGACGGACGCGGAAGGGCCGCAGGATTCCTGCCGGTGGTCTTTGCGGCCCATTAACTGAGTGTTCACAATGGATTGTTAAGGTCTCCCCGCACTCGGGGACCAACGCCGGCTGAAGTCACGTTTGGATGACTGCCGGTTGACAGGAGTTCCCGAATGTCTGCCCACCTGCAAACCGACCTCGAAGCCCTCCACAAAGACCTGTTGTCGATGTGCGCGAGGGTGGAGGACATGATCCACCGGGCGGTGGCTCAGCTGTCCAAGCCGGCGGTCGAAGAAGCCCGCGAGCTGACGGCTCAGGATACGGACATCGATCGGTGGGACGTTCGGATCGAAGACAACTGCCTGAAGCTGCTCGCCCTGCACCAGCCGGTGGCGATCGACCTCCGGCGGATTGCGGCGGTGCTCAAGATTTCGGGTGAGCTCGAACGCGTGGCGGACCTGGCGGTCAACATCGCGGAACGGGCGATCGGACTTCTCGACGCCCCCGAAGTCGTCGTCCCGGACGCCCTGATGACGATGGCCGGACAGGCGGTCGACATGCTGCACCGGAGCATCGACTGTTACGTCGAGCTGGACAGCGTGAACGCCCGCCAGGTGTGTAACGAAGACGATCTGGTCGATGAGATGAACGCCCAGCTCCTGGCGGACCTGATCGGCCAGATGCACCGGCATCCGGATCGGCTCGACGCCCTGTTGCACCTGTTCTCGGCGGTGCGGCAGGTGGAACGCGTGGCGGACCACGCCACAAACATCGCCGAGGACGTGGTCTACCTTGTCGAGGGGAAGATCATCCGTCACTGGAAGAAGCTCGAGCGAATCGAATCGTCGGGACCATGACCAAACCCCGCATCCTGGTTGTTGATGACGAGCCGGCCATTGTGGATGTCCTCGTCTACAACCTGCTCAAGGAAAACTTTGACGTCACCACCGCTTCCGACGGCCGCGAAGCCGTCCAGAAGTGCCAGACCGCCATCCCCGACCTGGTCATTCTCGACCTGATGCTTCCCGGCCTCGATGGCCTGCAGGTCTGCCGCCGGCTCCGCAGCGATCCCCGGACGAAGGAAGTCCGGGTGATGATGCTCACCGCCAAAGGCGACGAGACCGACGAGATCGTCGGCTTCAACATGGGGGCGGACGACTACGTGGCAAAACCCTTCCGGGTGAAGCCGCTGATCGAGCGGGTGAAGGCTCTTCTTCGCCGCAAGGGGTCGGATGAGCCGGCCGAAGTGCTTGTGGTCGACAACGTCGAAATCGACAAGACGAACCACGTGGTCCGGATCAGCGGCAACGAACTGATGCTGACGCCGACGGAGTTCCGGCTCTTGTGGACGCTGGCCCGTCAGCCGGGGCGGACGTTCAACCGGAATGAACTCCTGGACTGCTGCCGGGGTGAAGACGCGAACTCGATGGAGCGGACGATCGACGTTCACATCCGGGCGCTGCGGAAGAAGCTGGAAGGTCAGGCGGATCTGATCGAGACGGTTCGCGGGATCGGGTATCGGTGCAAACCGACGCGGGCGTGACTTATTGGCGCTCCGGCGAGCGGGGGGCGTCAGCCCCCTGATCCTCGCGCGGAGTATGTTCTTCTTCCGCGGACCGGGGAGTCCTTGCTTGGGCGCCCTGACAGCGTCAATGTGGACCGGACGCGGCGCTTTGCAGTGAAGCGTCGTGATCAGGGGGCTGACGCCCCCCGCTCGCCATGTCTGTGACGTCCGATGTTCGAACTGAGCGACACTCTTTCCCGTCTGACCAAGCCTGAGCTGTACCGGCACCTTGCCGAGAGTCTGACGGTGCTCGTGGCTTCGGAGCGGGATCCGATCGCCAATAGCGCCAATGCGGCGGCGCTGCTGTTTCATTCGCTGTCCGATATCAATTGGGCGGGGGTCTATTTTCTCCGCGGCGGTCTTCAGCAGGATGGCGAGCTGGTTCTGGGGCCGTTTCAGGGGAAGCCGGCTTGCGTCCGGATTGCGCTTGATCGAGGGGTGTGCGGGGCGGCGGCTTCGCGTCGTGAGACGCTGGTGGTGCCGGACGTTCATGCCTTTCCGGGACACATTGCCTGTGACTCGGCTTCGAATTCGGAGATCGTGGTCCCGCTGATCCACGAGGGGCGGTTGATCGGCGTTCTGGATATCGACAGCCCGCGGCTGGGGCGGTTTGATCAGGAGGATGCCGCGGGGCTGGAGCGGCTGGGGGCGATCCTGCTGGCGGCGAGCAATCTCGACGCGTTGCGGTAAGCTGTGCGGCGAGACGCTCGGCGAGAGTCGGAGGCGTCTCGCTCCGGTGTCTGCGACGCAGTCGGACCGGAGGCCCCCTCTATGGAACTGGAGACTTCGCGATGATTGGTCGCCGGATGGCTTCGTGTGTTGTCGCTTTGCTGACCCTGGCCGGTACCGCCCGGGCTGAGCAGTTCGTGCTCTTCGACACGACGTTCACCTACACGAAGGAAGATGCCGACAACTCGAAGCCGAGCAAGTCGCACTACTACGTGAAAGAGGGGATGCTCAATCCGGATCGGCCGAAGAACTGGGTCTCGCCGGTCGACTACCGGAATGGGACGGTGCATATCCGGACGGAAGTGCTTGAGAAGCCGGCTGGGGGGGAGCCGACGACGTGGTCGCTGTGCTACATCCCCAACAAAGGTCAGAAGAACGGGTACGGGTGCACGGGGACAGTGGTTTACAAGGAGAAGGGGGTTTACGAGCAGGACATCTCGATGAAGGCGTTCTGGGAGAACGACTCGATCCTTTGGGATCAGGGGATCAAGCAGATGGACCTGGTGATCAAGGACAACAGTGGTGGGGCGGGTCATGCTCACAAGCGGGCGGACCATGAGAAGTTCTTTCCGACGAAGGTGCGGATCACGATGATCCAGGTGTCGGCGGGGTCGAAGTATGATCCGTCGTTGCTTCCGAAGCCTTCGGCGTCGTTGGACGATTGATCGCAATACTCTGAGCACGGGGCGCAGTGCGTCTCTCGGCTGTCGGCGGCGGGTCCGAAGTCGACTGACAAGAACCGGGTCCAGGGGCACCCTGGTCAGGGAGTGCAGAGGGGAGAATCCCCTTTGCCCGCCGGAGGCCTGGCCTGTCGAGAGATGTCTGAAGGAGAGCGTGTCCAAGCGCGGACGCCGTGCCGTATGCCCCCCTCACCAACCCGCGGGGATTGCAACGCAAGCTGTCTGATGTGAGGGAGTCTTCAACGCTGGTCCCACAAAGCGGACGTCCGTTGTGCCCCACGGTTCCTCATGGAAGTGCCTCCGGCGGCAAGGGGTTGCCCCCTTGACCCCGGCTGCCGTGGCACATTGGGTTTGAGCTATGGGAGCTGTGCCGGCGGGAGGATCAGTCCTGCGGCGGCTTCGGCATGGGGCGGTCAGCGCAGGGATGCTGGAACGGCGGCTTGCCGCCGCGCCACTCCCCCTTCGCCTCGTGATTGAGCTTGGCATACTCCTCGGCCAGCTCGATCACGGCGTCGTCACTCTTATCGACGTGCAGGGAAAACCAGTCGGCACCGTCGGGCCCCGCGGCTCCAGTCTTCGCGACGCGGATGCCCGCCGCGAGACGGCCGCGGTGGTCCCCTCCGGCACAGTCGGCGGCAATCAGCGCCGCCATCAGCCGGTCGGCGAGGCTCCCCTGCGTCTCCTCGTAGGCGGCCGCCATCGCGACGACGACCTTCCTGCCGGTGAGCGTGTTCCCCTGGCAGCAGTAGTACCGGCCGGTCATCGCCGCCCAGTAGCGGCTCGACTCGGGTGCTGCGGTGGGGTTATGGACCGCGGCCCGGCCCTGCATGTCCATGATCGCGAGCTGCCGGAGCTCGGCGTCGGGATCGTCCTTCAGCAGTTCCGTCAGGACGTTCTCCGGCTTCCGTCCCTCGGCCAGCAGGTCGAGCGCGGGCTCGCCCCACTTGGGAACGTGATAGTGCTGCGTGCAGAAGACGCCGACACCGGGCCGGACATACGGGACAACCTTGCCGACGGCGGGGTACTTGCTCGCCACCGCCGCGCCGCAGATCCCCGCCTCCGGATCGACGGCGATGATCGAGAAGGTGGCCGTGATCTCCTGCGGCTGCTCGTCCAGAATGAGTGCCATTGGCGGGTCCGCAGCGGCGGCGCCGGTGAGGCATAGGAGAAACGCCAACGGGAAGACGCGATCGACTGGCCTCATGCGCGACACCTTGGGAGAGCGGACGTCGGACGGCGAGCGAGACGGTGACGGCAGTGTAGCGTGGCCGTCGGGCTCACTATCTACCGAGCCGGTGGGTCCAGACGCCTTTCTTTGCGCTCAGCTGACGGGACCGGTTGCGACATCCACCGCCGCGGCTCGGCTGGAGCCTCGCCCTCCCGGGGTCCTCTCCGTGTTCTCTGTGCCTCTGTGTTTCCTTCCTCCGAAAGAGCCGGAGGAGTTTGAAACACAGAGGCACAGAGGACGCAGAGAAGAGAAGCGGCTGGCGGATGATGGCTCGTGGGGGGATCAGTCGCAGAGCCAGCGCATCGCGGATTCGATGCCGATCCGCTCGTCCGGGCCGAGCCAGCGGAGGAGGGCGTAGCAGAGTCCCAGGAACAGCACCGCCAGGGCCATGGAGGCGGGGAACGACATCGCCTTCATCCAGTACTCGGTCGGGTCGTCACTCACTGTCGCGCCGTAGATCCACAGCGGCCACAAGTGGACCAGGTGGTGCAGGACGTAGATCGTCAGTGAGTAGCGGCTGAAGGTTTTGGCGATCGTCAGGAAGCTCGATCGTTGCGAGGTTTCTTCACCCCGGTCGAGCATGAGATGTGTCACCGCCAGGAGCAGGAGCGCCATCCCGATCGTCATGACGACGTACTCCAGCGAGGGGGGATACATCCGCCAGCCCGCCAGGAGCGTTGTGGTGGCCGGGACGAACGCCCGCACGGCCAGGACCGCTGCCGAGAGAGCCATCAGTCCGCCGCCGGCCAGTGCGACGGGGAGTGAGCGTTCCTTCGAGGCGACCGAGCCCGAGAAGACGCCGGCGGCGGTCACGTAGCCGATCAGCGAGTAAGCGATCCAGGGGAACAGTGGAAAATAGCCGGCGACGAGGAAGCCGGTCAGGAGATCGGAGAGCGTGAAGTCGTACTCGTAGTACTTGCTCACCCAGTACGACGGGTAGTCGACGAGTTGTTGCAGGATGGGGCTGATTCCGATCGCGACAGCCGCGATCAGGACCGGGATGATCGGCGGGAGGCGGCGGGCGACGTTCAGGATCAGGAGCGCCGTCCCGATGAAGGTCAGGACGTCCCAGATGAACGTGTCCTCGGGCAACCAGACCAGGATGTTGAAGACGAAGCCGGTCCCGATCACGAACAGGCCGCGGCGGATCGTGGTCTTCGAGATCTCAAGGTCGCTCTTGCCGCGGGCGACCTGGCCCGCCACCCATAGCCGGTAGCTGACGCCGGAGAGAAAGACGAACAGCGGCGCCCCGAGCCCCGCGATCGGCAGGAGCGTGCCGGAGAGGTTCTCCGAAAAGTGGACGAAGACCATCACGAAGATGGCGAGCGTCCGCAGGACATCGATCGACGGATAGCGCATCGGTCACTGTCCTGAGGCGGACGCGGTCGCGGCGGCCGGGACCGTCGGGGCGGCAGTGTCCGCCGCCGGGGTTGCCGGGAGCAGGTCGACGACCGTCAGGAGCGTCTGGATGAGCAGAAGAATGATGATGATCCACTCCAGCGTGTTGCTGGAGCGGGTCAGCATGAAGTCGCTCGCCCGCTGGCTGCAGTTCTCGTAGACCCGCTCGAAGACCTCGATCTGCTCGGAGAGGAACTCGTGCCGCGGCAGCATGCGGGTCCGCTCGCGGTAGCGCTCGGCGACTTGGCTGGCCAGCGTGGCGGGATGGACGTGCGGGGAGTGGACCTGCGGGGCGACGCGCGCGAGGCGGGCCCGCAGGACGAGCGTCTTGCGGTAGCGCTCGCGGAGCTCCGGCCGGCGGGCGACCGCTTCGTGGTCGAACTCGAAGCTGAGCGGGAGGTCGGCTTCCATCTCCGGCCAGGCGTCGCCGAGGGCCCGCTCGATCGTCTGCAGTTCGCCGTCGTACCAGGCGGTTTCGAGGAGGGCGTTTCGGAGCGTCTCCAGGCGGTCGGCGGGGGCCAGGATCGCGAAGCGGTCGTGGTGCCAGAAGATTCGGGAGCCCTGGAGGGTGAGGAAGTGGCCGGTCGAGGCGATCGTGACCGCGTCCGCGCGGACCCAGGTCTGCATCGCCGCGAGGAGCCCTTCGTCGTCGGGCGTGTCCGACGGGACGAGGAGGACGGTCCGGATGTCGGCGGAGGGGCTGCTCGATCCGGTCTCCAGCACCGCGTGGCGGCGGAAGGGAGCGGGAAGCTCGAACAGGACGCGTTGTCCGGACGGGGGGGCCGTCAGGAAGGCGACGCGCTGGACTTCGGAGCCGGGAGGAAGGCCGGCGACGGGAGAAGAGGACGTGGGAGACACGGAACGGGTTGTTGCTCAGAGGTGAAGGGAAGACTCGACGCGAGACGGGTGAGTCAGGAGGAGGCGGTCAGGGCGGCGATCCAGTCGGAGACGTACTCGGCGGAGTCGAGGACCCCATTGAGGGTCGAGTCGTACAGGTAGTCGCCGACGAGGAACAGGTTCGGATGTTCCACGGGGTCGGGCTGGTGCCGGCGGTCGAGGCAGACCGGGCGGATCCCTCCCGGGATGGCGTTGACGGCGCCGGTCCAGCGGTGGACGCGGCCTTCGAGGAACTCTTCGCGGCCGCCGGTGAGGAACTCGGGGAGGGAATCCAGGGCTTCGCGAATGAGCTGCTCATCGCTGAGGGAGCTGTGGTCGACGGCGGCCTGTCCGCCGAGGAGCCAGCCGAGGACGCCGTAGCGGGCGCCGGGCTCGCGGGAGGATTCGTCGTAGAGGCAGCAGCCGCCGAAGCGGTCGAGCATCCAGAAGGAGTCGTTGAGGACGGTCCGCCAGAACGGGGTGCGGAACAGGATCGTGATCCGCAGGTAGTGGGCGGGGAAGTCGTAGTCGTTGCGGTGGGACTCGATGGCGGTGCGGAGGCGGTCGCCGGTGAAGGTGACCGACTCGAGGGCGCTGTGCGGGAGGGCGACGACGACGAAATCGAAGTCGTCCTCGTGCGTGGTGGTGGCGGTGACGGAGCGGACGCGGAGTTGTCCGCCTTCGACGCGTTCGATGTGCGAGACGCGGTGTTCCATGCGGAAGTCCGCCTGGATGCGGGCGGCGATTTCGCGGGGGAGGCGTTCGTTTCCGCCTTCGATGCCGTAGAGCAGCATGTAGGCGGGGTCGTTCATGAGGTAGTTCTGGAGGCCGTAGCTGAGGCTCGTGTGCCGCGGCTCGGTCGCGAGGTCGCTGTGGATGGCGGTTTCGACGTAGTGCCGGGCGTCGGGGGCCCGGACGGTGTCGAGGAGGGTGTCGAAGCGGCGGAGGTCGGTGGTGCCGGAGACGCCGTCGGGGTAGTCGGAGTGGTAGAACTCGCGGGGGGTGATGCGGTCTTTGGCGGCCTTGTCGAAGGCGACGAGTTCGCGGCAGGCGTCGGCGCCGAAGCGGTCGCGGATGTCGTCGAGGTTGGCGAGGAGGTGATTGTTCATGATCACCGCCGCGCCTCCCATGGGGGCGATGGGGAGGCCGAGTTCCTCGATGAGGTCTTTGAGGGGGTCGTCCTCGAACATCGAGTAGTCGTAGAACTCGGCGGCGCCGGCCTCGTAGCGGACGCGGGCGGACGTGAACTCGGGGGTGAGGATTTTGCCGCCGAGGCGGGAGCTGGCCTCGAAGAGGGTGATTCGGACGGGGGTGTCGGCCGCGTTTTGCAGGAAGTAGGAGGTGAAGAGGCCGCCCGGGCCTCCTCCGACGACTGCCACCCGCCACGCGCGCATGAATGACCTGAACCAGTGTGTATCGCTGCGGGCCGGTCGCCGCGGCGTCCCGGTGAAACCGTCCCGGCGGGGAAAGGTTTCGCGGAACCTTCATTTGGGACGAAAGTTCGCTGATTTGAGGGAGTTGCGGACGCGCGGCGCAGGCGCGATCTGCCGCCCGGACGGCGGATCGTTGGTGGGGAGGATACCGTCGGGTGGGAGAAACTGCGAAGGCGTCATTTGTGGAATGCGCGGACCGTGTCCTTGCCGGCACGGCGTTGCTACCTCAAGCCCAACGTGCGACGGCAGCCGGGGTCAAGGGGGCCACGCCCCCTTGCCGCCGGAGGCATTTTCGTTGAGGAACCGTGGGACACAACGGACATCCCCTTTGTGGCCCCGGCGTTGAGGACTCCACTGCTCGCTTTGCAGTCCCAGCGGGTTGGTGAGGGGGCATCCGGCGCGTCGTCCGCGGTTGGGCACTCGCTCCTTCAGAAAGATCGAGACGAGACGGGCCTCCGGCGGGCAAAGGGCCGAAAAAACAACACAGGCCCCTCTGCACTCCCTGACCAGGGTGCCCCTGGACCCGGATCAACCGAACATGTCGATCATCAGCGCGATCGAGATTCCGCCATAAGCGACCGTGCACAACACCAGCGCGATCCTCCTCCACCACGCGGGACGCATCTCCGGCGGAAGAAACCGCGTGTTGACCCGCAAAATCTGAATCGCCGCGATCGCCATGATCGGACTCGCCAGAATCCCCAGGATCTTGAACAGGTCCAGCACACTCCCCAGATGGATCGCGAACAGCGCCCAAGCGGTCAGGATCGCCAGCAGCACCGCATAAACCCGGCTCGCCGAATACCGCTGCATCCGCGGCGACCCGGCCCACAGCACATCGGTTGCCGTCCGGACGAGACAGTCAGTGTTTCCAAGGTGCGTCGAGAACAGGATCCAGAACCCGTTCAGCAGCGTCAGCAGCCATAGCCCCGACCAGAACTGCTGCGCCAGATAGTGCGCCTGGAACGCCCCCACGGCATAGCCGGAAACCTCCGCATCGACCGGAACGATCGCCTTCGCCAGGTTCACATTGAAGAACATCCCGAAGAAGCAGCCCAGCCCCCACAGGAGCTGCTGATCGAGCCGGGCATAAGCCCACCAGGTCCGCCAGCGGCGGCTGTTCTCCGGCGTCGGCTCGCAGACATAGCCGACCGGCGACAGGGAGGACTGCTCCTCCGAGAGCGCCCCGCTGATCCCGCCGACGCGGGAGCCCATGCCGAATCCCTTGTCGCGGAACCAGTTCGAGATCGCGAGGTTTCCGAGTCCGCCTGACCCGGCCGTCGCGGCGAAGAGCCCCAGCAGGGCGAAATCGATTCCCTTAGGCAACGGAGCGGGGGTGAGAAAGCCCCGCATCGTGTTGGCCCACACCGGCCCCGGCACGCACCACACGTTGACGGCGAGCAGGAACACGAAGATGAACACGAGCATCGCCCAGGAGGCTTTTTCAAGGACGTGCTCGATCGACTTGCCGCTCACCAGAATCAGGGCGCTCACGAGAATCACAACGATCCCGATCCCGCGGAGCCACGGGGTGTCGGCAGCCTCGGGCATCCGCCCGGCAAAGGCGGCGAACAGGACCGTCGCGCAGGCGGCGGCGATCGCCGGGGTCGCGAGCTGCGCGGCGCCGATCGCGATATAGAACGGGGCCCACATTCGCGGGCCGGGTTTCAGCCGCATCACCCCCGTCAGGATCGGCTCGCCGGTGAAGAGCGTGTAACGGATCGCCTCCATGTTGAAGAGGGACTGCAGGAAGATCGAGACCGTCGCGATCCACAGGATGCTTGTCCCGTACTTCACCGCCATCATCGGCCCGACGATCCACTCGCCGCCGCCGATCGCCCCCGCCAGCAGGATCGCCCCCGGACCAATCGTCCGGAAGATGTTCCCGAGCGAGAAGGGGAGCGGCTCCGGCAGATCGGCGGTCCGCCACGCCGGAAGACACCCGTGATCGACCGCCACGGTCGCTTCACTCCGCGATGAGTCATTCATCGGAGAACTGCCGCTGGAACAGAGAACGGAAACCGCCACGGCCTCGATCGGGCTCCGCCGCGGTCAGGAGCCACCGCCCCCAACTGGGAAGCCAACAACGCAGACTCGGAGTTGAGCACAGCGGGCCCGGAGGGGGAAGCGAGGGCCGCGTCCCGTTCTCGGAACGGAACGCTCGGGAGGGCGAGGCTCCGGCCGAGCCGCGGCGGTGGCGGAAGCGTCCGATGGCCATCTCGGCACGGCGCGGTAAACGCCCGTCGTGGATCGCGCGGCTTCTTAAGAACGTCACCGGCGCGAGGGAGGAGGACGGATTGGATGCGGTCAGGAACCTGCGCGGCTCAGCAGGAGCTTCGCCCTCCCGTGTCCGGACGACCTATCGAATCTCCAGACGCGCGCACCTCGCCTACTGCTCACGGAGGGCGGTCACGATGTTCATCCGCACGGCGCGGATCGCGGGGAAGAGGCCGCCGACGAGGCCCATCGCGGCGGCCATCAGCATCCCCTGCAGGATGACCTTGGGGCCGAAACGGAAGGCGAACGTGATCTCGCTGAAGGTGGCCCAGTTCGCCGTGCCGGTCGACAGGCCGTTGAACGGGAGCGTCGCCAGGCAGCCGAGCAGTCCCCCCATCAGGCAGAGCAGGATCGACTCAAAGAGGAACGAGATCAGGATGCTGGCCCGGCGGAAGCCGATGGCCCGCAGCGTGCCGATCTCGCGGGCGCGGCTGGCGACCGCGGCGAACATCGTGTTGGCGGCGGCGAACATCGCCCCGAACGTCAGGAAGAAGGCGATGAAGAACCCGACGAACTTGATCGCGATGGCGGCGCTCATCTGGTCCTCGAAGTACTTCGTCTCCGTCACCGCCTTGAGCTTGAACTGGTCGTCGGTCTCGATCAGTTTCTGAAGCGCGTCGAGCGTCTTCGCGTCCGTCGCCCGGAGTGTCACCGAGGAGATCCCTTCGTCCGAGCGGCGGGCGCCGGCGATGTCCCGGACGTCGGTCCAGACCTCGGACTCGGCCGAACTCCCCCCCGCTTCGAAATAGCCGACGATCTGGAAGTCGACCTTGTTGATCTCCAGCTTCTCGCCGAGGCCGAGGTTCTCGAACCGGCGGGCCATGTTCTCGCTCGTGATCGCTTCGTTGACCCCCGGCTTGATGTCCCGCCCCTGCACGATGCGGAAGTCCGGACGGAGCTCCCGGCTGACGTCCTGAACCCCGCGGACGATGAGGTTCGTCGTTCCGCCGTTGTTGCGGCGGGGCTTCGTCAGGATCGTGACGAACTCGTTGGCGCACAGGACCTTGCCGGCGTCGTCGCGGGCGATGCCGTCGAGAGCCGCCAGCTGCAGCGCCTGCTGCTGCGTGAGCGTGCTGCTCGTCTCGTCGTTCGCCCCCTTGCGGAGGACGATCAGCTCCAGCGGGTGACCGCTGATCCGCAGCGCGTGCTCCAGCCCCTCGGTGAGGCCGAACGTCAGCACCATCGCCCAGACGACCATTCCGGTTCCGATGACCGTCATCAGGGTCGTCATCCAGCGAACGCGGAGGTTTCGGATGTTGTATTTGACGGGGATCATGGGGAGGGGAGGAGTAAGGATCTGGGATTCAGGATCAGGGAAGGGAGAGGCGGGAGTCTGTCGCGGTGGATCGCGTCCGGAGACGCGGATTCCGACAGGCTCCTCGTTCCTCGCGTCCCTCGCTCACACGCGCCGCAGGCCGTCGACGACCGAGAGCTGGGCGGCCCGGACTCCGGGGACGATCCCGCTGACGAGACCGATGCCCGCGCCGACTCCCAGCAGGACCAGGATCCACGGACCGGCCATGTCGGCGATGCCGAACGGGAAGAACTGGGCGCTGATGTTGTGCAGGCCTTCGATGGCCCCGCAGCCGAGGGTCACGCCGAAGACGCCGCCGAGGAAGGCGATCAGGATCGATTCCCCGAGGATCATTCCCAGGACCCGCGACCGGGGAAAGCCGATCGCCTTAAGGACGGCGATCTCGGTGGTCCGCTCCCGCATCGACATCGCCATCGCGTTGGCGGCGACCAGCGACAGCGAGAACACGACCGCCAGGCCGATGTTCTGAATGTAGGCCTGAATGTTCCCCATCATGTCGGTGAACATCTGGGCGAAGGCCGCCTCGGTCTGCGTCCGGGTCGGGTTGTCGGAGCTGGCGAACTGGCTGTCGATCGTCTTGATGACGTCCGGGATCGTGCCGGCGCTCGCGATCTTGGCGAAGATCGTTCCGGCGTTCCCCGAGCCGCGGGCGTTGTTGGACTTCAGCCCCTCGTCGAGATACTTCCAGTGGAACCAGAGGGTGTCGGTGTACTGCGGCGCGTCGAACATGCCGCGGAGCGTGAGGTCGAGGTCGTACTGGTAGAAGGTCCCCTGGACCGGAATGCGGTCGCCGATTTTCCAGCCCCGCTTCTCGGCGAGCTTGCGGTCGACGACGCACCCCTGCCGGTCCTCCTGCCACGCCTTGAGCTCTTCCGGGGCGATCTTGAACTCGTCCCAGACCTTCATGACGTAGTTCGCGTCCGTCGCGAACTGCGCGAACGGCATCTGCTCTTCCTTGTAGTTCCCGCCGTACCAGGCATAGGGAACCGCGGCCTTGACCCCTTCGATCTCCCGCACCTTGTCGACGTTGGCGATCGGGAGCTTTCCGGAGAACCCCTGGATGTTGAGGACGACGATCCGGTTATGTTTTTTGGCCTCGTCCCCCCAGGCGCTCTGCATCGCCATGTAGCCGTGCAGCACGGTCATGAGCGCCAGGCTGAAGCCGATCGAGAGGATCGTCAGGCTGGTCCGGAGCTTGTTGCGGGTGACGTTCCGCCAGATGTATTTCAAGGACTTCATACGGCTGCTCCCGCTCCCTTCCGGTCCTGGGCGATGTCGCTGACCAGGATCCCCTTCTCCAGGTGGAGCTGCCGCGAGGCGCGCTCGGCGGCGTGGGGGTCGTGGGTCACCATGATGATCGTTTTCTCGAACTCGGAATTGAGCCGGCCCAGGAGGTCGAGGATCTCACCCGCCGACTTGGCGTCGAGGTCCCCGGTCGGTTCGTCGGCGACGAGGAGCGTCGGGTCGGTCGCGATGGCGCGGGCGATCGAGACCCGCTGCTCCTGTCCGCCGGAGAGCTGCCGCGGGTAGTGGTCCATCCGCTCGCCGAGGCCGACGACGCCGAGGGCCGTCTTGACCTGCTCGTCCCGCTCCCGGCGGCTCAGGTTGGTCAGCGTCAGCGGGAGCTCGACGTTCTCGTACGCCGTCAGGACCGGGATCAGGTTGTAGAGCTGGAAGATGAAGCCGATGTGCCGCGACCGCCAGCCGGCGAGATCCCCTTCCGAGAGACGGCCGAGGTCTTCGCCGACGACCGAGATCGTTCCCGACGTCGGCTTGTCGAGGCCGGCGATCAGATTGAGGAGGGTCGACTTGCCGGAGCCCGAGGGACCCATCAGGGAGAGGAACTCTCCCCGCTGCATCTCGAGGTTGATTCCCATCAGGACCGGGATCTTGATCTGCTCACGTCGAAACTCCTTGTAGAGATCCTTGATGACGACGATCGGCTCGGCCACTCTCGACTCCTGGTAGGGACAATCGGATCGCGATTTTGAACCGGGCGTGTTCGCAACCGGTTAAGTTTTCTCTGGCAAAGAGCCGGTTGGCCCCGGCTCGGCCCGTCGGCCCCTGTCTTGTCTGCGGGGCGAGCGGCGGGCGGCCACCGCAGCGGCGGCCCCGGGACTCACTCCCGCAGCTTGACCTGCTGACCGGCCTGCAGTTCGGACGACGGGCTGAGGATGACGCGCTCCCCGCCGGACAGGCCGTCGATGATCTCGGTTCGGCCGTCTTTCGCGGCCCCGGTCACGACGTCGATCCGCTTGACCCGGCCCTCCGCGTCGAAACTCCAGACGAACTCGTCCTTCCCGACGGTCACCAGGGCGGTCGAATCGCAGAAGACGCGGCGAGTGTGGGCTTCCACCGGCTTCTCGCCCGGCTCGGGAAGGAAGTAGACGGTGGCGCTCATCTCGGGGAAGAGACGCTCGTCGGCGTTCGTGATCTCGACTTTGACCTTGATCGTGGCCCGGGCCCGGTCTCCCATCGGGATCACCTTGCGGACCCGCCCCGTGTAGCGGCGATCCGGGACGGCGTCGACCGCGACTTCCGCCGGCGAGCCCTGCGTCACCCGGCCGATGTAGCCTTCCTTCACGTCGCATTCGACTTCGAGGCGGGCGAGGTCGGCGATCGTCACGACCGAGCCGCGGCCCGACGCTTCCCCCATGCCGCCGGGGAGGATCGACTCGCCGACTTCCGCGTTCTTGGAGATGACCGTCCCGTCGAACGGGGCGCGGACGACCATGTTCTCCTTCATCTGCTCGTTTTCCTGGACGCGGGCCTGCGCCTGGGTGACCGCCGCCTGCATGGTCTCCCGCTTGGCCACCGCCAGACGGTGCTGGAAATCGACCCGGTCGTATTCCGCCTCGGTCGTTCCGCCCGATTCGCGGACCCGGAAGATCCGGTCCCGTTCCTTCTTACTGCGGGCGATCTCGACGTCCTGCTCTCCGAGCTCGGCCTGCGCCCGGTCGAGGGCCGCCTTGGCTCCGACGAGCGCCGCGTCAAGGTCCTTGTGGTCGAGGACGGCGATCACCTCGCCCCCTTTGACCAGCGTTCCCTCTTCGACGCCGATCGACTCCACGCGTCCCGCCGCCTTGGCCCCGATGTTCGCCTGCCGGAACGATTCGAGATACCCGGTCGCGACGACCAGCGCGTCCGCGGACCGGCCGGTCTCGACCATGACCTTCGCGACCCGCACCTCGGTCTTGGTCCGGATCGCGTCCGGGATCCATTCCCCGGTGCGGAACATCTCCGGCTTCTGCGTCACGACATAAGCCGCGAACCCTACGCCTCCCAGAACGAGGAGGATCAGGATTGTTCGCACGAACGGGAAGCCGCGCGAGCGCCGGGGTGGCTCTTCGCGCCGCTGGATGCGGAGCGATTTGAGCGGGTCCTTCGGCTTCTCTGGGTCGGCGACGGGAGTCGGAGTCATGCTCGGGGAGCGCGGAGTCACGGACGGCCCGGCCACGAGTCGACGGGCATTAACTATACAACCTTATACCATAGTCGGCTCTCAATGTGAGCCCCAATTTCCGGCACCTTCTCTTATCCGGCCCCTCGCGCCGAAGGACATCGCAATCGAGAACTCCGATGCGGTTTTTCTCGATTGTTTGCGTCCTGCAAGTGCGGCGCAAAGAACGCGTTAAAGCAAATCGCCCTATCTGCTCATCGCGCCGAACGTCGGGTAGCGTACGGGACTTCGGAGTCCGGAACTTCGAAGCCGGCGGAGAAGGGAAGGACGAGGGGCGCCAGCCGAGCCTGCCTTGAGCGGCCGCTGCGGGCGCATCGCGCGGGCGGCGTTGGCGCGCCGTCGTCCGCGGAGACCGGACGGGTTTCTCCTCTTTTCCGTCCTCGGCGATGTGACTGGCCGGATCCGGGCTCGTCGTTCGGAAGAGCGTCGAAAATCCCGCGAGACAGCCCCGAGAGACCGCCCCGCGAGACAGGCAGGAGAGACAGCATGCGATCGATTCCTCCCTTCGACTCGCGCCGACCGTTCGTTCCTGCGGCGCCGTGGAGTCTCGCGCGGACGGCGTGCGTGCTGGGAGCCTGCGTGCTGACAGGGGCCGGGCTGACAGGGTGTGGCGGCTCCGCTCCTCCTGCGGCGGCCCCCGCGCAGCCGACGATCGTCACGACCGGGCCCAAAGCGCCGGCGGCGGCCGCGGCGCCGGCCACCGCGCCCGCCGCCGCTCCGGCTGCGGCCGCCCCGATGACCGGCGGGGCCGCTCCGATGGCGGCGGCCGTCGGCCCCGATGGCGCGCCGGTCGAGAAAACCCCTCCTCCGCCGTTCGAGCCTCCTGGAGTCAGCTTCACCGACCAGGGAAATGTCCTCGTCGGCATCGGCTCGGCTCCCGATCAGGTCGAGCTGTTCGACGTCGCCTCGGGCCAGATCGCGCGGCAGATCCCGCGGCAGCCCTCGCCGATCACGAGCGTCGCCTATGACCCGGACAGCCTGTGGGGAGCGACCGGCGCGGCGTCGGGCGAGGTCCAGCTCTGGTCGCTGGCCCGTCCGAAGCTGGGACTCGATGAATTTGCCGCCCAGGCGACGCGAGGCGGCGACCTCAACCCGCTGCTGGGGCACTCGGGGCCGGTGCTCGCGCTACGGATGAATCCGCCCTCCGGCCAGCTCGCCTCGGCGGGGGCGGACGGGATTGTCCGGCTGTGGCGCATCGCCCGGCCGCGGATGATGACCTCGCTCGAGAACCAGGAGGGAGCGACGATCGCGGCCCTCAGCCCGGACGGCCGCGTCGTGTTCATCGGCGACCAGAACGGCGACATCGGAATCTGGGGAGTCGAGAAGCTGGAGCGGCTCGGGAAGCTCGAAGGGGGCCGCGAGCCGATCCTGCACCTGCTCCTCAGCAAGGACCTCAAGTTCCTCGTCGGCGGGGACCAGGCGGGAAATCTCCTCACCTGGGACATCGAAGCCCGCAAGCTGATCTCCAAGATCCCGGCCCACTGGTCGGCGATGCGGGGGCTCGCATTCCGGGAGGATGGCTCCGAAGTCTACTCCGCCGGTGAAGACCAGCGGCTCCGGACGTGGCAGTTCCCGCTGGAGACGATCACGAAGTCCGAACGGCTTGCCGGGGACGGGGCGGTCACGGTCGGCGGGAGCGATCTCGTCAGCATCATTCATCCCGACCGGATCGCGGTCTTCTCCGTCGTTGGCGGGCGCGAGGTCCGGAGCGTTGCCCGGTCCGGGGAGCGGCCGGCGGCCGCCGTCGCCAGCGGACGGGGAGACGTGATCGCCACGATCTCCCGCGAAGGGGCGATCTCCGCCACCCACACCGTCCAGGGACGGGGGCTGTTCGACGCCATGCTGGAGGGGAAGGGGATCCGGCAGATCAGCCTTTCGCCGGAGGGGGACTCGCTCGTCGCGCTGCCGTTCGAGGGGCGGCCCTTCACGGTCCGCGTCCCCTCGGCCGCGCCGCAGTCGCTCAAGACCCCGGCGGCGAACCTGATCGCGCAGCTCCCCGGTCAGGACGCGTTCGTCACGGCGGGGAGCGACGGCCGCGTGCTGGAGTGGCAGGCGTCGACCGGCCGGAACATCCGTCCCGTCGGGGCGGTCAGCGGGGCCGTGCGGGTCCTTGTCGCGTCCCCCGTCGGCGAGAGCGTGGCGGCGGCCTCCGAGAACACGATCTCGGTCTGGTCCCGGCAGGGGGACCGCTGGGTCGACGTGACGTCGACCGAGACCGCCGCCAAGGTGGAAGACCTTGCCTGGAGTGCGGAAGGGGAGTCGCTGATCGCCGCCCTGGCGGGGGGACAGCTCCAGGTCCTCAGCACCGACTCCAAGCCGGTCGAGCTGGAGATCACGCCGCAGTCGGTCGTCTCCCAGCGGGGCCGGCTCGCCGCCATCGAGGGGAACCGCCTGCTGATCGTCGAGGGGAGCACGACGCTCCCGAGCGTCGCCAGCCAGGGACCGAAGTTCACCGCGCTCGCGATGTCCCCCGCGGACGGGACGATCGCGGTCGCCGACCAGGGGAAGGGGATCCGGCTTCTTCCCGCCGGTGCGGCCTCGGGGATCACGATCAATACTCCGGAGTCGGGCGACGTCACGGCGCTGCGGTTCTCTCCGGACGGCCGCCAGCTTCTGGCCGGGACCGCGGATGGGCGGGCCGGCGTCTTCGACCTCTCCGACGGCGCGAAGGCCGAATGGACCGCTCCCGAATCGGGCGTGCGGGCCTTTGCCGCGAGCCCCGGCGACAAGTCCGGCGCGTACCTGCTCGACAACGGCGATGTCCGGGTTCTCGACCGCCTGTCGAACAGCCGGGTGTGGGACTGGAAGAAGCCGGTCGGCGAGCCGCTCGACATTGCCTGGAGCTCCGACGGACGCGCGCTTGCCATCGCGGGGACCGACGGGCCGGTTGAAGTCCGCAATGTCGAGACCGGTAACGTCATCGGCCGGCAGACCGAGAAGACCAGCAAGCGGCTGGCGATCGCCCTCGCCGACGGACCGAGCGGACTGGAGATGGTCTCCGTCCTGGCGGACGGCCAGGTCGAGATCTGGACCCCCGGAAAGTCGTCGCCGGCCCGGCTGCCGCTCGAAGTCAAGACGATCAAGTCCGCACAGCTTTCGGCCAACGGGGCGCATGCCCTCCTGACGACGCCCGAAGGGGCGCTGCTGCTCCTCAGCCGCAAGGGGGCCGACCTCAAGGTGGCGGATGTCTCGGCCAAGGTCGTCGCGGCGGCGATCAGCGGCGACGACCGCCGCATCGCCTGGAGCGACGAGCCGCGGCAGGTCCACATGACGCTGCTGAATGATCAGGGGGGAGCCAAGTCGTTCGAGGCCGATGAAGAGGTCCGGGACCTGGAATGGCTCGACGCCCAGCGGCTGGCGGTCCTGACGACCTCCGGGAAGATCAAGACCTACTCCCCGGCGGGCGTCCTGCTCGAGACCCTCGCGTTCGGCGGGACGGTCGAGAACCTGCACCGCGGCGACCCGGCGTCGGGCCGGCTGCTCGTTCGCGCGGCGGATGGCGACCGGATGGCCCCGGTCCGGCTGCGGCGATGGATCCCCGGTCCGCCGACCGCCATCGCGGACCTGTGCCTTGTCCCGGGCGAGAACCTGCTCTTCTGCTGCCGCGGCGAAGGAGAGATGGAAGTCCTCGACCTCGCGTCGGGGCTTCTGAAGCCGGATGCCGCCAAGGGGGCGTTCTCGGCCTGCGCGTCGACGCCGGACGGGCAGGTGATCCTGGCGGCCGACGGCGCGCTCCAGCGCCGTCCGTCGCAGGGGAAGACGCTCGAACCGATCGCCGCGCCGTGGAAGGGGGCGGTGACGCGGCTCGTCGAGCAGGGACGGAACATCGCCGCCGTGTCGAGCCAGGGGGCGCTCCTGATCCAGGGGGGGCAGTCGGCGGACGCGATGGCGAGCGGCGACATCGTCGCCCTGTCGAACGGCCGCCCGGTCGTCCGGACCCAGGGGAAACTTGTCGTCCAGTCCCGCGCGGCCCAGCAGGGGACCGCCACCAACGCGAACCGCCAGTGGAAAGAGGTCTGCGGCGGACCCGCGGGGCAGCAGTTCGCCATCGCCAGCACCGGGGAGCTGTTCCGGGCCAACGTCGCGGCGCAGTCCTTCAACTCGGAAACAAACTTCAACTCCGCGCCGGTCGAGATCGTCCGCGATCCGGCGAAGCCGCAGGTCGTGATGGGGTTCGCCTCGGGCGAGATCTGGGCCTGGAACTGGGAGACCCGCCAGCGGACCCGCGTCGCGGCGGTCGGCGAGCCGATCACGTCGCTCTCGTTCGACACCGCCTCCCGGACGCTCGCCGTCGGAACGGACAAGGGGGCCTGCCTGATCGCCGAGGGGACGGGACTGACGGTCCGCGTCCCGATGGCCTCCCCGGTCTCCGGCATCGCGGTCCAGGGGGGGGAGCAGCGGATGGCGGTGGTACACCGCTCCGCGGACGCCGAGGTGCTTTCCCTGCCGCAGGTCGCCTTCCTGGAGGTCCCCGCCGGCGAGGTGACCGCCATCTCGGCCGAACGGGAGCAATCGGTCCTCTGGAGCGGCAAGGACCGGACGGTCCACCTCGTCCTGACCGCCCCGCAGCGGACGGAGATGCTCTTCTCCGGGACGCGGGGGAGCATCGTCTCGCTGTTCCAGTCGGCCGAAGACAAGCTGTACGCCGTCGGGGCGTCGGGGGAAGTGACCGTGTGGGACCGGCGGGCTGTCGATCCCAAGCCGCAGGCGTGGACCATCGACCGGCGGTTCAAGAAGCTCGTCGTCGACCGCTCGTCGTCGCGGATCGTCCTGGCCTCCGCGGCAGGCGGGGGGCTGATCGTCGACATGGCGGCGCGGCTGCTCCTCGACGAGCTGCCGGAATCGAACTGCGACCCGCTGGCGTTCGCGGACCCGTACCACGTCACGGCGGTCCTCGGGGAGTCGATCGCTCGGCTTCCGATCAACGCCCGCCGGACGCTGGAGTTCACCGCCAAGACCGTCCAGTCGCTGTTCAGCGTCTCCGGCACGGCCGATGTCTTCCTGGCCTCGGCCGGGACCCCCAACGGGATCGTCCGGGGGGATGTGGTCAGCGGAACCTTCACGACGGCGGCGGAGCTCGCCGGCGGGGTGCAGCGGACCGCGACGATCGCCGGCGTGCCGACGCGGGTCGTCACGAGCTCCCCGCTGCAGGCCGGGAAGTCCACCATCTCGCTGGTCGACGTCCTGTCGGGCAAGGCGATCTGGCAGCGATCCGTCGACGGCGAAATCTCCTGGCTGTCAGCCGCCCAGGACCAGTCGATCGTCGCCACCCGCACCGGCCTCGTGGTGCTGCTCGATACGGCGAGCGGCGACGTCAGCCAGGCGTTCTCGAGTGAACCGGCCCGGTCGGTCTTTCGCATCGCCGGCACCTCCGCGCTCCTGATCGTCACCGAGACGGGGCGGCTCGTGACGACCGAGGTGAACTCGATCCGCTCCCTGCACGTGAGTGACAAGGGAGTCACGGCGGTCAACTTCTCCCCCCGCGGAGACTACCTCGTCACGGGAGACGAGCACGGGGCGGTGCGGGTCTGGAATCTGGTCAACGGCGCGGAGGTGACCCGTTCCGAGGAGCTCAAGGGGAGCGTCTCGGCGGTCGAGTTCTCGAACGACGGGACGCGGCTCTTTGCCAGCTCGCTCGACGGCTCCGCCGCGGCGTGGTCGGTCAAGGACCTGAAGCCGGGGGAACCGCTCCCCGCGGCAAAGCTCCTGGTCCACGGCTCGCCGGTCCGGACGATCGCCCAGACCCCTGCCGGGGAGCGGCTCGTCACGTCGGCGGACGACAAGATCATCCGCGTGTGGGACCTCGTCACCGGGTTCGAGCAGGAGCAGTACCTCGGCCATGAGGCTCCTCCGGTCCTCCTGCACGTCAGTCCGGCGGCGGAGAACATGATCGTGTCGTACGACTCGACCGGTTCTCTCCGGCGGTGGACCCGCTCCGCGGTCAGCTCCGCCCAGATCGCGCGGCCCGCTCCGGCGGAGACGGAGTCGACATCGACCGATCCGCTCGCCCCGCCCCCGCCTTCGCGGGTCAGTACGTCCCAGGCGGCCGCGATCGCCATCAAGCCGGCGGCCCCGCTGCGGCGGACCGAAGTTCCGCCGATCGATCCCAACGACCACCGGCCGATCAGCCTGTTCGGTTCGAGCGGCCCCAGGACCTCAACTCCGCAGACGGCAATGCGGACGTCGATCGGGTCCCAGCTCAACGAGACCGTGGGAGCCCTCCGCAAGGAGAGCGATCCCACGCGACGCGAGGAGCTGCGGGCGATGACGTCGTCGCTCCTGGACCGGCTCAACGCCCTGCCGGAGGCGAGCGAGGCCGCCCTGGAGGTCGAGAACGTCCAGGTCCAGGCGGAGGGGGAAGGGACCGGCACTCCCGTCTCGCTCGACCTGACGATCGGGGAGGAGCGGCTCTCCGCGCCGCTCGCCGCGCAGCAGGTCGTGGCGATCAAGACCGCTTACAATTTCAGCCCGCAGGCGTTCCGTCCCGTCAAGATGTGCATCACGTCGGACGGGAAGACTGTCCTCTCGATCCAGCCCGGGATCCCGGGACGGGAGGAGACGCCCCCGCAGATTCCCGACGACACCGACGACGCGACGCGGCAGAAGATCCTCCGGGAGTACGAGCAGGCGAAGCTGCGGATCAGCCAGGGAGTGGTGGAGGCGTGGGACGTGGCGACCCGCGTGCGGCTGCGGCGGTGGACGCAGGTCCGCTCGCTCAATGTCGGGTTCCTCGACCTGACTCCCAATGAGTCGACGCTCTACACCCTTCCGGACATCTTCACCTTCGACCTCATCACGGGGGAGCACCGCGAGGTGGCCCGCGGCTGCCTGCTGGCGCTGCATGCCGATCCCAAGGAACCACGGGCCGCGCTCGCCCGCCCGGGGGTGGTCGGTGGGACGTCCGAACTCCTGACGCTCCTCGACGGGCAGGGCCTCCGGGAGCAGAAGCCCAAGATCGAGGGGTTCGAGTCGTTCGTCTCCGCGATGGCGTTCGCGCCGGACGGCAGCCGGCTGATCGCCTCGATCCGCGAGCGGCAGCGGCACCGGGTGGTTGAGCTGGAGCCCTCCACGCTCAAGGAGCTGGCGGTGCTCGAGACCGTTCCTCACGACCGGACCTGGATCACTCCCGAGGCGTTCGCCGGTCCGACCCGGATCTTCTTCCTCGACAGCAATCAGAAGTTCATCACCTACGGCCGGATCGCGCAGCAGCGGTGGCAGTTCTCCACCTGGGAGGGGCGGAAGATGCTGACCCGGACGGAGGCGGACCACCCGCTCATCCAGGAGGACTTCGTGCGGGCCGGCTGGCCGATCACGGGGACGGACCTCGTGGCCGCGCGGACCGACTCGGCGATCACGGTTGTCGACGTCAAGAAGATGCAGCGGGTCTTCGAGATGGGAATCAACGCGGTCCATTTCGGACGCCCCGAGATCGCGGTCTCGGCCGACGGCGGCTGGGTCGCCACCGGGGACGACGGGGGCAACGTGGCCCTGTGGCACCTGGCGAGCGGGACGGGCCCGTTCATGTTCCGGCCGCACCTCGGTCCGGTCGTGGGGCTCTCGTTCTCCAAGTCGCGGGAGTACCTGTGCTCGATGGGCGAGGAGAACGTGCTGCGGGTCTGGAAGCTCTCGCTTCCGGATGCGAACCGCATGCGAGGCTACGGAGACAACAACAAGCAGAAGATCCAGAAGGCCCGCGGCAAGAAACCGGCGGAGGGATAGAGGGCCGCCGACAGTGGCGTCCCTTTCTGGGTCAGGGATAACGAAGCCGGGCCGTTTCGTCAGAGCGAAACAGGTTCGAGAACGGAACGCTGCGCGGGCGCGGCGGACACTCCAGGTTCTGCGACGGAACCGGGAGCGGCGGGCCTCCATCGGGAAACCTCTTCATAGCATGTCAAGCCGTGTCTCCAGCCTGGGCGCAACGCTCGTCGAGCGTGGATTCCTCGCCCAGCCGGTCCTCGAGGCCGCCCTCCAGAAGGCCTCCGCGCAGGAGGTCTC
The DNA here is from genome assembly GCF_001610835.1 of Planctomyces sp. SH-PL14. Classification (NCBI taxonomy): domain Bacteria; kingdom Pseudomonadati; phylum Planctomycetota; class Planctomycetia; order Planctomycetales; family Planctomycetaceae; genus Planctomyces; species Planctomyces sp. SH-PL14. The sequence continues at coordinate 3,481,131 of NZ_CP011270.1, read as the reverse complement.
TCCCTTTCTCCAGGGGCTCGTCCGTGAAGGGCATCTCACGCACTTCCAGGAGAAGGCGATCGAGCGGCAGCAGATCGATTCGCTCTGCTTCGGCCCGTACCTGATTCTCGACATCCTGGGCCGCGGCGGGATGAGCGTGATCTTCCGCGCCCGGCACCGGCACATGGACCGGCTGGTGGCGCTCAAGGTCATCTCGCCGGACATCGAGAAGGATCCGATCGCCATCCAGCGGTTCTGGCGGGAGGTGCGGATCATCGCCCAGCTCGACCACCCCAACATCGTCAAGGCGTTCGACGCCGGGGACGAAGGGGGGAAGATGTACCTGGCGATGGAGCTGGTCCGGGGGGTCAACTGCAGCCAGCTCATCAAGGACCGCGGCCCGCTCAAGCCGCAGGTGGCCCTCAAGATCCTCGGGCAGGCGGCCCTGGGGCTCGATTACGCCCACACCTCGGGGATCGTCCACCGGGACGTCAAGCCGTCGAACATCCTCATCAGCGACAAGGGGATGGTGAAGGTGCTGGACCTGGGCCTCGCGCTCCTGAGCGCCCCGACCTCCTCGGCGGTCCAGAACACCGACCTGACCCGCACCGGGATCGTGATGGGGACGGTGGACTACATCGCTCCCGAGCAGGCCCGCGGGCGGCGGGATCTCGACGGCCGGGCCGACATCTACAGCCTGGGCTGCACGCTCTTCTATCTCATCACCGGAACCCGCCCCTACAGCGGCGCGAACCCGATCGAGATCATCCTGCAGCATACGACCGCGCCCGTTCCGAAGTTCGAGGCGGCCGGCGTCACGGTCCCGCCCCCCGTTCAGGAGCTGCTCGACCGGATGATGGTCAAGGATCCGGAGCAGCGGCTGGGGTCGATGTCGGAGGTCGTGGCGGCGATCACGGCGCTCCGCGGAAAGCTCGACCGAAAGGAGGCGGGGGTGGTGGTCACGGCCGGGAAGCGGAGCGCACCCGATCCGCAGCTGGAGGAGCTGGCGACGCAGGTGGAAGTCACGCAGGTTCAGCGGAAGCGGAAGGAGCCGAGCCGTTCGTCCGAGTCGGGGCCCCCGGTTTCCGGCAACGCGGACTTGGGAGTCGATTCCGGAGCGGCCGAGGAGGTGGACGAGGGACCTCGTCCCAAGTCGGATTCGCTGCCGACGTTCATGGAGGTCCCGACGAGAAAGAAGAAGCGGGCCGTCGTCGCCGCCCCATCGCGGTGGCCCTCGCCGGCCGTGCTGTACTCGTCCGCCGCGGCGTTGACCGCCGTGGCGATCCTGAGTTTTGTCATCAGCAGCGTCCTGCGGTCGCCCGGCCCGGGGGCGGCCCGGCCCCAGGCGGCCGCGAGCGAGACGCCGGCCGCTCCGACGACGGGGCAGGTCCGTCTCGACCTGCAGGGGGATCTGCAGGGGGTCGAGCTGCTGGTCGACAGTGCGCCGCATGCCGTGCAGCGGTCGGTGAGCCTTGCGCTTCCGCCGGGGCGGCACGAGGTCGTGGTTCGCCGCGGAGGGAAGGAGGTCCGGCAGCACAGCCTGAACATCCAGGCGGGGCAGACCCTATCGATTCTGCTCGATGTTTCGGACGGGCAGCGGAGTGTCGAGCAGATCAAGATCCGGTAACTCGTGTCCTTGCCGGCACGACTCGATAGCTCAAACCCAACGTGCTACGGCAGCCGGGGTCAAGGGGGCAACCCCTTGCCGCCGGAGGCGCTTCCATGAGGAACCGTGAGACACAACGGACGTCCTCTTTGTGGGACCGGCGTTGAGGACTCCCCGCTCGCTCTGGACTCCCCGCGGGTTGATATAGGGGCATCCGGCACGGTGTCCGCGTTTGGACACACCCTCGTTCAGACATCTCCCGACGGCCAGGCCTCCGGCGGGCAAAGGGGCGTTGCCCCTCTGCACTCCCCACCAGGGGTGACCCCCTGGACCCCGGTGCTTAGGTTCCCAGACTGGTTGAGTCTGCGGCCAATCCTGCCAGAACCACTGCCCCCGTCACGCCGGCCTTATCGCCAAGCTGCGATCGCTCAACACGGATCGTCTCCAGCGGGATCACACCGACAATCCGCCGCTCCATCTCGGACCGGACATTATCGACCAGCAAGGCCCCCATCTCGGCCACGCCCCCTCCCAGCACGATCAGTTCGGGATGGAGCACCATCACGATATTGGCCACCGCGATCCCGACGTACTTTGCCGCCCGCAGGATGGCCTCGTGGATGCTGGGGTCCTTCTCGGCCGCCTGGGCCATCGTCTTGGTGTTGACCCGGTCGGAGTCCCCTTCAACGAGATCGTAAAGCGTCGGAGCCCGGCCGATCCGCATCAGCCGCACCCCTTCGGCCGAGATCGAGGGGCCGCTGGCCAGGACTTCGAGGCAGCCGTGGTTGCCGCAGCCGCACTGCGGGCCGTCCGGGAGCATCGTCTGGTGGCCGATCTCGCCGGCCGCTCCCAGGGTGCCAAGGCGGAGCTGACCGTCGATCACGACTCCGCCGCCGATTCCGGTGCCGAGGGCCATGAAGACCATGGAGATGTCCTGCGCCCCTTTGCCGTGGCCGAACTTCAGCTCCGCCAGGGTGGCGGTGCGGACGTCGTTGAGGATCCGGACGGGGCAGCCCATGCGGGTGGTGAGCAGGTCGGCGACGGGGATGTTCCGCCAGTGGGATTCGAGGTTGGGGAGGAAGCGGGTGATCCCTTTGTGGATGTCGACGAGGCCGGGGACGCCGACGCCGATGCCGGCGATTTTGACCTGGTGTTTTTCGGCCAGTTGCTGGAGGTGGTCGCCGATGCGTTCGATGGTCCGTTCGGGGCCGCGGTGGGATTCGGTGGGGATGGAGCCTTCGGTGAGGAAGCTCCCTTCGCGATGGGCGAGGGCGATTTTGACGCTGGTTCCACCCAGGTCCACTCCGGCCAGCACGTTGGTCATTATTGGTTCCTTATCGGCGTTCATCGCGGTGTTGTGGCCGTCTCCGTGCGGCAGGGGAGAAGGATCGTTGTCGGCGGTCTGTGACGCAATGACTGTTGAGCAAGAACACCGCCACCCCACTGGAAATCACCGGGTCCAGGGGCACCCTGGTCAGGGGGTGCAGGGGGCAGAATGCCCTTTGCCCGCCGGAGGCCTGGCCGTCGAGAGATGTCTAAAGGAGGGTGTGTCCAAACGCGGACAACGTGCCGTATGCCCCCTCACCAACCCGCGGCGATTGCATAGCGAGCGTTGAGGACTCACCGTCGGCTCCACAAAGCGGACGTCCGTTGCTTACCACGGTTCCTCATGGAAGCGCCTCCGGCGGCAAGGGGGTGAGACCCCCTTGTCCCCAGCGGCCGTCGCACATCGGGTTTGAGCTATGAGAGTCGTGCCGGCAAGTGCGCTCTATTGCGCCGTCCAGCCGCCGTCGATCGTGATCGTCTGACCGGTGACGTTCCTCGCCAGCGGACTGATCAGGTACTCCACCGCCGCCGCAATCTCCTCCACCGTGATGAACGTGTGCTTCGGCATCGGCGCGAGCATGATTTTCTGAATCACCTCCTCCTCCGGAATCCCACGCGTCTTCGCCTGGGCCGCAATCTGCGCCTCGACCAGAGGAGTCCGCACATAAGCCGGACAGATCGTGTTGCTCGTGATGTCGTGCCCGGCCGTCTCCAGCGCCAGGACCTTCGATAGTCCCAGCAGCGCATGCTTCGCCGCCGTATAGGCCGACTTGAAAGGGGACGCGATCAGCGAATGAATCGACCCGATATGAACCACCCGCCCGAACCCGCGAGCCCGCATGCCGGGAAGCAGCGCCCGCGTGAGCAGGAACGGACCGGTGAGCAGGACATCGATCAGCAGATCCCACTTCTCTTCCGGAAACTCCTCAACCCCCGCCACATGCTGCAGCCCGGCATTGTTGACGACGACATCGACCGGCTGATCGCCCAGATCCACGACCAGCTGCCGAATGCTGTCGGAGGAGGTGACGTTGAGCGCATACCCGTCAGCCTTCCCCCCGTGCCCACGGATCTGCGAGACGACGTCGTCCGTCGCCTCCTTCCGCAGGTCGGTCGCGACGATCGTGTGCCCCTGCCGGGCGAGGTACAGCGCCATGCCGCGGCCCAGGCCGCCGCCGGCGCCGGTGATCAGGATCGTTCGAGCAATCGTCATGAGCGAGACGCCTCGATAGAGGACGAGGTGGAAGAAGCGGGGTCGCGGGGAACATACCCGTCGCGCAACGTCCGACGCAGGAGCTTGTTCGAAGCGGTCCGCGGCAGCACATCCAGACAGACGAGATCGTGAATCTTGAACAGCGGATTCAGGTCGCTGCGGAGGGCCTGCTGCAGCGAGTCCAGCAGTTCCTTCGGACGATCGCGCAGCGCGGGTTCGACGACGGCGAAGACGATGAGCCGGCTCGGCCCGCCGTCCGGCGAGACCGCGACGGCGGCGATGTCGTCGACACCGGGGACCGTCTGCAGGACCTGCTCGATCTCCACCGAGCTGATCTTGATGCCGCTCAGGTTCATCGTGTCGTCCGCGCGGCCGAGCACCCGCCAGTGACTCGGCCCCAGCCGCTCGACCATGTCCCCGTGCCGGCGGAGCAACTGCCCCTCGGGGCCAGCCGGGACGTCGGCGTAGTAGACGTCGTGATGGTCCTTGTTGAGGAGCGTCGTCGAGATGCCGATCGACGGGGGGACAAGAAACAGTTCGCCAAGGAAGGCGCTGCGGCCCTCTTCATCGAGGATCTCGAGATCGAGTCCCAGGGCCGGCGTGTTGAACGTTCCGGCGAGGCAGGGGCGGGCGATCGTGTTCGTGATGTAGCCGCCGCCGATCTCCGTCCCGCCGCAATACTCGATCACGGGCTTGTCCCCCGCGAGGTCCATCAGCCACCGCATGTCCTCGACGACCGAGCATTCCCCCGTGGAGCTGAAGAGCTGGATCGAGCTCCAGTCGAGTCCCTCCAGGCATCCGGAGTTTCGCCAGGCTTTCACGAGCGTCGGGACGACGCCGAGCAGCGTGGCCCGCGAGTCCTGGACGAAGCGACCGAACTCCCGGCTTGTCGGCGAGCCGCAGTAGAGGCCGATCGCGGCCCGGTTCAGCAGGCTGGCGAAGATCAGCCAGGGGCCCATCATCCAGCCGAGGCTCGTCGGCCAGATCACGACGTCTCCCGGATGGACATCGTGGTGAAAGTGCGCGTCCGCGCCGCACTTGATCGGGGTTGTCTGCGTCCAGGGAATCGCCTTCGGTTCGCCGGTCGTTCCAGACGAGAACAGGACGTTGACGAGGTCGTCCGGGCCGCGCATCACCGTGGGGAAGGTTGCGGTGTCGGAGAGGAATTCGGACCAGCTGAGGTCCCCCTCGCGGAGGGGAACGCGGACCGCGTCGTCCGCTGGGAGGACGATCGCACGCGGCGCGTCGGCTTCCTGGACCGTCGCATAGAGCGGTGAGGTCTTTCCGCCGCGGACGAGGACGTCCTGGGTGAAGACTCCGGCGGCGCCCGCAATCCGGAGCCGGGCCGCGATCTCCCGCGGGCGAAAGCTTTCCGGGATGCCCACCACCGCGCAGCCCGCTTTGATGATCCCGAGGTAGATCGCGACCGACTCCGCCGTCATCGGGAGGATCGTGGCGATGGCGTCCCCGGGGCGGAATCCGTGCTGCGTCAGGCTGGCGGCGACGCGATTGGTCAGAGCCTCCAGCTCACCGTAGGTCATCGTCTGGAGCGGTTTCCCTTCCGCCTGGTGGACGATCGCCGGGGCGGCGGGGTCCGCCTGAAAGCAACTGTCGACGATGTTGTACCGGGCTCCGGAGAGCCACCGCGGGTGTTCGACTCCTTGGGGCGTTTCGAGCACGCTTGTGAACGGCTGGTCGAACTTCAAGCCCAGCCGCTCGATCGCGAGACGCCAGTAGTCGGCTCGGTTCTTCGTCGACCATTTGTGCAGATCGCCGTAGGACGCGGCGCCGGCCTGCCGCATGAGCCAGGTCAGGTTGGCCGCGGCCAGCCTTTCGGACGAAGCGAACCAGGGTTGGTCGACTGGCGTTGAACAGTCGGAGCGGGAACCGGAACCAGTCATGCGAATCTCCCTCGATCAGAGCCATTCACTCGGGAATATTCGGGAACGTCAACGGTAGTGGACGCGGAGGCATCAGGGTTGTTCGACGACGACGGCGCAGCCCTGGCCCCCTCCGACGCACAGAGTCGCGAGTCCCTTCTTCGGTCGACGATGGGCGAGGTGGACGATGAGCCGGGCGCCGGAGGCACCGATCGGGTGTCCAAGGGCGATCGCTCCGCCGTCCGGGTTGACGCGGTCGTCCGAGAGCTCCAGTTCTTTCGCGCAGGCGACGGCTTGCGCGGCGAAGGCTTCGTTGAGCTCGACGTGGTCGAACTCCGCGGGTGAGCGGGAGACCTTGCGCGTGGCGTAGACCGGGCCCATCCCCATCAGCGCCGGGTCGCAGCCGACCGAGGCGGTGGCGGTGATGACGGCGAGCGGCGTCAGATCGTGAGCCTGTCCCCATTCGGGATCGCAAACGACGAGCATGGCGGCGCCGTCGTTGATGCCCGAGGCGTTGCCGGCGGTGACCGTACCGTCGGGTTTGAAGGAGGGCCGGAGTTTGGCGAGGCCGGCGGCGTTCGTTTCGGGGCGGGGGGGCTCGTCGCGGTCGAGGCCGTCGATGGCCGCGATCTCATCGCGGTAGCGGCCCTGGGCGAGGGCTTCGGCGTAGCGCTGCTGGCTGCGGGCGGCGAACTCGTCCTGCTGTTCGCGGGAGACAGCATATTGTGCCGCGATGCGTTCTCCGATGAGGCCCATCGCTTCGCCGCTGAAGGCATCGGTCAGGCCGTCGCGCTGGATGGAATCGATCAGGGTGCCGTCTCCGAACTTCCATCCGGAGCGGGCTCCATTCAGGAGGAATGGGGCGTTGGACATGGATTCTGTTCCGCCGCAGAGGACGACGCGGGCGGTTCTGGCCCGGATCGCTTGGACCGCCAGGATGACCGCCTGCATGCCGGAAGCGCACATCATGTTGACGGTGAAGGCGGGAACCTCGATGGGGATTCCGGAGTGGATTCCGATCTGGCGGGCGACGTTCATGCCGAGGCCGGCCCCCAAGACGTTGCCGACGATGACCGATTCGATGTGTTGGGGTTCAATCGTGGCGAGGGCGGCTTTGGCGGCGGCGACGCCGAGGTCGACGGCGGTCTTTTTGGCGAGGGCGCCGAGGAAGCGTCCCTGGGGAGTTCGTTTGGCGGAGACGATCCAGACGCGGTCTGACATGGTTTCGCTTGGGAGTGAGGCCCTGAACTGTCATCACGGAGGGGCGGCCACGTGGTTGGAGGGTAGTCAATGTGTGTCTTAGCGTCGCTGGCCCGGCGGGTGCGTTCGCTGGATGGTGGTCGGGCAAGGGCGAACGGATGATCCAGCGTGCAGCCCAACCGGGGTCCAGGGGGTCACCCCTGGTGGGGGATGCAAGGGGGCAACGCCTCCTTGCCCGCCGGAGGCCCGTCTCGTCTCGAACTTTCTGAAGGAGCGAGTGTCCAAGCGCGGACAACGTGCCGGATGCCCCCTCAACAACCCGCGGGGTCACCAAGCGAGGGAGGAATACTCAACGCCGGTCCCACAAATCGGTCGTCCGTTGTGTCCCACGGTTCCTCAACGAAAATGCCTCCGGCGGCAAGGGGGTGAGACCCAACGCCGTTCGCGACTCTGTCTCGGAACTGGCGTTAACTGTGGGATTGCAAAAGACTTCGAGCCTCGTCATCGGTTGTGTTGTTCTACGACACAGGCCCGATGCACGGAGGCTCGAAGATGGCTTGGAAGCCACAGCGGCGATCGTATCGTCACGAATTCATTGAGGCGATCGCCACGGTCTTTCCCCCACAGTGGTTCAGCCGGTTCTCTTCGCACGGCAACACCGGCTGGACCCCGCTGAAGATCTTCTGGGTCTCCACCATCATGAGCTGGCAGCCCCAGGTGACCCTCCGCGAGCAGTTCGATGCCGCCTGCGACATCCTCCGCGAAGTCTTTCCCGCCTGGACCATCGGCGACTCGCTCTCCGGGTTCCTGGCCGCCCGCGTTCGTGGTCTCCCCCGGATGCGAGATCCGATCCTCCTGCGCCTGCGACAGTTCGTCGCCGAGCATCTGGACGACTGGCGAGTCCGGGGATGGGCGGTCTTCGGCGTCGATGGCTCCCGCTTCGAAGCCCCTCGCACGACGCCCAACGAACAGGCCTTGGGCTGCGCCGGCAAGGAGGGGACCACGCCGCAGGTCTTCCAGACGACACTCCTGCACATCGGAACCGGCTTGCCATGGGACTTCCGTCTGGGGCCGGGGACACAGAGCGAGCGGCGACAGCTGGACGACATGCGGGACAACCTGCCGCCCCGCTCCCTGCTGACCGCCGACGCCGGCTTCATCAGTTTTGAGCTGTGCCGCTGGCTCACCCGGAACCGGCACGACTTCGTCCTGCGGGTGGGAGGAAACATCCGGCTCCTGACCGGCCTGGACGGTCCTGACTTGGATTGGGCGGTCGAGACCGAAGGCCAGACGGTCTCGCTGTGGCCCACCCGCTGCCGCGACCAGCCGCCCGTCGTGTTGCGACTGATCGTCGTTCGCGACGATCAGAAACGACCGGTCTCGCTGGTCACGAACATCCACGACGAGAGGGCGCTGTCCGACGAGGACGCCGCCGAGATCTACCGGCTCCGCTGGGGCCTGGAGCTGCACTATCGCTCGCTCAAGCAGACGCTCTGCCATCAGACGCTGCGGAGCCGCACGCCGGAGGGCGCGCTGGCGGAGCAGACCTGGCATGTCCTGGCGAGTTGGCTACTGCAACTGCTGACGGCTCGGGAACTGATCGCCTCGGGATCGCATCCGGCGAACTGGTCTGCCGCCAAAGCTCGGGACGCCGTCCGCCGTCTGCTTCGTCGAGTCGTCCACGGCCGCCCCGTCCGCCGCATGCCGTCCTTGCGGGACCAGCTTTGTCAGGCCGTGGTGGACAGGGACGGTCGAGTCGGCCCGAAACAGATCCGCCGGTGGCCGAGACCGAAGCAGGACAGGCCGCCCGGCCCCCCGAAAATCCAACCGGCCACCCGAGAAGATCTCCAACAACTCCAACGACTTCGGACCACGTTACAAGCCCGATCATGAACAGCATTGGGTGAGACCCCCTTGACCCCGGCTGCCGTCGCACGTTGGGTTTGAGCTGTCGGCGTCGTGCCGGCGAGGACGGGGTTGAGATACCGGAATCGTCCTCGGTCCTTACCGCCATTCGGCAAATGCACCAGAGACGAACTGGTGTCCAGCTCGTCTCTGGTGGCTGTCGCACGATCGGTTGTACAAAGACTGTCCGTCCGACGAGAACGCGGCACGAACAACTCCTTATAAGCAGGTCAGAACGCGATCTTGGTTCGCTCCTACTTCGAATCCGTCTTCCTCACCGGCCGCGGAGGCATCGGCCCCGCCGACGCGCCGTCGCGGAAGGAGATCCAGGAGGCGGTCGCGTGGATTGCGGTGTTCGAGCAGGACTACCGCCTCCACCTGGCCGGAACGCCCCCCGCTCTCCATCTGCCCGCCCTGACCTGGGCCGTCGGGCAGTTCTACCGGGCGTCGCAGTGCTTCGCTCACCGCCATCTCGGCGAGGAGGTGGTCTCCCGCGATCTGGCGGAGAATGCTCCGATGCCTTCGGGGGGCCCGCCGGCGACCCTGGTCCCGATTCTCTATTCCGTCGACCTCGTCTTCCGGTTCCTGCCCGACCTGTACCGTCTCGCCAAGGCGGCCTCGGAAGGGGATCCGCTGGGGCAGGTTCTCCTTCGCTGGGGACGGGCGTGGCCGCTCTCTTCGGTCGGGATGCCGCTGGACTCGATTGGCTCGATCGAACCGATTGTTCACGATCCCTGTCTGAGAAGTCTGTACGTTGACCGGATCGTCTCGGCCGGCGACCGTTCGCGGCTGGTGGACGCGCGGATCCGGGAGGCGATTCGCATTGCCGGCGGGGCTCACCCGGAACTCGTCTCGCACCTCCCACTGGAATCCCCGGAACACACCGCCCAAGAACCTACCAAGGAGCCGGTTCCCGATGTCCGATGAAACCGAACGGCGGCTGGCGATTGCCCGGCGGCTGGTGGAGAGCGTCTTGGCCCCGATGAAGTCGGAGTTCGTCGGGAAGGATGAGATCATCGACCTGATGGGGGTCTGTCTCGCCGGCGGAGAGCACCTGTTCCTGCTCGGGCCGCCGGGGACCGCCAAGAGTGCGCTCGTCCACCGGCTGGGCCAGCGGCTGCATGGGCGGGTCTTCGACTACCTGCTGACGCGGTTCACCGAACCCAACGAGCTGTTCGGGCCGTTCGATATCCGCAAGCTCCGGGACGGCGACCTGGTGACGAACACCGAGGGGATGCTGCCCGAAGCCTCGCTGGTCTTTCTCGACGAGCTGCTCAACGCCAACAGCGCCATCCTCAACAGTCTGCTGATGGTCTTGAACGAGCGGGTCTTCCGCCGCGGGCGTGAGACCCGCAAGCTGCCGCTCCTGATGGCGATCGGGGCGAGCAATCATCTTCCCGAGGAGGACGCGCTCAAGGCGCTCTTCGACCGGTTCCTCGTCCGGGTTCCGTGCGACAACGTTCCTCAGGAACAGCTTCACGATGTCCTGCATGCCGGCTGGAACCTCGATGCGCATCCTGTTGCCGAGGAGACGCTGATCTCGGCCGATGACATCCGGGAGCTTCAGGCGCTGGTGCGGCTCGTGAATGTCGCGGAGGTCCGGCCGTGCTACGTGGAGCTGGTCCACCGGCTGCGGCATGCCGGGATCCCGATCTCGGACCGGCGGGCCGTGAAGTATCAGCGGCTTATTGCCGCGAGCGCCGTCATGTGCGGCCGGACCGATGCCCAGCCGTCGGACGTGTGGGTCCTCAAGCACACGTGGGACACCGACGAGCAGCGGGAAGTCATCGCGGCGCTCGTCCAGCAGTCGATCGAGCAGCACTCACAGGACGCTCCCGGTCCGCGGCATCGGCTCTCGCATTCCAACAGCGCTCCCGATGCGGAGGCGCTCGCGCGGGATCTCGACCGGATCGCCAGTCGCGTGGCGCAGGAGAACGTGGCGGAGGCGGACCGGTCCTACCTGCGGGACCAGCTCGGTGTCCTGGCGGGACGGACGGAGTGGGTCACGGATGCGGCGCTCCGCGAGCAGCTCGGCGGCCGCGTGAAGGACCTGTGGGCCAAGTTTGGAGTCGAGACGTGAAGGCGACATGGGCCCTGCGGATCGATCGCGCCGCGCTCCCCGCGTTGGGGGGGTGCCGGCTCGTTCCCGGTGTTGAGGTCGCCGAAGTCGAGGGTGTGCTCTGGCTCTGCGGTGTCGACCTGCCGGACGCGGATCGTCTGAAGTTTCTCGCTCTTCCGAACGCGGTGCGGTTCGACATCGGGCCGGACGGCGCGTTGCGTCCCGAGGGGAACCTTCTCAGCGCCGGCACGTTGCCGGCGGCGAAGTGGATCGCCCTCCGCGATGCGGTCCCGGTCGAACTTCCGGTCAGCGCGTTTTCCGGGACGCGGCTGCGGCCGGCGACGCTCCGCTGCGAGCGGTCGGACGTTGAGACGACTCCGAACGCGGCACTCTTTTCGTGGGCCGATTGGTCCCGGTACGCCGTTGGGGCGCCGCGGGTGCGGCTTGAGCGGTGGCGGTTCGCGCGGGATGGGGGCGATCGGGTTTTCGTTTGCGGCACGCCGCTTCCCCCGTTGCCGTCCGCTCCGTACGTGGAGCAGGACGGCATTGCGCTCCCGGCTGGCTGGCGGCTCATCCCCCGGCTCCCCTCGGCGGCGGTTGCTCGACTTCTGGATCTCGCTCCGAGGGACGTCGCGCTCTTTGCTCCGGACGGAGCGTGGGAACGCCTGCGCGGTGAGGACTTCGCCGCCGCCTCCCGCGCTGCGATCCGGCTCTCAGGCGATCACGCCGTGGGCCGGGAGGAGGGGCGATGAGCGACGTCAGCGCGGAAACGCTCCGTTATCTCGCCCCCAGCGAAGACGCCTTCTGGCGCTGGGCGGGCGAGCCGGATGCCATTGAATGGACCGGCGGCGGAACGATCGCCTTTCGCCAGGAGATCCAGGCGGTCCTGCGTCCCTTCGAGTCTCGCGGCTTCCCGCCTCTCGACATGGTTGTGCTGGCGCTGGCCGCCTGCCGCGAGACGTGGCCCAGCGACTCCGGACAGCTCGTCGAGCTGGAGCGGGCGCTCTCGCTGCGGCTGCGGACGATCGCCGGGAAGTGGCACGATGACGCGGTTCGTCAGCTCGGGAAGGTCTACCAGCTTCCGGCGGCGCTGCGGACGTCGCTGGCCGGGAAGGTGAGCCTGATCGAGACCGTTCTCGAACGGCATCCGGTGCGGACGACGTCGGAGCAGGCCCGGGAGATTCTGGCGCTGCTTGACTCGGCCGGGTGGATGCGGGCCCACGAGTCGCCGAGCCCGCTCCTCAAGAGCATCGGGCAGTGGAGCATCGAGCTTCGCGGCCTGTGCGACGGCCTCCGCCGCGTCGACGAGGAGACGATCCGGCAGCGGCTGCGGACCGGGCTCGACCGCGTGCCGCGGCCTCTTCCGACCGAGGAAGTCGAGCCGGAGGAGCCCGCCGAGACCCCGACCGTGACGCGGCTGATCGAGGAGCTGCTGAAGGTCGACGAGTTCGCCGGACTGATGCGGCTGGCGAAGAATCTCACCGCCGTCGTCTCGCTCCCGCGGCCGCTTGCGGAGCCCGAGGAGCTGCCGCTCGGCGGTGTCTCGGACATCTCGAACCGCGGTCCACTCGACCGGCTGCTCCTCAGCGAGCTCGCGCACGACGACGACACGCTGATGACCCGCATCGCGCTGAACGAGGCGCTGTACCTTCGCCGGGAAACGCCCCCCACGCATCCGCCCCGCGACCGGATCCTGCTCCTCGACAGCGGCCTGCGGATGTGGGGCGTGCCGCGGGTCTACGTCACCGCGGCCGCCCTGGCGCTCGCCGCGATGGCTGAGCGGGACGGGACGGCGCGGGTCTTCCGGGCCGCGGGGGACAAGCTGGTTCCGGTCGACCTCACGACCCGGGCCGGCCTCGAGGAGCATCTCGCGGCGCTCGACCCGCGGCTCCATCCGGGCTCGGCGTTGCCGGAAGTCGCGAAGCTCCCGGCGTCCGCCGAGGCGGAGGTCATTGTCCTGACCAGCGAGGAGGTCCACGCCGACCACGCCTTCCGCCGCGCGCTCGCCGAGCAGCTCCCGGTCTGTTACGCGGGGCTCGTGACGCGGGAGGGGGACTTTCAACTGCTCTCCCGCTCGCTCCGCGGTATCCGGACCCTTCGCCACGCCCGGCTCGACCTGTCGGTGCTGTTCGAGTCCCGCGGCAGTCAGCCCGCTCCCAAGCTCCTCGACGACGACCACGGCGCCGCGCTCCCGGCGATCCTCCGGCTTGCCGAGTTCCCCCTGCGTCTGCCGTCGGACCTGGCGAACTGGCGGAACCTGATCCCCCTCTCCGAGGGAGATGACGCCCCGCGGCGGTACGCGATCCTCACTGGCGACCAGCGGCTCCTGTTCTGGGAACGGGAACCAAACGGCGCGCGGCGGTTCGGCGGGCGGGAGGTGACGCGGCGGATGCCCCCCGGCGACCTGGTGTGGTGGCAGTACAATTCCGGCTCGACCATCCTCCAGATGGTCGTGGGACGGGCCCGGCACGCGGAGCTGTCGTACCTCGAAGTCCACGTCGGCCAGGGAGCCCTCGACAACATCGTCAGGCTCCAGCTTCCGATCGAAACTGTCCTCGGCGTCGCCTGGCACCACGGCCTGCTCTCCCTCCGCTACGCCGACGTCGACCTCGTCCATCCGGGGAACGGAAAGATTCTCCATACGTCCAAGGTTCCGCCGGGAGCGACCTGGAAGCACGGCCGGTTCTACAAGTCGCCGGAGGGGTGGGACGTCGCGTCCGCGATGGCGGGACGCGTCGTCTGGGACCGGATTCCGTTGTCCCCCGCCAGTCCGGTCGGCCGGTCGGCCTGCCTGTTCGACTCTCCGGCCCGCGGCGGGCTCGTCGGTGTCTGTTCGACGGGGGAGGTCCTGCTCCATGTGCCGGACGAGAAGGGGCGATTCCAGCCGCTGGGTAAGATCTCGCTCCCTCTCTCCCACGACACGCGGATCGAAGCGGCCAATCCGGACGGATCCCTCGTGGTCCTCAATCCCGGGGCCTCGCTCAACGCCCGGCGGTACGTCCTGCGGCTCAGCGATCCGCTCCAGTGCCACGAGGTGCAGATGGGCCGCCCGGACAAGCAGGCCCGCGATCCCTACAAGATCCTCAACGACGGATACTGGCGACAGATTCCGCAGCGGACGCTCTACAAGCGGTACCGCTCGATCGGCGTCTCCGAGGGACGGCTGGCGCTCGTCTCCGTCAAGGGGCACAGCATGGTCTTCATGCCCCCCCTGCTCGCCCCCTCGCAGCTTCACATGCAGCGGGCGAGTGCCGGCTTCGATTCCGGGAACCAGCGCCCCTTTGAGACCGATCGAACCCCCGCGGGATCCGGGTTCACGCTCTCGGAGGCCCGCTGGCCGGACGGCAGCACCGCCACGCTCGATTCCCGCGGCCTGCTGCACTGCCGGTCGTCGGATGCCGGCATTCCCGAGTTCACCCTGGTCCTCAGCGAGTCCCGCGTCTCCGGCTGGTGCGCGGACGGGCGACGGTGGGGGGACGAATACTTCCTCGGCCCGAACGTCCAGACCGTGACCGATCACGACATCCTGCAGAGCCTGCTGCGTCCCTTTCTGCGTTCCCTGACATGACCCCGCTTCAACTCCACATCGTCCTGGCCGATCGGGTCCAGCGTGCCGCCGCCGCGGTTCTGCTGCCGGGGGATGATGCGGGTGTGTGGCTCGACCGACTCGACCGCGCGGGGGTGCCGCTCGACGCCGTCGAGTTTCTTCTGCTGCCGGTCTCCCGGGCCGATCGGCAGGTCCGCGCGGCGCTCGCGGTTCTTCCTGAGGGGACGTCCTTTCCCGACGGTCTCCCCGGTCCGCGATACGGCCGCGCGGCGGACCACGTCTGGGTTCCCGTCGAGAGCCGGATTGAGCCGCCCGTGGCCGATGGCGAATGGGCCGGGCTCCTTCCGGAGCAAGCAGCCGCGCTCGTCTGGCATCCGGCCCTGGGGCTGACCCGCATCGAGCGGGAGGAGCGGCTTCGCGCCCGCGATCTGGTCCGCGCCCCCCAGCCGCGGGAGGCCGACTGGTCCCGCGCGGTGCCGGCCCTTCCGGTTCAGGCCCGGCTGCATTCAATCGAGATCGCGGTCCCGCCGACGCTGGACGACATCCTCGGCAAGAACGGCGGCGACATCGGCCAGAACGGGAATGACCTCGAAAAGCTCCCCGGCCGGTCACTCCTCCCGGACCTGCGGCCCCTCGTGGCGTTGCCGGCCCTCGCGCTGACTGCGCTGGCGCGGCTCATCGGCAAGGGACTGCAGGCCGCTGCCGGAGCCGCGGGAGGGATGGCGGGAAAGGGGGCCGGAGGCGTTGGCGGCGCGGGAGGGATGGGACTGGGGGGCGGGTTCCTCGGCCGGATGCTGCAGAAGCTGGGGCAGGGGATCGGCGGGATGGCGGTCTCGGCGGCGGCGGCGGCCGCGATGCTGACGCCGCGGATCCTTTCGGAACGGGCCAAGGCGATCCAGCGGCTCCTCCGGAAGTTCGACGTCGATCCGGACGATGCCCTGCGGTTCTCGATCCCGATGACCGGCGACCTCGGTCGGGGGATCGCGCCGCCGGGCTTCGCCCTGTTCTCCCACCTCGTCGACTTCGCCCTCGGAGGGTTGAGCAGCGGGGGGCCCGTCGACGTCTGGAACATCCCCTTCGACCTCCAGGCGGCGCTGATGGCCAAGTACCGCGCCGCCGCCGAGCGCGAGATCCGGCTCGGCCGCTACCGCCGCGCCGCCTACATCTTCTCCCGGCTCCTGGGGGACGACCTGAGCGCCGCCGGGGCGCTGGAGAACGGAAAGTTCCATCGCGAGGCGGCGGTCCTCTATCGCGACAAGCTCAACCGGCCGATCGATGCCGCCCGTTGCCTGGAGCGGGGCGGGCACCTGCGGGAAGCGATCGAGATCTACCGGGAGCAGAAGCGGCACGTCGAGGCGGGGGACCTGTTCGCGCGGCTGGACGAACCCGACGAAGCCGAAACGGAGTACCGGGTCGCCGTAACGGAGTGCCGGGTCCGTCTGGACTTCCTCGGGGCGGCGCATCTGCTCGACGAGAAGGTTCACGTTCGCGATGAAGCGCTGCAGACCCTGGAGGCGGGCTGGCCCGGTTCGGCTCAGGCGGAGAAGTGCCTCCGGCAATCGCTCGACTGGCTGGCCGAGATGGGCCGTCACGACACGGCGGGGCGTCTGGTGGCTTCTCTGTCGGACGAAAGCCTGCCGCTCACGGCCCAGGCGATCGTTCTCCAGCGGATCCCCGACACCGCCCTCCAGTACCCCGATCCCTCCGTTCAGGCGGCCGCGAAGGAGAGCGTCCAGGTCGTCGCCGCCCGCGCCCTCGAAACCCGCTTTGGAGACGTCGACGCCGCGCTGCGCGCCGTGGAGCGACTCGTTCCCTCGGACCGGCTCCTGGGACGGGATTGCCGCCGGTTCCGGCCCACCGCGAAGAAGCGAACCGAACCGCTCGACGCCCGATCGTCCGCATCGCCGTTCCAGCGGCAGCGGGTCATCCCCCTGCGGCCGGGGGTGGAGTGGCAGGTTCTCAAGGGGACGATGACCCACTACTTCGTCGCCGGGTGGATGGAGACCGACAAGAACTCGGTCCTGCTCTTCCAGCACGGACGGTGGGACTCTTCTGCGGCCGCGGATTCGGTGGAATGGCACTTCCCCCCGGGAACGGGACAGGGCCAGCGGATTCTGATGACCGTGGAGGAGGTGACGCAGTTGCGCGTGCACCTGACCTACTGCGGCGGGATACACGATCCCCCGATTCTCCGCCCGGCGCAGCTGGCCGATTTCCGCGTCGAAACGCCCGGCTGGTTCGCGAAGGTCGGCGACCTGGCGGTCGACTCCTTTGCGCGCTTAACGTGGTCGCTCGGTGGTCAGTCGGAGATCCGCGTGTGCGATGGATACGGCCATGGAGTTCCAGTTCTCACCCGGAAGCTGGACTGGCGCGTCGAAGACTTCGGCCGGATCGTCAAGCATACCGCGATCACCGTTCGGGAGTCCGGAGCCTACGTCAGCCACGGACGGCTTCTCTACGCGATCCGGTGGTTCGGCCCGAGTGCGACCGCGGTGATGGAACAGGAGTCCTTCGAACTCCCCGCTCCGATTACGCAGATCACCGGCACCGTGCCGCACACGGTCCCGCGACTCGCCGCGCTCTGGGCCGATGGCGCGCGGCTGTTCGACCTGAAGCCGCGCGAAGCGGTCCGTCCCCGTCCGCTGGAACTGGGGCTGTCGGATCCTGTCGGCGTCTTTCTCCGGGACGGCCGCCTCATCCTGTGGACCAGGACCGCAGGGGGCGGCGAGTTCGTGCCGCTCTCAATCTCCGACGACAGCTACAAGGTGGGGAGCCGGGGAACCGTCGCGTTTTCCCCGGTCGCCATGATCCACACCAACCGGCCGAACGAGTTCGCCTGCTGCACGCCGCAGGGACTCAAGCTCTGGACGGTCCGGGAGTAACGGGTCTGATTCCGGTGCCTCAGAGCACGTCCTTGCCGGCCCGACTGTGCTCGCTCAGACCCAACATGCCACGGCCGCCGGGGTCAAGGGGGTCTCACCCCCTTGCCGCCGGAGGCGCTTCGATGAGGAACCGTGGTACACAACGGATGTCCGCTTTGCGGTAACGGCGTTGAGGACTCACGGCTCGCTTCGAAATCCCCGCGGGTTGGTGAGGGGGCATACGACACCTTGTCCGCGCTTGGACACATACTCCTTCAGACATCTCTCGACGGCCAGGCCTCCGGCGGGCAAAGGGGCGTTGCCCCTCTGCACTCCCCACCAGGGGCGAGCCCCTGGACCCCGGTTGATCTTCCATCGGCACAACTGACCACCATCCCGCGAACGCACCCGTACTCTCAGTAATCTTCGGCCACCTATTGACTCGGACGAAACAGAACTGTTATAGTACTGTGAACACTTTGGGTGACGACATGCTGATTCGCATCGAGCGTGGATCGTCGGTTCCGGTCTCGCGACAGATCGACGCGCAAGTCCGCGCACAGATCCTCGCCGGCACCCTCCCGGCCGAAACCCCGCTCCCCTCCGTCCGCCAGCTCGCCCGCGAACTGGCCGTCAACGTCAACACCGTCGTGCGGGTCTACGAACGGCTCGCCGCCGAAGGGCTCGTCGAGATGCGGCACGGAGACGGGACCTACGTCCTGCCGCTCCGCCGCGGCGCGACCGCCGCCCAGCTCGCCGAACACCACCAGGAGTTCCAGCAGGAACTCGACACCCTCACCCGCCGCGGCCTGATGCTTGGGATCGGCGAACGGGAACTGGGACGCCTGTTCGCCGAATCCGTGAAACGCGTCCGGCAGAACGGCACCGCCGAAGAGACCGCCACACCTCGTCAGAAAAAGGGAGCGGAAGGACCATGAGCGCCGTCATTCGCATCGCAGGGCTCGATCAGGGCTATGGCCGCAAACCGGTCCTCGAAGGGGTCTCGCTGGAGATCCCCGCCGGCCAGACCCTCGCCCTCCTCGGACGCAACGGAGCAGGGAAGACGACCCTCATCCGGACTCTGATGGGCCTGATCGAACCGCGGAAAGGCCGCGTCGAGATCCTCGGCCACGATCCCGCCCGGGAGCCGATCGTCGTTCGGCAGAAGGTCGGGTACCTCGCCGAAGACCAGTCGATGTACGGCTGGATGACCGCCTTCGAGATCGGCCGGTTCCTCGCGCCGTTCTATCCGACGTGGGACGAAGCGCACTACCGCTCGCTCCTCGGGCGGTTCGAGCTCCCCAGCGACGTCCGGATCCGGCATCTCTCGAAAGGACAGTCGGTCCGGCTCGGGCTCGCGCTCGCCCTGGCGCATCGCCCCCGGCTCATGATCCTCGACGACCCCGCCCTGGGGCTCGATCCGATCGCCCGCAAGGAATTCAACCGCGACCTGATCGAGCACCTCCAGGCCGAAGGCCGGACGGTCCTCTACAGCTCGCACCTGCTCTCGGAGGTCGAGGCGGTCGCCGACGCGGTCGCGATCCTCGACGACGGCCGGCTGGTGCGGACCGGTCCCACGGAAGAGGTGCAGCGCGCGGTCAAGCGAGTCCTTGTCTCCGCGGCCGCGCTCGAGACCGCCGAGGCCCTGCCTCCCGAGCGCGTCCTCGACGTGGCGCGGCACGGAGAGCGGATCGCGGTCACGCTCGACGACGCCGAGCCCTGGATCCGCGACCTGCGGGCGGGCGGCATCGATGCCGAGGTCCAGGACCTGAGTCTCGACGAGATCTTCGAAGCCTTCGTCATCGGCCGTCCTCAGAACTGGCCGCGTCCCAGCGCGCCCGCTGAGCCCGCCGCCGTTCCCGTGTAGCCCTCGAACGCCGAGGTTCGATTCGCGACCGCCGCATCCCGCGCTAACCCGGAGTCCGCCGTGTCTCCCCTGACTCGATCGCTGGTCCTCAAGGAAGTCCACGAGCGCCGCCTGCAGTTCGCCCTGGCGACACTGTGGATCGTGCTGGGGGCGATGCACTCCGTTATCTATGAGCTCGGGCATCGTTTCCACGCCGCCGTCGCGAACTACAGCGGGGTCCTGGCGGGCTTCGAAGTCGCCGCCATTCTCGTCGCGATGCGGACATCGCTCGGCGAGATGACCGACCGAACGCGGAGCTTTGCCGACGGCCTTCCGGTCTCGCCCCTCGTCCGGGGCCGCGTCCGGGTCATGGGGGGCTGGGTCGTGCTCGTCGCCCCCATGCTCATCGGCGGGCTCGTCATTGCGGCGTGCCTTGCCGGCGGATGGGTCCAGCAGGCGCCGCTGCGCGCCACGGATCTCGACGCCCCCTATGTCCGGATGCCGGAGCGCGGCGTCCTCGCCCCGCTTCCCGCCATCGCTCTCCTGGGTGAAGTCCTGGTGATCCGGATCGCGTCCGTCTCGATGCTGTACCTCCTGGCCACGACGCTGGGGACCTTCGTCCGCTCCGAAGCGCGGGCCGGCTATGCGGGTGCGGTCCTGATGGTCGGGTGGTTCCTCATGACGGCCCTCCGTCCCGAGTTCGGTCGCCACCTCCCGCAGCGACTCGCGGAGATCGTGATGGCGGTCCTGCCGGTGACCCGGATCATTCACTATGGATACGGCGAGGTCGGCGGAGCCTCGTACACCGATCTCGATCTCGGAACCGGGATCCTCTCGACTCTCGCGGCCAACGCCGGACTTCAGTTCCTTCTGGCCGTCTGGGCCGTGCGCCGCTATGCCGCGATCCGGCCGCTCACGCGAGACGGAGAGGCGGGTCGATCGGATCGTGCCCGCCCCGTGTGGCTGCCGCGGCTGGGACCGCTCCCCCTGCCGACGCTCTCGCTCGCCTGGCTCGCGGGGCGCCACGCGCTGCCGATGGCAATCCCCGGCCTCCTGTTCGCGGCGGGAATGGCGTCTATCGCTTTCGTTCAGCCGCACATGATGTTTCGCGACAATCTCTCGCAGACCAGCTGGGCCATAGGAGCCCTGTGGTCCGTGGTGGTCGGGGCCGGGCTGTTTGCCAGCGACATCGATCCGCGGATCGGTGAGTTCTGGCGGACGCGGCCGATCGCCCCCTGGAAGCTGTTTGCCGTCAAGTTCCTGACCGGACTGCTCGTGACGCTGCTCGTTCTCGACGGGCCGTCGATCGCCCTCGCCTGGAACTCGCCCAACTGGGGGAACTACTACAGCATGAACTGGCCGCACATCGCCGTGATGGTCCCCTTTCACGGTATGATGTTCTCGCTCGCGGCGGCGCTCACGTGCCTCATCCGCCAGCCGCTGGCCGCCGGATTTCTGACGTTCGTGGCCTTCACGATCCAGTCCACGCTCAGCAGCTTCCTGCCGGCCCTCGACCCGATCGAGGTCTACAACAACAGCCACTTTCTCGATCGGAACCCCTCAGAGTTTTCCTGGGTCTCTCTCTCGCCGTCCTATCCCACACTGATGTGGTTTGTGGGCAGCATCTATGTGCTGTCCCTGCTGACGGGGTACTGGGCGCTGACCAGATATCGGCCGCTGTCGATGTTGAAGAAATAGCACGCTCATGAAGGTGTGCGGAGCGGGCCCAGAGCCGCACTCTGAGCGGACGCGGCGCACGTTGGCGGAACACCGCGCAGCCTTCGATCTCTCGGCTTCATCAATGCGAAGCGCGCGAGTGACGAGATGCGTCGGAAGTTCCGGCTCCGAGGCGATTGAGAGCGTCCCTTCCCCCTGCAAATTGTCGCGGAATGAGCCGTGCCGCGATGCTCGCTGGGCCTCCCTGTTCAGGTCAATCTGAGCGGGTTCTGAGGGATTGTCATTTTGCGCAGGATGGAACGGCATTTGTTCCGGGGCGGGTCGGGTCTGTGGTCGCAGACCCCGGTGACGGAGCGCCTGTCGGCGTGCGTTGACCGACCCCATTTGTTCGAGACCCGGGAGTGACTGACATGATGCGAACCGCCGCGGTGCTGACCGCCGCCCTGATGGTGTCCCTCTTCTGCACGGATGAAGCCTCTGCGCGGCACCGCCGCCGCTGTTGCCGGACGCACTGTGCGACGGCCTGCCACAGCCATTGCAACACCGGATGGAACCAGTGCGGTTCCGCCTGTGGAACGGGTGCCTGCGGGGCTTCGGCCTGTGGCACGTCGGCTTGCGGCACCTCGGCCTGCGGCTCGTCCGCCTGTGAAGGGGGCTGCGGCCTCCAGGCGAACGGCGCACCGATGGGATACGGCCATCCGATGGGGCCGGCCGGACCGGAGAACGCTCCGCCGCCGCCGGCGGAAGTCCAGAACGGCGCTCCGCCGGCTGCCGCCCCGCAGCCCGCTCCGCCTCGTTAATCCTGAGTCGATCGCTTTCGATCCGATTCCACGGCCACCGCATCTCCTGATGTGGTGGCTGTTTTCGTTTCCGGGGCCCTCTGGCCGACGGAATCGTCCCGGCCGATGCTTCGCTTGCTTCCCCTCCGGGGCCGGGTTAGCTTGGCCGCCATCTTGTTGCGGTCCCACGCGCGGTCGACCGCAATTTCCGGCTCTGCACGACGTGGACAGCCCCTCTCATGGCGACCGATCTCGCTGAACTTCCCTATTCGCATTCCCCTTCGCAGCCCGGCATCCGGACGAAACTGACCGTCATGATGCTCCTCGAGTTCTTCATCTGGGGAGCCTGGCTGCCGCCGCTGTTTCACCTGATGGGGGGGGAAGGCCTTAAGTTCGGCGGTTGGGAGCAGTTCGGCGGTTGGGAGCAGTTCGGCATCGGAAGCTGTTTTGCGATCGCCTCGGTCATCGGGATCTTCTTCTCGAACCAGTTCGCCGACCGCAATTTCTCCGCCGAGAAGTTCCTGGCGTTCAGCCATCTCGTCGGGGGCGCGGCGCTGATCGGCCTGTTCTTCGCGAAGTCCTTCTGGCCGTTCTTCGCCCTGATGCTGGTCCACTCCCTGTTCTACGTGCCGACGATCTCCGTCGCGAACTCGCTCGCCTTCGCCAACCTCGACAACCCGACGAAGGACTTCGGTCCGGTCCGGATGGGTGGGACGATCGGCTGGATCCTGGCTGCCTGGCCGCTGTACTTCATCCTCAAGGGGAAGACCGGCGCGGATCTGGCGAGCGCGGAAGCTTACGTGTTCATTGTGGCCGGCATCGCCTCGTTCGTTCTGGCCGCCTTCTGCATGACGCTTCCGCACACGCCTCCCAAGCCGGCCGCGACGGGCGAGGACACCCTGGCCTGGAAGAAGGCGTTCAGCCTGCTGGCCAATCCGTTCCTGCTGGTCCTGTTCATCGTGACCTTCATCGATGCCACGATCCACAACGGGTACTTCGTGACCGCCTTCGGCTTCCTGGCGCAGGTCGGGTTCAGTGCTGAGCAGATCATGCCGATCATGAGTATCGGGCAGGTTGCCGAGATCCTGACGATGGCGGTCCTGGGGACGGTGCTGGCCAAGCTGGGCTGGCGGACGACGATGATCGTGGGGATTCTGGGGCACGCGGCCCGCTATGCGATCTTTGCGTTCTTCCCCACGAACGGTCCGCTGATTGTTGCGGTCCAGGTGCTGCACGGGGTGTGTTACGCGTTCTTCTTTGCGACGGTCTACATCTTCATTGATGCCGCGTTCCCGAAGGATGTGCGGGCGAGTGCTCAGGGGTTGTTCAACCTGCTGATCCTGGGGATTGGGGATCTGGCTGCGAAGGGGTTGTTTGTCCCGCTGATGGACAAGTGGAAGACGGAAGCGGGGATTGACTACCAGAAGCTGTTCCTGGTGCCGGTGGGGTTGGCTGTGGTGGCGGCGGTTCTGTTGGCGGTGGCGTTCCATCCGCCGAAGGAGATTGCATCGGCAGGCGAGCCTGCGCCGGCGCCGCACTGATGTATCGGGTCCAGGGCTCCCCTGGTCAGGGGGTGCAGGGGGCAGAATGCCCCTTGCCCGCCGGAGGCCTGGCCGTCGAGAGACGTCTGAAGGAGAGCGTGTCCAAGCGCGGACAACGTGCCGTATGCCCCCTTACCAATCCGCGGGGATTACAAAGCGAGCGGTGTGATGTAAGGGAGTCCTCAACGCTGGTGCCACAAAGGGGACATCCGCTGTTTACCACGGTTCCTCGTTGAAGTGCCTCCAGCGGCAAGGGGGCCTGTGTTGTTTTCTGGCCCCTTGACCCCAGCTGCCGTGATACGTTGGGTTTGAGCTATGAGAGCCGTGCCGGCAAGGACACGGTTTGAGACGGCAGGACTCTCGTCTTCAACCACCCGGTTCGCCACAATCGGCGAATGCCCCGCCCCCCCTCCACAATCATCGTCGTCCACCCGAAAGAAAACCGCTCCAAGTGCTCCGTCGAGCCCCTCCGAGACCGGGAAGGGTTCGTCTTCTGGAAGTTCCCCGAGCGTGGCACGGAGCCGCTGGACGGCTATGTCCGGCTCGGCATCGGCGGGCCTGAACTGACCCCCGAGGATGCCGCGACCGGCCTCGTCGTCCTCGACGGAACGTGGCGATGGGCAGCCGACATGGAACGGGCCTGGCAGGATGTCCCCGTCCGCAGCCTCGGCCCGTGGCAGACGGCGTATCCGCGGGTGTCGAAGGTCTTCGACGACCCCGCCGCCGGGCTCGCGACGATCGAAGCGATCTACGCGGCCTATCTCCAGATGAACCGTCCCGTCGACGGACTGCTCGATGCCTACTATTGGCGTGACGCATTCCTGGAGCGGAACCGCCCCCTCATCGAGCGATACGGCGCTCCGCAATCTGGCGAAGCCGCCGCCCAGCCGGGATGATCGTCATTAAGCGATGATCCGGATGCCTGACCTCCCGCTCTCGCATTCCTCGCTGCCACCGTCCGCCAGAACCGTCACCACAACCTCACACAACGAGCGGCCTCCGCCCCATGCCCGGCGAATCCGATTGCCCTCCGCTCCCCGTTGAAGGGAATCCCCCACTTCTCACCGCCGGGCGGCTGCTGGGGATCGACTACGGACAGAAGCGGCTGGGGATCGCGGTCTCGAACGACGAGCAGACGATCGCCAGCCCGCTCGAAAACTACTCGCGACGCTCGGACAAGCTCGACGGGGCGCGGCTGCAGCAGCTGGCGCGGGAGTATCGCGTCGTCGGCTGCGTCGTGGGGCTTCCGCTGCACATGGGGGGCGGGGCGAGCGAGTCCTCGCACCGGGCCCAAAAGTTCGCGGCGTGGATTCAGCAGTTGACCGGCCTTCCGATCGACTACCAGGACGAGCGCTGCACCTCGGCTGTCGTCGAGGAGCAGCTGATCCTGATGGACGTGACCCGGCAGAAGCGGAAGCAGCTCCTCGACAAGCTCGCAGCGCAGATCATCCTGCAGACGTACATCGACCGTCGCCGCGTCCCTCCGGTCCCGCCCGACTCCGTGGACGACGTTCCATGAGCGACGGGGGCCGGCAGGTCGAACGCTCTATCGAACCGAATCGGTCGGAGTCCACGCCGCGGCGATTCGCAGTCCTGCTTCACGACCATCCCCTCCTTCACTGGGACCTCCTGGTCGAGGACGGGGAGACGCTGAAAACGTGGCGGCTCCCGAACGATCCCTGCCAGCATGATGTCATGACGGCGGAAGAGATCGCTCCTCACCGCCGCATCTATCTGGACTACGAAGGCCCGGTCTCGGGTGGACGCGGTGCGGTCCGGAGAGTCGCGGCCGGGATCGCTGGCGTGTCGGAGATGAGTGCCGACCTGATCGTGCTCGACGCGATTCTCCTGGAGGGGACGCTGGCCGAGGACGCCGGCTCGCGCTGGGAAAGAGTCGAGTTGACGCGGATCGGCGGACCGCAATGGCGGTTTCAGATCAGATGCCTCGGCAACGCCCCAGACTAGGAAATCCCCGGTGTCGGCGGATCGATGGTTCGGCTCTTGTGAGGTCGCCCGGATAACGAAACCGACATTGCGTCTACACGCTATCGATATCACGCAGTTCGGACTGTCCTGCTTCTGGCGAGTTTCCGGACGAGGCCGCCTGTCGCGCCAAGCGGTCGAAGCCACAGGGACCCCGAAGTCGATCGCGAGGAAGTCCGGCGAACATCGGAACTCGCCGGATGCTGGCTTTTTCCATGCGGCGAACCTTCCGTGGGGGGATTGTTGATGCAGAATGCGACACTGGCGGGCGCCCCTGTATTCGTTCGAAAGCCCTGTCGCGAGGCTCCATCTCTCGACAAATTATTTGCCATTTGTTGTCGCCGCTAACGCAATGATCATGTCCCTATAGAACTCTTAGAATCTGGTCCACAGGGCGATTCAATTGATTGCAATGCTCATGGATAGGAGATACGGTTCGATGGATAGAGGCACGTGACCGCATGATGGTGTCTGGTCGAAGAACAGGGCTGACGGACATCACGTGTGGGAGGTCGATCATTCGCACGCGCGTGAATCGATCGGAGCAAGCCGTGGGTGTGGTTTGCCAGGACCGTGTCGACTGAAATTCTTTCGACGAAAGCGAGCTGAGAATGACAAGAGCCCTGAATCGGATGTCGGTCGCAGAGCTGGAGAACGTGCTGGAGAAGCAGCGGGCGCTGCTCAGTGATCTCACGAGCCGCCGGCAGTCTTTGGTTTCGGAACTTCGCGATCTGGACAAGCAGATCGGCAAGCTGGAAGGGAAGCGGGGGCGCGGCCGCAAAGCGGCGGCGACCGGCACCAAGCGGATTCGCGGCCAGCGGTCGCTGAAATCGCTGCTGATCGAGATCCTTTCCAAGCATAAAAAGGGACTCACCAAGCAGGAGCTCGTCGATAAAGTCACGGCGAGCGGCTACAAGAGCAACTCCAAGAACTTTGGGATGATTGTTTATCTCAATCTCTACAAGAAGCCGGAGTTCCGCGTCGACGAGAAGGGTGTCTACACCTATCAGCCGCAGGCCTAGTCCGGGTTCTGAACCGGCAACCGGTGCGGTGCGGTGATGGGCGGTGCGGCGGCAACGGGGGCGTGAGGCCTGGCCCGTCGCAGGAGCCGTCCTCGTCAACGCAGACTCCCGTTTCCAAAAAAAGCCCCGAAGCGATGCGACGGGGCTTTTCCGTTTTCGGGCCGCCAGGAACGACGCGTCGGCCGACAAAAACGGCCGAAAAGCATTTGTTCACTGGTTGGGACCGCGGGAGGACGGCAGACTCCGCCGATCGTGTGAAAAGCGACTGACGAAAGTTCGCTTTCCCCGCCCCTTCGCAGGCTCGCCTATCAGGAATGGGCGCTTTCGAAGACGATCTCTTCACGAGCGAGAATGCTCGTACTCAGGCCCCGTGATCGGGGTAGTAGGAAGGCCGGCAAGGAGGCCGGGTTATGGCGAACGCGGCGTCGATTCCGGTGCAGGGGAACGTCCGTCCTCTGACCGCGGAAATGCTGAATCAGTGGACCCACGGATTCGGCTGCGTTCTGGCGTGCGTCGGCGCCTCGGTTCTCATCCCTCGCGCCTTCGAGAGCGGCGGGCTGGTGAACATCGTTGGAGCCACGGTCTACGCCGCCTCGCTGGTCGGCCTCTACCTGGCATCGACTCTCTCGCACAGCTTTGAGCATCCGGAACGGCGGCGGTTCTACCGCATGCTGGATCAGGTCTGCATCTTCCTGCTGACCGCGGGAAGCTTCACGCCGTTCGGCCTGGTCCATATGGCAACGCCGTTCGGCTGGGCACTCCTGGTCGGCATTTGGCTCGTCGCGCTCTATGGCGTCGTGCAGCGGATCCGGAACGCGGACCGCACCATGGGGGTTCTGCTGTTCGTCCTCCTGGGATGGGCGCCGCTGCTGGCCTTGCCGCACCTCTACGTGGTGACCCACTGGCACGGCCTCCTGCTCGTCCTGGTCGGGGCCTTTGCCTACACCGGCGGCCTCTATTTCCTGCTGAACGACCATCGGAAGATCTATTTCCACGCGATCTGGCACTTCGCCACGATCACGGGGAGCGCGTGCCACTTCCTCTTCCACTTCTGGTACGTCGTCAACGTCACGCCCCCTTCGGCCTGAGCGTTTTGCTGAGTCGGCCGGGACCGAGGTTTTTCCCTGGCCGCGGCCCCCTGCGCCGCGGAATCGCCGGCCCGATCTCGGTCTTGTGGCGAATCGGGGAGCCGGGCTACTCTTCCGGCCCAATTCGGACTTCCCGTCCGCCCCGCCCCCCGTTCCCTTCCTGATCTCCTGTCCCCACTGCGTTCCGAGCAAGGTTTTTCCATGCGCCGGCATCTCCATCGATGCTGCCTGGCCGTGCTGCTGGTCGTCCTGACGGCCGGTTGCACGTCGTGGAGCGGCGCGCGATGGGGGGGATTCCGACCGAAGCCGACCTTTGCCGCTCCCGATCGGGAAGAGCTTGCACGGTCCCCGGACGAGCCGCCCCTTCAGGATGCGGAACGCGAACCGGCGGCGCCCGCTTCCCGCAGCCGCTCTCGGCCGAAGATCGCGCCGTCGGAGCGGGAGGGACTCACGCAGAGCCGACCGGCCGGCTCCTCGCGCTCTTCCGCCTCCCCCACTCCCTCCGCTCCTCGGAACGAGCCCCCTGCTCGTCCGGTGGTCTCCGCGTCGTCGGGAAACGCTCCGGCAGCGGCGGGCGATTCCTCCTCGGGAATCGAGGCGCCTGAGCCCTCGCGATCGGTTTCCTCCTCGGCCCCGGAGATCCGTCTCGCGAGCGCTGAAGAGCGGCGTGGCCCCTCCAGTCCCGAAACGGCCGTCGATACCGAAGCGACTTCGCCCGACAACGGCGACTCCGTTCCGTGGAGCCGAGACGCAGTGGACGAGCCGCCCGTTCGGCGATCCGATCTCGCCGCCGCCGATCCACGTGAGACCTCAAAACGAACCGAGCCATCGGGCGTCGAGCCCGACCGCGATTCACCGTTCGGCGACCGCGCGCCGGAGACCGGCGCCTCGGCTCACGCGGTCCATGACGCTCCTGTGGCCGCCGACCGCCGTGTCACTCCCGTGGCGGCCGACGAAACGGCGATGGTCCAGCGCGAGGAGGCGCGGCCTGCGTCCCCGACGCACCGCTTGCCCGGCCTGGATCCGATGTTCCCCCCGCGTCTCTCGGACTGGGATCCGACGAAGTTCATCGGGCGGAAGAAGACCGTGGATGCGGCTCGTCCCGCGGAGCCCCTGGAACCTCCCTCCCGCCAGATTGCCGAGTCCGGCATCCTGACCCCGCCCCCCTACGGCGGAAACCTCCCTTCGGCGTCCGAGCGAGTCGTTCAGACTTCCGCGACCGGTCGGATGAGCCTTGCGGCAGGAGGACCGGGAGCGGCGGGCGAGATGGGCACGCTGCCCGACGGTGCGGCGGCACGGATCTCCAGCGATCCGAATTCGAGTTACACCACGGACGAGTTGCGGCGGGTCATCACTCTGTTCGAGGCGGAAGCGCTTGCACAGGTCCCGGATGGGAGCCCCGACCAGCAGCGTGACTACGTTCGGCGGCACATTCACCTGCGGTTGCTGCAACTGGTCGCGGGTCAGGCCAGCGAGGCCCAGAAACCGATCCCGGGGATCGATCCGGTCGACCAGGAGTTCTGGAACTCGGTGCTGTGGGGGCTCGATACGTACTTCGATCGCGCGCGGGTCCCCGATCCGGCGGAGCGGACCGCCCTGACCGCCGCGCAGTTCCAGACCGCCGCGCGGCACCTGCAGGCGACGGCCCGTATGGAGCTCAAGAACGTCGCCTTCTGTCATCGCATTGACGGTTTCGGGACGTTCGAGCGATTCCCGCGGGACGAGTTCGAAGCGGGCGTTCCGGTGCTGATCTATTCGGAGGTTCGCAATTTCGGGAGCGAGCCGGTGGCGGACGGGCACTTCCGCACGGTCCTCAAGTCGACCGTGGAGATTGTGCGGCTGTCGCAGCAGAACCAGGTCATCGAGCGCCTCTCTTTCGAGCCGACGGAGGACCTGAGCCGTTCGCCCCGGACCGACTTCTACAACAGTTACAAGATTCAGTTGCCGGCGACGCTGACGCCGGGGCCGTACCTGTTGAAGCTGATGGTCGAGGATGAGATGACGGGCAAGACGGCCAGTCAGACGTTGCAGTTCTCGATACGTTGAGGTTGTTGGGCCAACCAGGGTCCAGGGGGCCCCCTGGTGGGGAGTGCAGAGGGGCAACGCCCCTTTGCCCGCCGGAGGCCTGGTCGTCGAGAGATATCTGAAGGAGAACGTGTCCAAGCGCGGACCACGTGTCGTATGCCCCGTCACGTAACCCGCGGGGCTTCCAAAGCAAGCGGTGTGGATTGAGGGAGTCCTCATAGCTGACTCCACAAAGGGGACACCTGTTACGTACCACGGTTCCTCATAGAAGTGCCTCCGGCGGCAAGGGGGTGAGACCCCCTTGACCCCAGACTGCCGTGGAACGTTGGGTTTGAGCGAGCGACGTCGTGCCGGCAGGGACGTGGTTCGAGTCAGCATCCAGTGAACCGGCTTCGCCCAAGTGTCGCTCCCTCCCCCGGCACGATATGATCGCCCGCTCCCGGACGCCTACCGCTCCGGCACGGGGCCGTAGCTCAACGGTTAGAGCAGGGGACTCATAATCCCTTGGTTCTGGGTTCGAATCCCGGCGGCCCTATTTCAAACTCTCTGTCACTGCAACGACTTGCGTGCACGCCGATTCTTGGGGCGAGGGGATGTGTCCCCACTTTTGTCCCCAGGCCGCGCCTCCTTGGCGATTGCGTCGTAGAGCGCCGCCGTTGCTTCGTCGGTGTCGATGTCCACGTAGTAGGTCATCGTGGTCGCGATGCTGGAGTGACGCATGAGTAGTTTGAGGACCGGCGGGAGCACTCGCTTTGCCCAGCGCGTTCCAAACGAGCGGCGCAGATCATGCGCGGATGCGTAGACCGGCTCCCCTTCGGTGTCGCGGCCGACAACGATGCCGGCGGCGGTTCCGAAACCAGAGATTGCTCGAGTGATGCGATCCATCGCCAGCGGTCGTTTGCCGTGGCTCAGGAAGGTCAGAACCCGCCCTACTCTTTCGGACGGCGGGACAGCCAAAAGCATCTCAGCGAACTCGGGCGCCATGGGAAAGCGGCGGTTCTTCCGCCCCTTGTCGGCTTCGCTACGAATCCGAAACGTCGGCTTCTCGCCCGACATGTCTACGCAGAGGTGTAGGTCATCTTCCCAGTCCAACCGCACCGCCTCATTCAGGCGAAGTCCACTCCACCAGAGCCCTCTCAAGAATCGGACTCTGGATGCCGCAACAGCTTTGTTTGCATCAGACGCCGTCGCCTCATTCACCAGCCGATCGAACTCCTCGCCAGTCACTGGCCGTCCGCCGGCCTTTGCGACATCGACGAGAATTCCTCGGAACGCGGGGATGTGCGGAATCCCATTTCGATAGACCCACTCGCGGAGGGACTGCGTCTCAACCCGAAACACCTTTGCCAGCTCATCGTCGAACCACACACCAGACTGCGGGAGGCGTGACCCGTTGGGGACCTGTGAATCCGCAGTCGTCCTTGGCCGTCCATCTTGACGGCGCATACCCTCATCCTTACCCTCATTCATGGGTCCAATTCCTTCGCTGGATTTTGACCAACCCCGGCCCGGCAGTGTTCGCAGCACAGCCGGGCCTTATTTTTGCGCGTGGGCGAACCGCGTCCGCGGTAGGCCGCGGAAGTCTATGTCCTGTGAACGGGAACGCCCCGGCGCAGGAAGGTGCAGACTTCCATACGCCGGGGCGTGGAGATGGGCCGAAGCCCGGTGAATCTGTTGAGAACGTGAGCGGCTCTGCACGCCGGTCGCGTTAAACGCAGATTATCCCTGTTAAACGTCATGTCAAGGTTCGTTGATAAACGCGGTTGAACGGCGCAAAACTCCGCACATGGCGAAGAAACGAGCATCACGACCGGTGACGTACAGCGAGTTCGTAGGCGTGCGTTGCACCCCGGAACAACTCGCGAGCTGGAACGAAGCCGCAGCGCAGGACGAGCGGGATCTGGCCGAGTGGATCCGCCGGTCACTCGATTCGTTCCTGGCGCAGAAGTCTCGTCCTTCCAAATGACGTCTTCCCGGGGGCCAACATGAACGAGTCCGAAGAGCACTATCAGGACAAGGTGAGCACGGCGATCATGCTCACAATTCTCGCTGAGGTCATCGGCGGGATGATGGTTGGTTATGGGACGTACGAAGGTGGGCCGATCTATACCCTCGTCGGCTCCCTCGTGATTGGCGGAGGGGCGCTCTACTTCTCCGTGTCCGTCCTGATGACGATTGCCGCCGGCGTCGACTATCTGAAGCAGATTGCCGAGAACCAATCGTTGACGGAGGGGCGGAAGCGAAGCTCCGCCGTCCCCAGCATCGCGGACAACGAAGCGGAACATCGTCGGCAGCTTGGGCGGCTCGTTGAGTGATGACGTCTGCAGCAACACGCGCACTTCGGGCTGATGTGGTTCGCTGCGGTTGAAGCCGAGCAGCATGATGGCCATTAAGATCTGCACGGCTCACGCTCGCTTTCCGAACTGGATGACGTGGTAGCGAGCGGCCGGTAGCGTGCGCGAGCGGATCTCCGCTTCCTTGGGAAGCACGGCCGGCGGCGGGAAGGTGGTCTCCCGGATCCAGGCGAGATCCCGGGCCGTGATGCGGATGTTGTCGCCTTCGAAGTAAGGCTGACCGGCGGAATCGATCTTCTGAGGCATGACGGATCTCCAGACGTGGGCGCACGGAGGCCCAAGGGTGGCACCGCGGGCAAAGTGCGCGCGGCGAGACACAGGCGGAAGTCAGCAGGGAACGGCGGCGGCGCGAGCGAGCGCCACAGGTTGGGTCAGCGGGACCCGATCAAGAAGCGGGAAGGAGCTGACGGGAACGGAGAGCGTTCTCAAATGCCGAGAGGAATGCGAGTCCTCGGCAGAGACGCGGGTTGGTCCGCCAATGAGTGATGGGCTCATCGGCGATCGGCTTCGACAGTTTCACGGAAACGCAGCGCATGACGACTCTGGAGGAGTCCTCCGGTGAAAGGGAATGGCATCCGTCCAAGCGGGGCTCTGAACATCAGCAGAGCCAGTGGCAGCGTCCATCGCTGTCGCAATCCAATCGACGTCCCAACGATACCGCTGAGGCGAGACGATGCAAGACCGTTTGTTCAGCTTCCAACATCTTGCGTGCAGCGACGGAAACACCACAAGTCGGACCGATGACTGTGACCAGATCTGACGGGTGAAAAACCTGTCACTGGTTCGGCCAGCGCAGCTTTCGATGCGAGACTTCTGCAGCGTCGGAATGCTCGGCACCTGAACAAAGCCCGTTTGAATCTTTCCGTGACGTCAACGCTCAGCCTTGATGTGTGGGGCGTTGCCCGCAGCCAGCGACCGGGCATAGTCGGCCAGCTCCGGGAATAAGTCGATCAGCGTCTTGACGGCTGACTCGTTCCCGCCGGCCACGGCTTGAAGGGTGTCGGCAAGCGTTGCTTCTCGTTCGACTTGCAGGAGGCCCTCGGGGACCACGACGAGGCCGCCGTCAAGCGGCATGACGTTCCACCAGATGTGATGGACTGGATCCCGCATGCGCGCATCGAACTGTTCGTCGAGCCACTTGCGGCTCGGCTGACCCGCACGGCGTGCGATGACGATGCCGGGCCGACCGTGATTGTCGATGACGAGGTGTCGCGGTCGGACGGAGCGATCCTGCATGGATGTGCAGATGGAAAGTGCAGAGAGTGGACAGAGGCCGATCGAAAGTCGAATCGGCTGTTTCAGATTCTAGTGAAAGGGCCGAGGAATCAATCGCTCTGGCAGCGACCGCGGCCGATGACCTCGGCCGGCTGGTCCAGCTGCAGACGGACCTCAACGGAGCGCTGAAGCGAGCCCGGGCCTGAATCTCAAACCGCGATCTGCGCCGCCGCTATGAAGATGTCGTCGAGCTGGTTCGCCAGTCCCGGGACGGCGGCTGCGATCTCGACCAGGAGCTGGGAGTCCCGGCGGAAGACGCTGGCCCGTTGCCAGGCGAGTTGGGCGAGCTGGCCGCCCGCGGCGACCGCGGCCTCGACGTCCGCCAGGCGTCCGAATGCCTGCAGGGCCAGGGCCGCCTGCAGCGGAGAGACTTCGACCGGCACGGGCGGCGCGTCCCAGTCCCAGGCAGCAAGAATCCCGTTCGCCAGGTCCTGCGCCTCTTGGGAGACGCCGTCGGCGAAGTCGATCCGGTCCCGCGAGAGCCCCACGAACTCGACTCCGGCCTCGACCAGCCGGCGGGACAGATCGTTCGCCCGGCCGGTGAATTGGAGATTCTCTGCGGTGATCGTCACCGTCGTTGGGAAGTCGCTCATACCATCACCAGCCCGTGAACGACGTAGCTGTAGAACGTCGTGTTGTTCGTCCCGGTGGCCGCTTCCGTGACGTAGTAGACCCGATAGCCGTTCCCCGGGTCCGTTGGGAGGGCGGCCCCCGCGGACACCGGCGCACCGGTGTAAAAGTCGACCGACGCAAATTGTGCGGTCGTCACGTTCGCCAGACCGACACGCGCCGTAAACGACCCGGCCGCGCTGGGGAACATGCCGGCGCTAAAGTTCAGGATGACCCCGTGCATCGGGACGGGAGAAACCCATTCCACCGTGTGCGTGCCGGCGTTGTTCCACCCCCGGATCGTGTTGGAGGTGTAGGTGTGGCTCGTCCCGTCCGCTCGGTAGAGGAGCTTCGCGACCGGATGGTGAAAGCTGGCGACGAAACGACGCGTGTAGCTGTCCTCCGTCGTGTTCGTCCCCGTGGTCCGGATCGTCCCCAGCAGCGTTCCGCGATTCGCCGCCACGGTCCCCCCGGCCATGACCGGCGTGAAGGATGAGGTGTTCACATAGACTCCGTTGAGGAGCGAGAGCGCCGCGGAGCGGCCCGTGTCGCTCGTCCAGGCTGGGGCCAAGTCAATGACCGGAGAGCCCCCCGAGACGTAGCCGAACACGTCGTAATTCTTCCCGGACGTGAGCCCGGAAATCGACCGGCTCAGCTCCGGGAAGACATACGGCACCCAATCGGATCCGTCATAGATGCTGAAGACGTTCCCGCGAGGGCGTGAAGTAGATGGTGCTTTGGCCCGTCACGTCCGCCGTCGTCACCGCGACGCCGCTCTGGAGAGTGAGCCGTCCGCACTGGAGCGGAGACGCCCCCGCGAGAGAGGCATTCCCGAATGCCGGCTTGCCCGTCAGTTCCGACCAGGCGATCGGGTCCAGGGGGTACGCGACGATCGTCCCCGAGCTGTTCGTGACGTAGGGCCGGAACCCGGTCCCGATCCGCACGAGATAGAGCGTGTTGGCGACGAGCGTCCCGGGCAGAGACGAAACGACCTTGCAGGCGCGAAACTCGGCCACGGCACCCTCACCAGTTCAGCGTGTCCCAGTCGATTTTGCGTGCGTCGACCGGGTTCCCGCCGTACTGCAGGACGCCTCCGGAGTCCGACAGACCGTTGAGCGTCGACATGTTGGCGTGCGCGTGTTTCTTCGTGACCGCGTCGTCGATATCCGCGACAGAGCTGCTCGGTTTGCCGGTGATCGAGGACCAGGCGACGACGACGTCGAGCGATTCGTATTCCGTCACCTTGATCCAGTCCGCCCCGACGTTGTCCCAGACATAGAGGGCGGCGCCGGTCGCCACGGTCGGATCGTCGCTGGCGTCCTGGACGAGAACGAAGATGTTGCTCGCCGGCGTCAAGGCGTCCCGGGCGGCGATGTCGGCCACGATCTGGAGCGTGTCCGCGACGGGGGCGATCGCCTGGATCATCGCCGTGTTGCCGACCGCGCGGGCCTCGCCCGTCGAGTCCGTGACGTAGGTCTCGGCGTAATCCCCGTTCTCGACAAGGTAGAAGGCGTTGGCCTCCAGGACGCCCGGCAGGACCGCGACTTTGTGAAATGCGACTTCAGCCATGTGCTACCACTCCAAAGTGTTCCAATTGGCTCCGCTTCCAGGGGGGCCCTGGATTCCGGGCGGGCCCGGGGGATTCGATTCCAGGACGAGCGGTTCCTCCTCGGCGTAGAGGACGATCGGCGTCTCCTCCTCGTCGATCGAGATCTCGGTCGTCTTCGACGACGACGCAGGGCTCCTCGCCGGCGATCGAGAGGCTCGGGGGCTCATTCGCGGGATAGAGGTCGCTCATTGGCCGGCCTCACTCCGTGATTCCGGGCGTGAGCGTGATGACCCCCTCGAGCCAGGTGAGGCGATCCCCGTTCGCGTACGTGAGGACCAGGTCGTAGTAAGCCTTCGTCCACTCTTCGCCGGCGGTGTCGGCGGCGGCCGCCGTGATGACGAGTTTCCCCTCGAGCGCCGTGATGGCGATCTTGCCGTTGGCCAGGGAGAGGTCGAGATGGAGCTCGCCGGATTCGTCGGCGGTCGACCGGAGCTGCATCCGGGCGGCCGTGACGTTCGAGAGGTCGATGACCGGGCCATTCTTCCGCTGGCGGAGAATGTGAGTCCGGCGGTTCGTCGAGCCGCGGCGCCAGCGTTGATTGCGTTTTGCGGGGACCACGGCGAGGGTTTGGACGGGGACGGTCTGATTCAGACCCCACCGTCAGTGCCGCACTGACGATCGAGCAAGATCAGGCCGGCAGATGCCCCGCCATCAGGACGTAAGCGCTAAATGACTGCGTGGCGGCCTGGAGCGTGTAGTTGTTCGCGCTCCCCGTGGTCGGACGGCTCTGCCAGAGAACGGTCCCGTCGATGTCGAGGTGCGTCGCCGAATGCTCCGAGCTCGAAACCATCAGGTTGGTGTAGACGTCGTCCCCGATGCAGGTCGTGTAGCCCGGCGCCGTGGTGTAAGGGATGGACTTTCGCCACCGCTCCTCGCCAAAGTCCTTGTCCACCCGGACCAGATCCCACGTTCCGCCCGACTGCTGGGCCCAGTACAGAAAGTCCCCGTTGGGGCAGACCTGCATCCACGGGAAGTCCATGATCCGACTGCCGCCGCTGCCAGCGACGGTCAGGATGAGCTCCGTGGCCATGTCCCCCGCCGGGATCGGGAATAGGCTGATCGTCGAGCCGTCGTCCCGCAGGGCGCACAGCGTGTCTCCGTCCGGCGTTCGGGTCCAGATGGCGTCGCCGCCGTGGTAGCCGCGGTTGATCGCCGCGGGGATGTCGCATTCGACGTCCCCGACCGGGTCTCCCGTGTACGCGTCATAGGACTTCAGGTGCAGGGTCCCGGACTCGTACTTGAAGTGGTAAACCGTGTTGTTGTGAATCCAGGGGCAAGACGTCTCGTTCCCCGGGCCGGCGGCGTCTGCGACGTGAATCTGCCAGGTCCGCGTGATGTCGTGGTCTGTGGTCTCCGCCAATCCCGGGACGAACCGAGCGTTCCAGAGGTCGTAATAGGACTGCGTCAGGGCCCCGCCTTCCGCTCGCGTCCGCAGGAACCAGACCGTGAGCCCGCCCGCCTCGAATTTCGGCGCGATCGGCGTTTCGTAGCGGAGCTGCTCGGCGATGAACCGAGGGCTTTCGGAAAACCATTCGTTCGCCCCCGCGGCGTCCGGGTCGAAGTAGGTAATGCACCCGAAGGACGCCGCCCCCATGCCAGCGCTGCCGCCGGACGAATACCACCCCTTTTGCGTCTTCTGGCCGGTCCCCGTCAACCCGTATTTCGTGCCCGGGTACGGCCCCACGTCCCGGAGCCAGACTTTGCCCTGAGCAGCGAAAAACGATGCGTTCGCCGACGTCGTGACGATCGGCTCCTCCTCCGCATAAAGCGGGAGGGAGTTGTAGTCGAGCTGGCTCAGGGTGACCGGCCCTGCGGTGACCGAACCGCCGAAGCCGGGAATGGGGACATAGCTCTCCACAAACGCTTTCCCGCTTAACAGCCCCGACTCCCCGGCGTAAGCCGCGGAGTAGGAGCGGTTGCGGTGCGTCCCCACGATCGGATCGGCGCGCCGCCAGACAACGGCCCGGTTCGTCGCATCGTAGAGCCAGAGGCTGGTCCCCGTGGTGACGGGAGGCTGGCGCCGGCAATGACAGCAAAGGCCCACTATGCCCACCCCGGCGTCTGGAAAATGCCGTACTTCGGGGAGACGTTCGTTCCCGTGAGCGCGTTGGAAACGGACGGCACCGGGATGAACAGGCCGGAGAGGTCCGCCGTGAATCGGATGTAGACCGATACCATTGGCAGCGGACCGCCGTAGACCTTGAGATTGTCGTTCGTCAGCTTGGAGCTGTTCCCGGCGACGATCGCGTCCCGGATGGTCGTCGCGGAGTGGTTGTGGTTGACGGTGACCAGGCTGCCGGCGGTCCCCTGGATCGTATACGTCAGGCCGATCGAGCCTCCGGAGGGACTCCCCGCCGTGGCCAGCTCGTGGACGCACTCGCACTCCTCGCCACCCCCGATCGCGACCAGGGCCCAGAAGCGATCCTCCTCGTACTCCGTATCGTCGGCCCAAAGAACTTTCGCTCCCGTGGTTCCGCGGGCCAGATAGCTCGTCTGTCCCGTGGCAACGTCAGCGAAATCTCCGTCCCCGTTGTCGACCAGGACAGGGGCCACCCCCATGACGATGCACTCGCCCATCTTGCTGGCCGGGATGGCGTCCTTTGTGATGACGAACTTGCCGGCGTGGGCGTCGGAGTCTGGCAAGGAACCGACGAGAACGATCTTCCGCTGGAACTCCCCCAGGTTCTGAGACGGGTCGAGATAAGAGCCGGTGATCGCCAGGACGCTGCCGACCGGGAGGTCGGAGCCGGTGGCATTCCGTACCCGCGGCCCCCAGGATCCCGACATTCTCTGCGTCGGCGGATCCAGAGCTCCCGACGAGAAGGCGCGTGCCATGTCCATCAGGCCGTTCCAGTCCCGCGCGGGGATCCGCTGCGGCGACCCGGGAGAAACGCGTTCGAACGGCATCGCTCAGAGCCCCAGGAGATTGAGATCGACCCGCGGGGAGACCCGCTCCACCCGCACGACAATCGGCTTTTGCACCATGACGGACTCGGTCGTGTCCTTCTCCTCCTCGTACTCGACCCAGAGGTAGTCCCAGCCCTCTTTTTCAATGCCGGTGATGTCACCGATCGTGCGGTCTTCGACGTTCCGCTCGGATGAGAACGAGAATTCAATCTCCGTCTCTTCGCCCCGGACCTGCAGGTCCGCTCCGTCGAAGCGAACCGAGCCGGCGGGACGTCCCCAGAAGGTGTCGTTGTTCACACCGCCAGTCAGCTCCTCGAGCATCAGCACGTAGGCCGTCGTGACGGCGGAGCTCGGCACCCGGACCGACAGCGACCAGGAGAAGGCGGGAACGACGATGTCGACCCCCTCGATCCCGTTCCGCGTCACGCCAATCGCGCCGTTGTGATTCCAGATCCCCTGTCCCGGAGCGGCGAACTGGCCGACCGTCTCGAGGGACTGCGTGATGTGCTGCCGGCCCCCCTTGGTGCTGACGCGCAGCGTGGGAACGGCGCCGGGCTCGGTCGTCGTATTGGCGCTCGACTGCACGCCCCAGGTAACCGTCGCCTCCCACCACCACTCCCCATCCGAGAAGCCGAGCTGCGGGCCCAGTTCGATCCCCTGGAGCCAGTGGCCGTTGGT
Source organism: Planctomyces sp. SH-PL14 (assembly GCF_001610835.1). NCBI lineage: Bacteria > Pseudomonadati > Planctomycetota > Planctomycetia > Planctomycetales > Planctomycetaceae > Planctomyces > Planctomyces sp. SH-PL14. The sequence continues at coordinate 3,442,162 of NZ_CP011270.1, read as the reverse complement.
GAGGAGATAGGCGACCGCCCCACCGATCGCGGCGTAGGCGGCGAAGGCGTCATCGGCGTCGCCGTGAACGTAGAACTTCGCCGTCGTCCGTTCCCGGCTCGGCTGATAGCCCTCCTGGTGGAGATCGACGGACCAGCTCACGCGGATTCCTCCCCGGGAGCCTGGCGGATCGTAACGGCGGAGACCTGCTCGATGGCGGCCGGCGATGGCCAGACGCAGCCGAAGCCCGGCAGGTTGTGGAACCGGTCATCGGTCGCGAAGTAGAAGCGTCCGGGACGCTTGGGACTCGCCCCGACAGAGAGGACGGCCTTCCGTTCCGTGCCGCGCCCCACGTAGGTTCGGAGCGGGACCGTGATGACGTATTCGCCCCGGTCCGCGACGTCCTTCTCGAAGGTGTCGTGGCTGAAGACGCCGCGGAGGCCGGCCGTCTGTCCGATCTGAGCGAGGTCGATCATGGAACGGGGGAAAGGAGGAGGGAGGAACGCAAATCCTTGTAGGTGCCTCACGCCCACGTGGGGCCAGCGACCTTGTCCAGCTTCTGAAGCATCTTGGACGTGTTCTTGGCGGTCGCCTCCGACGCCTTGAGCTGGCGATCGGCACTCCCGCCGAGGCCTCCCAGCGCCGAACCGCTGAACGTCCCGCGGATCGTCTTCTGGTCCTGCGCCGCTTGCTTGTCGATGTAGCGGTAGACCTGCGTCGAACCGTCCTCGCCGAGGAATTCCTGACCGTTGAAGGCCTTGGCCCGCTCCTTCATTTCTTTGGTCATGGACGCATCGTCGGCGCGGACGATGATCGGCTTGACCCCACGGGCCTCCTGGTTGCGGGCCTCCTGGAGTGAGATGCCCTGCTCCATCGCCCTCTTGGCCAGATCGTCGTTCCAGTAGACCGGCGCGGCCTCCGCATCTCGCCGAATGCCTTCATCCCGATCCTTCCGGATCTTGACCCTGGCATGGAGCGCCTCCGTCTCGGTCAGGTCTCCTCTCTCCCGCAGCTCTTCGACTTTCTTCAGCTCCGCATCTGCTTTGTCCCAGTGAGACTGTGTCTGCTGTCGGATCGACTCGGCGTCGGACTTCGCCTTCTTGTCGGCCTCGTCCTTTTCCTTCTTGATCTTCTCATCGGATTTGGCTGGCAGGTTCTCTCGACGCTCGCGCACCGCTTCCAGTGCCGATCGAGTCTCCATCAGCTTTCGGAGCGACTTGTTCGCGGAATCGACCGCGGCCTTATAGGCGGCCTCGTTCTCCTCGCTGGGGTTGCCGTTCCGCCGTCTCCAGGCATCTTCCGCGTCAAGAGTCTTTTGTTTGTATTCCCACTCTCCCCATTGCTCGTCTTCCTGCAGCTCCTTGATCTTCTTGTCGGCATCCTCCTGGTCATCGACGGCCCGCATCGCATTGGTGGAGGCATCGAAGCGGCGATCGGAGTTCGTCTGCACCTCCTTCGCTGCCTGGGCGACCTGCTCGAGCTCCTTGCGGTGCCGCTTGGCGGCCTCGGCTCCGTTCTCCGATGCGGTATACATCTTGTAGAGCGCCAGGGCTCCTTGCCCGATGGCAATCCCGATCGCAACCCAGCCACCGTAGAGGGGATTCATCAGGCTGGCCATCTGAATCAGGTTGTTGCTGATCGCGCCGATCGCCGTCGAAATGTTCCCTCCGTTGGCCAGAACGGTCACGAAGTCCTGAAAGCCGACGCCAATGGATTGAACGATCATGCCGGACCGGATCGCCCGCATGTTCCTGTCGATGTTCTGGACTGCCCGGGCCGCCTGGTCGAACCCTGTCGTGAGGGTCGTGCTCGCCGCAGTTCCCGCCTGCTGGACCTCGGCCTTGGCTCGGCTCGAGCTCGAAGCGACCTGGCCTGCCGAGCGGGCGGACGCGTCAAAACTCGTCTTCATGATGACCGTCTCGGCGTGAGCCGCGGCGATCTCCTTCTTCATGATGACGGTCTGGGCGTTGACGTCCGCGACGCCCTTCTGCAGGACAACCGTTTCCGCTCCGGCGGGCGCCGAGAGCTGCGTGGTGGATCCCGCGACGCCCTTCTTCACGTCCTGCGACGCCGCCGCGAGGCCGGTTTTGAGCTGGCTGCGGTCGATGACGAGTTCGACTGCTGCGCGGCCGGCGACGATGTCTGCGGCGGAGGGCATGGGGGGAAGGGGAGGAACGTCAGGGCTTGGGACGGCGCGGCGTCAGGCCTGCGAGGTCCTTCATGGAGAACCGGTCACGGAGTCGGGTGGGAGCTGCGGGGCCCGCGGGGACGGTTCCCGGCACACCTCCGCGGGCGAGCCGAATGCTGTCGCCAGACTGTCGAGCTCGGTGGAGGGCCGGCTCCTGGAGCTCGCGGAGGGTGTATCGCCACGGTTCGACTCGGCAGAGAGCGGCATACTCCCAGAGGAGCCCGACCATCCGGTCGTGGAAATCTCCTCCGCGGCTCTCTCCAAGACCGCCGTGATCCTCGCCTCCGCCGCCTCGTTCGCTTCCTTCAGCCCCGTCTGGACGAACGTCGCGGCCCTCTGCAGGTTGTCCAGAGTTTCCTGTGAGGGCTGGGCAAAATGGACGAGTCCCGCGTAGAGGGCGATCCACGCCTGGCAGACTTCCTCCGAGCCGAGCGACTCGAGGAACTCCAGGTCCTGCACGCCGCGGACACGCTTCGTCTTCCGGACCTGCCGTCCGTTCTCTGTGCGGACGATCATCTTCTTCCAGACCTTGTCCGCCATCTGGGGGCGGATCAGCTCGAGCAGCAGCTCCAGGCGGTCGGCGTAACCGAGCCGCTTCGAGGTCTCGCTGTCCGTGTCGATCAGGTCGAGGATCTTGATCTTGAGCAGTCGCTCCAGATGCAGGACCTCGCGAGCGGTGATGATCGTGTGCCACTGGCGGCCGACACGATCGACGAACCGCAGGGCGGGATGGGTTTCCATAAGACTCTCGTAAGGATCCTGTCGCGGCGAACCGCGACGCTCGAGCAATGATGGGAAACGGCGGCACCGGCCGACGCGGCTCCGGAGAGCGGCGGGGCCGACGGTGATTACGCTCCCAGGTCATCCTCGTAGTCGACGACCGCCCCCTCGCCATCGGCGTAGACCAGGCGGACGGGATTGGTCAGAGAGGGAGCCGGGACCGCCTTGATCGTGTACTTCGCGTCCTGATGGTCGGTCTCGTCCCGCATGACCGAGAGGATGGTCCAATCGCCACGCCAGCCGACCGACGCGGCATCGGCGATGTCGCCGTCTAGGACGAGCAGGTCCATCGGAGCGCGGGTCCGCTTGGCCGCCAGGAAGGCGAGGACCTCGGCCGATTCGGCGACCGTCTTCCGGACGTTCCGGAGCGTGAAATCGAGCGGGAAGTCGTCCCCGCCGCCGATGTGCTCCTTGTTCCGCCCGGCCCCCTTCCGGGTGATCGTGATGTCTTCGGCCTCTTCGCCGACCTTCATGTCGGAGGCGTTGACGATCGGACTGAAGACCGCGGCTTCGAGCGTGCCGGTATTGCGATAGGCCTTCGACTCGGCGCCGAGATTGACCGCGGCACGGGTCGGAGCGGAAGTGGGAAAGGGCATGGCGGAGGACTCCGATGGCTAAAGGATGTTGCTGAATCGGCCGAGGCCATCGGCCAGGGCGGCGTCGAACGCGGGTTTCATGAACGGGCGGGCTTCGACGTACTTCCCGCGGCTCATCCCCCCCTTCTCGAGGGCCCCCGTCGCCTCGCCCGGGCGGGAGTTGAAGGCGATCGGGCCACAGAACACCGACCCTTTGTCGTTGTCCCAGGCGTAGTAAATGGAGTCGGGGAGGATCCGCGACGCGGAGCGCGGCGGCTCGTTCGGGTTCGACGGTTTGAACGGGAGCGTCACCCGCTCGCCGAACTCGAGGTTCGTCTCTCGCTCCAGCCGCTTGATCCGACGGCGCTCCCGTTCGGTCAGCTCGGATTGCCGCTTCCGGCGAGGTTTCCGGATCGATCGGCGGGCCCGCAGGCGGACCGAGCCGCCGAAGTGGTTCCCCGCGCGGAAGATGCCCGCGTCGAGCTTCTTCTCCAGACGGTCGTTGAAGAACTCGACGTTCCCGATCGCCGCGCGGACGCGTGTTCCCGGCTCGGTCATATGACCCTCTTGAACGGGAGGGCGACGATTGCGACGAACTCACCCCCGACCTGGTCCCCTTCCTGCTGGACCAGGTGCGGATTGAATCGCTGGAGCCATTCGTTCTCCGGGTGGACGTGCTTGTAGGCGATCCCCCCGACGATGACCGGACCGAGGTTGTGGGCGATCACCTTCTCCGAGAACTCGACGAGCCCATTGAAGGCCTCGTCACCCTCGAACCGCTGGACGATCGAGACGTTGATCCGGGCCGTCTCCAGGATCTGCGATTTGCTGAAGGTCTCGCGGGACTCCCCTTCGAAGTCGAACCAGACCAGGAGCTCGAGCTCGTCGCAGTCCTTTGCCGGCTTCGTCGGCTTGATGACCCCCCGCGCACTGAACTCCGTCCCCCAGCTCTCCGCCTGGGCGGCGAGAGCGGCGGCGACGGCCGTTCGGAGCTGGATGAGGGGGGAAGGCATTACCGTTCCTGCGTGTGGATCCGCAGCCGTCGCCGGCTGCGGTCCGAATACCGGAAGCACTCGCCGGCATCGTCATTCCGGACCGTCCAAGTCGTTGCGACGCCGTTGATCTCCTGCTCGATCTTGTCGAGCGTCCGCGGTTCGACCTGCTCGCCATTCAGAACCAGAGCATCGGTCCGGATCAGGTAATCCCGAGTCCGGCTGGTGATGACCTGGCCCTTTCCGGTGTCGTCGATCGACCGGGTTTCCCCGACGACCGCCCGCAGATCGACGGACTGGTTCCCCCGGCGGTAGGTGATGCAGACGCTCTCGATCTCGTCGAGAGCGTCGAACACGTCGTCCAGGAGGTCGTCGAGCATGGGAAGGGCTCAGGCTTCGGACCGCGGGGTGAGTTCTCGGCTGCGGAATTCAAGAGCCGAGGACGCCCGCGGCCCGAAGCCGTGTCTCAGGTCACATAGGAGAGGGTCAGCGACGCGGCCGAGGCGTTGGCCGCCCCGGTCTTGATCGCCTTCGCCCGCCAGTAACGGTGGGACGTGGAGGCGGGCTTGTGGCGGACCTTCGTGGCCGCCGCGCCGGCGCCGCCGGCACCCGTCTGAACGGTCCCCTGGGCGTGGGAGACGACTCCCGAGCCGAACGCCGCGTCGGCACAGGACTCGATCGTGTAGGTCACGGTCTGCGTGTCCGGCAGGAGGCCGGTCGCGAGGGCCGGGATCTCGAGGAGGAGCTCGCCATCGGAGAGCTTGGGGCCCTTTCCGAGGTCGATCGGGTCGGAGGCGATGGTCGCGGCCCCGTTGGGCAGCGCCTTCGACACCGACAACAGGGCGTCTTTGCGGGTCAACATGAAAGCCTCGGGTGAGGAGTGTGAGCGAAAGAAAAGGGAGGAGAACCGCTCCTCCCGGTCCGGATCTCGCGCCGCAGAAGTGGGCGGCGGCCGCGGGGCTTACTCGGCGACGACGCTGTTCTTGAACGACAGGTCGACTTCGTCATCCTGGGACGGGATGACTCCCTCTTCGCCGGTGACGATCGCCTCGGTCAGGCGGAACGGAGTGCCGTTCCAGTCCGACGGCATCGCCGGGCGGGGGAGCAGCTCTGTGGTCCGGGACTGGACCAGCGATTCCATCCCGATCCGGTTCAGCCAGATCCCCGAGGGGCCGCGGCCGGCGGGGAAACGCGTCATCGCGTCGCCGAGGTGGGCGTCGGTCAGCGGATGCAGGAGGCTGACGCCCTTGATCTTGACCATCGTCCGCGGCGTGCGGGTCATAAGGCCCAGGTGGGCCATCATGGTCTGGACCCAGCCGTTCATGGGCTTGCCGTTGGCTCCGGTGAGCGTCTCCTCACGGGGATCGCCCATCTTGATCGAGCCGTTGTGACCGTAGACGAACTGCAGGTCCTGCTCGCTGACGCGGAACAGGTAGACGCTCGTCTGCTGGGCATCGCCCGTCCCGCCGGCGTCAATGACGTTGCGGTCGGGAATCAGCTCGTTAAGGCCAGGGAAGCCCTTCGGGTCATACGCCAAGCCGTAGTAGAGGCAGCGGGCGAAGTGCTGCAAGACGGCCGACGTCATGGCGACCGCTTCGTCGGCGAGGGCCCCGGCGACTCCCTTCGGATGCTCGACAGCCACGACGTCGTGGACCTCGAACCGCGGGGTGATCGGGAAGCACTCGAACTGCTGCAGCTTGTACTCCGACTTGCCGGGATCGACGCCGTTGTTGGCGTTCGAGAATCCGACCCGGGGGAGCTTGATCCGGACGAGGGACTTGAACGAGCTGCCGACGATCGGCATGCCGGTGATGTACCGGAGCTCGGGGGCGTCGATCATGGCCTCGTCGAGCAGATCGACGACGCCGTCGTCGGCCCGCAGTTTGGCCATATCGAGAAGAGTGGGGCGAGCCATGGAGAAACCTCAGGAAGGGAACGCGATGGAGAGCCAGAGGCGAGTCAGTCGAACCGAGGGGAAGCCTCTGGCAGGGGATCCCGCTCTCTCGTGAATTGGGGGGCGGCAGTTACTTCTTGGCAGTCCGATTGAGCCGCGCCTCGTTCGCCGCCGTCAGGCGATCGACAGCGGACGCGTCCGGATCGGCCTTAGGCTTCTCCTTGTCGACCGACTCAGCGTCGGCGGAGAGGGCGTCCTTTTCCCCGACGCGAGCCGAGGCGAGACGCTCCTGAAGCTCCTTCGTCTCGTTGCGGGAGGCGGCGAGCTGCTCTTGGAGAGCGGCGTTGTGGAGCCGGCGGGCCTCGCCCAGGTCGTGGCCGGCTGCCAGCCAGTTCACCGCGTTCTCGGCGCCGAACTCCGCCGTCCAGGCTCCGAGCTGGTCGCGGGTGATCATCACTGGGGCCGTATCGGCCGGCTTCTCGGCGGCCGGCGCCGTCGTGGGGAGCGTGCCAGCAGCGAGCGGGGTGACGGCCGGCGGGGCCGCCGCGGGAGCCGGAGCAGCAGGAGTCGAGGAAGCGGCGGTGGACATGGAGTCATCCTTTCGGGCCAGAACGAGCCCGTTCTGATCCAGGAAACGGGAAACGAACGACTGGACCCGATCGGGATCCATGTTCAGAGAGGTCAGGGTGGGGCGCTCGGCCCCCTTGAGACCGAGAGCGAAGGCCGCGAGGGCATTCGCCTCGTGGGCGGCGGAGGCCTTCCGGTGGAACAGTCCCCCGGGGTTGGCGGCGGGCTCGTCGACGACGTCGGCGCCGTGGAGATCGGCCAGCCGGCAATGCGGGTAGTTGTTGACGTTGAGCGGGTCGGGGGACTGGAACTTCGCAAAGTTCAGGAACGGGCCGTAGTACGGGTCCTCGTCCCAGAACGCTCCGTGGGCGAGCGCAAACTCCTCTTCCGCCTTACCGTCGTGCAGGAAGACGATGCTGGCTCCGAACTGATCGGGCTCGTTCTCCGCCAGGTCCATGACGTACGACGCGAGATCGCCATCGGGAGCGGTGTGGGCGGTCTTGCTGAAGTGGAGATCGGCGAATGCCTGGTCAACGTAGGCTTCGTCCTCGGCCTTCGTCCGACGGACGGCGCGGCCGAGATACGTGCCGAGGCCATCTGCGGAGAGGCTGGGGTGCGTGAATCGCACCTTGAGGCCCTTGTCACCCGCCTCGAGAGTCGCGTTATGGACCTGTCCCACCATCGTCTGATCGATCCAGAAGCGATGGCCGAGGGCTTCGCCGCGGGAGATGAGCGAGAAACCGCGGATCAGCCCCGCCCCCTGGTTCCCCCCGTCCCGCTCGACGCGCGGCAGCTCGCCCGCCGCGAGGCCCTTGGCGAGGGATCCGCGGTGAAAGTTGAGCGGTCGGGCGGGAATGGCGGTGGTCATGACTCGGGAGCTTCCACGGGCTCAGCGACGGGCAGGACGTTGATTGGCGTGGGGTTGTCCCAGCGGAGACGGACGCCGAAGCGGGACAACTTCTCGTCGGCGTACTCGAGGGCGGCAGCCATCTGGTCGATGTTGTGCTCGAACTCGCCCCCCATCTCGCGGCAGGTCTCCTGGGGGTTGCCCAGGCCACCGGAGATTGCGGCGAGCTCGCTGCGGATCTGTTTGGCTTTGTCCCACCACGGGAGGCCGATCGGGATCCACGCGTACGGGACCTGGTCAACCGTCATCCCCCGGGGGAGAGTCAGGTCACCGGAGAGGACCGCATTCGTGAGCCACCGGTCGGTGTGCCAATCGAGGAGCTCGATGTTGTCATCACGCTTGGTGCGGCACGCGACCTTGTACAACTGCAGAGCGGCCAGTTGTCCGACGAAATTCGTGTGGCTCTCGTCGAAGAAGCTGTAGGGCAGATCGAGGCACTTCAGGGCCACGGCGATCTCGGCTTCGTGAAGATCCAGGAAGCCGCTGCCCGGGGCGTTGGATTCGAGGAACTCCGCCTTCTCGTTCCCGCGGAGCTGCAGGACCTGGGGCCCGGCGCCGAAGTCGACCTTGGTTGTTCGGACGGTGGTCCCGTCGCCCCGCGGCGTCTCTTGCGTTGTCGCGTTGCCGGCAATGTCCGGCACGCCCGGGATCGGGTTCGGGTCAGAGGTCAGCGCGAGAGCGAAGATCTGCCCGACCTTCATTTTGGCGCGGGCCAGCTCCATCGTCGTGTAGATGTCGCGGAGTCCGTTGCAGGCCGACGCGAGCGGGCTGATCCCGCGGTATTGCGAGCCCCTGCGGAAATAGCCGTGCAGGAAGGCGTTTTCCGCGGAGAGCTCTCGCTCCCACTCATACCCCCCGTACTTCCTACGGTAGATCCCATAGGAGCGGACGGAGCCGTCCTTCCGCAGCCGGACGCCGTTGATCCAGTCGTCCTGGTCCGCGCCGTCCCGATTCCGGATCCGGTCACCACTGATGGTCTGGATCTTGTTGCTGGCGAGGTGGACGTGGAGGAGATCTCCGTCCGTCGTCCTCGAGCACTCCGAGAGGCGGACGATCTTGTCGAGGCGGAATCGCCCGGTGACGTCGGCGTTCTCCCGCTTCGACCGCTCCCGGATGAGCTCTTCGACGGCGCGCTTGAACCCCTTGTCGGGGTGCATGCACTGGTACGTGAACGACGAGACGAAATCGAGGTGCCGCTCCACCATCCACTGGACGATGGACGAGTTCCGGTGGAGCGTGCGGGAGACCGAAATCAGCGAGGCCCGGTCCTGCTGTTTCAGAATCTCGTCTTCGGTCCCGTTGTGGACCTGGATCCGCTCTCGCTTGTTGGACGGGGCGATGGCGTCGTACCCGTAGCCGAAGAGAGACCGGCCGAAAGCGCGGCAGGCGTTGGTGAAGCGTCCCATCAGGCCCCCGAGAGGTCGATGGTCGCGTTGCGGGGCCGGTAATAACCGTCCCCGAGCCCAGCCGTGAACTGAGCGGATTTCAGCTCCGCGAGCCGCTGCCGAATTGCCGCCAAGTCGAACGTCGCGGAGCGACCGTCCGTGTTTCCGGACGTGACGCCAGCATTGAGCAGCCGTTCCAGACGGGCGATCTCAACAGTATAGTCTTCCGGAGTGGCCATGCGTGCGACACTCGGTGACGCACTTTTCTAGGGTCAAGCCGGCACCTCCCATGAGGGACCGGACGACGACGTGGAGGGAGGAATGGGCGATAATTGGCTGAGATTTCTTCAGGGACTCGCTGGCGGAAGTATCGGCGCAACCACCTTGAAGATCGGCTACGACTACTGGAAAGCGAGGCTGCCGAAAGTTGTGCGTCAGACCACTCTTGATGGTATTCTCGCCGGCGCCGCCCCATCACAAATCCGCGCAAACGTGTTGGTTGAGGAAGGCGATCGAAGCCACACCTACAAGAATCTGTCATTGCTGAGAGTTGTGCTAATCAATGATTCAGAGATGAACCACGAGATCTTCAACTGGGGCCTCACCCTCCCCGACGGACACAGGTTCATTCACATCGAAGAGATATCGAAGGATCGTCATCATAAAATGAGCTTTGACAGCAAGCCTAGTCCGTCGAATCCTCATCAAATAGTCGATCTGAACTTCAAGCCATTTAATCGCGGTGACAAGTACATCGTCAAAGGCTTTGTCACGTCCGAGGGCAAGCCTCTTCACGAAGTCGACGAGATTTCCCCAGACGACATCGTCGGATCACGTGTCCCTGTTCGCTGGGTTGACTCAGTAGACAGATCGGCTCGGGGGCGGGCAGCATTTCGCGGAGGATTCACAGTCTTCTTAGCAATGTTCGTACTGATAGTCGCCGGATTGCCCTACTTGATTCCAACCACATCTTCGATCGCGAACGATGCGAATCGGACCGGGGTCAATCCATTGAACGGATTTCATGGCGAACTTGCAGAACATCGCAAGCTGGCGATGGAGATGTTTCGAATGCAATCGGCCGAGCTGAAATCTAGTCTCGTTTCTGCGTCGATCGAGGCGGAGGCCGGTCGTACGAAGCAGATTGAACACCTCACGGCTGAATTGCAGGCAGCATCCACCAAGGTGTTCGAAACACAAGGAGTTGCACTGAAAGCCAACCTTGCAGCTATCGCAACTGACGCTGAGGCCGCTCGCACGAAGCAACTGGAGCAGCTCATTACCAAATTGCAGGGCGCATCCACCGAACTGTTCGAGAAGCAGGGCACTGCGCTTCGAGCGAGTCTTGCTGCCATCGCAACTGAGGCTGAGGCAGCACACATGAAGCAGAATGAACAGCTCATAGAAAAGCTGAAGATTGCGTCCTCTGAGGTGTTCGACAGACAGGGGGCTGCACTGAGGGCTAGTCTCACTGCTATTGCGAATGAAGCTGAAGCCGCTCGCGCAAAAAGAATGGAAGAGCACATCGCCGCGCAGAAGTCTGCCGCTGACATCGAAGGTTGGATCTATTCGCAACCGTGGGCAAGAGGAAACAGCACGGATGTCAATACGTGGGTTATTGGAGACAAAACCATAATACGTACAAACCCCTTCGGGCAGCCAGGGCTCACCTGGAAGGTTGACAAAGAAATTAAAGACGGGCAGTGGACGTACACAATAACACCGAGAGCTGAAGTAAAGCAGGACGCCACTGAGAAGAAGGATCCTGCAGCCCCCAAAGATGATTCCACGAGCAAACCACCTAAATGACCTCGTCGTCCCCAGCAGCTACGGCTCCGCGGGCGCACATCCCGCATTTGTATCCTGAATTGCCCTGAGCCGAAGTCGGATCTTCGCTAGCCCGAAGCAGGGGAGGGGGCGACCAGATTGAGCATTCCGTTGCACTTCCAAGGCCGGCTCCAGCGGTCTCACCTTCGCGAGTCCGCATTAACTCCCGACGGCAAATGGCAAGGATTAACACCCAATCTCGACACTTTTCGCACATTGCAAAACCATGAAGACCAAGCGAGTTCTGGTAGTCGCGGGCACTACAGCCATTGCACTTTTGGCGATGCACTCAAGTCTGTGGGCTGCCGCAGTTTCCCCGCAGCCCACTGGTGGGGACGAGAAGGACTGGATCGACATTACGCAGATAATAATTCAGTGTGCCTTTTGGATCTGCCTCTCCGTTGTAACGGTAAAGACTTACCGAAGCGCGAGCCGGACCCTGTTGCAACCACTCAGAACTGAGGTGTTCAAGGAGCAGTTGGCAGCAGCCAAGCAGCTTGTCAGCATGTTTATCGGAAAAGACGAAATTGAGCTACGAGAACTGTTTGCGTACAATGAATTTATCGTCGCAAACGCCGTGTCTTTGGCAGACAGCTATGCCAATTGCTTTTTCAATACCAAGGTAGACGAGGGCAAAAGACCGTACAGTTCCGCAAAGTGTGCGAGCGGCCTTGTGTTGCCCAGTGCCGGCTGGGAATTGATCGACACTCCCCGAAAGTCTTCTCCGGACGATGTCAGAAAGAAGGTGGAGAGTCGCCGTAAATTCCTGAAGGAGAACTGGCAGGAATACAAGCAAGAACAGATTCACCTCCCGAACGCTTATGCGAAAACTGTCGGGCGACTGCAGAAGATGACCGAGAACCCCTTGCTGCCTACCGAATGTATTCGACTTACAAAGGAAATCTTGGACGCCGTGCACGACAACAAAACGAAAATGTTCAAGATTCTTGAGGCAGAGGCGAGAAGGCTTCCGGAGCTATTCCCGTCTGCTGACGACCTAGGCAGCTTCACGCCCTATTCTGTGGCAAATAAATTCGCCGCGGAATACAAAGACATAAAGCCAAAGGCTGATGCCTTGGTGGCATTCTTCCGAAGCCATTACAAGACGGACTCGCTTTGGGAAGTGTGACGACAGAGCGAAGAATAGCCTAGAAGTGTATTTCTCTCTCCTCCCGGACCTGCTTCCGTTCCGTTTGCGTCGTCTGAGCCCCGGAAATCGACGCCAGGACGCAGTTCGCGACCGCGTTGTCCCACCAGTGGTTCTCTGACTCGCCCGGCCGGAGGTCCCACTGATCGACAGTCCGCTTTCCGGTCGTCGGCGTTCGGATTTCCGAGTCGAGGTGGCGCGAGAGCAGCGTGTGGCGGGTTCCCTCAGGACCGTAGAGGACGAGGCAGCCGGGATTCGGGTATGGCGAGGCGAGGCGGCGGCCGGCGAACGTCTTCCAGTAGTTCGAGTCGTACCGCGTGTACCGGATGCCGTTCTTGGCCGCGATGATCCATTCGTCGCCGATGAACTCCCCCTCCCGCTTCTTGTATTCCGAGATCGGGCACTCGTTCGGGCCGATGAAGTTGCCGTGCATGGGCATGATCGAGCCCGCCCAGGGGGACTCGACACAGGCCTTCTTCACCGTTTTCGTCTGCCAGTTCGCGTCGACGCCCAGGATCGACAGCCGGCACTTGAGACCGTCGATCCGGAGGTATTCCGTCGTGAAGAGCTGGCGGAACGCCGCCTCGAGCCCCTTGTAGAGGGCGGTCTCGACAGAGGAGCCCGGAAAAATGTCGGCCAGCGTGGGGCTCGCCTGGCGGGCGGTGAAGTGAGAGAGGAGCTGCTCGGGGAAAGTCCCGTACTCGAGGACGTACCCGCTGAAGTTCGGCGTCCAGCCGATAACCTTGTAGAAGAGCAGGTTCTTCTGCACGTCGATGTGGGCCGTGATCCAGCGGACGTCGAGCGGGACCTGGCGACGGATGTAGTTCGTGACCTTCTTGGCGATGTCGTCGGCGCGGAGGAACTTGTCATCGGCCGCCCGCGGGTCCTGCGGGTCGTTCTGCCCCTCCGCGTAGAAGTAGTCCGGCTCGAACAGGAACAGCTCCATCGCGTACTGGATCGCCGAGACGTGGTGCGCCTGCTTCCGGTACTCCCAGCCGGCCCGCAGCCCCTCGTCCATCTCGGCCCGGTACGCGATGTAGAAATCCCGGGACTCGATGCAGGGCCGCTTCTCTTCCTTCTCGAGGCGGAGGAGCGAGGCATACTGCTGCCACAGGTCCATCCGCTTCGATTCTCCGTAGAGGAGCTGGTACGTCTTCCCGTTGAAGTCGGGATAGAGCTTCGAGTTGAGCAGCGTGTGGGCGACGTCGCCGGGCTGGATCACCGTGCAGGGGATCACGCCGCCGAGGGACTCCCCGGGCCCGACGAGCCCCTTGATCCCCTTCGTGATGATCTCGAGCCGCTTCGTGCATTCGTCGCGGGACTTCGCGCTCGAGTCCGTCTGGGGGTCGTCGATCAGAATGAAGTTGGGGCGAATCCGTCGCCCGTCCGGAGCACGGCGGTTCGCTCCGCGCATCGCCGAATCGATCCCGTGAGAGGTGAAGATCAGGCCGGAGGCCTTCGAGCCGGGGACCGTCGGAAAGCGAATCTCCTGGTCCTTCCACATGATCTCCGTCGGGAGACCGTTCAGGACCTGGCCCTTGGCCCGGTTGCGGATCCCCTCGAGCTTGATGATCGGGTAGCAGACCTCGGGGAAGTCCTCGGCGAGGAGTTCGTTCTTTTCGAACTCCGCCTTGATCTTCTCGAGGCCGGCGACGGCCTTGTCCTCCGTGGCGTGGACGATCATCAGGAATGGCATCTTGCCGTAGGCGGCGATCCACCCGCCCGCCCCTTCGCAAATGGTCGTTTTCCCCGATCCGCGGGGCATGGCCAGCGTAAAGATCTTCTGCTCGGCGACGGCCGCCTCAATGTTGCGGATGACGTCGAGGTGATCATCGCCGAACGGGAGCGGGAAGGCCTGCGGGAAGTAGGTCAGCAGGAAGAGACGGAGATCATGCTCGCACCGGGCGCGGCGTTCCGGATCCTTCACCTCGGGAAGCGGGCCGATTTCGCGACCGGAGCGGGAGTTCTGTTTCTCCCGCTGGGCGGAACGGGCCTTGCGGCGTTCGTAGCCGCTCAGGCCTTCCAGCGGATCCCGCTTCTTGAGGGCCGTGACGAGGAGCTCGAGCTCTTCACCATTGGCGATGTCGGCGAGGTCCGCGAGCGTGTCGAGCGGCTTCGTGGCCCGCCTCAGCAGCCCCTCGAGCTGCTTAATTGCTGTTGCATCGAACTTCGTGAGCGCGCTGTTCCACTCGCCGGCGAAGCGATTCGAGTGGGTCACCGGCGTCTGCGGCGAGGGAGTCAAGGTGGAGGTCCTTCAGGAGCCGCCGGATCTGTTCCAGCAGCTCCGCTTGCGCGCGAACTTCCGGCGAGACCTGGCGTTTGACCGTCGACTCGCTGTGGAGCTCGTCGATCTGCGTGGAGCGGGTGTTGATCTCCTCCGTGATCCAGTCGTACTGATAGAGCGACTGGGCCAGGAGGCGGACGTGGATCGGCTGGGCCCCGCTGAGACGCTCCGTCTCGCGGAGCTGCTCGATGATGGCTGCCCACCACGATCGGACGCCGGCGGGGAGGTCGGCGGGAATCGTCCAATCAGCCATGGTGGGGGGCGAATCTCGGTTGGCGGGTGTAGAGCTCGAGGAGCTTGTCGATCGCCCAGGCAATGAGCCGGCCGATCATCCATTTCACGATGAGGCAGACGACCGGATTCGTCCGGAAGTACTCCTCCCGGGTCCGCCGGCGCCACTCCTTCTGGGTGATGCCGTCGTGCCAGGTGGCGTCGGCGGCCGCCCGGATCCCGCGGAGATAGCCTTCGCGGGCCTCGATCGAGGCGGGATGGTCCATTCCGCAGACGAGGGCGTCCTCCTGGCACAGCCAGGCGTCGACGTCGGTGCGGGCGGGGGATTCAGGGGCTTCCGTGGAGAGGAGCGGCATGACAGGGCCTCAAAGGAGGCCGGAGAGGTCATCCGCTCCGGCCGGCGACGACGTCCGCGGCGGCGGGATCCTTAATGTGTGACCCAGACGAGCTGGTTGAAGCAGCTCCCGCGGCCGTTACAGACCTTCCGCCACTCCCAGTGGCCGGCTGCGGGCGCCGCGGTGGCCACCGTCACCGTTTTCGGCAGAGCCGGAGCGACCTTGGCGATCGCCGGAGCCTGGAAGACGTTGAAATCGACCGGCGCGGCGGACGCAGCGACCTGCGGAGTGAAGACGTTGAAGGCCTCGGGGCCCGCGGCGTGGGCCCCGGTGGAGACCAGGGCGATCACGGCGAGGACGGAGAGCGAACGGAGCATTCGGGACACGGAAGGACCTCAAGCGGCGAGAGTGGTGGCACTCCGCCGGCGGCGACGAGCCGCCATCAGGAGCGTCAGAGCGGAAGCGAGCGAGGCCGAGCCACCCAGGATCTGGGCGTAGCCCCCCTGCAGGCCGCAAAGAGCCTCGGAGAGCGGGGCCAGCGGAGCGGCCTCGGTCGGGAAGTGGGCGACGGCGACCGGCGGACCGGCGCCGAAGACGTTGAAATTGAGATCGCGGGGCTTGAACCCCTCAAAGCTGGAGAAGGCCCAGGAGTCGCCCTGCCCGACGATCTTCTCGATCGACGTTCGGTCGATCCAGAAGCCGCCCGGAGGGGCGTCGTCAGCCGGCTGGCCGTGGGCGGACTCGCCCCAGGAGTTCTGACAGTACGCCGCACCGGTCTTGCGATCGAACGGCGAGGTGGCCGTGTCGTCGATCCCGATGAGACACATCTGATGATTCCAGCTCCCGGAGCGTTTGCCCCAGTGCTTGCCGTCCCGCACGACCGGCTGCATGTCGAAGCCGACATTCGAGGCGATCGTGACCGGATACCCGTTGGCCAGGGCGTCGCGGACCTCCTCGTAGGTGGTGACCTTGGCCGTTCCATGGACGGGGAAGTCCTTGGCGATCGCGTAGAACTTCTGCGGAGCCCCCTTAAAGCCCCATTCCTTCGCGACAGCGGCGGAGTACGGGGGGACGTCCGGGTGGTCATCGGCCAGGACGCCCCGCATTTCGACGGCGCGGCGCGCCCAGTCTCCGACAGATCCGTCGCTGCGGCCGAGCCGCCCCTTGCCGATCTCCGGATCGCACCGGGAGACGCCGTAGATCCAGGGCCGGTTGGCGGGACGGAACTCGAGGTCCGGGTTTTCGCGGGCGATTTGGACCGCCTGCCGGTAATTGATGGCGTTCGCGGCGCCGTTGGCGACGCAGTCGCCGATGAGCTGGCGGAAGATAGGGAAGTGCCTGCCGCCGTTGATCGCCTTGCTGAAGTCCCACAGCTTGACGATGGCCCCTTTGCCCGTGTCATTGAGCGTTCCGACAGCCCGGAGCTCGGTGGCCGGCGTGTTCGGGTCGACCAGGCTCGGATCCCACCCGTTGCGGGCTTCGACCGGCGTGACGTCGCGGTTCACTTCGACGTTGATCGTGCCGACGGAGATCGAGCCGATCCCCAGCGAGGCCAGGAGGACGGCGACGACCAGGTCGCGAATCGAGCGGGGGCGGGGCTCAGTCATGGCAGGGGAGAGAGGGGGGATCGTTGAGCCGCGCGTCGATGCGGACGTGCGCGGCGATGTTCAGAGCGACCAGGACGAGGACGGCGAGCCAAGCGATCGGCAAAGCGAGATCGAGCAGGAACTCGACGAGGTGCCTCATTTCACGGCTCGCAGGCCTTGGGCTCCCTCGTCAATGAGGGTGGCCCAGTCCTCGGACGTCTTGAGTGTCCCGGTGTCGTAGAGCTCCTTGAGCTTCGCCCCGAGGACGGTGCCGAAGGCCTTCCACCGAAGCATTCCGTCGGTGCCGAGGGCTGTCTGATTCGCCGTCATGACGGCGGAGAGGATCGAGCTCATCCCGCGGACGGTGCCGGCGGCGATCGCCGCGGAGACGCCTTCCCAGACTCCAGCGACCTTCAGGGCCTCCGCGGCTCGCTGCGGGCCCTGGACGTTCGTCTGCACGGCGTCACGCACGAACCGGGCGGCACCGAATCGACCGTCCGGGAGAACGGTTCCGGCGGAGCAGGCGGAGTCGGGGGCGGCGTGGGGGCCGGAGGAGTCGGAGCGGGCGGGCTCGGGGGAACCGGCTTGGGCTGTGGTGCCGGCGGCGCCGGTTCGGGCTGCGGCGCGGGATCGGGCGGGCTCGGCGTCGGCGAGAGGTTGAGGATCGTGACAGTCTTCTTCTTGATCGCGATCCCTTCCTCGTTCGCGACCGTGAGCGTCACGTCGTAGATGCCCGGGTAGCTCGGGATGTCGACCGACTTCCCGTCGACCGCCACCTCGAAATGCGTGGTGGCGTCACTCTCGCCCCGCTTCAGCACGTCAACGCGGAACACCGTTCCGGTGGAGCGGCTGAAATCCAGGACGATCTTGTCCCCCGGGATCCCCCCGGACGGCCCGGAGATCACCGCGACAGGTGGAGAGGCCATCGCGACGCCGGCGAGACAGAGGAACGCAAAGAGGAGCAGGAACGGGCTCATCGGCCTGGGCGCGTCCGGATCCAGATTGAGGCGGATTCGTGTGATCTTCGGATCGGGATCGTGGCCCAGGAGCGGGACGGCTTGTTCGAAGACTTGGAAGGGGCTTGCCGGCTCGGTCTGCTCGAGCGTGGGGTAGAGGGCGAGATAGTCCTTGGCCTTCCGGCGGAGGATCTCCAGCACGTAGCCCGCGGTCGCCGCGCCGGCGACGCCCAGGCCGAGGACAGTGACGTTCGCCTGCAGGTAGGTCGCGGAGGCAGCTCCGCCGGCCAAGACGAAGATCAGGAGGGCAGTTCGAAGGGCTCCGGCGCGGTCGGTGGCGTTGGTCGTGCCAGCGGGTGACGTCGGCGGAGCCCCGACGTACCAGGACTGCAGCAGCGGTATGAGTCCCAGCAGGGTTTTCAGCACGTTCGTCTCGACAGATGGGAAAAAGCACGGAAAATGGAGCGGCCCTCCTTGGCTCATCTCTGTGGCAAGAGACATTCGCGGTGCAGCACTGCGAACCAGGCAAGACAGGTCCACGGAGAAAGTGCGCGCAATGGGACTCCCCTTCGGATTCAAGAGGCTCCAAACGACAGTCACCCTGAAAGAGAAGAAGGCCCTCGAGCTCTACGCGGCCCGGAACAAGACGTCGGTCGCGCAGCTGATGCGAGAGTTCGCCGAGCGGGGCGGGCTCAAAGAGGTCCTCATCAACATCGACAAGCCATACGAGCGAGAAACCCGAGAATGACGCGGGCACCAGCTGATTTGGTCGGGCAGTACCACTCGAAGGACGAGATCATCAGGGATGTCACGTTTATCCTCACAGCACCAGTTGCGGACCCAACGAAGGGTGCCGTGCTGAAGCGGGCGATGTGGTACTGGACTGAGTTCGACGGGAAACACGGCGGCTGCAGGTACTGGACGGCGAGAGCGCGCCGGGTGTATCTGAAGCGGACGACTACGACGCGAGGGGCTTGGAAGAAGCAGCTCCGCCACGAGCATGTCGTCCCGCGAAAAGTCATCAGGGAGAAGCTGCTCTCGCTTGAGCCTCCTACGGAAGATGCCGTCCGTGACATATTTGAGAGATTCGTGATCGCCGCAGTGATTCACTGCAAGGAGGACGCGCGGCTCCGAAAGAAGCTCCAGAGCTCCATGCCGCCAGGATTCAGCGACCCGGCCAGCCCAGGGTACCAGGAGCCTTGGCTCCGATATCAGGCTTGTCGGATCAAGCCCATCGACCGCGAGGAGAAGCCGAAGCTATTTGAGGCCTTCCGGATCCGGCGTCGTCGACGGCCCGATCTGTGACGCCATCTCCGTTCGAGGTCGTTGAGGGAAAGAAAGTGTGTCCCTCAAAGTTGCCGCTCCGCTGTGGGTCGGCCGGGGGGTGGCCGCGGGAAGGACCCCCTCGGTCGGGCGGCTGCCGCAATGGCATGCCAGACGCGTGCGGTACGGCCCGGATTCCACGCGGATTTCACATGCCATTTTCTGCCCGCTACGCTGCCTCCGACCGCGAATCACGGAGGTTGTTCGCATGTCGCTTCTCACGCCAGACAACCGCGCCTTCATGGCTCGCGCTGTGCGTCGGCTCTTCCTCGGCTCGCTGCACAGCGGCCCTCCGTCAAGTCATGCCGAGTGGAAGGCGTGGTACGCCGATCGCAAGCGGACCGTTGTCCGTCAGTACGCCTTCGGCCCGGCCGAGCGCGATGGGATGATCGGCCCCGAGTACTCCATGGTCTCAAGCTGCATCCTGCAGGGAGACTGGCCGGACCGCATGGACCACTGGAGCTGGCCCGATGAATGAGTGCCGATCCGCACGCTGGAGAAGTCCTTCGGCGAGGATCTGGGGAAATACCCTCCCGGCCAGTGCGACATCGTCATCCTGGCCCTCAGCTCCACGCTGACGACGGAGTTCGCCGAGCACCGCTGTGCCTTCCGCATCGACCCCGACTACCGTCGCTGCATCCAGCGATGCGTCAGGGAGATGGCGGTGGCCGGTCGCCCTGACCACTACCTCTTACGATGGGGACGTGTGAAGACGGTCTTGGATGAGGGTTACCCCTCCTCGATTCTACCCCCCAGCGCCCTGAAGTAGGCGCAGTACCCAATCCCAAACCAGAGTTGGAACCAACCCCAACACAACGACCCCGACGAAGAACCGGTCCACCAGGGATATTTTTCGAATGTGTCGCCGATAGATTTTGCGTCCCTGCCCTAGCGCAATTGCATTTCGTGGGGGCCTGAACAGGAACCAAACAACGATCGCCCCAATCGCAACGACAAGCCCCATGCGATACACGGTGTGAGGTTCTGCGACATATTCCACAACGGGGGCGTTCACGGCCCTTTGAATGAGCAGGTGGATTGCCTCATTGCGATTCTCGTCCGTCACCCCGGACCTCATGATTCCTTCGAGCTTCTTGCCCAAGGCTGTTAGGCGCGTCGTCGTGCCGCTCTGCACAACCCACAGGAGGGCCATAGTTGTCAGGAAGATCGTTCCCAGAACGAGACCTACGTATCCATGCCTCCAACGGTGAATCCACTTGGGCTGTCTGGTTCGATCAGCCCAGTTTCCCAGAGATACCAAACACTCGGATAAGGACTTGTTGTTGTCTGGTTCGATCTGCCCGCTGAGGTTCTCGAACCAGAACGTTCCCAGTGTCACATCGAGACGGGCGCCCCATGTTGTCATGGTGACTTTGAAACCTGTTGGCTCTTCCTCGGTCATCTCATGGCTGGAAAAGGCCTCCTTGAATGACTCGAAGCACTTCTTGTCCGATACACCGATGAACCGGATCTCACGGCGCTTCTTCTCGACGGCCCGCTTCTTCTCTTGCTCTTTCGCATCCTCGATCGCCTTCTCCTTCTCCTCGGGATTGCGGAAGTATCTCTTCTCCGTCCACGCGACCTGTTCCTTCTGATTCTTCAGAATGGTGGCCTTGTGAATGTCCATCATGACTTCAAAGGCCTCGTCCAGAATCCCATCCAACTCCCGCAACTGCTGCTCATCAAGTAACCACACCCCCTTGACGGTTTTCTTCGTGGGGAACGTCGTATCTGCCATTGGGCCCTCCCGCTGAGCGTCAAAAGAAGGCACGGAGCATACTCACGTCCGATCCGAGGTTCCACGAAATGACAGTGGCCGATACTTCCGACCAATTTCATCACCCGAACGAGCGGCGTTCCGCTCCTGCCATCTCCGGCATCACGATCAGTTGACCTGGTAGTAAACCTTGAGCAACAAAGTTGCGAGCCCGATCAGCGCCACCAAGAGCTCGATCATCGCCAGACAGACCTTGGGATCAACACGCGTGATGATCGCCCGGAAACGCCCCAATCCCTCCCGGAGCCCCTGAACCGTGGGTTTCCATCGGCTCCACCAGGGAGGGGTAGGTGTGGGGCGCGGTGCAACACGCCGGCGGCGACCCTGCTTCGTTCCCGACTTCATGCTCGACTCCATCCGGTTACTCATCTCGAACTCCATTCGGGTTTGGTTCGTCATGGGCGCGATGCTGATCGCTAGCGATCCTTCCGCTACAACCCCGACGCCCTAGAAATCACTGACAATTCGGAGAATCCTCTCCTTACCCCACGGTGAGTTGATTGCGCCGTGCGGGCGTTCCTCCCCCCTGCCCGACATTTCGCGCGCTACCACTTCTCCGCCACAACCCCCGTCGCCGAGTATTCAGCGCCCTAGGGTTTTCCCCCTGCAAGGCCAAGTTGCCTTGCCGTCACGCCCACGACGTCACGAGCCCATCAAACGAGCTATCAGCCCCCTCACTGCAAGCCCAAATCTCACAAACTCCTCTGGTACGGCCCAACGCCACGCATTCAGCGCGATAGCAGCCCCCCACCGCAAGGCCCGATTCACAACAATTCTGTCGTCCCTCCGTGAATCCCACGGAGGGTATCACGCGCTACAGATGCCCCCGATGCAAAGGTCAGCTCACCAGAACTTGAGTTCACCCCTCAAAGAATGCCGGGTGAGCCCGCGCCCCGCCGTCCCGCTCATACCCCACCGCCGCCTCGAGAGACCGCAGCCGGGCCAAAGCGTTGTTGAAACCGCCAGCATCGGCCGAATACCCGCTTGACGTTTTTTTCTGCGATCTGAGTTGCGCTCGGGCGATCGCCCGCCGCAGCGACCAGGACGTCGAGAATCTCGTTCTCGGCCTTGCTGAGCTTCTTCCGGAGCCACTCCCGCAGCTCGAGACTGCTCGGTGCCGGATTCGCCTCCTGGGCCGCCGCCCTGTGCCTTATCATTAAGGTGCAGAACACCTTAGGGGATGTACTTCTGCGGTGCTCTCTGGGTTTTTAATGTTTGCGACCTCCCACGGGCTGATGGGAATGCGGTGATCCGTGGCGACAGCGATCTCGTTGGCTATTTCGATACACTCTCCACTGCGGATCGAAGTCACTGACTCAGACAAGAACTCAGGGCAGGCATGGCACTTTCGAACCGGGTCTCAACCCCCAACATCGATGAGCTGAACCGGGCAACTCAGGCGTTGGTTGCCTCACTGAAAGACGTGGAACATGCGGCCGCCGGAAGATCCGAACTCACTGAGTACTTCAAGCATTTGAAGCAGGCGATCGCAGGCTTAAAGAAACTTTTGACCGTAAGGGGGGAACCCCACTGGCTTCAGAAACTGTCGGCCGCGCTGGATTTGGTGAAAATCGATATGAGGGCCCGAGGCTTCTTCGTGATCAGCGATGGCATCGTGTCGGATGAAGCAACGGTTGAGAATGCACTTTTGACATGCGTCGCCGTCAGGCCGGTAGTCGAACTGCATCTTTGGGACGATCCGCGGTTCGGCGAGTCGATCGACGTCGATGATTTGTTCAACAAGTTTCGTGCCCAGCACGGGCTGAACGCGTTGATCGACAAACTCATCGCGATTCTAGAACAGGTAGCAATAATCCCCGAGCTGGACGGTGCCAGGCTTCAAGCGGCATTGCGGCGGGTCATGAACATGCTCAAGCGGTCCAAGACTGGATCGCTCTTCGCGGTCGTCTCTACCAAGAAGTACGCTTCATCGTTCATCTACTTCTTGATAATGAATCTTAGCGAAACTCTTCCCGTTGCCGGACCTCTGGTGAAGGCCTGTCGTAACACTTGGAAGGAATATGAGTCGGCCGTTAGCTCGATCGAGGAACAGACAAAGGCAGAGGCTCAGCGAATTGCGACGACGCATGCCGAGTCGATGCCCGAATGGATACGCGCCTTGGAAGAGGAACGAGCACGCCTTGAAGGTGAGGGCTGAAATAGGGCTTGAATCCCCCCATCTCTCTCTCTGAGTTGTCGTCCGCCTTGCCCGCACCCCGCTTGGCGAGAATCGCGATCGTCTGCGTCACGGCATCGAGGGGGAGGGCAAACGCCTTCCCGCCGGCGGATCCGATTTCGATGGTCTTCATGACGGGGCCCGTCCTTCACTTCATGGCCAAGAGGGTTTCCAGACGTCGAGCAATGCACACTCTCTGTCCACACTCGGGGCAGACGACATCGATCAGGAACGACTGTCGCCAGAAGGTGTCGCAGACGCCGCAGTGAGCCACGCCGGACGTCAGCGGATCAAGGGGCGTCTCAAACGGGGCTTCGCACCGGGCGCAGCGGTCCTCGGCGACGGAGTACTCGTCCCGGAACCCACAATCGGGCAGGTCCGGCGACGTGTCTCAATTGCGGGTGTCTGACGCTCCATCACGTCCCTCCGGCTCTGACTGAGGCCATCTGATCCAGACGCTTCCGCTCCTTGCAGATCTCGTTCGCCAGAGACTCGAACGTCTCCCACTTTGACGCTGACGTCATAGAGAACAGAAACGTCCCATCGACGTCGTTCGGAAAGAACCGATCCCGAACCGCCCATGCGAACACCTCGGTGCGATCGGGAGGGAGATACTGCAGTAGGGTTGGCCACTCCCCATGGGGATCGAGCTCGACGGCGCCACCGTTTGCGCCGGCCGCCAGCAGCTCCAGTTCCTTCCTAACGACATCAACGCTCAATCTCTTCGACACGATCAGGACTCCAATCTTCGGAACTGGACCACATAGACGTAGGGATTCGCGTCCCACGATTCGGGACCGTTGATGGTCTCCCAGAGACCGGCGAATGCTTTGATCGCGGCGCCGAAGTCGATGAAGTCGCGCCCCGTATAGTCGAAGGAATCATGCCAACTCGGATCGTCCACGCCTTCTGCCACGACGTCCCACGCCTCGATCTCCTGCAACCGTTCCGGACCGACCGCCGTGATCTCGAGGGAGAGCCGCGACATCCGGCGCGGCATGAAGCGGGCCAGCCGCTTGTGCCAGGCGGGCGTGGCCGGATCGGAGCGGCTCATCGCCCTCCGAAAGTGAGCCGGCGGATCGAAGGTGACTCCAGGGAGATCGGCGACGAACCTCCACTTCGGGCGGCCCGTCCTGGTCGTCTTGCCGGGGATCAGCTCCCAATGCCCGTAGCGGTAGTGCTCCTCCCGGACCCACAGCCGCCTTCCGACCTGGAAGTCGGCGATCTTGAGGGCGGCTCGACGGGCCTCGGCGCGGAGGCCCTCCTTGGCCGGTCCGTCCGGGCCCCGCGGGTCCATCACGGAGAGATTCAGCCGGGCGATCCTCCGCGTCTCTGTTTTACGGTCCTCCAGGATGGCGGTGACCATCGGACGGCTGAACAGGATCGGTCGCTCTTTCGTCTCACCCATCGCGGTCATCCCCTCCTATGATCTCAGTCATGATTGCCTGACGTTCGACGGCGGATAGACTCGAAAGCTCTCTCCGCCAGTTCACGGTCGGCACCGTCGAGTCCCACTACTCCCGTTGCGTCAACTTTTGTTATCGTCGCCGCTGTCAGGCACGAGTGCTCGACTCAAGTCTGCCAATTCTGATGAGTGCCACATGGTCAGCATGCGTTCCATGTCAGAGGGTTTGTTCTATTCGACGGTCCGAATCGAATGCGACAACGGTGTCGGCACGGGCTTTCGCTTCGACTTTGCCCAGGAAGGCGATCAGGCGATCCCAACGATTGTCACGAACAAGCACGTGGTAGATGGAGCAACGACGGGAACGTTCCGCTTTCACTGCGCTAACATTTCGGGGCTAGGCGCAGTGGAGCATGGGACCGTTGAAATTAACCCGTTCCGCAGCCAATGGATCGATCACCCTGATCCTACCGTCGATCTGTGCGTATTCTGCTTGGCAGGGCTGATGAGCAATTTGCAGGCGCGAGGCTTGGCGATGGTTCAACCGCCTCTAGGAGCTGGTTTCCTTTTGACCGACGAGGAGAGAAACTCTCTCTTCGGTGTCGAAGAAGTCTTGATGGCTGGGTATCCACTAGGCTTGGCAGATGAGGTGAATAACTTCCCGATCATTCGTCGCGGAGTGACCGCTTCCAACATCCTGTTCGACTATCAAGGGCGGAAGGAATTTGCGATTGACATCGCATGTTTTCCAGGATCGAGTGGATCTCCAGTTGTCATCATGAACGAGGGTTCATATCGCTCAAAGAACGGGATCGCGTTTGGGGACCGACTTAGGCTAATAGGAGTCCTGTACGCGGCGCCCATGTACAAGGCGGATGGAACGATTGTCGTGGAGGCCGTCCCCACAAGCGTTTCATCGGCAATCCAGACAGAGATTCCCATGAACTTGGCGTTTGTGATTAAAGCGGAAAGACTGCTCGAGTTTGAACCTCTTCTACGAAGACTTGCGAGTTGCTGAGCGTCAAGCTCTGGCACCACAGATTAACCGCCACGCGGACGCAGACCGGCGTGGTCAGGTGGACCTGCAGGACCTGATCGATGGCCGATTCGGGAACCAGCTTTTCGCGGAAGACGCGCCGGCAGAGCTCTGCCGCAATTGTGCCCCGGACGTGGTCGCCGCAATAGACGGTGACGCTTTCGGTCGTCACCCACGCAACGACCATCTCCTCGCCCCGAAACCAGACGTCCACGGTCGCTTGATCGGCTGCCATCACCGCACCTCGCCTTCGCAAGCTGGAGTGGGAACAGGTAAGCTGTCTTGGATTCGCTGTTCTCCAACCACACGGAGGGGCCGGTTATGAAAAAGGGTCTGTGGGTACTGACGTTTCTCGGCGTGGCCTTGGCCATAGGACACCAACAACTCACGGCGCAGGACTTCGGTTCGGCATCGGTCCCGGCACCAGGCTTTGATCTCGGGCCCCCGGACAAGCCGCACATCGCCGGCGATCTGACTGTTCCCGCGCGCGACGAGTTCGGCTTGGGCGACACGCCTCTCGAGATGAGCGAGAGCGAGATGAGGCATTTGCTGAAAAAGCAGAGCGACGAATCCATTGATCGGCTGGACCGCCCCGAGCTTGAGAAGCGCGTCCGAGAGTTCGTGAACGCAACGACTGAGAAGAGGGTCATGGAACGCCTCGATGCGATTTCTCGCGAGCTGGAGGCGATTGCTCGAAGGCGTGCTGGGATGACGAGTGGAAGGCGAGCAGCGTGGGCCGCGCAGGCCTTGGCCACGCATCCTGACTTCATTCCGGTCTCCGGCGCAATTGGGCCGGCTGGTCGCGATCCGGTTGACCTTCAGCGCCCTGCACAAGAGTTTCGGATTGAGCCGAGTCAGAAAGAGAATCCAGACAAGCCGGCTCCGCCTTCTCAAACGATTAATCTGAACTGAAGGCAGGTAGGTCATCAGTTCGACCCCGCTTTCTCAGCAAAGGCCTTGAGCAGGGCGGCGCGAACGACGCGCCCCTTCGTCCCGGACTTGCGGACGTGCCCGACCAGGTAGGAGCTGACCTTGGGGCCGTGAGCGAGCAGGAGCTCGATCGCGTCCCGATTCGTCAGCCGATTGACCTGATCGCCGAACTGGAGCTCGAGCTGACGCAGACGCGTCTGCTCGGCTTCGGTCGAGGCCTCCGCCTCCGTTTGCCGCGTCTGTCGATCGACCGCGGCCTTCTCCCGCCGTGCGGCGTCGAGCGCCTTGGCGTGGAGTTTCTGCCAGTCCTCGTCGGGCCTAGCCCAGCCCTCCGAGGGTGGCTTCATCAGGTGCGATGGGTTGTCGAGACGGGTCCAGACGGCACCGCCTCCCCAGGGGCGGACTGCCCCGCGCTCCGGATGCTGGTAGACCGGCGGCTCGGCGGCATGCTGCAAGACTGCGGCAATGTGCTCGAGCGAGGCTCCGCGGCAGACCGCCGACTGGATCGCCTCTTCCGCCAGTGAGACACCCAAGGCAGACGCCCGGGCGACGAGATCCGAGAACAGACGCTCTCGGACGGGATCGGGCGACGCGGAGCCATCCTGGGCGAAGACTCGCCTCCGTCGGCTC
Organism: Planctomyces sp. SH-PL14; assembly: GCF_001610835.1. NCBI lineage: Bacteria > Pseudomonadati > Planctomycetota > Planctomycetia > Planctomycetales > Planctomycetaceae > Planctomyces > Planctomyces sp. SH-PL14. The sequence continues at coordinate 3,415,252 of NZ_CP011270.1, read as the reverse complement.
TGCCTCTTCCGACCTTTCCGCAAATCCTCCTCCTCCCCGTGCGGAGAGGGAGGAGGAGAAGGTATAGGTCTAGGAGAAGGGGAGAAGGTGTCCCGGATTCGGGCCCGCTTGTGTCCCGCATTCGGACCCGCACTGGTCCCGGATTCGGGCCCATCCGTGGGTATCAATCCCGGCGCTCCCGGGTCGCCGGCGAGGATCAGGTCGTCCCCCTCCGTGACCCCGAGCGGCGTGTCATCGATCGTCGCGTCGCCTCCCGGGACGAGGACCCACATGATGCACGCCCGCTCCTTGGCGCCCGGCTCGTAATGCAGCCAGCCGATCTGGACGAGCCGGCCACGGACGCGCTGGAGCTTGTTCTTGCTCCATCCGAGGAGGTCCAGGAGTTGGTTCCGCCAGAACTTTGGGGCGTACCGATACTTCGTCGAGTCCTCGGTCATGGCGACGAGCGTGAGCAGATGGAGCCCATCCGCGCCGCAGTCATAGACCACGCCGCTCCGCAGCAGGTGCCGGAGGAACTTGCAGCCGAAGAACCCGGATCGCCGGGGATAGTCTTTGCCGAAAGGGATCTGCCCACTCATTCGCCATCGGCCTCCGGCGTGGCGCCGCCGTCCGACTCCCAGCGGCCGAGGTCCGGCGCGGAGTCGTCTCCTGGAGGCGACGCGGGAGATGGTGGCGGAGCCTGGTCGGTGACCGCTTCGACGAGCTTCGACATTTCGTCCGACATGATTGGTCCTTCACACATGGGCCGGTCCCTCGAGGGTGGCGATGACGAGATCCCATTCCGCGGCCGATTCGGCGGTGCGGTGCTCGAGCCAGAGCTGTTCGGAGCGGCGGGCGTGATCAAGCGCGGCCCGCTCCGGAGAGAGGTCAAGCTCCCGTCCCTCCGCTTGCGGCTGACGGTTCCAGTACTGGACGTCCCGGATCATCTGCTCGAGGTCGGCGATGACCCTCCGCTTTCGGCGGAGAAGCGAGGCGTGGGTGTGGCGGGTCTCAGACACAGCTCACCTCACGGAAGCGTTCGAGGGCGACGTCGGACAGGACGGGTTGGCCGTCCAGGCGGGCAAAGTTGCCGTGTCCTGGACGGGTGAGCGCGAGGAGCTGCAGGTGGACGCCCGCCGCGATCCTGCCGCCGATCCGCTCGATCGAGTGACGCGTTTCGTAGAGACAGTCGATCGACCGCGGCGGCGGATCCACGGCGGGAGGAGCGGGCTCGGGGATGAACATCGCGGGCGGTGTTACCGGGCCATCGAGTTCGGCGTCGATCGCCTGGAGGGCCTCGTCAACAGTCTGAGACTCCCAGCGGCGGCCCAACGGGATCCGGTACCCGAACATCGCGGAGCGGGACTTCGGATAGACGTGGAACCGCTTGCCGCGGTAGGTCGCAGCGAAGGTGAGCCGCTCCGCCGTCAGCGGGAACGGGTTGACCTCGATCCCTTTCGACCGGCATTCGTCCAGGAACGAGGGCTCACCGGCAGCCGGCGGAGAGGCCTGGGAGGTGCGGCACATCTCCAGAACGTGAATCTGTTCCTTTCGGAACTTCTCCATCACCGCGTCGGCGGCCTGAATCTGAGCGACCGCGCCGACGAGCGGGCTGATCCCTCGCTCCGGCGCCTCGCTGGTTCGGTTCGGGATCCCGCAGGTCTGCAGGTAGGCCGGCAACTCCGCCAGCGGCCGGCGCCGCGTCATGGTGCCGCAGTGGGAGAAGGTCTCCCGCTCGAGGGAGATCGCGAACTCCCGCCCGACGTGTTCGGTGAGCTTTGGCTTCCAGGAGCCGTCCGGCCACAGGAGCCGCGCGTAGTACTCCGGGCCCTCCGGCGTGGGATAAGGACGATTGGCGAGCTCGAGGCCGAGCTCTGCGAAGTGCTCGCGGTTGAACCCCGTCATGGCATCCCCCCCGCAGGACGTGCCGCCGGGGAGGGCGTCGCTCGAGGCGGGACGCCCTGGTCGACGAGCTCCTGGATCTCGCCGCGGTGGATCGCGAACCGCTTGGACGCCTCGAAGCCGAGACGGACCTTGTCCCCTCGAATCTCGACGCAGAGGACCTCGAGCCGCTCGCCGGTGGCGGTGTCGGTGATGACGACTCGTTCGTCTCGGTGGCGGGAAAGGACTAGCACGGAACCTCCTGTTCGATTCGTTCACGGATGAAAGGCATCAGCCGACGGACGTAGAGACTGGCCGGGTCGGCAGTGCCGGCGACGATTCGCCGCAGGACCCGGAGGGTTTCGACGCGGCGGATCACGGTTCGGGGCTTCGGGTATCGCCGGCGGGACTTCTCCTCACGGCGGCACAGCCGGGAGTACCAACGGGGGTTGCTGCTGATCGCCGCCCGCCGCCAGGTCTCATCACCCTCGTGCGTCGTGCGGAACTTGATGACCACCAGCCGGTGCGCCTCGAGCTCGGCGAGCAGCTCCGCCGCGGCCGAGCGGATCGCAGGGCTGAGAGCTGTTGGTGGAGAGCTCAGGTGGTCGGGGCGCATTCCGGCCTCTTCTGTTCGCAATCGACGCATCGGAAGGCGACGCGTTCGCGGCGGTCGTCGAACTGCTGGAAGCACGCCCCCGGTTTGCCGCAGTCGGTGCAGAGAGCGTCGATCGACTTCGCGACGCGGTTCTCCGAGCAGCGGGCCCGCAGCTCCTGCTGCTTTCGCAGGAGCCAATCGGGCATGGGGGCGACTGAGGACATGGATCAGTCCCCGACCTTGATCTCGATGCGGTCCTCGCCAGCGAGCGTGCGGTAGCCGGCGCCTCGGAGCTGCTCCCGCGTGAGCTTCTTCTTCTCGAGGAGGGCCTTCATGCCGGAGAGATCCGGCTTGAGCTCGATGCGGTAGAACTCGGACAGGCCGAAGCCTTCCAGGAACGTCGTCGCCGCGTCGTCGGCGTTGATCTTCTCGAGGGCGGCCTTGGTCAGGGCGTCCTTCGTCTTCCCCTTGACGGCGTCGATCTTGTCCGGATTCTTCCGGATCTCGATCGAGCCCGCGGGCATCGTGATCGTCCGCTGGCCGGCCAGTTCGGCGGGCCCGGACTCCAGGAACTCGACGATCGCGGCCTCGAGCGACTCGGTGTAGACGCTGCAGGGGAGCGATGCCTCGCCGATGGTGACGCAGTCCTTCTCCGCCAGCTCGGCGTCCAGGTCTGCGACCTTGGCGTTCCGGCGGGCGTGGAGCTGCTGGGACTGAGACGACACGGACCGGAGGACGATCATTGCCGACTCGAGGTCCTCGCGGCTGCGGATCTTGATCTTGGCCCCGAGGTCGATGGGCGTACGGATGGGCATGGCAAACCTTTCAGGAACGATGGAACGCGGAGAGGAAGGAGACGCGGAGCGACGACGCCGGGCGGTCGACGAAGTCGCGGGAGCGGGCGATCGCCAGCTCCATTGGCACCGAGCAGAGGCAATGCTTCCGGTGTGAGAAGACGTCCGGGGTGAGGCCTTCGCCGACGTCGTATGCGTCGTAGGCGACCTCCCGCTCGTAGATGCTGGTGGGACTGACATCGACGAGGATCGGCGTGGTCTGTCCGTCGGCCGAGAACTCCTGGGCGATGCCAAGGAACGCCTTGCGGAAGCCGACCAGCCAGTAGGCGTCGTTGTGGGCCCGGAATTCACGGGCGCTGCGGATGGATCCCGCATGGCTCCAGACCAGGTCCCCCGGCGTGATGAGGGAAGAGGCCCGGACCGGGACGCGGATCAGGTCGACGTGACCGCCGCGGAACTGCAGGTGGGATTCAGGGGTCATGACTTTCTCCCGCGGACGATGTCCTTGACGGTGGAGAGGCGGACGTCGAGCAGCCGGTGGATCTCGTGCGTCGAGAACTCGGCGTCGGACAGGACGAGGACGGCCTGGCGGACGCGGACGTCGATCCGCCCGCCGCGGCGGAGGCCCGGCGCGGTGCCGTGGGCGACGGCGTCGAGCGCGTTGTCGCGGTCGGTGCCGAGGGCCAGGTGATCGGGGTTGATGCAGAGCGAGCAGCCGCAGAGGTGCCGCACGACACGGCCGCGGGGGATGGCGCCGTGAGCCAGGACGTATGCGACCTGGTGGACCGCCATGACGCGGCCGGAGATCTTCATCGCCCCGTAGCCGGTCCCCCTCTGGGCCCCGAGCCACAGCCGGCAGCCCCCTTCCGCCGCCATCGACTTCTGCGTCAGTCGATCGAGAACGCCGTCATGGCGGTCGATCTGGATCTCGGCGAGGGTTGCGGACATGGCGGTACGCGCAGGGAGTCCCCACGCAGGCTGAGTATGGATCGCGAGCGGGGCGTCCCGTCGCGGATGTGAGAGAAGGCTGCGGGTCCTTCCTGGGATGGCGTCCTCCGGACGCCCCCGCAGCCAAACGAATTGATCCGTCTATCCAGTTGTGGGGGTGGGATTCGAACCCACGACCTCCGGGTTATGAGCCCGGCGAGCTACCTCTGCTCCACCCCACTGATGGCGTTCGTCCAAGGGCCGATGGACTGGCGCCGTTTCAAAGCCGGGCGGCGGGAGTCAGGTGGGAGAGGCGGGCCAGCACTCATCACCCTCTCGACCGCCGCCCGGATCTCAAGGTTTCTGTGGCTTCGAAGTTCGCCCGCCCGCATGTTCCAGCGGAGCCGTCTTGAGGAACGCGAGCCAGTCCTCACCGAGGACGTATCCTCGATTGGCGACGTAACGAACTGGCAAGCCGTTGCTCCGGGCGGTCCTCATTGCGGACCGCTCAAGGCCAACTCGAGCCTGGAACTCTTCCAGCGTGTAGCTCTGACCAGCAGCGATCACGCCCTCAGCTTTGCTTCCCATCTCCCAGGTTCCCGTCCGAGTTCTGTCTCAATCGCGTTCACTGCGACGGGTGGGTTTGTAACCCCTGATTCTGGGCTGGCTCGGACTCGGCCGATTTGACGTCTTCTCAACGGATGTGGCCGTCTTTGACGTCGAGAATTGACCCGCTCACGTCACAAGAGAAGCTTGACATGGTTTCGTGGATCAGGCGCCAATTGAACGGATGTGACCGACAGTGCGGCGGATTGACGCTGTCCCCACTTTTGTCCCCAACGGCAGCATCCGCGCACGTGTCGGACCCGACTGTCCACCGAATCTGACGGACACGCGCCAACGAGATCGCCACGCTTCCGACGCCGTCCCGACGCGGCGTGAGCGGGTCGGTTGGACTCATAATCCCTTGGTTCTGGGTTCGAATCCCGGCGGCCCTATTTTCTCGCATCCCGTCACTCGACCGGCCGGACACTCTGTCCTCCGGTCGCTTCCCGCGGGTATTTTGCTTTTGGGACCTTCGTAAATATCGTTGCGGCGACGGGGCGGTCGCGCTCCGCGGAAATGGCTTCGCTGTCTCCCGTCGGGAAGTGCGGAGCCCCAGACGTGAGTCCATCATCGTTATGTCTCAGACCACTACGCAGCCGAACAGGGGCACCGATCCGACCCGGATCATCGCCGAGGACAATTTCGGCCAGTGGACCGCCTGGTTCACCTCCCGCCCCGAAGTCCGGACCGGCGGGACCTCCGCCAAGGCGGCCGTGAATCAGCTGATGGAGGCCCACGGCATCGACCCGGCGAACGTCTCGCTGCTCTACCACGGAATCGGGCCGAAGCGGCACGAGTACCGGATCAAGACCGCCCGCTGCGGCGACTGCCACGGGTCGGGGCGGTATACGGGCTTCAGCACCGTTGAGGACTGCCAGACCTGCGGCGGGATCGGGTATCTCTAGCGGTCTCCCGGCGAGCGCCGTGGTGCCGCCGGTCTGACGTCGGATTGACGGATACGGAGGACGGCCTCCACACTGGACCGTGGGGCCGGAGCCTCTTCGCGCGGCCGCTCGCTCTGACAACCTGGTGGTGCTCGCATGCGTCTCGTCATTCCGCTGGCCGGGCTCGTCGTCTTTTTGTTCTTCCTGATCGCGATCAATGGCGACCGCCCGCAGAATATGATCGTGTTCGAGGCCGCCCTCGGCTGGGCGATGCGGGCCGTCGGCGGACTCGTGGCGGCGATCGCGGCGATCATGCTGCTCCTCCGCAGTACGGCTCGAGGTTCCCTCGACGAGCAGTTCGGACTGGTGCTGCCGCTGCTCGGCGGGATGCTCCTGGCCAGCGGGACCTGGTCGATCGGGCTCGCGCTGGGATCGATCGGCGTGGCTCTGATCGTTCGCAGCGTTTATCTGCGCGCCGATGACCAGGCCGACGACGCTCCTTCGACTCGGCAAACCGGCCCGACTGCGCCGACCTGGATCGACCAGTAGCGGGGCACGTCGGCGATGGGCTCGAATCTCCGGCGGGTTCAAGGCTGTTCGGCCGAGTCCCGGGGATGGATCGCCAGCCAGCAGAGGGCGGCGACGACATAGACGGCCGCATAGGTCGAGAAGACGGTCGAAAACCCCTGCATCTGGGCGGCGTGGCGGTCGGCTGTGCCGAGTTCGCTCACCGCGACTCCGAGCGACGCCGCTTTCTCCGAGACGGCCCACTGCACGATCGTCCCCGTGACCCACCCGGCCACTGCGGCCCCGAACGTTCCGATCATGTTCATGCAGGCGGCGGCGACGGCGGCGTGGCGGCGGCCGATGTCCTGGCAGGAGGCCCAGGCGGCGCCGAGGGTCATGTCGATCCCGAAGGCCCCGAGGGAAATCAGCAGGCAGAACCAGTGCATGTCCGGGGCGCTGGGAGCGAACCACCAGCAGGCGGCGCACATCAGGAGCGCCCCCATGCAGACGACCCGTCGGCCGAGCCTCCGATCGCCGAGTCGCCGCGAGACGGCGCTGACCACGATGCCTCCGGTGACGCAGCCGACCGCCCCGACCCATAGCGGGGCTCCCTTGTAGATCGCTCCCCAGAGGTCGTTGTCGGGGACGGCGTACCGCTCCTGGAGGTACCCCGCGAGGTAGGTGATGTTGAAGCCCCAGCCATAGTTGATCAGCGAGTACATGAGGCACAGCGCGATCAGGCTGCGGTTGGTCGCCAGCGCCCGCCAGGGGACGGCGTGCCCTTCCTCGCTGTTCTCTTCGCGGCGGCCGATGAGCCGGGCCTCCTCGTCGTTGACGGACGGGTGCTCCTCGGGCCGATTGCGGAACAGGACCGCGAACGCCGCGCACCAGACAAGCCCCACCGCCCCGAAGACGAAGAACGCCCCCCGCCAGTGCATGAGCGGCTGGGCCGTGGGAGTCCCCGCGACGAGGATCGCCCACAGGAACGGAGTGATCCCCCCCGCCAGGCGGCCTGACATCCAGACCATCCCCTGCGCCGTTTCCCACCGCTCGACCGGAAACCAGTTGTGGATGGCCCGCGTAATGTTGGGGTAGGCCCCTGCCTCGCCCGCGCCAAAGAGGAACCGCAGCGCGATGAGCGACGTCAGTCCTCCCAGCGTCCACGACCCCAGCTTCATGCCGACGAGCCCCGTCAGCGCGGTGAAGACCGACCACCAGCTCACGATCCGGATCAGCGTCCCCCGCGGCCCCCAGCGGTCGCCGAGCCAGCCGGCGGGGATTTCGAAGAGGCCGTAGGAGAGCGAGAAGGCGACAAAGGCCCACTTGAGTTCCGCGACCCCCGTGAGTCCCAGATCGGCGGCCATCGACGGAGCCGCCGCGCCGAAGCAGACCCGGTCGAGATACGTGATCATCGACAGGCCGCAGACGAGCGCCAGCACGCCGTAGCGAACTCGCGTGGGAGCTGGCTCTCGGTCTTCCATCGGGAGAGATGTCCGGGGAGGGTTAAACACCAAGGCTCCAAGATCGCACCAAGGACACAAAGAAGAACGAACTTCCCGCGCCTGCCTTCTCCCTCCTTGGTGACCTTTGTGCCTCCCTGGTGCCTTGGTGTTTCACTCCTCAGGCCTTACGTCGATTCGCTGATGAGTGTCGACTTGATGAAGTCCTCGTTGAGCGTGACCCCCAGGCCCGGACGGTCGGGAATCGTGATCCAGCCGTCTTCCGCCTGGACCTTCTCGTGCGTCAGCTCATGCCGGAGCGGCGAGTCCTCGACGCAGTCTTCGAACAGGAAGGCGTCGCGGCAGGTGCTGAGCCAGTGCAGGCTCGCGGCGACCGTCACGGGGCTCGTGTAGCAGTGATTGCACAGCCGCGCCCCGATCTCCTCGACGCGGGCCCGGATGTAGGCCGAGTCGGTGAAGCCGTTGCGGGAGAGGTCGACCTGATAGACGTCGAGACACCGGCCGTCGATCAGCGGCCGGAACGACTGCCGGCCGCATTCCTCTTCGCCCGCCGCGATCGGGACCGGGGAGCGATCGCGGAGCCAGCGGTAGCCTTCGTAGTCGTCCGGATGGAGCGCTTCCTCGAGCCAGCCGATCTTCTGCTGCTCAAACGCCTTGGCTCGCTCGAGGGCCGTCCGGGCGTCCCACACGCAGCCGGCGTCGACGAGGACGATCCCGTCGTCCCCGACCCCCTTGCGGGCGCCGACCACGAGGTCCCGGTCGACCGCCTCGCTCTGGCCCATCGGTTCCCAGCCGAACTTGACCGCGCGGTAGCCCGCCTCCCGCCAGCGGGAGCCGATCTTCGCCGTCTCGTCGCCGTTCTTCCCGAACAGGATCGAGGCGTAGGCCAGGATCCGGTCGTGCTGCTTGCCGCCGAGCAGCCGGTGGATCGGCTCGCCGAAGTGCTTTCCCTTGATGTCCCACAGCGCCATGTCGATCGCGGCCATCGCCGTGATCGTCACCGAGCGGCGGCCGGCGTACATCGTCCGGCGGTACATCTTCTGCCACAGCCGCTCCGTATCGAGCGGGTTTTCGCCGATCAGGAGCTGCCGGAGGCCCGTCGCCACGTTGTGGCTGAACGGAGCGTCGATGACCGCCTTGACCATCTCGGGCGACGAGTCCGCTTCGCCGATCCCTTCGAGGCCGGTATCGGTTTTGACGCGGATCAGGACCGAGTCCTGACTGCTGGCGGTCTTCGCCTCGACGTTCTTGATGCGAAGGATCTGACAGGTGATTTGGGTGATTTTCACGATGAAAGAAAGAAGTGGTGATGGGAGCAGGGATGGGGAAGAGGATTCAACACCAAGGCACAAAGGAGGCACCAAGAGCACAAAGGTCGGGAGCGATTCTCAGTCGGTGAGCAGAAGCGTCCACAATGCGTTGTGCGGATTCATGGTCCGTCTTGGAATTTCTTCGTGTCCTTAGTGCCTCCTTTGTGTCTTGGTGTTTAACAATCCGCCCTCTACGGAATCTCGCGTCCAACAACGACGCAGTGCTGGCCGCGAGGGATGGGGGCAACCCAGGCCTGGGCCAGGACGACGCCGTCGACGCCGGCGCGGGCGGGCCAGGGATCCATGTCGATGTGGTCGAAGTCGTGAAGGTAGCCGACGATGTCTCCCTTCTTGACCCGCGTGCCGCATTCGAGGACGCACTCATAGTGGCCGTCGAAGGGGGCCACGGTGAAGCAGTCCCGGTCGACCATTTCGAGTTTTCGCTGATTCCCCTCGGCGTGGTAGGCGATCGGCTCGATCGAGCCCTTCATGAGTCCGTTATTGATCAGCGCGGCCCGGACGCCGTGGCGGCCGTAACGGACCCCTTCGGCGTTCACCGCGGAGCCCCAGCCGAGCTCCGTCCCGACCGTGATCTTCCCCAGCCGCTCCGCCTCGCTCGGCAGGAGCCCCGGCGTGACGTTCTGGTAGACCATCAGCGACGGCGTTCCGAACCAGCGGGCGGTCTCCTCGATCTTCTTCGCCAGGACCGGATCGTCGACGGGGTGGTAGTTTGCGCAGATCGAGAATCGCGCCACGTTCCCCCCGGAATGCAGGTCGATCACGACGTGCACTCGCGGCCAGATGTGTTGCCGGACGAAGGCCGCGATCCGGTGCGTGATCCCCGACAGGGCGGGCTGCACCCCGGCCCCTTCGACGAAGGCCCGGTTCAGGTTCACCTTGTCGTCCGGCGTGCTCTCGCGGGTCCCGGCCCGGAAGGCCGAGGGATTGAGGACCGGGATGAAGATGATCCGCCCCAGGACATCCTCGGTCTTGATCTCTCGCAGCAGGTGCTTGAGGACGACCGGCCCTTCGTACTCGTTGCCGTGATTCGAGCCGAACGAGACGAGTCCCTCGCCGGGCTTCGCCTCCGGTCCGACCCACACGGTGAGCGGGATCAGGTGGTCCCCCCAGATGCTGTCATGCTCCAGGGCGAGCCAGTAGTCCCGGCGGCCGGGGGAATCGAGGTCGAGCTGATTCGGACGGGCGACAACGCGGTTCATTCGGAGCCGGCAGGAGGAAAGAGGGGAGGGGGAGAGTTAAACACCAAGGCACCAAGATCGCACCAAGGACACAAAGAAGAACCGACTTCCCGCGCCTTCCTTCTCCATCCTTGGTGACCTTTGTGCCTCCTTGGTGTCTTGGTGTTTAACCTTCAAACAAGGATGTCTCGCAGGACGTGGCCGTGGACGTCGGTCAGGCGGAAGTCGCGGCCGGCGTAGCGGTACGTCAGTTTCTCGTGGTCGAAGCCGAGGAGGTGCAGGATCGTGGCGTGCAGATCGTGGACGCTCGTCGGCTTCTCGACCGCCTGGAAGCCGAAGTCGTCCGTCGCGCCGTAGGCCGTGCCGCCGCGGATCCCGCCCCCCGCCAGCCAGACGCTGAAGCCGTAGTGGTTGTGGTCGCGGCCGCTTCCCCCTTCGGAGGTCGGGGTCCGGCCGAACTCGCCCCCCCAGACGATGAGGGTGTCTTCGAACATCCCCCGCTGCTTGAGGTCCGCCATCAGGGCCGCGATCGGCCCGTCGATCTCGCCGGCGAGCTTGCGGTGGGCGTTGGCGATATCGCTGTGGTTGTCCCACGGTTGCCCCGCCCCGTGCCAGAGCTGGACGTACCGCACGCCCCGCTCGAGGAGCCGGCGGGCCATGAGGGTCTGCCGGCCGTGGACGTGAGTGCCGTACAGCTCCTGGATGTGCTGCGGCTCGCGGGAGATGTCGAAGGCGTCGGCCGCCTCGGACTGCATCCGGAAGGCGAGCTCGAACGACTGGATCCGGGCGTCGAGCCGCGGGTCGAGCCGGCCCTGGCGGTGTTCGGTATTGAGTGACTGCAGCAGGTCGAGCTGGCTCCGCTGGACGCCGGGCGACGCGTGCGGGCTGCGGATGTTCTCGATGAGCTTCTCGACCTGGCGGTGCTGCGGGTCGATGAAGGTCCCCTGGTAGACGCCGGGGAGGAACCCGGACTGCCAGTTCTCGGAGTCCTTGATCGGCATCCCGCCGGGGCACATGGCGATGAACCCGGGGAGGTTGCGGTTCTCCGCGCCGAGGCCGTACAGGACCCACGCACCGACGCTCGGCCGCGGCTGGGCGGAGTCGCCGCAGTTCATGAGCATCAGCGACGGCTCGTGGTTCGGGACGTGGGCGTACATCGAGCGGACTACCGCGATGTCGTCCGCGTGCTGAGCCGTCCGCTGGAACAGGTCGCTGATCTCGAGGCCGCTCTCGCCGTACTTCTTGAAGGCGAACGCGGAGGGGAGAGCGCCGCCCGTCTTCCGCTCGGTCGTCAGGGTGTTGGGGACCGGCTGGCCGGCGTGCTTCTGGAGGGCCGGCTTGGGATCGAAGGTGTCGACGTGCGAGGGACCGCCGTTGCAGAAGAAGTGGATGACCCGTTTGACCCGCGCGCCGTACTGCGGCTGCCGCAGACCGACGCCCCCTTCGGTGGAGGCCGACGCCCGGCCCTCGTCGGCGAGCACTCCCGCCAGTCCGAGCGCGCCGAGCCCCATCCCGGATCGCCACAATAGCGACCGGCGGCTCAGCAACGAAGATGTCGGTTCAGGGTTCACGATCACCTCTCTCGGAGTTCCTTTCCCCAGTCCCTAGTCCTCTAGACCTAGACCTAGTCCACAAACATCAGCTCATTGGAAACGAGCAGCACCTGCGCGAGTTGTTCCATCCGGGTCAGGCGGATCGGCGGGGGGCCGGCGAAGTCGCGATGGGCGTCCCACAGCCGCGGCTCGTCGGGGTTCCCGGCGGAGGACGCTCCGGACGACACCGCTGTCGGCAGCTCCCGGACGACCGGCGCCCAGAGGTGCTGTTCGCTGTTGAGGTTGGCGTGGAGGTCGACCACGAAGTCGAGCGTGTCCCCCTTCTGGAGAGCGATCGACTCGACGTTCATCTCCTCTTTGCGGTTGTGCAGGTCGACCGATTTCAGCAGGCCGCCACGGCTGGCGACGATGTAGCAGCGGACGCCGTCGCCCGCCGCCACCTCGTGGATGGCGGTCGAGGCCACGGAGAACATGCCGTCGCGCGGGGCGGTCCAGCGACGGACGACGGAGTGCTGGAGGTTGTCTCCGGTGTGCCCGCCGTCGGCGGTGAGCTGCAGCCAGCCGAGGCCGCCTCCGGGCCACTGGTCGGCTCCCTGCCAGGCGGCACCGGTGAAGTGCGGAAGCCGGGCGAAGCCTTTGAGGGTCTTGGTGGCATCGTCGAGCTCGCCGTAGCCGTACTGCCAGGCGAGCGACTCGGGACGCGGGCGGGACTCGGGCTCGGTGACCGGCGAATCGAGGAAGGCCTGCGCCTGGGCGAGCTGCGTCGGGGTCGGCTCGCGCTGGTAGATCGACCGGTACAGGCTGCGGACGGTGTCGGCCGAGCTGGCGAGACTCTGCGTGGCGGCCTGGGCCACGACCGCCTTGGCTTCGTCGGCGACGAACGGATGGTTCAGGGCGAAGAGGGCCTGCTGCGGAACCGTCGTTTCGCTCCGCTGGGGGATGTGGAGGTCGGGGTTGGCGAAGTCGAAGACCCGCAGGACCGAGGGGAGGAACTGGCGGTCGACGAGGCCGTAGAGCGTGCGGCGGCGATGGGCGAGGCCGTTCCCCGCCAGGAGATCCGCGGCCCGCCCCCCCGCCTGGGGATCGAGGCGGCCCGAGACCGTCAGCAGGGTGTCGCGGAACTCTTCGAAGGTCAGCCGCCGGGCGTTCATCCGCCACAGGAGCCGGTTCTCGGGATCGATCTGCGTCGCCCGCGCTGCGAGCGCGACGTCGGCTGGAGCGGCGGACTGCTGACGATAGGCATCCGAGAGGAGGATCAGGCGGTGGATGTGCTTCGTGCTCCAGCCGTTCTCGACGAGCTGCGTCGCCAGCCAGTCGAGGAGTTCCGGATGGCTCGGACGCTCGGCCCGGATCCCGAAGTCGCTCGGCGTGTCGACGAAGCCGGTCCCGAAGTGATGCTGCCAGATCCGGTTGACCCAGACCCGCGCGGTGAACGGATTCGCCGGATCGACGATGGCCCGCGCCAGCTCCAGCCGTCCGCTGCCCTTTTCGAACGGCTTCGGAGTCGGTCCGGCGACGACGCTCAGGAAGTGGCGGCTGATTTCATCGCCGCGGGTCTTGGGGTTGCCGCGGCGGAAGACGCGGGAGGGGCGGATCAGCTGCCGGTCGACGAGCCGGACCGCGTGCGGCGGCGCGAGGGGCGACTGGATCAGCCAGCGGTCGACGTCCCCCTGGAGCTTCCACAGCTCCGTGCAGACGTTGGAGTCGAAGTAGCCTTCCGTCGAGACGACCGCTTCGGGCGGGACCAGACAGGGGGAGGCGGGAGAGTACAGGACTTGTCGGAGTTCTTCGGCGGCGGGATCGGCGAGGCCGGTTGGCTCCGACTGCTTCTCCTTGGCGGCTGCCTCGGACAGCGCTTTCCATTCGGCGTCCGTGTCGCTGAAGACTTTTCCGTACCGCTCGGCGACCTCCCGCATTGTCGCTGGAGCCGGCTGCAGGGCGGCGAGGATCCGCGGGTTGACGGGCGTTCCGCCGGAGGCGGCGAGTTCGCGTAGGACGTCCGGGGACTTCGCGGCGAACTCCTCGGCGGAGAGGGCCGAGAGGCGGGACCACGGGGCGAAGACCGGATCCGCGGCGCGGGTCGACTGGTTGAGGAACGCCTCCCAGCGGCGGACGAACGTCGGGATCAGGTCGGTCGTCGCGAGGATCTGATCAAAGCCCTCTTCGGGGTACTTCGAGAGTTCGGTCTGGGCCACGAGATAATCGGTGACGCGGCTGCGGACCCGGTCCGCCGCCTCCTTGTGGCGGGAGGCGGTCGTCTCCTGGAGCTTTCCGAGGCGGGTCTGGAACTCCTTGTCGAACTCGGCGTATCCGGCCGCGCTCGACGCGCCGTCGCCGATCCGGACGAGCTCTTCGGTCGAGTTCAGGAAGACCCCGTAGAGCGAGTAGTAATCGGCGGTCGGGATCGGATCGTACTTGTGATCGTGGCAGCGGGCGCAGGCGACGGTGAGCCCCATCGTGCCGCGGGTCACGACGTCGATCCGGTCATCGATGATGTCGTGCGTCACCCCCAGGAAGCGGCGGCCGAGCGTCAGGAATCCCATCGCGGCCGTGGAGGCGGGGTCTTCGGGAGCGACCTGATCGGCGGCGATCTGGAGGAGGAGGAACCGGTCGTAGGGGAGGTCGCGGTTGAAGGCGGAGACGACCCAGTCGCGGTAGGCGGGGGCGTGGACCCAGAACCGCTCCTCGCGGGCGTAGACGTAGCCTTTGGTGTCCGAGTAGCGGGCGACATCGAGCCAGTGCCGGGCCCACTGTTCGCCGTAGTGCGGGGAGGCGAGGAGCCGCTCGACGAGTTCCTCGTACGCCTCCGGCCGGGAGTCGCCAACAAACGCTTCAACTTCGGCGGGCGACGGCGGGAGCCCCGTGAGATCGTACGTGACGCGGCGGATCAGCGTCCGGCGGTCTGCGGCGGGCGACGACGCGAGCCCCGCCTCCTTGAGTCGCTGCTGAACGAACCGGTCGACGGGAGACGCGACGGAGGCCAGGTCGGGATTGTCCGGAGGGGTGACGCGGGCGACCGGCTGGAACGCCCAGTGCTCGCGCCACACCTGCTCTTTGGAAGTCGCAACCGCGGGATCAACTTCGGGCCACGGGGCGCCGATCCGGACCCAGCGTTCGAGGACCGCGACCTGCTCGGGCTTGAGCGGCGCGTCCGGGGGCATCTGCGTCTCCCCCTGGTAGCGGACCGCCTCAATGAGTCGGCTCTCGTCGGGCTTTCCCGGAACGACGACAGGGCCGTTCTCGCCCCCTTTGAGAAAGCCCGCTCGCGTGTCGAGCCGCAGGTCGGCCCACTGCTTCGCCGCGCCGTGGCATTTGCCGCAGTGCTCCAGGAGCAGCGGCCGGACTTCTTTTTCGAAGTAGGCGATCCCTTCGCGATCGGACGCCGCTTCCGCTCCCCAGGTAGAGCTTCCGGCCAATAAGAGCGTGCAGGCCACGAGAACTTGAGCAAACCGCTGCACAGAAGTGGCCCGCCTCGCATCGTCCGATCTCAACACCGCTCCCGAATGGCTTCGGAAAACACCGGGAGATCGGGACGCCAACGGCATTCCACCACTCACTGTCGGGGGACAGGGTTGAATCGGAAACGGCCAGGGCCACGAGGGCGGATTGTAGACAATCGGCGCCGCGTTGTCCACGATCGCGAAGAAAAAATGAAATCCGGATTGTAGACAATCGGATGTGGGTTGTGTACAAACATGTCCGCCGCCTGAAAGTGGCCGAGTGCCACGATGGTCTAATGGGCGGTCGGATCCATCACTCCGGTGAGTCGCTATGCCTGGCCGTCCGCGTCCTTCGGCTGCAGAGGTCTCCTCGCCCATCGGCGCCAATGAGATCGTCGCGGAGATTCGCCGCGAGATCCTGTCCGGCCGCATGCCGGAAGGTCTGCGGGTCACCGAGGCGGAGCTCGCCAAGCGGTTTAACGTCGGTCGCGGGCTGGTCCGCGAGGCGGTCCAGAGGTTGTCCCAGCTCGGGCTGTTGCAGACCCGTCCCAACTGCGGAGCGGTCGTGGCTCCCGAGGCTCCCAAAACCATTCGCCGCCTGATCGTCCCGATTCGAAGAACGATCGAGGCACATGCTCTCCAGCTCATTTTCGACGAGCTGACGGAAGACGACTTTTCGCAGTGGGAAGAGATCGTCGCGCAGATGCGCCCGGCCTGCGAGAAGGCGGATTATCACGCCCTCGCGGAACTCGATATTGCCTTTCACCGGTTCCTGCTCGATCGCGCGGGGCAGCCGGACCTGATTTCGATCTGGGACACGCTGGTGGGGCGGATCCGCTCCCACTTCCGCCGGGCCCAGCGGCGCTGCACGAATCCGATGGACATCTACGAGGAGCATGCCAGTCTCGTGAAAACCTTCCGTGAAGGGACCGTCGAAGAGGCGGTGCGGGTTCTGAAAGAGAAAATCGACTGACGGCGGTGCGGCGGGCCGGAAGTGGCCTGGTGTGGAAGCCGGTTCAGGATGGAGATTCCCGCGTTCCGGTCGACGGTCCGCGGGTGGAAGGGGCTGCGGCCTCTGTGTTGTGGTAGGCGGTTCCTCTCTCCTTTTGGGGGAGAGCGGCTGTCGAGAAGGGGCTTCCGTTGAGTGAATGCTCGGCGGGGGTCGGCTGTGTTGCGGGCGCGTCCTCATCGCCATGAGGCGCGCGGCCCGCTGGTGATGCTGCGCTTGGCGTCATTCGCATTCCCGTTCGGGAGAGACGCTCAGGTCGCGCGCCGCGTGGTCCTCGTGGTAGGACTGCGCGCTTCCTCGTCCTGTCTGCTGTTCGAGGTCTTTCTTCTCCAGTTCGGAGGTCTGTCATGTCTCGTTCGTTGTTCGGGTCCCGGCGCGGCTTCACCCTGATTGAGCTCCTCGTCGTCATTGCCATCATCGCCGTCCTGGTGGCGATCCTGCTCCCCGCGGTCCAGCAGGCGCGGGAGGCGGCGCGGCAGTCGCAGTGCAAGAACAATCTCAAGCAGCTCGCCCTGGCGATGCACAGTTACAACGAGGCGCTGAGCGTCTTCCCCCCGGGGTATGTGCAGACCTCGCTCGCCGCCCGCAATGAAGCGACCTGGGTCGGCTTCCTGCTCCCGTATCTCGACCTGACGAACACGTATAACAAGCTCGACTTCAACGCCTGCTGGGGCTGCACCGGTCCGGGGAGCACGAACTTTCCGATTCACTCCGCGCCGCTCACCGTAATGCGGTGCCCGACGAACCCGCCGGGGCCGCCGGCCCTCGCGACGTATGCCCGCGGTAACTACGCCGCGAACAACGGCATCGGTCCGCTCGTCGCTCCTCCGGGGATCGCCAGCGTGACGATCGCCCGCGGCAAAGTCGGCCCCTTCGACTGCAACACGCGCACGACCGCCGCCGACTTCATCGACGGGATGAGCAACACCGTGATCCTTGACGAGCTGGTCGTGGTCCACGAGAGCGCGAACGACTTCCGTGGCGTCATGTTCTACCCCGAGGGGCCGTTCTCCCATCACAACTACAACCCGAACACGCTCGTCCCGGACGAGATGCGCTCGGCGTGGTGTTCCCCGACGGTCTTCCCGCCGTGCATCGGGACCTACACGGCCCACTCGAACAAGCGGACGATGAACTCGGCCCGCAGCCAGCACATCGGGGGGGTCAACTCGGCCCTCGCCGACGGCTCGGTCCGGTTCATTGCCGACCATGTCGACCTCCAGACGTGGCAGGACCTGAGCACGATGAACGACCGCCGGGCGCTCGGTGAGTTCTGACCTCTTCGTCTCTCTCGGCCGTTCCAGGCTGGTCCCGTTCCTGTCCCGTCTTCTCCGCTTCGAGCAACTTTGCGATGACGAATCTTCGCTCCTTCGGTGTCGTGACGCGGCCGCATCGTGCGGCCTCCCCTGCGGTGATCCTCCTGGCGGGGGTGGGCCTGCTGGCCGGTTGCGGGCGGAACTCGGGGCCGGAACGGGCGATGGTCCGCGGCCAGGTGACGTTCGACGGCGCGCCCATCGAGCAGGGGACGATCGTCCTGCTTCCCGCGAACTCGAAAGGTCCTTCGAGCGGCGGTCCGATCCAGAAGGGGGAGTTCCTGCTCCCGGCCGAGTCCGGGCCGGTGCCTGGGGATTACCGCGTCGAGATCCGGGCCACGAAGCAGGAGGGGACCGTGACGGTGGCGGGGGTTGCGGGGGCGACGACCGGTCCTTCGGCGGGGAGCACCGAGCCGAAGATCGTGATGTTCATCCCGGACCGGTACAACACGAAGTCGGAGCTGACCGCGAAGGTTGCTCCCGGCCAGAATGAGCTGACGTTTCCGCTGAAGTCGAAGCCCTGACCCGGACGGGATCGCGTTCCATCGAGAGCGAAGTCATGCGTGTTCTCCTATCGCGGATCGGGGCCGCCTTGCTGCTGGCGTTCCCCGCGGTCGTGCCTGCGGCGCCGACGGAGTTGTCGCCGGAGGATGCGGCGTTCTTCGAGCGGGAGGTCCGCCCGGTCCTCGTGCAGAACTGTCTGGAGTGCCACGGCGACAAGAAGCAGCACGCGGGGCTGGCGCTGACTTCGCGCGAAGCGGCTCTCAAGGGAGGCGACAGCGGCGCCGCCGTCGTTCCCGGGAAGGCCGATGCCAGTCTCCTGATCGCGGCGGTCCGGCAGACGGGCGATGCGTCGTCGATGCCCCCCGAGGGGAAACTCAAAGAGCACGAGATCGCGGCCCTCGCCAAGTGGGTCGACATGGGATTGCCGTGGCCCGCGGCGCCGGCGTCGACCGGCGGACCCGCAGCCGCTGCCGATCTGTGGTCGCTCCGGCCGGTCCAGGCCGCGACTCCGCCGACCGCTGCCGATCCGGACTGGAACGGGACCGACATCGACCGCTTCCTCGGGGTTGCCCAGGAGGCCCACGGGATCCGTCCCACGGCGCTGGCGGATAAGCGCACGCTCCTGCGGCGGGTCACCTACGACCTGACCGGCCTGCCGCCGACACGGGAGGAGATCGCGGCCTTCCTGGCGGATGAGTCTCCGGAGGCGTTCTCGCGGGTTGTCGAACGGCTTCTCGCTTCGCCCCACTACGGCGAACGCTGGGGGCGGCACTGGCTCGATGTCGTCCGCTACGCCGACACGGCGGGAGACGGGGCGGACTACCCGGTCCGCGAAGCGTACCTCTATCGCAACTACGTGGTCCGCGCGTTCAACGCCGACAAGCCGTTCGACCTCTTCGTCCGCGAGCAGCTCGCGGGGGACATTCTGGCCCGTCAGGCCGAGTCGGCCGGGGCCGGCACCCAGACGCCCGAGCAGTATGCCGAGCGGGTCATCGCCACCGGCTATTTGGCGGTCGGAAAGCGGTTTGGCTACAACGACAACACCGAGTTCGTCCACCTCGACATCTCGGACACGATCGACACGGTCGGCCGCTCGCTCCTGGGGCTCTCGCTGGGCTGTGCCCGCTGTCATGATCACAAGTACGACCCGGTCTCGGCGGCCGACTACTACGCCCTGTACGGGATCTTCGCGAGCAGCCGGTTCGCGTTTCCCGGAGGCGAAGAGCTGAAGCGGCCGCGGCACTTCGTTCCGCTGATCCCGCAAGCCGCGGCGGCCAAGCTCGATGAGCAGCGGGCCGGTGAGCTGGCGGCGATCGATGCGGAACTCCTGCGGCTGGAGCAGGAGCATGCCACGCTCGACCGGACGAAGATCGGCGGCGGCGCGGACTACGGGGCCGAGCAGCAGGCGCTCGAGAAGCCTCCGGCGACGCCGTGGATCACGGCTGGCCCGAATCAAGTGCTTGCCGAGGCCCAGAGCCCGTTCACGAACGTCCATCCGGCGGGGACCCGCGGCGTCCGCGTCCGGAACACGACGCCCCACGAAGGGGTCCGCCGCGAGTTTTCGAACCACACTTCCGTGACCTCGCCGAAGCTCTCGTTCAACATCGACTTCCGGAACGTCAACGCCGTCGATGGGGACGCTGCCTATCGCTTCTATGCCGGCCACGGCGCGATCGTGTCGCTCGCCTTCGAGGCGAGCGTCAGTTCCCGCGAGTTCCATCTCCGCAATGGCGGCGAGTGGGAGAAGCTCGCCGATCTCGAAACCGGGGCGTGGTACAACCTCGCGATCACGTTCGACCTCGCGGCGAAGACCTATTCGGGAACGCTGACCCGCCACGGAGCCCCGGAGCCGGTCGCCTTCGAAGGGAAGCGGCTCGCCCCGAACTGGGACGGAATCATCAACACCTTCGTCTCGGACGGAATCGGCAAAGCGGCCGGGACACCGCCGACCCGCGACCTCGACAACCTCGGCATCCAGAACGCCCCCTTCGCGGTTCCGTCGACCGACAACCAGCCAACTCCCGAAGAGCTCGCCCGCGTCAAGACGATCCAGGACCGGATGGCGGGGCTCAAGACGCAGCGCGAGCAGGCCGCGGCCCGCTCGCTCTACGAGGTCGCCTACGCGGTGGCCGAAGGGCAGCCGATGAACGCCCGGGTCCAGAAGCGAGGCGAGCCCGACCGGCTGGGAGACGAAGTCCCGCGGCGGAACCTCGAGATTCTCGGCGGCCAGCCGGTCGAGCCGGCGGACGGCAGCGGGCGGCTGCGGCTCGCCGAGTGGCTGACCCAGCCGTCGAACCCGCTCACCGCGCGGGTCCTCGTCAACCGGGTCTGGCAGGCGCACTTCGGCGCGGGGCTCGTCCGGACCGCGAGCGACTTCGGCTCCCGGGGCGAGAAGCCCTCGCACCCGGAGCTCCTCGATCACCTGACGAACGCCTTCGTCCACAACGGTTGGTCGATCAAATCGCTGCACCGGATGATCCTCGCCACGCGGGCCTACCGCCTCGCCGCCAGTGATGACCCGGCGGTCCTCGATCACGACCCGCAGAACGTCTGGCTGGGACGTTTTCCCCGGCACGGACTCGACGCCGAGTCGCTCCGCGATTCGATCCTGGCCCTCAGCGGCGAACTCGACCGCACCATGCCGGCGGGCCATCCCTTCCCGCCCGTCGACTCGTGGAGCTTCACGATCCACTATCCGTTCAAGGCGGCCTACGACTCGAAGCACCGCAGCGTCTACCAGATGGTCCAGCGGTCGCAGAAGCATCCGTACCTCTCGCTCTTCGATGCCGCCGATCCGAACGTCAGCACCGCCGAGCGGTTCGTTACGACGACGCCGACGCAGGCGCTGTACCTCATGAACTCGCCCTTCGTCCACGAGCAGTCCCGGGCCCTGGCCCGCCGGCTGCTGGCGAAACCGGCCACCGACGGGGAGCGGATCACCGAGATCGTCGAAGGGGCGACCGGTCGGTTGCCGCCCGCCGAAGCGATCGCGGCGCAGCAGCAGTTCCTGGAGCGGTACCGGACCGGGACCGCGAGCTTGCCCGTTCCCCCGGAGCAGCGGGAGGAACTCGCTTGGGCTGCTCTCGCCCGTGTGATCCTGACCAGCAACGCCTTCCTGTTCGTCGAGTAGAGGCCGCCATGTCCCTGTCCCGCCGAGAACTTTTGACTCGCGCCGCCGGCGGCTTCGGTTCCATTGCCTTGGCTGGGCTCCTCACCGAGACAGGAGAGGCCCATGCGGCGGCTTCCGATCCGCTCGCGCCGCGGCCGGCGCACTTTCCGGCCCGGGCCGAGAACGTGATCTTCCTGTTCTCGACCGGCGGGGCCTCGCACGTCGACAGCTTCGACTACAAGCCGAAGCTCTTTGCCGATCACGGGAAGACGATCACGGTCGACAACTGGCAGGGGAAGAAAGGGGAGTTCCCGCGGTTCCTGAAGCGGCCGAACTGGGAGTTCCGCCTTCGCGGCGAGAGCGGCGTGCCGGTCAGCGATCTGTTTCCACAGATCGGCGGCGTGATCGATGACGTCTGCATCCTGAACTCCGTTTCCGGCGACCACACCGGGCACGACAAAGCCACGATGGGGATGCACACCGGCTCGTTCAACTTCGCCCGGCCGAGCATCGGGGCCTGGGTCAGTTACGGCCTGGGGACCGAGAACCGGAACCTCCCCTCATTCATGGTGCTCGCCCCCGCCGCCCCCTACGCCGGGGCTCAGACCTGGGGGAGCGATTTCCTCCCCGGCTGCCACCAGGGGACGCACGTCCTGCCGGGCAATGAGCCGCTGCCGAACCTTGCGCCGCTCGCCCCTTCGGAGTCGCTGCAGCGGATGGAGCTCGACCTGCTGGCGGAGCTCAACCGCGGGCATCAGGAGGCTCGCGCCGCCGATCAGGCACTCGAAGCCCGGATCCGCTCGTTCGAGACCGCCTTCGGGATGCAGCGCGAGGCGCCAGACGCTTTCAACATCTCGCAGGAGACCGAGGCGACGCTCGCGCTCTACGGGCTCCAGCGCGGGGCGACGTCCGGGTTCGGCTGGCAGTGTCTCGTCGCCCGGCGGCTGGTCGAGCGGGGGGTGCGGTTCATTGAGCTGATCGATACCGGCTCGGGGTCGGCGGCCAACTGGGACTCGCACGGCGACATGGCGGCGCACGGCCCGCTGGCTCAGGCGATCGATCAGCCGATCGCGGGATTGCTGACCGACCTCAAGCGGTCAGGTCTTCTGGAGCGGACTCTGGTCGTCTGGACGACGGAGTTCGGCCGGACCCCTTACAACGTCAGCGCCGAGGCCAAGGGGCGCGAGCATCACCATCAGGTGTTTTCGTCCTGGATGGCGGGAGGTGGGGTCAAGGGGGGAATGACCTACGGTTCGTCGGACGACTATGGTGTGGCGGTCGGTGAGAAGAAGGTGCATGTTCATGACTTCCATGCCACGATCCTGCACCTCTTGGGGCTTGATCATGAGCGGCTGACGTATCGGCATGCGGGCCGAGACTATCGGCTGACGGATGTCGACGGCCGTGTCGTTCACGACATCGTGGCCTGACCTTGGCAGGCCTTTGCCTTTATCTGTGTCCATCTGTGTTTATCTGTGGCAAAAAAGAACTATTCAGCCACAGATGAACACAGATAAACACAGATGAAGAGAGGAGAGGGTCGGCTGGCTCAGTAGACGTCCCGGCAATACCGCTTCTCACTCGCCATCCGGGCGACATAGGCATCGGCATCCGCGGCAGAGAGATTGCCAAACTTCTGCACGATCTGCCTCAAGGCCTTGTCGACATCGACCGCCATCCGCTTCGCATCTCCACAGACGTAGACGTGGCCCCCTTCGTCGAGCCACTGCCAGAACGCCTCCCCCTGCTCCAGCATCCGGGTCTGGACGTAAATCTTCTCCGCCTGGTCGCGGCTGAAGGCGACATCGAGCCGCGTCAGGACCCCCGCCTGCTGGAGACCGTGAAGCTCCTCGCGGTAGAGGAAGTCGGTCGCCGCCTGCTGGTCGCCGAAGAAGAGCCAGTTCTTCCCCGTCGCGCCCGCGGCCTTCCGCTCCTGCAGGAACGCCCGGAACGGAGCGATCCCGGTGCCGGGGCCGATCATGATCATCGGGCGGTCAGCGTCCGCCGGGACCGAGAAGCCGTGCGCCTTGTGGACAAAGACCCGGACGCTGTCCCCCGGCTTCAGGCGGTCCGCGAACATCGTCGACGCCACCCCTTTGCGGCCCCGCTCGCGGAACGTCCACGAGACCCGTCCAACCGTCAGGTGGACCTGCCCCGGATGAGCCTTGAGCGAACTGCTGATCGAGTAGAGGCGAGGCCGCATCGGCGCGAGTGCGTTCGCCAGTTCGGCCGGCGTGATCGAGGCCGAGGGAAAATGCTTGAGAAGCTCCAGGACGTCCCAGCCGTCGATCGGCTCGGCATCCTCCTGACAGCCGCGGAGGAGCGCCACCTCCGCGGGGTCAGTGGCCCGTTCCGTCAGGAGTGCGAGAAGGTCGTCGCTGATATCGGCGAGACAGAAGTGGTTCCGCAGCGCCTCAGCCAGCGGGACCACGCGGCCGTCGACGGTCAGCGGCTCGTCCGCCGCGCCGCCGATGCGGGCGATTAGCTCCTGGACCAGCGCGTCGCAGTTCGTCGGGTAGACCCCGAGGGCGTCGCCGACTTCGTAGGTGAGGTCCCCCGCCGAGAGGTCGATCTCGACGTGGGACGTGTACTTGGCCGAGGCTTCACCGTTGAGATTGTGGATCGCGAGGATGCGGGCCGGGAACGGATTCGTCCGCGACCAGGTCTTCTCGGCCGGAGCGGCGGGCTTGGCAGCCCCCTTCGCCGCGGCGTCGGCTCCGCCCCCCAGGTCGAGGGCCACGAGTTCCTTGAGGGCCTTGGCGGTCTCTTTCCCGCCGGGGGAGCAGAGCTTGAGGCTCTTCTCTTCGCCCGAGACGATCGCTTCGGCGTAGCGGCGGCAGTCGTAGCCGCAGGAGCCGCAGTTGAGCTGGGCCATCGCGGCCATCAGCCGCCGCTGGAGCGGCCGGCCGTCGGCGAGACGGAGCCGTTCGTCGAGCACGATCGACGAATCGTGCCAGGGGAAATCTTCCTCCGCTTCCGCGGCCTTCGCTTCTCCGGCGGCCGGGCCATCGAGGAGCGCCGTCGCGACCGAGGCCGCCGACACCGCGGCGCCCGCCCCTCCGCTCTCCTGCAGCCCCATCCAGCCGGCGAGGAACCCGTTGAGCCACGCCCGCTGCTCTTCGTTGAAGGGGGCCGATTCAGGAATCAGGGAGTATTGAGGAGCCATGACGACACCTGATGGAGGACGGTCGCGGAATCGGGGAGGACGGACGGCGTGAACAGAAGTCGGAACAGCAACGGGACGATTCAGCCGGCGACGGCGATGGAACTGGTGGCCACGCTGCGGAGGCGCTCGATCGGCTGGCGATTGGCGAAGTCGGAGAACGACTCCTTCCCTTCCCGGCCGTCGAGGTAGGAGGCGATCAGCCGCTCGACGATCGGCGGGATCTCTTCGAAGGGGACCTGCGGGAAGAGCTGCCGGGCGACGCTCTGTTTGTCCGCGTATCCCCCGCCGACCACGATCTCGTATCCCTCGACCATCTCTTCGCCGACTTCGACCTTCGTCCCGCGGAAGCCGATGTCGCCGATGAAGTGCTGGGCGCAGCTGTTGGGGCAGCCGGTGAGGTGGATGTTGATCGGGACGTCGAGGTCGAACCGCTCTTCGAGATAGCTGGCGAGCTGCATCGCCTGGCTCTTGGTGTTCGAAGCGGCGAACTTGCAGCCGGCGTTGCCGGTGCAGGCGACGAGCCCCGCGCGGAACGAAGACCCGCTCCACTCCAATCCGAGCGTTTCGATCTCCCGCTTGACCGTCTCGACGTCCGCGTCCCGGACGTCCGGGATCAGAAGATTCTGCCAGACGGTGAGGCGGAGGCGGCCCGAGCCGTAGCGGTCGGCGATCGAGGCGACGGCCCGCGCCTGCTCGCAGGTCAGGCGGCCGACCGGAAGCACGAGGCCGACGTACGACCGCCCCTCCTGCTTCTGGCGATGGACGCCGACATGGGCCCAGCGGTCGGGAACCGCGGGCAGTTCGTAGCGGTTCGCCTCGACCTTCCGGAGCGGGCGGCCGAGCTGCTGTTCGACCGCTTCGATGAACTTCGGGAAACCCCAGGCGTCGAGGACGTACTTGAGGCGGGCCTTGTGACGGTCGGTCCGGTCGCCGTGGTCGATGAAGACCCGGAGGATGGCGTGGGCCACGCCGACGCACTCCTCCGGACTGAGCAGGACGCCGGTGTCGCGGGCGAAGTCCTTGTGCCCCGTGATCCCCCCGAGCGTAAGACGGAAGTAGATCCCTTCGGGCAGGTCGACCGACGCCCGGTCGGCGGGGACGCGGACCGCCTGGAAACCGATGTCGTTCGTGTCTTCGAGGGTCGCGATCGCCCCGCCCCCTTCGAAGCTGATGTTGAACTTCCGCGGCAGGCCGAACAGTTCGCGGTGGTTCAGGATGTGGTGGTGCATCTCCTTGGCCAGCGGCAGCGTGTCGATCAGCTCGTCGGGATCGAAGCCCGCGGTCGCCGAGGAGGTGACGTTCCGGATGTTGTCCGCCCCGGAACCCTTGTTGATGATCCCCAGGTCGCACAGCCCCTCGTGGACCGCGCAGCCCCGGTCGGCCGGGATCTCGCGGATCTGGAGGTTGGCGCGGGTCGTGACGTCGATGAACCCGCCGGCGTGCTCTTCCGCCAAGTCGGCGATCCCGCGGAGCTGCCACCCCTTGAGCTCGCCGCCGGGGATCCGGAGCCGGCACATGAACGAGTCCTGCGCGGGGGCAACGTAGAACAGGCCGTGGAACTTCCACAGGAAGACGTCGGTCCCCTTCGGGAACACCCCTTCGCGGGCCGACTGCTTCATCTCGTTCCAGATGCCGAGGGCGTTCTTGTCCCGCTTGGCCTGCTCCTCTTTGCTGAGTTTCTTCCCCTGGGCAAGGAACCGGTCCTGGGCCTGCCGCTCGAGGTTGGCGGGGGCCGCGGGGCCGTCGAGGACCTGGGCTCCCTGGGGGCCGAGCTGGATCGCGGCGCCGGCCGGGGCACCGCCGCCGTTGGAAAGGATCGGCAGGCCGCGGACCTTGCGGGCGACGTCCGCCCCCATGGCGAAGCCCTGGAGGTAGGTCTTCTGGGCTTCGGTGAATCCGTTGCTGGTCGACATGTCGGTCACCGCTGGAAACAGGAAAACGTGTGTGGGAAGGAGGCGCGGGACTCAGGTCAGGGGCGGCGGACGATCCGTACCGCGCACGCCTTGTAGGAGGGCTGCTTGGAGTAGGGATCGAACACCGCGTCCGTGAGCTGGTTCGTCTCTTCGTAGTGCATCGGGATGAAGACCTGTCCCCGCTGGACCGCCGGTGTCAGGACCGCCATCGCCTGCATCCGTCCCCGCTGCGACTCGACCGTGACCCACTCGTTGGGACGGACATTGAGCCCACGGGCGTCGGCCGGATTGATCTCGACGAACGCCTGCTCCGGGTAGAGCTTCCGCAGCACGGCCGACTTGGCAGTCCGGGTCTGGGTGTGCCACTGGGAGGCGGTGCCTCGGCCGGTCAGGAGGATGTAGGGATAGGCGGCGGTCGGCGGCTCCGGCATCGGCCGGGGCTCTTCGAATAGCAACTTCGCGCGGCCCGACGGCGTATAGAACCGGCCGTCTTCGAACAGCCGCCGCTCCTGGGTCGGATCGGGAGCTGCGCCGGAGTCAGCGGCGGGACAGGGCCACTGGACGCCCCCCCGCTCGTCGATCCAGCGGTAGTCCTGCATCCCGCTGAAGTCGCACGGCTGCCCGCGGGAGCAGGCCTTCATGATCTCGAAGACCGCGGCGGGCGAGGTCCAGCGGGTGAACAGGTCCGCGCAGCCCCAGTAGTGGGCGATGAGTTGGAAGATATGGAAGTCGGCGAGGGCTTCTCCCGGGGCGCGGCGGACCTTCTTGAGGACGCCGAACCGCCGCTCGGAGTTGATGAAGGTCCCTTCCTTCTCCCCCCAGCCCGCGGCGGGGAGGACGAGGTCCGCCATCCGGGCGGTCTCGGTCGTGTGGTACATGTCCTGCACGACCAGGAAGTCGAGCCGCTCGAGCATCTCGCGGGCAAAGCCCTGGTTGATCCAGGAGTGGGCCGTGTTGGTGCAGACGACCCACAGCCCCTTGATCCGGTCCCGCAGGATCCCTTCCATGATCTCGTTGTAGGACCAGCTCCCTTCGCTGGGGATGCGGGCGGCGTCGATCCCCAGGATTCCGGCGACCTTCTCGCGGTGGGCGGCGTTGGCGAAGTCGTGGCCGCCGAGGAGGTTCGTGGTGTTGCTGAACAGCCGCGAGCCCATCGCGTTGCACTGGCCGGTGATCGAGTTCGCCCCGGTCCCCGGCCGGCCGATGTTCCCGGTCATCAGCGCCAGGTTGATGATCGCCTGGGCGGTCCGGACTCCCTGGTAGCTCTGGTTGACCCCCATGGTCCACCAGAACGAGACCCGCTCGCGGTCGTGGATCGTCTCGGCGAACCGCTCGATCTGCTCCGCCTTGAGGCCGGTCTCGGCGACGACCCGCGGGAGGTCGAAGGGCGCGACGAACGCTTCGAAGGCCTCGATCCCTTCGGTCGAGACTTCGATGAACTTCCGGTCGACCCAGCCCTTTTCGAACAGGATCCGGGCCGCGCCGTAGAACAGCGCCTGGTCGGACTTCGGTTTGATGGCGAGGTGCTGCGTGGCGTACATCGCCGTCTCGGTCATCCGGGGATCGATGACGACGATCTCCGGCGAGCGGCGGTTCCGCATGACCCGCTCCCACATGATCGGGTGGGCGATGCAGGGGTTGCTGCCGGCGAAGACGAGGGCGTCGGACTCCTCGAAGTCCGCATACGTGTAGGGAGGGGCGTCGAAGCCGAACGCCTGCTTGTAGGCGACGACGGAGGTCGCCATGCACTGCCGCGTGTTACCGTCGCCGTGGAGCATCCCCATGCCGAACTTGGCCAGGGCTCCCAGGTAGGCCATCTCCTCGGTGGGGATCTGGCCGGTGCTGAGGAAGGCGACCGAGTGCGGACCGTGCTTGGCCTGGATCGCCTTCATCCGTCCGGTGAAGGTCTGGAGGGCGGTGTCCCAGCTCACCGGCTCGAGCTGGTCGCGGGTGTTCTTGAGAAGCGGCGTTGTGGCGCGGTCCGGAGCGTCGAGAACCGAGAGGGCTTCCCACCCCTTCGGGCAGGCCATCCCGAGGTTCACGGGATAGCTCGTGAGCGGCGAGAGGCTGACCGCCTCGCCATCCTGCAGGTGAATCCGCAGTCCGCAGCCGGTGGAGCAGAACCCGCAGACCATGTTGGTCGTCGCGTTCGGGCGGACGGCGTCGGGAAGCTGGCCGAGGCCGTAGCCGGTCGGGTGCTGGAGGAGTTCGCGGGTCAGCCGTCCGTCCCGCTGGTGCAGGAGGGAGAGAATCGGGAGATCGGCGATCCGCTCGACGAGCTGGTTCATGATCGGACCCCTCCCGGCATGCGGGGGGCGGAGACGGCGGCGAAGAACAGGTACCGCTCGGCCAGTTCCGCGACGACGCACCCGGCCCAGACGAACAGGACCGGGATGAGGTGGGACGGAGCGGACTGCGGATTGCCCAGGCGGCCGAGGATCCACAGCGGCAGCAGGATGCCGGCCGCGAACCCGGCGACCAGCCGGACCGCGGAGATCGAAGCCAGGGGGCGGATCACGAGGAGTGCCGACCGCTTCATCGGCGAGTTGCGGAAGCTCATCAGATGCCGGAGGAGCAGCAGGTCGAAGGCGACCTTCACCGACGAGGCCAGGACGAGGGCCCGGGCGAGCGGGATCGTGAGGGCGTCGGCGAGGGCCCGGCTCGTCGTGTTGCCGAGGAGGGCGTCCATCAGGGCGATCGTCGTCCAGAGGGTGGCGATCCCCAGGACCGCCGACGTGAGGCCGAAGCGGGTCAGCGTCCGTTCCAGGTTCCAGAACTCACGCTTCGTGAAGACGTAGATCATCGCGGAGCAGAAGACCCCCACCGCTCCGAGAGCCGCGACCCCCCAGCCGAGATGCGACACGTACGGCAGGAACGGCTGGATCCAGGGGTGCGCGGCGAGGTCCGGCCAGGAGCCGGCCCAGCAGAGGGCGGCGTAGGGGACGGCGACGCCGGCGAAGAGTCCGAAGGCGAGGATCTCGCGGCTGAGCCAGGAGTGCCGCAGGCCGATGATCCCGCGGAAGGCGTACTGCGGACGGCCGAGGTGCAGCGTGCTCGCCCCGAGGGCCAGGAGGCCCATCGCCAGGGCGATCGTGGCGTGGAACGGGCGGAAGAGCGGCACGAGGTGCGGCGCGACGTTCTGTTCGATGAGGCAGCCGGTCGCGAAGGCCCCGACCGAGAGCTGCGTCAGGACCAGCATCAGGACCAGCGGCCAGTGCGGGTGCTGCGGGGAGATCGAGTAGTAGTCCGCCGGGAGCAGATTGCGGGGGAAGACGCGGCGGGACTTGTAGGTCGTGGTCGGGTAGGTGAGGTGCGGCTCGGGAGCGCCGGGGAGGAAGTCGTCCACCTCGGCGTTCTCGATGACCGTCGCGACGTCGACGATGCGGATCGCGATCGCCTCGTGCGGGCAGGACTGGACGCAGGCCGGGGCTTCCCCGTTACTGAGCCGGCTGGAACACATGTCGCACTTCCGGACGATCCCTTTTCCCGAGTGGTACTTGGGGACGTCGTACGGGCAGGCGAGCGTGCAGTACTGGCAGCCGAAGCACTGGTCGTCGAGGTGGCGGACGATTCCGGTGACCGGGTCCTTCTCGTAGGCGTCGACCGGGCAGGCGCTCATGCAGCCCGGCTCGACGCAGTGGTGGCAGGCGGCGGTGACGTGCTGCATCACCGGATGCGTCTCGGTCCCGCCGATCATGAGCCCGACGTCGCGCCAGGTCTCCTTGTCATCGAGGCCGTTGAGGGCGTGGCAGGCGGTGACGCACGCCTTGCAGCCAGAGCAGCGGTCGAGATCGACCTCGAAGGCGTACTGCTGGCCCGGTCCCGGAGGCGCGGCGGGGAGGAGGCGGGAGTAGTACTTCGCCTGGGCCGGGAGAGCGTGCTCTTCGTGGACCCGCGAGAACTCTTCGACTGCGCTGAGCTGCTGCTGCTGCCGCAGGAGCAGGCTCACCAGCGACGCCCCGTCGTTCCCCACCGCTGCGGAGGGCAGACCGTCGCAGCAGTCCTGCAGCGTCAGAGGTCGGTGGGGAAGGGCAATCTCGCTCACAGATGGGAACCGTCGGTTTGCGAACTCAGGGAGGGAAGGGGCCGGTCCGGTGGGAGGGGAGCGTGCCCCCAGGCGGGCCGGTGGAACTCAGGACCGGATCAGGCGCCGACCGGGACGACCGTCGCCGGCCGGTCGCTCGCGGCGGGCTCGGCCGCCGGCTGGAGGGTGTCTTCGGTTTCCGCGGAGAACCGGATCGCGAGGGCCGAGAAGGCGGACACCGTCACGACGATCCCCAGGATCAGGAGCGCGGTCGGCCAGGTGATGGCCGACGTCTTGAACAGGAACCCTGCGGCGACCGCCCCGACGTTTCCGCCGGCTCCGACGATCCCCGACACCGACCCGAGCGCCCGTCGGTTGATGAACGGGACGACTGCAAAGGTCGCGCCCGTCGACATCTGGACGAAGAAGCTGAAGAACATCAGCATCGGGACGGCGAGGGCCAGCGAGGTGACGCGGGAGAAGAGAATCAGCGAGAGTCCTTCGCAGAAGACGACGGCGAACAGCCACCTGGTCCGGCCGCCGAGGCCATACCGCAGGCCGAACTTGTCTCCGTAGTAGCCGCCGAGGGTCCGGGCGAAGAGGCACATCATCCCGAACGAGCCGGCGATGAGTCCCGCGGTTCCCATCGCCTTCGTGCTGTCCATTGACCGGAAGTAGTCGAAGTAGTCGACGAAGTAGAGGGCGGCGACGTTGTTGATCGTCAGCTCGACGCCGAAGCAGGCGCCGTAGAGCACAAACAGGGCCCAGACCCGCGGATCGCGACAGGCTTCCAGGAAGCCCCCCTTGGAGTTCTTGCTGGCGGGGATCACGCCTGCTTTCCGCAGGTCGCTGAAGTTTCCTTCCGGCGTGTCCTGCGTGAAGAAGTAGTAGAGGATGCCGGTCAGGGCACAGACGAGGCCGGCCACGAACATGCTGGCCCGCCAGCTGGCGGCGGTGCTGAGGCCGAGCGTCGTGAGAAAGAGGGCGTAGAGCGCCGGCGTGACGACCTGCGTCACTCCGCCGCCGACGTTCCCCCACCCGGCGGTTGTGGCGTTAGCGGTCCCGACGCAGTTGGGGGCGAACATCAGCGAGGTGTGGTACTGCGTGATGACGAACGAGGCTCCGATCGCCCCGATGGCGACGCGGAACAGGAGGAACGTCGTGTAGTCGTGGGCGAAGCCGATTCCCATGACGGGGAGCGATGCCACGAGCAGGAGCCCCGTGTAGCAGAGGCGGGGTCCGATCCGGTCGCAGAGCCAGCCGATGAACAGGCGGGCGAAGACGGTGATCGCCACGGAGGCGATGATGCACCAGCCGATCTGGTCCTTGGTGAGCGACAGCTCCTGCCGGACGATCGGCATGAGGGGGGCGATCCCGAACCAGGCGAAGAAGCAGAGGAAGAACGCGAACCACGTCATGTGGAACGCCCGCATCTGCGGGGTGTGGAAATCCAGAAGACGGATGCGCGTAGCTTTCCCCGAGACCTGCATGGCAGCTCCACCGAGAGCAAAGAGAACGGGTGCCTGAAGCGAGCAAAACGCTGGCGAGCGACCAGCGGGCGGGCGAGCGGGGGCGAACGTTACGCGGACGACATCGTCGATTCCACAGTCTTTTCCGGTGCGGCCGTCAGTTGTTCGGCGAACCGAAATCGTTCGTCCCTGCCGGCCGGGGGCCGAAGTTCTGCTCGAACCGGTTCGGGGCGGACGCCCTTCGCCACAGGCTGCTCGACCGTGAACAGGTCCGTGGGGGATCCCATCCGCGTCGGGCGGAAGGGGAAAAAGCAGCGTGGGTGCCGCCTGTCCGGGGAGGGGGTGATTTGTTCGGCTAACCGATCAGTCGGGTGTGTCCGGAACGGCGGTTCGAGGTCCTGATCGCCGGACATTGAGGCACATCTGCCCACGGCGCGGGCAAGCTGAGAAGCCCGTAACCGACTCGGATTTGACGTTCCGGACCGGGTCCAGGGGAACCCTGGTCAGGGGGTGCAGGGGGCAGAATGCCCCTTGCCCGCCGGAGGCCCTCTCGTCGGGAGATGTCTGAAGGAGTGAGTGTCCAAACGCGGGCACCGTGCCGGATGCCCCCACATCAACCCGCGGGGATTCCAATGCGAGCGATCTGATGTGAGGGAGTCCTCAACGGTGGTTCCACAAAGCGGACATCCGTTGCTCACCACGGTTCCTCACAGGAGTGCCTCCGGCGGCAAGGGGGCCTGTGTCGTTTTCTGGCCCCTTGACCCCAGCGGCCGTGGCATGTTGGGTTTGAGCTATGGACGTCCGTCCGGCCAGGACGCGGGTTCGAGCCAGCCGGCGATCCGATCTAGTGCGGAAGACCTTTCAGATCCTCCGGCAACACCGGATTGTCCAGGGCCCTTTGCCCCTTCAGCCGCTCCGTCAGATCCTCCACAACCTCGGAATGCTCCGCCGCCACGTCCCGCGTCTCGTACGGATCCTTCCCGAGATCAAACAGCAGTGACTTCCGCCCCTGGGCAATCAGCTTCCAGTCGCCATACCGCAGCGCGGCGTTGCCGTTCTGCATGGCGATGTAGAGCGTCCGGGGCTCCGCCTTCATCGTCTGTCCCGTCAGCATCGGCCACTGGTCGATCCCGTCCCAGCGAAGGTCATTCGGCGGGACATAGCCGACGAGCCCGGCGAGCGTCGGGAACCAGTCGACCGCATGCATCGGCGCGGTCGCGCGGCCCGGCTTGAGACGTCCCGGCCAGTTGGCAAACGCGCAGACCCGGATCCCTCCCTCGAAGAGCGTGTTCTTCTGCCCCCGGAGAGGGTCGTTCTCGCTGTTGAGCGGCGAGTCCCCGACTTTGCCGGCGTAGGCGTTCTTGAGCGACTCGATCCCGCCGTTGTCACTCGTGAAGACGATGAGCGTGTTGTCCCGCTGCCCGGTCCGCTCCAGGGCGTCGACCAGGGACCCGATCTTCGCGTCGAGCTGCGAGACCATCGCCGCCATCCGCAGCCGTGAATCGTGCTTCGCCGGGTCCGGATCGAACCGCACGCCGTCATAGAGCCGCTTGAACTCGTCGGGCGCGTCGACCGGAGTATGGACTGCGTGGAACGGAACGTAGAGGAACCAGGGGCCGCGCCTCTCCTCGATCCGCCGCACCGCCTCCGCGGCAATCAGCTCCGTCGCGTTCCCCTCCTCGCGGAACAGGCGGCCGTCGCGATGCCACGTGTCTTCGTACGGATGTCCGGCCCGGTACTTGTGCGTCCAGGGATCCGCCGCCCCGGTCAGGGTGCCGTAGCCGTGGTCGAAGCCGTAGGCGTTCGGCCCCCACTCCGGCCGTCCTCCGAGGTGCCACTTCCCCGCCTGAAAGGTGGCGTATCCGAGCGACTTGAGAGCCGCGGCCAGGGTCACGGTTCCGAGCGGCATCGCCCGCAGGTTGCTGGGAGCCAACGCCTGCGGACCGAACCGCCCCGGGTAACGCCCGCTGAGGAGCGCGGTCCGGGTCGGCGTGCAGACCGGCTGGACGTAGTGCTGGTCCAGCTCGATCCCCTCCCGGACGAGGGCGTCCATCCGCGGCGTCTTCGAGAACCCGCCGTGCCAGCCGACGTCGCTCCAGCCGAGATCGTCCGCCACGATGAGCAGGATGTTCGGCCGCGCGGGAGCCGCCGGATCCGCAGCCGACAGGCAGCCGGCCAGACTCATCAGGAACAGCGCCGCGGACCACGCCAGACAGGATCGCATCTCGCTCCTCCGGTTTCCGTGACCTTTGATGACCGCGGCCGCTCGCCTGCCCGCCCCTCTGTCAGTGGCGGAGAGTCACTTGGCCCGCGAGGCGGCGATCGCCTGGGAGACGCTTCGCAGGCCCATCGGCTGCTTCCCCTCGAACGGGCCGTCGGAGCCACCCTTCGGCCAGGTCTCGGGATCGGCATAGCGGCCGTCGTCCTGATACTCCTGCTGCAGCCGGACCAGCTCCTTCTTGAGCTCGTCGAACTTCGCCGCGACCGCGGGAGACCTGGCTCCCTCGCCGAACAGCAGGTTCTTCTGTTCGGTCGGATCGGCCGCGAGATCGAACAGCTCGTAGGCGTCCTTCTTCCAGTAGTGGATCAGCTTGTGCGTCGCCGTCCGGACGCCATAGTGCGCCCGGGTGTTGTGGTGGCCGGGGTCGTGGTAGTAGCGGTAATAGACCGTGGTCCGCCAGTCGGCCGGCGCATCCCCCTTGAGGAGGGGGGCGAGGCTGCGTCCCTGCATGAAGTCCGGGACCGGGAGGCCGGCGAGGTCGAGGAACGTCGGTGCGAGGTCGATGTTGGCCGTGAACTGCTCCGGCGTGATCCCGGCGCGGATCCCCGGGCCGCGGATCAGGAGCGGTACCCGCAGTCCCGGCTCGTACATGAACCGCTTGTCATAGAGGCCCAGATCGCCGAGGTACCAGCCGTTGTCTGCCGAATAGAAGACGTAGGTGTTGGCGGCAAGCCCGGTCCGGTCGAGATAGTCGAGGACCTTGCCGATGCTGTCGTCGAGCCCCTGGACGCAGGCGAGGTAGTCCTGCATGTACCGCTGGTACTTCCAGCGGACGAGTTCCTGGCCCTTGAGGGTCTTGCCGTCGACGACGACCTCCATCGGCTTCACGTTGAGCCACATGTTCCGCTGCTGGGGCGTCTGGAGATCGGCGGGGGGCTCGAGCTTGAGGTCCCGCCGGGTGAGGTCGCGGGCCACGGTCTGCTCGTTCTCCGGGAGCGCGGCGGGACGGGTCGCGTAGTCGTCCCAGAGGGTTTCCGGCTCGGGGATGACCTTGTCCTTGAAGATCGCCTTGTTCCGTTCATCGGGCTCCCAGGCGCGGTGGGGGGCCTTCTGGTGGAGCATCAGGAAGAACGGCTTGTCCTTGGGGCGGGTCTCGAGGAACTCAATGCCCAGCTCGCCGGTGATTTCGGTGCAGTGTCCTTCGATGGTGAGCCGGTGGCCGGGGACGAGGAACTGCGGGTTCCAGTAGGCCCCCTGGCCGGGGAGGACGATCCAGCGGTCGAAGCCGGTGGGGTCGGAGCCGAGGTGCCACTTGCCGACGACGCCGGTGTGATAGCCGGCGGCCTGGAGGTGTTTGGCGACGTGGTCGCGGGAGCCGTCGAAGCGGTTGAAGACCGGGACGCCGTTTTTGTGTGAGTATTGCCCGGTGAGGAGGGTGGCGCGGCTGGGGGTGCAGATGGAGTTGGTGACGAAGGAGTTGGTGAAGCGGGCTCCTTCGTTGGCCAGCCGGTCGAGGTGTGGTGTGCTGTTGACCTTGGAGCCGTAGGCCGAGATGGCGTGCTGCGCGTGGTCGTCGGAGAAGAGGAAGAGGAAGTTCGGCCGGGCGGGCGGGTCCGCGGCCTGAGCGGTGAATGGAAGCGACGCGATCAGGGCCAGGAGGACAGTGAGCGGCTTCATAGGATTCTCCGGCGGACCATCGAAGGACGGTCATGTCCTTTTCTTAAGAGGGCCCTGCCCTGACGGTCTTAAGCGAAGCTATCTCTGGTTGAAGTAAAATGCCAGCGCGGCGAATGACTCGACGTCCATCTGTTCGATGGCGCGGAACTGCACGGGGTCCAGGGGCACCCTGGTCAGGGGGTGCAGGGGGGCCTGTGATGTTTTTTGGCCCTTTGCCCGCCGGAGGCCCTCTCGTCGAGAGATGCCTGAAGGAGCCCGTGTCCAAGCGCGGACAACGTGCCGGATGCCCCCTCACCTAAGCCGCGGGGAGCGCGAAGCGAGCGGTCTGGTGTGAAGGGGTCCTCAACGCTGGTACCACAAAGCGGCCGTCCGTTGTGTACCACGGTTCCTCGCAGGAGTGCCTCCGGCGGCAAGGGGGCCTGTGTTGTTTTCTGGCCCCTTGACCCCGGCTGCCGTGGCACGTCGGGTTTGAGCTATGGGAGCCGTGTCGGCAAGGACGCGGTCGGTAGCGGGCATCGCAAAAAAAAGTCCCCCGGATGAAAACATCCGGAGGACTCAAATCTCACTTCGCCGAACCCAGTCGTCCATCACGACTTTAGGCCGTGAACTGACTCCTAGAGAATGTTCTTCAGCCGCTCGAGGAACTCCTTGTTCGACGGGAACTTCGCCAGCGTGCGGCTGAGCTGCTCCATCGCCTCGACCGGGTTCATATTGATCAGGCTCCGACGGAGCATCGTCACCCCGTCATACACCTCGGGCGAGAGGAGCTTCTCCTCACGGCGGGTGCCGGACTTCGTGATGTCGATCGCGGGCCAGATGCGGCGGTCGGCCAGGTCGCGGCTCAGCACCATTTCCATGTTGCCGGTCCCCTTGAACTCCTGGAAGATCGCGTCGTCCATCTTGCTTCCCGTGTCGACAAGACACGTTCCACAGACGGTCAGCGAGCCGCCTTCTTCGAACCGCCGGGCGGTACCGAACATCTTGCGGGGGATTTCCATCGCCCGGACGTCGAGACCACCGGTCTGGATCTTCGCATCGCGGCCGCCGCCGACCCACTTGTTGAAGGCGCGGGCGGTCCGGGTGATGCTGTCCAGCAGGATGAAGCAGTCCTTGCCCGACTCCGCGATCCGCTTGCCGCGTTCGACGATGAGCTGACTGATCCGGACGTGGCTCTCGATGTCGCGGTCCATCGAGGACGCGATGATCTCGCCCCGAACCGTCTTCTTCATCTCGGTCACTTCCTCGGGCCGCTCGTCGATGAGCAGCACGATGAGGTGAATCTCGGGATGGTTCTTCGAGACCGAGTTGGCGATGTCCTGAAGGAGCATCGTCTTACCGCTGCGGGGCGGAGCGACGATCAGCGCCCGCTGCCCCTTGCCGATCGGACAGAGCAGGTCCATGACCCGCATGCTGATCGGCGTCGACCCGCTCTCGAGCTTGATCAGCTCGAACGGATTGATGGCGGTCAAGGTGTCGAAGTGCTTGAGGGCCTCGTAGTCCTCGACCGGCTTGCCGTCGATCGACTCGATCGAAAGCAGACGCGGTCCCTGGCCACGGCTTCCCGGTCCGACTTCACCCTTCAGCAGAATCCCCTCGCGGAGATGATGCCGCTCGACGAACGAGCTGGAGACGAAGGCGTCGGTCTCACGGGCGCCGAAATCGTTCGACGCGTCGCGGAGGAAGCCGTATCCCTTGGGATGGAGTTCGAGGACCCCTTCCAGAGTCCCGGTCTGCACCGCACCCATATCGACTGGAGGCGCGTTCCGCTGGTACTTGGCGGTCGGCATGCCACCGCGGTTGGGAGGACGACGGGCGCCGTATTGCTGCTGCTGCGGACGGTCGTTGTAACGGTTCCCGCCGGGGCCGCCCGGTCCACGGTCCTGCTGGTAGCGTCCACCGCCGCCCCCTTGAGGTCCGCGGTCGTAGCGTCCCTGGTAGCCACCGCCTCCGCCACCCTGCTGGAAGTTGCCGCGATCGCGGAAATTCCGCTGCGGCATTCCGCCTCCGCCCCCTCCGCCGCCCGGACCGCGATCCATCGGACCTTCGGAACGAGGCGCAGGAGCGGCCGGAGCGGCTCCCCCTTCGGGAGCCCCTTCACCAGCGGCGCCCTTCTTTTTGCGACGACGGCGACGGCGCTTCTTCTTGCGGCCGGGATCGCCTTCTTCGCCCCCTTCGCCGGAGCCTTGAGCGGTTTCTCCTTCGTCTTCGAAATCTCCGTCTTCGAATTCGTCCGCCTCATCGTCGTCATCGCGACCGTACGAGGCGTAGGTGTTCTCTTTCACGACCACCGGCGGAGCCGGCTTGGAGGCCGCGGCCCGCATGGGGGACGGAGCGGGAGTCGGCTCGGGGACATCGACCCCGGCGCCGAAGTCATCGTCCGCTTCGACCGGGGCGGCCTTGCCGCGGGGAGCCGGAGCTTCTTCGGCCTCGGCTTCGGCGGCCTTGGTGGAGCGGCGCTTCTTGGGAGCGGCGGCCTTGGCCTTGGCGGGAGCGCGGCGTTTCTTGGGGGCTTCTTCGGCGACCGCTTCTTCTTCGGCCGGCTCTTCATCGCCGAAGTCGGCGTCGGCCGATTCTTCGTAGTCGAAGCCGAGAGCGACATCGTCCTGCTCCGGGATCGACTCCACCGGCTCCGCCTTCTTGCGGGTGGTGCGGCGGGGAGTGGTCGACCGGCTGCTGCCGGACGTAGAACGTGAGCGATTGGTGGGCATGGAAAGTTCCAGAGAGATCACTTCAAACAGTCATCAGCGAGCGGACTGTTCGGGCAATGCCATTCCTTGAGTGATGGACAAAGACATAAGACCGCATCGAAGCGGAGTCCAGATTGGCCGACATGGACAGACGGTCCGGAGCATTGGAAGTCGCCCAACCCTGGGAAGCGGATCGATGCCATCCGCATTCGACCCGCAGGCGACAGCCACATCTCCGGACAGACTCGCAGCACAATGACCGAAATCTCGCAACTCGACGCCACAGGGAGGTCCGGCGATTCTGCAGGAGAACCACTCCTGCCATGGGAACCTGCCGGGGAGAAACCATTGAGGGTTCGCGAAACCGCAAACACACTCGCTCAGGAGACGTTCTGCTCAACTGGAATCGACTGAGAAGGATGTCGAATCGCCGTTCTGACAGAAGTCCCACTCGAACCGCAGCAACCTCATCGCCTGCTGCGAAGCTTGACACTTGTGCAACCAACGGGCCGCACATCAAAAAAACGACTCGGAGCCGGCCAACGCTGACCGGATCCAGGCACGCAAGCCTCCTCGTCTCCTCCTCACGACCGGGCCATAAGCCCCGACCTCGGGGACCGAGGCGTGAGGAGACTCGACGCCTCCCAGGAACTCAAGACTCTTCAAAACACACGGGACTGATCCCGAAAATGATCCAGGAGGGATCCGTGTGGTTTTTGGGTCCGCAAGGACCGTAGAGCTTTGAATCGCGTTGGGAAACTACGAGCGAATTCGTAAGCCGGTTCGCCAAACCCGTGTGCAGGAGACCAGAGTCGTAATCCCGCAGCTTTCCGTGCCACCAGAAAGAAGGTCTTCACGAACCTCGTGCGACTCAAATCGTACTCCCCTCGGGGAAACTGTCAATTCAAATCGCATCTGGAATATCGGTTGCGAGGCGCCCCTCCGTCAAGGGGAAAGTTCGAGCTTCCATCTATCACGATGAACGGTCCCCGAGCATGGTTTCTGCTTGGAAAACGCCCACCCAGGGTTTCTCCGGGCGTGTGTCCAAGGTCAGGAGGCGGAGCTGACTCGCGCCGATCGATGTCGGAAGTTGAGATCAGCAAGGGATGACATTTTCTCAAGGAAGTCGCCTCTTTGCGGCCCGTCTCGTCGACTCTTCTCTCCCTGGGCAATGACGACCGACTGCGGAAATTGCTTCTCTCCTTATGACGGGGCTCTTTCGCTGCGGCGTGGCGGACGTGAGACGTTCCAGCCCCCGCCGGCCAGGACGTCGGTTGCTGGAACTTCTCCGCCACTATATTTTTCCAGCTTCGCGCTCCGCTCCGACCAGGGGTCGGCTCGCGAAGCGGCCGAGATGTTTGAGACGAGACTCCCAGAGTCTCCCGCAAACCGCTCCTCCGCGACCCCGTCAGCCGATGACCCGATCTCGCTCCGCGACCTGAGCGAAGTTCCCACTAGAGACCACGATGGCCCAGTCCAGTGAGACGTTCGATCTCGACAAACTGCAGCAGCTGATCGAGCTGATGGAGAAGCACGACCTTCGCGAAGTCCGCCTTCGCCGGGGCGACCAGCAGTGGCTCCTCCGCCGCGGCACCAAGGAACTCGTGCCCGCCGTGCCGATGCACCCGATGGCCGGCTACCCGTCGATCCCGCTTCCGGCCGCTCCCATGGCTCACGCCGCGCCGGCTCCGGTCGCTGCGGCTCCCGCGGCCGCCGCTCCCGCCGCCCCGGCGGCTGACGTCGGAACGCCGGTCAAGAGCCCGATGGTCGGGTCGTTCTACGCGTCGCCGCAGCCGGGCGAGCCCGCCTTCGTCAAGGTGGGGGACAAGGTCAAGGCGGATACGACCGTCTGCCTCGTCGAGGCGATGAAGTTCTTCAACCCGATCAAGGCGGACGTTGCCGGAACGATCACCAAGATCCTGGCCAAGGACGGGGACGCCGTGGAATTCGGCCAGACCCTGTTCCTGGTGAAGGCGGACTGACCCGCCGCCGTCCGGTCCCGGGCCCGTCCCCTCTCTCCCTCGCGGAGAGAGGACTTGCGCGGCCCGAACGTCCGCTGCGCGACCCCGGCGGCCTTTCACGCAGCCCACCGACACGCAGCACTTCGAGTTTCAGGGAGGAGGCAGGCCGGACATCGCTTCGCGGAGCCGCTGGACGTCGATCGACGCGGCTCCTCCCGCTTCCGGCCTTCCCCTTCAGTCTCCAGCCTTCGGCCTCTCCTTCATGTTCAATCGCATCCTGATCGCCAACCGCGGGGAAATCGCTCTGCGGGTCATGCGGGCCTGCAAGGAACTCGGCATCCAGACCGTCGCCGTCTTCAGCGAGGCGGACCGCGGGGCCCACTACCTGAGCATGGCGGACGAGGCGTTCTGCATCGGCCCCGCGCAGGCGAGCGAGAGCTACCTGCGGGTCGACCGGATCATCAGCGCCGCCGAAGTCGGCAACGTCGACGCGATCCACCCCGGATATGGCTTCCTCTCGGAGAACTACCTCTTCGCCGAGCAGTGCCGGGCGGCCAACATCGAGTTCATCGGCCCGCCGCACGACGCGATGCACGCCCTCGGTGACAAGGTCGCGGCCCGCCGCATCGCCCGGAAGGCGAAGGTCCCGACCGTTCCCGGCAGCGAAGGGCTCGTCGAGAGCGAAGAGGAAGCGGTCCGGGTCGCGAAGGAAATCGGCTACCCGGTCCTGATCAAGGCGACAGCCGGCGGCGGGGGCAAAGGCATCCGCCCCGCCATGGACGAGAAGATGCTCCGCGTCGAGCTGAAGGCCGCGGCCAACGAGGCCGAGAAGGCGTTCAAGAACGGCGGGGTCTACATCGAGAAGTTCGTCCAGAAGCCGCGGCACGTCGAAGTCCAGCTCATCGGCGACCAGCACGGCAATGTGCTGCACCTGTGGGAACGCGACTGCACGATGCAGCGGAAGCACCAGAAGCTGATTGAAGAGAGCCCGGCGCCGAACCTGCCGCAGAAGATTCGCGAGCAGCTCTGCGAAGCGGCCGTCCGGCTGGCGAAGACCGCCGGCTACTACAACGCCGGAACGTGCGAGTTCATCGTCGATCAGGAGAACAACTTCTACTTCATCGAGGTCAACGCCCGGATCCAGGTCGAGCACCCGGTGACGGAGCAGGTGACCGGGATCGACCTGATCAAGTCGCAGATCCTCGTCGCGGCGGGCGAGAAGCTGCCGATGAAGCAGAGGGAGATCGGGCAGTACGGCCACGCGATTGAGGTCCGGATCAACGCCGAGGACCCGGACAACGGCTTCCGCGGCTGTCCGGGAACGATCACGAAGCTCCGCGTCCCCGGCGGCTTTGGCGTGCGGTTCGATTCGCATGTCCACGAAGGCTACAAGATCACGCCGTACTACGACTCGATGATCGGCAAGCTGATCGTTCACAAGCAGGACCGGGCCGAGGCGATCAAGACGACGAAGCGGGCTCTCGACGAGTTCGTCGTGGAAGGGATCAAGACCTCGATCCCGATGGCCCGCCGGATCCTCGACACGACGGTCTTCAACGAAGGGACCGGCGACACGAAGTACGTCGAGCGCGAGCTGCTCAAGTAGCGAAGACGGCTTCGTCCGCAGCCTGCTTTCCTATCTGTGTGCATCTGTGTTTATCTGTGGCTAAGAATTCTGGGCCACAGATAAACACGGATAAACACAGATCAGAGAGAGCATCGAAGCCCGCTTCCCGCCCGAACGGATCGTCCCAGTCGGGGTTCACCACATCGCGTGATGGTTACTTCTCGCGGACGATGAACGTCACCGGGCGGCTCGGCGTCGCCACGAGAGTTTCGGGCTTCGGCATCTTGTTCGGATCCTTGTCGAACGGGACCTGCGCCTGACCGAGGACCGTCAGCGTGTAGCGGCCGGGACGGGTGCCCTGCTGCACCTCGACCTTGAGCGGCGCTGAGGTCGCGTCGGAGGCGATGTCAAAGTTCCCCAGGCGAAACTGACCCGGCCATTCGAGCGGCTGGATCGCGACCTTGCTCCGGAACTCCGGCCAGCGGCGGGTGAGCTTCAGCGTCAGCTCCACCTTGTCCCCCGCTTTGACTTCGATCTCCGCCGGCTCGATCGCCAGGTCGAAGGGACCCGGTTCGCGGATCGCGACCATCTGCGAGCGGTGGACGAGGCTCGTCCCGCTGTTGTTCCACACGCGGCTGTAAGGACGGACGACCCGGCGGATCGTCTTGCCGTCCGTCGTCGACGTCGCCACCAGCCGGATCGGGCCGGTCCAGTCCGGGGCGTTGTCGTCGGCCCACAACACGACGTGTCCGCGGGTGTTGCTGGTGATCGTCGTCGGAGCGACATGGAGCCCCGGCGGAAGGTCCTCGCCGGTGATCGTCACGTCGCTCCGCGCGTTGCCGCGGTGATGGAGGACGACGTCGAGATAGGTCGCGGTCCCCTTGAAGACGGTCGTCCCGGCCGGGTCCTGGTTCGAGCGATGGATCACCGCGGGGTAGAAGTCCGCCTCGGCCCTGGCGATCTCGAGGACGTAGAGATACCGGGCTCCGCCGCGGCGGTAGCGGTCCTGAACGAGGGCCCGGTAGGTCGTCTCCTTGTTGAGGTTCACCTCCTGCGACGGGTCACGAAGGTGGCCGTCGAAGCCGCTGATCCGGTGTCCGAAGTCGTCGAGCTCGTTGAGCCGGTTCCCCTTGGCGTCGGTGAGGACGAGATAGGGATCGGCCCGGCCGGCGATCCGCTCGCAGTAAACGTTGATGTTGTAGGCCCCGTTCTCCGGGACCTGGAACTCGAACCAGTCGGCGTCCTGCGGCCGGTCGAACCGTCCGGCGACGACGAGCGGAAGGGCGACTTTCTGTGCGGCGTCGGCCGCGTCGTTCGGCTCCTGGTCGAGGACGACCGGATGCGGCGTCACGACGACCGGAGGAAAGCTCCACAGGGCGTCGATCCCGTCCATCACGACCTGCTGGCCGGTCAGCGTGCAGGTCGCCGCGGTCGGCGAAGTGGAATGGTGCGAGGGGTGATCGCGGAAGAGGTAATTTCCGTTTTCGAGGACCGCGGGATCGGCGGTCCAGGCGAATGGACGCTGGTCGAGCGGCCCTCCCCCTTCGTTCCAGCTTGAGGGACTGCCCCCGAGAGGGGAAAAGTTCTGGCCGAACGCGGTCAGGTTCGCCGGAGGGCCCGCCTGCACGGCCGCGGGAAAGACGTGGTCGACCCGCGGCCGGTCGGAGACGACGAGCCGGTACGGCTGACCGCCGCGGTAGGAGAGATCGTGCAGCGCGACGAGATACTCGCCGTCCGCCGGGACGACGACGTCGAGAAACGGATCGGGGCCGAACCAGTCGCTGCTCGTCGCGAGGGCGCGGCCATCCGGCGTCGTGAGCGACATCACGGCGTCGAGCTGCGAGCCGAGGCGTCCCGCCTGGCAGTCGACCGTGATCCGCTGCCCCTGCCGCAGGACGAGCCGGTAGAAGTCGTCGGCGTTGCCGTCCGCGGTCCCGTTCACCGCCGTGTTGAGCTCGATCGGCTGGGCCTCTGTGGGAGTGCGATTCTTGCCGTTGTCGGCCACCTCGGCGAGCCCCTTCGTCACCGCCAGGAGCCGCGGGTTGCTGACGCCGAACCGTCCCGAGAGATAGACGTCGTACGTCCCGACCGGAACGTTGTCGCTGATCGTGATCCGGAAGAACCGTTCTTTGCCCATCACCGGTTCGGCGGTGATGCCGGGCTGGTCGAAGACGAGCCGGTCGACCCCTTCGAGGTGGTTCCCCTTAACCTCGACTTCGACGCTCCCGCCGGCCGAGACGCCGAGCGGGCTCATCTGGTCGAACCGGAGCGAAGGGAGATCGGCATGGAGCGACAGGCACGGCAGCAGCACCGCGGTCGCGATCAGAACGGAACGCAGCATGAATCGACAGCTCCGCCTTAAATCAGTCGGCTTCAGATCAACTCGGGGATCGGCGTTCCTTCGGGCAGCACCGCCAGCGGCCGCTGGGCCTGATCGAAGAAGTTATGGCGGTAGTCGACCCCCAGGACGTGATACATCGTCGAGAGGACGCAGCCCGGTGAGTACGGTTTGCTGATCGGGTACTCGGCCTTCGAGTCGGTCTCGCCGATCGCCTGCCCCATCTTGAGTCCGCCGCCGGCCATGACGACCGACATCGCCCCTGGCCAGTGGTCGCGTCCCGCTCCCGGATTGATCCGCGGGGTCCGCCCGAACTCGCCGAAGGCCATCACGAGGACGTCTTTGGTCAGCCCCCGGTCCGACAGGTCGGTGACGAGGGCCGCGAGGGCCCGGTCGTACTTGGGGAGCAGGTTGTCCTTGAGCTGCTTGAAGTTGTCCCCGTGGGTGTCCCAACCGCCGCCGGCCTGAATCGTGATGTAGGTTACCCCCGCTTCGACGAGCCGCCGGGCGAGCAGGCAGCTCTGGCCGAGGTCGTTCCGCCCGTAGCGGTCGCGGAGCGCGGGGGCTTCGGCCTTGATGTCGAACGCCTTCAGGGCCCGGTCGTTCGTCACCATGTCGAGCCCCTGGGCGTAGAACTTGTCGACTTCCTTCATATCGCCCTGGGCGTCGAGGTCGCGGCGGACAGTGTCGAGCTTGCCGATGAGGCTCCGGCGGTTCTCGAGCCGGGAGAGGTCGACGCGGCCGGG
The DNA here is from genome assembly GCF_001610835.1 of Planctomyces sp. SH-PL14. Lineage (NCBI taxonomy): Bacteria > Pseudomonadati > Planctomycetota > Planctomycetia > Planctomycetales > Planctomycetaceae > Planctomyces > Planctomyces sp. SH-PL14. Next base: position 3,370,413 of record NZ_CP011270.1, on the reverse strand, counting down.
GAGCTTGAGGTTCCGGACCTGGAAGCCGTCGTTGTTCGGGTCGTTGTCAGGGGCGAAGGGGTTGAACGACGCCCCCAGGTAGGCGGACTTTCCGAGGTTCAGCATCCGCGGCAGGTTCACGTAGGCGGGGAGCTCGGGGGAGTTAGCCCCCCGCAGCCGAGCCACGATCGAGCCGCAGGAGGGGTAGACGTTGTTGTCGACTTCGATCGTCGGCTGCCAGCCGGTGAGCATCCACTGCGAGCCCATGCCGTGCCCGGCGTTCGTGTGGAACGCGGAGCGGACGATCGCCAGCTTGTCCATCACCTGCGACTGGTAGGGGAGATGCTCGCCGATCACGATTCCGCCGACGTTGGTTGTGATCGGCCGGAACTCGCCGCGGTACTCGGCCGGCGCGGCGGGCTTCAGGTCGTACATGTCGATGTGGCTCGGCCCCCCGGCCTGCCAGATCTGGATGACCGCCTTCTTCGGCCGGTCGCCGGTGCCATCGGCCGCTGCGCTTCGGGCCCAACTGGCCATCGACAGCCCGCCGAGGGCCAGCGAACCGACGCGGAGCATGCTCCGCCGGCTCACGCCATCGCAGGTCCGGGAAGACGTCGCACTCAGGGGGATGTCGATCATGGCGGCGAGGCGTTGGAGGGCGAGGAGGGAAAAGACGGGCGAGGGTCTACGCTCTTCTCGAACACGAATGGCGATGCTGGGGAACCATCGAACTCACGTCTCAAAACATTGCGATTAGTGATTGAAGCTGAACTCACGCGAATTCAGCAGCGTCCACAACAGGTCTTCGGCGGCCTTCCGTTTGTCGGTGGCCGGCTGGAGGAAACCGAGGGCGGTCGTCCGCTCATCCGGGGTCGGGCGGCGGCTGAAGGCGGCCAGGTACAGGTCTTCAACCATCGTTTCCGGGGGGACATTCGCCTGCTGGGCCTTGGCGATCCGGCCGTTGCCATCGGCGAGCTTGTTCTCGATCTCGTCCGAGTTCCCCAGCAGGAGAACCTGGGCGAGTGTCGCCCCCGGCGATCGCTCGCACTCGCAGACGGTGACGCGGCCGGGGCGGTCGAAGGTGTCCATGAAGTAGGAGCCGAACCCCTCGTGCGGCAGGTCGATCGCCCTTGCGGTGGCGCTCATGTTGCCGAAGTTCGTCCGCGTGCCGCAGGTCTGGTCGACCGCATCGAGGAGGACTTCCGCGATCATCCGCCGGGCGTAGAACCGGGCAAAGTTCTGGCGGTCCCGTTCGTTCTCCGGCCGCGGGTCGGCGCTGAGCTGATAGAGCCGGCTCCCGGCGATCAGGCGGGCGATGTGCTTGCGGTCGAACCCGGTCCGGGTGAACTCCCCCGCCAGCCAGTCGAGAATCTCGGGGTTCGAGGGGGGATTGGTCTCCCGCATGTCGTCGACCTCGTTGACGAGGCCGATCGAGAAGAAGTGTCCCCAGATCCGGTTCACATAGGCCTTGGCAAAGAACGGGTTCTCGGGCTTCGCCATCCAGTCGACGAGGGCGTGCCGCGGGTCCTGCTCGGGCGGGAGGTCGACGACATCGCCGTCGAGGAACTTCGGTTCGAGTTCCTTCCCGGTGACCGGATTCCGCTCGCCGGTCGTCCGCTGGCTGGAGCTGAAGTACGGCGGCGGCTGGCCGAAGCTCTTCCGTCCGAGCCGGGCGTAGAAGCCCGCCAGCCCGAAGTAGTCCCCCTGGCCCCACCGCTCGTACGGATGGTGGTGGCAGCGGGCGCACTGCAGCCGGATTCCCAGGAAGAGCTGAGCGGTGTCGGCCGTCACGGTGTGGAGCTGGTCGTCCCGCGACTGCCAGTACCAGTTGATCGCGGGGGCGTCCTGCCATTCTCCCGAAGCGGCCACGATCCCCCGGACGAATTCATCGTAGGGGCGGTTCTGGGCGATGCTGTCCTTGATCCAGTTGTGGAAGGCGTAGGCCGCCTGGTCGGCGCCGGCGAGCCGCGAGTTGCGGAGGATCGCGCTCCACTTGAGGGCGAAGTAGGCGGCGTAGTCCGGCGCGTCGAGGAGCCGCGCGACGAGCCGTTCCCGCTTGTCCGCCGCGGCGTCGTCGAGGAACGCCCGCGACTCGTCGACGGTCGGCAGCCGTCCGGCGAGGTCGATCGTGGCCCGGCGGAGGAACGTTGCGTCGTCGCAGACGGGAGATGGCCGCAGACCAAGCTTCTTCCACTTCGCGAGAGCCAGGCGGTCGATCTCGTTGAGAGGCTGGAACTCGGGGATCTCGTTCAGCGGGGCACCGTGAGGCCGGATGGCGCGGAAGACCGCGACCTGCCCCATGTAGCGGGCCATGATGGTCGCTTCGCCGGTCCCGTCGGAGGTCGTGACATGCCCTTCCTTCGAGACCGAGGCCACGATGTCGAGGTTGCTGGCGTAGTCGGTCTGGCGGGTCACGTCCCGCTCGACGCCGTCGCTGTAGCGGGCCGTGACCCGGAGCTGCTGCGTGCCGCCGGGAGCGAAGATCCGCTCGGCCGGTTCGATCACGACGCGGACGACACGCGGAACGTCCGGGGCGGACTGCGGAGCTCCGGACCGGATCCAGGCCAGCAGAACCTGGTGCGGCTCGCTCCCGGGCTCGATCCGCCGCCCTCCGCCGTGGGGGACCTGGGCCGTCGCCTTGGAGAGGAGCAGGCTTCGCTCGGGGGCGGTGGCGGAGATCCGTCGTCCGCGGGCCTCGGAGGCGAGGGCCCGGTAGTCAAATTCCGGGTCGAACCCGAAGAGCGAGAGCCGGAACCCGTTCTGGCCGCTCGCCTTGCCGTGGCAGCCGCCGGAGTTGCAGCTGTAGCGGGTCAGCAGCGGTTCGATCTCGGTGGCGAAGTCGATCCGCCGATCGGCGTTGAGAGCCGTGACTTTGACCGGAACTGTCGCCGAGACTCCGTCGCTCGACGCCGTGATGGTCGTTTCACCGACGCGTCGCGGCAGCACGTAGCCGGCCGCATCGACTTCCGCGATCGCCGGATCGGCGCTGCGGTACTCCGCGCGGCGCGTGACGTCCTGGTTCCCCTGCTCGATGAGCAGTTGCCGGCGGGCGTAGGCGTCCTGGAACGTGATTGAGTCAGGAGAGACCCGCAGCGGGTCGGCGGACAGGCCGGGCGCCGCCAAAAGGAGAAGCCAGGCCCCGGTTGCCAGCGCAACGAGACCCTGTGACCGCAGCCGGACCGATGTGATGCCGCCCATGAAACTCCGCCGAGCGCTCGATGGAGAAACCCAATCGGATCACTGTATCAATCGACGTTGATGCGATGCAATCTCTCGTCATTCGCTCGGGGCCGAGCTTCGCGGTGCTCCTCGGCCGTCCTCCGGGTGGCCCGGACGGAACAGTCGGAGTCGTTCGCCGGCCCGGGCGGATCGGACGTCAGCGGGCGGGTGTCAGCTTGAAGGTCTTGAGGCTGTTCAGAAACTGCTCCTTCACCATTGGGAATTGCGATTCCATTGCCGTGCAGCTGACGAGCAGCACGTGGTCGTCGCGGATGACGGCGAGCGCCAGCCAGTGCAAGGGGGTCTCCTGGAGTTTGCCCTCGTAGTCCAGGAGCAGGGCGTCGGCCGAAGAGACCTGGAGTTCTTCCGTCGAATGGATGGTGAAGCCGACCTGTTTCATCTGGCCTTCGGAGAGGGCCCGGTACTGGTCGCGGGTGAACTTCCCCTTCTGGGCCTGGATGTTGAGGTTGGAGGAGAATCCGTCGACTGCGGCCGCGTGGTAGGACATGAGCAGTTCGGTCTGCTGGCCGCGTCCTTCGAACTTGGGAAGGGCGAGTGAGAAGCCGTAGTCGTTGTCGGTGTAGGTCGCGCCGGCTGGCTTGTCCGGCTCGGCCCCCCAGGCGATGGAGAGGATCAGGAGTCCGAGTCCCCAGCCGAGTCCTGTCCGCCACGTTGTGCCCGCCATTGCCTGTTCCTCCCGAAGAATTGGAGCTCGTCTCTTTGGGCGAGTCTTCCGGGGAGGCCGTGGTGATGCAAGTCGGGCGGCCGTTCTGCTGGCTCGATGCGTGTCCTTGCCGGCACGACGTTGCGACGTCAAACCCAACGTGCGACGGCAGCCGGGGTCAAGGGGGTCACCCCTTGCCGCCGGAGGCGCTTCCATGAGGAACCGTGGAAAGCAACGGACATCCCCTTTGTGGGACCGGCGTTTCGACCTGACTGCTCGCTAAGAAGTCCCCGCGGGTTGGTGAGGGAGCATCCGACACGTCCCCCGCGCTTGGACACGATCTCCTTCAGGCATCTCTCGACGAGAGGGCCTCCGGCGGGCAAGAGGGGCGTTGCCCCCCTTGCATCCCCCCACCAGGGTGCCCCTGGACCCGGTTTGGTCGACGAGGTTTAGCGGCGCGACTGCTGAACTGCGCGGCCACCCGTATTCAAGATGTCCGAACCACCGCGATTGAAGAAGTTCGACAACTCCACAATCGCCGGCCCCAGCAACAGCAAGAACACCGCCGGCATCAGGCACAACACCGTCGGAAACAACAGCTTGAACGACGCCGAGTTCGACTTCTCGTCCGCCCGCTGCTTCACCGTCTCACGCATGTTGTCGCTGTACTCCGTCAGCGCGCTCGACATGCTCGTCCCCATCTTCTCCGTCTGCATCAACAGCGACGTGAACGAGTGGACTTCCGGAAGGTCGCAACGGTGACTGAACCCGGCCAGCGCCTGGTTCAGCGTCCCGACCCGCGCCTGCTCGGTGACGATCTTCAGCTCCTTCGACAGCGCGGGATAAACCGGCGCCAGGTCGCGGCCGACGCGGCCAAGCGACGTCGGAACCGTCATCCCCTGGCTCACGCACATGTTGAGGATGTCCAGCATGTCCGGAATCCCCTGGGCGATCTCGGACAGGCGGGACGTCGCCTTGCTCTGCAGCATCAGCGTCGGCAGCGACCAGCCCAGGAGCGGGCCGACCACGAGCCCCGCCATCATCAGCCCTTCGAGCCGCTCCGGCACCACCAGGAGCATCACGCCGAAGAACAGGATCGGCAGGATGATCCCCAGATAGCGGGCCGCGGCAAAGTTGTGCCAGGCGTGCCGGTTGTATTCTCCCGCGTTGCGGAGCAACCGGGTGGCGTTCCGGCGGCGTTCATCCGACTCCGGCAGCATGGCCGCCAGGACCGGCGTCATCGAGCCGTAGCGATAGTCGCTCACGTCCGCGTCCGGGAACTCGGCAAAGTCGAGCGGCAGCGAGGCGTTGTCCGGGTTGTACGGCGGAGGTTCCGGGAACCCCTTCGCCACCCGCGCCGGCGCGGCGGCCCCCTTCGGAGCGGCAGGTTTGGGAGCGGAGAACGGGACGGTGAACGGAGAGGCGGGGGCGGCGGGCCCCTCCTCGCTCTTGGCCGCCACCGGCTGCCGGGCCTCCGGCGTGATCGTGCCGGCGATCGGCGCCGCGGCCTTGCTGCGGGCCGCCTTGCCGGGCCGGGCCGGGCGCGAACGGATCCACTTCACGAACAGACGCCCGACGAGCACCACCACGGCGAGCGCCGCCAGGGCGAGGAGGACCATCCGGCTGGCAGGACTGAGATTGAGCATGGTAGTCGGTGGTGCGTGAGACGGAAGGCGTAAGGCTGAAGGCGGAAGGTAGAGAGCTTGGGGACGTAAACTCGCTTGAGGTCCCTGGACCCTAGTCCCTGGACCGTCGTCCCCTTCCTACGTCTGGCTGCTCTTGCCGAGGATGCGGAGGATCCAGATGACGCCGACGATTTCGAGGATCACGGCGGAGATGATCGTCCACCGGCCCCACTCGGAGTCCATGAGGTTCTTGAGGTAGTCCGGGTCGCGGAAGGTGAAGAACGCCAGGATCGCCGGGGGGAGGGCGAGCATCAGGAACGCGACGTACCGGCTGGCGGCGGTCGCGGCCCGGAGCCGTCCCATGAACTGGATACGGTCGCGGACCGTGATGGCCAGCCGTTCCAGAACGCGGACAAGGTCTCCCCCGGTCTGCTGGTGCACGCCGAGGGCGGTTGTGAGAACGCTCGTGCTGACGACCCCGGTCCGGTACGGAAGCTCCGAAAGGGCTTCACTCATCGGCAGACCGAGCTCCAGGCGGCGGGCGCAGACCTGGAGTTCGGAACCGAGCGGGGCATGGGTGTCGGCCGCCACGAGCTGGAAACACTGTTCGATACTGCGGCCGGTCTTGGCCGCGCGGGCCAGCTCGTCGATCATCGGCGGAAGCTGGTTCATGATCGTCGTCTGCCGCCGCTGGCGGAGGAACATCACGAGCAGGATCGGCAGCAGGAAGCCGATGCACGCCCCGATGGCGGTCGTCAGCGGGTTCTCCTGCCAGACGAAGGCAGCCCCCCCCAGGACGAGTCCCCCCAGGAACGACAGGAACATCATCACGGTCGGCGAGATCCCCAGTCCGGACTGGACCAGCAGCGTGTCGAACCAGCCGTTGATGCGGTTGCCGACCGAGGCGTCGCTCTCGACGTAGTTGGTCTCATCATTGCGGAGGATCCCCGCAAATTCCGGACGAACTTCGATGGTGGGTGCGGCCATGATGAGAGAAGGTCAAAGGACTAGGGTCGGGGGACTGGAGACAACGGATCAGGCGTGACGTGTCGTCAGGCCTTTCGAGTCACAGTCCCACGGGGCGGTATTCGCCGCCGGTCCGCAGTTCGCGGGCCTGGAACAGACGGGCGGGAAGTTCGTAGCCGCGGGTGCTCATCCGCCGCAGGCACTGCGGCTCGTACCCCGTGGCGTAGAACGAGCCGATGGTCCGGCCGTGCACGTCCGTCCCCGCCATGCGGTAGACGAAGATGTCTTCCAGGTCGAACTCGCCATCGGTCACGCCGGCGAGTTCGGAGATCCGCATGATCTTCCGCTCCCCGGTCGGGAGGCGCTGGACGTGGACGAAGATCTGCAGGGCGGTCGCGATGTACTGGCGGGTGACGCGGGTCGGCAGCTCCGCCCCCGAGAGGGCGATCATCAGCTCGAGGCGGGAGAGCGCGTCGCGGGTGTCGTTGGCGTGGACGGTGCTCATCGAGCCGTCGTGGCCGGTGTTCATCGCCTGGAGCATGTCGAGGACTTCGCCGCCGCGGGCTTCCCCGACGATGATCCGGTCCGGACGCATACGCAGTGAGTTGCGGAGCAGGTCGCGGGGGGTCACGAGCCCCTTCCCTTCGACGTTCGGCACGCGGGTCTCGAGGCCCACGACGTCCGCCTGCTGGAGCTGGAGTTCGGCCGTTTCTTCGATCGTGACGACCCGCTCGGAAGCCGGGATGAAGCGGCTCAGGTTGTTGAGCATCGTGGTCTTGCCGGCGCCGGTACCGCCCGACAGCAGGATGTTCATCCGGCCGCGGACCGCCTGGACCAGGAAGTCCGACATCTCGGGAGCCAGCGTCCCGGTCCGGACCATGTCCTCGAGCTGGACGATCTTGTTCTTGAACCGCCGGATCGAGAGGGTCGGTCCGCGGAGGGCGAGCGGCGGGATGACCGCGTGGAGACGCGAGCCGTCCGCCAGCTTGGCGTCGACCATCGGGGTCGTTTCGTCGATACGCCGCCCGGCGCGGCCGACGAGCCGCTGGATGAACTGCAGCAGGTGCTCGTCATCGGCGAACTTGATGTCGGTCTTTTCGAGGAGACCGTTCCGTTCCACGAAGACCGTGTCGGCGCCGTTGACCAGGACGTCGCTCACCTCGGGGTCGTCCATCACCTCCTGGATCGGGCCGAACCCGTAGATCTCGTCCATCAGCTCCTGGACCATCAGGTCCTTGTCCCGCCCGGCGAGGTTCACCTCCGGCCGCGTGACGAGGTGGTTGGCCAGCGAGCGGAGCTGCTTGCGGAACTCCTCCTGGCCGATCTCCCCCGCCTTGGACATGTCGATCACGTCCACGATCTGGCGGTGCAGCTTCGTCTTGAGCTGCTGGAAGCTGCGGCGGTTCTCGGTTCCGGTGACCATGAGGGAAAACCTTGCGGTGGAAGGCGGGCGCAATGCGATCGTGTTCCCGCGCTCACTGCGTGAGGAACAGCTTGTAGATGTACGGGTTCGTGTCGTAGGAGACGCCGGGATCGGGGCTCCAGGCGGGGTCGGGCTCGGACAGGATCGCCGTGCGGGTCGTGACGACGGCGGGCTGGACGAGAATCTCGACCGACTTCTTGGTGGCCGGGCGGACGTTCAGGATCCGGACCGCGACGAGGCGGGTCGCCTCGATCTTGCACTCGCCGGTGCTCCCGACCGACCGCGGGTTCGCATACAGGAGGCAGATCCGGGCCTGGCCGACGAGTCCTTCGAGCGAGGTCGTCTCGGCATCGGTGAGGATCGCGTTCGAGTCGAGCGACTGCGGCCCTTCGTCGGTCCGGAGTTCATCGCCGAAATCCGCGAGGTCCTCGTGGCTCCAGCCTTCGTCGAACTGGCGGGCGACCGCGTCCGGCTGGAGTCCCGTGCCGATGTCCGCCAAATGGCAGTTGGCCTTCTGGACGTCTTCTTCCTTGGCCTGCTGCGGCGCGCCGTAGATCAGCATCTCGGGGATGCCGTCTCCTCCGGGAGTCACTTCGCCGGTCGCGGCGTCGAATCCGAAGTCGTCCGAGCCGGCGCGGCCGTCGATCTGGAGCGTCCAGGTGTCGAGCCGCTTGGGATCGAGGTGCTTGTCGAGGAGGGCGAGGGGGATCGCCGGAGTGTTGGCTCCCTGGTAGGGACGGATGCCGGCGATCCGGTTGTCGATCGTCGCCTCGGCCGACACGATCAGGTTGCCGGCCGATTGTCCGGTAAGCTGGCGGAAGAAGAGCGCGACCGGATTCCCCCGGCCGTGGGTCCGCTCCGCGAAGACCACGACGGAGGTCGGGCGGGACTCCGTTTCCAGGAAGAGCGGCTTGCCGGTCTTTCCGTCCCGGATGAGCCGGCCGAAGCGGATGTCTCCCTCCTCGGCCGGGTTGAGCGTGACCGGGGATCCGGCGGCCTGGTTGCCGGCGGCGACTTCGACCGCCTTCTGGCGGGCCGCTTCGAGGACCGGCTGGAGGTCGGCGTCGGGCTTCAGGAGCGCGTCGTCGGCCACCCGTCCGGCGGCCGCGAGGGCGGCCGCCTCGGCCGCGGCGGTCAGTTCGACGCGGGCCGCGTCGAGCCACAGCCGGTCGACCACGAGCGCGATCGCCAGGCCGACCACGAGCATCGCGAAGGCGAGCGCGGGGATCATGCTCCCGCGACGGTTCGTCCGCGAGGCGGCTGGGCGAGTTGTTCGGCGTCGGAGCACGGCGGCTTCGCGATCAGGGGGACGAGGAAGCGGGAAGACAGGTGGATCAGCGAATCCCTGCCGAAGAGTCCGAAGGGGCCATCCTTCGGGGTGTGTCGTTCAATCGGGAGCCATCGAGGCGGGGCCGTCGAGGCCGAAAGCCGAAGAGTCCCATCGACTCTTCGGCTCCCGGAGGTCTCGTGTCTCAGCCAATCTCAGTTTCCGCCTTCAGGACGGGCGGCGGCGGCTCCGTTTCCGGCTCCGCCGAATCCGGCGTTGCCGCCGAATCCGTTGTTGCCACCCATGCCGCCATTGCCGCCGAATCCGCCATTGCCGGCTCCCCCCTGGGCGCCCGCCGGGACCGACAGGTAGTTTCCGCTGCCGGAGCCGAAGACCTGGTTCTCATCCGGAACCGGGGCGACGTTGCCGCCGCCGAAGTCGCCGAAGCCCCCGCCGAATCCGCGGTTGCGGTTGTAGTCGAACCGCTCGATGCCGTACCGGTCGGCCCGGAGACCGTCCTTGAACGTGTGCAGCCGGCGGCCGTTGCCCGAGTAGAGCTCGGTCACGATCGGAGCGATGGGCTTGTCCGGAGGCGAAACGTTCAGGATCTCGGCCAGGGTCGCCTTTTCCGAGTCCTTGAGGACGATCCGGCCGCTGTTCTCGGTCTCGGTCGTGTAGGTCATGTTGAGCTGCCCCTTGTCCTTGCAGAGCAGCAGGATCTTGGCCTGCTCCGGAGAAACCTCGACGACCATCGAGCCGGTGGCCCGGCCGCGGGCCGGGGCGCCGGCCAGGTTGCGGTTCATCGCCAGGACCTTGATCCCCTTCATGAGGGTCATGGTGTAGCCGCCGGTCTCATTCATATCCGGAGCGCTGGCGGGGGTGAACTGGATGTTGACCCGGTCCCCCGTCTTGACGATCCCGTCGACGGTCATGGAGGCGGTCCCGGTGGGGAACGTCATCGCTTCCATCCCGGCGCCGAGGACCAGCGGCGGGAACTCGTTCGGGAGGTAGAGGTCGGTCGTCTTGATCGGCGTGGCGTGCGTGATCGGGTTCTTCACGACGCGGCCGATGAGGGGGTCGTTGGTCAGCGCGTTCTCGGGAACGAGCTTGGAAGACAGGATTCGCCCCTTGGCGAGGTGCTCCGAGGTGATGACCGTGCCGGCCGGCAGGTCCTGGATCGCCATCGGAACCGTCTGGAGCGCCGGCGGCGGGGCTTCCGGCTTCGCCAGGAGGCGCTTGCCGACATACAGAACCACCAGGCCGCCCACGACGAGCAGCATGATCATTGTCAGGAACGCGGGCGTCACACGTCTCACGGGAAGGTCTCCAGTCGAAAGGCGTCCGTTGTGCGGTAGGCAGGTGTCAGTTATTGGGATGCAAGGCGTCGGGTGTCAGAGGGCCCGTGACCGGGCTCTCGGTTCCCTATTCCTTGCTCATCTGGGTCTGGCAGAACAGGTACTGGTCTTTGAGGCTGAAGCCGACGACCCAGAGCAGGTCCGGGACGGCGGCGTTCATCGGAACCGAGACCGCGACCGAAACCGGATCGCCGGAGTTCTTTCCGAGGACGGCCTCGACCTGGGCGTTCTCGTGCAGTCGGCCGCCCAGGAGATTCAGCACGGCGACTTCGACATCCGCCTGTGTCGCTCCCTGCAGCGTCGCCTGCTTGGCTCCCGCCCGGCAGGCGTCGACGACGGCCCCGCGGGCGAAGAACAGCATCGAGAATTCGAACATCCCCAGCAGCAGGATGCCGAGGATCGGAAGCGTCAGCACGAGCTCCATGCTCAGGAGCCCGCGGCGGCGCGTCGGAGGATGTGCGGTGTTTCGGATCATGGGGACTTTGGCCTGCGGGGCCGGCCGCCTGGTGACGGTCCGGCCTGCTCGAGAGTCGGGGGGACTCGAACGCTTACACGTCCGGCCAGGGCTGCGAATCGGTTTGAACGGCGGCCGCGGCGGGCTTGGCCTTGGCGGCTTCTTCCTTGGCCTTGAGTTCCCGGTCGATCCGCGGGAGGAACCAGGCCAGGACGATCCACGTCGCGATGCAGACCGGGAGGGCGAAAGCCATGACTCGCCGGCCCTGCTTCTTTTCGATCGATTCCTTGAGCGTCGGCTTTCCCTTGCCGGTCGCCAGGTACTCGTCCTTGGTCTTCCGCATCCCGCGCTTCATCACGCCGTACAGGACGACGGCCATGGTCAGGACGACGACGAGCACGACGCTGATGGCGATCACCGCCAGGGTCATGCGGTATCCCATCCAGACGCTCAGCGCGCCGATGAGCTTGACGTCCCCGCCGCCGCCGCCGCCGACCATCCACAGGAGGAACAGGATTCCGAACCCCACGACGAACCCGCCGAGTCCGTTCAGGACTCCGGGGAAGCCGTGGAAGACCCCCTGGTAGATCCATCCCAGCGCGAATACCGGGAGGGTCAGCTTGTTGGGGATTTTCATGAACCGCTGGTCCCAGAACGCCGCCACGAGCGTGAAGACCGCCATGGCGCAGGCAAGGACGAGCGATGAGGTAGACAGGTCGGCCATAAACAACGGGATCGCCCCGCTCCGAACAGATTTCCGAGATTGTCTGGCAAACCTATCACACGCTTCCGGCAGGCACTGCGAATGTTGCGAAACCGTTACAGGTTTCGTTTGCGAGACGGTCAAGCTGCCATCGTGCAACGAAAATTCCGGATGTTGCGGCTCTGCATCGTGCCCGCCGGGAGGCCGCTCAGTCGCTACAACCAGTCAAATCCCTGCGACCGTCGTGTTGCGATTTCGAACGGGGTTTGCGCTCGTCGGTGGGCTCCCCGCGCGTCACCCGGCGCGGGCGCATCGGAGTTCACTGGCCCCTCGCCTCCTTGCCGCGCAGATACCGTCCGGCCCCGTTCCGGCCCCCCGATCCACCAGCGGCAGCAGCGGATTCAACGGGACACGGGGTTGACAGGACCGGAGCGAGTGGAAAGGCTGATGCCGGCGGGCCGACGGGCGGGCCCCCAACGATCCTGTGCGCGGCTTTCGATTCGAGACGGCCATCGAATCCGGAGGCTGGTCTGGAGGGCGGGTCATGGTCAGTCGATGTCCCAAGTGCGACCGGCCTCTGCCCGATGCGGCCTCCCGGGAGCTTCCGTTCGATCCGTCGGTGACGCAGACCCGCTCCACCTGTCCCGTCTGCGACGAGCCGGACGAAGGCCGGACCGCCACCTATCACGGCACGGCCAGTATCGAGTCGATGCAGGTCGCGCACTTCCGCCTGCTCAAACGCCTCGGGCAGGGCGGGTTCGGCGAGGTCTGGCTGGCGAGCGACGACCACCTCGGCCGCGAGGTGGCGCTCAAGCTGCCGCGGGCGGCCGGGACCGATTCGGAGAACCTCCTCTTCGAGGCCCGGACGGCGGCCCGCCTGCAGCATCCGAACATCGTCTCGGTCTTCGAGGTCGGGGAGGAGACCGGACAGGTCTACATCGCCAGCGAGCTGATTGACGGGCTCACGCTCCGCGACTTCCTCACGGCCGGCCGGCCGTCGATCGTCCGCTGCGTCCAGCTGCTCCTCCCCGTGGCCCGCGCCCTGCACTTCGCCCATCAGCACGGCGTCGTGCACCGGGACATCAAGCCCGCCAACATCCTCCTGGACAAGGCGGGCGAGCCCTACATCGCCGACTTCGGGATCGCCAAGACCGCCGCCTTCGACCCGCTGCAGCCCCCCGAGGGGCAGGTGGTCGGCACCGCCCGCTACATGTCCCCCGAACAGGCGGGAGGGCGGACCCAGGCGACCGACGCGCGGTCGGACATCTATGCCCTCGGCGTGACGCTCTTCGAGATGCTAACCGGCGAGACTCCGTTTCGCGGAAACAACAGCGCCGTCCTGTTCCAGAAGGTCTCGGACGATCCCCCCTCCCCCCGGACCTTCGACATCCGCATCCCCCGGGACCTGGAGACGATCTGCCTCAAGTGCCTCGAGCGCGATCCGGACAAGCGGTTCGCGACCGCCCAGGACCTGGCGGACGAACTGGTCCGTTTCTCCTCCGGAGAGCCGATCCGCTCCCGGCCGATCTCCCGTGTGGAACGGACCTGGCGATGGTGCCGCAAGCGGCCGGCGATCTCCGGGCTCCTGGCGAGCACGATCCTGAGCCTGGCCGCCGGGTTGATCGGCGTCTCGACCTTCTGGCGGAAGGCGGAGGCGAACGCGTCGGCGGCCCGGCTGTCGCTGTACCACTCGTGGCTGAACCTGGCGGCGAACCATCTCGACAACGGCGACATCCTGGGGGTGCGGGACATCCTCTCCCGCATCGCCGCCGATCCCGAGATGTCCCGCTTCCGCGGGTTCGCCTGGGGCTACTTCGACACGGTCCTCCGCCCGCTCCACTCCGTGGCCAACGCCGGCGGCGCCGTGGAGGCGGTGGCCCTTTCGCGGGATGGCGGCCTCTCCGCCGCGATCGGCGAGGGAGGGGAAGTCCGCGTGTGGGACTCCCGGACCAACGACCTGATCCGGACCCTGGCGGGAGACCCCGAGCAGCCGTTTCAATCGGTCGAGTTCTCTCCGACCGACGCGCGGCTGGCGACGGGAGGGAAGGACGGCTTCGTCCGGCTGTGGGAACCGCTGGCTGGCGAGCGGATGGTGAGGGAGATGCGGCATGGCCCGCGGATCCGCCGCGTCCGCTTCTCGCCGGACGGCCGCCGGGTGCTGTCGGTGGGCAACAAGGGGGCGGTGCGGCTGTGGGAGGCCGCGACCGGGAACAAGCTGGCCGAGATCCCGACCGGACAGCAGGCCGTTCCTTCCGATGCCCGCTTTTCCGCGGACGGCGGGACGCTCTTCGTCGCCACGGAGGCGGGCCAGGTCCGCGTGTGGGACGTCGAGGCGGCCGTCGGTCAGGGAACGGGAGAGGTCCCCGTTCCAATCCGCCAGTTCACGCTGCGTCCGAACCTCCGGTGCCTGGCCGTCTCGCGGGATGGAACGCTGATCGCGGCGGGGGACTTCAACGGCGTCCTGACGACGCGCTCGCTTTCGACCGATGAGGTTCTCTCCGGCCAGATGGCCTGGGGCCGGATGGACGCCCTGGAATTCGTGGCCGGGACGCACATCGTGGCGGTGGCGGCGAATGACGGGCAGATGCACTTCTACGACATCGACAGCCGTCAGGAACAGCAGGTGCACGATACCCACGGACTGACGGTGGGGACCCTGGCGGCGTCGGTGGACGGCCGCGCCCTGGTCCTCGGCAGCGGCGACGGCAGCGTGACGATCCTCCGTCCCGAAGGGCTGGATGTCCCGGAGGTCCTGTGGTACGGCGAACAGCCCGACCCGGAGGAGGAGGACCGGACCGACTCGCCCCCCGTCCGCAGCCTCCAGTGTCTTCCGGACGGCCACCGGGTCGTGGCGGCCTACGACTCCGCCGAGATGCGGGTGTGGGACCTGAAAACCGGACGCTGGACCCCGCTTCCGGGCGATCCGGAGCGGACGGGGCGCCTCGTCGTGCTCCAGCCGAGAGGAGGGCTGCTGGCGACAGTCTGGAACAAGCCGGTCGTGACGCTCTGGAACGCCGAGACGCTCCAGATCGAGCGGGAGTTGCCGACGCAGCCGACTGGGGCGGTGGCGATCGGCTTCTCCCCGTCGGGGCGGTTGTTCGGGTGCGCGGGGCGGGGGGGGCCGCTGGTGCTCTACGACGCGGGGGACTGGTCGAAGCCTGTGCGGGAGATTGCCGCGGGGCCGTCGGAGGTCGCGGCGATCGCTCTGGCGGCGGACGACCGAACGGTGGCCGTGGCCCGCGTCGCCCGGACGGTGGAGCTGGTGGACGTGGGGAGTGGAACGACCCGCGAGGTGATCCCGCTGGACGAGGCTCCGACGGCCCTGGCCTACTGCCCGGACGGCACGCTGGCGATTGCGACGGGGGCGGGGGACCTGCTGTTCTGGGATCCTGCGAGGGGCCAGACCCGGGCGAAGATCAAGGGGCACACGGGACGGATTCACGGGCTCGCGGTCCTGCCGCACAGCACGACCCTGGTCTCGGCCGGCCGGGACTTTCAGTTGAAGCTGTGGGACATTCGGTCGGGCGAGCTGATTGCGCCGCTGCGGGGGCACTTTCGCCAGGTCTTTTCGGTGGCGACCGAGGCGGACGGCCAGACGATTGTCTCGGGAGGCCTGATTGGGGAGATTCGCGTCTGGCGGGCAAAGCCAGTCCAGCCGATGAGCAGCCCGCTAAAGCCGTTTGTTGAGTAACGGTGCTCTCGATCGTATAGTACCTTCGCTGGGCGCCTGCGTTGTGGCTGCTTTTCGTTCGATCCGGGCTCTGTTGAGGATGAATGCTATGCCTGCTCGTAAGCTCGTCGAGGGACCGCGGGGTGGTCGGTTCCGCACCAACACGACAATCCCTCTCGTCTTCGGACGCGAGGGAGCCCGTTATCGGATCTTCAACACCGGGGATGCTCCGTTCGATGTTACGACCGCCAACAACGCTATGGGCAACCCGATTCTGGTCTCCATACTCAACGGCTGTTCCATCGATCTACTCATCAAGGACGCGGCGATCGGCCTGAAAGTTGTCCCTTCCGGTAACGCTGAGGGAGTTTACGAGATCATTCAGCCAGACGCCGAGATTCGCCCAGGGCGACTCAAGGTGAGACAGGCGTCGGCCGCGACCGAACAGCTTGTCATCTCAATGCTGCCCCAGGTGAACACGACCACGACACCGAAGGCTTTGTATCGGTTCTTCAACGCCGGGAAGAACGAATTCAAGGTGATCATGAGGACTGCTGCGACCGCGGTCGAACATTCGCTTGGCGCTGATCAGTCGATCGACTTCGAGGTTCCCGGCACAGGAGCACATCGAACGGTTTCCGTTCTGGGACTTGCGGGTGGCGGGGGGGGGATGCCTAAGCCGTACGAGGCTTCCTACGAACACCTCCGCGATGTTCCCTGAAGAGAAACCCGTCCGAAGCTGGGACGGAGGCCGTACGCTCCTTCTGACAGGGTGTCCGGACCGAAAGCATGTCAAGGAGCGCAGGTTCAAACTCACGCGCGTGTGAAATCTGTCGCTTTCCTTCCAACTGGGGAGCTCCACGGTGGCAACCTTCGATCCCGACGAGAAGTCCAAGGTGACGCGACGGGCGTTTCTTCAACACTCCACCGCCGCGCTTTCCACAGCCAGTGCTGTTGCACTGATCACCTTGAAGACCGACGCCCTGGCGCGGCCGGTGATCCAGCCTCTCGCCGTCCGCGAGAACGGGATGGGGGCGATGCCCTACCCGTATATGAATCCGTAAGGAGAGCCGTTCGTGGCGTTCGCGAATGTGCTTCTCGTCGCCGGGTCGGCCAACTTCTCGACGCGCGATGTCTGGGACGGATACCGCGTGGCGCTGGAGCAGGACGGGGTCCGGGTCGTCCCGTATCCGACGTTCTCGTTCCTCAAGGTCCTGAGTCCCGACGCCGTCGGTAACGACATCCTGGGGACGGCGCTCGACGTCGCCAACGAGATCGACAGCGTCGTCTTTGTCGACGGCCTGTATTTCCGCGGGGCCCGGGCCCGGATTCCGCTCTCCCTGCGGCGGGCCGGGATCCCCACGGTCCTGGTCGCCACGGACGACCCGTACGAGACGATTCCGGACGTCGAGTCGCTCTATACCTATCGCTTCACGAACGAGATCCGCTCCGCGGTCCGCGGCGCGGAGTACCTGCCGACCGCAACCCTCCCCCTGCCGGACGTCCCCCGCTTCCCGCGTCCCCCCTACGACCTCTCGTTCCTCGGAACCGTATTTGAGGACCGGCTGCCGATGCTCCTGCGGATGGCGGAGTTCTGCGAGCGGGAGGGGCTGCGGTTCCTGGTGGCGGGGAAGATCGTGGGAGGGACCGAGCCGTTTGAATCGTTCGGCTGTACCGAGGTCCGGCAGCGGACGATCGAAACGATCGAGAAGTGGGAGATCTACTCTCAGTCGCGGGTCACCATGAACCTGTTCCGGACCTCGGAGCAGCCGGCCGACTCCCCCAGTCCGCGGGTGTTCGAGGTGACCGCCTTCGGTCAGGCCGCTCTCCTGACCGGCCCCGACCGCCCCGAGGTCCGGCGGATCTTCGGCGACAGCGTCTACCACTTCGACGACGCTGACTCCGCGTTGGCGGCGCTCCGGGAAGCGCTCCGCGACGAAGGGCGACGGATCGAAAAGGTGGAGCGGGCCCGGCGGATCACGCTCGCCGGACACCTCTACGAGCATCGCGCGCGGGGGCTGATCGAGAGCGTCCGGCGGGGCGAAGCCGAGTCGTCCGCGGCAGCACCATCCGAGGAGCGGCTCGCCTGGATCATCGGCTGCGGCCGGACCGGATCGACGTGGCTGGCGGAGATGCTGGGGGACCTCCCGCGGATCCGGCGATGGCACGAACCGTACTTCGGGCGGTTCCTCAAGCACGTCGAAGACGAGCCCGGGGAACTCGACCGGAAAGCGTCGTTCTTCGTGCGGCGGCATCAGCCGGTGTGGGTGGAGGGGCTCCGGCGGCTGTTCTTCGATATGGCCCGGGCCCGCTTTCCGCAGTTCGGCCGGCACGCCCTGGTCGTCAAAGAGGTCAACACGCCCGAGCTTTACCCCTGGCTGCGGGCGATCTTTCCGCTCGGCCGGGTGATCCTGCTGGTGCGGGACCCCTTCGACGTGCTCGACTCGTACCTCGATCTCCAGAAGCCGGGGAGCTGGAACGAGTCCTTCTCGGACGCGGAGGACCGGACGAACGCCGGCGAGCCGGACCTGGCCGCGGTGCGGCGGTCCGCGGAGCACATCCGCGACACCACGCTCCTGGCGGTCAAAACGTTCGAGAACACGCCGCTGGAGCAGAGGCTCCGGCTGACCTATGAAGAGCTCCTGCGCGACCCCGTCCCCGGGCTCGTGGCCTGCGGCGAACTGCTGTCGATCCCCGTCGACGCGGAGGTCGCGCGATCGGTCGTCGAACGGTTTGCCTTCCAGAAGTACCAGCAGACCGGTCCGCTCCAGTTCCGTCGGCGGGGCCAGGCGGGGGTCTGGAGGACGTCCGAAAACTTCACGCCAGCCGTACGTGCGATTGCCGACGAAGTCCTGGGCCCGCTGCGCGCCCGCCTCGGTTACGGCGCCTAGTCAGAGTGCGGCCGTTACTGTGAGCGCGGCGGCTGGAACGCGCGCGTTGCGGGGACAAGCCTTGTCGGCGGCGGGACACGGCGCGGAGAAATGCGGTAAGCTGCCGCTCCCGCTCCCTTCGCTGCTTCTCTTTTCGATCGAGGCCCGCTCGTGCCGACGACCGTCAACGGAATTGGAACGCACTACTATGGCAAGAGGAACCGGAGCGTCCGCCGCGGGCAATGCCGCAGCTGCGGGCACGTCGGGGATCTCGCCAGCTACGACACCCGGCTGTGGTTCGTGGTCATCTTCATCCCGATCATCCCTCTGGGCCGCAAGCGAATCATCGATGACTGCCCCTCCTGCCGCCGGCACTACGCCGCCAAGGCGGACGAGTTCGCGATCGCCAGCCAGCTCACCGTCTCCGAGGGGAAGGACCGCTACCAGTCCGAGCCGACGGTCGACAACGCCCTCGACGCGCACGCCCGGATGCTGGGGTACCATCAGCACGATGAGTCCGACGCCTTCCGCAAGGAGCTCCTGGAGCGGTTCCCTCAGGACGCCGGACTGCGGGCGGGGCTGGCGAACCATCTCGATCAGGTGGGCCGGTACGATCTCGCGGCCGCGCTTTACGCCGAGGCGCATGGATTGGAGCCGGAGCTCCCCGAGGCCCGCGTCGGTGTCGCCTTCGCCCGGATGAACGAGGGGAAGCTGGAGGAGGCGCGGCGTCTCCTGAGCCACCTCGAAGCGCCGGGGGCCGGCCAGGTCTATTCACTCGGGCCGCTGGAGACGCTGGCGACTCTCTACCAGCAGCGGAACCAGCACGAAAAGGCGCTTGAGCTCTTCCGCCATCTCCTCAACGAATACCCCGACGCGGCGCAGCTCCACGGCGTCCGCAAGATGGTGCAGGTCTCTGAGAAGAAGCTGAAGGCCCGCGAGAGCATTCTCCCGAGCCGGGAGGAGAGCTGGCTGGGGATCTTCAACCCCTGGAGCCGCGGCTACTCGTCAGGCCAGAAGTGGGGGGCGTTCCTGGGGCTCGTGGGGATCCTCTTTGCCACCGGGATGGCGCTCTACAACGATCAGATCCGGCGCAATCGAACGCTCCACATTGTGAGCGGGCTGACGAAGCCCGTCACGGTCCAGGTCGACAACGGACCGCCGTTCGAAGTCGCGAAGCAGGGGACCGTCACGCTTCCCGAGGGGGCCCACCAGGTCAACGTCAGCGGGCCGGTCCAGGCGGCCTACAACGTCACGATGGAGGCCCCGTACTGGAGCCGCTGGGGAAGCAAGCCGGTGTGGGTGGTCAACGTTGCCGGGACCGCCGGGCTGATCGAGATGCAGTACCACTACGCCCGCAACCCGACGCCGCCGACCTGGACGCACCTCATCGGCCAGACGTTCGTGGCCCGCCCGCACATCGATTACCCGTTCGTCGATCCCCCCGACTCGCTGCCGATCAAGAAGCGGGACGGGTTCGTGACGAAATCGGGGATCATCGTCGTCGACGCCGACCCGCAGCAGCTCATCCAGCACGTGACGGCGCCGGACGATGCGCTCGCGTTCCTGGAGACGCACCTGCCGATGCGGCCGGAGGACGCGATGCTGTTTCACGAATACGAAGAGCGGCTGACGACGCTCAAGAAGCAGGACCGCGGCGAGACGTTCCTGAAACCGGGGCTCGACCGCAAACCGGTCGAAGTCAACTGGCACCGGACGTACCAGAACCTGCTCGAGTCGCAGGGACGGATCGACGACCTGCGGACCGAGTACGACCGCCGCCTCGAGGCGGAGCCGGATAGCGCGATGCTCCTGTACCTCCGCTCCCGCTTCGAGGGGGAGGCTAAGATCCGGCGGGAGTTCATGACGAAGGCCCGGGACGCCGATCCCGAGAACCCGTGGCCGCACTTCGGCCTCGGATTCCAGGCGGCGATCGAGGGGGACTGGCCCTCGGCCCTGACGGAGCTTCAGGTGGCGAACGCCAAGGGGCTGGATCCGGATCTGTCGCAGCGGATGATCACCCTGGCCCGCCTCGGAAGCGGGGAGTCGGCGAAGATCGTCGAAGAGAGCAAGGCGACGCTGGCCAGTACGCCGATGGACATCGCGGCGCTCTTCGGCCTCATCGACGCCTATGTCTCGACGGGCCGCCTCGCGGAGGCCCAGCAGGAGCTGGATGCCTGGAAGGCCCAGCGGCAGGCGATCCTCTCCAGCATCGCTCCGGTCGTCGAGATGCTGCGGCTGCACATCCTCTACGGCGGGGCGAACTTCACGGAGTTCCAGCAGGCCCCGCCGCCGGGGAACGATACCGTCGTGCAGCGGTATCATGCCGCGTTCCACCTGGCGAACGGCCAGCCGGGGAAGGTCGCGTCCGATCCGCTCCTGGCTCCCAAGGACGAAATGCCCTGGGACGCTCTGGCGCTGTCGGTCGCGTATCACCTCGCCCATGACGACGTCGAGTCGGAACGATGGCTCGCGAAGGCGTGCGAGCGGTTCAAGACCCGCGGGGCCGAGGAGCGGATGGCGGCGGCGATGCTGACGACGCTCGATCCGCCGGATTTCGAGGCGGTCCGGGACCTGTCGCTCGAGCCGTCCCAGAAGCTCCTGTTCCTCTGCGCCGTGGCGCAGCAGTTCCCGGCGCTCGCGCCCCAGGCGGGCGAGCTGGCGGCGGAGCTGAACGTCACCAGCGTTCCGCCGTACCAGCTTGTCCGGAGCGTGTTCCCGGCCAGCAAGGGGGCAACGACCGATGCGAGCAAGAAGGCCGCAGCGGAGAACGAGACGAAGAAGGAATCGGGCACCTGACTGGGTGTGTTGGACATGGACAACTGAGAACTGACGACGAAGAACGCTCCACGGGCGCCCATGAATCGCGAGGACTTCGACAGGCTCGTTCAACGGCTCGAAGCGAAGTACGCCCATCGGCCCGGCGCCCTTCGGTGGCGGGTCGTGCTGTGGGTTGTGGCGGGGTACGTCGTTCTGTTCGGATGGCTGATTCCGCTGCTGATCCTGGGAGGGATCGCTCTCTTCGGAGGAGCCGGTCTCCTGCCCGCTCCGGCGGCCTGGCTGATCGTGGGGGCGGTGCTGTTTGCCCTGGGGCTCGTCCAGACCGCGCTCCTCCTGAGCATCCGCGTTCCCGCTCCCAAAGGGGTGGTCGTGACGCGGACCTCCGCCCCCGGACTCTTTCAGGAGCTGGACCGGCTGAGCGAGTCGATCCGCTGCCGGCACTTCCATCGCGTTCAGCTCACGCCCGATTTCAACGCCGCCGTCTACCGTGTCCCGAAGCTGGGGCTGTTCGGGTGGTCGCGGCCGTCGCTCCTGATCGGATGGCCGCTCCTCACGTCGCTGTCGCCCGCGGAGGCGCGGGGCGTCCTGGCGCATGAGTTCGCACACCTGTCACGGGAGCATGGCCGCTTCGGTCACTGGCTGTACGGTCTCAACGAGATGTGGGGCCGGGTCATCGGGCAGCTCCAGACGGCGGAGCAGTCGGCGACCATCCGGAAGTTCCTGGGAGTCCTGATCTGGGGCCTCAACTGGTTCTGGCCCCGGCTGCACGCCCGGATGTTCCTCCTGAGCCGGGCGGCAGAGTATGAGGCGGACGAGCAGGCGGGGGAGACGGTCGGCTCGGAGCACCTGGCCCAGGCGCTGTGGCGGATCGATTGTCTCGACTTCGTTCTCCGGGACGAGTTCTGGCCCGAGATGCAGCGGCTCGCGGCCCGGCAGGCGGAGCCTCCGGACAACATGCTGCGGCGGATGGACGAGACGCTCCGGCAGGCGCCGTCCGACGAGGAGGCCAAGCGGTGGATGACGGAAGTCTGTCAGGCGCTGACGGACCAGGCGAACACCCATCCCTCCTTCTCCGACCGCGTCGGCGCGATGGGGTTCTCGGCGGACGACTTCCGGCGGGCGGGATTCCCCGGGGCCGCGCGGGGGACGGCCGCGGCCGCGTTCTTCAGCACGGACGAGCGGCAATTCGAGGCGGAGGTTTCGAACTTCTGGAAGAGGGAGTTGCTGGCGGACTGGCGTCGGCGGCATGGGCGTTCCTCCACCCTCAACCGCCGCCTGTCCGATCTTCCGTCGGCGCCGGTGGATGCCGTCGAGACCAGTCTCGACGTGGGGGTGCTGTGGGAGCGGGCGCGGATGGTTGCCGACGTGGAGGGAGTGCCGGCGGCGGAGCCGGTCCTCCGGCAGCTCCTGGCGGTCCAGCCGACGCACGTGTATGCCAGCCTGATGCTGGGACAGCACCTGCTCGACCGCGATCCGGGAGAGGGGATCCGGCTGTTGCGGCGGGTCATCACGAGCGACCGGGACGATGTCATTCCGCACGCCAGCAACATGCTGATGGAGCACTTTCGCCGGACCGGGGCGCAGGCCGAGCTGGAGGTGATCCGAAAGCACATGGCTGCCTTCGAAGTCGAGGCGGCGGCGGCCCGGAAGGAGCGGGGGATGGTGACTGCGGCGGATACGTTCGAGCCGCACGACCTTTCGCGGGACGAGCTGGCTCCATTGCGGGAGGTTCTGCGGCAGCAGGCGGAGCTGGGGAACGCTTGGCTGGCGCAGAAGGGGCTGGAGCATTTCCCGCATCGGCGGCTGTTTGTCCTGTGCGTGGAGGCGCGTCGGGCAGGGTGGTGGGGCGGGAGCGGGGAGAAGGATCAGGCGCTCGCGTCGCGGTTGGTTCCGCTGGTGCGGTTGCCGGGTCAGGTGCTGGTGATCGCGGCGGGCGGGGCGCTGGCAAAGATCGCGAAGAAGGTCCGGCAGGTCCCGGACTCGAGCATTCACGAGCAGGGATAGGGCCTCGACTGTCAGGACGGCGAAGAGCCGGGGTCAAGCGGGAACCCCTTGACCCCGGAGGCGCTTCCCTGCGGAACGGTCCAAGCTATCCACGGCGTTCGACGCGCGCGAAATCTCCCTTCGGTCCCGACCGCATCGCCGGTATCCTTGAGAGAGTCCGCAACCTCTGCGTCCTGCCCGAGTCCGCAATGTCGACGAATCTCGATAGTGTCAAGAAGGCTGCCATGGAACTGTCCGAGCAGGACCGGGCGCGACTGGCGGACTCGCTGCTGGAGACGTTGCCGGATCTCGATCAACAAGCGGTCGAAGAGACCTGGGCGAGCGAGGTGGAGCGTCGATCGCGAGAGTTCGACGAGGGGAACGTGACGCCGATTCCCTGGAGTCAGGTTCGGGAGGCCGCCAGAAAGGCCGTCGCTCCTCATGGCTGAGACGCTGTTTCTTCCGGGGGCGGAGGACGACTATCGATCCGCTCTTCGGTGGTACGCCGAGCAGGGGCCTCATCTCGCGGACGCCTTCGAGGTTGCGGTCGACGAAGCTTTATCGAAGATCGCGAGCGGCCCGCATCGCTTTGCCCGGTATGACGAGCGTCATCGATGTTTCCCGATGCGCCGGTTTCCCTATGCCCTGATCTACCGCAGCGACGGCGATCAGGTGATCGTCGTCGCTGTGGCTCATGGCAAGCGCCGTCCGGGCTACTGGAAGAAACGGGGCCAGTAGCGCGGACTCTCACTCCGCCGCGAGCGGCCGCTGTGTGTCAACGCTGGCCGGGCCGGGGCCGTTCGCCATCAGGAACACCATCGTCCCCATCATCGACAGGTTCTTGAGAAACTGGATCATCTGCATCTGCTGCTCCTGACCCTGGAAGTTCCAGAAGTCATGGAAGTAGTACGTCGCCAGGGCCAGGAACGTCAGCAGCAGCGCGGCACCGAAGCGGGCCTGATAGCCGAGCAGCACGGTCACGCTGCCGACCATCAGGAACAGGATCGCGCCGCCAAGGAGGAGCTGCGGCGCCGGGACTCCCTCAGAGGCCATGTAGCTGGCGACGCCGCTGAAGTTGGGGATCTTGTTCCCCACGGTGCTGAGGACAAAGATCGTGACGATCATCAGGCGGCCGAGGAGCGTGGCGGCGGAACGAAGAGGCTGGTTCATGGCGATGGTCTTTCTCGGAAGGGGAAGTCGGGTCGGAATCGGTCCGGGGCAGTGGCGAAGGAGCGGCAGTAGAAACGAAAGCGGCGGCACGAAGGTCGTGCCGCCGCGGGAGTGGAAAGGTCAGGGAAGGTCGAACACCATCACTTCGGCATTCGTCGAGGCGGTGATCGTGAGGTCCCTGAGATCGCTCACGGCCGCGCCGTCCGAAGTCTCGAGTCCGATACCGTTCAGCGCGACGGATCCGCGGAGGACCTGGATCCAGGCGTGCCGACCGGCATCGAGCGTGTGCGTCACCGGAATCCCGGCATCGAGGGTGCCGAGGAAGATCCGGGCGTCCTGGTGGATGAGGAGCGACCCGTCCGCCGCGTCGCGGGAGGCGACGAGACGGAGGCGGTTATGCCGCTCTTCTTCTGCAAATCGCTTCTGTTCGTAGCTGGGGGTGATCCCCTTCCGCTCCGGCAGCAGCCAGATCTGGTACAGGTGGACCGGCTCGGTCTTCGACGGGTTGAACTCGCTGTGGGTGATCCCGGTCCCGGCGGACATCCGCTGGAACTCGCCGGGGCGGAGGATTTCTCCGTTCCCCATCGAGTCGCGGTGCTCCAGGGCCCCTTCCAGGACATAGGTCACGATCTCCATGTCACGGTGCGGGTGCGTCCCGAAGCCGCGGCCGGGGGCGACGAAGTCCTCGTTCATGACCCGCAGCGAGCGGAACTGAACGTGGTCCGGGTCCTGGTAGGACGAGAACGAGAAGGTGTGCCAGGTGTCGAGCCAGCCGTGGTCGGCATGGCCGCGATCCGCCGCCCGGCGGACGACGATCGACTGGTTGCCGGCGACCGGCGGGAGGGTGTTGGGAGTGCGCTGGACGTTCATGGTCGAGCTCCTGGGAAAGGCCGCGTCAGGAAGTTCCTTTCGCGACAATTGTTTACCGGTGAACTATTTGTCTAAAAAAACACGCGGGCGAACTCACGACTCGGGCGAGGTTGTCCCGAGCGGGACCCGGGCCTTCTCCAGCAGCTGAACCAGCTCCTTGAGTTCGGTCCGGGAGAGGTGTCCCAGAAGGTCGCGATGCAGTTCGAGCACCGGCTCGTCCAGGTCGGTCAGGAGCGAGCGGGCCTTGTCGGTCAGGTCGACGTACACCACCCGCCGGTCGGTTTCGCACCGGCGGCGGGTGACCATGCCGGCCTCCTGCAGGCGGTCGATGAGCCCCGTGATCGCCGGGACGACCTGGATCATCCGGTCGGCGATCTCGAGGCTCGGGAGGGGTTTCCCTTCGCCGCGGAGGATCCGGAGGATGTTGTACTGCGAGGAGGTCAGGCCGTACTCGCGGAACAACCGGCCGAACCGGTTCTGGAACTGATCGCTGGCGCGGAGGAGGTTGAGCATCGCTTCCTGCTCGAGGGAGGCAAAGGGCCCCCGCTTCTTGAGTTCGCTCTGCAATCCTGTCCGCTCCGCCATCTGCTTCACCTCTGCATGAAAGATTATATGTCAACTATCGTCTTGTCAACAACAGTCTCTGGAGAGATTTTGCCGGGGGAATCCGGCCGGCCCCGGGAGCAGATTTCCTTCTGGCTTGGCGGCCGATTCGGCGAGAAAGCGGAGAGACGGGGGAGCGGGACGGAGGGGAGGCCGTGGCGGCGTGCTGGGAGAAAGTCGGCGGGTTCCGGTTGTGCTGGCGGGGCCCGGGTCGCGGCAGGGTTCTCCGCGATGCGATGGGAAAGTGAGCCGCGGGACCCGTTTTCCGTCGCTTGGACGCGGGGCGTACGGCAACCCTGCTACCACCGCACCATCGTGCATCCGGACCGGCACACTCTGCCGGACGGGCTCAAAACCATGCGAACCTGAGCCTTAAATCCCCGATAACTTCGGCGTGGATCGCGAACGGCCCTGCCGCCCTGGCGGGAGGGGAGTCGCGTCGCAGGGAGGGGCGACAAAACGTGTTGGAATCCGGAGTGTCATCTTGGCGCAGTCACACCTCCCCGTGCGGCATCTGATTCGCCAGCTCGAGCAGGAAGGACACGAGCCCGGTCTGACGGTTCCCTCCTGGCTGGCGGGCTTCATCGACGCCGCCGCGCAGCTCTTCGAGCCGTTCCGCGGGGTGGCCCGTGCCGGCTATGAGTGCTACCACGTCGGCAACGAGTGGGAGATTTCGCTGTACCTCGGCAGCAGCGAGACGATCGGAGGGGCCCTCGACGGGCAGCTTTCCCCGGTGAATTTCCGCTTTGACCTGAAGGGGCTGCTGAACCTGTTCGACTCCGTCAGCTCTTATGTCTGGAATGCCCTTCCGGACACGGGGGAGATGTTCGACGAAGAGCCGATGGTGTCGTTCATTGCGATCGAAGGTCTCAAGGCGGGTCAGACGGTCCGGCTGCAGCTGCATGCGACCGCACCTGGCGAATCGGGACCGGGTCTGCGTGAGTATGGTGACGGGCGGGTCGAGCTGGTGTGAGCCATCGTGCGTCGGCTGGACGGCGATCGGGTATGGCGCCCCAACCGGGTCCAGGGGCACCCTGGTGGGGAGTGCAGAGGGGCAACGCCCCTTTGCCCGCCGGAGGCCTGGCCGTCGCGGGGTATCTGAAGGAGCACGTGTCCAAACGCGGACACCGTGCCGTATTCCCCCTCACCAACCCGCAGGGATTGTGAAGCGAACTGTGTAGGTAGAGGGAGTCCTCAACGCCGGTTCCACAAAGGGGAAGTCCGTTGTGTACCACGGTTCCTCACCGGAATGCCTCCGGCGGCAAGGGGGCGTGGCCCCCTTGACCCCAGGCTGCCGTCGCACGTTGGGTTTGAGCGGGCATCGTCGAGCCGGCGACGAAATTGTTCGAGCCAACGGGACGAGGCTTTGCCCCTCTTTCACTGAACGCCGTTCGGCGATTGCACGCCCGCCTCAGCCCGCTTCCGGCGGAGGCGGTGCAATCGGAGCCCGGCTCCGCATCCGCATATTGAGCAGCTCCACCGCCAGCGAGAACGCCATCGCAAAGTAGATGTACCCCTTGCTGACCGGCGTCCCGAACCCTTCGGCCACGAGCAGGACCCCGATCAGGATCAGGAAGCTCAGGGCCAGCATCTTGATCGTCGGATTGTTCTCGACGAAATGGCTGATCCGCGTGGCGAAAAGGATCATGACCATCATCGCCAGCACGACGGCGGTCACCATGATCCACAGCTGCTTCACCATCCCGAGAGCGGTGATGACGGAGTCGAGCGAGAAGATGATGTCCATCACCGCGATGTTCGCGATGACGCCGTAGTAGCTCGATCCCCCCGCCGACCGCTCCGCTTCACTGACCCCCTCCACCTTGTGGTGGATCTCGCGGACGCTGTGCCAGATCAGGAACAGTCCGCCGACGATCAGGATCAGGTCTCGGGCCGAGACCCCGTTGACGTCATGCTTCATCTCCTCCACCTTCCCCGCCGTCCCGCTCGCCGCGGCGTGGACCCATGAATCCGGAATCCCGAAGTCGGACCAGTGGAACAGCGGAGCGGTGAGCCCCATCAGCCAGCTCAGCGAGAAAAGCAGGATCAGCCGGGTCACGAGCGCCGCCAGAAGCCCCATCTTGCGGGCGGACGACTGCTGATGCTCCGGCAGCCTGGCCGACAGGATCGCGATGAACACGATGTTGTCGATCCCCAGGACGATCTCCATCGCCGTCAGGGTCGCCAGGGCAATCAGGATTTCCATGTGGAGGAGGTCTGGGGACTAGGGACGAGAGACTAGGGACAAGAGGACCGAGAGGCTTCGGTGCCTGGCTGATCACGGAAAACTGACGACTGACAACTTCGTCAAACCAGAAACCGTCGGTGGCCGCCGGTTTCGAACTCCTTGAGCTGGGCGTTCATCGTCTCCAGGATCGCCTTGCGACGCTCGGTCCCCGCCACGGGGCGGCCGTTGCTTTCCCGGACGTAGAACACGTCCAGCACCTGGTCGAAGTGCGTAGCGATCTTCGCCAGGTCGATCGACAGGTCGAGGTCGAAGATCGACTTGGTGATCGTGTACAGGAGCCCCGGGGCGTCGTGGGCGAAGACGTCGATGATCAGCTTCTCGTCCGTCGAGTCGCGGTCGAGCTTTACCTGGTTGGGGAGGTTCGAGACCGGGGGCCGGCGCCGCTCGCCGAACCGGCGGTGCTTGCGGAACAGGTCCTCGACCGTCGTGTGGCCGAGCAGCACGTCCCGCAGCGACATCGCGACTTCGCGGATCCGGTGCGGGGGGACTTCCCCCTCGTAGTCGCCGTCCTTGACCCGGAAGCCGTCGACGACCACACCCTGGGCGGTCGTGTTGATGTTCGCCGCCAGGATCTCCATCCGCTTGGCGGTCAGGACCCCGGCCATCTTGTGGAAGCAGCCGGCGGTCGCCACCGGGTTCCGCGTAAAGACGCGGTAGTCCACGGTCCCGGTCTGCGGGTCGTAATTCCCCGTCACCTCGATCGCCTTGTCGTCGAGCGACTGCAGGATCTTGAGGTCGGATGCGACCTGCTCGGCGGAAGTCGAGGTCAGGTAATAAGGGGTGCACTGGCTGAGCTGATGGTGGACCCAGTCCGGCGCGTCCGGCTCGGCCGCTCCCTCTTCGCGGGGAGCGCCCTCCGGCGGCGGGGGAGCGGACTCCGAAGCCAGCAGCCGCACGACCTCGTCGCGAACCTTGCGGAGGCGTTCGGTCTGGTGGAACTGCTCATGGCAGCCGGTCAGGATCACGCTGCAGCGGTCGTAGACTTCGTCGAGGAGTTCCGCCTTCCACTCGTTCCAGACCCCCGGACCGACGGCGGTGACATCCGCGGCGGTGAGGAGGTAGAGCATCGTCAGCGTCTCCGGCGTCCCGACGAGCCGGGCGAACTTCATCATCAGATCCATGTCGGTGATGTCGCGGCGGAACGCGATGTGCGCCATCTCCAGGTGCTTGAGCACCAGGAACATCACCTGCTCGGTCGACTCGCGGGGAAGGAAGAGCCGGTTCCCGATCCGGTCGGCGATGTCCCGCCCTACTTCGCTGTGGTCGCGGTCGAATCCCTTGCCGACGTCGTGCAGCAGGATCGCGAGGTGCAGCACCTCCTTGTTGCGGACCGAGCGGTAAGCCGCGCCGAGCGGACCGGTGTCGGCCTCGAAGCCGGTCATGACCTCGACCGCCCGCAGCGTATGCTCGTCGACCGTGTAGCTGTGGTACTGGTTGAACTGGAGCAGGCAGCGGACGTGCGTCACGTCCGGGATAATCGCGTCGAGGACTTCGGTTTCGAACATGCTCCGCAGCAGCGGCCCCAGGCGGAGCGGATAGCGGAGGACCTCGACGAACAGGCCGGCGGTTTCCTGCGAGAGGGCGGCTCCGGTCAGGCTCGGGATGCGGACCTTGATCGCCTCCTCAATCTCCGGAGAGAGGTCGACACCGTGCATCGCCGCCAGACGGTAGGCCCGCATGATCGACGTGAGGGATTCGACGACCCGCGGCAGATCCTTGCGGCGGGCCTCCACCCCCTGGTCGCTCACCCGCAGGACTCCATCCGCCCGGTGACCGAGGATCAGACTCTTGGTCTGGGTCAGGATCGTGGGGTGGAGGTTCCGGCGGGAGAAGCGGCGGGCGATGTTGGCCACGCGGGAGGTGTGCCGGAAATACGTCTGCATGAACTTCTCGACCAGCCGCATGTGGGCCGCTTCGTACCGGCCGTCGTCGCCGGAGATGCGGAGCTGGTCGTCGCGGAGCAGCACGTCCTGGGCCCGCCCCATCTCGAAGTGCAGGTCGAACCTGATCCGCGTCAGGAAGTCCCAGGCGTCCCGCAGATCATACGACTCTTCCTTGGTGAGCGCCCCCTTGAGGCGCAACTGGTCGAGGTCGCGGACGCCGTACGCCGCCTGCCCGACCCAGCGGATCAGGTGGATGTCCCGCAGTCCGCCGAGCGAGGTTTTGACGTTCGGCTGCAGCTCCTGCACGCCGCCGCCGCTCTTCTCCCATTCGGACTTCCGGCCGTCGATGCACGACTGGATGAAGGCCCGCTTGCGGCGCTCCAGCAGCCGCTGGCGGAAGCGGCGGATCGTGAGCTCCGACAGGGGGGCCTGGCCCCACAGGTGGCGGGCCTCGACGAGCGAGGTGCAGAAGGGGACGTCCTGGGCCGCGAAGGCGATCGTGTCGTCGATCGAGCGGATGCTGTGGCTGAGCTTGAGGCCGCAGTCCCAGCACGCCTGGGTGATGTCGGTCACGGCCGCCCGAAAATCGGCCGACGTCATGCCGTCGAGAAACAGGATGTCGAGGTCGGAGTAGACGCAGATCTCGCCGCGGCCCGTCCCCCCGACCGCAAGGATCGCTCCCCCTTCGCGGATCCGGTTCTGGACCTCCGCGGGCCGCGTCGAGAGGACTTCTTCAACCAGCTCGAGGAACAACTTCTCCGAGCCTTCGCACAGCGTCGTGGCGAGTTGCATCCCGTTGACGCCGGAATTGAAGAGGCCGCGGATGCGGGCCCGCAGTTCGGTCACGCGTCCCTTGCGGGCGGCAAGAAGCTGGGCTGTGTTCTCCGGGGCAATCTGGTGCATGGCAACGGCTTGAGGTCAACGTCCGCGGAGAGCGCACGCGACCGCGGACTGGCACTGTACCGGCCCGGCCCACACCATCCAAGACGACCGCCCGGCACGGGAAGAAGAGAACGGTCCGCGACGATTGCGATCGCCGCGAAGTTCAGATCGGGGCCAGCACAGGCTCCGTCGCCCGTCTCACTCCGATAGAATCAGGTCCCGGCCCCACCCGTTTTCCGACGTTCGCCTGCATGTGCTCCGAAGACTCGACACCCGACGTGCCTCCCGAGCCCTCCCGCCTGGGCCCTTGGCAGGTCCTTGTGCGGATTCCCTCCTGGATCCTGATCGGCCTGGTCCGGATCTATCAGTGGACTCTCAGCCCGATCATGGGGCGGGACTGCCGGTTCCAGCCGACCTGCAGCCACTACTTCATCGGGGCGGTCAACAAGTACGGAGCCGTGCGAGGGGCTGTCAAAGGGATCTGGCGGATCTGTCGTTGCAACCCGTGGGGTGGGAGCGGGTACGACCCGCCGTAATGCACCGCTGGTGGCCGCGCACCTTGAGCCCGCTCCGCCCCCTGTCGATTGCAGGCTGGGGGAGACGTTGTCGCTGCCGCGGTCAACACCCTCTCCGTCGGACCTGCCGGCTCCGAAAAAGAACCGGGGTCCCATGGGAAACGGGCGAATCGCACGGCCGCGATGACGGGCTTCGGGGTGGCTGCCCCGCTATCGCAGCGGGAGAGGAGTGTCCGCCAGCAGGATCGGCTTGCGGAGTTCTTCCTCGTTGAACAGCGACTCAACCGGAGGATGTTGGATGAATGAGATGGCCTCCGCCCAGGTGAAGTCGTAGGCGACGATCGAACCCATGAGGTTCAGGACCGCGTCGGCCACGACGACGGAAAAAAACAGACAGGTCACGACCAACAATTCGCCGAACGGCGGTACAAACTTCATAAGAGGCCCTCTATGAAGTGAAGTGACGTGAGCCGCAGCTTATGCATCATGTTCAGGAAATGTGAAGAGAAAAAACGGCCCCCTCTCCGGAGAAATAGACACCGCGCCTATCGCGCCGGAACAGTCGCTTGTTTTCCTCCACGGCCGGTGCCAGCCTATCGGGGAAGGCCGCCGTCCGCGGCGGATCGGCCCCCATGGCACAACATGGCTCACCAGCGCGACATGCACCACTTTCTCTCCGGTCGGCTCTCTGTCGGTCTGACCCTCGCGGTCGGCGTTGCGGCGGCCGCTGCCGAGCCGACCGATCCGCTGCCGGAGGTGCCCGTCGTCCGAAAGCTCCCCCCGGACGCCAGGACCCTCGTGACGACGTCGGACGAGATCCCGCAGGAGTGGCGGATCACGACCGAGGCCCCCGCCGCCGGCTGGGAGAAGCCGGACTTCGACACCTCCGGCTGGAAGCTCGTCCTCGGGGGGATCGGGTATGGCGATCCCCCGGGCTCGAAGGTCCGCAGCACGTGGCGGAGCGAAGACGTCTGGGCCCGTCGGGAGTTTTCGCTCTCGTCCGCTGAGATCACGGATCTGTGGCTCCGGATTCACCATGATGAGGATGCCGAGGTGTACCTCAACGGGGTCAAGATCGCGCAGACTCGCCGGTTTACGACGGCGTACGTTCACCTGGATGTGCCGAAGGACCGCGAGTCCGCACTGAAGGTCGGCCGCAACGTCCTGGCGGTCCACTGCCATCACTCGGGCGGGGGGCAGTACATCGACGTCGGCCTTGTCGACTGTCCGACCGAACCGCACGAGTAACCGCGGTGTCTCCGCCGGCGCCATGCTGACAGTCTCCCCCGCCGTTCCCGACGATCTTCCGGCTCTCCTCGATCTGACCCGGCTCTGCATTGTCCGAATGCGCGAGCAGGGGATCGACCAGTGGGACGACATTTATCCCGATGAGGCGCTGTTCGCCCGCGACGTTGCGGCGGGGACCGTTCACCTGCTGCGGGATGGCGAAGCGGTGATCGGCTGCGTCACGGTTGACGCGTCGCTCGATCCGCTCTGGAACGACATGGACTGGTCCCGTCCTGACGCGGGAGCCTCGGCGGTGCACCGGCTGATGGTTCATCCAGACCGGCAGGGACAGGGGCTGGCCCGACGGCTGATGAGCCGCGCGGAGGCGATTGCCCGGGAGCGGGGTTCGCATTCGGTGCGGCTTGATGCGTTTCTGGCGAACCCTGCGTCGCTTCGCCTTTACGAGTCGCTTGGTTACCGGCGAACGGGAGTGGCCCGGATGCGGAAGGGGGAGTTCGTCTGTTTTGAGAAGCTGATGTGAGATCGGCGCAGGACTCTTGCCGGTACGACGTTGCTCGCTCAAACCCAACGTGCGACGGCCGCTGGGGTCAAGGGGCCAAAAAACAACACAGGCCCCTTGCCGCCGGAGGCATTTTCGTTGAGGTACCGAGGTACACGACGGATGTCCCCTTTGTGGTACCGGCGCTGAGGACTCGCCGCTCGCTCTGGAGTCCCCGCGGGTTGGTGAGGGGGCATACGACACGATGTCCGCGCTTGGACACTCGCTCTTTCAGAGAGATCGAGACAAGCCAGGCCTCCGGCGGGCAAGGGGGTGTGACCCCCTTGCATCCCCCACCAGGGGTACCCCCTGGACCCCGCGAGGAGACGAACCGCGATGGGCTGCGTATGATGGGCACGGCGGCCCGCATATCCCGCGGAGCCAACCAACAGAGGTCAGAGACAACATGGGTGTGGCAAACGAACCCGCCGCGCGGGTAGTGGACATCGACGGCATTCGGCTCCACCTCGGACACGCCGACACCACCGCGGGCGAATGGATCGGACAGGCCGAAGTCCTCAAGCAACTCCTCGCCTGCTGGCTCGTCGTCGACGCCCGCGACCTCCCCCTCACCCCCCGCCTCGTCGGCGCACCCGGGATCGGCAAGACCACCCTCGGCATCGCCGCCGCCCGCATCCGCAAACAGGACCTCTACATCTACCAGTGCACGGCCGACACCCGGCCCGAAGACCTGCTGGTGACGCCGGTCCTCGCCGACAGCGGCAAGATCCAGTACCAGGCCTCCCCCCTCGTCACCGCCATGGTCCGCGGCGGCGTCTGCATCCTCGACGAAGGGAACCGGATGAACGAGAAGTCGTGGGCCAGCCTCGCCCCGCTCCTCGACCACCGCCGATACGTCGAATCGATCGTCGCCGGCATCACGATCCGGGCCCACGAGAACTTCCGCTGCGCCGTCACGATGAACGAGGATGACTCAACCTACGAGATCCCCGACTACATCCTGAGCCGCCTCCAGCCCTCCCTGGCCCTCGGCCACCCCGCCCGCCAGGACGAACTGGCGATCCTGCAGTACCACCTGCCGTTTGCCGACAGCGAGATGCTGAACCTGACCGTCGAGTTCCTGCAGCAGGCGCACGCCCTCAAACTCGACTTCTCGACCCGCGACGGCATCAACGTCCTGCGGTATGCCCTCAAGCGGATCGCCGCCGATCTCAAGCACCCGCTCGGCAAGGACGTGGCGTGGCAGGAGTCCCTCCAGGCCTGCCTGGGCGACGAGGCCCTCGACCTCCAGCGGCTCGCGGAACGCAAACGGCAATCGCTCGGCGGCAACGCGCTCCCGATGGGCCTGGGAGACTTCTTCTTCGACCCCAAGAACCCGCTGCATCCGGATTACCAGGATGAAGACGAGGATGAAGACGAAGAGGATGACGAGTGATCGAGGGAGCGGCTGCGTGGAGGAGTGTTTGTCGGGCTGAGGTTCAGCCACAGATGAACACAGATGCACACGGATAAGATCGGCCCTCGCAAGCCGTGGCTTGATGCCTCCGCGTGTCTACTTGTGCGCCGGCCGGCGGATGCCGGCCTTCTCGAAGACCTTCGCCATCGCCCTGTACGACTTCTCCGCGGCGGCGATCGGATCGTAGTCCGGCCGGCCGGAGAGCTGGGCGCTCACTTCGCAGCAGACGTCGCCGCGATAGCCGCCGTCGAAGAACAGCCGCAGGATCCTGGCGAAGTCGATCGCGTCGGACGATCCCGGGAGGTCGAAGGTGATCTTATCGCCGGTCTTGATCGCGTCCTTGACCGCCATGTGAGCCGTCCAGGGGAGCGACTCCTTGACCGTCTCGTCGATCGGGAGATCGCGGTAGGCGTAGTGGCTGTAGTCGTACACCATCCGCAGTCGCGCGGGCTTGCCGAGCTGCTCAAAGAGCCAGATCGCCTCGCTCGGCTGCGACATCCCGCCGCCGCGATGCGGCTTGATGGCGATGGTCGTCTGCGTCTCGTCCGCCAGCTTCACCCAGTCGGTGAGCCGGTCCCGCAGCGTCGTCTTGATGACGTCCCACTTCCCGCCTCCGAGGACGGTCTGGATCAGCGGGGGCGAGTCCGGGACGAGGTCGTGACTCATCTCGACCACCTTCCGCAGCCGCTCCATCGCGACGGCGTGCTGTTTGTCGTCGGCGCTCGGCGGGAGGTTCTCCATGAGGGCCGTCAGCTTCAGTCCGCTGTCGGCGAGCCGCTTACGGACCTCGGTCCTTCGCGCGGCGGGCATGTTGGCCGGCGCCGAGTCCCATTCGGGCATCGTGGCGATTTCGGTCCCGTCGTACCCGATCCGGGCGATCGCGGCGAGCGCCTCCTCGAGTCTGAGGGACTTCATCCCGTAGTTGCCGATGCTGAGCGTCATCGTCCCGGTCTCGGCCGCCTGCGCACCGCGACCGACAGCGAGAGCGGCCAGAGCCAGCAGGGTCTGACGACGGGAGAGACGCGGATTGCCCACAGCGATGTTCCGATCCTGCATCTCACCCGATTCCAACGAACGCATCGGCCTCTCCTTCCAACTCTCAACCGTCGACTCTCAATACACCGCTCGTTACTGCATCCGCTGATATTGCGGCTGACCGCCCCAGCCGAGCTTCCGCCGCAGCGTCGCGTAGTAGCTGTGGCCGGGGACGCGGACGAGTGGAAGTTCCGTCGCCGCGCGGCGGATGACGATCCGGTCGCCGCGGGAGAGCGGCTCCTTGATCTGGCCGTCGATCACCAGCATCACCCCTTCGGGGGCGCGGGGGACGGAGAGCATGTATTCGTGTTCGGCGCTGACGACGAGCGGACGGTTCGTCAGTGTGTGCGGGCAGATCGGTGTGATTACGAAGGCGTTCAGGTTCTGCTCCAGGATCGGCCCACCCGCCGAGAGGTTGTGGGCCGTGGAGCCGACTGGCGTACTGATGATGACGCCGTCCGCGCTGTAGGTCGTCGCCCGCTCGCCGGCGATCCAGAATTCGATTTCGATCATGGCGAGCGCCGCCGCGCAGGAGATCGTGGCTTCGTTGAGCGCCAGGTAGCTGGAGATCTTGCCGTCGGCGCGGTGGTGTTCCACGTCGAGCATCACGTGGCGGGTGATCTTGAAGTGCCGGGTCTCGAGCCGCTCGATGTTCAGCAGCAGCTCTTCCGGCGAGAGGTCGGCGAGGAAGCCGAGCCGTCCCAGGTTGATCCCAAGCAGGGGAATCTGCTTGTCATGGAAGTGCCGGCAGGCCCGGAGGATTGCCCCGTCGCCGCCGATGACCATTGCCAGGTCCGCCTCGGGGAGATCGGGTGGGGGGTCGTCTTCGGTCGCGACCGCGACGATCTGGAGGTTGGGCCGGTCCGCCAGTGCGGGGGACATCTGTTCCCAGGCGTTTCGGACGTGGGGTGCGGAGTTGCGGGCCAGGACGATGATCCGCAGGGGGTTGGGCATTCCACGCTCGAAGGGGCCGCACTCAGGGGATGGGTCAGGGCATGATAACGGGGCGTTGAACCGCGGACAGGCCGGGCGGTGTGGCGGACGGAGGATCCATCGCACAATTCGCCGGGGTCCAGGGGCTCGCCCCTGGTGGGGGATGCAAGGGGGCAACGCCCCTTTGCCCGCCGGAGGCCTGGCCGTCGGGAGAGGTCTGAAGGAGTCCGTGTCCAAACGCGGACACCGTGTCGTATGCCCCCTCACCAACCCGCGGGGATGGCAGAGCCAGCGGTGTACGTTGAGGGAGTCCTCAACGCTGGTGCCACAAAGCGGACGTCCGTTGTGTCCCACGGTTCCTCAGGGAAGTGCCTCCGGCGGCAAGGGGGCGAGGCCCCCTTGACCCCGGCTGCCGTCGCACGATGGGTCTGAGCTATCAAGTCGTGCCGGCAAGAACGTGCACCGAGATACCGGGATCAGCCGCACTCCTCGCTCGCCCTATCGCCCTTCACCGGTCCGCTGCGTCAGCAGGAACGCCAACAGGTTCTGGAACTCCTCGGGCGAGACCAGCTCCGCAACGTT
Source organism: Planctomyces sp. SH-PL14 (assembly GCF_001610835.1). Taxonomy (NCBI): domain Bacteria; kingdom Pseudomonadati; phylum Planctomycetota; class Planctomycetia; order Planctomycetales; family Planctomycetaceae; genus Planctomyces; species Planctomyces sp. SH-PL14. The sequence continues at coordinate 3,333,533 of NZ_CP011270.1, read as the reverse complement.
GGCCGGCATCAGCGAAAGCGGCGAAGCGGCCTGCTCCTCAATGTCCCCCCGCGCGACCTTGAACTCCTGCCCCTTGCCGTCCGCAAAGACCAGCAGGTCACCCTCTTCGCGGCGCTTGAGGCCGGTGAGAACGCGGCCATCCGTGAGGACCAGCGTCGAAGCCCGGAACGCAGCATCGACGTTGCGGTTGGGGTCAAGAACGTCTTCCAGCAGGCGGTCGAGTCCACGGATGCCGACACCGTCGAGCTGCGGACCGACGCGATTCCCGACATCGCCAATCTGGTGGCACGCCGCACAGTGCTTGGCAAAGACCGCCTTCCCAACCTGAGCATCGCGAGCCGCGGCACCGTACTGCTGGCGACGCTCTGCAATGAGCTTGGCAATCGCCTCGTTCTCAGGGGGCAGATCCCGCGTCAAACTCGTCAGCCGGCCCTCGATCCCGTCCAGGCCAACTCGCTTGAGCTTCTCAACGAGCGGCGGATGCCGCAGCAGCGTCGGAGCGAGGCGTCCCTGCTCGATCAGCGAGAGCAGGACCTCCGCCCCGCGGCGGTCGGACGCAAGCTGCTCCGCCGCCCCCCGCTGCTGGGCAAACGGCGCGGTCTTGAGGATCGCTCCCAGGAGCTCCGCAGTCCCGGCATCGGTCTGCGACTGGAGACAGGCGAAGCACTGCTCACGCAGCGCCGCGGCCATCGCCGGATCGCGGGCGAGAGCCATCAGCGTCGCGAGCCGCGTGTCCGGAGCCGGCGCGAGAGAAAGGACCGCCTCGGCTGCCCGGGCGCGGTGCGCGAGTGTCGCCTCCCGATTGACCGCGAGCGCCAGGAGCGGCGATTGCAGTTCCTCCAGCCGCAGAGCCGAGGCGAGACGGGTCGCGAGCTCGATCGGCGAGACGGCATCCCGCGGGTTGAGCCCCTCCAGCGAAAACCGTCCGACCGCCAGCCAGGCGTAAGCCCCCCGCGTATCGCGGTCGAGGATCTCCAGGTAAACCGGCTGCCCGGCGATCTCGGAGAGATCCCAGGTCGTCTGCTGAGCCAGGTCGTTCCGCGGCGGAGGCTGCTGACGCAGGATCGCCCCGCTTGCTCCGTCCCGGAGCAGCAGGATGTTCTGCGGGTCCTCCGGTGTGGAGGGGAGCCCGTTGTGCCCCGCCATCCAGAAGGAGAACGTCTTGGGGCAGGGGAAGGAGGACGACCGCAGGAGACCGGTCCGCTGTTCTCCTCTGGGGAGCGTGCAGAAAAAGGCCCCGTCCGCGCGGCCATCGGCCGACGGACGGATCTGCGTGACGAACGGGTTGTCCGGGAGCGGACTGCCATCGATCGACTCCGCGGTCCAGGCCGGGCGGTCTTCCACGGGCTGGCTGAGAAGCTTCCGGGCGACCTCAAGAGCCCACGGCTTGAGCCATGCCAGCGACCCCTTGCCGCGCTGCTCCAGTCCCGTCTGCAGGGCGGTGAAGGCGGACTGCAGCGACGGCAGGTCCAGCGGCTTCTGCTGCAGGTCGGCAATCAGGGCCCGGACTCCGGCCTCGTTGCCGAAACGGGCGATCCGCTGGAGCGCCTCGGTCCGCCGCGGCGAATCCCACTGCGTCTTGACGAGATCGACGAGGAGTTCGGCGGAGGCGGGTGTCGTCGTCGCCAGCAGGATGTCGAAGATCGCCTGCGGGTGGGCCTGCGTGATGGCCCGGACCGCGTCACTGCGTACGATGGCGTCCTGGTCGAGATGGTTCCGCAGCGCCATCCGGATCGCGTGGACGAGATGCGTATCGTCGGCAGGGGTCTGCGCCAGGAGGTCCGCGAGGGTCGCGACCGTCGACTCATGCGGGTGGAGGCCGATCGCTTCGGCGACCGCCATCCGGACGAACGGATCGGGATCCTCGGCAAAGCGGACGATCGATTCCCGCCGGAGATCGTCCCAGTGATTCGGGCTACCGAGGGCTTTGACGTAGTGAACGCGGACGAGCGGCGACGGGTCGCAGTCCTTCCATTCGACGCGGCTGGGAGTCAGGGTGCCGAGGTGCTGCATGAGCCAAGTCATGTGAGCCCGGCGGAACTCCGAGCCTTCCCCCTGGAAGAAGCCCGCCGCGGGGCGAGCGGCGGGCGACGTCCCCGCCACCGACCGGGCCAGCAGCTCATGCGTCGCCAGGACGCGGGTCGTGAGGTTGCGGTCTCCCAGCGTGTCGAGGAGTTCGTCGGCGGACTGCTTTGTGAGATCGACGCTCTTGGGCGGCGTCGCCCCTTCGCCGGTGTAGACGACGCGCCAGATCCGGCCTGTCGTCCGGTCCCGCCGCGGATGCGCGAGCGGGACCTCGTAGTGGCCGATGACGGCGTTGTGGAAGTCGGCGATGTAGAGCGCCCCGTCCGGCCCCAGCTTGACGTCGACCGGACGGAACCAGCCGTCGTCGCAGGTCAGGAACTCCGGCTGGGTGTCGATCCGCGGGGTCGCGCCGGTCCAGATCAGCTTGTCGCGATGGACTTGGCCGTTGACCGGGTTGCAGATGAAGACATTCTCCTGGTAGTCCGCCGGAAAGTGGTCCGCCTGGTAGAACGCCACGCCGCAGATCCCGGTGGAGCCGTGGTTGTGGTCGATCATGTTCGGGCCGAAGCCCAGGCCGTCGTGCGGCTTGCCGAAGCTCTCGTAGTACGCCCCCCTGAGGAGCATTGTGATCGGCTTGGAGTGGCAGTCGGCGTTGTAGAGGTTGCCGCGGTGGTCGAACGCCATGCCGAAGGGGTTCACCTGTCCCCAGGTCCACTGCTCGATCCGGTTGCCGTCCGGGCTGAAGCGGAAGGTGTTCCCCGAGTTCATCGTGAACTCATGCCCGTCCCGCCCTTTGACCGTCGACGTGTTGCGGAAGCCGTGGCAGGCGTAGACCCAGCCGTCGATCCACCACGTGAAAGAGCTTGCCATCCCGTGGGTGTCGAGGTTACCGAACCGGCCGTAGAGCACCGACTGGCGGTCGCTCTTCCCGTCCCCGTCGGTGTCCTCGCACAGGTAGATGTCCGGGATGCTGAAGACGGCGGCCTTGCTGGTGCTGAGGGGGACCTGCCCGATGGGGATGTTGAGACCGCTGGCGAACGTGGTCACTTTGGCCGGCTTGCCGTCCGGGCCGATCCCTTCGACGACCGTCAGCCGGTCCCGCGCGGGAGGTTTTCCCATGCCCTGAAAGTTGCCGTCCCGCGGTTGGACTCCGTCCCCTTCGACGGGATACGGGTATTCGACCGAGGACGTGACCCACAGCCGGCCCGCGGCGTCGAAGTTCAGGTTCATCGGCTGGCCGATGTCCGGATCGCTGACGACGAGCTGGATCGTGAAACCGGCGGGGAGATGGAACTTCGCCCGCTGCTCTTCGGGCGGGAGGGCGTCGGTCTCGACGACGAGCGGCGCGGCGAGCGCCGCGGAGGCCAGGAATGGGAAAGCACACAGCAGCAGCCGACGAAGCATGAGCGTCTCGGAAAGAAGTTCAGCAGTTGGTGATCAATCAGCAGAGATGGGGGGCTTACGCGCCAGCGGGTGGCTGCGGTTCGCTGCGGGCGGTCCGGACGAGGAGATTGATCGTGAGGAGCAGGTAGGTCGGGAACGAGATCAGGATTGCGAGCAGCAGGCTCAGGAGCGAAGCCGCCAGGCCGCCGGCGAAGTCGGCCATCGTGGGCTGGACGGTTTCCGAGGCGGCGATGACGGTGAAGGAGGCGATCATCCCCTTCATGGTTCCGCAGAGGCTGATGAGGGCGGGAAGGGGGAGGAGGGTGAGGTAGGACGCGAGAACGGCCGGTGCCTTGCGGCGGTTGACGAGGACGCAGGCTCCGGCAAAGAGGCCGACGCCGACGGCCAGGGCCGCGAAGGTGGAAACATTGCCGACGGAGTTGAGGATCCATCCGAGTTCGGTGGTTTGACCGGGCAGGATTCTGGCCAGAACTTCTTGAGAAACCGGCATGGCGTGACACTCCTCGAAGCGTGAAGGAGACGGGGACCAGCAGTGAGTCTCTAGTCTCATCTGCCGTTGCTCACAGAACAAGCCCGTTTCGAGACCTCCCTATACCGGGTCCAGGGTCTCCTGGTCAGGGGGTGCAGGGGGGAGAATCCCCCATGCCCGCCGGAGGCCTGGCCGTCGAACGATGTCTGAAGGAGTGAGTATCCAGACGCGGACGACGTGCCGTATGCCCCTTCACCAACCTGCGGGGATTGCAAAGCGAGCGGTGAATCCTCAACGCGGGTGCCACAAAGCGGTCGTCCGTTGCTTACCACGGTTCCTCATGGACGTGCCTCCGGCGGCAAGGGGGCGTGGCCCCCTTGACCCCGGGCTGCCGTGGCACGTTGGGTTTGAGCTATGGACGCTGCGCCGGCAAGGGACGTGGTTCGAGGCTAGCCGGGGGCGTCCAGCGACCGGCCGTTACTTCGCGGTCCCAACCCCATCAGGAACGGAACAGCCGCCTGGCTCCACTCCTCCGGCCCCGGATAAGCACTCGCACCGTCGCTCCAGCAGAGCCGCAGCATGTCGGTATCGATGATCCCCGGATTCAAGGCGACCGCTGCCAGCCCCTTCGGAAGTTCCGAGGCCAGCGCCGACGTCAGCCCCTCGATGGCATACTTCGTCGCGCAGTACGGAGCGACTTCCGGCGACGTCGACCGTCCCCAGCCCGACGAAAAATTGACGATCACCCCCCGTCCCGCCGCGATCATCCGCGGAACGAAGTGCCGGACCACGTGAAACACGCCGCCGATGTTGATGTCGAGCAGCCGCTGGAACTCCTCCGGCGGGACCTCCCACAACGGCGCGGTCTGGTTCATCACGGCCGCGTTGTTCAGCAGGAGATCGGGAACGATCCCCTGTTCCGCGAGTGCCGCAGCCCACGCACCGACGGAGGCATCATTGGTGACATCGACAACCTCGAACCGATGCGGACCGGGATACTGGCGGCGAAGCTCGTCGATCGCGGCGGCATCCCGTCCGCAGCCGGCGACCGTCCATTCGGCTTCGGTAAACCGGGCCACCATCGCTCGTCCCAGCCCCCGCGTTGCCCCCGTCACCACCACTGTCTTGCCGCCAGCCATCTCGGTCTCCTCAGGTCTCTGCGGCGGACGATACCATGCCTTCTCTCCTGGGGCGAAGAAGAGGAACCGATGCCGATTGCGTTCAACTCCCTCTGTCCACTGCTGCAGGTCTTCGACATGCCTGCGTCTCTCCGGTTCTATCGCGATGTCCTGGGGTTCACGGTCGTCGCCTCGGACCGACCGGGAGACGACTGTGACTGGTGCCTGCTCCGCCAGAGCCGCGCGGAGCTGATGCTCAACACGCAATACGAACGCGACGAACGCCCTCCGGCCCCGAACCTTGCCCGCCGGAATGCCCACCGCGACACGGCTCTCTACCTGGACTGCCCGGACCTTGAGGCCGCTTCAGAACACTTCCGGATTCACGGAATCGTGGCCGAAGGGCCGGTGACGCGGGACTATGGAATGCGGCAACTGACCGTTGACGATCCCGACGGCTACGTGCTCTGCTTTCAGACGGCGGTCCGCTGAAGAGAGGACGGCAGAACCTTCCCGATGGGAACCTAATGAGCGGGAGAGACGCGATCCTCGGTGTGGCGACGTGGCTGGTCGTCACCGCGTTCCTGCTGCTCTACGTTCACAAGTCGAAGCAGACCGGTATTCCGCGGACGGCGGCTCGGTCTCGAATGGTCGCTGTCCGCACAGCGGTCTTGTGTGTCGTGGCGTTCCTGGGATTGGGATGGGGGCTGGGAGTCACCGGTCCACGGATCGCATTGGGTCTCCTGATCGCGATGCCGATTGTCCTGCTGACCTCGCTGAAAGCGTATGAGGGGCCGCACCACAACGTCGTGGGCGTTGCTCTCGTGGTGCTGATCGTCACTCCGCCGTATGTGCTGAAACAGTACCTGCTCGGCTTTCCCGACTACGACGAGATCGTCCTGCTGCCGCCGGGGTCTTCCTCCTCGGTGGCACGCATCAAAGGGGCACCGTCCCGCCCGGCACAAGAAACGACGAATCCCGCCGAAGCCCTCTCCGCGGCGGGTTCAGAAGGTCCGCAGGTCGCCACGGCCGTGTCGGTCCTGCGGCCGGCGGGGACTGTTGAAGTCCGAGGCGCCCGGTTCGCGGCGATCTCGCTGGATGGGACGCTGATTCCGGTCGGCGCGCAGGTCGAGGTCTGCGGCGAGCGGAACCAGTCTCTCCTGGTTCGCCCTCTCCGCGAGACCTCTCCCACGACATCTTGAACTCATGATTTGCGAAGGCCCGCGGAGCTTCCGTGGAAGGCCCCGCGGTTTATGCCTCGCGGAAAAAAGTGGTGCCGGTTGCTGCCGTCAAAAGCGGCCTTTCGCGAGACAGCACCGCCGGAACCGTAGACCGGATCCGCAGGGGCAGAGATCGTCCCGGCCGAGCTTCTCTTCGAGGAGCTTGTCGCCGTGGACGATCCGCACGCCCCGCTTTACCTGCGTTTCCGAGGGGTAGCCCCGGCGGCGCTTACTCGTCGTTTCGAAAGCAAGGGAGATCTTCGTGGAATGACCGCATGGCACACCTCCGGGGCAAAGAGTGAATGGGTTTGAGTTCGACGACGGCGACTCGACACCGGGCGTCGAGGACTGGTTCACGGCGAACCGCCCAGGGGTGCATTCGCGGAACGGTGATCGGTCAAGATGGGGCGTCGAATCGAGCGGTTTCGAACTTGCGTTCTGGCCGGCACGACTCCCCTAGCTCAAACCCAACGTGCCACGGCAGCCGGGGTCAAGGGGGCAACCCCTTGCCGCCGGAGGCCTCCTGTGAGGAACCGTGGTACACAACGGACGTCCCCTTTGTGGCACCGGCGTTGAGAACTCCACGCTCGCTCTGCACTCCCCGCGGGTTGATTTGGGGGCATACGACACGATGTCCGCGCTTGGACACTCACTCCTTCAGACATCTCTCGACGGCCAGGCCTCCGGCGGGCAAAGGGGCGTTGCCCCTCTGCACTCCCCACCAGGGGCGAGCCCCTGGACCCCGGTATTGATCATCCGCCGTCCGACCAATATCCAGAGAACGCACCCGGTCCGTCGGTCGACAGACCGGGTGCTACTCGTCGAGCTCCACCGTCCAGTACGCCTCGCTGAGGAACTTCGACCAGCTCTCGATCCGGACATCGTGCCGCGCGTAGAGCGGGTTCCACTTCGGTCGGACCGGCCGCTTCCGCAGCGGCATGTGGGCCTCCACCGGAGTCCGGTCCGCCTTCTTCGCGTTGCAGTCGATGCAGGCCAGCACACAGTTCTCCCACGTGCCCAGGCCCCCCCGCGAACGGGGAACGACGTGGTCGATCGTCAGCTCCTCGCTCCCCGGCTGAAGGCCGCAATACTGGCAAGTGTAGCGGTCCCGCTTGAAAAGGTTCCGCCGGCTGAAGGTGACGACGTTCGTCGGAACGCGGTCATACTCCGTCAGCGCGATCACTTCCGGAACGCGCAGCCGCCGCGAGACCGTCTGGAGGAACGGCTCCTCGTGGCCCGGGATCAGCGCCGTCCAGTCCGACCAGCTGTGGAGCCGGTAGTCCAGCGGATCGACGATCCGGGCCCGCTCGCCGGCGACCAGCGTCAGCGCCCGCGCAACGGAGGCGACGCCGACGGGCTGCCACACGCGGTTCAGGACGAGCGTCGGTCGTGTCAGAGTCGCTTCCATGATTCTTCCTCACTTCCTGGAAAGTGTTGTCGAGGGTGTTCGAACGGAATTGAACCGATTCCTCCGGCGTCACAGGCCGGCGTGCAGAACCTCTACACCACGAACACCATGTCGGAGCGGAGCGGGGTCGGGAGAGGAGCCCAGGGAGCGGGTCGGCCGTGCTCGCGGCCCCGACTTCAGAGACTCCTCCCCGGCCCGCCCGCCAGACCGAGTGCGATCAGTCCAGAAACGCGACATGCCGCATCGCGGCTGCCTGCGTCTCGGTGTTCATCAGCACGCGGTGCCAGTCGTCCAGCACGATGGTGGCGTGGTCCGCATGGCGAACACGCCCCTTCACGTACACCGACGGGTTCCGCCGCAGGACCGACCAGCCCCAGCTCTTCGCTTCCGGCTTGCGGGAGAGAAGAGTGTTGTGCTGGGCCTGGGTCAGACCGTTGGGGCGGTGCCGGCAGACGTAGACCACCTCCCCGCCGGAGCGGTAGAGGAAGTCGACCGTATGCGGCTTTCCACCTCCGCGACGCATCGGTTCGCGCGTCAGGACGAGTCGCTCATCGACGATCAGTCCCGGTTCGCGGACGAAGAACCATTCCCCCTGTCGGAGGAAGGCTTCGTTCTTCCGCCGATTGCGGTCCTTGGGCCGGACCTGCAGCCGCGACTGGAGGGCGACGATCTCGGCCGGTTTAAGAGCCTCCATCGCCGTCGCCACCGTCGAGGCGCTCCGGTTCTCCGGGACCGCCGCCACGAACCAGTGCCGCTCGTCGTGGCCGCACAGGAACTTGTGCGGCTCCGAGCCGCCATCGCGCGACATCAACAGCAGGTGCCGCCGGGCCGGTTCCAGGTGGAGCACGCTGAGCTCCGCCGACCGGCGGGGAGGGACCTGCACATCAAACAGTTCGCCATCGCGGTCGCGGGCGATATCGATCGCCACCGCCTCGACGGCCCAGCGGCCATCCACCGTCCGCACCCGGGCGCGAGCCCCGATGCGGGCGAACTGCCGCTGAAGAACAGTCACGTCCATTGGAGTGAACTCCAAAGAGTCGACGTGAGTTCCGCAGGGAATCACGTCAGGAAACAGTGCCGTCGCGGACCATCCGCGCGGACAACCTCTGTGGACGATTGGATATCGATGTCATGGTGGCCCCCTTTCCGGGAAAGCAAGAACGATGACCCGCAGTCTCCCGAGGGACACGCGTCCCCCGGGGAGGTTCGCCGCCGGAGGATCCCTCCTGACGGCATTGAGTGCCTCGACCAGGACTCGAACCTGGAACGCCCCGTTCGAAGCGGGACATGATGTCCATTTCACCATCAAGGCAGAGTCCGCCGCCCCAACGCGGGACGGCGGACCGATAAGCGAGTGCGAGAACAGGAACACCGCCGGCCGACGAGGCGACCGGCGGGGCTCCCTCAGGTCACGCCAAGATCTCGGTTACGACGCCGGAGCCGACGGTGCGGCCCCCTTCGCGGATCGCGAAGTGCGTCCCGGTCTCGATCGCGACCGCTCTGCGCAGGTCGACGACGAGCGAGACGTTGTCTCCCGGCATCGCCATCGCGACCTCCGCGTCGAGTTCCGCGCGGCCGGTCGCGTCTGTCGTCCGGAAGAAGAACTGCGGCGTGTAACCGCTGAAGAACGGCGTCCGCCGTCCTCCTTCTTCGGGACTCAGGAGATAGACCGCTCCGCGGAACCGCGTGCGGGGCTCGACCGACCGCGGCGCGGCGAGGACATCGCCGCGTGCCACGTCCGTGTTCTTCACGCCGCGGAGCAGGAGGCCGACGTTCTCACCCGCTGTCCCCTGCTCCTGGACCCGGTTGAAGGCTTCGACGCTCGTCACGACGGTGTCGATCGGATCGCCGGAGCCGAGGATCTCGACCTTGTCGCCGGGATGGATCGTCCCCTGCTCGATCTTGCCGGTCACGACCGTGCCGCGGCCGGAGATCGTGAAGACCCCTTCCACGGGCATCAGGAACGGCCGGTCGACGAGCCGCTCCGGCGCGGGAAACCGGTCCAGCTCCGCCAGCAACGCGGCGATGCACCGGGTGGCCTGCGGATCGCCCGGCGCTTGCGCCGCAGCGATCGCGCTCCCCCGCACGAACGGGGTGGCGTCGCCGTCGTAGCCGTGCCGCGTGAGGAGGTCGCGCGTCTCCATCTCGACGAGATCGATCAGCTCGGGGTCGTCGACAAGGTCGACCTTGTTGACGAACACCACGAGGTGCGGGACGCCGATCTGCCGCGCGAGGAGGATGTGCTCCCGCGTTTGCGGCATTGGCCCGTCGGCAGCGGAGATCAGGAGGATCCCGCCGTCCATCTGGGCGGCGCCCGTGATCATGTTCTTGATGTAGTCCGCGTGCCCCGGGCAGTCGATGTGGGCATAGTGCCGGGCTTCCGTCTCGTACTCGACGTGGCTCGATGTAATCGTGACGACCTTCGTGGGGTCGCGGACCGTTCCTCCCCGGGCGACGTCGGCGTACGACCGGGCTCGCGCGAGCCCCTGTGTCGCCTGGACCGCCAGGATCGCGGTGGTCAGCGTGGTTTTGCCGTGATCGATGTGACCGATCGTTCCGACGTTGAAGTGCAGCTTGTTCCTCATGACGAACTCCCACCTCCCGAAGGGGAGGCTTCAGGACCAGGGCTCGTCGGTCCAATCGTGAGATCTTTTTGTACGACGCGTAACACCAGGACCGGGCGAACCCACAGTGGCCGAGGTGGGAGTCGAACCCACAAAGTCACCAGGCTCTCGACCTGGCCGCTTTTCCCGTTTGCGTACTCGACCGCAACAGCCGCCATCGCTGACGACTGATGACTGACAACTCGCGACTCAATTGCAGACCCCGGGAACGATCCGGGCTCCCCGCCGTATGAAAGCGGGTCGGGCACCAGCCCTGCCTGCAGGGAAACTTCTCTGTCAGTGACCAGGGGGAGAGTCGAACTCCCACGCCTTGACGGCACGGCGTTCTGAGCGCCGCGTGGCTACCGTTACACCACCTGGTCGAAGGCACGTGCAGAAGTGAGTGCTCGTGCCTGTCGGGAGGGCGAAGCTCCTGCTGAGCCGCGCCGGTGCCCGACGCGATCGATGTCGGGACGGGAAGTCGCCGTTGGGGACGTCCGTCACCGCTGTGGCTCGGCGGGAGCCTCGCCCTCCCGTAGTGACCCGTGCGGGATTTGAACCCGCGTCACCGGCTTGAGGGGCCGGTATCCTGAACCTCTAGACGAACGGGCCGGACGCCGCGGCGGTGGAGCGATGCACCCCCGCGGTCATTCAAATGAGTGGACCCACCGGGAATTGCACCCGAATCTCCGGCTTGCAAGACCGGCGTCTTCCTGTTGGACGATGAGCCCTTGGGGGAGTTTTCAGTTGTCAGTTTTCAGTCGTCAGTTCAGAACGGGGTTGGTCGGGATCCGCCCTTCTGGCTGAGAACGGAAAACTGAAAACTGAGAACTCTTTTCCTTCCATTGCGGGAGCTGGATTCGAACCAGCGTCTCGATCTTCAGAGGATCGCGTCCTGCCGCTGGACGATCCCGCATGAGCGCGCACTCTCAGCGCACGACATGACCCGTGTGGGATTCGAACCCAACCTGGCCAGCGTGAAAGGCTGGCAACCTCACCAGAAGTCGAACGGGCCGAAGCAGCGAACCGGTTGGTCGAGAGAGCGTGACCGGTGAAACAGGTCCCGGGCGATTCAAAGAAAAAGCCCGGTGTCCTGTTCGTGACACCGGGCCGTGATGGCTCGTAGATGGCCGGGGGGCCGTGTCACGTCAGTCGCTCTTGCATCCGCTCCAGGAGCGCGCTCCGTTCCTGTTCCCGCTGGCTGCGGGCGGCCAGGGACCGGCGCAAGGCGGCGGCCTCCCGCAGGAAGCGGAGGAGAGCGGTGCGTAGGAGACGCGACTGGCTGTTCATGATGCTCATCGGGTTCGAACGTTCATGATGATCATGAACGGGAGGTCCAGCAGAGCGGACAGGCCGGCGAACACCGCCGGCCGGGGGACGATCTCATCGCCCGTACGAATGAGATGCGCGCCGCGCGGAAAATGTTCGCGCAAAAATCTGAGCGGCGACAGAATCCCGCTACTTGGCTCCCACGCAGTAGAGGTGTTTGTCCGAGCGGAGGAACAGTTCTCCGTTGCTGATCGCCGGAGTGGCGCTGAAGACCTCGGTATCGTCGGTGACGCGGTTCACCGCGAGCTGTTCGAACTCCCGGCCCGCCTTGAGGACGTAGGTCTCGCCGCCGCGGGTCGTGTAGTACACCTTGCCGTCCGTCAGGACCGGCGACGAATAGTCGCTTCCGCCGCCGAACCCGCGCCGGCCGCCCGGGCCGCCGCCAGGACCACCCTGGCCCCCGCCGGGACCGCCCGGTCCGCGGCCCGCTTCGCCGGCGTTGCCGCCAGGCCGTCCCCCTCGGAGGCGCGACTGAAAGATCTTGTCGCCCGTCGCGGCGTCGATGCAGTTCGCTACGCCGCCGTTGAAGAAGTAGATCCGTCCCTCATAGACGACCGGCGTCCCGAAGCGGCTGGAGTCGCCTCCCGACCAGACGACGTGGTCCTTCGTTACGTCGCCGGAGCCCCCCGCTTTGACGGCGATCGATCCGCCGCCGCGACCTTCGATGGCGTACACGACCCCATCGCCCGCCACGACGCTCGAGTTGAACTGGTCGGAGGGCATCGCCTCGCAGTACCACTTGAGCTTCCCGTTGGACGGGTTGATTGCCCAGATCTCGTAGGGAGCGCCGATGACGATGTCGGTCCGGTCGGCGCTGACCGGTACGGCGACGGGGGTTCCCCAGACGTTGCCGAGCGATTCGGATTCCGCCCGCCACTTCTCCTGGCCGGTTGCGGTGTCGAGCCCGACGATGGCTCCGCTCTCGGGGCCGGCCGGGACGATGACGGTCTCCTGGTAGATGATCGGACTGGAGGAGGAGCCCCAGCGGCGGGGGTCAGAGCCCTTGCCGACGTTGGCGTGCCAGAGTTCCTTCCCTTCGAGGTCGTAGGCGTAGACGCCGCTCTTGCCGAAGAAGGCGTAGACCCGCTGGCCGTCTGAGGCGGCGGTGTGGGAGGCGTAGCCGTGTTCGGGGACGCCGGCGCCGGCGAAGGGGTCTTCGGGGAGGACGGCGTCGACGGTTTTCGTCCAGGCGATCTGGCCGGTCTTGCGGTCGATGCAGACGAGGTGTCGTTTGAGGTCTTTCTGATCGCCGGGGTTGCCGCGGTCGACGCCGTAGCCGGTGTAGCAGGTGACGAAGATCCGGTCGCCGACGACGATGGGGCAGGAGACTCCAGCGCCGGGGAGAGCGACCTTCCATTTCACGCCGTCGTCCGGGCTCCATTTTTCGGGAGCGGGGGCGGCGTCGAGGCTGACTCCGCTGCCGTTGGGTCCGCGGAACCGGGGCCAGTCGCTGGCCGAGGCAAAGTTGCAGGCGAAGTTGCAGGCCAGGGTGCTGGTGAGGGCGAGGCTGCCCAGGATCCGGATCGATCGCATCGTGTTTTCCTTCGTCGAGTCCATGGGACGGGCCGATATGGGGCGTTCGGCGCGGGGTTTCCCTCTGGTGAAACCCGGTCGGAGGGTGGACGGACCGGAAAAGTAGCGAAAAAGGGGACTGGCCCCCGTGGCTTCACGCGGGATTCAGCCGAGAGGACAGCCGACCGGGGTCCAGGGGGTACCCCTGGTGGGGGATGCAAGGGGGCAACGCCCCTTGCCCGCCGGAGGCCGTCTCGTCGAGAACCATCGAAAGCTGTCGATGTCCAAGCGCGGACACCGTGTCGTATGCCCCCTCACCAACCCACGAGGATTTCAAAGCGAGCGTTGAGTCCTCGACGCCGGTCCCACAAAGCGGACGTCCGTTCCTTACCACGGTTCCTCATGGAAGTGCCTCCGGCGGCAAGGGGGTGAGACCCCCTTGACCCCAGCTGCCGTCGCACGTTGGGTTTGAGCAATGGGAACTGCGTCGGCAAGGACGCGGTTTGAACAAGAAGAGACCGAGCCGGTGCGCGGAAGCAAGCCCCCGCGCACCGACTCGACCCTTATCCGAAGAGCTCCGTCACCGGAGACCCTTCGGCGAGGAGGCTGTACGGACGACCCTGCGGATCAACCGCCTCCAGATCGTGAACACCCATCGCGTGATAAACCGTCTTTGTCACATCCGCCGGCGTGATCGGCTTGCTCGCCGGATACTCGCCAAAGCGGTCGCTCGAACCATAAACCTGCCCGCCCCGGACTCCCCCACCCGCCATGACATCGGTCAGGCAATGCGTCCAGTGGTCCCGCCCCGCGCCGTTCACGCCGCCCGAGCGGCGGTCCCCAATCTTGGGCGTCCGGCCCATCTCGCTCGTCACCATCACGAGCGTCGAGTCGAGAAGCCTCCGGTCGGCCAGATCCTCGATCAGCGCGGAGAAGGCGCGGTCGAACTCCGGCAGCAGATCCTCCTTGAGGCAGTTGAAGTTGTTGCCGTGCGTGTCCCACCCGCCGGCACTGGCACACTTCTTGGCCAGCTTCTCTTCGTTCTCCTTCCAGAAGACGGTGATGAACGGCACCTCCGCCTCCACCAGCCGCCGGGCCAGAAGCAGGCTCATCCCGTTGACCGTCTCGCCGTACCGCGCGCGGAGCTTCGGCGTCTCGCGGGAAACGTCAAAGGCATCCGCCGTGCTGGAGGACATGAGGAGCGTGAACGCCCGCTCCTGCTGACGGTTCCAGATGCCGGCGGTCGCATACCGCTCGCCGTCACGACGGGCCTCGTCGACGTTCCGCAGAAGAGCCCGTCGATCGGTCAGCCGCGCCGCCGAGGTGTTGCCGTCGAGCATCAGCGCCGGTGACTGGAACTTGAGCGGCTCCTTGAGGCTCCCTTCGAGGTACAGCGGATCGTGCTCGATCCCCAGCCGCGCGGCGAACTGCCCCGGACGGGTATAGGGAGCCTTGCTCGGCTTGTGCGGCAGCGTGATCAGGTTCGGAAGCTGGGCGTGCGCCGGGCGGCGCGACGCGACGACCGAGCCCATGAACGGCCAGTCGTCCGGCATCGGCGTCCGGTTGTTGCCGAGCGAGATGAACGTCGGATCGGGGACGTGGCCCGTCAGGTTGTGGTAGTACCCGGCGTGGTGGTCGTTCGTGTTGACGGTCGCTCCGACCGAGTTCAGGAGCGCCAGGTGATGGGCCTGCTTCGCCAGGAGCGGCAGGTGCTCGCTGAGGTACATCCCCGGCGCCGATGTCGGGATCGGGTCGAACGGACCCCGGTACTCCAGCGGAGCGTCGGGCTTCATGTCCCACATATCGAGGTGGGAGGCCCCGCCGCACAGGAAGAACAGGATCGTCGACTTGGCCGGCTTGCCGCTGGCCGTGGCGGCGACCGGCGCCGCGGGGGACGCGAGCGTCGGACGACCGAACGTCATCCCGGCGATCCCGGCCGTCGAAGCGACGAGAAATCCGCGGCGGCTCGTTGCGAGGGCCGCGTGGCGATCGGCACCGTTCATGGTTCGAAAGTTTCTATTTCAGGAGCAGGCCGCGCGGGAGGCGGAGCGGGCCCTTGGATCGGTCTCAGGTCAGTCCGGGAATCGGACGGCTCTCGGCAAACAGCTTCACCAGGTCGGCCGGCAGATCGGGGCGGAGCCGCATCTGCGGGACCTCGAACATCACCTCGCCGAGCGTCGCGAGGAGGTTGGAGATCGTGACTTTCTCGGACAGCGGCTCAGCGGCGTCGCGGGTCGACTGGCCGATGACTTTTCCCATCGCCAGCCCGCCGCCGCTGACGAGGAGCGGGGCGAGGTTCCCCCAATGGTCGCGGCCGCCGCGCTTGTTGAGTCGCGGCGACCGTCCCATCTCGCCGCAGCAGACGAGGAGGACTTTGTCGCTGAGGCCGCGCTGGTGGAGGTCTTCAATAAACGTGCTGACCGCGTGGTCGAACGGGTGGCCGCAGTACCGCATCCCCTCTTCGACACCGGCGTTGTTCGAGTCGGCGTGGTTGTCCCATACGAAGTCGGTCGTGACGGTGATGAACCCGACTCCGGACTCGCACAGCCGCCGCGCCAGGAGCATCAGCTTTCCGAGGGTCTTGACGTGCGAGACGTAGTGCGGGTGGTTGTTCCACTGCCGGCTGATCTGGTCCGGCGTCATGAGCGGGGCGGTGTCGTAGCGGGCGATCTGACGGGGGTCTTCCTTCGAGAGGTTGAAGGCGTCCGCCACGTTGCTGAGGATCGTCGAGGCGGCCTGGACCTGGAACTTGTCCATCCCGGTCAGGAGGGCGCCGCTGTCGACTTCCCGGTTGATCCGGTCGAGCTGCCGCAGGAGCCACTGGCGGTCGGTGAAGCGGTCTTCCGGGAGGTTGAGCCGCATGTTGTCGTTCAGCGGCCCGGTGCCGGGGAGGAACGGCGTGAAGGCGCTCCCCAGGACGCCGGGGTCGGCGTGGTTGCCGAAGCTCGTCGTCTCCTTCTTGGCGGAGGTGTCGACCGCGGCCGGGTAGAGCATCGCGCTCCGCGGGATCCCGTTGACGGGGTGCATGGGCCCGGCGACGCGGGAGTAAATCGAGCCGAGCGACGCTTTATACAGGCCGTTCGTCAGGACGGGCTTGATGTCATGGTTGCCGTCGCCGGTGACGAACGAGCGGACGATGGAGAGGCGGTGGGCCTGTTTGGCCAGGAGCGGGAAGGTCCCGCCGAAGGTCATTCCCGGAACGGTTGTCTGGATTTCGCCGGTCGCGCTCTGGATCCCCGCGGGAGCGGACATCTTGGGATCGAAAGTTTCGATCTGGCTCGGTCCTCCCTGCATAAAGAGGAAGACGACCGTTTTGTTGCGGACGAGGTCAGCGGTGGCGGCTTGGGACTTCAGGCCCAGGAGGTGCGAGAGCGAAAACCCTCCGAGCCCCAGCGTCCCGGCGCGGAGCATAGCCCGACGGCCGACCGGGGCGTTGGGATTGAAGAGGGAGAGCATGGCCGCTTCCGACGGGACGCATCGGGCTGCATTAATGGGTCATAGTGTGCCATCGGCGTTCGGGGGCCGTCAACTGCAGGCCTCCTGAGCTGAAGGGAGTCGTTCCGGCCGGCGCGGCTTCCATTGCTCAGACCCAATGTGCCACGGCAGCCGGGGTCAAGGGGGCAACCCCTTGCCGCCGGAGGCGCTTCTTTGAGGAACCGTGGTAAGTAACGGACGTCCGCTTTATGGAGCCGGCGTTTCGCGGTCCCCGCTCGCCTTGGAGTCCCCGCGGGTTGGTGAGGGGGCATACGACACCGTGTCCGCGCTTGGATACGCACTCCTTCCGACGTTGTCCGACGAGACAAGCCTCCGGCGGGCAAGAGGCCAAGAAAACAACACAGGCCCCCCTGCATCCCCCACCACGGTCCCCCTGGACCCGACCAGGACAACCACCCTCACAAACACCCGCGTCCCGAATTGATTGACGATCGTCACCCCATCGCATTAAAGTTTCTTGATATTCCGGCCGAGGAGGTTCTTGAGCGCTCCCTCCCCCTCGCCGACCTGCCTGATTTCCGCCCACCGCCCCTGCCCCGCCACTCCGGCCCGCCCGGGCTGTTTGCCTGCTGAGTCGCCATGCCCCAGCGCGATCTTCCTCTGCTGCGCCACGTCCGGGTTCGCGCTCCGCGAACAGTGACGCTCACTCTCGCCCTGCTCTGCCTCGGCTTCGCCAGCCCGCTCCAGGCGGATGAACCCCCGGTCAGCTTCGTCAACGACGTCATGCCCGTCCTGACCAAAGCCGGCTGCAGCATCGGCTTCTGCCACGCCAAGGCGGGGGGCGGCCAACGCGGCTTCCAACTCTCCCTCCTCGGCTTCGAACCGGCCGAAGACTACGAGCACCTCGTCAAAGAGAGCCGCGGCCGCCGCATCGCCGCCCCCTCCCCCGACGAAAGCCTGATCCTCCAGAAAGCCTCCGGACGCGTCCCCCACGGCGGTGGCGTCCGGCTCCCCCGCGACTCGGAAGGCTACCGCATCCTCCACGACTGGATCTCCCAGGGAGCTAAGGACGACCGCGAGACCGCCACCAAGCTCGTCTCTATCGAAGTCCAGCCCCCCAGCGGCACGATCCCCCGCCGGAGCGAGCAGAGCCTGAAGGCGGTGGCCCGCTACGCGGACGGCACGACTCGTGACGTGACCGGTCAGGCCCTCTTCGAGCCGAACGACGAAGCCCTCGCCGAAGTCTCCGGCAACGGTCTCGTCAAAACGCACGACATCTCCGGCAACGTGGCGGTCATGGTCCGCTATCAGGGGAACGTCGCCGTCTTCCGCGGCTCGATCCCGCTGGGAGCCCCGGTCGACTCGCTCCCGCCATCGAAAAACTTCATCGACGAACTCGTCTTCGCCAACCTCAAAGGGATCGGCGTTCCCCCCTCGGCCCTCTGCGACGACGCGACGTTCCTCCGCCGCGTGACTCTCGACATCGCCGGCCGCCTCCCGACTGACGAAGAAGCGAAGCTGTTCCTCGAAAGCTCCGATCCGGCGAAACGCGACCGCGTCATCGACGAGCTGCTCAAGACCCCCGACTACGCCGACTTCTTCGCCACCAAGTGGACCGCCCTCCTCAAGAACCGCCGCGACGACGCCAGCGACATCACGAGCAACTTCGCCTTCCACGCCTGGGTCCGCGACAGCCTGCTGGCGAACAAGCCCTACGACCAGTTCGTCCGCGAACTTCTGGCGGCGACCGGAACGATCATCGCCAACCCGCCGGTCGCCTGGTACAAGCGGGTCAAGGAACCGAAGCAGCAGATCGAGGACGTCGCCCAGCTGTTCCTCGGCGTCCGGATGCAGTGTGCCCAGTGCCACCATCATCCCTTTGAGCGCTGGAGCCAGGACGACTACTACGCGCTCGCCGCGTTCTTCAGCCAGGTCGGTCGCAAGCCCTCCGGCGTCCGCGAGCAGGACCTGATCTTCCACAAGCGGGGAGTGGCGGCCGCGACGAACATGAAGACCGGAAAGGCGGTCAAACCCGCCGCGCTCGGCGACGCGATTCCGGACATTCTGCCCGACCAGGACCCGCGGCTGAAGCTGGCCGACTGGATGAGCCGGCCGGAGAACCCGTTCTTCGCCAAGGCGCTCGTCAACCGCTACTGGAAGCACTTCTTCACCCGCGGCCTGATCGAGCCCGAAGACGACATCCGGGACACGAACCCGCCGACGAATCCGGAGCTCCTCGCTGCCCTCGAAAAGCACTTCGTCGCCAGCGGCTTCGACCTCAAGGCCCTGGTCAAGGTCATCACGCAGTCGAGCGCCTACCAGCTCAGTGCGATCCCGAACGACCACAATCTGGCCGACCGTCAGAACTACTCGCGGCACTACCCGAAGCGGCTCCAGGCCGAAGTCCTCCTCGACGCGATCGACCGGGTTGCCGGAACGCAGACTGACTTCGCGAACCTCCCTGCCGGAACGCGCGCGGTTGCCCTGCCGGACAACAGCTACAACCGGTCCTCACCGTTCCTGCGGGTCTTCGGCCGGCCGGAAGGGGAGAGCGTCTGCGAGTGCGAACGGGTCCAGTCCTCGAGCCTCGCTCAGAGCCTGCACCTCCTCAACGCGGCCGACATCAAGGGCAAGCTGGCCAGCCCGACCGGCCGCGCGCAGAAGCTCGCCAAGGAGATGCGGCCGAATGAAGAGAAGGTCCAGGAGCTGTACCTGGCCGCCTTCTCCCGCGCTCCCCGGTCCGACGAACTCAAGACCGCGCTCGACTACCTGGCAGAGCCCCGCGTCGACAAGGACGGGAAACCGGTCGATCCGGCCAAGGCAGCCAACGAGAATTTCCAGGACCTCGTCTGGGCGCTGATCAACACCAAAGAGTTTCTGTTCAATCATTAGTGAGTTGTGGGCAGCTGGTCGTGGGTAGCAGGAAGCGGTCGCGGGAGAGTGTGATGACGAAACCAAGTGAACAGGCCGGCAACGTGAAGAGTGCTTCTTTCCTGCGACCGACTCTCCTCCTCGCGGTTGCGACGCTGTTCGCTCCTTCGCTGGCCTCCGCGCAGTCCGTCTGCCTGCCCGCTCCGCGGCTCCTGACCACGGTCCCGATGGGGGGACAGGTCGGCACGACGGTCGAGATCGTCATCGCCGGGGAACATCTTGATGATGCCGACACGCTGACGTTCTCCGACCCGCGGCTCACCGCCGCGATGAAGGTGGATGCCGCCGGAAAGATCGAGCCGAACAAGTACGTCGTTTCGATCGCCGCTGACTGTCCGCCGGGACTCTACGAGGCCCGCGTCATGACCCGGCTCGGGATGTCCTCGTCCCGCGTCTTCGCGGTCGGGACGCTCCCGGAAGCGGCGGTCACGACGCCGAACACGACCCTCGCGACCGCGAAGGAGATCCAGGTCAACTCCGTCTGCAACGCCGCCATGACGGCCCGGGCGATCGACCACTACCAGTTCGAAGCGAAGAAGGGCCAGCGGATCGGCGTCGAGTGCGCGACCCGCGGGATCGACTCGAAGCTCGACGCGGTCGTGATCATCGGCGACTCCGCCGGCCACGACCTGCTGGTGGAACGCCGCGGCGGCCTCCTCGACTTCAGCGTCCCCGAAGACGGCAAGTATGTCGTCAAGGTCCACGAGCTGACCTTCAAGGGGGGCCGCGACTGCTTCTACCGGCTCATCGTCCAGGACGTCCCCGCCGGAGCGGCGATCGCCCGGCATCCCTCGACCCAGCCGGTCAACGCCTTCTCGTGGCCCCCGACCGGCCTCCCCGAACAGGCGCCGCTCGCCGAAGCGGAGCCGAACAACGATCCCGCCCACGTCCAGAAGATCACGCTCCCGTGCGATGTCTCCGGCAGCTTCGCCCTGGCGGCGGACGTCGACATGTTCGAGTTCGAAGCCAAGAAGGGCGAAGAGTGGTGGGTCGAAGTCGCATCGGAGCGGTTCGGCCTCCAGACCGATCCGAATGTCCTGGTCCAGCATGTCGCGGTTGCGGACGGCAAGGAGACGCTGACCGACGTCGCCGAGTTCACCGACATCCCGAGCCCCGTCAAGGTCTCGAGCAACGGCTACGCCTATGACGGGCCTCCCTTCAATGCCGGCTCGGCCGACATCCTCGGCAAGCTGACAATCCAGCAGGACGGCCTTCACCGGCTGCAGATCACCGACCTGTTCGGCGGGACCCGGAACGATCCGCGGAACGTCTACCGGATGGTGATCCGGAAAGCCGCGCCGGACTTTGCCGTCGTGGCGTGGCCGCTCCACATGGAGCTCCGCAACGGCGACCGGAACGCCCTGACGAAACCACTCGCTCTCCGCAACGGGGGCGCGATGGCCCTGGAAGTCGTCGCGATCCGTCGGGACGGGTTCAGCGGAGAGATCGACCTGGTGATGGAGAACCTTCCCGCGGGGGTCCGGGCGCAGGGACTCAAGATTCCCGCCGGCCAGAACCGCGGGATCCTCGTGGTGAGCGCCGAGCAGACCGCCCCCCGGGCCCTGGCGAGCGCCACCTTCACCGGCCGGGCGACGATCGACGGCGCGGCCGTGACTCATCCCTGCCGACTGGCGACCTACGCGTGGCCGATTCCCGACTCTTGGGGTGAGATCCCCTATCCGCGGCTCTCGGTCGACATTCCGGTTTCGGTCAGCGGACACGACTTCGCCCCCCTGACGATCGCTCCGACGACCCGCGATCCGATCGAAGCCAAGGCGGGGACGACGCTCAAGATTCCGCTCGTCCAGACCCGTCGCAGCGAGTTCTCGGGGGCGACGATGTCGCTCAAGACCTTCGGCAGCGGCTTCGAGGCGAACGCCCCGTTCACGGTCCCGCTGACGGCCGACGCCTCTGAAGCGGTGATCGACCTCGCCAAGCTCAAGACGCCTCCCGGCGACTACCAGATCGCCTTCTACGGCAGCGCCGTCGCCAAGTACCGCCACCATCCGGAGGCGGTCACCGCCGCGGAGCTGGTGAAGAGCAAGGCGGAGGCGGACCTCAAGGCGGTCGACGCCGATCTCCTCAAGGCGACCGAAGCGGCGAAGGCCGCCGCCGCGGAAGCGACCAAAGTCGAAGCCGCCGAGGCGGCCAAGACGGCCGAGGCCAAGATGGCGGCGGATGCCGCGGTCGTCGACCTCCAGGCGAAGCAGAAAGCGGCTGCCGCCACGCTGGCTGCCGCCGATCAGACGCTCAAGAACGCCACCACGAAAGCGCAGCCGACGGATATCGTGGACATTGTTGTCTCGGAACCGATCGCGATCCGAGTCCTTCCCGCGGAGACCAAATGAGTCACGCTCAACCTTCCCCTCCTGTTCACTGCGCCGGTCCGCGGGGGCTGGCAACGCGCCGCCGCGCTTTCCTCCAGACCGGGCTCGCGGGCTTTGCCACGATGAGCCTGCCGGGGGTGCTTCGCCTCCAGGCGCACAACAGCCTGCAGGCCGCCGAAACCGGAACGGCCCCCGCGCGGCAGAAGAACGCCGTGATCATGGTGTGGCAGCCCGGCGGGCTGTCGCACATCGACTCATACGATCCCAAGCCCTTCGCCGGGTCTGAGTACCGCGGACCGTTCGACGTGATCGACACGAAGGTCCCGGGGCTCCAGTTCACAGAGCTTCTCCCCCGGCATGCCGCGATCGCGGATAAGTTCACGGTCCTCCGCTCGATGCGGCAGACCGCGGGCGGACACCCGG
Organism: Planctomyces sp. SH-PL14; assembly: GCF_001610835.1. Classification (NCBI taxonomy): domain Bacteria; kingdom Pseudomonadati; phylum Planctomycetota; class Planctomycetia; order Planctomycetales; family Planctomycetaceae; genus Planctomyces; species Planctomyces sp. SH-PL14. The sequence goes on along the minus strand of NZ_CP011270.1, from coordinate 3,311,329 downwards.
CGGGGTCGATGCAGCTCCTCTCCGGCGATCCCGACACTCGCGACAAGCCGAAACCGAAGTACCCGGACTGGATGACGGTCGCCAACTACATGCGGGCGAAGGACGGTCCGCGGACGAACCCGCTTCCGCGATACGTCGGAGTCAATCCGCCGCTCGAGTACAACGGGCCCGCCTATCTTGGCGACGCCTGTTCGCCGTTCGTCGTGACAGGCGACCCGAGCGCGCCGACCTTCTCGGTGCCGAACATCGGCCTGACTGACGCCGGCGAAGTTCAGCACCTGGATCGCCGTTCGCAGCTGAGGCGGAACCTCGACACGCTCGAGCGGACGTTCGATCAGCAGCGGGAGCTGGCGGCCCTCGACGAGTTCGAGGTCCAGGCGATGACGCTGCTCACGAACCCCAAGACGAAAGAGGCGTTCGATCTGTCGCGCGAGGACGACAAGGTTCGCGACCGGTACGGCCGGAACGCCTGGGGGCAGCAGCTGCTGCTGGCCCGCCGGCTGGTCGAGGCCGGGGTCGACATCCTGACGACGAGCCTGAGCGGTCCGCTTTGCGGCCGGGTGCAGAACTGGGACGACCACGCCGTGAACCATCACGTCTTCGACGCGATGCGGTTCCGGGCGGAAGTCTACGACCGGGCGGTTTCCGCCCTGATCGAGGACATCTACGAGCGGGGTCTCGACAAGCGGGTTCTCGTCTGCGTGACGGGAGAGTTCGGCCGGACGCCGAAGATCGAGTACTCCCCCAGCACCGGCGCCGGGAATGCGAGCGCCGCGGCGGGGACGATTCAGCCAGGCCGGGACCACTGGCCGCGGGCGTTCTCGAACATCTGGGCGGGAGGGGGAATCCAGACGGGCCGGTTTGTCGGGGCGACCGACAAGCGGGGCGAGGATTCGATCGAGCGGATCTGTGGTCCAGGCGATTTCCTGGCGACGATTTACCACCACCTGGGGATCGACTCGACGAAGACGTTCATCAAGGACTTCAATGGTCGTCCGACGCCGATTGTGGATCACGGCCGTCCGATCGCGGAACTGATGGGCTGAGAAGAGAATTCGACCGGGTCCAGGGCGGATGCCCTGGTGGCGTGCAGGGGCCACCCCCTGCCCGCCGGAGGCTTTGGCCGTCGAGAACTGTTTGAAGGAGTACGTGTCCAAGCTTGGACAACGTACCGTATGCCCCCTCTTACCAACCCACAGGGATTGCAAGGCCAGCGGTGTGATGTGAGGGAGTCCTCAACGGTGGTGCCAAAAAGGGGACGTCCGTTGTGCCCCACGGTTCCTCATAGGAAGTGCCTCCGGCGGCAAGGGGGCGTGGCCCCCTTGACCCCAGGCTGCCGTAGCACGTTGGGTTTGAGGTGGCATAGCCGTTCCGGCGAGATGAGTCCGGCGACTGTGCACGCCTCCCACATCAGTCGTTCAGTGGCACCAGCGTCAGCCGCGAGATGCGGTACCGGCACGCATACGCCCCCACAAAAAGATGCTTCGCATTCGGCGTCGACCAGTAGTCCGACAGACTCAGCGACTCCGGACTCCCCTCCCAATCAATGATCCGCCGGCCGTCGACACTCACCTCCACCCCCGTCTTGCGGACCGTCACGATCACCTGGGACGGCTCCCCCTTGTGCAAGAGCGGCCCCGCGACCGTGGTGAGGTTCGCTCCGACATTCTTCCCGTCCACGTTCTCGAGCGCCGAGAGGGCCTTCTCCTTCTCGCCGAAGTTCAGGAGGGTCAGGAAGCGGTTCTCGCCGGAACGCTGGCCGAGGATCAGGGCGTTCGGCTCATCGAGCGGCTCGACCACGGCGATCATCCGGTACTCGGCCGGCGGCTCGTAGGGAATCTCGATCCGCGCCCCGAAGGCGCTCGGGCTTTCGAGAACGCCCTCTTCCAGCGTCCACTGCCCCTGGACGGTATCCCGCGCGACGTCGATGCGGCTCAGGAGGTCGACCGGCTCTCCGGTCGCGGGGCTGGAGCCGGTCGCGGCGGTCGAAGACGCTCCCGTGTTGCGGGCAAACTCCGGCAACGGACGGGACACGGGAGGGAGCGGCGTTTGTCCCCGCTCCGCGCGGACCTGGAAGTAACCCCACAGCTCGACTCGCTCGCCCCCCTGGAGCGCGGCATCGACCCGGTAGCTGACGGGTGTGGGCCGATCGAAACGCCCCAGCGACACCGACTGTGGCGCGGCCGGATCGGTCGGGGCATCGACCCAGGGACCGAGAACGTCGGTCTGGATGCGGACGCGAAGGGAGGCGACCTGGGCGTCCTTCGGCCAGTCGAGCCGCAGCCGGACCGGCTCGTCCGGCGCCGGAGCGTTGGGCTCGGGGAGGGCCCGGAACGCGGAGTAGAGATCCCGTTCGCGGTCGAGCGGCGTCTCCGGCTTCGTCCAGCCCAGCCGCTGCTTCTGATCATCGTCGAGCCACGACTCGCTGATCCAGCCCCGGTACTGCGCCAGGCTCATGACGGAACCGTTGCCGGGCTCGGGGTGCGGCAGGCCGACCGTGTGGCCGACCCCTTCGTGGTAGACGACGCAGTCCGAGCCGCAGTACGGCACCCGCCAGCCGTCGGCACTGACGAGCCCCCATCCCTTCCCTTCGCGGGAGAGATACGTGGCCCGCGCCCCGCCGAGGCCGGAGCCAGGAAAGTGCCGGTCGCCGCTCAGGTTCCCCTCGAAGACGAGTTTCCCCTCCTCTTGACGGAGCCGGTAGAAGTCGTCGAGCGGCCGCCAGTTGATCTCGCTCAGGACGAGCAGGATCGGGAAGGCGCCCTCCGTCTTGTCCTGGCCAAAGCGGAGGGCTTCGTCGGTCTCGCGGAGCGTCTGGAAGAAGATGAAGTCGCCGTCGCCGGAGCGGAGCTGCTCTGTCGTGCGGGCGGAGCGGAGCGGCTCGGGATGAACGATCGTCCGGAGCGTCGACTGGCCGTTGTATTCGCGGGCGTGGAACTGCTCGATCCGCCTGGCGAAGTAGGAGACCCGATCCTTCCAGTCCGCCAGCGGCGCGCGGTCGCGGGGGAGGAAGTACACGATCGTGACGTCGATCTTGTCGATCGAGTGCTTGCCGTCCCAGGTCTTGAGCTCGGCGAGCGCCGGGCGGCTGCAGAAGAGTCCCAGGAGGAGGGCCAACGCGAGACGAAGCGGGTGCGACAGACGCGACATGAGCGACGAGTCCTGGGGAGTCGGAGACGGGAGGCGCAACAGCGCCTCCGCGTGGACGCTATCCCTTCTGCCAGTAGTAGAGAAGCTGCTGGTGGATCTTGGCGAGCGGCTTCTCGAAAACGTCCGGGACCAGGATCGTCGCGCCGTCGACCGTCACTGCCAGTCCGTGCGGGGTGCGGGCCAGCGCGAACGGGCGGACGCTGAGCATCTCGATCTTGCGGACTTCATCCCAGCGGAGCTTTCCGGAGATCTCGCCGTGGACCATCGCAAGGCCGCGGGGGGTGATGATGAGGCCGGAGAGGGGAGCGAGCTTCTGCAGCCGCTTCTCCGGCGTCGAGGCAAAGGTCGCCAGGACCACGATGCTGCTGACGGCGAAGCCGAGGATCCCCATCGCCATCCAGGGGGCGCCGTCACGGCCGATCATCGTGCCGCCGATGATCCAGGTGACGAACGTGAGCCCCAGGATCGCCGCGATCCCGCGAGCCCGGCTGAGCGGCGGGAAGTACGATCGTCCGGCGTAGCCCCAGACCATCTCCTCCCCGAACAGGGTGACGGCGTTGTTCCAGTGTTTCTGGAGCTTGTCCGGGACTTCGTAGAGGCCGGCGACCGGGATCCGGTCGATCAGGAACCGGTACAGTTCGCCCGCGTCGCGGCCGGCGGGGACGACGAGGTGCTCCGTCGCGGTCGAGATGTCGATCCTGCGGTTCGGGATCCGGCCCGCCGAGGAAGGGGTCACGTAGCCGATCTTGATCGACTGGATGTCGGCGTACGGAATCAGCCGCTCCTCGGCCGTCTCGTAGAGGCCGTCCTCCTGAACTTCGATCGTCATGCGCCGCCCGAGGGGTCGGAGGGAGCGGAGGAAGAAGAGGCCCGGCAGGACCGCGGCCAGTCCCCAGTGTGGATTGCGTTCGAGGACCGCGGGAGCGACGAGGACCAGCGTCAGCAGCCCCCAGAAGGCCGGAACGAGCGGCGATTGCCTCCCGACCCGATAGATGCGACCGATCATTTCCACGCGTCCCACAGACTGACGACAAGATTGTGAACGAAGTGCAGCAGGATCGGGAGTGCGATCCCGCCGCTGTACAGCCGGGCGTATCCCAGGAGCGCGCCGACCAGGATCAGAACGGGAACGCTCAGGAACGCGCCGACGTGGGCGAGCCCGAACATGACGGCGATCACCCACACCGTTCCATGCGGCCCCATGTGATCGCGGAACGTCTTCCAAGCGAGGCCGCGGAAGAACCATTCTTCGATGAGGGCCGGCTGGATACAGACCGTCGCGAAGGCCCAGGCGATCATGCGGGGATCCTGCTGGTCGATCGGCAGGTCCTGGGTGGCGATGCCGAACCCCTCGAACCAGCGGTGGTAGCCCAGGTTGATGGCGAGCGCCGCGGCGAGTGCGGGCCAGGCGCCGACCCACGCGAGCAGCGGCCGCCGGGAATCGCGCGGCGACGCGATGTTCCACAGCATCATGGCGGCGAGGAAGACGAGGACGGTGTCGACCGCTTCGAGGATCGAGATCCACGTGAGCTGGCTCGCGACGCCGAAGTCTCCGTGTCCGCCGGCGGCCGCGATCACGGCGAACAGGACCGACTGCAGCAGGAGGGCGGCAAACGTCCACATCACGACGGCGAAGGGGCGGAGATCGCTCGGCCGGGCGTCGGGCGCGGCGGACGCCGTGCCCCCGGGGCGCGGATGGGATTGCGAAGTCGCCGTGGCGTCGGGATTACGGGCGCCGCAGGTGGGGCAGCGGGGGGCGGCCGAATCGTGGGGCTTGCGGCAGCGGCCGCATTCGCGGGTCGTCGTTTCCGCCGGCGGCAGGGCGGGGTCGAGGAGCGAGGGGAGCGGCGCCGCGCCGCTGAAGGCGTGTCCGTTCCCGTCCCACGGCATCTCACCGGTGGCCCGATCCGTCATAGGACGACCGCCTCGCGCTGGTAGGCGATGGCGGCCTGAACCGCCCGCACGAGAGCCATCACGATGATGATCTTGATGACGATGTTGTTGGCGAGCATCACGGGGTTCATCGCGGCCGAGATGGCCCAGCCGGCGACGTACAGGATGAGAGCCAGGATGGTGCAGGCGACCGGCGCCGCGTAGATGAAGGCCCCGAGGATGAAGTAGGTGAAGCCGACCCCTGCGAACCCGAAGCCCGTCATCTTGAGCGCAGCGTCCTGAGTCCCCAGGGCCATGGCCAGGTTGGCGACGAAGGTGATCCCCCCGATGACGAACATCGTCGTCCGGGCGGTGCGGAGATGTTGTTTGCGGCCGGACTGGGCGAGACTTCCCAGCCCGTCGTCTTCTTCGGCTTCCACGTCCGGCATGATGCGGGCCTGCGGCACAAGAGAGTCGTGGTTTCGGCCATGCTGACCGGGGGGCTTGCCGGTGTCAAACCGGTGTGCAGAGCGGCTTTGAAATCATGTCGGGAATTCACAATGTCGTTGCCGGCACGACGCCCGTAGCTCAAACCCAACGTGCGACGGCAGCCGGGGTCAAGGGGGTCTCACCCCCTTGCCGCCGGAGGCATTTTCGTTGAGGAACCGTGGTGAGCAACGGACGTCCCCTTTGTAGTACCGGCGTAGAGGACTCGACCGCTCGCCCTGGAATCCCAGCGTGTTGGTGGGGGGGCATACGGCACGGTGTCCGCGCTTGGACACGATCTCCTTCAGACATCTCTCGACGGCCAGGCCTCCGGCGGGCAAAGGGGCGTTGCCCCTCTGCACTCCCCACCAGGGTGCCCCTGGACCCGGTGTAGGGACGCGGCCAATCGGTTGGCTCTCCGCAAAGCCGCTTACCGCTTCATCGTCTCGACCGTCGGCCGGCGAAAGAGCCGATAGAAAATGCCGTCGATCCCGAACCACGTTCCCGTCGGGAAAGCCGCGATCGCCAGCAGCGCCAGAACCTCAATCAGGTTCTTGTTGACGACAAAACTATGCTCCGGTCCAGGAGCCTGCGGAACACCGGGCCACGGCGGCATCACGAGGTAGAACGAAAGAACCATCACCGCCCCGGCGAGGGCCGCCAGACGCGTTCCCAGCCCGAGGATCAGCAGCGGCCCGAGAATCAGAAGCCCCCACATCGCCTGCATACTGGCCCGATAGCCGGGGGTGTTCTCCGGCGGAACGGCGCCGCGAGCAATCTGGTTGCCGCTGAGGAGCTTCGTCGCCTCGAGCTTCAGTTCCGTCTCCATCGCCCGGATCGGGCCGACGAGCTTGGCCCGCTTCTCCGCCACGAGCTTGCCAAGCCGCTCGGCGTGATCGAGCTGGAAGTCGATCTTCGCCTGCTTGAGCGCCTTGTCGTACTGGGCGAGCGTGTCCTTGTACTCCTGAATCTCGCCGTAGCGGACGATGTCGTTCCGTCCCTCATCCCCCTGCGGCGGGCCGTACTGGAGGTCGCGGGTCTTGGGGTCCCACACGACGCCGACCCGGTCCGGGTCGACCGCCAGCGAGCCCTTCAGCTTCTGCCGGAAGGTGAGCGTGTTGGCCTGCTTGCGGACCGCCTCCATGTTGGCCAGGAAGTCGGTGATCTCCTTCGGAACGGGGATCGGGTTCTTGTCCGTGTCGCGCTGGACTTCGCCCCACTCGTTCACGATGGCGTAGGACTTGCCCCCCTGGTCCTGAACGCCGAGAGACTTCTCGAGCTGGACCATCTCCAGCGGCGTGATCGGTCCGGTGACGATGATCTTGCTGCCCTCGATCTTGGCGACCGGGGGGAGAGCCTTGGGATCGAAGCCGGCGGGGAGCGCGCCGATCGCCCGTTCGAACTGCGCCGGAGGATCGAGGAGGGCCCGGAGACGGCCCTGCTGTTGTTCGTTGAGTCCGTAGTGCTGCGTGAACCGTCCGGCCCAGCGGTCCCACTTGTCGCTCATCGCCTGGTAGTTGAGCCAGCCGAGGTCATCCGGATCGCCGGTCATGGCGCGGAACGTGTCGCGGAAGGGGCCCTGGGCGGTCTTGAGGTAGCCGTCTGCGGTCCAGGGGGTGTTGGAGCGGAGCGTGTTGTACTTCCAGAGTCCTTCGTACAGGAACTGCCATCCGATCGAGATCCGGAGGATCACGAGGAACAGGACGCCCAGGATGGAAACACGCTTCAGGTCGTTCACAACACGATCTTTCGGACGAGGTGCTGTCAGCGGTCAGCCGTCAGCGTTCAGCGGTTGGTCCAATGTCGGCGGGATCGATGACGCGGTTTACCAGGCGCTTTCGTCGATCTCGCCCGCTCCGAAGAACAGGGCATCGTCCGGGATATTGCAGACGACCGGTTCGAGGGTGCGTCCCTGGGCGGGCGGCGGAATGAGCAGCGCGCCGAGGGACCTGTGAGTATCGCAATACTCCCGGGCCTTTTCGAGTCCCAAGGCGTAGAAGGCGGTGGAGACGGCGTCCGCCTCTTCGGCGGTGGGAGCTAGGACGGTCACGGAGAGGAGTTTGTCGGCGGGCCAGCCGGTGCGGGGGTCGAGGATGTGGCCGTACCGCTTCCCGTCGTGCCGGAAGTACTGGATGTTCGAGCCGCTGGTCGCCATTCCCTGGTTCCGGAGCAGGACGGTGGCGTACCGCTGGTCGGTGAAGAGGGGGTTCCGGATGCCGACGGGCCAGCCTCCCTGGCCGTTGTGGTCTCCCCGGGCGTAGAGGCTGCTGAAGCCGCCGTGGACGAGGAAGTCGTCGAGGCCCGCGTCCCGGAGTTCTTCGGTGATGCGGTCGATGGCGTAGCCCTTGCCGATCGCTCCGAGGTCGAAGCGGACTCCTGGTTGCTGGAAGGCGAGGGTCCGCGTTTCGGTGTCGAAGGTGACGAGCCGGTCCATGCCGGTGCGGGTGAGGGCGCCGTCGATTTCGGCCTGGGTGGGGATGCGGCCTTCGTTTCGACAGCGGCGCCAGAGGAGGATCAGTTCGCCGGAGGTGGGGTCGAAGGCGCCGGCGGTTTCGCGGTGGAAGGCGAGTGCGCGTTCGAAGAGGTGGAAGAGGCGTTCTTCGACGGCTTGGGGGGCGGAGGCGGCTTGCTGGTTGAGGAGGGAGACTTCGCTGTCGTCGCGGTAGACGGTGAGTTGTTGTTCGAGGATGTGGACGAGGTCGAGGGCGTGGGAGGCCGCCATGACCGTTTGGGGGAGGACCGGGTTGAGGACGACGCACCAGGGGCAGGCCATGGCGCGGGTTTCGAGGCGGATGGTGGCGCCGGCCTCGGGTGGGGAGCGGTGGGTGAGGTGGTCGGCGAGTTGGTTTCCGGCGTGTTCGACTTGTCGGAGTGCGGAGCGTCCGGTGAGGAATTCGCGGCGGGAGGAGGCGGGGTCGGTCATGGTGGGATTGTAGCGGTCGGGTGTCACGGCATGCGCCAGCCCACCGGGGTCCAGGGGGCCACCCCTGGTGGGGAGTGCAGAGGGGGCCTGTGTTGTTTTCTTTGGCCCCTTGCCCGCCGGAGGCCCGTCGTCCCTCCGCGTCCGTCAGCCATCCTCGATCCCAAACGGATTGTCCTGACGACTCTCATTCGCAACGGCCGGCCTGGTGAAGCTGGCGGCCCACTCAGTACCGTCGTTGGCCTTCTCAAAATCGAGCGCAAAGCGTTGAGGAACGGAACGAAGAACGACGTATTCCCTCTGCACCTCCGCGACGTTCAGCGAAGGCCGCTTTGCCTGGAAGATGACGGCCGGAATCAGCGTCATCAGCACAATGGCGAGTGCCAGGTAGGGATTGATCCCGATGACGAAGACTGCCGCGATCACCGCTCCAGCCGCAACGATTCCAAGGGACTTGGAGAAGCGCCGCATCCGGTCCGCTTGCTCCCAATGTGCCGCACACAGAGGCAACAGCTTCGACCAGGAGACGGTTGCCTCCTTGGTCATGGCGTAGCCGTAGAGCGGAGATAGAACGACGACGAACATCCCGAAGTAAGAACCGAACGTCTTCTTGTGGAACTCGAACGTAAAGGACTTGTTGGAGTCACCACCACAGAGGACGCAGCAGGCGGGAGTCGTCGACCCCTTGAAGATCTTCACTGTCGCTGTGGCGCGCTCGTCGTCCGAGGAAGGCTTCGACATTGGTATTGCCCTGAAGAAGAGAGAAGCGGACTCGTCCCGGCCGCGAAGAACGAGAGATGAGGCCCGTGAATCGATTGGCCGACATCAACGGCAACATTGTGTCGGGGGAAGTGGCACGGATCAATCTCTCGCTTTGCGTCGCTGGTTTCCCCAAGCGGACGTCCATTGTGTCCCACGGTTCCTCATGGAAGTGCCTCCGGCGGCAAGGGGTCGAAACCCCTTGACCCCAGGCGGCCGTCGCACGTTGGGTTCGAGCGAACAGAGTCGTGCCGGCCAGGGCAAGGTTCGAGCGATCGGAGGAAGCATCTCCTCTCGCTTCCGGTTAAACTCGTGCCAGCGCCTCGGACCCTCGTCCTCACCACCGAGCCCCGCATGCCCCACCCCCGCCCCGCCTCCGGCAGCATCCACCGCCGCAACTTCCTCGCCGACGCTGGCATGGGATTCACCGGCCTCGCCCTCGGCGCACTTCTCGCCCAGGACGGCATCACCCGCGCCAACGAAATCGCCCCCTGGCAGCCCCCCGACGGCTTCCCCCACTTCGCCCCCCGCGCCAAAAGCGTCGTCTGGCTCTTCATGAACGGCGGCGTCTCCCACATGGAGTCGTTCGACCCCAAGCCGGAACTCACCAAGTACGCCGGCAAGTCCATCAGCGAAACCCCCTACGCCGACGCCCAGAACCCCGAGAAGCTCAAGCTCGCCCGCGTCACGGTCATCAACGACGCCAACGGCCAGCAACGCAACAAGCTCTACCCCCTCCAGGTCGGCTACCGCAAATACGGCGAAGCCGGCATCGAACTGAGCGACTGGGTCCCCCACATGGGGAGCTGCGTCGACGACCTCGCCATCGTCCGCTCCATGTGGACCACCGACGACAACCACGGCGCCCAGACCCAGTTCCACTCCGGCCGCCACATGCTCGACGGCGAGTTCCCCACCCTCGGCGCGTGGGTCCACTACGGCCTCGGCTCCCTCAACGACAACCTCCCGCAATTCCTCTCCATGGGGAGCCGCGAATACTGGAACGCCAAAGACGGCCACTACCTCGGCCCCGCCCACGACGCCGTCCCGATCCGCGTCGATCCGAAGAACCCGCTCGACTACGGAAAGTCCGCCCGCGGCCTCAGCTCAGAAGAACAGCGGATCGGCTTCGATCTCGTCGGCAACCTCAACCGCCTCAAGGGAGTCGAGTACCCGGACGACCCCGCCCTCGCCGCGCGGATCAAGGCGTACGAACTCGCCTTCCGGATGCAGACCTCGGTTCCGGATGCCCTCGGCTTCGAACAGGAGACGCAGGAGACCCAGGCCCTCTACGGCCTCGACGATCCCGCGACGAAGGACTTCGGGATGCAGATGCTCGCGACCCGCCGTTTCATCGAGCGCGGCGTGCGGTTCATCCAGGTCCAGCACGGCGCCGGCGGCGCCGGGGTGTGGGACGCGCACGGCGGACTCAAGGCGAACCACGAGAAGAATTTTCGCGCCGTCGACAAGCCGATCGCCGGACTCCTCAAGGACCTCAAGCAGCGCGGCCTCCTCGACTCGACTCTGGTCCTCTTCGCGAGCGAGTTCGGACGCACGCCGGGGACGCAGGGCTCCGATGGCCGCGACCATCACATCTTCGGCTTCTCGGTCTGGATGGCCGGCGGCGGGATCAAGGGAGGAACGGTCCACGGCGTGACGGACGAGATCGGCTTCCACGCCGTCGAGAACCGTCACTACGTGACCGACATCCACGCCACGATTCTCAAACAGCTCGGCCTCGACTCCCGAAGGCTCGAGATCCCGGGCCGGAAGCGGCTCGATATCGACCACGGCAAGCCGATCCACGAAATCCTCGCCTGAGCCTCCGCGATCATCCCCCTGTCGAGTCGACGGAGTCTTCGTGAAGCGGCCTGGGTTTCGCGTTCGAGAAAGCGGAACACCGACTGTCCAACAGAAGTTTCACCAGGACCTGCGCCGTTTGATCGCGAATGCGAAAAGTTCGCACAGACAGCCGGATCGTCGAACCTGACGAAATCTCCATGCCGCCGGACAGAATCCCGTCCGCGAAATGCCCGTTCGTCCCGATTCGGAATGCCTTCGATCCGGATCGCCCGATTCTTCGGAGCCGATTTCGAACACCGCGCAGGAAAAAGCCCGCCGTCGGGAACAGGAGGAGAGGCGGGCCAGCACTCGCGTCCGCTCGACCGACGTCGGGCATGCACACATCATGACGTCTCAGCCGGAACCGAATACGTACTTCCGGCAAAATTGTCCGCCGAGTACAATATAGTGGATAAGCGGGAATCGATGCGGGTGCGTGACGGTCTGCGGGGGCCGTGCTCAGGCGGGAAGGGGTAGCTCATGTCCATGAGCGAGTTTCAGGAATACCGGGAGTTCAAGGAGTTCGAAGCGTATATCGCATCGGTCCGGGACGCTGAGGTTCGGTTTACCATCCCCAAACTGGAAAAGCCGATCTGGCAGATCCGGCACACCTTCCTCGACGGACTGCACCTTCAGTATGCCTATGAGGGTGGCGGGAACATCGCGGAAGGGGGAGTCGATCCGAGCGGCTGCCTCGTCTTTGTCCCGCTCTCCCGGATCGAGGTGCGGGCCAACGGCGGCGTGATGAACCGGGGAGACATCTTCATCGGAGCGCCGAGATCCGACTTCCGGCTCTCCTGCGAAGAGGCCCACGAGTGGTTCTCCCTCTTCGTTCCGAGCGAGTTCCTCTCCGATGAATCGGACCAGAGCCTTCCCGGCCTGCCGAAGAACGCCTCCGCGACGATGCTGCATGCCGGCGAGCCGCTCGTCGACAAGCTCCGCGACCTTGCCAAGGGCCTCAATCGATCGAGCGAGCAGGACGCGCAGGTCATGGACCACGTCGCCTCCCGGGTCGACCTCCGCGACCAGTTCGTCGCCGCGATCCGCGAGATCCTCGGCTGCCCTCCTCCGACCATAACCGTCACGGCCGGACGTCCCGCCGTCGAGCGGGACACAATCATCCGCTCCGCGCTCAGCGTCCTGGATCCGACCTCCGACGTCGCCCCTTCGGTGGACCGGCTTGCCCAGGCGGCGGACGTCTCGGAGCGGACCTTGCGGACGGTCTTCGGCGAAGTCTACGGCGTCCCCCCGGCCCGCTACATCCGCCTCAGGCGATTGCACGAGACGCGGAAGATCCTGAGGCAGCTCGGCCCGGAAGGGGGCTCGGTGACCGAGATCGCCGCCCGCTTCGGCTTCTGGGACTTCGGGCGGTTCGCCAAGGAGTACCGGCAGGTCTTCGGCGAGCTGCCGTCGGAAACGCTCAGGAAGGACGGCAAGCCCGTCGGCCGTCCGGTGCGCACCCGCAACGGGTGATCCGCTTCGATCGCTCCGCAGACGGCGACCCGCGCGGGATTACCGGCCCTTGCGGCGGAAGAACGCTTCCATCTTGCTCCGCTGCCGCTGGAGACGGCTGAAGAGGTGTGCGTAGCGTCGCGGGGCCTCGTCGGCGACCGCCGCGGCTTCGACCTCCGCCTCGACCTGCTCGACCGGCGCTGTCTGCGTCGCCATCCACGCGGAGGGCATCGGCAGCGTCACGCGGTCGACCGGATCGGCGGCCGGGACGGTGTCGACGACCGCCTCCTCCAGGAAGGCGTGGACCGGCATCAGCTCCGGCTCCGCCTCGGGCTCGTCGTCCGGCTCCACGACGTCGTAGGCCGGCGGCTCCGAAATGCTGATCGCCTCCAGGACCTCGGCCCGCATCGACTGAAGCAGGGCGTGCAGGTTCTCTTCGATCGAGAGCTCGCCGTGCGGCAGCGTCACTTCGCCGCTCCCGTCATAGGAGAGAACCTCCGCCGCGGCCGGCGGAGGGACCTCCACGTAGGCCGCGCGGCCGACTTCGGCGTTGCGGTCCAGCAGGGCGTAGCGGTCCTCGACCAGGACTTCTTCGTACGGGATCTGGTACATGGCGGTCTCATCCGCGGCCTGGGTCGACGGGGAAGGTTCGGTCTCGTATACGCCGGCGGCGCCCGGCTCCGTGGTCTCTTCCGACAACGGCCATTCGAACCGCGGCGCGGGCTCGTAGACGGCTTCCGGCTCGGCTGAGGTCGGCTGGGCGCTGGCGGTCTCGCCTCTCCAGGCGGCGTCGCCCGCGGATGAGGGCTCTCCGCCCCACTCGAAGACCGCGGCCTCGCCGCTCCCCTCGTCCGAAGATGCGTCGGCCACCGGTTCGACCGGCAGCGTCGCATCGCTCTCCGGCAGGAACGGGAGCTCGGAGTCGGCGAAGGGGAGATCGATCATGTCGACAGATTCCGAAAGGGAGAGCGGTTCGTTCCAGTGGAGCGGAAGTTCCCGCAGGTCGATCAGGGCGTTCTGAACGGTCCCCTGCGACACGGGGAGCTGTTCTTCCGCATATCCGATCAGGAGGGCGTGGTCGGCGAGCTGGCTGATCCGCCGCGGATTGCCGTCCGCGGCATGGACCACGAGCGACAGGGCCCCGGGCGTAAAGAGCCCCTCGATCTCCGCGCCGGCCCAGGCCAGCCGGTAACGCAGGTACTCCGCCGATTCGTCCGCACGCAGCGGTTCGAGCGTGGCGTGACAGCCGACCCGCTGGTTGAACGCGCTGAGCGGTGGCTCGGAGAGGGTTTCCTCGAGGGGGATCTGTCCGCTCACGACGATGCGGATCAGCGCCTCCCCGTCGACCTCGTAGTCGGCCAGGGTCCGCAGTTCTTCGAGGAACCGGGCGGCAAGCAGATGGGCCTCGTCGAGCAGGACGACGAGCGGCCGGGCATCCGTGGAGTCGGCACCGGGGCGGATCGATTCAAAGATCCGCAGGCGGGCCTCCTGTTCGGAGAGCCCGATGTACGACTGGCCGATCTCGAACAGGATCGCCTGGAGCAGGGCCCGGCGCGACGGAAAGCGGGCGTTGCGAAGGTGAGCGATGCGGAAGTCGCCGGCGAGTTTGCGGCTGAGCTGCTGGCAGAGGACGGTCTTGCCCGCGCCGGCGGGAGCGGTCAGGACCGCGATCCCCTGCTGGCGGCGGACGCAGGCTTCCAGGTCGTGCAGGACCTGGGCCATGTGCGGAACCGGCACGAAGCACTCCGGCTGGGGGACCGGCGAGAAGGGCCGGTGCCGCATTCCGTAGAAAGCCTCGTACACTGCGATCCCTCCATGGAACGACGACCGGTGGCGCGGTCGACCGTATGGAGAAGATCGAACGTGCCGGTTGTAGGACTCCAGCGGAAAGCGGGGAACGGCAGCATTCGCCGGTGACGCGGGGGCCTGTGGAGGGCTCCGAGGGAGGTGGAGCCTTAGGGAGGGCGAGGCTCCCGCCGAGCCGCAGCGGTGGGAAACCGCCTCGATCGCTTTTGCACCCCAGCCTGAGGGTGAGCCGTCGTCGCCGGGACCGTTCCTCCAGGGAAGGGGACTGAAGGTCGAGGCGACAATGAGAACGCGTCTGTGAACCTGCGCGGCTCAGCAGGAGCTTCGCCCTCCCGGATCCCGATGATCCGCTTTCCCCAGCCGAGAGAGACAAGCGACTGTCCAGACACACACGCGGGTGTGGTCCTGAGTGAGCGGAAGGAGACGGCCTTACATGACGACCAGGTTGTCGCGATGGATGACTTCCGGCTCGACCGATTCGCCGAGCAGCGCCTGGACCTCGGCGATCTTCTTCCCCGCGATCTGCTGCAACGTCGGAGAGTCGTAATGCGTCAGGCCGCGGGCGACTTCCTGTCCCTCGGGATTGAGGAGCGAGACGCGGTCCCCCTTCGAGAAATTGCCGGCGACGCTCCGGATCCCGATCGCCAGGAGCGACTTGCCGTTCTGCTGGACCGCCTTGGTGGCCCCTTCGTCCAGATGGAGCTGGCCCGACGGATTCACCGTGTAGCCGATCCACCGCTTCCAGGCGGGGAGCGGCGCGCGGGAGGCGAGGAACAGGGTTCCGACTTCCTGGCCGTCGAGGATCTTGTCGAGGATCCGGGGGTCGGTCCCGTTGGCGATGATGGCGTTCTCGCCGGCGGTGGTCGCCATCCGCATCGATTCGAGTTTGGTCGCCATGCCGCCGGTCCCGCGCGAGCTCTTGGTCGAGGCAGCCAGCCGCCGCAGCGCCTCGTCCCAGCGTTCGACGAGCGGGATGACCTGGGAGCCCGGTTCGTCCGGGGGGCCGTCGTACAGGCCGTTGATGACGGAGAGGATGATGAGCAGCGGGCGCTCGACGAGGTTGGTGACCATGGCGGCGAGGCGGTCGTTGTCGCCGAACTTGATCTCGTCGATGCTGACGGTGTCGTTCTCGTTGATGATCGGGATGACGTCGTACTCGAACAGCGCGTTGAGCGTGTTCTTCATATTGAGATACCGCGTCCGGCGGCGGAAATCGTTCGCCGTCAGCAGGATCTGCGAGGCGTGCAGGCCGTGCTTCTGGAGCGCCTCGTCGTAGGCTCCGATAAGATGCGCCTGTCCGACTGAAGCGGCAGCCTGAAGATGCGGAAGGTCTTTGGGGCGTTCTTCGAGGCCCAGGAGGCCGATCCCGGCGCCGATCGCTCCGCTGGAGACGACGACGACGCGGCGGCCGGTCTTCCGCCAGCGGACGACCTGTTCGGCGATCCCGGCGATGCGGTCGGTGTCGAGGGTGTCGTCGGCCTTGGAGAGGGCGTTGGTGCCGATCTTGATGACGACGGTCCGGGCGGCGTCGAGGACGGATCGGCGAATCGCGGCGGACATGGGGCGGACCGGAAAAGTTGGACGGTGGGCGGATTCCGGCGGAATGGTAGTGAGTTTTAGCGGAGAGCGAAGAGGGAGCGGGGCGACGTGCCGCTTCACCCTCTGCTCAAGTGGTGTGTCCTTGCCACCACGACGTGGCCCGCTCAAACCCATTGCGCCACACGGCGGGGGGCCAGGGGGGCTACCCCCGCTCGCCGGAGGCACTCTTCACTCCGGACCGTGGGACACAGTCGAAGCCGAGCCCGGGCTGGCGTACGACGGCTCAGGACGGTACGCGGGGGAGCTCAAGAAAGCGGACTTGCTCGTCATAAGGAACCGCCCCGTCGACCAGTCGGACGTCCCAGCAGCGAGGCTGTTCGTCGACGGTCATCACGACCTGGGCCGGGCAGGGGGGAAGATCCAGCGGGGTCGTCGGGACAACATAGCCAGGACCGATCTTCGAGAGCGGAAATGTCTGCCCCAGCGCGTGCAACGATAGACTGACCCGCGAAGAATAGTTGCTGGAGGCCGTGCCGTTCATGTCTGTCATTCGATCACAAACCGTCGAACGTGCCAAGCGGTACTGCACCGACCGCGGTTTGATGATGGAGAAGCGTCTTGGTTTCGGGGCTCAGGGAGAAGTGCAATCCACCAACCGTCAATCCGCCGTGAAGGCGTTTGATCGGATTGAGCACTATCTCCGCGAACGCGACGTTTACTTTCGCTTCCGTGACCGTGGGTTCCACGCCGCCGCCGGCTTCAACGTTCCCCGACTGATCGACTACGACGACGAATTGTGGGTTGTCGAAATGGAGATCGTTCGGCCCCCCTTTGTCGTCGACTTCGCCGGAGCCTATCTGGACCATCCTCCGCCATTCTCCGACGAGGACTGGCAGGAATGGGAGACGGAGAGGATCGAGCTCTTCGGCGACGACTGGGATCAGGTCAAGCTGGTAATGGCGTCCTTTCGCCGGATCAAGGTCTATCTGAACGACGTCAAGCCGGGAAATGTCACCGTTCGGTAGAGGTGCTTCAGCGACGTCCCGATGTTTGACGGCCATCGACTGGGACGTACCGAAACAGATCTCAGCCAACCGTCAAACGCTCACCAGCGGTCCCGTCGCCGTGTACTCCCCGTAGTAGACGTTCTCATCGACGATGTTCGAAAACTCCCGCTGGATGCGGATGAACTCGTCTTCGGACTCCAGGAAGGCGTGAACGACGTCCGGGTCGAAGTGGCTTCCGCAATCCTTCTCGATCAGGGCCTTCGCCTTGTCATGGCCAAAGGCATCCTTGTAGACCCGCTTGCTCGTCAGCGCATCGTAGACGTCCGCCAGAGCGACGATCCGGGCGCAGAGCGGGATGTCTTCCCCCGAGAGTCCTTCAGGATAGCCCGTGCCGTCCCACCGCTCGTGATGGTGCGCGGCGATGTTCCGGGCCATCCGCAGGAAACGGGCCTCCGGAAACCGGTCCAGCGCGGCATCGAGCGTCTGCGCTCCGAAGAGCGTGTGCTTCTTCATGACCTCGAACTCGGCCCGCGTCAGCTTCCCCGGCTTCAGCAGCACCGAGTCCGGAATGCCGACCTTGCCGATGTCGTGCAGCGGACTCGTCTGATACACGAGCCGAATGAACTCCGCGTCGATCTGCCCCTGGAACTTGGAGTTCCGCGACATCCGCTGCGACAGGACGCGGGAGTACCGCTGGACCCGCTCCAGGTGTTGTCCGGTCTCGGGATCGCGGGACTCCGCCAGCCGGGCGAGCGAGAAGATCAGCATCTCGCGGGTTTCGAGGGCCAGGACCCGCTCGCCGGCCCGCAGCCGCACGAGGAGCTCCTGCGGATGGAAGGGCTTCGAGACGAAGTCATCCGCGCCCGCTGACATCCCTTCGACGATCGCCGACGCGCCGCGGTGGCTCGTCAGGACGATGACGTAGACGTACCCGTTCACGTCGGTGGACCGGATCTGGCGGCACAGGTCGATGCCGTTGAGCC
Organism: Planctomyces sp. SH-PL14; assembly: GCF_001610835.1. Classification (NCBI taxonomy): domain Bacteria; kingdom Pseudomonadati; phylum Planctomycetota; class Planctomycetia; order Planctomycetales; family Planctomycetaceae; genus Planctomyces; species Planctomyces sp. SH-PL14. Next base: position 3,293,513 of record NZ_CP011270.1, on the reverse strand, counting down.
GCGGCATGTCCCAGTCGGTGATGACGAGCCGGAAGTTCTGCTCCCGGATCGCGTCGAGGGCATCCACGCCATTGTCCACGGCGTGGACTTCGTATCCCGCCCGGCGGAGCAGGTGCTCCAGGAGGTCGCGGGAAATTTCATCGTCGTCGGCAATCAGGACATTCATGGTCGAGAGTTGAGCGTTGAGGGGATGAGCGTTTCGGGTTGGGGAAGACGGCCGAGGCGCTGGCAGTCCTTCAACTCTGTGGCAGTTCGTCGAGGTGTTTCAGGGGCGAGCCTGCGGGACGATCCCGCGGGGCGTCAGGTCAGGCTCGATGCGGCGAAGGACCGGGTGGCGGCGAGGGACGTCTCGCCTGCGGAACGGGCCGTCAGCCAGTTCGGCTCGGAAGTCGTCGCGGCGAACCACTCCTCGCAGATCCGCTGCTCCTCGCGGAGCTGGGCGACGTACCAGGCCGGGTTGCCGGCGTCGTGCCGCTTGGACCACTGTTCCAGCTCCGCGGCGGCGGCGCTGATCCGGGCCGCTCCGACGCTGGCGGAGGCCCCCTTGAGGGCGTGAGCCAGCGGACCGCAGGTGGCGTGGTGGCAATTCATGGCCGCCTCGCAGATCGCGTCGATCGATGTCGGCATCCGCTGCCGGAACTTTTCGAGGATCTTGCGGGCGAAGGTTTCGTTGCCGGAGCACCGCTGCAGCAGGTCGTCGAGCAGGATCGCCGGGGCGACCGGCTCCGGGATGCCCTCGAAGGTCTCCTGCAGGACCGACTCATCGGCGGCGGAGAGCGTCGGGAGCGTGCTGAGCACGGCCGCGGCCGGCTGTTCGATGCGGGCCGCCGCGCTGACGGCCGTCAGGTCGTTCAGGACGCCGAGGAGCTGGTCGACCACGATCGGCTTCGAGACGAACGCCCCCATGCCGGCCGCGAGGCAGCGGTCGCGGTCGCCGGTACTGGCGTTGGCTGTGAGGGCGATGATCGGCAGCGGGCGGCAGGCCTGGACCGACAGGCTTCCGTCCTGCTCGAGCCGGCGGATCTCCCGCGTCGCTTCGAGGCCGTCGAGGATCGGCATCTGGCAGTCCATCAGGACGGCGTCGTACCGCGTGCGGAGGACGGCGTCGACCGCCGCCTGGCCGTCATCCGCCACGTCGACGTCCCATCCGGCGTTCTGCAGGATCTGGACGGCGACGAGCTGGTTGATGTCGTTGTCTTCCGCCAGGAGCAGCTTCCCGCGGTGGACGGGGGAAGGGGTCAGGTCGTGGCGGGGGGAGGCGCCGGGGCGGTCCTGGCGGCGCGACTCCGGATTGAGCGTCGAGATGATCGTGTCGAACAGCCGCGATTCGCGGACCGGCTTGCTGATGCAGGCGGCCAGACCGGCCTGCTCGCGGATCTCCCGCGAGAGGGGATTGTCGGCGGAGGTGAGCATCAGGAGCGGGACGCGGCCGAGCCCCGCCTCGCGGCGGATGGCGCGGGCCACCTTCTCGCCGTCCATCCCCGGCATCTGGTGGTCGAGGATCACGAGGCGGTACGGGTCCCCTTCGACCTGTCCCTGCCGGAGCTCAGCCAGGACTTTCGTGGGATCGCTGAGCAGCGTGGGACGGAACGTCCACTGCGTGAGCTGGTCGTGCAGGATCGTCAGGTTCGTGACGTTGTCGTCGACCGCCAGGACGCGGAGCCGCGCCAGGTTGGCCGGGACGGTCAGCCGCGGCCGCTCAGAGTCGGCGGCCGCCCGCAGCGGGATCCGGAACCAGAAGGTCGAACCGCTTCCCGGCTCGCTGTCGACTTCGATGCAGCCCCCCATCAGTTCCGCGAGCTGCCGGCAGATGGCGAGCCCCAGCCCCGTCCCGCCGTACTTGCGGGTCGTCGAGGCGTCCGCCTGCATGAAGGGGGAGAAGAGCCGCTCCTTCTGGGGGGGAGTCAGGCCGATGCCGGTGTCCCGGACCGAGAAGCGGATCTCGCCGCTCTCTTCGCGGGAGACCTGAATGCTGACTTCGCCCCGCTCGGTGAACTTGAGGGCGTTGTTGACGAGGTTGATGAGCATCTGCCGGATCCGCTCCGGGTCTCCCTGGGCGAGCCGGGGGACTTCCGGGAGGACGTGGGCGGTCAGCTCGATCCCCTTGTCCTGGGCCTTGTGGCCGAACATCTCGATGACGTCGTCCACGAGGGTCTGGACGTCGAACTCGACCGACTCCAGCTCCAGCTTCCCCGCCTCGATCTTGGAGAAGTCGAGGAGCTGGTTGATGAGGCCGAGGAGGACGTCCGCCGAGGTGCGGGCGATCTGGACGTGGTGCTGCTGCCGCCCGTCAAGCGGCGAGGAGCGGAGGAGCTCGAGCATCCCGATCACACCGTTGAGCGGCGTCCGGATCTCGTGGCTCATGCGGGCCAGGAAGGTCGACTTGGCCTGGTTGGCGGCGTCAGCCGTCTCCTTCTGGCGGCGGAAGTCGTCGAGCTGCTTCCGCTCGGTGATGTCGACGACGGTCCCCTCGTAGCGGACGATCTGATCTCCGGCGTCGCGGATGGCGCGGGCGTTCTCGGAGATCCAGATGACGGAGCCGTCGCGGCGATAGACCTCGGACTCGAAGCCGGTCACGACGTCGGACTGGGTCAGGCGGCGGGCGAACTCATGCCGCCGATCGGGATCGACGTAGAGCTGCCGTTCGATGTTCCCGATGCTGCCGATCAGCTCGGACGGAGAGTTGTAGCCGTAGATGCGGGCCAGGGCGGGATTGGCGGAGAGGTAGCGGCCGTCGGGGGTGGTCTGGAAGATTCCCTCGACGCTGTTCTCGAAGATGCTGCGGTAGCGGGCTTCCGCTTCGCGGAGGGCGGACGAGGCGGCTTCGCGGGCGGCGATCTCGGCGTCGATGATCTGCAGGATGTGGCTGTAGTCGCCCGTCGGTTCGGACGGGTTCTTCTGTGCGGCGATGGAGGTCCACTGCGGCGGGGCCGCGGAGGCGGGGGCCGGCGACTGCCGCTCGAGGAGGGCGTCGACATGGCCGAAGAGCCGGCGGACCTGCCGCGCGGCGGATTGGAGGAGCGGCTGCAGGACCGCCACGAAGGCGGCACAGATCAGGACGGACCACCAGTCGATCGACGTGACGTTGAAGGTCATGGGGATCACCGCTCGTAGTGTGAGCTGCCGGAGGCGACGGCGGCCCACCACAAAGGAACCGGCCGTCGTCGGACCGCCGGATCGTGTGCTCGCGGCCAAGCGCCACCGCGAGAGGTTGGACACTGTGACCCTACGACGCGCGCACAAATGTGCCGGAGCGAAATGATGCAAAACGACAACGCCGGACATCCGGCGAGATGACGTTTCGCAACGTGCCGGCCGTAGCGGTTGTGACGGCGAACGGCGACCTTCGCGCTTCCGGGACTTCCCGGAGGGGGCCCGCGGGGCGGGAGCCCGTGCCGGCGTCGGCCCATCCGAAGCGGTGCCTGATGCGGAAAAAAAAGAACGCGGCCCGGAGGGTCGCGTTCGGAGGGAGAGTCGGAGATCGGCGGACGGTTTCAGTCGTCCGAGTTCATGATGGCCGTCAGGCGGAGGACGTACCAGAAGAGGGTCGTCAGCGAGCTGAAGAGCATCAGGGCGGCGGCGACGTGCATGTTCGTCGGGAAGGTCCGCATCACGTCGGAGGTTTCGTAGAGGATGAAGCCGCTCATGAGGACGATCATCGCCACGACGAACCAGGTTCCGAGGGTGATGGGGGTGAAGATCGAGAGGACCATCACGCCGATGGCGGCCCACATGGCGACCGTCAGGATTCCGCGGAGGAACGAGAAGTCTGTCTTCGTCAGGAAGACGACGATTGTCAGGCCGCCGAAGATCGTGATCGTGAGGGCGACCGCCTGGGTGAGGACTTCGCCGCCGTTGCGCATCATGGTGATGTACATCATGAGCGGGGTGAAGAAGACCGCTTCGGCGATGGCGTAGAGGCCGAGTCCGCAGTACTGGAGGCCGACGTTCGTCTGGCGGCGGGCCATGGACTGGGCGACCCAGCTGATGGCCATGAAGCCGATGAGGATGGCCCACCAGCCGCCGCCGAAGAAGAGCCGGGCGATCGGCGTGCTGATCTCAGGCGTGGAGACGAAGACCCACAGCATTCCGGCGAAGAGGGCGGTGGCGCCGAAGACGTGAAGGTAGGTTTTCTGGATGAAGGAGACGCGTTCCGACAGGGCGGCGTCGGCGGCGAAGACGTCTTCCTGTTCCCAGTGTTCAGTCGACAAGTTCATCAGCCCACCTCAAAAGCGGTTACAGAAAGGGGGATCACGGCCAAGCGCAACGGAGAAATTGTGCCATTGGATCAGGGAAAAAATTAGGTCGGACTGTTGCTGGGTCGCGCCATGGCGCCGCAAATCCACCGGGTCCAGGGGCACCCTGGTGGGGGATGCAGAGGGGCCCGTGTTGTTTTCTTGGCCCTTTGCCCGCCGGAGGCCTGGCCGTCGAGAGATGTCTGAAGGAGAGCGTGTCCAAACGCGGACACCGTACCGGATGCCCCCACATCAACCCGCGGGGATTGCGAAGCGAGCCGGGAGTCCTCAACGCCGGCTCCCCCAAAGCGGTCGCCCGTTGTTTACCACGGTTCCTCACAGGAGTGCCTCCGGCGGCAAGGGGGCCTGTGTTGTTTTTTGGCCCCTTGACCCCAACTGCCGTGGCACGTTGGGTTTGAGCTATGTGAACTGCACCGGCAAGGACGCGGCTTGAGCGGCCATTCCCCCAATCGCTGCCTTTTCCCCACAATCTGCCACCTCCCCGTTTTCACCGTGACAGCTCCGGCAGTTTCTGCCACACTTCCACTTCACGAACACGGAGGTTCTCGTGCAGGTTTCGATTCGCAAGCGGCTCGGCGTTTTGCTGGGGCTGACGATCGTGATGCTCGCTGTCTTCAGCGTCACGGGGACCCTCAGCGTCCGATGCATGCGGCGACTCGTCGCCGAACTCGACGCCAGCATCCGCTCCGCACCCCACCGCGAGACCCTCCTCGCGTCGATCGGCTCCTTCACCAGCCTGCTCGTCAGCTTCCCCGAAGAAGGAGGCGACGAGCGACTCACCGAGTGGGCCAACGTGCACGCCGCGGAACTCAACCGCCGCGTCGACGAGCTGCGACTGGAGTCCGACCGCTTCCGCTCCCGCGTCAAGGAAACCGTCGTCCGCCAGAACCTCTCCAGCGTCGAAGAGGCCGCGCTCGCCGGATATCTCCAGGAGATCGAAAAGAAGGTCCGTTACATCGGCGAAGCGATTCCCTATCTCAGCGAGGCGGGCAAGCAGAGAGAACAGCTCCGCTGGCTGTTCCAGCTCACGTCCAAGCTCACGGAACTGGTGAGCAAGGCGGACGACCCTTCCGCCAAGCTCATTCCCAAGCTCGAAGAGGCCAAGGAAGACTACCAGTTCCAGATCTGGGTCGTGATCGGCACGGCCGTCGTCGGCGCCGGCGTCACCGCCTGGATGTTCTACGCCATGCGGCGTTGGATCATGCAGCCGATCCGCCAGCTCAAAAACGGGGCCCAGATCGTCGCCCGCGGCGACTACCAGTACCGCCTCTGCCTGCGCACGGGGGACGAACTCGCCGAACTGGCCGACACCTTCAACACCATGACCGCCCGCTTCCAGGCGGAAGTCGCCAACCGCGACAAGCTCGTCCGCGAACAGACGCAGCAGCTCCTCCAGTCGGAGCGGCTGGCGGGCGTCGGCTTCCTGGCCTCTGGCGTCGCCCATGAAATCAACAACCCGCTGAGCGCCATTACGGCCTGCACGGGGATCATCCACGACCGCTTCCAGAGTCCTCCGGCGGAGTGGTCCGCGACCGACATCGCCGAGTGCAAGGAGTACCTGGAGCTGATCCACCAGGAGTCGCAGCGGTGCCAGGCGATCACGCGGAAGATGCTCGACTTCGCCCACGGCAGCAACGATGAGCGGAACCTCTACGATGTCACCGCCATCGTGCAGGACGTCGTCAGCATGGTGAAGCATCTGGGCGAGTTCCACGACCGCAAGATCACGATCAACCGCACGACCCCCTGTGAAGCCTGGATCAACGGCCAGGAGATCAAGCAGGTGATCCTGAACCTCGTGGCGAACGCCCTCCAGGCGACCGGCGCGAAGGGGACGGTCCAGATCCAGATCCACGAACATCCCGAGCAGATCGAGATCGACGTCGTCGACGACGGCTGCGGGATGACGCCGGAGATCATTCAGCACATTTTTGACCCCTTCTTCACGACGAAGGACGTCGGCAAGGGGACCGGGATGGGGCTTTCGATCAGCCGCAAGCTCCTCCAGTCGCATGGCGGGACGCTCGACGCGACGAGCGAGGGACTGGGCAAGGGAAGCACGTTCCACATCCGGATGCCGATCCGTCCTGCGGCGAGCCACGCCCGGGCGGCGTGAGGAGAGGCGGAAGGGGTTCAGACGGAAGGCGGAAGGTAGAGAAATGCGAGGAGGACGATGCCTCGGTTTCTCTCGACCTTCCGCCTCAAGCCTTCAGCCTGAATCCCTCCCTCTGCAATTTTTGCCGGTCGCTCGTATCCCCCGAACAAACCGCGACAAGCCGTATTGACCCCCATCGGCAGGGGAGCATAAGTTCCCGCCGCACGGTTGAGGCAAACGCCTCAGCCAGACGAGAAAGCCCAACGGCTGACTCCTTCACTGCACGGATCGCTCGACTCTCCCCCCCCGTTGAGCGTGAGTGCGGAGTAGGTTTCTCATCGCCCCCGGAAATAGCTTGAGTCCTCTGCCCCCCTGGGATTCGCTGTTTCCGGGTTTTTCTTTTTCCACGCTGGAAATTACCTAGCCGACACGACTGCGAAAGTGCCATCGCGCTACGCTGGCGCTACACCGTCCCGGCTTCGATGGTCGAGCTGTCAACTGTCCGAATCTCTCTGGCTCGAACTACGTCCTCGCCGGCGCGAGGCCCATAGCGCACCCCCAATGTGCCACGGCAGGCTGGGGTTAAGGGGCCAAGAAACAACACAGGCCCCATTGCCGCCGGAGGCACTTCGATGAGGAACCGTGGTGAGCAACGGACGTCCCCTTTGTGGGATCCGCGTTGAGGACTCCTCGCTCGCTTCGTACTCCCCGCGGGTTGAGGTGGGGGCATACGGCACGTCGTCCGCGTTTGGACACTCTCTCCTTCAGACATCTCTCGACGGCCAGGCCTCCGGCGGGCAAGAGGGCGTTGCCCCCTTGCATCCCCCACCAGGGTGCCCCTGGACCCGGTAAGACGGCGACGTTGGGTTCAGCGCCGGTTTTGAACACCGGGCCGGAAATCACTTGTCCATGCGTTTGACATAGAACGTCGTCAGCACCGCCTTCAGCCCCGGCGTCTCATCAGGCGAAAGCGTGTCATCCTTCCACTCCTTGTCGCCACGGAAACGCACCGTCACCTCCCGGCTGTCGTCGATCTTCGCCAGGAGACCATGCAGCGCGAGGTTCTCCGACACATCCACCAGCGCCGAGTCCCACGGATCGTCCGACAGCGTCGGCAGCATGTCATCCTCCCGCACCGGAACCGCAACCGTCTCCCCATCGATCGCCACCTCGATCGTCTCGATCCGCACAATGCGTCCCGCCACCCCGCGCTTCCGGGCACTCAGCAGCAGCAGCGACGTCCCGTTGCCATCCGTCAGGATCCGCAGCGAGAGCGCATCGACCTTGTCACGGGCCTCGGTGATCTTGTTCTCCGACACCCGGTCCTGCCCAGTCCGCACGCGGGACCGGGCCGCCTCCGCATTGGACTGCACCGTCACCGTCGCCCGCTCGGAGACAAGGCTGTACTTGTTCTCCCGCACCTTCTTGAACTTCTGAACGCCGAACAGCTCCATCTGACCGATCTCGGCTTTCTCCAGCCACTCGGCCACCGCATCCCCCTTCGCCGGAGTCTTTCCAATCGTCTTGATCACGAAGTGATTCTGGTACGGCGCATCCCCGGTGATCGAGAAGTGGCCGCGGACCAGAATGGCGTTCGCCGGAATCGTGGCGCCGGTCACCGACTCCCGGTCCACGATCACGAACGGCGCGGCGGTCCCCTGCGGATCGAGCGCCTTCAGGACGTCATTGGCCGTGACCTTCGACGGCGACGCAGCCTCCTGCCCGACCGCCACCGTTCCCCACGACCCCACACCGGCGACGGCCAGCAACACCGCGAGCCCCACTCCGATTGCCCGCAGCGACGTGCACAAGACGCTCATTCCTCAGCCCTCTCCATCAGCGAAACTCTCCGGACGCGTCTTTCGGCCCGTCGTCCTCTTCCACTGTCCCCGCCCCGTCCCGCTCCGTCAACGCCGCGATGTGAAGACTCGCGTTAAGTCTTCGCGTCTGAATTGTCGGTGGCGCATTCGCCGGGACTGGGAGGACGAAGCTCCTGCTGAGCCGCACAGGCTCCTCACCGCCTCCAATCGACCGCATCCGCCACCGCCGCGGCTCGGCTGGAGCCTCGCCCTCCCGATCGCCGATTTGGGGGCACACGCGATCACTTCGTGAGGGCATGAAACGTCCCATCCCAGTCCGCCGCGGGGGGATGCTTCAGCAATTCTTCACATCGACTTTGCAACCGAAGCGTTGGAGGGTCGCCGGGATGACGCTTCAGCAGTTCCACCCCGCGCTGAATCGCCTCCGCGAACTTTCGGGCGCGGTACAGGTCGAGAACGCTCTCAAACTCTCCAGCCAGCTCGATCGCATTGTGAGGCGGCGCATTCGACAGGCCGAGCAGCTCATAGATCGGCGTCGCGACGCTCTTCCCCTTTACCGAGACCCAGTCGAGCGGCCGGGCGATGATGTGGTTCCCCGCCATCGTCCGCGTCGACTCCGAGAGAAGGATCGTCGTCCCGTACTCCTTGTTGAGGCCTTCGAGTCGGCTCGCCAGGTTCACCGCGTCGCCGATCGCCGTGTAACTCAGCCTCGTGTCGCTGCCGATGTTCCCGACGACGACATCGCCGGTGTTGATCCCGTAGCGGGCCCGGAACTCCGGCAGACCGCGGCGCTGCCACTCGGGCCGATGCTCCGCAAGCGCCGCTTCGACCACAAGCGCCGCCCGGCAGGCGGCCAGGGCGTGGTTTTCCATCGCGACCGGCGCGCCCCAGATCGCCATCACGGCATCGCCGATGAACTTGTCGACCGTCCCCTCCTCCAGCGCGACGCCGTCGCTGACGACCGACAGGTACTCCCGCAGGTGGCCGACGAGTTCCTCGGGCGACATCCCCTCGGCGACGCTCGTGAAGCTGACGATGTCGCTGAAGAGAGTGGTAACGCACCGCTTCTCACCGCCGAAGGCCGCCTCCTGCCGCGAGGCGACAAGGCTCCGCACGACATCGGCCGGAACGAACTTCCGGAAGGACCGGAGGCTCGTCTTCATGTCGCCGGTCGCGTTCGACAGCCGGTCGACCTCCAGCACCACGGATTGCGGGAGCGGTCGTTCCGCCAGGTCGAACCGACCGACCGCCTCGGTCTCGGCGGCGAGCTGTTCCAGCGGACGGGCGATCTGCGTCGAAAGATAGATTCCGAACAGGACCACGATCGCCACGCTCCCGACCGCCAGGATCGCGCTGATGGCCGTGATCTCGTCGACGTGGGCAAAGACATCTTTCTCCGGCAGGACGATCACGATCTGCCACGGGGGAAAGCCGGCCCCCTTGATCCGCCGCGCCAGGCCGACGTGCCGGACTCCGTTCTCCTCGAACCGCAGCGAGGTCCCGAGGCCCGGCGACCCGACCCCTGGACCGGCCTCCCGGATGGCATGGACGACCAGCTGATCGGGGGACTCTTCGACGGGAATCAGCGACGGGACGCCGTCGGGAGTCAGGCGTGTCAGCTTGGCGTGGTCCGGGTGGGCGATGACGGCCCGCGATCCGTCGTCCCGCAGCTCGACGACAAAGGCATACCCGGACTGCCCCACCCGCAGCGTCTTGAGAAATCCGCTGAGCTGCCGGACCGAGAAGTCGGCCGAGACGACGCCGGTGAGCTGCCCTTCGGCATCGCGGATCGGCTCCGCGTAGGTGACCCCCATCTCGCTTTCGTTCCCCTTGAGCCCGAGGAAGAGGTAGCAGTCGGCCCAGGCGGGACCATCCAGGCTCTTCGTCAGCGCGTACCAGGGGCGGCGGCGGATGTCATAGGAGGCGTTCTCCTGGACCTGATAGGGGGTCTGCGGAAAGTCCTTGATCTCGAATTCCCGCAGCCGCTGGCGACCTTCCTCGACGTCGAGCTGCCAGACGCCGAGCGAGTTGTTGAGCCGCGAGACTCCGACGCACGACCCGTCCGCCTCCCGGGCGAGGAACAGTCCGGTCAGCTCGTCGCGGACGCCCAGCACCTGGGACCAGAACGGAACGAGCGCCGCCGCGTTGCCGCCGGCGTGCGTGCCGGACTCGATGAGCGCCCGCGTCAGGCGGACCTCTTCGACCGCTTCGTTGAGGACCCGCTCGATTTCTTCGTCGACCCGGAACGAGGTCTGTAGGAGGAGCTGATGGCCGAGGTCTTCGCCAGTGAACCGGACCGCCCAGTAGCCCGCCAGTCCAAGCGCCGCCACGACCGGCAGCAGGACCGCCAGGAAGAGCGTGAGCTGAGTCGTCCGGAACCGGAACTTCATCGGACCTGTCCCTGCCCTGTTCCGGGCCCTACTTCAGGTTCACACACTTGAGGGTCTGTTCATCCCGGGCAAACAGCAGTCCCCGCGAGAGGGCCGGGAGGGCCCGGGTGGTGGTATCGAAGAGCCGGGTCCGGCCCAGTTCCAGGTACCGTTCCGCGTTGGCCTCAACCATCACGAGCTCGCCATCGGTCTTGAGGGCCAGGAGCTTGTTGTCTGCGAGGAGGAGCGTGCCGTAGCCGAAGCCTTGCGTGCTCCAGAGCGTCTTCCGTTTGATCGGGTCGACGCACTTGAGGTCGGAGGGGGGGATGTCGTCCCGGCCGTCGATGGCGAACAGGACTTTCTGCCAGGCGATGGGCGTGGCGTACTGGGTCGCCAGGATCTCGTCCCCGGAGTAGACCGGCTCGCACCCGAGCGGGCTGAGGTGGCCCAGCGTAGAGCCGACGCCGTAGCTCGAGGTGACGAACAGCTCGCCGCTGGGCAGCAGGATCGGGGACGCCCCGTTGACGGTTGGGCCGCGGGCGCCGAAGCGGAAGTCGAACCACTGGGCGCCTGTTGCGGGGTCGAGGCCGACGCATTTGAGCCGCGTGACGGCGATGACCCGCGGCGATCCTTCGAGCGAAACGACGGTCGGGGCAGAGTAGCTCCCCTGTTCGGTGGTCTGCTGCCACTTCGTTTCCCCGGTGGCAAGCGAGAAGCCGACGAGTCCGGAGTTCTTCCGCGTTCCGCCGACGTTCACCACGACCATCTCTTCGACGACGATCGGGGTGCTGCCGGCTCCGAAGTAGCCTTCCTGGGCGGCGAACTCGCGGTGGGTCTCGCGTTGCCAGAGCGGGGTGCCGCGGGCGAGGTCATAGCAGGAGAGGACTCCCTGGGCTCCGAAGGTGACGACCTTATCGCCGACGATGGTGGGTGTGCAGAGGGGCCCGTCACCGCCGCCGACCTGGGGGCGGAAGGTGGTGCCGTAGGACTGTTTCCAGAGGGGTTGTCCGGTCCGGGCGTTGAGGCATTCGACGACCTCGTCGGTGTTGATGCGGTGAAAGAGGATGAGGCGTTCTCCGGCGACGACGGGGCCGGCGTATCCGGTGCCGACGGGGCGTTTCCAGACGATGGCGGGATCGCGGCGCCATTCGGGGAGGAGTTTTTCGTCGCCGGCGGCGATGCCGGTGCGGTTGGGGCCGAGGATTTGTGGCCAGTCTCCGGCGGTTGCCGTCGAGGCGAGGGCCCAGAGAAGAAGCGTGAGTGCAAGAGTCCTTCTCATGATGTCGATTCCCTTCTGCCGGACGGATGTGGCCAGGGTGGTCAGCTTATGTCCGCGTGCGTGATTGATCCACCGGATGCGTCATCGACTCAAACCGCGTTCTTGCCGGCGCAGCTCCCGTAGCTCAAACCCAACGTGCCACGGCAGCCTGGGGTCAAGGGGGCCTCGCCCCCTTGCCGCCGGAGGCACTCCTGTGAGGAACCGTGGTATGCAACGGGCGTCCGTCTTGTGGTACTAGCTATGAGGACTCCCTCACAACACACCGCTCGCTGTGCAATCCCTGCGGGTTGGTGAGGGGGCATACGGCACCGTGTCCGCGCTTGGACACGATCTCTCTCCGACGGTTTCCGGCGAGACGGCCTCCGGCGGGCAAGAGGCATTCTGCCCCCCGCACCCCCTGACCAGGGTGCCCCTGGACCCGGTGAGATGGCACCCCTTTCAACCAATGAAGTCTTCGCTTCCGTTTCGTGAAAGTTCGTCAGTAGAATTCAGATTCGACAACATTGATGCGTTCGCCGCTGATCCTGCCTCGCGCCCTCCTCCCGCTTCCCTCCGGCCCGCCATGATCAGATCGTCTCTCCTCGTCGTCGCCTGCCTCCTGACCACCACCGCCTCCGCCGCCGACCCCGGCCAGAAACTCGACTTCAACCGCGACGTCCGAACGATCCTCTCGGACAACTGCTTCAAGTGCCACGGCTTTGACGACAAGTCCCGCCAGGCTGGCCTCCGACTCGACACCACCGAAGGCGCTACCCTCAAACTCGAGTCCGGCGCCCAGGCCATCGTCCCCGGCGACCCCGACGCCAGCGGCCTCATCGCCCGCCTCACTTCGACCAATCCCGACGAAGTCATGCCCCCGCCGGCCAGCGGCAAAAATGTCACGCCGGAACAGATCGAGATCCTCAAACGCTGGATCCGCGAAGGGGCCGAATTCAAAAAGCACTGGTCCTTCAACACCGTCGAACGCCCCACCCTCCCGGCCGTCCAGAACACCGCCTGGGAAACGAACCCGATCGACCGCTTCGCCCTCGCCCGGCTGGAAGCCGAAGGCCTCCGCCCCAGCCCCGAAGCGGACAAGATCACCCTCCTCCGCCGTCTGACACTCGACCTCACCGGCCTCCCCCCGACCCCCGCGGAAGTCGACGCTTTCCTGGCGGACACCTCGCCCGGCGCCTACGAAGCGGTCGTCGATCGCCTTCTGAAGTCCCCTCGCTACGGCGAGCACATGGCGCGGTACTGGCTCGACCTCGCCCGGTACGGAGACACGCACGGCCTGCACCTCGACAACAAGCGGTCCCTCTACAAGTACCGCGAGTGGGTCATCAACGCCTTCAACACGAACAAGCGGTTCGATGAGTTCGTCGTCGAACAGCTCGGCGGCGACCTCCTCCCCAATGCCACGCTCGACCAGAAGGTGGCGACCGGCTTCGTCCGGGCCAACGTCTCGACCAGCGAAGGGGGCTCGATCGCCGAAGAGGTCCGCGTCCGGTACGTCGTCGACCGCACCGAAACGCTCTCGACGGTGTTCCTTGGCCTCACGCTCGGCTGCGCCGTCTGCCACGACCACAAGTTCGACCCGGTGACCCAGAAGGAGTTCTATCAGCTCTACTCGTTCTTCAACTCCGCCTCCGACCCGGCGATGGACGGCAACCGCCACGACACGCCCCCCACGGTGAAGCTCCCCTCGCCTGAGGAAACGGCCAGGATCGCGGACCTCGACCAGAAGATCGCCGCCACAAAGCAGTCGATCACGGACGCCCTGGCCAAGGTCGAATACACCGAGCCACCGATGACGGAAGGAGCCCCCGCGGCCGACACGCCGCAGGAGTTCGTCTGGATCGAAGACACCGCTCCGATGGGCGCGCAGCTCCAGGGGAACACCTCCTGGGAGTTCGTCGGCAAGCCGGACCATCCCGTCCACAGCGGCGACAAGGCGACCCGCCGCGAAGGGAAGGGGATCACGCAACACTTCTTTACCGGGGCCACCGCGCCGCTGAAGGTGGGCGACGGCGACAAGTTCTTCGCCTACGTCTACCTCGATCCGCAGAATCCTCCCAAGACCGTCATGCTCCAGTTCAATGACGGCTCGTGGGAGCACCGCGCGTTCTGGGGCGAGGACGCGATCAGCTTTGGCTCGGGCGACACCGACGGCCACCGCCGCCTCGGCGACCTCCCCAAGCCGGGCGAGTGGGTCCGGCTGGAAGTCGACGCCGCCCGCGTCGGACTCCCTACGGGCAAGATGCTCAACGGCTGGGCCTTCACGCAGTTCGACGGCCTCTGCTACTGGGACAAGGCGGGGATCGTGACCCGCACGCCGCAGGACGGGAAGTCGTTCGAATCGCTCGTCGCCTGGGAGGCCTACGTCAAAGCCCAGGCCAAGCCCGAGATCCCGCAGCCGGTCGTCGACGCCATCAAGGTCGAGGCGGACAAGCGGAACGACGACCAGAAGAAGCAGATCCGCGACTACTTCGTCCAGAAGGTCTACCCGGCGACCCGCCCCACGTTCGAGCCCCTCGATAAACAGCTGAGCCAGCTCGAGGCAGACCGCAAGGCGACCGACGAGGCGATCCCCGTCTCGCTCGTCATGGGGGACGACGCGCAGGAACGCGAGACCTTCATTCTCAACCGGGGCGAGTACGACAAGCCGGGCGACAAAGTCCAGCGGGGAACCCCGGCGGTCCTCCCGCCGATGCCCGAGGGTGCTCCCAAGAACCGCCTCGGGCTGGCGCAGTGGCTCGTCCACCGCAGCCATCCGCTCACATCGCGGGTCTCGGTGAACCGCCTCTGGCAGCAGTTCTTCGGCCGGGGGCTCGTCAAGACGTCGGAGGACTTCGGCGTGCAGGGGGAATGGCCCACGCATCCGGAGCTGCTCGACTGGCTCGCGGCCGAGTTCATGGAGACCGGCTGGGACGTCAAGCGGCTCGTCCGGATGATCGTCACGTCGAACACCTACCGGCAGTCGTCCCGGGTCTCGCCGGAACTCGTCCAGCGCGACCCGGAGAACACCCTTCTGGCCCGCGGCCCGCGGTTCCGGATGGAAGCGGAAGTCGTCCGGGACAGCGCCCTGTTCACCAGCGGCCTCCTGGTGGAGAAGCTCGGCGGACGGAGCGTCAATCCCTATCAGCCCGAAGGGATCTGGGAGGCGATCGCCTTCGCCAGCAGCGACACCAACAAGTACGTCCGCGACAACGGCGAGGCGCTCTATCGCCGCAGCATGTACACCTTCTGGAAGCGGACGTCGCCTCCGCCGAGCATGATGGCCTTCGACGCCCCGTCGCGCGAGACCTGCACCGCCCGCCGCGCCCGGACCAACACGCCGCTCCAGGCCCTCGTCCTCATGAACGATGAGCAGTACGTCGAAGCGGCCCGCCGGCTCGCCGCGCGGATGCTCCTTGAAGGGGGCTCGCAGACGGTCGACCGGCTCACCTACGGCTTCCGCCTCGCCACCTGCCGTCAGCCGACTCCCAAGGAGCTGGAAGTCCTGACGAAGCAGCTCCAGCTGCATCTCGAGAAGTTCCAGCAGGACCAGCCCGCCGCCCTCAAGCTCCTGACGGTTGGCGCCAGCCCGCGGAACGAGGCCCTCGCCCCGGTGGAGCACGCCGCCTACACGATGGTGGCCAACATCCTCCTGAACCTCGACGAGACCGTCACCAAGGAGTGACCAGCGTCCCGCTGGACCGGGGGGCCGTCGCACGTTGGGTTTGAGCGGGCACGGTCCGTTCGGGCGGGCGCGGTGTTCGAGCTTTCGAGGGAGCCGGGTTGCCCGTTATTGGGCGTTGGGACTGCTGCACTGTGTCTCAGGACTTGTCTTCGAGGACCCGCGCGAACGCCCCGTACATCCCTTCGTCAAACAGGACGAAGCGGACGACCTCCGGATGGGCCCGCTGCGTCAGGTGGTTCCAGACCGTCGTGAGGGAGTGCTCCGCCGCGAGGTCGCGGGGATAGCCATAGATCCCGGCGCTGATGGCGGGGAAGGCGAGCGAGCGGCACTCGTGTTCGGCCGCCAGATCGAGGCACCGCTGATACGCGGACCGGAGCTGGTCGGGTTCCCCTTTGGTTCCCCCGCGCCAAATCGGGCCGACGGCGTGGAACAGGTAACGGGCCTTGAGGCTTCCGGCGGAGGTCACGACCGCGCTGCCGGTGGGGCATCCTTGCGGGTAGCGGGCCCGCGTCTCCTGGAGGATCCCCGGCCCGGCCGCGCGGTGGATCGCGCCGTCGACTCCGCCGCCGCCCGCGAGCGCGGAATTCGCGGCGTTGACGATGGCATCGACCTCTTGCT
Source organism: Planctomyces sp. SH-PL14 (assembly GCF_001610835.1). NCBI lineage: Bacteria > Pseudomonadati > Planctomycetota > Planctomycetia > Planctomycetales > Planctomycetaceae > Planctomyces > Planctomyces sp. SH-PL14. Next base: position 3,277,415 of record NZ_CP011270.1, on the reverse strand, counting down.
CGGTGATGTCTCCCACGACCAGTTCGAGCACGGAGCGGCCGACGGGAACTCTCATCATGGCTTTGTTCCTCCGAGGTGGACTGAAGGGCTCCATGTTACCTCAAGAGGTTGTCCCGCCAGCTCGGATGATGTCCTGGCCGGCACGACTGTGCTCGCTCAAACCCAACGTCCGACGGCAGCCGGGGTCAAGGGGGTCACCCCTTGCCGCCGGAGGCGCTTCCATGAGGAACCGTGGTACGCAACGGATGTCCCCTTTGTGGTACCGGCGTTGAGGACTCCCTCAAACCAGACCGCAGGCTTCGCAATCCCCGCCGGTTAGGTGAGGGGGCATACGGTACGTTGTCCGCGCTTGGACACTCACTCCTTCAGACATCTCCCGACGGCCAGGCCTCCGGCGGGCAAGAGGGCTTCGCCCCCCTGCACTCCCCACCAGGGTGCCCCTGGACCCGGCTGGTCGCGCCATTGTCGGACCATCATCCGGCGAACCCTCGCCCTTTAGACGCAATGAATGATGCCGCTTCAAAACGGCCGGTCCCAGGCCACGACGGGTTTCGCCGTAACCTGCCGTTCCGCCTCCCGGGAATGCCAAGAACCCATTGGGAAACACGAGGTTGCGCTCGTCAAACAAAGCCTTGAGGGCTCTGGCACGACCGTTGCATAACGGCTTTTCCACTTCACAACCAACTTCATGGGAACGAGTTCAAGGAGATCGAATCATGGCCTTAGAAACCAAGTGCGATCTGGAACCGGCAACCATTGATGCGCTTCAGGATTTGATCCAAGCCAATATCGATGCTCGTGACGGATTCCGGTTTGCCGCGAACGAAATTGAGAACGCCGCCATCTCGGCCGCCTTCGAGCACTTTGCGAATCAGCGGCAGGAGCAGGCGGACGAACTGTCCGCGTTCGTGGAATGCAACGGAGAGGAGGCCCGACGCGAAGGGTCTTACGCCGCGGCCGTCCATCGAACGTGGATCAACGTCCGCGAGCTCCTGACGTCCAACGATGCGAACGCCATCCTCTCCGAAGCGGAGCGGGGTGAGGACCATATCAAGGGTGCCTACGAGACTGTCCTGCGTAACACCGCGGGGAGCGCCGTGAACGATGTCCTGACCCGGCAGTATGCCCAGGTCAAGGCGTCGCATGATCGGGTGAAAATGCTCCGCGACGAGTGCTGTGCCGAGTAAGCCACACGGAGCTTGGAGGGAAGTCGGGCGGTCCGGCAGCCGCCCGTACTGGTACGCTCGCCGACGCGGTTCCCCGTGAACCGTCAGGGGCTGGCCTGTTCAAATCAGGCAGAGCGTCTTTGCTGGAGAAGTTGTGTTGCTACCAAGGGACTGACTATCGCAGGAAAGGAATCCATCATGAAAGCAATCGCATTTGTTCTTGGCGGGCTTTTTACGGTGACGGTGTGGATGATGGGGCTGATGATGCTCATCGGCTCCGCTCTGCACGTCGCCGCCTGATTGTGCTGCCTGGTCACTCTCTGACCGCCCTGACGCGCCGGATGTGCTCTTTCCGGTGGCCCGTCTCCTTCAAAGCCACGTCTGCACGAGGACCATCGTCAGATTGAACGTGTTGAAGGCGGCATGCGTGGTGACGATCGCGATGTAGGACTGCGTCCGCTGATAGATCCATCCCAGGATCAGGGCCAGCGGAACGAGAGCGATCATGTCGGGGAACCCGTGGATCACTGCAAACAGCAGCGATGATCCGATCAGGGCCACCCCGGGGCCCAGCTTCGCCTCGCTCCCTCCCATGAGAATCACGCGGTAGGTCAGCTCTTCTGAGAGTGGCGCCACCACCGCAGCCGAAACACAGATCAGCCCCATCACCAGCGGAGACTGGGAGTCGCGGAGGATCTGGAGGAACTGGTGCTCGGAGCTCTCCGTCCGCAGTGGCTGGGACGCGATCATCAGGAGGAGCACCGGTCCGACCGCGGCCGTGAATCCGGCGAGCCCTAGCAGGACCTCACGTCCGGGGCGGATGGCCCGCCACAGTGGCGGCCGCGGACCGGCCAGCACCGCGAGGCCCAGGATCGCGTAGGTCACGAGCTGGAGAGCCAGATCGAGCCCGAGGCCCGAGAGAATCCGTCCTTCGGTCAGCTCGACGTTCGAAGCCGGCGCGAAGCTGCTCACGATCTTGAGCGCGATCATCATCCCGACGATGCCGATCCCGAGGGCATAAGCGGTCCGGGGAACGACGAAGCGGTCTGCTTCGGGCGGGGGGGACAGTAGGTCCCGCAGGACGGTCTCCTGCCACACCCGCTCGCCCCCCGTCCACAGCATCAACCAGAACAGGAAGCTGCCCGCGAGTGCGGAGAGGATCATGGTCCCGGCGATGAAGCCTCCCGGCTGAACGGGCTCGACCGCCGCGTCGATCTGAGCCAGGACGGGAAGGATCTCGAACACGAACGGCTCGTCGGAAGGATGGAATGACCAGAAGGGGCACGGGGGACGAGGGGACCGGGGAGCCCGGCCGCTTCCTCAGGCTTCCGCCGCCAGGGCGGCCGCGACGCCGGCGCCGGCGGAGACGGAAACCCCCTGGGCTCGCAGGGCGCCTTCGATCCCGCCTAGGACCAGCAGCACGTTCCGCTTCTGGCACGTCTCTCCCATCAGGCCGATCCGCCACACCTTGCCGGCCATCGGTCCCAGTCCGCCGCCGATCTCGATTCCGTACTCGCTGAGCAGGAAGCCGCGGGCGGTCTTGTCATCGACTCCTTCGGGGATCCGGACGGAGTTCAGCATCGGGAGCCGATGGGCTTCGGCAACGACGTACTGCAGCCCCATCGCCTCGAGTCCTGCCCGCAGCATCCCGTGGTTCCGCCGGTGTCGTTCCCACCGCTGTTCGAGTCCTTCCTCCAGCACGAGCCGCAGCGCCTCGTGGAAGGCGAAGTTCATGTTGATCGGGGCGGTGTGGTGGTAGGCCCGCGACTGGCTGCTCCAGTAGTTGCGGACCATCGTGGTGTCGAGGTACCAGCTTGCGATCTTGGTCTTGCGGCGGCTGATGACGTCGAGGGCCCGGGCGCTGAAGGTGACCGGAGCGAGTCCGGGGGGGCAGCTCAGGCACTTCTGCGTGCCGCTATAGGCAGCGTCGACGTCCCAGCCATCGATCTCGACCGGGAGACCGCCGAGCGAGGTGACGCAGTCGATGAGGAGGAGGGCTCCGGCGTCGTGGACGATCTTCGTGATCTCTTCGAGGGGTTGCCGGGCGCCGGTCGAGGTCTCGGCGTGGATGAGGCCGACGACTTTGGGGTTCGACGCTTTGACGGCGTCGGCGATCTGTTGCGGGTCGAAGACTTCGCCGAAGGGGCGTTCGATCTTGGTCACTTCCGCGCCGCAGCGGCCGGCGACGTCCGCCATCCGTCCGCCGAAGACGCCGTTGACTCCGACGAGCATGCGGTCGCCGGGCTCGATGAGGTTAACGACGCACGCTTCCATGCCGGCGCTGCCGGTGCCGCTGACGGACATCGTCAGTTCGTTCCTGGTGCGGAAGACCTGTCGGAGCATGGACTGGGTTTCGTCCATGACCTTGAGGAAGTAGGGGTCAAGGTGTCCGACGGTGGGAGCGCCGAGGGCGGCGAGGACGGAGGCGGGTGTGTCGCTTGGTCCCGGTCCCATGAGGATGCGGCGGGGTGGGCGGAGGGAGGCGGGGATGGAGGCGGAGAGAGAGGACATGGGGAGATGGACCGCGAAGGAGCGTGCTCGGGTTTTGGGGGCGTTTCCGCGGGTGACAGGGCGGAAGGCCGATCGAAGCTACTCTCCGTGATTCAGAAGGTCGGGGCAACCCAGTGCAGCCTATGACCGGGTCCAGGGGCACCCTGGTGGGGGATGCAAGGGGGCCTGTGTTGTTTTTCTGGCCCCCTTTGCCCGCCGGAGGCCTGGCCGTCGAGAGACGTCTGAAGGAGTGAGTATCCAAGCGAGGACACCGTGCCGTATGCCCCCTCACCAACCCGCTCCGATTCCAGGGCGGGCAGTGAGTCCGCAACGCCGGTCCCACAAAGCGGGCGATCGTTGTTTTTCACGGTTCCTCATGGAAACGCCTCCGGCGGCAAGGGGGCCAAAGAAACAACACAGGCTGCCGTGGCACGTTGGGTTTGAGCTATCGAGCCGCGCCGGCATGGACGCGGATTGAGCATTCGGCCGGGCCGTGCAGTGTGATATCCTGCAGCTCTCATCCCGATACGACTGCGGTGGAGCTGATCCGATGGTGCGGTTTCGGTCTGTTCTTCTGATGGCGGCATTCGTGACCGCAACCCTCGGCAGCCTCGCGGCCCTGCGGGCCGCCGATCCCCCCGCCCTCTCGGTCCTCGATTCCGCGGCCTCGATCCAGTGGCGCGACAAGACCCTCGAAGACGCCGTCACCGACCTCCGCGATAAGCACAAGCTCGACGTCTCCGTCGACCGGACGTCGATCGAGAACGAAGGACTGGTGACGACGAACATCAAGTTCAACCTCGAACTGCGGGGGATGTCGCTCCGGAACATCCTGTGGCTCGCGCTCGACGGCTACCACCTGGAGCTTCTTGAGAAGGAGGACGGGCCGCAGATCACCTCCCGTCCCGTTGCGGAAGACGCCTTCATGCTCAAGGAGTACGACCTCAAGCCGCTCGGCGCGCACGTGAAGAGCGATCAGGCGGTCATCGATCTGGCGCGGGGGTGTGTCGAGGCTCACTGGAAGGATACGGACCAGTACGGCGGCGAGATTGAGGTCGCGGACGGGAAGTTGAAGGTCCGCCAGATTCCGCGGGTGCATGCGAAGCTGGATCAGCTCTTCAGTCAGCTCTACCAGGAGCTGGGGACGGGGAAGAAGCCGGCCCTGACGCTGACGGAGAAGAATGAGAAGCTGATCGCCGACAATCTGGCGAAGCCGGGTGCGAAGAAGCTCAAGGTGGCGGACGAGCTTCCCTTCAAGGATCTGATGACGGAGTTTGCGAACGCCTACTCGGTGTTCGTGTGGGTTGATGGCGAGGGATTGAGTGATGTGGGGGTTGGCTACACGCAGAACGTGAAGCCACAGCCCGAGGGGAAGACGGCGGGTGAAGTTCTGGAGAGCCTGCTTGCGCCGCACGACCTGGGGGCGGTGATCACGCATGAGACGCTGCTCATTACGTCGAAGGCCAAGGCGAACTATCCGGACCATGTCCGGGTGTTCAACACGCGGGCCAAGGGCGGGGTGAAGATGAAGGGAACGCCGGACGAGATTGTCCGGAAGCTTCAGGAGTCGGAGGAGTTCGGGTTGTGGGGGGATGGTGGTGGGGGTGCCACGGTGTTTGGCCCGCTGGTGGTGGTACGGCAGACGCAGCCGGTGCTGAACAGGATCAGTAAGGCGTTCTACAAGTAGCTCTGGCCTCCTCGAAACGTCGTTCTTGCCGGCGCGGCTGTGCTTGCTCAGCCCCAACGTGCCACGGCAGTTGGGGTCAAGGGGGTCACCCCTTGCCGCCGGAGGCGCTTCCATGAGGAACCGTGGTAAGCAACGGGCGCCCGCTTTGTGGGACCAGCGTTGAGGACTCACCGCTCGCTTTGCAATCCCCGCGGGTTGGTGAAGGGGCATCCGGCACCTTGTCCGCGTCTGGACACGCTCTCCTTCAGACATCTCTCGACGGCCAAAGCCTCCGGCGGGCAAAGGGGATTCTCCGCCTTGCATCCCCCACCAGGGTGCCCCTGGACCCGGTGATTGGGGGGGCGTTACTCCGGATCGCGGATCAGCGGCACAAACACACAACCACCCAGATCACGCACCGTCAAACCCTCACCCACCCTCTGCACCAGCTTCATCACCTGACGCGTCGGCACACCCACCGGAATCACAAGCCGCCCACCCACCCGCAACTGCTCCACCAGCTCCCGCGGCACCTCCGCCGTCCCCGCCGCCACCAGAATCCCGTCGTACGGCCCACTCTCCCCCCACCCCCGCGTTCCATCACCGACATGGAACTCAATGTTCGAATACCCCATCCCCTCCAGTCGCTCGCGAGCGGTCCGCGCCAGCTCAGTGACCCGCTCGATCGTCACCACTCTCCCCACCAGCTCCGCCAGGATCGCGGTCTGATAGCCGCTCCCCGTCCCGACTTCGAGGACAGTCTCCGTCCCGCTTAAGCGCAACTGCTCCGTCATCCACGCCACGACATACGGCTGGCTGATCGTCTGCTCCGCCTCGATCGGTAACGCCCGGTCCTCATAAGCGCGAGCCCAAAGCGCCGTCGGAACGAACTCCTCCCGCGGAACCCGGGCCATCGCCTCCAGAACACGGGGATCGCGAATCCCCCGCTCCTCCAGCGACCGACGAAACTCCACCGGCACAGACATGACGAAAGGCACCGCCGAAAATGCAACCAGCCGGCGGTCGCAAGACCGCCGGCTGGATTCTCTCAGCACGTGAAATGCCCGGACAGACCGGCATCGTTCGAAGAGGCGGAGTCACCTCCGGGCCTACGAAGCTCAACCGGGGAGCAGGTCCTTGACCGTGTCCCGCTCGGTCCGGAGCTCGTCGAGCGTGATCTTGATCTTCGCCTGGGCGAACTCGTTGTGCTCGATCCCCTTGACGATCTTCCAGTTCTGCCCGTCGCTCGTCACCGGGAAGCCGAAGATCAGCCCTTCGTCAACGCCGTAGCTCCCGTCGCTGCACACCGCGAGGCTGGCACAGTCGCCCGCTCCGGTCGGACGGACCGCCGCCTTCACCGAGTCGAGGACTGCGTTGGCCGCCGAGGCGGCGCTCGATGCGCCGCGGGCCTTGATCACCGCCGCCCCGCGCTTCTGCACGGTGTCGATGAACGTCGTCTGCAGCCAGGCTTCGTCCTTGATGACGTCCGTCGCCTTCTGGCCGTCGATCGTCGCGTGGTAGAAGTCCGGATACTGCGTGGCGGAGTGGTTCCCCCAGATCCCGACATGCTTCACGCTGGCCACCGGACGGCCCGCCTTCTTGGCGAGCTGGCTCACGGCGCGGTTCTGGTCCAGCATCGTCATCGCAAACCACCGGTCGCGGGGGACCTTGGGGGCGTTGTGCATGGCGATCAGGCAGTTCGTGTTGCACGGGTTGCCGACCACCAGCACCCGCACGTCCTTCGCGGCGGTCGCTTCGATCGCCTTGCCGGTGTTCGTGAAGATCGGCCCGTTGATGCGGATCAGGTCGGCCCGCTCCATCCCGTCCTTGCGGGGGATGCTGCCGACGCACAGGACCCAGTTGCAGTCCGCGAAAGCGTCGTGGAGGTTGTCGCTCGAAGCCTTCTTGACGCCTGCCAGCGTCGGGAACGCGCAGTCTTCCAGTTCCATCTCGACCCCGTCGAGGGCCTTCAGGACCGGCGGGACTTCGACGAGGTGCATGACGACCGGCTGATCCGCACCGAAGACTTCCCCGCTGGCGATGCGGAACGTCAGGGCGTATCCGATGTTTCCGGCGGCGCCGGTGATGGCGACATGAATGGGGGACTTGGCCATGAAAACTCGCTCCAGAACTTCGTGGCTGTCCGGGACAGTTGGACGATGGCCGCCGGCTCGGCAGGGGAGTGCGCTGAGCACGCCTCCGGGCGGCGACACCAACAGGTCGGGACAGATGCTTCCTGGACACCCCGCCAGGCCGGGAAACCGAGAACGTCTGCGGAACGCGCGTTTGTAGCGAGTTCAATACCCCCGAACAACCGACCGGTTCGCCGCGCAAACCGCCTCCGTATGACAACTTCGAGAGTGTTCACGGGGATTTCGCATGGCCGCCGAAGTCCAACGGATCGCGAGCCCGGCCGCCTCAGCGGGTCGTCTCGGCGATCCAGCTCTTGAGCCGCTCCTCAAGCCGCGCGGCACCGTTGGGATCGATGGCGCTCAGGTCGGTCGTCTCGCCGGGATCGTTCTCCAGATCGAACAGTTCCGACCGCCCGCTCCCCAGAAAGTGAACGAGTTTCCACCGGCCGCTGCGGATCGCCGCCGACGGCTTGTGCCCCGAACCGTGCTCATGCGGGTAGTACCAGGCCAAGTCCCGCTCGCGAAGCGGACCGGGCTCGCCCCCGCGGAGAACGTCCGCCAGCGACACCCCGTCCCGGTGCTGCCCCGGACGGAGCGGCAGGCCGCACAGTTCGAGGAGCGTCGGATAGAGGTCGGCCGTATAACCCTGAACGTTCGCAACGGCGGGCTTGAGCCCTGCCGGCCAGGAGATCGAGGTCGCGATCCGGATCCCCCCTTCGTAGGTCCACCCCTTCCCGCTCCGGAGCGGCAGGTTGCAGGTCGGCCCCGGTTTCCCGCGGGCGAGCGTGCAGAGACCGCCGTTGTCGGAGGTGAAGACCACGATCGTGTTCTCCCGCAGCTTCAGCTCGCCGAGAGCGGCGATCATCCGGCCGATGTTCGTGTCGAGGTTCTCCACCATCGCGGCGTAGTCCGGATTGTCCTGCCGGCCGCGCGAGACCGCATCGAACGGTGCCGGGACGGTCGGTGTTTCGCCCGCACGAAAGGTCTTTGCCCGCTTCTCCTGATACTTCGCCGGCAGTCCCTTAGGAGGCTGGATCGGCGTGTGGACGGCGTAGTGTCCGAAGCAGAGGAGAAACGGCCGCGCCGCATCCCGCTGGCGAAGGAACTCGATCGCCCGGCCGGTCAGGACGTCGGTCAGGTAGGCGTCCTGTGGAGCGTCCGCGAGGTCCGGGACATCCAGGCCGTTCGGTTCGTCTCCCTTTCTCGGCCGACGAAAGGGGGCGTAATACGACGCCGGCTGGCCTCCCCGATTCACGCACCGCGTCCATTCGAAGCCGTGATGCTTCGGGAAATCGGCGTCCGACTCCCCAAGGTGCCATTTGCCGAAGTAGGCGGTCTGATAACCGTGCGACTGGAACGCTTCCCCCAGCGTCTCTTCGGCCGCGGGAAGCGCGACCGTAGTCCCGGCATGGATCCAGTCCGTGATCCCCAGCCGCTGCGGGACCTTGCCGGTCATCAGCGCGGCCCGCGTCGGCGAACAGACCGGATGGGCTGAGTAGAAGTCGGTGAACCGGACACCCGACCGGGCCAGCGCGTCGATGTGCGGCGTCTCATGAAAGGTCGATCCGTCGACCGCGATGTCCCGGCCTCCGAGGTCGTCGATCAGAAAGACAAGGACATTCGGACGAACCGGCTTCTCGTCAGCCCGGGTCCGCCCCGTCGCGAAGAGGAGGACACAGACCGCGACGAGCACTCGGAAGCGAAAAACTCTCGTCATCACGGACTTCTCCCACGGAAGGCAGAGGAGGCTGCGAACCGACTCACCGACCGGTCACGCGATCAGCGGCTCGATCACTTTGCCGCCGAACTGGCTCAGCTGCTTGAACCGCCCCGCGTGATAGTAGGTGAGCCTGTTGTCGTCGAGCCCCAGCAGCCGCAGCAGCGTGACATGGAAATCGCGGACGTGCCGGACCTCCTCGACCGCCGTCATCCCCAGTTCGTCCGTCGCCCCGATCGTGTGCCCCGCCCGGCATCCGCCGCCGGCAAGCCAGATCGTCATCGCCCGCGGGTTGTGGTCGCGGCCGTACGCGGTCCCCTGCCGCACGCCGTTGTCCGGGGTCCGCCCGAACTCCCCGCACCACACGACCAGCGTGCTCTCCAGGAGTCCCCGCTGGCGGAGGTCGGCGATCAGGGCCGCGATCGGCTGGTCGACCCCGCGGACGAGGTTGCCGTGGGCCCGCTCGATGAAGTCATGGCTGTCCCACGTCCCATTGTAGAGCTGGACGAACCGGACCCCTTTCTCGATCAGCTTCCGCGCCAGGAGGCACTTGCGACCGAAGGCGTCGGTCGCCTCCTGGCCGAGGCCGTACATCCGGTGGACATGCTCCGGCTCCCCCGAGAGATCGAGCGTCTCCGGGACCTGCGTCTGCATCCGGAACGCCAGCTCATAGTTCTCCGCCCGCGCCGCCAGTTCGTCGTGACCGGGATGCCGCTCCGCATGAGCGGCGTTGAGTGTTGCCAGCAGATCGAGGTTCTTCCGCTGCCGCGACGACGTCACATCCGCCGGAGGCTGCAGGTCGAGGATCGGCGACCCCTTGGGCCGCAGCGGCGTTCCCTGAAAGTGCGCCGGCAGGTACCCGTTGCTCCAGTTTGCCGCGCCCCCCTGCGGATAACTCACCTCGGGAAGGACGACGAACCCCGGCAGGTCGCGGTTCAGCGAGCCGAGCCCGTATGTCACCCACGCCCCCAGCCCCGGATCGCCACCGAACCGGTTGCCGCAGTTCATCTGGTACATCGCGGTCGGGTGGTTCACGCTGTCGACCTGACAGCCGCGGTAGAAGCAGAGCTCGTCGGCCACACCGGCCAGATGACTCCAGTTCTCCGCCATGTCGGCCCCGCACTCGCCGGTCTTGCGGAACCGGAACGGGCTGCGGACGTAGTACCGCCGCCCGCTCTCCATCGCCGACTTCTCCTTCCCTTCCCGGACGAACGCCTGCAGGTGCAGCTCATCGAGCTTGGGCTTGGGGTCGAAGGTGTCGAGGTGCGATGGCCCCCCTTCCATCATGAGGAAGATGCAGTTCTTCGCCTTCGACGCGACATGCCCCGCCCGCGGCGCCAGCGGTCCCCCTCCCGTGGAAGGGCCTTGCTCATCAGCAAGAAGCGACGACAGCGCGATGCTGCCGAGTCCCAGCCCGAGGCCATACAGGAGTTCGCGACGCGACGGCGTAGTCATACCGGTCCCTCTTCCCACAGGCGAGCGGGGGGCGTCAGCCCCCTGATCCACGGCGCCCAGTTCCTCCGGATCGTCCAACGATCGACTTCCGCCACGATTCACTCCGTTCGAGTCTGGGGACTGTCCTCAGAGTTCGACACCATCAGGGGGCTCACGCCCCCCGCTCGCCTTCAGTACACATAGGCGAACTCGTTGGTATTCATCAGCACGAGGCAGACGTCAGCCAGCGCCCGGACGTGACGCGACACCTCCGCCGCCTGGAGGTCAGGGACGAAATCCGCGTTCGCCGGAAGCGATTCGCGGAACGAAAACTTCTCCCCGGTGTTCTCTTCGACGGCATCGCGGCGGACCTCGAGGGCGGGACGTGGCATCGGGGCGGCGGTCGGATCGAGGCCCGCCTCGACGTCCTTCCAATGGGCCAGACAAACCTCGCGTTCCTCGGCTGTGGCGCGTCGCGACAACAGCCGCTCGAAGCATCGATCGAGCGCGGCCTCGTCGGTCGATGTCTCCCGCGCCGCCCGATCCGCGAGCGCCAGCGCCCGGGCGTGGCTCGCCTGGCCGTTGAAGAGGCTGAAGACCTGCGGCGTCACGGTTGAGGCTTCGCGGCGCTCGCACGAGAAGTCCGGCGCCGGACTGTTGAAGACTTCCAGGAACGGGTCGGAGAGTCCCCGGAGTTTGAGAGCGTAAAGGGACCGCCGGTGCCGCTGGCTGGGGAGCGGATTGGGCGTCCAGGCGGCGGCGAAGGTCCCCATCACCTGTCGCGGCTGGAGGGCGGCTTCGAGATTGATCTCCGGCCGGTTTGGAATCCCTCCGAGTGTCCGGTTGAGCTCCCCCGTCGCCGCGAGTTGTGCGTCCCGCAGCTCCTCGGCCGAGAGCCGCCGGGGCCGGAAGACCGCGTCGCTCGTCCCCTGCGGATCGAGTTCGGCGAGCTGCCGGCGATCGGGATGCTCCGCGCTGCAGCGGTACGCGGCGGACGAAAGAATCGCCCGGTGCAGTTCCTTCACCGACCATCCTTTCTCGACGAACGTGGCGGCCAGCCAGTCGAGGAGCTCCGGATGCGTCGGCCGTTTGCCGGTCGATCCGAAGTTATTCGGATTCCCGGCGAGCGGCTGGCCGAAGTGCCACAGCCAGATCCGGTTCACGATCGCCCGCGTCGTCAACGGGTTGTCCCCCCGGGCGATCCAGTCTGCCAGTGCCCGACGTCGGCCTCCGATCTGATCTGTCACCTCGACCGTGCGGCCCTCCATGAGAACGCTCAACACACCGGGCCGGACCGGCTCGCCGCTGGCGAACGGATCGCCCCCCGTCAGGATGCAGGTCGCCTCCAGTTCCCCCTGTGTCATCCGTCCGGTCGGTACCCGGAACGGGGCGACGATGCTCGTGACCTGCGGCGTCCGGCCGCAGTAGACCGACAGCGCGACTGGCTCATAGCGGTCAAACTCCCATCCCAGCCGTTCCAGTCCCTTGCGGGCGATCCGCTCCAGCCCGATCTCCTCGGGCGTCCATCCCAGCATCCGCGGCGGGAACCGGTCCTCGGCCACTCCCCGCTTGAGCAGCAGGTTCCGGGCGGCCGTGAAGGCGTTCCCCCGCTGCCGGTCGCGGACCTCTGCCACGGCGTCGAGCCATGGCTGCGGATCAATCTCCCGCTCGGCCAGCCAAGATCCGGCCGCCGCCAGCGACTTCTCTTCGAGCTGTTTCAGCGTCGCCTGATACTCGCGGCGGCGCTGCTCCAGGTACTTCCGCTCCTCAAACCCCGACGTGTTCTCGGCTGCGAGGAACGGTGCCTCGCGCTCGGCGAGCTGCGTCGTGGCGAAGACCGCCTGGACCGCGTAGTAGTCTCGCGTCGGGATTGGGTCGAACTTGTGGTCGTGGCAGCGGGCGCACTGGAGCGCCTGGGCCAGGAAGGTTTCTCCCACGCTGTTGGTGACGTCGTCGAGGAACCGCTGCCGCGCGACCCGGGCCACCTCCATCCCGGTCAGCTCCCACGGCCCCATCCGCAGGAACCCGGTGGCGACGAGCATCTCGGGATCGGCCGGATCGATCTCATCTCCGGCAATCTGCTCCCGGACGAACCGGTCGTACGGCTTGTCGTCGCTGAACGAGCGGACGACGTAGTCGCGGTACCGCCACGCGTTCCCGCGTTCGAAGTCGTTCGCGAAACCAGAGGAATCGGCATACCGCACGACGTCGAGCCAGTGCTGGGCCATCCGCTCGCCGTAGTGCGGGGAGGCCAGGAGCCGCTCGACGACGTCGGACCACGCCGCCTCAATCGGTCGCGAGTCTGCGACGAACGCCTCGACTTCCTCCGGCGCGGGAGGAAGCCCCGTGAGGTCGAATGTCACCCGCCGGATCAGCGTCCGGCGGTCCGCTGCCGGGGCGACCGCCAGTCCGGCCTGCCTCCGCAGGGCCAGGAGGGCGTCGATCGGATGTCCGTGCTTGGCGGCCAGCGCCGAACCGATCGCGGGTTTGTGGACAGGTCGATAGGCCCACAGTCCCTCGGGCTTGTACCGCCGGTTCGTCCAGTCCGCCGACAGCCCGCCGGAGGTCGCGACCGTCACGCCGTCTTCGGCGGACCACTCGTCCCGATGGGCTCGCGTGAGCGCGGCGATCCGTCCGTCGTCCGGCCACGGCGCCCCGCCGGCGATCCAGTCCCGCAGCCAGCCGAGCTGCTCCTTCGTCAGTCGCTCAGCCTCCTTCGGCGGCATCGCGGACCAAGTCTCGTGATCCCGCCGGGCCGCCAGATAGAGAGGACTCTCATCCGGACGACCGGCCACGACCACGGCAACGCCGCTGTCTCCGCCGGTCGTTAAAGCGGCCGACGTCCGAAGGTCGAGTCCCCCTTCGATCCGTGCGGCGTCCCCACCATGGCAGGCGAGGCACTTCTCCCGAAGCAGCGGCTGCACGCGGCGGACGAACACCACTTCCGCCGCGTTGTCGGCGGCTGCGGCCGAACTCGCCGCGAGCAGCAGGACGATCAGCGCGAGAGGCCGCGATGTCATCGGGCGGGTCCGGGAACAGGAAGGAGTGTCGGACCGATCTGGCCGGGCCGACAGAAAGACGACGAGACAGTCTACCGGCTCGTCCTGCTCCGTGGACACAAGCCGCGTCCCGGCCGGCGCGGCTGCCATTGCTCAAACCCAACGTGCCACGGCAGCTGGGGTCAAGGGGTTTCGACCCCTTGCCGCCGGAGGCGCTTCCATGAGGAACCGTGGGACACAACGGACGTACGTTTTGTGGAAGCGGCGCTGAGGACTCACCGCTCGCCTTGTAGTCCCCACGGGCTGGTGAGGGGGCATCCGGCACGGTGTCCGCGCCTGGACACTCACTCCTTCAGATATCTCTCGACGAGACGGCCTCCGGCGGGCAAGGGGGTGTGACCCCTTGCATCCCCCACCAGGGGTACCCCCTGGACCCCGGCTCTTTCGCCATCGGCGCTGCGCCGTGCGCGGCCTATGGCTGCTTTCCACTCCGCCGGAAGAAACCCTCGAGAACCGTCTGGTCTCCCACCTCCGTCAGATAGTTTCGCATCATCATGACGGTCTCGGCCGACAGCTCGCGGGCATTCGGCGACTCCAGCAAGGCCCGCTCCAGCCGCTTGCCATCCAGCGCCAGCCGCCCCTCGCGCCGACTCGGTTCCGTCTCTCCCAGATTGCGCTGAACCGTCGAAATCTCAAGCCGGTTCCGCCAGTCAAAGACGTTCAGCTCGATCGCCTTGCCGAGCGACGTCCGCGCCTCCGCGTAGTCCTGCTTGCCCGCCAGGAAATGCCCCCGGTAACGCCAGAACCGCGAATCGGTCGCCGCCTCGGGAGGCGCCTGCTCCAACCCCTTCGCCACCGCATCGAGGTTCCCGTCCGCGATCGCCTTCTCGATGGCGAACGCGACAATCTCCAGGTTCCGCGGAAAACGGCGGGCGCACGCCTCGAACGGCGTCAATTCCCCCCCGGCGAACTCCTCCGGTCCGAACGTCCGGATCGACCCCGCTTCGTTGTTGCGGGCCGCGTAGACGGCATGCGCCACCGCGAGCGTCTCGTCGTCAGGAGCGTTCTGCTTCCATCGCCACAGGACCGACGCCCCGTCCGTGAAGTTCAGCGAGCTCGACTGGATGAGGTAGACGTACGCCTCGGGAGGCTCGCATTCCCTCTCGATCGCCTGGTGGATCGTGTCGACGAGTTTCCGCCGCTGGAGCGTCATGGAGTAGAAGTAGATCAGCCGCTGGTAGGCGACGTCGGTCCGGGGATTGATCGCCAGCATCCGCAGCCAGGTCTGCTCGGCGTCGTACACCCGGTTGAGGTCCGCGAACTGGATCTCCGCGCAGGCGGCCAGGGCCTGCGTCGCCCCCTGGTACGAGTTCCGGATCGACAGGAGCGACGCGACCGCCCCTTCATAGTTGGCCTGCTGGACCAGGCCGTCGGCGCGGAACACCAAGGCATCATCAGCGGCCGGGTCGGCGATCCGCCAGGCGTCCGCGGCGGCGACGAGCCCCCCCCAGTCCTGGTCGTCCGCGAGCTGCCGGCAGATGACGCGATACTGCGCCAGACGCCGCGCCGCGAGCGTCGCGTGGACCTGGACGATCAGCACCGCGGCCCCGGCCAGGCCCAGCGCGATCAGCACGATTGCGCGGCCCATCCGGACCCGCCCGTCCCGCTTCCCCGCTTCGGGGGGGGGCGGGGCGGGCTCGAAGACGCTTGTTCCCATCGAATCCGTCATGGATCACGCCCTCCCGCTCCCCCTGCCCCTCCGGCTCCCGTTCCCGGTCCGGGCGGGCCGGCTTTCGCGCCTGTCCCCGGCCCCTTCTTCTCCGGCGAAGCGCCCTTGGGGGCGGCCGACGCCGGTGAGCGGGGCGAGAACATCTGGAACCGGGATCGGGCGTCGTCGGCCGCCGCGGTCTCCCCTCGCGCGGCGTAGGACTCCGCCAGCCAGCCCCAGATCTGGAACTGCGACGGTCGGATCGCCACCGCCTGACGGGCCATCTCGATCGCCTGGTCGAGCTTCCCCTGCTGTCCCAGGATGTGGGCCATCCGTCCCAGGAATTCGTGATCGTAGGGATTCAGTTGGATCAGCTCCCGTCCCACCTTCTCGGCGCTCGAGTAGTTCTCCACCTCATGATAGATCAGGAACAGCGGCCGCAGCAGCCCTTCCCGGCGGGGAGCCTTCCGCAGGGCGGCGCTCAGGGTGTCGATGGCGTTCCGGTAGTCCTGCCGCACCCAGTAGGCGGTGCCGAGCGCTTCAGCCGCCGGCAGGTCGTGCGAATGCTGTTCGCACCACGGCTGGAGCAGCTTGGCGGCCCGCGCGGCCAGGTCCGGCAGGTTCGACTTGGCCGCCTCCCGGCTGGTCGCGATCCCGACGAGCCGCCGGCGCTCCTCCTCGGTCATCGTTCCCCCCGGCTCGGGGTAGAGATGCAGACGGGGGCCGGACGAGTCCCCGCCGGCGTCCGCCACCGGCTCGGCCGCCGCGACGGACGGACGGCGCAGCACCCGGTGGTCGGTCTGGCTGGTGTGCGGGACATCGCTGGCCGGCAGCCGCGGCATGTGGCAGGCGATGCAGGAATTCCTCGCCTTCTCTCGCATCGCGAGCGGTTCCGCGCACTCGGCGTCCCCCGCGCCGTGGCACGAGGCACACTTGTCGCGGTAAAACGCGACCCGCTCCTCCCCGGTCGGGACCGAGTGCGGATCGTGACAGGAGAGACATGAGAGCCGCCCTTCACTGAGGCGGTAACACGCGCTGGAGACCATCTGTTCGGGCTGACTCGTCACCTCGCTCGTCTGGCCGCCGGAGATCCCGTCTCCTTTGACGAAGATCCCCCAGATGTCATCGAGCCGGTCTCCCGGCCGGAAGTCGTAGTCGGTCCGGCCGGGGCGGAGAACCCGTTCCTCGCCGGTCAGGTGGCACTGCATGCAGAGGGCGTCCTTCTGCACCGTCGAGAGCGTCTTGAGGTCGAGCATCGGGTCGGTTCCCTTGCCGCCCGCCGATTCGCCCGTCTCCTGGAAGCGGACATGCGCCGCTCCGGGGCCGTGGCACCGCTCGCAGCCGATCCCCCCTTCGATGAAGACGGGATCGGTGAATCGATCGTTCGTTCCCGCCACCTCGGCCACCTGCCCGACGTGGCAGGCGACGCAGCCGTCGACGATCCGCCGCTCGAAGTGGAGGTTCCCCATCAGGTAGCCGGGCGAGAAGTTCCACTCCTTCTTCTGCGCGTACCACGTCATCGGCGACATGAAGAGGAGTTCGCCCCGGCGCGTGAGATAGGACCGCCCCCCTTCGCCGGAGCCGATGGCGAATTCGACGGGAACCGCCAGCGAGGCGACCTTCTTGCCGTCCGGATTGCGATACTCTTCGACGTGCTCGACACCGGTCTCGGTCGGCCGGACCTCGTACCGCAGACGCGTGACGAACCGGGAGCTCGCGGGAGGCTCGAACGACAGGTCCCCCCGGTACTCCGGATCGCGGGAGAAGTCGACCCGCGAGGCGGACCGGGACATCGGATGGCCGGCGAACGAAGCGGCGTGATCGGCGTGACACGACCGGCAGGTCTGGCTGCCGACATAGTCCCGCGGCGGGGAGACGAACCTGGCCTCTGTCGCCGTCGCCGGGTGCCCCTCCGTCTCCGCCGCGGGCTTGGTCCGGAACTGCTCGACC
Source organism: Planctomyces sp. SH-PL14 (assembly GCF_001610835.1). Lineage (NCBI taxonomy): Bacteria > Pseudomonadati > Planctomycetota > Planctomycetia > Planctomycetales > Planctomycetaceae > Planctomyces > Planctomyces sp. SH-PL14. Next base: position 3,260,153 of record NZ_CP011270.1, on the reverse strand, counting down.
GGCGGGGCCTTCCAGACATCGCGCAGCGTCCACGCGGCAACCGCGCCGATCCCCATCAGCAGAGCGATCCCGACGATCAGCGCTGGACGGGACATGCGACCTCAGCCCTCCCGGGACTCGACGAGCACCACCTCGCCATCCACGGCAACCCCGCTCCGCTCCTCGATACCTCCGTCAGGCCAGACGATCCGCAGGTCGACCGGCCCGGAATGCTCCGCCAGACCGAACGCGAGCAACGGCTGATGGGCGGAGCAGTAGCTCGTCCCCCCCGCCAGATGCTGCACGTACGACCGGTCGGACGCCTTCACCGTCACCTTGGCTCCGATCGCGGAGCGGTTCGAGTGCCGGCCCAGCAACCGGACTTTGAGCCAGTGTCCCCGGGACGAGTCGTTCCGCAGAATCGCCACGTCGTCGTCCTGGTTCACCACCGCCAGGTCGAGGTCCCCATCGGCGTCGAAGTCCGCGGAGGCGACCGCCCGCCCCAGGCGGGGGAGCTTCAGGTAGGGGCCCGCGTCGGCGGTCCGGTCGTGCCAGCGGCCCACGCCGTCGTAGGAGAAGAGCAGGCTCGGCATGTGCCACGGGTCGCCGTTGACCTCCCGCCAGTCGTCGATGTGGCCGTTCGCCACAAAGATGTCCTGCTCGCCGTTGCAGTCGTAGTCCGCCATGACCGCTCCGAAACCGAGGTACGGAAGCGTCGGCTCGTGCAGCCCCTCGCGGCGGGTAACGTCCTCGAAGCCGGCCGCGCCGAGATTGCGGAACAGGGTGTCCGAGTCGTCCGTGAAGTGCGTAATGTAGACGTCCGGCGTTCCGCTGTGATCGTAGTCGCCGAAGGCCATCCCCATGTTGGCCTGGTATTGTCCGAGCGCGTTCGTGGCGCAGCCGACCTGCCCCGCGACCTCCTCGAAGCGTCCCTCGCCGCGGTTCGCAAAGAAGTGATTCGCCGTCGTGTCGTTGGCCACGAAGACGTCGGGACGGCCGTCTCCGTCAAAGTCCGTGATGATGACTCCCAGGGCCTTCGTCGCCGAGCCGGTCAGCCCCCGCTCGCCAGCCTCTTCGGTGAAGCGGCCGTCCCCCTGGTTGAAGTAGCACTCGGAGAGCGAGGGGGGGACTTCCTCCGGATGGCAGGTCCCCGGCTCGCCGGTGCTGCTGAGGCAGAGGAGCGGGTTGCGGGGGTCGTAGTCGAGGTAGTTGCACAGGTAGAGATCGAGATCCCCGTCGCCGTCGAGGTCTCCCCAGGCGGCGCTCGACGACCAGCGGCGGCTGCCGACTCCGGCTGCGGCCGCCCGCTCCTCGAACGTGCCGTCCCCCAGGTTGCGGAACAGGGATTCGGGGCCGACGTTCGTGACCAGGATGTCGTCGAAGCCGTCTTCGTCGTAGTCCGCCACCGCCACCCCCTGTCCGTACTGCTGCTCGATCAGGGTTGCCGGGACCGTGACGTCGACGAACCTCGTTCCGCCCAGGCTGCGGAACAGCCGGTCCGTCGGCTGCGTCGAGAGATCCGCCGCCGCCGGGTCTCCCCCCTGGCAGAAGAACAGGTCGCACCATCCGTCCCGATCGAAGTCGACCCAGCCCGCGCCGCCGCCGGTCGCCTCGACCATCAGCCGCCGGCTCGATCGACCCGTGTCATACCGGAACGACACGCCCATCTCCCGGGCGACATCCGTGAACCGGACCGCTCCCTGGCCCCGCTCCCGCTTGCGTGTCGTGGTTGAGTCCCCTTTGCCGTACCGGTCGACCGAGAGAGAAACGGAGAGCGGGCTGGCTGGCTCGGTCGACGCATTGAGGGGGGCCGGCGGCGTGGCAGGAGCAGTGGTCGACGGCTGCTGCTGCTGGCAGGCCGACAGGCACGCGAGGAGCATCAGCACGCCATTGGCCGCGATCGCACGCCGCCGCGCCATGATCGATCCTGCCTGAGAACGAAAGAACCCGCAGACAATTTCTTGGCTGCGGGTCGTGAAGACATGAACGACGGTCGGGATCATTCGAAGGCGGGAGCCTTGTCGCCACCGGAGCCGGTCGCGATGGCGGACTGCACGCCGGGCTGGTAGCTCCCGTTGCCGGTTCCACCTTCGGCCGTCGCCTCAGGTCCCACGCCCACCTCAATGTTCTCATTGATGAACTTGACGCTGCCGTCGCAGAACAGGGCCTGCGCGCCGCCGGCATGGGTGCTCTGCCAGCCGGTGCAGCGGCAGTCGCCGCGGCCGTAGGGGCCGCCGGCAGGGCCGTCGCTGCGGGTGCTTCCCGATCCGGAGTTCATCCGCTTGCCCAGGTTCATGATCGGACCGATGGCGGAGATCCACAGTCCGTCCGCCGCGGCTTCCGAGGGAGCGTTGGAGGTCCACGCCCAGTGGTGGTTCTCAAACACGGCGATCGTGTTGGACGTTCCGTCCGAGATCTGCGAAATCTTGGCCGAGCCGCGGTAGTAGAAGGCACCGCGATAACGGGGGAGATCGTCCCAATTGTCTTCGTAGCTGTTGACCCACACTTCGCTGGTCCAGCGCGCCCCGTAGCGTCCCTGGGCTCCTCCGCAGTCCTTCCAGCCGGAGTAGATGAAGCCCATGTTGCCGACGTAGTCCGTGCGGCCGCCGACGTACTGTTGTCCGCCGCCGCCGCCGCCGTCCGCCCATCCGGTGCCGCCGTTGTAAAGCAAGCCGCCGCGAGTAATCTTCGCCTGCGGATTGCTGGGGCAGAGCAGCGTCGCGATCGCCGTCTGGGCGCCCTCTCGGACCACGGGATGATCGTAACCGACATTGGAGCCCGGCGCGATCGCGCCCTTGGACGCTTCAAACAGGCCGACCTGATTGAACTTGTTGTACAGCCCCGCCTGATCCAGGTAGGGGAGTGACGACGTAATCCAGGAGACGGAGGAGCTGTTCGGGCGGGTCTCCGTGCCGCTGTTGGCGGCGTTCCGGTAGTCGAGCGTTCCGTCCCACTGATGGGGGAACGTCCCGAAGGCTTCGTGGTAGTTGTGGCAGGCCACGCCAATCTGCTTGAGATTGTTGCTGCACTGGCTGCGGCGGGCCGCTTCCCGGGCCTGCTGGATCGCCGGCAGCAGGATCGCCACCAGGACGGCGATGATGGCGATGACGACGAGCAGTTCAATCAGAGTGAACGCCCGCCTCATCTTGCGAAAGACAGGGACGCGCATGAGGACGCTCCAAAGAAGGAGATGCAGGGACCAGATGGGGATGACGAAAAGACGAGAAGCTATTTACCCGACGCCGGCGCCGCGGAGGACGGGTTCGGCGCCTTGGAGTCCGGTGTTTCGCCCGGCTTGGGCTTTTTGTCCTGTCCGTAGCCGTACCGGTTGGATCCGCCCTTGCTGTACTGGTCGTAGTACGCCGGCATTTTCCCTGAAGCGTCTGGCTGGACCACTGGCGGCGGCGGAGGTTCAGAACACCCCGCGCTCATGCACAGCGCAAGCAACAACAACTGGAGGGAGCAATGGGAGCGCATCACAACCTACTCAACAGCAGTTATACGAATTTTTGAAGACGTGGACAGTTAGCCTACCGTACTGATGAATTATTTGTCAAATCGCATCAGCTCGGGTTTTCTAGAATCCCAGTTTCGGCGGAATCACTCGGGAATCGCATCGTTTCGATGCACTTTGGTTCCTTCCCACACCGCTTCGTCCCTTTGCCGGTCAAAAGTCAAGACCCGCTGGGCGCTCTGCGGGGCCGGCGGGACGTCGACGTCCGGGATCCAGCGGCGATGCTCCTCCGCAATCGCGGCCCCCGCGGGTTTGGAAACGATGTTCTCCCATTCGTGCGGATCGGTCTGGAGGTCGTATAGCTCCTCGCTTCCGTCGGCGTAGCGAATGTATCGCCAGCGTTCGCTGCGGATTCCGTGGTTCCCCTGGTTGTGCGACGTGATGGCCGGCCGCTCCTGCGGGGCGGCGGGGTCTCGGAGCTGCGGGAGCAGGCTGATCCCTTCGAGATCGTCGCGCTTGGGAAGCCCGCACAGGTCGATCAGGGTGGGATAGATGTCGAGGAGCTCGGCGGGGCGCGAGCAGCGTCCGCCCGGCGTGACTCCCGGGCCGGCGAAGATCAGCGGGACGCGGGTCGACCGGTCCCACAGGGTGTTCTTGCCGGTGATCTGTTTCTCGCCGAGATGCCAGCCGTGGTCCCCCCACAGGACGACGACCGTGTTCTCGGCCAGTCCCGCTTCGTCGAGGGCGGCCATCAGCCGGCCGACCTGCGCGTCGACGAAACTCGTGCTGGCGAGGTAGGACCGGACGAGATTCCGCCACTGGCCGTTTTCCCGAACCCACTTCAGCCGCGGTTCGGGGAGGCTCCAGTGGAGGTACCACGAGAACCGGGGGGTGTCGTCGCGGTCGTTCTCCTGGACCGGCGGCAGGATGGCGTCGTCGTCCGGATAGAGGTCGAACCACTTCTGCGTGACGTAGCAGGGGACGTGCGGGAGGAAGAAGCCCGCCGCCAGGAAGAACGGCTCGTCCTTCGGGGCGGAGCGGATCTGCTCGACCGCCCAGGTGGCAACCTGATAGTCCCCTTTGTCTTCATCGCGGTGCGGGAAGACGCCCCAGTCCATGAGGGGGTGGTCCCCCATTGGGGTCGGCGGGATGAGTTTCTTCTCGGGCTTCGCTCCGACTCCTCCCGCGGCTCCCCAGACGTCGAACTCCTTTTCGCGGAGTTTCGGGCCGCCGACGCCGCCGTGGTAGATCTTGCCGACGGTCAGGGTGCGATAGCCGTTGGCTTTGAAGTGCTGCGGGAGGGCGACGCGGTCCTTCCAGTCATCGAGGGTGCGGAACCAGGGGGCGAGTCCGTAGATCCCCGTTGTGGTGGGGCGGAGGCTGAGCATCAGGCTGGTCCGCGAGGGATTGCACAGCGGTGCCTGGCAGTGGGCGTTGAGGAACACCGTTCCGCGGGCGGCGAGGCGGTCGATGTTGGGGGTCTTGACGAGCGGGTGTCCGCCGAGGGTGCCGATCCAGTCGTTCTGGTCGTCGATGGCGATGAAGAGGACGTTCGGCTTTTTCGTTTCCGCGGAGCGCAGTGGTGAGGCGGTTCCGAGGACGAGGGATAGGCACCAGGCGAGCGCGATGCGGCTGGTCATGGGAGGCTCATGGGGCGCTAAGGAACGGGTCCGATGACGGTCCGCGTTTGGCACCGGCCCGTCAAGCGAGGAGACGTGAGGTCTTCTTTTCTCAGACATCGTCCTTGCCGGCACGACGCTGCTAACTCAAACCCATTGTGCGACGGCCACTGGGGTCAAGGGGGCCTCGCCCCCTTGCCGCCGGAGGCGCTTCGATGAGGAACCGCGGTACACAACGGGCGACCGTTTTGTGGTACCGGCGTTGTGGACTCACCGCTCGCTTCGCAATCCCCGCGGGTTGGTGAGGGGGCATACGGCACGTTGTCCGCGTTTGGACCCTCGCTCTTTCAGAGAGAGCGAGACAGGCCAGGCCTCCGGCGGGCAAAGGGGATTCTCCCCCTTGCATCCCCTGACCAGGGTGCCCCTGGACCCGATCAGGGCCAAATGATTCTGAGTTGCGCCGCTCTACCTTCCGCCTTCAGCCTGAACCCCTTCCGCCTCCCCACAGGCCCCCTCTACACTCCCCACCAGGGGGCTCCTGGACCCGGTTGGGGCGGCATTTGTTGTCCGTCGTCTTAAAACTCGAAGCCGACACGCGTTGCAAAAATATTCGTCCCCGACTGCCCGTCCGTCGGATTGTTCGCAAACGCATGAATGTAATTGAACGTCACCCGCAGATACGGATTCAGATACCAGTTCGCACCCACGGTCAGGTCCGTCAACTCCCCACCCCGGACCCCCTTGTCATTCAGGTCAATGTGCGAGAGCCGCATCGCCAGCTCCCACGCCCCCGGACCGAACTCCGTACACTTGTCCTCCGGCTTCCCCACATACCGCATGAAATCCCGCCTCGGCGTCACCCGGTCAAACACACCGAACTTCTTGTTGTAAGGCCGATACTCCCCCGTCAGAAAATAACTGGCGGTCACATACCACGCATGGAAAAACAGGTCCCCCTGCGCCGTCGCGTCGACCGGAACCAGCATGAACTCGCTCTGCAGTGAGAACGGACCGTTGACCCACGCAAACTCCGTCCCCATCAACTGAAAGAAGTCCGCCGCAATGTTCCCCGTGTCGACAAAGAACGGCACGTTCGGCGTCGCGGCACCAATCCGGGCCTCAGGCTGAGAACGAAACCGCACCTGACCGGCATTCGCTCCGCGGATGCTGTAAGCCGCTCCCAGGTGAACGTACTCGGCGGACTCGCACGCCTCCTCGTAGTAGGGGAGGTACGTCATGCGGCCGGTGACCGCACTCTCGAAATTGTCCCCCACCTCGTCCCCGAACACATCGCTGTCGGAGCGGAAGAAGCCGACGCCCCAGGCGGAACGCTCATCGAAGCATGTCCCGTTGGCCATGATGCCGGTGTTACGGGCCGGAGCGAACGGCTGGTCCGGCAACCCGCGCTCCATGAACGTGACGTACCGGTTCGGCGTGAGCCGCTCCAGGCTGAACGGCTCGAAGAAGTGCCCGACACGGACCCGCTGGAGCAGCGGAACATCGTGCAGGCCGGCATAGACGTCGAGGAACGACGGCCGGCCGGGGAGCGCGAAGTCCATTTCGATCCGGTACTCCGCCGGGCCATAGTCTCCCAGCATCGCGAGTCGCGCCCGGCGGAATGCTTCGCCGTTCTGGATGTCGCCGTAGGTGTCCTGGCTCACCTCGTCCTGATCGAAGAAGTAGAAGTCCGCCTGAAGCTGCCCCGACCACTTCACGGTCGGCTTCTTGGCGTCGGCCTCCTTTTTCTTCTTGTCCTCGTCGGCCCGCTTCTTGTCGGAGTCGGTCCGCTTCCGCTCCGACTTCTCGAGTTCGGCCAGCCGCCGCATCAGCGAATCGAAGTCCGGCTCCTGCGGAACGGTGACGATCTCGCCGGAGGAGTCGGCAAAGAATTCCGGGACCGCGGCGGTCCCGCCGCCGGACTCGGAGAATGCCGCCTCGGCAGCGGGCGGCAATTCGATCGTCGCCGCCGGTGCGGGGGGGATCTCTTCGCCAGCCAGCAACGTCCAAGGCAGGCTCAGCGAGCCGACCGCGACGCACAACCACATCAACCGTGCCATGTTCATCCGTGTCCGCAGGATGTCCTGCCTCGATGAGTTCTGCGCCGGCTCGAGCAAATGCTCGGAGACAGGTGCCTCCGGAAGTCCGGTCAGCACGGTTGAGGAGACTTTTCCAGCGCAGACACCTCCATATCGGCAAAACCGCCCCGCCGGATTGAATCGGAATCAAGTTCCGCCGAGCGGCAAAGTCCGCCGATACCAGCACCGGGACAGGCCCAAGATCCCGGCGAGCGGGGAGCGTCAGCTCCCTGATGGGGTGCCTTCTTCGAATGACGGTCTGTGAAGGGAAAGGATGGAAAATGTCTTGTCCGGCTGGCTCGAATTGCGTCCTTGACGCCGGAGGCGCTTCCATGAGGAACCGGGGCAAGCAACGGATGTACCCATTGTGGGACCGGCGTCGAGGACTCCACGCTCGCTCCGTAGTCCCCGCGGGTTGGCGAGGGGGCATCCGACACGTTGTCCGCGCTTGGACACGATCTCCTTCAGACAACGTCCGATTCAGACAGTGTCCGACGAGACAAGCCTCCGGCGGGCAAGGGGGCGTGGTCCCCTTGCATCCCCCACCAGGGTGACCCCTGGACCCCGGTGAAGTGGCGCCATGCCTGATCAACATCCGGCGAACGCCCCGCCTCGCTTGCTCGGCGGGAGGGTGGCCCGACAGACTGAGTTCGCTGAGCAAGAATCCAGGGCACAGGAGGGCGGACGATGCCGGTCGTGTCGGGGAAGTCGCTGGGGCAGAGGCGGCCCCTCTTTGCGGACTGGTCGTGGCCATTGCCGGAGGAGGTCTCGCGTCCGGAAGGGACTCCTCTGAGGAGCATCCTCGACCGCGTCGTCCGGGATCAGGTCGAAGCCTTCCGCCAGCGGCAGCAGCAGGACCAGCTCGTCCGCGTCCTGACGGCCCGGCAGATCGACGAGGCGGCCGAGCGGGGCCGGATCGCGATGGGTGGGAGCGAAGTCCCTCAGCAGCCGGTCGATCCCGACGCCGCGGTCGCCACGGCCCTGCAGGCCTTCCAGGACGGCCTCTTCCTCGTGGTGGTCGACGGCATCGACTACACGGGGCTCGACCAGCTGATTCCCCTCCAGGACGACAGCCGGATCACGTTCATCCGGCTCACGCTCCTGGCCGGCGGATAATCGGTCCGGGCGAACCGGCCGCCCGGTCGCTACGGTTCAACGTCTCTTCACAGTCTCCCGTCAGAGTGCGGCATCCGCCCGGGGCCGCTCCCTCTTCTCCTCTCCCCCTTTCGTGATTGGAGTCCGACGTGCTGAAGGCCGAAGTTGCTCGCGAACGGCTCAAGGAGTTCGAGGTTCCCGACGCGGATTCGAACGACGACAGGCCCCGGTTCGCCGACCAGATCCTCCGGCTGCCGAAGCGCCTCGCCGCGACGGCGTTCGGCCTGCGGGACCTCGATGGGCAGGGACAAGCCATCCGCCGGACGAACTCGAACCGCGAACGGCAGAAGGAGGCGTTCGAAGAGTTCGACGCCCTCTCGGAGAAGGAGCGGCTCCAGGTCCTGAAGGTCTACTTTCCACACCTGACGGACGAGATCGCGGCCGGCTGGCACAGCCGCAAGTCGGGACCCTACCAGCACAGCCACACCAAGAAGGCGTTTCGCGCTCCCGGCCGCCCGGAGGCGACGCTCGAGGTCCGCTGGATCTGGTTGGACGCCCTCCTCCGGCAGGCGGAGCAGTACCGGGAAGACGTGCTGCGTCCGGAATGGCTCGTCGCCTGGGCCCCTTATCTCGGGTACGGATATTCGGCGACCCAAATCGGAGCCCTGGCGGCCGCGATCGTCGACGCCGGCGGTCCCGCGGGGGACGCGATGTTCGCTCTCCTCGGACAGTGCGCCCGCAACGAGAACGAGATCAGCGGGATGGGGCCGCACGTCGTCTGCGGGCTGCTGATGTCTTCCCGCCTCGAGGGGTGGGAGCTGATGGAGAAGATGCTCCTCGCCGCGCAGCGGCAGGAGGGATTGCGGCAGGCGATCCTCGAATCGGTCGACCTCGCTCACCCGCAGGCATTCCGGCGGATCCTGAGAATCATCGTCGACCAGAACCTCGTGCGGTTCGCCGCGGTGATCCGCGCGGTCGACGTCTGGCTCGGCTACGGCTGGGACACGGAGTCCCCGGCGGCGATCAACCGCACGCTCGAACGGCTCCTCGCGCTCCTCGACGATCCCACCGCCCGCAAGAAGGCACTCGCCGGCACGGACGCGGAGTCGATCTATCTGGCCCTGTGGTGCATCGCGTTTGAGGACGCCCCCGCGTCGATCGCGCCGGCGGAGAAACTCCTCAAGCACAAGTCCCCGGAGATCCGGTTCGCCGCCCTGGCGCACCTTCAGAACCTCGGGCTGCCGGAGGCGGACGCGGCCGCCTGGCAGGCGAGCGATGACGGGGACCTGCGGATCGCGACGCGGGTTCTGACCAGCGCCAACGAGTGGAACTTCGCGACGGGGCAACCGCAGAGCCCCGCGGGGGCGCCCGACGCCTTCGAACGGGCCGAGCGGCTGTACGAGCGGCTCCCCGCCAAGGCGGCGGAGCTTCCCGAGATCCTGTGGCCGTGGACCAAGCTCAAGGTCGGGCGGGAGACCGCTGCCGGCTGCCTGCTCGGTCTCCTGGGGGACCGTCCCCCGACCCGCCTCCTGCCGTATCTCGCGGATCTCGACTCGTGGCGGCGGCGGCACGTGATCGAGCTCTTCACCAGTCAGAAGAGCTGGGACGCCGCGACCCGCGCGGCCCTCGTCGAGCTTTGCGGAGACAACTCCGCCGATGTCCGGGCCACGTCGCTCGCCGCGCTCCGGAAGATCGAACTCACCGATCCCGAGATCGAGCAGCTGGAGCGGATGCTGACCCGCAAAGCAGGGGACCTCCGCAGCGGCGTCATCGGCCTCATCTTGAAACGGAACGACGCCGACGCCCTCGCCTCGGCCGGGCGGCTCGCGGCATCGAAGGACGCCAACCAGCGGCTCGCGGGCCTGGAGACGCTGCGGCAGCTCGTCGAGAAGGGGCGGGAGGTCGCGGCCTGCCAGACGCAGGTCGAGGAGTACCTCGTCCGGCGTCCCAAGCCGACGGCCGAAGAGCGGCAGCAGATCGACGTCATCGTCCGGACCAGGGCGGCGGTCAACGTCCTGACCCTCGACAACGGCCTGGGGCTGATGGACCCGCAGAAGCGGACCCGGCCCGCGCCGCCGAAGACCCGCAAGGTCAAGGTCATCACCCCCGCCGCCATCGCGTGCCTCAAGGACCTCGACGACCTGGTCGACAAGCACCGCGAGACGCCGATCGTCACCGACACCTACAACAATCAGACGCAGCTCCTCGGAACGGTGACCTATGGGTTTCCGTCCCCCCGGTTCGATGGCAAGCCGCAGCAGCCGGACCGGCTTCCGCTCCGGGAGGTGTGGGAAGAGTGGTTCCAGTCGCGGCCGAAGAAGAGCCGCGATCCCGACGGTCTGGAGCTCGTGCGGGCCGAGACGTGGTGGCCGTGCATCTCCGGCTATTCGTTCAAGGATTTTCAGGCGTGGGTCCATCGCAAGCCCTATCGCGCTCCGATGCTCGCTCCGATTGAAGCGGACAGGACGGTCACGCTCCGGTATCCGGGAACCGTGGCGGCGATCATCCGCTGGATGGGCGTCCTGCATCCGCCGCAGGGGGAGGACGATTTCCTCATGGACTGCGCCGAGCACCTGTGCGCGGTCGTTCCGGTCCAGGAACTCGAGGCACTCCGTCCCACGGCCGGCGATCAGGAGGACGAGGAGGGAGACGATGACGACGACGAATCCGACGAGGGGCTCGGCAGTCGATACGGGCTGGGCTCCTCCGGCGACTGGCGCGGTCACCTCGGCATCGTCCGTGACTGGATGATCGGGCTGGACGGCAAGGAGACCGACAAGGAACGGTCGCGGGTCGAGCGGTTGTGGCGGCTTCAGCACTGGCTCGACGAACCGGTCCCGGGGGCGACGCGGGACCGCCCCGGTGCGGACGTGCTGTTCGCCGCTTACCGGGCGGGCCTCGCAAACCTGCACGACGTGGCCGACGAGCTCGTCGGTCCCCGTCCTCCGGGGGGCCTCTATCGGAACACGGGCTTCACGACGTTGTCGAGTCTCACCCGTCGCCGCCCTGAACCGACCGAGCAGAAGCTCCTGAAGGATTGCCCCGAGGTCGCGGACCTCGTGAACCGGATCCGCGCGGTGGTGCTGGAGTCGGAGCTGGAGCGGGGAGACGTCCCGACCGCGGCGACCGAGGTGGCCCATGCGATCGAGTCGCTCTCCGGGCTCGACACGCTCGTACGGCTCATGACGGCGCTCGGGAAAAACGGCTTCAAGCCCCACACCGGGTGGCGGCAGGATTCGAAGCTGCTTCGCCTGCCGACGCTGACGCATCTCGCCAGCATCACCTACCCGGGGCCTGAAGACACGGAAGAGAGCTTCGCCGCGCGGATGAAGAAGGAGATCAAGGCGGGGGCCTTCCCTGAGGACCGGCTGATCGAGCTGGCGTTCCTGGCCCCGCAGTGGACGAAGTTCGTCGAGAACTATTTCCGATGGGACGGACTGGCCGAAGGGCTCTACTGGTTCCTGGCTCACATGCGGTTCATGTGGGGCTCGGAGATGGGAGCCCAGGCGGCCGAGAGCGCGGGGATCGCCGACGAGCCGACCGCCGAAACCGAGGCCGACGAAGACGCGGCGACGGACGGCGCCGCCGAGGGGGGCCCTCCCCGGCGGAAGCTTTCCACGTGGGAGCGGCTGATCCTGGAGCGGACCGCCCTGAGCGACACCGACCGGGTCGCCGGCGCGATCGACGTCGGCTGGTTCCAGAAGGTCTCTGCCGCACTCGGCCCCAAGCGGTGGGATCGCCTCGCCCGGTCCGCCCGCTTCGCCTCCAATGCGGCCCAGGCCAAGAAGGCCCAGCTCATCGCCGACGTTTTGCTTGGCGAGGCGAGTCTCAACGAGCTGATCGCCGGGATCGAGAAACGCTTCCTCAAGGACCATGTCCGTCTGCTCGGTCTCTACCCGCTGCCGAGCGGGGCCAAGCGGGAGCCGGAGCTCAAGCGGCGGTTCGACATCCTCCAGGCGTACGCCCGCTATGCCCGCACTCTGAGCGGCCTCACGAAGCCCGAAGCTCTCCGGTCGCTCGACATCGGTCTCAAGAACCTCGCCAGCACCGCCGGCTATGCCGACGCCCTGCGGCTCGACTGGGCGATGGGGGCCGGCGAATGGAGCGACCTCCGGGACGGCGCGGCGACGGAGTCGAAGGATGGCGTCGATGTGTCACTCTCGATCGACGACGCGCTTCAGCCGCGGATCGTCGTCACCAAGGGGAGCAAGGAGCTGAAGTCGGTTCCGCCGGCGGTCAAGAAGCACCCACCGATCGCCGTGCTTTACGAGCGGAGCCGGGAGCTGAAGCGGCAGACCTCCCGGCAGCGGCAGGCGCTCGAAGCAGCGATGTGCCGCGGCGACGAGTTCTCGTCGACGGAGCTCATCGAACTGAGCCGGCATGCGCTCGTCGCGCCGCTCCTCGAGAAGCTGGTTCTCATCGGCGACGGGGCGCTCGGGTATCCCGACCGGGGGGGCAAGGCGCTCCGGACGCACGCCGGCGGGAGTGTTGCAATCAAGAAGGGGACGCGGCTGAGGATCGCCCATCCGCACGACCTGCTCCAGAGCGGCGAGTGGGCGAAGTGGCAGCACGAGGCGTTCACGGCCGGGCGGGTTCAGCCGTTCAAGCAGGTGTTCCGCGAGCTGTACGTTGTCACGAAGCAGGAGAAGGCGACCGGCGACAAGTCCGAGCGATACGCCGGGCAGCAGGTGCAGCCGACGCAGGGGATGGCCCTGTGGGGGACGCGGGGCTGGAACACGCAGGACGGGGTCTTCAAGGTCTTTTATGAGGAGGAGATTGTCGCCAGCGTGAACTTCCGCTGGGGGGCGTTTACGCCGCTGGAGGTGGAGGGGCTGACGCTGGACACGATCACGTACTCGAAGCGGGACCAGGCGCGAAACCTCAAGCTGGCCGATGTTCCGCCGCGGCTCTTCAGTGAGACGATGCGGGACATCGATCTGGTGGTGAGCGTCGCGCATGCGGGGGGTGTCGATCCGGAGGCGAGTGCGTCGACGGTGGAGATGCGGACGGCTCTTGTCCGCGAGACGTGCCAGCTCCTGGGGCTCAAGAACGTGCGGATCAAGGGATCGCACGTGGCGATCAGCGGGGAGCTGGCGGACTACAGCGTGCACCTGGGGAGCGGGACGGTTCACAGGATGCCGGGGGGTGCCCTGTGCGTTGTTCCGGTGCATGCCCAGCACCGGGGGCGGCTGTTCCTCCCTTTTGCGGATGATGATCCGCGGACGGCGGAGGTGATTTCGAAGGTGTTGCTGCTGGCGCGGGACCGGGAGATTCAGGATCCGACGATTCTGGACCAGATCCGTTTGTGAGAGGTGGCAATCACCGTCCTCGCCGGCACGACGTCCTTAGCTCAAACCCAACGTGCCACGGCAGCCAGGGGTCAAGGGGCCAAGAAAACAGCACACGCCCCCTTGCCGCCGGAGGCATTTTCGATGGGGAACCGTGGTAAGCAACGGATGTCCCCCTTGTGGTACCCGCGTCGAGGACTCACCGCTCGCTTCGCACACCCCGCCGGTTGGTGAGGGGGCATACGGCACGTCGTCCGCGGTTGGACACGATCTCCTTCAGACATCTCTCGACGAGAGGGCCTCCGGCGGGCAAAGGGGCGTTGCCCCTCTGCACTCCCCACCAGGGGGACCCCCTGGACCCGGCGAAAAGGGGCCTGACAACGACGTGGACGCAGATTTTCCACCGTGCATATACTCGACCGATTGCACCAACCGGTGGCCGAACGCAGGAGACCCCCGTCCATGCCGCTCTTCGAGATCGAAACCAACGCCCACATCATGATCAGCTGGGCCGATTCCGTAGACACCGCCCGCCGCATCGCCGGGGAACACTACCCCGAAGAAGACGTCGTCCGGATCACCAAACGCCCCCGCGACCTGTGGGTCATCTCGAAAGGCATGCTCGGCATCGCCGGCCCCTCCAAACCGTGCGACGTCGCCCGCGACTGCCTCGCCCAGGCCTCCGGCGACAAACTCCACGCCATCCGCCTCTACATGAGCTCCACCGGCACCGACCTCCACGACGCCCAGCGAGCCATCGAAACCAACATGTCGCTCGGCTGGTAACGCGAACGCGGCACACGAACAAAGCGGGTTGACTGCGGGCGCGGGAATCTCGGCAGGGACGGCGAAGAAACGGGAAGCGGTGCAAACGCCCCGCCGATGCCGCCACCCGTGTTTTTCAGACAGACGGAAAGTCGGAACAGACCATGAAGATCGGTTTCATCGGCGCGGGGAAAATGGCCACCGCCCTCGCCTCCGGATTCATCAAGGGAGGCCTCACGGCCTCCGAAAACATCGTCGCCAGCGACGTCATTCCCTCCGCCCGCAAACACTTCGGGGACGCCACCGGCGCCCGCACCGCGGCTGAGAACAACTCCGTCATCCAGTCGAGCGACATCCTCGTCCTCGCGGTCAAGCCGCAGCAGATGGCCGAGGTCATGGCGACCGTCTCGCATTCGCTCACCGACCGGCACCTCGTGATCTCAATCGCAGCCGGCATCACACTCTCCCGCATGGCCGCGGCCCTCGGCGACAACCGGCGGATCGTCCGCGTCATGCCCAACACCCCGTGCCTCGTCAAAGCGGGAGCGAGCGCCTTCGCCCTCGGCGGAACCGCCAACCGCGACGACGCCGCGACGGTCCAGAAACTCCTCTCCACCGTCGGCATCGCGGTCGAAGTGTCTGAGTCGCTTCTCGACGCCGTCACCGGCCTCTCGGGAAGCGGCCCCGCCTACGCCTTTCAGATCATCGAAGCCCTGAGCGACGGCGGCGTCCGCGCCGGCCTGCCGCGAACCGTCGCCACGCAGCTCGCCGCCCAGACGCTCCTCGGTGCGGCCAAGATGGTCCTGGAAACCGGCGAGCACCCCGGTTCCCTCAAGGACGCCGTCACCAGCCCCGGCGGAACGACGATCGCGGGCCTGCACGAGATGGAACGGGGAGGCGTCCGCGCCGCCCTCATGAACGCGGTCCTCACCGCCGCCCAGCGTTCCCAGGAACTCGGTAAGTCCTGAACCGAACCCGAGTCGGCGGATCAGGCGGCAGGGTTCGCGCGGCGGGTCAGCCGAACAACGAACAGCAGCGGGAAGGCGGCCAGCAGCAGCACCGCGAAGCACGGAAAGATCTGCACGAGCAGCGGCGCGTCGACGAACTGGATCAGCGGCGGCCGGCGGACCTGCGACTGGTCGGCATCGACTTGGAACACGAGGTCCGAAGCCGCCTTCGCGTACGGCCAGGGATCTTCGAATTCCGTCAGCCACCAGTCCGGCGGCGTCGGGGCATCGCTGAGGCCCAGCAGACGGACCGCTTCCTGTCGCGACGACGCATCCAGCGGTCCCGACCACGCGACGCGCCCCGTCCACGGCGCTCCGGCGGAAAGCGATCCGCCGTAGCGAGCGTCTCCGACAAAGTAGATCCGCAGCAGCCGTTCCGGCGGCCGAACCGCGCTGATCGCCTGCTCGGAATACGGTTCGCGGTAGGGAAAGAGCGGCGCGTCAGTCTGGAACGAGATCCGGAGGGCCGACGCCTCGATCCGATTCCCCTTGGACGCCTGCGGGTCGGCGACCTTCAGCGCGGTCAGGAGCCAGCCCTGCTCCACGTAAGGCTGCACCCACTCCGCGATCGCCGGCGAATGCTCGTAGCCGTGGTCGCGCAGCCAGTCGACGAGATCGGACGACGAGTCCGCCGCCAGGACCGCCGCCTGAAGCCCGGCCACCACCTTCTCCTGGAGCACGCGGACCGACGCGGAGGGAGCTGGCACGGACGGTTCCGCCGAGCATCCGATACCTGGCATCCGCTCCCGAACCTGGATCGCCGGTGCGGTCAGCCCTTCAAAGAGCGGGAACGCCTCGTTTCCCGCCTCTTCCAGCGCTGGCTCGGCGGGTGTGGGGACGAGGAAGCCGAAGTCCCGGGACTCTCCGCGGAAGGAGGCTTTCCGGATGAAGTGCTGCGTGCGGCTGGCTTTGTCCCAGATCAGGATGACCGTCTGGTCGGAGTTCAGCACCGGCCGCCCGGCCGGCGGTGCGGGGCAGCACGCTTCCGCGGGAGCGAGACTGGCGACGGCCAGCAGGCCGACGACTCCCGCACGAATCCTCCGGCTCCAGCTCATCGGCGGCCTCAGGAGTCAGTCCTTGGCGAGCGGCATCACAACGTAGGTGTAGGTGTCGTCCGACTTGAAGACCGCCGCGCTGTTCTCGTCGATCAGGTTCAGCGAGATCTGGCTCGTCGGGTCGAGGACCTTCAGGAAGTCGGCGACGAACTTCGGGTCGAAGGTGATGTCGATCTTCTTGCCGTCGAAACTGATCGGCAGCTCGACGCGGGAGGTCCCGATGTCGTTGGCCGAGCTCTTGAGCGTCAGCGTTCCGTTGTCGAAGACGAAGTCGACACCCTTGCTCTCTTCGCTCTGGACGATCATGGCCTGCCGGACGGCGGAGAGCATCGGACCGGTCACGAGCGGGATCTCGACTTCATAGCTCTGCGGGATGACGTCCTGGTACCGCGGGAAGCGGCCTTCCACGAGCCGGGCGTAAATCGTCGAGTTCCCGGAGCGGACGAGGACGTCGTTGTGGTGGATCGCGATGTGGACGTCCTTCTCCAGGTCCTGAATGCTCTTCTCGATGAGCTGCATCGCCTTCGACGGAATGACCGGCGTCCCGACTTCCTCGGAGACGCTCCCCTGGGCGGAGCACGGGGCGCGGTAGACCGCCAGGCGGCGGCTGTCGGTGGCGGCGAGGGTCATCTGCTGCGGCCGGAGCTCCATCAGGACGCCGCCGAGGGCGTACCGCGTGCTCTCGACGTCGGCGGCGAACAGCGTCCGCTGGATCCCCTGCTTGAGGGTCTTGCCGGGGACGACGTGGTAGTTCTCTTCGTTGAACGCGGCGACGTCTGGGAACTCCGCCGGATTCTCGATCGAGAGGCGGAATTCGCTGTGCGCGGTCCGGACCCACAGGGCGTCTTCGGTCACTTCGAGCGAGACGGTGTCGTCCTGGACTTCCCGCAGGATCGCGCTGATCCGGGCGGTCGGGAGCAGAACTTCGCCGGTCGACGTGGTCGAGATTTCGGGGATGACGTGGCGGATCCCGACTTCCTGGTCGGTGCCGATGAGCGTGGCGGTCCCGTCGGCGACGATCAGCTTGATGTTCCGCAGGATCTCCTTGGGGGTCCGCGAGGGGACGACCACCGCCACCGTGCCGATGGCGTTGGCGAGGAGCGAACGGGAGCACTGCAGCTTCATAGGACCGTCTCAGGGGAGGCGGCGGACACCGTCCGGCCGCGATCACGAACCATCATCCACGTCACAAGGAACGCAGCAGGATAAGACGGCGGAACCGCACCCGCAACAACACGGCCGCGTATCGCGGCCAGTGCCGATGCGAAGGGATCGGGATCGCTTCGCCCTGCTTTCCTCGCCCCGCGTCGGCCCCGGTCGCCGGGAAAGAATTCCCGGGATTCGGTTGTCGCTCCGGCCGGGGACCGCCGTAGATCAGGGCGGTTCTGATCCGAAGCTTGGACGAGGCCGATCATGAGGAACAGCAGGGGAACTTGCGCGCGGCGGTCGGGGATTTCCGCGGTCGAAGTGGCGATCGCCGGGGCGGTGCTGTTGGTCGGGACCGCGGTGGCGCTGCCGTGGGTCCAGTCCGTAAGAGAAGCCGCCCGGCGGGAGACGTGCCGCAACAACCTGAGGGCGATCGGCCTGGCCCTGCATGGCTATGAGCAGGTTCATCGCCGCTTCCCCTCCGGCGGAAAGGGGACCGCCTGGAAGCCCAGGTCGCCCGATGTTCCGCCTCTTGAGATCGATGTCACGGTCAATCCATCGATCGAGCCGAACGGAACGGTGTTTCACCCGCAGAGCACGTTTACGCTGCTGCTGCCGCACCTGGCGAACGCTCCTCGCGACTCGGCGGTGGCGCTGGATCGGCAGTACAACGCCGCCGATGACTCTCCCGCCAGTCGGATGAACCGGGAGATCGCCCGGACCCGGATGGCGGACCTTCTTTGTCCCGGCAATCCGGTTTCGATCGAGGATCCGGCGGGGTATGGGCAGACCGACTATGCCCCGACCGTCTTCACCGATGTCGTCATCGTGGAGAATCCGCTGCGCCGGGTGCCGATTGGCAAGCGCGACCCCGCCACGCCGGCCGACCGCGGTGCGCGATTCGACGGAATGCTGTCGCTGCCGCCGACTCCGATGGGGTGGATCACGGACGGCACGAGCAACACGATGGCTGTTGCCGAATGCGCGGGACGGCAGTTGCTGTGGAATCTGGGAGGGGTTCGGAGTGTCGCGCGGGCGCCGGATGGGACGCGGGACACGTGCGGCGGGGCGGTCGGATCGGAGTCCAGCGGGTTCCGCTGTCCGAACCGCTGGGCTGATCCGGACAATGCGCTTGGCGTTTCGGGGTCGCCGGTGGAAGGAGTCCGGTTGATTCAGAACCACGCCAAGCCGGTCGGAGGGCCCGCGGAATGCCCGTGGACGACGCCGGATTGTGGTCCGAACGATGAGCTGTTCGGTTTTCACGAGGGAGGGATCGTCGCGGTCTTTGGGGATGGGGCGGCCCGCTTTATCTCGCACAACATCCAGCGCGACGTGCTGATCAAGCTCGTGGCGAGGAACGACGGGGAAACTATTGATCTGCCATCGTGTGAGTCCGAAAGTCGCGGGAAGTCGGCTGCCGAGCCTGTGGATGATCCGAGTGCCGCGACTCAGCCATCGGAGGCCGTCGCCAGTCGAGGAGGCGAATAACCGGGTCCAGGGGCACCCTGGTCAGGGGATGCAAGGGGGAGAATCCCCCTTGCCCGCCGGAGGCCTGGCCGTCGAACGATGTCTGAAGGAGTGAGTATCCAGACGCGGACGACGTGCCGTATGCCCCTTCACCAACCCGCGGGGTGTGCAAAGCGAGCGGGGAGTTCTCGACGCCGGTTCCACAAAGCGGCCGTCCGTTGCTTACCACGGTTCCTCATGGAAGTGCCTCCGGCGGCAAGGGGGCCTTTGTTTTTTTGGCCCCTTGACCCCAGCGGCCGTCGCACGTTGGGTTTGAGCAATCATCGTCGTGCCGGCAAGGACATCGTCCGAGCCATCGGGCCAAGACACTTCGCCCCCCCTAGCATTCAGTCCCTGAAGACCACCTGAATTGCAGACGGTCGGCCGCGCGGTACAGTGCCGGTGTGACCCCTCATTCGCCGTGCGGGGTTTCTTGTTACGAACCGGTCGTTTCTAGGGGCTCATGATGACGGCAATGCGCGCGCTCGTGCTGTGTGGACTCCTGACTCTGTGCGGATGCACCAAGGAGTCGGTCGAAGGGGACCGCGCCGTTTATATGTATGAGTGGTGGGTCTCCATCGCGATCCTCGTCGGAGGGACGATCGGCACCGGAGTCTGTCTCCTGGCCGGAAAGGAAGACTGGCGCGGCTGGCTGGGAGCGGTCGCCATCGCCGCCTTCACGGTCGGCTTCGCTCCGATCAGCTGGTTCGATCACGTAACGGTCGACGCCAAGACGCTGGAAACGCGATGGGGATTCTGGGCCTATCCGACGGTCCACCAGATCGCTTTTGCCGACATCAAGAGCGTCGACCTGACGAAGCGGCGGACCTCGGGACGTCGCCGACGGACGAACTACTACATGGTCTTCCAGAAGAAGAACGGAAGCTCCGAGGAGATCACGCTCTCCAACTCGCTGATGGAAGCGGCCGCGGACCGGATCGGCGACGCGCTGCTCCAGAACCAGATCCAGGTGGCTGACAAGACCGGCGAGTGAAGTGCCGCGGAAACGCGCGGGACAGGGTTCCGGCGTGATGCCCCATTCGGTTGCAGCCGTGTGGCGCGGGCGGGCAGGCCGCGCGCGTTCCTGACGATCCTGTCGGAATGTGCGTGTCCTAATCGTTCGTACCGTCACGGCATGCGCCGACTCGTCCATTTGGGCATCGGCAAGGCGCGTTGTTTGCTTGACCGTTCAGCACGTCTCGCTGTTGGCTGAACCGGCCTTCGCCTGGTTCTCGTGCGGGCTCGTCGCGCCGGTTCCTCGACCGCGCGCATCCACTTCACGGAAAGTCGTTGCTGCTGATGACCAGTCGTGTGCGCCGGGGCTTTACGCTCATTGAACTGCTCGTTGTCATTGCCATCATCGCGGTTCTCGTGGCGATCCTCCTTCCGGCAGTCCAGCAGGCGCGGGAAGCGGCGCGGATGTCGCAGTGCGCCAACAACCTCAAGCAGATCGGGATCGCGATCCACAGCTATCATGAGACGCACGGCACGCTCCCCGCGGCCACGATCAATCCCGGCAAGTCGAGCTGCGGAGACCTGTTCCCCGCCGGCCAGATCCTCAACCACACCGCCTACGAGCTGATCCTTCCGTATGTCGAGCTGGGCGCGCTCTACAACCAGATCGACTTCAACCGCCCTTCCGGCGGGGCGTACTTCAGCTGCTCCGCGCCGACGAGCTTCACCGCCCAGACGGCGATCGACAAGAAGGTCCCGGTCTTCCTCTGTCCTTCCGACGGGTTCAACGAGTACCTGCACCAGCCGACGAACGCGACGTACGCCTACAGCTACGGTCACCGGACGAGCTACGGCCTCACGCACTGGCGCGACGAATACGGTGAAGCGACGACCCGCCTGCCGTTCAACTACTCGACTGACCAGTCGACCGGCCGCACGCCGTGGGGCTACAACGGAGCGGCGAAGCTGGAGCACATCAAGGACGGCTCGTCGAACACGATCCTGCTCCTCGAGTCGCCGATGGAGAAGACCTCCCCCAGCTACGGGCCGTTCTGGAATCAGTACGCCCACACGTTCTGGATCATCCCGGCCCTCGGCCTGAACCAGCCGTACAACAACCCCGTTGGCGAACGGCGGGTATATGCCTGGCGGGCGGGGAGCACGCATGAGGGGGGAGCTCAGACGGTCCTGGCGGACGGCTCGGTCCGGTTCCTGAACGAGAACATGAACCAGGCGACCTTGACCGCGATCTCGACGATGGCCGGACAGGAGCGGGTCGGGGAGTTCTGAACTCCGCAGGGAAATGTTGAATGGTGGTGGCCGAGCGCGCGAGCGGGATCTCGTCAGCGCGTGGGCTTGCCGCCGATGGCGGCGCCTGGAAGGCGTCCGTGTTTTTGAAAGCCGCTCGAACTTCCCGATACGTCGCCGGCCTGTGGATCTTCACCGGCGATGGCTCGGGCTTTTGCTAAACGGACTCCTCATGTTGCGCTGGTCCATGTTTGTCTCGGTCACCATGTCAGCCTGCCTTGTCGGCTGCGGCGGGGGAAAGCCGAAGAACCTTCCCGAACTGGGGAACGTGACCGGTGTCATCGAGCTGGATGGCAAGCCGGTGGCGGGGGCGATCGTGATGTTCGAGCCGAAGGGGAGCGGTGCGCTCTCGTCCGGCGGAACGGACGCGGCGGGTGTCTATTCTCTGATGTATCGCCCGGATATTTCCGGGGCACCGGTGGGTGAGCATACGGTCCGGATTTCGAAGCGGGATGGGGATGCGGGGCCGGAGGTGATGCCGTCGCATGCGAATGACAAGTCGGACCTGACGGCGACGGTTCAGGCGGGCGAGAACAAGATTGACTTCAAGCTGAACTCGAAGAAGAAGTAGCCGAACGGCGTTCTGGCCGGCACGACGTTGCTACGTCAAACCCAACGTGCCACGGTCCTGGGGTCAAGGGGGCCTCGCCCCCTTGCCGCCGGAGGCGCTTCCGTGAGGAACCGTGGGATACAACGGACATCCCCTTTGTGGAACCGGCGTTTGGCGCTCACCGCTCGCTTTGCAATCCCCGCGGGTTGGTGAGGGTGCATACGGCACGTTGTCCGCTTTTGGATACACTCTCCTTCAGACGATATCCGACGAGACAGGCCTCCGGCGGGCAAGGGGGATTCTCCCCCTTGCATCCCCTGACCAGGGTTCCCCTGGACCCGATCAGGGCGACATGATCCTGAGTTGCGCCGCTCTCCCTTCCGCCTTCAGCCTGAACCCCTTCCACCTCCCCCCCTCTGCACTCCCCACCAGGGTGCCCCTGGACCCGGTGGTATGGGGGAATGGTGTTCGAGCTGTCTTGCAGCGGATACGCTTGAGACATGTCCACGACCGCGATCCCCACCGCCCTCCCACCCGCCACCCCCACACCGGGATACTCCTTCATCCCCGTCCTCACCCTCGCTCAGCGAGAGCTCCAACGCTTCTTCCGCCAGCGCTCCCGACTGATCGGCGCACTCGGACAACCACTCGTCTTCTGGCTCCTCTTCGGCGCAGGCTTCCAAGGCTCCTTCCGCATGTCCGGCAGCGGCGACGCCGCCATGAGCTTCCAGGAATACTTCCTCCCGGGGGCCGCCATGATGATCGTCCTCTTCGCCTCCATCTTCTCCACCATCACCGTCATTCAGGACCGCAACGAAGGCTTCCTCCAGGGAGTCCTCGTCAGCCCCATCCCGCGATCCTCCTTCGTCCTCGGCAAGCTCCTCGGCGGAACTGCCCTGGCCGTCCTCCAGGCCATGCTCTTCCTGCTCCTCGCCCCCCTCCTCCAGTTCATCGGCCTCGCGCCCCAAATGAACTGGTCGCTCTCCGCCTTCCAGATCCTCGGCACCACGCTCTTCCTGGCCCTGACCGCCTTCGGCCTCACCGGCTTCGGCTTCCTCTTCGCCTGGAAGCTCGACTCGATCCAGGGCTTCCACGCGATCATGAGCGTCCTGCTCATGCCGATGTGGCTCGTCTCGGGCGCCTTCTTCCCCGCCCCCAGCGGCGGCTGGCTGCGATACCTGATCCTCGCCAACCCGCTGACCTACGGCCTTGCGGGGATCCGACGGATCCTCTCGCCCGGCGCCGACTGGTCCGCCCTCCCGTCCATGGGGACCAGCATCGTCGTGACAGTCGCCTTCGGCGCGATCTGCCTCGCCCTCGCGACATGGATGACCCGCCGCGCACAGGCGTAGCCATGACGTCCCGCGACCCTCGCGTCTCCCCGAGCGCCGGCGACGTGCTCGACAGGAACGGCGATCGACGCGTCGTCCTGCGGGTCGCGAACGACACAGTCTTCTACGAAGACTCCGAGGTCGTCGGCTTCCGCTTCAAATCCTGCTGGCTGACCGAGTGGCAGGCCTGGGCGTCCGGAACCATCGTCGTCACCCAGACGGAACCATAGCTCTCCGGGACGTTGGCCCATCAAAGCAAAACGCCCCGCCGATCTCTCGGCAGGGCGTCGTGACTCACAACGGATCGCAAGGGAGTCGTTCAGACTTCCTTCGACTTGATCCAGGTCATCATCTTGCGGAGCTGGCGGCCCACCTTCTCGATGAGGTGTTCCCGCTCGCGGCGGCGGGTCGACTTGAACCCGGCCTGGTTGGCCTTGTTCTCGAGGATCCACTCGCGGGCGAACTGGCCCGACTGGATTTCGGAGAGGATCTTCTTCATCTCCTTCTTGGTCTCTTCGGTGACGATCCGCGGGCCGCGGGTGTAGTCGCCGTATTCAGCCGTATTGGAGACGCTGTACCGCATGTAGTTGAGGCCGCCCTGGTAGAACAGGTCGACGATCAGCTTCAGCTCGTGCATACACTCGAAGTAGGCCATCTCCGGCTGGTAACCGGCTTCGACCAGGGTCTCGAAGCCCGCCTTGACGAGGGCGCTCACGCCCCCGCACAGGACGACCTGCTCACCGAAGAGGTCGGTTTCGGTCTCTTCGGCAAAGGTCGTCTCGATGACGCCGCCGCGGGTACCGCCGATCCCCTTCGCATAGGCGAGGGCGAGAGCGCGGGACGCGTCCGACGAGCCCGGGCCCATGGCGATCAGGGTCGGCACGCCGCCGCCGGCAACGTATTCGCTGCGGACGAGGTGGCCGGGGCCCTTGGGAGCCACGAGGGCGGTGTCGACGCCGGCCGGCGGAACGACCTGGCCGAAGTGGATGTTGAAGCCGTGGGAGCACATCAGGAGCGCTCCCTTCTTGAGGTTCGGGAGCACCGAGCTCTTGTAGACGTCTCCCTGCACTTCGTCCGGCAGGAGCATGTTGACGAGGTCGGCCTGCTTCGTCGCTTCTTCAGCGGAGACCGGCTTGAAGCCGTGTTCCACGGCGAGGTCGTAGTTCGGGCTGCCGGGCCGCTGGCCGATGACTACGTTGCAACCGCTGTCCCGCAGGTTCTGAGCCTGGGCGTGTCCCTGGCTGCCGTAACCGAGGATGGCGATCGTCTTCCCCTTGAGGAGCGAGAGATCGGCGTCGTTGTCGTAGTAAACCTTGATGGCCATGAGCGGAGTCGAGGGCTGGGGGTCGAGGATGAGGAGGAAGGACGTTTTTACGGTGCGGATCACCCGGCGAACCGGGGCGACTCATCGAAACAACGTCCCCATCGGCAGGAGTTCAAGACCTGTGCGCGGGGCCGCGCATTCCGACTGACAACTGAAAACTAGAGACTGACCACTTCCTACGCGTGAACCGTGTCCGGCTCAACCGCGTCTTCGTTCGGGATTTCCGAGGCGGTCTTGCCCCGGAGGAGAGCGATGCGTCCACTGCGGACGAGCTCCAGGATGCCGAAGGGGCGAACGGCGTCGATGAACGCCTCGATCTTCTTCTCCTGGCCGGCGATCTCGATCATGACGTGCTCGGCCGAGACGTCGACGATCTTGGCCCGGAAGATGTCGACGAGCTCCTTGACCTCGCTGCGGTGCCCCTTCTCCGCCTTGACCTTGATGAGCATCAGGTCCCGCTCGACGAAGTCCTCGTCGGAGTAGTCGATGACCTTCACGACGGTCACGATCTTGGAGAGCTGCTTCCGCACCTGGTCGACGTCGCGGTCGTTCCCGTTGACCACGAAGGTCATCCGGGAGAACTCTTTGTTCTCGGTCTCGCCGACGGCGAGGCTGTGAATGTTGAACGCGCGGGAGGCGAGCATGCCGGAGATATGGGCCAGCACGCCCGGCTGGTTGGTGACCAGCGCGGAAAGGAGATGTCGCATCGAACGGTCCTGGAAAGTCCCGCGGATCCCACTGTCAAGGGTCCGGCGGGGAGAATCGGGGAGTCTATCCGTGCCGGAGAGCGATCACAACCGGACGGCGTCGCGGGATTGCCTTCGTCCGGGGAGCCGGCCGCTCCGGCGCCCCCTTGACCCGCAGAACCGGCACAGGTTCGGCCCTCCGGCCGCGATTCGCTGCCGAAGGGCGACCGGATTTCCCCCGGGATCCGCGACTGTCCGCGCCGGGCCGGGACAACGTGATCGTGAATTCCCCAGGAAGACGTCGCGGAAGCCGGCCCCGCCCTTTGTGTTCTGGGGAGCAAACCGGTAGTCCCGGCCCTTCGGTTGCTGGAGGACGCGGTTCTCTCCGGCCGTTTGCCGTTTGCCGGAATCGTGGATATAGTCTCGCGTTCCGCATTTCGGGTCGTTCCGTCATTTCCCCAGGTCAGACACTCTTGGGAAGAGGTAACGACGGTGCGGTTCGTCGGTCGGGGTCGGTTTCGTGGAGGACTCCCGGTGGGTCCGGGAGTGGGAGTACTGCATGGCGAAAGAGAAAGAGGGCGGCATTGAGATGGAGGGGAACGTCGTGGAGGCGCTCGCCAACACGCAGTTCCGCGTCAAGCTTGAGAACGGACACATCGTGCTCGCGCACGTGTCGGGCCGGATGCGCAAGAATTTCATCCGCATCGTTCCCGGCGACCGCGTGAAGGTCGAGATCTCGCCGTACGATCTGACCCGCGGCCGGATCATCTTCCGCGAACGGTAATCGGTTCTCCGGCGGGTTTTCCGCTCCGTCGGGCCAGACCGGAGCCGCCGCTCTGCGAGACGACCGCCCTGCCGTGTTGCTGGCGACTGTCTACGATGCGGCGTGAGCGCAGGAGAGCCGCCAGGTGACAGGAATGTCTGAATCGTCGTCCCCGCCCCCCCGCAAGGCGCTGCCGTTCGTCCAGCTGTTTACGGACGGAGCCTGCAGCGGCAATCCCGGCCCCGGAGGCTGGGCCTACATCCTCCGGCACCCGGCCAGCGGGACCGAGCGGGAAGTCGCCGGAGGGATGCCGGACACGACGAACAACCAGATGGAGCTGCAGGCGCTGATTGAAGGGCTGCAGGCCCTCAAGTCCCGCTCCAAGGTCGAGGTTGTGACCGACAGCCAGTATGTGGCGAAGGGGTGCCAGGAGTGGCTCCCCGGCTGGAAGAAGAACGGCTGGCGGCGCAAGGAGAGCGGGGGCTGGAAGCCGGTGAAGAACGTCGAGTTCTGGCAGAAGCTTGATGAACTGCTCCCCCGACATGACGTGAGCTTTACGGTCGTCCGTGGCCACGCCGGGCATCCGGAGAACGAGCGCTGCGACGAGCTCGCGGTGGCCGAGGCCCAGAAGATCCGCGAGGGGCGGGCGTAGGGCCAGATTGGCTCGAACCGCGCCCGTGCCGGCACGGCATCCATTGCTCAAACCCAACGTGCGACGGCAGCCGGGGTCAAGGGGGTCACCCCTTGCCGCCGGAGGCACTCCTGTGAGGAACCGTGGTAAGCGACGGATATCCCCTTTGTGGTGCCAGCGTTGAGAACTCCCTCACATCACACCGCTGGCTTTGCAATCCCCGGGGAATGGTGAGGGGACATACGGCACGTCGTCCGCGCTTGGACACGCGCTCCTTCAGACATCTCTCGACGGCCAGGCCTCCGGCGGGCAAAGGGGCGTTGCCCCCTTGCATCCCCCACCAGGGTGACCCCTGGACCCGGTGACAAGGCATACTGGGAGCGCAGTGTCACCGCTCCGGTGGTCTCCCTGACGATCGCTCAAGGCTCAATCTTCCGCTCAATGTCTGAGGCAGAGCAGACCACTCAATCCACGGCTCGACGGCCAGCCTTTCGATGCCTGCGAATCTGTTGCCGCGCGGCCTGACGCCGCAGGTGCTCGCTGAGCGGAATGTCAGGCGACTTCTGCCAGCGGTGCCGTCGCCTCGCCTTGGCCTCGTTGTCGACCACTTCAAGCTGCTCCACGGTTTCGGCGGGCTGACGGAGCGGAATCGCCACAGCGCGACGGTTCAGACGATTGACGATCCGCTTGCGCAGCGGGATCGCCTTCCGCGACGACTTGGAATTCTCACCATAGGAATTCCGTCGCTCCCGGGCGTAGCTGAGCCGCTTCTTCTCCTGAGGAGTGAGCTGTGTCACATCGGCCTCCAACTCTTTCTTCTCCGTGCCCTCTGTGTTCCAAAACCCGGAGCTTCTACCTCTCACCCGTGCTGAATCAAAAAGAAAACCGCTCGCCCGTAGACACGGACGAGCGGTCGAGGTTCATCACATTGCCGCCGGGCTCACTTCTTCCGGTGAGCGCCGACTTCCGGAGCCTTGGGCTGCGCATTCGGCCCGAAGTACCGCAGGCCGACGAGCGGCTCGGTCCCGGTGTTCTCGAACGTCACACCCGCCGCGGCCGCCTTGGCCGTGACGAAGACTTCGTCCATCGTCATCTCGCCGAAGCGGATCATCGCCGGGGTCTGGAGGACCAGCTTCCCGACCTTGCCGCTCCCCTGGACCGTGATCCAGCCGTAAGCGCCGCCGTCCTTGATCGTGCACTTCGCTCCGGGCTGGAGGGTCAGCTCCTTGGAGGTGAAGAGCTGCTTGCCGTCCACCTTGCCGTAGACGATCCAGCGGTCGGCCCAGCCGTCCCCCTCTTCGGAGACGATCGGCTCCAGGTAGTTGTTCTCCATGAAGTTCGGATCGACGTTCTTCTCCCAGTCGAGAGCGTCGACGAGGTAGCGGTTGTCGTTGTGCTTCTCCGTCGGGAAGTCCTTCGTCAGCAGGGCCCGCGGAACCGCGCGGCCTTCGACGAGGCTCTGGTACATCCCGAACACGTCCGAGCCCCACTGCGGCTCGTACGTCAGGAGCGAGCCGGGGGCGTGGAGCACGCACGGCGGGATGAGCCAGCCAGTCCCGACCTTCAGGCGGTACGCCTTCGAGAGGTCGAGGATCCCGTTGTCCCCTTCGTTCCAGCGGTCGAGGCAGCGGACGACGTCTTCCTTCGTCGTGCCGGGTTCCAGGCCCATGAACGTGTAGGGGAAATTGTTGCCGACGTTGTTGAGCTGCGGCGGGAAGTAGTACGACTCCGGCTTCCCTTCCTGCCCGACGAGCTTGGCCTGCTCCTCGTTCTGGTGCATGTGATGGGGGATCGGCCCCATGTTGTCGAAGAACTTCGAGTAGACCGGCCACTTCTTATAGGTGTTCCAGATATGGTCGCCGACGAGTTCGGCGCCGAGCTCGCTGACCGCGTCGCGGAGGAGGAACTTTTCGCCGCCGGCGACGACGTAGCTGAGACCTTCGTCGTGGTTGCGGTTGTCGTTGGCCGCTTCAGTCGTCGAGGCGAACCACCGCTCGTCGATGCCGCCGCGGTGGGTTCCGAGAGCGTAGTAGTCGTTCGGATGGAGCTTGAGGCGGCGGCCGGGCTGGAGGAACGAGCGGGGGACCCAGGTCGGGGAGAGACGGAGGATGCCGTCGCCGTCGGTCAGGGCATTCGAAGCGAGTGAACGCACATTCGCCATGGAAGTCGGTCTCGTTGGGCGGGAGGTAGGGAGCTGGGGACGCCGGGAGAGCGGGGGGCGGGGCGGGCGGCTTGGAACAAACCGGGGCGCCGCGGGTCCGACTCCGGCGAATGTCAGAACGGGCATTCTGATCCGGGGGCGGGAGAGTGTCGAGCGACGACCCGCCGCGCGTCTCGGACCGCCGTCCGGCAGGGCGGTTGATCGGAAGTCAAATTGTGGGGGCCGGAGAACGATTGGTTTGTTGCCGATTATTCCGGATGAATCGACTTTGAGGATTGGGTGAGCCGCGTAATCAGTGGGATCGTCACAATCGGAAGTGACGGCGAATTTAAGCTGTTCGGCGCACCTGATGCAGATGGCTTGGATTCAATGCGATCTGACGCCGACTGAACGGAATCCATTTGCAAGACTCGAATTTGCTTGCGTTTAGGCGACAATATGCCGGTTGTCGCGATTCGCTTCCAGGAGGGGCCTCAACGCGCTGTGGAGCGCGGTCTGAGATGGTCCGCGGGCAGGTCAGGAGAGTCCTGAACTGTGAGGCGAATCGGCAATGCCCACTATGCGCCAATCCAATCCGGAAGACCGTTCGGCCGCCTGGATCGAGGGGATCGGAACCTCTGTGTTCGTCCCGTCGAGCTATACGCCGTCGTATTCCTATCCGGTCGTCGTGTGGCTGGAGAGTTCGAGCGGGGACGGGCAGGAGGCTCGGGACTGGTTTCCGCGGGTTTCCGACCGCAATGTCGTCGTGATTTCCCTGCAGCCTCCGCTGGTAGGGGAGTCGGAGGACCAGCCGCTGGGGACCTGGCGGACGCGTCCCGACAATGTCTGGGAGGCGATGGACTACGTCGAGAAGTCGCTCGCCGAGGTCCAGGACATCCTTTCGATTCATCCCGAGCGGATCTTCCTGGCGGGGCGGGAGGACGGGGCGGCGATGGCGGCGGATCTGGTCTGTATTCACCCGCATCAGTTTGCGGGGATCCTGGCGATTGATCCGGCCGGTCCCTGGGCGGACCAGTCGTTGACGGACTGGCGGGCTTTGCCGGGGAAGCCGGCGTTCCATGCGAGCATCTCGTCTGAGGACCCTGCGTGGCTGGCTCATCTGGAGCGGCTGGGGATGTCGGTCCAGCATGTGACTCCGGTGTCGAAGGCGGAGCTGGCGGCGGAGATCGGGCGGTGGATTCTGTCGTCGATCCCAACGGCGGCCGGCCTGTAGAGGTCTTGGCCGGCACAGCGTTGCTCGCTCAAACCCAACGTGCGACGGCAGCCTGGGGTCAAGGGGGTCTCACCCCCTTGCCGCCGGAGGCACTTCTATGAGGAACCGTGGGACACAACGGACGTCCGTTTTGTGGTCCCAGCGTTGAGGACTCCCCCAACCTACACCGCTCGCTTTGCACTCCCCGGGGCTTAGGTGAGGGGCATCCGGCACGTTGTCTGCGTCTGGACACGCCCTCCTTCAGACGTCTCTCGACGGCCAGGCCTCCGGCGGGCAAAGGGGCGTTGCCCCTCTGCACTCCCCACCAGGGGCCGGGCCCCTGGACCCCGGTTCTGGGGCCCGTCAACTTTGCGCGGGGCGCCCAACTTCACCCTCTCGCCCGACCCGCACCACCAAAACCTTCCGCATCTCCACTCATGTCCCTACGCCCGTTAGCCGAGAAAAGAGGAGAGAATTCGGTACAACCGGAACCGCCGCCCCGTCCCCACCCCGCACCACACGGGAGGACGCCAAACGGGCCCCGCGGTTCAACCGGTCCGGAAGAGTCTGCCACACGAGTGGCTACGCAGGGGGATGGGACATGGCAGATCACGAGACTCTTGAAAATCCACGGCGGCGCCTGGGACGCGGTCTGTCCGCTCTCCTGGGGGGAGGCGCCCCCGCTCATTCCGAGACGACCGTCCAGGACGACTCCGAACTGCGGAATGTGCCGGTCGCTCACATCGGCCGTAATCCATTTCAGCCTCGCAAGGACTTCGACGCCGAAGCCCTCCAGGAACTCGCCGCGAGCGTCAAGGAACACGGCATCCTGCAGCCGATCCTCGTCCGCTCCGTCGACGGCGGCTTTCAACTCATCGCCGGCGAACGCCGCTGGCTCGCCGCCCAGAAGGCCGGCCTGACCAACATCCCGTGCCGCGTCGTTGACGTCATCGACAAGACCGCCTTCGAGTTCGCCCTCGAAGAAAACCTCAAGCGCCGCGACCTGCACGACCTCGAAAAGGCGGAAGCCTTCCGCCAGTACATCGCCCACTTCGAATGCACCGTCGAGGAACTCGCCAAGCAGCTCAGCATGAGCCGCTCGGCCGTGAGCAACATGCTCCGCCTCCTCGACCTCGAAGAGCCCTGCAAGCTCGCCCTGCGGACCGGCAAAATCACCGCCGGCCACGCCCGCGCCCTGCTCTCGCTCGAGACTGCCGATCAGCTCGCCCTGTGCGGCCGGATCCAGGCGGAGAGCATGAGCGTCCGCAACGCGGAAGCCGCCGCCCGGGCGATCACCAAGCCGCAACCGGTCGAGCAACCCGCGCCGGCCCCGGTGGCCGCCGCCGCCGCCGCGCCCGTTGCCGAGCAGCCGGCCTCCGAGCCGACCGCTGCCGCCACCGAGCACTCTGCACCGGCTCCGGTCGCCGCCGCGCCGGAAGCTGCTCCGCAGGTTCACGACACGCACGAAGAAGCCGCCGCGCCGGCCCAGCCCGCCACGATCTCGATGGCGGAACACCAGGAAACGCACCGCACGCCGCACATCGACTCCGTCGAAACGCAGCTATGCGAAATGCTCGGCGTGAAGGTCCAGATCAAGCTCAAGTCGGCGACGTCGGGAACGATCGTCATTCCGTTCGAATCGAACGACGACTTTGAACGCGTCCTGCGGACCGTCCGCCGCAACGCGGCCTGAGCGAATCCGAACCGCGTGCCCGTCACCGGGCACGTCCCACACCAGCCCGACGCGCCGGCGAGAGATGCTGTCACTCCTCTCTCGCTTGTGCCTCGGGCTGGTTTCGTTTGCTGACCTCAAACCGCTCCCGGCGGTTTGTGAAAGACGGGACCGGCTCCCGGCGGTATGCTGGCGATCGAACGGGAGGATCGCCGTGCTGTATCTACGCGACTTCGGGATGCTGATCGATTGCCCGGACGACTGCGGCCTCGCGTCGCACGCCGGCCTGCGGCTCTACGGGCCGCTCCACGGCCGATTCGGCGTCGGGATCACTCCGCCGCAGAAAGGGGACGACCCGAACGGCGACCTTGAGGACCAGTACGCCCTTATGGCGGCGTTCGGACCGGTCGGGGACAAGGGGGCCACGTTCCTCAACCGCCGTGATCCGGCGATGCCCTTCCTGGGAGCGATCCGCAACCCGCATACGCAGAAGCTCTACCTGCTGGTGCCGTTCAACAACGCCAAGCTCTCCGAGACCGAGCTGCGGAAGGAGATCGGCAAGCTCGTTTGCTGCATCGCGTTCATCAGCCCGGCGATGACCCAGTGGGAGACCCGCCTGCGGGGCCGGCGGTTCACCGCGGCAGACACCTACCACCGGCAACTCGGCTCCGGCGACGGCTCGTCGATCCAGGAGGATCTGACGTTCGCGACC
Source organism: Planctomyces sp. SH-PL14 (assembly GCF_001610835.1). Taxonomy (NCBI): domain Bacteria; kingdom Pseudomonadati; phylum Planctomycetota; class Planctomycetia; order Planctomycetales; family Planctomycetaceae; genus Planctomyces; species Planctomyces sp. SH-PL14. The sequence continues at coordinate 3,227,880 of NZ_CP011270.1, read as the reverse complement.
GACGGCACCTTCCAGCGCCGGATTTCAGGCCACACTTCGATCAGCAGCGGGGGACTCACGCTCGGCAGCGTCCGCGACGATCGGGAAGCGGGCCGCTGGGACATCGTGGAATCCGAAGGGGCGGCCATTCTCCGACTCGACGGAGCGCAATCGGGGCGGCAGGAGTGTTCTCTCGGACTTTCGGGGCAGGGAGTGCTGATCGCGGGGCGGCAGTTCGTCCAGACGGCGTGAAGTGCGTGATCCCGGCCCGATCGGGGGTGCATGTGCCGAGTGATGGTCGTTGAAGGATGCGGGGCGTCTTGCCCGCTGGCTCGAACCGTTTCCTCGCCGGCACGACTCGCATAGCTCAAACCCAAGGTGCGACGGCAGCCGGGGTCAAGGGGGCAACCCCTTGCCGCCGGAGGCGCTTCGATGAGGAACCGTGGGACACAACGAATGTCCCCTTTGTGGTACCGGCGTTGAGGACTCCCTCAAACCACACCGCTCGCTTTGCACTCCCCGCGTCTTAGGTGAGGGGGCATACGACACGTTGTCCGCGCTTGGACGCATACTCCTTCCGATGGTGTCCGACGAGACGGCCTCCGGCGGGCAAAGGGGCCAAGAAAACAACACAGGCCCCCTTGCATCCCCCACCAGGGTGCCCCTGGACCCGGCTAAGGACGCACCATGCCGGACGACCATCCGACGAACGCACCTCCCAGCGAGGAGACAACTTCCGTCGAGGCCCGTCGTCCGCCGCCGGCCGCCGATGCAGCTCGCTACACCACCAGGAGTTGCGTTCCGACCTCGCTTCTCCAGGGCCGTTTCCTGACCGGATCGAAGATGAAAAGATTGTGTAACGCAGGGACGTAGTGGCGGCAGCCACCCGCCGGCCCCTATAAACTGGGGAACTTGAGGAATTCCGCGAACGCGGCCGCCGCCCGCCCGCCACCCCTGCCCGTCGCCTGCCGGCGAACGACTCATGAGGCGGAGCCCCTGCCGGCTCCATTCCGCTCCAGGAACCACGATGAAGGTCAACCAGTTTCTCGACCACTACGGAATCAACGAGAACCCGTTCTCCCAGGAAGACGCCCAGTCCGACCGCATCTTCCAGGAATACCTCCTCAAGAACACCCGCCACGCCGCATGGGACAAGGTCCTCGGCAGCCCGGCCACCCCCTCGACCGCCGTCGTCTTCGGTGAGCAGGGGAGCGGCAAGACCGCCATGCGGATCCAGCTCGTCAACGAGATCCGCGAACACAACAAGGCCACCCCCAAGTCCCGCGTCTTCATCGTCGAGTACGACGACTTCAACCCGTTCCTGGACATGTTCCGGGAGAAGCTCAGCAGCTGGCAGAAGAAGCCCGAGAAGGCCCTCCAGAACTGGCGCCTGTGGGACCACATGGACGCCATCCTGTCGCTGATCGTGACCCGGCTCTCGACCGCCATCCGGAACAACGGCAAGGACCTCAAGGACGACTCCCACTCGATCTCGATGGAGGCGCTCCAGGGTCTCTCCCGGACGCAGAAGCGGGACATCCTCCTCCTGGCCGCGGTCTACGACAACGACCGCGACCTGGCGGCCAAGGTCCGCTTCGACCAGCTCCGCTCCAAGCTCCGCTACGCCAGCTACGGCCGCTACCTCTCCATGCTCATGGGAGTCGCCGTGACCGCCGGCATCTTCTTCGTGACCTACAAGATGGGTGGGGGCTGGACCGGGATGTCGGCCTACAAGTGGCTGTGGCTCATCGCCGTCGCCGCGTGGTTCCCGTTCGTCTGGCACCAGCTCCGGCTCTTCTGGCAGGCATGGCGGATCAGCCGCCAGGTCCGGATCGTCGAACACTCCGTCGGAACCCTCCGCAAGCTCCTGGCGACGTTCAACCTCTCGGAGTACCTGGGCCAGCCGATGCCCAGCAAGGCCCGCAGCGACGACCGCTACGAGCTGATCCTCAAGCTGCAGAATGTCCTCCAGTCGCTCGGCTTCTCCAGCATCAGCGTCATCGTCGACCGGGTTGACGAACCGCACCTGATCAACGGCGCTCCGGAGCGGATGCGGGACCTCATCTGGCCGCTGTTCGACAACAAGTTCCTCAAACACCCCGGCTTCGCTTTCAAGCTCCTCCTGCCGGCAGCGGTCAGCACGTTCCTCAACCGCCAGGAGCGGGAGTTTTACGAGCGGTCCCGGCTAGACAAGCAGAACCTCATCCCCTCGCTGAACTGGTCGGGCCAGGCGCTCTATGACATCGCCAACGACCGGATCAAGGCCTGCTCCAAGACCGGCCAGGGGACCAAGGCGGGGATCCGCGACCTGTTCGACCCGGCGATCAGCGATGGCGAGCTGATCGGAATCTTCGAACGCCTCCGCGCCCCGCGGCACCAGTTCAAGTTCCTGTACCGCCTGCTGGTCGATCACTGCGGCAAGTACACGGAAGACCAGCCGGTCTGGAAGATCAAGCCGGAGACGCTGCACTCATCGCTGTCGCTCTTCATGCGCGACCTCGACGCATACGACCGAAAGCTCGGGACTGGCTGAGCCGGGTAGCGAACCACTCAAAGCTGAAGGAGGAAACTCCTTCAGCTTTTTCTTTTGAGCATCTCGACCGTTTGCGCGTGCAGCGCGGTGCCGTTCGTCGCCAGGATGTCGGGCTCGTCGAGCACGAACGGGCTGTCGTCGACGCAGGTCACTTTTCCCCCCGCCTCTTCGACGAGGAGGACGCCGGCGGCCATGTCCCAAGGCTTGAGGCTGGTCGACCAGAAGGCTTCGACGCGGCCGGAGGCGACGCAGCAGAGGTTCAGTGCGGCCGAGCCGGTCCGCTGGACGGATTGGGCGACGTCGAGGGCTCGGAGGAAACGTTCGACCGCTTCGTCGTACCGGTCGGCTTTGACGGGGAGGCTCGCCATGCACATGGCCTGCGAGACTTCGGTCGTCGGCGAGACCCGGATCCGCTTGCCGTTGAGCAGCGCGCCGGAGCCGCGGTGGGCAGTGAACATCTCGTCGCGGGTCGGGTCGTAGATCGCCCCGGCGACCAGCTTTCCCTCTTTTTCCACGCCGATGGAGACGGCGTAGTAGGGGAATCCGTGGACGTAGTTGGAGGTGCCGTCGAGGGGGTCGATGACCCAGCGGATGGAGGAGGGGCGGTCGTTGATGAAGAGCCCTTCTTCGCCGAGGAAGCGGCAGCCGGGGATACGGCGTTCGATCAGTTCGAAGATGGCCTGCTGGGAGGCGAGGTCGGCTTCGGTGACGAGGTTGGCGGGGCTTTTTTCGCGGGCGGTGAAGCGGGACCGCCACTGTTGGAGGATGCGGCCGCCGAGCCGGGCGGATTCTTCACAGAGGGAGACGAGTTCGGGGAACACGGCGGGCGGCTGGGGAAAGTGGGCTGGGGCGGGAAAAAAAGAGGCTAGTCAATCCGCTCGGGGGCGAGAACCCCGACCTTCTCGCGGGTCACGGAAACGTCACGCGGCTAAAGAACCGGGTCAAGGGGTACCCCTGGTGGGGGATGCAAGGGGGCCTGTGTTGTTTTCTTGGCCCCTTTGCCCGCCGGAGGCCGTCTCGTCGGACACCGTCGGAAGGAGTGCGTGTCCAAGCGCGGACACGGTGTCGTATGCCCCCTCACCAACCCGCTTCGATTGCAAAGCCTGCGGTGTGATGTGAGGGAGTTCTCAACGCGGGTACCACAAAACGGACGTCCGTTGTGTCCCACGGTTCCTCACATGAGTGCCTCCGGCGGCAAGGGGGCGTGGCCCCCTTGACCCCAGCGGCCGTCGCACATTGGGTTTGATCGAACACAGCCGTGCCGGCAAGGGCGGCATTCGAGTGACCCCACCGCCCGCAGCCTCTATCATCCCTCCCTTCCAAAAACCGAGGAGAGATTCGCCGTGAGCGCCAAGATCGCATTGTTGCCGGGAGACGGAATCGGGCCCGAAGTCGTCGCCGAAGCCCGCGCCGTACTGGAAACCGTCGGACAACTCTTCGGCCAGACCTTCGAATTCACCAGCCACCTCATCGGCGGCTGCGCCATCGACGCCCACGGCGACCCCCTCCCCGCCGAAACCCTCGAAGTCTGCCGCAAAGCGGACGCCATCCTCCTCGGAGCCGTCGGCGGCCCCAAGTGGGATGACCCGACCGCCAAAACCCGCCCGGAAGTCGGCCTCCTCAAGATCCGCAAGGAACTCGGCCTCTACGCCAACCTCAGGCCGATCAAGCCCTCCCCGTCGCTGATCGACTCCTCCCCCCTCAAGCGGCACATCATCGAGGGGACCGACATCCTCTTCTTCCGCGAGCTGACCGGCGGCCTCTACTTCGGCAAGTCCGGCCTCGAGAAGACCGAAACCGGCGAAACCGCTTTCAACACGATGATTTACAGCACGCACGAGGTCGAGCGGATCGTCCGCATGGCGTGCCAGGCCGCGATGAAGCGGCGGAAAAAAGTCACCTCCGTCGACAAGGCCAACGTCCTCGAAGCCTCCCGCCTCTGGCGGCGGGTCGCGGAGCGGATCGTGAAGACGGAATTCCCCGAGATCCAGTACGACGTTGTCCTCGTCGACGCGATGGCGATGCACCTGATCTCCAAGCCCGCCGCCTTCGACGTCGTCGTCACCGAAAACATGTTCGGCGACATCCTCACCGACGAAGGCTCGATGCTGCCGGGCTCGCTCGGCCTCCTCCCCTCGGCGTCGCTCGGCGAACCGGGCCCCGGCCTCTACGAGCCGATCCACGGCTCCGCTCCTGACATCGCCGGCAAGGGAGTCGCCAACCCGCTGGCGACGATCCTGGCCGCCGCGATGCTGCTGCGGCACTCGCTGAACCTGGAGAAGCCCGCCGCGGCGATCGAAGACGCCGTCGAAGCGGTCCTGAAGGCCGGCCACCGGACAAAGGACATCGCCGCCGCCGGCGAAAAGTCGATCGGGACCAAGGAGATGGGAAAACTCGTCCTGGAACGGCTCAAGGCGTAGGGTGGAGGGCCGAGGGAGGAGCGAAGCCAGCCCGGGAGGGCGAGGCTCCTGCCGAGCCGCAAACGATTCCAGAGCATGACCTTATCGCCCGACTCGCCGTCGTAGCGGCCGCTGTCGTTCCCGGTTCTTCCAACGAAAACGCCCCTCGGAACCCGAGGGGCGTTTTGCTTGGCTTGAGGCCACCGCGACATCGCGCGGCAGAAGGACTATTCCTTCTTTTCGGCAGCCGGAGCGGCCGGTTCGGCCGGCTTGTCAGCGGCCGGGGCAGCCGGTTCAGCAGGCTTGTCGGTGGCCGGCGGGGTCGCCGGGGCAGCCGGAGGCGTGTCGACCTTCGGAGCTTCCGCGCTGGGCGTGCTGTCGTTCTTGGCGGCCGGAGCGGTGGCGGCCGGGGGAGTCGCCGGCGGAGCGGGAGCCGGGGCGGGTTCGCAACCAACCATCAGGCCGCAGGCGAAGGCAAACGTCAGAACTCGCTTCATCTCAAACACCTCAGAGGAAAATCGATTGTCGTCGCAGGCCGACTCGCGCCGCGCACCTGTCTGACTGACACACAGAAGTGCACGTTTATTCCCGAACCGACGACGGATTTCAAGAAATCGTTAGCTGAATGCTTCGGCGAACCGCAGCCCGTCCGCCACCAGCTCGGCCAAATCCTACAACCGTAACACATTCCCCAATCGAGCTTTATGGACGTGGGAAGTTCCGAGGAGCATGAGGGCCCGTCCCCGTCCTCTCGACGGGAAGGGACATCGGCGATCTCTGCCGGGCCGAAGGCATCCGCCGCCTGCGGGTCAACGGCCGGACGGTCGAGGCCCGCAGAATCGCTACACGCGGAACATCCGGAACGATCCGCAAAGTCCCCCTGTTTTGACGTTTCGACTGAACTCCACCGGCCCTGATGGCCGAAAAATCGAAATAACCGCCATTCTGCGAACGGTCGGCGCACCCCGCCCATCTTGCAGGACCGGCACAAGTCACTCCGCGGACGCGGACCCACTCAGCGAAATTCAGCAGGGACGCTGGAGCCATCGATGAAAAAGAACTGGAAGTGCTGGCTCGGAACAGTCGCAGCCGCGATGCTCGGCGGCTCGGTCATGGCCCAGGCCCCGCAGTATCCGGCCGCCGGACCTGACTTCGGCTTCGACGGCGAAGGCTCCATCCGCATGGGGACCGAAAGCGGAAGCGCGGTGGCCACTCCCGCCCAGTATCCCGGCTACCAGCCGGTGGACGCGGACGCCATCTGGCAGGAAGCCCCCCGGGCCTACCAGGGCGCTCCCCCGCCGCAGGATGACTCCGTCGGCTTCGCCTCGGCGACCAGCTTCGCGGACGTCCAGTACCGCGTCGGCCGGGTCAACAATGACCAGTACGGCTTCCAGGGCGGCTACACCACGTTGAACGCGTTCATTCCGATCGCCACCGATGGCATGAACATGTGGTTCTTCGACCCGCGGCTCAACATCACCGACTTCGGCGAGGGGGCCGCCAGCCTCGGCCTCGGCTACCGCCGCTACAGCCCCTCGATGGACCGGATCTTCGGGATCTCGGGCTGGTACGACTACGACCCCGGCCACCGCGGCGAATACAGCCAGGCGGGCCTGAGCCTCGAAAACATCGGCCGCTATTTCAGCACGCGGTTCAACGCCAACGTCCCGTTCGAGGACTCGAACCAGTACACCACCGCGAACTCGTTCGGCACCCCCTTCTTCCAGGGGAACAACATTGCCTACCTGTTCAACTTCCTGCGGGAAATCACCTACCAGCAGTACCAGCTGGAAGCGGCTGCCCCGATCCCGTTCCTCGGCCGGTACGGCGGCGAATGGGCCCTGAGCGCCTACGGCCTCGTCGGCGGGGACAACGCCTCCAAGGACGCGCTCGGTATCGCCGGCCGGTTCGAGTTCCAGGTCTCCGAAGACTTCTGGATCAATACGATCGTCTCGCACGACCGGATCTTCGGCACCAACACCAGCATCAACTTCGAACTCACCATCCCCAGCGGCGTCCAGACCCGCTGGCTGCGGCCCAAGAAGGTCCAGGACAAGCTCCTGGCCTCGGTCAAGCGTCCCTACCGCGTCTCGACCAACACGGTCAGCCTGCAGGAAACGCAGTTCTTCCTCGATCAGCGGGACGGCAACCCGATCGTCGTGGCCCACATCGACCCGACGGCCGCCAACGGTGCGGCCTCCGGCTCGGTCACGAATCCGTTCGGCAGCGTCGCCGACTACATGGCGGATCCGAACCGCGCCGACTTCGACATCATCTTCGTCGGACGGAACGCGCTGGCGACGGACGACACCGACCTCAACACGGGCATCGAGCTGCTGACCGGACAACGGCTGCTCGGCACGGGAGCCCTGGCCGACGGCTCGGTGCATGAGTTCCACTTCATCGACCGCGGCGACGGCGTGACCACGCTCGACCTGCCCGGGTTTGCCAACGGCACGGCCCAGTCGACCGGTCCCAATCCGTTCCTGACGAACAGTGCCGCCCCGGTCGGCACGCCGGTCGTCTCGATCAACGGCAACATCACGGAAGTCAGCGGCTTCACCATCGACGCCAGCGGCACCGCGGACGGCATCTCGACTCCGTTTGCCACGGCGGTCGACGGCTTCGTCATCACGAACAACACGTTCCAGAACGCGATCGACGCCGTCGACATCACGAGCAACACCAGTGCGGTCCTGGGCTTCGATACGACCCTTCCGCCGTCGCGGTTCGGCGGCGAGAACTTCGGCATCGTGACGAGCAACACGATCAACGGCACCGGTGCACTTCCGGTGACGAACGGCATCGTGATCGACCACATCGCCGGGACCGGAGCGGAGGACCTGAACCTCCTGATCGGCCAGAACACGATCAACGGCGTCACGAACATCGGGATCAACGTCAGCGCCCTCGGCGGCACGCTCGACGGCAACGACCCGGCGTTCGGCCTGCAGAGCAACATCATCGACTCGACGGGCCAGGGAATCCTGGCGACGTCGACCGGGATCGGCACGGTGTTCAACCTGTCGGTCCAGGGGAACCAGATCACCAACAGCACCAATATCGTCGATCCGCTGAATCCGGAGCTCGGAGCCGGAATGGGCTTCCTGGCCCAGGCGGGCTCGCAGATGAACTTCAACGTCGTCAGCGACAACGTCGTGACGAACGCCGGTGGAGCGGGAGGCCGCGGCGCGGCGTTCGTGGCCGAGAGTGCCGGCATCATGACGTTCAGCCCGATCGTCGCCGGACAGTCGGCGTTCTTCCAGAACACGTTCTCCGGCAACGCGGACGACGGAGCCCTGTTCTCCGCCGACGGTGCCGGCTCGAACGTCTTCATGAACAGCACGGTCATCGGGAACACGTTCACGAACAACGGCGGAAACGGCGTCAACCTCCAGGCTTCCAACTCCGGCACCGTGACGATGGGGCCGTTCGTCGGCAACACGATCAGCGGCAACACGGAGAACGGGATCAACGGCCTGGCCACCACCAACGGCACGGTCAACGTGCAGGTGGGAAGCAACCTCGCCGGCACCACGAGCCTGATCAACGGCAACACGCTGAACGGTGTCAACTTCGAGTCCGCCCTGGGCGGCACGATGAACGTCGCCATCCAGAACGTGACCTCGACCGCCAACGGGCTGGCCGGCGTCCGCCTGGCCTCGTCGGGCGGGACGACCAATGCCTTCATCGACGGGACGGCGGCGGCCAACAACAACTTCGTCGGCAACGTCGGCGACGGGATGAGCGTGGTCAGCACGCTGACCGGCACGGTGAACATCGACTCGCTGACGAACACCACGATCGCCAACAACGGCAACGACGGGATCGACGTCAATCTCTCGGGAGGCTCGACGGTCACCTTCGCCGACATTTCCGGCACCACGGTCAGCGGCAACACCGCCTTCGGGATGCGGGTCAACGGATCCGGCACCTCGACGTTCAACCTGACCATGGGAGCGTCCGCCGCGACGAACGGTCAGAACCTGTTCGACAACAACGCGGACGCCGGCGTCGGAATTTCGCTGATCAACAGCGCGACGGCGAACATCGACGTCACGAACAGCACGTTCAGCAACACGCGGAACACGGCGGCCGACACGACATTCAACGGCGACGGCTTCCATGTCCGCCTGGTCGACACCGCGACCCTCCCGAACGCGACGTTCGGCGACCCGCTGACCGCGAACACGCTGTTCCTGAACAATGCCGGCTCGGGGCTCGCCCTGTTCACCGATGGCGATGCCGCCATCAACAACCCGCTCGTTCAGAACGTGACGTTCACGAACAACGGAACGGTGGAAGGGAACGCCGTCAACGGCGGAATCCCGGTCGAGGGGGACGCCGGCTTCCGGCTGATCCGCCAGGGCAACGGCATCGTGAACAACGTGGTCATCACGGACAGCCGCTTCACGCAGAATGCCAACGGTATCCTCGCGACGGCCCGCAACGGGGACCTGACCGACGAATACACGATCACGAACAACACGATCACCAATCAGGATTTCCGCGGTATCGCCCTGCGGGCCGAGTTCGACGCGGACATCACCGCCCTGATCCAGGGCAACACGATCTCGAACAACGGCAACGAAGGGATCCAGACGACCGAACGCCGCAACAGTTCGGGCGACTCGCTCAACGTGAGCCTTCAGGTCTTCGACAACCTGATCGAGTCGAACGGCCAGAACGGCGTCGCGGACCGCGGCCAGGGGATCGAGATCTCCGCGGCTCACTTCACCGGCGTCACGATCGGTTCGGTCGGCAATCCGTTCCCGGACAACACGATCCGCGGCAATTCGGGTGACGGGATCGAGATCAACCAGTCCGGTACCGCGGTCATCGCGAACAACCTGATCGAGGGCAACGGTGGCGAAGCCGGTATCGATCTGAATGCGGGCGTGAACAGCTTGACCGTCACGAACAACGTGATTCGAGCCAACGCCGCGGACGGTATCGAGCTGTCGTCGCTCGGACTTCTGACCACTCAGATGAACGTCGCGGTCGCCGGAAACCTCATTGAAGCCAACGGCCAGGACGGTATCGAGATCGTCTCACAGACCGTGGCCAACAATACGGTCACGATCGATACCGGCAACATCATCCAGGACAACATCGGACGCGGCGTCGCGATCTTCAACCGCGGCAACGGTGCAGACTTCACGACGCGGCTGACGGTGAACCTCAACAACAACACTATTCAGCGGAACCAGGAGGAAGGGGTGTACGTGGTCAACACCTCCTCCACGACCCAGAGCACGGACGCGGCCAGCACGGTCGTCATGGACGCCACCGGCAGCGTGTTCGCGGATCCCCGCCTCATCTTCAACATGAGCGGGAACAACGTGCGTGACAACGGCGTCCTCAGCGGGTTCACGGGAACCGGCCTCGTCATCCGCGTCGGCACGAGCGATGCGAGCCAGAGCATCACCGATCCGGGCGGATTCGCCAACACCCGCGGGGGTGTGACCGCCTCCGTCATTGGTAACAGCTTGGGCGGCAACGCCGGTTCGGACGTCTACTTCGAGTCGTTCACGTCGACGGTCAACCCGACCACGACCGCGGGGACCTGGACCGACGGTAACGAAAACCCGCGGAACGACGGCAACAACACGTTCACCATCACGAACACGTATCAGTCGGATCCGCTCGCTCGGCTCGACCTGACGTTCAACAACAACGTGGGCGAAGAACTGGACGCGTCGAATCCCGGGGCGTTCTACAACAACGACGAATCGGTGTTCAAATCGCGGACCCGGGCCCAGGACGGCAACGATCCCAACGGTCCGTTCCCCGGTACGCCGGACGACGACGGTCCGTTCGGTTCGGGAACTCGTCAGCGAAACGCCCAGCGTCTCGCGTTCCGCGGTCCGTTGCCGCCGACCATTGCCGCGGGGAGCCAGTTCCTCTTCTCCGGCATGGGCGAAAGCACCTTCCGGATCAGTGCGGCCGGCAACGCCTTCGGGACTGTCACGACCCCGTTCTTCCTGGACACGGACCCGTACACCAACCCGTTCACGGACGCCGCCGGTGTCCTCAACGGTGGCGGCGGGCCGCTGGGAGTCGACTTCATGCCTTACGGCTGGTCGACCCTCCCGTAAGCAAGACGATCGCAAGGTTTCCGAGCACGCTTCGAAGTTTCGAAGCGTGCTTTTTTTATTGGTACACCGTTCCGGGCCGTCGGCGATGCAGGGCCCCGGGAGGCCGAGGAGGCTCTGCACCAGGGCGTTGCGGGGGCGGGAAGCGGGCAGGCCTGAGGGGAGAAACCCGACGCCGGGCCGCGTTTGGACACCCGATGATTCCCACGGCTCTCGACGGCCAGGCGTCCGGCGGGCAAGGGGCTCATCAATCACACGAGAGGTCCCCGCCCCCCGCCAGGGCATCCGCAGTGGACCTGTTGGGCAAACAACATCGGGTGCGCTAAGGACACCCGTCCGCCAGACGCGGTGCCTTCCGCCTCCACCCGCTTACCACCCGGCCGGAGCGCCGTGTTTCCGCGGATCGCTCACCCCCCATAGGCCCTCTTTTCCCCGCACTACCAGCTGCCCGACCGCCAGACGTCCCCGGCGGATCGCCTTGTGACGGAGGCCTTCGAGCGCCCCCGCACTACCCTCAAAGAGCCCCGGCTCGAGCAGCAGCTCGTCCGGCATCCATTGATGGTGGAACCGCGGCGCGACGACCGCTTCCGTCGGCGAGAGCTCGAACGCCGTCACGTTGAGAAGGACCTGAAGCGTCGTCGTGATGATCCGCGGCCCCCCGGACGCCCCCAGCGCCGCGACCGGGTTCGGCTCCTCCTTCCGGAACACGAGCGTGGGGGACATGCTCGACAGAGGCTTCTTTCCCGGCGCCACCGCATTCCCGGCCGACTGGATCAAACCGAAGGCGTTCGGCTTCCCCGGGACCGCCGTGAAGTCGTCCATCTCGTTGTTGAGCACCACCCCGTACTCGGGAACCACGACAAAGCTGCCGTAAGTCAGATTGATCGTCTCCGTGCACGCCACCGCGTTTCCCTCCCGGTCCATGACCGAGAAGTGGCTTGTCCCCCCGTCGCGCGGCGGCTCGAACCGTCCGTACGTCCCCGGCGGCTTCGTGCCGGCCGGATCGATGCGGCCGGCGAGCCGCTCGAGCCGGGCGGGCTCCAGCAGCCGGTTCACCGGCACCTCCACGAAGTCGGCATCCCCCAGAAACTCCGCCCGGTCGGCGAAGGCGTGCTTCAGGGCCTCGGTCACGACGTGGATCGTCTCCGGGGAATTGTGCCCCGCCCCGACGAGCGACCACTCCGGATGCTGCCGCTCGTACGCGGAAAGGATTCCGAGGGTCTCGGCAATCGCGATCCCCCCGCTCGACGGCGGCGGCATGGTCAGGATGTTCCACTGGCCGAACGCGGCGCGGATCGGTTCGCGGGTCACCGGCTGCATCGCCGCCAGGTCGTCGAGTGACAGGATCCCCCCCGTCCGCCGGACTTCGGCCACGATCGCCTCGGCCACGGCCCCTCGATAGAACCCGTCCCGCCCCTCGGCGGCGATCCGCTCGAGCGTCCGCAGCTGCGGGGAATGAAACCGCCCACCTGGTTTGCGGATCGGCTCGATGTAGCCGGCCCACAGGTTCGCAAACCGGTCTTTCCATTCCGGCTGCTGTGCGAATCGCCGCTCCATCTCCTTTGCCGTATCGGTGTCGTGCTCGTCGACCGGGACTCCTTCGCGGGAGAGCCGGATCGCCGGGGCCAGGACCGTCGGCAGATCGAGGGTGCCGTACTCCCGAAGGGCGTGACACAGTCCAGCGACGGTCCCGGGAACGGCGACCGCCAGCCCGCCGTGCTCGCTCGCTCCCGGCTTGCCGACGAACATGTCGGCCGTCGCCTGTTTGGGGGCCCGTTCGCGGTAGTCGAGGGCAACCGCCTTCTGGGTGCGGGCGTTCCAGATCACCATGAACCCGCCGCCGCCGATCCCGGAGCTCGCCGGCCGGACGACTGAGAGGGCGAACGAAGTCGCCACTGCGGCATCGACTACGTTTCCGCCGCGGCGGAGCATTTCGGCCCCGGCCTCGCTGGCCGCCGGATGGTCCGCGGCGACGACTCCCCGTTCGAACCGGGCGCCGGGCGAGACGGGCTCCGCTTGCGCGACGCGAGTCGTCCACAGAAGCATCAACACGCCGAGGGAAACGCGAAGCCGCATGGGGTATCTCCCGGTCTGCGGCCGAGCTGCCGCGAACGATCTTGAGAGTCTATCCCGCGCACGGCGTCCCGTCCGCCGTGACATCGAACCCCGTCCTTGCCGGCACGGCTGTGTTCGCTCAAACCCAATGTGCGACGGCCGCTGGGGTCAAGGGGGCCACGCCCCCTTGCCGCCGGAGGCACTCCTGTGAGGAACCGTGGGACACAACGGATGTCCGTTTTGTGGAGCCGGCGTTGAGAACTCCCTCACATCACACCGCAGGCTTTGCAATCGAAGCGGGTTGGTGAGGGGGCATACGACAACGTGTCCGCGCTTGGACACGCACTCCTTCCGACGGTGTCCGACGAGACGGCCTCCGGCGGGCAAAGGGGCCAAGAAAACAACACAGGCCCCCTTGCAACCCCCATCAGGGGCCGGGCCCCTGGACCCCGGCTTGACGAACGCCCCAATTGGGCTTCCTGGTTAATTCCGGCCGGCCGATCGCGGTTCCCTGCCTAACATGGACGAGCCCCGTCCACGCCCACAATCCGTCAGAACGCCGCCACCATGCCCGCACCGGCCTACCGTCCCTGGGAAGTCGAAGTCTTCTTCGACGGCGCCTGCCCGCTCTGCCGCCGGGAAATCGCCATGCTCCGCCGCTGGGACCGCCGCGGCGTCATCCGCTTCACCGACATCGCCACACCCGACTTCGACCCGACACCGCTCGGCCAGACCCAGGAAGCCCTGATGGCCGAGATCCACGGCCGCCTGCCCGACGGCACGTTGATCAAAGGAGTCGAAGTCTTCCGGCGACTCTACGCCGCCGTCGGCCTGGGCCCGCTGGTCCTGCTCACGCGGCTTCCGGTCGCCTCGCACGCCCTCGACTGGGGCTACCGCCGGTTCGCCCGCAACCGCCTCAAGCTGACCGGCCGCTGCCCGACGGGAAGCTGTACCATTGAAAGCTGTCCCCTGCCCCCCGCTTCGCCACCCCGCGACGGCGTTGCGTCGAACAGTCTCACTTCGAAATCAGGGTGAACTCGAACTCCGTCTTGCCGGGCCCGACCTGCTCCTTCAGTTCCGACTTGTCGTTGAACCGCGGCGGAACGGCCTCGACCATGACGTCGATCATCCCTCCCATGTCGGGATCCGGAACCTTCTTTCCGCTCGGCTTCCTGGACCGGATCTCCACGCGGTACGTCCCCTCGTTGGCTCCCTTCTCCTTGGGAATCGAGAAGGTGCCGTTGGTGATCGGACCGCCGGAAACGCGGAGAGCGTCCGTCTCGCCCGGAGGAAGGAACGAGATCGTCCCCCCATCGAGCGGCATTCCATCCAGCGTGACCTTGCCGGTCAGGGCGTACCGCGTCGGTCCGGAATCCGCCGGGCCGCCGCCGCCGCAGCCGATGGCCAGCAAAGACATCCCGATCACGCAAACGGCCGGCAGCCTGAACGTCCCCATGATCTCGTCACTCCTCACACGCTCAAAGGTGAATCATTACAAGAAACGACGGCCCGAACTCTTCGGGCCGTCGATCGGATCCGCAGAGATGGATGACCTTAGAAGTCGCCCACAGTTCGCCCGTCGTCCATGAACAGCAGGTTGTTGAGGATGAACCCCGGCCCCGCCTGGTTGGTATTCATGCCGATGCAAGTCGTCGTGTCGGCCGTGGCCGGATTGATGGCAATGTTTTCGCCGACGAATCGCACGGCTCCGTCGCAGAGCAGCACATTCGCCCCGCCCACGTGATTGCTCGCGATTCCGTGCCGGACGCAGCCGTTGTCTGCGCCGATGCCGTTGGCAGTCGACGTCGTGGGATTCGGCGTATTGATCGGGAAGTTGACCCGGAACTTCCAGCCGGCGTCGCTGATGTCGTTCCGTCCCCAGACGATCGCCGCGGTCTGTCGGGCCCCCGCCGGGTTCTGCTTGAGCGACCGTTCGGCGTGCATCAGGACGTTGCTCGTTCCGTCGAGAATGTCGCGGATCCGGGTCCGTGTGTTGACGTTCGAGATGATCTCACTGACCGGGTAGTTGCTCTTCGAGTAGCCGCGGTAGAACGGATTCACATCCGGTCCCGTGTCCGACGGACACATGTAGGACGGAAACGGAGTCTTCAGCAGTTCCTTGCCGTCCCACGTGAACGACTCGAGCGGCAGGCCGCAGGGACCGTCTCCCGGTGTCACCCTGTTGTAGATCGCCCCCTGGTCCATGTAGGGGAAGATGAAGACGTGGCCGCCCCAGAAACGCGTTGCGTTGACTGGCACGCACTTCGGCGGCGATGTCGTCGGCGCAGTCGGATCGATAATCCCCGGCGGGAACGTCCCGTGTGTTTCGTGGTAGCTGTGCATCGCAATCCCAATCTGCTTGAGATTGTTGCGGCACTGCGACGCGCGGGCGGCTTCCCGAGCCTGTTGAATGGCGGGGAGCAGAATGGCCACCAGAACGGCGATGATGGCGATGACGACAAGCAGCTCAATCAGCGTAAAGCCGCGCTGCCGGCTTAAGGGGGCGGACATGGAGAACTCCACTGGCGACGGGATCGAACAGAACGTTCGCGAACTTCAAACGGGAAGGGACCAACCAGAGTAAGCCTCTACCCGCAGAAAGGCAATTCGCCAATTCCGCGCCGCGCCCGCTTTTTTGCTGCTGCTTCGTCTCGCGGTCGATTGCGGCGTGACGCGGCGGGCTTACTTCGCGGGCTTCGCCGTCAGACTGTCGATGACGTAATCCACCGTCCGCTTGTGCTTCACATCCGCCGCCCCGGGATAGACGAGTTCGCAGGGAACTCCCGCCTCCTTCAGCTTCTCCTGGAGCTTCACGCCGAAGTTGGCGGTGTGGGTCGGGTCCTTTTCGTCTTTGCCGAGTGCCGGCGGAGCTCCGTAGGACATGTAGATCGGGGGATCGTCTGAAGTGACGAGGGCGTAGGGGGAGTACTCCTGGATCCACGGAAGAATCCGTTCCCGCTCCGAGAGGAACATCGCAAAGTCCGTCACCGGCTTGCCGTTGACCTCTTTGAAGATCCCGAAGGCGTGGCTGCCGTACTTGCTGTTGGGGGTCCACTCCTTCATCTGCTGCGGGTCGAGCGTGGTCTGGGCACCGTTGACCGCGGCGCACAGGAGCCGCGTAGACTCGCGGGCGATCGGGTCGTCGCTCTTCGGATCCGCCAGATCGTCATGGAAGGCGAGCCAGAGGCTCGTGCAGGCGCCGGCGCTTCCGCCCGAAGCGGCGACGCGGGTCTTGTCAATGTTCCATTCCTTCGCCTTGCTGCGGACGAACTGCAGGGCCCGGGCGGCGTCGTGCAGCGGCCCCTTGACCGGCGGGACGACGTTGTCGGCCATCGCCTCGCGAATGAACCGGTACTCGACCGAGACGACCGAGATCCCCTCTTTCAGGTAGTTCGGGACCGATGGTCCGAAGCCGCGGAGCCGATCGCCCCCCTGCCAGCCGCCGCCGTGGATGTAGAACAGGAGCGGCGCTGGTTCTTTGGTGTCCGCCTTCCAGAAGTGGAGCACCTGTTTGGGGTGTGTTCCGTAGGCGACGTCGGCCATCGTCGGTGCGGGGCCCGTCGCTTCCGGACCAGTTGCGGGCGCCTTCCGGGGGGCGGCGGCCGGTTTGGGGGCTTCCTTCGGCGGGGTTTTGGGAGCCGCCGGTTCCTGAGCGGACGACAGACCGGCCGCGCCGGAGATCACCGCGACGGTCAACAGGCTGGCCAGTGAAGAGACGACTGTGCGACGCATGCGGGACCTCGCAGGAGGATCGAGACGAACGCATGGATCATGGCGCGCCGGGCTCACGAATGCCACATCCCACCGGGTCCAGGGGCACCCTGGTCAGGGGGTGCAGGGGGCAGAATGCCCCTTGCCCGCCGGAGGCCTGACCGTCGAGAGACGTCTGAAGGAGCACGTGTCCAAGCGCGGACACCGTGTCGTATGCCCCCTCACCAACCCGCAGGGACTGCGGAGCGAGCGATGAGTCCTCAACGCCGTTTGCCCAAAGGGGACGTCCGTTGTGTCCCACGGTTCCTCAACGAAAATGCCTCCGGGGTCAAGGGGGCCCCCCTTGACCCCGGCTGCCGTCGCACATTGGGTCTGACGTAGCATCGCTGCGCCGGCGAGGACGTGATTCAAACCAGCGGGTTGTTCAATCGCGCCGCGGGAGCTAAACCGAAGACTCCCATCCGCGTTCCACGTAAAGCCTCGCGATGCTGGTCCACCACCTGAACTGCGGCTACCTCCACGCTCCCCCGAACCCGAAAGTCGGCTGTCACTGCCTGCTTCTCCAAGAGGGGAACCGCCTGGCCCTGATCGATACCGGAATGGGGCTCGACGACGTCCGCGCACCCGTCGAACGGTTCGGCCAGACGCTGATCGACCTCGCCGGTTTCCAGTTCCGCGAAGAAGACACGGCGGTCCGGCAGATCGAGGCGTTCGGGCTCGATCCGGCGCGGGTCACCGACATCGTCCTCACCCACGGCGATCCCGACCACGCCGGCGGACTGTCCGACTTTCCCGCGGCGCGGGTTCACGTCTGCGACCGGGAGCGTGTGGCGATCGAGGAGAGGGGACCGCGCTACCTGCCGGTCCAGTTCGCGCACGGCCCCCGCTGGTACGTGGTCACGTCTTTTCCGGACCGCTGGTACGGAGTTCCCGCCGCCCCGCTCCCGCTCGCCTTCGACGCGCCGGTGCTCCTCGTCCAGCTTCACGGCCACACCCTGGGACACTGCGGCGTCGCGGTCCGTCAGGGTGACCGCTGGCTCCTGCACGTCGGCGATGCCTACTACCTCCGGGTCGAGCTGGAGACCGACGACCATCCGGTCGCGCAACTGGCCGCGATCCGGGCTGACGACGACGCGGCCCGCCGGGCGAACCTCGAACACCTCCGCCGGATCGACCGGGAACACCCGACCGAAGTCACGATGTTCGGATATCATGACCTGGGCGAACGGTCCTTGTAGAGACGGAACCACGCCCGGCCTCGGCTGTCCCGTACCTTCCCGAAGGACGATTCCCACCCCGCCATCATGGACCACCCGACCCCGGACGACGACGCGTCGACTGAGCCGACTTCGGCCTCGTCGACGCGGCGGGAGCGACGGGCCGGGGCCTGCGAACTCTGCGGGCGGCGGGTGAAGCTGACCTTCCATCACCTGATCCCCTGTCGCGTCCATCGTCGTTCGCGGTTCGTTCGGCGGCACGGCAAGCAGGAGATGCAGACGCGAGGGCTCTTTCTCTGCTCACTCTGCCACAACGGAATCCACAATCTGATCCCGGATGAGAAGACGCTGGCCGAGTCCTACAACACCCGCGAGCTCCTGCTCGCTCACGAGGGGATCGCCCGGCATGTCGCCTGGGCCGCCAAGCAGAAGTAGGTGCATGTTTCGCTTGTCGGTGAAAAACTCTGACGCGGAGGATCTAGAGGGACCGCCTCGTTCGACTCGCAATCATCGGGAGGGCGAGGCTCCAGCCGAGCCGCGGCGGTGGAGAACGTTCCCAATCGCTCCTCGGCGCCAGTCCGAAATAAGCAGTGGTGGTGGCGTTGGGAGGTCGAGGCGGTAGAGGGATCGCGGTTGCGAACCTTCGCGGCTCAGCAGGAGCTTCGCCCTCCCAATTCTCGCGATCCGGCCGCGAGGCTCGACAGGCTCTCCACGCACCCGCACCAACGGCAGGTGTCGGCGCCGCGTGGTCTCCGCGTGTCGACCATTGGCCGCTGCTCACGAAGCGGCGTGGACGGACGAGCGGACGATGACGCCGTCGCCGATCTCCAGCACGTGATCGTCCGGTCGGATGTAGCGATGGTCGTGGGTGACCGTCACCACGGTCGCGCCGTTGTCCGCCTGGAGCTGCCGGAGGTATCCGAAGATCTCCGCGCCGGTCTTGCTGTCGAGTTCCCCGGTCGGCTCATCGGCCAGGATCAGCGACGGCCGTTTGAGGAGTGCCCGGGCAATCGCCACCCGCTGCTGCTCTCCTCCCGAGAGGTGGGCCGGGCGATGGTCGAGCCGGTGGCCCAGGCCGACCTGCCTGAGCAGCGTCTCCGCTGACTCGCGCCGCTCTCCTGAAGTCCCGAGCGGGATGTAGGGGACCAGGACGTTGTCGATGGCATCCAGGTTCGAGATGAGGTTGAAGCTCTGAAAGATGAACCCGACTTCCTGCCGGCGGAACAGGTCCCGCTCGCCGTCCGTCATCGCGGCGATGTCCCGTCCGTCGACTTCGATCCGCCCGGAGGTCGGCTCGTCGAGCGCGCCGAGCAGGTAGAGGAGCGTGCTCTTGCCGCTCCCCGAGGGACCGACGATGAACGTGAACTTGCCCCGCGGAATGGAGCAGGTCACTCCCCGCAGAACCGGGATCTCGACGTCCCCGCGGTGGTGCGTCTTGACGAGGTTTTCGACCTGAATCATGGGAAGGGAGGACGAGGGTCTTGGGACAAGAGACCGGGGCCGGAGGGAGGACGGCAGCGCGCGGGTTACGGCTTCTTTTCGGGAGCGGCGGCGGGCTTCTCGGGTTCCGGCTTGGGGGGCTGGAGGGTGTGGCTGAGAAGCCAAGTGTAGAGCTCGGGGTTGTCGTAAGTTTCGGTCCAGGAGTCGTGGGCTGCTTCGGGGTAGACGGTGAGCTTTGGATCGCCCCCCTTCTTCTTCATGTTCTCGACCATGATCTCCGAGCGGGAGAGGGGGACGACCGGGTCCTTGGCTCCGTGAAAGACCCACGCCGGAACGTGGGCGATCTTCTGGGCCCAGTAGGCTTCCCCTCCGCCGCAGACCGGCGCGATGGCGGCGAAGCGGTGCGGTGCGCGGAAGGTGAGGTTCCAGGTTCCGAAGCCACCCATGCTGAGGCCGGTGACGTAGACCCGTTCCTTGTCGACCTTGTAGTGGCGTTCGACGTCATCCAGCAGGGCCAGGAGGACGTCCGAGTTCCACCAGGAGTCCTTCGGACACTGGGGGGAGACGACGATGAAGGGGAAGTCTTTCCCGGCGGCGATCAGCTTGGGGAGGCCGTGCGTTTTGACGAGATCGAGGTCGTTCCCGCTCTCGCCGCGGCCGTGGAGGAAGAGGACGAGGGGCCACTTCTCCTGCTGGTCGTAGTCTTTGGGCAGGTAGAGGAGGTAGTCGGCCGTGACCCGGATCTGGACGTCGAGCTTGGCCCCCTTCTGGCGGTCTTGGGGCTCATCGGCCATGAGGGAGATGGTGTTCCATCCCAGGAGGGCTGCGACGATCCAGGCGATGCGCATGGGAAGAAGTTTCGCTGGGGGCGAGGAAACAGGAGGCTGCCATGGTACTCGGTTGCCTCGGTTCCCGCCTCCGCGATGGGTGTCCATAGCGGAACCCAACGCCGCCCACTCACCGGGTCCAGGGGCACCCTGGTGGGGAGTGCAGAGGGGCAACGCCCCTTTGCCCGCCGGAGGCCTGGCCGTCGAGAGATGTCTGAAGGAGTGAGTGTCCAAGCACGGACAACGTGCCGTATGTCCCCCCTCACCAACCCGCGGGGATTGCAGAGCGAGTGGTGAAGTCCTCAACGCTGGAACCACAAAGCGGACGTCCGTTACTTACCACGGTTCCTCATGAAACTGCCTCCGGCGGCAAGGGGGCGTGGCCCCCTTGACCCCAGGCTGCCATGGCACGTTGGGTTTGAGCGAGCAGAGTCGTGCCGGCCAGCGCGATTTGCGCCGTCGCTTACGGCTCCTGGACCAGGCCCATGCGGATCAGCTTCGACCGACACTCATCCCGCTCCCGCGACCGGGTCAGCTCCTTCCAGCTCACATCCTGCGCGGCCAGGAACATCTCCTGGCTATACGGCGGAGCCGCGCCCTTGCCCGCCGCATCCGCCGTCAACCGCTGAATCACACCCATCTCCAGCCGCGACAGGTGACTCGCATCCCGCCGGTAATCGACAAACGCCTCCCACACCACGGGGAACAGCGGCGCCAGAATCTTCTCCCCCATCGTCGTCGCAAACTGCCGGATCTCCCACTGGGCATGGCTGTCCATCCGCAGCGCCAGGAAGTGAAGCAGGTTGTGCAGGTCCACCTTCCAGTAAGCCTCGGTATAGGTGCACAGCGGCAGGTCCTTCCGGGCCTGCTCGCGAGCCACCCCCGCTTCCAGCCGCTCGTTGTAAAGCCGCTGCGCCGCCCGCTGGAACTCCTTCTCCGTCTCGGTCAACCGCACGCCGGTTTCGTGCGGCAGATGCGCACCGCTTCCCTGCCGGTTCACCTCGGACTGCATCCGCCACTCGTCCGGATCGGTCGTCTGCGCCGAATCGATCGCCACCGAGTACCGCGTGCTGTACTCATTGACGTTCGCGGTCCGGTGCCGGATCCACTGCCGCCAGCAGTCCATCGGAACCCGGACCAGGAACTTGATCTCCGCCATCTCGAACGGAGTCGAGTGCCGGTGCCGCATCAGATACCGGATCAGCGTCCGGTCGTCGGAAACCTGCTTCGTCCCCGCCCCGTAGCTGACGCGGGCCGCCTGCACGATCGCCGAGTCATCCCCCATGCAGTCGACGAGACAGACGAACCCGTCATCCAGGACGGGGAACTTCTTCCAGCGAAGCTCTTCAATCAGCGGCACATTGGGCATGAACGCGATCCGGGATCACAAGGGGAGAGAGTGTGCGCTCCAATGCGCGGGGAGAAATTAGAGCAGTTCTCGCGGCCGGCGCGAAACGCCCGGGGCTCACGGATCGAGCGGGCAGCCCGACGTCAGCCGCTCCGGTGCCCCGGCGGCGTCGAAACCGCCCGCGGACTCGACGTTTGCGCCGGCCAGCCGATCGGTGATCTCCCGCAGCATCCCGGCGGAAAAGCCGGGCCACAGCCGATGGATCGTCCCCCCCTCCAGAACGAGCGCCGTGTAGGCGGACCGCTCCGCCCCGTACTGCCGGGCCAGCGCCCCGTCGGGATCGGCGACGAGCCGGAACGGCGTCCGGAACCGGCGTCCCCACTCGGCCGTCTCGTCCGCGCTGCCGCGAACGATCCCGACGACCTGCGCCCGCGAGCCGAGATACGCCGCCAGCCTCTGCGTCAGCGGCTCGTACTCCTCGCTGCAGGGACACCCCGGCAGGATGAAGACCACAACGGTCGGCAGCGCGGGCCCCGGCAGCGGAGGAACCGAACGTCCCGCCGCCGCGTCGGCGGCATCGGCCATCCACTGCGTCACCGGATGCCCGACGCGCGGAGGAACGAATACGGCCGCCAGCGCCGCGGCGGTCGCGGCGATCAGCAACGCGATTTGAACGATGCGGCGCCTCATGCCTCGACCTGCAGCGCGGGTTGCGGCTCCGGAGCGGGATCCGCATCGCGGTCCGTTTCGGCATCACGCGACGCCGCGCCGCGGATCTGGAGCACCATCGCGGCGGTCGCCAGACAGAGGGCCCCGGAGGTGAGGAACGCCCGCTGGTAATCCCCCGTCCACGACCGGATTGCGCCCGCCCCATAGGCAGCGGTCGCCGCGCCGATCTGGTGCGCCGCCACGATCCAGCCGAAGAAGATCGGAGCGCGGTTGCGGCCGAAAATGTCGGCGGTGAGTCGCACGGTCGGCGGGACGGTTGCGATCCAGTCGAGGCCGTAGAAGACCGCAAAGATCGTCAGTCCCCACGAGGTGTCGGCCAGGCCGAACGGCAGGTAAACGAGCGACGCCCCCCGCATGCCGTAGTACCAGCTCAGCAGCACCCGGTTGTCATAACGGTCCGACAGCCATCCCGACGCCGTCGTGCCGGCCAGGTCGAACAGTCCCATCAGGGCCAGGAGCGCGGCAGCGCGGACTTCCGGAATTCCCTGATCGACACAGGCGGGAATCAGGTGCGTCCCGACGAGGCCGTTCGTGCTCGCGCCGCAGACATAGAAGCTGGCGGACAGCAGCCAGAAGTCGCGCGAGCGGAATCCCTCGCGGAGCGCGTTCAGCGCTTCGGCCAGAGGATTGGCGGTGAGAGTCGGAGGAAAGTCGACTGCGTCCTCGGGGGCGCCATATGGACGAAGCCCGAGATCGGCGGGACGATCCCGGAGGAGGAAGGCGACGAGCGGCATGACGAGCACCAGGGCCCCGGCGACGACAAACGCGGCCTGACGCCAGCCAAGCTCCTGGACAACCCAGGCCAGGACCGGGAGGAACACGAGCTGGCCGGTTGCGGTGCTGGCGGTCAGGACGCCGAGGACGAGGCCGCGCTGCGTCGAAAACCAGCGGTTGACGACGGTCGCTGCCAGGACGAGGGCGGTCATCCCGGTCCCACCGCCGACAACCGCCCCCCACAAGACGATGAGCTGCCACGGCGCCGACATCAGCGTTGTCAGGGCGACGCCGGTTCCGACGATCGTGAACGAGATGAGCACCGTCCGCCGTACGCCCAGCCGCCCCATCAGGGCGGCGGCGAAGGGGCCCATCAGGCCATACAGAAACAGGTTCAGCGAGACGGCCGCGGAGATCGTTGCCCGACTCCAGCCGAACTCCCGTTCGAGTGGGACGATCAGGACTCCGGGAGTCGCCCGGACCCCGGCGCTCGCCAGGAGAATCAGGAACGTCACACCGGCCACGATCCAGGCGTAGTGCAGCCGTCGGGGGGCTTCCATGAGGTCAATCTCAACGGGGCGGAGGGACCGGGCGAGGGACGCTGATGTCGTCCGTCTCCCAGGACCGCCGCCGATTCATTGCGTTCGCAATTAAAGAGATATATTGTGATCGCAATCCAAAATTGACAAGGGGAGACGGGAGCGGGCGGAATGCGAGTCACGAAGGCGCAGGCAGCGAAGAATCGAGAGGCGATCCTCGAGACCGCTTCGAAGCTGTTTCGCGAGCGCGGAGTCGACGGCGTGGGTGTCGCGGAGGTGGCCAGGGAGGCCGGACTGACCCACGGCTGCCTCTATGGCCAGTTCGAATCGAAGGACGCCCTCGTGGCCGCCGTCTGTGCCCATTCGCTGGCCCGCTCCGCCGAGCGATGGGAACAGCGGTGTGCCGAAGCCCCGGCCGAACCGACCGCGGCGATCGCGGCCCACTACCTTTCTCCCTCGCATCGGGACCAGGCGGGCGAAGGCTGTCTTCTGGCGGCGCTCGCGTCGGATGTGGCCCGGCACGGTGATGCAGCGCGACAAGCCCTGACGGAGGGGCTCCGTCCGCTCCTGGCGATCCTGGAACGCTACGCGAACACCGGCCACCCCGACTCCGACCGTCGGGCGGCCCTCGCCCGCATGGCAGAACTCGTCGGCGCCGTCGTTCTCGCCCGGGCCGTCGACGATCCGGCCCTGTCGGATGCCTTCCTGGCCGCCGTCGGCCCCGGTCCGGTCACTGCCGGCCGTTCCGCCCGCCGCAAATCGGCTTCCTCAAACTGACATCGCCGTCCGACCGTCCCGCATGGAGGCCGATCGACGGAAAGCCCGTTCTCGCGGGGATCCTCGCCAACGGATTCCATGGGACGGGATCGGTCCGCCGCGCCGTTCCCCTGCCTTGTTGAAGCGGAGGGGGGTGTTAGACTGCGACGCTCTGCCGGGAAAGACCGCAGTCGGTTTTGGGACTGGGCCCTTTGCGGTCAGTCGAATCAGTGCAGTAAGTCGAATCAGTCGTTTTTGTTACGGAGAAACGCATGGCCCCCGCCGACATTCGTCGGGTCATTCTCGGCATTCTGGAGCGGATCGCTCCGGACGAAGACCTGTCCGGCCTGAAAGACAACGTTCCGTTCCGCGAGCAGATGGAACTGGACAGCATGGACTTTCTCGACATCGTCATGGAGCTGCGGAAGATGTACCGCATCCAGATCCCCGAGGCGGACTACCCGCAGCTCGGCACGATGGACAGCACGGTCACCTACCTGACCCCGCTGCTGAAGGACGCTCCCGCGCCGTAGTCCGGCCCGGTTCGTTCTCGGTTTGTGTTTGTCACGCAGCGATCGCCCAGAGCGGAGAGCCGGTTTCCGGCTCTCCGTCGGCGTTTCCATAGATAGCCCGAGATCCCTGCGATCGCGGGCGCGACCCCAGGTCCCTGCCATGGTCTCGATTCGCCCCGTCACCCGCGCTCTCGTTCCCGTCAGCAGCGACGCCGCCCAGCGGGTCTCCGCTCCCAACTACGACGAGTTCCAGTCGGACAAGGAGATCTGGGACCTCCTCCAGCAGCGGCCGGAGAACATCCTGCGGGTCAAGATGCCGCACTGCCATGTCGCCAAGGCAGAAGAGATTTACGCCGAAGACGACGCCCGCGCGATGCCGCACGCCGCCGAACAGTGGAAGTGGCTCCGCGAAGCGAGCGGACTCGTCCGGGAGATCCCGAACCTCCTCTGGGTTTACCAGATCGTCTCCCCCAAGCGCCCGCACGTCCCGCAGATGGGCCTTGGCGGCTACGGCAAGACGGCCGAGATCCGGACCGACAAGACCCCCAACGGCGTCGTGATCCGGAACGAAGGGATCCGCCAGGAGAAGGCGGAAGGCCGGGCCAAGCTGATCCGGACAATCAAGAGCTACATCGGGACCGTCAACCTGGCTGTCCAGGACAAGTCGGGCGACCTGCTGAAGTCCCTCGAGGGCTACGCCGCCGCCCGACCGTGCGACTACGAGGCGACCGACGAGGCGGGCAACATCCATCGTGTCTGGCTCGTCACGAAGAGCGACGAGATCCAGACCTTCACTGACCTGTTGGCGAAGGAGCCGGCGGCCTACGTCGCCGACGGCAACCACCGCAGCGCCGCCGCCGCCTCGCTTGGCTACGAAAACTTCCTGACCGTCTTCTTCCCGACGGGCCGTCTCGGCCTCGAGCCGTACAACCGTCTCCTGCCGGGTTGCGGGCTCTCGACCGCAGACCTCCTCAAGAAGCTGGAAAAGAGCTTCACCGTTGCCAAGCTCGGCCCGCTGCCGTCCTACCGGCCGGACAAGGTCAACGTTGTCGGCCTCTATGTCGACGGCGAGTGGTACCGTCTGGAGCCGAAGGCGGGCGTGTTCGATCCGAAGGACGCCGTCCAGACGATCGACTCCGACATGATCCAGCGGCTGATCATCGATGACGTCCTGGGGATCCAGGATGGCCGGGACAAGCGGCTGAATTATGTCGGCGGCAACAAGGACTCGGTCTACCTCAAGCAGCGGGTCGATGCCGGCGAGTACAAGTTTGCCCTCTCGGTCGCGCCGGTGACGATGGACCAGTTCGTCGCGGTGTGCGAGCAGAACAAGTTCATGCCGCCGAAGTCGACCTGGTTCGACCCGAAGATCCGCAGCGGTCTTGTGATGGCACTGTTGGACTGACCGGTGCCTTCCCTGGGGTGGGTACGTTCGCCGAGTGAGTCCGATCCCGGTGTCTCAATCTCGTCCTTGCCGGTACAGCGCTGCTACGTCAAACCCAACGTGCCACGGCAGCCGGGGTCAAGGGGGCCTCGCCCCCTTGCCGCCGGAGGCGCTTCCATGAGGAACGGTGGTAAGCAACGGGCGACCGCTTTGTAGAAGCGGCGTTGAGAACTCACTGCTCGTTTTGGAATCCCCGCGGGTTGGTGAGGGGGCATACGGCACCGTGTCCGCGCTTGGACACGTGCTCCTTCAGATATCTCTCGACGGCCAGGCCTCCGGCGGGCAAAGGGGCGTTGCCCCTCTGCACTCCCCACCAGGGGTACCCCCTGGACCCCGGTTTACTCGCGCGATGAATCATCCGCGCGGCCTCACGCCATCGTCGGGCCGTCCAGCAGACCGGCATCGATCAGCATGTTCCGCGTCTCCCGCAACGGAAGCCCGATCACATTCGAAGGGCTACCGTCGATCATCTCGACAAACACGCTGCCCGCCCCCTGCAGCCCGTAGCCTCCCGCCTTACCGACCGGCTCCCCCGTGTCGAGGTACCAGTCGACCATCGCCGGTTCGGCCAGCGTGAAGACGACCTTCGTGCGGACGACGCACTCCCAGTTCCGCTCCCCGAGTGACAGGCAGGCGCCGGTCACGGCGAAGTGTGGACGCCCCAGCAGATAGCGGTGAAACCAGCCGCGGACCACCTCTCGCCAAGACTCGTCTTCGGGGGGCTGCCCCAGGACTGCCAGCTCTCCTTCCGCTTCTCCCACGATGACGGTGTCGGCGCTCAGAACGGCGGCTGCCGGGTCGGAGTGAGCCCGGACGTCCTCGTTCTTGACCCGCACGATTTCGAAGAGGCGGGTTTCGATCTCGGCCCAGCTCGCCAGTCCGTTGAAGCCCGCTTCGTCCGAGCTGCTTGGGGGGCGAACGACGATCCGCTCCTGGGGGACGAGCTGTGCAAGCAGATCGCGCCGCCGCGGTGAGCGGGAGCCGAGCACGATGGGAGAACGGGTCAGGGCGCTCAATTGGGGTGCAACCATGATCCGGAGGGAGATGTCGGAGCGGTCGGTTCGCAGAGAGGGCGCCGGGCCCGGAGTCACTATCAGGAGCGCCGCGGGGCCTCGTGGCGGAGGCCCGAGTCGTCAGACCGATCCTTCGGTGGTCTGTCCGTGCTTCTTCATCACGGTGTGCCACTCCTCTTCGGAGAGGGTGAGGGCTTCGTCGATGATCATGATCGGGATGTCATCCTTGATCATGTACTTGAGGCGGGTGGCCGGATCGGTGCTGACCAGGGCGTCCCCTTCGAAGACGAGGGGGGCGTGTGTTTGTGGGCAGCGGAGCAGGGGGAGTGTTCGTTCGAGACTCGACATAGGGACCTCCGGTGTCGCCGCGAATCCAGGCGTCGTGCGGTGGCAGGGGGAGGTGCTGACCGGACAGGGACCGGCGACGGTCGATGAGTGCATTCTAACTCTTGGTCGGCGGAGACTCGACAGCCGAAGCGGGAAATCGTGCAAGAAGAAAAGCGGGCCAGATCGCGCAAAACCGCGTGTCATTTCACCGGGTCCAGGGGCACCCTGGTGGGGAGTGCAGAGGGGCAACGCCCCTTTGCCCGCCGGAGGCCCTCTCGTCGAGAGATGTCTGAAGGGGTGAGTGCCCAATCGCGGACACCGTGCCGTATGCCCCCTCACCAACCCGCGGGGATTGCAAAGCCAGCGTGTGATGTGAGGGAGTCCTCAACGCCGGTTCCACAAAGCGGGCATCCGTTGTGTCCCACGGTTCCTCACGGGAGTGCCTCCGGCGGCAAGGGGTTGCCCCCTTGACCCCGGCTGCCGTGGCACGTTGGGTTTGAGGTGGCATGGTCGTGCCGGCAAGAACTCTCAGAGTTGGCTCGGCCCATGCCCGTTGATAGCGTGCCGGCACCAGGACCACGTTTCCCCGGAGCAACCCCTTTTGCCCACCCTCGGACTCGACATCGGCGGCGCCAACATCAAGGCCTCGGACGGACAGTCCCGCTCCGTCTCCCGCCCCTTCGCTATCTGGAAAGCCCCCGAGCGACTCCCCGAAGAACTGGCGTCACTCCTGGCCGACTTCCCCGAAGTCGATCACCTCGCCGTCACGATGACCGCGGAACTCGCCGACTGCTTCGCCACCAAGGCCGAAGGGGTCCGGAGAATCCTCGACTCCGTCCTCGCCGTTGCGGGCGAGCGAGTCGTTCTCGTCTGGCAGACCGCCGGCGAGTTCGTCTCAGCCGACCTGGCAACCGAATTCCCGCGCCTCGTCGCAGCGGCCAACTGGCACGCGCTCGCCACGTGGGTCGGCCGCTCCTGCCCCGAAGGATCGGCCCTGCTCATCGACTGCGGCTCGACAACAACCGACTTCATCCCCTTGCAGGACGGCCTCCCGTCCACGCTCGGCCTGACCGACGTCGAACGCCTCCAACACGGTGAACTCGTCTACACCGGACTGAAACGCACCCCCGTCTGTGCCCTCGCCCCGGCGGTCCCGTTTCAAGGCCGCCTCTGTCCGGTGGCGGCCGAGCTCTTCGCCACGGCCCTGGACGTGGCGCTGCTGACCGGCTCCGTCGCTCCCGACCCGCACGACCTCAACACCGCCGACGGACGTCCCGCGACCGTCGAAGCCGCCTGGAACCGGCTCGCGCATCAAATCTGCTGCGACACCGACGAGTGCTCACTCGACGAGGCCCGGCAGATCGCAGGGTTCCTGAGGGACCGCCAGCTCGAAGCGTGGTTTGCGGCGGAGCGGATAGTTGCCGCGCGGTTTGCACCGTGGCAGACCGTCATCACGAGCGGCGAAGGAGAAGCGAGTCTCGCCCCGCTCGTGGAGCAAATCGGGGAAACAGGAAAGACGATCCTGTCGCTCAACCAGATGCTTGGCCCCCAACACTCGCAGGCGGCGTGTGCCTTCGCCCTGGCCCGGTTGCTGGAAGATTCCTAGAGCGCAAAAACAGAAACGACGCCCATCGAAAAGGGGGCGTCGTTTGCAAAACCGTCTCGTCACCACCCGGCGGGCAGTGTTACTTCGTGGCGCCAGCCTTGAGGGCGTGCTGCATGCTCTCCGCCTGACGGCGGTAGCGGGTCGACTTGTAGTGGTACTGCCGCTGCTTCGGATCGCTGCCGGCAACACGGGCCAGGCGAGCATACTTCTCGGCCAGGAACAGCTTGACGTCGATCTTGTTCTGCAGTTCGGACATGACAAAGCCTTCGGTCGTTCGGGAAGCCCGGCAGTCTAGCAGCACGGACCGGAAACGCCAAGCCGCGCACCCCGGATTGCCGCCGGCTCCTGGGTAGCCCGCGGCCGTTCGGGAGGGATCGCCTCTTACTGCTGGCTGCCTTAGGACTTGCGCGAACGGATGACATCTGTTCCGACCCACGGCCGCAAGACTTCCGGGACGACGACGCTCCCGTCCTCCTGCTGATTGTTCTCCAGAATCGCGATCATCGCCCGCGTGCAGGCAATGGCGGTCCCGTTGAGCGTGTGGACGAACTCCGTCCCCTTCTTCTCCGGGACGCGGCAGCGGATTCCCAGCCGGCGGGACTGGAAATCTGTGCAGTTCGAGGCGGAGGTGATCTCGCCGTACTCGTTCCGCCCGGGCATCCAGGCCTCGAGGTCGAACTTGCGATACGCCGGTCCGCCGAGGTCGCCGGTGCACGTGTCGATCACCCGGTAGGGAACCTGCAGCCCCTGGAACAGCTTCTCCTCGATCCCGAGCACCATCTGGTGGAAGGCGTTCGACGCGTCGAGCGACGGCGCCGTGAAGCCGAACATCTCGATCTTCGTGAACTGGTGCACGCGGTAGATGCCCCGGCTCTGCTTGCCGTGTCCCCCCGCCTCCGTTCGGAAGCAGTGGGAGATCCCGGCCATCTTCAGCGGAAGCTTTTCGAAGTCGAGGATCTGATCCTTCAGCATCCCGCCGAGCGTGATCTCGGCCGTCGCCACGAGCGACAGGTCGGTGCCGTGGATCGAGTAGATCTGGGTCTCGGGACCGCGGGGCATGTAGCCGGTCCCCATGAGCACCTCGTCGCGGGCGAGGTCCGGCGTGCTGAAGATCGTAAACCCTTCCTTCCGAAGGGTCTGCACCGCGTAGTTGACCAGCGCCAGCTCCAGCAGGGCCCCTTCGTTCTTCAGGAAGTAGAACCCGTGCCCGGCGACCTTGGCTCCCGCCTCCAGGTCGACGAGGTCCAGCCCCTGCATCAGGTCGACATGGTCCTTGGGTGCGAACGAAAACGCTCGCTTCTCTCCCCACTCGCAGACCGTCTTGCTCTCGGTGTCGTCCTTCCCGATCGGCGCATCCGGATGCGTCATGTTCGGGACGCGCATCTGCTCGTCGCGGAGCTGCGTTTCAACCTCGGCGACTTCCTTCTCGGTCTGCTGCACCAGCTCCCGCAGCTCTTTGCCGCGGGCGACGAGCGTGGCCTTCTGGTCGGCGGGGGCCTTGGGGATCTGTCCGGAGACCTCTTTCTGCTCGCGCCGCAGCTCGTCCCCCTTTGAAATCAACTTGCGGCGCTCGCCCGCCAGGTCGACCAGCCGGCCCAAGTCCATCGGCACTCCGCGGTTCCGGCAGTTCTCCTCGACGAGAGCCCGGTTGTCACACAGAAATTGCAGGTCCAGCATGGTCGGAAAACGTCCATCGAAACGCGGAGAGGCTGTTCGCCGCGAGGGTTGAAACAACCGGAGTTTACGGCGGCGACACTGTACTTCCCCCACTCCAGCCTGTCATCAGGGCAGGCAATCTGCTGGAGGCTCGGGTTCGAACGACGTCCCCGCCGACACGGCTTCCATCCGCTCAATCCCATCGTTCCAAGGGCTCCCGATCCAGCGGGACGCTGGCGCGTTGATTGCTGCCCTCAGGCTGTCCAACTACGATTTTCGATTCGGTTTTTCCCGCGAGAGCCCTCGCGACCCAGATTCCTCACGAGACCCGCCCCGAGATGTACCGCCTCCTCGGCCAGTTCGTCAGTCGATGGTACTGGCCCGTGGCCCTCGCCTGGTTCGCTTTTCTCGCCCTGGCGATCTGGATCGCACCTCCGTTCGAGGCCGTCACCAAGACGGGCGAGTTTGCGTTCCTCCCTCCCAATGAACAGAGCCCCCGCGCGGAACGGCTGTTCCGTGAAGCCTTTCCCGGCGGGCCGGAGAAGGCGGAACTGAGCGAAGAGGGAGTGACGGTTCAGCAGAACCCGCTCGGCAGCAGCGTGGTCCTGGTCCTCCGCCGCGAGCAGAAAGAAGGTCTCACCGAAGCGGACCGCGAGTTCATCCGCAAGCACCTCGTCCCGGCGATGGAGGATGTCAAGGAGAACACTCCGGCGATCATCTTCCGCCTGAGCCAGCCGCTCCCCAAGCTGCGGAAGACGCCACCCGAAGAACAGATCGTCCGCAGCATCACGACGTTCGACGATCCCAAGATCGGCCTGCTGCTCGACAGCCCCGACAAGAAGTCGACGCTGGTCGTGATCGACCTCAAGACGGAGTTCCTCGACCGGACCAACATCCTCCTGATCCATCGGGTGCGGGAGGCGATCGACAAGCTGTACGAGTCCAAGGTCGTCCCGCTGCAGCTCGAAATCGCCACGAGCGGTTCGGCCTCGGTCGGCCGCGACATGATTATGGCGGAGGCGGACAGCGCGAAGAAGACGGACTTCATCACGAAGTTCCTGTGCATCGCCCTGCTGCTGGTGATCTACCGCGCTCCGATCCTGGCCTTCATCCCGCTGCTGACCGTCGGGATCACGGTCCCGCTGGCAGTGCATCTGCTGCTCATCATGGCGAAGTACAACCTCGCCGGGATGTTCACGGGGCTCGAGACCTACATCGTCGTGGTCGTGTACGGCGCGGGGATCGACTACTGCCTGTTCCTGATCGCCCGTTATCGGGAAGAGCTCGACAACGGGCATTCCTTCTCGGAGGCGATCTCGATTGCGGTGGAGAAGGTCGGCGCCGCGCTCGCCACGAGCGCCGCGACGAGCATCTTCGGCATCGGGATGATGATGTTCGCGGAGTTCGGCAAGTTCCGGGAAGCGGGCTTCGCGATCTCGTTCGGGCTCCTCATCGCCCTGTGCAGCTGTCTGACGCTCTCGCCCGCCATGCTGCGGATCTTCGGCCGGTGGACCTTCTGGCCGGATGTCCGCAAGGAGCGGATCACCGCCGAGGGGAGCTGGGTCGCGGAGTCGTCCGTCGGCCGGTTCGTCCAGGAGAAGCAGTGGCTCGACCGGATGTGGCGGCGCGTTTCCGATTCGCTCGACCGGCATCCCGGCAAGATCTTCCTGGGGTCGATCCTGGTGATGCTTCCCTTCGCGATCGTCGGGATCGCCAAGCAGCGGCATCTCAGCTACGGGCTGCTGACCGACCTGCCTCAGACGTATGCCAGCGTCGAGGGAGCCCGGGCGATTCAGCTCCACTTCCCCGCCGGGATGGCGGGGACGACCACAGTCCTGATCCGCGACGACAATCTGGGGCTCAAGACCAAGGACTCGGGACTCGATGCGGCGGGGATGCGGGCCGGGCGGGAGATCTCCCGGTATCTGGAGGACTACCTGATCAGTCACAAGGAGGCGCTGTCGATCGCGGATGTGCGGTCGCAGTTCAGCCCGCTGGGGGTCGAGAACTCGAAGACCCTGCGGGCTCCGGGGCCAGCGGGCCGGACCGCGCAGCTTCAGTCCTACCGCAACTATGCGAGCCTGAACGGCCCCGAGGCCGGGAAGGTGCTCCGCATGGACATTGTCTACGAGCAGGATCCGTTCTCGCGGGAGAGCTTCGATCTGCTGACCCGGACGGAGGACGCCATCCGCACCGCGCTGCGGGACTATCCCAAGGTGGAGACGGAGAGCGAAGAGGAGGAGGGTCCGACCCCGCGGGATCTCTCGAAGGCGGAGGTCTACACGCTCGGCGCGACATCGAGCATGCGGGACGTGAAGATTGTGACCGACCGCGACCAGATCCGCATCTACACGCTGGTGACGCTTGTCTGTTACATCCTGATCGTGATCCTGCTCCGGCAGCCGGCGATCTGTGCGTTCCTGATCATCAGCGTCATCTTCAGCTACGCGGTTGCGCTCGGCGCGACGTACATCCTGTTCTCGGTCCTCCACGGGGAGGGCTTCCCGGGGATCGACTGGAAGATCCCGATCTTCCTCTTCACGCTGCTGCTGGCCCTGGGGGGGGACTACAACATTCTCCTGATGGCCCGCGTCGTGGAGGAGCAGCAGAAGCACGGTCCGATCCAGGGGGTGCTGATCGCCATGCAGAAGACTGGCGGGATCATCTCCAGCTGCGGGGTGATCATGGCGGGGACGTTCGTCTCGCTCATGACCGGCAGTCTGGAGGGGATGATCCAGATGGGCTTTGCGCTGACGGTCGGGGTGTTGCTCGACACGTTCATGATCCGGCCCGTTCTCGTGCCGAGCTATCTGATCCTTCTTTACAAGGGGTTTTTTGGTCCGCTGACGAACTTCCTGGGTGGGCGTCCGCCGAAGATGCTGGCTGGGGACCGGGATGCGGACGGTGGTGATCCGCTTTCGCCGTCACCCGCCTGATCTCGCTGGATGATGGTCCGGCGTCGCACCATCCAGCCGGGTCCAGGGGCACCCTGGTGGGGAGTGCAGAGGGGCAACGCCCCTTTGCCCGCCGGAGGCTTGGCTCGTCGAGAGATGTCTGAAGGAGCGCGTGTCCAAGCGCGGACACCGTGTCGTATGCCCCGTCACCAACCCGCTGGGATCCCAGGGCCAGCGGTGAGTCCTCAACGCCGGTTGCACAAAACGAAGGCACCGGAACACGACCCGGAACGAACAACGGGTAGCCCGCGACGGTAAGCGCGCGTAGGATTCCCGGCCCCCGACATTCGACACGCCTGCCGGAGAATCGAAGTCATGCAGAAACGCTCGCTTGGCACCTCGGGAATCGAAGTCAGTCCTCTCTGCTTCGGCGGGAACGTCTTCGGGTGGACGGCGGACGAGGCGACCTCCTTCAAGCTGCTCGACCGGTTCACGGAGAGCGGGTTCAACTTCATCGATACGGCCGACGTCTATTCGCGATGGGTGCCGGGGAACCAGGGGGGCGAGTCGGAGACGATCCTCGGCAAGTGGCTCAGCCAGGGAGGTCGCCGCGATCAGGTGGTGATTGCGACGAAGTGCGGGCTGGAGATGGGGCCGAGTGAGAAGGGGCTGTCGCGGCAGTACATCGTGAAGGCGGCCGAGCGGTCGCTGAAGCGGCTGCAGGTGGAGCGGATCGACCTCTATCAGGCGCACACGGATGACGATCAGACGCCGCTCGATGAGACGCTGGAGGCGTTCGGCAAGTTGATCGAGCAGGGGAAGGTCCGGGCGATCGGGGCTTCGAATTACTCGGGGCGACGTCTGCAGGAGGCGCTCGACGT
Organism: Planctomyces sp. SH-PL14; assembly: GCF_001610835.1. Lineage (NCBI taxonomy): Bacteria > Pseudomonadati > Planctomycetota > Planctomycetia > Planctomycetales > Planctomycetaceae > Planctomyces > Planctomyces sp. SH-PL14. The sequence continues at coordinate 3,193,205 of NZ_CP011270.1, read as the reverse complement.
CAGCCGCCGTCATGGCTTTCCGGGGTATGTGTCGCTTCAGCCGCTGTACAACCTGGCGGACCGTTCGGGGTATGAGCTGGATCTGGAGCCGGTCTGTGAGAAGAACGGGCTGGCGGTCATTCCTTACTACTCGCTGGCGGCGGGGTTCCTGACGGGGAAGTACCGTTCGGGGGACGACTTGACCGACAAGGCACGAGGAAAGACGGTCGAGAAGTACCTCAATGAGCGGGGGGAGCGGATTCTGGCGGCGCTGGATGAGGTTGCGGCGCGGTATCACACGGTTCCCGCGAAGGTGGCTCTGGCGTGGCTGTTGGCGCGTCCGTCGATCACGGCTCCGATTGTCAGTGCGACGAGTCTGAAGCAGTTGGATGAAGTCCTGGATTCGACGCGGCTGAAGTTGGATGGCGACGCGGTGTCGCAGCTGAACGCGGCCAGTCAGTAGCTCGAACACCGTCCTCGCCGGTGCGGCTCCCATAGCTCAAACCCAACGTGCCACGGCCACTGGGGTCAAGGGGGCCTCGCCCCCTTGCCGCCGGAGGCGCTTCCATGAGGAACCGTGGTAGGCAACGGACGACCGCTTGGTGGAAGCGGCGTTGAGGACTCACCGCTCGCCCTGGGATCTCTGCGGTTTGGTGAGGGGGTATACGGCACGTTGTCCGCGCTTGGACCCTCGCTCTTTCAGTGAGATCGAGTCGAGATGGGCCTCCGGCGGGCAAAGGGGCGTTGCCCCTCTGCACTCCCCACCAGGGGGACCCTGGACCCGGTTAGAGGAGGAACACTGGTCTCGCGATGTCGCCGTTGACACAATGGTGCCCGTTGATGGGTTCCTTGGGACGTTGAGCGACTGCCAATGCTGCGACTGCTCGGATCGCGACGACAACTCTGCGACGGCCTCTCCCGCCGCGACCTCCTCCACATCGGCGGACTCGGGCTCTACGGCGTCACACTCGCCCAAGCCCAGCAGATCGCACAAGCCGCCACATCCGACTCCGGACTCCCCGGCTTCGGCAAAGCCAAGTCCTGCATCCTCCTCTTCCTCTTCGGCGCCGCCCCCCAACACGAAACCTTCGACCCCAAACCCGAAGCCCCCCTCGAAATTCAGGGAGAACTGCGGGAGATCGCCACCTCGATCCCCGGCATCGCCTTCGGAGAAGGCCTCCCCCGCACCGCCGCGATCGCCGACCGCCTCACGACGATCCGCTCCATGACGCACGCCTTCCCGCTCCACTGCGTCGCCTACGCCCTCTCTGGGATGCCTGCCTACACCACCAACCTCGAGGCCGCACCCCGCGCTCCGGAACACTGGCCCTACGTCGGCTCCGTCGCCGACTACTGCTGGTCACGACAGGCAGCCGCCGCCGGCCCCGAAGGCGTCCCCCGCCACATCGGCCTCCCCTGGGTCTTCAACTCCCAGGTCGACGACCTCGGCCTCCTCGCCGGCCCCTACGCCGCGTTCCTGGGACAGGAATACGATCCCGTCTGGGGCAAGTTCGAAGGACAGGCGACGCGCATCGCCCCCAAGGCCCGCCACGAACAGGCCAAGGAATACACCGATCCCTACGCCGCCATCGACCCCCGCTGCCGCTTCGTCCTCGAAGGCGCCAGCCGCCTCCCCGAACAGGTGAACCTCAGCCGCTTCAACCTCCGGCAACAGCTCCTCGAACAGATCGACTCCGCCCGCCAGACCGCCGACCGCGCCGCGACCGAGCGGAACTACACCGGACATCAGGCCCGCGCGCTGTCGCTGCTGACGTCACCGCAGGTCCGGGACGCCCTCGATGTCGAGCGGGAACCGGCCGCGCTGCGGGAGCGGTACGGACACACGCTCTTCGGCCAGTCGTGCCTCGCGGCGCGGAGGCTGGTGGAAGCGGGCAGCCGCTTCGTCACCGTCTTCTGGGATTCGTTCGGGACCTACTTCAGCGGCGGATGGGACACGCACCAGAACCATTACCCGCGACTCAAGGAGTATCTCCTGCCGGGCTTCGACGCCGCGTTTGCGAGCCTGATTCTCGACCTGGAACAGCGCGGCCTCCTAGACGAGACGCTGGTGCTGTGTCTCAGCGAGCATGGCCGCACGCCGCAGATCGACTCCAAGCCGCAGGGGGCGGCGCGGCATCACTGGTCGCAGGTGTATTCGATGACGATGGCCGGCGGTGGTGTGAAGCGCGGGGCTGTTGTTGGGCGCAGTGACCGGATCGGGGGGAGCGTGGCGGATACGCCGATCTCTCCGAAGGACATTCACGCCACGACGTATCATCTGTTGGGGATCGATCCGCAGACGCTCATGTACGATCGCCAGGGCCGTCCGTTCCCCGTCGCGGGTGAAGGGCACGTCCGGTCAGAGCTGCTGGCCTGACGCCACGGGCCGAAGAACCGGGGTCCAGGGGGAACCCCTGGTGGGGGATGCAAGGGGGCAACGCCCCTTTGCCCGCCGGAGGCCCTCTCGTCGAGAGATGTCTGAAGGAGAGTGTCTCCAAACGCGGACACCGTGCCGTATGCCCCCTTACCAACCCGCGGGGATTGCAAAGCGAGTGGTGTGATGTGAGGGAGTCCTCAACGCCGTTTGCCCAAAGGGGACGTCCGTTGTGTCCCACGGTTCCTCAACGAAAATGCCTCCGGCGGCAAGGGGGCGTGGCCCCCTTGACCCCAGGCTGCCGTGGCACGTTGGGTTTGAGCTATCGGAGCCGCGCCGGCAAGGACGCGGTTCGAGTCAGCTGGCCCTCCCAACGCCTATCCCTTCGTGCGCTGGAACGTCAGCCCCGGGTCGCCCGCAGGGGCACCCGTCAGCGTGAACTTCCAGGTGTCGGGCCCCTCCGACTTCACTTCGCCCGACATCGCCCCCTGCTCCGCACTCTCCAAAATCAGCTCCTGACCCACGCCGCCGATCTCCCCCTTCAGCTCGATCGGCTTCTGCCCCGACTGGCTGGCGGCCCAGGTGAACTTGGAGTCCTCGGTGATCAGCAGCGTGATCGTCGTCGTCCCGGCCTTCGCCGTCCACGAGCCGACCAGATCGGTCGCCGGCTTCGCGTCCGCTGCGTCGGCCGAAGAGGGCGGGACCTCCGGCGCCGGAGGAGCCGCCGCGGGTGAGGTCGCGGTCGCGGCCGGGGTGGCCGCCGCCGTCGCCGGCGGCTTCAGCGCATCGAGCATCCGCTTTGCGGTCACGTCCTTCGGCTGGTTCTGAACCACCACCTCCAGCGCCGCGATCGCTGCATCCTTCGAACCGATGACGAGGTAGTGATAGGCCAGGACAAAGAACGGAGCCGCGTCCGTCGGATGCGCCTTGGCATACGCCTCCGCCTGACGAAGCTGCGCTGTGTAGTCGTCGGGATTGCCGTAAAGCCCGCTCATCGTCGTCCAGTCCATCCCCGGGGCGGCGGACAGGAGCGAATTCAGCGCGGCGGCCGCCTGGTTGTAATCCCCCAGGGCAAAGAGCGCGAGAGCCCGGACTTCATGGATCACGGCGTCGCCGGGGAGCGACTTGAGCGCCAGGTCGAACTGCGCCAGCGCGCCGCGATAGTCCCCCGCCTTGAACTGGGCCAGCCCGGCGTCGAAGGCCGTCACACCCGGCGAGTCCGCCGCGGGAGCTTCCGGCAGCGCCGCCGTCTGGGGCTCGCCAGCGATCGCCGTCGTCGCGCCCCCATCGGTCGCCCCGTAGTTGTAGACCACGACCGGCTGCGAGTAGTTGTAGACCGGCGTCGTGACCCCGGCGTAGTACGGGTTGTAGTACCCGGTGCCGTAGCCCCACCCGGTCGTCCAGGCTCCGAGCCCCCAGCCCGCCGCGCCCCATGCGAGCGGTGAATACCAGTTGCTTCCCCAGTAGTTCCCGCTCCAGCAGCCGTTGTACCAGCCGTAATGGTTGTTCACGCAGTGGTTATGCCAGTTGTCGTGCCATGTCCCACCGCCTCCCCAGCCCCAGCCGGGGTTGTTCCAGCCCCCCTGGTCCCAACCCGGCCGATTCCATCCGGAGCGATAGTTGTTGTTCGCGTTCCAGAAGTTGTTCCGGTTGTTGTTGATGTTGTTGACGATGTTGGTGTTGCCGCCACCGATGATCGTGTTGCCGTTGCCGATTCCCGGCCGGCCCCAATTTCCACCGGGCCGGTTACCAGGCCAGCCAGGCCGATTGTCGCCCGCCCATCCCGGGCGATTGTCCGGGAAGCCCGGCCGGTTGTCCGGGAAGCCGGGACGATTGGGCCGGTCCGGGCCAAAGCCGGGCCGGATCGGTCCTTGGCTCGGCCGGTCGGATCCGGGACGCGTGCCAATTCCGGGAAGCCCGCCGGGCCGGTCGGGACCAATCCCTCCGCCCCCCTGTCCGGGACGTCCGGGAAGACTCGGCAGCGTCGAAGGCCGCCCGCCGCCACCCGCTCCCGGCCGCGTGATCCCGCCGATCGTCGGCCGATTCCCTCCGCCGCCAATCCCGCCACCCGGGGTGGGCGGAAATCCCCCGCCCCCGCCCGGACGCAGGCCACCGCCGGCACCCGGCCGCAATCCGCCTCCTGGAGTCGGGCCAACGATGCCCGAGTTTCCGCCGCCTCCCGGCCGCAGTCCTCCCCCTCCGGACGGAAGCGATGGCCGCGTGGGGCGCGGAACGCTCGGCACCGACACACTCGGACGCGATCCTCCGCCACCGAGCGAGGGGCGCGTGTTTCCACCGGGGAACCCCGGACGGTTCCCAGCGCCTCCTCCCGCGCCGGGGAATGACGGCCGTGCGCCGCCCCCCCCGAGCGAGGGACGTCCTCCGCCACCGGCCCCTCCGATTCCACCGAGCGATGGCCGGCCCATTCCTCCTCCTCCGCCGCCGATGCCTCCCGGTCGCGAGGGCATGGAGGGCCGTGCACCGCCTCCCCCCAATGAGGGTCGTGCCCCACCGCCTCCCAGAGAGGGACGAGGTCCCCCGCCCCCTCCGCCGAACGAAGGTCGTCCTCCTCCTCCTCCGCCCCCACCAAACGAAGGTCGTCCCCCGCCACCACCGCCAAACGAGGGCCGCGCTCCTCCTCCGCCACCGCCGCCGAATGAAGGCCGTGCGCCGCCTCCTCCGCCGCCGGGCCGAGCCCCCCCTCCGGCAGGGCGCCCACCACCGCCGCCGCCGACATGGCCGAGCGAGGGACGGGCGTAGGCCGCGGGAGAGGTCAGGACCGCCGTGGCCAGCGCCGTCAGCGTCCAGGCGATGCGCCGATAGAAAAGAAGTGAACGCATGATGTGATTTCCTGGCGAGGGGCGGACGACGGAAACGGGCTTCTCGCAATGCGCCTTCGAGCTTTTCCCTCTTACGGTCAGGCCGGTGGGAGGGACGGACGGCGCGACCTCTGACGGTCGAATCACTTTCCGGCGGTCGGGGCTTTCCGGACGACAGTGACTTCGAAGTCATCGTCGCGGACGTTGCCGACGATCCGCTCCGTCCCCTTCATCGTGAACCGCGACTGATCGCTCGCGGTGATCGAGATCGTGGCCGAGCCGGTCGATCCGTCCGGTATCACCGCCGAGGACTTCAGGACCCACCCCTCGTCCAGCTGCGTCCAGTCCGCCGTCGCGTATCCGCCGTCGGCATCGAACATCCACGACTTGACCTTGCCGGCGAGCGGGTCCCAGCCGATCCGCTGGGTGCTCTTCATCACCACCTCCTCGCCGGACGTGACGTGGAAATCGCCGAGGAGGAAGTTCGTGTCCTCGGACCACTTGTAGGAGATCTTCACCACCAGGCCCGAGCCCTCGTTGACCCAGTCGCCGACCAGCCAGCTCAGCGGCTGAAGGTAGTCGTGCGGCGTCGGGGCTGGATCGTCGGCAAAGTCCCGGACCGAGGCGATCCGCCAGCCGTTCTCCGTCTTTGCGTAGACCGCGATGTAGCGGATCACCGCCTCACCGCCGGTCTTGCCGCCATGCATCGTCCGCGTTCCTTCTTCGATGGCGACCGGACCGACAAGCCGGACCGACTCGACGTCCAGGGCCATCTTGGCTTCCGGGAACTTCTCGAAGTATTCCTTCAGGACCCCTTCGATCTGTTCCTGTCCCTGGTAGACGGTCCCCTCCTCGTCGATCCACTCCCCTTTGGGGAGGAAGAACGCGGAGGTTTCCTTGGCCTTGCCGCCGTTGAACGCCTCGATGAGCTTGGCCGCTCCGGCACGCAGCTCGGCGGAAACGCCGTCATCCTGGGCCGCGGTTGCAGCCGCGTCGGCCTGTGCGTGGACGGAAGCGACTCCGCTTCCCCAGAAGGCCCCCAACAGGACCGCGATCAGACCCATCCTCAACATGATGTGGCTCCCGGCAGCGGAAGAGAGACGGAATCGGCCTGGACTCGCGAGGTCGACCCGGAACTCGTCGCGACGATGTGAATCGGTAGGACCATTTCACAGCAGAACGGCAAAGATTGTGCGAATGCACTGAGGGCGATTGTACCCATCGGAGGCCGAGCCGGCGACTCGGTGACCGAGGTCGATGAGACAAGGGCGCGTCCGCCGGATGTTGGAGCAGCCACTGCGCCATTCAACGGGGTCCAGGGGCACCCTGGTGGGGGATGCAAGGGGGCCTGTGTGTATTCTTGGCCCCCTTGCCCGCCGGAGGCCTCGCCGTCGAGAGATGTCTGAAGCGCGCCGTGTCCAAGTGCGGACACCGTGTCGGATGCCCCCTCACCAACCCGCGGGGATTGCAAAGCGAGCGGCGTATTTTGAAGGGGGCCTCGACGCCAACTCTACAAAGCGGACGTCCGTTGTGCCCCACGGTTCCGCGGCAAAAATGCCTCCGGCGGCAAGGACTCCGCCCTTGACCCAGGCTGTGGCTTCACTTGTCTTTGGAGGTCGTCTCCGGCAACCGCGCCCCGTAGTACACTGCCCGATGACGGTTGTCGTCATACGCGAAGTGCAGCCACCGCTTGTCCGCCGAGACAAATCCATCCGGATAGTTGAGCCGCCCCTTCGGTCCATCGCTCGACTCCGGAACCAAGACCCGCCGGTACGGCCACGTCTTGAGACCATCGAAGCTGATCCACAGCGCCAGCGGACTGCGGTGCTTCGGGTTCGGGTTGTGAAGCATCGCCACCGTATCGCCCCCCAGTGGATACAGCGTCGCCTTCGAGCCCGGGTTCGGGATGTCGGTCTTCTCCGCGAACTCCGGCCAGGTCAGTCCCCCGTCCTTCGATTCCGCGTAGTACAGCACTCCCCCCAGCCGGTCGCCGCGGATGATCATCGCGATCCGGCCGTCCGCCAACTCGGCGATGTTGTTCTCCGCCCAGCCGTGATAGCGGTCGTCCGTCGTGAGGCGGACGTTGCCGTGCTCCGTCCAGGTCTTGCCTCCATCGCTGCTGATGAGGACACCGTTTCGCGGGTTGCTGACGTAGTGCCGGAGCGCCCCGTGCCACGGCCGCTCTTCCGCCGGCGGAGGGGGGACATCGGGTCCGGGCCCCACGTAGTGCTGAAACGGAATCAGAATCCGGCCGTCGCGCGTCACGATGTGGTTGCGGATGAACGTGAAGTTCGCGAGCCGCCCGGGGACCGGTTCGGGGCGGGTCCAGGTCCGGCCGTTGTCGTCGCTGTGGATGAACCAGGAGCGCCAGTCGCGGCCCCACGTCTCGGAGTGCGTCGAGAAGAAGAGCGTTGCCCGCTGTCCGCGGATCATCAGCTCGGTCGGTCCCTGGCCGCTTGTCTTCCCCTCCCGCGGAAAGCCGATGTCGACCGGCTCCAGCTTCGACCACGTCCGCCCGCCATCCGTGCTGCGGGTCACGCCGGTGTAGTTCTTCGGCGATGGCTCGATGTCATCTCCCGCCAGCATGAACAGGGCGAACGACCCATCCGGAATCTGCCGCAGCGTGGTGTCGCAGACGAGCTTGTTGGGCGTGAACCCGTCATAGGCCGATATCGTGCGGTCTTCCTTCGCATCCGCCGCGGCCCGGGCCGCCCACTGGTCGCTGCTCCCGGTCGTGTCCGCCTGAGCCGGAAGCTGGATCGGCTGGGCCGCCGGAGGTTCGGTGGCGGCCGCAGCCGGCAGGTTGCCGCGAGCCTTGCTGATGAGTCCCTTCAGCCGCGACTGTGCCCCGACAATCTTCCGTTCCAGGATGTCCTGCTCGGTGAAGACCGCCAGCAGGATCTCCCGTTCTTTCGCCCGCTCACGGTCATAGGAGATGTAGATCCGCCCATCCGGAGCCTGGAAGCCGTCCGGATACGAGACGCCGTTCCGCTCATCGAGAACCAGGCCCCCCTGCCACGTCTTGCCGTCATCATCGGAGAGGAAGGCGGTGAGATGCGACCGCGACTTGGTCCGCTCGTCCATCGCGCCGTGGCGGACCATCACCAGCTTGCCGGAGGCGAGACGGCGAATGAAGAACCGCGCGTTGATGTGCGGGTACGCCATCCGCGGCTCGCTCCAGGTCTTCCCCTGATCGGTCGAGACGCTCTCGGCCATCCCCTTCGTTGTCCGGGCCAGCATCCACAGGCTGCCGTCGCGGCGTTCGACGACCATGTGCTCGTCGAAGTCGTGATCGGGAAAGACGGCTCCGCCCCGCCGCGCCCAGGTCGCCCCCTGGTCGGCCGAGACGAAGACGTTCGCCATCCGCAGCTCATCGAGCTCCGGATTCGCGGACCGGAGTTCCTTCGGGCCGATCTTGTTCCGCTGCCAGAGCGAAATCGGCAGCATCCACTCGCCCGACTTGAGGACCGTCGGCTTGTTGAGCGTCGCCCCATGCCACAGGCGGCGGGGGGCGGACCAGGTCGGCTGGTCGGCATCGGGGTTCTCGCAGACGATCGCCCAGTCTCCCGCGCGGCCGTCGTAGTAGCCCATCGACTGATCGAAGAAGAGCCACATCCGCCCCAGCGGATCGCACCAGAGGTTCCCCACCAGAATCCGCCGCCGCAGTCCCGTCGGCGCCTCAGGGGGATCGATCACGAGCCGCGGCTTCGACCACGTTCGGCCGTCGTCATCGCTCGTCGCGAGGACGAAGTACCCCTTGTCGCTGTCCCCGCCGGCGACCCACGCCGCCCAGAGCCGCCCCTTCGGCGTCCGGTCGATCCCGATCGTCATCCCATAGTCTCGCTGTTCGTCGGAGTATTCGAGCCCCGGCGCGGTGATGAGCGTTGGCGGCTGCATCGACAGCTCGAGGATCGATGCGGGAGGGAGCGGAGGAGACTCTGGCTCGGCCGCCTGTCCACGCAGGGTCGAGGTCAACGCGAGGATGAGGAGTGTTGCCCGAAGAAGAGGTCGGGCCCCGGGACCGAAAGTGGAAAACATCGTCGAAAATCCTCTACCGTTGGCGCGCGTCGGTGATGGAGCAGGGGGCAGTGATAGCTCGCCTGCCCGCGGCGCACCACCTCCAGGATGTGCGAGACCGACTCGGATGTTGATCGAATCTTCACCAACGGGCCTGACCGTCCACACGCCGGCCAAGGTCAACCTGTTCCTCAACGTCCTCAGAAAGCGTCCGGATGGGTATCACGATCTCGAAACCGTGATGCTGGCGGTCAGTCTGTTCGACACCCTCACCTTCGAGATCCTCGACCGGCGCGACATTGAACTCAGCTGCGACCTGTCGGCGCTCAGCGGCTCACCGACCACGGACGCGCCGGTCCTGTCGAGCGGCGACGACAACCTCGTCGTGAAAGCGGCGCGGCTGATCCAGACCGAAGCCAACGTGTCAGCCGGGGCGAGGATCGGGCTCCTCAAGCGGATCCCGATGCAAGCGGGACTCGGCGGAGGATCGAGCGACGCTGCCGCTACGCTCGTCGCGCTGAACCGGTTGTGGAACGCCGGGCTTTCGACGCAGCGGCTGCACGAACTCGCCGCGCGGCTCGGGAGTGACGTCAACTTCTTTCTCGAATCGCCGGACCTCGCCATCTGCCGCGGACGGGGCGAGCGGATCGAGCCCCGGCCGCTGACTCAGCCGATGTGGCTCGTGCTCGTCAAACCGGCGGGGGGGCTTTCGACCCGCGATGTTTTCCAGGAGTGGGCCCGCACGGGGACGACGAGTCCACTGGACTGCGACCAGGTGATCGACGCCATCAACGACTCGGATTTCTCAGGCTTGCCGCGCGTTCTCTGGAACTCGCTCGAAGCCCCGGCCCGACAACTCAGCCCCGAGATCCAGGCGACCCTCGACCGACTTCGCGCCTGTCACCCGGGGGGCCTGCTGATGTCCGGCAGTGGAACCAGTTGCTTTGCGGTTTGTGGAAGTCGTGAGGAAGCCGAGACGCTCGCGGGGCGCCTGAGCGGAACGGGAATGGTGGCCGTCGTGGAAGGAGGCGGGCTCTCGGGAGGGCGAAGCTCCTGCTGAGCCATGCGCGTTGCCGAGCGGTCCTTTCTCAAATCGGCCGGAGGACGACTGAGCCGTGGGCGGTTTGTCTCCTTCCCAGGAATGCCAGTCTGACGTTCGCGGCTCCGCAGGAGCGTCGCCCTCCCGGGTCGTCTCTCGCGCCCCGGCTTCCCTCGCCGCCGTCTCCCGCGAACAATTCCTTCGGGCGTCACGCGTTGTCTTTTGCCGGAGACCGTGTCATGTCAAAACAGGCGCATCCGTTCGTCGAGCCGGTCGAGCTCAAGGGACACATTATCGACAGCCTGCTGCTGCCGAAGGTGCTGGACTTGATTACGGAGTTCGGCGGGTCGTACCGGATCGACAAGATTCACGTCGGTCAGACGCGGAGCGATCCCAGTTCCGTCGTCATCGCCGTCGAGGCGGCGTCGGAGGAGCTGCTCGGGAAGATCCTGGCCCAGATTGCCGATCACGGCGCGGTGCCGGTCCACGCCCGCGACTGCGAGCTGGCGGAAGCGGACATCGCCGGTGCGTTCCCGGAGAACTTCTACAGCTCGACGAACCAGCACACGCAGGTCCGGCTGGGCGGGCACTGGATCACCGTCGCCGACCAGGAGATGGATTGCGGGATCTGCGTCGATTCCGAGCGGGGGACCGCCCGCTGTGTGGCGATGTCCGACGTCCGGATCGGACAGAAGTTCGTCGTCGGCCATCGCGGAGTGAAAGTCGTTCCGATCGACCGGCCGGGCGAAGGGGAATCGTTCGGGTTCATGTCGTCGGCGGTCTCGACCGAGAAGCCCAAGGGGGTGACGGTCCGGCAGATCGCCGCCGACCTGCACCGGATCCGCGCCAAAGGGGGGCGGGTCCTGCTCGTCGGCGGACCGGGGATCGTCCACACCGGCAGCGGTCCGTACCTGTGCGAGCTGATCCGCCGCGGCTACATCCAGGTCCTGTTCGCGGGGAATGCCCTTGCGACGCACGACATCGAGCAGTCGATCTACGGGACGAGCCTTGGTGTCCATCTCGGCCGGGGGACTTCGGTCGAGGCGGGGCACGAGCATCACCTGCGGGCGATCAACACGGTCCGCCGTGCCGGGAGCATCGCCCGCGCGGTCGATCTGGGGATCATCCGCTCCGGGATCATGTATGAGTGTGTTCAGCACGGCGTCCGCTACGTGCTGTGCGGGAGCATTCGGGACGATGGCCCGCTTCCGGATGTCGTCACGGACGCTCTCGCGTCCCAGGAGCGTATGCGGGATGAAATCCGCGGCGGCCGGAACGGGCAGGGCGGAGTCGATTTCTGCCTGATGATTGCCACGACGCTCCATTCGATCGCGGTCGGCAATCTGTTGCCGGCGTGGGTCAAGGTGGTCTGTGTCGACATCAATCCGTCGACGGTGATCAAGCTCAACGACCGGGGCTCGTTCCAGACGGTGGGTCTGGTGACGGATGTCGAGCCTTTCCTCCGCGTCCTGGTGAGTGAAGTGGATGCCCTGGAAGCGGACTACGCTCATGAGAGTGGATAAAGGAAACGAACCGTCCAACGACTGTCGCCAGATACCGGGTCCAGGGGCACCCTGGTCAGGGGGTGCAGGGGGCAGAATGCCCCTTGCCCGCCGGAGGCTTGGCCGTCGAGAGATGGCTGAAGGAGAGCGTGTCCAAACGCGGACACGTACCGTATGCCCCTCACCAACCCGCGGGAACTGCAAAGCGAGCGGTGAGTCCTCAACGCCGGTTCCACAAAAGGGGCGCCCGTTGTGTCCCACGGTTCCTCATCGAAGTGCCTCCGGCGGCAAGGGGGCGTGGCCCCCTTGACCCCAGGCTGCCGTCGCACGTTGGGTTTGAGCTATGGGAGTCGTTCCGGCAAGAACGCAATTCCAGCGAATGCACCCTGATACTTGGCACCTGATACCTGATACTTCTCCCCCCACGTTCCCATGCCCACCATCCTGATGTGTCCGCCGGACTACTACGGGATTGAATACGAAATCAATCCCTGGATGAGCCGCTCCCGCCAGAGCGACCGGGCCCTCGCCGTCCAGCAATGGGAGGACCTGCGGGGAGCCCTGGAAGGGGCCGGAGCGACGATCGAGCTCCTTCCGCCGGTCGAAGGACTCCCGGACCTCGTCTTCACGGCGAATGCGGCCCTCATCTATCGAAACCGGGCCATTCTCGCCCGGTTCCGCCCGGAGCAGCGGCGGGGCGAGACGCCGCACGTCGCCCGCTGGCTCACGGCCCATGGATTCCACCTCGAGGAAGTCCCGGAGGAGTTCGCCTTCGAAGGGGCCGGGGACGCGCTCTTCTGCGGCGAGACCCTCGTGGCAGGCTACCGGATCCGGAGCGACGCCCGCGGTCACCAGTGGATTGCCGGCCGCCTGGGGATTCCGGTCCTGCCGGTCGAACTCGTCAACCCGCAGTTCTATCACCTCGATACCTGCTTCTGTCCCCTCCGGCCGGGAAGCGCGATCTACTATCCGGCCGCCTTCGACGACTACGCCCTCCGCGCGCTCCGGGCGCAGATCCCGAACCTGATCGAGGTCAACGCCGCCGAAGCGGCCCGCTTCGCCTGTAACGCCGTGGTCATCGGCTCCACGGTCGTGACCAACACCGGCTGTCCGATGCTGCACGCGGCCCTGAAGCGGGAAGGCTTCGAGCCGGTCGCGACGGAGCTGGACGAGTTCCTGAAAGCAGGCGGGAGTGCCAAGTGTCTCACGCTGCGCCTCGACGGCGAGGACGCCGCCGGGTGGCGGCAACGGTCTGGCGACTGAGACAATGGACGCCTCAGTAAGCCGACTTTCCCCCGATCCGTCCAACCGGAGCTTTGATGTTCCCGACACTCGCCTGGCCCTGGTTCGCGCTCGGCTCCGCCTTCTTCGCCGCGCTGACGGCGATCCTGGCCAAGGTTGGCGTCGCGGGGATCAGCTCCAACCTCGCGACGCTGATCCGTACCGCGGTGATCCTCGCCTTCGCTGGCGGGCTCGTGACCGCCCGCGGGGAGTGGTCGAGCGCTGGCCTCTCGCCCCGGACGCTCCTGTTCCTCGTCCTGTCCGGACTCGCCACGGGGCTCTCGTGGCTCTGCTACTTCCGGGCCCTGCAGCTCGCCCCCGCCTCGCGCGTGGCGCCGGTCGACAAGCTCAGCGTGGCTCTGGTGGTGATTCTCGCGGCGCTGTTCCTCAAGGAGCCTCTCACCGCGCGGGTCGTCGCCGGAACGACGCTGATTGTCGTCGGATCACTGCTGTTGTTGCGATAAGAGGCCCGCAAGAACCACCACGGCTGGAACCGATCCGGAGGGGGCGGAGGCCGTGACGGTCGCCGTGTCAGGGCATCGCCAGAATCACGCGCAGATCGTCCGTGTCCGGCCCCTCGCCATAGGTGAGTCCACCGTCATCCCGGCCGTTGGCGCCGAGGCTCCAGATGACCATGCCCCGTTCGTTCCGCTCCAGTTGAAGCGGCTCGCCCGTGAACGGATCGCCGAAGAGCGCCGCATCGCCGGTCAGTTCCTCCCAGGACAGAGCCGGCGCGCCGGTCTTCCGCCAGCCGCTCTTCCATTGGAACGCCGCTTTCAACGTTGCGGTCCGCGCCTCATCGCGAGTCTGGGACTCCTCGCACTGGGCGAGAGGGAGCAGCAGGGAAACCAGGATCCTGGCCGACAGCGAAGCGACTTCGTCAGGGGAGGATGTCAGAGACCGGACGAAAAGCTTCCGCAGGCGGTCGTCCTCGCTCCCCGCCTGGAGCTGCTGTTGCACTGTTTGAATCGCAGCCAGCCGATCGCGTCGATCGGAAAGGCGCATCGCCTTCTCACAGTCGTCGTAGAGGTGGTGGCCGTGGCGAAGAGTTGCATTGATGTCTCCGCGGGTCAGGGCCAGGCGAAGCACGCCGTCGCTCAGTCCCCCTGCGACTCGTCGTTCGCTGAGCAGATCGGTCCAGTTGGATGGGGAGATCGGCGGCAAGGGGTTTGCGCCGGAGGCGACGTCCAGGGTGGTCTGGCCGCGTGCCAGCGAGAGAACAAGCGCCGCGTAGCGAGCCTTCTCCATCGGTATGGCCAGCGCAACGGAGCGTCCGCCGAGCAGCGGGCTCAACTCCTCCCATCTCGCCTTCAGCTCTTCGGAGCTGGCTTCCGAGTCCGAGAGCCATGCGGTCGCGACGTTGTGAATATCGACGCGGAGGGAGGCGGCGATCAGCTTCTCGATGAAGGTGCGACCGGACTCGATGTGCCGGGCGATCCGGTAGCTCGTCAGGAGATCCTGCCAGGCGTCGTCCGCTCTGTTCTCCCCCAGCCGGAGCCGGACGCGGGCCAGGAACGGGAGCACCAGCTTTCGCACTCCCTGCACGTGGGGAAGCCAGGCCCCCTCCAGGCCTTCCCCGGTCTTGTCTTCGACGAAGGGGGAATAGGCCTTCGGGCGGTGGGCCGCGACCGCGATCTGCTCCAGGACCGTTGCGTTCGCGTCGAGCCACCGTGCGGCATCGGGGAGGTCCTCCCGTGACCAGTTCTCACGCATGGCCAGCCATTCGACGTCGAGCAGCTTCTGCCCCTGAGCTCGTTGCGGATCGTTCACATCGGCGATCCCTCGGAGCCGCGGTCGCGGGTCGATCGAGATCGCCAATCGACGGGCGACCTCCTCAGCAACGGTTTCCGGAACGGGTTTCCAGTTTCCGGCCGCCTCCCAGCAGAGGGGCCAGAAATTCTCGTCCCGTCCCACGCCGCGGCTGAGCTCTTCGTTGACCGCGTCGAGGTAGATCGGAACTCCATCCCGGTCGAGCGGGCCTTCGAACAGCGTTGTGTCGGGCCCGACTTCGAGGCCGATCCTCCCAGCGAACGTCGGCTCGGCAGCAGAGGCGGAGTTGGCGGCCAACGTCACCACGCACAAGAGTACCAGACCCGTCCGGATCCCCGCGCAGCAAGGACCACCAACCGGCCGCGGAGGTTGCGGCGGGAACCAGTCTGGAGGCCGGCTGGGCATGGGCGGGCTCGGTCGGACAGCGCGCGGCCCCGGCAGGGCCGCCTCGACCTCTCTACGACGGAGCGGCCCGAACCCTCGAACAGAAAGTCGAAAGAAATCGCGGTCTCACGCGACCTCGAACCCCTTCCGCTGCTCGCGCTGAATGAAGCTGTCCGCTTCGGCGTCACCGACGAAGCGTTCCGATTCCGGGTTCCAGCGGAGCGGGCGGCCGAGGCGGAGGGCGATGTTGCCGAGGTGGCAGGCGCTCGCCGAGCGGTGCTGGCTGGTGATGTCCGAGATCGTTTCGTGCCGGCCGCGGATCGCGTCGGCGAAGCTGGCCATGTGGTTCTTGATGGCGTCGATCTTGCCAGACAGCTCCGGGCGGTCGAGGTTGTCGTGCTTGTACACCTGATAGTCCTCGCGGCGGAGGGGTTTCGTCGCCAGCTCCTGCACGGGGACCCCTTCGATGAGGCCGCGGTTGACGAAGATCCGGCCGGCGGAGCCTTCGAAGAGGATTCCGTTCCGCCCTTCGTCCAGGACGTCGATCTCGACGCCGTTGGCGAACTTGAACTTCACCGCGAAGTCCGTGGCGACGTTGAAGCCGTTCTGGACGCTGGGGAGCTTGCCCGTGGGGATGATCTCGACGGGGCCGGTGCGGTCGAGACCGAGGGCCCACAGCGCGATGTCAAAGTGGTGCGCGCCGGTGTCGGTCATTTCACCGCCGGCGTACTCGTACCAGAAGCGGAACGTGTAGTGGCACCGCTCGGGGCAATACGGGACTTCCGGGGCCTGGCCGAGCCACAGGTTCCAGTTGAGGTTGCCCGGGGCGGGCATGTTCTCGAACGGGCCTCCCTTGCGGTTCTTGCCGAGGTTGACCGTCGCCTTCTTGACGTCGCCCAGCCGGCCGGCGCGGATCATCTCGGCGGCGAGGCGGAACCGCTGATCGCTTCGCTGCCATGAGCCGACCTGCAGGACCCGCTTCGTCTCCTGGACGATCTTCCCGAGGGTCTGGCCTTCGGCGATCGTGAGCGTCACCGGCTTTTCGACGTAGACATCCCGGCCGGAGCGGCAGGCGTCGATCGCCATCTTGGCGTGCCAGTGGTCCGGCGCGCCGATCAGGATGACGTCGAGGTCCTTGCGGGCCAGCATGTCGACGTAGTTCTCGTAGATCACCGCCGTGCTGCCGAAGCTGGCCCGGGCCTGTTCGCGGACGTGGCGGTCGACGTCGGCGATCGCCACGACATCGCCGAACGGCAGCGCCTCGCGGGTGATGACGCTCCCCTGATACCGCATTCCGATGCAGCCGATCCGCCAGCGGCCGTTCGGCGATTTTTCACCGGCCGCCTTCTCCTGGGCCCCGACGGGCCAGACCGGGCCGAGCAGCGTGCCGGCTCCGACGAGGGCGGAAGAAGTCTGGAGGAACCGTCGGCGGGAGGAGCGAGGCATGGAAAATCTCCGGAGGCGGGAAGAGGTTTCAAGATAGCCGGTGGGGTGGCCGGGCTCCAGACGGGGGGAAGCGGGTCTGGGGTCGAGAGTCTAGGGACCAGGGAAGGAGAGTCACCCTGCTCGTCGTTGGTCCCTAGACTCTAGACCCCAGTCCCTCCTCCCCCCAAGCTATCCCTCTCCAACGTCCTCCCAGCTATCCTGCCCCCCATGAGACACGTGATTCTGTTCGATATCGATGGAACGCTGCTGTTGTCGGGCGGGGCGGGGCAGGTGGCGATGGAGCGGGCGATTGCCGAGACGTTTGGTCTTGCGCATCAGCCGTGCGACATCCCGGCCGCGGGGCGGACCGACCGGGCGATCATGACGGACCTGTTCCAGTTCGTGGGGCTCGACGCGGACGAGGCGCGGTGGAACGCCTTTGTCAGCGGCTACTTCCAGCGGCTGCCGCAGGCGCTGGCGGAGCTCGACGGGGCGGTGTTGCCGGGGGTCCGGGAACTGCTGGAACTGCTGGCGGCGCGGCCGGATGTGAGTCTGGGGCTGCTGACTGGGAACTTTGAAGAGGGGGCCTGGCTGAAGCTGCGGCACTTCGAGATCGACCGGTATTTCCAGTACGGGGGGTTCGGGGACAATCACTTCGACCGGAACGATGTGGCGCGGATGGCGTATGAGGCGTCGCACCGGCATCTGGGGCGGCAGGTGGAGCCGCATGATGTGTGGGTCATTGGCGATACGCCGTCCGATGTCCGTTGCGGCAAGTCGATCGGGGCCCGGACGGTGGCGGTGGGGACAGGGATGTATACGTGCAAGGAGTTGCGGGAGTGCTACGCGGATCTGTTGTTTCCCGACTTCTCACACCCGCAGTGGTTCCTGGAATGTCTCCCGTAACCGGCGGTGAGGACTCGACGCTCGCTTTGCGATCCCCGCGGGTTTGTGAGGGGCATACGGCACGTTGGCCGCGCTTGGACGCGCACTCCTTCAGACATCTCCCGACGGCCAGGCCTCCGGCGGGCAAAGGGGCGTTGCCCCTCTGCACTCCCCACCAGGGGTACCCCCTGGACCCCCGCTATGGCGGTGTTCGAATGAACATGCCGGCATGGATTCTATTGATAAGAGTCGGTTGATCTGTCGATGATATTCCCGGTAGGATGACCCACCTGCTTTCACGCTGTCGCCGACCGCGACATCCTGCCTCGGGATGAACTGCTATGGCCCGCCGCTCGTCAGATGCTCACGGTTCCGCTGCGCGCCGCGCGGAACACCGATGCCCCGGACCTCTCTCCCGCCGCTCCTTCCTCCGTATGGGCGCACTCGGCGTCGGCGGACTCTCGATGGCCGACGTCATGCGCCTCAAGGCCGAGGCCGGCGTCAGCGGCGGACTCGACGCGGGACTCGACACCTCGGTGATCTTCGTCTGGCTGCCGGGCGGCCCCCCGCACCTCGACATGTACGACATGAAGCCGAACGCCCCGGCCGAATACCGCGGCGCCTTCACCCCCATCCCGACCAACGTCCCCGGCCTCGACGTCTGCGAGCTCATGCCGCTGCACGCCAAGTGCGCGGACAAGTACACCGTCATCCGCTCAATCGCCCACACCTTCGCCGACCACGGCGGCGGACACAAACGGTTTCTCACCGGCCGCATCCCAAAGTCGCCCGTCGATACCGTCAACGACAACCCCGCCGCCGCCTCCATCGTCTCCAAGTGCCGTGAAGGACGCCGGAACGGAATCCCGAACCACGTCTCGATGACCGACGGAGGACGGGACGGCGTCGACGTCTTCGCCTTCGGATCCGCCTACCTCGGACCGTCCTATGTCCCCCACGCCATTCCGGGCGATCCGGGAAGCGCGAACTTCAAGCTGACGAACGTTTCGCTCGACAACTCCGTCGCGGACCGGATGAACGACCGGCTCCTGCTCCAGAAGGGCTTCGACAAGGTCCGCCGCTCGGTCGACGCCTCCGGCATGATGGAGGCGATGGACGACTTCAACCGCCGGGCGATCGAGATGATCACGACCTCCCGGATGCGGGATGCCTTCGACCTTTCGAAGGAGCCCGACTCGCTCCGCGAGCGATATGGACGCCACGCCTGGGGACATCGGGCTCTCGTCGCGCGGCGGCTTGTTGAGGCGGGGTGCAGTTACGTCACGATCGTCTTTGAGAACCCCTACCAGTCGGGGATCGAGTTCCTCAAGCAGGGGACGTACAACTGGGACTCGCACGCGGTGAACTGCCACATCTGGGATGACGCTCTCGTGCGTTTCCCTCTGTATGACAAGGCCGTGACGGCGCTGATTGAGGACATCTACTCCCGCGGTCTCGATAAGAAGGTGCTGCTCGTCGTGACGGGCGAGTTCGGGCGGACGCCGCGGATCGAGAACAGCATTGGAACCCAGACCGGTGTGTCACAGCCCGGGCGGGACCACTGGCCGAACTCGATGTCGCTGATCGTTTCGGGGGGGGGAATGAAGATGGGTCAGGTGATCGGTTCGACGACGGCGAAGGGAGAAGTCCCGAAGGATCGTCCGCTGACGCCGAATGATTTGTGGGCGACGGTGTACCGGCACTTGGGGATCAATCCGGAGTGGTCGTTCAACGACTACAGTGGCCGGCCGATGCCGATTCTTCAAGAGGGGCAGGTCATCAGCGAACTGGTCTGACGCCGTCCTTGCCGGCACGACGTTGCTCGCTCAAACCCATCGTGCGACGGCAGCCGGGGTCAAGGGGGCAACCCCTTGCCGCCGGAGGCACTTCCATGAGGAACCGTGGGACACAACGGATGTCCCCTTTGTGGCACCGGCGTTGAGGACTCACCGCTCGCCTTGGAATCCCCGCGGGTTGGTGGGGGGGCATCCGACACGGTGTCCGCGCTTGGACACGATCTCCTTCAGACATCTTCCGGCGAGACAGCCTCCGGCGGGCAAAGGGGCCTTGCCCCTCTGCACTCCCCACCAGGGTGCCCCTGGACCCGGCTATGATCTGTCGCCCTCGGCTGGGGCCTCTTCCTTCACTGCGTGTCCCACCGTCTCCCGGTAAACCGCACGGCGATTCCCCGGCAGCCTCGCCGAAATATCAATCGCCCGCACCGGCGTCTCCCGCGGATCGAACGTGTTCCCCGTCTTCTTCGCAAACCAGTCGAGCGGCAACTCCAGGTCCGTCCCCGGCGCCAGCCGCCCCTTCGGCAAGTGGAAGTAAGCGCCGTTCAGCTCGACCCGCAAACTCGCTAGCTCCACCGCCTCCCCGTTGTGAACGACCACGGCCGCATCCGCCGCCCCCGGATTGACCAGCCGCGTCGCCACATTCAGCGGATGATCATGCGCCGTCGGCAGGGTGGCCGAGATAATCGAAACCGCCAGAATGGGGAGCAGCAGCACGCCCCCCAGCAGCAGCGTGAGACCGCGCCGTTCAAGCCGTAGACCGGGCTTTCGCACCAGCGAAAACCCCTCTCCTTGTTCTGCACGTTCCTCGAACAAAACTGACCTCACTCGGAAGACGGGCGCGACGGAGACCGATCGACGATGCCGAACTGGGACGACACCCATCTCTTTCCGTCCACTGGCCGCGGTCTTCGCGCGCCAACCGATGATGATATTGACGAACGGATCGCAATCAATGTGCGGGGCGTCGTCGCACTGCGGTGGGTGGCGGTTGTCGGACAGCTCCTCACCATCCTGATGGTCCACTTCGTAATGGGGGTCGAGCTCCCCCTGGGACCGCTCCTGGCGGTGATCGGCGGCACCGCGGCCCTCAACGCCTTCCTGATGATTGCCTACCGCTCGTGGCCCCCGCGGCTGCGCGACCCGGTGTTCCACCCGTGGCAGCACGCCGTCGGTCTGTCGATGCTCTGCGATCTCGTGGCCCTGACCGGGCTGCTCTACCTCACGGGAGGGATGGCCAACCCCTTCAGCCTCTTCTACTTCGTCAACATCGTCCTCGCCGCGGTCCTCCTCCCGCGGAGCTGGGTGTGGGGACTCACCCTCTTCGCCGTCGGCTGCGTGGCGTTCCTCAACGTCTGGTTCCGGCCGCTGCGGGGGCTCCACTTCCCTTCGGCCCTATCGGACATCACCTGGCTGGGAGTCGACCTCGTCCGGCTCGGATCGCTCGTCGCCTACGCCGCCTGCGGGAGCGTGATCGTCCTCTTCATTACGCGGATCCGCGGACAGGTGGCCCACCTCGAAGATCGCGTCCGGGAACTCGCCCAGGCCCGCGCCCGCAGCGAACGGCTGGAATCGCTCGGAACGCTGGCGGCCGGCGCGGCGCATGAGCTCTCCTCGCCGCTGTCGACGATCGCGATCATCACCAAGGAAGTCGAGCGGGAAGTCGTCTCGGGGAAGGTGACGGATCAGACGGTCCAGGATGTCTCGACGATCCGCTCCGAGCTGAAACGCTGCCGCGAGATCCTCGACCGCATGTCGAGCGACGCCGGCCTCGTGATCGGCGAGTCGCTGATGACCACCACCGTCGGCGATCTCGTCCGGGAGTGCGTGGACGGCGTCGATCCCCGGGCCCCGGTCACCGTTACCATGGACCCCAGGATCGAATCGATCCCCGTCCGCGCCCCGCTGCACGGGCTGTCCCAGGCGATCCGCGGGATCGTGAAGAACGCGGTCGACGCCAGCGGCGGGCCGGAGGGCGTCTCGTGTCAGGTCACGGCCTCCGGGGGACAGATGTCGATGACGATCCACGACTCCGGACAGGGGATCGACCCTGAGACACTGCGACGCATCGGAGAACCCTTCTTCACGACCAAGGAGCCGGGGAAGGGGATGGGACTGGGGGTCTACCTCGCTCGCAACGTCATCGAACGGCTGGGGGGAACGATCGCGTTCTCCTCCCGTCGTGGAGAGGGGACGACCGTTTCGATCCAGCTCCCGTTCGAGTTTCCCCCGAGTGGGAATCCGCCGAAGTCAGAAATGGGAAGAGGGGGCGGCCTCTTCTGAGGACGTCATAATCGACTGTCTGGCGCTCAAGTTGCTGATCGGCTGAGCCGAAGGACGGTCTCAGCCGGTTTCGGGAGCGCATCCCGGACGCCGCACTGAATTATTTAATCGTGGAAGTTCAACGTTGATGATGGCGGTGGAGGCTAAGTCGTGTCTCATCGTGGATGACGATGAGGTGCTTCGGACGCGACTGGGACGAGCCATCGAGGCTCGTGGCTATCAGGTGATGACCGCCGCTGATGGGGACGCCGCGCTGGCGATAGCCGCCTCCGCCTGTCCCGATATGGCGATCATCGACCTCAAGATGCCCGGCATGAACGGGCTGGAATTGTTGACACGCCTGCGCGAACAGTGTGCAACAACCCGCGTCGTCGTCCTGACGGGCTTCGGCAGCATCGCCAACGCGATCGCGGCCATCCGTGCGGGGGCGGTGAACTACGTGACGAAACCGGCGGATGCGACCGAAATCCTCGCGGCTTTCGACGCATCGCCGGAGTCCGATCTCACTATTGAGGAAGATGAGCTGCAGGCTCCGTCGCTCGCGGAGGCCGAGTGGAACCACATTCAGCGGATCCTCGATGAGTGCGGAGGCAACATCAGCCAGGCCGCCAAACTGCTGGATATTCCGCGGCGAACGCTGCAGCGGAAGCTGAAGAAGCGGGCTCCGTAAGCGGCTCGGCGGACCCTCGATATCCGAATCGGCTGATATCAGCCGCGGTCCGCTGTGACGTTTTGACGCAGCGACTGGGCTGGAGGCCCTAACTAGATTTCTCCGAAAACAACGACCGTTCGCACGCTCACAAGACTAAGAACCGGGGGATGTCGCACTCCATGACCCGCGTTGTGTCGTTCCCCTTTGAGCGTCGCATTTTGCGGTGTCACCCGAGTCTGGCTGATGCGTTTTACTTTTCCCCGTTGGACAAACCGTCTCGTGATGCTGGCCATTCCTGGCCTGCTGGCGGGCGGAGCCTACCTGGGCGCCATCGTCTTCGCCGCCACGGCGCCGGAGACGCTGTACGTCGGCCATGAGCCAAAACAGCCGATCCCGTTCAGCCACAAGCTGCACGCCGGACGCCTGAAGCTCGACTGCCGGTATTGCCACAACACGGTCGACAAGGCTGCCTTCGCTTCGATTCCCCCCTCGGCCACCTGCGGCAACTGCCACTCGGGAGCCGACGCCAAGGGGAACGTCCCGTACGCGTCCGTGCGGAGCGAAAGCCCGCTGCTGGCGGTCCTGCGGCAGAGCATCGCCACCCAGGATTCGATCCCCTGGAAGAAGGTCCATGACCTTCCGGACTACGTGTATTTCGACCACAGCGCCCACGTGAACCGCGGCGTCGGCTGCGTCTCGTGCCACGGACGGGTCGACCGGATGGACATCGTCCGGCAGGACAAGACTCTCTCGATGACCTTCTGCCTCGACTGTCATCGCAACCCCGAGCCCCACCTTCGCCCGCTCGACAAGGTGACGGACCTTGCCTGGGTTCCCGAGACCTCCGCGACCAAGGTCGGCCAGGAGATCAAGGCGGCCCTGGGAGTCCATCCCAAGACCAACTGTTCGACCTGCCATCGCTGAGCCGGTCCCGGCCCCGCCGGTCGATCGACTCTCCCGCGATTCGCCCAAGTCCCGCCCGCACAGCCTCGTTCGCCGTCCCAACCGAATGCCTTCCAAGACCTGGTATCGCAGCCTTTCGGAACTCGAGAACTCTCCGGAGTTCACCGAACTGATGCACCGCGAATTTCCCCGAGCCGCCAGCGAGTTCCCGAAGGGGGTCTCGCGGCGCCGCTGGCTGCAGCTCATGGGGGCCTCGCTCGTCCTGAGCGGTGCCACGGGCTGCCGCTTCGAAGAGGAAACCCTCGCTCCCTTCGCGACCCGGCCGGCGAACCGGACTCCGGGCAAGCCGAAGTGGTTCAACACGACGTTCGAGATCGCCGGCGTCCCGCAGGCCCTGCGGGCGACGAGCTACGACGGCCGTCCGATCAAGCTCGACGGCAACGCCGAACACGTCTCCTCCGGCGGCGCCAGCACGGCTTACGCCCAGGGAACCGTCCTCGAACTCTACGATCCCGACCGCCTGCGAACCCCGACGGAGCAGGTCGGCCGCGAGAGCGTCACCCGCACCTGGACCGAGACCGACGCCTTCTTTGAGAAGGCGACGAAGACCTGGGGCGAGACCAAGGGGGCAGGGCTCTGTATCCTCGCCCAGCCGACGAGCTCGCCGACGATCGCCCGCCTGCGGAGCGAGCTCCAGAGCCGCTTCCCGGAGCTGCGGTGGTTCGAGTACGCCTCGGTCGACGCCGCGAGCGTCACCGAAGGGGCCGCACTCGCCTTTGGCGAACGCCTCCGTCCGCAGTATGAGCTCGGCGACGCCCGGATCATCCTGACGGTCGACTGCGACTTGGTCGGCGGCCATCCCGATGGTCTCCGTCTCGCCCGGCAGTTTGCCCAGAGCCGGACCCCGGAAGCGGGCCGGATGAGCCGGCTGTACGCCGTCGAGTGTGAATTCACCCAGACCGGCATGGGGGCCGACCATCGGCTGGCCCTCCGGAGCGGCGACATTGCCGGCTTCCTGGCGAGTGTCGAGGCCGCCCTCAAGGGAGAAGCGACCGCCGCTCCTCCCGAGACCGCCCCGTATGCCGAGCAGGTCTTCGGGGCCCTCGTCGACGATCTCCGAAAGCATCCGGAGCACTCGCTCGTCGCCGTCGGCCCGAACCAGCCGGCCGCGGTCCACGCCCTGGCCCACCGGATCAACTCGCAGCTTGCGAACATCGGCAAGACCGTCTGGTTCACTCGCGAGGCGGACAACGCCGGTATCGGGACGCTGGCGGACTTCGTGGCCGCGGCCAACGCGGGCAAGTGCCAGACGCTGATCGTTCTCGGCGGCAACCCCGCCTACGACGCCCCGGCCGACGTCCCCTTCGTCGAATCGCTCAAGAAGGTCGCGACTCTCGTGCACGCCACGACGTGGCCGAACGAGACGACCGCTCTCTGCGGCTGGGGGATCCCGCTCTCGCACGCGCTCGAAGCGTGGAGCGACTGCCGGCTCGTCGACGGGACCTATGGCCTCGGCCAGCCCCTCATCGCGCCGCTGTTCGAAACCCGCAGCGCCGGTGAGTTTCTCTCGAATCTGCTCGGTTCGACCGCCGACTCGCTCGCGATCGTCCGCCAGACCGCCAATACCCTTGAACCGCGGCTCGAAGCGGACCGGGAATGGAACCGCGTCGTTCACGACGGCTTCCTGAAGGGGAGCGAAGCTTCCCGCGTCACCCCCGAGCTCAAGGGCTTCGACGCCCCCGCGGCGACTGACGCCTGGAAGGCTCCGGCCGAGATCAAGAACGGGGAACTGGAGCTCGTCTTCACCTCGTCGTCGAGCGCCTACGACGGCCGGTTCGCCAACAACGCCTGGCTCCAGGAACTCCCCCATCCGCTGACGAAGCTCACCTGGGGGAACGCCGCCGTCCTGAGCCCCAAGACCGCCTCGGCCCTCGGCGTCAAAGACCACGATGTCGTCCGCCTGGAACTCGGCGGCAAGAGCATCGAGCTCCCGGCCTACATCCTCCCCGGTCAGGCGACCGGCTCGGTCTCGGTCGCTCTCGGCTACGGCCGGACCGACTGCGGACTGGTCGGTGGAGACATTCATCACGACGTCGCGACGGTCGGTGTCCATGTCGGCCCGCTGCGGACCGCCGCGGGTCGGAACTTCGCTGGCGGCCTCAAGGTCACGGCGACGGGCCGTCAGGAAAAGCTGGCCGCCACGCAGGACCACTACGCGATCGACAAGATCGGCCTCGAAGGGATCCACGGCCGCGTCGGCGACCTGATCCGCGAAGCGACGCTCGACGACTTCATCCACCATCCGGACTTCGCCGAGCACAAGGTCCACCATCCGCCGCTCGAAAGCCCCTGGACCGAGCACTCCTACGACGGGCAGGCGTGGGGGATGGCGATCGACCTGAACCGCTGTACCGGCTGCAACGCCTGCGTCATCGCCTGCCAGGCCGAGAACAACGTCCCGGTCGTCGGGGCCGAGCAGGTCCGGACGAACCGCGAGATGCACTGGCTGCGGGTCGATCGCTACTTCGCCGGCGACACCGAGCAGCCGACCGTCATGACGCAGCCGGTCACCTGCCACCACTGCGAGAACGCCCCCTGCGAACAGGTCTGCCCGGTCGCGGCGACTGTCCACAGCGACGAGGGGCTGAACGACATGGTCTACAACCGCTGCATCGGCACGCGGTACTGCGGAAACAACTGCCCCTACAAGGTCCGCCGGTTCAACTTCCTGGACTACCGCGGCGAACTGGCGGGGACGAACGACGAGCTGACGCACCTCGTCCTGAATCCGGAAGTCACCGTCCGGACCCGCGGTGTGATGGAGAAGTGCACCTACTGCGTGCAGCGGATTCAGAACGTCAAGATCGACGCCCGGAACGAACGCCGCGCCATCGGGGCCAACGAGATCCAGACCGCCTGCCAGCAGGTCTGCCCGGCCCAGGCGATCGTCTTCGGCGACCTGAACAACCCGGAGAGCAACGTCGCCAAGGCCCACGCCGACTCGCGGGCCTACGCCATGCTCGCCGAGCTGAACGTCAAGCCGCGGACGAAGTACCTCGCCCGCATCCGCAATCCGCATCCGTGGCTCGCGGCCCGTCATGACGACCATGACCACGGCCACGCCGGTCCCGCGCATGCCGCCGCCCCCGCCGCCCTCCCTGTCCTCCAGGACCACCGCTGCGGTCAGGAGGCTCACGTCTAATGGCATCGATGCTGACAGCTCCCGTCGATACGACGTTTGAAGATCCGACCCGCCGGGCTCCCCTGGTGACGGGGGATCACGACTACCACTCCGTGACCGACACGGTCGTGGGGATCGCCGAGCACAAGACTCCGCTGGCGTGGTACATCGCGTTCGCGATCTCGAGCTCGTTCACGCTGCTCCTGTTCTCGTGCATCGCCTACCTGATCTATCGCGGGGTCGGGGTGTGGGGGAACAACAGCCCGGTCTTCTGGGCGTGGGACATCGTGAACTTCGTGTTCTGGGTCGGCATCGGCCACGCCGGAACGCTGATCTCGGCGATCCTGTTCCTCTTCCGCCAGAACTGGCGGACGAGCATCAACCGCTTTGCCGAAGCGATGACGATTTTCGCCGTCTGCTGTGCGGGGATCTTCCCGGCGGTGCACGTCGGACGCGTCTGGTTCGCCTACTGGCTCTTCCCGCTGCCGTCGAGCCGCCTCGACATGTGGCCCAATTTCCGCAGCCCGCTCCTGTGGGACGTGTTCGCGGTCAGCACCTACGCCACCGTGTCGCTCCTGTTCTGGTACATGGGACTGATTCCCGACCTGGCGACCTTCCGCGACAAGACCAAGAGCAAGACCAAGCAGTTCATCTACGGCCTCCTGGCCCTTGGCTGGACCGGCTCGGCCCGCCACTGGCACCGCTATGAGAAGGCCTACGTCCTCCTCGCGGCTCTCGCGACGCCGCTGGTGCTCTCGGTCCACACGGTCGTGAGTTTCGACTTCGCGACCGCCCAGCTCCCCGGCTGGCACGCCACGATCTTCCCGCCGTACTTCGTCGCCGGGGCCGTGTTCAGCGGCTTCGCGATGGTGATCACGCTGATGGTCCCGGCCCGCGAATGGTTCGGCCTGAAGGACTTCGTGACGCTGCGGCACCTCGAGAACATGTGCAAGGTGATCCTGGCGACCGGCTGCATGGTCGGCTTCGCCTACGGGATCGAGTTCTTCATCGCCTGGTACGGCGGCAACCCGTACGAAGGCTTCACGTTCATGAACCGGGCCTTCGGTCCCTACGCCTGGGCGTACTGGACGATGGTCAGCTGCAACGTCATCGCTCCGCAGTTCTTCTGGAGCAAGAAGATCCGGACCAGCCCCTGGCTGATGGTCCTGATCTGCATCTTCGTCAACATCGGGATGTGGTTCGAGCGGTTCGTGATCATCGTCACTTCGCTCAGCCGCGACTTCCTCCCGTCGAGCTGGGGTTACTACTCGCCGACGTGGGTCGACATCTGCATGTTCGCCGGGAGCTTCGGGCTGTTCTTCACCCTGTTCCTCCTGTTCTGCCGGTACCTCCCGATCGTCGCGATCTCCGAAGTCAAGGGGGTCATGCCGGCTCCGGCGGATACCCACGATCACCACCACGGGGCCCATCACGGCCACGGGACGGCGGGAACAGCGGGGAGCTCTCCCGCTGCGGCTCACTGATCGCGATCGAGTGCACTTGAGACAGAGCGAAAACATTCCACGGTTGTTTGTGGCAGGTGATTGAGTGGCTGCGGGAACGTTGGAACGAAATGCCGATCAGCGGGGGGGAGCCGGAGATGGCTCGGGCCCGGTCGTCGGCGTCCTCGCGGAGTTCACCGGGCCGCATGAACTGGTCCGCGCCGCGAACATCATCCGCGTGGAAGGCTTCACGCGGATCGACGCCTTCAGCCCGTTCCCGATCCACGGCATCGATGCCGCCCTCGGCATCCGCCCGACGCGGCTCCCCTGGATCGTCCTGACCGTCGGCCTCCTAGGCGGCTGCGGCGGACTCCTGATGCAGTGGTGGATGAACGCGGTCGACTACCCGTTCCTCATCAGCGGCAAGCCGATCTTCAGCCTCCCGGCCAACATCCCGGTCACGTTCGAAGTCATTGTCCTGACGAGCGCCTTCGCGACGTTCCTGGGAATGCTCGGCCTCAATGGCCTCCCGAAGCATTCGAACCCGCTCCTCGAAGTCGACCGGTTCCGCCGGGCGACCGACGACCGGTTCTTCCTGTACATCGCGGCCGACGATCCCCGCTTCGCCGGGACGAACGTGGTGGAGCTCTTCCGCCGGGCCGGCGCGGTCCGGATCGACGAGGTCCCGCCGTCGGTCTCCTCGAACCGCCTCCCGGGCGTCGTCCGCGGCGGGATCGCGATCCTGCTTGCCCTGGCTCTCATTCCGCCGGCCCTGATCGCCTGGGCTCGGAACACGACCTCCGAGGCGCCGCGGATCGACTTCTTCTCGGACATGGACTCCCAGAACGACCGTCCCGGTCCGCAGCACCGCTCGCCGTACTTTGCGGACGGCCGGGCGATGCGGCCGCAGGTCGCCGGGACCGTCGCGGTCGGCGATCTCCATGACAACGACGCCCTCTACCGCGGCTACCTGCCGAAGGACGGCGGAAACGCGGCGGCTGCTGCGGCCCCGGCCGCTCCCGCGGATCCCAACGCCCCGCCGCCGGAACCGGACTACGTCACGGACTTCCCGGTCGAAGTGACCGAGGCCCGGATGCTCCGCGGCCAGTCGCGGTTCAACATCTACTGCGCTCCGTGCCACGGTCTCGTCGGCCAGGGGGACGGTCTCGTTGCCCAGCGGGCCGGCGAACTGCAGGAGCCGACCTGGCTCCCGCCGACGAACCTCACGACCGACGTCGTCGCCGCCCAGCCGGTCGGAAAACTGTTCGACACGATCACCAACGGCCGCCGCAAGATGGCCGGATACGCCGCCCAGATCACGCCGGACGACCGGTGGTCCATCGTCCTCTACGTCCGGGCCCTCCAGCGGAGCCAGAAGGCAACGCTCAAGGATGTTCCGGCGGACGAGGCGACGATCCTCAACAACCGCAAGTAAGTCACTCACCGTCATTTCCCTTCGGAATTCATGGCCGGTCATCACTCCTCTCCGCCGTTCGACCTCAGCCGCGACCGCACGCTTCGCGGCCAGGGGACGGCCTACGCCCGCACCGCCGCCGTTGTCGGTCTCGTCTGCCTGGGCCTGGCCCTCGTCGTCGCGGCCCTGACGGGCGGCACCGCCCGGATCGACCAGACCTTCGACCTCCAGCACGCGCCGCCGGCCCTCGTCGGCGTCGTCCAGCTCCTGGCGGACAAGGAAGGGACCGCGCCGGAGTCCTATGACGGCCGGCCGATCGCCGACATCAACAAGCTGGCGCACGAGCTGTTCAGCAAGGAACTCCCCCCGCACTGGGACACGTTCCTCCAGGAAAAGACCGGCGGCGGCTGGCAGCGGTTCCAGGCGAGCTACCTCGTCGCGTTCCTGTTCGTCGTCAGCCTCTCGGTCGGCGGCCTGTTCTTCATCCTGATCCAGCACCTCGCCCGCGCGGGATGGAGCGTCGTCCTCGGCCGGATCGCCGAGATCATGGCCGCCTCGATCGGCCTCGTCTCGATCCTGGCCCTGCCGATCGTCCTGCCGCTCCTCTTCGGGAGTCACTCGCTCTACGAGTGGAACGACCCGCACCTTGTCGAGACCGATGCCCTGATCCGCCACAAGCGGGCCTGGCTCAACCCGACCTTCTTCACGATCCGGGCGGTGCTCTACTTCGGCGTCTGGGCGCTCTTCAGCCGCTTCTTCCTGGCCCGCTCGCGGGAGCAGGATGAGTCGGGCGATCCCGCGCTGACGAGCCGGATGCAGGCGGTCGCGCCGATCGGCACGCTGCTCTTCGCCGGAACGGTCAACTTCTTCGCCTTCGACTTCATGATGTCCGTCGCGCCGCACTGGTTCAGCGCGATCTACGGCATCTACTACTTCGCCGCCTCGGTCGTCGGCGGGCTGGCGACGATGATCCTGCTCTGCGTCTGGCTGAAGCGCCGCGGCGTCATCGGCAGCGAGATGACGATCGATCACTTCCACGATCTCGGCAAGCTGCTGTTCGGCTTCAACTTCTTCTGGGGCTACATCGCGTTCTCGCAGTACGTCCTGATCTGGTACGCGAACATCCCGGAAGAGACCGGCTGGCTCATCCTGCGGCAGCAGAACGGCTGGCAGTGGCTGAGCCTGACGCTCCTGTTCGGGCACCTGTTCATCCCGTTCCTGGGCCTGATGTCCCGCCGCTCGCGGCGGAGCATTCCGTCACTCGTCTTCTGGGCCTGCTGGCTGCTCGCCATGCACTGGCTCGACCTGTACTGGAACGTCCTTCCCCAATTCAGTCTCCGTCCGTGGCCGGGCGTGCTGGACCTCCTGCTCCTGGCGGGACTCTCCAGCCTGTTCCTGGCCGCCTTTTTCCGGACGGCTTCGTCCAAGGCGCTCGTGGCCGTGCGCGACCCGCGGCTGTCCGAATCCCTGGCCTTTCACAACGCGTGAGGTAAGTCGATGTCCGCTGCAACGCTGGAACCGAAAACCGTTACCGCCACCGTCGCCCCGCAGACCGCGGGCGCCCAGGTCAAGGCTCCGCTGTCTCCCGCCGATCAGTTCGAGCGGTACGACACGATCGATACGCCGCGGATCGTCGTGATCGGGTTCGTCGCCGCGATCCTGACCTTCGTCGCGATCCTCTCGGCCCAGGCGGTCTTCTTTGCCGCCGACAAGGCCGAGGTCCAGAAGAAGGAAGTCGCGATTGCCGACACCCTCACCTCTGATGCTCTCACCCAGCAGCAGAACCGCCTCGCCGCCTACGGCTGGGTCGATTCCGCCAAGGGAGTCGTCAGCATCCCGGTCACGGAAGCGATGAAGCTCGTCGTGACGGAACAGCAGTCCAAGTCGGAAGGGAACGCCGCCCAGTGAGGTCCGGCCTCCTCCTGTCGAGCGTGCTGGCGATCGCCGGGCTGTGGTCTCTGACCGCGGCGCCGGCGCTGGGGCAGGTCGTGCGCCCCGTACAGCAGCTCGATGGCGTGAAGGTCACGGAGCATCTCAACACGGCGCTCCCCCTGAACCTGAACTTCCGCGACGACCGGGGCAAACCGGTCCGCCTGAGTCAGATCTTCGACGGCCAGCGGCCGGTCGTCCTGTCGCTGAACTACGCCAGCTGCCCCATGCTGTGCGGGCTGCAGCTGAACGGAATGGTCGACGCCCTGGCCCGCGTCCCGCTGGAGCCGGGCCGCGACTACCAGATCGTCTCGGTCAGCATCGACCCGCTCGAAACCCCGGTCCAGGCGCGGCTGGCGAAGCAGAACTACCTCCGGGCCTTCGGCCGTGGAAACGGCGACGGCTGGCACTTCTTGACCGGCCGCGAGGACGAGATCCGGCAGCTCGCCGAAGCGGTCGGGTTCGAATACCGCTACATCCCCGAGCGCCGCGAGTACGCTCACGCCGCCCTGTTCACGATCGCCACGCCGGACGGGCGGCTGTCGCGATACCTGTACGGCGTCCGCTTCGATCCGCAGACGGTCCGGCTCTCGCTCGTCGAAGCGGCGGCCGGAAAGATCGGGACGACGCTCGATCAGGTGCTGCTCTTCTGCTTCCACTACGACGCGCTGGCCGGCAGCTATGCCCCCGCCGCGATCTCCCTCATGAAAGCCGGGGGAGCGGTCACGATCCTGGGGCTCCTGGCGTTCCTGGTCCCATGGTGGCTCCGCCGCCGGCCGAGTCCGGTGGCGACCTCCCCGCCGCCCGGGTCTCCGCCGCCGACAGGACCGGGACTCCCCAAGCCCGCGGTCGCATGAGCGGGACCCAGGTCCTCTCCGCTGCTCCTGCCGCCGCCCACCAGCAAATCAAAACCTCCGCGAAGTGAATCCGGTTCCGATGACGAAGGTCCTCACCCTGCCGTTCTCCCACCTGTCCGGGTTGATGTCCGGCCTGCTCGCGCAGTCCTCCGGCGGCACGCTCTCCTTTCCCGCCCAGGGATCGGACTTCGCGTCGAACGTGGACACCCTGTACTACACCATCACCGGCATCGCCGCGGTGTTCTTCGTCCTGATCGTGGCGGTCATGGCCTACTTCGTCGTGCGGTTCCGCCGCCGGCCGGGGCATACCGTCCAGCCGAGCCCGTCGCACAACACGCCGCTCGAAATCATCTGGTCGGTCCTGCCGGGGTTCATCCTGGTCGGGATCTTCGTCGCCGGCTTCTCGATCTTCCTGAACATGCGCCGCGTTCCCGCGGGGGCCTACGAGATCAACGTGACGGCCCGCAAGTGGAGCTGGGCTTTCCAGTACCCGGGCGGACTGGCGGTCGAAAACCTGCACGTGCCGGCCGACCGCCCGGTGCGGCTCCTGATGGGCTCGCAGGACGTGATCCACAGCCTGTTCATTCCCGCCTTCCGCGTGAAGCAGGATCTCGTCCCCGGCCGCTACACCGACATGTGGTTCCGGGCGACGACGCCGGGAACGTACCGCCTGTACTGTGCCGAGTACTGCGGCCAGCAGCACTCGATGATGGTCGCCAACGTCATCGTCCACCCGCCCGCCGAGTTCGATCAGTGGCTCCGGGCCGAAGCGGACAAGCTGAACGATCTTCCGCCGGTCGAACTCGGGGCCCTCCTCTACAAACGTCAGGGATGCGCCCAGTGCCACGCCGTCGACGCGAACACGTCGGGCAAGGCGGGACCGTCGTTCGTCGGCCTGTTCGGAACACAGCGGGCCCTCGCCTCGGGCGAAACGGTCGCCGCCGACGAGAACTACATCCGCCGCTCGATCCTCGAGCCGCAGGCCCAGGTCCGGGCCGGCTTCCAGCCTGTGATGCCGACCTACCAGGGCCGGCTCAAGGATCGGGAGATCGAAGCCCTGATCGCGTACATCAAGAGTTTGAATCCGCAGTGAGGGAGGGGGCGGGGGAATGAAGGACCGGGGATGAGGGACTAGGGACGAGAGACTAGGGAAAAGAGCCCAAGCCTCACGTCCCTGTCCGCCAAAGACCAGACAACGCCAGTCCCTTTCCACCCTAGTCCCTAGTCCCTAGTCCCTAGACTTCCGCCCCCAGACTCTCGCCCCTCCTCCGCAGCCACAGCGTCCCATGTCCCAAGCCGTTCACCACACGACCGCTGCCGGTGCCGCCGCCGCCGTTGCCCACGTTCATGGGCACGGAGAAGCGGACTACCTGACCTGCTCCTCCGGCTGGAAGTCGTGGGCCTTCACGCTCGACCACAAGCGGATCGGGGTCATGTACCTCGTCGCCATCCTGCTCGCCTTCCTGGGCGGCGGGGTGATGGCGCTGATGATCCGCCTGGAGCTGCTCGTTCCCGGGAAGCTGTTCCTCAGCGAGGACCAGTACAACCACATGTTCACGCTGCACGGCGCGATCATGACCTTCCTGTTCCTGATCCCCAGCATCCCGGCCGCCCTCGGCAACTTCATGCTCCCGGTCATGCTGGGGGTGAAGGACGTCGCCTTCCCGCGGATGAACCTCGCCAGCTTTTACCTGTGGGTCGGCGGGGCGATCTTCTTCATGTCCGCCATCGTCTTCGGCGGCCTCGACACCGGCTGGACCTTCTACACGCCGTACAGCACGACGACCAATACCAGCGTCGTCGCCGCGAGCCTGGGGGTCTTCATCCTCGGCTTCAGCTCGATCTTCACCGGCCTGAACTTCCTGGTGACGATCAACATGATGCGGCCGGCGGGGATGACCTGGTTCCGGATGCCGCTCTTCCTGTGGAGCCTCTACGCAACGTCGATCATTCAGATTCTGGCCACGCCGGTCATCGGCATCACCGGGATCCTGCTGATTGCCGAGCGGACCCTCGGGATCGGCGTCTTCGATCCGGCCCGCGGCGGGGATCCGGTGCTGTTCCAGCACTTCTTCTGGTTCTACTCGCACCCCGCGGTGTACATCATGATCCTCCCGGCGATGGGGGTGATCAGCGAGCTCGTCTCGACCTTCAGCCGCAAGCCGATCTTCGGCTACCGCTTCATTGCCTACAGCTCGATCGCCATCGCGCTCCTGGGCTTCCTGGTCTGGGGGCATCATATGTTCGTCAGCGGCCAGTCTCCGCTGGCGGCGATGGTCTTCAGCGCCCTGACCTTCAGCGTCTCGATCCCGTCGGCGATCAAGGTCTTCAACTGGCTCTCGACGATGTACAAGGGCTCGATCAGCCTCGAGACCCCGATGTGCTACGCCCTGGCCTTCATCTTCCTGTTCGGGATCGGCGGCCTGACCGGCCTGCACCTCGGCTCGCTGGCGACCGACGTCCACCTGCACGACACCTACTTCGTCGTGGCCCACTTCCACTACGTCATGATGGGGGGAACGCTGATCGCCTTCCTCGGCGGGCTGCACTACTGGTGGCCGAAGATGTTCGGCCGGATGTACAACGAGAACCTGGCCCGCATCGCGTGCCTGATCATCTTCGTGGGCTTCAATGCCACGTTCTTCCCGCAGTTCGTCCTCGGCAGCCGCGGGATGCCCCGCCGCTACGCGAACTACGATCCCGAGTTCCAGGTCTTCCACCAGTTCAGCACGACCGGGGTTTTCATTCTGGGTGGCGGACTCCTGCTGTGCGCCTGGGTGCTGATCCAGTCGCTCCGCAACGGCCGCCGGGCTCCTGCCAACCCGTGGGGTGGCTCGACGCTCGAGTGGAAGTGCAGCTCGCCTCCGCCGCATCACAACTTCGACTGGCCCCCGGTCGTCTCCGACCCGTACGAGTACGACCACATCCTGTACGACCCGAAGGAGGGGGGCTACGTCGAGGTCGAAGAGGTCTCGCCGGACCCCGAAGACGAGTCCGATGACGAGTCCGATGACGAGTCCCCGTTGCGCTGACAGCCGTCCGTTGTCAGTCGATTGAAGATCGGCCGGTCGCCAGAGGTTTCTGGCGGCGGACTGATCCCGACACTCCCCACACGTCGCCCCGCCCGGTGGTTTCGCGTTCATGTCCCACAGCAGCCATCCCGCCTCCGTCCCGACTCCTCCGCATGGCGGTTCGGCGGATTCGCATTCGCACGGCCATGGCGGCCACGGCTCCCACGGAGGCCATGGCCATCAGGGGGGAGACGGTCACCATGGCGGCCACGGACATCCGCGGTTCCTGGCCCATCACTTCGGTTCGGCGCAGCAGCAGTTCGATGCCGGCAAGTTCGGGATGTGGCTGTTCCTGGTCACGGAAGTCCTGTTCTTCAGCGGCCTGTTCTGCGCCTACGCCGTCTACCGCAGCACGCACGCCGAGGCGTTCGCCCACGCGGACAAGTACCTCGATCCGACACTCGGCGCGACGAACACCGCGGTCCTGATCTTCAGCTCGCTCACGATGGCCTGGGCGGTCCGCGCCGCTCAGCTCGGGCAGCAGAAGCTCCTGGTCCTCCTGCTGACGATTACGCTCGCCTGTGCGAGCATCTTCCTCGGCGTGAAGGCGGTCGAGTACAGCCACAAGTGGGACACCGGCGTCCTGTGGGTCTCGCAGTTCAATCCGCAGGAGCACGCGGCGCACAGTCCGGCGCTCCTCGTCCTGTCGATCCCCGCCATCCTGGCGACGATCATGACCGGCATCGGCTTCGCGGTCGCCCGCTCGAAGAAGGCGGCCATCATGGCCTCCCTGTGCGGGGCGCTCCTGGTAACGAGCGGGGCGTACTTCGTCGGCGTGGGGATCGGCAAGGGGGTTCCGGCGATCCAGGCCGCCATCCTCGGGAAGCCGGCCCACGGCGAAGAGTCGCATGGTGCTGAGAGCCACGGCGGCGAGTCACACGCGGCCGATGCGGGCCATGCCGCCGAGGCGGGACACGCCGCTGACGAGCACGCTCACGCGGC
This sequence comes from Planctomyces sp. SH-PL14, assembly GCF_001610835.1. NCBI lineage: Bacteria > Pseudomonadati > Planctomycetota > Planctomycetia > Planctomycetales > Planctomycetaceae > Planctomyces > Planctomyces sp. SH-PL14. The sequence goes on along the minus strand of NZ_CP011270.1, from coordinate 3,157,263 downwards.
CGCTCCGGGGGGAATGGTGCCGGCCGCTACGGCGGCTGAGCAGGCCAAGGTCGACCGGACCTATACGGGGATCTTCTTCAGCATCTATTACGTCATGACCGGCCTGCATGCGATCCACATCCTGGCCGGGATGGGGACGATCACGTGGCTCCTGTGGCGGTCGCTGCTGGGGCACTTCGGTCCGGATTACTTCGGCCCGGTCGACTATGTCGGGCTGTACTGGCACCTTGTCGACCTGATCTGGATCTACCTGTTCCCGCTGCTGTATCTCGTCGGATAGGTCGTTTCCGAGTTTCGACGCACTTCTCTCCTTACCGGCCGCCGGCCGTTTTGATTCAGGCCCGAACATGTCGCACGAACATCACGCTCCTCATGGTCAGGCTCCTGCCGGTGGCGATCACGGGCATGGGGCGCACGTCCACGTGATGCCGTTGTCGGTGCTGTTTACGATCTTCACGCTGCTGATCGTGTTTACGGCGATGACGGTGGCGATTGCCCAGTTCCATCTGGGGAAGTGGGAAGTCCCGATCACGATGCTGATTGCCACTACGAAGGCGACGCTGGTGGCGGTGTACTTCATGCATTTGCGGTACGACAATCCGTTCAATGCGATGATCTTTGTGTTTTCGCTGCTGTTTGTGGGGCTGTTTCTGGGTGGGGCGCTCATGGATGTTGGGCAGTATCAGGACTCGTTGATTCCGCCTGTGGTGCAGGATGCGCCGGCCGCGGCGCCAGCTAAGTAGATTTCGAAATTCAGCCACAAATGAACACGGATAAACACAGATAGGGCGGGATCAGGCGAGCGATACGACGTTCGTTCAAGCACGTGCTTGCCGGCGCAGCGTTGTTAGCTCAAACCCAACGTGCCATGGCCGCTGGAGTCAAGGGGGCCTCGCCCCCTTGCCGCCGGAGGCGCTTCCATGAGGAACCGTGGTGAGCAACGGACGTCCGCTTTGTGGGAGCGGCGTTGAGAACTCACCGCTCGCCCTGCAATCCCGGCGGGTTGGTAAGGGGGCATACGGCACGCTGTCCGCGTTTGGACACGCGCTCCTTCAGAGAGAGCGAGACAGGCCAAGCCTCCGGCGGGCAAAGGGGATTCTCCCCTCTGCACTCCCTGACCAGGGTGCCCCTGGACCCGATCTGGGCCATGATCCTGATTTGCGCCGCTCTACCTTCCGCCTGAACCCCTTTGGCCTCCCGCACAGGCCCCCTTGCATCCCCCACCAGGGGTGACCCCCTGGACCCCGGTCTTCAGACACGGCTTTCGTTGGTGAAGATCTCTCGACGCGTCCGGACGATCGTCCAGCCAATCAACCCACCATTGAGAACAAGAAACCCCAGAAACGCACCCAGCCCGCCAATCTGCATCGCATCCGCATGCATCGCCTGAACCTCCGCCAGCGTCACCGACCCCAACCGAATCGACTCCCGCACCACCGCCATCCCCGAAATCGTCGCCAGACACCCAACGGTAATCGCCAGACGATCGACCAGCGTCGTCACCCCGCTCCGGGCAACCCGAACCCAGCCCACCAGCTGGGCCACAGCGCCCAGTGACGCAGTCGCCAGATAAGGCCCGCCAAGCCAGCTCACAGCCGGAGCCCGCTGTTCCGCCGGCAGCAGCAGGAAGTAAACGGCCCCCGCGATCCCGGCCGCCACAAGCCCCCCCGCCCCGGTCGCCGCCAGCCGCCGCCACGCCGACCGCTCATCCGGATCGAGCACGAACCCCGGCGTCTGCCGCGCCTGCCACATCAACAAAACTGCCAGCGTCGAAAACGCCCCCAGGAACCACATCGCCAGCCGCGCGAACATCCCCGTCGCCACATAGAAACTCCGCCCCTCAGCATAAAAGCCCCGCCACACCGCTTCGTCGAGACTCAGCAGGTGGTTCTCCGTCCACGACCAGGCAATGAACGCAAAGCCCAGAAACACGACCAGCCGGGCCCCGATCTGCACCGCGACTCCGCGAGCCTGGATCCAATGGCTCTTGAGGACATACAGCATGTAAAAGCAGACGATCAGGATCGGAAGGATCAGCATGAAACGGTGCGAGAGCAGCTGATTCGCCGTGTAGAACTCCCGCTGATACAGGATCTGAACGAACAGCAGCGGCGCCACACCGGCCGTGATCGCGAGGCCGGTGGCGAACGGAATCCAGTCCTTGATCAGCCGCTGCCAGCAGCACGCCTTCCGGCAACCGCCGCCCCAGAAACTCGCGAGCAGCAGATAGCTCGCCCCCGCCAGCACATAGTTCATGAACACGACATGGACCACGAGCGTCGCGACGTAGAGCGCGAGGTAGAAAGCGGTCGCCAGGGGAAACCCCAGAGGAAATATCGCATCCATCACTTCACCTCCTTCGCGGCCTGAGCGGCACGGGCAGCCACGGTCTCGGAATCGCCCCCTCGGCCGGTCCCCGCTTCATCGAGCCACTTCTGAATCTGCGCCTGCACGGTCTCGTCCGCGGAGGTCTCCCACTCCGCCGGTCGTCCTTCATGCCGCCAGGTGATGAACTGCACGAGGGCTTCCACCTCGTCCGCCGTCCCCGCAAACGGAGGCATGAACGCCTTGGTCCGCTGGAGCTGCGCGAAGTTCAGCCGCTTCTGGTCAAGCGACCAGGTCTCCGTGAGCTCCACGAGCGCGTTCGCCCCCGCGAGCGTATGACAGATGCTGCACTGGATACGGAACACCTGAGCCCCCAGCCGGACCTGAGGCGTGGGGTAGTTCTCGCGGTCGCGGAGTGGATACGGATCGCGGCTGACACAACCGGTCCGCCGGAGCTCCGCTACGTCCTCCGGCGTCAGCGAGTTGGAGTACAGGTATTCGCGGATCGTGAACGGCTTGCGGACCCCTTCCCGGACGAACTCTCCGCCGGCGGTCGCCAGCCCCGCCAGGAACAGCAGAAGGGCCGAGGTCGCGACGTTGACGTAGAGCTTCTCCCGCAGGATCGCCACCAGCGAGTAGACCCCGATCAGGGCCGAACTGCCGACTGCCAGCGTCAGGAACATTGTCATCGCGATGCTCCCTCCGGTGACCCAGCCGCGGCTGTCCTCGGGGATCACGCCGATGTACCACAGCCCCAGGAGCGGCATGAGGATCATCAGGCTCAAGGGGCGGGCACAGACCGAGATCAGCGAGGCCCGCTCCTCCCGCGAGAAGCCGGGAACGGCGTTGATCAGCACGCACGCGGCCAGCGACGCCTCGGCCATGGCCGAAATCGTGCGGAACACGAGCGACGGCCAGAAGCTGGGATTGAAGAACCCGTCCCACACGCCGCGGGTCTCGAGCCACCGTCCCGGCGTGAGCTGCCAGGAGAGGATCCCGTTGATCCAGAACAGACTGAACCACGCCGCCAGGGAATAGAGAACGAGCAGCTTGAGCCGCAGCCCGTCGGGGAGTTTCTGTCCGTAGCGGTAAAACATGTAGCCGGAGACGACCTCCAGGCTGAAGAAGGTCCACTCGATGGCCCACAGCCAGTGGAACTCGCGGACCATGACGCCGATCGTCCGGGCGCTGATCTGGATCGTCGTGAACCACATCGCCACGCCAGTCACCGCCCCCATCACAAAGCTGACGAGCACGAGAACGCGGAAGTAGTCGTCGACAAACCGCCGCCCGTTGGGACAGCGGCCGGTCTGGTAGAGCCACTGGATGTAGCTCATCAGGATCCCGCCGCCGATGGCGAGCTGCGCGAGAAAGACGTGAAAGATCCCCAGCCCGCCGATGACCAGGCCCTTCATCAGCGGGTCGAGGTCGTTCACCGGGTAGTACGAGAACGCCAGCATTCCAGGTTCCTTGTTGCCGCTCGGAGACGTCCGCACTCGGATGCCGCGAGCAGGTGCCGCATCGTAATCATCGCCGGCCTGGATGAGGCGACTGGTCCGGAAGTTCGGCGGCCGGAGGCTTTCCAGAAAGCGGGACGCGGTACGCTCGCCCATTCTCACGCCGGGCGATGGCGTGAGTCCCTCCGCGGTGCGACGATTTGCCGCGTCGACGCTACGGCCGGACGAGCGACAGAATCCGGTCGACAACCTCCTTGCCGAACTTCTGATCGAGCTTCTCGTGCCGGATCAGGAGCCGGTAGTAGATCGGACCATAGATCAGGTCGATCAGCACCGCGGGGGTGACGGCCCGCGTGAACTCCCCGCTCGCCTGGGCCCGCTCGATCCACTCCGTCGTGAAGGCCCGCCGGCGGCTCATGTAGCGGTTGCGGTACTCTTCCAGAATCGTCGGATCGCTCTGCCCCTCGGCGATGATCTCGGCCGCGACCTTCCCGAAGAACCCGCCCGCCAGCCGGATCACTTCGGCCACCTGGGCCCGGATCGCCTGCTCGGCGGTTTTGGCATCCGGCACCGCCAGCTTCACGGCGATCCGCTCCTCGAACATGTCGAGGACGAGCGCCGCTTTGGAGGGCCACCACTTGTAGAGCGTCGGCTTGCCGACCCCCGCCCGCCGCGCGACCTCCTCCATGGTGAGCTCGCGGACCGATTTCTCCTGCAGGATCTCGAACACGGCGTTCAGGATCCCTTCGTGCGACGCGGCCGCCGTACTGCGGGGGCGACCGCGGGTGCGACCTTCCGTCATGGCCGGTCCTCCAGAAATAAATTTACGTTACGTTCTGTTATTGACGGCCGGGCAGCGGCCGATATTATTGAACGCATCGTAACTCAAATTCAGTGGCCGGCCAGTCCGGTCACGTCACTCCGGGGAGAGAAGATCATGCACGGACTCGACAACAAGATCGCTCTGGTGACAGGAGGAAGCCGCGGGCTGGGACGGAACACCGCCCTGCAACTGGCTCGCGCGGGGGCCGATGTCGTCCTGACCTATCGGACGAACAAAGCCGAGGGGGAGGAGGTCGTCCGGGAAATCCAGGCGCTTGGCCGAAAGGCGGTCGCGCTCCCGCTCGATGTCTCCAAGGTGGAGACGTTCGACTCCTTTCGCGAGTCCTTCACGAAGGCACTCCGGGAGACCTGGCAGCGGGACTCGTTCGATTTCCTGGTCAACAACGCGGGGATCGATATCGCCCAGCCGTTCGGTCAGGTGACGACCGAGGCCTTCGACCAACTCATGAACGTCCACTTCCGCGGGACCTTCTTCCTGACGCAGACGCTCGCGCCGCTCGTCGCCGAAGGGGGCCGGATCATCTGCACCTCGACCGGCCTGACCCGGTTCGCCATCCCGGGCTACGCCGCTTATGCGTCGATGAAGGGGGCCCTCGAGATCTTCGTCAAGTACCTCGCCAAAGAGCTTGGGCCGCGAAAGATCCGCGCCAACATTGTCGCCCCCGGCGCGATCGAGACCGACTTCACCAAGGAAGCCCTCGCGCACCCCGGTATCGAAGACTTCCTCAAGTCGCAGACCGCGCTCGGCCGCGTCGGTGTCCCGGACGACATCGGCGGCGTCGTGACGTTCCTCTGTTCCGAAGAGGGCCGCTGGCTCAACGCCCAGCGGGTCGAGGCCTCCGGCGGGATGTTCCTCTGATGGCCGAACCGTTCGACAATCGGCGACGGTATCCGCCACGTTAAGAATGCCAGCGACTCGCTTCAGCCGCCGCTCCGGAACGCTCCCAAGTCGCCGGGCCCAGACATAGGATGAAGGTCCTTCGACCAGACTGTTGACTCGACCGCCGGAGCGGATGGGGCCTTATGTTCAATACGCATCGGACGTGGCAGGAAGAGCTGGAGATCATCGACCGGACGATGAAGGCCATCTCCGGCGTGACCGATCCTGAAGAGTTGATCGAGATCTACTGGAACGGAATCGGCGACCTGATCGGGATCGAAGACTACGTCGCCGTCTCACGGCGGCATATCGAGCCACCCTACTATCTTATCACCCGCTCGTCCCGGTTCACGGAGCACTACAACCCCTGGACCGAGAGGGAAAAGCTCCCGCGGATGACCGGCGGCCTGCTTGGCGAGATCGCGTACGCCAACCGGCCGATCCTCATCGAGGATCTCTCTTCGCGGCTCAAAGAGGACGACCCGGCCTGGTTCTACCTGCAGGGGTTTCAGTCGCTCGTGGCTTTGCCGCAGTATGACACGGGGGAAGGGCTCAACGTCACCGTCATGCTCTACCCGCCCGGCCGGACGTTCAATCCGGCGATCGTCCCCATGATCCACTGGCAGGGGGGACTCTTCGGTCGCGGGACGCAGAACCTCGTGCTGCGGAACCAGCTTGGTGAGGCGCTCCTGTCGCTCGATCGGGAGATGCAGGCGGTCGGGAACATCCAGCGGTCTCTGCTGCCGGACCGGATGCCCGAGATCCCCGGCTTCGAGATGGCGGCCGATTACGAGACGAGCTCGCGGGCCGGCGGGGATTACTACGACTACTTCCCGCTCGACAACGGCGAATGGGGCCTGTTCATCGCCGACGTCTCGGGTCACGGAACCCCGGCTGCGGTTCTGATGGCGATCACGCACGCTGTCGCGCATGCCCAACCGGGAACGCACACGCCGCCGGAAGCGCTGCTGGAGTACCTCAACACGCAGCTTGCGGAAGCCTACACCCGCGACGGGACGTTCGTGACCGCCTTCTACGCGGTTCTGAACGCACAGGATCGGACGCTGACTTACGCCCGCGCCGGACACAATCCACCGAGGCTGGTCCGCGGCGACCGGGTTCTGTCGCTGGACGAGGTGGGAGGGTTGCCGCTGGGGCTCGTTCCCGGGCAGGCGTATGAACTGGCGCGAGTGCTGCTTGAGCCGGGTGATCTTGTGCTGCTCTATACCGACGGGATTATTGAGGCGACTTCGCCCCCCGGTCCATCGGAGGAGCTGTTTGGCGTCGGGCGGCTTGATGCGGTCTTGGTCAAATGTCGCGACTGCGGTGCCGAGGGTTGTCTGGAGAGGATTCGTGCTGCACTGACGACGTTCACGGGGAGTGCGCCGCCTCCGGACGATCAGACGCTGTTTGCCCTGCGAGTGTTGTAAAGGCGGCCGGATCCTCTGTCGTGCAACTCAACCGGGGTCCAGGGGGGCACCCCTGGTGGGGAGAGCAGAGGGGCAACGCCCCTTTGCCCGCCGGAGGCCTGGCCGTCGAGAACTGTCTGAAGGAGCACGTGTCCAAACTTGGACAACGTGTTGTATGCCCCCCTCACCAACCCGCGGGGATTGCAGAGCGAGCGGTGTGATGTGAGGGAGTCCTCAACACCGGTTCCACAAAGGGGACGTCCGTTGTTTACCACGGTTCCTCATGGAAGTGCCTCCGGCGGCAAGGGGGCGTGGCCCCCTTGACCCCAGCCTGCCGTGGCACGTTGGGATTGAGCTATGAGAGTCGTACCGGCAAGGACGGGCTTTGAGACATCGAGGGCCAGCCGCCCTTCCCGTCGCCTTCACAGCTTCGTGCACCGATAGCCCGGGTGCGCTTCACTGAACAGCTCCGGCAAGAGCCGCGTCCCCAGCCCCGGCCGCTCGGGCAAGGCCGCGTGGCCATTCGTGATCTCGACATTCTCATCGATCAGCAGCGGATACAGCGTCCGGATGTGCGCCCGAACCGTCTCCTGCCACATCACATTCGGCACCGCCGCCGCAACATGCAGCCCAGCGAAGAGCGTCAGCGGCCCCGTGCAGTCATGCATCAGCGTCGGCACGTTATAGATTTGCGCCAGCTCCGCGATCCGCCGCGTCTCGCTGATCCCCCCAACCCAAGTCGGGTCCGCCATCACGAAATCCGCCGCCTGCCGCTCCAGCACTTGTCGGTACGCATCGCGGGTAATCAGCATCTCGCTCACGGCCAGCGGAATCCCGCCCCGCTGCCGCAACACCGCCATCGAGTCGACACAGTCGGGCCGGAGCAGATCCTCGACCCACAGCGGCGCAATCTCCCGCAGCCCCTCGCAGATCCGCGTCGCCGCCGGGACAGAGAAGAACCCGTGCCCGTCGAGCATCAGCTCCATCCGGTTGCCGACCCGCTCCCGGATCGCCACGAGCGGCGCGAGCCCCTCTTCAAGATCGGGCCAGCGGATCATCGCCCCGCCCGAGCGCTGATAGATGCCGTCGAGCGACCAGAGCTTCATCGCCGTGATCCCCTCGGCCAGCAGCTCCTCGGCCAGCTCCGCCGGCTCGTTCACGCTCCGCCAGTTGTCCTCCAGCGGTCCCGAACGCCCCGGGTCGCCATGTCCCGGCCAGCCCTGCGAGTCGGGCGCGTCGAGCCGGCGGCGGCCATAGAAGGGCCCGCCGCAACTGTTGTAGACGGGGATCCGGGTCTTGACCGGGCCTCCCAGAAGCCGCCAGACCGGCTCCCCCAGCATCTGCCCCGCAATGTCCCACAGCGCGAGATCGACCGCCGAGAGAGCCCGCATTTCGGCTCCCATGCCGCCGAAGGACGCGCACCGCTCGTAGAGGAACCGCCAGTGGCTCTCGATCGCCATCGCGTCCGCGCCGAGCAGCCGCCGGGCCATCCAGTCATGCAGGACCGCCGCCACGGCATGCGGCAGATAGTAGGACTCGCCGTGGCCAATCACCGGTTCGCCGTCAACGGTCCCGGCGTCGGTGTGAAGCCGGATCAGCACCAGCCCCGCCATGACGTCATGCGGGATCACGGTCTCGATCGCGGTGATCCGCGGCCCCCGCTCATAGGCGTGCTCCTGAATGGGGCTCGACGCACGGGAGGAGCTGGCCAATGCGGAGGACCTTGCCGGATCGAGGAGAGGAGGACGGCGCGCAGGACGGCGGCGGTTGTTGAACACGAAGACTCAAACACAGAAGGAGAGGGACACGGAGTGTTGGTCACGACACGATTTCGCGGATCACGCGGCCGTGGACGTCGGTCAGGCGGAAATCGCGTCCCGCGTAACGGTACGTCAGGCGGGTGTGGTCGATCCCCAGCAGGTGCAGGATCGTCGCGTGCAGGTCGTGGACGTGGACCGGTTTGACCGCCGCCTTGAAGCCGAACTCGTCGGTCTCGCCGTAGGTCATCCCGCCGCGGACGCCCCCCCCCGCCATCCACATCGTGAAGCCGTAGTGGTTGTGGTCGCGGCCGTTGCCGTTCTCGGTCGTCGGCGTCCGGCCGAACTCGCCTCCCCAGACGACGAGCGTCTCTTCGAGGAGTCCCCGCTGTTTGAGATCGCGAAGGAGCGCCGCCATCGGCCGGTCGATGTCCTGCGCCAGGCCGCGGACGCTCTTGTCATGCCCCGAGTGCGTGTCCCACGGCTGGCCGTTGCCGTAATAGATCTGCGTCAGCCGGACCCCGCGCTCGGCGAGGCGGCGGGCCAGGAGGCACGAGTTGGCAAAATGCCCCGTCCCGTACTCCGCCCGCGTCTGCTCCGACTCCTTCGAGAGATCGAATGCCTCGGACGCGGACGTCTGCATCCGGAAGGCCGTTTCCATCGACTGGATCCGGGCGGTGAGCTGGGCGTCCGCCTCGCGCTCGGCCAGGTGCTCCGCATTGAGAGCCCGGAAGAGGTCGAGCTGCCGCTCCTGGTCCGCCTGTGGCCGGTCCGACCGCAGGTACGGGATCAGCTTGTCCGCCGCCATGTCGGTGTGGTTGACGTAGGTCCCCTGATACTCGCCGGGGAGGAATCCGCTGCTCCACAGGATCGAGAACCGGACCGGCCGCCCCGGGCAGAGGACGATGTAACCGGGGAGGTTCTGGTTCTCGACGCCGAGGCCGTACAGCATCCAGGCCCCGACGCTCGGCTTCGTGGGGACGATGAACCCCGTGTTCATCATCTGCAGCGCCGGCCCGTGGTTGGGGTTGTCGGTGTAGACCGACCGCAGGACCGCCACGTCGTCGATGCACTGCGCGAAGTGCGGCAGAAGTTCGCTGACCGGGACTCCGCTCTCGCCGGCGGGCTGATAGGCGAATGGCGACGGCAGCAGTCCGCCGGTCTTTCGCTCGGTCCGCAGGTTGGCGGCGTCAGGACGCTGACCTTCGTACTTCAAGAGAGCCGGCTTGGGATCGAAGAAGTCGGGCCCGAACGGCCCGCCGTTCATGAACAGCTGAATGATCCGCTTGGCCCGCGGGAGGCCGGTGACCGCGGCCGGCGACAGCGACGAGTTCGCCGCCAGGACCTGCGCGAGCCCGATGCCACCCATTCCTGCACCGAGCCCGGTGACGAACCGGCGGCGGGAGAGCGGCGGGGAATTCTCGAATGACATCGCTCGGCCTTTCGGGTCAGTCGAGGAACATGAACTCATTGAGGCTCAACAGGACATGCACGTAGTCCTGCCACGCCCGCTGGCGGACCGCCGGTTCCGCCGAGGCTTCGAGGAACGCGATCCCCCGCGCGACTTCCGAGTCCGTGGGGGCGCGCTGCAGCAGCGTCTTGTAGCAGACGTCGATCCGTTCCCTGGTCGGCACTCCGTCGCGCGAAGCCAGCTCGGTCCCGAAGGCAGTCGAAAGCTGCTTCAGCAGCGGTCCGTTCAGGACGTAGAGCTGCTGGAGCGGAGTTGTCGTCGGTTCGCGGCAGGGGTTGTGAGCCGAGGCCTCCGGGAAGTCGAACAGCCGAAGCATGACGTGCAGGTCTTCCCGGACCACTTTGCTGTAGAGCGTCCGGCGGACGTTGGCCGGTGTGTCGACATCATCCGCTGGCCCATAGAGGCGGTCGCTCAGCCGGCCGGTCGCGGCTAGCAGCCCGTCCCGCCAGAGTTCCACATCGAGCTTCCGCCGGGGCATCCGGCTGAGGAGCTGCGCCGCGGGGTCCCGTTCGAGCGACGCCGCCGAGCCGCGGCTCGCCTGCTGGAACGTCGCCGAGAGGACCATCTCGCGGAGGAGCCGCTTCACCGACCAGTTCTCAGCGATGAGCCGCGCGGCGAGGAAGTCGAGGAGCTCCGGATGGGTTGGCCGCTCCCCCTGCTGGCCGAAGTCGCTCGTCGTCCGGACGAGCCCCTGACCGAAGACCTGAGCCCAGAGCCGGTTTACGAGGACCCGCGCCGTGAGAGCCTGCGAGTCGCGGAAGAGGGCGTCCGCCAGATCGCGTCGGCCACTGCCGTCCGCGAACGGCTTGCCGCCGTCGGCACAGAGCACCGTCAGGAACCGCCGCGACACGATCGAGCCGGGATCGGAAGGATTCCCGCGGCGGAAGACGGGGAGGTCCCGCATCTCGCCGCGGCGGACGATGAGCTGCGTCGCGTCGTCCCCTTCGGGCGCCACTTCGAGGCTCGCGTCCTCAACCATGTGGGCCATCGGGGCGTCGAGATCGGGACGGGCAGTTCGCAGCGCGGCGATCTGGTCGCGGAGGGCCGCCGCTTCTTCCGGCGGACTCTCCTTTTTGAGGGCCGCAATCTTCGCCTCCAACGCGGCGACTTCTGCCTTTGCTTTCAGGACTATCTCGGCCCGCTCTCGCGGCATGAGCGGGCGGTCGACGATCTGCGTGTTCGCCATGATCCCGGCGAAGGCGTAGTAGTCCTCGATCGTGATCGGATCGAACTTGTGGTGGTGGCAGCGGGCGCAGGCGACCGACAGGCCGAGGAAGGTCCGCGAGACCATGTCGATCCGCTCGTCCCACTCGTCCGCCACCGTCACCTTGATGACGTCGGGGGCGAGCTTCAGCTCTTTCCAGTACGCGGGGCTCAGTCCGAGGAGGCCGAGCGCCGCGAGGTCCTGGGGATCGGTCTCCGGGATCCGGTCCGCCGCCAGTTGAAGCCGGACGAACTCGTCGTAGGGGCGGTCCTCGTTGAAGGCGCGGATCACCCAGTCCCGGTACCGCCACGCATGAACAGCGCTCGTTCCATAGGCCGGAACCTGATCCACATAGCGGACGAGGTCGAGCCAGACCCGGGCCCACCGCTCGCCAAAGTGCGGCGAGGCGAGGAGGCGGTCGACCTGCCGGACGTAGGCTTCGCGGCTCGGATCGGCACGGAAGGCGTCGATCTCCTCCGTCGACGGAGGGAGTCCGGTCAAGACGAACGAAAGCCGGCGGAGGAGTGTCCGCGGGTCGGCCTGCGGCGCGGGCGGGAGACCTGCTCGCTGGAGCGAATCGACGATGAACCGGTCGATCGGGCCTTCGATCCGCGTCTCGCCGGGGACCGCCGGAGGAGTCACCCTGCGGAGCGGCTGGAATGACCAGAAAGCCCGGTCCTCTTCGGTGATGAGGGACGCGCTGACCTCGGCCGGTTCGGGACGCCGCGTGCCGGCTCCGGCGTCGATCCACTTTCCGATCAGCTCGACCTGGGCCGGTGTGAAGCCAGGGGCCCCTTCGGGAGGCATTTCGTGATCGCGGATCCGGACGTAGAGGGGGCTTTCCTCACGTTTCCCCGGGACGATGGCAGGGCCGGAGTCGCCACCGGCCGTCATCAGTCGGACGAGTCGGACGTCGAGGCTCCCTTCGGGGGTGTCCGAGTCGCCGTGGCAGTTGAAGCAGCGGGCTTTGAGGAGGGGGCGGATCTGGTCCTCGAAGGTCGGCGTCGGAGCCTCGGCGGCTGCGTGGGGAGCCAGGCAGTCCAGCACCAGAGAGAGGAGCAGGAGGAGGGCGAAGAGCGGCGGACGGAACGGCTCGCGACGCATGGATTGAAGACTTTCCCCCTTGCGGTCGGAGAGTGCGGGCCGGAACGACAGATCAGGGGATTCTTATGTTGTTCGGTCGAGCGGTCGACTGCAAGCGCGTCTCGTCCTTGCCGGCACGGCTCCCATAGCTCAAACCCAACGTGCGACGGCAGCCGGGGTCAAGGGGGCCTCGCCCCCTTGCCGCCGGAGGCACTTCCAGGAGGAACCGTGGGACACAACGGCCGTTCCCTTTGTGGGAGCGGCGTTGAGGACTCACAGTTCGCCTTGGAATCCCCATGGGTTGGTGAAGGGGCATACGGCACATTGTCCGCGCTTGGACACGCCCTCCTTCAGACATCTCTCGACGGCCAGGCCTCCGGCGGGCAAGAGGGCGTTGCCCCCTTGCATCCCCCACCAGGGTGCCCCTGGACCCGGTTGCAGCTCCCTCCAAACGGCGGGGTTGCATCATGTGGGCCCTTGCGACAGAATCCATCGGCTCCGGCTGATGCGTCTCCGGCCGGAGCGGGAGCTTAGGCGATGTCGTTGCCATTCTTGTTTCAGGGACCCCTCTCGCGCCGCGATCTCCTCTGGAAGGGATCCGTCGGCGTCGGTGCCTCCCTCCTCCCAGGCGTATCACACGCCGGCTCCACAAAGACCTTCCTCCCCAGCGAAACCCAGAAGGCCGAATCCGTCATCTTCCTCTGGATGGGGGGCGGAGTCACCCAGTTCGAATCCTTCGACCCCAAGCCGGAAGCCCCCGAGGAAATCCGCGGAACCCTCGGCGCCATCCCCACCAACGTCCCGGGGATCGAGTTCGGCGAAGTCATGACCGAACTCGCGCGGCGAGCCGACGACCTCTGCGTCGTCCGCAGCTTCTCGCACGACAGCAATGACCACCTCCTGAGCCAGGCCTACACCCTCTCCGGGCGCAAGGTCACCATGGCCCAGCTCTTCTCCGAGCCCAACATGGGCTCCATCGTCTCCTACCTCAACGGTCCGCGGAACGGCCTCCCCGGCTACATCGCGGTCCCCGGCATCACACGCCCCGGCCCGCCCCCCTATATGCTCTTCGTCGGCGGCTGGCTGGGGAACGGCCACGCCCCCTTCTGCGTCGGCGGACTCCCCGATCAACCCGACTTCACCGTCGGCGAGAAATCCCATAACCCGGACCCCTTCTGCGAAGAAGACCTTCAGCCGCGGGAACTCCTCCCCCCGCCGGGACTCTCGGCCGGCCGCCTCGGTCAGCGGCTCTCCCTCAAGGAGCAGATCGACGCCACGCTGCGGCAACTCGACCGCTCCACGCGGGAAGTCGTCCTCAGCGACCAGTACGACAACGCAGTCCACCTCCTGACCGCCCCCGAGGTTCGCTCGGCGTTCGACGTCGCCCAGGAATCGGAGACGACCCGCGAGCGCTACGGCCGGACCAAGATCGGCAAGCGGTGCCTGATGGCCCGGCGGCTGGTCGAGGCGGGGGCCCGGTTCGTGATGGTCGACTACGGCTACGACCCGGTCTACGGCAACCTGTGGGACATCCACAACGTCCCGGAGCAGAAGTTCCCGCACGTCTCCGAGATGGTGAAGCGGGGCTATAACCTCGCCGGTATGGACCGGGCCTTTGCGGCGCTGATCGGCGACCTGAAGGAGCGGGGGATGCTGGAGAAGACCCTCGTCGTCTATCTCACGGAGTTCGGCCGGACCCCCAAGATCAACAAGGGGGGCGGGCGCGACCATTGGGGGATGTGCGGCTCGATGTTCTTTGCCGGCGCCGGAGTGAAGACGGGCCAGGTGATCGGCGGCTCGGACAAGCAGGGAGCCTACCCCACCTCGACGCCGTTCTCGCCGGCCGACATCTCGGCAACGATCTACCACGCCCTCGGCATCCCGCTCGACACGCGTGTCCCGGACATGCAGAACCGTCCGCACTCGGTGCTTGAGCACGGGGACGTGATTCCCGGTGTGTTTGCGTAACGGGGCGAGGAGTGGTAGTCGCCCAATACTGGCTCACCGGGTCCAGGGGCACCCTGGTGGGGGATGCAAGGGGGCAACGCCCTCTTGCCCGCCGGAGGCCTGGCCGTCGAGAGTTGTCTGAAGGAGCCCGTGTCCAAACGCGGACAAGGTGCCGGATGCCTCCCTCACCAACCCACGGCGATTTCAAAGCCAGCGGTGTGGTATAGCGGTGCCCTCAACACGGGGCCTACAAAGGGGATGTCCGTTGCTGAACACGGCCTCTCATTGAAACGCGTCCGGCAGTAAGGGGGTAAGACCCCATGAACGACTGTTCTGCCGGAAGGGATGGTTACAATGTGAATCCCGCCGCGGCGCTGCGGTTCTACGGAACGCGTCGATTCCGCCTTGCAGGACTCCCGACTTTGCGACTGACCGTCCCGCTCCTTCTCGCTCTTCTGTTCGTTTTCGATCTCCCGGCGGCCGATCGTGCCCCGGGCGACGCTGCGGCGCCTGCGCCGACGGACATCGCCGCGGCATCTCCCGGATCGCCGGAGAAGGGCTGGGACTTCCTCCGCAACCGCGCCTACCTGCCGCCGGACTTCGACCAGGAGGACTTTGACGACCTGTGGCGGATGTGGAGCGCCGCCGACCAGAAGCCCGTTGCCAAGCTCTCCCTCGCCGAGCGGCGGAGGGCGATCGCCGAGCACTATGGGCTGGTCCTCGATCCGGACACGCCCGCGGACGAGTTCCGCCTGCTGGGGTACGTGAAGACCGAAGGGGGCTGGGCCATGAACTGCCTCGCCTGCCACGGCGGAGTGCTGAACGGGACGCCGGTGCCGGGGCTCGGGAACAACCGGATCGCGCTCCAGACCCTCACGGAGGACGTCCGGAAGATCAAGCTGCTGCGGCTGAAGAAGCTCGGCCACATGGACCTGGCGATCCTCAAGCTGCCGCTCAACGTCACGAACGGGACGACGAACTCCGTGATCTTTGGCGTGGTCCTCGGGGCTCTGCGGAATCCCGACATGACCGTCGACAAGAACCGCCCCGTTCCCTCCCTGATGCATCACGACATGGACGCACCGCCCTGGTGGCGGCTCCCCAAGAAGTCCCGCCTCTATGCTGATGGGTTCGCTCCCAAGAACCACCGGACGATCATGCAGTTCATGATGCTCCCGCGGCATGACCGGGAGGTGTTCACCGGCTGGGAAGACGACTTCCGCCACATCCTGGCCTGGATGGAGACCGTCACTCCTCCGCGGTACCCGAAGCCGATCGACGCGGCGCTCGCGGCCCGCGGCCGGCAGGTCTTTGAGCAGCGGTGCGCCGACTGCCACGGCACCTACGGCGAGGGGGGACGCTACCCCGAGAAGGTGGTGTCGATCGACGTCGTCGGGACGGACCGCGCGCGGTTCGACTCGCTGACGAAGGAGCACCGCGAGTGGATGAAGGTCGGCTGGCTGAGCTTCTTCGGCCTCGATCTTGTCGAGACCGAACCGGCGGGATACCTCGCGCCGCCGCTCGACGGGATCTGGGCGAGCGCCCCGTACCTGCACAACGGCTCGGTACCGACATTGGAGCACCTCCTGAACTCCTCCACCCGCCCGAAGGTCTGGCGACAGACGGGAACCGCAGTGGACTACGACCGGGGCGGGCTCGCGGTTGAGACCCTGGACAAGGTTCCGGAGAAGCTGGGAGAGCAGGAGCGGCGCTGGTACTTCGACACGGGCCTGTTCGGCAAGTCGTCGGCGGGGCACACGTTCGGCGATGACCTCAGCGGCGACGAGCGGCGGGCGCTGCTGGAGTATCTGAAGTCGATCTGACGGGGTGCCGGCGGAGGTGGGTGTCCTCGACGCGCCTCTGTCGAGCAAGGGGGCTGGGTTTGTGCTTTCTGGGCCCCCTGCTGCCACCCCCACGAGGGCCCCGGTAGGGCCAGCGGTTCTATTCGACGGCTGGAGTTCATTGTGTCGCTCCCTCGCCAAACCTGTCAGAATCCGAAAGTGGGTGAAACGGGCTCGAAGCTTCGAAGGCCAACATGATCGATCCGAATCAGGACACGGTGACCGATGTTGAACCGCAGAACTTCGCCCAGACGTTCTTCGCTCCACAGAGCGCCGCCGTCCGCATCGATTTCGCCGCCACGACCCACACCGGACGCGTCCGGACCACGAACGAAGACCAGTACGCCATCGTCCGGCGGACCCGTTCCACCGACGTGATCCTGTCGAGCCTCGCGGCAAACGAGATCGACGCTCCGGACGATGTCTCGTATGGACTGGCAGTGGCTGACGGCATCGGCGGAGCCCAGTCGGGCGAGGTCGCCAGCCGGCTGGCGATCCAGTTCATGCTCGAGCTCTCCGGGCATGCGACGAGCTGGATCATGAAGTTCACCGACCTCGAAGCGCAGCAGATCCGCGAGCGGGTCGAGGCCTACCTGCAGCGCGTACAGCAGATGCTGCTTCAGGTCAGCCGCTCCCATCCCGCGTTCCGTGGAATGGGGACCACATGGACCTCCGCCCATGTCTTTCCGGGGCACGCCGTGATCGTGCACCTTGGGGATTCGCGGGCCTATCTCTTTCGGCATGACCACCTGCTGCAGATCACGCACGACGAGACGGTCGCTCAGGCGTGGATCAACGCCGGTATTGCTCCGGAGAAGGTGAGGCGCGTCAGGCATATCCTGGTCAATAGCCTTGGCGGCGATCGCGGCGAAGTGACGGCGCAGGTGCACCAGATCGACTTCGGTCCGGGTGACAAGCTCCTGCTCTGCTCGGACGGCCTGTACGACATGGTCCCGGACGCCGACATCGCGAAGGTGCTATCCCAGTCGCCGACCACGCAGGCCGCCGTCGACACCCTGCTGGACAAAGCCCTGCAGGCGGGCGGTCGCGACAACATCACGATCGTGCTGGCGGCCGCCGAGTGAGCGCGAAGCGACCTGTTAGGCGTATAATTTGCTGCGAGTGATTCGCTGATCGTGCCTGGAAGGCAGAAGCCGCAGTCTTTGTCACAGGCAGGTGTGTGCAGGGGCACATGCCGGGTCCGCTATCGCACAGGAGCGCTGTTATGAAGAACGATCTTCCAGGGCGGGTCTCCGCGGGGCTTTCGAATCTGTTCCGCCGCGATCCGTTTGTGAGTTTTCGGGAGGAGATGAATGACCTGCTGAGCCGGTTCGGGATGGAGGGGGAGCGGGGTGCGATGGCCGGAGCGGGGATGCCGTCGATGGACCTGGCCGAGACGGACAAGCAGTTTGAGGTGAAGGTGGATGTTCCCGGGTGGAAGCCGGAGGAGCTCAATATTGAGATGCACAGGAACTCGCTCGTGGTGAAAGGGGAGCGGACGGAGTCGAAGGAGGAGGAGGGGAAGACTTTTCATCGGGTTGAGCGGAGTTGTGGGCGGATTCAGCGGATCGTGGCGCTGCCGTGCGAGGTGCAGGCGGACAGGATTGAAGCGACGTGTCGGGACGGGGTGTTGACAATCATGATCCCGAAGGCGATGGCGGCGGTCGCTCATAAGATCCCGATCAAGAGTTAAGCCGAACCGGGTCCAGGGGCACCCTGGTCAGGGGGTGCAGGGGGCAGAATGCCTCTTGCCCGCCGGAGGCTTGGCCGTCGGGAGATGTCTGAAGGAGTGAGTGTCCAAACGCGGACAACATGCCGTATGCGCCCACATCAATCCGCGCGGACTCCAGAGCGGGGGTGGGTCCTCAACGCCGGTACCACAAAGGGGACGTCCGTTGCGTACCACGGCTCCTCACAGGAATGCCTCCGGCGGCAAGGGGGCGTGGCCCCCTTGACCCCAGGCTGCCGTGGCACGTTGGGTTTGACGTGGCATAGTCGTCTCGGTAGGGACGCGTGGCAGGGTTTTGTCGGCAGCGGGGGCGGGATACGCTAGAGCGCTCTCGCGCGTTCCTCCCACCCGACCTCCCTCCCGGTTCCGCCGCGAATGTTCCTCCGCTTCCCCCTTCTTCTGCGTGCCGTCGGTCCGCTGCTGCTCCTTCTTCTCTGCCCGCTCCTCGCCACCGCCCAGGAGGACGACGAGCAGCGGCCAGGACTCATCGGCGTCTACCGCGCCGGAACCCGCACCGTCACGCGCGTCGATGACGACATCGCCTTCGACTGGGGCCCCTCGTCTCCCGATATCCGCCTCCCCGCCGCGCCGTTCGAGGTCACCTGGACCGGCCAGATCGTCGTCCAGACCGACGAACCAATCCGCTTCCACGCGGACATCCAGGGGGCCATCGAGATTCAAGTTGACGACGAAGTTGTCCTGAAAGGGGAGAACCGCGAACGGGGCTGGATCGCCGGCGAACCGAAGTCCCTCGCCCTCGGCTTTCGCGATCTTAAGGTGACGTTCAAGAAGCTCGGCCGATCCTCACACGTCTTCCTTGCCTGGTCCGGCGACAAATTCCCGATCGAACCGCTCCCCTGGCAGTTCCTGTTTCACGAAGGACGCCTTCCGGAAGACGAGCTGTGGAACAAAGGGCGGCAGCTCTACACCGCCCACCGCTGCAACCGCTGCCACCATCGCCCCGGCGAGCCCGAAAGCCCCTTCGCCCCCGCCCTCCTCCGCGTGACGACCGACATCAACCCGGACTGGATCGTCGAGAAGCTGCTGGACCAGAACCCCGAGTCGCCGCACGCCAGGATGCCCTCCTTCGGAATGACTCGCGAGCAGGCGGAGCAGGTCGCCGAGTGGATCTGGCGGATCTCGCAACCGGCCCAGCTTCCGAAGACGCCGTCTGTCGACGCCAAGAAATCCAAAGAGCTGCCGAGCGGCAGGACCCTCATCCACTCGCTCGGCTGCCTGGCCTGCCATCAGCTCGGCGACCTGGGAGAGAGCGGCCCGTTCGGCGGCGGCACGCTCGACCATGTGGGGAACAAGCGTTCGGAAGAGTGGATCTACACCTGGCTTGGACAGCCGGAAAAGCTCAGCCCCGTCGGGAGCATGCCGGTCTTCAAGATGACGCCTTCGGAACGGGCCACGATCGCCAAGACTCTCTCGCAGCTCAGCCGTAAACAGGAGACGAAGTTCGACCGCGACCCGAATACGGACAGCGCCAAGGTCGAAGCGGGCCGCGAGCTGGTCCGCCGCTTCAAGTGCGCGAACTGCCACACGATGCCCGCCATCGACCCCGAGCTGCGGGGACTCCCGACACTCGAAGAAGAGGTCAAGGACTGGTCAAAGTCCTGCCTCTCCGACGCTCCCGACCAGGAGCGGAACCGCCCGTTCTATCCGCGGGCCGACCGGGAAGCCCTTAAGGCCTACGTCTCGTCCCGGTTCGGAGCGATCTCGCCCGTGAGCGAATTCGACCTGGGCCGCCATACGATCGAGCGCCGCAACTGCCTCGCCTGCCATCCCCGCGGCAACGACCGCGGACTGGCGGAGCACGCCGGCACCACTGCCGCCAAGGACCCGGCCCTGACCGGCGTCGCCCCCACGCTCGTCGCCCCCAACCTCACGGCGATCGGCGACAAACAAAGGGACGACTTCCTCGATAAGGCGATCAGCGGGATGCAGCCGGAGATGCGGATGACCTGGCTCCGCGCCCGGATGCCGAGGTTCACCCATCATGAGGACGAGAAGGACGCGATCCTCTCCTACCTCATCAACCACGACCGGATTGCCGACGGCGCCGATCCCGCCTCCCGGCACCACCTCGCCGAGGTGAGCGAAGAGGAGCGGCTCGTCGTCGGACGGCGGCTCGTCGGCGCGGGGGGCTTCAGCTGCATCGCCTGCCACCAGTTCGGGACCTACGTCCCCAAGAACACGGCGCTCGGCACCAAAGGCTCGGATCTGATGGGGCTGGGGAACCGGCTCCGGCCCGAATACTTCCTGCGGTGGGTGAACTCGCCGCTGCGAATCATCCCCGGCTTCGAGATGCCCTCGTATCAGCGTCCCGTCCCGGGCGTGCTGGGGGACGACGTCACCAAGCAGCTCTCGGCAGTCTGGCACGCCGTCAATGATCCTCTGTTTGAAGCCCCCACCAACCCCTCGGCCGTCGAGCAGTTCCTGACCGTCCAATCCGGCGAGCGGCCGCGGATCGTCCGCGACGTCTTCACCGTCCCCCAGGGGAACGGCGGAGGAACGGTCCAGCGGGGTCTGGCGATCGGGTTCGACAACGGACACTCGCTCCTCTTCGACTTCGGCCACGGCGCGGTCCGGGACTGGACTGTGGGAGACTTCGCGCGGCAGCGGACCGAAGGGAAGAGCTGGTACTGGGACCTCGCGGGCCTCCGTCCGCTCGAAGGGTTTTTGCCGGACGCGGAGATCCGCCTGCATGACCCGGAGAAGAAGGAGTGGGTCACCCCCGCCGCCGAAGACCGGCCGCGGCTGGTCGGCTACCGGACCTCCGGGACGCCGCAGAGCGTCGCCGTCGAGATGGTCCTTCCCTTCACCTTCGGGGTCAGCGACCACGCGGGAGTCCAGCACGAACTCGACGTCGTCCACTCGCTGAAGCCGTTTCAGGAACAGCAGGAGATCGGGATTGAGCGGACGATCACGATCGCCGGCCGCGGCGTGGCGGACATGAAGGGACCGGTCCCCTACTTCATCCTGCCGACGAAGTGGACGGCCAAGCCGGGCGTGACGATCCATGTCCTGGAGAATGGCGAGCCGATCGACCTCGAAGGCCGCGCGGCTCACCCGCTGACGAAGCAGGAGAACGGCGACTACCGGGCAACCGTCCGCTACACGTTCCGCACCCCCAGCAGCCCGACCGTCCTCCCTCCGGCACCGCCTGCTCCACCGAAGCCCCCCGCGCCGCCGGTGACGACGCTGGCGGGCTATGACGGCACGCGTCTCCCGCTTCCGGATTCGATCATGCCGACGGCGATGACGTGGCTGCCGGATGGAACGCTCGCCTTCACGTCGCTCAAGGGGCACGTCTACCTCGCCCGCGACACGAACGGCGACGGCCTCGCGGACACGCTCCAGCTCTTCGAAGAAGGACTGGCGGCGCCATTCGGAATCATCGAGGACCACGGAGACCTGATCGTCACCCACAAGCCCGAGGTCCTGCGATTGAAGGACACTGACGGTGACGGTCGCTGCGATGTCCGCGAAGTCGTTGCCACCGGCTGGGGCTACACGGACGACTACCACGACTGGACGACGGGCGTCGTCCGGGACCGGCAGGGGAATCTCTATGTCGGGATCTCCAGCGACTACGCGGACCGGGACCGCGACCCGCATGAGCTGAACCTCCGCGGCACGATCCTGCGGATTTCGCCGAGCCATTCGGTGGAGGCGATCGGCCACGAACTGCGGTATCCGATCGGCCTGGCGCTCGATGCGAAGGACCGGCTGTTCGTCAGTGACCAGCAGGGGGTCCAGAACACGTTCAACGAGATCGTCTGCATCGAGCGAAACCAGCGGTACGGCGTCCCGGCCCAGAACCACGACCACGGCGGCGAACTGGCAAAGACCAACATCCAGGTCCCCCACCCGTGGTCGCGGAGTATCAACGGGATTGTGTTCCTCGATCCGGAGAAGGTCGGTGCGGATCATCCGTTCGCCGGCCACGGTCTCGGGGCGGAGTACGACAACCGCTTCGTCATGCGGTTCTCGATCGACGAGGTCGACGGGGAGCGGCAGGGGGCGACGTATCCTTTCTCCGCGACGACCTGGAAGAACGACAGCGACACCTTCCTGGGGCCGATCGCGATCAACGTCAGTGACAAGGGAGACATCTACGTCGGCGGGATGCATGACAGCGGCTGGCACGGGGGGCTCAATACGGGCGAGATCGTCCGCCTCCGCCGGAACGGGGATCCGTTGCCGGTTGGAATCCGCGAGATCCGGGCGACCCCTTCTGGTTTCGAGATCTCCTTTACTGCTCCGGTCGATCCGAAAGGGGCGGCTTCGCCGGGGAACTACGCGATCTCCGGGTACACGCGTCGGTGGAAGGGGGACTATGCCACTCCTGATTCTGACCGTTTCTCGCCGAAGGTGGAGAAGGCGACGGTCGCGGCGGATGGCCGTTCTGTCCGTTTGGATGTGGCGGACCTCAAGACGGAGTTCGTTTACGAGTTCAACCTGGAGCCGCTCGGTCCTGCGGGTGAGAAGCTTTTCCCGGCGACGGCGACCTACACTCTGAACCGCCGGCCGCGGGATTGATCGACAGGATGGGGAAGTACTGAGCCACAGATGGATCGGCGTCCCCCGCCATTGCCGGCCCAACAACCGGGGTCCAGGGGGTACCCCTGGTGGGGAGTGCAGAGGGGCAACGCCCCTTTGCCCGCCGGAGGCCTGGCCGTCGAGAGATGTCTGAAGGAGAGCGTGTCCAAACGCAGACAACGTGCCGGATGCCCCCTCACCAACCCGTGCGGAATGTAAAGCGAGCGGTGTATTTTGAGGGAGTCCTCAACGCGGGTACCACAAAGGGGACGTCCGTTGTGTGCCACGGTTCCTCATGGAAGTGCCTCCGGCGGCAAGGGGGCGTGGCCCCCTTGACCCCAGCCTGCCGTGGCATATTGGGTTTGAGCTATCAACGTCGTGCCGGCAAGGACGCGGTTTAAACAGCCGTACAAGTCCACCTGTCTCCCTGAGCCACACCACGCCCCAGCCCCCACTTCTTCCCTCTCGTCCACATTGAAGCCGTTCGCACAATGAAAAGAGTTCAGATCGTCCGGTCGATCGTCGTCGTCGCCCTGCTCTTGGGGCTGGCGGCCGTGATCGGCATTGGGCTCTGGCCGACTGGCGACGCGGGACGGTTCGACCGCGCGTGGGCCGCGCTGGAGGCAAGGAACCTCGACGAGGCCCGCCGCGAGATGGCATCGGCCCGTCCGATCGGTTCCGAGGATCCGCGACGGCAATTGCTCGAGGGAACCCTGCTCCTCCGCGAGGGGAAACCGGCCGCGGCCCTGGACCTCTTCTCCGGGCTCGATCCCCGCTCGGACCTGCGCGAGCCGCTCCAGCAGGTGACGGGGGAGGCGCTCGCCGCCCTGGGACGTCTGGCCGAAGCTCGCCTGTGCCTCGAGCCGTTGACGCGGGAACACCCCTCCAATGCCGCGGGACGCCGGACGCTCGCCGGGGTCTACTACGACCTGGGGGCGAACGACCTGGCGCTCGTCGAACTCGAAGCGCTCAAGCAGCTCGCTCCCGACGACTTCCGCCCCTGGCACCTGGCCGGTCGGATGTACGCCGACTTCGAACGGTATGACGAAGCGATCCCGAACTGCGAAGACGCGCTCCGCCGCAACCCGCCTCCCGGACCGGCGGCCGAGATCCGCGACTGCCTCGCCGGCTGCTACATCGCCACACGGCGTTCGGAAGAGGCCCTGATTCTGTTGGAGTCGTCTCCGGAGACGCTCCCCGTCCTGATGCGGCGGGCGGAGGCGTCGCTCGAACTGGGGAAGATCCCCGAAGGCCGTCAGGCGGCCGAAGCGGCCCGGCGACTCGACGGCGCGTCCTGCCCGGTCCTGTCGCTCGCGGCCCGCGGCGCTCTCGAGAGCGGAGAGACGGAGGCGGCGATCCCTCTCCTGGAAGACCTTCTGACGCGCTGCCCGCACGAGTTTCGCGACCGGTACCGTCTGGCCCAGGCGTATCGCCGGCTCGGCCGTGAAAAGGACGCGGAGCGGGAACTCCTGGCCTACGAGGAGTCCCAGAAGCTCTACCGCTCGCTCACGGATCTCAATGCCCAGGCGATTCAGGAGCCGGAGAACGCCGCCGTTCGCCGGGAGCTCGCGGCGCTCTGCCGCCAGCTGGGACGTCCGGAAATGGCGGAAGTCTGGGAACGAGCGGCGCAAAACACCTCAGGCGGCGCGGGCCGCTAAGGCGGACTGACCGTGGTGTTTCGCCGCGGCCCACCGCGCCTCCACTCGATTTGCGGCCGAGGAGCAAGATCGGCAAAAGTCGGCCGGTCGACTGGATCGAAGACAATGGCGATCCCCGACCAACCGGCCCGAGCCGCACGACCGCAGCCCGGTGGTGGCCGCCCCGCCGCCAGCCTGAATGCCGCCACGTCAGCACCAGCCTTGTTCGACGCCCTGATCAGGGCAGGCGAGGCCACACCGGCAGGACGGCCGTGCGATTAATTAGCTCGCACGGAATTTGCAACGCGGTCGGTCGGGGGATATCCTGAATCTCGTCTTAATTCACATCTTCTTCCAAGTCCGTTCGATCTGACCGAGGCTTGGAAACCGACGTTCAATTCTGGGAGCGGTGGTTCATGAGAGCTCGTCTTCGTCGCGCCTTCACGCTGATCGAGTTGCTGGTCGTCATCGCCATTATCGCGGTTCTCGTCGCGATCCTGTTGCCCGCGGTGCAGCAAGCCCGGGAGGCGGCGCGGGCGTCGCAGTGCAGAAACAACCTCAAGCAGTACGGCATCGGGGTGCACAGCTACAGCGAAGTTTTTGGCCAGTTCCCCCCCGGGGGATCCGGTTGCGAGACGAACAACTGTTGCGGCAGCGGCCCCCGCATCGGCTGGCAGGTCCGCATTCTCCCCTACATGGACCAAGCCGGGCTTTACAACCAGCTCGACATGAACCTGGCGGTCGTACCAGATCAAGTCCTTTCGGATGGCAAGCCAGCCCGGCAGCATCAGGTCCCCTACGCCGTCTGTCCGACCGATCAGTCGGGTGTCGTGGACACGAACTGGGCGACCCCCAGTTACACCGGCTCGCTCGGGGCGAGCCCGAACGGCTCGCAGGATCCGATGTGCAATCCGTTCCAGTCCTTCGCGCAGGCCAACATGGTCGGAACCGGCAATACCTGCAACGGGGCGCAGGTGTCCGGGGTATTCTCCCGACAGGGCTACGGGGCCAAGTTCAAGGACATTGCCGACGGCATGTCGAACACGATCATGGTCGGTGAGATGCTCGCCATGTGTCACGACCACAACGCCGGCTGGTGGGATCAGAATGGCAGCGGCAACGCCCACGCGACGACGCTGGTCCCGATCAACAACATGAATACGTGCAACAATGCGACCCCCGCGCAGATCACTCACCCGACCTGCACCGGCAAGAACCAGTGGAACATCAGCTGGGGTTTCCGCTCCCACCACACCGGCGGCTGCCACTTCCTTGCGTGCGACGGCGCTGTCCACTTCCTGAGCGAAAACATCGACCATCAGATGTACCAGTATCTCGGCGGCAAGGCGGACAGCCGCCCTGCCAGCTTCCAGTAGGCTGTTATCCGCATCGCGCAGAGCCGGCGGGCTGGCATGCGAGCCGCATGTCGGTCCGGCTGCCGCTCGGCGGGATCCGCCGCTTAGTTCCGCAGCTCCGGTCCGTGATCAGAACGGACCGGAGCTGCGAAGTCTTTGGAGCCGTGGGCTCCGCCTCGTGACGTGACGTCTTTGATGCCCCCTCGATGGGAATCCTCCATGATTGCCAACTGGAAAATCGCGCTCGTTCTGTCGGTTCTCTGCGTCGGATGCTCTGGCGGCTCCGGAGATCCGGATCTCGCCGCCGCCAAGGGGAAGGTGATGTATCAGGGCAAACCGGTCCCCCGGGCGCACGTGTCCTTCATTCCGAAGAACGGGGCGATGGCTGTCGGCACGACGAATGACCAGGGTGAGTTCGTTCTGGCGACCAAGGGGCGTGCCGGCGCCGTGATCGGAGAGCACCGCGTGACCGTCGCCGCCATGGATACGCCGCCGATGACGTCGACCACTCCGGTGGAGATCGGAAGTCCGGAATACCTCAAGATGACGCAGGCCCCGGCGCCCAAGGCTCCCAAGTCGTTGATCCCCGAGAAGTTCTCAAAGTCCGACTCGAGCGGGCTCACGCAGATGATCGACGCCGACGCCTCCAAGAACGACCTCATCGTCGACCTGGGAAGCTGATTGGGCGCGGCGGACGGCTCGTGACGACGCTGGCGACCTTGAGGGGCTTCCATGACGCGCTCGGTCTTCTGGTCGGTCCTGTTTCTCTCGGCGTTCGCTCGAAGTCTCCCCGCGGAAGACCGGCCTGACATCGTCGTCGCCGACTTCGAGCAGGAGACCTACGGCGACTGGAAGGCGACCGGCGAGGCGTTCGGCCCCGGACCGGCGGCGGGAACGCTGCCGGGGCAGATGCAGGTCGACGGCTTCGAAGGGAAGCGGCTCGTCAACTCGTTCGCAGGCGGCGACGGGACGGTCGGGACGCTGACCTCTCCGCCGTTCACCATCGAGCGAAAGTACCTCAACTTCCTGATCGGCGGCGGAGCGCACTACGACACGCGGATCGACCTTCTGGTCGACGGTAAGGTCGTCCAGTCGGCGAGCGGGCCGAACGACCGGCCAGGCGGGTCCGAGCGGCTCGAGTGGCGGACGTGGGACGTGGCCGCGCTGTCCGGCCAGAAGGGTGTCCTTCGCATCGTCGATGAGCATCGCGGCGGCTGGGGGCACGTCAGTGTCGACCAGGTCGTCCAGAGCGACCGGAAGCGGATGGCCGAGCCGGCGCGGTGGGATATCGCTGTCGACAAGGCGTACCTGTGGCTCCCGGTCCAGACCGGAGCGCCGCGGCAACGGATGCGGTTCTCCGTCGACGGCGCGGTCGTGCGGGAGTTTGAGATCGAGCTGGCCCAGGACCGGACGGACTTTCACGCGTTCGCCGATGTCACGGCGTTCCGCGGGAAGAACCTCGTCATCGAGAGCCAGCGGCGCGGCGACAGCCCGCTGCCGGCGATCGAACAGCACGACGGGCTGCCGGCCGCGGACGCGCTGTACCAGGAGACGCTCCGCCCGCAGTTCCACTTCACCTCCCGCCGGGGCTGGCTCAACGATCCCAACGGGCTGGTCTGGAAGGACGGCGAGTACCACCTTTATTACCAGCACAACCCGTATGGGCACGGCTGGGGGAACATGCACTGGGGGCACGCGGTCAGCCCGGACCTCCTTCGCTGGAAGGAACTCCCGATCGGGATCTATCCGCAGAAGTTCGGCGACTGGGCCTTTTCCGGGAGCGCCGTCGTCGACGAGCGGAACGAGTCGGGGTTCGGGACGAAGGACAAGCCGCCGCTCGTCGGGGCCTACACCAGCACGGGACGCGGCGAGTGCATCGTCTACAGCAACGACAACGGCCGGACCTGGACGGAGTACGAGGGGAACCCGGTCGTGCGGCACGTCGGCCGCGACCCGCGGCTGCTGTATCACAAGGGGTCGAAGCAGTGGGTCATGGCGCTCTACAGCGAGCAGGACGGCAAGCGGTGGATCACGTTCCACACGTCGCCCGATCTGAAGAGCTGGACGTTCGCCAGCCGGATCGAGGGTTTCTTTGAGTGCCCCGACCTCGTGGAACTTCCGGTCGCCGGCGGGAGCGGCGAGACGCGGTGGGTGCTCTACGGCGCGGACGGGCAGTATCTCGCGGGGGCGTTCGACGGGAAGGTCTTCACGCCCGAGGGGAACGACACGCGGAAGCAGCGGGTGTGGCACGGCAACTTCTATGCGGCCCAGACCTACAGCAATACTCCGGACGGCCGCTGCATCCAGATCGGCTGGGCCAACGGGATCGTCTCGCCCGGGATGCCGTTCAACCAGCAGATGACGATCCCGGTCGAGCTGTCGCTCCGGAAGACCGGCGAGGGGATTCGGCTGTTTGCCGTTCCGGTGCGGGAGCTCAAGAGTCTGGAAGAGGCCCCGCAGCAGCGGGCCGAGCTGCGGATCGAACCCGACGCGCCGCAGACGATCGACGTCGGCGGGACGGAGATGCGGGTCCGGACCACGGTCGTCGGTCTCCCGTCCCAGGGAGAACTCGTGATTGAGGTCGGCGGCGAGAAGGTCGTCTGCAGCGGCAAAACAGCGAAGCTCACGGTCCGCGACGTCACGGTCGATCTGCCGGTCCGGGACTCGACGTTCTCGCTCGACATCCTTCTCGACCGACGGTCGATCGAGGTTTTCGTCAACGACGGGGAAGTGGCGATCAGCCGGGAGCGGGCTTCGCGGCCCGAAGGCAAGACCGTCCGGCTCTCCGGCACTGGCGGAACGACGCGGATCCGCTCGCTCGATATCTCCCGGGTCCGGTCGGTATGGGCTGCGGAGAGCCGATGAGCGGGCCGATGACGCAGTGGGTTATCGCGTCGCGCGGGTGAGGACCCAGGCCAGGTAGTCCCCGCCGGGAATGATCTCGAACCGGTCCGGCCGATCGTTCATGAGGTAGCCCCAGACGGTCGTCTCCGATCCGTCGGCGATTCGCACAGCAATGAGCTCCCGCCGGTACTCGTGGGGGCGCGGGTCGTTCGTTCCGCAGCCCTCGTAGGCGTCGAGGGCGGCGATGTGCCGGGGGGCGGAGTCCTCGGGGAACTCGTAGACGTCTCCGACGACGGCCGTCTGGCCGGGCAGGGCGAGTCCGGGGTAGGACCCCAGGTTGACCAGCGTTCCCCAGGCGACTCCTTCGCCCACGAATCGCGCGTTCTCCGCCAGGTAGCGGGCCATGCGGTGAGCCGATTGGCGGCGGAGGGTGCCGTAGACGAAGAGCATCCGCACGTCGCCGGGGGACGGCTCGTGCTGTGGATCGGGTGCGGGTGTCGGGGGCGCCTGGTCGGGCATGCTCCGGTCTTTCGGTTGTCTCTGGCTCAGGGGCGGACGGCGCGCGCCTCGTGCTCATGTGGGAGTCGTATCGAAGGAGGCATCGTCTGGCCACGCTGCTGGGATTGCGAGGAAGGACGCCGTCCAGGCCGGCACGGCTATGCCACCTCAAACCCAACGTGCCACGGCAGGCTGGGGTCAAGGGGGCCACGCCCCCTTGCCGCCGGAGGCACTTCCATGAGGAACCGTGGGATTTAACGGACGTCCGCTTTGTGAAGCCGGCGCTGCGGACTGACCGCTCGCTTTGAACTCCCCGTGGCTTGGTGAGGGGGCATACGGCACGGTGTCCGCGCTTGGACACGTGCTCCTTCAGACAACTCTCGACGAGACAAGCCTCCGGCGGGCAAGGGGGTGTGACCCCCTTGCATCCCCCACCAGGGTGCCCCTGGACCCGGCTCGTCAGGGGCTCAATCGATACCACCGCGGAGCTGAAAGTAGAGCTTCTGAACACTTGGCAGACAGCAACGCCCACTCGGCGCCAACCGGCCACACGCCGCCTCCGGCGACTGCGACCGACGATACAGCTCCCGGATACGCGTCGGCTTCCCCTCCTCCGCATCCTCCTGCACGTCGTCATACGTGACGCCAAAACAACTGCACAGCGGAGCCGCCGGATCCTTCGGAGCGACCGGCCCCCGCAACGACTCCACACCGACGACCGCATCGAAGTTGTCAAAGTACGCGACACGGCAGTCCGGGTGATCGCACCAGTAGACCGACCGTCCCAGCGTCGCCCGCAACTCCGGCGGAAGATGCGTCTCCAGCGGAGCCTCGTCCACGGCGATCCCCGCCTGCCCGCACCGCGGACAGAACCCCTGGTCCGCCCCGTCATTCTCCTTGATGAACGCCTTGTTCATGGATCGCCCCTAGGCCACCGCCTCGTCCGTCGTGCGGAAAATGCTCTTGAGCATCTCTTCGGGAGGCCGGCCGGTCCAGCGCTCCCGGCCAAGCGAAGCGACGAACTCGCCCCCCAGCAGCAGCAGCAGGCAGCCGTAATAGCACCACGCCAGCAGACTGATGAACGCCCCCACGATCCCGTACGCGGTCGAATAATGGGTACCGATCAAGATGGCGGCCAGGGCATGCCGGCCCAGCTCCCACGCGGCCGCCACCAGCACCGCGCCGTGGAAGACGTCCCGCCACGGAACGCGGGCCTTGGGGAGCCAACGGTAAACCAGCGTAAAGGCCAGAACGTTCACGGTCGGCGAGATCAGGGCCTGCGAGGTCGTCCAGAAGAGGGCCGGCGTCGTGACGTGCAGCCGCTCGGCCCACCCCTGCACGGTGGTCATGACCGTCGAGAAGAAAAACGCCGCCAGCACGAGCGCCCCCGTCAGCATCAGCATCAGGAAGGCGGCCGCCCGCTCCAAGAGGACCTGCCTGAGAAAGGACCAGATCCCCGGCCGCTCGGGGACCGGGACGTTCCAGATCCGGTCGAACGCCTGCTGGAGCTGGGCGAAGCCGGCCAGGGCCGTCAGGCACAGCATTGCCAGCCCGATCAGCCCCCCCTGGGACGACCCGAACTGGATCTGCTCCATGAGCTGCCGGACCTGCTCCGCGACGACCGGCGAGGCGTGATCCTCGACCTGGTCGAGGATCAGGATCCGGGCGTCCTGGCCGGCATGCGTAGAGCGGAGGAACCAGCCGAGCGCCATGATCCCGACGGAGAGCATCGGGAAGAGCGCCAGGCCGAAGAAGTACGCGGCCGCCGCCGCCAGGTGGTAGCCGCCGTCCCGGTTGAAGGCTTCGTACGCGGCGTACAGCCGGAGAACGTAGGACCGCACTCCAGTAGCGAGTCGACGCATGGTGCGACCTGGTTACTCCTGCCTCGGACGATCGATCAGCCGGCTCGGCGGCGATGACGATCGCCCGCGCCGTGATGCCGGTTCAATAAGGCCGGACGGACCAAAACACAAACGACGCGGTCCCGGGATCGTTCGATCCCGGTCGCGCGTCGTCGAAACCCGGATGGCTCCGGAGGAGCCGGCCGGCGGGATTGCCCGGGACTTACCAGGGACGGAGCTTCCAGCCGAGGACGAATCCGATCCCCAGACACCACAGCGCGGCCATCTCCGGTTCCTCGCGGGCGTAGTCCCGCAGATAGGTGGCCAGATCCTGTCCCGGCTGTTTGCGACTCTCCATGGGGGGGAGCGCAGCGGCGGACCGTTCTTCTCGCTGACCGGGCAGCTCGTTGGCGATGCGGGCCATGACGGAATTCTCCTTCTTTGTCTTTGTGGATCGGTGTGACATGATTCGGTGGATCTGGCTGCGCCGTCAGGAGACGACAGTGGTGCTGGACGGAGCGTCGGGCTTTCGGAAAAGGGACTTCACGAAGGCGAGATTGCTCTGCAGCTCCGAACTGGAGCGGCTGAGCGAGGCTCCGGCCTTCTTGAGCTTCTTGACGGTGTACAGCCCCGCCGCGACCGCTCCGACCGCGGCCAGCGACGCGATCAGGAGATAGGACCCGGCGCGATTCCAGCCAGCCGCCTGGACCAGCAGTTCGCCGAGACCCAGGAGCAGGACGGGAACGGATCCCAGCAGGATCGCCGTCATCGCCATCAGGAACACGATACCGACCGTTGCGCGGCGACCGGTCTCCTTCACGTCGTGGACCAGCAGGCGGACCTGCAGTTCCCCGAGCGTGATGACGTCGTAGGCCAGCTCCGAGAAATGGTGCCGGACCTCCTCGACCGTCGTGAACGGCGGCTCGGGCGCCGCGGTCTGGAACCGCGGCGGGTCTACATGCGTTTGACGAACCATCCCAGCATCACTCCGGCAGCGAGGGCGGCGCCGACGGCGACGCCTGGGAATTGGGAAACGGTCGCGGCCACAACCGTCGGGACACCCGACGGACCCGGCGCCACTCCAGAGGTCTGGGGATCGCGGGCAAGGCCGGCGAAATCAGCGGTATGAGGAACGGTCAAAGACATTCTCGTGTTCTCGTCGGGCCTCGGCCTGCGCTTTGGCGGCATAGGCAGTGTTATCGGTCAGCAACTGCGCAAGACGGCGGGTCGCGTAGGTGGTCCCCGCCTTATAGACGACGCTCCAGATCAGAGCGGCGGCCCCGGCCAGCAGTCCCGTCTTCTTCGCCACTTCGACCGTCTCTTCGCTCGGTCCCTGCGGCGGTTTTCCCATAGGGAGGGCCACGGTCCGGGGGGCCTGACGCTGCGGAACCAGGAGGTAACCCAGCAGCAATGCCCCACCGGCGACGACCCAGGGATAGCTCTTGACGTAGTACTTCCAGTCGGTGAGCTGCTTCGTTTCCCGCTTGATCTGCACCGCTTTCCAGCGCGCTCCCGCGCGGATGCGGGCCATCTGGTTTCGAAGCTCTTCGGGATCGGAGGTCATGGCTGCCGACTCTCGATGTCTGTTTCTGCGGCCTGTGTCCGCCGCGTTGGCCGACCGGCCGGGGAGGGGCTGCTACCAGTACCGACGCTGAGGTGCGGCGGGGGTGAACATGGACCCGGCTCCCATCAGGAGTGCCAGGCCGACTCCGACGCCGAGCCCCAAGCCAAAGGCGGCAAAGACCGCGCTCGCCGGGTACTCCTCGATCGTCTCCCTCGCCGACTGCAGGCCTTCCTGCATCGCTTCCGGAATCCTTTTGAAGTCCATCTCGGGCATTGCAAATGCCCCGGATCGCTGAATCATGATCTCACTCCTTAGAGGGGTTCTCACGAGGTGTGGCGTCCCCGGCGGCGCCCGAGGACAGACGGTATGAGTGAACACGCCGGCCGTCGCCACCGGGATTCGAACTCGGGTGGCGACTCGCGGCGGAATGAACACGCTTAGCGGCGGTCGCGGAGCAGAGCCGCGACGAGCACGCCGGAGAGGAGTCCGGCCCCGAAGGCGATGGCGACCGACTCGACCGGACGGCGGCGGACGCACTCTTCCGCTTCCTGGTAACCCGCCGAGATCGACTGCTCGACGTTGTCATACTGGCGGCGCATCGTGTCCT
Organism: Planctomyces sp. SH-PL14; assembly: GCF_001610835.1. Taxonomy (NCBI): domain Bacteria; kingdom Pseudomonadati; phylum Planctomycetota; class Planctomycetia; order Planctomycetales; family Planctomycetaceae; genus Planctomyces; species Planctomyces sp. SH-PL14. The sequence continues at coordinate 3,124,423 of NZ_CP011270.1, read as the reverse complement.
GCGCGTCCGCGGCGTAATCGCGGGCCGAGGCGGCATAGTCGCGGGCGGTCGAAGCGATCCGCTCCATCGCCGGCCGCGAACCGGCCACGATCGAGTCGATGAACCGCTCGACCTCTTCCCGGGCTTGGCCGGTCTTCTGCTGGATCACGCCGACGAGGCGTTCGACATTCCCCTCAGCACGCGAGAGGTCGTCATCGGTCATGACGCCCCACTTCTCCTTAATGCGTCCCGAGACTTCGTTCCACTTTCCTTCGAGCTGCTGCCGCGTGACCATGGATCTCTCCTCTGCCTGTGTTTTCAGACTCCGCCTGAATGCGGCGGCTCTCGCCAAGACTATGAAGCAAGGGGTGTGCCGTGACTGGGCTCCAGCAAGATTGCCCGGCGTTATGTTCAGAAAGCCCTTTGATCGAAACGGGTTAGGACGGGCGATCGTTTCTGCCGGATTCGGAGGACGGCTTTCAGCCCGTCAGGCTGTTGACGATCGCTGGCCCCTCGTCCGGCATCCTGTGTTCCGGTGAAGCAAGCGGTTCCGCCGCCGGATCGTCTGCACGGCTCCAGCTCGGACCGGACCCGCGTTCGTTCAGGAGGAGGGGGTGGCTCCCGGGACATGTCCGGTCGTCTTCCCGCCGCGGGCGATCGTCTTTCCGGTGTCGATCCGTTCGCCTCGCTCCTGGGCGGGCGTGGTCTCCGTTTTCTGGGCGGTCGTTCCCGCCGGCCGCGAGCCGTGGGACGGCTTCTGAGCCTCCTCCGGAACCGGCTTCTGCGGCGTCGGTTGGGCAGGTGAGGTATCCATAATGAGTCCCCTGTTTGGAGCGGACGGGTGGCAAAGCGATGGGAACCCAAGTGCAAGAGGTGCGCCCATGCACGGAGCGCCGGCGTGGAAGTACGGCGATTCCTGCCGTCCCGAAGGTCGCGCCGGGCGACTCCGCTTGGTGGCCGGGGGAGCGGCGTTATTCTCCGCGGACCCGGTCTTTCCGCAGGTGAACCGATGCGTCCTGTTTCGATGCCTCTCTTCGTTGCGCTCGTTGTCGCGGGATGCTCTTCCGTGAACTCGAACTCCGGCTCGCCCCTGCACCAGCAGGCGCAGTCCGCGATGGTTGCCGTTCCCAACGACAAGCTTCCGCCGCGTCCCATGGGCCGGCCGCTGGCGATCAAAGACGTTCAGCCAGGGCAATATGTCACGATCCTGCAGTACGTCGACGCCACGGAGACGTGGGTGACGGGGCAGGTGGAGAGCGTGACGGCGGAGAAGGTGACCCTCGTTCGCTGCGAGGTGGAAGAGCGGAAGCCGGGCAAGGCCCAGACCGCCGTCAATCGGACGCGGGCCTCCCGCTACACGCTTCCTCCGGGCGAGATCCGTGCGGTCCGCGCTGCTTGAGCGTGCGGGCGAAACCCGTCTTCCGTCGGGAGGGCAAGGCTCCGGCCGAGCCGCGTCGGTCGCTCTCGCGGCCGCCATCTTCGACGCTGTGCAGCGAAGGCGTGCCCTGACAACGGGGGGCCGCAGAAAAGCTCACCCGACGGCCGCTTGCACCCGCAACCTGCAACGAGGTTACGGGGGGGCATTCGACGCGGAACCGCGGTCGGACACTCCCCGCGTTCCACGGTTCTCGACGGCCGGCCCTCCTGCGGGCAGGGGGACTGTGTCGTTCTTTAGGGTCGTTTCTTGGGCCCCCTCACATCCCCCAGCAAGGCCCCGTCCTGGACCCGGTGGATCAGGGACGAGATCGAACACCCGCTCGACCTTCCGCCTTAAGTCTTCAGCCTCTCCCCCACCGGGCACCGGTCAGTGATGCGCCGGCTGCGACGGCACACCCTGCTCGCTCACGAACGCCCCAAACCGGATCACCTCCACCGTTTCCACCACTACGGTGACACCCGCCTTGGGGAGGATCTGCTCCCGAAGCACCTCCACAACCTGCTCCGCCAGCTCCGGCATCACCACGACCTCGAACCGGATCTGCGGCACCGCCGGGAGCCCGACGTTGAGTTCGGACTTCCCCGCTCCATGACAGGGGATCACGGTGTAGCCGGTCGCGCCCCGCGAGACGAACAGCTCCACCAGCGTCTCCTCCAGATCGGTGTCCGCCGTCACCGTGATCCGCCGCAATGGAATGAGACCCCGCCGCCGCGTTGCGAAGGCATGCCCCGTGTTGGTCCGGTGGCTGTCCAGACCCGTGATCTTCAGCGACAGCCCCTCCGCAGTGAAATCAGACTGCAGCCCGTGCAGCTTTTCGATAAACGTCGTGTCGACCAGCTTCGTGTTCGACAGATCGAGGACGATGTTGTTCCGCTGCACGAGGCCGATCTGCTCGAGCTGCCGCTTGAACGGGATCCAGTTGCTGAACACCGCCGACTCCCGCGCGGTCACCAGGCACGTCCCGTCCGGCTCCTCCTGAACGTCGAGATACGTCTTGAACAGGTCCCACGGCGAGACCCCGTTCATCATGTGGATCACGAACTTCGTCGCGATCCCGATCCCGATCCCCATCAGGAGATCCGTCGCCAGAACGCCGATGATCGTTGCCACGAAGATGATCAGCTGCTCGCGGCCGATGTTCCACAGGTGGATGAATTCCTTCGGCGACGCCAGCCGGTAGCCGGTGAAGACCAGCATGGCCGCGAGGGCCGCGTTCGGGATCCGGTGGATGAGGCCGGGAAAGAGAGCGACGAAGGCCAGCAGGAACACGCCGTGCCACATGTCGGCGAACCGCGTCCGGGCCCCGTTGTCGATGTTCGCCTTGCTGCGGACGATCTCGGAGATCATCGGCAGCCCCCCGACCATGGCCGCCGCGGTGTTCGCGATCCCGCACGCGAACAGGTCGCGGTTCATGTTCGACTTCCGCTTCCACGGGTCGAGCAGGTCGATCGCCTTCGCCGACAGCAGCGACTCCAGGCTGGCGATGAGCGAGAACATCAGGACCCACTTCCAGCCGTTGAAGGTCTGGAGCGCGCGGAAGTCCGGCAGCAGGCCGCCGTCCTTCGAGAGCATCGAGCGGAAGATGCTGTCGGGCAGGTTGACGACCGAGTCCTTGCTGAGAATCGTGTACTGGTGGTCGGCCAGCGTGTACGTGTGGTCTTCGCCGAGCGAGAAATACATCCCCAACGGAATGGCCAGGATCAGCACCACCATCTGAGCCGGGACCCGCTTCAGCGTCTTGTTCTTCGCCATCGCAAAGAAGATCAGTACCGCCAGGCTCAGGAGGCCGATCAGCGCGATCTCGGGGTTCATGTCCCGGATCGAGCTGGGAAAGGCGGCGAAGTTGAGGAGCGGATTCGGACTCGGGGCCTTGAGCCCCAGCATGACGTGGAACCGTGACGAGATGATGATCAGGCCGATCGCGGCCAGCATCCCGTGGACGACCGTTGTCGGGAAGAACTCTCCCAGAATCCCCGACCGCAGCAGGCCGAAGCCGATCTGGATGACTCCCGCCGCGACCCCCACCGCCAGCATCAGGCGGTAGGCCCCGTAGGCGTCGGTGTTGAAGTCATGCTGAAGCTGCGAAACCGCACCGAAGACGATCACGATCAGACCGGCCGCCGGTCCCTTGATCGTCAGCTCGGAATTGCTGATGAGCGACGTGACGATCGAGCCGATGATCGCCGTGAAGATCCCCGCCTGGGCCGGAGCGCCGCTGGCGAGCGAGATCCCGATGCACAGCGGCAGGGCGATCAGGAAAACCAGAAACCCGGACAGCAGATCCTTCCCGAGGTACTTCTTGAAGCCTGCCAGATCGCCGCGCGGAATCTCGTCCGCACTCGTTGTCACAACGTTCGTGGCCATGAGGTCCTGCAGGTCGGAGAATCAGCCCGGGAACGGGAGACGGAGGAGAGGAGGGGATGGAACTTTCGGGATGCGCCGGTTCAGCGGAACGGGCCGCAACGGATTCGAAAGTCCGATCAGGGAGGAGGGCGGTCACGTCGGCTGGTCGGATCCGTCCCGACCGCGAAAGCGAGAGGGGACGGAGGCGGAGCGTGGCCATCCGTCTGCCAACGCCCGAAGTTTATCTGCTCAGATGAGTTGCGGGGTAATCTTTAAGATTGCAAATTCGTTACCGCGCCAATTCCGGATTGGACAGATGGTTTGCTGACCCGGATTCTGCGGCGTGCGGCCGCACTCGCGATGACTTCTGACTCCCCAACGACGACCGCAATCGCCGCCGCTGGACCGGAGCCCCGATCGGAAGGGACCGCCGGCGGCCGATCTCGTTTCCGATCGACGTTCATGGTCGGGCTCTCGGCCCTCCTGGCGGTTCTGGCGGCGGCCCTCCTGCTCACACAGCCCGATCGCCTCGCCTGGCTCCTGATGTTTCCCCGGTGGGTGTGTCTCGGCCCCGGATGCGTCCTGCTGCTCCTGGGACGCAGTGCCCCGCGTCGGTGGCTTGGGATCGCCGCGCTCCTGTGGGGGCTGTATGCGGGACTGTTCGTCGAGGAGGGGGCGTCGCTCACTCGCCTCGGGCTTCAGGGAATCGGAGTCCGGACTGCGGTCGCGGGAGACCTGCGGGTCGTGTCTCTCAACTGCGGCAGCGGGAGCGAGCGGGCCGTGGACGAAGCGCTCGCCTGGCAGCCGGATCTGCTCTGCCTGCAGGAATGCCCCGGCCGTCCGCAGCTGGAGACTCTCGTCCGGAGCCGGCCCGAAGAGTGGTCCCTCGCCGCGGGGCCGGATGCGGCGATCCTGGCGCGGGGCCGCCTCACGGTTCGGCAGCAGTCAGCCCGCGGCGTCTGGATCTGGGCCACCTGGCATCGTGCCGCGGACCACCCCGCCGCGGGGGACATCGAAGTCGTCAGCCTTCGGCTGCACCCCGTCCCGGTCCGCCTCGATCCCTGGTCGGGCGACTGCTGGGAGAGCCACTCGCGGATTCGCGCGATTCATCGCCAGGAGATCGACGAACTCCTGACGGCGCTCGAGGCCGCCCCCGCCGATGCGCGGTTCCTGATCTGCGGCGACTTCAACGCGCCGGCGGGCGACCGGGGGCTCGACGCCCTGCGAAAGGTCGCCCGCGACAGCTTTCGAGAGGCCGGCGTCGGTTGGGGAAACACGATCCTGAACGATTTTCCCGTGCACCGGATCGATCAGGTGTGGGTCAGTCCGCACATCGAGGCCCGGCGCGTCTGGGCCCGGAAGAGCTCCACGTCCGACCATCGAGCCGCGATCGCTGACCTGTCGCTTCAGCGCTGACGGGCCTGTCGCTCACCTCCCCGCGGTCTCACGGCCGAGGCGGACGCGGTCCGCGCGGCCTGTCGCCTTCCGGACCCCGCTCACTCGGCGGAGGTCCCGGCGGCGGACCGGGACGGCGGCCTCGTCCTTCCCGTTCATCGGGAGTCCGGCCGAGGACCAGGTCGAACGTGCAGGCCACTTCGCCCGTCTTCGATTCCGGGATCGGCGTGAAGTCCGCCATGACGAGCTTGCGGTCCGCTTCCGGGACGCCCCGAAACACGCCGTCCTTCTCGTTCCCGGCGTGCCCCCGGACGAAGATCTGTGAGACGAGGACCTCCTTGTCCCCTTGCTTCACCTTGACGTGGATGTGCGGCGAGGGGCGGCCGGGGTAGGGGACCGGCTTGATCGTGCGGAAGCGGTACTCCCCTTTCGAACCCGTTGTGAACGTTCCGAACCCCTGGAAGTTCTTGTCCTGCTGGTCCTTCTTCTTGGAGCTGTCGGCGGAGTGCAGGTAGACGGCGTTGGCGTCGCACTGCCAGATCTCGACCGTCGCGTCCTTGATCGGCGACCCGTCCTTGCTGAGGACCCGCCCGCTCAGGTGCGTGATCTCGCCGATCGCGGGCGTGAGGCTGTCTCCCAGGACGATGAGGTCGTTGTCGCGGTCGAGCGGCAGGTGATCGGGATAGAACGGCCCTTCGGTCAGCCAGGGACTTGTCTGGAGCGCCTCCGCAAACAGGCCGCGGGTGGTGAAGAAGGCGGCCCCCATCGCGCCGAGGAAGAGGCGGCGGGAGGGGAGGAACAGGCGGTCTGACATGGCGGCGCTCGCGGAGGACGGGAGGGTCGAAGGGAACACGGTGATAAGGCCCGCTGTCCGTGGAACCAGTCTAAACGGAGAGAGTTCCGCGCCGTGTGGCGATTCCCGGCCATGTTCACCCGGAATTGAGCTTTGGCCGCCCCGAACGATCCGGACGATCGGACGGGATCGGCGGCGGCGGGGCGGTTTTCAGGATGGTTTCCCACGTCCCAGCGGCGTACCCTATAGGCAGGCGTTTTCCTCGTGCCGATGAAGGAGGACCGGTTCGATCGAACTGGCTCCCCCGGCGCGGGAAACCGCTCTCCCGCCTTGTCCTCGCGCCCGCCTTCGACACGCTGCCTGCCATGAACCGACGTGAACTCCTCCGCCGCTCCGGCATGGGAATGGCCTCCCTCGGCCTCTCGACTCTGCTGGCCGACATGGCTGGCGCGGCCACCGCTGCTCCCGTTCCGATGGGGCTCGACTCGTCGAATCCGATGCGTCCGCGGCAGCCGCATTTCTTCGCCAAGGCGAAGCATGTCATCCACATCTTCTGCAACGGCGGCCCGTCGCACGTCGACACCTTCGACCCCAAGCCCGCGCTCGACAAGTACGCCGGCAAGACCCTCCCGGTGGAGAACCTCAAGACGGAGCGGAAGACCGGCGCCGCTCTCCCGTCGCCGTTCAAGTTCCAGAAGTACGGCCAGAGCGGGATCGAGGTCTCGGAGCTGTTCGCCCACACGGCGCAGTCGATCGACGACATTGCGGTCGTTCGCTCGATGCATGCCGACGTGCCGAACCACGAGCCGTCGCTGATGCTCATGAACTGTGGCGACGCGCGTCTCTCGCGGCCCAGCATGGGGAGCTGGGTGACGTACGGCCTGGGGACGGAGAACCAGAACCTGCCGGGCTTTATCGCCATGTGTCCTGGCGGGATGCCGATCACGGAGTCGGCGAACTGGCGGTCGTCGTTCCTCCCCGGCGTTTTCCAGGGGACCTACATCGATACCCAGCACAAGGAGATCGAAAAGCTTGTTCCGGACATCCGGAACAAGACCCGCTCGCTCGAGCAGCAGCGGCGGCAGCTTGATCTCCTGCAGGCGCTGAACCGGAAGCACCTGGAAGCCCGGCCGGGCGACGCCGCTCTTGATGCCCGGATCCAGTCGTTCGAGCTGGCGTACCGGATGCAGATCGAGGCGGCCGATGCGCTGGACGTGACCAAGGAGCCCAAGCACATCCAGGAGGCTTACGGCGACAAGGTCCATGGCCGCCAGCTCCTGATGGCCCGCCGGCTCATCGAGCGGGGGGTGCGGTTCGTGCAGCTCTGGCATGGCGAAGGGCAGCCGTGGGACAACCACGACGATCTGGAGGTGAACCACCGCCGTCTGGCCGGCCAGCTCGACAAGCCGCTGGGCGCCCTGCTCAAGGACCTCAAGCAGCGGGGGATGCTCGATGAGACGCTCGTTGTCTGGGGGGGCGAGTTTGGCCGCACTCCGGTTGTCGAGCTGCCGACTCCGGGCTCGAACGCGGGCAAGATCAATGGCCGGGACCACAACCACCACGGCTTCACGATGTTCCTTGCGGGGGGCGGCGTGAAGGGGGGGCAGGTTTACGGTTCGACGGACGAGTTCGGGTTCAAGGCGGTGGAGAATCCGGTGCATGTGCACGACATGCAGGCGACGATTCTGAAGCTGCTGGGCTTCGATCATGAGCGGCTGACGTACCGGTTTGCCGGGCGGGACTTCCGCCTGACGGATGTGCATGGGAAGGTCGTCGACGGCCTGATTGCCTGACCGGGGCTCGAACCGCGTCCTTGCCGGACGGATTCCCATAGCTCAAACCCAACGTGCGACGGCAGCTGGGGTCAAGGGGGCAACCCCTTGCCGCCGGAGGCGCTTCCATGAGGAACCGTTGGATACAACGGATGTCCCCTTTGTGGTACCGGCGTTGAGGACTCCTTCACACGACACTACTCGCTTTGCAATCCCCGCGGGTTGGTGAGGGGGCATCCGGCACGGTGTCCGCGTTTGGACACGCGCTCCTTCAGAGAGATCGAGACAGGCCAAGCCTCCGGCGGGCAAAGGGGATTCTCCCCTCTGCACTCCCTGACCAGGGTGCCCCTGGACCCGATCAGGGACAAATGATCCTGCGTTGCGCCCCTCTACCTTCCGCCTTCTGCCTCCCTCACCAAGGTCCCCCTAGACTCGGTTCTGGCCGGCGCAAAGAAAAACCGGGATGTTAGTCCCGGTTTCGTTATCTGGAGTGAGCTCTCCTACTTCACTGCCGGGGCCGCACTGCCATCCCCCGCCATCCCCACATCCATAATGCTCTGAAGAGCAAACTCGACCACATTCTTCTGGTTCGGCATCGAGCCCGCCTGAGCCGGATCGACGTGGGCAAAGACGATCTCCCCCTCCGCCACCAGCCGGTCACCACACTTGGCGTTGACGTTCACCATCCCGCCCTCTTCGCGGGCCTCCACCAGCTCCGCCGTGTAGACAAGCTGGTCGCCGGGCATCGCCCAGCTGTGGAACGTCATCTTCGGCACCTTGGCCAGAATGACCATGTGCTTGAAGCCGTGCGTCTGACCCAGCAGGATCCCGCCGGTCTGAGCCATCCCCTCGATCATCAGCGACCCCGGCATCACCGGGAAGCCGGGGAAATGGTCGTGGAGATGCTCTTCGGAAAGGCTGACGTTCTTGACCGCCTTCGCCGAGACACCGTGCTTGAACTCGATAAAGCGGTCGATCCAGAACCAGCGCATGGGTGTGTCCGTAGCCCTCTCACTTCGAGAAGAGCTGTCAGTCGGCAACCCGATCCAACCGGCGTCCCAGTGGAACGCGGTCGAGGCCGCCGAAGGGAGTTGGGAACGCGAAAGGCCGGCTCATCCCACGCAGCGGGATGGCTACGAAAAACCCGGCGTCCCAGGACGCCGGGTTCTCGAAAGCTCACGGCAGACTACTTGGCGGCGATCTTGGCAGCCAGGAACTTGCAGATCATCTCCACGGTGAAGAGATCGGAGATCTTCTCCACGCGGGGATCCTTGGAGAACTGCGACAGGTCGGCGTGCGGCATGCGGGCCTTGAGCTCGGCGAGCCCCGCCTCGGTCACGACGCCGTTGGCCACGAAGCCCGAATCGGCAGCGGCGATGTTCTCGGGGAACAGCTCGCCGCGGGGAATCTTGATGTCGAAGTTCTTCTCGAGCCGGAAGACGATGTCGAGAAAGTCGATCGACTCGGCGCCCAGGTCGCCGATCAGCGTTGCCTGGGGCGTAACTTCGTCATCGTCCACACCCAGGGCGTCGACGAGGGTTTCCTTGACCTTCTCAAACACTTCTTCATTCGTCGCCATCGGACATTTCTCCCGTGACCATCACCCCGGCGTTCTCTGGACGACTCGTCCAACCCAATCCGGCCGGATTTGCATCCGGCCTGCCCCGCCAGGGGATTGTCGACTTTCCTTATTCTCACCGGACCCATCGTCAGCGACGGGCTGGTCCTGGTGAGTGAAGGACTTGCCGTCGAAACTGTCTGCACTTGAAGGTTGATCGCTGCGAGCCGAGCCTCGGAAACACCGCGGCTCAAACTCACACTCAACCTGCATCGGGTATCGACCATTCCGGGCCAAGTCCTTCGAGCCTCTCAACGCCCGACGCTCAACCCGAACGGCCCACCCGACCTAATCCTTAAAATCCTCCCAGGGTCATCCCGCCGTCCACCGTCAACACGTGGCCGGTGATGTACCCCGACTCGTCGCTCGCCAGGAAGGTCACCGCATTGGCGATGTCATCCGGCTTGCCGAGGCGGCGGAGGGGGACCATGTCCTTGATCTTGTCGCCGCCGAGGTTTCGGACGGCTTCCGTCATGTCGGTTTCGATGAACCCGGGGGCCACCGCGTTGACGGTGATGTTCCGCCGGCCCACTTCCGTGGCGAGGCAGCGGGTCAACCCCTGGATGCCCCCCTTGCTGGCCGCGTAGTTCACCTGTCCCTGGTTGCCGTACTCGGCCGCCACGCTGGACATGTTGATGATCCGGCCATACCGCTGGGACATCATCTGTCGCATGGCAGACTGGCAGAAGTTGTAGACGCTGGTCAAGTTGTTATCGATCACCGCCTGCCAGTTCTCAGGCTCCATCACCGCCAGCAGGCCGTCCTTAATGATGCCGGCGTTGTTCACCAGAATGTCCAGCCGGCCCCACTTATCGACGACCTGCTTGACGGCTGCCTCGGCATCAGCCTTCTTGGATGCGTCGCCCTGAATGGCGAGGACTTCCCGCTGGTTGAGCTCCTGGTCCTTGACGATCTGCTCGGCCGCCTGGGTGTTCGACTTGTAGACGAATGCGACCTTGGCCCCTTCCTTGGCGAGGGCTTCGACGACCGCCTTGCCGATTCCGCGGCTTCCCCCCGTGACGAGTGCAATCCGGCCTGCCAGCTTCATCATTGTTCCTTTGCGACGTTCTTGAATGGGGGATGGGAGAGGGCGGGCCGCAGGGTGGGGGGCGAGAGGCGGATGCTCCGCACTCCGCGCCGACTGCGGGAATAACAGGTCAGCCCTTCGCCGGGATCGCGGGGCTCGGTGTCGACAGGACGTCGAACAGTTCCCGCATCTTCTGGATTCGATCCTCGTCAGACTTCTTCAGGTTCGGATTGCGGTCCGCGAGGTTGAACTGTTCGAGCGTCAGGCGGCTGCTCACCGCCGAGTTTCCGTCGACTGTGCCCGAAGCCTTGAATGTATAGAGATTTCCGTCCCTCTTGTGGATCTCGCACTCGATCACGAGCGCCTTGCCGGGGGTGACGAAGTTGTTGAACTTCGTCGCCTTGGCTTCCTTCAGGAGGACGGTGCTGTATTGAAAGTTTTCCGTGTGCCGCATCAGCCAGGCCCCCGTCTGGACGAGGGCTTCGACCATCAGCACTCCCGGCATGATCGGAAAGCCGGGAAAGTGATCCTGGAGGTACTCTTCGGCCAGCGAGAGGTTTTTGACCGCCTTGATCGCCTTTCCCGATTCAATCTCGGTGATACGATCGATCAGGGAAAACCGCACGGCAACCGATCCTCTGGGACCTGAGCTGGAGTCGTGGTCCGCACCGTCGGGGACCAATCCGGTCCCGACGATCCGCCCGAAGGGCGAACTCCAACGTCGATGTCTGCGGACAACCCGCGCCCCGAAGGCGCTATGTCACCTGCTGTTCCGCAAGGGGCAAGAGTATACGGCCGGGTTTTTCCGTCCACAAGCGGGGGCCGCGGGTGGGAATCCGTCGAATTCCCCATTCGTTCTCGAAAGCGACGAATAGGCGGGCGGGTTTCGGAAAGTGCACTCAGGAAAGAACTTGCAGCTCAATCTGGGGCGCCCGGCGAGGGGCCGAGGCGAGTTCCCGTGGTTCCAGCACCAGTCGCTGCCGAAGCCGATCGCTCCCGCCGCGATGTCGCGGGCGCCTCAACAGCCTCGCGACGGCTCAGTTCCGGTCACTCCCCTCGATCCAGTCCGGCAGGCTGACAGCCGCTGCCTTGTCGTTGACGCTCGGGGCGTCGGCGTACTGCGTGGCGGGCGGAGCGTCCGGGGGCTTTGGCATGCTTCGCGGGGAGGCGAACGCCACCACGGGCGGGACGTTCGTGTACGAGACCGCGGCGTTCCCCGTTGTCGCCCGCTGGACTTCGTTGCGGACGTTCCCCGACTGGTAGGGGCCGACGCCGAAGACGTACCAGTTGTTGTCCTGAGCGCTCGAGAGTGCGATTCCCCCCGGCCCCAACGGACTCCGGGTCTTGGCGTCGTAGGCCACAATGCCGATCTTCGCCACGCCGGTCTGCTTGGTCCGGGTCGCCAGCCGAAGCTCCGGGATCGTCATCATGCCGGGGAGCACGACCTCGGGGACCCCGACGAACGAGTCCGAGTGAGAGGTCCCGATTCCGCCGCTGCGGGCCTCAATGACGACCTCTGCCGCGTCCGCCTTGTCGGCGAGCTGCGCCCCCGCTTTGAGGAGCCGGTGGCGGATCGAGGAGATCACGTAGTTCTTGTCGACGCAGTCGATGTACTTCTCCTCGAAGTAGACCGTCTTCCCGGCAAACGGGCGGAAGTCCATTTTGTCGAGCGACTGGTCGACCGCGTTGGAGATCAGGATCTGTTCGGTCGCGGAACGGGCGGTGTTGCTGGTGCTGGCGGAGGTGCATCCCGCCAGCCCGGCCGCCGTGAGTCCAAGGAGGAGAAACCGCTTCATAACTGAACCGTCAACAACGTGAATGACCGGGCAAGTGGCGCGGTTCCGCTTGTAGGACCGGATCGTTTTGAGCGTCAACGCACGTCCGCGGGCCCCGGCCAAGTCCGGCCCAAACTGCCGCTGGGGGCTGCGTTGCTCCACGTCATCTCCGGTCGACGCGGAACGAGACAGCGGAGATCGCTCCGGGCGGATTGGCTACACTCGCCGTGTGAGATGGCCGGTCGACCTCCGGCTGATATCCCTCCCCTCCTCCGCGACGGCCTCGTCTTGTCCGAACCCAATTCCTCCAGCCCCGCTCTCCCGCTCTCTGCCGAGATCGTCGCCATCGGAACCGAGCTGACGACCGGCGAGAAGCTCGACACGAACAGCCAGTGGCTCAGCCTGGCGCTCGCCGATCTCGGGATCCCCGTCCGTTTCCACACGACGATCGGTGACGACCTCAAGACCAACGTCGACGTCCTGCGGCTCGCCGTCGAGCGGGCCGATGTCGTCATCGTCTCGGGGGGCCTGGGGCCGACGCTCGACGACCTGACGCGGGAGGCCCTGGCGCAGCTGCAGGCGGTGCCGCTGGTCCTTCATCCGGAGAGCCTGGAGGCAATCGAGTCGTACTTCCGGAAGCGCGGACGTCCGATGCCCGAGCGGAACCGCGTCCAGGCGATGTTTCCCGAGACCGCCGCTCCGCTGCCGAACCCGGTCGGGACCGCACCGGGGATCTGGATGACCGTCGCCCGCGCAGGGCGCGAAGCCTGTCAGATTGCCGCACTGCCGGGAGTGCCGTCGGAGCTCTACCGGATGTTCCGGGACCAGGTCGCGCCGCGGCTGCCGCAGACCGGAACGATCATCCGTCGGAAGCGGATCCACAGCTTCGGCCTCGGCGAGGCCCAGGTGGACGAGGTCCTCAAGGACGTAACCGCCCGCGGACGGGATCCGGAGGTCGGCATCACCGCCCACCAGGCGACGATCACGCTCCGGATCAACGCGCCGGGGCAGAGCGTCGAGGAGTGCGAGCGGAAGATCGCGGAGACCAGCCGCATCATCGAAGAGCGTCTGGGCGAGTACATCTTCGGGACCGAGGACGACGAGCTTGAGCACGCAGTCCTGCGGCTGCTCGCTGCCGGCCGGAAGACGCTGGCGGTCGTCGAGAGCGGTACCAAGGGAGCGCTCGCCGCCCGGCTGGCCGATCTCGACGACGGGACGCATTTCCGGCAGGGGATCACGCTCCCCGAGCAGCAGTGGATCGCTCACGAACCGACCCGGACTCCGCTCGCTCCGGCGAAGACCGAAGAGCTGGCCCGCTGGATTCGCGCCACGACCGGGGCGGACTTCGCTCTGGCGGTTTCTCCCTACCGGGTCCCGCCGACGCTGTCGGCCGACCCCGAAATCGCCTACGTGGTCCTGGACGGAGGCGGAACGATCGTGACGGAGCGGGTCCTGATCAGCGGCAACCCGGAGATCCAGCAGGCGCGGGTCGTGAAGACGGCGCTCGATCTGCTTCGCCGCCGGTTGCGGTGAGAACAGGGGATGGAGGGGGAGCCACAGATGAACGCAGATGCACACAGATAAAGGCGTCCCGCTGGTGCATTCGTAGTCTGGTGGTGCGCCGCTGTTCCCTGGTGACTTGAGCCCACGACCGAGCATTGCGTGGTCCGTTTTTGAACCACAGAGAGCACAGCGACGGGTACCTCGCGCCTCCTGAAAGAGTCGGGTCCAGGGGCACCTTGGTGGGGGATGCAAGGGGGCAACGCCCTCTTGCCCGCCGGAGGCCTGGCCGTCGAGAGATATCTGAAGGAGTCCGTGTCCAAGCGCGGACAACGTTTCGGATGCCCCCTCACCAACCCGCGGAGACTGCAACGCGAGCGGTGAGTTCTCAACGCCGGCACCACAAAGAGGACGTCCGGTGTCTCACGGTCAAGAGGCCGGTGGGCCTGTGTTGTGGGCAACGGTATCCAGGCGTCTATGGCGAGTCCTTTCCGTTCACGTGGCGCGACTGGCCCTCTAAGCTCTCCTCCATCGCCAACTGTTCCCGAGAGGTCGTTCGATGGTGCGCTCCCTGCTGACGTTCTCCCTGCTTCTCCTCGCGGCCGCCGCCCGGGCCGAAGACAAGCCGGCCGGCATCCCCGAGAGCTACAAGCTGCAGTATTCCCAGGACTTCGCCGAGCCCGCGGCGCTGAAGGACTTCGTCTTCTCGGATGACACGGCGTGGCGGCATGCCGAGGCTAAGGATGACTCGCCCGGCGCGCTCGAGCTCCAGAAGCAGAGCCGCTACACGCCGCAGTTCCGCTCGCCGTTCAACATCGCCCTCGTCGGCGGGCAGACGTTCGGCGACTGTATCGTCGAGGCGGACTGTCTCCAGACCGGCAAGGAGTACGGCCATCGCGACATGGTCTTCGTCTTCGGCTTCGAAGGTCCTGACCGCTACTACTACACGCACATCGCGACGAAGGGGGACGACCACGCCAACAACATCTTCATCGTCGACAAGGCCCCGCGGCTCAAGATCTCGACGAAGACCAACACGGGCAACAACTGGGGCCTCAATGTCTGGCACAAGGTCCGGATCGACCGCCGGGTCTCGGACGGCAGCGTAAAGGTTTACTTCGACGACCTGACGACGCCGATCATGGAGGCGAACGACAAGACGTTCGGAAAGGGCTGGGTCGGCTTCGGTTCGTTCGACGACACGGGGAAGGTGAGCCGCATCCGGATCTGGAGCCCGGAGGCGGTGAAGGCGCAGGCTCCGAAGTTCGTCTCGTTCCAGCAGAAGGTGGACTGAACTCGCTGTTCAACGACCGTCTGGCCGGGATCATCTCTTATCTGTGTTCATCCGTGTTTATCTGTGGCTGAATTCTTCTGACTGAAGAGTCTTGAGCCACGGATGAACACGGATGGACACAGATAGGAGCTGGAGAACGAGCTATTCGACACACCGTGTCAGCGGAACCCGCAGGCCGTCGTACGCCAGCTCCACACCCGTCGGCAACCTCTTGTTCGTCTCCGTGTAGTCGAGCCGGTGCGACAGGTGCGTCAGGTACGCCCGTCGCGGACGGAGCCGCTCGATCGCCCGCAGTGCCTCAAAGATGCTGAAGTGCGTCGGATGCTTCTCGTAATGGAGCGCATCGAGAATCAGGACGTCGAGCCCTTCAAGGAGCTTCCAGCTCGCCTCCGGGATCTCGCTGACGTCGGTGCAGAAGGCGACATCGTTAATCCGGAACCCCAGCGTCCGGAGATGGCCATGGATCAGCGGGACCGGCTGGATCCGGACCCCCAGCAGGTCGAACGGATCATCGCCGATCGTCCGGAAAAGCAGGTTCGGCGCCGACGCATAGCCGACGCGATGCTCCGGGGCCAGGAACGCGTAAGGAAAGGTCGACCGGAGATGCTGCTCGACGTCTGGTTCGCAGTAGAGCGGGATCGGCCGCTGGAGCTTGTAGCCGAAGATCCGCAGGTCATCGAGACCCAGGATGTGGTCCGCGTGCGCGTGCGTGTAGACCACCGCCTCGACCATGTCGATCCGCTCCCGCACCAGCTGCAGCCGCAGCTCCGGGGGCGTGTCGATCAGGAAATTCCCCTCCGGCGCCGCAACGAAGACGCCGGTCCGCATCCGGTGATTCCGCGGATCGGTCGACGTGCAGACCTCGCACGTGCAGCCGATCATCGGGACCCCCATGCTGGTGCCTGTCCCCAGCAGGGTCAGCGTCGGGACCGAAGGACTTCCGTCTTGCACAGCCGGAAACGGGGGCGCTGGCTCGCTCACGTCTCCTCCAGGACGAGTTCGCTTACGCCGTCGGTCGTCACGAGCAGCATCTTGCTGGTCAGCGGATGATCCATCTGTTCGAAGTCTTCCTGCACCTTCTTGCGGACCTGTTCGATCATCGACGGCGAGTCGAGGCTCAGGGCGACGAAGAAATCCCGCCCCGGCAGCCCGACCGCCAGGTTCCCGCCGATGACCCGCCGGATCTTCGTCAGGAAACTCTCGCTCAGGAACCGCACGCAATTGTAGGAATCGGCGCGGCTCGGCATCAGCATCCGCGGCCCGGACTCCTCCGACCCGGCGACCGCCAGCTCCATCGGCTGCTTCTCGAAGTAGTTTTCGAGGTTCTTGATCGCCACATCATGGAGGTCGTCCGGCTCCATGGACCACCGCTCCAGGAGGTCCTTGCGGATGTACCAGTACGCCTGCGCCTCGTCGACGACGTACAGGATCACGAGCCCCCCGACCCACGGCAGGCAGACGAAGTCCGGAAACTTCTCCTGCCAGACCGATTCCGGATACAGCATCGGCATGATCCGTTCCTGGACCGTGTCGAAGCTGGGGTCGGTCTGTTCGCTCCCCCACTCCTGGACCTGCACAACGGTCGTGAGCGCCGGCAGGAGGATCTCCTCGAACCGGTCCGGGGTTTTCACGAATGTCCGGTAGAAGTTGAACAGGTTGATTGTCGACTCGCCGACGTGAAGCTGAAAGTCTTCGCCGAGCTTGCACTCCAGCAGCGGGAACTTCTTGCGGGCGAGTCCCAGGGCACGGGTCGCGAACTCGTCCGGCGGCGGAGCGGGGACGTCGGCCAGCAGGAGCGTCCCGACGATCATCTCGGCCAGGGCGTCGAGGTCTGGATCGCGCTCGGTCGGATGAATCAGCGAGACGATGACGAGCAGCGGTCCCTTCTGGAACGACCACAGCTTCCATCGCCGCCACTGCTTGCGGTGGAACAGCCGGCGATACCACGGCGGCGGCGGATCGAGGACCGCTTCCCCCGTGAAGCTCTCCATCAGGTCGGAATCGGGGCGGGCCGGGTAGCGGTGGATCTTCCGGGAGTGCGGGAACTGCCGCGTCACCTGCTCGATGCTCGGCGCGGGGGCGGCCGGCGTGCCGCCGAACCACAGGCAGTTGATCGCCAGGATTGCGTCGGAATCCGGCGGGGTGAGCGTGTAGGTCCCTTTGCGTTCTCCGGCCGTCCAATGGGGGGGATGAGAGACCTGAAACCAGTTGGCCGGTCCGAGGAACGTCTGCCAGTGGTCAGGGATCTTGGTCAAAGGGGACTCACGCGAGGGGTAACGGGCGATTGTCGCGCGGGGCCCGTGCCGGATCAAGCGGGGGAAGAAAGAGGCGGGGAGAGGCGGAAGGTGGAGAGGGTAGGGGAGTTCGGCTTTGATGGGACGATCGGGGAGCGCCGACGATGTGGCACGCAACTGCGACCACCACGGAACGTGCATCCTGTCGCGTTTCTACCTTCCGCCTTAAGCCTTCAGCCTAATTCCTCCTCCCTCCTCCCACCTCCCTCTCCCCCCTACCATTCGCACATGAGCGCCATCCAGGTCCGCAATCTGAGCAAGAGCTACCGCGTCTACCGCAAGCAGGAGGGGCTGCTGGCGTCGGTCAAGGGGCTGTTCCGCCGCGAGTACAAGACCGTCGAGGCGGTGCGGGGGGTGAGTTTCGAGATCGCCAAGGGGGAGATGGTCGCGTTCCTCGGCCCCAACGGTGCCGGAAAGACGACCACGCTCAAGCTGCTCTCGGGGCTGATCTACCCGACATCTGGGGAGGCAACCGTCCTGGGTTACGTCCCCTGGGAGCGGGAAAACGCCTTCCGGCGGCGGTTCTCGCTGGTGATGGGACAGAAGAACCAGTTGTGGTGGGACCTGCCGGCCCAGGAGTCGTTCCGGCTCCATCAGGAGATCTACCGGATCGATCCGCAGCAGTTTCAGCGGCGGTACGACGAGCTCGTCGACCTGCTTGATGTCCGGAAGCTGGTCAACCAGGCGGTGCGGGAGCTGTCGCTGGGCGAGCGGATGCGGATGGAGCTCATCGCCGCCCTCCTCCACAGCCCCGAGGTCCTGCTCCTCGACGAACCGACGATCGGGCTCGACGTCGTCTCGCAGCGGAAGGTGCAGGAGTTCCTCAAGTATTACCAGGCGTCGCAGCAGATCACCGTCATCCTGACCAGCCACTACATGAAGGATGTCGAGGCGCTCTGCCGGCGGGCGGTCATCATCAACGAAGGGGAGATCAAGCATGACGGTCCGCTGGAGGAGATCGTCGAGCGGTTCAGCCAGCACAAGGTGATCCAGCTCCAGTTCGCCGGCACGAGTGTCCCGGAGGACCTCGCCACTTATGGCCAAGTCTTCGACGTTTCGCCTCCCAACGCCAAGCTGCGCGTCGACCGCAACCGGATTCCCGAGACGCTGTCGGCGCTCCTCCAGCGGTATCAGCTCGACGACGTCGGCGTGCAGGAGCGTCCGCTGGAAGAGGTCATCGCCGAGTTCTTCACCGACGGCAAGCCGAAGAGCGCGGTGGACCCTGCCGCCACGGCCGCGGCGCTTCCCTGATCTCGCGGTCTCGAACGACGTCCTTGCCGGTACGACTGTGCTTCCTCAAACCCAACGTGCCACGGCAGCCTGGGGTCAAGGGGGCCAAGAAACAACACAGGCCCCCTTGCCGCCGGAGGCGCTTCCCTGCGAAACCGTGGTAAGCAACGGATGACCGCTTTGTGGAACCGGCGTCGAGGACTCACCGCTCGCCCTGGAATCCCCGTGAGTCGGTGAGGGGGCATACGACACGGTGTCCGCGTTTGGACACCCACTCCTTCAGACATCTCTCGACGGCCAAGCCTCCGGCGGGCAAAGGGGCGTTGCCCCTCTGCACTCCCCACCAGGGTGCCCCTGGACCCGGTTGGCTCTCGCAAGGGATTGTCCGCCCGCCGCAACGCCACACCACTATCCAGCGAACGCACCTGATCCCGCACTGAGGACAGATCAGGCCTCAGTACCAATGGTAGACATACGTCCGGAAGCGATCCCACGCCGCCTGCTGTCTGTCGGCATCGAGGAACGGGACGAGCTGCGGGCGAACCGGCTCGAGCTTCCGCAACAGCTGCTCCTCCGCCCCCTGCCACGCCGTCCATCCCGGCGGCGCGCCGTCCCGTCCAGGCGCTTCCAGCCGTACCCATTCCCGCGCCAGCAGGGCGGCGATCCCCTCCCGGATCGTCTCGTCAGAGGAGTCGAGCAGGGGGATCAGCTCGGCGAGCCCTTCGGCATCGATCCCGTGGTAGCCGATCTGGACCGCAGGCGCGTGATCGTTCTGAAGAACTCGCCCGGCGTTGTAGCGCATCGCGAGCCCGTCGGCCGGTGTCATCGCGAAGGCGTAGATGACGAGGGCCAGCGTCCACATCTGTCGCTCGATCAGCCAGACGAAGCTCCGGCCGCGGTGGATCTTGATCAGGACCAGCACGAGTCCCAGGACGACGGCGGTGATTCCATAGAACCCGACGAACCGCATCCAGGTCATGCCGTTGAATCCCACATAAATCAGGAGCCGATGGTAGACCGTCACAGCGAGCAGAAAGTTCTGGGCGGACCAGAGGTGCGACAGGAGCTTGAGCCGCGGCAATCGCGCGTCTTGGAGGATGTCGCCCCGGAAGATGAGCGAGATCACGAGGGTCGCCAGCGCGAGGGCGACGGTCAGCCAGAAGGCTCCCTCGTGCGCATAGCCCGAATAGTGAAACCCCTTCGGAAACTCGCGGAGCCAAAGCGTCTGGAACTCGAATACGAGGTAGACGGCGAACAGGCCGATGACCGCGAAGAGCGTGTTGCGGAAGGCGGCGTAGAGCGGAGACGTCCTGTCGGTCGCCGGGGTGTCGGGTGTGGCGCCAAACTCGAATGCCGCTTCGAGGAGTCCTCCGCGGAACCACGGCCGGAGGGCTCCGGTCGTCATCCAGATCACGAAGCCCCAGAACCAGATCTCCGCGACGTGAATGTTGCGGAACCAGTCTCCCAGGAATTCGCTGACCCAGGAGAGGCGGTCGGCGACGAAGGCCCGCAGGTTCGGGTTCGCGAGGGTGAACAGGCCGCTGAAGGCAATGACGACGATCACCGGCAGGACGAGGCTGAGGATCGTTCCGGGAGGGCGGTCGGTCGGGGCCTCCCCTCCCTCGGACCGCGAAGGAGGCCGTGTCAGCGAGCGGGGCCGGGCGAGCTCCAGCAGTCCGGCGATCGGGATCTGCAGGGCGAACGCAAACATGTCGAGCATGTAGGGGCGAAAGCCCGAGAGCGTCATCGCTACCGCCAGCGACAGGATGAACCCGATCCCTGCCAGAGGCACCGATCCGTTCCAGGCCAGCCGCGCGGCCGTCGCGAGCAGGAGCGCAGTGACGACGAGGAGGTCTCGGAGGCCCGCGGGCCGGCAGCGGCCGAGCACCATCAGGAATGGGAGGAGGGCGAAGAGGACGGCCAGGCCGCCGAAGCCTTCGCCGCGGTAGATGGTCAGGTCGGACAGAAGCGCGATCGCCAGCACGGCGGTGGGAAGTCGCCATCCCAGTCCCGATGGGGGAGGGGCGGCCGCGATGGGGGGCGGTGGGGGTGGGGGAGCCAGCGGGGTGCTCTCTCTCGACATGGTCCGTATGGCTCCAGAGTGGCCCGGAACGTTCGCGTGTCCCTGTAGATACGGCGGCGCGGCAGCTTATGCGGGTGCAGAGTGTAAGGACAACGGAAATTCGCCGGGTCCAGGGGCATCCTGGTGGGGGATGCAAGGGGGCCTGTGAGGGAGGCGGAAGGGGTTCAGGCTGAAGGCGGAAGGTAGAGCGGCGCGACTCAGGATCATTTGGCCCTCATCGGGTCCAGGGGCACCCTGGTCAGGGGATGCAAGGGGGAGACTCCCCCTTGCCCGCCGGAGGCTTGGCCGTCGAGAGATGCCTGAAGGAGCGAGTGTCCAAGCGCGTACACCGTGTCGGATGCCCCCTTCACCAATCCGCGGGGATCGCAAAGAGAGCGGTGTATCTTGAGGGGAGTCCTCAACGCCGGCACCCCAAAACGGACGCCCGTTGCTTACCACGGTTCCTCATGGAAGCGCCTCCGGCGGCAAGGGGTTGCCCCCTTGACCCCAGGCTGCCGTGGCACGATGGGTTTGAGGGAGCAGAGTTGTGCCGGCAAGGACGCGGTTCGAGCATTCCGGAGAAGACCTGTTCGCGAGCCCTCCGGCCACCCGTTCCCCGAACCGCAACCACCCAATCAATTGCGACTTCCCCAACAACGGTCGATACTCCCGCCATCGACAACGAAAGGAAGGGACATGCCGGACTGCTGGGTAGGATTCGATCTGGGCGGGACGAAGATGCTCACGGAGGTCTTCGACTCCAGCTTCAAAGTCCTGGGACGGGAACGCCGCAAGACCAAGGCGGCCGACACCAGCTCAGGCCTCGATCGGATCTCCGACGCCATCAAGGCCGCCCTCGCCGACGCCAAGGTGACCCCCGACCGGATCGCCGGCATCGGCATCGGCTGCCCCGGCGTCGTCGACATGGACAAGGGGATCCTGCTGAATCCCCCCAACCTCGGCTGGGAAGACGTCAACGTCCGCAAACGGCTCGAGGCGGACTTCAAGTGCCCCGTCGCGGTCATGAACGACGTCGACGCCGGTCTCTATGGAGAGTACCGCTTCGGCGCGGCCCAGAACGCCAAATGCGTGATCGGCCTCTTCCCCGGCACCGGCGTCGGAGGAGCCTGCATTCACAACGGAGAAATCTTCCGCGGAGCAACGAGCTCCTGCTTCGAGATCGGCCACATCCAGGTCGTTCCGAACGGCCCCCTGTGCGGCTGCGGCCAGCGGGGGTGCCTGGAGTCGGTCGGCAGCCGTATGGCGATCGCCGCCGAATCCGCCCGCGCGGCGGCCCGCGGCGACGCGCCGCACCTCTTCAAGGACGCCGGGGTCGACCTCGCCAGCATCCGCAGCGGCGCCATCGCCGAGGCGATCAAGGAGGGGGACCACGCCGTCGAGCAGATCGCCTACGAGGCGGCCGAACACCTCGGGACGGCTCTGGCGGGGATCATCAACCTGCTCGGTCCCGACCTCGTCGTCATGGGGGGCGGGCTCGTCGAGGCGATGCCCGAGATCTTCGTGGACTACATCCGCAAGGTGGCCCGCAAGCGGGTCATGAACGCCTTCCGCCGGACGTTCAATGTCGTCCCCGCTAAATTGATGGACGAGGCCGGAGTGATCGGCGCCGCCGCCTGGGCCGAACACACGTTGAAGTAAATTTCACACTCGCCTCGACGACGCTCGGCGGCGCGAAGCTTCGCGCCGTCAGACCCGCCTCACGATGCTCACCTAAACTTTTAGGTTTCCTGTTGACAGGCCGATTTCGCTCTGGGAAGATCACCTAAGCAATTAGGTGTTGTCTGCGCGTGGCCTGCAACGGGGGCGGACTCATGGCGGAGAACTCTACGGATCCGGCGGGACAGCCGACCTCTCCCAGCCCGCGGGAGCTGGACATCCTCAAGGTCCTGTGGGAACTGGGCCCCGCCAGCGTGCGGGAGGTCCACGAACGGCTCTGCCCCGGCGGGGAACTCGCCTTCAACACCGTCCAGACCCTGCTGCGGATTATGGACGAGAAGGGGCTGGTCTCGCACAAGACCGAGGGCCGGACGTTCGTCTACACCGCGCAGTACAGCCGCGACAGCGCGGCGACGCGGTTCCTCTCGGATGTTTTCGACGGGGCGATCCGGGACTGCGTCCTGACGCTCCTTCGGACCGGCAAGCCCAAGGAGAAGGACCTCAAGGAGATCGAGGACCTGATTGCCCAGGCCCGCCGCCGCAAGCCGCCGAGTTGATGCTGCACGGCGAAGCGGTCCGTGGTCTTGTCTGTCGTTCACCCGTCTCGCTCCTCTCCTCTCTGCCTCGTTCTGAGGTGATCCGATGCTCAACGATCTTCTGGCCACGACCGCGCTCGTGTGGCTGATGCGGACGACGCTCGTCGGGACCGTCTGGCTCGGGATCGGCGGGCTGGCGCTCGCGCTGACCCGCGAACCGGCGCGGCGAGCGCTGCTCTGTTCACTGACGCTCACCGGCAGCCTCCTGATTCCCGTCGTCTGCCTTCTTGTCGGCGAAGGGACCTGGGGCGTGGGGGCCGTCTGGAGTCCGGTTCCCGTCGTTGCTGACGTCGCCGCTCCTTCGGCGATCGCCGGCGCCGCCGAAGAGATTCACCTCCCGCGCGCCGTGCCGGTTGTTCTGGATTCCGCCGTCGTTCCGGCGGCCCCGGTCGCGACTCTGTCGTCGGCCGCATTCTCGGGCTCGGACAGCGTTCCCAGCGACCTTCGGTCAGAACCGGCCGTGTCTGTCGAGGCCTCGGCGCCCGTTTCTCCGGCCGAGGGGTCGGCGTTCCGCAACCCCGTTGTCCCACCTGCAATCGCCGAGACGAGTCCTCCGGACAAGAACCCGACGACGCTCGTCTTTCCGGCGATCCTGCTGGGGACGTACTTCGGCGGAGCGGCCCTGTTCCTTCTCTGGTACGCGGCGGGGCTCCTGGGAGTCCGTCGACTGGTCCGGGCCGCGCAACCGCCGTCGGCTTCCGTTGAATCGCTCTGGAAAGCCGTTCGCGGCGCCGACCTCCAGGACGTTCCCCTGCGGATAAGTCCTCGCGTCCCCCAGCCGATCGCCTGCTGGTCCCGCGGTCCGTGCGTGCTGCTGCCGGTCTCGTGGAGCGACGTTCCGGCCGACCGGCTGCAGTGGGCCCTGGCCCATGAGGCGGAGCACATCCGCCGGGGCGACTACTGGAACTGGCAGATCGCCAACCTGGCCCGGTGCTGCTACTGGTTCCACCCGCTGGCGTGGTGGCTGCGGACCGAACTCCGGCAAGCCCAGGACTACATCGCCGACAGTGCCGCCGCCCGATCCCGCTTGCCGGCCGCCATCGCAGAGGCCGGAGACAGGGAGTGGGGGCAGGCGACCGACTACGCGGAGTTTCTCAAGGCCTCGGCCTGCGGCCCGATCGGCCGATCCCCGCTGGTTGGCCTGGGGCTCTTTGGACGGAAATCACACCTCTATCGGAGAATCGCCATGTTGCTCAATCGCGAAGGAGCCATCGAACCGCGGCCTCCCCGATGGTGGAAGGTTGCCTGCATCATGTGGGGACTCGGACTGTTCGTCACCCTGACGACGCTCAAGGTCATCTCTGATCCCCCGCTGGTCGCGACCGCCCGTGCCGCCACGCACAATCCCCCTCCCGCTTCGGTCGATTACGTCGCGCCACGGTGGGAATCCGGCGGCATGGGCCAAGCCGGTGCCGCTGCACCGGGAATGGGATCCGGCGACGAGCGGATGTCCGGCTTCGGCGGAATGGGCGGCAGCCCCATGATGGTGTCGCCCGCGGGAACGGTCGCGCCGATCCTGGTGGCCGGAGGACCGGGACAAGCCGTGCCTGGCTTCGATTTCGCACAGCCGGGCGTCGGACCAGGAGGAACGGCGGCAGGTCCGCCGGCGGGCTCCGGATTCGGAGACTCCTCTTCCACGACCCCATCCGACGTCCGCCGGGTCGCGGCCGTCCCGACTTCCGTCCGGAAACTCGACATTGAGAAGGGCTTCGTGAGCCCGGAACAAGGGGTCAGGATCGGCGTCGTCTCTCTCTCCGATCCGACGGCGATGTCCTCCTGGGGAATGGACGGCGGGGCTCCCCTCTCCCAGGCCGTGATGATGGGCGGCGGAATGGCGGCCGGCGGCTACGGGGGAGACATGATGATGATGCCCGGCTCGATGGGAGGACCGGGAATGTACGGCGGAATGTCCGGTCCCGCGGGCCCCTCAGTGCCGGAAGACCATCGTCGCCGCGATGTCGAGATCTACGTCCAGCGGCCGACTCCACAGGGGCTCTCCAGCAGCATCGACGGCCAGACCGGGGGGACGCGGTCGGACTCGCTCAGCGAGCCGAAGGTCCGCCGGATCCTGCACTGGGGCTACTGGCCACAGGAACAGATGGTGGGGAGCGTGGGCGTGAGGTTCGCCAGCCAGTCCGTCGCCCGCGAGATCGTCTCGTCCAATCCGCGGGGAGAGAGTTTTTCCGTTACGCCCGCCCCGAAGTCCGACCCGATCGTTCCTGGAACGTCATCCGAAGACAAGCCGGAGACCCTCGCCCTTCTGGGCACCTGGTGGGCCGGCTCGGACCTCTCGACCCGGATCCCCTTCCGGCACGGCCATCCGGCGGAGTTCCCGTTTGTCCTCCAGGCCCAGGCGACGGACGTCGATGGCCAGATTCATCCGGGACGGATCGAGCAGCAACCGAACCAATCCGCGATGATGGTCGGCTTCGGAGGCGGGGGGGCGATGGGGGTGGTGCCCGCACGTCCGGACTCGTGGACGATCGTCTTCGCGCATCTCCCCCCTTCGCGGATCAAGTCGGTCCGGGTGACGTGGCATCCCTATGCCTGGGTCATCTTCCGCAACGTCTCGCTCGACGCCGGACACGAAACCAAGCCGACCGCCGAGTTGTTCATCGATGTGGCCGTGCCGCCTCCCCTCTCGACGACGACGGTTCATATTCCCGTACCTCGCGATACGGCGCTGCATGCGGGCGACGTGGTCCGGGTCCGGGTCGCCTTTCCCGAATCGACCGGGGTCGGGACGGCCACACTCTTCGTGGCTCCACTGGAGCTTGTGCAGAGGCGTCCGGGAGGAGACGTGCTTTCGATCGTGCTCGAACGGACGGTCGCGGAACAGTTCCAGATCGCTCAGTCCAAGGGAGAGATCCTGGTCGAAACCGCGGAGCCCGGTGCGATCCCCGACGGCCGGATTGACCACAGTGTCATCAACCTGCTCCAGCAGGTCCCGTCGAAGCCGGTCACCGCTCCGGCACCAGACAGCGCGTCCTATGGGACGACGACGTCCATCCCGCCGGGCATGCGCCTCGTCACGATCGACACGTCGACGGAGGGACTGGAGCGGGGCGATCGGGTCTCGATCCAGGTGCTGTATCGGGCCGACGGGCAGGAGAAGAAGGATACCCTCCTCAGTCCTGTCGAAGTCTTCGCCCGCTCCGAAGACGTGAATCACGTCACCGTGCTTCTCCGGGCCGGGAGCGAAGTCGAGGCGGTCCAGCTGGCCCGCCGCAAGGGGACGGTGACCTTGCTGATGATCGAACCGGGCACACAAGACGAGACCGGGCGGAAGATCGACGCGGACCTCTTGAAGGCGCTCGAAGCGGCGGACACACCGGACACCTCCGGTTCGCCCAAGCCGCCAGCCCCCAAGGCTGAGCCGGACGGCACGGCGATTCTCCCCCCCACGGAAGCAAGAACCCGCCTGTTGCCCGCGGAGGAAGGGCCCGCCGCCCCTGCGGCCACAGAAGACGGCCTTCGGTTGATCTGAGGAACTCGGGGCCCTCACGCGGTCTGCAACTTTTCTGTAATGCGGACCGCTTCGGTCTTGCGGCACGGGTCCGGGATGTGTCAGAGTCGGACTCAGCTCGCCCCCCGGTTTCCTCCCTGGATCGATGACTTCCTCAGACACCCCGCGCCACCCCCACCCCCCTTCCGATCCGATCTCGATCGCCCCCTCGCTCAGCGAGATCGGGGCCGCTGAACAGATCCCCCGACCGGTCCTCGCCGTCGACCGCCGGGTGCTCCAGCTCTGCCTGACCGCCCTGATCCTCGGGGCCGCGACCGGGCTCGTGGCTCAGGTCCTGGTCCACCTGATCGGGCTGATCACGAACCTCGCTTTCTACGGGCGCTTCAGCTTCCATGAGTCCTCTCCCGCTCCTGCGGTCGAGCGGCTGGGGCTGTGGGTCATCCCGATTCCGGTCGTGGGTGCGCTCATCATCGGCCTGATGGCCCGTTTCGGATCGAAGGCGATCCGCGGCCACGGGATCCCCGAGGCGATGGAGCAGGTCCTGACGAACGAGAGCCGCATCCCGGCGCGGATCACGCTCCTGAAACCGGTCTCTGCCGCGATCTCGATCGGGACCGGCGGACCGTTCGGCGCCGAAGGGCCGATCATCGCTACGGGTGGGGCGCTCGGGTCGCTTGTCGGCCAGCTGCGGTCGACCTCCGCCTCTGAACGAAAGACGCTTCTCGCCGCGGGAGCCGCGGCCGGCATGTCGGCCATCTTCGGCACGCCAGTCTCGGCGGTGCTGCTGGCGATCGAACTGCTCCTCTTCGAGTTCCGCGCCCGCTCGATGATCCCCGTGGCCCTCGCCGCCTCGATCGCGGCTGGCGTCCGGATGATCCTGGTCGGACCCGTTCCGCCGTTCCAGATGACGGAACTCGCGCAGCCGACCGGCGCGGCCCTCCTGGTCTACATCCTGATCGG
Organism: Planctomyces sp. SH-PL14; assembly: GCF_001610835.1. Classification (NCBI taxonomy): domain Bacteria; kingdom Pseudomonadati; phylum Planctomycetota; class Planctomycetia; order Planctomycetales; family Planctomycetaceae; genus Planctomyces; species Planctomyces sp. SH-PL14. Next base: position 3,097,204 of record NZ_CP011270.1, on the reverse strand, counting down.
CGGCCTGATGGGGCTCGCCGCCGTGGCGGTGACGCGGATCACCTATGGGATCGAGGACGCCTTCGAGAAGCTGCCGATTCACTGGATGTGGTGGCCGGCGATCGGCGCGGTGGCGGTCGGAACCGTCGGCTACTTCGCTCCGCAGACGCTCGGCGTCGGATACTCGAACATTTCGGATCTCCTCTCGGCGCGGCTCACGCTGTCGGCCGCGCTGTTCCTGTGCGTCATGAAGTTCCTGTCGTGGTCGATCTCGCTCGGCAGCGGCACGTCGGGAGGGACTCTCGCGCCGCTGCTCACGATCGGCGGGGCGATGGGGACGGCGCTCGGGATCGGCCTCAGTTCCGCCCTGCCGGGACTTGGGATCGATCCGCGGATCGCCGCCCTCGTCGGGATGGCGTCGCTGTTCGCGGGGGCGTCCCGCGCGACGCTCGCCTCGGCAGTCTTCATGTTCGAAGCGACGATGCAGCCGGCGGGGCTCCTGCCGCTCCTCGGCGCGTGCGCCACGGCGAACCTCGTGTCGAGCTACTTCATGACCCACTCGATCATGACGGAGAAGATCGCCCGCCGCGGGATCCGGACCCCCGCCGAGTATGAGGCGGACGCGCTCGACCAGGTCTTCGTCCGCAATGTCTGTTCATCAGGCGTGATCGCTCTGAAGGCGGCCGACTCGGTCCGGACGGTCCGGGACTGGCTCGCCAGTGGCGTTGCCGGGACCTCTCACCAGGGCTTCCCTGTGCTGGACGAACACGGAACGCTGGTCGGCGTGCTGACGCGGAGGAACCTCGTCGATCCGGCGGTCCCCGGAGAGCAGACGATCTGGGAGACGATCCGGATGATGCCGAAGTACGTCTATGACGACTGCACGGTACGGCAGGCGGCGGACCACATGGTGAACCACGGGATCGGCCGGCTGCCGGTCGTGACCCGGGCCACGCCGCCGCGGGTCATCGGGATGATCACGCGCAGCGACGTCCTGTCGGTCTTCAAACGCCGCGCCCAGCAGCAGGAGGTCCAGGAACCGACGCTGCGGGTCCGCGTGCCGACCTTCCGCTTGAAGGGGACCGGCCGCAAGCGTGCCGCCCGGCCGGAGCAGTCGGCGTCCCGGTAGTCGTTCGCGAGGGGCGAGCCAGCCGGAACCGGAAGGCTACTTCGGCAGCTTGAGCTTCCACACGTCGTTGGTCAGTGGCGGCGTCATCCCGCCGGCGACCCAGATCGCGTCGTCGTGGATGTAAACGGAGTGCTCGTGCCGCTCCTTCCACATCGTGGGGGTCTCGAGCTTCTCCCACTTGATCCCGTCGGCCGAGTGCCAGACGTCGCTCCAGTTCTTCGACGGGTTGTTGGACCATCCGCCAAGGACCCACAGCCGATCGCGGTAGGCCACGGCCGAGAACCAGAGCCGCGGCGACCAGGGGGCCTTGTCGGTGAGCTGCGTCCAGGTGACGCCGTCCTCGCTCGACCAGACATCGTTCCGCGCCTGGTACTCCGGCAGATAGTTGCCGCCGCCGAGAAGGTACAGCTTCCCGTTCAGCGAGACGACCTGATGGTAAGCCCGTGGGGTCCAGCCGGCGTTTTCCACGACCCGCTCCCAGGTCTTGCCGTCGGCCGACGACCAGACGTCGTTCTTGAGGCTCGCGGCATCGCCGAAGTAGTACTTCTCGACCCCGCCGACGATCCACATCCGGTCCCGGTGGATCACCGCTCCCGCGGCCAGCCGGGGAGACCAGCCCGCCTCCGGCGTGTGCTGCGTCCATTCGACTCCGTCCTTCGAGGACCAGACGGCGGAGCTCGCGCTGGCATCCGGCAGGCGGCCGTTGTGCCACCCCCCCATGACCCACATCCGGTCGCGGAACGCGAGCGTCATCGGAAAGTCGGAGTGCTTCCAAGGAGACTTCTCCGCCACGCGGGTCCAGGTCTTGCCGTCGACGGAGTTCCAGACATCGCTCGGCGGCTCGGAGTTGGAATTGAACCAGCCCCCCATGATCCACATCTTGCCGCCCAGGACGACTTCTCCGCAGGAGTCCCGCGGCCGCCACTCGGCATGGTCCGTGACCTTCACCCAGTCGGCGGCCGGCTCGTCGGCCCAGAGGGGAACGGAGCACAAACTGATCGTGATGAGAAACAAGGCCCCGAGACGGGAAAGCCGTTCGCAGACGCGCAACATGTCAGCTCAAGATTCGGAGTAAGACGTCCGACCAGACACGCGGGCGATGTCGATCGCCATGATTTGACCGCCGCGCCGCCTGCCAGGCAATCCAGGGACGCCTAGAGAAGAATTTCCGAGAGCGGAATGTCGCGAACGACGTGACCGTCCAGCGTCAGCGGCACCATCTCGTGAATCGAACAGGTTCGTTTCTGGCGATACTGCTCCGAGTTCGTATCGGGATCCCAGTAGTGATCGAGCGACCGGGCCGAAAGATCGACAAGCCAATAGTGCGGAATACCCGCCGCGGCGTAGAGCCTGGACTTGTATCGGTCCGTCGCCACGCTGGAGTCCGCCACTTCTACGATCAGACCGATCTCGATCCCGCGAGGGTGGCGTTCCGCGAAATCCGTCACCTCACCGCGAACGACAGCCAGATCCGGTTCCGGAACGCTCACCGGCAGAACAATCGGCTCCTGATTTCGGACGTGCCACCCGGCTGGGACGGCCTGGGTCAGAAGAAGGTCACAACGTCGCGTCACAACGGTATGCGGAGGGTTCTTCGTCATCTTTTCGACCAGCACCCCTTCCAGCAGTTCGATCCGGTCGTCCTCCTGGATGATCCCCGAGGCGATCATTTCGAGATACCGGTCAACGCTGAGCCGCGCCGGCCGGTACGGGAGCGAGACAGGGGGATCCTGCAGCAGAATCTCGGTGGGCATGCGTGACCTCACTCTGGAACCATTTTGATCGTAACAGGAACGACAGAGACCCCGCACGCGTCATCCGCGGAGGGGGCGTCAATTCCGCGACAGCTCGGCGACGAACGCCTCGGCCTGCCGCGGTGTCCGGAACTCCCGGCAGTGCAGATGGCGGTAGCGTTCCTCGCCGAGGAGGAGGGGCATTTCCCGGCGCCGTCGCCAGAAGGTCCGCAACACCCAGCGGGGGATGCCGTCCCGGCTGACGAATTCGCGCCAGGTCTCACGATTACCGCCAAACAACTCTTCGCCGGTCACGACGCGGTGGACGGAGCGGGAGACCGCCTGCCAGAAGACCCGCGGAAAGCCGTAGTTCAGCCAGACGAGCAGTTCGGCCCGCGACCACAGGAGATCGCGAACCGCGCTATAGTTGCCGTCGACGATCCATCGATCTTCCGAAGCTGCCTCCCGGACACGGGCGATGAACTCCTCCTTCGGGCGGGGAGTCCAGTTCGGCAGCCAGTGCAGAACATCCAGCTCGATGTGCGGCAGCCCCGTGGCCTGGCTCAACCGGCGGGCGAACGTCGTTTTCCCCGCGCCGCTCGTGCCAATCACGACGATCCGCTGTGCCGAAAGAATCGGGCTCTCGTTCAACGTCGTTCCTGCCTTCATCTGTGTCGATCTGTGTTCATCTGTGGCCCCATTTCTCGACCCGAAGCCTTTCACAAAGGCTTCACCGCGACGGAGAACCTAAAGAACCGGGCCAAGCAGCCGCGCCGTATTCTGAACGAACTGCATCGCATGCGTCTCCCGCCGCAGGAGCTCCTCGTTCACGATCCGGCATCGCTGCAGGTAGGTCGTCTGCAGGGCTTTGACGCGGCCGTTGAACTCCTCGTCGTAGACCGTCAGCGTGATCTCGAAGTTGAGCCGCAGGCTGCGGGGGTCGAGGTTCAGCGACCCGAAGAGCGTCAGGCTGTCGTCGATCGTGATCGACTTGGTGTGCAGGAGTCCCCCTTCGTAGAGGGCGACCCGGATCCCGGCATCGACGAGTTCCTTCTGGTAGGCGCGGCTGGCGAATCGCACAAGAGCCGAGTCGACCTGAGCGGGGAGGATCAGGGTCACCGCCACACCGCTCCCCGCGACGGACAGGAGCGCCGTCAGGAGCGACTCGCTGGGGACGAAGTACGGCGTCGTCAGGATCACCTCCCGCCGGGCCGAGTAGAGGGCGGTCAGGACGACCTGCTCCATCGCCTCGACGCGGACCGCCGGACCGGAGGAGAGGACCTGCACGCAGGCGCTCCCGACCGGCTGGACCTTCTGGGCGTCCTCCATCCACTCCGCCCGGTCCGCCTCCTGGGCGGTCTCGACCGACCAGAACGAGAGGAACGAAGCGGCCATGGCCAGCACGACCGGGCCGCGGGTCCGGACCATCGCGTCCACCCACTGGCCGACGCCGGCGTCCTGCTTGAAGGAGACCGGATCGGCCATGTTGAGGCTGCCGGTGTAGCCGACCTTGTGGTCGATGATGACGATCTTCCGGTGCAGGCGGAGGTCGGGGCGGACGAACGGCAGGCTCAGAAGGCCCGAAGGAAGGGCAGGCTGGACCGCGATCCCCGCCCGGCGGAGTTCCTCGGCGCGGCCGTCGCGGAGGAAGGCGGAACTCCCCATCGCGTCGACCAGGATCCGGCAGCGGACCCCCCGGGCCGCCGCCCTCCGGAGCGCCTCTTCGACCTGATCGACCCGGCCGCCGCTCGCCCAGATGTAGAACAGGAAGTCGCAGCTCTCCTGGGCGGCATCGATGTCGTCCAGCAGCGAGGGAAAGATTTCGTTGGCCCCGTCGAGCAGCCGCAGCTCGTTCCCCTGGAGCGGGGGGGCGAGGAATGTCGTGGCCGCGAGGCGGGCGAGGCGCGACTCTTCGGGGTGTTCGAGGAGCTGCCGGATCGGTCCCAGGCTGGCGATCCCCTGCGAGACGACGCGCCACTCCTTTTCGACGTCGAGGATCCGCTGCAGCCGGTGCCAGCCGAGGTGGTATTCCCCCAGGAGCAGATAGCCGATCGACCCCAGGAACGGAAAAACGAGGATCACGAGCAGCCACGCCAGCGAGACCCCGACCGGCAGGCGGCGCATCACGATCCGGTACGCCAGCCACAGCCGGACGGCGAAGTCGAGCACGAGGGCCAGGGCGGAGAACCAGGCGGGGAACGTCATCGGCGGCGGTCTCGCGGGGGCGCGAAGGGATCGCGGAGCGCCCCAGCATATCAGAGGAGCTCCCCCTGCCAGACCGTCACCGCCTCGCCGCCGAGGAGGACGCGGTCGTCCCGCCACTTGAGCCGCAGGACGCCCTCGCGGGCCGAGACCTGATGCGCCAGGAGGTCGCGGCGGCCGAGGCGTCCGGCCCAGTAGGGGGCGAGGGCGCAGTGCGCCGAGCCGCAGACCGGATCTTCATTGACGCCGACTGCGGGGGCGAAGAACCGCGAAGCGAAGTCGAATTGTGGATCGGCCGAGGGGGCAGTGACGATCACCCCTCGAACGGGGATCTCCCCGAGCCGGACGTAGTCGGGGCGGACGTTCCGGACCGCCTCTTCCGATTCGAGCGCGATCAGGAAGTCGAACTGCGTGCGGGCGGCAAAGAGCGGCCGCACGCCCATTGCTTCGAGCAGTCCCGGAGGGGGCGGGGCCTCGACGGGAATGCTCGCCGGAAAGTCGAGCTCGATGAAGCGGCCGTCCCGCGTGCAGGTGAGCTGGCCGCTCCGGGTCTGGAAGCGCAGCGGCTCATCGGACGGGACGAGCTGAGAGTGCCAGAGCGCATGGGCGGTGGCGAGCGTCGCGTGTCCACAGAGGTCAACCTCGACGGTCGGCGTGAACCAGCGGAGCTCGTAGTCCTGCTTGAGCGGACGGACGAAGGCGGTCTCGGAGAGGTTCATCTCCGCCGCGACAGACTGCATCCACCGGTCGTCCGCGGGATGGTCGAGCCAGCAGACCGCCGCGGGGTTCCCGCCGAACGGGCGGTTCGTGAACGCATCCACCTGCCAGCAGCGAATCGGCATCGTCCTGAGTCCTCAATGCGGAGTGTCTCCCGGCGGACACGCGGCGCCGGGGTCAGGTTCGACATCTCCGACGTCGCCGCGGGGCCGGGGAACGCATCACACCATACCCTGAGGCGTTCGACGTCAGAACTCGGGGACGACCTCTTTGCCCCCCACGGTTGCAAGGGCCCGGTAGAGGCCCAGAGCCATGTTGTCGGACAGGAATCGGGCGCTGCCGTCCGCGATGGCAAAGTTCGCCCCGCCGGGGTGCCAGCTTCCGAAGCCCGTCTTGTGCTGCCAGTCGCCGGATGCATAGGGGACGCCGCTCGGGGAGCGGGCGTTGATCGGCATGGCCGCGATGGCGCACGCCTCGACGGAGTGCGCCCAGGCCCAGCCGATCCCGTACCGCATGTCCCCCGCGCCGTTCGGGTCGTACGCCGACTCGCCGACCATCGTCGTATTGCTGAGGCCGTCGGTGACCTGCCGCCAGGACATCGCCCGCGTCCAGTTCAGCGGATAGAAGATCCCGTCGCCGTCCTCCCAGGCTTCGCAGCCGTGGCCGCCGGTGCCAGGGTTTGCCCAGTCGCCCCAGCAGAACCCCGCCCCCTGGACCCCCTTGTAGTTCGTGGGGCCGACGCGGGGGTTCGTCCGCAGGTAGTGCGAGCGTTCGTTGATCGGCCCCGCGCCGTGCAGCCGGTCCGAGGGACAAGTGAAGGTGGGGACGCAGACCGACAGGGCCGGACTGTCCTTCAAAGCGACGAGCGGGATGTTGGCCAGCTCCGACAACCCCTTCTGGTCGACGTACGGAAGGATCGTGGCCAGCCAGCTCCAGGAGTAGGAGTCCTCGAAGGCGTAGTTCCAGACGTGCGAGTAGGCATAGTCGCCGTAGCGGTTGATCGGCAGGAAGCCGAAGGTCTCCTGATAGTTGTGGACCGCCAGCCCGAGCTGTTTGAGGTGATTGCGGCATTGCGACGCGCGGGCTGCCTCCCGCGCCTGCTGGACCGCCGGCAGCAGAAGAGCGATCAGGATGGCGATGATCGCGATCACGACGAGCAGCTCGATGAGCGTGAAGCCCCGGCTTCGTCCTGGACGGTTTACCTGTGCGAGCTCTCCGGCCGGAACGATGGGATCACTGGGCATGGCTCAGCACCTCGAGGGCATGGTGAGTCGGGGCGGGAGGGGGCGCGACGGTCAGCCGCAGTGGTGTCGACCTGGGGTCGTTGTACCGTTTGGGGACCAGCGATCGGGGAAGGCCGGGATGGGCCGCCCCGTTCCGGTCCGCGGCCGGCTGGCTGGCGAAGACGACCACGCGATACGGTCCCGGCGGCGCGCCGGGACGGCCGTTCGTGTAGACGACAAACGCGCCGTCGCTGTCCGAGATGGCGCCTGTCGGCTGGTGCCAGGTCTCACCCGCATCGGCCCGCAGTGAGACGGAACCGGACGTCAGCGGCCGCCCATCGAGCGTGACCCGACCCGTCACCGGGATGAAATCCGAAGGTTTTGATTCCGTACAGCCGACGAGGGAAAAGCTTGCGCCGAGCGCGACGAGAGCCATGAGCCATGGCGCCGAAGAGGCGAGGCGAAGCGACAACAGAGGAAGGTCCTGAAGGAAAGCCGGGCACCCCGAACGGAGCGTCGAGGGGCCGGTGCGACGGGAAGTGCGGAGAAGCCGCGGCGAGCGAACGTCGCCGGGGCGTCTAGCAGAATCCTACGGCGGCCTGGCACGCGACCGGAAGAGAGACCGGTCCCCGGAGGCCCAGCCGGCGTTGACAGAGGTTCAACCCAGCCTCGACGTGCTTTGCGTGCTCCGTCGGTTCACGCGGCGGTGGCCATCTGACGGCATTCCTTCGCGCACGCGCGGCACGCGGCGGCGCACTTCTGGCAATGCTCGTGATCGTGCTGGCCGCACTGGTCGGCGCACCAGTCGCAGGCGTCCGCGCACAAGCCGCAGATCCGGGATGCAAACCGGCTCTCCCGGACCATCGCCCGGACGCACTGCTCACAGAGGTCGACGCACTCGATGCAGCACTTGGGACAGTCGTTGGAACTCTTCATCCCCGCCATCTGATACAGGCAGTGCTGGCAGGCGACGGCGCACTTCTGACAGGCTTCGATACAGCTCATGGACTTCATGGCGGAACTCCTTCCGGCCCGGGAGTTCGAATCACCGCTGTCTCCGGATCGCCGCAGCTCCGAGGAACCCGATCCGCACGCCGCGGCGTCACTCCACCGAGCCAACCATCTGCTGGACGATGAACATCAGGCAGAGCTTCACTGCAAAAAAGATTCCCATGGCGATCGCCGCCCGGCGGAGGGTCATTTCGCAGGCCCAGGCGACCAGAATCACGCCGATGACGGCACCCAGGGCGCTGCTCAGGATGGCCCTCGGGAACTCGGTGAGGTCGGGAAACACGCGATCGACCCCGACACTCCCGAGACCGACCAGGAGCGCCGTTCCGATCATCGGGGCCCAGCCGGGAAAGCCCTCTTGTTCCATGAGGGCGATGATGACGCCGATCACCGCGGCGTCGAAGAGCAGGAAGAGGAACGTCATAGGCCGCCCGAATGAAAGCCGTGGACCCCAAGGCCCCCAGCGGAACCGGTGGCTCCGGACCGCCGCACTCCTTCGCAACGTGGAAGACCGGTCAACGGATCATCGCGATTTTCCGATTTCGCCGTGGAGGCGGCGGGACAACCGCGCGGCCCAGCCTCGTCAGAGCTGGGCGCTCTCGGTCCGATGGTCCGAGCGGGCCGCGGTCCGGACCATGACCGACATCCCGAACACCTCCTCGAACATCGTCCGGGCCTGCTTGATCGCGAGCTGCTCGACGCTCAGGTCGTCGAGGTGCGGAGCGACGATCACGAGCGCGTTCCGGTGCCGCGAGACGTTGATCTCCGTCACACGGCCGCTTCGCGAAGCGTCGAGCGCAATCGCGATCCGGAGCAGCGCCGCCATCTTGGCCACGGCGACCCGGTTGTCCCGGTCGAGGACGTTGAAGACCGGGTGGAGCGGCTTGGGGGAAGCGCGGCGGTGGTAGCGGGCGACGAGCGCCACGAGCGTTTCGTCGTGAGCCGACAGGCCGAACAGCTCGCTGTTCATGATCAGGTACATCGAGTGCTTGTGCAGGCTGTTGTTGCTGACAAAGCCCCCGATCTCGTGCAGCAGCGCCGCGAGGTAGAGGAGGATCTGGAACCGCGGGTCGAGCCCATGCTCGGCCCGGAGGAGATCGAACAGCTGGCGGCTGAGCTCCGCCACCTGCCGGGCGTGGTCCTCATCGAAGTTGTACTTTCGACCCAGCTCGAGGGCGGAGCGGATCACCTGGGCCCGGAACTCGTCGGTCCACCGGCCGCCGGCCGCGATCTCCCGGAGGATGCCGTCCCGGAGGTTCGCGTCCGTGACGTAGATCTGCTCGACGTTGAGGAGCCGCGCCAGTTCGAGATAGACCAGCATCGCCGGCCCGGCTGTCTCGGCCTCGGCGAACGAGAGCTTGTAGCGGCGGATCACCGCGTCTTCCGTGAGCTTAATGAAGGAGTCGACGAACTCCGAGAGCTCGCTCACCGTGATCGACGCCAGGGAGTCGGAGTCGAGGTCGTCGTCGTGGAGCTCGCGGGCCAGGAACCGCATGTCCCCCCCGAGGGCGACCATCTGCATCTGATGCCCCTGCGGCAGGTGGTCGGGCATCGTCTCGAGCTGCCGGAGGATCTCCCCCTCCATGATCTCGCGATACTTGGTCTGCGGCGCGCGGAGCGTATTGAGCTGCTGCCGGAGCCGGAGCGAGCCGAGCCGGTACGAGTGCGAGTAGGCGATGTTGCCGGAATCGACGACCAGGAGATCGGTGCTCCCTCCGCCGACCTCGGCGATGATCAGTCCTTCGTCCGTGAGGGCCTTCTGGGCCTGCATCCAGGGACGGACGCTGCTGTAGGTGATCCGCTGGACTTCGGATTCGTCGAGGACCTCGACGTTCCAGCCGGTCGCGATGTAGATCCGGTCGGCAAAGGCGAGCTGGTTCGTCGCCTCGCGGACGGCGCTCGTCGCCACGACGCGGATCTGGTCGTGACGCTGGATCTGGTACTCGTCGAGCTTGTGCCGGTACGACCGCAGCACGCGAACGCAGTCCTCGATGGTCCCCTTCGAGATCTCCCCCTTGGTGAACGTGTCCCGGCCGAGCCGGACCCCCTGCGAGAGGGACTCCAGCATCTTGACCGAGCCGTCGGGCCGGGTCTCGGCGATCGCCATCCGGATCGAGCTCGTCCCGACGTCGATCACCGCCATCAGTCGTGACGGCGGCGGAGGAGCGGACGCAGCGGAGGCGGCAGCAGGGGAAGAGGGGCCAGAGGCCGAGGCGGCCGCGGTCGGCAAACCGTCACTCATCGGGTGGTCCGTTCGATCATCCGTTTCGAGGTCGTCCGCCGATCGCCGGGTGAGGGCGCGGCCGTCACCGTACGATAAGGACTTCGGCGGACGGGGTGTATGATGGGGACCGCGGGAGGGGGAGGGGGAGCGGGAGCGGTGCATCGATGATCCTTCATGTCGACATGGACGCTTACTATGCCTCGGTCGAGGAGCGGGATGATCCTGCGCTCGTCGGCAAGCCGGTCGTGGTCGGGGGGACGGCGGAGGGGCGGGGAGTCGTGGCGGCGGCGAGCTACGCGGCCCGGAAGTTCGGGGTCCACAGCGCGATGTCGGCCGCGCGGGCGAAGCGACTCTGCCCGCAGGCGATCTTCATCCGGCCGAGGATGCAGCATTACGCGGCGATCGCCCGGGAGATCCGGGGGATCTTCGAACGCTACACGCCGCTGATCGAACCGCTCTCGCTCGACGAAGCGTTCCTCGACGTCACCGGCAGTGAAGCCCTGTTCGGCTCCTCGGAGACGATCGCGCGGCGGATCAAAGAGCAGATCCGGGAGGAGCTGCAGCTCGTCGCCTCAGTCGGTGTCGCGCCGAACAAGTTCCTGGCCAAGATCGCCAGCGACCTGCGAAAGCCGGACGGTTTCGTCGTCGTCCCGGCCGACGGGGTGGAAGCGTTCCTTGATCCCCTGCCGGTCGGCCGGATCTGGGGAGTCGGGAAGGTGACGGGGCGGGTGTTCGAAACGCTCGCGATCCGGACGATCGGGCAATTGCGGGCCCTGTCGTCAGACGAGCTGGTCTCTCGCTTTGGAAGCTCAGGCGAGCACTACTGGCGGCTGGCCCGTGGGATCGATGACCGGGCGGTTGTGCCGGACCGCGAGGCGAAGTCGATCTCGCACGAGACGACCTTTCCGGAAGACATTGACGACCAGGAGGTCCTGCGGTCGTGGCTGGTCGAGCTTGTCGAGCAGGTGGGGCGGCGGCTGCGGCGGCATGATCTGCGGGGGCGGACGGTTGACCTGAAGGTGCGGTTCTCCGACTTCCGGATCATCACCCGGTCCGTCACGCTGCCGGAGCCGACGAATGTGACGCAGCAGCTCGTCACGGCGGGGCTGGACCTGCTGGACCATCGTCTGCCGCCCAAGCATCTGCCGGTTCGGCTGCTGGGGTTTGGGGTTTCGGGATTCGACCGGTCGGGGAAGACGCAGCGGTTGCTGTTTGATGACACCGCCCGTTCGCGGCAGAGCGATCTGGATCGGGTGTCGGATCAGATTGCGCAGAAGTTTGGTTTGTCGGCGCTTCGCCGGGCGAAGGGGATGGAGCACTCGGACGAGTGAAATCGCCAGGCATCGTTCGGAACATCTTTTGAACCGGGTCCAGGGGCACCCTGGTGGGGAGTGCAGAGGGGCAAGGCCCCTTTGCCCGCCGGAGGCCCGTCTCGTCTCGATTTCTCTGAAGGAGCGAGGGGCCAAATGCGGACGACGTGCCGGATGCCCCTTCACCAACCCGCCGGGATTACGAAGCAAGCTGTGTGGATTGGGGGAGTCCTCAACGCTGGTACCACAAAACGGACGTCCGTTGTTTACCACGGTTCCTCATGGAAGCGCCTCCGGCGGCAAGGGGGTGAGACCCCCTTGACCCCGGCTGCCGTGGCACGATGGGTTTGACGTGGCACAGTCGGGCCGGCAAGGAGATGGTTCGAGACTCAGCTGCGAGTCATCGTGGAGGTGCAGCAGGCCGCGCTCCAGCCGCCTGCGCCGCGCGCTCCAGCTCGGCGACCTTCGCCCGCAACGCTTCATCGCCCGCCTGCGGATACAGAATGCGCGTGACCCGCACGAGCTTCAGCACCTCCGCGTTCTGGCCGAGCGCCAGCATCGCCTCACCCAGCCGCAGCCGGGCATCGAGCCATTCCGCGGAACCCTTCGTTTCCAGCGCTTCCAGCTTCTGCCACCACCCGCGAGCCCGCTCAATGTCGGTCCGCTGCCCCCGCCGCAGCAGAAGCCCGGCAGTGGTACGGATCAGCTCCCGGTTTCCCGGCTCCAAGCGGAGCAGGTTCTCGTAGATATCAACGGCCTCAGGAAGGTTCCCGGTCACCGTATAGGCCTGAGCCAGACACTCCGACAGCTTCCGCTGCAACGCTGGACTCAGTTCCGCACGCCGCGGCTCCAGCCGCCGCGCGGCGTCGAGCTGCAGGCGTCCGAGCTCCCGCTGCGCCTCGGGGGGCAGATCGGCGGCGACGTCCGCCAGCCCCAGCAGGACATTCAGCATCTCCTCCGGCGGCCCCTCCTGCAGGGTGGCGAGCCGGGCCCGTGCCCCCGCAAAGTCCCGCTGCGCCGCCGACTGGACGATACCCAGCCGCGTCGCCTGACTGAGGACGTCGTTCCAGGCCGGATCCATCTCGACCCGGTCCCGCTCCGCCGTCCGCCGGGCGACTTCGACGCTCTGTTCGATCCGCTGGAGCACCGCGTCTCCGCCCAGGTCCGCCGTCCCGCCGCCGGCCGCAGCCCCGCGCATCATCTGAAAGCGAGGGAGCTGGAGCGCCGCCAGCGACTGGGCCGGAGTCCAGGACTGCGGCGGACCGGGAAGTCCCGCCACCAGCGCCTTGAGCCCGTTTTCTGCGGCTGCCTGCGCCTGCGGGAGGTCCCGGTTCCTGGCGCGGGCGGCACGCCACCGTTCGACGTAGGCCCGCGCCAGCCGGACGCGGGCCTCCTCGAACGACTTCGCTTCGGGAGGAATCGTTTCGAGCAGCGCAATGGCGGCGTCCCAGTCCTCGTCCTGGGTCCGGACCAGCGCGAGGAGCCAGGCCGCTTCAAACGCGGTGGCGTTCCCGGGATAGCGGCTCCGCTGCTGTTCGAGCGCCTCAAGATAGGCCCGGCGATGCTCGGCCGACGGTTCCGCGGCCGCCCACTGTCCCAGCGTCCACGCCCGCAGCAGCGACAGCTCGGCCGCTTTGTCGCCCGCCGTCGGCTGGTCGAGGACCGCCTGGAGGGCTGCCGCGGCGTCGGCATAACGCTTCTGGCGGATCAGGACCGAAGCCCGGGTCGACTCGATCTCGACCATCGCGTCCAGCTTCCCGAGTCCGCGGGCCGTCTGCGAGGCGGCGGCAAACTGCTGGAGCGCCTCGTCGGTCCGGCCCGCCTGGTAGTGCTGGCGGGCGAGGCGGATCTGGCCCGCCAGCTCACTCCCGTAGGTCCGGACTTCGTCGATCGTCTCCATCCGCCGCCGGGCCAGGACCTGCCAGGGCCCCTGCATCGACTCGACTTCGCGCGACAGGCGGCTCCAGATGTCCGCCGCCAGCGTCTCGTCCTTCCGGTCACGGGCAAGGGCCCACGCCCCCAGGAGCGCCTCGACGAACTCGGCTCGGACCTCCTCGCTCAACTCGGGGCGAGTCTTCCTCGCTTCCAGGACCCGCGCGATGGCGTCGGGGTGCTTTCCCTGGCGAACAAGAATCCGGACCTGCTCGGCGAGAACGCGGTCCTGGAACCGGGCCGGAAGGTCGTCGTTGGCGAGATCGTTCGCGAGCGTCATCGCCTGGTCGAGGTCGCCGCCGAGCCGGAAGGCGACCACCTTCTGGATCCGGGCTTCATTGGCGAAGGTGGAACGCGAACGGGCCAGCGGATCGAGGACCGCGATCGCGTCCCGCGCCGCCTGCGTCCGCGCCGGCGTGCTGGGAGCAACACGGGCGAGTTCCACCTGCGCGAGACCGAGCTGCATCAGGACCCGCTCCTGCAGCCGGCGGAGCTCCGCCGGACTGATCGCCCCGTCCGCGATCTGCGCCGACGTCACCCCTCCCCGCTTGATCTCGCTCTGCAGCGTGTCGCCGGCCGACTTCAGTTCGACGATTCCGCGCTGGAGAAGCGACCGGGCCGATTCGGCGACCTGCGGATTCCCGGTGTCGAGCTGGGCGTTCCATCCGAGTGCCACACCGCGGTCGATCGTGAGGAGCGCCCGCTGGACCGCCGCCTCGAGCCGCCGCGGATTGGGGCGCCCCTCGTCGAGGGGCGGGGCGAGGATCTCCTCCGCCCGTTTCCAGAGCTCCTCCTGGTCCGTCCCGCCGGTGGTCAGGGCGTGGAGGGAGAAGGTCCGGGAGAGCTCGACCGCCAGTTCGGACTGTTCGGCGGACGAAAGCCGGCCTTCGCTCAGTCGGCGGAGCCCGTACTGCTCGGCGAGCCGGAACAGCCCCTGGGCCCGGAGACCGTCAAAATACGCCGCGAACGGCTCCCGCGCGTCCGCGATGCCGCAGGAGCAGAGGATCGCCAGTCCCCACAGGGTGCGGACCAGCGCCCGGGCGTGTTGGGGGGAGCGCAGCATTCCGGAACGATACGCGGGTCGTTTTCCGGCTGACAAGGCCCGTTTTCAGGCCGGGCGGCGGGCTCCCCCCAACAAAAAAGCCCCTCGGGGGGAGGGGCGTGACGTCGGTGGAACGGGGCGAGGATCAGACCGTCGCCTTTTGTTCCCGCGTCGCGTTTTCACGCTTGATTGCTTCGTAGACTTCTTCGCGGTGCACGGGAACGTCCGAGGGCGCCTGAATTCCGAGGCGCACTTTGTCCCCGCGGATGTCCACGACCGTGATGACAATGTTGTCACCGATCATGATGCTTTCATCGCGATGACGTGAGAGGACGAGCATGCTGGACTCCTAAGCTCTGGTCCGGGGGAGTCGCCTCTGCCGCCCGTCGCAAAGAGTTGGCGACGGCGGGCAGGCCCCAGTCCGTGGTGACGTTGTGATGGAACACGGCTGACAGTTCAGATTTGCCGCGACACCTTACAGATCGGATGATGTCAAGCGGGGGGAGATGCGATGATGGCGGCAAATAGTGAAATCGCTGGGCCCGCGTAGACATCGCGGATTGAACGGTGCCTCCCGAATGTGACTGACGCTCGGGGGATGCGCGGTTCGCCGGAGGTGACGGTGAAACCGGCCGGACTGGGAAGACCGGTCCGGTAAAATTTCCGGAAACTGCGGAATGTTCTGAAGACTCCGGGCGTGGCGGGTCGATCAATCTCGGTGTCGGCGAATCTCTCGCCGCTCTGCCGAAGACATGGTTACTCCGCTCCCTGGAGCATTGGCAATGAATGTCCGTCTGAACCTGAAGCGATCCGCCGGTCTGGCTCTTGGGGGCCTCCTGATCTCCGCTTCGCTGTGCGGCTGTCAGACGACGATTGGTGGACAGACGCTGCCGTCGGCCCACTATCTGGAAGACGATATTCAGTACTTCCCGGCGGGTGAGGAGTACCTCCTGCCGAACACGCGTCGTGCTCATCAGGAGTACAAGGCGGCTCGTGCTGGCGAGAATGCCGAGACGTACAATCCGATCCAGTAGTGGTCGGTTGGTGGACTGGGTGCGCCCGGTCCCCTCATTGCAGACTTCAAAGCGCCCGCACGGCTCGTGCGGGCGTTTTCGTTTTGTCAGTCGGGGTCCAGGGGGTAACCCCTGGTGGGGAGTGCAGAGGGGCAACGCCCCTTTGCCCGCCGGAGGCCTGGCCGTCGAGAATTGTCTGAAGGAGATCGTGTCCAAGCGCGGATGACGTGCCGTATGCCCCCTCACCAACCCGCGGGGATTGCGAAGCAAGCTGTGTGGATTGAGGGAGTCCTCAACGCCGGCTCCACAAAGGGGACACCCGTTGCTTACCACGGTTCCTCATGGAAGCGCCTCCGGCGGCAAGGGGGCCTGTGTTGTTTTCTTGGCCCCTTGACCCCGGCTGCCGTCGCACGTTGGGTTTGAGCTATGCAAGCTGTGCCGGCCAGGACGCGGTTCAAGCATTCGGACCGGTCGCTGCTCCTTTCAACGCTGACGGCCACGCGACACAATGAACGCGTCGGGACTCACCACCCTCCCAAAGCCCAATCCCCTGCGCACCCCCTATCTATTCCGCACGGCACGCTTCGTCCTCGGCTTCAAGCTCACCCCGCTCGGCCGGGGAGCGGCCGTCCTGCTCTTCTTCTCCGCCATGGGCCTGGTGACCGTCGACATCCCGATCTACCAGATCTTCTGCGGACTGGTCGCCCTCCTGGGGGCCGTCGAGTTCACCGGGACCATCCTGGGACCCCGCCTGTCAGTCCGGGCCGAAATCCCCGCCGTCGGAACCGTCGGCGAACCGATCCTCGGGACCGTCCGCGTCGTCAACCAGGGGATGCTCCCGGCCTTCGACCTCATGGCCGGGATCTTCCGCGGGCCGTCGGCGATCCGGCAGGTCGACGCCGACGAGTTCCTGCCACACCTTCCCCGGAACGCCGAGGCCGCCATTCCGGTTCGGCTCGTCGGGATTCAGCGCGGCGTCTACCAGCTGCCCGGGGTCAACGTCCACAGCACGTTCCCGATGAACTTCATGCGGTTCGGCGGGAACGAGACCCCCCGCACGACCCTCACCGTGGTCCCGCGCTACCACGCGCTGGAAGAGTTCGTGATCCCCTTCAGCAACCGCTACCAGCCGGGCGGCGTGACCCACGTCAACGGCGTGGGACAGTCGCCGGAGTATCTGGGAAACCGGGAGTACGTCGCGGGAGAGCCGGTGCGGAGGCTCGACTTCCGGGCCTGGGCACGGCTCGGACGGCCGGTCGTGCGGGAGTACCAGGAGGAGTACTACTGCCGCGTGGCGCTCGTCCTCGACACGTTCGTCCCCGCCCGCTGGACGGTCCGCAAACGGGTCCATCCCGAGTTCGAGGCGGCGGTCTCGCTGATGGCCGCCGTCGCGGAGGCGATCGACCACGAGAACTTCGCGGTCGACATCTTTGCCGCCGGCCCGGAGATGTACGTCTTCCGCAGCCAGGCGGGCCAGGGGCGCCTGGACGCGGTCCTGGAGATCCTGGCGGGCGTCGACGTCTGCCGTCGGAACCCGTTCGAACATCTGACCCCGGCGCTTGAGCAGAACCTGGAGTCGATCTCCACGGTCGTCTGCCTGCTTCTCGACTGGGACGAATCCCGCCGGCAGTTCGTGGAAAAGGTGGCGGAGGCGGGCTGCGCGACGCGGGTCCTCGTGGTCCGGACCCAGCCGCCGACCGAACCGCTGCCGGCGCTCGAGTCCTACTCGCAGGTCGATCCCGCGGCGGTGGCCCGCGGTGACGTAAGGGTGCTGTAGAGCACCGACCGCGCTGAAACGGCTGGGCTGCCCGCGATGTGCAGAGCGTCGCTCAACCTTTGGGCAGCCTCGTCGGACGAAGGTGCAGACGCTCTCGGGGCGTCCGTGAATCGTTGCGTTTTCCCGCGGGCAGGAAGCGAGTTTATTTCTTCTGTTAAGAGAGGTTAGGGCATTCTGTGACCTCTTCTGCTGAGCGGAGCAGCGATGTTGGCACACAGGATGCCTACATCGTAGGCGTTCTCTGAGTGCTATCAGGGATGTGTCCCGCCTCAATCGCCCACCTGGAACTGAAATGACGTTCGCTTCCACCCGCGCCACCAAGCGCGGGTTCACTCTGATCGAGTTGCTCGTCGTCATCGCCATCATCGCCGTTCTGGTGGCGATTCTTTTGCCGGCGGTTCAGCAGGCCCGCGAAGCGGCCCGGGCGTCCCAGTGCCGGAACAACCTCAAGCAGCTCGGCATCGCCTTCCACAACTATCACGAGACCTACGGACAGCTCCCCCACGGCAGCCACCCGAGCAACAGCGGTGGTGGGGGGTATAACATGGGATGGGCTCCCAAGCTGTTTCCGTTCATGGACGAGGGAAACCGCTACGAGAAAATGGTGCGGATGTCGCCGAATCCGATCACGGAACTCGGCCCTTGGCGCTTCGACGCTGCCCCGCATTTCGGTCGCGATCCGGTTTGGGGCCCAGTCCCCACGCTGGCCTGCCCAGCATCACTCCTTGGAAATCGCAGCCCCGACATCGTTAACGCTACTTTGTCTTGGATTGTCGGACAGGGAGCTCTGCACTACCGCGCGTGCGCGGGCCGCTACGAAGATGTTACGAATCCGACCGACGGTGCCACCTGGCAATGGGCAAACTCAGGGGTCATGTATCCGCACAGCAACACCCGGATCGATGACATCAAGGATGGTTCGTCCAACACAATCCTGCTTGGTGAGTCGTCTTCTTCCCAGGGGTGGGCAAGCGGCACTAAGACAGGCTGGGGAGGAATCCATCCCTGGACATGGGGCATCTACTGGTATGCCGCGCCGTCCACTCAGCGGTTGATCATCGATTCGAAAAACATCCAGCTCCCGATCAACTTTCGAGGTTCGTTCGCAGAGAACATGACCCCCTACAGCAGTTACCACGACGGCGGCGCGAACTTCCTCATGTCGGATGGTGCCGTACGGTTCCTCGCCGAGCACATGGATCTAAACCTGCTGAAATCACTGGGAACTCGCGCAAAGGCCGAACGTGTGGGTGATTTTTAGGTTGCTCTGTCGAAACCACGTGTCCGACCAGAATGCAGTCCTTGTGGAAGCAGGGTTCGGGAGACGCGTTGGTTGGAACAGGAATCATCAAGTGTCTCGGTCGACCTATCGGCTGTGGCCAACTGGCTCCGTGGCGTAATCGAGAATGAGGTCTGCCTGAAGTGATCTTCGCGATCGGTCGACCTTGAGACCCTGCGAATCGAATAGGACTTCGGCGACCTACGGCACTCAACATGGGAATTCGATACGTGATCCTTCGTCGCTCGTGTCTGTTTGTATTATCTCTGGTTGCCTTTGGGGGACTGGCGGGCTGTGGGGGCAACAGCAATCGTCCGAAGACCGCGGAGGTCAAGGGGGTGGTGACATTCGAAGGAAAGCCCCTCCCATCGGGCTCTCTTCTCTTCGTCCCCACCGGCGGGGGCCCGTCCGCGCAGGGTAACATTCGCGATGATGGGTCCTACGAGTTGGGAACATTCACGGATGACGATGGTGCCGTGCTAGGAAGCTTCAAAGTGATGATCACCGCGTATTCGCAGCCGACGGGCGGAGTGGGCCTTCCGGAAGACGCTGCGAATGGGAACGCAGCCTCAATTGCGCTGATTCCGGAGATCTACGGAGACCTCGAAAACTCCGGGCTGACCGCGACCGTGACCGAGTCTCCGAACACTATCAACTTCGACCTCGTGAAGCAGACGCCGAAGAAGAAGGCCCGGGGCTGAACGGCGGGCGGGCCGGTGGAGTACAGATCGTCTTTCCAGGATCGTCGGGCCGACGGGATGGAGGAGGCTTTCGAGCGGGCGTGTTGTCGCAGGGCCGAACCGCCTGATCGGTGAAGGCGAGAACAAAGTTCCGGATCGCCGTAACGGATCAATCGGAGGCATTCACGCCGCCGGATGGGCCGTGCCTCTTCGAACCTTACGATTCGCTGCCGGCTTCTTGACATCCGCGCGCGGGGAGGCGTAAAACGCGGGCGAGGGCGCTTCTCGTTGTGGTCATCTTCTCTGAGGGGCTTTTATGACGTACGTCGTTGCGGAACCGTGCTTCGCATGCCGGTACACGGATTGTGTCGTCGTCTGTCCGAAGGAGTGCTTCTACGAGGGTGAGCAGATGCTGTTCATCCACCCGGACGAGTGCATCGACTGCGATGCCTGCCGGCCGGAATGCCCCGTGACCGCCATCTTCGCCGAGGACGCCCTCCCCGAGCAGTGGGCGGACTACAAGGAACTCAACGCCGAAATGGCGAAGCAGTGCCCGAACATCAAGGAAAAGAAGGCGCCCCTGGCCCAGGGATAGCGCGCTGACGACCCGGGCATCCCCACGACTCGGGGAGACGAACTTCGGCGGAGGGATTCGGGCGAGACCGTCGCGATACGAAGGGGGTCGGCGATGCCCCGTGGGCCCCTCGTCGCCTCGAGTCCAGTTTCCGACGACGCCTTCCGGTCTCGCTTTCTCCCGATTTTCTCCGAGAGGCGTTCCGCCTCGGCGGTGGACGATTCCGCTGCGCCGGGGATTGGCCGCGTGATCGGGCGGGTTTACACTCCGGACACCTTGCCGGCCGATTGGCTTCGCGACGGCGTATCGGCGAGGTTCTGCCCGGACTTCCATCCGTCCCGGCAGACGTCGGTTATCCGTCCCGGGAGGAAGCATGCGTCGGACGTTGGCGGTGTGCAGTCGAGTGGTCCTGTGTGCAAGTCTGGCAGTCGCCGCCGCCCAGGCCGCCGACTGGCCGCAGTGGCGGGGCCCGGCTCGCGACGGCATCTCCAAGGAGCAGGGGATGCGCAGCGACTGGGAAGCCTCCCCTCCCAAGCTCCTGTGGGAGCTTGACGGGATGGGCGGGGGCTACGCCAGCGTGGCGGTCGTCGGCGACCGGCTCTATACGACCGGCAACACCGAGGCGGGGCAGTCCCTGATCTGCGTCGACCTCCCGTCGAAGAAGATCGCCTGGTCGACCCCGCTCACCGAGAAGTCCCCCAAGCACGGCTATGAAGGGGCCCGCTGCACGCCGACGATCGACGGCGATCAGGCGTACGCCGTCAGCTCCGACGGCGCCATCACCTGCGTCGACGTGAAGAACGGCGAGATCAACTGGACCCGCAAGTTCTCGGACTTCGGCGGAAAGATGATGTCCGGCTGGGGCTTCTCGGAATCGCCGCTCGTTGACGGCGACCGCGTCCTGTGCACCCCCGGCGGGCCGGACGCCATGATCGTCTGTCTCGACAAGAAGACCGGCGGCGACATCTGGAAGACCTCCATGCCGAACATCGGCGAAGGGGGCAAGGACGGGGCCGGCTACTCCTCGATCGTGATTTCGAATGCCGTAGGCGTGAAGCAGTACGTCCAGCTCGTCGGCCGGGGCGTGATCGGGGTGCGGGCCAGCGACGGCCAGTACCTGTGGGGTTACAACCGCGTGGCGAACGGCGTCGCCAACATCCCGACGCCGGTCGTCTCCGGCGACTCGGTCTTCGCCTCGACCGGCTACGGGACCGGGTCGGTCCTGCTCCAGCTCATCAAGGATGGCGACGGAGTGCGGGCTGAGGAGAAGTACTTCCTCAACGCCGACACGTTCCAGAACCACCACGGCGGGATGATCCTGATCGGCGACCACATTTACGCCGGTCACGCCCACAACAAGGGGTTCCCGATCTGCGTGGAGCTCAAGTCGGGCGAAGTTGTGTGGGGGGGCAAGATGCGTCCGCCGCAGGGGGCCGACGGGTCCGCCGCCGTGACCGCCGTCGATGGCAAGCTGATTTTCCGCTACCAGAACGGGCTGATGGCCCTGATCGACGCCACGCCGGCAGGCTACAAGCTTCTCGGCACCTTCACGCCGGTTTTCCAGGAGAAGGAGAGCTGGTCGCACCCGGTCGTCGTCGACGGGAAGCTGTACCTCCGCGAGCAGAACAAGCTGATGTGCTACGACGTGGGGAAGTCCTAGGGAGTTGTCCGTTTTCAGTCGTCAGCCATCGATTTGATGGGCGACGGGCGACTGGAATGGGGCGGCCGCGGAAATCGCTCCGGCAGAATCCCCCGCTCGGCTCCGGTCGAGGTCGCGGTCCGAAGGGATCGCGATGTCCCGGCGCCGGACGGGTGTTATGCTTTTCAGGACGTCCGAAGGTTGGGCCATCGTGACGGTTGGAACAGAGCCGGCGGAGCGGCCGGTCAGGTGAATTTGTGGCAACAAACAACGAACGGGTCGGCATTGCCCTGAGCGCCCTCTCAGAGGGGATGAAGGACTACGTCGAGAAGAAGATCAAGACCATTCACCGCGACCGGTGGGTGTCGATCGTTTCGTCCAGCTTCCGCGACGACCGCTCCCGCGTTTCGGAGGACGGAAAGTCGATCGACTGGGACGCCCACGCGCTCCTGACCGTGATGTGGGACCAGTGGAACTCGATCTTCCGGCACGACCTGGGGCATGCCGAGCGGAGCCTTGTCAGCGAGCTTCGGGAGTATCGCAACCGCTGGGCGCACCAGCAGCCGTTCGACTTTGACGACGCCTACCGCACGCTGGATAGCGTCCGCCGGCTGCTGGAGGCGGCGAAGGCCCCCAATGTGGCGGTGGTCAACGCGGAGAAGCTGGACCTGCTCGAGTCCTTTGTGGCCGAGGCGGTCAATACCCAGCTGATGAACACCGCGTTTCATCGCAACAAGTACTGGGTGATCCTGATCTACTCCCTGTGCTGCCTGGCGCTGGTGGGGTTCATCTACGTTTACGGCCACGGCAGCATTGCCCCGACGG
This sequence comes from Planctomyces sp. SH-PL14, assembly GCF_001610835.1. NCBI lineage: Bacteria > Pseudomonadati > Planctomycetota > Planctomycetia > Planctomycetales > Planctomycetaceae > Planctomyces > Planctomyces sp. SH-PL14. The sequence continues at coordinate 3,074,915 of NZ_CP011270.1, read as the reverse complement.
TGGGGGTGATCGCGCTCGTGTTCGTGTACCTCGTCTACCAGCAGTTCAAGCTTGAGCCTCCGCTGCTGTACGGGCCGCGGGAGTGCCAGCGGTGCCACCGGATCATTTATCGCCGGGACTGTCCGTACTGCGCCAACCCTTAGCGGGCGGTTGTTCGGGCACCGTGCTCGCCGGCACAGTGCCCATAGCTCAAACCCAACGTGCGACGGCAGCCTGGGGTCAAGGGGGTTTCACCCCCTTGCCGCCGGAGGCACTTCCGTGAGGAACCGTTGGACACAACGGACGTCCCCTTTGTGGTACCAGCGTTGAGGACTCCACGCTCGCATCGGAATCCCCGCGGGTTGGTGAGGGGGCATACGACACGGGGTCCGCGCTTAGATACTCACTCCTTCAGACATCTCTCGACGAGACAAGCCTCCGGCGGGCAAGGGGGCGTGGCCCCCTTGCATCCCCCACCAGGGTCTCCCCTGGACCCGGTCTATGGGCAGCTCGCATTCCCTATCGCGGCGCCAGCGGATGATTGATCACGCGGAGCACACTGTTCCAGTCGGCCGGATGCTTGTAGAGAACAATCCCGACAATATCGAACATCACGTCCCCCACGATCACGAAGAAGAAGACCCCCGTAATCAGGAGCATCTCCGCGATCGGAAACTGCGGCAGCGGGAAGGGGAACTTGATTTTCATGACGGCCTCAAATCACAAAAATTTCGGGAGGGGAGCATAGCCCCCCCTCCAACCCTTGAACATCCAGTTTCCCTTGGGTTTACCGAACATCCGGACCACCTCCCTCACCCCTCTGGAGCAGCGGCGGCTTCATATCTTCTTCACGTTTTTCGCCGCTAGATCGCACGCGGATTGATGTTCTGACGATCTGCGGCGGTCGAACAATCGAACGCATCGGGCTATGCTGTTTCTTCGGCAGCCGCGCGGGTTGCCGCCGGTGTCAGGAGTCAAACGTCATGATCGGTCGTGTTCGGGGATGGGTTTGGGCGGCGGTGGTGGGAGCAGGAGTGCCGGGACTCGTCTGGGCAGCCAGCCCCTCCGATTCATGGCCGACATTCCGCGGCCCGGCCCGGACCGCGGTCGCTCCCGACACCGGGCTGCTGACGGAATGGCCCAAGGACGGCCCGAAACTTCTGTGGCAGGTCGACGGCGCCGGCCGGGGCTACGCCAGCACCGCCATCGCCGACGGCAAGCTCTACACGCTCGGCGACGGATCCTCGACGGCGCCGGACGCCGACGAATACCTGATGTGCTTCAATCTCGAGGACGGCAAGCCGCTCTGGAAAACTAAGACCGGCGCCCCCTGGAACGAAGGGAAGCCGACCTGGCAGAGCTCCCGCAGCACGCCGACGGTCGATGGCGAGCAGGTCTATGTCATCACCCCGACGGGAAAACTCATCTGCTGCGCGACGGCGGACGGCAAGGAGCTGTGGACCAAGGACCTCAAGGGGGACTTCGGCGGCAGCAAGGCGGACATCTGGGGCTACAGCGAGTCGGTCCTGGTCGACGGCGACCGCCTGGTCTGCACCCCCGGCGGCGAAAAGAACACGATGGTCGCGCTGAGCAAGGCGACGGGCGAACTGATCTGGACCACCTCCCGGGCCGGCGACCGCGGCGCGGGGCACGCGTCGATCGTGATCTCCGATGTCGGCGGGACCAAGGTCTACGTGACCACGACCGGCAGCGGCGCGATGGGTGTCCGGGCTCAGGACGGCAAGCTGCTCTGGACCTACGACATCGAGAAGACCACCTCGGTCATCCCGACCCCGATCGTGCGGGGAGACCTCGTCTTCTTCACCGCCGGGTACGGCCGCGGCGGGGCGCTGCTCCGGCAGGTCGCCGGCGAGGAGGACGCGATCAAGGTTGACGCGATCTATCCGGTCAAGCCGGACCTGGCGAACAAGCATGGCGGCGTCGTGCTGGTGGGGGACCACCTGTACGGCGATTCGGACGACAAGGGACTGCCGTTCTGTGCCGAGCTGATGACCGGCAACGTGGTCTGGAAGGGACGCGGCTCGGGCCGCAATTCCGCCTGCGTGGCGGCGGCGGACGGCCACATCTACATCCGCTACCAGGACGGGATGATGACGCTCGTGAAGGCGGATCCCGAGAAGTTTCAGGAGGTCGGCAGCTTCCAGGTCCCCGGCAGCGGCGACCGTCCGAGCTGGGCCCATCCGGTGATCCTCGACGGCAAGATGTACCTCCGCGAAGGGGACAAGATCCTGTGCTACGACGTGCGGAAGTAGCAGATCGAACGAGGACGAACAAAGAGGACCGGCAGTCGACTGCCGGTCCTCTTTCCTTTTGCGATACTCAACGGGGACAGCCGGGCGATCAGGCCGCGTTCTCCACGGACGCGGCTCTCTTCCGTAGAGCGGCCTTCGCCGAGTCCGCCATCGTGACGAGGGCCGCCCCCATCATGATCGCATCCTTGATGACGAGCCGTCCCCGCCCGCTGAGGTAGGGAAAGCCGTGATGGACATCGCCGAGGGCCGGCACCCAGGACTCGGGGGTCGTCACCAGGAACGAAAGCGTCACCAGCGACATCGTGAAGACGAGAAAGCTGCCGAGCGCCGCGACCTCGGGCCACCAGGGATGCAGGGAGAGCATCACGCCGTAGAGGACGATGACCGACCCCAGGCCGATGGCGAACGTGTAGGTGCCGTTGGCCTGGTGCCACTGGCGGTTCGCGCTGACAAGCGCCCCCTCGGGGTTCATGTGCGACTTGTAGTGGCCTGGGTCCTTCAGCAGGAAGCTCATGAAGGGGCTGTTGGCGACGAACGGGACAATGCCGTCCGCCTCATAGGGGGTGACTTTGAGCCCCCCGATCCACAAGAGGACGACGATGAGGCCGATCCGCGTGACCGTCATGCCGAAGCGGTCGAGCCGGGCGGCCCGTTCCAGAAGAGCGGTGAGAGACATGTCCGAGACTCCGTCGATTCCGGGGACGCGCCACGGGCGGTCCCGCTGGGTATTCTCGCCAAAAAGGCGACGGGCCCATCATCAGACGGTCACACGTGGCCCGGAATGGACCTTCGGGACGAAGACATGGACAGATTGCTTCCGCCGCGGATCTCGGTTTCGAACTCCCGGAACTGGCGGGGGGAGAGGCCGACCGCTTTCTTGAACATCCGGCTGAAGTAGAGCTCGTCCACGAAGCCGACCTCGGCGGCGATCTCCTTGACGGGCCGGAGCGTGTGCAGGAGCTGCCACTTGGCGTGCGTCAGGATCCGGCCGCGGATGAGGTCCGTGAGCGAACGGCCCAGGTGCTCCTTGACGACCCGTCCGAGGGTCTTGGCCGTCATGTGGAGCTGGTCCGCGTAGTCGGCCGGGGCGTGCCACTCCCGGAACCGCTCTTCAATGAGCTCGCGGAGGTTGTTGAGGACGGGGTGGCGGTATTCGGCGCTGTTTGTCGCCGCACCGTTGCTGACGACCGCCTTGGCCCGGGTCGCCAGGACGAGCAGGATCTTCATGGCCGCGAGCTGGACCTCGTCGTAGCCGAGCCGCCGCTCTTCCTGCTCCCGATGCAGACGGCCGATCAGTTCCCGCACCTCGTCGGCCTCGGGGTGGGTCAGGGGGACCGAGGGCTCGCCGTAGGGGTCGTTGAACAGCGCGCCGCTGCAGCCGGATTCGGCGTGGAACGTTTCGACGCAGAGGAAGTTCGCGTGGAACCGGAGGAGGTCTCCCCGTAGCGGCCGCGCCGGTTCGAGGCACAGTTGCTGGTAGGGGACGAAGCAGAGGAGGGAGCGGCCGGCGAACCGGTGGGTTCCGGTATCGGCGCGGACCGTTCCGGTTCCCTCTTCGATCCAGTAGACGGAGAACGCGTTCGTGCGGGGCGGCTCGAAGGGCCGGGCTCCTGATTTGAGCCGTTCGATCTCGAATGCTGCGCCGCCGCGGCGGGGGTCGTAGAGGGCGGCCATGGGATCAGGGCGGGGCATGGCAAATTTTTGGGGACAAAGCCCCGCCTGTCCACCGCGCCCAAAACGCTTTCACATTCCCACCGGGTCCAGGGGCACCCTGGTGGGGGATGCAAGGGGGCGAAGCCCTCTTGCCCGCCGGAGGCCGTCTCGTCGGACACTGTCTGAAGCGCGCCGTGTCCAGGCGCGGACACTGTGCCGTATGCCCCCTCCCCAACCCGCGGGGATTACAAAACGGGCGGTGAGCCCTTAACGCCGCTTTCACAAAGCGGTCGTCCGTTGCTTACAACGGTTCCTCACTGAAGTGCCTCCGGCGGCAAGGGGGTGAGACCCCCTTGACCCCAGACTGCCGTGGCACGTTGGGATTGAGCTATGGGAGCCGTGCCGGCGAGGACGTACCTGCCGATCAGGCGAAGAACGCGTTGACCGCATCCGCCTTCACCAGCTCGCGAGGCTGGTTCAAATGGTTGTAAACGATCGTCTGCGGGTTGATCCCCACCGAGTGGTAGATCGTCGCCAGCAACTGCATCGGATGGACCGGATCAGCCAGCGGAGCCGAACCCGTCGCGTCGCTCTTCCCGTGGACATATCCCCGCCGGAGACCAGCCCCCGCCGCAAGGGCGGTGTAGCAGTACGGCCAGTGATCGCGGCCGTCATCACTGTTTCCGTTCCCCGAAGTGCTGACACCCCGCTGCGGGCTGCGGCCGAACTCACCCACGGCGATCACGAGCGTCTCGCTCAGAAGCCCCCGCTCGTCGAGGTCGCTGATGAGCGTCGACAGCCCCTGGTCCAGCATTGGAGCGGACTGGTCTTTCATCCGCTTCGACAGGCCGGTGTGGACGTCCCACGAGTGGTTGTCGCTGTTGGCGACCTTCGGCCACACGACTTCGACGACCCGGGTCCCCGCTTCGACCAGCCGGCGGGCCAGGAGGCAGCTCTGGCCGAACGTGTTGCGGCCGTAACGGTCGCGGGTCTCCTTGCTCTCCTGATCGAGCGCGAAGGCGTCGCGGGCCCGGCCCGAGGCGATCAGCGAGAGAGCCTGGTCGTAGTATTCATTCAGGTTGAGGTGCTGGACCGCGCGGTCGATCTCCGGCATCCCGTCGTTGATCACGTCGCGGAGCTTGGCCCGCCGCTCGAGCCGCTGGCCGTAGACGTCCGCCCGCATTTCGAGGTCTTCGACCCGGATGCGGGTCATCTTCGCCATGTCCATGTCGTCGCCGGCCGGATAGAGCGTATAGGGGTCATACGCCTTGCCGAGGAACCCGGCGGTCCCCCCCTTGCCGACGACGTTGCTCTCCTGCAGCGGGCGGGGAAGCATGACGAACGGGAGCATCGGCACCTTGGGGGGCAGGAGCCGGATGATGTTCGAGCCGAAGTTCGGGAAGTCCTTGGGCGAGGGGGGCTCGAGCTGGCCAGAGGGGCTGACCTTGTCGGTCGTGTAGCCGGTCATCATCTGGTAGATGGCGGCGGTGTGGTTGAAAAGCCCGTTCGGGGTATAGCTCATCGAGCGGATGAGCGTCGTCTTATCGAGGATCCCGGCGATCTTCGGCAGGAGTTCCGTGACCTGCACGCCGGGGAGCTTGGTATCGATCGGCTTGAAGACCGACTTCACGTTGTCGGGAACGTCCGTCTTGGGATCCCAGAGGTCGAGGTGGCTCGGTCCCCCCTGGAGATAGCACAGGACGACGCTCTTGGCTTTGCCCCAGCCCGCGCCGCCGATGGTCTCGGCCGCCTGGGCCTTGGCCTGCAGCATCGCTCCCAGGGACAGCCCCATCATGGTCGATCCGCCGACGCGGAGGACGTCGCGACGGGTCACGCCGAGGTGGGAATCACACAGATCTTTGCCGGGCAGGCCTGGAACGCGAATGAGCATGGACGCATCCCCGAAGGAGCAGGTGGGCCGGAGAGTGGGAGGGACGAACGGCGGACCGATCCATCATGCAAACTGTCGACCTGAATGTCTATCTCGGATCAGCAAATGTTGATCTCGCCGGGCGTGCCTGGGGATGTCTGACGAAGAGTTCTGTTCAAATGTTTAGTGTGACTCGCCATCGGCCTACCGGGGTCCAGGGGCACCCTGGTGGGGAGTGCAGAGGGGCAACGCCCCTTTGCCCGCCGGAGGCCTGGCCGTCGAGAGATGTCTGAAGGAGATCGTGTCCAAACGCGGACAGCGTGCCGGATGTCCCCTCACCAACCCGCGGGGATCGCAAAGCGAGCGGTGTGATGTGAGGGAGTCCTCAACGCTGGCCCCACAAAGGGGACGTCCGTTGTGCACCACGGTTCCTCACAGGAGTGCCTCCGGCGGCAAGGGGGCGTGGCCCCCTTGACCCCTGGCTGCCTTGGCACGTTGGGTTTGAGCGAGCGGACGCCGTGCCGGCGGGGAGGCGGTTCGAGCCGAGCTCAGAGATCCACTTCCGCGCTGGCCGGCATCTCCTCGCCTCCCAGCAGCACCGTGACGTCGACTTCCTGCTCCTCGCGAAGGACAGTCACGACCACCTTCTGGCCCGGTTTCTTGGACTCGATCCGGCCCAGGAAGTCCGCCGGGGTCTCGATCTTCTCCCCGTCGACCTTGATGATCACGTCCGCCGCACCGATATCCTCCAGCATGAACGGGCCGCGGCGGACCAGCTTGGGACCTCGCAGCCCCGCCCGCTCGCCGGGTCCCTTCGGGCTCAGACGGCGGATCCGCAGCCCCTGCTCGATCTGGCTGACGTGCGTGATCCCGATCTCACCCCGCACGACCCGCCCGTACTTGAGGAGCTCCGGAACGACGCGGCGGATCAGGTTCACCGGGATCGCGAACCCGATCCCGGCGCTCTCCCCGACCCGGCTGGCAATAGCGGTGTTGATCCCGATCAGCCGGCCGTGCGAATCGAGCAGCGGTCCTCCGGAGTTGCCGGGGTTGATGGCGGCGTCGATCTGGATGATCGACTTGATGACCCAGTTCTCGTGGATCTCGAGTGTGCGATTCAGGCTCGAAATGACCCCGCAGCTCATCGTCCGGTCGAGGCCGAACGGGTTGCCGAGGGCGAAGACCCGCATCCCGACCTTGAGCGTCTCGGAATCGCCGAGTTCGACGGGGAACAGCTCCTCCTCGGGAGCGTCGATCTGGATGACGGCGATGTCGTTCAGCGGGTCCTTGCCGATGACTTTGGCCCCGTAGGACTCCCCGCTCTGGAGGTTCACCGTGATCTGGGACGCCCCGCTGATGACGTGGAAGTTCGTCAGGATGTGCCCGTCGCGGCTGATGACCGCTCCCGAGCCGTTCCCCTGCTCGGTGACGCTGAACAGACGCCCTGAGCGGGCGGTCGTCGAGATGTTGACGACGCTCTTGTTGCACTGCTCGTAGACCGTGACGTTGATCAGCTCGTCCGGCGTGAGCCCCTCGGCGTTGAAGGCGTTGGCGCGGGCCGCCTGAAACGGCTTCTCCTCGTTCCCCTTGGCACGGGAGGAGAACGGCGGAACCTGGGCGTCCGACTGCCCCATGGGAGCTCCGTTGAGCATCCACAGGGTGACGAGACTGCTGACGATTCCGGCGAATATGCAGACGGCGAGCGTTCTCATGGCGCAGCTTGGTGCGGAGGAAATCCTGGGTCATCGATTCTACGGCGCACCGCCTTAACAAAGGAACAGAGAAAGCCTTCTGTCCTCCGGAGGTGTCCCGCGGGGTTCCGACGGGAGAAATTGCGCCGCCCTGACGGCGCCGGCGTCCGCCCGGCCCGCCGCCGGCCCTGTTTCCCGAACGGACCATCGGGCGCCGAACTTGATATGCTCCTCCGGCCATGTCGACAGCCTATTTCAACGGCGAATTCCTTCCGCTCGAAGAGCTTCGCCTCCCGGTCTGGGACCGTGGATTCCTGCAGGGGGCGACGGTCACCGAGCGTCTGCGGACGTTCCACCACCAGCCGTTCCTCCTGGAGGAGCACCTCGACCGCCTTGAACGTTCCCTGGCGGCGACGCGCATCGGAACTCCGGAGACGCGGGAGCAGATTCTCGATGCGGTTCAGGAGGTGGTCCTCCGCGAGTCCGTCGAGACGTCGCTGAAGCTCGATTTCGGGATTGTCATTTTCGCGACCCCGGGTCCGACTGGGGCCGATGCCGCTCGCCTGGGGCTCGGGCCGCGGGCCACCCTGGCGATCCACAGCGTTCCGCTGCCGTTCGATCGCTGGCACCGGGACTTCGCGGAGGGACAGCGGCTTGTCATTCCGGAGATCCGGCAGATGCCCGCGGATGTCGTCAGCCCGGCGATCAAGAACCGCAGCCGGCTGCACTGGTATCTGGCCGACGCACTGGCTCACGACATCGATCCGTCGGCTTCGGCGCTTTTGCTCGACCATGCGGGGCGGCTGACCGAGACGAGCACGGGGAATCTGTTCCTTGTCCGCGACGACGTGCTGCTGACGCCTGGCCCTGAAAGCACGCTGCCGGGGATCAGTCAGGCGTATCTTCGCGACATGGCCCGCTCGATGGGGATCGAGTCGCGGACCGCGCCGCTGACCGAGGCTGATCTCTCGGGCGCGGCGGAGGCGTTGCTGTCGAGTTCGGGGTACTGCCTGATGCCGGTGACGGCGGTCGATGGCCGGCCGATCGGTTCCGGGCGTCCGGGGCCGATGTTTGAGCGGTTGCTTTCGGAGTGGTCACAGCGGGTCGGCGTCGACATCCGCAGGCAGGGCCCCTGACCGGGTCCAGGGGCACCCTGGTGGGGAGTGCAGAGGGGCAACGCCCCTTTGCCCGCCGGAGGCCTGGCCGTCGAGAGATGTCTGAAGGAGATCGTATCCAAACGCGGACAGCGTGCCGGATGCTCCCTCGCCAACCCGCGGGGATTGCAGAGCGAGCGGTGAGTTCGAAGTGCCGGTACCACAAAGGGGACATCCGTTGTGTCCCACGGTTCCTCACAGGAATGCCTCCGGCGGCAAGGGGGCGTGGCCCCCTTGACCCCTGGCTGCCGTGGCACGTTGGGTTTGAGCTATGAGAGTCCGTCCGGCAAGGACGCGCACAGACCACGCCTCCTGCGCCTCGTCTACTTCGGCAGGATCTTCAGCCCCGAAACCCCCAGGTCGAGCCGGAACACGCCCCCCTTGTTCGCCTCGTCACCAATCGCGCCAGTCACAAACAGCTGATTGTGCTCCGGCCCGCCAAAGGCCACGTTGCTCGTCGTCAGGTTCCCACCCGGATAACGGGCCACGATCTTGCCTTCAGGACTCACGACCTGCACCTGCCGCATTCCGTAATGCGCCACGTAAAGGTTCCCCGCCTGATCCAGACACATCCCGTCCGGCTGGTTGTCGATCTGCCCCGTCGACTCGTCCTTCTTCGGCAGATCGACCAGGAGCCGCTTGTTCTTCACCTGACCGGGACCGGTGACGTCGTAAGCCCAGACCCGGTTGTACTGGCTCTCGGCGACATACAGCGTCTTGCCGTCCGGCGTCAGGACAATCCCGTTCGAGAACGCGTAGCCGTCGTCGACGAGATGCGTCTTCCCCGCTTTGTCGACGTAGTGCACCGTCCCGATCGGCTTCTCCTTGCCGGACTCGCCCGGATCGGTGAAATAGAACCCGCCGTTCGCCGCGTCGAGCGTCAGGTCATTGGGCCCCCGCAGCGGCTTGCCCGCGCACTCCTTGGAGGCATGCGGCAGCATCTTGCCGTCGGCCGAGAGATGGAGCACGGCGTGCTGGCTGGCGTCGCAGACAAGGTGCGTCCCATCGGCCAGGATCTTGTGGCCGTTCGGAGCGCCGGTCTCGGCCCAGACTTTGTTCTCTCCATCGACCGTGAAGCGGGTGATCGACTTCCCCCACGAAACGTAGCCCCGCCCCTCCTTGTCGAACACGACCCCCTCGCAGTAGCTCGGGACCGTGAACAGCGGGACGGCTTTCACGCTCTCCGCCTTAGGCAGCTCGGCCCGGGCGCTGCGGCCGACCGCCACTCCCATTCCGATCGCCAGGACCAGTCCGAATGAGCTCTTGAGAAGTCTCGTCATGAATGCCATCGCCGCGGAGGAGGACGTTTCCGGAACCGCAGAGGGTTATACATCGGCAGCGACTGATGCACTATGCGGGCGAGGTCGGGCAAATGCCTCCGATGGACGGGATACGAGCTCCGACGTCGTGAGCTTTGAGCGTTCGGGTTTTGAAACACAGACGCACAGAGAGCGCAGAGAAGAAGGCATGGAGAACGGCCGGGCTCGATGGTCAGCCAGAATCGCGCATCCCGGCCTCTATCTGTGTTGATCCGTGTTCATCTGTGGCTCCCCTCCTCTGCCACGGAAATGTCTCGGACGTCTCAACGCCCCCACCGAGGACACACCTCTGCGGCCTCTGTGCCTCTGCGTTTCAAAACCTTCAAAGCTGCGAAACTCGGAATCCCGCGCTTGGTCTGTCAGACCGTCAGTACGCGGAGCATCTCTTCGATCGTCGTGACCCCCGCCAGCACCTTCTGAATCGCCGCCTCTTCGAGCGTCATCATCCCGTGCTGCCGCGACAGGTCGAACACGACCGCGCTCGGTTGGTTCGCCAGGATCGCATCGCGGATCCCGGGCCCCATCGTCATGACTTCGTAGATGCCGGTCCGTCCGTTGTAGCCCGTAAAGAAGTTGACGTCCGCCGGGATCCCCCGCACGAGCTGAGTCGCCCCGACCGCCTCGGGGCTGAGCTTGAGGACCGCTCCCAGCCCGGCGTCCGGAGTGAACGATTCCCGCTGGAGTCCGCAGATCTTCCGGACCAGCCGCTGCGCGACGACCGCGTTGAGGCTGTCGGCGATGAACATCGGCGGGATGTCGAACTGCCGCAGGACGTCGACGGCCGACGCCGTGTCGCTCGCATGCAGCGTGCTCAGGACGCGGACCCCCGTCATCGAGGCCCGGACCGCGATGTGGGCGGTCTCGGCGTCGCGGATCTCGCCGACCATGATGACGTCCGGGTCCTGCCGCAGGACTCCCCGCAGCGCGGCGGCGAAACCGAACTCGATGCGCGTGTCGGTCTGGATCTGGTTCACCCCGTGCATCCGCCGCTCGACCGGGTCTTCGATCGTGACGACCGACCTCTCCGGCCGGTTCAGCATCGCCAGGCAGGTGTAGGTCGTGGTGCTCTTGCCGCTCCCGACCGGCCCCACAAAGAGCATGATCCCCGATGGCGCCGTGACCGACTTCTCGAGCCGCCGCTGCTGATCTTCCGTCAGGCCGAGGTCACCCAGCCCCACGAAGTTCGTCGCGTCGGGCATGAGCCGCAGGACCGCCCGTTCGCCGTGGATCGTGGGGCCCGTGCCGATCCGGACGTCGGCATGGTGCCGCTTGGAGGCGTCGGGAATGTGGCCGTCCTGCGCGAGCCTCTTCTCCGTGATGTCCATCTGGGCCATCAGCTTGATCCGCGAGATCGCCTGGACGGCGGTCGCCATCGGCAGGATGGCGATCTCGTGCATCAGTCCGTCGACCCGGAACCGCAGGTGCATCCCGTCTTCGTGCGGGTCGAAGTGGACATCGGTCGCGTGCAGCGAGAGGGCCCGGTCGAACAGGAGGTCGACGAACGGGGCCGGCCCCGCGATTTCCAGGATCTGCATCAGCTCATGCCGCAGCGCGGAGGGCTCGCGGCGAGCCAGCGGGGAAGACTCTGTCGCGTGGGCCGCGGACGACTCCGGTCCGACAGAGGCACCCGGGACCGCAGGTGTGACGGAGGTTCCGGCGGCCGCGCCGTTCCCGTTGCTGCGGAAGGGACTGGCGAACATTCCGGACGACCGCGCCTCCTCCATACGGAGGCCGAGGGTCCGCATCACCGCCTCGCGGCTTTCGCCGATCGTCCAGTGCTTCCCCATCCCGGCGGTCGCGATCGTTTCCCGCACGTCGCTGGAGGGGCAGGCGAGAGCGAACGAGCCGGGGCGCAGCCCCAGGTCCTTCCACAGCCGCAGCAGGAAGGCCATCCCCGAGCTGTTGAGCTGGGTCAGCGGCGAGAGGTCGACCACCCAGCGGACGTTGGACTTCCCGTGGGACTCCGCCACCAGCGAGGAGGCGGCCCGCTCCAGGTCCGTCCAGGGGGCCGTCCCGAAGGTTGGGGCCAGCTCCACCATCGCGTGCGTTCGGTGCACGTCCGACCGCAGGAAGGGGAAGGTGGTTTCAGCACTCATGGCGATCGCTCAGCACAGATGACCGGGAGACGGGATGACGGGGGACGAAATGCCGGGGTGGACGGAACGACCTGGGAGAATTCCAGCCCGCTCGGACGACCCCCGCTCCCCGGCGGAGGCCCGCCCCCTCAGCCGCCGAAGGCGCTGTCCATCGCCTTTTCGAGGACGTCGATGTACCAGGCGGCAATCCGGAACACGATGATCACGATGAACGCCGCCACGGCGGTCCAGACCAGCGAGGCGGCGGTCGTCGCCAGGAGCTTGAGGCTCCGGCGGGCCTGGTCCTCGAACTGCGGGCTCAACCGGTGCAGGATCTCGGGGACGGTTCCGGTCGTCTCACCGACGTGGACCATCTGGAGATAGTCGCGGGGAAACAGTCCCGAGTTGTGGAAGGTCTCGGTGATCGTTTCGCCGCGCATCAGGCCGGCGGTCATCGCCGGCGCGGCGGCCTGGAAGTGGGCGTTGCCGGTGGCGTTGAGTGCCGAGACGAGGCTCTGGTCGACCGGCAGGCCCGCCTCCTGGGTCAGGTGGAACGCCCAGGAGAAGCGGGCGAGGGCGAATGACTGCATGCACCGTCCGATGACCGGCACTTGGAGCAGGACCCGGTGCAGGAGCCGCAGGCCGGGGAAGAACTTCTGGAGGAGCAGGTAGCTGAGGATCAGGCCGCCGATGAGGATTCCCCAGCCGACGAACCACTTGATCGCGCCCGGCGTCCCCTGCAGTCCCCAGCCGAGGATGTCGGCGGGTTCCTCGCTGCCGGCGGTCCCTGGCGATCCCCCCTTGAGCTCCGCGATCATTCCCAGGATCCAGATCAGGCCGCCGATGATGATCACGGCGGCGACGAACTGGAAGATGGGAAGCATGATCTCCGACGTGAAGTCCCGCTTCAGCCGGAGGCTGTTGTCGTAGTGGTCCGCCAGCGACCGCAGGACTTCCGGGAGCTTTCCGGTCTGGTCGCCGATCTCGACCATGTTCCGGAACAGTTCGGGGTAGACGTCAGCCTGGTTCCGCATGGCGGTGGTGACGTCTGTCCCCTGTTTCAGGTCCTCGACGATGCAGGTCATCGAGCGCCGCAGGCGGCCGTCGGCGGAGTTCTGTGCCGTCAGCTCAAAGGCGCGGAAGGCGGGGATGCCCGCTTCCAGCATCGTGCTGAGGGAGCGGGAGGCGATGGCCAACTGGGGGAGGGGTAACTGGCGTGAGAACAGCATGGGCGACCGTCACCGAGCGGAGAAACGTCAAGACCGGAACCTGGCGCTAGCTTGGCGAAACATCGCGACCGTCTCTTAGGAACGATCGTCGAGAAGTGTGTAGGTCCCGTTAATGGCTGTTCGATTCTGCAGCAGGCCGCGTCCTTGCCGGCGCGGCTCCCGTAGCTCAAGCCCAACGTGCTATGGCAGCCGGGGTCAAGGGGGTCTCACCCCCTTGCCGCCGGAGGCACTTCCATGAGGAACCGTGGTAAGCAACGGACGTCCCCTTTGGCGCCCCAGCGTTGAGGACTCACCGCTCGCTTTGAAATCCCCGTGTGTTGGTGAAGGGGCATACGACACTTTATCCGCGTTTGGACACTCACTCCTTCAGATATCTCTCGACGGCCAGGCCTCCGGCGGGCAAGGGGCATTCTGCCCCCTGCACCCCCTGACCAGGGTGCCCCTGGACCCGGTCAGATCATTACCGGCCGTCGCTGCCGACGATCAGGTCGATGAGCACACTCCGCAGCCAAAGAAAGAGAAGCAGGCCCGTGACAGCAGCGGCGTACAGCTTGAGAGCCATGACATAGAACGGCGAAGGCCGATCGTCCGGCGGAGGCGGAAGAGGCGGAATCTCCCGGCTGCCGCTCAGGCTGTCCTTCCCACCCGACTTGCCCCGCGGGGGAGACGCTGTGGTAAGCAGCGGCGAGACGTGGATCTCCGAGTCCCCCGGCTCGTAGACCTTGCGGGACGCGGGAATCGGCGTCGCCGGACCCATCTGATACAGGCCCGAACCGCGCGACTCCCCGCCGCCAGCCTCGCGCGGCCCCAGCGGTGGCGGAACGATCGGACTTTCCTGGATCCCCGAGTGCGAGGAGGGGACGAAGTCGGCCCCCTGTCCCGGCCCGAGTTCCGGATGGAGCTGACGCAGGTAGACGCCGGACTCGACGTTCTGCGGAGCCGCGGAAGGACGAGACCCCGGCGGCTGTTCCGGATCCGGTCGGGTCATCTTGGCTCCTGCGGAGGAGTGGGTCGCTGCGGTCGACATGGCGTGGGTCGAGATGCGATGACGCTTTTCGCCTCACCTCCACATTGTTCCGCGAACCGTGAAGCTCGTCTGAACATTGATTTAAGACTTCGTTGACCGTCCGGAAATGCGGTCCCTGCTATGAAACCTCTCGATTGCGGCGATCCGCCTCACGGAATCCGGTGTGGAATCCGGCATGGGCCTTCGTCGCGGGAAGACGGCGGAGCAAAGCGCTCCCGCGCGGCGTACGCAGCAGATTCGAAAGCACTCGCGAGCAATGACGACTGGTTTGGCGACAAAGCCCGCGATCCCCGCCGAGCCGGTCGACGAGAGTGCTTCCTGGGGACGCGCCGCCTTCGACACGTTCTTCGTCTTTGCGATGTCGGCGACGCTTTCGATCCTGCTCCACGTCCCCGCGTTCTTCCGGGAGTGGAAGGAGGGGGACGAAATCGTCTATCTGGAGCTGGCCCGGCTCATGAAGTGGGACCTCTCCCACTACAACACCCAGGATTCGCCGCGGGTCCAGAACTGGCCCTACTCCATCTACCGGCAGCCCCTGTTCCATCACGGGCCCCTCTACCCCCTGATCCTGAAACTGGGGATCAGCGTCGGCGCTCCCGCCGAGACCGGTCTGACGTTTGCGCTGCTGTGCATGATCGGGTTGCTGGCGGCGATCACGGCGACCCCGCGGATTCTCCCCTGCGACCGGATCGCGCTGGCCGCCGGGCTCCTGTTCTGCGCCGTGGAGCCGCTCCAGGGGTTCACGACGACACGGCTCCTGCACGACGGCCTCTCCGGAATCCTCCTGGCGGGAGGACTGCTGGCGTACGTCGGCGCCCTCGATCGCCGGAGCGCGGCGCTGGCGGTCGCGGCGGGACTGCTGCTGGCGGCCTCGCTGAACATGCGGTTCAACTGCCTCGTGGCCCTTCCGCTGATTCCGCTGCTCCAGCTGTTTTCCCTCTATCGGGATCAGCGCCTGGCGGCGGGGGTCGGGGTCGCGACAGGAGAAGGAGCCGGGGCACCCGACGCGCGTCCGGTCTGGCAACGCCCGGCCCACTGGACCGTGTTCGCGATCGTCTTCGGACTCGTGATGACGCTCGGCATGCAGCACTTCTACCGTCTGCTGGCCGAGTACGGCACGCTCTCCCCCTCGGCGATCATTGTCCCCGTTGCGAACATCCATGAAGTCCTGCCGGTCACCGTCTTCTGGGACAACCAGACGCGGCTGCAGTCGACGTTCCATCTGGCGGTGATGATGCCGGTCCTCCTGCTGGCTCTTTCCCCCCCGGTCCTGGGTCAGGTTTTCGAGGGATTCCGGGCGGGACACTGGTGCGCCGCGCTGTGGGCGAGCCTGGGCTACCTGTTTGCCTGCTGGTTCTGGTTCTCCCACACGCAGCTCCGATACGCCGCCCTGTGGACGCCCCTGTTCTGCCTGCTGCTCCCGTGGATGCTGTGGGCGACGGTTCGCAAGTTCCCTCGAACGGTGGTCACCGTCCTGGCGCTGACGTTTGTTTCGTCGATCTCGTCCGACTACTGGTCGACGGTCTTCGACCAGTCCACCGCCGAAGTCGTTCCCGCGTTCTACTTCTATTTCCCGTTCCTCTCCCCCCTCTACCGGACCGGTTGGGGAAGCTGACGCCGCGGTCGATTCCCCCGGGGCCGCGTTCCCTGGGCACCACCACCGTTCTGGCCGTCTTGAATCGCCTTCCCCTTGCCCCCTCGATGACCTCTCCGGAATCCCCGCCGTTCGACTCGCTGCGGAGCCGTCTGCTCGCGTGGTCGGCGATCCTTGGGGTGCTGGCCCTGCTGATCGGCTGGCTGTTTCGCTCGGTCCTGTTCCAGGGGGGGCTCCTCAGCTTTCGGGACTCCCTGCACTTCTACTACCCGCTTTTCGATTTCATCCAGCAGGAGTGGGAGGCGGGGCGGATCCCCCTCTGGAATCCGTATTCCAACTCCGGGGAGCCGCTGCTGGCCTCCCCGACATCGAGCGTCCTCTATCCACTCAAGCTGATCTTCTTCCTCCCCGCGTCGTACTGGGCCCGGTATCACGCCTACATCCTGGTCCACGTCCTGCTGGCGGGGCTGACGAGCGCCTGGACGGCCCGCCGCTGGGGGGCCTCACCGGCCGCCGCCGCGCTGGCGGGGATCTCGTATGCCTGCGGCGGCAACATCCTTATCAACTACTGCAACGTCGTCTTTCTGTGCGGCGCGGCGTGGCTCCCTCTGGCGCTCTGGAGCGGGGCGCGTCTGATCGACAGCCGGAGCGTCCGCCACGTGCCGCTTTTCTCCATGACGCTGGCCCTGATGGTCCTCGGTGGAGACCCGCAACTGGCGTATGAGGCCGGACTCCTCGTGGCCATGTACGCAGCCATGACATGGTTCTTCGGGGAACGTTCCGTTTCGTCTCTCCCGCCCGTTCGCGAACGGGCGGTGTCCGCCCCCGCGGCCGATCACAACGAGACGGGGCACGGTCGATGGGCCGCCTGGACGAAGCACCGGCTGGTCCTCCTCGCCCTCGCAGCCGGACTCGGCGGTCTCTTGTCGGCGGTCCAGATCCTGCCGACGCAAGCGGCGAACCGGACCAGCGTCCGCGCCGCGCGCGAGGTTCCTTCAAACCTCTTCGAGGTCCCCGGCTACCTCCTCCGGCAGGGAGACCCGGTTCCGCGGCCCGACACCGGTCGGCCGCCAAACTGGTACGACGCCCTCGTGGGAGATCCTCCTCCCCCGGCGAAGCATGAACTGTCCGTTTACGGCTACAGCTTCGCGCCATGGCGGCTCGTCGAGTTCCTGTGGCCGAACGTCACCGGGCGGTATTTCCCCGACGACAGCCGGTGGATGTTCATTCTCGGTGCTGAGCCGTCGGTGTGGGTGCCTTCGCAGTACATCGGCCTGTGGACGTTCCTGCTGGCGCTGGCGGCGCTGCGGTTCCGAACGGGGGATGTGAGAGGCCGGTGGCTCACCGTCATCGTCCTTCTCACGTTCGTCGCGTCGTGGGGTGTCTATGGTCTCGGCTGGGTCGGCCGGCATGTGTCGGAGTGGATGGGGGAATCTCCGTGGAAGACTCCGACGAGCGTCAACGGCGGCATCGGCGGGCTGTACTGGCTGCTGAGCATTCTGTTGCCGGGGTTTTCGGAGTTCCGGTATCCCGCAAAGCTCATGGTGCTGACGAACTGCGGGCTCAGCCTGCTCGCGGCACAAGGCCTGGATCGCCTCGCGGCCGGCGGGGCGGACCCGGCGAAGGAGAGCCGCCTCTCCGTCCGATGGATCCGGATCCTGGGGGGACTGGCGATTCTGAGCCTGGCGTGGCTCGCATTCGCGTGGCTCGCGGGGGACTGGTTCCAGACGCTCCTCAACAGCCGCAAGCGGTCCCGGAACTTTGCCTTCGACGGCGCGGGGGCAATTCGCGACATCATCCTGGCGGGCCTCCAGACGCTCGTCGTGGCGCTGGTTTCGATCGCTCTCGTTCGCCTGCGGTTTCCTTCCTCGGATGTCGGCGGAGGATGGCTGCGCCGCGTCGTCAGCGGCTCCTCAGCCCTGGCCTGGATCGTCCTGGCTCTCACGGCGGTCGATCTCGGACTCGCCAATGCCCCGTTGGTCCACACGGTGGACCGTCGGCAATGGGAAGGGCCCCCGCCTCCCGCACTCGCCGGCGTGATCGAGCGGGTGACGAAGGAGGAGGGGCGGATGTCCGCACGTCCCGTCCGGATCGCGCGGTCCAACAGCTGGATCAACCCGCTCGATCCCCCCGACCGGTACCCGCTCGAGGAGCGGGTCGACTGGCAGCGGCGGATGATCGTGGTGCGGCAGAACGTTCCGCTTCGCATCGGAGTCGTGGCGTCGTTCGGGACGCTCGACAACAACGAGCACGAGGCGTGGTACGACACGCTGCCGCTCCCGGACAAGGGGGCGTTCCTCGCTCCCCGGCGGTCGTATGACGCCTGGGGGACGGAATACTTCGTCGTCGACAAGATGACCGACGCGAACAGTTTCCTGGGCTCCACCGTCGGCCTGCGGACGAGCTGGCCCCCTTCGGACGCACCCGACGCCAGTCCGATCATTCCCTTCGGGCCGCCGCTGCGGCAGGTCAACACCGACGACGATGGACTCCCCCCCGGCGTGCTCGTCCTCAAGAACGACGCTCCGTTCCCCGCCGCCTGGATCGTCCATCGGGTCCTGCCGCTCGAGCCGATCTCTCCTGGCCAGCGCGACCGCTGGCTCCCGGTCATGATGCAGCTCGTCTTCCCACGCGAGAACCCGATCGACCTCCACGAGACGGCGGTCGTCGAGGACGCAGCGCTCGCCACGGAGTTTGCGAAGAAGGCGATCCAGTGGGGGCCGAAGACAGACGCGGCGGAATCCTGCCGGATCGTTCGCTACGAGCCGGGCGAGCTGGAGATCGAAGCGGTTCTCGGAGCCGAAGGGGTGGTGGTCCTGTCCGACACCTACTCTCCGGATTGGAAGGGGTCCGTGGCGACGGGGGACGAGGCGTTCCGTTCCGTTCCGCTCCTGCAGACGAACCGGACGATGCGCGGCGTAAGGCTGCCGGCGGGCCGCCACCGGGTCCGGATGACGTACGCGCCCAGGTCGTTCTACGTCGGCGCCGCCCTCAGCGCTGCCGCATGGCTGGGGGTGATCGGCCTCCTCGGTCCCGGTCCGCTCGTGGATCGCCTCCGGCGGCGTCGAGCGCCGGGCGGGGGGACGTCGTCGTGAGCGAACGGTCCCGGGAGTTCCTTCTTTCCGCCGCGGCGCTTGTCGTTCTGGCGATCGCGGCCCACGCCCCGGCGCTCCGCTGCGGCTACATCTGGGACGACGACGCGTACCTGACGAAGAACGAACTCGTTCAGAGTCCGGATGGCCTCGGCCGGATCTGGTTCGACCGGCACGCCACGCCCCAGTATTACCCGCTGGTCTACACGACCTTCTGGCTGGAGCACCGGCTGTGGGGTCTCCACCCGGCCGGCTTTCATCTGATGAACATTCTCCTGCACGCCGGGAGCGTCGTCCTTCTCTACGCGCTTCTGCGGCGCTGGTCTCCGGCCGCGGCCGTTGTCGGGGTCGCCTTCTGGGGAACGGCCCTGTTCGCGGTCCACCCGATCCATGTCGAGTCGGTCGCCTGGGTCACGGAGCGGAAGAACGTCCTTTCGGGGCTCTTCTACCTGTCCGCATTTCTTGTCTACTGGGACTGGCGCGAGGGGCGGACCGGGGAACGAAGTTCTTCCGCGGCCCATTACACACTCGCGCTGGGACTGTTCGTCCTGGCGCTCCTCAGCAAGAGCATCACCGCCACGCTGCCGGCGGCGATCCTCGTCGCCGTGTGGTGGAAGGACGGAAAGGTCACGGCGCGGGACGTCATTCCGCTCCTGCCGCATTTCGTCCTGGGGATCGCGGGAGGGCTGCACACCGCCTGGCTGGAGCGGGTCCACGTCTTTGCCCAGACCGGAGACCTGCAATGGACCCTCGCGCGGCGGCTCGCCACGGCAGGGGCGGTCCCGTGGTTCTACCTCGGGAAGATCCTGTTCCCCTGGCCTCTGTCGTTCTTCTATCCCCGCTGGACTCTCGACGGCTCCCGTGCGGCTGACTGGATTCCGCTCGCCGGTACCATCGCGCTGCTTGGTCTTCTCGTCATCCCGGCCCGGCGGGGCGTCCGCTGGCCGCTGGCCCTGACGTTCTTTTTTGGCGGAACGCTGTTTCCGGTGCTGGGACTGCTGCCGGTTTATCCGATGCGGTTCTCGGTGGTCGCGGACCACTTCGTCTATCTCGCCAGCCTCGGGCCGCTTACGGCGGCGGGGGTGGCTCTCGCGGCGCTCGGGAGTCGGAGTCCGCTGCTTGGGCGCGCGTGCGGAACGGCGGTCTGTCTGCTGCTCATCGGGCTGACGTGGTTTCAGATCGAGGACTACCGGTCGATCACGACGCTGTGGCGACGGACGCTGGCGAAGAACCCGGACTGCTATCTGTGCGTCAACGATCTGGCGCAGGAACGGACCTCGCTGGCGGAGCAGGAAGCGGAGTACCGCAAGGTGACGCGGATGGCTCCGCGGTTCGAGCTGGGCTGGAGCAACCTTGCCCAGAGCCTTGAGAAGCAGGAGCGGATGGATGAGGCGCTGGAGGCTTATCGGGAGGCGATCCGCGTCGAGCCGCACTACTCGCTGGTCTATGCCCGTGTGGCGCAGATCCTGGAAGACCGGGGCGATCTGTCCGGCGCTCTGGAGAACGCCCGGATGGCGATGCGGCACCGGCCGGGACCGGGGGAGTATTCCAACCTGGGGCGGTTGCTGGCGATGACGGGGGATCTGGACGAGGCGGGGCGGCAGATCGACCGAGGGCTGAAGCTCGACCCGGACCACGTCGACAGCCTGATCAACCGGGCCACGATCTTGGCGATGCGGGGCGATCTTCGGGGGGCTGAGACGGACCTCCGCCGTGCGTGGGCGGTTGCGCCGGGGGATGCGCGGGTGCGGGCCGGGCTGGAGCGGTTGGGGGTTGGTCCTGCGGGGCCGCGTTGAAGCGATGAGGCCGCCGACATGGTGCCGCTGGCTCGAACGCATCGTTGCCGGCACAGCGCTGATAGCTCAAGCCCAACGTGCGACGGCAGCCGGGGTCAAGGGGGTCTCACCCCCTTGCCGCCGGAGGCACTTCTATGAGGAACCGTGGGACACAACGGACGTCCGCTTTGTGGAACCGGCGTTGAGGACTCTCTCAATCCACACCGCTGGCTTTGCAGTCCCCGCGGGTTGGTGAGGGGGCACACGACACGTCGGCCGCGCTTGGACACGCTCTCCTTCAGATATCTCTCGACGGCCAGGCCTCCGGCGGGCAAGAGGGCTTCGCCCCCTTGCATCCCCCACCAGGGGTTACCCCTGGACCCCGGATATCAACAGCCCGCCCATCAGAGCTCGTATGCCCGCTGCAGCGGAGGCCAGAACATCGCCGCCGACGGAATCAGCATCATCTGCTCCGGCTCAGCCATCGTGGCATTGAGAAAACCGGTCGTCACCATCAGGAACACGGTCACTCCCGCCAGGCCCAACGCCACGCCGCGCATCCACCCCTGCAGAGAATGCTGCAGCGCCCACGGCCAGCACGCGTGAACGAAGACCATCGGCAACGCAAAGTAGCGAAGCTGCCGGTAACTGATCGCCAACGACGCCAAGAACAGGAAAGACGCCGCAAGCATCATCGCTCCGGAGGCGGATCGCTCCCTCACCGCTGACCACACCGACCGGGCGACCGACGGCGTCAGGAAGAGCAGAGCCGCCGGAAAGATCAGCGCCAACTCCCCAAGGATCCACCCCCGCGTGATCTTCGTCTCCACGAACGTCAGGAACGGACTGAACTGGGCCGCCTCCGGCAGCGGCCGGATGACGGTCGACGGATTGATCGACCCATAGGTCCCGAGCAGCCGGTAGAAATGCTGCAGGCCCAGGAGAGCCACACTCCCCAATACGATCGACGGAATCACCCATTCGCCGCGGAAGGGACCCGCCGGCTCCGACGGCTCACCAGCCGTCCCGGTGCCCCGCCGCAGGTAGAACGGAAGCGCGGCAACGACCGGCAACATCAGGATCGAGTTGAACCGAAGGTTGAATCCGGCGACCAGCCAGGCGGCGGCGACGATCGCCGACGGGAGCCGGTTCTCCGTGAGCGCTTCCAGGAACGCCACGAAGCCGCAGAAGAGAAACAGCCCGGCCAGGGCGTCGTGATGGATGCGGACGGTCGAGAACAGCAGCAGCGGACAGAGCGTCATCGCCACGAGCGCGGTCCCGCCGAGCACGGGAGAGACTCCGAGCATCCGCATCAGCCGGGCCGCGTAGTACGTCCCGGCGAGTGTCGCCCCGACCGCCAGCAGGAACGCGAACGCCACGACCCGTCCCGGGACGACCGGTGACAGCTCACCCCGCTTCACCTCGGGCGTAGGGACACCGGGAACTTCCAGCAACGGGTTATCGCTCCAGGCCAGCCCCCACTTGAGAAGCCAGGGATAAAGCGGCGGATGGTGGAACAGGTCCTGGCGATAGATCGAATAGGGAAAGGAATTGACCCGCGGATCGTCCTTGGTCGTGTACCCGGAAAAGTCCCAGCCCATCCGCTCCGCCAGTGCCAGGTAGACGAGCTCGTCCCCCTCCCGATGCAGCTTGAAGAGCATCGGCAGATGCGTCAGGAGGCAGAGAACCGCGCACCAGGCCCAGATAACGAGGTAGGCCCGCAAGGGATTGGGGGCCTCCGTGTCCAGACTCGTTCCGGAGTGAGGCATCGCGCTCCGCGAATCGGGGACGGTTTGAGGAAAACTCTCCGGCCCGGCCGGCGACTTCGAATGTCCCACAACGATTCACTCGCGTTCGAACCTTGTCGACTGACCAAACATAGTCCTCGCCCCCGCCGCCCCGCAGTCGGCGACGGCTCCACTCCCATCCGTGTTGATCTGTGGCCCCCTTCTCTTCTTCGGGCACAGAGACTCAGGAAGCAGCCACCCGCATCACCCTCGAGCGCCGCGCAACCTGACTCACGCCGTGACGGACACCGCGGCGACAGGCGCCCGGCGCTCGGCGAACTCGATCACGAGATCGATCACGGCCGACTGCTCCTGCGGAGTGATCCCGTGGTAGAACGGCAGCCGGATCAGGCGGGCGCTCAGGTCCTCGGTCACCGGCAGCGACCGGTCCCCGCCCAGCTGGCGGCCCATCGGCGAGGAGTGGAGCGGAACGTAGTGGAAGACGGCGTGGATCCCCCGGCGTCGCATCGCCTCCAGGAGGCCGTCCCGCTGCTCCGCGGTCGGGAGGATCACGTAGAACATGTGATAGTTCGAGTCGCAGTCCTCCGGGACGTACGGGATCCGCAGCAGCCCTTCCGCCGCCAACGGCTTGAGTCGCCGCCGGTACTCCCGGTAGATCTCCCGCCGCCGCTCGGCGATGGCGTCGAGCATCTCGAGCTGGCCGTACAGGAAGGCGGAGCAGATCTCGCTCGGGACGTAGGATGAGCCGACCGCGACCCACGTGTACTTGTCGACGTCGCCGCGGAAGAACTTCTGCCGGTTCGTCCCCTTGTCGCGGATGATCTCCGCCTGTTCGAGGAGCTCAGGATCGTTGATGCAGAGGGCTCCCCCCTCGCCGCAGATGTAGTTCTTGGTCTCGTGGAAGCTGTAGCAGCCGAGATCGCCGATTGCCCCCAGCGCCTTGCCGTTGTAGCGGGAGTTGACTCCCTGGGCGGCGTCCTCCACCACGCGGAGGCCGTGGGCCCGGGCGATTGAGAGGATCCGGTCCATCTCGCAGCCGACTCCCGCGTAGTGGACGGGGAAGATCGCCTTGGTCCGGGGGGTGATCGCTTCTTCGATCAGCGACTCATCGAGGTTGAGCGTGTCGGGCCGGATGTCGACGAACACCGGCTTCGCCCCGACGCGGGCCACGGCCGAGGCGGTCGAGACGAAGGTGTAGGAAGGCATGATGACCTCATCCCCGGGGCCGAGGCCGCAGAGCATCGCCGCCATTTCAAGCGAGGCGGTGCAGGAGGGGGTCAGCAGGACGCGGTGGATGTCGAAACGGTCTTCCAGCAGGCGCGAGCAGGCCTTGGTGAAGTGCCCGTCGCCGGCGATGTTCCCGAAGGTCACTGCCTGGGCGACATAGAAGAGCTCCTTGCCGGCGATGAACGGGCGGTTGAACGGGATTCCGGACATCGGGGGCGCGCTTTCAGAACAGGCGGCCGCAGCTCAGCCAGCGGGGCTGGGGAGTCGGGGCCAGGGGACCGACGGGGCACTGTCCGGAGGAATCGCGAGGATTCCGCGAAGGTTTCGTGAATAGAAACACAGCCCACCCGCACCCACCCGGGTCCAGGGGCACCCTGGTGGGGGATGCAAGGGGGCGAAGCCCTCTTGCCCGCCGGAGGCCTGGCCGTCGAGAGATGTCTGAAGGAGGGTGTGTCCAAGCGCGGACAACGTGTCGTATGCCCCCTCACCAACCCGCGAGGATTGCAAAGCGAGTGACGAGTCCTCAACGCCGGTTCCACAAAGGGGGCATCCGTTACTGACCACGGTTCCTCATGGAAGTGCCTCCGGCGGCAAGGGGGCGTGGCCCCCTTGACCTCTGGCTGCCGTGGTACGTTGGGTTTGAGCAAACAGAGTCGTGCCGGCAAGGGCGCGGTTCGAGGCAGCGGCTCAGTCCTCAGCGCCCTTCCGTGCCCACCTTCTGCGTCCCCATCTTGTCCGCCTTCTCCTTGTCCAGGTCCCGATTGGCCTGAACGCTGACGAACGAGACCGAGGAGAGAATGATCCCGGTCATCACCACGGCGATCACGAGAGCCGCGATCAACGGCAGCTTCCAGCCGAACAGCTCCGTCCCCAGCCGCAGGGCGAAATCGGACTCGCTGAGATTGGACTGCCCGGCCCGCCGGTTGATGACGACGTGCTTGACCTCCTTCAGGTCCCGCGTGATGACCAAAAGGCCACGGCACTTGACGCATTGTCCCTTCTGGCCGGCGTGCTTATGGCGGAGCTTCAGCTCGTGCGAGCACTTGGGGCAGCTCCCCGTGCCGTCCCTCTTGATCTTGGTCGTCTTCTTGACGCTGTAACGCTGGACCGGCACGGAGATCTGCGTGTCTCCGGCGCTGGTGACGGTACTGCGGGTCGAGGCGGGCCGCGCAGGGATCTTGGAAGGGGGAGCCGGAGTGGTCCCGGCCGTCGCTCGCTCGCCGCTCCGCTTCTGAGCCCCCGAGCCCGCCGAGGTGAGCCCCGCCGCCTCCAGGAAGGCGTTGCTGAACTCCAGGCAGTTGGGATAGCGCTTCAGCGGCCCCTTGGAGAGGGCCCGGAGGAGGACGGCGTCGACCTCCGGGGACAGAGCGGCGTTGTGCTTCGAGGGGGCCGGCGGCATCTTCGACGTCTGGTTCACCATCGTGGCGGAGGGACTGGGCCCTTCGAGCGGCACCACCCCGGTCAGCGCCTCGTAGACCATCATCGCCAGAGAATACTGGTCGGCGTGCCCGGCGTACTTCTGGCCCAGGACCACCTCGGGGGCCACGTAGTTCGGAGTCCCGACGACGGCGCCGGCCGCCGTCATCCGGCTGTTCTGCTCGTCCGGACTCGTGAAGCGGGAGAGCCCGAAGTCGCTCAGGTACGCGTGGCCGAACTCGTCGAAGAGGATGTTGGCCGGCTTGACGTCCCGATGGATGAAGCCCCGCATGTGGACGAAGTCGAGCGCCCCCGCGACCCGCGGCAGCCAGTCGGCGACCTCGTCCGGAGACTGTCCCGGCCCTTCATTGGCGGAGTCGTAGATCCGGTCGTCGAGGCTCCCTCCGCCGATGTACTGCATCACGAAGTAGGGGACGGCCTTGAATTCGCCGACGTCGAGGATCCGGACGATGTGCGGATGGCCGAGCTTGACGAGGACGCGGGACTCCTGCAGGAACCGGGTCCGGAACTCCTCGTTCTCGAGCCGCGCCAGCGTCGGCACCTTGACCACGACTTCGGTCTCGAGGTTGACGTCGTGAGCCAGGAAGACGTGCCCCATGCTCCCCGTACCGAGCTTGCGGTCCACATGGTACCGCCCCCCCGCGATCGTCTGGCCGCTGAGATCGGTGGAGGAAGCCAGAGGGCCGCTGGTCGTTGGCGAAGTCATTGGCATCACTTTCCGTTCCCGCAGAGAGCTTCGTCGTCAGACCGCGTCGCCGCCGACGGCGATTTTCCTCACGGGCCAGTCCTGGGGACAAGATGGCCTGTGGCGCTTTCACTCCGAGTTAACGAGATCGGCGACGTGTCGCGCCGAACGATCCTCCGAGGCCAGGGAACCTTCGAATCCGACCGTCTCGCGTCGATGCGAACCAGGAGGCGCGCCCGGTCAAGGAAAGGCCCCCGACCCTGAGCGCCGCAACGTTCGCATCGACAACCGGCATTGAACACTCGTGTTGTTAATTATCGGTTCACGTACTGCTTGCGTGTCGTTAAGCAAGCGGGCGTTGAAAGGCGGGCTCCATTTCTTCTGACTTTGATTCTCTGTTCCCGGCCCCTTAACAGACCGCCATTGGAATGCCGCCCCGTCAAGGAAGGACACCGACCGAACTCGCGGTGCGGTGATCCAGGCGATGAGTTTCGTTTCTGCGACCGTGTGCCGTCGCAGCTCTTTCCGTGAGCGTGGGGCAGTGCTGCAAGAAGCCCCGCGTTCGAATTTCCCCTGAGGAGGGTCTCATGCAGCGTCGTTTTGCTAAGAGCAGCGGACGGGGTGGTTTCACCCTGATCGAACTGCTCGTCGTGATCGCGATCATCGCGATTCTTGCCGCGTTCCTGCTCCCGGCCGTTCAGCGGGCCCGCGAAGCCGCTCGCTCGGCTCAGTGCAAGAGCAACCTGAAGGACTTCGGCAAGGCGTTCTTCATCCGCGCCGAAACCGATCCGCAGGGCCGCCTGTGCACCGGTGCCTACGACTGGAAGCGCGATGGTAACCCGGCCCTCTACGGCTGGGTCGCCGACGTCGTCAACATGGGCGCTGGCCTGCCGCAGCAGATGCTCTGCCCGACGAACCCGCTCAAGGGTTCGGAGAAGCTGAACGACCTGATCGGTGCGACCAGCACCGTCGGTGTGACGGGCAGCCTGCCGGATGGCCTGACGAGCCGTATCGACGAAGACGATCCGAAGAAGCTCGTCTCGGGTGCCACGACTTCGCTGGACGCTCAGACTTCCGGCTCGGCCGCTGCCGCCATCGCCGTCAAGGCTGTTCTCGACGCCGGCTACGGCACGAACTACGCCGCCGGCTGGTTCTTCGTCCGCAGCGGTTGCAAGTTCGCCCCGGGCGGTGTCAACCAGGCGGTCCTCGCCTCGACGGACGCCAAGGGCCTCAAGGGTGCCGTCGGTGCGCTGACCCTGACCGACATCAGCAGCAGCCCGATTCCGAGCAGCAACGTCGGCCTTCTGGGCGACGCCGCTGCCGGGGACATCAACGAAGCCGTTCTCACGACCGACATCCCGGGCTTCATCACCGCCGGAACCCGCCTCGTTGAGTCCTTCAACGACGGCCCGGCCTACTGGACCGGCTCGAAGGTCTCGCTGCTCAACAACACGCCGATCATTCCGGAAGACTGGGCGGACGACGTCCTCCCGACCCCGACCGCCGCTGGTTCCAGCTCGGTCGGCCAGCTCTGGCTGCAGGACACCCGCGACTGGTTCGCGGTTCACGGCAGCTCGGGCCGGGGCGGCACGGGCAACTGCCTGATGGCGGACGGCTCGGTCAAGTCGATGATCGACACCAACGGTGACGGCTTCTTCAACCCCGGCTTCAACGCCGTGGGCGGAACGAACAGCACCGACGGCTACACCGACGCGACGGTCGAACTCGCTCCGTTCGACAACTACTGCGGTGCGAGCATCAAGAAGACGGACGTCATCGCCAAGGGCAAGTTCGAGTAATCGAATTGCTCGGTTGAAGCGATGTTGAAACAGGCTGGTCAGTCCCCCTGGGGGCTGGCCAGCCTTGTTGTGTTCTCGAAGTCCTGCCGTTTCCCCGTTTCACCAGGTCGGAATCTTCCATGCCCACGGTCCCGGTCGATGAACTGGCAGCCCGATATACCGCCTTTCGGGAGCGCGGACGGACGCTGTGCGAGCTGGTCCGCCAGTCGCTGCCGGGGCTGTTGGATGAAGGGGCGCCGATTCCCCCCGCGACGGTGCAGGGCCTGGCCCAATACAAACGGAAGTACGTCGCCTTCTGCGAATTCACGTGGCCCAATCGGTCGGCTCCGGTCGGGGCGCCGACCTTCGAGCACTTCGAGGCCCGCCTCTCGGAGCTCCAGGGGGCCAGCCGGCCAGCCGGTGGGTTGAGCCAGCTGCAGGCCCGCCCGGACAACATCTCGCAGTTGCAGGCGATTCATGCCCGGATCGCCTCGGCGACGGAGGAGGAACGCGAAACGGTGCAGCGGACCGTCGAAGGCCTGCTGCGGCTGGCGTCCGAAGGAGATCGACTGACGGATCAGGAATGGCAGGCGCTCAGCGAACAGGTGGCCGGCGTGTTCGGGCGGGACGTCCCGCTGGCGCTGGCCCGCGGCCGGCTGTTCCTGGCTCCCTCCGCCGGGACCGCTTCGATTGAGGCACCCTCCGCCCCCTCCCCCCCCTCCCCCGCCTCCGTCGCCTCGACGGTTCAGGCTCCCCCCGCCTCCTCTGCAGAGGAACCCCAGTCGTGACCGGAAAGCCGAATCTGCTTCAGACCGTTCGGGAGCTCCGCAAGAAGGGGCGCCAGCTGGCGCGGCAAGTGGAATACGAGCTCGCGCGGCTGGAGACGACCGGGATTGCCCCGTCGTCGAAGACGCTGGCGGCGCTCGCCGAGTTCCAGTCCGAGTTCGACCGGCTCGTCTCGGTCATCAGCTCGCCGAACCCGATCCATTCGCTCCTCTCGATGGAGCGGATGCTCGTGCACTCCTCGACGCTCGGGCTGGTCAGCCGCGTGATCGAGCCGATCCTGGCGCTGCAGCACGTGGACGACTCCGCCTTCGCTCCGCTGGCGGACCTGCAATGCAACGCCGTCAAGCTCCAGCGGGAGATCAAGACCGGAACGGTCGCGCCGGAGGTCCTGGAGACGCTGACCGAAGGGACGCACGCCTGGTGCCGGCTGCTCGATCTCGTGGCCACGGGGGACGCGCTGGGGGATGCGCTCTGGAACGAGTATTTCGACTTCGTCGAATCGACGCTCGGGAGCGGGCTGGCGATCGCTGCCACCCGGGGGAAGCTGCGGCTTCCCCCGCGGGTGAAGGCCTTCCTGATCGACGGCACGCCGGTCGGCGGCTCCCGCGATTCGCTCTCCGCTCCGCGGCCGGAGGACCTCGATCCGCTGCTCATCAACCGGCCGACGCGACAGCCGGTGCAGGAGACGCCGCAGCAGCAGACGATCTTCGACGAGGCCCAGGTCTCGGGAGTCAATCCCGCGCCGGGAGCCGACGACCTGTCCGAGCTCGACGCCCTGGAAGATCCCGACGGGAAACGTTTCCTGATCGAGGACGACTTCGATGAATCGTCGCTCGATCGCGAGGTCGACGATCTCCCGACCTTCATCGGGGCCGGACTGGCACAACTCGAGTCCGCCGGCGACGACGACGTGGACTCCGGCGATTCGATGATCGTCCCGTCCGAGATCCTGACCTCCAGAACGTCCGTCTCGCTTCCGGAGTCTCATGAGACGGCCGCCGTTGCGGGGGGGGCCACTCCCGAGCATTCGGACGAGCCCCGGCCCTGTCCCAAGTGCGGCGAAGACATCTTCCCGGCGATGGCCCGCTGCCGCGGGTGCGGGCTGGTCCTCCGCACGGAGCCGGCGGCCGCGCCCGAGCCCTCGACCGTCAGCGGACTGTTCCGGACCGCTCCGGCGTACGCCGTCGACAGTTCCGAGTTCGAGCTTCCCCGCAAAGAAACGCCCGCCGCCAGCGGCGCTCCGGTCTCCGCCCCGGCGCCTCTCGTGGCCTCCCGGTCATCAGGCGACTCCGAATTCGACGAGGCCGGCTTCGTCCTTCCCGGAACGCCGGCCCCGGTTGGGAACCGGACGGTCGGGACCTCGGGCGGAACGGCGGTCCTGCCGGCTCCGACGCGGCAGCAGATCGCGGCGGCAAGAACTCCCGCGGCGGAGCCGGCGGCGCCCCCCGCCGAACCGGCTCCCGTGGCTTCCGTCGCGGCGTCCGCGGCCTCTGGATCGTCCCGCGCCTCGGGGACCTCGGCGGCGAGCGGGTCCCGGCGATCGGGGGTCTCGTCCCGGTCTTCGGGCCGTTCGTTCCAGCTCAAGAGCGGCGGCCAGGCGGCCAAGCTCAAGACGATCTGCGACAAGTGCACGGCGGACTTCGCGGTCTCCCGCTCGCTCGAGGGGCAGCCCGTGATCTGTCCCGCCTGTGGCGAGACGACGCTGGCCCCGATGGCGACGACGACGTCCGAAGTGGACATGATCGCCCCGGGAACCGACATCGACATCACCCTCTACACGGTCCGCGAGGCGATCGAGCAGGCCCTCGAGCAGAAACCGGTCGTCGCGGAGCGGAGCTGGGAGAAACCGCTCACGCGCTCGCAGTGGAAGAACCTTTCGACGGCGATCGAGGCGATCACCCCCGCCACGAACCCGATGGAGTGCGAGCGGGCCAAGCCGCTGTTCGAGATGCTCGGCAACTCGAACGACGAGCGGGCCGCGGAGCTGCTGCGGGCCCGGTACATGGACCTGCCGAACAACCTCAAGACCGAAGCCCTCAAGGCGCTCGAACGGCTGCGCGACCCCGTGGCGATTCCGCTCGTGATGCGGTCGCTCTACGAAGAGAAATCGCCCGCCGTGCCGGTGGCGATCGCGGCCCTCGTGAGCTTCGGCGAGACGCGGGTCGTCCCCGCCCTGTGCCTTCTGGCGGTCGCGGCGCCGGAGCATCGCGAGCGGGTCCTGCAGGCCTTCGCCGGATTCGGGGAGTCGATCGTTCCGCACATGGCGCAGCTCTCGGAGCCCGCGGAGCCGGAGGCAGTCCGCTTCGTCGCCTTCGAGGCGCTGGGGCGGCTGCAGAGCGTCCGGGCGATTCCCGCCCTCTCGGCGGGGCTCAAGGAAGGGAACAAGCTCATCCAGCGGGTTGCCGCCGAGGGGCTGGCGTATATCCGCAGCAAGAAAGTCATCCGTCCCCTGATCGAGGCCCTCCAGAACCCGGACGAGCTCGTCCGGATCCACGCGTCGGCCGGCCTGCGGGACAATCCCGATCCCAAATCGGCCAAGTTCCTGGTCCGTTCGCTGCGGGACAAGTCGCTCGATGTGCGGAAGAACATCGTGGCCTCGATGGGCCTGTGCGGCGACGAATCGGTCGTCGGATCGCTGAAGAAGTTCCTCGTCGACCCGAGCCGGGAGATGGTGGTCGTCGCCTCCGAGGCGATCGGGCGGCTCGGCCAGAACTCCGCGGTGCCGACCCTCGTCAAGATGCTGGAGGAGGAGACCGCCAGCGGAGAGGACAAGGCCCTGATCCAGCGGATCTTCAAGGCGCTACAGGTCCTCAAGGACCGCCGGTCCCTGGTGCCGCTGATCGGCTATCTTGAGTCGACCGACCCGATGATCCGCCGCCGCGCCGTCGAGGCCCTGGGCCCGATCCAGGACGCCTCGGCCCGCCGGGCGCTCGAGAATGCCCTCCGCAGCGACCGGGCCGACGAAGTCCGTGCCGCCGCAGCGCTCGCCCTGGGCGAGCAGGGGCAGAAGCATGCGATCCCGGCGCTCGAGGCGGCGCTCAGCGGCTCCGAGCGGGTGCGGATCAACGCCCTCCAGGCGATCGGGTTGCTGCAGGAGAAGACATCGGTTCCGAAGGTCCTGACGCTCCTGTCGGATCCCGGCTTCCGGGTGCGGCAGGCGGCTGCCAACTGCCTGGGGGCGATCAAGAGCCCGGCCGCGGTGCCGCGGCTCCTCGAGATGGTCCACGATCCGGACGATTCGGTCCGCAAATCGGTCTTTGAGGCGCTGGCGGCCCTGGGAGAGAAGCGGACGGAGCAGGAACTGGTCGGCGAGATCAAGCCGACCAGGGCGACCAACCCCGCCGCCAGCACGACGATGATGCTGGACACGGTTTCGCTCCCCCGTCCCTCCTCCGGCTCGAAGCGTTCATCCCTGGCGGGGCTGTCCGATTTCGCCGCCGGGATCTTTGGAACTCCCTGGGCCACCCTGCAGGAACTCGGTCCCAAAAAGATCGCCAGCATCGCCAGCGCCGTCGCGGTCCTTGGCGTGGCGGTGGTGTTCTTCAACGTGCAGGGCTCCGGCCTGCCTCCTTATCGCCGGGCCTATGTGGAGGCGACCTCGATCAGCCCCGACGGCGCCTGGGCGGCGACGGGCCGGACCTCGCAGGGGGTGGAGATCTGGAACACCGCCAGCAAGTCCGTGGCGGACTACAACCCGCAGCTCCCCAACCGCTTCGTCACCTTCGGGGCCTCGCCGGAGCTGCTCTACTGCGTCGGGCAGAACAATGTCGTGAAGGCGACGCTGGCTCAGGGCCGCGTTTCCAATGCGACCGACCTCGGAACGCACGACGACAACATCCTGAAGTTCTGCTCGACCGTGAACGGACAGTTCTTCGCCACCACGAGCGGCCGGTCGGTCCGTGTCTGGAGTACGGAACAGGCGAAGACCACGATCGAGATTCCTTACGGGGAAGGCTTCAGTCCGGATGACGTTCGCGGAAAGGACACGAGCCTCCGGTCGGTGTCGATCAGCGAAGACGGTTCCACGGTTATGGTGGTCACCTCGACTGCCGGAGCCCGTGTGTGGCAGAACGGAAAGCTGTCGGATCTCAAGCTGGCGGGGAAGAACAGGCTGGTCGCCGGGGCGATCCGGCTGGACGGGCAGGCGCTGCTCCTTCTCGACGCGAAGGGGATGATGACGACGCACGACATGGCGAACGGAAAGTTGACCGGGTCGATCCAGTCGCCGAGCCAGGCGCGGAGCGGGCTGTACTTCCTCGATTCCAAGCGGGTCCTGCAGACATACGCGAACTGCGTCAGCGCGTTTGACGTCACGACGGGCGAGGAGAAGAAGGCGCTGTTCGACCTGACGAAGTTCGACGCGGTGGACCTGTCGGCCGACCAGTCGACGGTGGTCGCGGGAGACAACGAGGCGACGCCGCTTTACGTGATTGAGGTGAATGGGGGAGCGTTGAAGTCGGAGCTCGACATCAAGGTCCGGCAGTAGCGCGAGCATCGTTCCCGCCGGCACGACGCTGTCAGCTCAAACCCCATGTGCCACGGCCACCGGGGTCAAGGGCCAAAGAAGCGGCACAGCGCCCCCTTGCCGCCGGAGGCGCTTCCATGAGGAACCGTGGTGCACAACGGACGTCCGCCTTGTGGTACCGGCGTTGAGGACTCCGCCGCTCGCTTTGTAAGCCCCGCGGGTTGGTGAGGGGGCATCCGGTACGCTCTCCGCGTTTGGACACGTGCTCCTTCAGACATCTCCCGACGGCCAAGGCCTCCGGCGGGCAAAGGGGCCTTGCCCCTCTGCACTCCCCACCAGGGTGCCCCTGGACCCGATTAGGGACAAATGATTCTGCGTTGCGCCGCTCTACCTTCCGCCTGAACCCCTTCCGCCTCCCTCACAGGCCCCCTTGCATCCCCCACCAGGGTGCCCCTGGACCCGGCGAGGTCGGCGGCGACTACTGCAACGTGAGACGGGCGGCCCCGGAATCCCCTTCCGATGCCGCAGCCTGACCACTCGCCAGCGTCTTCCCGATCGCCCGGTCGTCCGGGAAGTTCGCCAGCACGTACGTGTTCCGCGCCTCGCGAACCTCGACCTCGACCGACTCCACCAGCCCGAATCGGCCCACCCGGTCCGCGGGCTGCAACCGCAGCGTGTGCTTGCCCACCGGCAGTTCCACGCGGAAGACATGGATCTGGTCCGGCAGCAGCCCCCAGCAGCGGGTGTCGGCCTTCTCGGTCGCCTCCCACGCCATCCCGGCCAGCGTCATGGCAATGTCGGCCCCCGGGGCGTTCTGCGCCTGAACCCCTTCCTTCGCGGCGTAAACGATCCCCTTCTTGATGACCCGCCGGGCCACGGCATAGGCCAGCACCTTGGGATACGTCGCTTCGTACTGCTTCTCCGCAAACTCGCCGATGTTCACCAGCATCGCCGACTGCCCGGCCGAGCTTCCCCCGATCGAGACGTCGAGCGCCTGGATCCGGTTCTGCCGCCGGACGAGCTTCGGCACCGGGACCGGCGCCAGCGTCGGCGGGACTGACTGCTTGGAAGTCGCACTGACGATCTGGTCCGCCACCAGGAGCGCCGCCTGTGTCGGGATGTCGTACACCTGAACCTTGGTTGGGCCCTTCCCCAGCAGCCCGAAGACGTACACGACCCCATGTCCCGGTTGAGCGTTTACGGAGTGCTCCGCCCGCTCGAGGTCCGCCTGCCCGAACCGGAAACCCGGCTCAAAGGCGCAGACCTGCGTCCGGGCCCGGATCACGTCGTCGTAGTCAAGCCGCCGCTCCTCCGCCAGCATCGCGCGGACGTAAGGACCGAGGGCCACCTGCGGGATCGCGGGGATCTCTTTCTTCTCCCCTTCTTTCTCCTTGTCCCGCTCCTCCTCCAACCGCTCGCGGATCTGCTCCTGCTTCTGCGTGATCTGCAGGCTGTAGGCGTTGGCATCGCCGCCGTCGTGCATCAGGTTCGAGAGAGCCAGGAACGCCCGGATCAGGATCTTCTCGTAGTCCTCGCCGGCGTAGGCCCGACGGTTGTCGTCCGTCAGGAGCGAGAGCGAGATCTCGCCGATGTCCTTCTGCTCGAACTCGTCGAAGTGATTGCGGACCGTCCGCATGATCTGCTCAGCTTCCTTCGGTCGGCCCGAAGACAGCAGCACCATTGCCCGGTCGAGTTCGAGGACGTCCTTGTCGTGCTTCGGCTTCTCGAGGAGCTGATCGACGTGCGTCTCCGCCGTCGCCAGGTCTCCGGAGTAGAACTCCTGCCGCAGAACGTGGACCCGCTCCCCGTGGCTCGCGCAGCCCGAAACCCCCAGGCTCATCGCGAGGCCGAGGAGGGGCAGCAGTGAGGCAAGACGGTTCATGGCTGGCGATCGACTCACGAGGAGACGGGTGAACTGACGCGAGGGGATCAACCCGCCCCGTAGTTCTTGAGCTTGCCGAGGCCCGTCTTGTGATAGCCCTTGCGGATCGTGGCGCTCTCCTTGTCGAAGTCGCCGGTGTGGATATCGATGACTTCCAGGACGAGCTGGTAGTCCTTCTGGCTGCTCTTGTTGTTCTGCGTCGTTCCCGACGTGATCTTGGCGTACATCAGGTAGTCGAACGGATGGTTGATCCGCTCCATCGACTCCCGGAACGCCCGCTGGTTGGCCGGCTTGAACAGGTCGTCGACCCGCAGCCCGCACCCTTCGAGACCCGCTTCGATGTACCGGCGGTGGACCGCCTTGAACGAGTCCGACTGGCTGATGAGCGTGTCGATGTGGTCGTAAATTTGCTCCTTGAAGTCGCCGACCTCTTCGGAGCTCTTGTTCTCGATCCCGACGAAGCAGATCCGCTTCTTGCCGAAGTCGGTGGAAGCGGGGTCTTCGGCCGAGGTCATGCGGATGTCGTCCACTTGCCGGGCCAGGAGCTGGGCCATGGCGGTCTCGACGAGCGGCTTCCAGGTCTCGGCCCCGGCGGCGTGGCTGCCGACCATGTCCTGGTCGTCTTCCTTGAGCACGTGCGCGACCTGCCGTCCGCGGCAGCCGACGTTCATGAGAGTGGCGGAGGCGAGTCCACCGACGAGCGACAGAACGAATTGACGACGTTGCATAGAAGCCGTTCCCTGGCGATCCGACGGGAAGCCGACATTCCTTTCGGCTCCCGGCCGATGATCCGAATCTGAGAGAACCATCGTCCTCGGAGGCGGGCGAAACCTAGTCAAAAACGCTGCACTTTTCCTAGAGAAGTGTGACTCCGGACGATGCGGATCGGCAGGATTTGGCGGGCCGCTCAGCCTCCTTTCGATCCGACGCCGACGGCCTCATTCCCAGGTTGCCCAGACTGAACCGGCTGCCCTTCGCGGTCGCAGGCGAGGGGATGTGGGAAACTCGCGGAGACCGCGCAAAACGGCGTTGGGAACAACTCGCCTCTGAACGCGTGACCACTTCGTCGAGGGGCTTCGGGGCGATTGCCGCGACTGAGAAAACGCCGCTCGACGCACTCCTGGTTCCGAGCTTGGGTGCTTCCGCGGCAACGACAGGCCTATAGTGGAAGCTCCCTGCCGGCCGCTTCGTCGGCGGGTGAACGTCGACGAAGTCCCCATGAGATGCCCCGAGTGAAGCGTTTTTGTCCCTTTCTGTCCGGCTCCCTGCTCGTGTGGCTGGTCGTCCTGAGCCTGGGGCTCGGCCCGGCTGGCGATCGTGAGACCGCCGCTCAGGAAACACCACCAGCCGCCGCAGCGGAACCGGCCGAGCCCAAGCCGGCGGGCGAGCAGATCGCTCCTCCGGGGACAGCCGACGGCGCCCCGGCTCCGCGGATTCCGACGATCCCGATCGACGAGTCGGGCAACCGCCGCGTCTGGGACCCGGACCACGTCGACGATTTTTCACTCGTCGATCAGAACGGCAAGACGGTCACCCGCCAGGATCTCCTGGGCCGCCCGTGGGTCGTCAGCTTCATCTTCACCCGCTGCGTTGAGCAGTGTCCTGCCATGTGTGCCCGGATCCGCGGGCTGATCAAGGATCTGGACGTCGAGAAGACGAAGTACCCCTACGACGCCCGCTTCGTGACGATCACGGTCGATGCCGAGCACGACACGCCGCAGAACATGAAGGGCTTCGCCCAGATCTACTCGCCGGACAACGAATGGCTGTTCCTGACCGGCACGAAGGACGAGATCTCCCGGCTGATCCGCGAGGGCTTCAAGGTCCCGTTCTGGCGGCAGAAGGACGCCCCGCCGGGAATGGAATTCGCCCACGACATGCACCTGATCCACGTCGACAAGGAGGGAAAGGTCCTCGGATGGTACGACGGCCGGGTCGACGAGGAGTTCAAGGACCTCAAGCTCGTGCTCCAGGGCCGCCGTGAGACCCCGGAAGAGAACAAACCGGCGGTGAAGGGAACCGCCCTTCCGGGCGCGGGAACGCCGACCACCGCCCCGCCGCTGGCCGGTGGCACTGTCCCGGCCTGGGTCGAACGCCTGCCGACGACGAACGCCGGCCTGAACGGCCTCTCGACGCTCCTGCTCCTGGGTGGCCTGATCGCGATCAAGGGGCGGAACGTCCCGCTGCACAAGCGGCTGATGGTGACGGCGTTCCTGGTTTCGATCGCCTTCCTGGTGACCTATCTGACCTATCACTTTGCCCTGCAGCACTATACGGGCTCGTCGTCGAAGCGGTTCGCGGGAACGGGAACGCCGCTGATCGTCTATCGGACGATCCTGTTCAGTCATATCATTCTGGCCGCGGTCGTCCCGATCCTGGCGTCGATCACCCTGTATCGGGGCTTCCGGGAGCAGTGGATCGCCCACCGCCGGATCGCCAAGGTGACGTTTCCGATCTGGCTGTACGTCTCTGTGACCGGGGTTATCATCTACTGGATGCTGTATCTGGGACCGTGGGGCGACCCGCGGCTCGGGTAAACGAAGGAAGGGGTTCCGATGCGCCGCTGGATCTTCGCTGCTGTCGCGACCGCCGGTCTGTTCGGCTTCGCCCCGACCGTCCCGCAGGCCTCGGCCTGCCCGCTGTGCAAGCTGGCCAACGAATCCAAGCAGGCCACGGAGGAGGAGAACCTCCGTCCCAAGGCCTACATGTACAGCATCCTCTTCATGCTCTCGATGCCGTTCTCGCTGACGGCCGCCTTCTCGTTCGGCTTTTACCGAGCCTGGAAGAAGGCTCAGGCGGAGCAGGGTCCTCAGGACCAGGCCGCGATGGATGAACTCCTCGGCCGGAACTGAACTCCGTCGGAGTTCGCGTCTCAGCGAGTGAAGACCGGCTGAAGTCATTGCTCCCCTTGGAATCTGCTCCTTGGTCGTGGCCCGCCGAGCGGTTACGCTCAATGGGTCGGGAATCGGTCCCGGCGGCAGGTTGAGGCTTCGTCCGATGCAGCGGTCGACATCGAATCCGGAATCCCGGCGCGGCAGCGCGCTCGTCGTTGTGCTCGTGGTGGTCGTTCTCCTCACGCTCGGGATCGCGACCTTCACGGAGACCATGATCACGGAGCGGGAAGCGACGGTCATGTCGGGCCGGGAAGCCCAGGCCCGCGCCTTTGCTCAGTCGGGGATCGAGTACGCGGCCGCGATCCTCGGAGTGCCGGACGACGCCACGGCGTCGAACCTGTACCACAACCCGACCGCCTTTGCGGGCAAGCTGCAGATGCAGGGGGGGACGCCCCGGTCGACCGGCCGGTTCGCGATCATCGCTCCCGTCGAGACGGACCCGAGTTCCGCCTCGGTCCGCTTCGGCCTGATGGACGAATCGGGAAAGCTGAACGTCAACGCGATCGTGAACCTGGAGCTGGATGAGGTCCAGCAGCGGGACATGCTCATGAACCTTCCGGGGATGACGGAAGCGATCGCGGACTCGATTCTCGACTACGTCGATGCCGACGAGGAGCAGCGGGAGTTCGGTGCCGAGAGCGACGCCTACGAATCCTTCAGCCCGCCCCGGCTCTGCAAGAACGCGGCCCTCGATTCGCTCGATGAGCTGTTGCTGGTCGTCGGTATGACGCCGCAGATCCTGTATGGCGAGGACGCCAACTGCAACGGCCTCCTCGATCCGAACGAGAACGACGGGGCCGACTCGCTGCCGTACGACAATGCGGACGGCCTGCTCGATCCGGGCTGGCAGTCCTTCCTGACCTGTTTCAGCCGCGAGCGGAACACGCGGGCCGACGGGTCGGCCAAGATCGACATCAACCAGGCGCTCCTGACCGAGTTGTACGACCAGCTCGAAGACGAGCTGGGAGAAGAGGCGGCCATCTTCATCACGGCGTTCCGGATGAACGGGGCGACGAATGTCCCGGACCTCGAGAGTGTCCGGAGCGGGGTCGCCTCGACCGGAAGCGACCAGGCGGACAACGCGATCAAGGAAGTCGTTGAGGGGGTGGCCAAGCAGGTCATCCGCGGTGGCGAGGGGACGGTGACGCGCGGGGGGCTCGATCTCTCGGGAGGCGGCTCGTACCGGTTTGCGTCGCTCTACGAGCTGGTGGGGGCGGAGGTCGAGGCGACGATCGAGGGATCGAGCGTGACGCTGACGAGCCCGTGGCCGTTCGATCCCGCGAGTCTAGCGACGACTCTGCCGCCGCTGTTTGAGGCGCTGGCGACGTCGACGGCGGAGACGGTCGATGGCCGGATCAACGTGAATCAGGCGCGGCGGGAGGTGCTGTATGGGATTCCCGATATGACGCCGGAGATTGCCGACGCGATCGTCAGTTCGCAGGTGATCGGTTCGGACGGCGGTGTGTCGGAGGATCAGGTGGCGATCCGGGCGACGACGGGGTGGTTGCTCATCAACGGGATCGTGACGGACAGTCCGGACGGCACGATGACGGCGATTTCGCAGATGCGGCTGCTTGATCCATACATCACGGCCCGGGGGGACGTTTATCGGGTGCAGGCGCTGGGTTATTTTGATCAGGGGGGGCCGGTGTCGCGGCTGGAGGCGATGATCGATGCGTCGAAGTTGCCGCCGTCGATCAAGTTCCATCGGGACATTTCGCAGCTGGGTGCGGGCTATCGGGTGCAGAACATTCCGCAGAACAACACGACGAATCCGGCACCCGCCTCTCAGTGATTGACGTCCTTGCCGGCACGACGCTCATAGCTTAAACCCAACGTTCCACGGCAGCCGGGGTCAAGGGGGAACCCCTTGCCGCCGGAGGCGCTTCCATGAGGAACCGTGGTAAACAACGGATGTCCCCTTGGTGGCACCGGCGCTGAGAACTCACCGCTCGCTCCCAATCCCCACGGGTTGGTAAGGGGGCATACGGCACGCCGTCCGCGCTTGGACACGCACTCCTTCAGACATCTCTCGACGGCCAGGCCTCCGGCGGGCAAGAGGCATTCTGCCCCCTGCACCCCCTGACCAGGGTGCCCCTGGACCCGGTGTGATTGGGGTTTTCCAGATTTCCTGGTTTCCTCAGAATCCCAACCGCACTCGCTACGGAAAGGATTCCGAAAATGGACGACGCGCTGACCACCCGACGCTGGCCCCTCGAGGTCCCGCTCTGCGCCGGCCTGCTCATCGCCCTCGGACTCGGCGGAATCGCCCGCGGCGATGAGCTCGTCGGCAGCGGCGACTACTGGTCCCGCCAAATGGTCTGGCTGACACTCGCCGTCCTCACCTGGACCACCTCCCTCGTCTGGCACTACCGCCGACTCCGCTCCATCGCCTGGAGCCTCTTCGCCATCGCGATCGTCCTCCTACTTGTTGTCTACGCCTTCCCCGCCCGCAACGGCTCCCGCCGCTGGATCTCACTCGGCGGCTTCCAGATGCAGCCGTCCGAACTGATGAAGCTGGCCTACATCCTCTCCCTCAGCGCCTACCTCATGATGCGGGAGAACTATCGGACCCTCTGGGGCCTGATCCCCCCGTTTCTGATGACGCTCGTCCCGGTCGTCCTGATCCTCAAAGAACCCAACCTGGGGACGGCCATGCTGTTCTTCCCCATGCTCTACGCCATGCTCTTCGCAGCCGGAGCCCGCCTGCGACACCTCGTCCCGATCGCCCTCCTCGGCGCCCTGTCGCTGCCAATGCTGTGGCAGGTGATGAGCTCCGAACAACGGTCGCGCGTCACGGCCGTCTTCACGCAGACCGACGGCGGCGCACCGCCGAAGGGAGACGCCTACCACCTCCACCAGTCGAAACAGATGCTGGCTCTGGGGGGTGTCTGGGGAAGCGACCTGGCCGGAATGCCGGTCGCCGATCCGCTGGCCTACTCGCTGCCGGAATCACGGACCGACTTCGTGTTCTGCCTCGTCGGCGAGCGGTGGGGCGTGTGGGGAGCGTGTGCGGTGATCGGCCTCTATCTGGCCCTCCTCGGCTGCGGCCTGCGGATCGCGGCCCGAACCCAGGAGCCGTTCGGACGCCTGCTGGCGGTGGGAGTCGTGACCCTCCTGGCGACCCAGGCGGCAATCAACACGGCGATGACGGTCGGCCTGATGCCGATCACGGGGATCACGCTGCCGCTCTTGAGCCACGGGGGATCAAGCCTCGTGACGACGGCGCTCGCTCTGGGGCTGCTGACGAACGTCGGAATGCGAGCCGAGCACGAGGTGTTCGGGGAACCGTTCCGCTTCTAGGCCTGGCAACCCTCGCCAAACCGACCGCCGGGCGGGCCTCTTCTCTACCTTCAGCCTTCCGCCTTAAGCCTCTCCGCTACCTTCCCCGGGCTGGTAAATACGGGGCTTCCACGTAAACTTGGGAGTTTTCGACCCCGCAGTATCAACAGGTCGCCCCACGGGGCCGACAGGATCAATCAGGAATGGCGAAGGACTTTCTCCACGGCGTCCGGGATCACTACGACGTCGTCGTGATCGGCAGCGGACTCGCCGGGATGACCAGCGCAAACATCCTCGCCCGCGCCGGCCGGTCGGTGTTGCTGCTGGAGCACCACTACCAGCTCGGCGGCATGGCCACCTGGTTCAAGCGCCGCGGCGGTCACATCTTCGACATCTCCCTCCACGGCTTCCCCGTCGGCATGATCAAGTCGTGCCGGAAGTATTGGACCAAAGAGATCGCCGACTCCATCGTCCAGCTCAAAGGGGTCCGCTTCGAGAACCCCCAATTCTCGCTGACGACCACCTTCGACCGCGACGACTTCACGCGGATCCTCATCGAGAAGTTCGGCATCGCCCCGGCCACTGTCGCGGACTTCTTCGACACCGCGCGGAAGATGAACTTCTTCGACGACCAGCACACCACGACCCGCGAACTCTTCGAACGCTTCTTCCCCGGCCGGTCCGACGTCGTCCGCCTCCTGATGGAGCCGATCACGTATGCCAACGGCTCGACCCTCGAAGATCCCGCCATCACCTACGGGATCGTCTTCTCCAACTTCATGAGCAAGGGGGTCTTCACGTTCCAGGGAGGAACGGACCGGCTTGTCGAACTCATGCGGGCCGAGATGGAGAAGAACGGCGTCGACCTCCGGATCCGGGCTTCCGTGGAACGGATCGAAGTCACGCCCGACCGCCGGGTCTCGGCCATCTGGGTGAACGGCCGCCGCGTCACCTGCGGCGCCGTGATGTCCAACGCCAACGTCAAGTCGACCATCCTGAACCTCGTCGGCGCCGACCACTTCGACAAGGACTACGTCGAGGAAGCCAAGGCGGTCCGGCTCAACAACTCGAGCTGCCAGGTCTACATCGGTCTCAAGCCCGGCATGGGTTTCGACTACCAGGGGGACCTGCTGTTCCACTCCGAGCGGAACGGCTTCGACATCCAGGCGATGCTCAGCAAGGACGTCAGCAGCCGGACGTTCTCGTTCTACTATCCCGAGACCCGCCCCGGCTCCGACCGCTGGCTGATCGTCTCCTCGACGAACGCCAACTACAGCGACTGGGCCAACCTCCCCGAAGAACAGTACGAGGCGGACAAGAAGGACCTCTGCGAGACGACCCTCGCCTGCCTGGAGAAGTACATCCCGGATGTCCGGCAGAAGGTCGACTGGGTCGAGGCCTCGACGCCGCGGACCTTCGAGTTCTACACGCGGCATCTCGCCGGGGCTTCGTTCGGGACGAAGTTCGAAGGGCTCAAGGTTTCGCAGTCGCTGCCGGAGCAGATCCGCGGACTGTATCACGCCGGCTCGGTCGGGATCATCATGTCCGGCTGGCTCGGAGCGGTGAACTACGGGGTCATCGTGTCGAACGAAGTCGACAAGTACCTCACCCCGGCCGCCGCCGCGGTTTGAGCATGACGGACCTCGACCGCCTCTCGGCCTACGACTACGCCCTCCCGCCGGAACTCATCGCGCACGAGCCGGCGGAGCGACGCGACGCCTCACGGCTGATGCTCGTGGACCGCGCCGCGGGAGCGATCCGGCACGAGACCTTCCCGGCGCTCGTCGACCAGTTCCGTCCCGGCGACTGCCTGATCCTCAACGACACGCGGGTCCTCCCGGCCAAGCTGCACGGCTTCCGCACGGCGACGGGGGGGAAGTGGGACGGGCTGTTCCTACGCGAAGACTCGCCAGGCCGATGGATTCTCATCGGACAGACCCGCGGGAGGCTTCAAGAGGGAGAGACGCTCGATCTCGTCTCGTCGGATCCGGCCGTCGCCACACCGCTGCGGGTGACCCTCGCCGAGCGGCGCGATGGCGGTGAGTGGCTCGCCGAACCGCATTCGACAGACTCGTTTCTGTCTCTCCTCGACCGCTACGGCGCGGTGCCGCTTCCGCCGTACATCGAGCGGGCTGAAGAGCGGGCCGAGGACCGGGAGCGATACCAGACCCGCTTCGCACGGCATCCCGGCTCGGTGGCCGCCCCGACCGCCGGACTCCACTTCACCGACGACGTTCTGGCCGCGATCCGCGCGAAGGGGATTGAGATCGGTTACGTCACGCTCCATGTCGGCCTGGGGACGTTCCGTCCGGTCAGTGCCGAGCAGCTTGCCGATCACGCCATGCACTCCGAGTGGTGCGGGCTTCCCGAGGAGACGTCTGCCCTCATCCAGCGGACCCGAGCCGCGGAAGGCCGAGTTGTCGCGGTCGGGACGACGAGCGTCCGGACGCTGGAGTCTGCGGCTGCCGCCCAGAACGTCGATGCCGGCGAGCTCGCCCCCTGGAGCGGCGACACGCGGCTCTTCATCCGGCCGCCGTACCGGTTCCGGGTCGTCGACGCGATGCTGACGAACTTCCACCTCCCGAAGTCGACCCTCATCGTTCTGGTTTGCGCACGGGCGGGCTACGATCTGACGATGCAGGCGTATCGCGAGGCGGTGGAGAACCGCTACCGGTTCTTCAGCTACGGCGACGCCATGTTCATCCAGTGATGACCCCGTCGCCCGCGCCGCAGCGGAAGGAAACGCCCCATCGAGAAGGAGAGACCGGAATGGGGAGGAACGGCTCAAAGGTCATTCTGACGCTCGCCGCGATCCTGCTGATCGCCAGTGTCGCCGGAGCGGCCGACCGACCGCCGAACGTCGTCTTCATCCTGGCCGACGACCTCGGCTTCGGCGATCTGGGCGCCTACGGTCAGAAGAAGATCCGGACTCCGAACATCGACCGGATCGGCGTCGAGGGAATGAAGTTCGCCGCGCACTACAGCGGGAACGCGGTCTGCGCCCCGTCGCGATGTGTGCTGATGACGGGGATGCACCCCGGCCACGCGGTCGTCCGCGACAACGTCGGGATGAAGAACGAAGCGAAGGGAATCCCCGAAGGGCAGTTCCCGATCCTCGATGAGACCGTCACGCTCGCCGAGCTGATGAAGAAGGCGGGCTATGTCACGGGGGCGTTTGGCAAATGGGGGCTCGGCGGCCCGACATCGACCGGCGCGCCGCTGCGGCAGGGGATCGACACCTTCTACGGCTACAACGACCAGGCGGTCGCGCACAATTTCTACCCGACGTACCTCTGGAGCAACGATGAGAAAGTCGAACTCCGGAACCCGCCCTTCTCCGCCCATCAGAAGCTCCCTGCTGGCGTCGATCCGACGAAGCCGGAGAGCTACGCCGGCTACTCCGGTCCGGACTTCTCCGCCGACCTCATCGCCGCCCAGGCGGTGAAGTTCGTCCATGACAACAAGGACCGCCCGTTCTTCCTGTTCGTCCCGACCACGATCCCGCATCTGGCCCTCCAGGTCCCGGACGACGCCCTCGCCGAATACCGCGGCGCGTTCGAGGAAGAGCCCTACCTCGGCGATCGCAGCTATCTCCCCCATGCGACTCCGCGGGCCTGCTACGCCGCGATGGTGACCCGGATGGACAAGCACGTCGGCGATCTGATGCAGGCGGTCGAGCAACTGGGGCTCGACGACAACACGATCTTCGTCTTCACCTC
Organism: Planctomyces sp. SH-PL14; assembly: GCF_001610835.1. NCBI lineage: Bacteria > Pseudomonadati > Planctomycetota > Planctomycetia > Planctomycetales > Planctomycetaceae > Planctomyces > Planctomyces sp. SH-PL14. The sequence goes on along the minus strand of NZ_CP011270.1, from coordinate 3,030,281 downwards.
GGACAACGGCCCGCTCTACGACCGGCTCGGCGGGACCGACACCGACTTCTTCGAGTCGTGCAGAAACCTCCGCGGCCGCAAAGGCTCGCTCTACGAAGGGGGAATCGTCGCGCCGCTCCTCGTTCGATGGAAAGGAAAGATCGCCCCCGGCAACACCTCCCGCCGGGTGACCGGCTTTGAGGACTGGTTGCCGACGATCCTGGCGCTCGTCGGCAAGCCGGAGCTGACGCCGGCCGGTCTCGACGGCATCAGCTTCGCCCCCACGCTCCTCGGAGAAGGCCAGGAGCCACGTCCATTTCTGTACCGCGAGTTCCGCAGCTACGGCGGCCAGCAGTCGGTGCGGATCGGCGATTGGAAGGCTGTGCGGCAGAACCTTCGGCAGGTGAAGAACGGGGCCATTTCGACCGAGCTCTACAACCTCGGTACCGACCCCACGGAATCGAAAGACGTCGCGGCCTCCCATCCGGACGTCCTGGCGCGACTTGAAAAGGTTATGGCGGAGCAGCACGCGTTCTCCGAAGACTTCCGCCTCCCGGCCGTCGACCCGCCCGCCGCCCCTGCTGCCAAGAAGATGCCCTGAACCCGCCGGGGACACGGCGTGTCCCCGCGTGACCATTGTCCACTTTCCTCCGAACGATTCGATCCCATGACGGCTCCCGTTCCTCCGCTGCAACTGAGTCAACGCTGGCACTACGCCAAGGAACAGGCGATCAGCTTCCTCATGCAGCAGGCGGTCGAGAACCCGCAGGTGATCTCGCTGGCGGCGGGGCTTGTCGACGCCGACTCACTCCCGGTCGCCGAAACGCGGCACGCCTGCGAGCGTCTGCTCGCGGATGACCTCGCCGCCCGCAACGCCCTGCAGTACGGCACGACGGCGGGGGCCGTCCGGCTGCGGCGGCAGATTCTCAACCTGTTTGCCGAACTCGAAGGCCGATCCCCGGCCGACCTCGGGATCACGCCCGAGCAGATTGTTCTGACGACCGGCTCGCAGCAGCTCCTCTCGATCGCCTGCGAAGTCCTCCTCGACCCGGGCGACATCTGCCTCGTCTCGGGGCCGACGTACTTCGTCTTCTGCGGCAACCTGAACGGCGTCGGAGCCGAGCCGATCGTCATCCCGGCCGATGAACACGGGATGGACACCGACAAGCTCGAATCCGCCCTTCAGATCCTGGAGCAGGCGGGCCAGCTCTCGCGCGTGAAGCTGATCTACTCGGTCAGCTACTACGAGAACCCGAGCGGCATCTGTCTCGCGGACGAACGGCGGAAGCGGATCGTCGAGCTCGCGCGGAAGTATTCGAAGTCGCACCGCATCTGTGTTCTCGAAGACGCCGCCTACCGCGAGCTGCGATACGACGGCCCGGCTCATCCGAGCATCTGGGGTTACGACGCGACCCGCTCCAGCGTCCTCTACACCCAGACCTTTTCGAAGAGTTTTTCCCCGGGGGTCCGGATCGGATTCGCCGTCCTGCCGGCGGATCTCGTGAAGCCGGTCTGCGACCGGAAGGGGAACGAGGACTTCGGCTCGCCGAACTTCAACCAGCACCTGCTGGCGATGGTCCTGGAGTCCGGCGAGTACCGCTCCCACGTCGACCAGGTCTGTGCCGCCTACCGCGCCAAGCGGGACGCCATGCTGGCCGCTGCCTCCGAGTTCTTCTCGGACCTCGAAGGAGTGAGCTGGGTCCGCCCGCACGGCGGACTCTACGTGTGGATGTCGCTCCCGGCCCACATCCACACCGGCTTCAGCTCCGAGCTGTTCCGGACCGCGGTGGCCGAAGGGGTCATGTACGTTCCCGGCGAGCTCTCCTACGCCGGTCCGCGGGAGAGCGTCCCGCGGAATCAGATGCGTCTCAGCTTCGGCGTGCAGGGCGTCGACGGCATCCGCGAGGGGATGCAGCGGCTGGCTCGCGCGGTGCGAAAGATCATGAGCGGCCGATAGTCCGCTTCTGATCTGTGTGCATCTGTGTTGATCTGTGGCTGATTGTCTTTTCTGCCACAGATCATCTCAAAGCGGCGGAGTCGGGACCTCGTCGGGAATCCGCTGCGCCTGAATCGTCGTCGGCTCGACGCCCGTGTAGTTCACGAGCCCCATCGAGTCGAGCAGCATGAAGGAGGAGGTCGCGAGCATCGCGTAGGTGACGACGTTCGCCCCGAAGTCGGTCCCGGTCATCTTGATCGCCGTTCCCGATGACGACTTGAGGCCGACCTTGAGCCCCTTGACCTCGACGCTCCAGATCTCGTCCATCAGGAGGTGGCACAGAAATCCGGCCATCGTTCCGACCGCCATGAGCAGCTTCGCGCGGCGGTCTTCGCTGGGGTAGGCCAGGAAGGCCAGTTCGCCCGTGATGAGCATCGCCGGGATGCTGTGGAACATGCCGCGGTGAACGCTCACCGCCTTCACCATTGCCGACAGCCCGTACCGAATGAGCAGGTACAGGAGCATGAGCGTCAGCATGACCGTCTCGCGGTCCGGCGGGAGCCGCAGCCAGTGCAGCACCCGTCCGACGAGCAGGAGCGGCGCGATCGCCGCCAGGAGCCCGAAGACCTCGCGGACCGGTCGGCCGGAGTCGGAGTCGATGTCCGGGAGCATCCCGGAGACCCCGGTGAACGCGGCCGCCAGGGCCCCCTGGACCGGCGTGAAGCCGAGCTGATGCCAGGCCGCCGCCCCGTAGGCAATGCCCAGCAACGTGCTGCCGGTGACATGCTGGTGAAAGGCGGCCATGCGAGGGGACTGGGGACCAGGGACGAGAGACCAGGGACCGGAAGGCGATGTCGGTCCACGCCGTCCCCCGGTCGCAATGCTCCACTGGTGTCATCGGCAATCGCGGCGGGCGGAGTGCTGGGAAGTCTGCCGTCTTTGCGGAATCTGTGGCCTCACCCGGCAATTCCTGCCGCATTCGTACGCCGGCCGGGGGCAATCCGTTAAAGTGGCTGAAAGCTCTCTGTCCCACGAGTCTCCATGCGGTTCGACGTCCTCACTCTCTTTCCCGGTCTCTTCGACGGTTACCTGCAGCAGAGCCTGCTCAAGAAGGCGATCGATGCCGGGCTGGTCGACATCCGGCTGTGGAACTTCCGCGAATGGTCCGAGAGCAAGCACAAGTCGGTCGACTTCCCTCCGTATGGCGGGGGGCCGGGGATGCTGATCCGCTGCGAGCCCGTCTATGCCTGCGTCGAGGCCGTGCAGGCCGAGGGACCGGCGCCGGGGCAGCTGGTGATGTTGACGCCGCAGGGGCGACGACTGGATCAGACGCTCGTGAAGGAGTTGTCGGCGCACCAGCGGCTGCTATTGCTGTGTGGTCGGTATGAGGGGTTTGATGACCGGATCGTGCAGGGGCTCAGGCCGCTGGAGATTTCGGTGGGGGACTTCATCTGCAATGGGGGTGAGGTGCCGGCGATGCTGCTGATCGATTCTGTGATCCGTCTGGTTCCGGGGGTGTTGGGGGACGAGACGAGCAGCAAGTACGACTCATTTTCGGACAAGCAGCTTCTGGAGTATCCGCAGTTCACGAAGCCGCGTGAGTTCCGGGGGATGGCGGTGCCGGAGGTGTTGCTGGGTGGCAACCATCAGGAGATTGAGAGGTGGCGTCGTGAGCAGAGTATTCTGAGAACGCAGCAGCGCCGTCGGGACCTGTTCGATCAGGAGCAAAGCTAATCACCGGGGTCCAGGGGGTACCCCTGGTGGGGGATGCAAGGGGGGCCTGTGTTGTTTTTCTGGCCCTCTTGCCCGCCGGAGGCCTGGCCGTCGAGAGATATCTGAAGGAGTGCGTGTTCAGGCGCGGACACCGTGCCGTATGCCCCCTCACCAACCCGCGGGGATTCCAGAGCAAGCGGTGAGTCCTCAACGCCGGTCCCACAAAGGGGACGTCCGTTGTGCACAACGGTTCCGCTAAGAAAATGCCTCCGGCGGCAAGGGGGCGTGGCCCCCTTGACCCCAGGCTGTCGTCGCACGTTGGGTTTGAGCTATCGGCGCTTTGCCGGCGAGGACGTATTACACGTCGTCCTTCGGCGGGGGGGCCTTCCGCGGATAGCCACCCCACGACAACGGCTTCGCCACCTTGTCCGACTGATTCGTCTCCAGCGCCTTCAGGACATCCTGCACCGTCCGATTCGTCCGCAACTCCTTCTCCAGACGCTTCACCGCATCCGCCGCCACACTCCGCGCCCCCGGACCTTCGCCCCCCTCCTTGAGGACCCCCTTCTGATCAAAGGTGGCCCAGTAGATCGTCCGCGGATGACCCTTCGCGCCGTCCCGGGCCTTGTCCGCCGCCCCCCCCTTGGCCCGCTGACCGGTCACCGTATAGAGGTCCGCCCGCTCGAAAAGGACCGCCACAACATTGAGGTCTTTCCCACCGAACAGTCCGAACATCGTTCTCTCACTCCCCGGTTGACCGAAGTGGCCGACGCACACGCTGATATCCGCATCGTAACCCGTGCGGCCGATTGTGAGCGAAGGGGGCGACAACGGAAAGCGTCCTGCCAGGTCCGCTCCACACGGCCGAAACCCTTCCTGACGTTTAGACCATCTTCATCCGCGACACTTTGCACGCTTCCTTTCAGCCGCAATACTTGGGCTGGCCCACTGGTCTGCAAGGAGATTGCAATGCCGACGATCACGCTCAAAGGCAACCCCGTTCAGGTTTCGGGAACAGAACTCAAGGTGGGGCAGAAAGCCCCGGATTTCGTCCTGCAGTCCTCCGGCCTGGAAGACGTCACACTCGCCGAGAGCGCAGGGAAGACCCGGATCATCGCCACGATCCCGTCCCTCGACACCTCGGTCTGCCACGCCGAGACGAAGCGGTTCAACGACGAAGTCGCCAACCTGCCGAACGCCGTCGTCCTTGTCGTCAGCACGGACCTCCCCTTTGGCCAGAAGCGGTGGTGCGGCGCCGAAGGATGCGACAAGGTCACGACCCTCTCCGATCACCGGACCACCCAGTTCGGCAAGGACTACGGCGTCCTGATCGACGGCGGAAAGCTCGACCGCTGCCTCGCACGGGCGATCTTCGTCGTCGACCCCCAGGGAACCCTGAAGCACGTCGAGTACGTTTCCGAAATCTCGACGCACCCGAACTACGACGCCGTCCTCGCCGCCGCCAAGTAGTCACCATCCGCCGGTCGACCGCATCGGTTGCGAACGCCCCGTGTGCATCCGGCGGAGACGCGTTCGAACCGTGACGTCCCGTGCCGATTCGCTGTCGTGATCGTCCCCATCTGGTCGCCTCGACGACCGGATGGGGCACGCCGCGCCGCCGCGTGCCTGCCTCCCCGCCTCCGACATCCTGCCCGCCTCCACCACAGAAGTCTCACGTCCCGATTCGATCCCCGACCCCCGCGCTCGTCCCCACCCGGCCTTTTCCGTCGCAGTCCCGCCTATGAATCCCTTCGACGAACTCCGGAAGCTGACCCACCTGTTCGAAGGCGAAGAGCTGTTTCAGTCGGTCGAGCACATCCCCTCGTCGACGACGCCCGAGCCCTACAAGCGGCTGCTGGTCCATGAGCATCACATGACCGTCACGATGGAGGAGTTCCATCACTGCCGGGTCGACGTCCATGTCCTCCAGAACAAGAGCGAAGGGGAGACCTACAGCCGCGAGATCCTCCTGACCCGCGAAGGGACCGATCGCGTGGTCCAGTACGGACTGGTCCAGTTCAACTTCGAGTTCGTCACTCAGGCGGTCAAAGACGAGATCATCCGCGGCCAGACGCCGCTGGGGCGCGTGCTGATCCAGCACAACGTCCTCCGGCACATCGACCTGGGGGCGATCCTGCATGTCCAGGCCGCGCCGCGGCTGGCGAAGGTCATGAACTTTGAGCCGGGGACATGGACGTACGGCCGCATGGCGACGATCTTCTGCAACCGCCGCCCGGCCGTCGACCTCCTGGAAATCTCCACGCCGCTTTCGTAACGCATTGCCTCTCAGTTGCTGCCAGTCGTCCCGCGGGGTCTCCAGCGCGAGAAGGATTTCGCTACGACGAGAATCAGCACCGCCGCCACGTAGGCGTACCCCCACGAGAACGAGCGCTCGGGCGGCGGTGGCGACTCTCCCTCCGGGGTGTCGGAAATCGGCAGCCGGATGCGGGAGCGTCCGGGAGTGCTGAGCTCCACAACGGGAGGAGTGCGGTGAACGAAGAGGGCCGCCAAGTTCTCGGTGTCCGCAACCGCGCGGCCTTCCGTCGCTCCGAGAGCGAGGAGCGCTGTCGACCAGCGATCCGCCTCGAGAGCCGTCTCGGCAACGACGGTAACCGAGACCGTGTCGTGACGGACCGGTGAGAGCGTCCGGCCGTCGAAGATGTGCGACGTCGCTGCGCCGTCGGCCTGCTGCCGTTCCTGTCGGTAGGTGCCCGACGTCGAGACCGCTCCGTCCTGCAGCGGGACGCGCGCCAGGATTGCCTTGGGATCGTGCGGCGACTCGATCGCGATCCGCCAGGGCTCGCCCCGCACGGTCTGTCCAATGCCGCAGAACTCTCCCCCGAGGCCGACCAGCGCGGAATCGACTCCCCGAGATTGCAGTATCTCGGCGAGGCGGTCGATCGCATACCCCTCGACGAGGGCATTGAGATCTAGCCGCGCCGCCGGATGCGATTTTCGAACCCGGGGCGGCGTGAGCGCAGCCTCGATCAGCTGGAACCCGACCTGCGGAAGGTCCGTTCTTGAGAGCGACTGAGCCGGTGGCGAGATCGGTACAAGTTCGCGGATCCCCCAGAGCCGACCGAGTGGCTCGATCGTCGGATCGAAGGCTCCCCCGGTTCGCGCGGCGACGTCGAGGGCGGACAGGGTGACCTGCGCGAAGTCCTCCGAGACGTCGATCCAGTCGGTCGTCGACTGGTCGTTCCAACGCGAGATCTCCGAATCCGCGCGGTAGAGGCTGAAGATCCCTTCGAGGCGATCGAGTTCCTGCTGGACGGTCTCGCGGAGTTCGCTTGGCTCGGCGAGGGAGGCGTTTTCTTGAGGACGCACGCCGTCGGCGAGGCGGATCGTCCAGGTTGTTCCCATCGTCCTCCCTTCCAGGACGACGTCATCCCCGCGACTCGTCGTGGTGTTCGCCATCGTGACCAGGAACGCGACGAGCAGAAGAACCGGCCGACGGAGGACGGCAGCGATCGGCGAGCGATGGAATCTCAGCTCCAGAGCCATAGCGCCGCTCCGGCCAGCGAGAGGGTCAGGGCAAGCGTGTCGCGGCGGGTCCACTGCGTCGCCGTCCCATGCGTGCGGACGTAATCGAGGACCGCCCCCGTCGGGCAGCCGTAGCGGCAATACGCCATCGGAACGAAGGCCGAGGCGACGAGCCCCGCGATCGCGATCGCGACCGTGGCCCAGCCCGCGGCCCGCCAGACATAGGCGTCGAACGGCTCGATGTCGACGAGACTGTAGGGCCAGTGCAGGAGTGCGACGGCGAGGATCCAGAGGAGGAGCAGCGGGCGGATCAGGCCGAGCCACCGCGCCACGCCGCGGGGAACATGCCACGTGCGGCGGCCCGAGGGGCGGAGCCATTCCTGGATCGCTCCGTGCGGACAGAGGTGGCTGCAATAGACGTTGCGCCGCGTCAGGAGCGGAACGAGGAAAGCCGCGACCGTCAGCACCACGAGGCCGGTCGCACTCGACCAGGGGACGCCGCTCTGCGCCCACCCGACGAGCATCGCCTGCGACAGCAGTTCGCCGTTCGTAAAGCCGAGGTATCCCACGATCGCCAGTTGCAGGAGACGCCGTGCCCACCATCGGCGTCGAAGAGAGGTCAGGCCGACGAGCAGACCCCAGCCGATGACGGTGAGCGATCCGACCGTGTTCCAGGGAACGGTGGCCTTGGCGGTCTCCGATTGCGCGGGAGCAGCCTGGGTCACCCTGGCGGCCTCGATCAGCGTGCGGGCGACGGCGAGGCTTGTCGTGGTCGCGCCCGACACCCCTTCGAAGCCTTCCTCGAGCGGATCCGACTGCGCGACATCGGCGAGCGTCCGGCCGTTCCAGATCTCGCGGAAGTAGTCGTCCCCGCGGATGTAGGCGACGTACTCCTCGTTGTCATAAGTGACGCCCAGCGCCACACCGGTGATCCTGCCCGCCGAGTCGACTCCGATCAGCGTCTCGGTCGGTCCCTGGTAGCCGACAATCTCGTCCGCGGCGGGGCTCGACCGCAGCAGGGTTCCAATCGTCTGCGGCCCCTTCTGGACGGACCACATCGCGCTCGCATCGAGCCGGGAGACCTCGGTCACCTCCGGAAACAGTTTTTGAACGTCCGCCAGCCGGGGAGGATCCGGGAACTTCGATGTCTGGACAGCCCCGCCGAAGCGGGCCTCCCATCCCTGGAGGATGGCAATCGTGGTCAGCGTGGCGCCGGTGACTCCGTCGAGGTGGGGACCTTGAGAAACGGCCGTGGGACTGCGTCCCCGGAACTGATTCCAGAACGCGGCATCGCGGGAGATCAGGCCGACATGCTCCCGCGTGTCGCGGCTGCTCAGGATCTCCGCCCCCAGGACCTTGCCATCCGGGGCCAGGGCAATCAGGACATTGGTGGGGCCCGAGAACCCGACGAACCGGTCGCTGGTCGGCGACGTCTGGAGGATCTGGCCCAGCAGCTCTTTCTCCGCGGAAAGAACCGTCAGTCCACCCTCGGCGGAGGCGTCGCCGTACTGGGCCGCGGCGGGAAAGAACTGCTGCGTCCGTTCGAGAGGAATGGCGTGAAGGGACTGCGACTGCGTCCGGGCCAGAAACTTCCGGTGCTGCCCGTGGATCAGCGCGATAACCAGAACGAACATTCCCACCCGCAGCAGATGGATGGGAGGGAAGCGGCGGAGCGGACCCAGCAGGGACCCGATCACGGCTGTCGTGACTCCGCGTCAGGGGCGGGGGCGGTCATCCCGGACGAGGTTTTGCGGCGCCGGGTGGCGAGCGCCTCGTAGTAGCGGCGGATCTGGGCGTCGTACTCCGGAAGGTAGCGATCGTTGAAGGACCGGTTGAGCTGCTCGCGGACAGCCGGCGGGAGGTGCCCCCAGACGGCGTCGGTCAGCACCTGGCGTTGCCGCTTCCGCTCGGCGTCGCTCGGGATCCCCCCTTCGGTCCGCTCCTGAGACTCGGCGGCGTTCTCCTGATCGGAGCGCCGCTGGTTCCCGCCCCCTCCCGAGCCGCCCGCCGCGGAGGGGGGATTGCCGGAGGGTTTCTGATCCGAAGGGGACTGATCGGACGGCTGCCCGTCCTGCGGGGACTCGGGCGACTGCGAGGAGCCACCCGAGGGGGGCGAATCGGAGGAGGACGAACCCTGCTGCTTCAGCAGCTTCTCCAGATCGGCGACGATCTTCCGCTGGAGCTGGCGCGTCTCTTCGTCGAGCTGCCCCTTCTCCAGCCGGGTCCCCGCGTCGCGCATCCCCCGGGCGATCTGCTGCAAGGGGTTTTCATCCGGGGACGTCATGCCACCGGGCTCGACCGTCTCGGCCGGCTTGGCCTTCTTCTCGGGAGCGGTCTCCTGGGCGTCGGTGGTCGACACCCATCCCGCGAGAGCGCTCGCCGCAACGAGGCCGCGGAGCGAGGTCAGGGAGAGGAAACGGCATCGCCGACGCAGCGTAGCGCATCGATCGAGCATCGCTTCCTCCTTTCCTCTTTCGGGATGGGCGAACACGTCCTGTCCGCCCGTCCCTAGTCTCTCGACCCTATTCCCTCGATCCTGGTCCCTCGTCCTACAGGAGCCCGTACGTCTTGAGGGTCTTCTCCAGCTTCACCTGATCCTGCTCGGAGAGCGGCGTCAGCGGGAGGCGGACCTCGCCGGTGTCGCGACCCAAGCGGGCCATGGCGGCCTTCAGCGGGATCGGGTTCGTGGCGAGGCTCAGCATGTCGCGGCAGAGCGGGAACAGCTTGTGGTGCGACTTCTGGGCTTCGGCAATGTTGCCCGCCTTCCAGGCGGCGATCATCGCCAGCACGTCCTTCGGGACGATGTTGCCGACGACCGACACGACGCCGCTGCCACCCATCGACATGAGCGGGAGGGTGAGGCTGTCGTCCCCGGAGAGGACGGTGAGGCGGCTGCCGGAGAGGATCTGCGACGCCTGGTCCATGGAGCCGGTCGACTCCTTGACGGCGACGATCGTCGGGATCTCGGCGAGCCGGCAGATCGTTTCCGGCTCCATGTTCTTGGCGGTGCGGCCGGGGATGTTGTAGAGGACGATCGGCAGGTCGCACGCCTCGGCGACGGCGGCGAAGTGCCGGTAGAAGCCGTCCTGCATCGGCTTGTTGTAGTAGGGGGCGACCATCAGGGCCCCGTCGGCTCCGGCCGCCTTGGCCGCCTTCGTCAGGCGGATCGCTTCCAGGGTGCTGTTCGAGCCGGTGCCGGCCATGACGCGGACGCGTCCCTTGGCCTGTTCGCAGACGATCTTGATGACCCGCTCGTGCTCGTCGTGGGTCAGGGTCGGGCTTTCGCCGGTCGTCCCGCAGGGGCTGACGCAGTTGGTCCCTTGCTCGACCTGCCAGTCGACCAGTTTCCGCAGGGCGGCCTCATCGACCTTGCCATCGCGAAACGGCGTGACGAGGGCCACGGTCAGACCGGCAAACATCTCACCCTTGCGGGACATCTTTCACTCCTGGGTCGTTCTCAACGCGCCGACTGGCGACTTTCGTTCGGCGAAACGGGCATGTTACCGCCGGAAGGACATTCCTTCATCCGTTTTGTTCGCAGGGATAACGACCGGCGGCGGGGCGCGGCCGCAGGCTTTTCCCAATCGGCGAGGGTCCTGAGACTCCTCCGGCGGGCGTTGGCTCCGTTAACTCCCGCGGCGAGTTGAGGTTCCGGAGAATCGGCGCGGTTGGGATTGATCCGTTGGCGGAGGGAATCCGTTTTCGCTGCTGTCCTCACACAAGGAGTTTCACACATGCGGTGGATCCGGAATCTCAGCCTGACGGCCCTTGGAACGATGGCCACGCTGAGCGGTCTGACCGGTCTGGTCTGGATGGCCGGCACGATCGCTCTCGTGGGGCGTGACAACGCGGCGCAGCCGGGCGCCTGGGAATATCTGATGATGACTTCGTTCGTCACGATGCTCGTGACGGGCTTCGGGCTGCTCGTGACGACGGGGCCGCGGCTTCCGGACGATGAGCTGTAGTGCTCGGGCGGGGGTCTCGCGGGAGGCCGGCGGGGGCGGGAAAACTCGTCTGGTCTCGTTTTCACGTTCTGCGGTAGATTCCGCCGGTCTTTGACCGATTCCTTACCGAATCTGCCGCGAGTCTCTGGTGTTCACCCGTCCTCCTGCCGCCGTGTGTCTGGCGCTGATCGCGGTTTCCGCGGTGGTGACGGGGTGTTCGCCGGCGACGACGCGGTTCCCGACCTGCACGTGGATGGGTTCGGAGTATCAGCGGCGGGAAGCGCAGGTTCAGGATCCGTATCCCGATTCGCGGATGGGGCCGGACACGCAGTCGCGTCCGCTGGGGTTTGTGCAGCAGCGATCGCAGGTCCAGATCTCGAAGGACCGGTTTGGTGCTGCGGTGCAGAAGCAGCGGTATGGGAATCCGTTCGCACCGCCACCGGTACCGACCACGCAGTATCCGGAAGCCGTGGAGCTGCGGTAGCGAACTCTTTTTCACCGGGTCCAGGGGCACCCTGGTGGGGAGTGCAGAGGGGCAACGCCCCTTTGCCCGCCGGAGGCCTGTCTTGTCGGACGATGTCTGAAGGCGTCAGTATCCAAACGCGGACATCGTGTCGGATGCCCCCCCTCACCAACCCCCGGGGATTGCAAGGCGGGCGGTGAGTCCTCAACGCCGCTCCCACAAAGCGGACGTCCGTTGTGTCCCGCGGTTCCTCATGGAAGCGCCTCCGGCGGCAAGGGGTTGCCCCCTTGACCCCGGTTGCCGTCGCACGATGGGATTGAGCTATCAACGCTGTGTCGGCAAGGACGTCGTACGCGCAAATCGCATCAACATTGATTCACCGGCCCCACTGGCCGATACTTGAATCAGATGACCCCGATGCGAAAGCGCCCCACGCTCGGACAGCAAAGCGCCTTCGTCGACCCGTTTCTCTAGTTTCGTTGCGAGACAACGCGTGGCGCTCAAGGCACCCAAACACGGCGGCGGCTGGCGAGCCATCCTCTACAGCCTCAAGCTGAGCCACAAAGTCGGCTGGTGGAAAATGTGGACCGCCATGCGGTCCAAAAACGCCTGCAAGACCTGCGCTGTCGGCATGGGGGGCCAGCTCGGCGGCATGGTCAACGAGGGGGGCTACTTCCCCGAGGTCTGCAAAAAGTCGTTCCAGGCCATGGCCTCCGACATGCAGGGAGGAATGCGCCTCGACTGGATCCAGAAAACCCCCCTGAACCAGCTCCGCGCCCTCACCCCCAAACAACTCGAAGAGTCCGGCCGCCTCACCGAACCGCTCTACCTCGCCCCCGGCGAGAAGACCTACCGCGTCATCTCCTGGGACGAAGCCCTCGACAAGATCGCCGCCAAGCTCCAGACCGCCGGTCCCCAGCGGACGTTCTTCTACGCCAGCGGCCGAGCCTCGAACGAAGCGGGGTTCCTGCTCCAGCTCCTGTCGCGCCTGTTCGGCACGAACTACGTCAACAACTGCTCGTACTACTGCCACCAGGCCAGCGGCGTCGGCCTCGGAATGGCCATCGGCACCGGAGCCGGAACGGTCAAACTCGACGACCTCGACGAAGCGGACCTCTACATCCTCATCGGAGCCAACCCGTCGTCGAACCACCCCCGGCTGATGAAGACCTTCGCCCACCTCCGGCGGCGGGGTGGCAAGATCATCGTTGTCAATCCGATCAAAGAACTCGGCCTGACGAAGTTCCGCGTCCCGAGCGACGTCCGGAGCATGCTCTTCGGCTCCGACATCGCCAGCACGTTCGTCCAGCCGCACATCGGCGGCGACCTGGCGATGCTGACCGGGATCGCCAAAGAGATCCTGGAACGGAACGCCCAGAACACCGCGTTCATCGAACAGCACACGGAGAACTTCCAGGAGTTCGTCGCCCAGGTCCAGGCAACACCCTGGGAGCGGATTACGGAGGAAAGTGGCGTCAGCCGGGCGGAGATCCGGGACATCGCGGAGCAGTACCTCGCCGCCAAGAACGCGGTCATCGGCTGGTGCATGGGGATCACGCACCACCTCCACGGCACCCGGAGCGTCCTGACGATCGCCAACCTCGCGCTGCTGCGGGGAATGGTCGGCCGCAAGAGCGCGGGCCTCATGCCGATCCGCGGCCACAGCAACGTCCAGGGGCTCGGCTCGGTCGGCGTTACGCCGGCTCTCAAGCACTCGATGCTCGAACGCCTCGAGAGGCGGCTCGGGATCCAAGTCCCCAAGAGCCCCGGCCTCGACACGATGGCCTGCATGACAGCGGCCCACCGCGGCGAGATGGACGTGGCGTTCTGCCTCGGCGGAAACCTCTACGGCAGCAACCCCGATGCGAAGCACGCCCTGGAGGCGATGCAGAAGATCGACACGATCATCTACCTCTCGACGACCCTCAACACGGGCCACGCCTGGGGAACCGGCAAAGAGACGATCATCCTCCCCGTCCTCCCCCGCGACGAGGAAACGCAGCCGACGACGCAGGAGTCGATGTTCAGCTACGTCCGCCTGAGCGACGGCGGGATCCAGCGGTTCAGCAGCCCGCGGAGCGAGGTCTCGATCCTGGCGACGATCGGCCAGCGTCTGTTCGCCGGCGACACGCGGCTCGACTGGAAAAAAATGGAGAGCCACGCCGCGATCCGCGAGCTGATCGCCGAACTGATCCCCGGCTATGAAGACCTCAAGGGGCTTGGGGAGAAGAAGAAGGAGTTCCACGTCCCCGGCCGCGCCGTCTCCGAGTACAAGTTCCCGACGGCGAGCGGCAAAGCCAAGTTCCACGCCGTCCCGCTGCCGGAGCGTCCGCCGCTGAACGGCCACCTGCGGATGATGACCCTCCGCTCGGAAGGGCAGTTCAACAGCGTCGTCTACGACGACTACGACCTCTACCGCGGCCAGGAGCGGCGGGATGTGATCCTGATGAGCGGCGAGGACATCCGCCGGCTCGGCCTCAAGGTCGACCAGCGGGTCGCGATCCGCAGCGAGGCGGGGGAGATGCGGTACATTCTCGTACGCGAGATCGACATCCGTCCGGGCAATGCGGCGATGTATTACCCCGAGTCGAATGTCCTGGTCCCGCACGCGGTCGATCCGCTCTCGAAGACGCCCGCCTTCAAGTCGGTGCTCGTCAGCATCGAACCGGAGGTCGAGATGCCAGCCCTGGAGAAGACCGCGACTGTCGCGCTCACGCACTGAGAGTCTGGCGGCTGTGGTTTCTCAACGGGCGGTAACTCGATATGGCGGCGAAAGCGGCGACGTACGACAAGCGGCTGCTCGGAACCTGGAAGTCCGATACTCGGAGGACGTTCCGCAACTGGAAGCCTGACCGGGGAATGCCTCCGGCGAAGCTCCGGAAGTTCAAGAGCCTGTTTGGCAAAATGATCGTCCGCTGGACGCCGGAGCAGATTCTCAGCGGCTTTGATCCCAGCGAGCTCAGTGAGGAGCCCTACGAGGTCGTTGCGAGCGACTCCTCAAGCGTCGTCGTCCGAACCTCTTGTCAGTGGAGGGACGATTGGACGCTGGCCTATATTCGTTTTGAGGGCGATCGCTACTGGGTGACGAACGCGACGTCCCGATTCGGAGAATGCTTCCGCCGAATCGCCTGACTCAAGTCGCCACGAGCAGCACTTCCTCCGCGGCCGCGTCAACGAGCGAAGCGTGAATCTCTGTCGCGCCGTCCGCGGTCGCGGCCAGCATGGCGACGCGGCAGAGCCGGCTCACCAGTCGCGGCTCGCCGCGGGTCAGCTCATGGATCCGGCGGACCGCGTCCGAGTCAAACGGAGTGCCGTCGGCGCCGACCCGTTCGAACGCCGCGCGGATGAACCGGGCGGTCTCGGGCAGGGAAAACCGGCTGAGCTCGATCCGTAGCGCTCCGTGGCGACGGACAAACTCCGCGAAGAGTCCGGTCGGCGGCTGTGGCGACGCCAGCAGGATCGTCAGGCCGTGCGTCCCCTGCGTCAGGAGCTGATCGAGGAGGGGCCAGACATCGGGATGGGCGTGCTGGCCGTGGTCGAGAAGCAGGACCAGCTCCAGGCCCGCCATGTCGAGCCCGCCGATCCCGTTCATCACGGCGTCCCAGAGCGACAGGGAGTCGGCCGGCAGCCCGCCGTTGAGGCCGAGTGCGGCGTCGAGACGGACCAGCAGGCGGGCGGCGTTGAGGCCGGAGAGATCGATCAGGGCTCCTTGGCGGCCGGTGCGGCGGATGTCTCCGAGGAGCTTCTGGAACAGCCGCGACTTTCCGCTTCCCGGCGGGCCCGTCAGGATGCCGCAGGACTGGCGCCCTTCGATCACGAAGTGCATGCGGGCAAGCGCTTCGTCGTGCTCCGGACTGGCGAAGACCCAGCCGAGTTCTTCCGCCTCGAACGGATTCGGAATCGAGGTTTCATCGGCGTACGACATCGCGCGGTCTCCGGTCCGGACACAGCTCTTCGGACACGACAGCGCGGCGTCCGGTTGTAGGGATTGGATCGGTTCTCCCGTGGCAGGGAGTTCAATCGAGATCCCGATCGGGGCGGTCGACGGCGGAGGTTCTCGATCGCGACGGCGGAATTGGCCGATGGCGCTCTGCGGACGCCCTGAGCGAGCGTGCCACCGCCCGGCGTGGAAATTATCTGGCTCCCACGCGGCTGCCTGTAGAAAACAACAGTAGTGAACGATTGTTCTTGACAGGCCGGCATCGCCAATTAGACTTCGCATCGCGTTGCGGGTTGGACCGCACGCCCGGCGTGGAAGCCGGTTCTGCCTTCCGCGTTCCTCCTTCCGCCCCCTTCCTTTCGAGGAGCTCATCAGGATGATGCAGCGGCCAGTGGATGAGGCGATCACCGACTGGAGAACGGACCCGACGCTCTGTCGCGGTCTGGCGTTTCTGAGAGCGCATGCCGTGATGCTGTTGGCACGGCGTCTTCTTCCTCAATCTCGAACGAACTGGATCTGACCGGATCGAGGTTCCGTCCGCGTGATGCGGCGGGACATTCGAGCCGGATCGATCGAGGGCCTTGGCGAGGGCGCTCGATCGTCGTGCACGCCGCGGCTTTTGTGGCGGCGGTCTGTGCGCTTCCCGTCCCGGTCTGGCGACCCGCGGCGAAGGAGTCGATCCGCCGCTTCCCGGAATCCTCTTCCACACCATCGAACACACGGGGCCGGCAGCGCCGCGCCCCGACACCTGGAGAGTCTCATGCTTGTTCTGTCCCGTAAGCCCGGCGAGTCCCTGCTCATCGACGGCCGCATCCGGATCACCGTTCTCGGCTGCGGCTCCCGCGCCCGCATCGGCATCGAAGCCCCGGCGGACGTCCAGATCGTGCGGTCCGAGATCGCTTTCGACTTTTCTCCCGAGATCCTCACGGGGCACGAAGCGGTCAGCGGATCGGCCCTGTCCGCTCCGCGGCTCCGGGAAGTGTCCTAATTTGGACGGCGCGGCGTCTCATTCCGGCGGCACCGTCTGGGGAAACTTTGCCGAAAACTCCTGGGATTCGGCAGTTTCTGCCGTTTGGCCCGGACCTTGCATTCTCGTCATGTAACAAGGGAGGTTGGCACTTCGCTCTCCCCGGACTGATCGAGATTGATGAGGAGAATCACGATGTTTCGAGCACTGACTTTGGGATTGGCGATCATCCTGACGGGAGCCACCGCTGCGAACGCCGGGCATGGTCACTCTGGTCACAACCATCACAACCACGGGTATGGCGGCGGTTACTACGGCGGGTACGGATACGGAACCGGTTTCCGGGGCGGATACGGAACGGGATACGGTTACGGATCATCGTGGAACCGCGGCGGGGTCTACCATGACACCAGCCACTGGGACTACCACCCGACCGAGGTGATCCCGCACCGGAACCACTACCACGTCGTCCCGGGGCACTATCACTTTCACAACACCGGCCACTACCACTGGTAGGTTGCCGGGCGTTGTGAGGTGTCCCTTCAGCGGAAATCCTTCGGAAGCCGCGTGAGCGAGTGATCGCCGCGCGGCTTTTTTCGTTCAGCGGCTCCTGAGCCCGATGGTGCGGTTCGGGTGCATTCGCCGGATGGTGGTCGGTCGAGCGATTCGGATCGCTCCAACCACATCCTCGCCGGCACGACTCTGCTTGCTCAAACCCAACGTGCGACGGCAGCCGGGGTCAAGGGGGTAACCCCTTGCCGCCGGAGGCACTTTCGTCGCGGAACCGCGGGACACAACGGATGTCCCCTTTGTGGAACCGGCGTTGGGGACTCACCGCTCGCTCTGAAGACGCCACGGGTTGGTGAGGGGGCATACGACACGTCGCCCGCGCTTGGACACGTGCTCCTTCAGACATCTCTCAACGGCCAGGCCTCCGGCGGGCAAAGGGGCGTTGCCCCCCTTGCATCCCCCCACCAGGGTGCCCCTGGACCCGGTTGGGTCGTGCAATGGATTGTTCGTCCGCTGCCACCATCCGGCAAACGCACCCGCTCAGCCCGCCGGCCGCGTATCCGTAAACGTCAGTTTGGGGTTCATATCGCGGCAGTACCGCAGCATCCCCTCAGACTCGAACAGCAGAACGACGCGGCCGTCCTCGTCCCGCAACTCGCGGGAGGTCGACGGAATGCGGATGTTCGCCATGTCCTGCTCGTCGCCGGAGATCCAGCGGGCGAACTGATAGGGAAGCCGCTGCAGCGTCGTCTTGGCGTTGTACTCCGCCTCCAGGCGGTACTGAACAACGTCGAACTGCAGCTGCCCGACGGCGGCGAGCACCGGCTCGCGGGACATCGCCGACGGTTCGTGCAGCAGCTGGATCGCTCCTTCCTCCACGAGCTGCGACAGCCCCTTGTCGAACTGCTTGCGGCGGAGGGTCTCGGTGCAGCGAAGGATCCCGAAGCATTCGGGCGGAAAGAGCCACTGTCCTGAGAAGCGGATCCGCTCCCCCTCGCTCAGTGTGTCTCCCAGCCGGAACTGTCCGGGGATCACGACCCCCAGGACGTCCCCCGGAAAGGCGACATCCATCGTCTCGCGTTCCTGGGCGAAGACCCGCTGGGCCCGTTTGACGCGGATCTTCTCCCCCGTGCGGGAGAGGACGATTTCCATGTCCCGGCTGAACTTCCCCGTGCAGACCCGCATGAACGCGACGCGGTCGTGGTGCCTCGGGTCGAGGTTCGCCTGGATCTTGAAGATCACGCCGCCGAAGTCGGGCCCATCGGTCGGGACCGGTCCGGCGTCCGACATCCGTGGCGTCGGCGGCGGGGAGAGCGCGAGGAACCCGGCCAGGAACGCCTCGACGCCGAAGTTGTTGAGAGCGCTGCCGTAGAAAACCGGCGTCACCTTGCCCGCCAGAAAGTCCTCCTGGCGGAACTCTTCCCCCGCGCAGTCGAGCAGGTCGACCTCGTCGCGGACCTTGGCGAGCAGGTCGGCGTCCAGCACGTCGCCGGCGGTCTCGAACGTCCGGACGTCGGTCGGCACTTTGTTCGAGCCGTGCGCCACGGGCTTGAACAGCAGGAGTTCCCGCTTCTGTCGGTTGACGACGCCGGTGAACTCCCGTCCGGTCCCGACGGGCCAGTTGTGCGGGATGGCGTGGATGCCGAGGACCTCTTCGATCTGGCTCAGGATCGAGAGTGGATCGCAGCCGGGGCGGTCGACCTTGTTGATGAACGTCAGGATCGGGATCCGGCGGTCGGAGCAGATCTTGAACAGCTTTTTGGTCTGGGCCTCGATCCCCTTCACGGCGTCGATGACCATCACCGCGCAGTCGGCGGCGGTGAGGGTCCGGTAGGTGTCTTCGCTGAAGTCCTCGTGACCGGGGGTGTCGAGGAGGTTGAGGAGGAAGCCCTCGTACTCAAACGAGAGGACGGTCGAGGTGATCGAGATCCCGCGCTCGCGCTCGATCGCCATCCAGTCCGACGTCACGGCACGTTGCGATTTCCGTCCCCGGACGGCGCCGGCCTCGGCGACGCAGCCGGAGTACAGCAGGAGCTTTTCGGTGAGGGTCGTCTTACCGGCGTCGGGGTGGGAGATGATGGCAAACGTGCGGCGGCGCTGGACCTCGCGGCGGATCTCGGCGACTTCAGGGCTGACGCGCTCCTCACCGGCTTCGGATGCGGCGGCGGAGGTCTCGACGGATTGATTCATGGAAGGGCAGTTCGTCCGGTGGAGGGTGCGGACGAGGCAGTGCGGACGAGGGGATGCGATGGGGAAAGCCGGGAATGATAACAGCTTTCCGGGAAAAAGCGGCGAACCCGGCGCGCCCGCCGGCGCGGCTCGATAGCTCAAACCCAACGTGCCCCGGCAGCCTGGGGTCAAGGGGGCCCAGAGAAACAACACAGGCCCTTGCCGCCGGAGGCACTTCTACGAGGAACCGTGGTAAGCAACGGACGTCCCCTTTATAGGATCAGCGTCGAGGACTCCCTCACATCACATCGCTCGCTTTGCAACCCCGCGGGTTGGTGACGGGGCATACAACACGTTGTCCGCGTTTGGACACTCAGTCCTTCAGACATCTCTCGACGGCCAGGCCTCCGGCGGGCAAGGGGGATTCTCCCCCTTGCATCCCCTGACCAGGGTGCCCCTGGACCCGGCTATGGGGCGATTTTTAACCGATCAAGCTCCGCCTGCGCTGTCGCGACATCCTTCCTCAGCCTGTCGACCTCCGCCTGGTCATCCCGCTGCTTGAGCGCTCCCGACAACTGCTGCTGCAGCCGCTGCAACCGCGTCCGGATCACCTCAATCTGCTTGCGCTGCTTCTTGTCCATCGAGCGGAGAACTCTCTTCCAGGACTCATCAAAGAGATCAGGCCAGGATGTCGGAAACGACCTTGCCATGAACATCGGTCAGCCGGAAATCCCGTCCCTGGAACTTGTACGTCAGCTGTTCGTGATTGACCCCCAGACAGTGCAGGATCGTGGCGTTCAGATCGTGGATGTGCACCGGCTTGTCGACCACGTTGTAGCTGAAGTCGTCCGTCTCGCCGTACACAAGCCCCTTCTTCACTCCGCCGCCCGCCATCCACATCGTGAAGTTCCGCGGATGATGGTCGCGGCCATAGTTGTCCTTCGTCAGCGTCCCCTGCGAGTACACCGTCCGGCCAAACTCGCCCCCCCACACAACCAGCGTGTCGTCGAGCAGCCCCAACCGCTTCAGGTCCCAGATCAGGGCGGCGCTCGCCTTGTCCGACTGCGGGGCGAGGTTGCGGATGTTCCCCGGCAGACTGCCGTGGTGATCCCACCCGCGGAGGAAAACCTGCGTGAACCGCACTCCCCGTTCGGCCAGCCGCCGGGCCAGGAGGCAGTTGTAGGCGAACGTCCCGGGGGACGTGACGTCCGGCCCGTACATATCGAGGACCTCCTTGGGTTCCTTCGAGATGTCGGTCAGGTCCGGCACCGACGTCTGCATCTTGAACGCCATCTCGTACTGCGCAATCCGGGAGACGATCTCCGGATCTCCCATCTCGGCGTACCGCTGCTGGTTCAGCTCCGCGAGGCCGTCCAGCATCCGCCGCCGCGTCTCCTTGTCGACCCCCGCCGGGTCGCTCAGATACAGGACCGGGTCCCCCGAGGACCGCAGGCTGACGCCGGCGTGCCGCGTCGGCAGGAAGCCCGAGCCCCACAGCCGCGAGAAGAGAGCCTGCGGTGTCGCCCCGTTCGAGAGCCGAGAGACCAGGACCACGAATGACGGCAGGTTCTCGTTGGGACTGCCGATTCCGTACGACGCCCAGGCCCCCATGCTGGGGCGGCCCGGGATCTGGCTGCCGGTCTGGATATAGGTGATCGCCGGGTCGTGGTTGATTGCCTCGGTGTTGACCGTCTTCACGATCGTGATGTCGTCGACGATCTTCGAGATGTTCGGCAGCAGTTCGCTCAGCCACGCCCCGGATTGTCCGTGCTGGGCGAACTTGAAGACCGACGGGGCGCACGGAAACCGCGTCTGCCCGGAGGTCATGGTCGTGATCCGCTGGCCGTTGCGGATGCTGTCCGGGAGGTCCTTGTCGAAGTATTCCGCGAGCTTCGGCTTGTGGTCGAAGAGATCGAGCTGCGACGGAGCGTCCGCCATGAACAGCCAGATCACGCGCTTGGCGGTCGGTTTGTGGTGGAAGGTCTTCAGGGCGCCGGCGGCATCGACTGGCGGTGGGGCGGCGGTGTTTGCAAACGCTTGTGGGTTGAGGCACGACGCGAGGGCCGCTCCACCCAATCCTGCCGCGGCGCGATTGAAGAAGTACCGGCGGGTGTGGAACTGCATGTCATCGAGAAACGGTGCCATCACCCTGCCTCACCAATCCGGACGCGAACCGACACATCGACATTTCATTATGCAACGTTCACCGGGGAGGGTCCAGCCAGAGGTACGACCGGCCGCTGACCGCGTCCTTGCCGGCACGGCTCTGTTTGCTCAAACCCAACGTGCGACGGCGGCCGGGGTCAAGGGGGTACCCCTTTAAAGGTGAGCGAGTCAGTCCTTACCCTGTCTCTGTCTGGAGGTTGCGACGGACTCCTGGAGAGGACAACAGGGATGTTGCCAGCCGAAGTGTTGGAGCGTTTTGTCGAACGCTGTCCCGCCGCGGTCATGGTGCGGGCCGTTCTGGAGAACCTGCTGCGGCCCGAGCGGCTGGATGAGGTCTTCCAGCGGGCCGCCCAGCGGCAGTACAGCCGCCAGCTCCTGTTCTCGCAGCTCGTGGCGATCATGTCGGCTGTCGCCACCCGTTCGCAGCCGTCTGTCCATGCCGCCTATCTGGCGGCTCAGGACAAACTCGACATCTCACCCCAGGCCCTGTACGACAAACTTCGACGGCTTGAACCGGCCGTCACGGCCGCCCTGGTCCGCGAGACCGCCCGCGATGCCGCACGAGCCATCGATGCTCTGCCGGGCCTGCGGCCACCCGTGCTGACCGGGGGACTGAAGACGTACGACGTCTATTGTGTCGACGGGAATCACCTGACCAGCACGGAGCACCGGCTTGCCGAGTTGCGGACGACCCGCGAAGCGGCCCTCCCCGGACAGACGCTGGCCCTGCTGGACCTTCGTCGGGGGCTGATCACGGAACTTGTTCCCGGCGAGGATGGCCATGCCCAGGAACGCTCGCTCGTCCCGGAGCTGCTGGAGCGGTTGCGGAAGGGGATGGTGCTCGTCGCCGACCGGAACTTCTGCACGAGCCGGATCCTGTTCGGAATCGTGGAACACGCGGCCAGCTTTGTGATCCGCCAGCATCGCTCGACGCTCTCCTGGGAGCGGGAGGGGAAGCGGCGGCGGATCGGCCGGACGGCGACGGGGATGATGTTCGAGCAGACCCTGGACCTGAACTATGAGGGCCAGACGCTGCCGGTCCGGCGGCTGACGATCGAACTGGACGGACCGACGAACCAAGGGGAGAGCGAAGTCCACATCCTGACGAATCTTCCGGCTGAAACGGTCCCGCCCGGCGAGGTGGTGGAGGCGTACCGCCTGCGGTGGACGATCGAAGAGGCGTTCCAGTGTCTGACGGAGGTTCTGCGGTGCGAGGTGGAAACGCTGGGCTATCCGCGGGCGGCCCTGTTCTCGTTTGCCGTGGCGGTGGTGGCCTGGAACACGTATGCGGTGGTCAAGGGGGCGCTGAAGTCGGTTCACGGCTGGGAGACGATCGAGGCGACGCTGTCCGACTATCACCTGATGCATGACGTGCTGCTGACGCACTGCGGCCTGGAGATCGCTGTGGAGGCTTCGGCGTGGTGCTGGCACCAGGGGTTGTGCCCCCAGGGGCTGGCGAAGGAGCTGGTTCGTCTGGCGAAGAGGGTGAAGTTGTCCCGGTATCCCAAGCGGAAGCGAGGTCCGAAACACCCGCCTCCCGCGAAAACAGGACGCCGCAACGATCACCTCTCGACCGCCAGACTCCTTGAGAAACGCAAACGCAAACGACCTTGAAAGGGGTAGCCCCTTGACCCCAGGCTGCCGTGGCACGTTGGGTTTGACGTAGCACAGCCGCTCCGGCAAGGACGCGGTTTGAGCTCACTTGCCTTCAACGGGCACAAGCTGCAACGCGTCCAGAATCACAAACCCATCCGTCCCTGAATTCCCCACCGTCAGTGTCGACTCCTCTCCCCCCGCCAACTCGACCGCCCCCACCGCGCGGAGGGACTGACCGGCCGGAAGAGGCCGCGTCTGGTCCACCTTCAACTCCGTCCGCCCCCCGCCGCTGGCAATGACAATCGGCACGTTCGTGGCCCGGGTCGGATGCGGAGAGTACGCCATCCGCACCTCATACCGCCCCCCCTTCGGAGCGGTGAACCGAAAGGTGGCCCCCGACTCTCCATCCCCCCGCCGGTCGTCATGGCGGTAACCCCGACCGATGAACGGCTTGAAGTTCACCGAAGTCGACCACGCCCCCTTCAATTCCGCCGACGCATCGTCCAGCACAATCCCGGAGAGCGTACGCGGATCAATCCCCGCCCCCGCCCCTGCCGCTTCTCCCGACGGCGGAGGAGGCAACGGCGGCAGCTCCGGCAAATCGAGCACCTGCCCCTGGGCCTTCAGCCGCTCCCGCAACCGAGGATAACTGAGGTCCTGAACGGCCACGTCCTCCCGGGCCGCCAGCGCGGCGGCGACCCCGGCGCTCTGCCCCAGGATCATCCAGGTCGGCTCGACCCGCAGGGACGAGAGAGCCACATGCGTGCAGGAAAGCGGCACCGGAACCAGCAGGTTGTCGCACTCCCCCCGCCGGGGAACAATCGCCCGATACGGAACGTGATACGGATACCCGTGCCGCCGCCCCGGCATGCGGACCGGAAAGATCGTCCCCTCGTTGACCACCGTACCATCCGGCAGGGCCACGCGCTGCACGTCGTGCGAGTCGATCGGGAACGAAGAGACCACAATCGGATCGTCCTTCCCGGGCTCATCCAGGATGTCCTTCTGACTGAGGACGTACTCCCCCTTCAGGCGGCGTCCCTCCCGCACGTAAAGCTGCGGCGACCAGTGACCCTGCGAGGCGAACTCGTCGCGACACAGCCCGTACTCGGCCATCGACCGCCGCAAAGCCTCGGGAACCGCCGGATCGGTCGTGAGGAAGTGATACAGCTCCAGCGTGTACTGCTTGTGCGCCTCCCAGATCGCCTGGCGGCCGGCGGCGTCCGCTTCACTCCAGCCGTTGCATCCCCCGACCAGCCCCATCGAGAACTGCTTGCCGATCCCGTTGTTCGCGTCGAACTTGTCCCCCGGAAGGGGATACAGGTCCCACAGCAGGTGCGGCTTCTTCTCTTGGGCGAAGTACCGACGGACCGCCTCAAACCGCGCCGAGTCATACGCCGCGGGGGCCGGGAACGGAACGCGGTTGGCGGGAGACTTCGTCAGGCACAGGCGAAAGCTGTAAACCATCACCATCGAGTCCCCGTCCTCAGCGGGACCGGCATCCTGCGTCGTCAGCAGCGGAAGCGGCTTACCACCGGCATCGAGTCCGGAGAACGCCATCGGCGGCTTGGGATACTGTTTCCCCGCGTAGGACTCGCCGAACGCGCGCCGCCCCTCCCGGCCGATCGTCCAGCTCGCCCCGGCAGCGGCGATCAAATCCCCTTCGTACGTCGCATCGATAAAGACCCGCGCCGCGAACTCGCCCCCTGTCGTGATCAGCCGGTCGATCCGCGGCCCCGTCTTCACGACGGAGCTCAGCACCCGCTCCGGCAGCACCCGGACCCCGGCTTCCTCCAGCATCTCCCGCGTCACCCGGGCTGCGACGTGCGGCTCATACGTCCAGACCGCCTGGTCCTTCACCGCCACGCTGTAAGGAAGCGTGACGCCCCGCGCCCTGTAGTCCTGTTCCACCCGCCGATGCCATTCCTCGAAGAGTCCCCGAACGGTACTCCGGACGGTCTGGTTGGAATCGCTGAAGCTCAACCCGCCCGTATTGACCCCGCCGACATGCCCGCTCGGCTCCAGCAGAACAACCGAAGCCCCCTCACGAGCCGCGGCAATCGCGGCGCAGAACCCGCCCGGCGTCGCGCCGTACACCACCACATCGGCGGCAACCGGTTCCGCTGCCAGGACTGGACTCCCCAGAGAGAGCCACAAGGAGGCAGCGAGCAGCAATCGCATCATGGATCGAGGAAACCTTCACAAGGGATCGAGCGGCACATCGGCGTGCGAGCCGGACAAACCGGGCCGCCATGCTACTCGTCCCAATCCCGACCATCCACGTCGCTTCGATGGTGGCGAGAGGAGTCAGCTGCAGGGTGGAACCCTGCCCGCCGAAGGCACTCTCTTGCGAAACGGTCCAAGCCACGATGGAGTCCGCAGGCCGAGGGAAGATCCACAAGGCACCCCGCAATCAGGACGCTGGTCGCCGAGGCTGGACGAGCAGCATCCTGTTGTCGTTGATGCGCCGCTGCCCTTGAACCTGCAAGCTGTCAGAAGTGTCACTTGCCGGCGAGGGCTCTCTCGCGCCCCGCCGTGGGTCTGTCGGCTATCATTGAGCGAGTGGTGCGACTCAGGACTGGATGGAGTGAAGCCGGGGAGTCAACACTGCCACTTGTCGCCACGAAAATCGAAGCGGCAACCGGTTTACGGAGGTCACTGTCATTCCTTACGGTATAATCGTTAGCCGTCGCCATGAGCGGGATATGGCGGGGGCAACTACGAACTACAGCGTTGTTGAGTTTTTAAGGTTCCGGTTTCCTGAGTTCCTACTTTTTAGGTCCTCTTCAGCAAGCTCGACTCCGTCGCTTCGATCGGCTGAGAAGCGTGTGTGTGAGTCAAGTCGGCTGAGTCACGCTGGTGCCGTGCGGTGACCGCTGCGGGGCGCCTCGTCCCACTTCCGATGAGACTGACCAGGCGGCTTCTCAGTCGATTCCGGCAGTGTCGTGCGACGTGGTCTTGGGATGAGGCGGCCTTGGCCGTTAGCGCCGCCGCAGTCTCAGGAATTAGGCCGGCGAAGGGTGAGGGACGTTGCGCGAGGCAAGAGCGACAGGCGACGCATGGCGGGTCGGCCGTCACTGTCTGAACCCGTGCCGATCAAGCCTGTGTCTGTTTTCTGCCTGTTTTCCTGATCGCTTGAAGTTTTCGCAGCGGACCCGAATTTGCCGTATATGGCTGAAACATCAGCCTGTTGCGGTTTTTCCGGCTCTTCTTGCGGGGGACTCGCAACGGTTTCGGGAGGGTAAATGAGATTGACGGCAAAATTGATCACATACGACCTTACGTCGGCAGACCAGCGCTGGTCTGACCACGGAAGGTCACCGTACTCGGCACGATGATGCGTATGGGTTGCAATTCCGCAACGTCTGGGTCACCATTCGCCCCCACTTGGACTCTCACTTGGCCACTGAGGGAATTTGATGGGGCAACCAGAATGGGGCCACGAGCCGTCCAGACGATTCATCGAGCCTGGGTACCTCAAGTGGAGAGGTACAGCGATGGTTTCCAGTCACGATAGCGGTTATATCGAACTCGGTAATGAGAAGTCGCTCGGGGAGATGTCGCGAGACGACTTCCTTTCGAAGTACGACGGTTTCTCCCAGTTACTGGTCCGGCTGCGAGACAACACCGTCGTCGGTGCGATCCGAAAGGGAGGGCGGGAGGATCTGCTGAATTCCGCCCCTGCTAATCTCCAAGCAGCGATGCACGAGTATGGGGTCTATCCCGGTCCTGCTCCGCTGAAAGAGATCGAAGAAGGATACCAGGGCTTCCGAAATCGGATCGCGGGGGGAGAGGGTCCAAGATTCCCTTGAGACTGTTCCGACACGAGTGGTGTTGCTAGCGGAGATATCGGAATCAATGCCAGACGTTACAGCGTTTGAGTCGAAGGCGGCCGGGCCGGCCTGGGGACCGCTTTACGTCGTATGGGCCTTATATCCTCATCCCCCTCACTCGCAGGGATCGCTCCCCGTCTTTTTTGATCCCCATGATCTGGAGATCTCATCGCTCCAGAATCAGCGGCGACACTGTTTCGGGGCCGACATGGCGCAGCTCTATGACGTGGACAACAAGAAGAAGACGAACGATTCGCTGACCCTCTATATCCGCTGCGTCCAGCCGGGCGATGTCCGCCCGGTTGTGATTGAGGCCAACGACGTCATCGTCTTTCCGAAGAAGTTCACCGCTTTCGACAGTTTTATCTGCCTCAGCGCCTATTCAATCTACGACGCGCTTCACGAGACAACCCGTCTGCCTCCGCCTTCCTTCGTGCCCGGCGTTCCCAATCCTAAGCCGCTTCAGCGGACGTTTGTTTGTAACACCCATCACACATCGAACGGTGCGAAGCACGACTGTGTCCATTGGAATGCGCCGGGCACTAGCCTCTGGGTTCCCTGACCACCGGTTTCCGGTTGGGCCCGTGCGAGACGCCAGTTCGCGGGGGTCGGTCCGGCAGAGTGGGAATCTCGCACTGCGATAGAAACAGAGTGCAGGGTGTAACCCTGCACTCTCACGGAGTGCCGCAGGTCCGCGGCACACTCCCGAAGCAAGGACGCTGGAGCGCATGAAGGCTCGCAACGGCGGGGTGGCACTGACGGCCGCGTGGCACGGCTCTGTGAGCCCGTGGCGAGTAACGCTGGGCGGCGGGGTGGCATGGCCGCCGGGGCCAGACTTGGGTGCCATGCCCATGGCTCTGCATGGGCATGAAAGTTAGATCACCCCTCGCACGCGCATTCATGGCCCCAGGCGTTCACGAAAGCGAGCGAACCAATAGAACAATCCCTGACAAAATCTGCCCTAAGCCCAGAACCGCCACCGGGAGCCGAATGAGCGGGAACCCGGGGGCAAGGTACATGAGGAAAATCGACGCGCCACACGCAGCCACGGAAAACGTGGCAAACAGCGGCGAAATCCAGAAAGACATCAACAAGGCCATCGGCGACAGGACGACGATCGTCAGCACCGCACCATCCCAAAGATCCATTGGCAATGCGGCGAGAAGGCGATTCAACGCCGATGCCCGGCGAACGTCCTCAATCTGATCCGCCGCGAAGGAGAGGGGAGACTCCTCGATACGGCGGCGTACAGAAACGCCGATGCAGAGGCCGGCGGCATTGACGACCAGAATTCCATTCCACGTCCCGGCGACCAAGACATCCACGTAGTGGTTTCCATCTCGCGATGGCGCGGGGAGTCGCTGCCGCAGATGCTCAGGGAGTGGAAACGGGGACATCGTCATGTGGTCGCCGAATGGGCCAACCGAGCCGTCCTGCCAAGTCGTCGGTTCGCGAACGCGTTCCAAACCAGTTTCCCAGCTCTGTTGCGCGACCGTCAACGTTCGATTCGTGGGATCGGGCGGCAAGCCCTGCGAAATGACGGCGTCAGACATTGGTGAGTCCAATGGTGGAAAGCGAAAGCGGCGGCGCAGGGGACGACGCTTCCGCACTTCCAAACGGACTTGCCGCGGGACTCTTCCCGTCTGTCGTGGAAAAAGTGGCCGGGCGAAGGTCCCCGGCCTGGCGGTCGCCGTCCCGCGGAGTGGCACTGCTCGCGGGGTTGGGGTACCTGTATGCCCGAAAGGGCGAGCCCTCATTCGGCGTCGAAGCTTCGACGCCGTCGAGTGAAAGACCCCTTCTGGAAGAGACCGTCGATGGACCGCGTCAACCTGCGAGAGAAATTCGCCCTCTTCGCCGACCACTGGAGTCCCCGGATCGTCGGCGCGCTGAACGGCCAGCACGTCAAGCTGGCGAAGTTTCTGGGCGAGTTCGTGTGGCACCACCACGAGCATGAGGACGAACTGTTCCTCGTCGTGAGCGGCCGGCTGCGGATGGAATTCCGCGACCGGCATGTCTGGCTGGCCGAAGGAGAGTTTTTGATCGTCCCCAGAGGCGTGGAGCACCGCCCCGTGGCGGACGAGGAGGCGCACGTCCTGCTGTTCGAGCCCGCCTCGACGGTGAACACCGGAAACATTCAGGACGACCGGACCGTCAGCGAGCTCGAACGGATCTGACGCGGTCGTCGTCCCGCAGAGGCTTTGCGCAAGGGCGTGGTTCGGGCTGAGGCGACGGTCGTTCGTTGCGGTGACAGGAAGCAGCAGACGCCTGCCTTTCGAGAGACGTATTGAGGACTCCCCTCACCTCTGACGCTGGGATTGCTCAGGGACGCGTTCTTGATGTGGGGATCCTCAACGCCATCCCACAAAGGAACACCCGTTGTCTTCCACGATCCAGAATGAAAGTGCCTCCGGCGGCCAGGGGTCGAAACCCCTGGACCCCGGCGGGCGATTCACGATGGGTTGCGCTATGGACACCCAGCCGCCGGGCGCGCCGTTCGACTCCGTTCACGCGCGCCTGCCGTGAGCCCCGCGCGCCGATAGACCGGGAATGACAAGCTCACTCCCCTTCCATCGGCACACAAAATGAACCCCGAACTCACCCCCGACCAGCAAAAACTCCTCTCCGCCTACCGAGCCACCGGCCTCATCTCCATCGCCGCCCCGCTCGCCGGCGTCCCCCCCACCCTCCACGAAGATTCCCTCCAGACCTCCGAGACCTACCGCGAAGCCTTCGCCAGCGCCCAGCGGGACTCCGCCCTCTCCCTCGAAGAACAGGCCCGGCACCGCGCCCTTGTCGGCACCGAAACCCCCGTCTACCACGCCGGCGAAGTCGTCGGCTCCCGCCAGCACCGCTCCGACCGACTCCTCATCGCCCTCCTCCAGGCCAACGCCCCCGGCAAGTTCTACTGACCAGCTCCACCTGACACTCGCGCGATTTCCCCACATCGCACCGAGCCAGAAGCCCTCCGAACCGATGGATCGGTACCCCCTGGTCGGAACCACGCCATGCCCAAGCCCCTCACCCCCAAGCAGCAGGCCTTCCTCGAAGCCTACCGGACCTACGGCATCGTCCGGATCGCCGCCGCCAAAGCGGGCGTCTCCCGCGAACTCCACTACAACGCCCTCCGGATCTCCGAAACCTACCGCCACACCCTCGCCGCCATCGAGAAAGAGCACACCCTCCACCTCGAAGAACAGGCCCGAGCCATCGCCCGGAATCAGGGCGTCCCCGAACCGGTCTTCTACGGCCGAAAGCTCGTCGGCTTCCAACGCCGCTTCTCCGATAGGCTCCTGATCTGTCTTCTCGAAGCCAACAACCCCGAAAAGTTCCGCCGCCCCAAACCTGACACTCAGACGATTTCCCGCCCGCACCGAACAGCCCGTCCCCCTCGCAGACCACAGACAAGACGTCCCTCACCGACTCCGCCCCGAATCGGCCCCCTGACAGCCGAGCAGCACGCCCCCGCCTCGCTCCAGAAGCTGCACGCCCTCCGCCTCGAAGAAGAAGCCCGCACCATCGCCATCCAGGGCCTCCCCGAACCGGTCTACTACGGCCGCCAGATCGTCGGCGTCCGGCGCCGCTACTCCGACCGCCTCCTGATCTGCCTCCTCGAAGCCAACAACCCCGCAAAGTTCCGCCGACCCCGCACCCGGCGGCAAAAGCGGAAACCTGACAATGGGGCGATTTCTTCGACGCCCTTCGCGAACGTCGACGCCGAAATGCGAGCCCGGTCCTACGCCGCGGCGACGCGCCACCGAGGAAACCTCTGCTCACGACTCGAACCCGCAGGCCGCGAAGAGGTGAGGGGGGCATCTCGCACCGAGCCGCGTTCGGGCACTCACTCCTTCAGACATCTTCCGACGGCCAGGCCTCCGGCGGGCAAAGGGGCGTTGCCCCTCTGCACTCCCCACCAGGGCTCCCGCCCTGGACCCGGGGATCTTGGGGAAACGCGTTGTCGCGAGGCCATTCACTCCGTTGCGAGACCAACATCCGGAAGCCGGATCAGCCTCTCATGGAGAAACGTCAAAGTCCCCAACAGAACCGCCGCCCCCACCGGCACCGCCTCCAACCCCGCCCGCCCCGCCATCACGCCCAACACCCCGGGAACAGCCGCCGCTCCAATCATCGCAGCCCCCACCTGGAACCCGATCGCATGGGCCGACACCTGCGGCCCCAGCCGCCGCGGCGTCCGGGACATCAGGCACGGAAAGGCCGGAGCCAGTCCCAACCCCGCCAGCGCGACTCCCAGAAACGCGGCCTCGCCAGAAACCCCGCTCGCCAGCAGCATCGCTCCCGTCAACGCCCCCAGGAAGCAATATCGCAGCAGCCGGTCGACTCCCACCCGATCCGCGATGAACCCCGACAGCACCCGCCCCGCCCCAAGACACCCCCAGTACACGCCAACCGCCAGCCCCGCGGTTCTCGCACCGACATGCCGCGACTCGGTCAGCACCGTGTACGTCCACTGACTGAAGGTCACCTCGAGCCCCGTGTACAGAAAGAAGATCGACATCTGCAGCCACACCGTCGAGCTCCGCAGCGCCACCCCCGCTCCGACGGGCAAGTGGGGAGACGCGGCGGGGGACGTCTCTCCCCAGGATCGATAGGTCATCAGGAACAGGATCGCCATGACCAGCATCGTCCCGCCGACCGCCGAGTACCCCGCGCTATAGGGACGTCCGCTGGACAGAAAGCTCGACATCAGGATCGGGCCGATCAAGGCTCCAAAGCAGTAGCAGGCGTGCAGCCAGATCAGATGCCGCGTCGGCATGTGGTGGGCGGCGTACCCGTTGAGGCCGGAGTCGATCGCCCCCGAGCCCAGACCATGCACCCACCCGCTGAGAATGAACGCCCCCCAGACTGGCGAGAACGCGAATCCATACATGGCGGCGGCCACGAGGCCGGTGCTCACGGCCAGAAGCAGGCCGAGCCCGACGGCATGCGTCAACCGCCCGGCAAAAAAGCTGCTGAGCAGGTACCCCAGTCCCGAGATCACCAGGACCAGCCCGACCGCCCCTTGCCGGAGTCCAAACGTATCCCGGACCGAGGGCCAGGCGACCCCGGTGACGGCATCCGGCAGCCCCAGGCTGATGAAACCAAGGAAGGCCAGCGAGAGCAGGAAGACGTGGGGGCGAGCCCGTGCGGGGCGGTCCATGCTGACGAATCCCTTCGTGCCGCGCTTCCACCGGGTTGTCGACGCGTCTCGGAGGAAGACGTCCCGGCCGAGCGCAAAGACGCGGGTCCGAGTTGTCGCAGGGCTCGCCCAGCCCTGCAAGCTGTACCGGCGCGACATACGGTGTCGGGTGTGGTAGTCCCCCCGCCGGGGTCCAGGGGGCACCCTGGTAGGGGATGCAAGGGGGCAACGCCCCCTTGCCCGCCGGAGGCCTGGCCGTCGAGAGATGTCTGAAGGAGATCGTGTCCAAACGCGGACCCCGTGCCGTATGGGCCCCTCACCAACCCGCTCCGATCTCAGGGCGAGCGACTAGTCCTCAACGCCGGTACCACAAAGGGGACGTCCGTTGCTTACCACGGTTCCTCAGGGAAGTGCCTCCGGCGGCAAGGACGTGGTTCAAGTTTCCCACTTAAACCGACCACCACCCAGTGAACGCCCCCCACGCCGTCCGCCGCAGCGGAGTTTCGATCTTGAGCCGAGGAATGCCTCAGAACTACAGTCCCCGCGCGCGGCAGTCCCGGAAACCCACGGAAAATTCCCACGGCGAGCGTCTTCCGCCCGTCGGTGCCGCCGACTCGCGACCTGCCATGAACGACAACACCCCCCCGCTGGATGTCTCCAAGTCGTTCTGCGTCATGCTGCATGACGTGGCCCCGATCTACGCCTCGCACGTCGCCACGTTCACGGAGGCAATGGCCCCGCTGGTCGGGACCGCGATGTCGGCCGCCGTCGTCCCCTGCTGGGCCGGCGTCCCGCTCTGCGACAACGATCGCCCCTTCCTGGACCGGGTTCTGGCCGAATACGGGAACATTCAGCTCCACGGCTACGAACACTTCCGGCCCGGCCCCCGCGGCCTTCGGTCGAAGATCGCCGACGGCAAAGACGAGATGAACGGCCTCGACCCGGCCGAGACGGATCGCCGCCTCGCCGCGGGACAGGAGGCTCTGGAGCGGTGGCTGGGCAACCGGGCCTGCGGGTTCATCGCCCCGACCTACCAGATCGGCTTCGCCACGCCGGACCGTCTGGCGCGGTTCGGGATCCACTACACGGTCGGATACGGCCAGGTCACCACGTCCACGGGCGAGCGGCTGTCGCTCTCCAGCTGGTGCTGGGACATCTCGCCGATCCGCCTGCTGTGCCGCGCGGGATACCGGCTGGGGCAGATCCAGTACCGGTTCCGCAAACGAGCCCTGCCGTGCGTCGTCCTGCATCCGCTCGATCTGGAACGCGGGTTTCTCCCGCAGATCGTCAGGACCGTGCAGCGACTGCTTCGCGACGGGCGGCAACCGGTGCTGCTGGAGTCTTTGGGTTACGGGTCCGCGCCGCAGCGGGCCTCGGCGTAGTCATCTGCCCGGCGACATAGGTCGTCCCGCGCCAATGCGTCCGCGCCAGGCCGAAGTGGGACAGGAGGGCCCGGGCCGACGCGGCCATCACGAACAGCCGGCCGAGAGGTGCGAACAGCGTCGTCACGATCGGAGCCCCCACCATCCGGAACATGACCACGTCCATGGCGGTCCGGAGCGTGAACGCGATCGCGAATCCCGCTCCCGCCCCGTGGGTCAGCCACTCCACGCTTCCCGTGCGGATCGCCGTCGCGACGCCGAACAGCACGGCGCTGAGCGGCAGCAGGAACAGGACGGACATCCGGGCGAGCGTGATGGACAGTTGCGCGGGGGTCAGAGCCCCGTTGAAGATACGGCTCCAGCCGTTCCACGATTCCCGCAGCGTGCGGTAGGACGCGGTCTGGTAGAAGCCATCTCCCAGCGCCACGCCCAGCCGCAGACCGGAGCGTTTCGCCACGCGGGCCAGCTCGAGGTCTTCGCTGATTTTGGAACGGACCGAGCCCCATCCGCCGATTGACTCGAACGGAGCCCGGCGGACCATGATGAAGGCCCCGTTGGCAAAGGCGTCGGGCCAGCGGGGGTCACCCACCCGTTCCGGCCGCAGCCACGCCAGGATTGCCTCCGAGCAGCACGGGACGGCAACGCACTCCCGCAGCGACGTCATCGTGTACTTGGCGGCGATGGAGAAGAAGTCCATGTCGCGGCCCAGCATCTCCGTCGCGGTGGTCCGCAGGGCGGAAGGGGCCAGGAACTCGCAGTCGGCGTCGGTAAAGCAGATCAGGCTGCCCGTGGCCCGGGCCAGCCCCTGTTCCAGGGCATGGGGTTTGCCGAACCAGCCGGTCGGCAACGTCGAGACTTGCACGACCTGCAGGCGACCGGCGAACTCGAGAGCGAGCCGATCCATGATTGCCCCGGTGTCATCGGAGCTGCGATCGTTGATCGCGACCACTTCCAGATCCGGATAGTCCTGGCGGAACAGAGATCGGATGCAGGTTTCGATGCAGTCCGATTCGTTCTTGGCAGCGACGATCACGCTGAGCTTGGGAAGCCCGTCCGAGGGGGGAGTATCGGTCAGCGGCCGGAGAGCCGCCTGGCTGCGGCAGGCCGCCAGATAGACGGCGACGATCGCCAGCCAGGCGACCGCGACGAGCGAACCGAGGACAGTCAGCCCATTCGTATAAAGAACGCCCATGACCCGCACGCCTCGTCGATGGAACGGCAGATCGGGACTGGAGATGACGTCCTGGCTGCCACGACATCGGTATCACGTTCCTCAGAAAGAGGCGGCGAAAATGTCGGACCGGAGAAGCCCGATCGGAAATCACGCCGAAAGCTGTAGCGTCTTTCCCGAGTTTGCCGGTGACGTAGGGCGTGCTGGCGGCGTTACCGGAGCATCCGTCTGGCCCCGGTGGGCCAGCGCGACGCGATCAGTCCACCGGCTGGGTCGCTGTGTTGGTCGCGGAGCGAAACCCACCGTCGAACGTGATCGCGTAGTCAACTCGAACGAGTCAAATGGCGCGTCCGGAAATCCGCGCGAACCGGAACAGCGATCGACGTGTCCGGATCGGACTCCACGTTTCGTTCCCCCCGAGATGGACATGATTCACCCGACGACCGCTGTCGACACTGCCGCGTTTCCCGCCCTGTCGTCCCGTCGTCGGAAGGATCCTCTCCATGCCTGCTTCCATCACCCTCTCCGGGGTCTCGTGGTCCGTTCCCGGCCATCCTCCGCTCTTCGCTGAACTCAATCTGAACGTCGGCCCGTCCCGAACCGGGCTTGTCGGTCGGAACGGCGTCGGAAAAACGACGCTCCTGAAACTGATCGCCGGCGAACTCTCCCCGCAGGCCGGCGGCGTCTCCGTCCGCGGCCGACTCGGACGCCTCCGCCAATCGGTCCAGATCGCTCCGGAGGAAACCGTCGCCGACCTGTTCGGCACAACCGCGTCGCTCGCCCTGCTGGCCCGCGCCGAACAGGGTGAAGCAACCGAAGCCGAACTCGCCGACGCCGACTGGACGCTCGACTCCCGCATGTCGACGGCCCTCGGCCGCGTGGGACTCGAACCGTCCCCGCAGACTCACCTCGCCACCCTCTCGGGCGGACAACGGACGCGCGTCGCGCTCGCGGCGCTCATCTTCGGGGAGCCGGATTTCCTGCTGCTGGACGAACCGACGAACAACCTCGACCGGGAGGGGCGAAAGGCGGTGATCGAACTGCTGGCCGGATGGCGATCCGGCGCAATCGTCGTGAGCCACGACCGGGAGCTGCTCGAGACGATGGACGAGATCGTCGAGCTGACGACGCTCGGCGCGACGCGGTATGGCGGAAACTGGAGCGTCTACCGGGAGCTTAAGGCCCAGGAGCTGGCGGCGGCCCACCGCGATCTCACGGAGGCGGACAAGCGGGTGGCCGACATCAACCGGTCCGCGCAGGCCGCCGTCGAGCGGCAGGCGCGGCGGACGAGCCGGGCGAAGAAGAAGGCGGCGGACGGTGGAATCCCGAAGATCATCCTCGGGGGCCTCAAGGAACAGGGCGAGACGACGACCGCCGCCAACCGCCGGCTCGCCGAGCGCCGCCGCGAGGAGGCGCTGGACGAGGCAAAGTCGGCCCGCGAGCGAATCGAAGTCCTGCAACCGTTCACGGTCGAACTCCCACCGACGGAACTCCCGAGCGGCAAGGTCGTGCTGCGGCTGGAGCAGGTGACCATCGGCTACCGACCAGACCGGCCGGTGCTGCGGGACCTGTCGCTGAGCCTGATCGGCCCCGAGCGGGTGGCGGTGACGGGTCCCAACGGATCGGGAAAGACGACGATGCTGTCGCTGATCCTGGGAGAGCTGGAGCCCTGGTCGGGTGAGGTCCAGGTGTTGACCGGGATGGCGATGCTGGACCAGCGGGTGAGCCTGCTCGATCCGGCGCTGTCGATCCGGGACAATTTTCGGAAGCGGCAACCGGAGTCGGATGAGAACGCGTGCCGGGCGGCGCTCGCGCGGTTCCGCTTTCGGGCCGAGGCGGCGCTTCAGGCCGTCTCGACACTCAGCGGCGGAGAGCTCTTGAGGGCGGGGCTGGCCTGCGTGCTTGGAGGGGAGAAACTGCCGCCCCTCCTGATTCTGGATGAACCGACGAACCATCTCGATGTTGAGTCGATCGAAACGGTGGAAGCCGGTCTGCGGGCGTACGACGGGGCACTCCTCGTGGTGAGCCACGACGAGGCCTTTCTGCACGCGATCGGCATCACACGGCGTTTCGAGCTGCCCGCTCCTGCCGCTCCAGCTGGGTAAGCGACGACGAGCCACGGCGGTGAACTGCCACGCGCTCAGTCCATTGGCGCGCTCCGATGAAGCAACAAACGCAAGTCGTCCAGACTCACCGGCTTCACCAGATGCCCGTCACAACCCGCCGACCGCGACCGCTCCCGGTCACTCTCCTGCCCCCACCCCGTCAGCGCAATGACACGCATTCTCCGCCCCCACGCCTGCTCCCGGATCCGGCGCGTCGCATCCATCCCGTTCAGTCGCGGCATCCCGATGTCCATCAGGATCACATCCGGACGAAACGCCTCCGCCTTCGCCACCGCGTCCAGACCGTCAAACGCCAGCTCGACCTGATTCCCGAGCATCCGCAGCATCGCTGCCATCGAGTGAGCCCCATCCCGATTGTCGTCCACCACCAGGATTCGCTGCGGCCCGCCGTCGTGGCTCGCCAGGAAGATCCCCTTCTCCTCCGCCCCCTCCGCGTCGGCGGCGATCGGCAACCGCACGCAGAACCGGCTGCCGCGTCCGTCGCTCTCGGCGGTCACCGTCCCGTCGTGCATCTCGACGAGCGCCTTCACCAGCGCCAGTCCGATCCCCAATCCCCCCGTGTGCCGCTCGACCGTCCGGTCGACCTGGCTGAACATGTCAAAGATCGTCGCCAGCGAATCCGGCGGAATCCCGATGCCGTTGTCTTCGACGCACACCGTCACCTCGCCGACGGTCCGCTCCGTCGTCACCGCGATCCGCCCCCCCGGCGGCGTGTACTTGGCGCTGTTCGACAGCAGATTGCTGAAGACCTGCGCCAGCCGCGTGAGGTCCGCTTCGAGCGGAATCGGCTCCGCCGGGAGCGAGACCGTCAGCTCGTGCCCCGCCGCGTCAATCAGCGGCCGGGCGGTCTCCACGGCGCTGACGATCACCTCTTCCAGCGTCGTCCGCTTGAGCCGCAGCTCCATCTTGTCCCGGCCGATCCGCGAGACATCCAGGAGGTCGTCGACGATCCGGACCATGTGAGTCAGTTGTCGGTCCATGATCTCAAGCGACTCGCTCTGACCATCCCGATCGGGGGTCAGCCGCAGCACCTGCACGCCGTTGCGGATCGGGGCGAGCGGATTGCGAAGCTCATGCGCCAGGAGGGCGATGAAGTCATCCTTCTTGCGGTCCGTTTCCAGCAGCTCCTGCTCCATCCGCTTCCGGTCGGTGACGTCGCGCGTCGTCCCGGCCACGGCTTCCACTTCACCGTTCGCGCCCAGCACCGGGACGAAGATGTAGTCATAGACCCGCCGCCCCTCCGTCCCGGTGAACGGGACTTCGCCGCGGATCGCCCGCCGGGTCTCGCGGACCTGATCGATCTCGCGATTGTGCATCTCGGCGTGCCAGGGTTCGTACCCCAGCTCGAGGCACGTCTTGCCCTGCGCCTCGTCCCACGTCTTCCCCCACATCCGCAGCAGCGCGGCGTTGGCGTACGTGAACTGATAGTCGAGGTTGAAGACGTAGACCAGGTCCGGAGTCGTCGCCAGAACGGTCTCGTACAGCCGCTGCTGACGCTGCGACTCCGCCGTGACCCGGACCAGGTTCGCTTCCGCCCGCCACCGCTGTGTCAGTTCAATCCCCTGCACCAGCACTCCGGAGACGCCCCCCAGGACGTCCCACATCGGCTGGTAGACGAACTCCAGGATGTGCTCCTCCAGGTCGCCGGAGACCGCGTTCTTCAGCAGCACCCGGGCATCGGCCCCCGTGTAGGGTTCCCCGCTGCGGTACACCCGGTCGAGGATCTCGAAGAATCCCTGCGACGCGACCTCCGGCAACGCCTCGCGAATGGTGCGGCCGATCAGCGGCCGGCCGCCGACAAGATCGCGGTAGCGGTCGTTGGCCCGTTCGAAGACATGCTCCGGCCCGCGGAGGACCGCCATGAACGAAGGGGCCAGCCGGAACACCTCTTCCAGCCGGGCCCGCTCCGCGTGGACTTCGGCATGGAGCCGCCGCTCCGCCTGCGCCGCGCGAGACCGCTCCAGCGCCTCCCAACACCGGGAGACGAAGGTCGTGACGAGGCGGATCTCGTCCGGCTTCCAGATCCGCGGCGTCGTCTGGTGGACCGCCATCGCGGCGGTGAACCGTCCCTCCTTGTGAAGCGGAACGCAGATCACCGCGCGGATGTTCGTGGCCGCATAGGCCGGACGTTCGTCGGGGCCGATCGAAGGATGGGTCTCGGTGTCGCTCACGACGTACGGCTCGCTCGCCCTCATCCGGCGAACGCACTCGCTTCCAAAAGCGGCCACCGGCCAGCGCCCCACGATGCTATGGACCCCGATCGAATGATCCCCGGTGATCACGAATACCGACTCGTCTTCGACCTCCGCATAGGCGCACCGGTCGACCCGCAGGTGCTCTGCCAGCAGCCGTGCGCTCGTCGCCATCACCTCGTCCGGATCGGCGAGGGGCTGGGTCTCGTCGGCCAGCCGAGCCAGGATGCGGTGTCGCGCCTCGCTCTCCCGGAGCGAGGCTTCAGCCTCCTTGCGGGCGGTGATGTCCTGAACGACGCCGATCATCCGGAGCAGCGCCCCCGACGGGTCGTAAACGCCGCGGCCGTGCGCCGTCACCCACCGGACCACTCCATGGACCGCCGGGCTGAGCCGGTACTCGATGCTGTAGTCGACCCGCTCCTGGGCCGCCCGCCGGGCCTCGTCGCGGGCCCGGTCCCGGTCGTCCGGATGGAGCAGGACCCGCAGCTGCTCCCGGCCGTAGTCCTGCCGCGTGTCGATCCCATAGATCTCGGCGGCCCGCGACGACAGCCGCATGCGG
Organism: Planctomyces sp. SH-PL14; assembly: GCF_001610835.1. Lineage (NCBI taxonomy): Bacteria > Pseudomonadati > Planctomycetota > Planctomycetia > Planctomycetales > Planctomycetaceae > Planctomyces > Planctomyces sp. SH-PL14. Next base: position 2,991,018 of record NZ_CP011270.1, on the reverse strand, counting down.
TCCGTCTGAGGATCCCAGTCCCAGGTCCCCAGTTCCCCGGCGTCGAGCGCCAGGCGGAGCGTCTCCGTCAGCCGCCCCCGTTCCGCCTCGATCTCCTTCCGCTCCGTCACGTCCCACGTCAGTCCGGTCAGGCGGACCTGCCCGGTGTCCGGATCGCGACGGGCGGTGGCCCGTTCTTCGAGCCACGCGGTCCGGCCGTCGCGCGGACGGACGATGCGGAACTCCGTGTGCCAGCTCTCTCCGCGGCTCGCCGCGCGACGAACGAAGTCGGTATGTCGCTCGCGGTCCTCCGGATGAATCAGCCCCATTCCAAAGCGGGTGCTGTCGAGCACCTGCCCCTCCGCGAGCCCGAACACCTCGCCGGCGGTCTCGGACGCGCTGATCCAGTCCCGCACCGGATCCCAGTCCCAGGCGCACAACCGGGCGGTTCGCAGCGCGGACTTCAGCTGGTCGTGCGCCTCGAGCGTCGCCGCTTCGGCCCGCTTGCGATCGTCGATCTGCAGCGAAACGCCGGACATGACCGCGACCCGGCCGGTCGGATCGACCTCGCAGCTCCCCCGGACAAACACCCAGTGGACCGTGCCGTCGGGCCAGCGGACGCGGTACTCGATCTCGAAGTTCTCCCCGCGGGCCGACGCCGCGTCCACGACCTGCCGCCACCGCTCGCGGTCCTCGTCGAGGACCGACGCCGCCAGGTCCTCATAGGTGAACGGCTCCTCGGAACTCCGCCCGTAAAGCGACCGGCATGTCGCGGAGGAGGTCAGGACCCCGGTCCGCAGGTCGAGGCTCCAGGTCCCCATGTGGGCCGACTCGAGGGCGAAGCGGAGCCACCCCTCGCTCGCCCGCAGCGCCGCCTCGACGGACGCTCGCTCCTGCCGCTGCCGGGCTTCGCCCAGGGCCCGCTGAAAAGCGGAAGGGAGCCGGCCGATCCGCTGCTTGAGGACGTAGTCGGTCGCCCCGCGCTGCAGCGCCTCGACCGCCAGTTCCTCCCCCATGATCCCCGAAACGAAAATGAACGGGACGTCCGGCTGGTGCTCCTGCGCCAGATCGAGCGCGTCGAGCCCCTCCATGGACGGAATCTGGAAGTCGGACAGGATCACGTCGAACGGCCGGCCGCCGAGCTCCTCCAGGAACCCCCGGCGGTCGCTGACGCGGGTGATCGCCAGGACCAGTCCCGCCTTCTGGAGCCGATCGTGGATGAACGCGGCGTCGAGGTCGCTGTCTTCCAGATGCAGCACGCGCGGCGGGGCGCCATCGCCCGGGGCCGCCTGGGAATCGGCGGTGTCGGCGGCAGCAACGAGCGGACTGTTGGCGCGGCGAGTCAAGCGAGGCACCCTCCTGGTTCAGCTCCGGACGCCCGGCTTCATCGATCCCGGGGGAGGCTCGTTCAGCACCGCCCAGAAGATTCCGAGGTCCTGGACGGCGGCGATGAACTCCTTGAACGCCACCGGCTTCACGACGTACGCATTGACTCCGAGTTTATAGCTCTTCAGCAGGTCGCTCTCTTCGGACGACGTCGTGAGCATGACGACCGGGACGCGCTGCAGGGAGGGCTCGGCCTTGATCCGTTCCAGGACCTGCAGGCCGTCGATCTTCGGCAGCTTGAGATCGAGCAGCACGACCGCCGGATTCCCGATGGAGCGCCCGGTGTGATCTCCCTGCCGGAACAGGTAGTCGAGCGCTTCCTTGCCGTCGCGAACGGTGATGACCTCGTTGGCGAGGTTGCTTCGCTCGAGGGCCATGAGCGTCAGCTCGAGGTCCTTGGGATTGTCTTCGACGAGGAGGATCGGTTTCAGCATCGAACGGGTTGGCCTTCAGGGAAGGTCCTGCCTGGGAAGGGTAAAGTAAAACGTCGCGCCGCGGCCTTCCTGGCCTTCCGCCCACGTCCGTCCTCCGTGCCGCTCGATCACGCGCCGGACATTCGCCAGACCGATACCGGTCCCTTCGTAGTCTTCCCACTTGTGCAACCGCTGGAAGACGCCGAACAGCTTGTCGACGTACGCCATATCAAATCCTATGCCATTGTCCCTCACAAAAAAGACGTGCTCGGAAGTCTCGTCCCGGCAAGCAATTTCAATATGCGGATGCGGCTGCTGGCGGGTGTATTTCACGGCGTTGGCCAGCAGGTCGCGGACGGCCATCCTGAGCATCATCAGATCAGCCTGGACGGTCGGCAGCTCACCGATGGTCCAGACAATCTCACGTCCTTCGGACTCACGGGCCAGCCCCGCCTGGACCTCCCGGACGAGCGTCTCCATCGGAATCGAGGAGACCTGCAGCTCGGCGCGTCCCAGCCGCGAGTAGCCGAGCAGCTTGTCCACGAGCTGACCGGCGTACTCGCTCGACTCGATAATGTTGTTTACCCAGCGGTCCTCGGTCGCGGAGAGCCGCCCCGCCGCGCTCTCGCGGAGCATTTCGGCGTATCCCACGATATGCCGCAGCGGGGCCCGCAGGTCGTGGCTGACCGAGTACGAGAACGCCTCCAGCTCCTTGTTGCTGCGGGTCAGCTCCGTGTTGAGATCCGCGAGTTCCTCGGCCCGGCGGAGGACCGTCCCCACGATCGCATCGCGGAGCTGCCGGGCCCCTTCGATCTCGCTCGGGTTCCAGGGTGTCGCCCGGAGGCTGACGGTCTCCTTCCAGGTCTCGAAGGACCGCCGCGGGTGGAGAATCGTCTCGCCATCCACCGCCGTCACCGGCTTCGCCGGGTTGCCCCCCCACTGGACCGTCTGGATCACCTCAGGCCGGAACCAGAAGACGAAGCTCGGATGACGGCTCGAAATCCGGATCGCCAGGAGGCCGCTGGCGGTGTCGATACAGGACCGTCCCTCCGGCCAGACCTGAGAGAGCGAGTCGGTCGCGTAGACCTCCTCGTCCACGTGGTCGGCGGCCCAGGCGGCCAGCCGGCGGACCATCTCCACGGCCGGCGTCCGACCGACGAGCTCACACCCGTCCGCCGTCACGATCGCGGCCCCGGGGGCGTCGACGAGCCTCAGGAAGTCGTCCGAAAACTCCCGCAGCGCCGACGCAAAGTCCCCCCGTTCCGACATCACCCCCAGGAGCTTGGAATAGGTCGACTGGACCTGGACCTTCCGCTCTCCCTGCTCGGTCTGTTCGATCGCCGAGAGCCGCAGCGAGAAGGCGCGGGAGAGGATGTCGCAGGTGATCCGGTCCGGGAAAGAGACTCCCTTCGCGGCATGGTGGTGCGACGAGATCAGCCCCCACAGCTTCCCCCCCTTGAGGATCGAGACCGACATCGAGCTGGCGGTCTCCATGTTCCGCATGTACTGAACGTGGATCGGCGAGACGCTCCGCAGCGTCGAGAAACTCATGTCGAGCGGCTCCCCCGTCTCGGGGTTCACCGCGGGGACGATCGGGACCGGCTCGTACTGCGCGTCCGGGATCAGCCGGATCCGATTGATGCGGTAGAGTTCGCGGGCCTGCGCCGGGATGTCCGACGCCGGAAAGCGGTGATGCAGGTAGGACGGAAGCCGCCCGTTCCCATCCTCGCCAACGACGGTCCCGTTCCATCCCTCGTCGAAGCGATAGACGAGGACGCGGTCAAAGCCGGTGAGCCGCCGCACCTCCTCGCAGAGGAGCCCGGCGAGCTCGGGCGCCGTCGCCACCTCCTCCGCGCGGAGCGTGAAGGTGTCGGTACGGGCATGGATCGTCGAAGGAGATCCCTGCGTCCGGAACTCCCCGTCGGCCAGTTCCAGTTCCAGGACGATGCCGCCGTCCGACTCGTGGGCGATGGCGTGAAAGCTGTGCTCGGAGCGGCCGAGTCCCTCGAGGGTCGACAGGAACGTGGGGCGGGCCCGGTGCGGCGCCGCCAGCAGGGCCGGGCGGAGAGGCGCGACGCGGTCAGGCCCCAGGATCTCATCCAGAGTGCGGCCGAGGATCTCATCCGCCCCGCGGTCCAGCACCGCCTCGGCGTTCCGGCTGACCTGCAGCACCTTCAGGTCGCCGCGGCGGAGCACAAACAGCACCCCGTGGGGCTGGATGCTTCCGGCCAGGCGAATCGGCTCGCGGTCACAGTTCGAAAGATCGATCGTCGAATCGACAGGACGGATGGGCACGGTGACTCCTGACTCCCGAAGATTCTCGATCATACGAGTCAGGCCGGCCACTTCCACCCGCACGGACGCTCTCCTGCGGAAGAATCCGCAACCTCTTGCGGGGGAATAACTTTTGCTATTCCATCGCCCTAAGGGGCACCTTTCTGCCGGCTTGGCAAACGCGGTTGGTCGCAAGCGAATCCGGTACCCGCCTGGGAGGATCGTGCGGCCAGCGCCGTCCTCCGTACAAGGGAACCGCATTCCCTATCGGGAGGGCGAGGCTCCGGCCGAGCCGCGTCAGTGGCACCTGCGGACGATGAATCCTCGACGCAGAACAGGGACGGCGGTCTCGGCCCCCTCTCCCCCTCCCTGTTCTCTGTGTCGTCCGTTTCTCTGTGTTTCAAAACTCTTCCGGAAGAAGGAAACACAGAGGCACAGATATCACCGAGTAGAGGAGATCGGCTGGCGCGCCGATGGACGGGCGGGCGCAACAGCCTCATCAGGTTCCGCCGCTCGGGAAACCTGACAATCAGAGCGATTCCTTTGCCCCCTTCGCGAACGCCGCCACAGAGATGCAAGCCCAGTCCTACGCCGCAGCGACGCGCCACCGAGGAGCCCTCTGCTCAAAACACGAACCCGCAGGCCGCGCAGAGGTGAGGGGGGCATCTCGCACCGAGCCGCGCTCGGGGACGCCCTCCTTCAGACAACTCTCGACGACCAGGCCTCCGGCGGGCAAGGGGCCAAGAAGACAACACAGGCCCCCTTGCATCCCCCACCAGGGTGCCCCTGGACCCGGTGAGCGAACGACATCGAGCTGCACAAAGTACACCCGTCCGCCGGGCGCGCGCCCCTCTATTCGACAGCCCCCTCTACTTGCTGGCCCGCTTCGCGTACGTCCGACCCAGAAAATCCACAATCCGCCGCCGCAACTTCAACGAGTCCACCGCATTCGACTCCCGATACAAAACCTTCCCCCCGGGAGCCACCAGAATCGTGTACGGCACAGGACCCGACCACTCCCCGTCAATCGCCTCCGCCAATCGGTCCCGGTCCCCCACATCGGCAATGTAGTTCGTCACCGCCACCCGCTTCTCCTTCAGGACCTTCAGCGCATCCTCCCGCTGGTCCAGCTCGTCCATGCTGATCGTCACCATCTGAAAGTCCCGCCGACGATACATCCGGTTCATGGTCACGAACTCCGGCAACTCCGTCACGCACGGACCGCACCAGCTCGCCCACACATTGATGAGCAGCAACTTGTCCGTCTCGTTCCGAACCAGCGCCTTCAGCCCCGCCTCGTCGATCGCCTGCAGCTCGACCGGCTCCTGGTCCGCCTTCTCGAGGTAAGCCACCGCGTCCTTCCGCTTGTCCGACCACTTCGTCGAACACCCGAACGTCCGCGTCCGCTCCACCGGAACCGGCTTCCCCGCCAGTAGAGCATCGAGAGCATTCCGCGCATCATGACTCGTCGGCGGCTTCACCTCCCCGTCATCAATCCGGCCGCTGTACCGCAGCTTCCGATCCTGATCGAACAGAAACACGTGCGGCGTCGCCACCGCCCCGTAGGCCAGCGAAACCTTCTGCGTCTCTCCGTCATACAGATAGGGGAACGCAAACCCCCGCTCCTCCGCCCGCAGCTTCATGTCCGCGAACGAGTCCCCGACGTCGGTGTACCCCAGCTCGTCCAGCCGCACCGCCCGATCGTCGTTCGGCGAGATCGCCACCACCGCCACCCCCTTGTCCCGGTAGTCGGCATGCAGCGCGGCGAGCCGCTCCTCATAGGCCTGGGCGGTCGGACAGTGATTGCAGGTAAAGATCACCAGCAGCAACCGGCGATCGGCAAAGTCTCCCAGGGCATACGTCTTGCCGTCTACGGCGGGGAGCGAGAAGTCGGGCGCCGGATCGCCGATCTGCAGCGTCCGGAATCCCGCCGGGTCCGCGGCCCGAACGACCGCCACCACCGAGGCCGAAGGAACCAGACCCGCCAGGGCCCACAGGATCGCGAGAACAGACACCGAGCGCATGGGTTGGTCTCCGCAGGAAGTCCGCAATGGAAGGCCGCAGTGGAAGTCCACAGTCACAGAACGTCGGCCGGCGGCGGACTCCAGGTTCCGACCCCGAACCGCTCTCTCCTCCCTCTCCCCCTCTCGCTTTCCCTCATCCGTCGATCAGGGGAACTCCAGCCGGCAGTATCCCAGATCGATCCGATCGGGGCGCGTCCGACGATCCCCGGGGCGAAACACGGCGGGGGCCAAGCCGTAAAGATGCGTCCGCCCCCGCTCCGTCCGCCGCACAATCCCCGCCGTCAGAAGCGTCCGCAAGTGAAAGGAGACCGCCGAACTCCCCTGCTCGATCCGGTTCCCGATCTCCCCCGCCGACAGCTCGCCATGCCGCAGCAGGTCCAGAATCTTGAACCGGGCGGGGGCCGCCAGGGCCCGCATCATTCGCGAGTACGCGGCTTCGTCGAACCGTTCCACGGACATCCGGCGGATCCCTTCGCAACGCGTGTCGGAGTGACGGCCATTGTGGGGGCTCCGCCGAAAACACTCAAACGTCCATTTAACAATCTGCCGGAGACGATCCCCCCGATCCGTCCCCGCGTTCCCGTTTCAGGGGATCTGGTCCGGCGCCGGCAACGGCCGAAGTTCGAGCTTGCGGACGAACATCTCCGCCCCTTCGGTCTGCAGCAGAATCTTTCCCTGCCGGGGCAGGACCTCCGACGCGCGGTTTACGACCACGCCGTTCACGCGATAGACAAGCGTGTCGCCGCGGCAGAAGCACTCGAGCGTGGTCCACTCCTGTCCCGGGCTGTCGGGATCGGACTTCCCGCGGTAGCCGAGCGCGTCCTTCCAGTCCGGATCGCGGCCGAACCAGTTGATCCGCCCCTTCGTGAACCGCTCCGCCTTGCCATCCGCGGCCCAGGCCGGCTCGCCGTCACGGTCGCGCGTCACGCGGCTGGTGGCGGCCGCCTCCATCGTCTTCCCTTCGGCGTCCTTCCCCTGCAGGACGAGTATGTCCCCCACGCCCCCCTCGATGATCTGACACTCCACCGAAGTCATCCACGGCCCCGGCTGGGCCGCCGAGCCGCCGAAGTTCCCATCGGGCCCCTGGCAGTGCAGCAGCAGGCCCCCATCCCGGGCCTTGTCCTTCCGCGTCCGCCAGGTCGCCGTCCCCCACCGGTACTCCATGACCAGGTGGTAGTCGCGGTACTCCTGCTTCGTGATCAGCCCGCCGAACCCGTCGCCGGAGATCCGCAGGATGCCATCGGGCAGGATCGTGAACACCCCCCGCGGATCCTCGTACCGGTCATCGGTGAGCCAGGTGTACCACAGGCCGAGGTCCTTGCCGTTCACGAGCCGAACGGTCGAAGTCGGCGCGACACCGGGGGCCGCATCCGCCCGGGCCGCGGATCCGCGGCTCCCCGAAAACAGGACACAGCAGGAGACGAGAAGGAGTCGAATTCGTCGATTCAATGCAGTCGCTTTCAAAACACGAGGCCGAGTCGGATCGTTTCGGTCGAGCGCTGATTGTCAAACTTCCACTTGAATGTTTAGGCGATCCGGACAGGAGCCTCAATCGTAGCGGATCCGGTCTCGCGCGGAGACCGCGCTGCCCGCCCCCGCGAGCCGCGGCGAGATCTCGCGCGTCGATCCGCGTCGCGGCCGTCCCGATCCATGCCCGGACGATCCATACCGTCCCGATCTATAGAGTGCGGGAATCCCCTCCCCCTATGATGGACCTCCGCCTCCCCTCGACCCCCTCCGCCATCCCCCATCCCGTCACGCACCAGCATGTCCGAGTCCGAACCTCCCCGCCCCCCGCGCCGTCCCCGCTACCGCGGCACGCACCCCAGGGCCTTCGGCGAAAAGTACAAGGAGCTCCATCCCGACCAGTACGGCGACGAAGTCGCCAAGGTCCTCGAATCGGGCAAAACCCCCGCCGGCACCCACCGTCCAATCCTCGTCGAGGAGATCCTCGAAGTCCTCGCCCCCCAGCCCGGCGAGGTCGCGGTCGACTGCACGCTCGGCTACGGCGGCCATGCCCGCGCCCTCCTGGCTGCCGTCTCGCCCGGAGGACGGCTCCTCGGAATCGACGCCGATCCGATCGAGCTCCCCAAGACGGAAGCCCGGCTTCGAGAACTCGGGTTCCCGCCGGAAGCCCTCGTCGTGCGGCGGATGAACTATGCCGGCGCGGCGCAGTTCATTGCCGAAGCGGCCCCGGAGAGGGCGGACCTCCTGCTGGCGGACCTCGGGCTCTCGTCGATGCAGATCGACGACCCGGCGCGAGGCTTCACCTTCAAGGCGGACGGCCCGCTCGACATGCGGATGAACCCGTCGAAAGGCTCCTCCGCGGCGCAGCTCCTCTCCACCCTGACCCCGGACCGCCTCGCCCGGCTCCTCGCCGACAACGCCGACGAACCGCTCGCGGTTCCGGTCGCCTCCGCCATCCTGCAGGCTCACCGCCGGACGCCGCTGACGACCACGAGAGCGCTCGCCGACATCGTCTTCACGGCCGCCGCCCGCCTCCCCCGCGGCGAGGACGACGAACCGGAATCGACGGTCCGGCGGGTTTTCCAGGCCCTGCGGATCGCCGTGAACGAAGAGTTCAAGACCCTCGACACGTTCCTCAAGCGGCTTCCCGAGTGCCTCAAGCCGGGGGGCCGGGCGGCGATTCTCTCCTTCCACTCCGGAGAAGACCGCCGCGTCAAACAGGCCTTCAAGGAGGGGCTCCAGAGCGGCCTCTACTCGTCGATCGCGCCGGACGTGATCCGCCCCTCCCCGCAGGAGCGCCGCGCCAATCCCCGCTCCAACCCGGCCAAGCTGCGGTACGCCATCCGCGCCGCCACGACATGACACGCCAGGATGCCCCGCCCCGGTTTCCCTTCCGCCGCCGCTCCCGCCACTACCGGAGGGATGCGGAGGCCATCGAGGTCAGGCCCGATCCGCGTCGTCCCGAGGGAGGCGTTCCCGAACCCGACGCCGCTTGGGCCGGCAGGATCCCGCGTCCTTCAGAGGCATTCCTCGCGACCGGCCCCTCGTCCGCCTTCGCGCCGTTCCCCGCCATCATCGTCCAGTAGTGCTCGCGGATCTCCTGCGGGGAGAGAGCCCGCCGATAGATTGCCAGCTCGTCCACCATCCCCTGGAACTTCCGCATCGTCGGATGGAACCCCATCTGCCCCATCGTGAAGACATACGGATCGCTGTCGTTCCCCGCCGTCTCCGCCCCCCGGATGCTCCGGACCAGGGCTCCGTTCACATACAGCCGCAGCTCGTCCGGCTCCTTGACCACGACCACGTAAGTCCATTCGCCCGGCATGCAGGTGTCCCGCCCGAACAGGTTCCAGCCGAAGTTGTGGCCCCCCGGGGGGTGCCGGTGCAGGAACCGCACCACGCTCGGCTTGTGGACCATCTTCGTCCCGTGCGCGAGCTCGATCAGGGCCATGTGCTTGTCGCCCCCGCCCCGGAATCCCGGCACCACAAGGCTGGCGATCGACCCCCAATGGAAGGTCTCCGATTTCAACCACAGCTCGATCGTGAACGCCCCCTCGTTGATTTTCTCCAGCGGCGCGTCGGCCACGAGGTAGCGGGACCTCCGGGCATCCGAGAACCGCACCGCTCCGTCTTCGATCCGGATCGCCTCCGGCTCCGCGGGATCGACGACGATCCGTCCCCCCGGGCCGTCCCCCGCCTCGTTGCGGAGCCGCCGTTCCCCCGTCGCCGCATCGACCGGAGACTCTTCGAACCGCCAGTAGAGGAACGGCTTCGCCTCGCGGATCGACGCGGCATACGCCGGAGTCACGTTCAGCGAGCTGCGATCGATTTCGCGGACCGTCACGAACATCGAGTCCGGGAGATCGACGGCCCGCACCGACCGGGTCGACCGGTCGATCTTGACCGTCTCCATTTCCTTGAGCCGCTGGCTGAAGACCGTGCTTCCATCCTCGCCAAGGAGCGAGACTTCGACTTCGCCGTCATAGACCCGGACCTGGCTGTCTCCCGACCGGTCGACGTTCACGGCGAACTCCGTCCCCAGGTCGACGATCGCGGCATCCGGCGTCCCGAGGACGAACTTCTCAGCGCCGTCCGCGACCCGCGCCCCGACGGACCCGCTGACGAGCGTCGCCGCGGTGCTGGAGAGCAGATGCAGTTCGGCCGGGGCCTTCAGCAGCACGCGGGCTCCGGAGAGGAAATCGATCTGGACCTCCCCCTGGCGGAGCTCAAGGATCCCCGGCTTCAGGCGGGTCCCCATGACGAGCGGGCGGTCGCCGGGGGACTGGACGATCCCGGACGCGTGCGTGACGACGGCGGCATCCTCGAGCCCCTTGAGCCGGGCCTCCATGAACCGCGTCGGCTCGTTCCGTCCGGGAAGACGGGAGAGCCCCGCCACAATCAGGGTCGCCAGCGCGCCGAGTGCAACCAGTCCCTGTCCCCAACGCATCCGTCGCCGCCGGGCGGTCCCTTCGGCCGCCCCTTCGTTCGGATCGCCCGCCGGTCGGGGGAGATCCTCCCCGCGGAACGACATCTCCTCGTACAGCCCCGCCTCATGATCCATGTAGCGGACATACTCCGCCCGGGCCGCGGCATCGTCCCGCAGCGCGGACTCCAGCCGCTCGAACTCCGCGGGGGGGAGCGTTCCCTCCGCCAGTTGTCTCAAAACGGCCCGCCCCGCGGCAGGACCTCGAGGATCGTCGGAACGGCTCATGTCGCGACTCATGTCGAAAGTCCTTCCTCCGGACGGGGTGCCTGATGGGCCATCCGGCGCGTCACGCACTCCCAGACGAGCTCCCGAATCCGGTCCAGGCGGCGGTAGAGCGCCTTCGCGGTCTTCCCCGCCTCCTCGGCCAGGGTCCCGACCGACGAGGAATCGCAGTAGCGGCGGCGCAGCAGGCTCAGGTCCGCGGGAGCGAGCCGATCGAGACAGCTCCGCAGGGCGGCGCGGCGGGCATCCAGTTCCGGTTCGAGCTGCCCGCGGGTCTCGGCGATCAGGGCCAGCACATCCTCCCGGAAGACGAGCCGGTCCCGCGCCATCTCCTTGCGGAAATTCAGGACCTCGAAGTAGGCGAACCGGAGCGCCCACGGGAGGAACGGCCGGGTCCGGTCATACTGCGGAAAGTGCTCCCACAGCGTCGCCGCCGTCCTCTGCAGGATCTCTTCGGCGTCGTCGCGGCGAGGAATGAGGGTCATGATGTAACGGAGGAGCGCCCGGTCGTGCTTTACGATCAGGCCGGCGAACGCGCCTCCCGGCGGGTCGCCGTCCGGAAAGGAGGGAGACGGCGGCTCGGAGCCGGCGGGCTCCGCCGCCGCGCGGCAGCCTTCGGGATCGGTCAACGGTTCTTCGGTGGCGTGTTCGGGCGAGCGGGACGGGTCCATGAGCGATGACCGCGACGATAGAGAAGCGATTCATCCGAATGGTATCTCCACACGCGGCCGGAATTCCCCCCTCCCGTTCCCGAAATGCTTCCTCAAAACCAGAGCCGTGATTCGCGCGCTAACGGAAGTCTCCGCCACGCAACAGAGGCGCCGGTCTCCTTGCGGTCGCGGGAATCTGAAAACTTTCTGAGGGGAAATCCGGCGAGCCGCGGAGAGCTTCTATGCCCGCCGGCGATCGCGTTCTGCGACGCGCCGGTCCGGGTCCGCGGGATCCCCGGCCCCAGGCCGCGGTCCCGTCCCTTCGTCCGGATCGTTCGCTTCCATCTCCATTCGCCGTCCCCACCGGGAGTTCCGTCGATGCGCGCTCGACGTCGAGGCTTCACGCTGATCGAACTATTGGTCGTCATCGCCATCATCGCGGTGCTGGTGGCGATCCTGCTTCCCGCCGTCCAGCAGGCCCGCGAAGCGGCCCGCCAGACGCAGTGCCGCAATCACCTCAAGCAATTTGGGCTGGCCCTCCACAGCTACCACGAAACCCACGGGGCGTTCTGTCCCGGCGTCGTAATCCAGCAGACCGGGAGCACGCAGGGGAACTGGTCCTGGGGCTCGTATCTGCTCCCGTTCGTCGACCAGGCGGGGATGTACAACAAGCTGCGAGTCGGAGACCTCCGACTCACGCAGGCGATCGCCGACACGACGCCGGGGGGGCTGCGTGAGCTGCTCCAGAAGCCGCTCGCCGTTTACCGCTGCCCATCGGATACCGGTCCGATGCTCAACTCCTATCACCTGATCAACTCGGTCCCGACCACGCTCTCGAACTACGTCGCCAGCAACGCCTCCCGCTCCCTCCGTCTCGATCCGGGACCGCTCTCCAGCACCGGCTCCGTCACCGCCTCCAACGGGATGTTTCACGCCAACCACTGCGTCTCGATCCGCGACGTCACCGACGGGACGAGCAACACGATCGCCCTTGGCGAGCGGGCCTGGGTCCTCAGCGCCACGCCGGTCAACGCGGCCCTCGCTTTCGGGATCCAGAGCAACACGGAAGCGGTCAGCGCCAACAACACCGGCATGATCCAGGCATTCGGCTGCGGCTACGTGCTGGTCAACAGTGCCACCAGCACGAGCGGCCCGTCGAACTACATGCGGAACTACAGCAGCATGCATGTCGGCGGCGCCAACTTCGTGATGGGGGACGGCGCGGTCCGGTTCCTGAGCGAGAACCTGGACCACAACATCGCCACCGCCCAGTGCGATAGCCTGACGGAAGCCCTGATGGGGATCGACGACGGCAAAATCATCGGCGAGTTTTAGATCACCGGGTCCAGGGGGCACCCTGGTGGGAGATGCAAGGGGCCTGTGCTGTCTTCTTGGCCCTTTGCCCGCCGGAGGCCTGGCCGTCGAGAACGGCCTGAAGGAGCATGTGTCCAAACGCGGACAACGTGCCGGATACTCCCACACCAACCCGCAGGGACTACGAATCGATCGCTGTGGGTTGAGGGAGACCTCATCATCGGCCTCTCCCGTTCACTTCGAAGGAGTCGACACTTGCTTGCGATGCGACGGACGGTCTTCGCCACCCTGCTGCTTCTGCTCCCCGCTTGCAGCGGCCGTCCCGCCGATCAGCCCGCGCTCGGGGTCGTTTCCGGTCAGGTGCGGCTCGACGGTCAGCCGCTCGCCGACGCGACGATCTTTTTCAGCCCCGAAGGGGGCGGCAGGACGTCGGTGGGCCGGACCGACGCGGAAGGCCGATACGCGCTGAACTACGTGGGCCAGGAGGAGGGAGCGAAAGTCGGCAAGCACGTCGTCCGGGTCACGACGAGCCAGGAGGTCGCCAACCCCAAGACCGGTCGATCGATGCACACGACAGAGAAGGTCCCTCGTCAGTACAACGACAAATCGGAGCTGACGCGGGACGTCGCCGAGGGGGCCAACACGATCGACCTGGAGCTGACATCCGCCGGTCCCAAGAAGTGACCGTTCCCGAAATCCCCTCTTGAGCGTCTTCCTCGGGAGGGCGAGGCTCCGGCCGAGCCGCGGCGGTGGCTCGCGCTCCCGATGCTTTCTCGGCGCCGCGCCGACAGCAAGTTCCGGCGGGCCGATGACTGGGGAGGCGCGCACGGGCAGGACAAGCGTGGGCCGATTGATCGGTGCCGCACTCGGGAACCACGCCAGACGCCCGCAACTCCGCCAGGGGCCCTGCTGGCCCCCGTGAGCGAACCACGTCGGGATGTGCACTGGATACCCGTTCTCCGGGCGCGCCGTCCCGCATTCGCCCGAGAACCAGCCCCACCGGAGCAGCCCCCACGGTCCCTCCCCCTCGCAAAGGCGGCCCAAACCGCCCCGGAGATTCCCCCCGCCCCACGATCCCCGCCCGTCTCCCCAAACAGGGTTTCCCGACCTCCGCCCCATCCGATACGGTGCCCCTCTTCCGGCGGCTCCAGAGCTTTCGGTCGCTTGGAGCCGTCCCACAAACGACAGGAGACCGCGGAGACGATGATCGTTGCCGTGACTGGAGGCCGGGACTTTCGGGACGCGCAGACCGTCCACATTGTCCTGACCGTCGTCTACCGCAAAGTCTCCATCGACCTCCTGATCGAGGGGGGCGCGCCGGGGCCGACACGCTCTGCCGCCAGTGGGCCACGGCCCGCGGCATCCCCGTCGAGACGATCCCCGCGGACTGGACCGAACACGGCTGGGCCGCCGGTCCTGTCCGCAACCGGGCGATTCTCGACCGCAAGCCGGGTCTCCTTGTGGTCTTCACCGGCAGCCCGGAGGCGGAGGACTTTGCGCGCCTCGCCGCAGAGCGTCACCTTCTGGTTTTCCGCTGGCCTCGCAATCCGCCTCCTCCGGCTCCCAGCACGGATGGAACGACGGTCACCGGCTGATGCGTTCGTTGGATGGCGGTCTGGCTATTGCGCCCCGATCGGGGTCCAGGGGGCAACCCCTGGTGGGGGATGCAAGGGGGTCACACCCCCTTGCCCGCCGGAGGCCCTCTCGTCGGAAGATGTCTGAAGCAGGGTGTGTCCAAACGCGGACACCGTGCCGTATGCCACCACACCAACCCGCGGGGATTCCAGAGCGAGCGTGGAGTCCTCAACGCCGGTGACACAAAGGGACGTCCGTTGTGTACGACGGTTCCTCACCAGACTGCCTCCGGCGGCAAGGGGGCGTGGCCCCCTTGACCCCAGGCTGCCGTCGCACATTGGGTTTGAGGAAGCATCGTCGTGCCGGCGAGCACATGGTTCGAGCCGCAAGAACAAGACCTTCCTTCGCCTTCGTCGACAAGCACCCCCCGCCCCCGACATACCTCCCCCTCACAGCATCCGGTACGATCCTGCGAACCGGGGGCAGAATCATGGCATCCTACAATCAATCCGGGCACCGCGTCCGCAAACGCCGATCCGAACTCGGCTGGACCCAGGACGAACTCGCCCGCCGCGCCGGCATCTCCCGCTCCGCCGTCACCGCCGTCGAAGCGGAACGCCTCGTCCCCTCCGTCGAAGCCGCCCTCGGCATCGCCCGCGCCCTCCAGACCACTGTTGAGGCTCTCTTCAGCCCCGTCGACCCCGCCACATCCACCGAAGTCTGGGCCTGGCCCCCCGCCGCCTCCACCAGCCCCGCCTGGACCGCCACGGTCGGCAACCGCATCGTCCGCTACCCCGCCTCATCGATCCCGATGTGGACCCCCTTACCCCACCCGGAGACTCCCGGGGCCGACCAGGTCGAGACCCTCGCAGTCGCCGGCTGCGACCCCGCCGCCGGACTCCTGGCCAGCCGCTTCGCCGCCGTCACCGGATTGCGACTCCTCGCCATCCCCCGCTCCAGCCGGCAGGGCCTCGAACTGCTGCGGGACGGACTCGTCCACATGGCCGGCCTGCACCTGGCCACCGCCGATGCCCCGGAGGCAAACATCCAGGCCGCCACCCAAACCCTCCGCGAGCCCTTCCGCCTCCTCCGGATTGCTACGTGGCAGGACGGAGTCGTCGTCTCCCCCACCGCAAAACTCCGCTCCGTCGAGGCCGCCGTCGCGCCCAAAGTGAAGTGGGTCGGACGGGAGACCGGCTCCGGTGCCCGCCAATGCCTCGACCGGATCTTCGACGGCCGCCCCGCTCCCCGCCGGACCGCCCGCGATCACCGCGGCGTCGCCGAAGCGATCCGCAGCGGCTGGGCCGAAGCGGGGGTCTGCGTCGAACTCGTCAGCGCCGAAGCGGGACTCGACTTCCTCCCGGTCCAGCAGGAGGCCTACGACCTCTGCTATCCGGCCCGGCTGGCAGACGACCGCCGCATCAAGGCCCTCGTGAGCGTCGTCCGCTCTCCCGCCTACCGCCGCCTGCTCGATCAACTGCCCGGCTACGACACCTCGGAAACCGGCTCGCTGTGGGAGTCCAAGGGATGAACATCCGATTGAGCGGTCTCTTGCTTCTGGTCCTCGTCAGCCTCGCCGGCTGTCGCCCCGAAGCCCCGGCCAAACCCGCACCGCCAGCCACGGACGCCAGTCCCAAAGGAACGTCGACCGTCTCCGTCGCCGCCGCGTCCGATCTGAAGTTCGCGTTCGACGAACTCGTCCGGGACTTCGAGAAGGCCTCCCCTGGGACCAAGGTGACCGTCACCTACGGCGCCTCGGGCAAGTTCTTCGCCCAGTTGTCGAACAAGGCCCCCTTCGACCTCTTCCTCTCCGCCGACATCGCCTACCCGCAAAAGCTGATCGAGCAGGGACACGCCGCCGCGGGTTCGGAGTTCCACTACGCGGACGGCCAGATTGTCCTGTGGGTCCGGAACGACTCTCCGATCAATCTCGAAGAGGCGGGAGCCAAAGCGGTCCTCGATCCCTCGGTCCGGAAGGTCGCAATCGCAAACCCTGAGCACGCCCCCTACGGCCGGGCCGCCCAGCAGGCCCTCAAGTCCCTGGACCTGTACACGGAGATCGAGCCCAAACTCGTCCTGGGGGAGAACATCGCCCAGACGGCGCAGTTCGTCGAATCCGGCGGAGCCGACATCGGAGTCCTCGCCCTTTCGCTCGCCCTGGCCCCCGCCCTGAGCGAAAAGGGGCGGTACTGGATCCTCCCCCCCTCGGCCTACCAGCCGATCCGGCAGGGGGGCGTCATTCTCAACTGGGCCGCGGACCGATCGGCGGCGGAGCGGCTCCGCGACCATCTCCTCAGCGAACGAGGTCGGGCCGCCCTGTCCCACTTCGGCTTCCACGCGCCGGGAGAGTGAGCGTTGGACCTCACCGCGATCTGGCTGACGCTCCAACTGGCAACCGCGACCACCGTGATCCTCGCGGCGGTCGGGCTGCCGCTCGCTTACTGGCTGGCCATGACGCCGTGGCGCGGCAAGTTCTTCGTCGAAGCGATCGTCGCCCTGCCGCTGGTCCTCCCGCCGACGGTCGTCGGCTTCTACGTCCTGATAGCGACCGGCCCCTACAGCCCGGTCGGATCCGCCTATGAGGCCGCCACGGGACAGCGGCTCGCGTTCTCTTTCCCAGGGATCCTCGTCGGGTCGCTCCTCTGCAACCTTCCGTTCACCGTGCGGCCGTTTCTGGCCGCCTTCCAGTCGCTGAATCGCCGGCTCGTCGAAGCCGCGTGGTGCCTCGGTGAATCCGGCTGGCGGACGTTCTGGCGCGTCGCCCTCCCCCTCTCGTGGCCCGGCATCCTCGGCGGCCTCGTCCTGACCTTCGCCCACACGGTCGGCGAGTTCGGCGTCGTCCTGATGGTCGGCGGCAACATCCCCGGCGTCACCCGCACCCTCTCGATCGCGATCTACGACGACGTCGAAGCCCTGGACTACGCCTCGGCCGGACGGACGTCGCTGCTCCTCCTGGTCTTCGCCATCGGGATGCTGTCGCTCGCCCAGAAGCTCGGCCAGCGGAGGATGCCGGCGTGACGGGCCAGCTCGAAGCCACCTTCCGCCGCCGCTTCCCGGCTGGGCCCGTCGTCGAAGCGGACCTGCGGATCCCCATCGACACCTTCCACGTGACGGTCCTGTTCGGCCCTTCCGGGGCGGGCAAGTCGACCCTCCTCCGCGTCCTGGCGGGGCTCGAGCGTCCCGAGTCGGGCACGATCCGGTTCGGCGATGAAACCTGGTGCGACACCGAGCGAGGCATCTGGCTCCCGCCGCAGCAGCGCGACATCGGCCTGATGTTCCAGGAGTATGCCCTTTTTCCCCATCTGAGCGTGGCGGAGAACGTCGCCTTCGGCATCGCCCGCCTTCCGGCCCCGGAACGGCAATCCCGCCTGGAGGAAGCGCTGAAGTCGTTCGATCTGACCGACCTGCGGGACCGCTACCCGCATCAGGTCTCAGGAGGCCAGCAGCAGCGGATCGCCCTCGCCCGCACGCTGATCCGCCGTCCGCGGCTCTTGCTCCTCGACGAGCCCCTCTCGGCGCTGGATGGCCCGTTGCGAAACGAGCTTCAGGGGGAACTCCGTCGGTATCTCGTCCGCCACCAGGTCCCCGTTCTGCTCGTCACTCACGATCCGACCGAAGCAGCCAACCTCGGCGACGACGTCGCCGTCATGGACCAGGGAACGATCCGCCAGCGCGGTCCGCTCCCGGAGGTGTTTCAGGATCCCTCCAGCGTGGAGGTCGCCCGGATCGTCGGGATGGACACGATCCTCCCCGGCACAGTCGTCGACCGCCGCGACCGCCGGTTGACCGTCGACACCGCCGGTGTCCGATGGACCGTCTCCGCGGCCGATGGAAAAGAGATGAGCCGAAGCGTCCATCTCTGTTTTCGCGCGGAAGACGTCCGGGTCCGGAAGGAGACCGCGACGCGGGATGACGCCGAGAACGCGCATGTCGGCCGCATCGAACGAATCTCATCGGACGGCCCGATGACCCGGATCGAGATCCGGTCCTCCGTCACACTCTCCGCCCTGCTGACCAAAGGGGGCGTCCGGGAGCTCGGTGTGGCCGTCGGCGACAACGTCCGCTTCGACGTCCCGGCCGCCGTGATCCGGCCGATCGACCGAATGGAATGAACTCTCCTCTGTGGCTCCCCGCGGCTTTCCTCGGCTCCCTCTCTCCGCCAGCGAGAGAAGAAACCGAGACCGCCCCAAGGTCCACAGAGGAGAGACTGATCCACGGCGATTCACATCGACGGCCGGGCGTCCTTTTCGATCTCCCTGGCCCGTTCCTGGATGTCGTGCAGCATCAGG
Organism: Planctomyces sp. SH-PL14; assembly: GCF_001610835.1. Lineage (NCBI taxonomy): Bacteria > Pseudomonadati > Planctomycetota > Planctomycetia > Planctomycetales > Planctomycetaceae > Planctomyces > Planctomyces sp. SH-PL14. Next base: position 2,972,439 of record NZ_CP011270.1, on the reverse strand, counting down.
TCCAGGTTCTTGATGATCTCCGCTTCTCTGCGTCGCTCCTCGAGCGGACGGTCATGGGCCTTGTCTTCGTGGGCTTCCATCTTCTCCATCGCCTCCGTCAGCTGCAGCGCCCGCTCGGTCAGCTTCTGAGCTGTCGCATGCAACTCCTTCACCGCCGCCTCGGTGTCCCGCCGCTTCTTCTCGCGGAGAACCGCGGAGGCTTCGGACTTCGAAGACGTCTTTCGCTCCTCTTCCGGCGGCGCCAGCTTTTTGGCCGGCGCTTCAGACTTTGGAAGTCCCTTCCGCTCTTCCTCTGGCGGCGCCAGCTTCTTGGCCGGTACCCCTTTCCTGGCCTCCTCCAGCCGCCGCATCTTGATCGTTTCGAGAGCCTTCTCGCGGACCTGCGCCGCGTCGGCCTTGAACTTCTCCGCCTTGAGAGCCTCCAGCTTGGCGTTCGCCTCGGCCTGCTCGATCAGGATCTTCAATTCGATCGCGTCCGCTTCGACCTGCACCGTCCCGCCATCCTGCTTTTTCAGAATCAGGACCCGCTTCTTCGGCGGGTCTCCCTCTTTCCCCTTCTCCTCCTCGACTCCTTTCTCCCGCTTTCCTTTCTCGACTTCCGAATGAAGGACAAGCCCGCGGACCACACCCATCGAATCGCCGCCGGCATGGAAGTCCTTCAAGTTCAGCGTGATGCCATCGCGAAGGAACAGGGCTCCTTCGCCCGACATCTTGAGATTCGGGTCGTGGAAGTTGATCACCCCCTCCGGCCCCTTGGCGTCCGGGTTCACGATGTGAATCTCGACCCCGTCGGGCGTGCGGGTGGCGGTCGCGGTTCGGGTCTTTCTCGTGCCGTCCGACTTGGCCGTCGTCTTCTCCCCCTCCTTGGGATCCTGCTCCAGAAGCTCCATCAGGGCCGCCAACCGCTGAGGGCTGAGCTCCTCGGGGGAGAGTTGCGAGATGACGACCTTCAGCTTCGGCTGCCCCTCGGCGTCCTTCTCGGACGAGATCTCGAGAGTCGGCTTCGACTCCGCCGCCAGGGCGACGGTCATCGCCGGCAGGAACACCGCGGCTCCAGCCAGCGCCGCCATCCAGGTGACGCGGCGGCTCGCTCCGTGCTTCAACATTTCGATTCTCCTTTCCAACGACACTGTGGGACTGGCCGCCGTCGCACCAATCGGCAGCGGCCGAGGATTCAAGCTCAGGAATTCGAGGGTCTCGATCAGCGCCAGCGCGTAGGTGCGAGCGCCGTGGGAAATCGTCCGCAGGACGAGGGCGTCGCACGCCTGCTCCTCCATCTCGCGAAGCTGCGTCCGACCCCACCAGACGACGGGGTGCCACCAGAAGACGGTCGTCGCCGCCAGCTCCACGAGACGGACGAGATGGTCCTTCCGGGAGATGTGGGCGAGTTCATGCGCCATCAGGGTTTCGAGCCGGTCGCGATCCATCCCGCGGACGAGCTCCGACGGAAAGACGACCCGCGGAGGTCCTCCGAGCGACCAGACCGCCGGCGTGACGTAGCAGGGAAGCGTGACCACATCAGGAACCGTCGTCAGTCCCAGCAGACCGCTTTGCCGACGCGCCATCTCGCGGAGAAAGTCGGGAGCCGGACCGGCCTGCCGGAGGAACCGCCGGACCGTATGGATCCGTGCGGCGTACCGGACTGCCATCAACACACCTCCGACGCCCCACACCGCCAGCAGCACTCGCTGCCAGGGAAGGTCGGAGAGCCGCTCCCACCAGGCGGGAGCAGGGAGGGCCGCGGAACTCGATTCCACAAGGGGCGTCCGCGGCGGAAGCGGGGCAGTTGCCGCGGGGCGTTCTGCGACCGCGGGCCAGGGCACGCGGACCGGCAGGACCGGCGGCGTGAAGAGCTTCACGAGGACGAGCAGCCAGAGGACGTGGACGACTGCCGGGTTGACCCGGGCGCGGGTCGCCAGCGCCGCCGGAACGGCGAGCGCGGCGGCGATCAGGGCATTGCTCGCAATGATCTGCAGGAAGGGATCCACGGAAGGAACTCCTGGGTCGAGGGATTGAGGCGCGGAGAACCCCGGGCTTCAGGATCCGGATTCGGGCCACAGCTTTTCGACGAGGGACCGCAGCTTCTGGCGGTCCGCCTTCGGGACATCCTGGGAGTCGATAAGGGCCGACATCAGGGGGGCGAGCGAACCGCTGCACAGCCGGTCCGCCATCGCCTGGAGCCGGTCGCGGAGGAACGCTTCCCGCGTCACGAGCGGCCGGAAGCGATGGGCTCGTTCGCTGCGGTCGCGTTCGACGCACCCTTTGGCCTCGAGGCGTTCGATGAGCTTCTGTACGGAGGCGACCTTGGGGTCGGTCACTTCTTCGTAGAGGGCTTCGGCGATCTCGCGGGTTGTCGCTTCCTGTCCGTTCCAGAGGACCTGGAGGATGGAGAGTTCGGTTTCGGTGACCTGATCCAGTTTCATGATTCCGATGTCGTTCAAGCGTGTGCTGTCAAACTGTGTCAGACAGTCTGTCTGACTAAATATCTATTCCGCTGTCGAAGTTGTCAAGAAGAATTCGAACCTCGCGATTCCTGTTCGGGCAGCGCGCGACATTCATCGCGCAACCCAACGAGATTCGCCAGCCGGGGTCCAGGGGCTCGCCCCTGGTGGGGAGTGCAGAGGGGCCTGTGTTGTTTTATTGGCCCTTTGCCCGCCGGAGGCCTGGCCGTCGCGAGATGTCTGAATGAGCGCGTGTCCAACCGCGGACAACGTGTCGTATGCCCCCTCACCAACCCGCGGGGATTGCATCGCAAGCGGTGTAGTTTGAGGGAGTCCTCAACGCGGGTACGACAAAGGGGACATCCGTTGTGTCCCACGGTTCCTCATGGAAGCGCCTCCGGCGGCAAGGGGGTGAGACCCCCTTGACCCCAGGCTGCCGTAGCACGTTGGGTTTGAGCTATGGACGTCGTGCCGGCAAGGACATCGTTCGAAGAGGCCCATCAACGAACCGGGCCGTCCGGAGGCGCCGCATCCAGCGTCGCCAGAAGCCCCTCCAACTCCCGCCGACGAGGCGTGTAACGACTCGTCGCCACCCGCCGATTGAGACGATACACCCAGCCAAAAAACGCCAGCGACAGCGCCACATAAACCACGGCAAACACCGAAGGCCCATCCCGGAACATCGTCACGTACACCACCATCCCCCACCCCGACGCGGCCGGCAGGAGATACCACACGAAAATGTTTCGATACAGCCACTCCCGATGCCGCACCTGCGACAACGACCGCTGAAGCTGCTCCCGCACCGTGTCCCCAAACCGAGCCTCCCGCCGCCGCTGAAGCAGCGTCGAGACGACCAGAAACACCCCGACCCCCAGACACAACACCGCCGCCCCCAGGAACGCCCACTTCCCCGACCGGACCGACAGCCCCGCCCCGCCAAAGAAGAAGAACAGCAGCAGCGAAGGCACCCCTTCCTGAACGTTGAGCCACAACATCCGCCGGTCCTCCCCCCGATGCGCGGAACGGAGCGACTTGACGACCGCGTCCTCGTCGGCCATCGGCGGAACCGGCTGAGATCCCCAGAGCTCGGCGAGCGATTCATCGTCCATATCCCACCTCCTCCCGCAACGGAGCCAACCGTTCCGTCAGCGTCTTCCGAGCCCGCGTCAGCCGCACGCCGACATGCGACTCCGACATCCCCATCACCTCCGCCATCTCCCGATAGGAGCATCCATCGAGCGACATCAGCACCAGCGACCGGTCGATCTCATCGAGTCGGCGGATCTCCGCGTAGAGTTGCTCGATCCGTTCCGACGGCCCCTCGCCCGCCTCACGCGGGTCCACCGGATTGAGGAGTGGCACGTTTCGACAACGGCTCCGCGACTCATCATCCCGCCACGTCAGCGCGCGGTTGAGCGCGATCCGATAGATCCACGTCCCGGGCCGGGCCTCCGCCCGATAGGTCGGCATCGCCGCCCAGACACGAAGGAGGATCTCCTGAACCAGATCGTCGCGGTCGCTGGCCGACGACGTGAACGACGACGCAACCTTGGCAACGATCCCGCGATAATCGCGGAGCCAGGACCGAAAGAGCTGTTCGTGATCGGCATCATTCATCGGCGTCCCATCCCATCCACGGGATTAGACACGCCGGAAACCGATTCCTTACAGAAAGATCGCGGTCCGGGTCAGATCGCCGCCGGGAGCACGCCCCCGCCCTAAGAAGACCTTAAGAAGCCCTCGGGAATCAAAGCATGGGCCGGCAGGGTGCGATAAGACTCAGCGACCGTCGGAGCGAATAAGGAAAAATGTGCGCCGTCGTTCGAAATCTCATCGCACCCTGCACCCCTGAGGTTTCGTGAAAGCCGGGGCATCGGCCCCCGGCAGGAGCTTCGTTCAGTGGTTCGCGGGCGGGACGGCTGTATGTCGCGGACCGGGGCCCGGCGTTACATCGAAAATCTTCCATTCACAGAAACTTCATCGCTCGCGGCTAGGTTTGAGAGCGCGCAAACCATGCCCGCGGAACGTCGGTCTCGGACGGCCCGCGGCGGCAAGCGTGATCTGCACGGCGGTCGCCGTGCCGGCAGCCCCTTTGGTGAAGGCCGCGGCGAACCGAAGTCGCAACGACCGCGGTTCGCCCGAAGCGGCCCGACTATCGAGCTGTCGGCTCCGATGCCGTGGCCCCTTGAGGCACCAACGTTGCGTATGACGACGCCCGCTCCCAACTCCGCTCCGGAAGCGAAGCCGCGACTCGTCCGCGACCTGTCGCGGGAAGACTCCCGCGAACTGCTGGCGGTGAACTGGGCCAAAGCCCAACCGTCGCTCACCGCGTTCCTCATCGCCTCGACGCCGCAGTTCTCCGACGCGGAGGACCTCCTCCAGGAAGTCGCCGCCGAAGTGGCGCGGCGGTTCGACGATTACGACGCCTCGCGGCCGTTCCTGCCGTGGGCCCTGTGGGTCGCCAAGATCAAGATCGCCAACTTCTACCGCGCCCGCGAGCGGAGCCCGGTCAAGTTCATCGGGGACTCGATCGACGCCCTGGCTGAGGCATGCGACCGCGTCCAGCTGACCCTCTCGGAAGAGAAGTGGGCCCTGGAGAAATGCCTGAACGCCGTCACCGGCCGGTCCCGCGAGCTGCTGCAGCTGCGGTACTTCGAAGACATGAGTCCGCAGGAAATCAGTGATCGGGTCGGCATGACGCCGGGCGCGGTGCGGATCGCCCTGTCGCGGATCCGGTCGGCGCTCATCACGTGTGTCCGATCCTCCCTGACCGAAGCCCAGGGATCCCATGGATGACGACGAAGCGTTCGAGCTGATCGACGCCCACCTGGACCGTCAGCCGCTGACCGACGAACAGTCCGACGCCCTCTCGGCATGGATCCGGACCGAGCCGCAGCGCGCGGACGAGGCGTTCTTCCGGATCTTTCTCCACTCCTATCTCCGGATGCGGCTCCAGGCGGGGCTGATCTCGGCGGGCTCGGACGTCTCGGTCCTCAGCGGCGTGTACCGGCCCCCGGCGGTCGCCATGGGGGAGCTGAACGGACTTCTGACCGACGCACTCGAAACACCGCGCCGCCGGCGCCGCGCGATAATGCGATGGGTGGCGGGGAGTGCCGCGCTGATGCTCGTGGCCGTCGCCGGCTGGTGGAGCACCGGCTGGCGCGGGGCGGCGGCGCTCTTCAGCGTTCCTTCCGATCAACCCGCGCACTCCTTCGCGCACGAGGGATTCTTCTATCCGGCGACGCCGCTCCCGACGACCGGTGACGAGGAGTTCCGCTGGCCGACCTCCGGAGGGATGCAGGGCCTCAACGGGGGGAGCGGCTGGGCAGAGCCGTGGCAGGAGACCAACTCCAAGGTGGCGATCGTCGTCGACTACGCGCGGCAGGACACGCCGTGGGAGTCGAAGGACATGCGGAAGTTCGGCCCGCTGGGGTATTCGGACTCCAATGGAAACGTTCTCCGCTCGTCCGGCCATCAGATGCGGACGGCGAACACGCCGCGGTCGATCACGACGCGGCGGTTCGACCTCAGGGCGTTCCCCCGGTCGATGCAGGATGAGAAGGGGCTCGGGCGGGATGGGTCGGTGATGTGGTTCAGCCTGCTGGCGCAGTCGTCGCTCAGCACGGCGGAGAACAACCGGTACTCGTACCTCGTGATCGGCAACAAGATGGTGGCGGGATTCCGGATCGGGAAGTTGGGTGCGGCGCCGCTGGGGAACTGGACGGCGGTGGGGCTGATGACTGGGGACGAGGTGAACCTGCGGTCGAGTGTGTTCCCGTCGGGCGAGATGGTGTTCATGGTGACGCGGATCGTGTTCCGACCCGGTCCGGAGGACGCGACGGTCTGGATCAATCCGAGGCTGGACGGGGAACCGCAGCCGGAGGATGCCTCGTTGAAGTTGCAGGTCCCCGATTTCCGGTTTGACGGGATCGCGATCCATGCGAACCACTCGACGGACTTTGATGAGTTGCGTTTTGGTGGAACGTTCCGGTCGGTGACGCCATTGCAGCCGAAGCCTGCTAATCCCGCCGGCGGTTGATCACCAACCTGTCTCTTGGCACGGCGCCATTCAACCGGGTCCAGGGGCACCCTGGTGGGGAGTGCAGAGGGGCAACGCCCCTTTGCCCGCCGGAGGCCTTCTCGTCGGGAGGTGTCTGAAGGAGAGCGTGTCCAGGCGCGGACGCCGTGTCGGATGCCCCCTCACCAACCCGCGGGGATTCCAAGGCGTGCGAGGACATCTCAACGCCGGTTCCACAAAGCGGTCGCCCGTTGCATACCACGGTTCCTCAGGAAAGTGCCTCCGGCGGCAAGGGGGCGAGGCCCCCTTGACCCCGGCTGCCGTCGCACGTTGGGTTTGAGCTGTGGAAGCTGTGCCGGCAAGGACGCGGTTCGAGACAACGGAATCAGCCCCATGACGGCGAATGCCCACCTTTGTTCGCCCGATCACCGTCGTCGCTTGCAACGCCCGGCCAAGGCTGGGTAGGCTTCGAAAGTCCCTTCTGGATCGAGATGCTCCACCTTTCTCAGCCGCGCCCGTCGCTCCGGCAGACCCTCCTCGGGTTCCTGGCCCTCGCGATCGGTGTTTCGCTGTCAGGGTCGGCGTGGGCCCGCTGCGGGAACCTCCCGCACAACTGGGATCACGCCGCGATGATCCAGCCGGAGTTCGGCCTCGACCTCCTGGCGACGCCCGCGCCCCCCAAGGTGCCGATCGCCCCGAAATGTTCGGGCCCCCAATGCTCCGAGGCGCCGGCCCCCACTCCCGCCCCGCGTCCGATCGAACCGATCCCGGTTCAGGACATCGTCCTGGCCAGCGGCACGAGTCTCAACGGCGGCGAGTCCCTGGGCTTCGTGAGGGACGGTTCGCCACTGCTGCGGCCGCTGCCGCTGATCGACGGAATCTTCCATCCGCCACGGCACTAGAAGCGGAACTCCCTCGCGCCGTCCGGCCGCCGATTCGGCCATCCAAATTTGCGCGGAACCGGAGATCGTTCGAGCGCCTGTGCGCCGTGCCCCTGCTGCAAACGAAGGCCGCTGCGCGCGTGTGAGCCGATGAACTCAGGTCCCGAGTGCGATTCTTGGAATCGGCCGGGGACTCAGCGGCACGCTCCACATTCCGCCGGGACCAAGACTCACTACACGGCAAGCTACTGACGGGGTTCGAGAGCCCTGTGGACGGTCAGCCGATTGACTCCCGTCTCCCCGCTGCCATCCGCACCGACCTCAGTGGAACGAGCTTCCACCGACTGTGCTGCCGCAACATCTCTTTGATTCATCTCTCACGTTGGAGGCGTTCCGATGACCGCCCGAGTCGCTCGATCTGCTTCGCTTCTCTCGACGCTCCTCGCCACAAGCCTGGCGGTCGCCGACGAACCCACGCCTCCCGTTCCGGAACTGACTCCCGAAGCGCAAGCCGCCGCTGCCGATCTCAAGAAGTCCCTGCCGAGGAACTCCGAAGCCCGCCGGATGCTCGACGACATCCTGAAAGGGGCGATGCTCGGCCCGACCGACGGCTGGTTCGCCCTCTCGAAGGCGCATACCCGCTACCCGTGGGCCACGCTTAAGGAACGGTTCGACAAGAACAGCGACGGCGAGATCGCCCGGGAGGAAACCTCCCTCGGCGAAGTCCCGTTCGCGCGGCTCGACAAGAACGGCGACGGCGTCCTGACGGACTCAGACTTCGACTGGAGCGAGGTCACGATGTCCCGCTCTCCGGCAAACTTCGTCTTCGGCCGATCGGACCAGGATGGAAACGGGAAGGTGACCGCCGAGGAGTTCGAGGAACTGTTCCGCCGCCTCGGCGGGGAGAAGGACGGCTTCATCTCACTGGATGAAATCCGTGAGCAGCTCCAGCCTCCGGCGTCGTCCCGGAACGATGCCCCGCCGGCCGACATGCCGAGCGCCAGCACGCTCGTCCTCGGCCTCCAGCGGCAGGAGATCGGTTCGCAGCAGCCGGGGCCGGATCTCAACGCCGCCGCCCCGGACTTCACGCTCCAGACCCTGACCGGCGAAACGGTGACGCTCTCAAAGGAGATCGGCGAGAAGCCGGTCGTCCTGATCTTCGGCAACTTCACCTGCGGCCCGTTCCGCACTCAGGCGGGAAACATCGAAAAGTTCTACAACCGCTACCGCGACCAGGCGAAGATCTTCCTCGTCTACGTCCGCGAAGCCCACCCGCAGGATGGCTGGTGGATGAATTCGAACCGCCGGATCGGGATCGATCCCCGCCAGCCGCAGAACAACACCGAGCGCCGCGAGATCGCCGCGACCTGCCAGAAGCACCTCGACCTCGACGTCCCATTCCTCGTCGACACCACCGACGACGTTGTCGGTGCGACCTACAGCGGCATGCCGAACCGCCTGTACGTCATCGACACCGATGGCCGGATCGCCTTCAAGAACGCCCGCGGTCCGTTCGGGTTCAAACTGCGTGAGGCCGAACAGGCTCTGATCCTGACGATCGCCGATGCCGCGAAGGACTGAAAGGTCGGCCAGACCCGCTGAGCGACCGCGGGAGCCCGGGATTTCGACCGGGCTTCCTACCAATTTTGAGGCGAAGCGTGCCCATCGAACCCGCTGACCGATCACCACCACTCACGGGATCGTCCTCCATGTCTTCACGCATCCTCCGGCTCCGTTGCGGCTGGGCGGCTCCGTTCGCCATCGCCGCATTCGCCCTCCTCTCCACCTCCCTTTCCTTCGGCGAGGGTTCCATGACCTTTCCCGCTCTCTCGAACTCACAGGCCTGGGAACGCCTCCCCGCGGCCCGGCAGGGGAGCGGCGCTTCGCTCCCTCCCTGGGCCCGGATCCTGGCGGGCGAACTCCCGCGTTCGACCGCCACCCTCCTCGAACTCGATCTGGCTCAGCGGACTCGCGGACCGATCCCTCTCGGCCTCCGCGCCGGGATGCGCTGGGTCTCGGCCCACGCCAATGGCTCGGCCTTCGGCGCCGCCCAGGCTCTCGCCGACGCCCGGCGCGGCGGCGTGGACGCGGCGCGAGTCGAAGGCTTGACACAAGAGGGCTATCCCGGCTGGAGCTCCGAGGAACGAAAGGCTCTCGACTTCGCCCGCAAGATGTCGGTCACGTCCAGCCAGGTGACCGACAAGGAGTTCGCCGGCCTGGTCGATGCGTTCGGCGACCGGACCGCCGCCTCGATGGTCCTCCTGATGGCGTACGCCAACTTCCACGACCGGCTGATGATCTGCCTCCAGGTCCCGGCCACGGAAGCCGCAGCGCCGCCGGCCGACATTACGTTCGACGCGGCCGTCCTGGCCCGTCCGACCGCCCCTCCGGCGAACCTTCCCCCCTGGCCCAAGTCGGCGGCTCCCAACGACGTCCCCCCGGATGCCGAATGGGCCAAGGTGAGCTACGACGACCTCCAGACCAAACTCGAGACTCAGCGCCGCAAGCCCACCCGCCTCCGTGTCCCGGAATGGAGCGAGTTCGCCGGTTCGCTCCCTTCGGGGCTCTTTGACCGCCCGAGCGACATCGTCTGGTACCGGATCGTCTTCGGTTACGCGCCGGAGCTGGCGATCCCGTTCGAAGTCTACCTGCGGACCGCCGGGTCGGAGCTGGGACCGCGGCTCGACCGCATGTTCGGCGGCAGTCTCTTCTGGGTCGTCACGCGGGCCCTCGACTGCCCCTACTGCATGGGCCACTGCGAAATGAACTGGGAGGTCGCCGGCCTCTCCCCCGCCGAGATCGCCGACCGCAGCCGGCTGCTCGCCGGGAACGACTGGTCGAGTTTTTCCCCTGCTGAACAGCATGCCTTAGCCTTCGCCCGCAAGCTCACTCAGGCTCTCGCCAAGGTCTCACCGCAGGACGTCGCGCAGGTCGTAAACGACTTCGGCCCCGCCCGGGCCGCCGGCCTGCTGCTGAACGCCAGCCGCTACCATTACATGACCCGCATCTCGAACGGGTTCCAGCTGACCCTCGAAAGCGACAACGTCTTCTTTGACTACTACAACGTGAAGCGGCCGGTCTCCGAACCGCCGCCGGTCCCGGTCTTGACGAGCGACGAAGCCTGGAAGGCCCTCCCGAAAGTCGTCTCGGGAGCGGGCCAGCCCCTGCCGGTGTGGGTCCGCGCGGTCGCGGGACGCCTTCCCCGGACCGCGGCGGCGATGCTCCAGCTTGATTTCGCCCAGCGAACAAAGAGCCCCGTCGAGCCGACCCTCCGGGCCAAGATGCGGTGGGTGATCGCTCACGCCAACCGCTGTGAATACACCCAGGCCGACGCTCTCGCCGATCTCCGCCGCGGCGGCGGCACCGACGCGGACATCCAGGCGCTCACCGGCCCCTCGTCCCTCTGGCCCGAAGCCGACCGGGAACCGCTCGAGTTCGCCAAGCTCTTGACGGTCGCCGCCCCGACGATCCCGGATTCCCTGTTCGAATCCCTCCGGCAGCGGTTCGGGGACAAGCCGGTCGCCGCAATGGTCCTGCTCGGCGCCTACGGAAACTTCCAGGACCGGTTCCTCCTCGGTCTCAACCTGCCGATGGAAGAGGGGGGACCGCTGCCACCCCTGGCGGTCACGTTCACCGACGAAGTCTTCCAGTTCGCCCCGTTCGTCCCCCCGAACAACCCGCTCCCAGTCCTGCGGACGGATGGCGAGACGATCGTCCCCGAGGCGGACGACTGGGCCTCCACGTCGTACGGAACGCTCCAGACGCGGCTGGAGAGCCAGCGAAACCGTAAGCCCCGGCTCCCGGTCCCGGTCTGGGACGACGTCAAAAAGAACCTTCCCCCCGCCATGGCAGCCCGGCCGACCCGCATCGTCTGGAACCTGGTCTGTTCCGGCTACGTCCCAGAGCTTGCCGTGCCGTGGAGCATCGCCACGCGGACGCTCTGGACCGAAGCCCCCAACGACCGCGTCCTCGAAGAAAGCCTGTTCTGGATCCAGACCCGGGCCATCGGCTGCAACTACTGCATGGGGCACTGCGAGATGCTGCTGGAGGTCGCCGGACTCGACAGCCAGGGGATCGCCGACCGGACCTCCCGCCTGGCGGGAGCCGACTGGTCCGCCTTCGAGCCGCGCGAGCAGCGGGCCTACGCCTACGCCCGCAAGCTGAGCCGCACCCCCTGGGACCTGACCCCCGAGGACTATCGCCAGCTCGAAAAGGACTACGGCCCCAAGGAAGCCCTGTCCCTCTACTGGTGGCTCTGCCGGGGCCTGTACATGACGCGGGTCTCCGACGGCTTCCAGCTCCCCCTCGAAAGGGAGAACGTGTTCCAGTACCTTCGCCCGATGCCCCCGACCGAGAGCCCGGCTCCCGCCGCCGCTCCGGCCGGCAACGGCAAGTGATCGCCCGTCTCGGACTTCCCGTCGCACCTCGTTCATGCCTGATTCCTCCTATCCTCGCTTGGCACCGCCCCGTCCCCACGCGATCGCCGCTGCGCGGAACGCCGCCGCGATCGTCGCGGTCCTGATCCTCGGCGCGGTTCCCAGCGGCTGCGAGCCGAAGCGTCCCAGCCCTCCGGCGCCGACTGCCAGCGAACCCGCCGCGGCGCCGGCCCCTCGCGCGCTGCCCGCCAGCTACGGCGAGTTCGTCGGGGCCTTCGAACTGGGGCTCGCGGCTCTCGACGCCGACGTGCCGCAGATGGCGGAAGCCAGCCTCAACCGGGCGGTCGAACTCATCCCGGACGAACCCGCCGCCTGGGCCGATCGGGGACTGCTGAACCTCCGCGTCGGCCGCCTTCCGGAAGCGGAGCGGGATCTGGCCGAGGCTCAAAAGCGAGCCCCGAACGATCCGGCCATCGAAAAGCTCCTGGGGCTCCTGAAGCAGAAGCAGGGGGACTTCGGAGCGGCGGCTGGGCACCTGCGGAAGGCCCTTAAAAAGGACCCCGGAGACGTCCGGACGCTGTTCAGCCTCGCCCGCCTGATCGACCAGGAGCGGGCTCCCGGAAGCGAGGCCGAGTACCAGCGGCTGATGGAGCAGATCCTCGCGCAGCGGCCGGACGATCTGATGGTCCTCTCGGAGCGTCTGCGGACCGCGGCCCGGCGGAACGACGCGGCCGCGGTGACGGACACGCTGAAGCAGTTCGACGCCCTCGCGCCGAACTGGGAAACCCGGACGCAGACGATGCTGGCGGACCTGAAGCGGACGCTCGCCGACCCGAAGAAGCCCTCCACGGTTGCCCCGCTCCTGCGGTTCACCAACGTCCTCAAGGCGGAACGCGGTTACGCCCGGAAGGCGGCCGAGATCCAGCCCCCGGATTCGCTGCTCGGCGATCCCCTGCGGGCCTTCCTCACACTGCCCGCGAGCGTGCCGCAGCCCGCGGCGGCCGATGCCGCGATCGCCTTTGCCCGCGACGAATCGGCCGCGTTTCCGGCCGGAGCCTGGAAGACCGTCCTGCCGGTGTGGCTCTCGTCAGAGGGGAATCCGGTGACGTTCCTCGCGAGCGACACGGAGCTCCACCGCGCCGATCAGGAGGTCTCTATCCCCTCGATCCCGGCGGCCCCCGGCGGGATCGTCGCCATCGACTGGAACAATGACCAGCGGACCGACCTCGTCGTGGCGGGTCCCCAGGGGCTGCGGTTCCTGCAGCAGAAGGAGGACGGCACGTTCGAAGATGTGACGGCCAAGACCGGTCTGCCGGAGGACGTTCTGACCGGCCACTACGGCGCCGCGCTGGCGGCGGACCTCGACCTCGACGCCGATCTCGACCTGCTCCTCTCCCGGGCGTCCGACTCGCCGCTCCAGCTGCGGAACAACTTCGACGGGACCTTCAGGCCGGAGCCGGTCTTCGCGGAGGCCAAGGGCCCGCAGCAGTTCGCCTGGGGCGACTTCGACGCGGACGGCGTTCCCGACGCGGCCCTGCTGGACGCAGAGGGACGGCTGCGGGTTTACGCCAACGACCGGATGTCCTCGTTCCGGCCCTGGCCGGCCTCCGCGCCGACCGATCGCTTCCTGGCGATCGCCGTCGCGGACGCCAATGAAGACGGAGCCTTCGACCTCGTGACCCTCCGGCAGGACGGCGGGCTGCTGGTCCTTGCCGATGAAGGAAAGCGGGCCAGGTGGACTGTCGCGGAGCTCGGCCGCTTCGCGGGACTCGATTCCCAGACCGCCCCCGGGGCCGTCCGACTGTTCACGGGCGACTTCGACAACAACGGCGCGATCGATCTCCTGGCCTCGGGACCGTCCAGCTCGCTGCTGTGGCTGGGCGAAGCGGGTAAATCCTTCCAACCCGCCGCCGCCAAACTTCCCCCGAATCTCCTGGCCGCGGCCGACCTGGCGGGGACCGGCCGGCTCGGTCTCCTGGGGCTCGATCCCGACGGCCAGCCGCTGCAGCTGCAAAGCCGCGGCGAGAAGAACTACCACTGGCTGACGCTCCGGCCGCAGGCGACGAAGGCGGACGGCGACAACCGGATTAACTCGTTCGGGATCGGCGGCTCGATCGAGATCCGCTCCGGGACGCTCGTGGCGAAGCAGCCGATCGAGCGCCCGGCGGTCCACTTCGGACTCGGCGAGCGGCCGCAGGCGGACATCGCCCGGATCGACTGGCCGAACGGGGCTCCGCAGTTCGAGTTCAACCTCAAGCCGGACACCACCGTCGTCGCCCTCCAGCGGCTCAAGGGGTCGTGCCCGTTCCTCTACGCCTGGAACGGCGAGCGGTTCGAGTTCGTGACCGACTTCATGTGGAGCACGCCGCTGGGGATGTATATCAACGCCTCCAATAAAGGAGGCTTCCTTCAGACGACCGACTGGGTCCGGATCCCCGGCGAGCAGCTCGTCGAACGGGACGGCCACTACGACCTCCGCGTCAACGCGAACCTGTGGGAGACGCACTTCTTCGATCAGGTCGGCCTGTTCGCCGTCGATCATCCGGCGGGAACGGAGTTCTTCGTCGACGAGCGATTCTGCATGGAACCGTCGGAGCCGACGTTCCAGCTCGTCGAGAAGCGGCAGCCCGTCGTCCGGGCCTGGGATCACCTCGGCCAGGACGCGACGGAGGAGGTCCGGGAGACCGATGGCGTGCATCTCGACCGAGCAGGCCGCGGCCGATACCAGGGAGTCACGAACGACCACTGGGTCGAGTTCGACCTCGGGCCGGTTGATCCCGCGGACGGTCCGGTGTGGCTCATCGCCCGCGGCTGGGTCCACCCGACCGACAGCTCCGTGAACTACGCCCTCGAACAAGGCGAACACGCCCGCCCCCAGGGACTCGTCCTCGAAGCTCCGGATGTCCCGGCCGACGGCAGGATCGAAGACGACCGCCCGTGGACCGGCGCCTGGAAGACCGCCCGCGACAAGCTCGGCTTCCCGGCGGGGAAGAACAAGACCGTCCTCGTTCGGCTCGACGGGCTGGCCGGGGAGGGGGTCCCGCGGCGGCTGCGTCTGCGGACGACGATGGAGATCTACTGGGATTCGCTGGCAGTCGCCCGGGGCCTCGATCCGGGGGCGGTGCAGCGGACGGATCTCGTCCCCACGCAGGTCGATCTGCGGTTCCGCGGGGTCGTCGCGATGACGCAGGCCAATCCCGGCTCGCCCGAACTTCCGCATTACAATCAGCTCGTCGGGATCGGTCAGCCCTGGCGGGACCTGATCGGGTATCATACGCGGTTCGGGGACATTCAGGAGCTCGTCCGCAGCGTCGACGACCGGTACGCCATCCTGACCGCGGGGGACGAGGTCGTCCTGCGGTATCCGGTCCCCACTCCCCCGCCCGCCGGCTGGAAACGGGACTTCGTCTGGGTCTCCGACGGCTGGGTCAAGGACGGGGACTTCAACACCCGCTTCGGCAAGTTCGTCCTGCCGCTGCCGGCCCACGACATGACCACCTACGACACCCCGCCAACGACCCTGGAAGAGGATCCCACCTACCGGCGGCACCCGCAGGACTGGGACGTCTTTCATACGCGGTACGTGACCCCGGAACTCTTCGAGCGGGGGCTGCGTCCTCCTCGAAGCCCCGCCCCCTCCGCCGCGCCGACTGCGGCCAGGAGGACGCCATGAGTCGCGGACAGAAGCAGGCGGTCATCACCTGCCTTTTCGTCGGGCTGCTCGTCTTCGTGGCGCTGCGGGGCTCGGGCGAAAACCTCTGGAATCGCATCGGCGGACAGGAGGGAGTGGCGGATTCCCGAGGCGGGTCGCGGGCCACGCCTCTCGAGCGGTACGGGTTCCACTTCACGGAATCGGCCAAAGAGGCGGGGATCGAGTTCCAGCACCACGCCCCGACGCTCGATGCGAAGCTGGCCCACATCATGCCGCTCGTCAACCCGATGGGAGCGGCGGCGACGGTCCTCGACTACGACGCCGACGGCTGGCTCGACCTGTACTTTGTGACGAGCGACGCCGGCGGGCAGAACGCCCTCTTCCGCAACAAGGGGGACGGGACGTTCGAAGAGACCGCCGCCGCGATGGGGGTGGCCGACCTCAACCAGCCCGGGACCGGCGCCTGCATGGGTGCGATTGCGGCGGACTACGACAACGACGGCTACCCCGACCTCCTCGTCTACCGGTGGGGCCGGCCGGAGCTGTTCCACAACATCGAGGGAAAGCGGTTCGAGCGGGTGACGGAAGGCTCCGGTCTCCCGGCCTGGATGAACGCCAACGCCGCCTGCTGGCTCGACTACAACCGCGACGGCCGGCTCGACCTGTTCCTCGCCGGCTACTGGCCGGACAACATCGACCTGTGGAACCTCTCGACGACCCGGATCATGCCGGAGTCGTTTGAGTTCGCCACGAACGGCGGCGGCAAGGTCCTGCTCAAGAACCTCGGCGACGGAAAGTTCGAGAACGTCACGAAGGCGGTCGGGATCGAGAGCACACGCTGGACTCTCGGCGTCGTCTCGGCGGACCTCGACGGAAACGGCTATCCGGACCTCGTGCTGGCCAACGACTACGGCGTCTCGGAGTTCTTCGCCAGCCGCGGCGGGGAGCGGTTCGAGGAAGTGGGGTATGCCAGCGGGATCGGCGTCACCCCCAAGAGCGGCATGAGCGCCAGCCTCGGCGATCCGCTGAACGAAGGCCGGCAGTCGGTCTACATCACGAACATCACGGAGCCCGGCAACCTCGTCCAGGGGAACAACCTGTGGGTCCCGATCGGCGAAATCGACGAGGGAGCGGGGCGGGGCGTCCAGCGATACCTGAATCAGGCCGGGACGCTCAACATCGAGCGCGGCGGCTGGAGCTGGGGGGCCAAGTTCGCCGACCTCAACAACGACGGCTGGCTCGATCTGTTCCAGACCAACGGCTACATCTCGGCCGCCGTCGGCAAGAGCTACTGGTACGACTACGGCAAGATCGCCGGGGGCCTCAAGGGCCTCATCGGCGACGCCAAATTCTGGCCTCCGATCGGCGATCAGAGCCTCGCCGGCTTCCAGACGAAGTGCGTCTGGCTGAACAAGGGAGGGGACTTCACGGACGTCTGCGCCGCCGTCGGCGTCACCGAGACGAACGACGGGCGGGCGGTCGCGCTCGCCGACCTGTCGAACCGCGGCGTCATCGACGTCGTGGTCGCCAGCCAGAACGGGAAGGCGCTCCTCTACCGCAACACCGTCGCCGAAGGACAGGACTGGATCCAGTTCCAGCTCACTGGCGGAGCTCGACCGGATGCCAACGCGAGCGGCCGGCCGGCCCAGATTCCGTGGAGCAACCGCAGCGCCGTCGGAGCCGAGGTCGTCGTGATCTGGCGGACCGCGGAGGATCCCTCCCCGCGGCGGCAGCAGCAGGTCGTGACCGCGGGGGACGCCTACGCCTCCCAGAGCATGCTCCGTCTCCATTTCGGTCTGGGAAAGACTGCCGTGATCGAGGAGGCTGTGGTGACGTGGCCCTCCGGCCGGACGACCGTCCTCAAGGAGCCGGCGGTCCGCACTCTCCATCGCCTTGACGAGACCGACTCGAAGGAGCCGACGCCATGAATTGCCCTCCCGGCTCACCTGCCTGTCCGTCCTGCCCACCGCGCGTCTCCAAGGCGGGCTTTGCGTGGCGGACGGCAGCGACCCTTGTATTGCTGGGCGGGTTCTACGCCGGCCGCGCGTCTCTGAACCGCTCGCTCGCCGCCCTCCTGACGCAGTTCGGCGGGGTCACGGTCGATCCCTCGCTCCCGCGGGTCCTGGGTGTCATTCTCCTGCTCGGCGCGCTCCTGGCCGTGTGGCACAAGCTCGTCTGGAAGGATCGCCGCTTCCAGGCCCCGCTCCTCGTCACGGTCGTCCTCGCCCTCGGGGACGCCGCATTCAGCATCCTCGAAAACCACCCCGCTCCCCCCTGGCTCGTGACGGCGAGCGGCGGACGGATCCTCGAATACTCCCCGACCTTCGTGGCGATCGTGACCACGATTGTCGCCGAGATGGTCCTGGGCCGCTTCTTCTGGGGACGGTGGCCGCACCTGGCGAGCGCCTATGTCTCGGGGATCAGTGTCGGGATCCTGATCAAGTCCTCGTCGCTGTGGCCGTTCGTCCTGTGCGGGCTGATCTCGATTACGTCCAAGTACGTCCTGCGGATCGGCGACCGGCACATCTGGAACCCGACGAACTTCGGCGTGACGATGATGCTCTTCCTGGCGCCGGCCCACGTCGCCAGTCTCACGGTCCAGGCGGGGAACAACGGCCTCGCCCTCCTGACGATCTGGGTCCTCGGCAGCCTTATTATGTACCGGCTGGGCCGGTTCCACATCCCGTTCGCCTTCGTGCTCTCGTTCATCGGGCTGTCGTTCCTGCGGAGCTTCGTCACCGGTCATCCGTGGCAGACCGAAATCGCCCCGATGACGAGCCCGATGTTCCAGCTCTACATCTTCTTCATGATCACCGACCCCAAGACGACGACCCGCGGCTGGACGAGCCAGACCGTCGTGGCGGTCCTGGTGGCGGTCATGGAGACGATGCTGCGGCTCGTCTTCAAGGACGTCCACTCGCTGTACCACGCGCTGTTCATCGTCGGCCCGGCGGCGAACCTGATCGAGATCTATGCCGACTCCCGCAAAGCCCGCAGGGCGGCCGCGTCGTCGACACCCATCCGCACTCCGGTTCCCGGAAGCGATTCCCTGACGATCGCGGCGGCCGCGGACTCCGATCTCGCCGCGGCGCCCGCCGAGCCGCGCCGTCCTGTCCTCGCTCAGCCGCGCGACCGGTGACAATCGATCTCGAAAACGTCTGCTTTCACTTCTTCGTTCCACGTCTCTCGTTCACGTCTCCCTTTCTGTTTCACCCTTCCGGAGTTTCACCATGGCGGACGACAAGGTGCTGAGCAACCAGGAGAAGATCATCTCCAACCAGGAAAAGATCCTGGCGAACCAGAAGAAGATCGAAGGGAATCAGGCCAAGCTCGACAAGCTCGTCGCCAACCAGAAGGCGATCATCGCCAACCAGGACACGATCCTCACGAACCAGGCCAAGATCGACAAACTCCTCAAGAACCAGTCGTCGATCGTCTCGAACCAGGAGCAGATCCTCGCCAACCAGGGGAAGCTCGACCTGATCGTCTCCAACCAGGGGGAGATCAAGGCGAACCAGGACAAGATCCTGTCAAACCAGAAGAAGATCATGGGCAAGTAACGTCCGCCCCCGCAGGCGGGAGCCGGACCGCCGGCTCCTGCCTGCTCGTGTCGTCCTGCTCATTCCCTGATCAGCCGGCCCTTCCGCTTCTCGTCCGGAGTCTCTCATGACTGCTCCCACCACCTCTTTCCCGCACCGCCGTCTGCTCGGCCTCGGCCTGAGCTGCCTGCTGGCGACGATCCTGGGATGCCAGGAGGCGGCCGGCCCCGGGACGAAGCCCGCCGCCCAGGCACCCGCCGGCCCGGCCAAGGTGAAGATCGGCTACCTCGGCCTCACCTGCGAGGCGGCGATGTTCGTCGCCGCGGAGAAGGGCTTCTTCAAAGAGGAGGGGATCGAGGTCGAGTTCGTGAAGACCGACTGGGACGGCCTGCGGGACGGACTCGGCCTGGGGCGGTTCGACGCCAACTACACGCTCATCATGTACCTCCTGAAGCCGATCGAGCAGGGGCTCGACGTCAAGATCACCGGCGGGGTCCACTCCGGATGCCTGCGAGTCCAGGCCGATCCCAAGTCCTCGGTCAAGACGGTCGCCGACCTCAAGGGGAAGACGATCGGCATCCCGACGATGGGAAGTCCGCCGTTCCTCTTCGCCAGCCGGGCTCTCAAGGCGGCCGGAATGGACCCCCGGAGCGACGTCACCTGGAAGGTCGTCTCCCCCGAGGTGATGGGCCTCGCTCTCGACAACGGCGACATCGACGCCGTCGCCGACTCGGAGCCGCTCGGCTCGATCCTCGCCGCCACGAAGAACGTCCACACGATCGCCGACCAGGCCCTCGACGCCCCCTACCGCGACGAATACTGCTGCGCGACCGTCGTCAGCGGCAAGTTCCTCGCCCGCGACCCCGCCTCCGCCGCCAAGGTGACGCGCGCCCTCCTTAAGGGCGCCCTGTGGGTCGACACGAACCCCGGCGCTGCCGGCGAGCTCTCGGTCGCCAGCAAGTACGTCGCCTCGACCGCCGAGATCAACGGCCATGCCATCGGCAAGCTGACCTTCATGCCCGGCGTCACGAAGTGCCGCGACAGCATCCTCTCGGCCGCCCGCGAGATGAAGACCGCCGGGCTCCTCAATTCGTCGACCGATCCGGACGAACTCGCCCGGCGGGCCTGGACCGATCTCGACGGAGTCACGGACGAATGGCTCAAGGGGGTGCAGGTCGAGAAGGTCGCCGGCGGCGGAGCCCCCCCGGCGCTCGACCCGGTCGCCCTCGCCCGGCTGTTCGCCACCGACACGAACTTCCGCTTCATGTGCTGCGACCAGTGCGTCTCCCGAACCGAACTCTGCGGCCAGTAGGCCTGTCGCGCGTCTCGCTCCCGTTCATCGCGTCTTGTCCGGAGTCTGGTCTCGTTGTCTGCTGAAACGCTTCCCCCACCCTCTCCTGTCGAGGAACCGATTGCCGGACGGACGGATTCGCGCCCGCCGCTCCCTTCCGGAGACCGATCGGGGTGGGGACGCCTCGTCGCGCCGGCCGCGGTCGTGGCGGCGGCCCTGCTCGTCGAATGGGGGCTTCCTCATCGGCAGGCCGTCCCGCCGACGAGGCTCTACAGCGGACTGCTCGTGGGACTGCTGGCCTGCACACTCGTGTTCGCCATCGTTGGCGCGATGAGGACGCGGTTCTCTCCCTGGGTCCGCCGCAACGCTCCGCTCGTCGGCGGCGTGGCCTTCCTCCTCGCCCTCTGGAACCTCGTCACCGTCAAGGGAAACCTCCTGCCGCTCCCCTACTTCCCCGGACCGCAGCGGGTTCTCCTCAGCCTGTATGACGACCGAACCATGCTCGCCGTCAGCACGTACCACTCGCTCCGGCTCCTGCTGGCGGGCTACACGGCGGGCGTCGCCGCGGGGCTCGTCTGCGGCATCCTGATCGGCTGGTTCCGGACGATCCGCTACTGGGGGATGCCGCTCCTCAAAGTGGTCGGCCCGATTCCCGCCACCGCCTACGTCCCGCTGATGATGGTCCTCTTTCCAAGCCACTTTCTCTCCGGGGCGGCCCTCATCGCGCTCGCGGTCTGGTTCCCGGTCACGATGCTCACTGCCTCGGGACTGGCGAACGTCCCGATCGCCTTCCTAGACGTCGCCCGGACGCTCGGCGCGGGCCCGCGGTACCTCATCTTCCGGGTCGCGCTGCCCGCCGCCCTCCCGAGCATCTTCCTCGGTCTCTTCATGGGACTCGGGGCCGCCTTCCTCACGTTGATTGTCGCCGAGACCGTGGGCGTCTCGGCGGGGCTCGGCTGGTATCTCAAGTGGCAGCAGGGCTACCTCGAATACGCCAACGTCTACGCCGCGCTGGTCATCATGTCGGTCTTCTTCTCCAGCCTCATGACGCTCCTGTTCCTCGTCCGGGACCGGGTCCTCAACTGGCAGAAGGGGGTGATCCGGTGGTGACCTCGACGGCCAATGGCGAGTCCTCCTCCCTCACGATCCGCGGCCTCCGGAAGGAGTTCACGACCGAGAGCGGAACGACGCTGGTCGCCATCGATCATCTCGATCTCACGGTCGCGGCGGGCGAAGTCGTCTCCCTCGTCGGCCCCAGCGGCTGCGGCAAGTCGACGCTCCTCCGCCTCCTGGCAGGGCTCGATCAGCCGACGTCGGGCGAGCTCCAGATCGGAACCGATCCGATCCGCGCCCCGAGCTCCGACCGGGGCCTGATGTTCCAGGCTCCGAACCTCTTTCCGTGGCTGACCGTCCGCCGGAACATCGAGTCCGGACTCGTGGCCCGCGGCGTCCTGGCGCAGTTCCGCCACGAAGTCGACGAGTACCTCCGCCTCGTCGGCCTGACGGGATTCGAGCATGCCTATCCGCACCAGCTCTCCGGCGGGATGGCCCAGCGGGCGGCCCTCGCCCGGGTTCTCATCAACCACCCCCGGGTCCTGTTGTTGGATGAGCCGCTCGGCGCCCTCGACCAGTTCACACGGATGCAGATGCAGAACGAGGTCCTGCGGATCTGGACCGCGCGGAAGACCACGATGGTGCTGGTCACGCACGACATCGACGAGGCGATCTACATGAGCGACCGGATCGTCCTCATGACGCCCCGCCCCGGTCGCGTGGACCGGATCTTGAGCGTCCCGCTCGAGCGGCCGCGGCATCGCGACGGCGCCGAGTTCCTGCGGCTCCGGTCCGAGATCCTGCGGCTCCTGCACTTCACCGGGCCATAGCCCGGCCGGGGTTCTCGTCTTGCTCACCGCGGGGGCGGATCCGCGGCGGCGATCCGTTCCAGCAGCGGATTCATCCCCGGCCCGTTCGGCAGCGTGATACCGAGGACGTCCGTCAGCGCTTCCCGGAGTTCCACCGCTGTCCCCAGCGTCCGTCGCTCGCTCTCCCCGCCGAGGGGATGAACGGCGAGGCTGTTGTTGAAGAGGGTGTAGCGGCAGCCCGTCGGTGCGCGAGAAGCCATCAGTCCAATGACGAAGCCCGAACTCGGGTGGGTCGAGACGTACCAGTTGCCGACTTCGTAATCGACAAGTCGCTGCGGCCGGAGATCGAACCGATAGAGCGGACGCCACGTACCGCGGATCTCGGCCTGCAGTTCGAACTCGTCGCTTTCGTCACACCGGACAAGGCGATACGGCTCGTGCGGCGTCTCCTGTTCGACATCCGCCTCCAGCCGGATCGGTCCCGTCAGCGTCTGTCCGCCAAAGCCAACATCGGCCAGCCACGGCCCGTCCTCCAGATCGACCTGCAGCAGGACGTGCGTCCGGGGCGTCATCTCTTCCGGAGGCCGGTTCCACACGACTCCGGCCGATAGACCCGTAACACGGTACCCGAGCGACTTCAGGACATGCTGAAAGAGAAGATTCTGTTCATAGCAATACCCCCCGCGGCCCTCGCGGACCAGCTTTTCCTGCAAGGAAGCAAAGTCCAGTCGGACGGGCCGTCCCAGCAGCGGGTTCAGGTTCTCGAACGGGATCGACTCCGCGTGCCGCCGGTGCAGATCCTGCAGCGTCTCCAGCGTCGGCGCCCCGCCGCCGGAGTAGCCGATCCGGCGAAAGTAAGCGTCCAGCTCGGCATCCGTCACGCAGCACCTCGTTCCGTGTCCCTGACGACACCGGCGTCGATGCGCCGGCCCGGCGACCTGAAGTCTTGCCGCCACCGGGCGTTCGTCAACCCCGCCTCACGGTGTGAGACCGGACGGCCGCGGGAACCACTGTCCCAGGAACCGATCGGCCGCGTCGTCGACGGCCAGGAGATAGTAGCCGTCCCAGTTGCTCCACCCCGCGCTCAGGCGGACACCGTCCCCCACAAAGTCCGGCAGGAGAATGTCATCCAGGCTCTCCACTCTCTGGCCATCCCGCCGCAGCCCGTGCCGGAACCGCAGCCACATCCCGACGAGGGCAAAGAACTCCGAGCCGGCATCCGGCCAGCTCACCATGAGATGCCCGTTCGAAATCCGCTCCACGAATCTTTCTGGGCCAAGACACATCGAAAAACCTCTGGCAGAAACCAGAGCAAGGTCCGTTTCCGGATCGTGCTCGAAGGGCCGGCACAGGCCGGCGTCATGGCTCGATGCCTTACGGGAAGACTCCACCCGCACGGCTCGGGTTCGGTTACAGGAATTTCGCCCACCGCCCCCAACGACAGGGCGAATCGCCAGCCGCTCCACGGTGAAACCTTGCGAAGAACGCGAGTTTCGGCGGAATCCGCCGGCCCGACAGATTCTTTTCCGAAAGGTCTTTCCGTCGATCGCGGAAGGGGGCTAAAAATCCCGCATCGCCCCCGGTCAACGGCTTGAGTCCCCCGCCCCCCTGGGATTCGCTGTTGCCGGGTTTTTCTTTTCCGGGGGGGGCGAAATTGCAACGCCCCGGAGACACCTGTCCCGCGGCCGGAGGCGCTTCGGAGAGGAGCCGTGGGACACAATGCACGCTCCCCTTTTGGGAGCCGGCGTTGAAGGCTCCCCAAAGGACACCGTTTGCTATGCGCTCCCCGCGGGTTGGTGAGGGGGCATCCGGCACGTTGTCCGCGCTTGGACACACGCTCGTTCAGACAGATCGATCCAGGCCAGGCCTCCGGCGGGCAAAGGGGCGTTGCCCCCTTGCATCCCCCACCAGGGTGCCCCTGGACCCGGTTTTAACTGTCCTGCCCAGACAACGGCCTGCCCCACCGGCAGGTCCCGCCGCACAGCACACCACCCACCTCATCCGGCGTTGCCACGAACGACCCATTGCAGATTAATGCGTTCCCCGTCCCGCCTCCGCGGCGCGGCCTCGCCCCGTCGCCCCGCAGCTTCCACGGCCCCCCGCCATGAAATCGCTCCTCCCCCGCTCGGTCGACTCCTCCCTCCTCCTGGGCTGCGGTGCGACGGCGATCTACTACGCGATCATGCTCCAGCCGTCGATGCACGGCACGATCCTGGGGCGGTACACGACCAAAAACCCCGTCGACTACGCAATCACGTTCCTCTTCCTGTGGAGCCTGATCGACCTCGCCATCAAGTGCTTCGCCTTCCCGGGCGAAATGCTGTCGCTGCGGCACGAGTGGCTCCCCGAACGGAACGGCCAGCAGCCGGCCAGCACCGCAGCCGCCCTCATCCCCGGCGAGACCAGCCTCTCCGGCTGGCAGCTCCGCTCCCGGATCTGCGGCCGGATCTCGAAAGTCCTCCAGTACGCCGTCGAGCACGGCGTCGGCCAGGACTATCGCGACCAGATCAAGTACCTCTCCGGCAAGGCGGAAGAAGAGACGATCGCCCGCTATTCCGTCGTCCGGTTCGCCATCGCGATCACGCCGATGCTCGGGTTCCTCGGAACCGTCGTTCACTTCGGCACCGCTCTCAGCGGCATCAGCTTTGAGGAGATGGACAGCCGCCTCGCCGACGTCGTCTCCCACATGGGCGAGGCGTTCAACACCACGACGAGCGCCCTCGCGGCCGCGATGACCGCCATGTTCTTCCTGTTCCTCGCCGAGCGGACCGACAAGGGGATCGACGCCGCGGTCGACCGCTACGTCGAACGCGAGCTGGAAACCCGCTTCGTCGCCGAGCGGCAGATCGCTCCAGAACTGAACGGAGTCCAGTCGGCCCATGACGACGCCCTCCTGATCATGCGGCAGACCCTGGAGCGGCAGGTCCAGCTCTGGACGGAGGCCCTCGGCGGACTGTTCCAGCAGTTCGAGCAGCGGCAGGCAGCCGAAGGAGCCGCCTGGGCGCAGGCCCTGGACTCCCTCCGTGCGGCCCAGGACACGTTTGAGCAGCGGAAGGAAGAACGGCTGATCGTCGGCCTCGAAGCCTTCAGCGACCGTCAACAGACCCATCTCGAACAGGTCCACGGCACGCTGGACCAGGTCGTCTCGCTGAAAGGGGAGTTTCACTCGATCGGCGACGCCCTCCAGAAGATCTCCGACGGCGAAGGCCGCATTGCCGAGCTTCAGGCGACGCTCGACAACAACCTCCAGACGCTCCAGATGTCGCAAAAGATGGACGAGGCGATGCATGGGCTGACCGCCGCGATTCACCTGCTCACCGCTCGCCGCGATCTTCCGGGTGCACGAGCTGCCTGAGTCAGTTGCGCCGGCCGGTTGATGGTCCTAAACCGGGGTCCAGGGGCTCGCCCCTGGTGGGGAGTGCAGAGGGGCCTGTGTTGTTTTCTTGGCCCTTTGCCCGCCGGAGGCCTGGCCGTCGAGAGATGTCTGAAGGAGTACATATCCAAGCGCGGACGCCGTGCCGTATGCCCCCTCACCAACCCGCATGGCATTCAAAGCGAGTGGTGAGTCCGCAACGCCGGTCTCACAAAGCGGACGTCCGTCGTGTACCACGGTTCCACAACGAAAATGCCTCCGGCGGCAAGGACTTCGCCCTTGACCCGGGCTCTGGCGGGTCCCGCTACGGCGCGAGTTCCAGATTGGAGACGCCCTGCGCTCCCGCTGGAAACAAGTTGCCGATGAAGTGGAGACCGCGCGGCGCATTCTCCCCGCCCGTCTCAATCCGGACCGCATAGTGATACCGCGGTCCCTCGGCCCCCTTCGCCGCTGGCCCCGTCAGCTCGTCCCGATCCGGGTTCGAAATCACATTTCCGGTCACCATCACATCCCGTAGCGGCGGATCGGTCGCCTCCTGGCCCCGATCAAATCGGAAGACCGCCCGGCTCGTCTCCGCCCCACCCCAGATCCACGCCGCATCGCCGCAGCCGAATTCCGAGACAATGTTGTTCGCGATCAGCGAACCCCCGTCGACATTCGCCGGCACCATCGCCTGCTCCCCCTCCGCGGGGACCGCCGGCGACGCCCCCGCCCCGGACATCAGCCCAATCGCCCACAGATCGTTCCGACTGAACTGATTCCCGGTGATCAGGACGTTGCGGGAACCGTGCATCGCCTTCATTCCGATAAAGGCGTTGCTCACGATGTTCCCCGACACGATCACGTGATCCGAATGCAGATCGATCCCCTGCGCGGCGTTCTCGATCTGGTTCCCCAGGATGCGGGTCATGTCGCTCCGCGTCGGTCCCGTGACGATCAATCCCGAGCCCTGATGCCAGTTGTTGACGTACTCCGCGTCCCAAACCTCCTGCGAAATGAGCAGACCCCGCTTGGCGTTCTTCTTCGTGAACGTCCCCAGCCGATGCTCCGCTTTCATTTCCGGAGTCGGACGCAGATGCTCCTCAACGATCGTGTTCCCCTGGATCAACGTCCCCTGCGAGCGGTCGACGACGATCCCGGTCCCATCGATGCAGCGGAACGCATAGCCCAGGAGCTCCACGTTCGCCGTCCGGTCGTCCTCCGTGATCGTCATGTAGTTGCGGATGTCGCAGTTCACGATCCGGCCGCGGCGGACCTCCGAGAAGCGGATGCTCCCGGAGCGGGTCCGGTTGTCGATCACCTTCACCCGTTCCAGGATCACGTCCTGGCAGTCCGAGACCAAGATCCCTTCGCGGGTCGTGTCCATCGCTCCTTCCGGACGGGTCAGCGTGACCCCTTCGATCCGGACATCGCGGGCATGTTCGATTTCGACGATGTGCTTCTTCGGGTCGGTCATGACGATCCGTCCGGGCCCGACGAGAGAGGTCCCGTGCGAGCTGATCCGGAGGGTTGCCTCGATCCGGTGGTCGCCGGACGGTAGGAAGATCTCGCGGCTCGGATTGGCATCGATCGCCGCCTGGAGGGAGGGATAGTCTGTCGCCGAGACATCGGAGGCGAGGACGCTGCGGACGGGGAATGCGAGGAGGCTCAGGAGTACGACCAGAGAACAGACGGTGTTTCGTGCAAAGAACAGGAACACGCGAATCTCCCGAGAGCGGCCAGCGGGGCAAAACGAGATGACGGTAGCGGGCGAAACCGCTTCGGCCAACGGACCATGGACAGTCCCCCCCAACCAGTGATGCCGCGAATACCGGGTCCAGGGGCACCCTGGTGGGGAGTGCAGAGGGGCAACGCCCCTTTGCCCGCCGGAGGCCTGGCCGTCGAGAGATGTCTGAAGGAGATCGTGTCCAAGCGCGGACGACGTGCCGGATGCCCCCTCACCAACCCGCGGGGCTTTCAGAGCAAGCGTTGAGTTCTCAAAGCCGGTTCCACAAAGCGGACATCCGTTGTCTACCACGGTTCCTCATCGAAGTGCCTCCGGCGGCAAGGGGGTTGCCCCCCTTGACCCCCAGCGGCCGTGGCACGTTGGGTTTGAGCGATGGGAGCTTTGCCGGCAAGAACGCGGCTCAGGACAAAGATAGACCATGCCTCAAGCATCCTGCGTGATCGCCTCAAACAACTCCCGCGCCTTCCGCAGCCGACGGTTGTCCGTCGCCTTCCCAATCTCCTTGTCGGCCACCCGCAGAACCGCCTCATGCGAACCAGCTGACGTCTGAACCTCCAGCACCACAAAGGCCCGCAACTCCCCAGTGGCGCTCTCCCCCGCCGTCCCGTACTGGACCTCCTCGACGTGGCACCGTTTCACCGCTGCCAACGGAACGGTCCAACGCTCGGCATTCCCCTCGTAGACAAACCGCCGACGGTCCGGTTCCACCTGCAGAAACCCGAAGTCAATCACCTTCGGAGCGATCGCCCCCCAGGTGTCACGGCGGATGATCTCCACCGCAAACGTCCGGTCCTCGAACGAGCGAATGACACTCTCACTCCGGGCCTGAACCCGCTTGCGAGCCGCGCCGATGAGGTACTGCGCCGAAGAATAGTCGCCGAACAGTTCGTAGTAGCCGAACGGAATCGTCAGCGACGCGAACATGAAGACCGCAGAGGCCAGAATGGTCCAGATCCCCAGCACCTGCCGCTGCTGGTACAGGTAGACGCCGACCCACCCCAGCAGCCCCAGCCAGAGCAGCACGAACCAGCAGCCGATCACAAGAGCGATCAGCATGTCCGCCATCGGCATCAGGTTCCGGTCCCCCTCCGGGACCGAGTCGACACGGGCGTTCTCCAGAGGTGCCTCTGGAGCCGCGGCGTACACAAACTCCGGTGCGTCCCGCTCCGCATCGGACGGAGCCGCCCAGCCGCTGAGGGCGACGGGAACTCCCATCCGGTGGAGTGTGCGGGCGAGCTGTTCGAGCGAGATCGACGTCGGGATCCCGATCACGCCCCCATCGGTCGACGTGCGGAGGACCAGCATCCCGAACCGCATTCCGATCTCCTCTGGGCGCCGGAGCTCCAGCCAGGTGATCTGCGGGATCGGGTAGGACGCATACGAGGTGAACTGCCCCGCATTCCCGAACGCTTCGATCTTGGTTTCGTCGATCGAGATGTCCCGCCGCAGGAACGCCGCCTCGATCCCGAGCTGCACGGCAGCTCCTCCGCCCAGCGCCAACAGGATCGTCCACCACCATGCCATGTTGACGCCGCGAAAAAGCAGCAGCGCCGCGAGGCCGCACGACACCAGCAAGGCGGGGAGCAGCGCCTTCAGCCAGTCGGATCGATCCCGGATCCGCTGGCAGAAGAACCAGGGCTCCGACCAGACGAACGTCTTTCCGCGAAAGAGTTTCATGGTTTCAACCCGCGGGCGCGTGCGGACAAACCGTCAGAGACCACTTTCGATCAATGGGCTTCGAGCCCCTTCCGTCGCGTCAGTCACCGATGCCGCGACGCACGGATTCCTGCGCCTTCGCCTGCTGCAGACCGACGACCCGGCGGAACTGATCGGCCTGCTGCCGGAGCAGTGGCAGGACCGACTGCCATTGAGTGTCCCCACTGTCCGCGAGGCGGTCTTCCGACACATCTCCCGTCTCGATTCCGGCGGTCGAAGCGGCGCTGCCGCTCTTCTGTTCCTTCGTTGCCTGCGGCTTCTTGCCGGGCTTCTTCTTACGCGGCTTTTCGTCCTTTTCGGGCGCGGCTGCGGACTTTGCCACTGGCTTCGCCTCTTTGGCGGCGGGCTGGACGGGCTCCTCGATGTTGCGGCGAATGTGGAGCCTCAGCTCCATCTCGAACTCGCGCCGGTTTCCCCGCACCGGCCGCTCGTCATCATCTTCGTCGTCCTCATCGCACTCGTCCTCGTCGTCCTCCTCCTCACACTCTTCGTCGTCCTCGTCCTCCTCCCTCTCGTGGCGGTCCCCCTTCGCCCTGTTCCGGCGAGCCGCCGGCCGGTCATCCTCATCCTGACGGTCTCCATCCCGGAAGACGTCGAGCAGCGCCTGAACCCGTTCGGGATCGACTTTCTTCCCCGGGATTCCGTCAATCACCACCCTGACCACGGGACGGCCCTCGCCGTCCGTGTGGGAGATGACCTCGATCGTCGGCCGACGGTTCTCCGCCGCCACTTTGCGTTTCTGGGGCTCCGCGGCGAAGGAACCGGCAACCATCCCCCCCAGCAGCAGCGCCACACCTGTGGCCGACACAACAAAGCCCTTGCAATGACCGGAACGGGACATGCGAACTCTCCTCAGGACCGTGCGATGGAGGCCTCCCTGCCACGGACTGTCGGACCGCGTCGTCGCCGACAGAGGCCTGTTCTGACACAATTCCCGTCCGACTTCCACCCCCGTGCCGTCTCTCCCGCTGACGTTCCCGGCAGCCCGAGCCTTCCGGCCGTCCGCCGTGTCCCGAGATCGTGAGTCGGCCGTCTCCCCTCCACGGAGACGCCCCTTTCCAGATCGTCCTGCGTCCGAACTCCCTTCACCGCCGCCGCATGTACGTTCCCGCCCACTTCGCCGAGAGCCGCCCCGAAGTCCTGCACGAGCTGGTCCGCGATTTCCCGCTCGCCGCGCTCGTCGGACCCTCGGCCGATGGTCTCGACGCGAACCTGATCCCCTTCGTCCTCGACGCCGATGTGCCGCCGCTCGGACGTCTGCGGGGGCACGTCGCGCGGGCGAATCCGCTCTGGCGGGATCCGCACCCACGCGAGGTTCTCGCCCTCTTCCACGGCCCGTCCGCCTATGTCAGCCCGACGTGGTATCCGGTCAAGGCGGTGACCGGCCGCGTCGTGCCGACCTGGAACTACATCGTTGTGCAGGCCCGGTGCCAGTTGCGGGTGATTGAAGACCCTGCCTGGATTCGTCAGCAGATCGACGACCTGACGCGGCAGCAGGAGAGCTTGATGCCGAATCCCTGGACGGTCGCCGATGCCCCGCCGGAGTTCATCGAGGGTCTGGTTGCCGGCATCGTGGGGCTGGAGCTGACGGTCACCCACCTCACCGGCAAGTGGAAGCTCAGCCAGAACCAGCCCGCCGCGAATCGCCAGGGGGTGATCGACGGCCTCCGCGGGATGTCCGACGCCGCCTCCCGCGCCGTTGCCGATGGAATGGCACCGCCGGCCTGATCGTGGGGTGTGTTCGCTGGATAGTCGAGGGGCGGCGAACGGAAGGTTCCCTGGACGAGTGAACCGGGGTCCAGGGGGGTACCCCTGGTGGGGAGTGCAGAGGGGCAACGCCCCTTTGCCCGCCGGAGGCCCTCTCGTCGAGAGATGTCTGAAGGAAGGCGTGTCCAAGCGCGGACACCGTGCCGTATGCCCCCTTCACCAACCCGCGAGGATTACAAAGCCAGTGGTGTAGATTGAGGGAGTCCTCAACGTTGGTACTACAAAACGGACATCCGTTGTGTCCCACGGTTCCTCATGGAAGCGCCTCCGGCGGCAAGGGGGTGAGACCCCCTTGACCCCAGCGGCCGTCGCACATTGGGTTTGACGTAGCGGCGCCGCGCCGGCAAGGACGTGGTTTTAGCCATCCGAATCAGCCTCGTTTCTCGACCGACCGCCATTCGGCAAACGCCCCCTGATCTCGGGCCGATCGAAACGACAGCGGACAATCGCGAGACGCCAGATTACGATCTCGTCGTCTGACCGGGCCGTCCCGTCCCCAGCGATCCCCACTCCTATAATCGCTGAGGAGGCCGGCATTCCGTTCTGCCGCAGTGAGAGCCGTTCCTCAGGCACGGCCCTCTCCGCGTGCCGATCCGCTCCCAGGAGTTCCGCATGTCTTCGGAAACGACCCGGCGGCTGAAGGGGTCCTTTGTGCTGATCGGGGCCGTGGTGCTCCTGGTCCTGATCGCGGGGACAGTCTTCTACGGCCTACCCTCAACGTCGGCCGCCCCCCCCGAGACATCGCCCAGGGAGTCGGCGGCGGTCCGGCTCTCGTCGGAGGCTCCCGACACCCTGGTCATCCCGGTGCCGACGGTCGCCACGATGCGGCTGACGGTTGCCACCGCTCAGCCCGCGCGCTCGGCGCAGCCCTTGCGGCTGACCGGGCAGCTCATGCTCGATCCAAGCCGGCTGGTCCATGTCCACACCCGGTTCAGCGGAGAAGTCGTCGAAGTCGGCCCCTCGGACCGCGGAAAGGACTTCCCCCTCCGCGTCGGCGACTCCGTTCACAAGGGGCAGCTTCTGGCAATCCTGTGGAGCCGGGAGATCGGCGAAAAGAAGAGCGATCTCGTCGACGCCCTCTCGGCGCTGGCGCTCCACGAATCGATCTACCGCCACCTCAAGTCGATCGACAACACGGGCGCGGTCGCACAGCGAAGCATCGAGGAGATGCGCCGCGCCTACGAATCGGACCTAATCCTCGTCGAGCGGCTGCGGCGGACGCTCCGCTCCTGGCGCCTCGACGAAACCGAGATCCAGGAGATCGAGACCGAGGCCAAGCGGATCCACGAGCGCGCCAGCGCCGGTCCCGAAGGGGCCCCGAACCTCGCCGCGCCCCCGGCCGATCCACGATGGGCGGAAATCGAGATCCGGGCCCCGCTCGACGGCGTGATCCTGGAGAAAAACCTGACAGTCGGCGACATCATGACGACCGACGACGACCTGTTCAAAATCGCCGACCTGTCGCGGCTCGTCGTGATGGCCAACGTCTACGAGGAGGATCTCCCGACCCTCTCGGCGATGCCCTCGGACCGCCGGACCTGGCAGGTCCGCCTGACGGCCCACGCGGCGGCCGAGCCGGTGACTGGACGGATCGAAACGATCGGGAACGTGATCGACCCCAACCAGCACACCGCCGTCGCCCAGGGCTGGATCGACAACGCGGACCGGCAGTTCCGCGTCGGGCAGTTCATCGAGGCGGTCGTGCCGATTGACGGGGGCGAGGACGAGGTCGAGGTTCCGATCACGTCCATCATCGACGACGGAGCGAACAAGTTTGTGTTCATCGCCAGGACCGAAGACCTGACAGTCGTCCAGCGCCGGCCGGTGGAAGTCCGCCGCCGGACAGGGCGGGCGGCGTTCCTCCCCAACCGGACCAATGGAGGAGTCGCGGCGGGCGAACGGGTCCTGACCCGCGGCGTGCTGGAGCTCTCTTCCGTCCTCGAAGAACTCCGCCCCACCGAACCCCGCTGACGGCCTTCCAGGGAAACCTGACAATGGCCGAGTTTTTCGAGCCGGTCCCCAGTCCCCGCCACCTCGTCCCCTCCCCACCATGCTCGAGTCACTCGTCAAGTGGGCAGTCGGCAACCGGCTCGTCGTACTCCTCCTGACCATCGCGCTGATTGCGGTCGGTGGTTACGCCTTCATCAACATCAACGTCGAGGCCTACCCCGACCCCGCCCCGGCGATCATCGAGGTCGTGGCCCAGTACCCCGGCGCGTCGGCCGAGGAGGTCGAGCGGCAGGTGACGACACCGCTCGAAGTCGTCCTGGCCGGGATGCCGGGGCTGAAATCAACCCGCAGCAAGTCGCTCTTCGGCCTGGCGCACCTCCGCAACCAGTTCGACTACGCCACGAACTACAAAGACGCCCGGATCGAGGTCCTGAACCGCCTGGCGATGGCGGACCTTCCCGACGGTGTGAAGCCCGAGATCGCCCCGACCTCCCCCGTGGGCGAGATCTACCGCTATGTCCTGCGGAACCCGGTCGACGAACGGGGAGAGCCGATCTACACCCTCTCCGACCTCAAGTCGCTCCAGGACTGGACGCTTGAACGCGAATTCCGTCGGGTGCCGCGGGTGGCGGACGTCGTCAGCTTTGGCGGCCGCGTGAAACGCTACGAGGTCCAGCCCGACCCGGATCGGCTGCGGCGGTTCGACATAACACTCGACCAGCTCGAAAGCGCGATCACCAACAGCAACATGAACGCCGGCGGCGACTACCTGCTCCAGCCGCACTCCGTGCAGGTCGTCCGCGGCCTGGGTCTGCTGGGGGACGGCGTCGATCCGGCCGCGAAAGTCCTGTCGCTCAAAGATCCCCAGGAGGCCCGCGACATCCTGCGGGCCGAAGAGAGGCGGCGGCTGCACGAGATCCGGCAGATCACACTGGCGACGACGAACAACGTCCCGATCCGCGTCGGCGACATCGTCGACGGCGGACAGGCCCGGCCCGAGGACCACGACACCGCCGAAGGGGTCCTCGTCGGAAGCCACACGCGGAACGGACGGATCGGCGTCTCGCTGCCGGTGGTCGATCCGGACGGCAAGGAAGTCCTGGATGAAAAGGGGAACCGCCAGTGGACCGAGCGGCCGGATGTCGTCCAGGGAGTCGTGCTGCTCCGCAAAGGAGAACAGTCGCTCCCCGCGCTGGCGGACGTCGAGGCCAAGGTCCAGGAGCTCAACACCGGCACGGGCAAGCTCCTGCCGGGGGTCAAGGTCGAGGTCTTCGACGACCGGACAAACCTCATCCACCGCACGACCGAGACGGTCCACGAGAACCTGGTCGTCGGGATGGTGCTGGTAGCTCTGATCCTGTTCGTGTTCCTGAACCATCTGCGGGCGGCGTTCATCGTGGCGATCAACGTCCCGCTGGCGCTGATGTTCGCCTTCGCTCTCCTCTACCTGCGGGGCCGCTCGGCCAACCTGCTGTCCCTGGGGGCAGTCGACTTCGGGATCATCGTCGACTCCTCGGTCATCATGGTGGAGTGCATCTTCCGGCACCTCAGCGCACCGGCCGAGGCGGAGCACAGCGTCTCGGACCGGATCATCACGGCCGCCGGTGAAGTCCAGCGGAGCCTGTTCTTTTCCACGCTGATCATGGTCTGCGCCCTCCTCCCCCTGTTCACCATGGGGGGCCCGGAAGGACAGATCTTCGGGCCGATGGCGGACGCCTACGCCTTCGCGCTGGCAGGGGCCCTGATCCTGGCGCTGACCCTCTCTCCGGTGCTGTGCCGGATGCTGCTCGCCGGCACGCGGGAGATCAAGGAGAACATCCTCGTCCGGTCGATCAAGCGCCTCTACCTGCGGCAGCTCGATTTCGCCCTCGCCCACCGCGGCCTCGTGATGGCGATCTTCGGCGGCCTGCTCCTGACAACGGGACTCGCCCTCCCGTACCTCGGCCAGGAGTTCATGCCGGAGCTCGAAGAAGGGAACGTCTACATCCGCGGCACGTTTCCTCCCGGCGTGTCGCTCGACGAGGTCGCCGACCAGGTCGTGGCCGCCCAGCGCAAACTCGGACAGTACCCCGAGGTTCGGGCGGTCCTGTCGCAGCTCGGCCGTCCCGACGACGGGACCGACCCGACCGGCTTCTACAATGCCGAGCTGTTCGTTCCGCTCAAGCGGGAGGAGCAGTGGCCGAAGTCGGAGAACGAGACGGGTTGGACGCGGTTCTTCTGGCCGAAGCGCCCCCGCCACAAGATCGAGCTCGTCGAGTCGATGCAGCGGGACCTCGACTCCGCAGTCGTCGGCGTCGACTGGAATTTTTCCCAGAGCATCCGGGACAACGTCATGGAGACTCTCTCAGGCGTAAAGGGGGAGAACTCGGTAAAGATCTTCGGGCCGGACCTGCACGAGCTGGAGCTGCGGGCGGCCGAGATGGCGGACGTCCTCCGGACGATCCGCGGTATCGAGAGCGTGGGCGTCTTCAGCATCATGGGGCAGACGAACCTCGAGTTCTCGATCGACCGCGACAAGTGCGCCAAGTGGAACGTGAGCATTACGGACGTTCAGAACGCGCTGGCGACGGCGGTCGGGGGCAAGGCGTTCTCGCAGATGGTCGAAGGGGAGAAGACCTTCGACATCACGCTCCGCTGGCCGGCGCGGCTCAGGGCGGATGAGCAGCAGATCCTCGACATCCCGGTCGATGTCCTCAAGAACCGGGTCGTCCCCGAGACCGACGGCCACCAGGGAGGCATTCCGCTGGCCGGGACGTCGAGCTCCCCGCCGGCGGTCACCGGCAGCACCGATACGCCGCTCCCCTCGGTCGTTCCGCGGCGGCGGCTTCGTGACCTCGTGACTCCGCTCAACGAGAAGGGGGAGCGGGATCCCTCAGCCCCGTTCACCCGGAGCGGCGCCTCGACGATCTTCCGCGAGCAGGGACAGCGGCTGATCGCGGTCAAGTTCAGTGTCCGCGGGCGGGACCTCGCCGGCGCGGTCCGCGAGGCCCAGCAGAAGACCGAGAAGGTGCTGACCGCTCCTTATCGAGCCGAGTGGTCCGGCGAGTTCGAGGAGATGCAGGCGGCGATCCACCGGCTGGCGGTCGTGGCCTCGCTGGCAATGATGTTGATCGTCGTGATCCTCTATCTCGCGCTCCGCTCGCTGCTCGATGTCTTCGCGGTCCTGACCAACGTCGTCGTGATCTGCGTCGGCGGGATCTGGGCTCTGCTGCTGACCGGCCTCAACTTCAATATCTCGGCCGGGCTGGGGTTCATCTCGATCCTGGGGGTGGGGATGATGAACGGTTTGATTCTCGTCTCCGCCTTCAATGCGCGGCGTTTCCGGGCGATGGAGCTGGGGGCTGCGATCCGGGAAGGGGTGGCGACGTCGGTCCGGCCGCTGACCATGACCGTGCTGACCGCGATCTTTGGAATGATTCCCGCGGCGATTGCGACGAAGATTGGTTCTCAGACGCAGCGGCCGCTGGCGATTGTCGTCGTGGGGGGGATGACGATGACGCTGTTGTTCCTCAATCTGATCCCGGTTCTCTACAGCTTCTACGGGCGTCGGGAACCGCCTGCCGTGGCGGCAATGGAGCACTGAGGTATGAGTGTTGGCGGGCCAATCTCCCCCCACCGGGTCCAGGGGGCACCCTGGTGGGGGATGCAAGGGGGTCACACCCCCTTGCCCGCCGGAGGCCCGTCTCGTAGGGGCCTCTCTGAAGGAGCACATATCCAAACGCGGACGACGTGTCGGATGCCCCCCGACTAACCCGCGGGGATTGCAGAGCGAGCGGTGAGTCCTCAGCGCCGGTGCCACAAAAGGGGGCATCCGTTGCGTCCCACGGTTCCTCATGGAAGCGCCTCCGGCGGCAAGGGGGTGAGACCCCCTTGACCCCAGCTGCCGTGGCACATTGGGTTTGAGCTATGACGTCGTTCCGGCAAGGACGCGGTTCACTAGCGCTTCTCGAAGACCATCGCCGAGTAGACGCAGTACGGCTCCATCGTCCTATGCGCCTTCGCCGCCTCCTCCAGTTCCTGCCAGTCCTGCTCGGAAACACTCTTCAGCAGTGGGTTCATATGCTCCATCGCCCGCTTCCCCCACCCCCGCTTCTTCAGCCAGATCAGCGATTCCAGCAGCCGCGTGTTCGGCGTCGAGACGCGGTTCGTCCAGTCAAAGTTCGCCTTCAGCGTCATCCCCGCCTTCTCGGCATAACCGCGATACTCCTCCAGCGTAAAGAGATCCTCCCACTGCCAGATCTCACGGACAACCTTCCCCGCCGGGCTCATCCGCTGCTCGCGGTACGCCTCTTTCCCCCACACAAAGTCGATCACAACCATCCGCCCGCCGGCACGCAGCACGCGGGCCGACTCCGCCAGGAACCGGTCGCGATTCGGAAAGTGGAACGCCGCCTCCAGACAGTGGATCCGGTCATACGAGCCGTCCGGAAACGGCAGATTCGTCGCGTCCCCCTGGGTGTACTCGAGCCCCGGCTGACTCCCGAACAGGTTCCGGCCAATCTGAATGTTCTCAGGAAGCAGATCGAGCCCCGTCACATTCGACGAGGGATGCATCCGCCGGATCATGTAGCTCGTCATCCCGCGGCCGCAGGCGATGTCGAGAACCTTCTGAGCCTCGCGAACCTCCATCAGGCCGATGGACCGATAGGCCAGCGACCGCTGCAGGTCGCAGAGGTTCGTGGTCAGGTTCATGAACCCCATCGGACCACGGAACGTGAACCAGCCCAGGTTCATGAGAGCCGGTCCCCAGCTCGAGTCCCGCAGGATGCGGTAGACCGCGTTGGAACCGTTGTAAGAGGCTGTCACCGAGATCGATTCGCTCACGTCGCTCACCCGCCAAGCCCGCGTTTCACTGCGGCGGGTCGGTCCCGCCGTCAAGCGCTTATATCGGCCTCGGAATTCCGCGGTCGAGCCCCGAACCGGCTTCGGCTCGCCGATGCTCGGGTTCCTTCTCCCCCGCGCCGCTATGACCGGCCGCCCACCCGATCCCCATCGCTTCCCGGCTCCCGTGAGACGCACGAGACAGAGATTTCCGCGTGGTGCATTCGGTCAACGTCTGTTTCAAATGTTGAACTTTGGCAACAGCGGGAAATGGATCAGCTGCGAAGACCAGAGAAGCTGTCCGCGTCATAGGAGCTTGTGACGG
The DNA here is from genome assembly GCF_001610835.1 of Planctomyces sp. SH-PL14. NCBI lineage: Bacteria > Pseudomonadati > Planctomycetota > Planctomycetia > Planctomycetales > Planctomycetaceae > Planctomyces > Planctomyces sp. SH-PL14. The sequence continues at coordinate 2,934,698 of NZ_CP011270.1, read as the reverse complement.
CTTGGGTTATGTCATTCAAGTTTCGCCGCGGAACAAGTGCTTGAATTGAGGAATGTCCTTTGCCAACATCGCTCGCATGCTCCAGATCAGCCAAGACGTGTTGCCTTCCAGCGACCTGACCTACCTCGCTTTCCGCGTGGCGTTCTTCGACACGCTCGAGCGGATCTCGCTGGCGGACCAGGTCGGAATGTCGACCGATTCGTCCTTCGGGTTCCTGACGGAGGTCCCGTTCCTCCGGATGGTCCCGCCCCACGTCCAGCTTGACATCCTGGTGACGACCTGGAGCCGGCACTGCGCGAACGACCAGCACCGGGCCGACCTGCTGGATGAAAGCGTCATCTACGCCGCCTGCGAGACCGCGGCCCGGATCGTGAAGGTCGAGCAGACGACGGCGAAGCGGTTCTTCCGGACGGGCCCGCGCCCCGTCGCGATGAACATCACCGCCAAGACGAGCAGCGATCTCGAGGCGCTCCACTTCAATCTGTCGAACCAGGGGGACTTCCTCCTGATCAGCCAGTTCCTCGACATCCCGCCGGACGAAGCCCGCCCGCTCAAGGCCAAGTTCGGCATCGCCGAAGACGCGTGCGAGTGCATGTTCGACGCGCTCGGCCGGTGGTACGTCTCACCGTCGTTCCGCGCCAACGCAGCCGGGCTGCTGACGACAGCCGAGATTGACCGCGCCGCCTCGGTGCTGCGTCTCCCGCAGTCCGCCTCCGCCAAGTCCTAAACGGACATTCGAGCCGAAGGGGAAGTGCGAATCCGCAGTGATTCGACCGCGCGCTCCGTCTTATGCGGGATCGCCGGGTTCCCTTCATCCTGCCGCGTCCGTACCGCTCCTCAGTCATCGGAGCGGTCGAACGGCAAATTTGGAGAGGGCCGCTACGTCGGCTTTGCCAGCGCGTTGATTGCCGTGGCCCGGTCCGGATAGGTCGGCCAGAGCCGGTTGAGGTTCGTGACCTCAAGAACCTCCCGGCAGTAATCCGTCAGGCCGCACAGGACAAAGGCCGCATCCGGGCGGGTCTTGAGCTTGTTCCAGCCGCGGAACAGGGCCTCGATGAACGAGGAGCCGAAGAACTGCGTCTGAGAGAGGTCGATGACGACCTTGGAGTTCTCGCCGCCGGCGGCCTGAATGAGCGCTTCCGATGCCGCGGGGATGGAATCTTCAGAAATCCGCTCGAAGGTCGGGCCAAACTCGACGATGGTCACGCCGTCCTGGGTGAGAATGTCCGGCTTCTTCGTGGGGGCCATTTCGTCATCTCGCGAGTGCGGAACTCGTGACGTCAATGCTACTCGCGCCAAGACTTATGTCAATCAGCTGGACCCGATGGCGGAGAGCGACACCTCCATTTTGCGTCCGGAGGGATCGGGGCCGGGAGGGTTTCACCGCGTTTTCCGTGGCGGCCCCTCTCCCTCCCGACAGCCTTCCACGGCCACGAGCGATTTCGCGAGACCTTCCTGAAGGGTTCGCAATCGGCCCCGCCGGCCCGGTGCGGATCGAACTCACGGGGAAACGGAGACCTTCTCGGATCCCATTCGGGTCCCCATGGCGCGCCAGACCGTGATGTCGAGGTTCTCTCCGATGGACCGCACGGAACCGTCCATGAAGACCGAGTTGACCATCCCGGTGTGCCAGCTCCGCGAAGTAATGATCGCGTAGGTCGGGTTCGACATCATGCTGGCAACGCGTCCTTCCTGCCACGAGTTGTAGTCGCAGGTCGCGTAGTTCACGCCGCCGAAGCTGCACGGGACCTGCGTGTTCGGCGTCAGGACGGTCGTGAAGCCGCTGTGGTGGACGCGGCCGTCCGGCCACTCCGTGTGGCCCGTCCCCTTGGGGTCGGCCGTGATCCCGGCATTGACGTGCGTCTGGACCTCAGCCATCGAGTTGGGGGTCGTGGTCGGCGAAGCGGCGGCGTTGCGGCCGTAAGGGGTCCAGGCCTGGACTTCGGAGGCCATCAGGGTGTTGCTGGTCCCGTCCTTGATGTCGGTCTCGGTGATCTTGGAGTTCGGGAAGAATGCCCCGTCGCTCAGGGGGCCAGTCGTCGGATTGAAGACCGGCCAGGTCCCGTAGTTGAAGCCGTAGGTCGTCGGCTGGAGGGTCGGCTTGCCGGTCTCGGCCCGGAGTGTCATCCCTTTGGGATCGCTCGGGCAGGTGTAGACCGGAACGCGGGTGTTGTTGACCGCGTCGAAGTTGATGGAATTGTCCCACGCGATCGCCAGATCCGCCCGGTTGAAGGCGGCGGCCTGGTCGAGGAATGGCAGGAGCCGTCCATGGACGCCCCACGAGGAGTTATTGGTGGTCGCTCCCCCGGTCGGCAGGCAGGCGGCGGGGGGAATGAGGGAGTAGGTCGAGCTGTAGTTCGCGACCGCCAATCCGAGCTGCTTGAGGTTGTTCTGACACTGCGAGCGGCGGGCCGCTTCCCGCGCCTGTTGCACGGCCGGCAGGAGGATCGCGACCAGGACGGCGATGATCGCGATCACGACCAGGAGTTCGATGAGGGTGAATCCGCGCGCGGAACGGGGGCGTTGCTGTGTCATGGCAGGGGGGGAGCCGGAGGGAAGCAAATGGCCGCTGGTCACGATGACCCACTAGCTGACGAAACCGTTATGCATCCACCGTGCCGGCCACTTTTGCTTGCATTTCCGTAATCATTTGCCGCGCAGGACGACCCAGAAAGGACGCAAAATCGCCTTGTCCGGCCAATAATCCGCCGTACTCAACTAAACGAGCCCTAACCTGCCCGAACGATCAACGCCTGATATCCGCCGTCTCCGGGGCGACCGGGGCGGTGGAATTGCTCGGTCCGCAGCGACAGATCGGGGTGAGCCCCGAGAGCGTTCCGGATGAGCAGCCCGTCTTCTTCCGGCTCGATGCTACAGGTCGAATAGAGGAGGCGCCCCCCCGGGCGAAGGCGCGAGATCCCCAGGTCCAGCAGCCGCCGCTGTAAAACCGTCAGCTCGCTGAATTCGGAGGGAGAGAGCCGCCAGCGGACTTCGGGGCGCTTCCCCAGAACTCCGGTATTGGAGCAGGGGACGTCCAGGAGGATCGCGTCGAACTGCTCGGTCGGCGCGTCATAGGACTCCGGGGACATCAGACGGCTCGCGACGTTCGTCAGCCCCAGCCGTTCGGCGGCCGAACTCACCTGCCAGACCCGCGGGGGATTGATGTCGGTCGCCAGGACGCTCCCCTCGTTCCGCATCCGTTCGGCCAGGTGCGTCGTCTTTCCGCCAGGGGCGGCACAAACGTCCCACACCCTCTCACCCGGTTGAGGATCGAGGAGCCGCGCGGCTCCCATCGCCGAGACGTCCTGAACGGTCACCTCGCCGCGCTGGAACGGACCGAACCCCGCCAGCGGGATCGAACTCTCGAGGACGATCGACTCGGGGAGGTCGCCAGCCCGCGCCGCGATCGCCCTTGAAGCGAGTTCCTGGAGAACCGTCTCGCGATCGGTCCGCAGCAGGTTGACCCGCAGGCTCATGATGCCCGGCGTATTGAACCACGCGCCGAGCCGAAGCGCCTCTTCCTCCCCATGAGCGGTCCGCCACCGGCCGACGAGCCACTCGGGATAGCTGAGAGTTCGCGCGAGATACGCCACGAGGTCCCGACGCGGATCTCCCCCCAGCGGCTCGCGGAGCCGCAGCGCGTCGTAGACGATCCGGGACTCGCCCCCCTCGGCCCCCGACGAGACCTCGCGGAAGCCGGTTACCAACAGGTCGGGTGTCAGGTTTTCGACTCCGGCGATCTGCCGCTCATCGAGGCCCCCCTCCGGAATGAAGGTCCGCTGCACCTGGCGCAGGACGGCGTTCACCATCCCCTGCCAGCGGGGCATGCCGATGATGTTCGCCAGTTCGACCGTCTCGTGGACGGCGGCGTGCGGCGCGAGGCCGCGCATGAACAGGAGCTGGTACACCCCCAGCCGCAGGAGGATCCAGAGCCCGTCCTCGATGTTCTCCCGCGGCCGGCTGACGCACGGCTCAATCAGCAGATCGAGGGTGATCATCCGCCGGACACAGCCGTTGGCGAGTTCGGTCGCGAAGCCGCGCTCCTGGCCGCTCGCTCCCGTCTCGTCGAAGAGTTCTTCCAGCGCATCGGCCACGAATGTCCGGTTTCGCTCGAACTCGACGAGGGCATTGAGCGCGAGCCGGCGGCCCGTCCAGAGTTCAGGCGGCCGAGTCGGCGAGTCGTCAGATCCGGAACGAGCGGGTCGCCATCGAGGATCGCGCATCAGCGAGCCCCCCGGCAAAGACGTTCGAGATCGACGAAGTAGTCCGGGTAGGTCTTGGCCGTGCAGCCGGGGTCCGCGATCCGGACTCCCGGGACGCGGGTCCCGATGAGCGAGAAGCTCATGGCCATGCGGTGATCGTCGTAGGTATGGACCGTCGCGGGCTGGATGGGGCCCGGATGAATCTCCAGGCCGTCCGGAAACTCCTCCACTGTCAGGCCGAGGCGGCGGAGTTCGATCACGACCGCCACAACGCGGTCCGTCTCCTTGAGCCGCATGTGGGCGACGTTCCGGATCCGGGTCGGACCGTCTGCGAAGACAGCAACGCACGCCAGGGTCTGGGCCGTGTCGGAAATCGCGTTCATGTCGATATCGACGCCCTTGAGCTTCCCGCCGCGAACCGTGATCTCGCTGGTGCCGTACTCGACCTGACAGCCCATCCGGGCGAGTGCCTCGACGAAGGCGACGTCCCCCTGGAGCGCCTCCTTCGACAGCCCCTCGACCGTGATCGTTCCGCCCGTCACCGCCGCCAGTCCGAAGAAGTAGCTCGCCGCCGATGCATCGGGTTCGATGTCGTAGCGGCAGCCACTGTAAGGTCGGGAACGGATCACAAACACGTTCTCGGTCGGCTCGGTCACTTCGGCGCCGAACTGCTCCATGTTGCGGATGGTCATGTCCACGTAGGGACGCGACACCAATTCGCCCTCGACTGTCAGGCGGACGTCCGACCGGGCACCCGGTGCGGACATCAGGAGGGCGCTGAGATACTGGCTCGACAGGTTCCCGGAGACCCGGACGTCGCCCCCCTTCAGCCCGTGCGCCTCGATCACCACCGGCGGACAGTCGCCGCCGAGTTCACACCGGGCCTCGACCCCCGCGCCCCGGAGCGCTTCGACGAGGGGGGCGATCGGTCGCTCCCGCATCCGGGCATTGCCATCGAGGCGGAACCGTCCCTCGCCGAGACTGCAGAGGGCCGTCAGGAACCGGATGCTCGTTCCGCTGTTTTCCAGATACAGGTCCGCTCCTGCGGCCGGAATCCGCCCGCCGCATCCCGCGACGTCGATCGTCCGTGCCGTGAGGTCCTGCTCGACCGCAATCCCCAGGCGCCGCAGGCTCTCGACCATGACCTGCGTGTCGCGGCTGTCGAGAACTCCGGAGAGATGCGACGGCCCTTCCGCCAGCGCCGCGAGGATCAGCGCGCGATTGGTCAGACTTTTGGATCCCGGTGGACGAATCCTTCCCGTCACAGGTTTTGAGACTGGCAGGATTTCCAGCGATTCCGACATGACGAAGTGAAGCTTTCCGTGAGTCCGATGGCGAATCGCGGATCATACCGGTCGGAGTCGCGGATGACGACGCGCGGCCGGGAACGAACCTCCAGTGGGGCGCATTTGCTGAATTGTGGTCGTTGAAGGTGAAAGTGGCGAAAGGCTTTGCCCTCCCGCCTCCTCGCCGGCACGGCTGTGCTTGCTCAAACCCATTGTGCGACGGCAGCCTGGGGTCAAGGGGGGCTGCGTTGTCTTTTGGCCCCCTTGCCGCCGGAGGTACTTCCATGAGGAACCGTGGGACACAACGGATGTCCCCTTTGCGGGACCCGCGTTGAGGACTCTCTCAATCGACATCGCTCGCTTTGCAATCCCCGCGTTTTAGGTGAGGGGGCATCCGGCACGTTGTCCGCGCTTGGACACGTTCTCCTTCAGGTATCTCCCGACGGCCAGGCCTCCGGCGGGCAAAGGGCCAAGAAAACAACACAGGCCCCTCTGCACTCCCCACCAGGGGTTACCCCCTGGACCCCGGTTGAAAGGGGCGATGTCTGACTACCATTCCGTGAATATCCCCCTTTGTTGTCCCGACAACTCTCTATCGGCACGCTCCCGCAAACCAAGGCGCGCCCCTGGATGCCAATCGCTCTCACTGCTCCCCAGGCGTGATCCAACGACGCTTCTTCCCAACTTCACAATCCACCTTTGTCATTCAAGACACCGCAACTTCTTCGCCATTTCCCCCATCCGGGCCCCCTCCCATCAACTGACGTTTCTGGGTGCCGTATTCGCCGCAGCAAAACACTGCCCCGTTTCGCACTCTGCCCCTTACCGTCGGCATCCACCGGTGGGAAAATGGTCGGCATCACGTTTGCATCCCCCCGGCACGCCGCATCTCCTGATTACACTTCCGCCGAGATGCGGAGATCACGGTCACAGGTCCATCAACCTGATTGCCCGTCCTTCCTTGGCACACCGCCCCAAGAGCGCGGTGGCCACCAGCCGGCGGTTCGATAGCGGCGCCTCGGGACGATGCGAGAGTTTGTCCCTCCTCAACATCAGACTCCAATGGAAGCGGCCGACAAGAAGCGTGGACTGGCAAAGGAGATGCAGCTACTCGCCCAACGGGGGCAGCAGGTCTGGAAACTCGTCCCCGTCTCCCGGAAAGCCGCCCTCGGGGCTGCCGGCCTGCTCATGATGCTCACCAGCGCCGCCAACGCTGGGACAGCCATCCTGCTCGGAGCCCTGATGGACAGCGCGCAGCGCGGTCTGCAAACGTCGCTCCCGAAGCACGAAATGTGGCTCAACGCTGCGCGAATTCTGGGCGCGATTGCCATCATTTATGTCCTTCGCGAAGCGTTCAACGTCCTCCGCCGCCGCCTTGTCGAAGGGACGGCGGCCGCCATCAACCGCGACATGCAGACCCGCGTCGTCGGGCACCTGCTCCGGATTCCGATGACGACCTTCTCCTCCGAGAAGATCGGCGCGCTCCACGGCCGCATCTTCCGCAGTGTCGACGGACTCGTCCGTTACCTGCGGCTGATGTTCCTCGACTGTCTCCCGGCGCTGTTCACCGGGATGTTCGCGCTCCTGGCCGCGGTCACGAAGCATCCGCTCATCGGTTTCGTGATGCTGGGCGTGGCCCCCCTCGCGGTGTGGCTCACGATGCGGCAGCTCGCCTCCCAGAAGGGGGTCCGCCTGACCCTGATGCGGGACGCCGAAGAGATCGACGGCACCATCGTCGAACAGCTCGGCGGTGCCGAGTACATCCGGGTCGCGAACACCGTCCCGCTCGAAGTTCAGCGGCTCGCTGTCGCCACCGAAAAGCGCCGTCGCCGCGAAGTCCGCCATCACTTCGAGATGTCGCTCTTCGGGAGCGGCAAGGCGCTCAATGAAGGGTTCTTCCACATCGTCATCCTGGCGGTGGCGACGTTCCTGGCGATCAACGGGTCGATCAGCATGGGGGACGTTCTGGCGTTCTCCGTCCTGTTCCTGAGCGTGATGGCTCCGCTGAACGAAATTCACCGCGTGATGGATGAAGGGCACGAGGCGAGCCTGCGGGTCGGCGACCTGGTGGAGATGCTTCGCGAGCCGGTCGATCCGTCGTTCGTCGAGGCCCGCAACAACGCCATCGTCCGGTTCACACCGGGGCGGCCGGCCATCCGGGTCAACAATCTCGTTTGCGACTACCGGGCCTCGGACGGCTCGATCAAGCGGGCGCTCAGCGGCGTCTCGCTCAACATCAATCACGGGGAAACGATCGGCGTCGCAGGTCCTTCGGGCTCCGGCAAGTCGACGTGGATCAAGGTCCTGCTCCGTCTCATTCCGCCGGCGGGGGGACAGGTGTTCCTGGACGGTCAGCCTCTGGAGCGGGTCTCCCGCGCGGAGTTGGCGCGGATCGCCGGGTATGTCGGGCAGAACCCGTTCGTGTTTTCCGGCACGATCCGGGAGAACATTGTTTACGGCAACGGCGAGGTGGATGACGAGCACATCCAGCGGGCGGCCAAAATGGCCAACCTGCATGACGAGATCATGGCGATGCCGGGGGGCTACAACGCGACGGTTGTCGAGCGGGGGAACAACCTCTCGGGTGGGCAGCGTCAGCGACTGGCTCTGGCCCGCATCCTTCTTCGTCACTACCCGCTGTTGATTCTGGATGAGGCGACGAGTGCGCTCGACAACATCAGCGAGCGTTTTGTGCAACGGTCGCTGGGGATTACGGGTGCGGACCGGACGACGATCATCATTGCCCACCGGCTTTCGACGTTGAAGGATTGTGACCGGATCCTGGTGTTTGACCGGGGTCGGATTGTGGAGGAAGGTCAGTACGACGATCTGGTTCGGGCGGGTGGTGTGTTCAGTTGTCTGGTGCGTTCGGGCGAGATCGGGATTGACGATCCGTTGGAACCGCAAGAAGCGCAGGCTGAACTCCAACCCTGTTAGCGGCTACCCAAGTACCGGGGTCCAGGGGTAACCCCTGGTGGGGAGTGCAGAGGGGCAACGCCCCTTTGCCCGCCGGAGGCTTGGCCGTCGAGAGATGTCTGAAGGATCGCGTGTCCAAGCGCGGACACCGTGCCGGATGCCCCCTCTCCAACCCGCCGGGGATTCCAGGGCGAGCGGTGAGTCCTCAACGCTGGTACCACAAAGGGGACATCCGTTGCTTACCACGGTTCCTCACCGGAATGCCTCCGGCGGCAAGGGGTCGCCCCCTTGACCCCAGCTGCCGTAGCACATTGGGTTTGACGTAGCATCGCCGTGCCGGCAAGGACGTTGTTCGTCTGCTCAATTGACTCCAGCGCCGCGAGCCCGAAGATGCAGCCACGTCACGGCTCTCTCTCGCGCCGCCGGATCCGATGCCGACATCCTCCATCGAACTGATGCTCTTCGGCTGCCTCTGCTTCGGGGCAGCCGCCGCCATCCTCGCCCTCGCCTTCCGCACCGCCGCGGCCGAAGAAGGACCACAGGAGTGGCGTTACAGCCTTGCCCGCCTGGAGGAACTCCGCGCCCAGAGCGTTTGGTTCCGCCTCTTCGAACCGCTCGTCTCCGCTCTCGGCCGACTCAACGCCAACTGGTTCGCCGACCAGTTCCCCGCCATCCGCCGTGAACTCCTGGCCGCGGGACACTCGCGAGCCTGGACCGCGGAAGAATGGCTGGCAGTCATCGAGATCCAGTCAATCCTGATTTCGGTCCCCCTGACCTTCGTCTGGTGGAACCTCATGGGCGGCTACGGCCTCTTCCTCGGGGTCATGCAGACCATCGTCATCGCGTTTCTCCTTCGCCGACGGCTGGCGCGACAGGCGGCCCTCCGGCTGTGGCGGATCAAGGTGAAGCTCCCCTACTTCCTCGACCTGCTCACGCTCCTGATGGAAGCCGGCTCGACCTTCCTGAACGGCCTCAAGGAAGCGGTCCATGAGTTCCGGCAGCAGCCGATCGGCGTCGAGTTCGGCCGCGTCCTCGGCGAAATGAACATGGGCAAGAGCCGCATCACCGCCCTCGAAGGGCTGCGGGAGCGGCTGCAGGACGACGAGCTGACTTCGATCATCGGGGCGATGATCCAGGGAGAACAACTCGGCTCCCCCCTGGCACACATCTTCCGCGCTCAGGCGGACGTGCTGCGGATCAAGCGGACCCAGCGGGCCGAAACGATCGCGGGCGAGGCGGGAGTGAAGATGCTCCTGCCGGCGATCCTCGTGATGGGCTCGACCGTCATCGTGATCCTGGGGCCGTTCATCCTGAACTTCATCTACGGCGGCCTGTTCGGCGAGTAGCCCGGCCCGGCGGTCGAGTCTCTAAGTCGGGCAAGTCGGTCGTGCCTCTCAGAGTACGGGAAAGGTGAACGCCACAACTCGGGAGGGCGAAGCTCCTGCTGAGCCGCGAAGGGTCCAGACGCGCCCAATAACTGCGAGGGACTCCCCCGTGAGCTTTCGAGAGTCGGCTATCCGAGACAAGTTCGAGGCGGTGCAAAGGGGGTACTTGACCGCTTTTGCCACCGCCGCGGCTCGGCAGGAGCCTCGCCCTCCCGTGGCGTTGTCCGTTCAGATACACGGGGCGTGTCCGCCGCACGCGCTCCCCTCGGGCTCGATCTGGATCGTCACGTGCCCGATCGGGAAATCGTGCTCGATCCGTTTCTGGAGGGCCGCGAGGCTCGCCATGGAATCGGTCCCCGACTCCACCACGACGTGGGCCGAGAGAGCGTGCTTCCCGCTGCCGAGCGTCCAGACGTGGAGGCAGTGAAGATCGATGATCCCCGGCTCGGAAAGGATCGCGCGGCGGAGCGCGGCGACTTCGACTTCCGAGGGGGCGTATTCCATCAGGACGTGCAGGGCGTCGCGGACGAGCCGCCATGCGGAAAACAGCACCAGCAGGCTGACGGCGACCGACACTGCGGGGTCGATCCAGTTCTGACCGGTCATCCCGATCAGGATCGCGGCGGCGATGACGGCCACGCTGCCGAGGGTGTCTCCGATGACATGCAACCACGCCCCTCGGGTGTTCATGTCGTGAGTGTGGCTGCCGTGGAGCGTCCCGAGAGCGAGGAGGTTCACGACGAGTCCCAGAACCGCGATGACCAGCATCCCGGTCGTGTTGAGCGACGGCGGGGCGGAGAACCGTTCCCAGGCCTCGAACGAGATCCCGCCGGCGACCGCGAAGAGCGTCGCCCCGTTGGCGAGGGCCACGAGGACTTCCGCGCGGTGATAGCCGAAGGTCCGCTGCTCCGTGGGCGAGCGGCGGACGATCCAGGCAGCGAAGAGGCTCATGGCGAGGGCCGCGGCGTCGGAGAGCATGTGGCCGGCGTCGGCGATGAGAGCCAGCGAGCCGGTCCACCATCCGCCGACGAACTCCGCCACCATGAAGAGGGCGATCAGGACGAGCGTTATCGCGAGCCGCCGCCGGGCTCGGTCGTCGGCTGCATCAGGGAGCGGCCCGTGGTCGTGGCAGCAGTGGTCTTTCCCGGCGTGATGGTGAGACTCCGATGCCGCGCCGACCGGATCGATCCGCACGGGAGAGCCTTCGGGGGCGTGTGCGGACTCGGACATTGGCAGGCGTCGCGACAGTTCGGGTGGGACATTGACGACACATTTGAGCGTAGCGAGTCGACTCCCGCGCCGGCCAGTGCTTTCATTGGTGGAATGCTCAACCCGCGTCCTTGCCGGCACGACGTGCACAGCTCAAACCCAACGTGCCACGGCAGGCTGGGGTCAAGGGGGCCACGCCCCCTTGCCGCCGGAGGCACTCCTGTGAGGAACCGTGGTAGGCAACGGACGTCCCCTTTGTGGGACCGGCGTTGAGGATTCCACGACTCGCTTTGAAGCCATAGCGGGTTGGTGAGGGGGCATACGGCACGTCGTCCGCGTTTGGACACGCTCTCCTTCAGACATCTCTCGACGGCCAGGCCTCCGGCGGGCAAAGGGGCGTTGCCCCCTTGCATCCCCCACCAGGGGTGGCCCCCTGGACCCCTGTCAGGGTCAGCGATGTTGGGGTGCCACTACATCTTGGTCGCACACTCGCCTAAGATTGCCACGTCATCACCGTCGACCCTGTTCGTCCTTCCTGATGCGTGCTGACCAGACCAGGATCGCGTGCATGTCGGACTCGCTGCGGGGACAGTTTCTCATCGCCAAACCGCACCTGCGGGACAGCAACTTCTTCAAAACCGCCGTCCTCCTCGTCGAACACAACGACGAAGGCTCGATGGGACTGGTGGTCAATCGGCCATCGTCCATGACGGTCTCGTCCGCCCTCTCCGGCCACATGGAAGTGGACGACGACAGTTTCGTCTACCTCGGCGGACCGGTCGAACCGGCGGCCCTCTTCATCCTCCACAACGCCAGCTTCCTCGACCCGGGCGAAGAGGCGGTCGTCTCCGACATCCTCGTCGGCAGCAGTGCCGAAGTCTTCGAGCAGGTCGTGCAGACCGCCGAGGACAAGGGAGCCATCCAGTTCCGGATCTACTCCGGCTGCGCCGGCTGGGGCCCGGGACAGCTCGAAGGAGAGATCTCGCGCGGCGACTGGTTCACCTACCCGGGCTCGGAGGAGATCGTCTTCCACGATGACCCGTACGTCGTTTGGGAAACCCTCGTGATGGCGGTCCAGCAGTCGAACCGCATCCTCCCGCATCCAACCGACCATCCAGAATGGAACTGACGGCCAAGGCCGCCATCGCGCCCCCTAAGTCGGGGTCCAGGGGGTAACCCCTGGTGGGGGATGCAAGGGGGCAACGCCCTCTTGCCCGCCGGAGGCCTGGCCGTCGAGAACTGTCTGAAGGAGCGCGTGTCCAAGCGCGGACACCGTGCCGTATGCCCCCTCGCCACCCCGCAGGGACCGCAAAGCCGGCGGTCAGATGTAAGGGAGTCCTCACCGCCGGTTCCACAAAGGCATCCCTCGACCCAACGCCATCCTTTGTGCCCTTGGTGCCTTCTTCGTGTCTTGGTGTTTAACCACACCGCCTCTCAGTCCGACTCCAGCCCGTACTCTTCGATCTTCTTGTGCAGCGTGTTGCGGTTGATTCCCAGCCGCGTGGCCGTCTTGGTCTGAGTCCCCTGGCACTGCCGCAGGACCTGCTGAATCAGCTCCTTCTCGACCAGGCCCATCACGTGGTTGTAGGCCGTGCCGTCCCCGTCGGACTGCCCCAGCCCCAGTGAGACGAGTTCCGAGCAGAGCGTATCGATGCTTCCCTTCCCCGCCCGGCCCAGGCGCTGCGGAGCGAGGCCGCGGACGTGGGGAGGAAGGATGTCGGCCGAGAGGATGCCGTTCGTCGCCAGGACGACCGCCCGCTCGATGTAGTTCTGCAGCTCCCGGACATTCCCCGGCCAGGAGTAATTCTTGAGGAACCCGACCGCATCGTTGTTGAGCGACAGGGCCGGGCGGCGGTTCGCAGCGGCGTACTTCTCGAGAAAGAACTCGGTCAGCGCGGGGACGTCGTCCGAGCGGTCGCGGAGCGGGGGGAGATAGATCGGGAGGACGTTCAGGCGGTAATAAAGGTCTTCCCGGAAGACGCCGCGGTCGACCATTTCCTGAAGGTCGCGGTTCGTCGCCGCCACGATGCGGCAGTCGACCGAGATCGTCCGCGAGTCCCCGACCCGCTCGAACTCGTGCTCCTGAAGGACCCGCAGGAGCTTGACCTGCATCGTGTAGCTGACGGAGTTGATCTCATCGAGGAAGATCGTCCCGCCGTGGGCCGCCTCGAACCGGCCGGTCCGGTTCTCGTGGGCGCTCGTGAAGGCCCCTTTGACGTGGCCGAAGAGCTCGCTTTCGAGCAGGCTTTCGCTGAGGGCCCCGCAGTTCACGCGGACGAACGGGCCCGTTGCGCGGGAGCTGAGGTCGTGGATCGAGCGGGCGATGAGTTCTTTGCCCGTCCCGGTCTCACCGAGGAGCAGGACCGTGGCCGAGCTTTCGGCGACTCGGCGGGTCAGCCGGTAGACCTCCTGCATCGCCGCGCAATGTCCAATGAGCCCCGGCAGAGGACTGGAGAGGGGATCGGCAACCGTGGGCATCGTGACCTGCAAACCATCGTCTGACCGGGTCGAGCGGAGGCGAGTCTGGCAGACTCCCCCACGCCATCAGCCTGCGGGCGCAGCAGACCGGACCGTCGCAGACGAAACCGCTGTTTTCTCCGACGCGAGGCGCCGGATCAGGCGAAGTATACCCCTCGATTCGGGAGAGCGGTAGCGAAGATGCTCAAAATGTTTGCACTGACAGCCATCACTGCTCAGTCGTCAATCACTACCGGTCCGCAGCCACTTGGCGATTCGGTTATCCGAAAGGACCTCGCCGCTGCACAGCCCATGCGCCGCCCAGAATGGCGGCAGTCTCGACGCGAAGAATGTGCGAAGACAAGGCAATCGCCCCACGAAAACCGCTGGAGCGGGAACACTCGTCGATTTCGTCCGCGGTCCAGCCCCCTTCCGGACCGACCGCCACGATGAGGTGGGAGGCGTCAGCGGAAACCGGCGTTGCAATGGGAGAGGAACCGTCGGCGTTGCAGAGGAAGAGGTCGCCCTCCGGTGACTTCAGAAACTGGCTCAAGGAGACGACGGGGTGAATTCGCAGGAGGCGGTTCCGGCGGGACTGCTTGCAGGCGGCGATCACGAGGGCCGTCAGTTTATCGACACGGTCGGCCCCCGGTTCGGCCACCGACCGGCGGGTCGAAAGGAGCTGGAGTTCGTCGACTCCGATCTCCGTCAGCTTCTCGATCATCCACTTGAACCGCTCCCCCTTTGGAACGGCCGCGGCGACACAGACGGCCGGGGTCGGTGCGGGATCGACCGCGACCTCCGTCGTGCGGACCAGGACGACGTTGCCCCCCTTCTTTCCGATCGAGGCGATGCGGGTCGTCGCGGAAGCCCCCTGGCCGTCGAAGACCTCGACCAGCTCGCCGGGCTCCTTGCGGAGGACCTGGGCCAGGTGCCGCCCCTCGGACTCCTCCAGCGTGAGCTCCGCGGGGGTGATGTCGCGGTGAAAGAAGCGGTCCATAGGTCATCCGGCAGCCGGCGGGGAAAGCCGGACGGTATCGCGTCTTCGCTCGAAGCCCAAACGAAAAGCCCCGCAGGTGATCCTGCGGGGCTCGGGTGTCGTCGCTGGTCAGGGGCTCACGTTCCGGCCGAGGCCAGACGGTCGAGGAATCCCTTGAGCTGCTTGCTGCGGACCGGGTGCTGGAGCTTCCGCACCGCCTTGGCTTCGATCTGGCGGACGCGTTCCCGCGTCACCTTGAAGATCCGGCCGACTTCTTCCAGCGTGTAGGTGTAGCCGTCTCCCAGGCCGTAGCGGAGCTTGATGATCTCCCGCTCGCGATAGGTCAGGGTCTTGAGGACGACGTCGATCTTGTCCTTCAGCATCTCCTGGGCGGCGGTCGTCACCGGGCTGTCGGTGCTCTCGTCCGGGATGAAGTCGCCGAAGTAGCTGTCGTCCCCTTCACCGACCGGGCGGTCGAGGCTGACGGGGTGCTTCGAGATCTTGAGGACCCGGCGGGCTTCGTCGAGCGGGACGCCGGCCGCTTCGGCCAGTTCGTCCACGGTCGGCTCGCGGCCGAGTTCCTGGACGAGCGCCCGGCTCACCCGGCGGAGCTTCGACATCGTCTCGATCATGTGGACCGGGATGCGGATCGTGCGGGCCTGGTCGGCAATGGCCCGGGTGATCGCCTGACGGATCCACCACGTGGCGTAGGTCGAGAACTTGTAGCCGCGGCGGTACTCGTACTTGTCGACCGCCCGCATCAGGCCGGTGTTCCCTTCCTGAATCAGGTCGAGGAACGAGAGGCCGCGGTTGCGGTACTTCTTGGCGATCGAGACCACGAGGCGGAGGTTACCGCCCGAGAGGTCCCGCATCGCCTTGTCGTAGACGTAGTACCGCTCGGTGATCTCTTCCATCCGCTTCTGCAGAGACTCGGGAGTCTCCAGCGTCTGGAACATCAGGTCGTTCAGCTCGCGCTGCAGGTTGGCCCGATCGTCCTTCTGCGTCTTGAACCGCTTCAGGTGGTCGATCTGGTCCCGCAGCTCCTGCATCCGCTCGTTGATCTGTTCGAGCCGCTTCGTCATCGGCTGCAGCCGCTGCGTGCGGATGCTCATTTCTTCGACGAGGGTCGCCATCTTGCGGCGACGCATCGCGAGGCGTTCCTCGATCTGCTTCCGCTCGGCGGCGGGGGTCGTCTCGTCGAGGAGCTTCGTGAAGTCCTGCTCGTTCAGCGACAGGAGGTGCTGGAGGGTCTTCAGGTTCAGCGGCATGCGGCCGAGAATCTGGTCCTTCTCCATCCCCTCGGTCAGCGAGACCTTGATCGTCCGGTCGAACGGCAGCTCGCCGTCGTTGACCTTTGTCAGGACGTCGATCGTCTGGCGGGCCGCGAAGTCGCTCTCGAGGAGCTGCCGGCGGAACCGCTTGCGGGTGACTTCGATCGTCTTGGCGAGGGAGATTTCCTCGTGGCGGGTCAGCAGCGGGATCTCGCCCATCTGGGTGAGATACATACGCACCGGGTCTTCGATCCGCCGGCCTTCGTCCGAGGTCTTGATCTTCGGCGGAGCCTTGGCGTTCTTCGCCCCCTTCTTCGGCGGGGCGGGCTCGGTGCGGCGTTCCTTGAGATCGTCCTGAACGCGGAGGCCCATCTCCTCCAAGAGCATCAGCAGCTCATCGAGCTTTTCCGGGCTGACTGCCTCGTCCGGGATATAGGTGTTGATCTGCGTGAAGGTCAGGAATCCCTGACGCTTGCCGATTTCCAGAAGCTGACGAAGACCATCATCGAAAAGATGCATGGCGAATGAATCCTCCGGCTGACCAGCACCGATCGTGAGTTGTCTCGGGAATTCCGCTGAAAAGCAAATCGATCGCGAGGGAGCGAGCGTTCCGGGTGGCGATGGGCAGCGTTGGTTCCGGGACGTCCAGGAGCGGCCGGGCTGAGAAGCTCCGGCGACAGCAGACGTGGGGAACGAACAACGGGCGTCCACGGGGAGGCCGGCGGTGTCGTGTCGGTTTGCGGTTTCGGGCGGAAGGGTCCTTGTGAGAATCAGCTACACGCCAGTTTTCTTGGTGGCACGTCTCTGGTGAAACTGTTGCGCCTGACGAAGAAGTTCGTCGGGCGTCGGCGTTCCTTCGCCAGTCGAGGACGACGGCAATGCCGTCCGTTGCTTGTACGACTGTTGTTCCTGGCGCCAGACGAATGCGTCAAGGGCCTGCCGGAGGAAACGGGGACAGCCGTCGGTTTGGTCGACTCCGCCTTCGCGGAGCTTCCGGCCCAGTTCAAGAGCCTGGGCAAGCTCATCCAGCCAGACGACCAGACGCTTGAGGTCCGGATCATCGAGCTGGGTCATCAACGATTCGTAGGTGGCTCCCGGGTGACTGGTTGAAAAGTCGACAACGTATTTCAGCAACGCCTGCAAGGCCGGATGCCGGATCTGTTCGGGGGAAACGGCCTTTTCCACAAAAGGGCTGAGTTCCGGACTGATCATCAGGAACCCAAGCAACTCACATTCCGCTCGGTTGTCCGGGTTCGTTCCCCGACTGCACAGGCGGCTAACGGCCTCCGAAATCTTCGGGGCCGCCACGGTTCCAGGGGTCTCGGGGCGGCCGTCCGCTTTTTTTTGTCTGATCTCATTGTAGCGCTCCCGCACGCGGCCATCGGGCAAATTCAGCCGATGGGCGAGCGACGAGAGCAGCAGGTCTTCCCGGATGTGCCGGGACATCTTCGGTGCGGCGGCAAGGAGCTGGAGCATCTCGTCCAGGATCCGTTGCCGGCCGTCGATTGTGCGGAGGCTGTACCGCCTCTCGACGACGCGGAGCTTGAACTCCCACGCCTCGGGGGCGGATTCCACCAGGGCTCGCAGGGCGTCGGCCCCTTCCTCCCGGAGGTATTCATCCGGATCGCATTCCCCGGGCAGCGACAGGACCCGCAGGTCCACGTCCTCCGCCAGGAGGCTTTCGATCACCCGTTCCGAGCTTTTCTGTCCAGCCTCGTCGCCGTCATAAAGCAGGACCACCTTCTGGGCGAACCGCTTGAGGACGGTGACGTGCTGATCCGTCAGGGCCGTCCCGAGGGTGGCAACCACGTTCTTCACCCCGTGCTGATGGCACGCGATGCAGTCCGTGTAACCCTCCGTGACGAGAACCGTATTCGACTTCTGGATCACATCACGGGCGTGATGGAATCCGTAGAGCATCTTCCGCTTCAGGAAGACTTCGCTCTCCGGGCTGTTCCAGTATTTACCGCGTCCCGTGTCGACTCCGCCGGGGTAGACGCGTCCCCCGAAGGCGACGGGCTGTCCCCGTTCGTTGTGAATCGGAAACAGAACCCGGTCGACGAAGTTGTCGTAGTGTCCCTGTCCGTTCTCCCGTTCCCCGATCAGGCGGGCGGCGAGCAGCTGCGGCGGGGCGAACTTGCCCTTGGCCTGCAGTAGCAGCCAGTCCCAGCTGTTGGGGTGGTAACCAATTTTCCACTGCCGAACGGTCTCGTCCGTGAGGCCGCGTGAACGAACATAGTCCCGTGCCTTCTCGGCGGAGGGGTCTTTCAAAAAAGTGCTGTGGAAAACTTCCTGAGCCCACAGCAGGGCCTCGTACAGTGCCGGTTTGTCCGGACCGGAGGTTGAGTTGGATCGCTTCGATCGTTCCGGCAGTGCGAGGTTCGCCCGCCGCGCCAGGATTTCCATCGCTTCCGGAAAGGTGACCTTCTCCCGTTCCATGACGAACGTGAAGACGTCCCCCCCGGTCTGACAGGACCAGCAGCGGAAACTCTGCCGCTGCGGGTAGACCATCATGCTGGGGTTGTGGTCGTCATGAAACGGGCACAGCCCCTTGTATTCGCGTCCCCCGTGGGCGGGGATGAGCGCGACGGATTCGCCGATGAGTTGGACGATGTCGGTCCGGTCGCGCACGATCTCACGAAAATCGTTCGTGAAATCTTCCGACACGGGTCCCTCGCATGTTCGTGAAAAGCAGGCCGTTGCAACGAGTCTGACACTTCGGATGGGCATCCATCGGAGCGTTCGATCTCAGTCCCTGCGTCCCCTCCGGGGAGTTGCCGGTGAAGCGGTCTTCACCGGTCCGTGGGCATCTTGCAACGTTGAGGCCCAAACAGCGGCCGCAAGAGCACTTGCGAGTGTGTCGTGGCGAACAAGCGTTGCATTGAGATTCTACAGGGTGTTAGGGGACGGTCAAGAAATGCCTGGAAACTCGGAGGGATCTCGAGGCGGCGCAACTTCAATTTCGGCACCACCTTATTACGGGGAACCACGCGCGAGGTCGACGTGTTGAGAGAAGTCAACGCGGCGCATTCCGTTGACGTAATCGGAAGAGTCCGTGAAGGAATCCCGAGAGGGAGTTAAACACCAGGACACCAAGGAGGCACGAAGGGGACCAAGGAGTTTCACGCGGGATGGGAGATCGCGACGGTGAGATGCAGGTCTTGTTTGGCAGAGCATGCGGGTTCCTTCTGACCCGCAGCGGCGGGCGGGACCAACGCAAGAGCCCCGGAGAGACGGGATGTTCAGAGCCGGCCACGCCAACGGCGTGAAACAATCCAGCCCGGGGCAGCGCCCCAGGTTTGCGGGCAGCGGTGATCGATGAGCCCTGAAGGGGCGACACAACGTCCAGGTTGTAACGCCCCTTCAGGGCTTGAGGTCGAGCGCCGTCATGGTTCCTGGGGCGTTGCCCCAGGCTATAAGGTTGTGCAACGCCTTCAGCGTTCAGA
This sequence comes from Planctomyces sp. SH-PL14, assembly GCF_001610835.1. Taxonomy (NCBI): domain Bacteria; kingdom Pseudomonadati; phylum Planctomycetota; class Planctomycetia; order Planctomycetales; family Planctomycetaceae; genus Planctomyces; species Planctomyces sp. SH-PL14. The sequence goes on along the minus strand of NZ_CP011270.1, from coordinate 2,915,547 downwards.
AAGCCTTCTGGCTCTCAACCACCTACGTCTTCCAACCCTGCCCGTCCCACTCGGCCACCTCACGGAGGAACCGCGTGACTCCGACGGCGTACGTCTGGAAGAGTTGTTCCCCCTTCTCGGGGGTGGCTGACCGGGGGGCTCCGATGTGGCCGGTCTCGGTCCGGTCCTGCGTGACCCAGCCGCGGTAGGCCTTGCCGAAGCCGAACTCGAAGGAGACGTCGTCGAGGTCCTCGATCGGCCCGACGAGGTCGGGGGCGATCCGGAGGATCATCGATGTTTCCCACTCGCAGGCGTGCCCCATCTGCCGCTGGACGAGCGGGATGGCCCCCCGCGTCGGATCGCCGAAGTCCCAGTAGGTCGAGAACAGGAGCAACAGATCGGCCCGTTTCCGATGGGCCTGCCGCAGCTCGAAGATCGCCTGGCGGCCGGGGACCTCGTTTCCCCCGTGGCCGTTGAGGAACACGATCCGGCGGAAGCCGTGATGGAGGAAATTCTCCGCCATCCGCCCCAGGAGATCGATATAGGTCCGCGGGGCGGCGGTCATGGTCCCCGGAAAGTCGAGGTGGTGGTCGGAGTTCCCGAGCCACTGCAGGGGGGCGAAGAGGACCTGTTCCGCCAGCTCCGGTTCGACGCGGCGGACGACTTCGCCGAGCAGCATGCTGTCGGTGAAGACCGGGAGATGGTGCCCGTGCTGTTCCAGGGCCGCGACCGGGATCACGACCGGCGTGTCGCGGTCGAGGTTGGCCACCGCCTTCCAGGTCATTTCCGCCAGATTCATGGGGTCGATTCCGCGGGAGCGGGATTGTCGAGATCCATCGGCTCACTCTCGACCGCCTCCGGCGGGGCCGGAGCCTTTTCGGCGGCCGCGGCCGCCCGGGCCGCTTCCGCTTCGGTGGCGGCTTCCTCTTCGGCGATCCGCATCAGGAGGTTGTTGACGTCGCGGATCAGCTCCGGGAGTCCATGGCCCGTCGCTGCGGAGATCCGCCGGACCGGGGCGCCGAGGGCCTCTTCCAGGAGTTCCGCGGCCGCCTCGGCGTCCGCGAGCTCGCTCTTCGAGATGGCGATGAACTCCGGCCGCTCGAGCAGGGCCGGGTCGTAGAGGCCGATTTCCTTGCGGATCTGGTGGTAGTTGTCGACCGGGTTCGTCTGGTCGTCCGGATCGGGCTCGACGAGGTGGACGAGGACCTTGGTCCGCTGGACGTGCTTCAGGAACTCATGGCCGAGGCCGACGCCGGCGTGGGCCCCTTCGATGAGTCCGGGGATATCGGCCATCACGAACTGGTGGTCGGAGCCGACGCTGACGACGCCGAGGTTCGGGTACTTGGTCGTGAACGGGTAGTTGGCGATCTCGGGAGTCGCGCGGGAGAGGCGGCTGAGGAGGGTCGACTTGCCGGCGTTCGGTTTGCCGATGACGCCGACGTCGGCGATCAGTTTGAGTTCAAGGATGACGTTCCGCAGTTCGCCTTCTTCGCCCTCTTCGAACTCTTTGGGGGTCCGGTTGATGGCGTTGGCGAAGTACTTGTTTCCCCGGCCTCCCTTGCCGCCGCGGGCGACGATGAATTCCTCGCCGTGGTGTTTGAGGTCCTTGAGGACAAAGTCGTGGTCCGCGTCCTTCACGAGCGTGCCGGTCGGGACGAGGATGACTTCGTCTTCGCCGGAGCGGCCGGTGCAGAGGGAGCCCATGCCGTTCTGGCCGTCCTGGGCGTTCCACTGGCGGTGACCGACGTGGCCGGCGAGGTTTCCCTGGTTGGTGTCGGCGCGGACGATGATGCTGCCGCCGCGGCCGCCGTCGCCGCCGTCGGGTCCGCCGCGGGGGACGTGGGCTTCGCGGCGAAAGCTGGAGCAGCCGTCCCCTCCGTCTCCGGCTTTGCAACGAATTTCAACGCGATCGACGAACATTCTCGGTCAGTCTGGTGGGAAACGGGGGTGAAAGTGGGTTGGTCCGTGGGGAGGGGCGCACGGAGCAACGCGAAATCATACCGGTTGCGGTCGAGGAAAGCGCGGGAGTCGGGTGCGTCTCAAACCAGCCGGGTCCAGGGGCACCCTGGTGGGGGATGCAAGGGGGCAACGCCCTCTTGCCCGCCGGAGGCCTGGCCGTCGAGAGATGCCTGAAAGGGGGGGTGTCCGAACGCGAACAAGGTGTCGTATGCCCCCACACCAACCCACGGGGCGTCCAAAGCGAGCGGGGAGTTCTCACCGCCGGTACCACAAAGGGGACGTCCGTTGCGTACCACGGTTCCTCACAGGAGTGCCTCCGGCGGCAAGGGGGCGTGGCCCCCTTGACCCCAGGCTGCCGTCGCACGTTGGGTTTGAGGTGGCATAGCCGTGCCGGCAAGACACGCTTCGAACGGCGGTTCCCACTACATTCCCCTCCCCCGGTCTGATAGAACGGCACCCGCCAAGGAGAATCCACATGCGCACACTCCTGCTGATGCGGCACGCCAAGTCGAGCTGGGACAATCCCGCCATGTCCGACCACGAGCGGCCCCTCAACGACCGAGGCCAGCTCTCCGCCCCCCTCATGGGCGAATGGCTCCGCGCACAGAAACTCGTTCCCGACCTGATCGTCTGCTCGGACGCCCGGCGAACCCGCGAAACAGCGGACCTCCTCGCTCCAGCGTGCGGTTTCCGGGACAAGGTCGTCATCACCCCGGAACTCTACCTGGCAACAGTCCCGACGTGGCGGAAAGTCCTCCGCTCCCTCCCCGGAACCGCACACCGCGTCCTCTGCATCGGTCACAACCCGGGCCTCGAGGAACTGCTGCACGAGGCAACCGGACGGCTTCAGGAGATGAAGACCGCTTCGATCGCCCAGCTCGACCTCGATCTTCCCCACTGGGAAGAGTGGGACGAGAGGCAGGCGCCCCTGCAGGGTCAGGCCAAGGTGACCCGGGTCCGGGACATCGCCCAGGATTTCGGCCTGGACTGAGCTGTCGGAAACCGAGCGGCCGGACGTGCCCACCCCTCTTCGCCGTCGTGCGAGAGAGAAGAGGGGGTTCACGCGGAGAAGAGACAGGCATCCCCCGTTTTCTCGCCGCGTTCTCCGCATCTCCGCGTGAGCCTGTTTCCGACAACCTCGCGTTTCCGGATTGCTCTGCTGCATCCTTCAGGAAACCGGGCTGTTTGAACGCGGAATCAGGGGGCTGACGCCCCCCGCTCGCCTGCCTACCCTAGCCCGAAGCGCGAGCGAATTTCCGCTTCGTCCCTCGCCGGCGCTTCGGGCTGGTGTGTGTTCCCCAAACGAGCCCGGGGCGTGGAACGCCGTCCGCGTTCGCCTGGGGACGCGAAACGGTTCTTGAAGGGGAATCACAGCGACCACGAAATCGGTCCCGATTCCCCGCCGATCTCCCATAAAAGTTTGCGCAACCTTTGAACTCCTTCAGTTTCGAACCATTCCAAACCGAATCATTGGAAAGCGAAGGATCTGCCAAATGTGTTGATCGGCCATGGCTGCCGGTCGAGTTGCCGCCGGACCGTGGAAAGGATTCCCCAGATGCCCGACATGTCCCACGGCGCGGAGATCGTCCTCCGGCTCCGGCAGGCGAACCGCCTGCTCGAAGAACTCCTCTCCCAGTGCTACGGCCCCACGGGAATCAGCTCGACCCGCGTCGACGTTCTCGAACTCCTCGAAGACTCCCTCTCGTGCAGCTCCCAAACCGACGTCGCCCGGGCCCTCGGCCTCTCCGAGTCGACCGTCTGCACCCTCATTGAACGGATGCAGGCGGACGGCCTCCTGGTCCGCCAGCGGTCCGCCACCGACCGCCGCCGCAGCGTCCTGGCGATGAGCGGTCACGGCCAGGCCCTCCTCCAGATTGCCCGCGACCGCCGCGATGTCCGCCTCCGCCAGACCTTTGCCGAGTGGACGCCGGAAGAATCGCTGCGGGTCTCGGAGTCGCTGGCCGGCCTCGTCTCGACGCTGGTCTCGGCCCTCACCGACGAAAGCCTCGAACCGTCACGCGTGGTGGAGCGCGCCGCCTGATGTTCTCTTCCGTCCTCACGCCCGCCCGAGGAACGAAGCCCTCCCGCCGACGCACCCGCCGCCGGCTGGCCGCGGTCTGCTGCGCCGCGCTGCTCGGTCTGGCCCATACCGGCTGCTCGCGCCCGTTCTGGCGGAAGCAGGCGGACATGGACGTCTACCAGGCGGAGATGGAGCGGTTCACCGATCCCCGCTGGTCGCTCCCCCGGCTGAACGTCACCCCCGATCCCGAAAGCCGGTTCTTCGACCCGCACGACCCAGACTGCGCCCCGCTGCCGCCAGACGATCCCGCCGCCCACCAGTACATGCACTGGGTCGACGGCTGGCAGGGATACAAGGGCTGGCACAAGTTCGGCGACACGCTCCGCGTCGAGAACCCGCAGTGGCTGCTCCGCTACGGCATCAGCCCGGAGATGATCGACCCGCAGAACGGCCGCTACCTCGCCGGTCCCCCCAAGATCGAGCAGGTCAAGGTCCAGGACGCCGTCAACCTGGCCCAGATCCACAGCCGGGACTACCAGTTCAACATCGAGGACCTGTACCTCGCCGCCCTCAACGTGACCTTCGAACGGTTCCAGTTCGGCGTCCGCTACCTCGGGATCGGCGGCCGCGAACCGGGGGCCGACATCGTGTCGGACGCCCGTCCCGGACGGATCGGGAGAGCCACGGCCGACAGCCGTTTCGGCGTCAGCCAGCTCCTCCCCGCCGGCGGACAGCTCGCGGTGGAACTGGCCAACAACACCGTCTGGCTCTTCTCGGGCGGAAACCAGACGAATTCGGCCTCGGTGCTCTCGTATTCACTCGTGCAGCCGCTGCTGATCAATGCCGGCCGCAAGGTCGTCCTCGAGAACCTGACGCAGTCGGAACGCGACCTCCTGTATGAGACCCGCGACCTCGCCCGCTACCGGCAGATCCTGTTCACCGATGTCGTCGGCGGACCCGGCGGCGGCGGCGGTTACCTGGGACTGCTGCAGCTCGCGCAGAGCATCCTCAACGAAGAGGGGAACCTCGACCGGATCCGCCGTCAGGTCGACCTGCTCGAAGCCTCGACGGGCGACCGCCCCGCCAACATCGCGTCGCGGATCGACCTGGAGACCCTCCCCGCCGACTTCGCGATTCCGGAGAACTTCAAGGGACGGCTCTCCTATGACCCCGACCGCAAACTGCTGACCTGGCTGGGGCCGATGTCCGAAGAGGACGAGATCCAGCTGAAGGCGATCTCGAAGGATCCCGCCTACCAGGACGCGATCCTGACGATCATCGTCCCGCTGCGGGCCGAGGCCTCGACCCTCGACGTCGTGCAGCTCAAGTCGAGCTACACCGGCTCGCTGCAGCGACTCCGCAACCTGCAGCGGCAGTACCAGGACGCCCTCGACAACTACAAGGTGCAGCTCGGCCTGCCGCCGGACATCGATTTCTCGATCGACCAGACATCCCTCTCCCAGTTCGAACTCATCGAGCAGCGGCTTCGCGAGTTGGAGCTGATCGTCACGGACTTCGTCCCCCAGAGCTGGGCGCAGCTAGAAGTCCCGCCGGACGGGCAGGCTCTCCCGCCGGGACAGGAACACGTTCCGACCGTCGAACAGCTCAAGAAGGTGATCGACGAGTACGAGCGAGTCGTGCGGATGGTGTCGGCCGAGGGAATCCAGATCGTCCGGCAGGATATTGAGCGGCTCCGCGGCGAGGTTCCCGCCATCCTGGAATCGCTGCTGGCGGAGGAGAACCGCGACCGGCTGACGAACGACTTCGACCGCGACCAGCGGATCTTCGACCTGACCTCCGCCCAGCTCCAGCAGCGGCAGGACGAGATTGTCCTGTGGCGGAAGGAGCTCGAGGATCCCGATCTCTCCAAGGAGGCCCGCGATGCGATGCGGCTGGAGATCCTGGATCGTCACGAAAAGCTGCTGCGCGACACCCGGAACCTGGCGGGAACGCTCGTCGGCGTCCGGGCCGAGATGATCCGGGTCCGCCCCTATGCGGTGAGTCTGGAAGACAGCGTCGCGGCCGGGGTCGAGAACCGGCTCGACCTGATGAACTCCCGGGCGCTCGTGATGGACGCCCGCCGCTTCGTCGAGGTGGTCGCCAACCGCCTGCGGTCCCAGGCGGACATCGTGGTCGAAGGGGACATCGGGACTTCCGGCGGGAACCGGCCGTTCGACTTCCGGCGGGACCGGAGCAGCTACCGCTTCGGGATGCGATTCACCGCCCCGCTCGACCAGATTTCGGAACGGAACACGTACCGCGCGGCCCTCATTGCCTATGAGCGGGCCAAGCGAAATTACATGCTGGCTGAAGACACGGTGAAGCAACAGATCCGCCGAGACTGGCGTCAGATGCAGGTTCTCCGCGAGAATCTGGAGACGTCGAAGCAAGCGATCCGCCTGGGGGCGACTCAGTACGATCTGGCAGTCGATGAGGCGCTCCGTCCCAAGGCCCCCGGCCAGACGAGCACCCGCGGAACCGGTCTGCAGGGGAACAACCTGCTCGGTGCGTTGAACGCGATTTTGAACGGTCAGAATTCCCTGATCCAGAACTGGGTCGATTACGAGCGGAACCGGCTCAATATCTACCGGGACATGGGTATCATGGATCTGGGCGAAGATGGGGTGTGGAACGATCCGTTCTACCGTGATCCGAGGATCTTCAATAATGAGCCAGAACCTGGACTTGTCGTACCAACCCTTGACCCCGTCGGGGCGTCGGCGCTGGATGACACTGTCTCTGTTGGGGATTGGCTTGACGGGCGCCGGGGCGACGGCCTACGCGGTGACGACGCGGCCGGACTGGAGCGCGAGCGTCGTCAGCCGCTGGAACTCGCTGACTGAGAACCTGGGGCTCTCGGGGTCGAAGCGGAACGACTACAGCCACCTCATCACGGAAGTGGCCGAGAAGAAGCCGTTCCTGATTTCGGTCAACGTGGCCGGGCACGTCGACAGCTCCGGCAACGCCACGCTGACGAGCCTCGTCGAAGGCTCGACGACGATCATCTCGATCGTCGCCGAGGGGACCGCGGTCAAGACCGGCGACGTCGTCTGCGAACTCGACTCCTCGGCCCTGCGCGAGAAGTACACCCTCCAGGAGATCAAGGCCTCGCAGGCGGCCGCCGCCGCGGTCACGGCCGAGAAGAGCCTGGAGATTCTGCTTCGCCAGAACGAAACCGACATCGAGGCGGTCAAGCTGAAGCTCCGGCTGGCGGACCTGGACCTCGACAAGTTCGAGAACGGCGAATATCCCAAGTCGGTCAATCAGCTCGCCGGCAATGTGGCGATCGCCGAAGAAGACCTGCTGCGGATCAAGGAGACCTACGAGTTCACCAAGCTCCAGGTCCGCAAGGGAGCCCGGACGCAGAACGACCTCGAGGCGGAACGGATCGGCGTGAAGCAGGCGGAGCTGAAGCTCGCCACGGCGGTCGAGGAGCTCAAGGTCCTCAAGGAGTACGACTACAACCGCCGCATCGAAGAGCTCAAGGCGAACGCCCAGGAGTTCAAGCGGGAGCTGGAGCGGACGCAGATCAAGTGCGACGCGGCGGTCGTCCAGGCGAAGGAAGACATCAAGGCCAAGACGCTGACCGCGGAGGCCGAAAAGTCCACCCTCGAACGCTGGAAGCGGCAGATCGACGTCTGCACGATGCGGGCCCCGCAGGACGGGGAAGTGGTTTACGCGAACCTCCAGAACAGCAACCGCGGCGGCAGCAACCCGGAGACGATCACCGAGGGGGCCCAGGTCCGCGAGCGGCAGGCAATCATCAACCTGCCCGACATCACCCGCATGAAGGTCGACTGCCGGATCCACGAGTCGCAGATCGCCGCCGTCCGCCGCGACCTCCCGACCCGGATCCGGATCGAGGCCTTCCCGGACACGTTCTTCAACGGCGTCGTGACCGAGGTCTCCTCCGTCCCGATGTCGGGCCGCTGGCCGCAGATGGACCTCCGCGAGTACGAGACCGAGATCAAGCTGACCGACGGCGTCGAGATCCTCAAGACCCTTCGCCCCGGGCTGACCGCCCAGGTGGAGATCCTGGTCGACAACCGCGACAACGTCCTGCAGATCCCGGTGCAGTCGGTGGTCGCCATCGGCGGACGGACCTTCGCGTTCGTCCTGACGGAGAACGGTCCGGTCCGGCGGGACCTCATGGTCGGGTCTTCCAACCAGAGCCATGTCGAGGTCAAGGATGGCGTCCAGGCCGGAGAGCGGGTGGTGTTGAATCCCCGCACGCGGTTTGCGCCCGAGATCGCCGTGATTGAAGGGGAAGTGGCCCGCGAGCTCGGAAAGACGGCGTCGGAGATCAAGATTCCGGCCGGGGCGACTCCCGCGGGCGGCCCTGGCGAAGGTCAGGCCAAGCCAGGTCCGGGAGGCGCGCCCGGGGGACCGGGAGCCCCGGCAGGTCCAGGGGGTTCAAGCGGGCCGGGACCGAATGGAAGCCCTGGCGAGCGGAAGTCGCCCAAGGAGCGGTTCACTGCGCTCGACACGAACGGCGACGGGCAGTTGACGGGTGATGAGTTGCAGGGGCCGATGAAGGACCGGCTGACTCAGATCGACACTGACGGGAACGGGACGATTTCGGAAGCCGAGTTCACAGAGAGCATGGCCCGTTTTGCCCGCAATCGTCCGGCGAATGCAGCACCGGCCGCCCCGAAGCTGTGAGGGGCAAGCCCAACGTGGCTCATCAACCGGGTCCAGGGGCACCCTGGTCAGGGGATGCAAGGGGGAGAATCCCCCTTGCCCGCCGGAGGCCTGGCCGTCGAAAGATGTCTGAAGGAGCGCGTGTCCAATCGCGGACACCGTGCCGGATACCCCCTCACCTATCCCGCGAGGATTACTAAGCGGGCGTGGAATCCTCAACGCCGGTTCCACAAAACGGACATCCGTTACGTACCACGGTTCCTCACAGAAGTGCCTCCGGCGGCAAGGGGGCATGGCCCCCTTGACCCCAGCCCGCCGTGGCACATTGGGTTTGAGCTAAGGCGTCCGTCCGGCAAGAACGCGGACGAACCTTCGAATCACTTCTTCCGGCGCACGTACGGCCGGGCCGGGACCTCTTCCGAAAGAGTCGTCTGCGGCAGACCGATCCGCGAGGCCTTCGATTCCCCAGCATAGTCCGCGGGAGCAGCCGGCCGCCGAGCAACCAGCGGACGATCCCCCTGATCCAAGCCGGCGGTCGACATCGCAGGAGCACCCGCCGGGCCGAGTTCCCCTTCGAGGTACTGCTGGAACTTCGCGCTCGCTTCGTGGATCACGATCACCCGCGGAGCGTTCTGCGGCTGGTTCTTCTTGCGGATCACGACCACGACCTCCGCCTCATCGGCCGGAATATCGAGCGGAGCGGAGACAGCCGCCGGAGCCGAGGCCGGAACGACGGCCGGGCTGATCGCGACACTGCCGCGCATCGATTCCGGAAGGCTCCGGGGATCCACCGCCGGAGCGGCGTCGGCCCGATCGTTCGCCGAGGACCGGCCGAACGGGTTGCCCGAGTCGCCACCGAAGGCGATGCCGGCATCCCGCGAGTTCGCGGCCGGAGCGGCTTCCGCTTCGGCGACCCGCGTCTCGGGCTCGGTGTGGAGGTAGGCCAGGTTGGAAGCGGTCAGCAGATCCTGCACGGCCGAGAGGCCAGCGTAGATGCCCCGCTGTCCCTGCGGATCGGCATTAATGCAGATCCCGGTGAGGCGGCCGGCGGCGTCGAAGAGTCCGCCTCCCGAACGGCCCTGGACCGGGAGTCCGCCGCATTCGATCGTCGAGGGGCCTTCGTACTTGTCGAGGGCGGTGACGCGGATCTGCTCCCGCGTCGGGTTCGCGCCGCCGCTGCAGCCGATGCAGACCATCGGATCGCCGACCTTCGGGTTCTGGCTGCGGCGGGCGACCGGGGCGACCGGCAGCGGTTCGGTCGTCGGAATCGAAATCACACCGACGTCGGATTCGAGATCGTGCTTCACCAGCCGGGCGACGAACTTCCTGGGCTGCTCCCAGGGGGCGACGTCGACTTCGATCTTCGCCGTCTCGTCGATCCCGCGGAAGATGTGGCCGCAGGTCATGATGAGCGTGCGGCCCGGCTTGCTTTCGATGATCGTCCCCGAGCCGCGGTTGATCTTGTCACCAACCTGAACGCGGATCCGGACGCTGACGCGGAACAGGATGTCGTCGATCGACGCTACTGCGGGGGCGGCGCCTTCGAGTTCATGCCCGCTGGCGCGGACGGCCGGCGGAGCGTCCTTCTTCTTTCCAAAGGGCCACATCCGCTCCTTCTCCTCCACCTGGGCGACGCGCGGCGGAGCGGCGACCGGGGCATCGTGGCTGGCAGGACGCGGCAGGGGAGCCGCCTCGCCCAGGCTCGAGCGGAAGGGACCGGGAGGATTGATGACGTTGACGGGACGGGTTGGCGGCGCCGCGGCCACGCTGCCCGCCTGACCCTGGCCCGCCGAGGCCGTGGGGGTCGCGGTCGGAATGCGGGCGAGCATCATCCGCAGCTGCTCTTCGCTCTGGAGTCCCGAGACCCGCTGCACTTCCCGGCCATCCACCACGAGGATGAAGGTCGGAAAACGGGTGACGTTGAATCGGCTCGCCTGGGCCTGATCGCGCTCCCCATCCACCTTGCGGATCGGGTGCCCCTCGCGGGCCAGCTTCTCCACGATCGGGTTCATCTGCTGGCACGGGCCGCAGTACGTGAGGCCGAAGTCCAGGACTTCGCCCCGGGCCTGGGCGCCGAGAATCGACAGAACGATCGCGACGAAGGTCGATGAACTGACCATGCGGACACTCCCGGTGAGGGGTCGAGTCGTGGAGAGAACGTGAGATCGGTGGTGGGGACTACCGACGGACGGAACGAGGCAGGGACGGGGGCGAGACGAGAGGAGCGGAGAGGCGAGACGAGGAAGTGAGGAGGGCTTGAGGAGGCGCAGCGAGATTGCGAAGAAGCATCCGGTCAGGCCTCCATGCCTGAAGGGGTCGACAGCCGCGGAGGGCCGTGAAGGGGTGCTGTAGGGTGGACGGCGTGGACGCTGTCGCACCAGATCGGCTGGCGTTCTGCCAACACCGGCAAGAATTGCAGGTCTGTGTGATTCAGGTCAAGACGAATGCGCCGTTTCGCGACAGCGGGCTTGTGCGGCAAAACGAATCATGCTGAGGCTCGCGCCGATCCCGATGGCGGGAACGGGTTTGCCGCCGTCATGTCCGCTCGGAGCTGAGGCTCCCGGAGACGATCGCCTCCACTTCCGCTTCATCGGCAGAGGCGTCGTCGACGAACCGCTGCCACGTTTTGACGACCTGAAAGCCCATGTCCAGATAGAGAGCGACCGCCTGTTCGTTCTCGGCCGTGACCTCGAGCGAAACCCGCCGTGCGCCGGCCGCCCGAAAGCCCTGCATCGCTTTCAGGACGAGGGCCCGGCCGAGGCCGCGGCGGCGATGCTCGGGGATGACGCCGACGTTCTGGATGTTGCCGCAGTGGCGGGAGACGAGAATCCCCTGCACGCCGCCGCACGGGATGGCCGCGTCCTGCGAGGCGTGGCCGGCGACCGCCACGAGCCATGTCGCGCCGGGCAGGAAACCGGAGTGCTGGGAGATGTCGAACATCAACCGGCGGCAACCGGCGCGGTCGCCGAGGCAGGGGAAGACGCGTCCGTCGAGGTCGTTGACGAAGCTCTCGTACTTGACCCGCGCGTGGACGAGGCAGCGGCCGGGGAGCCAGCACTGCCACTGGTAGCCGGGGGGGAGCTCGGGCTCGGCGAGAGCCTTTCGCCGGACCTCCAGCTCCATCTGATACCGGCGATAGGTGGCAACCGTCACAGAGGGTGTTCCTGGTGCGATGTACTTGGCATCGTACCGCCGTCCCGAAAGGGTGCGGAAGGCTGAAGGGAGAAGGTGCGTTTGCTCAATGTTGGTCAGGCATTGCTCCCCAACCGGGTCCAGGGGCACCCTGGTGGGGAGTGCAGAGGGGCAACGCCCCTTTGCCCGCCGGAGGCCTGGCCATCGAAAGTTGTCTGAAGCGCGCAGTGTCCAAGCGCGGACAACGTGCCGTATGCCTCCTCACCAACCCGCGGGGATTGCAAAGCGAGCGGTGAGTCCTCAACGCCGGTACCACAAAGGGGACATCCGTTGTGTCCCACGGTTCCTCATGGAAGCGCCTCCGGCGGCAAGGGGGCATGGCCCCCTTGACCCCAGGCTGCCGTAGCACGTTGGGTTTGAGCGAGCACAGTCGTGTCGGCAAGAACATCGTGCGAGCCAACGGCATAAGGCATTTCACCTCCTCAATGCCCCGGACAGACGAGGACTTGCGGCTCTCCGGCTACCATCCATCGGCACGTTCTTGTTTCCCTTCGCAGTGGTCTCGCATGCCCAGCGTCCCGGTGAATTCCCTGACACTCATCCTCTATGTGGCGGTGGCGCTGCTGCCGGGATGGATCCTCGGACCGGGGCGGGCCGGAAGCGGGCGATGGGTTCGGCTCCTCGCCGCGGTACTTGTAGGGGGCTCGACCGGAGCGCTGCTGGGGCCGGCTACTCTGGAGTCGGGATACCCGCTACCGCAGGCCGTTCTGGGACTGTGCGGGGCGACGGTCCTTTTGGCCGAAGGGGTCGCCGGCCGCGGGGGACCGTGGGCTGGGTGGATCGCATTGTTCGTGTACCTGGCGACAGTCGCGAGCGACTTCCAGGACCGGACGGGCGAGACGATCCCCGCCGCCGGATGGATCATCGTGGCGGTTGTGGCGGGGCTTCTGGCCCTGACGGGGCAGAGACTGTGGCGCGGCATCTGGCGGACGGGTCGAGGGGAGCCGTTGCCCCCGGAGGGGACGACGGCGAATCCGCAAGGCGGAGAGGAGCACGCCGAAGCGTGAACTCCAACGGGCTGGTCGCGGAGTTCGACGGAACTCTATAACCCCGTCCGACATGGACGGTCCTCCCAGTTCGACAGCCCCGGCTACGGCCGACGCGTCCCCCGCGTCGACCCGTTCGACGCTCGCCAGCGTGCGGCTGGTCAGCATCTGCACGCTCCTCAGCCGTGTTCTCGGCCTGGGGCGGGAGATGGCCATGGCGTGGCTGTTCGGCGCCGGAACGGTGTCGGATGCCTTCACGCTCGCGTTCCGGATCCCGAACGTCTTTCGGCAGCTCCTCGGCGAAGGGGCGCTGACGACGGCGTTCCTCCCCCGGTTCGTTCAGGAGCTGGAGCAGCGCGGCCCTGCGGAAGCCCGCCGGCTCTCGTCGGGCGTCCTGTTCACGCTGGCGGCGCTCTTGGTCGTCTTCGTTCTCATGGCCGAAGGAGCGATCGGCCTCGCCTTTCTCCTGGGAACGTGGAGCGAGCGGACGACGCTGCTGCTGCAGTTGATCGCGATCCTGCTTCCTTACCTGCTGGTCATCTGTCTTTCGGCGCAGCTGTGCGCCGTGCTGCAGTCGCTGCGGAGCTTCTTCTGGCCGGCGATGATCCCGGTGCTGCTCAACATCGCCTGGATCGCGTCCACGTTCGTCGCTCCCTGGGCCTCGGCGGACTCGGCCCATCGGATCCAGCTCGTCGCGGGGGGAGTCGTCGTCGGGGGGGTGGTGCAGTTGCTCATTCCGTACGTCGTGCTGGCGGGTCGCGGTTATGGTCTCACGTCGGACTGGCGAGGGGTCTGGCCGCAGGTGCGGGCGGTGTTTGCCGCCATGACGCCGGTCCTGGCGGGAGTGCTGTTGAGTCAGGCCAGCACCCTAATGGACACCTCGCTGGCGTGGTGGCTGGCCGATGGAGAGCGAACCGCCATCGGATCGACCTCGACGGTCACCACAGGAACCGCCGCGGCCCTGTACTACGCCTACCGGTTGCTGCAGTTCCCGATGGGGGTCTTCGGCGTGGCCCTCGGGACCGTCCTCTTTCCGGTCCTGACGCGGTCAGCCAAGCGGGAGGACTGGACGCTCTTCCGCCGCGACTACGGGCATGGCCTCGAGATGGCGCTGGCGATCGGGATCCCGGCCAGCGTGGCGCTCGTGCAACTCGCGGCGCCGCTGACGCAGGTGCTGTTCGAGCGGGGGAACTTCGACCGCCACGACTCAGCCCTGACGGCGCGGATGGTCGTCGGCTACGGCGTGAGCGTCTGGGCCTCGATCGCGGTGCTGATCGTGAACCGCGGCTTCTATGCGGTCGAGGACCGGCTGACTCCGGTCCGGATGGCTTCGATCGCCGTCGCGCTCAACCTGGTGCTGAGCCTGTCGCTCGTGTTCCTCGTCGGAGGGGACGGCCTCGCGTGGGCCAGCTCGATCTCCGCGATCGTTCAACTGGGTCTGTGCGTCTGGGCCGCAACAACCCGGTTCGGAGCATTCGACGCCGCCTCGATCGGCCGGACGGTCGGAAAGACGCTCGCAGCGTCGGCAGGGATGGTCGTGGTCTGCTACCTGTTGAGCGGGGCATTCACAGGCCCCAGCCGCATGAGCGCGGCGGGGCTGGCGACGGTCTGCGTCGCCGGCGGGGGAACGTATCTGGCGATCGCGCACCTGATCGGCCTCACGCATCCGGCCGAACTCCTGTATCCGCGCCGCCGCCGTGGAAACCAGGACACGGACGACGAAGACGTTCCCGTCGAGATGGTTTGAGCTCCCACGGTGCGGTGTCCTTCGGATTCGTGAGTCGAGAGTGGGTCTTGCGCCTTAGCTATGCTCGCTCAAACCGCATCCACGCTGAGGACTCCGTCACACCGCACCGCTGGCTTTGCACTCCCCGCGGGTTGGTGAGGGGGCATACGGCACGTTGTCCGCGTTTGGACACTCACTCCTTCAGACAGCGTCCGACGGCCAGGCCTCCGGCGGGCAAGAGGGCGTTGCCCCCTTGCATCCCCCACCAGGGTGCCCCCTGGACCCGGTAATTGACTTCACCAGCGTTCAACCGGTCCCGCCGGGACGGGGATGTGCATGTCAGGAAGCTCGCCCGTCCGGTTGCCGCGGGAAGGGCCCTCTTCCCGGATCCCCGTCAGAACGTCGGCCACCTCGCCGCAGGTCTGGGCGACCTGGAAGGCGTTCCGCAGGTGAGCCCGGACGTGCATCGACTTGAGATACCAGTGGGCCATCTTCCGGAAGGCAGGAAGCGCCCGGTATTCGCCGACGAGATCGACGAGGTAGCGGAACTGCCGCGACATCAGCTCGAGGCGGTCTTCGAACGAGCCCGCGGGCGAAAAAGTCCCCGTCATCTCCTGCTCGACGAGCTGGCGGAAGATCCAGGGGTTGGCGAGGGCGCCGCGGCCGATCGAGATCCCGTGACAGCCGGTCTCGCGGAACATCTCGGCCGCCTGCGCGACCGTCCGGATGTCACCGTTGCCGATCACCGGGATCCGCTGGACCGCTTCGACCACCTGCCGGATTCCCGGCCGGCTGACCGAGCCTGAGAACCCCTGGGCCCGCGTGCGGCCGTGGATCGCGATGGCGGCGACGCCGGTCTGTTCGAACTCGCGGGCGAAGAACGGGGCGGTGATCTGCTGCTCGTCCCAGCCGAGCCGCATCTTGACGGTGACGGGGATCCGGACCGACTCAACGACGGTCCGGACGAGATCGATCGTGTCGGTGGGGCGGCACATCATGGCCGAGCCCGCGCCGCCCCCCGTGATCCGCTGGACCGGGCAGCCCATATTGATGTCGACCGAGTCGACCCCCTTGCCTTCCAGGAGCTGGGCCGCGTCGCGCATGACCTCGGGCTCGCCGCCGAAGATCTGGACGGCGAACGGCTTGTCCTCCGCGCAGGTGGCGATGAGCTGGAGAGTCTTCTGACTCCCCTCGATCAGGCCGCGGGCGCTGACGAGGTCCGTCGTGCCGAGACCGAGTCCGCCGATCTCGTGGCAGATCCGTCGGAACGGCAGGTTCGTGAACCCGGCGAGCGGCGAGAGGAGATACCGCGTCGGAAGACGAAGCGGACCGTAGAAGAGAGGCTGAGGACTCACGCGAAACTTCGGGAAGCTACTTGGTGTCCTGGATGTGGCAGACCACGCAGGAGAGGGCGAGGGTTTTGGCGTCGTTGACCATGGCGGCGCTGCGGTTCTGCCAGGTGCAGACTTCGCCCGCCGCGGGCCGGGACGGTTTCTGAGCGGGCAGCAGGAGCGCCATCGCCAGGGCGCCGACGAGGGCGCCCCCCATCGAGGCGAGGAGGCTGCGCCGCAGCGGAGTGCCGAGGAGCGTGCGGGGCCGGCCGAGCCGCTGGGCGGAGCGAACGGCGAGCGCGACGGTCTCGGTGTCGGCGGCGGTCCGGGTGGCGACCGCTTCGCCGCTCATCCAGGGGGGGACGGGTCCCGTGAGAAGGTCGACGGCGGGCGCGAGGGTCTCGGCCATCTGGCGGCAGCGGGGGCAGTCCGCAAGGTGGGCGGCGAGCTCGGGGCTGTCCTTCCGCCGGGCGTCGGTCATGCAGTCGAAGGCTTGATCGCAGGTGATCATGTTCCACTCCCCGGGACGGGGTCCGGATCTCGGACAGGTTCCACGCGGCCCTGGCGGGCCAGTTCGGCGAGGCGTTCGAGTCCACGGCGGACCCGGACTTTCGCTCCGCTGACGCTGCTGTTCATGGCCGCGGCGATCTCTTCAAAACTCAGTTCGCCGAAGAACCGCAGCCGGAGGGCGTCCGCTTCCACTTCAGGAAGGTGGGCGAGCCAGGCGTGGAGTTCTTCGCGGTCTTCGGATCGTTCGGACTCGGCGGGAGTCGGCGATGTCCCCAGGGAGGCCGTGGAGGCGACGAGGGGTCGGGAGCGTTTGGCGTGGGCCTTGCGGCACGCGTTGAGGAGGATGGTCCAGATCCAGGTGCTGAGGGCGAACCGGGAGTCGTAGGACGCTCGTGAAACGAAGACGGCGAGGAAGGTTTCCTGGACGGCGTCTTCGGCGGCGGTGCGGTCGCCGAGTTTGTTGGCGGCAAAGCGGAGGAGCCGGGGCCGGAAGCGGTCCACGAGCTGGGCGAACAGATTATGTTCGCCCGCCTGGACGCGCAGCATGAGTTCCCGGTCGTTGGGGGCCATGCAGGTATTTCAGCGGGTGGTGGACGGTTGGGGCAAGGGTCGTTTGGGAGAATGTGGTGGTCGTAAGAAAGTGTTCGCGGCAAATGGACGACCCCCATCCACCGGGTCCAGGGGGACCCTGGTGGGGAGTGCAGAGGGGCCTGTGTTGTTTTCTTGGCCCCCCTTTGCCCGCCGGAGGCTTGGCCGTCGAGAGATGTCTGAAGGAGGGCGTGTCCAAGCGCGGACAACGTGCCGGATGCCCCCTCACCTCTTCGCCGGCCAGGGGTGCGAACAGTGGTTGGGCGAGGTTTTCTGTGAGGGCGTTCGCGAAGTGCGTCCCCAAAATCCTTCGATTGTCAGGTTTGCGGGTCCGTGGCGAGGCGGGGTCGTTGCCGCTGGCCCGTTGGTCGGAGCGCGGTATCTCCTTCTTTCTCCGTGATCTCTATGCCTCTGTGTTTCCCTCTTCCGGAAGAGTTTTGAAACACAGAGAAACGGAGGACGCAGAGAAGACGGCGAGGGGAATGACGCGGTCGCTCGCTGCGCGGCGTCGAGGATTGATCGGCCGCGGGAGCCATCGCCGCGGCTCGGCTGGAGCCTCGCCCTCCCAGGGGACGGGTCGCGCCAGGCGGCTTTCCTCTTCTTGTGGCAAAAGCTGCCGACGGACGGGCTCGCGGTGATTAGAAAGCGCGCTAAACGACCAAATCCCGTTCCCCCCTCTCCGGCCGAGCTGATATCACCCGATCCCCACGACTTGCCCCGGAGAGCAACATGACGCGATTGACCCTGGGACTCCTCCTGATTCTCGTCAGCTTCAATGGATGCGCGGCGATCTCCGCCATCAGTCCGTTCAGCGTTCCGGAGCAGTGGG
Organism: Planctomyces sp. SH-PL14; assembly: GCF_001610835.1. Taxonomy (NCBI): domain Bacteria; kingdom Pseudomonadati; phylum Planctomycetota; class Planctomycetia; order Planctomycetales; family Planctomycetaceae; genus Planctomyces; species Planctomyces sp. SH-PL14. Next base: position 2,897,786 of record NZ_CP011270.1, on the reverse strand, counting down.
AACCGACTTCGGCGAAGTGAGGGAAGTTGTGAGTTCTCAGTTGTCAGTTTTCAGTCAGGACCGGGAAGGCGGACGTTCGACGTCGACCTGCGGCTGCAGCGCCTGGCTGATGACTGAAAGCGGACGACTGAAAAACTGAAAACCCGCCCGCAAGGGCCTAACGCACGATCAGCGGGTTCGATCATGTCCCGGTTTCGTTCTGCCCTGGCCCTGCTGGGGCCGTTCGTCCTGCTCGCCTCCTCTTCGGGATGCGAGATGGGGAACCAGTATTTCCACATGGACAGCAACTCGCCGACGCCGTTCTTCGGGTTCGATCTGATTCCGCGCCGTTCGACTTCGATGAAGCAGCGGGCCGAGGACCAGAAGTCGATTCAGCTCGCGACCGACGGCACCCGGGCGCTGGAGTATGCCAGGGTGCGGTAGACGGACGGTAAGCGGGGCGAGCGGAATGGTTCATCCCGCTGGCTCAAACAGTGTCCTTGCCGGGACGACTCGATAGCTCAAACCCAACGTGCCACGGCAGCCTGGGGTCAAGGGGCCAAAAAACAACACAGGCCCCCTTGCCGCCGGAGGCACTTCCCTGAGGAACCGTGGGACACAACGGATGTCCGCTTTGTGGAGCCGGCGTTGAGGACTCAACGCCCGCTTTGGATTCCCCGCGGGTTGGTGTGGGGGCATACGACACGCTGTCCGCGCTTGGACACGTGCTCCTTCAGACATCTCTCGACGAGAGGGCCTCCGGCGGGCAAAGGGGCGTTGCCCCTCTGCACTCCCCACCAGGGTGCCCCTGGACCCGATGACTGGGCACTTTGAGTCGCGCATCCCCCCTACGAGAACCGTGGCCGCGGCGCTCCCGAGGGAAACATTCGCTGATTGGAGGCCGGCCGCAGGAGGACGCGGGCCGGGGCGCGCTTCTTCTGATTCTTCTGATTCTTCTGATCCTTCTGATCCTTCTGATCTTCGGCGGCTGGCGGTTTCTGAGCCGGGGCCGCAGAATCGCTGGCCGGACTCGGCGTCGGAACGTCCTCCCGCAGTGGCACCGGCGAGGGTGCCGGCCCGGCGACGCGGAGCTCGAACCGCTGCCGGACGATCGGAATCGCTTCCGGCGGACAGTCCGGGTAGATCGTGCACTCGCCGCCGATGAGATGAGCCACCGGCCTGCCGTGCCAATAGAGAATCCGGTTCCCAGCCGTGCTGGGAACCCGAGCGTGGTCGGTCAGGATCCCGACGAGATTGAGCGGATCGGCGGCCGAGATCGCAACCGCGGGAGAGACGGCATCCCCTTTGGCCGGGGCCTCGCGCAGGTCGCGGAGCGTCCGGACCGTATCCGAGAGCGCGAACTGCTCGCCCGCCACCCCCTGAATGAACCGCCCGCCGCGGATCTCCCCGCGGGCCTCAAGGCGGCGGAAGTGCTGCACCAGCTCCCACCATGCAGGGGTTCCCTGCTCCCGGGTGAGTAGGTCCTTGAAGACCACGCCCCAGCGGCGGAGAAGCTGCCAGGCCCACTCTTCGACAAAGGTCCGCCGCTCATCGGGCGTTGGCTCCGGCATCTCGGTCGCGAGGCGGGTCGGGACGAGCGTCCAGCGGCCGGTCGAGGAAGCGCGGCGGTGCCGCACGACCTTGGGGCCGGTCCTGGCGGCCCCGGACTCGGACGAGCCTTCCCGCACAAGCGCGCGGAGTCCCGAGAAACCGTCGGAGGTGACGACGCCGCGGGCCACGAGCTCGCCGAGCGCGTCGTCGAGCTGAGCGGGGAGCATCCGGGTCGCCGAAAGAAGATCGGTGGCGAACATCGCTCCGCCGCGCTCCAGGTGCTCGACGAGCTCTTGAGCGGGGGTGCTGAGCGAGTCGCGGGGGCAAGGCTCCGCGCCGGTCATCAGCCAGCCGAGGTCTTCGCGGAGGAAGAGCGAGATCGGGGCGACCCGGGTCAGGCTCGCCATCGGCCGGGCCTTCTCCGGATCGCGGCCCGGCGGGTGGAGCCGGGTCCAGCCGACTTCCCCCGTGAGACATAGTTCGTCGAGCCATTCGCGGCGGTAGTTCTCGACTCGCGCGGGAAGGATGTCCCGCTCCCAGGCGACCGCCGGGATATCCATCCCCTGAAGCTGGACGATCGCGTCAAAAGCCCCCGTCGATTCCTTCCTCCGCGCCCCCGGCAGCACGCACTGGTGCTGGAACAGGAACCGCATAAAGGTCGGGACGTCCACCGGCTCGATCTCGCGGCGGAGCCCCGCGACGGTCTTGCGGTGGATGCGGGAAAGGAGCCGGCGATGGCACCACTCGACATCCGTCGCCCGCGGATCGCCGGCGGGATCATAGGCGGAGCCGTTGCGGAACCGGCCCCGCAGGACGATCCCTTCTCCTTCGAGCGCTTCGAGGCAGGCGAAGACCTCGTTCTCCGCGAGCCCCATGACGCCGGCGAGCTCGTGCGCCGTGACCGGTCCGGCGATCTCCATCGCCCCGCGGATGAGCGTCAGCCTCGCTTCGACGTCGGTCCAGTCGTGCCGGACCGAGGCCGGTGCGGTGAGCGGCGGTTCCGCGAGCGCCTCCGGGAAGATCGCCCGCAGCGCCGGCCAGCGCTCGGCGCAGGTCCACCCTTGCAGGCCCGAGGGGAGCGTGACCCTGGCCGCCCGTCCGTCTTCGATCAGGCGGTCCGCCAGCGGGACCCACTCGATGGGGGCGAGAAGCTGCGGGGGACTGCGGAGCGTCGAGACGAGCTCCGGAAGCGGAACGAAGATCCGGCTCTGCAGGACGTCGTGCAGGTCGTCCGCGTTGCGGATGAGCGGCCGGGCTTCCTCGATCACCTGGGCGATGGCGGCCGGATCGAGGCGGCCCAGGTCGCGGGCGCTCTCGACCGAGACCGACCGCCGCGTCTGCGCGGTGCGGGCCCGCCGCTCCTGGACTTCGCCCCCGTCGAGGAAGGCGTAGGGGTTCGAGTTCAGCAGCTCGTAGGCGAACGGCGAAGGCTCGCGCGTGTCGCGGGCGACGAACGTGATCGCGCCGCTTTCGACTTTCCCGAGAACATCGAGGAGACCGTCGAGATCGAGCGCCTCGTGGAGGCAGTCCTCCATGGTCTGCTGGACGAGCGGGTGGTCGGGGATCTCGTGGTCGCCGACGATGTTCTCCTGGCAGCCGGTCAGCTTGGGGAAGACCGCCGTCAGCAGGTCGTCTGAGCGGAACCGCTGCAGAGCGGGCGGAACCTTCTTGCCGTTCCGCATCCGGGACACCTGCAGGGCCCGGGTTGCGTTCCACCGCCACCGCAACTGGAACATCGGGACCGCCAGGATCGCCTGCTCGAGGAGGTTGCGGGCGTTGTCGGTCCGCATCATCGGGAAGAGGCTCTCGATCGGAAAACTGTGCTGCGGGCCGAGCGAGAGGATGAAGCCGTCGTCGTCCGCGGTCGCCTGGAGCTCGAAGTCGAACGAGCGGCAGAACCGCTTCCGCATCGCGAGGCCCCACGCGCGGTTGATCCGGCTGCCGAACGGGGCATGAACGACGAGCTGCATCCCGCCGGACTCGTCAAAGAACCGCTCGAAGATCACCCGCGTCTGCGTCGGGACGAGTCCGACCGCCGCCTGCTGGGCCGCAACATACTCGACCATCTGTCCCGCGGCGTGCGGGGTGCAGTGCGTTTCGTCGACCAGCCACCGCACGAGAGCGGCGGGGGGCGCCCAGGGGGCGGCGGTTTCGTCGTCTGAGCTCGGCAGCCCGGCGGCGGGGAGGGCTTCGCGAATCCGCGTCTCCAACTGCTCTCGGAGCGCGGAAATCTCCTCCGAGAGCTCGATCGTCCGGCCGGGAGCTTCGCCGCGCCAGAACGGGATCGTCGGCGGGGCGCCTTGGGCGTCGCCGACGATCAGGTCATTCCCCCGCAGAGCGAGGATCCGCCACGACGTGTTCCCGAGCAGAAAGATGTCGCCGGCCTGGCTCTCGATGCCGAACTCTTCGTCGACCGAGCCGACGACTGTCTGCTCCTGGTCGAGGACGACGCGGATCTGGTCGACTTCCGGAATCGCCCCGCCGTTCGTGGTGGCGTTGATCCGGGATCCGGCCCGCGATCGGAGGCGGCGATTGACCTGATCGTGATGCAGCAGCGTCGTTCCGCGGCCGGCTCCGGTCGTGAGCCCTTCGCTGAGGAACGTCAGGATCTTGTCGAACTGCTCGCGGGGGAGATCGCGATAGGGGTACGCCCGGCGGGTGAGGTCGAACAGTTCGTCGGTGGACCACTCCCGGGCCGCGACTTCGGCGACGATCTGCTGGGCCAGGACATCGGCCGGGGATTCCGGGATCGGGATGACGTCGAGCCGGCCGGCGCGGATGGCGCGGATCAGCCCCATGCACTCCAGGACTTCGTCGCGCGTCAGAGCGAACAGCCGCCCCTTGGGGACGAGGCCGAGGGCGTGCCCGGAGCGGCCGATCCGCTGCAGGAAGGTGGCGATCGAACGCGGAGAGCCGAGCTGGATCACGAGGTCGATGTAGCCGACGTCGATCCCGAGCTCGAGGGACGCCGTCGCCACGACCGCCTTGAGCTCGCCGTTCTTGAGTTTCTGTTCCGTCGAGAGCCGGATGTCCGCCGCCAGCGAGCCGTGGTGGCTGCCGACCGCTTCGTCACCCAGAAGCTGCGTGAGCTGATAGGTGACCCGCTCCGCCATCCGCCGCGTGTTGACGAAGATCAGAGTGCTGCGGTGGGTGTTGATGAGCTCGACGATCCGGGCGTTGACCTCCGCCCACTGCTCGTGCGAGCAGACGGCGCTGAGCTCCGACGGCGGGACCTCGATCGCCAGATCCAGCTCCCGCTGATGGCCGACATCGACGATCGCACAAGGCAGAGGCTCGGTCGGCGGCGTCTCGGCCGGCCGGGCGCCGATGAGGAACTCCGCCATCCGCTCGATCGGCTTCTGCGTCGCCGAGAGGCCGATCCGCTGGAGCGGTCTGTTCGTCAGGGCCGCGAGGCGCTCCACCGACAGCGAGAGGTGCGAGCCCCGTTTGTCGCGGACAAGGGCGTGGATTTCGTCGACGATCAGGGTGTCGACGCTCCGCAGGACCTCTCGCGCCCGCTCGCTGGTGAGCATCAGGTACAGCGACTCGGGAGTCGTCACCAGGATCTGCGGCGGGTTCTTGACGATCGCCGCCCGCTTGTGCGAGGGGGTATCGCCGGTCCGCAAGCCGACCCGGATCGGAGGGACATTCAGGCCTTGCGCGGCCGCTTCGGCATAGATCTCCTGGAGCGGTTGCTCCAGGTTCTTCTGCATGTCGTTCGAGAGAGCCCGGAGAGGGGAGACGTAGATGACCCGGATGCCGGGCTTCGGTTCCGCGGCGAGGCTCTCCTCGGCTTCGTCGTCCTCGACTTCATCCGCGGGATTCCCCTCGGCAGCTTCGCGGAAGAGGCGGTCGATGACCGCCAGGAACGCCGTCAGGGTCTTGCCGCTCCCGGTCGGGGCGGCGATCAGCGTGTGCTTTCCCGCGGCGATGTGCGGCCAGCCCTGGGCCTGCGGGTCTGTCGGATTCCGGAACCGCCGCTGAAACCACTCCCGGATCACGGGATGAAAGGAGAATCCGTCCATGCGAGAGCTGATCATGCCGCTTATGATACCCGCCCCGTTTCCCACCGCGTAGTCCCCCCCTTCGCCCGCGCCCCTGCGTCCCCTTCAAATGGCTGTCGTCTCAAGTGCCGCCGCCGCGGTTTCCACGCCGACCGAAGTTCCGGGGCGGCCGCCGCTTTCGGCATGGGCCCTCCTGGGACTGCAGATGCTGGCCGTGGCGGGCGTGCTGTGGCGAACGGGAAAGCTGGCGCCGCAAGTCGTTCGGGACACGGTCGGTTACGCGAACTTTCCCTGGGACTCGCTTCGCGGGGCACTGACAAGCATCCGGACTCCCGGCTACCCGGCGTTCCTGAAGCTCGCCTCGCTGTTCGGCGGGGACCATGCCGTGGTGCCGACGCTCCAGATGCTGGCTTACTTCGGGGCCGCGGCGGTGTTCCTGGCGGCCCTTCGCCGTGCTGCTGCCTCCACGGGGATCGCGCTCGCGGCGGCGAGTTCGCTGCTCTACGCCAACATCCTCCACGGTTACGTGGAAACGGTCGCGACCGACACGCTCGCGGCGGCGCTGGGGATCCTGGCCTGCGCCGCCACGATTTCGTTTTCGGTCCGAGGCGGCGTCTTGTCCGGGCTTCTGCTGATCCTGTCGGCGACGGCCGCGTGGCTGGTTCGACCGGCCTATCTTTTTGTCATCGTGCTCTGTCCTGTTCTCGCCGTGCTGGCGTCGTCGGTGGTAACGCCCGCGACGAGGCGGTCGCGATGGGGATTGCTGATTCGTGTCGGGCTGATGGTTGTGCTTCCGCTCCTGGCGTACTGCGGCTTGCGGCAGGTGGTCGTGGGGCAGTTCGGGATCGTGTCGTTCGGGGGGTACAACCTCGTCGGGATCACCGGGCAGTTTCTGGAGGAGGGGGACATGCCCCGGCTGCCGGAGGACCTGCGGCCGATCGCGGCCGCGGCGCTGGAGCACCGCGTCAACGAAGCCCCCCGCGGCCCGTACGCCGCGGAGCCGCGGCTGCACTACCTGCGGATGGAGAACGACTACGACCCGACGATCTGGTCCGACTTCGTCCCCGCTGCCGAGCATGTCGCCGGCGACGGACAGCCGATCAACGGGCCGCTGCGGCGGCTCGGGACGGCTCTCCTGTTCCAGCACCCCCGCGACTACGCGGTCTGGGTGGTGAAAGCGACGCGGCAGGGGGCCAAGAAGCTGGCGTGGGACATTCTCGACAACCCCATGGCGCTGCTCGTCGTGGGGCTTCTGGTGGGAGCGGTTCTGTGTCGGCTTCTGTTTGCGGCGGACTCGTGGCCAGCGTTCGAGCCCGGACTGAGACTGCTCGTCGGGCTCGCGCTGCTGTACGCCCTTCTCAACCTCGCAGTCGTCATTCCCGTCTGCCCGCCCCTGGGGCGGTTCACGGATGCCGCGGGGGTGTTTCTGGGGGCGCCGGTCTTCGCCGGATTGGTGAGCCTCATCAGGACCGGCGAGCGGCAGGCGTCAGCCCGCTGATTCCGCACGACAACGACGATGTGATCAGTGGGCTGACGCCCACCGCTCGCCGGTCATGGTCGGCTCAGTCCCAGAGGGCTCGGACGCCAAAGAACGCCGTGTCTTTGATCCGGCGGGCGATCTCGTGCGAGAGGCGGATTCGCGAGTCCGTGGCGTAGGTCATGCTCAGCATGATCCGAAGTTCGCCGTCTCCCAACGGCGTCGCGCAGTGCCGGATGCGGGCCCCTTCGAACAGGATCAGGGAGTTGGCGGCGGTACTGAACACGGCGTCCTCGTTCCCCGGACGCTGCTGCTTGAGGAGGCTCTGCGAGACGCCGTCTCCCGCGGCGCTCCGGTTGATGAGCGGGATCAGGACCGTGAAGTGTCGGCCGCGGTAGAAGTTGTGGTCGTAGTGCCAGCCGATGTGGTCGCCCGCTTCCGTGTACATCAGGACCGAGCAGGAGCTCTGATCATGGTCCCCGGTCGGGCGGACTTCCGAACCGATGAGGTCTGACAGGTAGTCCTGCAGGACGCGGGAGTGGTAGATCGAGAGGCAGATCGGCAGGTGGCGGTGGACCCGCTCGTAGCAGATCGTTCCCCCCTTCTTGTGGCCGGGGACGTAGCTGCGTTCGATCAGGGAGCGATGCTGCGCACACTCGGCCAGGGCGGCCTGACGGGTCTCTTCGGTCAGGACTCGGTCGATCCGGGCAATCGGTTCGCGGGCGAAGGCTTCGCGCGTGGACTCGGCCGGGGAGGGGAGGTCGAAGCCGACGTGTTGGCGGGCGATGAGGGAGGTTCGCTCGCTGGCGAGGCGGCGATAGAGTTGGACGCGGTTCCATCGATGCCAGGCCAGGCACCCTGTCGTCGGCACGGCCACCGCCGTCAGCAAGGTCCACCACATCGCTCGGACTCTTCCTGATGAAGACGAGAGCGTCCTGCTCTGCCGCGAGTCCCGCCGGATCTCTTTCACGAGGGGAAAGACCGGGCCCGCGGGGCGGTACGCCACCGTTCAGACAATCACTCCGCTCTGCGGGGGTCAGTTTGTCGCGGCCGCGTTAAGCGATTGCGTCGCGATCTGCGAAGAATGTCAGCGAGAACGGCCTGAAGCTCGAACCGCGTCCTGGCCGGCGCGGCTGTGCCACCTCAAGACCAATGTGCGACGGCAGCCTGGGGTCAAGGGGGCCTCGCCCCCTTGCCGCCGGAGGCACTTCAATGAGGAACCGTGGGACACAGCGGATGTCCCCTTTGTGGTACCGGCGTTGAAGACTCACCGCCCGCTCTGGAATCCCCGCGGGTTGATGTGGGGGCATCCGGCACGCTGTCCGCGCCTGGACACGCTCTCCTTCAGACATCTCTCGACGGCCAGGCCTCCGGCGGGCAAGAGGGCGTTGCCCCCTTGCATCCCCCACCAGGGTCCCCCTGGACCCGGTTGGAGTGCGCCTCGCTTGAATCGCCACTTACCCCTGACGGATCTCTTCCGCCGTCATCGGCTTCGCCAGACGAGCTCCCAGCTGCGAAACCACCCGCGCCGCCGCACGCGACGCCAGATGACCCGCCTGCTTCCAGCTCAACCCATTCGTAATGCCGTACAGAATCGCCCCGGCATACATGTCCCCCGCACCCGTCGTATCCACCGCCTTGCAGGACACCCCTTCAATCGGAATCACCTGCCGCTCATGCATCAGGATCGAACCGTCACCACCCAGCGTCAGTGCCACATTCTCCGCATGCCGGTGAATCTCCTGAGCACAATCCACCGGATCCAGCTTCCCCGTCAGCGCCCGCGCCTCTTCCAGGTTGCAGAAGAGCAGATCGACCGGACCCTCGATCAGCTTCCAGAACTCGTCCCGGTGATACTGAATCAGGAACGGATCCGACACCGTCAGCGCCACCTTCACGCCATGCCGCTTCGCGAGCTCGATCGTCCGATACGCCGCCTGCCGGGTCGGCTCCCCCGCAAAGAGATAGCCTTCCACATAGACGTACTTGGACGACTGGATCTGCTTCTCGGAAACGTCGTCCGGAGTGAGCGTCGAAGCGACCGACAGGTTCGTCAGCATCGTCCGCTGCGCGTCCTCGGTGATGAGGATCACGCTCGTCCCGGTCTGGCCGTCGACCGGCTCCACCGCCGTCGCCACGCCGACCGCATCCATATCCTTCAGATAGAACTGACCGATCTCGTCGCGGGCGACCTTACCGCCGAAGGCCCCCTTCCCGCCGAACTGCGCCAGGCCGATGATCGTGTTCGCCGCCGAGCCCCCGGCGCACCGGCTGATCTTCGCACCGAGAATGTGGTGCAGGACCTTCTTCTGCGTCTCCAGCTCGACGAGGGTCATCATCCCCTTGGCGAACTTCAGCTCTTCCAACACGGAGTCGCTGACGTGGGCCTGAATGTCCAGAAGAGCGTTGCCGATGGCGTAGACGTCGAACATGAGCGGGTCGGGATCGAATGACTGCGGGAACGAGGCGGAATCACGGAGCTCCTTGGCCGACATCGACCGGCCTCCAGGGACCGCGCGGCGGTCACCCTCAGGCCGGCTGGAGAGCTCCACAAAGCCGAGAGCGTACTGTCCTGCGATACCGAGTCGAAGCGTGACTCTCGCAAATCCCGAGCGAATGGGCCGGAAATCCGCGGACCTCAAGAGGAACCGTCACGTCGCCAGCAGGCAACGTGACGTTCTCGATCCCCTGTTCCCACGTCCCCGGTCAGTTCCGCCTACCGACCGCTTCCCGCGGGAACGATCGCCGGAAGAGCCGAGCTGCGGTAGCTGCCCGGGGTGGTGGCTCCAGACGACCGGCTCGACGAGGAGCTGTAGTTCGACGGCGGCGGATTGGAACCGGGATAGCGTTCCGGAATCACCGTCCCCGCCTGGTACTCGTTCTGGAGCGGCTGATACTGCGAAGGAGCTTCGACGCCACGGTCGTAGTCCTTGGCCCGGTACGACGACTCATCCGCCATCCGCGAAGGGTACGCCGGCGGGACGATCGACTGGTTCCCCCACGTCTGAATCATCTGATCGGCCGGAGCCGCCATGTTGGGGTCGAGCATCCGCTGCTGCGACGCCGGGGACGGAACGGCATTCGAGGGAGTGCGGCTGATGATCTGCTGGTTCTGCTGCTCCATCCGGAAGGCGCGGGCCCGCTCGGCCTCGTAGGTCTGGAGGGAATCGACCGGCGGGAGCGACGTGGGGGCGGCCGCACCGGACGGCGGTGCGCCGGCGGGGTTCACACCATTGAACGGCGAGCCGGCGGCGAACTGGTTCGTAGTCCGGTAGTTTGCCGAGGGCGCCGGGGTCTGCTGTCCGAGCTGGTTCGTCTGCTGGCGGTAGAGGTCCCACGTCGACTCGACGTCCGGATGGCCCGCCTGCCGGAGGTCCGGAACCTGGAGATTCGTCGGAAGGATCCGCCCGGGAGCGGACGCCTGAGCGCCGTTCCAGAGCTGCTGCGGTGCCTGGAGTCCATCGGGAGCTCCGTTCATCGCCGGTGGAGGCGAGGCGGGCATCGTCAGGGGAGCGGCGGGAGGAGCCCCAAAACCCTGTCCACGAGGATCGGTGCCGGACATCATACCGCCCGGCATGGCGGCCCCGGGCATGGCAGCGCCCGGCATCGTGGGCCAGGTCATCGAGCCGGCGTTCGGGGGAGCGTTCAAGGCGGCGCCCCGCGCGGCGGCGGCTTCACTGCCCGGATGGGACGGGGACTGGAACAGCGGGCCGGGGCCCACCCCGAGACCGGTCATGGCGGCCTGCCTCTTGGCCTGCTCGAGGTCGCCGGCCGACTGCAATCCGGCCTGGGGAGCCATGTTGCCCCCCTGCTGCATCATCATCGCCGCGGCCGCCGCGCCGTTCGGATTCGGCGCGAAGAGGGCGGGAGCCGCCCCGAGATTGGAACCCGGCCCGACCGGACCGGGCGGGGTGGCGCCGAACTGCGGCGGGTTGAACGAAGCCGGACCGACACCGGGAGGGACGGCCCCGGGCACATTCGCGGCGTACGGGCTCACGCCCGGCGGCGGCGAACCCTGCGGGAAAGCGGGCATCTGCGGCCCGGCGGACATCGCCGGGTTGAGCGTGTTCGGAACCAGAGGGGCATCCTGTCCCCACGGAGCATTGGCTCCTCCCTGGGCGGCAGCATAGGCCGCTCCCTGAGCCGAGGCCTGCTGGATGTTCTGCCCCGGCATCGGAACGCCGCTGCCGAAGCCTTCGGGGCCGGGATAGGCGTTCATCCCGCCGGCGGGCGCGGCCGCCGACTGGGCCCCCTGGGGCGTGCGGGCCCCATAGGCGTTGACCGCCGGCTGTCCCTGCTGCGGGAACTGGGGCGTCTGCTGGAATCCCGCGCCGGCGTCATAGTACGGCGGCTGCGACGGTCGGCCCTGCGGCGGTTGACCCGCTGCCCCATGGGGAGCGGACGGCTGCGCGGGGTAGCCGGCGGCGTAGCTCGTCGGCTGCGAGGGAGCGGCGTGGGGTGAGCCGGCACCGGGGGTCCAGCTCTGGGCGTTCGCCGGGACTTCGAGATGGCCGAGCTGCTGGATCGCTCCACCCGGATGATAGGTCTGCTGCGATTCCGGGTAGACGGTCGCCTGGTGCGGCACCGGCTGGATGCCGTTGGCATCGAGATAGACCGGACCGTTCGGACGGGCGGTCGCGGAGCCGGAGCGTTCGAGGTCGGCCAGGTTCTGCTTGACGTCGGCGTAGGGATCGCGGCCGCGGTAGTCCCGCGGATCGACGCCGGTCTGGCGGATCTGCTGCTGCCGGTTGCGGGTGTCGCGGTCGCGGACCGCGGTCTGCCGCGCCTCTTCCATCCGGGCCTGGACCTCTTCCCAACTTCCCGGAGGAGCGGCGGACGCGCCCGCCGGTTTCTTCTGCTCGGCGCTCGCCAGGGCGATGTCGGACGAGGGGGTGGATGCCTGGGCCATCGCCTGCCGGATTTCGCCGTCGTTCATGACGCGGCGGAACGTGCTTTCGGCGAGTTCCGTCTTCCCCTGCCTGGCGTACGTCATCCCCAGGTTGCGGGTCGCCAGCGAATTGGAGGGATCGATCGACAGCGCCTGCTGCAGGAGCTTTTCGCTTTCGGGGTAGCGGTTCTGGAGGTAGTACGAGTACCCCAGGTCGGCGACGTAGGTCCCATTGCCGGGGTCGGCCGCCATCGCCTTCTTGTAGTGTTCCTCGGCGGCGGGATATCGCTTCTGGAGATCGAGGCAGACCGCCAGTCCGTGATGGGCTTCCGCGCTCTTCTGGTCGACCAGCAGGGCCCGCTCGAAGCTCTTTTCCGCCTCCTGCAGATGAGACGGCCTGCTCGAGTCCTTGTAGTACGCCTGAAGCTGCTCCCGCCCCTTCTTGGTGAAGGTCTCCACACCGGCAGCGGCGTCTCCCTTCTTGTTGAAGGGGATCAGTCCTTTACCCGCAGACGCATCCGCCATCGCTTCCGCGCCGGGCGGCTTCCGCATGCCGAGCATCCAGCCGGAGCTCTGGCATCCAGTCAGCAGGAGAGCCGTTCCGATCGCAACTCGCGGGAACGCTTTCAACATGGCACACCTGGGGGAGGGCGTCGCGGTTCGGAGGGGACAAGGAGGGGTGTCGCTCGGACCCGCCGGGAGGGCGGGACGGAAGGACGCTGGAGGGGGGGAGGAACCGGACGTGACCAAACGTGGGTCGGCACGGAACGGCCGACGAAGGGTGCGGCTTTATAGGGCGACGATTTGCGCGCTGTCGAGACGGCCTCCCGGCCCCTGCATTGAAAGCAGGCGGAATTGCCGAATTCCTGCAACTTTTACAAATCCTTGCGGCGTCTGGAGAAACGATCACGAAGCGGGGAATTGCCGTATCTTCTTGCGGCGTCAGCATCTGTTGCGGTAGAGTCCCCCCGCACACGAACCGGCAGAAATTGCGGCATAGCGTTCGCAAATCGCCGGATCGGCCCTCCGCACGGAACGCGGCGCGCCGAACGATCACCCGGTTGCAGCGGTTCGAATCGACTCGAACTGGTCCTGGGGATCGCCGCCACTCCCCCCTTTGGCTCTTACTGGAACGCGATTCGATGCGCATGGATGCGACCGCCCGCAGCTGGCTGTCTGTACTCTTGGTGTTCGGGTTCGCCACCTCCGTGTGGGGGGGAACCTATTCCACTCGCAATTTCGTCGTCACCGCACCGACGGACGAGATCGCCGAGAAGGTGGCCAAGACAGCCGAGTACTACCGCAAGTCCCTTGCCATCGAGTGGCTCGGCCAGGAGTTTCCGCCCTGGCGGGAATCGTGCCGGATCTCGGTCAAGGTGGGGCAGCTCGGCGCCGGCGGGGCCACGACGTTCACGTTCGACCGGGGCGAAGTCTTCGGCTGGAACATGAACGTGCAGGGGACGCTCGAGCGGGTCCTCGACTCCGTCATCCCTCACGAGGTCAACCACACGATCTTCGCGACGCATTTCCGCCGCCCGCTTCCCCGCTGGGCGGACGAAGGAGCGGCGAGCCTGTGCGAGCATGAGTCGGAGCGGATGCGGCAGATCGCCCTTCTCAACGACGTGATCCAGAAGAACCAGCGGATCCCGCTCGCCGAGCTGTTCGACATCGCCGAGTATCCCAAGGACATGCGGAAGACGCTGACTCTCTACGCCGAGGGGTACTCGCTGGCCGAGTTCCTGGTGCAGCAGAAGGGGAAGACGGGCCGGGCGACCTATTTGCAATTCCTACAAGACGCCCATCAGCACGGCTGGGAACAGGCGACCCGGCAGCACTACGGCTACCGCGGCGTCGCTGAGCTCGAAGGGAAGTGGCAGGGCTGGGTCATGGCGGGAAGCCCGCCGATCCGGACGCAGGAGGATCCGCAGCTCGCGATCTCGGTGCCGGCCCGCCGGGCCCAGCCGCTCATGAGCGAGCCGGACGCGATCGTCCGCGGCCAGACCCCGCTCGAGCTTCCGCCACTCCCGATGATTCCCCGCCGCGTCCGGGAATCGCTGCTCGGAGGCCTCGACGCTCCGGAGCCGGCTGGCCGAGCCCGCGTGGCGATGCAGGCGGAGTAGTGGGGAGTTCTTAGTTGTCAGTCGTCAGTTTTCAGCCGGAGAACATCCGGCCGACTGGCGGCTGCGGGCTGATTCCGAAGTCGTCTTATGCTGGACCGCAGCCTGCTGACTCGACTTGGCCGGCCGTTCGGCTTTCAGGCCGACGAACTGCGGTGGATCCGTTCGTCGCAGAACCACGTTTATGAATGCGGTTCTCCGGACGATCCCGCGGTGCTGCGGGTGTCCTCCGGCCGCAGCCGGACGCTGGCGGAGGTCGAAGCGGAGCTGGATTGGATCGAGAACCTGGCCCGCCAGGACGTGCCGGTCTGCCGGGCTCGACTCTCGAGCGAGGGCCAACGCTGTCACGTCGTTTCGATCGACGGCAAAGACTATCTCGTCGTCTGCTTCGACAGGGCTCCCGGCCGAGCGGTCGAGATCGCGGATCTCACTCCGGAGTTCCACGCCCGCCTCGGAGAAGTGACCGCGCGGCTGCACGCGGCGGTGTTCGACGACCGGACGGCGGCGGCGGACTCCACTTCGGCCCGCGCACCGTGGCACGCGTCGCGGCTGCTGAACGGCGATATCGAGCGGTACACAGCCGCGTCCGTCGGAGGCTTTCGCGCAGCGGCTCGCTCCCTCGTGGCGAGGTTGGCGCCGCAGGTTGAGCACCGGCTGGGGCTGCTGCACGCCGACATCTCGTTCTCGAACGTCTTCGTCGACGACGGACGGCTGACCCTCTTCGACTTCGACAACTGCGAGCACGGGCCGATCGAGCAGGATTTCGCCACGATCCTGTACGACTCCATCTACTGCCGGCTCCTGAACCGGGTCCCGGCCGACGAGCTCGCTGCGCGGATCGGAGAGCGCTGGGACGCCTTCCTGGCCGGCTATCGCGGCGTTCGGCCGCACGTCGAAATCGACGCCGATCTCCTGCGGCAGTTCCTGATCCTGCGGGAAGCGATCATCTACACGCACTACTGCCGGACGGTCGACCTCGCCGCCGTTCGCGAGTCCTTCCGGGAGGGGATGGACGAGATGCGGAGAAACGTCGAAGCGGGGGCCACGCCGGTCCTCGATGTGACTGCGTGATTTGATGAAGCCTGACTCTGCTCTCCCTCCTATCCGTGTTTATCTGTGTTCATCTGTGGCTGAAAACTCTTAAGCCACAGATGAACACAGATGCACACAGATCAAGGCAGAACGGTCAGTGGCCTCCGACTTGTCACGGCGTTTCGACGAGGCGGATCCGGCGGTATTCCATCTGGCCGCGATCCCCTTCGAGGCCGATCGGGCCGGTCTCCGGAAGCGCGTAGGCCGCTTCCAAGACTTCGCCGTTGCAGGTGCAGTGAGCGGTCTTGTCCTTCACCACAACCACAAGCTCGTTCCAGTCCTGCGGCCGGTACTTCGTCAGCATCTTGTAGGGGCCGGCCAGCGGGTAGTCGCGGCACTGGAGCTGCGGCTTGCGGATGAAGACGCCGCTATCGGCGTTCGGCGTGGCGCGGAACTCGAGCTTGAGCGTGAAGTCTTTGGGGAACTCCTGCTTGGTCCAGAGCTGCTGGATGCGGCGGCCTTCCGGCGGGGTCGTGACGATCAGCCGGCCGTGCTTGGCGACGTATCGGCCGTCGGAGCTGGCGGTCTTGCCGTCGAACGTTTCGCCGGCGGCGAGGGTCTTCGGTTCGCGGAAGCCCCAGCCGGTGAGATCCTTGCCGTTGAACAGCCGGATCGCGCCCGGCTCGTACTCGAAGTCGTCGTCGGTCGTTTCGAGGAAGTCGAGGGTCGCGAGGATCGGGCGGAGGGAGGCAGCCCACTTGGCGTAGCCGGCGGCATTCGGGTGGAGCAGGTCCGGGAACTCTTCCTTCTTGGCGTCTCCTTTGTCGTCGGCAAAGAGGGCGTAGGTGTCGATGACCGTGACCTGGGGGTCCCCCTTCACGGCGGCGGCGTAGAGGGTGTTGATCGCCTTGATCTTGTCGGCGGGGCGTTTCTTTGTTTCCGAACTGGGGAAGACGAGGCAGAGAACGATCGGCATCTTGTCGTTGTGGCTCTTGAGTTCGGCCACGATCCGCTTGAGGTTGCCGGCGATCTGTTCGGGGGTGGCCTGTTCTTCGAGGTCGTTTGTTCCCATCAGCATGACGACGCCGGTGGGGTTGAGGGAGAGGACGTCGTCCTTCAGGCGGATGAGCATGCCGCGGGTGGTGTCGCCGCTGATGCCGCGGTTGGCGACTTTGACGCCGGGGAAGCTGTTGCCGAGGTTGTCGCCCCAGCCCTGGGTGATGGAGTCGCCGAGGAAGACGAGGGCTTTCTGGTCTTCCTGGACTCGTTTGGCCCAGGCGGTGCGTTTCTGGGTCCAGAGGTTTTTAAACCAGTCGTAGCGGCGGATGGGACCTTCGCCGGGGAGTCCGTCGTCCGTGGCGGGGAGTTCGATTTTGGTTGCGGGTTTGTCCTGGGCGTAAGCAGCCGGGAACGACGCGCAAGTGAGGGAGAGAGAGAGGAGGAGAGTGCGGCCGAAGCGAGATGTTCTGTTCATGGTGGGCGATCGTGGCCGATCGCATCGGAAGTTACCAGTGTGCAAAGTGGCAGTCAGCCAATACCGGGTCCAGGGGCACCCTGGTGGGGAGTGCAGAGGGGCAACGCCCCTTTGCCCGCCGGAGGCCTTCTCGTCGAGAGATGTCTGAAGGAGATCGTGTCCAAACGCGAACACTGTGCCGGATACCCCCTCACCAACCCGCGGAGATTCCAGAGCGAGCGGGGAGTCCTCAACGTCGGTTCCACAAAGTGGTCGTCCGTTGCTTACCACGGTTCCTCATGGAAGCGCCTCCGGCGGCAAGGGGTCGAAACCCCTTGACCCCAGGCTGCCGTAGCAAGTTGGGTTTGAGGTGGCACAGCCGCGCCGGCGAGAAGACGCATTGGGCGCGGCAAGAGACGGAATCTCGAAGTCTCCCGCCCCTCCGCAAGATC
The DNA here is from genome assembly GCF_001610835.1 of Planctomyces sp. SH-PL14. Lineage (NCBI taxonomy): Bacteria > Pseudomonadati > Planctomycetota > Planctomycetia > Planctomycetales > Planctomycetaceae > Planctomyces > Planctomyces sp. SH-PL14. The sequence goes on along the minus strand of NZ_CP011270.1, from coordinate 2,880,833 downwards.
GACCGTTCTTCCCGATTCCCCCGCTTGGAGACTCATCCCACCCACCGCGACGCGCTACTATTCCCCGAATCCGACCGACCCGCTCAGACCGCCGGCCATGCCCTCGATCTACAACTCCCTGTTCCTCCCCGAACTCGTGATGATGATCGAGGAGCACGACGACTTCGGCATGGCGGAGTTCTGCAACGCCCTCCACCCCGGCGTCATCGCCGAAGTCATGGAAGGCTGGGACCCCGCCAAAACCTGGGACGTCCTCAAACACTCCACCCCCGTACGCGAAGCCGAGATCTTCGAGTTCTTCTCGCTCCCCTACCAGGAAGACCTCGTCAAATCCGTCGACCAGGAACACCTCTCCAAAGTCATTGAGCAGATGTCGGCGGACGACCGCGTCGACCTTCTCGACCGCCTCGACGACGCCTTCGTCGAAACACTCCTGCCGCTCGTCGCCCAGCCCGCCCGCAACGACATCCGCCGCCTCCTCTCCTACCCGGAAGGAAGCGCGGGGTCGATCATGACGACCGACTACGCCTCGCTCCCCGCCAACATCACGGTCATCGAGGCGATGGACCTCCTCCGCGAACAGGCACCGCACAGCGAAACCATCTACTACATCTACATCACCGACAAGGAACGCCACCTCATCGGCTTCCTGACGCTCCGCCGCCTGCTCCAGGCCAAGGCGGGGGCGATCCTGTCGGACATCATGGACACGCGGGTCATCTCCGTCCGGGTCGACGACGACCAGGAGTTCGTCGCCCAGGAGATGTCGAAGTACGGCTTCATCGCCATCCCGGTCGTCGACAACCACAACAAGCTCGTCGGGATCGTGACCCACGACGACGCGACGGAGGTCACCGTCGAAGAGGCGACCGAGGACGCCCACCGACTCGGGGCCGTGGCGCCTCTCGAAGACAGCTACCTCGATACGCCGTTCTTCACGCTCGCCTGGAAACGGGGGATCTGGCTGGTGATCCTGATGTTCGCGTCGTGCCTGACGGCGCACGTCATCAACCTGTTCGAGCCCGGGGCGCACGGGAACTGGATGGTGCTGTTCCTGCCCCTCGTCCTCGCCAGCGGGGGGAACGCCGGGTCGCAGTCGGCAACGCTCGTCGTGCGGGCCATCAGCCAGAACGAGACGGAAGGTCACATCCAGCAGATCGCCTGGCGGGAGTTCCGCATCGGACTCCTGCTGGGGAGCACGCTGGCCTCGATTGCCTTCCTGGCGGGGATGCTGCTTCTGGGGAGCATCAAGCAGTCGAGCGTGATCGGGATGACCGTGCTGATGGTCGTCACGATGGGGACGCTGACCGGATCGATGCTGCCGCTCGGACTGCGGAAGATGGGCGCCGATCCGGCGATCATGTCGAACCCGCTGATTGCCTCGCTGAGCGATATCGGCGGGGTGGTGATCTACTACAACATCGCCCGCAGCCTGGTCGGCGCGGCGGTGAAGGTGGCCGGCGTACCGCTGGACCTGGCGACCGTCACGGGATGGCTTTGAGTGGCGGGCATACTTGACCAACGCGCAACGTGATCGCAGCCGCGGGAGGGCGAAGCTCCTGCTGAGCCGCGAAGGTTCTCAGCGATGTGCAGTTCGAGAGTTCCTTTGCATCGCCGCGGCTCGGCCGGAGCCTCGCCCTCCCACACGTCGCTCTCCGCCCTCACACCGCCGGAAACCGGCGACGCTCCGCTATCGCCGCGCCCTGGACGCCGATAGGATGAATCGGTTCCCGCCGATGGATTCTCCTGCCGTTCTTCCCGCCTCCGAACGAACGCCATGCCGCGATCCCGCTTGCCTGTGCCCGGGCTCCTGTTGTCCCTAGTCGCCCTCCTCCTCGTGGCCAGTTCGCTTCTGGCCGCGGAGCCGAAGGGAGCCGTCGCGCCGGATCATGTTGAGCGGGTCAAGCAGGGGACGGCCCTCTTCAAGAGCACGGTCCGGGCGATCCTGGTCAAGGAATGCCTCGACTGCCACGGCGGGAAGTCGGTCAAAGCGGACTTCGATCTCTCGACACGGGAGAAACTCGAAGAGAGCGGGATGCTGGGCGAGACCGCTGAGGACAGCCATCTCTACGCGGTTGTCGCCCGGACGGCTGAGCCCTTCATGCCCCTGCAGAAAGACAAGCTGCCGGAGGAGCAGCTGAAGGCCCTCAAGAAGTGGATCGAGCTCGGGGCGCCTTATGACAAGCCGCTGACCGACGGGCCGGTCGCGGCACCGAAGGAGATGGTCGTCACCGATGCGGACCGCCAGTTCTGGTCGTTCCGTCCGCTCGCGGCACCGGCAATCCCCGCGGTGCGGAATGAGACCTGGTGCCGGACGCCGATCGACCGGTTTATTGCCGCGGCGCAGGAGGCGAAGGGGCTTCACGGAAACGCAGCCGCTTCGCGCCGCGTCCTGATCCGCCGGGCGTACTTCGACCTCCTCGGGCTTCCGCCGACGCCGGATCAGGTCGACCGGTTCGTGAACGATCCCGATCCGGCGGCGTATGAAAAACTCGTCGACCGGCTGCTGGAATCAGAGCACTACGGCGAACGCTGGGCGCGGCACTGGATGGACGTGGCCCGCTATGCGGAGTCGCACGGGTATGAGCAGGACTACGACCGCAACACGGCTTACCACTACCGCAACTTCTTGATCAAAGCCTTCAATCAGGACATGCCGTACCCGCAGTTCGTGAAGTGGCAGCTGGCGGGAGACGAACTGGCGCCGAACGACCAGCTGGCGATGATGGCGACGGGATTCATCGGGGCGGGGGCATTCCCGACGCAGCTGACCGAGGCGGAGTTTGAGTCCGCCCGCTACGACGAGCTGGACGACATCGTGGCCACGACCGGCGTTGCGTTCCTGGGGCTGTCAATCGGCTGTGCCCGGTGCCACGACCACAAGTTTGATCCGATCCCCGCCCGCGACTACTACCGGCTGGCTTCGGCCTTCACGACCGCGATCCGGAGCGAGGTCGACATGGACCTCGAACCGGCCGCCAACGCGGAGCGGCTGCGGCAGTTCACGCTCCGCAGGGAGGAGCTCGAGAAGGAGGTCCGGGACTACGAGGCGGCGAAGCTGCCGGACGAGTTCCGGCAGTGGCTGACGACGTTTGATCCGCAGCAGGCGCTCGGTCCGTGGGACCTGCTGGCCGCTCCGCAGGTCTCGGCCGCGAAGAAGAGCGCCTACGCCCTCCAGGGGGATGGGGCGTTCCTCGCTTCCGGGAACGCCCCCGCGACCGAGACGGTCACCATCACCGGGGAGACGCGGCTGCCGAACGTGACGGCTCTCCGTCTGGAGGCCCTGACGCACGACTCGCTTCCGCAGAAGGGGCCGGGCAGGGCCGGGAACGGGAACTTTGTCCTGAGCGAAATCACGGTCACCGCCGCTCCGCTCTCGGGGACCGGGGAACCGGTGCCGGTCCGGCTCAAGAGCGCCCGGGCGACGCATCAGCAGAACATGGGAGACCTGTCGGTCGCGGCATCGCTCGATCCCGCGGACGGAACAGGGTGGGCGGTCGATGCTGGCGGGATCGGGAGGGATCAGGCGGCCGTGTTCGAGTTCGAGACGCCGGTCGCCCTTGCCGAAGGAGCGCGGCTGACCGTCGTCCTCAAGATGACGCATCCCAATCCGAAGCACTCGCTCGGACGGTTCCGTTTGTCGGTGTCCTCGCAGGCGAGCCCGGATCTGGTGGTCGGCGGGACGACGCTCGATCCGGCGATCCGGGAGGCCCTCGTTGCATTGAAAGCGAATCCGGACCCGGCCAGTGGCGCGTGGCCGACCGGGCTGGCGTGGTTCCGGGCGAAGAGCCCCGAGTGGGCGAAGCGGACCGCCGCTGTCAAGGAGCTCACCGACAAGGGTTCCGGAGTTCAGCTCACGAAGGTTCTCGTGACGACTGAGGGGCGGCCGCACCTGCCGCACCATGCCGACGGCCGCGGGTTCCCGCACTTCTATCCGGAGACCTACGTCCTCAAGCGTGGGGATGTGAATCAGAAGGGGGACGCGGCTTCGCTGGGCTTCCTGCAGGTCTTGATGCCGCAGGGGGCGGAGCCGGCGGCGTGGGCCGTCTCACCGCCGGAAGGTTGGAAGCAGACGTCGTTCCGCCGGGCGTCGCTCGCGCACTGGATCACGGATCCGGACCGCGGAGCGGGGAACCTGGCCGCGCGGGTTGTGGTCAACCGGTTGTGGCAGCATCACTTTGGCCGGGGGCTGGTGGCGACACCGAACGACTTTGGGATCCAGGGGGAGAAGCCGTCGCATCCCGAGCTGCTGGAGTGGCTGGCGGGCGATCTGGTCCGGAACGGCTGGACGCTGAAGCGGCTGCACAAGCTGATGATGACGAGTCAGGTTTACATGCAGGACGGCGCGTTCGACGAGGCGCGGGCGAGCGTGGACCGGGAGAACGTTCTGCACTGGCGGCGGGCGCCGCAGCGGCTGGAGGCGGAGCCGATCCGGGATGCGATGCTGGCGGTCTCGGGGCTCTTGGATCCGACGATGTATGCGGCGGGGACGCTCGATCAGGGGATGCGGCGGCGGAGCGTGTATTTCCAGATCAAGCGGAGCGGGCTGATCCCCGTGATGATGCTCTTCGACTGGCCGGAGCACCTGGTCAGCATTGGGCAGCGGCCGACGACGACGATTGCTCCGCAGGCGCTGATGTTCCTCAACAGTCCGCAGGGGCGGGAGTATTCGGAGGCGTTTGCGAGGCAGATGCAGCGGGAGAGTCCGGAGGCGACGGTAACTGCGGGATACCGGCTGGCGTTTGGTCGGGAGCCGAATGAGGCGGAGCGGCGGGCGGCGGTGGGGTTCTTTGAGTCGCAGAGCCGGCGGTATGCGGACGCGGGGCGGAGTGATGGAGAGGTGGTGGCGCGGACGGATCTGGCGCAGGCGATCTTTAGTCTGAACGAGTTCGTCTACATCGACTGATCCGCGTTCTTGCCGGCGCGACATCCATAGCTCAAACCCATTGTGCCATGGCCGCTGGGGTCAAGGGGGCCTCGCCCCCTTGCCGCCGGAGGCCTCTTCTATGAGGAACTATGGGACGAAACGGATGTCCCCTTTGTGGTACCGGCGCTGAGAACTCATCGCTCGCTTTGAACTCCCCGCGGGTTGGTGAGGGGGCATCCGGCACGTCGTCCGCGTCTGGACACGATCTCCTTCAGACATCTCTCGACGGCCAGGCCTCCGGCGGGCAAAGGGGCGTTGCCCCTCTGCACTCCCCACCAGGGTGCCCCTGGACCCGGATGAGGTCAGGTGCGGCTGCGTGGTGATGCGTCGTCACGGGATGCCGGCGGCCAGTTCAACAGCAGAGCCGCCAGCATCACAAGCCCGAGGTGTACCGTATTCGCCAGCTCCGACGCATGATGATACCGCTCAAAGTCCGTGGTCCGGGTCTGCCCAGGCGGCGTGATCATCGCAATCAGCGGCCGGTAAATCGCCAGATAGTCCCCCGCCATCAGAACCAGAGCCAACACCAGAAGAACGCTCACCACCCCGGCCCGGCGCCCGCTTCCCACGTGCCGCCACCCAAGCAGCGTCCCCAGCAGCGCCGCCCCCACGAGCCCGAACCCGAACAGGTAATACGGCGGAAACCGCAGCGCAACGAGCCGGTCCGTCACTTCCGACGTGAACTGCCGCGAAAGAACCTGCCCCACCGAAACAATCACGAACAGAACTGCGGCTCCGACCCACGCGGAGGCACAGAGGCGGGCCAGACAAAGTGCCAGTCGAGTCATGCTACTCGCCGAGTCATACGGATTGCGGCGTCGAAAGACCAAGGAGCTCGCGAACCTTGCCGCCGATGTCGGCCGACCGCATCAGCGTCTCCCCGACGAGAATGGCATCGACATCCGAAGCGATCAAGGACTCGACGTGCTGACGGGTCTCGATCCCGCTCTCGCTAACGAAACAGACCGAACGGGGAACCTGAGCCCGAATCGTCGCGGAGTGGCCGAGATCCGTCTTGAACGACCGCAGGTCGCGGTTGTTCACGCCGACGAGCCGCGGCTCGACCTTCAGGACCCGTTCAAGATTCTCCGGCTCGTACAGCTCGATCAGGGCCTCCATCCCGAGCTCGCGGGTGTAGGCGTACAGGTCCGTCAGTTCGTCGTCGCTGAGGCACTCGGCGATGAGCAGGACGGCGTCCGCGCCGGCGATGCGGCCTTCGAGGATCTGGTAACGGTCGAGGATGAAATCCTTCCGCAGCAGCGGAATCGAAACCGCCGCCCGGATCTGCCGCAGGAACTCGAGATGCCCCTGAAAGAATTTTTCATCGGTCAGCACGCTGATGCACGCCGCGCCGCTCCCGGCGTAAACGCTGGCGATCTTCACCGGATCGAAGTCGTCGCGGATCAGCCCGGCCGAAGGACTCGCCTTCTTGACCTCGGCGATCAGACCGATCGGGCCGCGCGCGCGGATCGAGCCGATGAAGTCCCGGACCGGCGGCGAGGCCGGCAACTGCTCCAGGAGATCGGTCACCGGAACGCGGCGCTTCGCCTCCGCGATCTCGGTCCGCTTGTGCTCGACGATCCGGGCCAACACGTCTGACATGCGACTGGCTTGGGGAGAGTTCTCGGTTCTCAGTGGTCAGTTCTCAGCCAGAGACGGGAGAGCCCGAGAAGGTTGGGGCCGTCTTTGGTCATCAACCGGCGAAATCGGTCCGAGGCCGCGTCAGGCGGCCGCCTCGGGCTTCGGCTTGCTGCGGATGAAGCCGACGCAGAACGAGACCAGCATCGCGATCCAGAAGGTCCAGAAGGCCGGCGAATGCGGGCTGTGGAAGTCCAGGACCGTCTTCGTCGTCGAGTTGAACCACCAGTCCGCCAGCAGCTTGCCGCCGATCACGCAGACCAGGAGATACGCGGCGGTTTCGAACCGCGGGAACTTCTCGAGGAGCTTGATGAACAGGACGGCGGCGAACCGCATCAGGATCACGCCCAGGATGCCGCCGGCGATGACGACCCACAGCTGCGGGTGCGGCGCGGTCTCGGGATGGCCCTTCGGCGGGGTCCCGACGAGCGCGATCGCCGCCAGGATCGAGTCGATCGCGAAGGCGATGTCGGTCAGCTCGATCACGAGTACCGTCGACCAGAACTTGCGGGCCGAGACCCGCGCGGCCGCTTCTTCCTTCCGCATGACCTCTTCGGAGACCGGGACGGGAACGCGCTCGGCGATCTCGACCTCTTCTTCGGTGTCGGTCAGTTCGCGGCCGGTCGTCCGCTCGACGATGCGCGGCTGGCCGGCGGCGTCGGAGGTGATCGTCTCATCCACTTCTTCCTGCGTCTCGAAGAAGAAGTGCTTGAGCGCGACGTACAGCAGGTACCCGCCGCCAAGGAGCTTCACGACCCACCACCGCAGCAGGTAGCTGGCGGTGGCGATGGCGATGAACCGGAAGACGAACGCCCCGACGAGTCCGTAGGTCAGCGCCCGGGGCTGCTGCGCCTTGGGAAGCCGCTTCGCCAGCAGCCCCAGGACGAGCGCATTGTCGATCGACAGAACCCCTTCGAGGACGATCAGCAGCCCGATGAGACCGAGGTGGCCCCATTCGAACTCCTGGCCCCACGGACCCGAGAATGCGAGCAGATTCGTCATCGAGCCGCCAAACAACGCGTCCACCGCCACTCCTCAAAGGTCCTACGGATCCACAAGACCGCGGATTCTAGCCGCGTGCCGAGGGGGATGCGACATCCGTACCCCCGCTCTCGCGAATCGCATTCCGCAGAGATTCACGCAGAAAGCGGGAACGGCTGGCGAGTTGCCCCGGACCGCTCAAAACGCTTCCGTTTCACGGCGATTTCGCGGCGCGGGCTGCCGGAATGCCGCTTGTGAGGAAAACCGGGGCCCGCCCGCCGATCGGCCGGCGCCGGAATCACCTCGCGGCTGGATCCGGCTACGGGCCCTTCAGGCTTGGACTTTCGGATTTCCGCCTCTAAAACGCAGTCCGCCTCCTGCCGGAGCCGTGGACAGGTTTGACCATGCCGAACGAACAGATTGCACGCCGCCAGTGGCTCGACAGCTGGAAGTTCGCAGGGCTGACGCACGTTCCCAACAGCCCGCCGGCGTCAGCCGCGGACGCGGCGGCCGTTCCTGAGGCGGAGGTTCCGGTTCCGCCGGCTTCCCCCACTCCTCCCGTGGCGGCCGCGCCGGTCCCTGCTGCCCCCGCTCCTCCGGTCGAAATCGAGCCCGAAGTCGGCCCCCCGCCGCGGGAAATCCTCGCAGTTGAACGGGCGGCCGCCGCTTCCCCTGCTCCTCCGCCGGCCGCTGCGGCCAGTCTCACCGAACCGGACGACATGCCGCCCGCTCGCGCCGACTCCCTCCAGAGCCGACAGGACCGCCTCGCCGCGCTGGCGGCCCGCGTCGCGCAGTGCGTCCGCTGTCAGGAACTGGCGCAAACCCGGACTCAGACAGTCTTTGGCGTCGGCAACCCCAATGCCACGGTGATGTTCATCGGCGAGGCCCCGGGGGCGGACGAGGATGCCCAGGGAGAGCCGTTCGTGGGGCGGGCCGGGCAGCTTCTCAACCGGATCATCACCGCCTGCGGCTGGAAGCGGGAAGACCTCTATATCTGCAACATCCTCCGCTGCCGCCCGCCGGGGAACCGGACGCCGCTGCCGACCGAGGCGGCCAACTGCCGCGAATACCTCGACGGGCAGATCGAGACCGTCCGCCCCGAGTACATCGTGTGCTGGGGCTCCGTCGCGGCGCAAAACCTGATGGGCGTTACAGATTCGATCGGAAAGATGCGCGGGCGATTCTACCGCCACGGGGAGGCGAAGGTCCTCTGCACCTACCACCCGTCGTACCTCCTGCGGAACCCGGAGGCAAAAAAACCGGTGTGGGACGACATGAAGTTCCTGCTCGCCGACATGGGGCTGACCCCGCCCGCCCCGTAGAGGCCGGACGGGCGCCGCATTCTGTAACCGTGCCCCCTCCTCATTACTGGAAATTCAACTTCCAGAGTTTGACGGTCATTCTGATCGCCGATACGCTTACTGAGACAGCGTCTCAATTGCGACTGCTCTGGCGGCGACAATGGTTCGGCAAACTGATCTGACGGCTTCTCTTCCCGCGCAAGACGACCCGATCGTCTGCCGGTGTCTCGCCGTTCGTCAGTCCGAAATCGTCAATGCCGTCTCGGCTTGCGGCGCGGAGACCTGGAAAGATGTCCGGTCGATGACGGGAGCCGGAGACGGCTGCACCTGCTGCCATCGGCGGATCAACGACATCATCGGCGCCTGCGGAAGCTGTCCGCTGAGACGCAATCTCTAGAAGCCGGTCTGATGGAACCGGCTCGGCTGTCCGCTCTCCTGGCGATCACCCGGCCGCCGGCCCTGATCAGATCACCGGCAGCGAAATCTCCGCCGGATGAGGCGGCTCGACCGAAAACTTCCGCGGCCGCTCGGCCGGAAGCATCGCCTGCATGTACTCCCACATCTGCTCGGGAGCCTCAAAATACTGGTCGTAGATCCCGTCGTCGTCGTACTCGCAGTTGTCGGTGGAGTACGTGCGACAGATCGTCGGCCGGGTCTCGTAGATTCCGCAGCGGTTGTCGGGCAGCAGGTGGCGACAGTCGTTAAAGACCATCAGGTACCACGTCTCCCCTTCGACGAAGAGCCCGACCCGCCCGTGGAGCATGAACCAGCGGATGTTCTCGTACTCTTTCCGCTCCTCCGGCTTGTCGATCGGCAGCGCGAAGTACCGGCAGCACTTCCCGCTGCAGTAGCTGCAGAGGACCTCCCCGGCGGGAAGGTCTTCCTTTTTCATCTTGGTGACGACGGCCGAGATCATGGGGATTGGCGAATGAGATGGGTTTTCGCGACGCGGGGAGTGTAACCGCAGCCTCGGCGTTCGTCAGGGATCGGAACGGGACGCCGCCGCGCGTTTCAAGGAGACACGCCGTCTGGTCGGTCCGTTGGGAGCGCCAGAAGCTGCCGGCAGGTTTCGAAAACGCGATTCAGCCTCGATCGGACGGCCGCGGCCTTCGGCTCCTGCAACAAGTCCTCGCCACCCTCCCGAAATCCGACGACGCTCCAGTCATTCCCCTCTCGCTGAAATGTGGTCACCAGAGGAGCACCGAAAGGGTTGCCCATCTGGATCCGGAAGGTCCGGAAATCGGCCGAAGCGGTATGGTGCCGAATCTTCTCCAGGACCTGATCGACCGTCAGGGGCATCGGCTCGCCGTCTGGATGAGTCGCGCGATCGTTCCAGTAGGCGCGGACGAAGTGGTTCGAAAAGGGGCCGAAATCGACGACGCCGGGAGGAAGTTGCCGAAGGCTTCGAATGCCGCAGACGTCCCGCAACCAGCGATCCGCGGTATCGTCGAACGAGACACTCTCCCAGGTCTCGTAGAACCGGGAATCGAGCGACTGGAACGGATCCCAAGCCTCGCGACCTTTCTCGAAACCCATTTCGGTGATCCAGGCGGTGAGGATCTGACGACGTTCCGACTGCGATCGCGGATAAGGATCACCGACGATCGCCATCGCCTCGCGCAGGATGTCGGCGATGTGCGGCAGATCATTTCGTTCGCACCACTCCGCCATCTCGGGAGCCATCGTCCCCGTCTCGTTCCCGAAGAACTGGTGGAGGCCGCCGTTCTGGATGTCTGACACACCGTATGCCATCGCCCCCAGCAGTTGGATATCGCGGGGCCACTGTGACAGCGACGGGTCGTAGCCAGTTTCAGTCCAGCAGTGGAACTCGCCAACGTCGTAGATCCACCGCCACCGCTCGTGGAAGTGGCACCTCTCGACCCGCAGGCATTCCAGTTCCTGGAGCAATGCGTCGCGGACGGCCAGATCCGTCGACGTCGTCAGACGATGGATGACTTCGTGTTCCCGTGACAGATACCCGCTCATCCTTCTCGTGCCCTATTCATGGCGAAGGGCTGATTCCTCAGACGATGACTTCTGACGTCTGATCCGCGGACTTCGATCCGGCGCCTCGATCACGTTGTCATCCTGATGCCGAGATCGTCTTCAAATCCGCCCGCACGGTCGCATACGTTTCCGAGAACGCCATCCCCTCGGGATCGGGGGCGACTCCCCAGGTCTCGCAAGCGGAGCGGTACACTTCGGGCCACCAGTTTCGGTGCTCGGTCAGTCCCTGGTCCCGGTATTCGTGCCAGTGGCTCAGGACGCGGGACCAGCACTGGTCGCCGTAGGCGAGCGCTTCGTTCAGGCCGGCGAATCCGGGGACGTACCACTGCCGGCCGATCTGGGCGTGGAGGACTTCATCGGCCCAGTCGAAGTCCTGGAAGACCCCCGAGAGCGGGTTTCCGGAGGCGGTGCCGACTTCCCACTCGTACCGCTTGCCCGTCCGGGGCATGAGCCCCTGCTCGATGTAGAACAGGACGGCGTGCCGTTCCTGGGCGGTGAGCTGCGTGTTGAGGTTGAGCGACCAGGTGAAGTTGATCGGGATGGCGGTCCAGTCGATGCCGAGAGACCGGAACCCGACTTCCCCCATCATGGCGTGGCGAGCTTCGTCCCAGAGCTGGCGGGACATGTCGCGGTAGAAGCCCCACGGCTTGCCCGGGGTCTCCGCCAGGATGCTGGCCATCATCTCCGGGACGTCGATCTCCCGCAGGCGCTTGTAGAACATCATCAGCGTCTTGTCGCGCGAGGAGAACCGCTCGTCGTAGAGGAAGGCCTCCGGGTTCACGCCGGCGTTGTACGGGTCCTGAAACCGGGCGTCGCGGCGCGGGACCGGATCGAAGGCTCGCGGCCGCGCGGAGAAGTTCCGCTCAGGAAGCGTTTCGCTCAGCGGACCTGCTTGGCCCGACAGCCCGCCCGCGGCGGCGAGAGCCTGTCCGAGGGACGCCGTCCAGGGCTGCAGGGCTTTGCGCTCCGCCGGAGAGAGGAGCGCGGCGAGGGCGGTTTCGCCGAAGCGGAGCATGTCGGCGACTTCGAGGTCGGCGAACCGCACGAGCCGCGCCGACGGGGCATCCGCCAGCCGGTTCGTCCGTTCGAGGTATTTCGCGAGCGCATCCTGGACCGCCAGGAGCATGATGCCGTAGGCCCCCCAGACGAGTTCCCGGGAGGAGGGAGCGGACTCGATCTCATCGAAGACGTACGCCAGCCCCGGATGCGGGACGACCTCCAGTCCCAGCGGCGGCTCCCGCATCTCGCTCACGCGGGTCCGGATGGCGGTCGCGTGCTCCGCGCAGAGATAGGCGTGGTGGCTGTAGGCGGTCTTGAGCTCGTATTGCGGCTCCGACGGAATCCGGGCAATCAGGATCTCGTGGAGCCGGACGAAGGCGAAGTGCAGCCGCTTGAGCCACGACACCGCGGCATCGACCGAAAGCCCCTCCCGCGACGCCTCCTCGAAGGTGCAGAGGCCGGCCAGCGGAGGAATGCCGACGACGGGGGGCGGACCGGGAACGTACTGCTCAGCCATGACGGACCTTTGACGAAATCAGTGCCGCCCGCTTCCGACGATCGGCCGGAAGCGGCGACATCCACGCTTTCCCGAGGCGCTCCAGCAGAATACCGTGCCGATCCCATGAGTGCATTTGAGTTCTTCCTCGACCAGACCGACACCGCCACCCGGGCCCGCCGCGGCCGATGGGTGACGCCGCACGGGACGGTCGAGACTCCCGCCTTCATGCCGGTCGGGACGCGGGGGACCGTCAAGGGGGTCTGGCCGCATCAGCTCGCCGACCTCGGCGCGACGATGATCCTGGCCAACACGTATCACCTCGCGATCCGGCCCGGACCGGAGGTGGTGCGGGACCTGGGCGGTCTCCACGAATTCATGCAGTGGTCCGGGCCGATCCTGACCGACAGCGGCGGCTTCCAGGTCTTCAGCCTCGCCTCCGCGCGAAAACTGTCCGACGACGAGGTCGTCTTCAAGTCGCATCTCGACGGCACGCTGCTGCATCTCTCGCCGGAGAAAGCGGTCCAGATCCAGGAGGACCTGGGGGCGGACTGCATCATGTGCCTCGACGAGTGTCCGCCGGCCGATGCGCCGCTGGACGTCATCGCCGCCGCGGTCGCGCGGACGACCGCCTGGGCCCGCCGCTGCCGCGATGCCCACCGCCGCGCGGACCAGGCACTGTTCGGGATCGTCCAGGGGGGAATCGACGAGGGGATGCGGATCCGGTCGGCGTCGGAGCTGCTGCCGATCGAGTTCCCGGGATACGCCGTTGGGGGGCTGAGCGTCGGCGAGAGTCCCGAGCAGATGTACCGGACGCTCGACTTCACGGTCCCGGTCCTGCCGGAACGGAAGCCGCGGTACCTGATGGGGGTCGGCCGGCCGATCGACCTCGTCGAGGCGGTGATGCGGGGGATCGATCTGTTCGACTGCGTGATGCCGACCCGCAACGGGCGGAACGCGACCGCGTTCACGAGCCGCGGGATCGTCAAGCTGCGGAACCAGAAGCACCAGCGGGATACGGGGCCGCTCGATCCGGACTGTGCCTGCCCGGCGTGCCACGGTTTCAGCCGCGGCTATCTGCGGCACCTGTTCCAGGCCGACGAGATGCTGGGGCCGATGCTGATCTCGGTCCACAACCTGGCGTACTACCAGGACGTCATGAAGGGGTTGCGGCGGGCGATCCGTGAGGGGACGGTGCCGGCGTTCCGCGAGCGGATTCTGGCGCAATCGCGGTTGGAGGGGACGGGCAAGGGTGACGGCGACGCCGCGATCTGAAGATGCGTTGTTTGCAACTCCGATCTTTGTTCACTGAAGCACAGCGTGGGTATTGCGCAGAAGGACGCGTTCTGCTCCCGCTGTCTCGAACCGCGTCCTTGCCGGCGTAGCTCCCTTTGCTCAAACCCAATGTTCTTCGGCCGCTGGGGTCAAGGGGGTCTCACCCCCTTGCCGCCGGAGGCCTCTTCGATGACGAACCGTGGGACACAACGGATGTCCCCCTTGTGGCACCAGCGTTGAGGACTCCCTCACATCCCACCGCTGGCTTTGCAATCCCCGCGGGTTAGATAGGGGGGCATCCGGCACCTTGTCCGCGGTTGGCCCCTCGCTCTTTCAGAGAGATCGAGACGAGACGGGCCTCCGGCGGGCAAAGGGGCGTTGCCCCTCTGCACTCCCCACCAGGGTAGCCCCTGGACCCGGGAAAACTCGCAGCCCTCGCAATTACTTCGCCGCCGTCTGCGGAGCAGCGATCCCCGGAGAGCCGGTCCAGGACTTCTCCACCTTCTCCGACTCGGCGTTCCACAACCGAATCTCCCCGTCAAAGCTGCCGGTCACGACCTTATTCGTCGCCGGATGGAAATCAACCGTGTAAAGCCAGTCCTTCGAGCCCTGGAAGTTCTTGAGCTGCTTGCCGTCCGCCGCGTTGTACAGCCGGGCCGTCTTGTCGGCACTGGCACAGACGACACGGTTGTCCGGCAGAATCCGGAGCCGGAGAACTTCGCCGCCGAGTCCCATATTGCGGGCCTGCTTCGAGTCGGCGATCTTCCAGACCCGGAGCTGCTTGTCGCTGCCACCGGAGATGACGTGCTCGTTGTCCGCCAGGAAGCCGACGGTGTAGACCGCGTCCGAGTGCGCGCTGAACGTCGCGACGCCGTCACCCGTCTTGCTGTCGAAGACCTTCGACGTCTTGTCACGGCTCGCGGTCGCGATCCGCTTGCCGTCGGGCGACCAGGCGACGTCCATCACCCAGTCGGCGTGGTCTTCGATGAGGACTTCTTCCTTCCAGGTCGCGACGTCGAAGATGTGAACCGTCCGATCCGCGCCGCAGGTGGCGAGGCGGTTCCCGTCCGGACTAAGGGCGACGCCGAAAACGGAGTCCTCGGTCGTCACGAGATCGGCGAGGAGCTTGCCGTCGGCGATCTGGAAGACCTTCGCTTCCCCGACCTGCCCCGGCGTGCCCGCCGCAATGACGATCCGCTGGTTGTCGGGATGGAAGACGATGTGATGGACCCGTTCCGCGACGTTGCCGATCCGGCGGACGATCGTCCCCTGCTCCATGTCCCACAGCAGAAGCTCGTGGTAGCCCCCGGTCGCCAGCAGTTTTCCATCGGGGCTGATCGCGACGGCGGCGACCGAGACCGGGACCGGATAGGCCTCCGGCGCGGCGGGCTGCGTGAACTTGGGGATAACCCGGATCAGGGCCGCAGTCGGCTCGACGCCGACGTCGAGCTGGGCTCCGAGCTGGACCCACTTGTTGACGAGGGCGATCTGCTCCGCGGTCAGCGGGTCGGCGTCCTGGGGCATCGTGCCGTCGGCGATCTGCTGGCAGAGATTGCTGTCGGTCTTCCCCGGCTCAATAGCGGCGCCCGACTCCCCCCCCTTCATGATCGCGGCGTAGTTCTCCATGTTGAACCGCCCCTTGGCCATCCGGGCGTTGTGGCAGGCGAGGCACCGCTGGTAGAAGACCGGCGCGACCTCCTGCGAGAACGAGACCCACTGCCCCATTCCCTTGAGGTGCTGCTCGACCCCCTTCTGCTTGGCGATGTAGGCCTGCCGCGCGGTGGTCGAGGCCGCCTCCAGCTGCGGGACCTGTCCCTTGAGGGCGGTCACTTCGGGATCGAGCTTGGCGATCGCTTCGTTCGAGGTCGTAATCGTCTGCTGGGCGGCGGCGATCGTTTCGTTCGTCTTCTTGACGACGGCGTCGGCGTCCGCGAACGGCTTCGTCACGCCTTCCAGGGCCTTCTTCTTCTCCTCGACGACTTTGTTCTTCTGCTCGAGCGTCTTCTTGCTCTCGTCCTGTGCCTTCTTGGCCTCTTCGATCTGCTTGGCGTCGTTGGTCTTGGCCGCTTCTTCCGCCCGCTTGGCCGCTTCCTCGACTCCCTTGTTTGCTTCGGCAGCCCCCTTGGTCGCCTCTTCGAGCGCCTTGTCCGCCGCGGTCTTCGGCTCGGTCGCCTTGGTCAGGGCTTCCTGCTGCTTGGGGAGCGCGTCCTGCTGCTCCTTGAGACGCTTGTTCGCGAGGTCCAGCTCCCGCTTGGCCTTGAGGAGCTGCTGCTCCAGCATCCGCAGCTTGCCGGCCCCCTCCTGATGAGCCGCGGCGGCCGCCGTGCTCTGGGTCTTGGCGGCATCGGACTCGGTCTTGAGCTGCGTCAGCGCGGCATCGTCCGCCAGACCGACGGACGTCACTCCGAACAGAACGGCCAGGAGCGAGAACGCGCGAAGGAACGACATGGGCATAGACAGCTTTCCCTAGGCGGGCTGGGGGCGAGGGAGGCGAGCGGGCGGGGCCGGTCAACAGTGGACCGGGAGATGGACCGGGCGTCCATCGGTCGGGGGAGGAGGGACTCGGAGCGACAGTCACATGCGTGAACGTCGATTTGTAAGGTGCCGAGACGGGGCGCGGGTGTCAAGGTTCGGAGAAGTTTGCTCCGGCCGTGCCGAGACAGGACGAGCGTCGAGATCGCCGCTGCCTGGGACCTCAGACGAGCGGGCCGCCGGTGTGGCGGACGTAGAGCAGGCCGCTGTAGACGACCACGCCGGCGATGACGAGCGTCCCGAAGATCAGCAGCCGCCGCGCGGTTTCCAGCCGCGTGAGGGCCACGATCTGGGCGATCAGGCAGACGACGAGAACCGTTGTCAGCTTGTAGCCCAGCAGCCCCTTGGTCACCCCCCAGCGGTAGAGGAAGTAGCTCGCGAACGGGTTGGCCTCGTAGAACCGGCCGTTCTCCGGCTGAGCCGACATGAGCATCCAGTACGTCATGAAGAAGTCGAGCAGGTTGACCAGGATGAAGACGTTCGTCTCCGTCTCGAGCGGCAGCCGGCCCAGCAGCAGTTCCTTCCAGCCTCGGTGACGGCGGCGGTCGGTCATGGCCTGATCCTGCGAGATTCGAATGCCAGGGGAGAAACGTGCCGGCGACGGCTCGGAAATCGGCTGGTCCGACCGCGCTCCGCGGGATGGCTGCTCCGGCACAACCCGTTCAATCGCCCGTCCCTGACGAGGAGTCTACGGAAACAGCTGCCCCGCAGGCGAACGGAAACGCCCGCTTTCCACCGACGGCTCCCGGCAGCGCGATCCGGAAAACTGTCCTTTCGGACAGCGTGTTGCGAATTCCTCCGCGGCATGGCACGATGGCGGCTTCAACGGTCTTTGGCGATGGCACGCTAGGCTTTATGTCGCTCAACAACTCAGATCCCGGTACGCGCCCGGATGGACAAGATTCGCACGTCATGAGTGATTCCTCGGTCGGACGGGCCGAGACTCCTCCGGACGAAGTCAGCAGCTCGATCTTCGACGATCTCCCTTCTTCGACGCTGGCCTCCTCCGAAGGACGGCTGGGTCTGAACAAGGTGGCGGAGTCGAACACGGATGTGCTCGATGCCGCGGCGGTCAAAGCGGCGGCCGAGTCCTCCGTCCACACGCTCCCCCTGGAACCGACCGCGGCAGCGGAGGAGACCAGAACGGCGGGGACAGGGGCAACAGGGACCGGGGAATCGGGGACCGGGGAATTCGGCGAGAGCCCGGAGACGCCGGGGAATCCCTCGCCATTGGCCAACGAGCCGGGGGAATTCTCCTTCCCGCGCCCGGTGTTCGACACGACGGTTCCGATCCCCCTTCCCGAGGATGGAGGACTGGCGGCGCTCGATATCGGCGTCGAGCCCCCTTTCGAGACTGAGCAGGAGCCGCCGACCGTGGCCGATGCCGCGGTCGTGGAACCGGCGGCATCGGAAGCTGAACCTGCCCCCCCGTCCGACGTCCCGGCAGTCAGCGCAGAGGCGAGCGTGGCCGACGCGGCCGCCGAACCTGTGACGGCGCCCGAGCCGGCACCGATGCCCGGTCACGAGGGAGAAGACCCGTACGCGACGTTCGTCTTCCCGACCGCAACGTCCTCTCTGACCGCCAATGAACTGTCGACCGTTTCGTCGCCCGCGCCGACCGCGCCTCCGTCGGAGTTGAGTCCGACCGGCGACGTTGCCAGCGGCGACGCCAGCCCTACGACACCTGCGGACGAGGCGGCGGCTGAGCAGCAGACACTCGAGACCTTGCCGGCGGGATTTCCGCTCCCTCTCGAAGAAGCAGCGGCCTTCGGGGCCGCGGCGCTGGGCGTGGCCGCGATGACGGGGGCCGCTCCGGCGGCGGATGAGGCAACCGGCGATGCGCCGTGGCACTCTTCGGCTGCGTCCGACTCAGCCTTCACTTCGGACTCCGGGCCTTCGACCAGCCGCGTCCCCGCGTCCAGGCCCGCACCGAAGCGCGATACTCTCAAGATCGCGCTCATCAGCTACGCGGTCCTGTCGACGATCGCCGCCGGAATCCTGTTCAAGCGGCTGATGGACAAGTCGGTCCGCGAGGACCGGCTCGAAAGTCTTCCGGACATGCCGGTCCTGAAGGCGGGCCAGGTCAAGGTGATGCAGCAGGATGTGGAGCTCAATCCGGGCCACAGGATCCGCCTGGGTGAGAAGCGGCGGTTCGGCAACATCGAGGTCGAGCCGGTCCGGCTGACCCGCGGCATGGTGGAGTACGTGAACCCCGTCGATCCGTCGCTCGCCCCGCTCCCGGAAGGGCCGGTCGTCAAGCTCTGGATCCGCTTCCGCAACGTCTCCCAGGACCAGACGATTCCGGTCCTGGACCGGTATCTCGTCTACACGAAGCAGCCGATCGGGCTGACTCCGGGATATCAGACGAACAATTTCATCGCCAAGGCCTCGGACCACCGCGCGTTCGGCTACATGCTGACCCATCCGCACACCGACCAGAATGTTCTCAAGGGGCAGGAGCTGGGCCACGAGCTCGCTCCGGGCGAGACGCTGGAGACCTTCATCCCGTCGACGCCGGTCCTCGACATGCCGGACGAGGAACTCCTGTGGCGGTTCCATCTCCGCAAGGGGTTCAGCAAGTCCGGACGGGGGGTGACGACTCTCATCGATGTCGCCTTCCGGCCGGAGGAGATCTCGGAGGAGGGGGGCGCTCCCCAACAGTCGAAGCCCAGCGGAGCTAACAGGGGCTAGCGGTAGAAATGCGTTGTCCCGCTGGCTCGGACGACGTCCTTGCCGGCACAGCGTCTCAGCTCAACCCAGCGTGCCACGGCAGCCGGGGTCAAGGGGGTCTCACCCCCTTGCCGCCGGAGGCCTCTTCCTCGCTGAAACATGGGACACAACGGACGTCCCCTTTGTGGAGCCGGCGTTGAGGACTCCCTCACAACACACCGCCCACTCTGCAATCCCCGCGGGTTAGATGAGGGGGCGTACGACACTTTGTCCGCGCTTGGACACGTGCTCCTTCAGACATCTCTCGACGGCCAGGCCTCCGGCGGGCAAGAGGGCGTTGCCCCCTTGCATCCCCCACCAGGGTGCCCCTGGACCCGGTTGGGACACAGTGCCGGATCTGACGTCTGTTCCGAATGTGACGACCGTCCGGGTGTCTCGCGTTGCTTCCTTTCATCAACGCAGTGATTCGTGCGCTTCCGGGTCAACGGGCTGTCCCGCGGCGTTTCTATCGGGAACGTTAGTAGGACGAGGAGTTGTTGTGCGAGATTTTCGCATCCGCCGAATTCTGGCGGGCGATCTCCGGCGGCTCCCCTTTCCGAGTCCCTGAAACGCTTCGCGCCGGATCGGTCCTCATGTCCTCCCTGCACACCGTCGAATCGTTCCTGGCTGGAACGCGCCTGAGCGGAATCGTCTCCGAATCCCGTCTCAGTGACTTTGTCCGCGACCTTGAGTTCCGCGGGGCCTGTTCGTGGGACGCCGATCGGCTCGCTCACGAGATGGTCCGCCGCGGCCTGGTCACCCCCTGGCAGTCCGAGGCGCTGCTGCAGGGGAAGTTCCACGGCTTCCACCTGGGACCGTATCGGCTGCGAAAGCCCCTGCACCGGCAGGAGACGCGATCGACCTATCTCGCGGAGCGTGTCCCGACCGGCGAGCCCTGCGTGCTCAAGATCGACCTTCCCCGCCGCGGTCCGGACGAGGCCATTCTGGAGCGGCTCCGCCAGTCGATGGAGGCCGCGTCGATCCCCGAGGATCCGCACCTCCTGCGGATCTCCGATGTCGGAACGGACTCCGCGGGGATCAATGCGATCCATTACCTCGCGATGCCGCTGGAAGACGGACACGACGACGCCGAGATCCTGGAGACGCGGGCCCGGCGGAACGCCATACCGATGAGCGAGGTCGTGAGCCTCTTCCGGCAGACGGTCCAGGGGCTGTCCCGCCTGCACGAGGCGGGACAGCGGCATGGCGACGTCCGCGCGGAGAACCTGCTGATCGATGCCGCCGGCACCGTCCGGGTGCTGCCGGCCGGCTTTGTCCCGGTCTCAGCTTCCGAGCCCGGGGCAGACGGCTCCCAGTTCAGCGGGGGGGATGACCTGGCCGGACTCGGCCGGACCTTCTATTCCCTCCTCACCGGTCATTCAGCGCCCGCTCCTGGCGGCGACGACCGTTCCTGGTCGGCGCGGCGGCAGGAGCCGACCCCTCCGGTCCGCACGCTTCGTCCCGGCGTCTCGCCGGCGCTCGCCGACATTGTCGATCGGCTCGTTTCTCCGCGGCCGGATGACCGATTCTGGACGATGGTGGACGTTGCCGAGGCCCTCGACCGGTCGCAGTCCGAATCGCCTCCGGCTTCGGACATGAACGTGATCGCGAGCCTGGCTCCTGCGGTTCCGCCTGTCGCGGGACCGGAGCTTCGTCTCGCGCGGCCGGTGGCCGAGGAGGGATCGCGAGCGGCGTTGCCTCCTCTGGGGCCCGACCCGACGAACCCGGAGACCGACGTCCCGACGATCTCGCTTGCTCCCGCGCGTCCGGCGGGGCATCTGACGGATGGTGGGGATGGGGTGACCTGGGTCGTGAAGAATGCGCTTGTGCTGGGGATCGTGTTTGGCGGCGCGCTGCTGCTGATCGCCAGCTTCGGTCTCCCGGTGACCGCACGCGAGGAGGAGAAGCCGGCGCGGGCCGAACCGGCGTTGCAGGGGGAACCGGAGCCGACTCAGCTCTAAGGCAGGAGAACGACATCAAGTCGGGTCCAGGGGCACCCTGGTGGGGAGTGCAGAGGGGCCTGTGTTGTCTTTCTGGCCCTTTGCCCGCCGGAGGCCGTCTCGTCGGACACCGTCGGAAGAAGTATGTGTCCACGCGCGGACACCGTGTCGTATGCCCCGTCACCAACCCGCGGGGATTCCAGGGTGAGCGGTGAGTTCTCACTGCCGGTTCCACAAAGCGGGCATCCGTTGCATACCACGGTTCCTCACAGGAGTGCCTCCGGCGGCAAGGGGGCGTGGCCCCCTTGACCCCAGGCTGCCGTAGCACATTGGGTTTGAGCTATGGGAGCCGTGCCGGCTGGGACGCGATTTGAGCCGGCCATTCCGCGCGGGTTGCGATCCTCCTGTCTGGCGGCACAATGAACAAAGTGCCCGGACCGGCGGAGCGCCCTTCGCGCTCGCGTCGCCAACCGCGGCATCGTGCGGAAAGGCGTGACGTGAACCGAATGGATCGCCGGAACTGGCTGCGCTCATCCATGGTCCTGGCACTCGGCGCGCGGACCGCCTGGGGCGACACACCCCCCGCCGCAGGCCCCGGGATCGAGGTCGAAGAGACCCGGATCATCAGCTACAAGGCCCCGCTCTATCACGGCTGGCCAACGGTCGCGGCGCGGGCCAATGGCGAACTCCTGCTGGTCTTCTCCGGCGGCCGGGAGACGCACGTCTGTCCGTTCGGCCGCGTGGAACTGATGCGGTCCCAGGATGGCGGCAAGACGTGGCGGTGGCCACAGGTGATCTACGACGGTCCCATCGACGACCGCGATGCCGGCGTCGTCGAAACCGCCAAGGGAACCATCCTCATCACGACGTTCACGTCGCTCGCCTACGAGCCGGTGCTCAAGAAGGCAGAAGCGATCGCGGCGGGACAGCCGGGAGCCTGGGACGAAAAGCTGCTCAACGAGTGGCGGGCCGTTCACAACCGGATCTCCGCCGAGCAGCGGCAGGCCGAGCTGGGATGCTGGATGCTGCGGTCGACCGACGGCGGGGTGAACTGGTCAGCCCGCTACCGGGTGCCGGTCAACAGTCCGCACGGACCGGTGAGCCTGACGGGCGGCGGGCTTCTCTATCCCGGCGTGGCGCTCTGGGAGCCGGACCGGAAGGTCGGGGTGTGCCGGTCGACCGATGATGGTCAGAGCTGGGAATGGCTCGCCGATATCCCGACGCGGCCAGGAGACAATCACAAGGAGTATCACGAGATGCACGCGGTCGAGGCGGCGAACGGGACGATCGTGTGCCACATCCGGAACCACAACAAGCCGAACGCGGGGGAGACGCTGCAGTCGGAGTCGACGGACGGCGGAAAGACGTGGTCCGTTCCGCGGTCCATCGGTGTATGGGGGTTGCCGAGCCATCTGCTGCGGCTGCGGGATGGGCGGCTCCTGATGTCGTACGGCTATCGGCGGGCGCCGTTCGGGAATCAGGTGCGGGTGAGCGAGGACCACGGGAAGACGTGGAGCGCGCCGGCGACGATTTCCGGGGATGGAGCGGGGGGCGACCTGGGGTATCCGTCGACGGTCGAGCGGGCGGATGGTCGGCTCGTGACCGTGTGGTACGAGCGGCTCAAGACCGCTCCCGAAGCACAACTGCGGCAGGCGATCTGGAAGTTCGCTTAGCCGGCACCGTCCCGCCGACGCGCCTTAAGACGCGGTCACGCTGACGTGATGCGCCGCGCCCACAACGGTGACGTCTTCGGCCTGTTCGACGAGCCGCTCTACCTCGGCGATGTCGTTGAGCGGAACGATGCACAGGTCTTCGACCGTGTCACCCGGAAGGCGGCTCAGGAGATAGACGTTCGCCCAGTCGAGGGCCTGCGCGATCTGGGTCGCCGGGATCAGGTCGGCGGGCTGACGCTCGCGGAGCGGCTTCAGGGCGTCGCGCGGCTTGTGAGCTTCCCGGAGGATCTCCATCCCTTCCGACAGCGGCGCCTGGATCTGGCTCAGGAGGATGATCCGGCCGTCCTTCGAGACGAGGCGGCGGGCGACGTCGAGGGCGGCTCCGATCTCGAACCAGGTCTGCCGCGACGCCGGCTCGTCGACCGAGACAATGACCATCTCGGCCCGCTCGCCGGCGGCGATCTTCCATGCGGCGCCGAGCGCCGCGCGGGCTTCGCGGAAGACGGCGTCGGCCGATCCGGCGAAGACTCCCCCGGCCATCCCTCCCGCTCCCGGAATGACCTGAACGACGAACTGCAGTCCGGCGAGCCACTGGATCTCATCGATCATCTGGCGGATCGGGCGGCTGTCGTCCGGGCCCAGTTCGTCGTGCCCCTGTCCCATCGATTTGCGGAGGGCCTCGGTCGTTGAAAGGCCCGGGTAGAGTGCGCTGCCGGTGCCGCGATAGCCGAGGACGGGATCGAACGTCGTCGCTCCGAGGATGACCATGACGTCGGAGTCGAGGAGCTTCTTGCTGAGATAGATCCGCTCGCCGCCAGCGGTCGAGGCAAGGTAGGCTGCGCCGTCCTCGATGGTGGGGTCGTGGGTGGCCCACTGAACGTCGCGGGCCGCTTCCGGCGCGAGGGCGCCGCGGGGATCGCGGGCCCGCTGGCCGCGGAGATCGGCCGGCTGGAGCACGAGGATGTCCCCGGCCTCGACGCCATGCGAAGTCAGAAGCCGGACGACGCTGGAGAGGACCTGTTCTCCCTGCGGGACGCGCTGGTCGAGGACGAGGGCCACGCGGTCGCCGGGGACGATCGCCTGTCGCAGGGCGGGAAACTCCAGCGGTTGTTCGAGGAGTTCGTCGAGCTTTTCCGTCAGTCCGGCGACGGCCGGGGGGGGGACGAAGTTCAGGCGCAGCCGGGCCGGGTCGATAGAAAGTGAGAGGGGACGGGCGCTGCCGTAGGCGATGGAAACCGGGATCTGTGACATCCGGGGATCATAGAGGGGATGAGGGTGTAGGGACGAGCGTCTAGGGAGGAGGCAGCCGTGTCAGCGGACGAATAATCCGGGGTCCAGGGGGCACCCCTGGTGGGGGATGCAAGGGGGCAACGCCCCTCTTGCCCGCCGGAGGCCCTCTCGTCGAGAGATGTCTGAAGGACCACGTGTCCAAACGCGGACACCGTGCCGGATGCCCCCCTCACCAACCCGCTTCGATTTCCGGGCGAGCGGTGAGTTCTCAACGCCGGTTCCACAAAGGGGCGCCCGTTGTGTCCCACGGTTCCTCCGAGAAGAGGCCTCCGGCGGCAAGGGGGTGAGACCCCCTTGACCCAGGCTGCCGTGGCACGTTGGGTTTGAGCTATCGAGTCGTCCCGGCAAGGACGTCGTTTCCTTACGCCTCGATCGGCGTCGGCGGCACATGCTCGCGGACGAACCGCCGGACGATCTCAAACACCTCGGCGTCCTCGGGACTCGCGGTCTTCTCGACCGTGACCCCCAGCATCGCGATCTGCCGATCGACCTCCCCCCGGGTCAGCAGGTGAAGCCGCGTCGCCAGGATCGTCGCTTCGACAATGGCGTGCTTCGCCCGGTTGAAGCCACAGAAGTCGCGGATCCGCCCCTCGGCGACAACCCGGGCCGCCATCCGGGGGCGCTGGCCCGATTCGTCGATCGACTGAACCTCGACCTCGTACCAGCGGCACGTCTGCGCCAGGACTTCCCCTTCAACCCGACTGGTCGGCTGGAACTCCCGCTCGGGGGACGGCAGGTCGAGGGCCGCTTCCACGATCAGCCGGACATCGTCCGTGACGTGAAAGACCCCCTGCCCGGTCCGCTTGAGGTTGTGGTAGGTGACGGAGGTCGGAAAGGGGCGAAAGACGAACTCCGTCCAGTCCGGGCGGACGATCGGCCCCATGGGGGCGACGTTCGTCGTGCCGTCCTCGTTCCGCGTCGTCAGGATTCCTTCGATGATCTGCGGCATGGCACGACTCCCCGGCACGGCCTCCGGATGCGCAGTCCGGACGTCTCGGGCTCAACCCGAGCGAAGCCGTCGATCTTTGAACTGATCGAGAACCACAGCCCCCAGAATAACGGATCCAAAAATGACATTCTGCGTGTACGACTCGACATGCAACAAATTCATCCCATTTCGGATGACGGCGATGATCAGCGCGCCGACCAGGGTCCCGAACATCGTCCCCTGACCGCCGAAGAGACTCGTCCCCCCGACAACGACCGCCGCGATGACGTAGAGCTCGTACATCTGGCCGTACCGGGGGGAGCCGCTCTTGAGCTCGGAAGCCATGATGACGCCCCCCATGCCGGCCAGGATCGAACAGACGATATAGGCGAAGAGGACAACCCGCCCGGTCCGGATCCCGGAGAGCCGCGCGGCGACGGCATTTCCCCCAACCGCGTAGAGATGCCGGCCGAGGATCGTCCGGGACATCAGGAGGTGCGCGACAATGTAGAGGGCGAGCAGCAGCAGGACGGAGTTCGGAATCCCCCACTGCGTCCCTCGCCCCAGCCAGGTGAAGCTCGCCGGGAGGTGGTGCATCTCCTCCCCCTTCGTCGCCTTGTAGGCCATGCCGCTCGTGATGAGCATCGATCCCAGGGTGACGATGAACGGCGGCAGCCCCAGGCGGGTCACCAGCGTCCCGTTGAACAGGCCGATCGCCGCGGCGCACGCCAGCCCTCCGGCGGCGGCCACCACCATCTGTCCGGTCGTGGCGCTCTCGGCTCCGAATCGCCGCTCGATCAGCAGCCCGGTCACGACGGCCGAGAGGGCGATCACGCTCCCGACCGAGAGATCGATACCGCCGGTGATGATCACCATCGTCATGCCGATGGCGATGATCGCCACGACGACAATGTGGTTGGCGATGTTGAGAAGGTTTCCGACCTTGAGGAAGTCGGGCCACGAGCGGCTCTGGGGGGCGACGAGCGGAACGTCCTTCAGCGCCGGAAAGTCCGCGGCGAGCGAGTCGAAGAGAACCCATTGCCGCGCCGCGGGCGAGACCGCGATCGCGTCGGGCACCGGCGACTCCTGGGCGGCGGCAGTCAGCGTCCGCCGCCCTGCACGCGGTTCACCGGCAACCGCGGTGACGACCCGGCCGTTGCCCCGCGACATCGTCCCTTCAAAGCCTCGGACGAAGGCCGCTTCTTCCGCTCCGCTCCCGGCGATGACGACGAACCGGCCCCCCGGGTGCCGCGACAGCAGTTCCTCCGCCAGGCCCGCCCCGCCCCCTTCGCCCGAGATCGGCTGCGGCCGGATCGTCAGCACGCTGAAGACAGTGCACAAGATCAGCAGCACGCCGACCATGCCGTAGTCGGCCAGGAGTCTTCGGAGCGGCGAATTCATGGCGGCGCTTCAGGAGGTGATCTAGGGACCGGCCCGGACGACAATCACGGGGGAGGCGGTTCGGGCGCGGAAACGGACAGGGCTGCGGCAGGAACCTCGGCCGATTCCGGCGTGTGGCCGTCGAGGAGACAGCTGACGTTGACGTCCCCCATGACGTTGACCGCGGTCCGGCAGCGGTCGAGGAACCAGTCGACCGTCAGGAGCGTCAGGATGTACTCGGTCGGGAGTCCGACCGCCTTGAAGACGAGGGTCATCGTGACGATCCCCGCCTCGGGAATCCCGGCCGCTCCGACGGAGGCGACGATCGACGTCAGGACCACCATGAACTGCTGGCCGAGCGTCAGGTGCTGCCCGACGAGCTGGCTGATGAACAGCGCCGACATCGCCTCGTAGAGAGCGGTCCCGTCGTTGTTGAAGTTCGCCCCGACAAGCGCGCCGAGGCTCGCCGACCGCTCCCGCAGGCCGACCCGCTCCCGGAGGGCCGAGTAGGTGACCGGCATCGTCACCGTCGAGCTGGCGGTCGAGAACGCCATCACCAGGGCGTCCCGCATGTCGTGCAGGACCTTGAAGGGATCGACCCACGACCCGAAGCGGATGCGGACCAGGTAGTAGACCACCTGAAGCACGAGGGCCAGGAGCACCGCGACGATGAAGCCCCCGAGCGGGACGAACGCGTGGAACCCCCGGACGCCGATCAGCGACGCGACGATCCCGAACACCGCCAGCGGGATGATCTCGATGATCCAGTGCAGCAGCGTCAGCAGCGTCTCGAGCGCGGTGTCGACGAGGTCCGACACGGTGGCGATCGAGCGGTCCTTCCGGCTCCGCAGCGCGATGCCGAACGCGACCGCGATCATGATGACCGAGATCACCTTCCCCTCGTCCCCGAAGGGCCCCAGAACGCTCTTGGGAATGTTGTCGAGGAACAGCGAGAGCGGATTGACGACGGCGGTTTCCTTCGCGGGCTCCTCGAGCTTCACCGGGATCCACCGTCCCGGCTGAAGGATGTTGGCAACCAGCAGGCCGATGAGGATCGCCACGCAGGTGTTGAGCAGCAGCAGGCTCAGCAGCCGGAACGCGGCCCCCTTGGGAAGCTCCGCCCGCATCAGGACCTGGACCACCGCCAGCAGAATGAGCGGCGGCGCGAGGGCCCCCAGGAGCCGGAGCACGAGCTTGCTCGGGACCTCCAGGATGTGGGCATGCGGCCCCAGCACGACCCCGACGACGATGCCGAGGAGCAGGCCGGCCAGGATCCGGATGTAGAGCGGAATGCGGCTCCAGAGACTCAGCAGCGATGCGTCCCCGTGCTCCGGACGTGACAGTTCGCTCCCTTGAGCCGGGCCGGCATGCGGTTGCGGCGGCGGTCCTGACATCGGTCGTGTCCCCTTCTTCGTGAAGTGACTCCGGGCCTCGCGCGCTGCCAGCTCAGAGCTTCCCTGTTTTCAGAAATTCGTGCCGGACCGGGACCGTCTTGGCCGTCCCGTCCTCGCCCCGGACGGTCATCGCCCCGGGGCCGAATTCGATCCGTCCGGCCGCGCCCGTCGCCGGGGCCGCTCCCTGGATGTAGTTGACGACGAACGGCTCCTCGCCGCTGAGGACATGGGCCGTCTTGACCCCCTGCTCGTTGAGAGCATTGGGGGTGACCGACGGAACGAGGCCGTCGGCAAAGTAGGCGCACACGTCTTCCAGCCCCAGGCACCGGTTCCGCCCGTCCCAGGGGGAGGCGTGCCGGCCGCGGTTCTCGATCCAGAAGACCGTCATCGGCAGAACCGCCGGGTCCTTCAGCGAGAACCACATCGACTTCGTCTCGCGGTTGAACGCGGTCACCCAGGCGGGGTTCGCCCCGTCCGGCTTGTTCGCCAGGGCGATGAGGTCGGCATACCCGGTCCGGTCCGGGAACGCGGTCAGATCGGCGTCGGAGGCGTCCTTGAACCGGACCGGAACCTTCCGCAGGTCCTCAAACGGCGCGTTGACGGCGAGAGCCTGGTACTCGCGGTTCGCCGGATCGCTGAAGACCCCCGGGTTCGTCCGGCCAAACCGGAACGGGCTGACGCGGATTTCGACCGACCGCGGCGTTTCGGGGAGGGCGAGCGTGGCGTGATGGGCCACGGGCGCCGGACCGCGGAACCCTTCCACGACGTGTTGCGTGTAGACCACATCCTCCCCGTCGACGAGCTGAATTCGCTTCGTGACCTTCCCCGGCCGAACCTTGGTTTCGAGCGCGAGCGTCAGCGTGTGCAGCCGCTTCCCGTCCGCCGTCGTTCCGTCGACCGAAGAGACGAACTGCCAGGGAGAACCGGCGACCTCGCCATGCGGCGGGTGCTTTTCGCCCTTGAAGGCCTCCGCGTTGCCGCCGAACGGCATGCAGAAGAAGTCCCCCCGCAGCGGGACGAGCACGGGGACGTCGAGCGTCCGCTTTTCCGTCTGCCACGGGCTGACGTAGTAGGGCTGGATCGGCTTCTCCGATGTCCGGTCGAACACGACCGGCGCCATGTGGCCTCCGACCTTCGTCACCGCGACTTCGACCCGGTCGCTCCGCAGGATCCAGCAGGGCTGTCCGGAACGGTCCTCGACCTGTTCCTCGCCTCGTAGAATGGCCGGGAGCAGGAGCGGAACCAGAGCGATCAGCCAGAACGTTCTCATGGCATCCTTTCGCGAGCGGGAAGGGATTTCGAACGAAAAGGGAACGACGGTGAGGGTCGATGACGGGTCGTGCCGAGTTTAGCGGTCGTTGACAGGGATGTCGTTCTTCCGGGAACAGTCGATCGTTCCGGAATGTTCGGAAAAGTCGCATCCGCCTCGTGACTATTTGCCGGCCCCGAAGGAATCACCCGGGAGCGCGATAGGCAAGCTCCATGGGCCGTTCGATAACACTCGGCAGGAGCATCCGGGCAGGAGCCGCCGTGTCGTGATGCCGCTCGGAACCCGAATGCCCTGGAACGCCTTTCCTCTCGCTCGCGCTCGGCTCGGCATCCGGGCGACGGTCGTGCTGCCGCTCGTGTGCGGCACGCTGGCCATCGCGATGCTCGGCCTGCACTGGATCGGGGAGAGCGAAAAGAGCCAGCGGGAGCGGCATCTGCAGACGCAGGCCTGGACCCTCGGCCGGACGCTGGCCGACGTCGCGTCCGCCGACGCCAACCGCGTGCTGCTGACGCGGCTCGCCGCCTCCTATGTGGCGGAGCCGGGCGTGCAGTCCGTCGTGATCGCGAACGGCAAACCTCCCGCCGTTCCCCTGACCGTCGCGATCGCCAACCAATCGGTCTGGACCGGCCGGTCGTTCTCCGAGATCCCCGAGCTCGCGGACTCGGCGGATGCGGCGGCCCGGGCGGCGGAGACGGGGCAGGCGGAGTTCCGCCGGATTCCTGGAACAATCGAGACGGTCGAGCTGCTTCTCCCCTTCGTCCGCCCCTTCGCGGAGGGACCGTCGACGCCGGGGCTGGTCGCGATCCGCATCGACGGCAGCCTGCTCAAGGCGGCCCATGACATCCGGACGCGGCGGCTGGGGCTGGCACTCCTGGGGGCGATCGGTCTCCTTTCGACCGGGGTCTACCTCCTCATCCGCCAGTCGGTCCTGCGTCCCGTGGAAGCGATGTCCCGCTTCGCGGACGAGATCGCGCTCGGCAACCGCGACGCGCGACTGAAGGTAGGGCGGCACGATGAACTCGGCCGGCTGGCGCGCCAGATCGATTCGCTGTTTCGCGAAGTCCTCCGCCGCGAGGAGCGGGAACGGGCGGCGCGGGCCGAGTCCCAGGCGGCGCGGCAGCGGACGGAATCGACGCTGGCGGAGCTCGGCTCGCTGAAGTACGCCCTCGACCAGCATGCGATCATCTCCGTCATCGACCAGTACGGCTACTTCACGCATACGAACAACAAGTTCTGCCAGCAGAGCGGGTATCGCCGGGAGCAGCTCGCGGGCATGACCCATCGCCTCCTCGACGCCGGGCCGGACGCGGACGCCCAGTGGGACGGGATCTGGCGGACCCTCGCTGAGGGGAACTGGCATGGAGAGATGTGCTGCCGCGCGGCGGACGGCAGCCTGTACTGGGTCGACAACACGATCGTCCCCTTCCGGGACGGCGAGGGGCGCGTCTCCCAGTACGTCGTGATGGGGACCGACATCACCCCCCGCAAGCGGGCCGAGCTGGAGATGGCCAACGAACGGGCCCTCCTGCTGGCCTTTGTCGAGCATGCGCCGGCGGCCATCGCCATGTTCGACCGGGACATGCGGTACCTGGCGGTCAGCGAGCGGTGGATCACCGACTACGGCCTCGAAGGCCGGGAGATCATCGGCCGGACGCACTACGAAGTCTTCCCGGAGCTGCCGGGACGCTGGCGGGAGGTGCACCAGCGATGCCTTGCCGGGGAGACGGTCACCAACCCGCTCGACATCTGGCGGCCGGACGACGCGGACTGCGACCAGATCCTGCACTGGGAAGTCCGTCCGTGGCGGCATGGCGACGGTTCGATCGCCGGCTTGATGATGTTCACCGAGGACCTGACCCAGCAGAAGCAGACCGAGGCGGCCCTGCGGGAGACCAAGGAGCAGTTCGAGCTGGCCCTCAGCGGCTCGAACGACGGGATCTGGGACTGGAGCGTCCTGTCCGGGAACGTTTTCTACTCGCGGCGGTTCAAGGAGCTGCTGGGGTACGCGGAAGACGAATTCGCTCATCGCTTCGAGTCATTCGATGAGCACGTTCACCCCGAGGACCGCCAGGAGGTGATGGACAAGCTCCAGCGGCACCTGGAGGAAGGGGATCAGTTCGACGCGGTCTGCCGGCTCCGGACGAAGCCTGGCCCGTTTCGCTGGTTCCGGTTCCGCGGCGAGGCGGTGCGGAACGATCAGGGACGGGCCCGGCGGATGGCCGGCTCTCTTTCCGACATCACTTCGCTCAAGGAGACCGAGGAACGGCTGCGGGAATCGGCCCGCATCGACCAGCTCACGAAGCTCCCCAACCGGGCGCTGTTCCTCGACCGGCTGTCCCAGCAGATGCAGCGGTCGGTCCGGACGGGGCACTTCGGCTATGCCGTCATGTTCCTGGACTTCGACCGCTTCAAGATCGTCAACGACAGCCTGGGGCATGACGCGGGGGACGAGCTCCTGGTCCAGATTGCGGCGCGGCTGCGGGAGCAGATCCGCGGCGTCGATTCCGTGAGCTGCCATCTCGACGAGTCGACGACCGCCCGGCTGGGAGGGGACGAGTTCGTCGTCCTGCTGACCGAACTCCGCACCCCGGACGACGCCCGGGTCGTGGCGGACCGGCTGATGGGAGCCCTGGCCCGGCCGTACGTGATCGGCGAGCACGAGGTCTACTCCACGGCGAGCATCGGGATCGTGGTCGGCTCGCCCCGCTACGACCGCCCCGAGGACGTCGTCCGCGACGCCGACACCGCCATGTACGAGGCGAAGCGGAACGGCAAGTCGCGATACGTCCTGTTCGACGCGTCGATGCACGAGCGGGTCCGGCGGCGGATGAGGCTGGAGTCGGACCTGCACCGCGCGATCGCGGAGAACCAGCTGTTCCTGGTATTCCAGCCGATCTACGACCTCCGCACCCGGTCGCTGGAGTCGGTGGAGGCCCTCGTTCGCTGGAAGCATCCCGATCAGGGGCTGATCTCGCCGGGGGAGTTCATTCCGGTCGCCGAGGAATCGTCGCTGATCCTGATGATCGGCGAGTGGGTCTTCCGCGAGGCGTGCCGACGGTTTGCCGAATGGCGGAAGATGCTGGGGCCGTGGGCTCCGCCGTCGATCAGCATCAATGTCTCGCGGAAGCAGTTTTCGCAGCGGGAGCTGCCGAACGTCGTTGCGTCCGCGCTGCAGACGTACGGTATCGAGCCGTCGCAGATCCATATTGAGGTGACGGAGGACTTCTTTGCGGGGGACATCAAGTCGGCCGTGCGGGCGATGAACGCGATCAAGGCGCTCGGCCTCAAGCTGTCGATCGACGATTTTGGGACGGGTTGCTCGTCGTTCGCCTCTCTGCACCAATTCCCGGTCGACACGCTCAAGATCGACCAGTCGCTGATCGGGGAGATCTCCCGCTCCGAGGACGCCGTGGCGATGATCCAGGGGCTGACGACGATTGCCCGGAGCATGGAGATCAAGGTGGTGGCGGAAGGGGTCGAGACGGCCGAGCAGGCGGCCAAGCTGCTTGAGCTGGGGTGCGATTATGCCCAGGGCTTTTATTTTGCCCGGCCGCTGACGAATGAGAATCTGATTGCGCTGCGACTCAAAGAGGTCCCGGTGGATGCGGCACTCCCCGAGGCGGGAGTCTCGTCATCCGTGCCGTCATAACTGCAGCCTCAACCGGGTCCAGGGGCACCCTGGTGGGGGATGCAAGGGGGTCACACCCCCTTGCCCGCCGGAGGCTTGTCTCGTCGGAGACCGTCGGAAGGAACACGTGTCCAAGCGCGAACAACGTGCCGGATGCCCTCTCACCAACCCGCGGTGAGCGCAAAAAGAGCGGCGCAGGGTGAGGGAGTCCACGCCGCGGGAAGTCCCGCCGGGGACGAAAGAACTCTCCTTCCACGGAACGCCATCTTAGCGGGCAAACGACTCAACGCCGGTTGCACAAAACAGACATCCGTTGTGTCCCACGGTTCCTCATGGAAGCGCCTCCGGCGGCAAGGGGGCGAGGCCCCCTTGACCCCAGCGGCCGTCGAACATTGGGTTTGAGCAATGGGAGCCGTGCCGGCAAGGGCGCGGTCCGAGCGTTCGGATCGACTGCGCGCCACGATCACGGTTCAGCGGGAGCCGATCTTCCACAGGTGCCCGTCACTCCGCACATAAATCGCACCATCGCTGATCGCCGGCGTGCAAAGAATGATCTCGCCAAAACCGTGGGTGTGAGCCACATCCCCCTTGTCGCCGGAGAGATTGACCACCTGGCCAAGCCCCTCCTCATTGAACACAAACAGGTGCCCCGCCGCCGCCACCGGGCTGCCGCTGAAGGGCCCCTTGAGACGAGTCTGCCACTTCTTCTCGCCGGTCTTCGGATCGAGACTCGTCAACACCCCGCTGCCAGCCACAAAGTAAAGCGATCCCTGATACAGGATCGGACTCCCCGTCCCCGGCGAGGCCCCTTCCGCCCGCCACAACATCTCCGGCACATCGCTCCCCGACGGCGTCGACCGCAGCGCCGTGATCCCGTGCGAAGGGACATAAGCCACCTGACCATCAACCACCAGAGACGGGATCGACGACGCCCCTTCGCTGTAGGTCCACTCCGGCTTCCCGGTCAGCGGATCGAGCGCCACCACGCCGGCGGTCGACTGAACCAGGACCCGGTCGCCACCCGTTTCCTTGCCCCGGAGAATCCCCGGCGAAGTCCAGTTGGCCCGCCGCGGCCGATCAATCTTCCACCTCGCTTTGCCCGTCGCGACATCCAGGCCGGTGGTGAACGACTCCGCGTCGCACTCGACCATGCAGACCAGCGTCTCCCCGACCACGATCGGCGACGACGACATCCCCAAACTGTTGCTGGCATTCGGAAAATCGCTCGTCAGCCCCCGATACCACTCGAGCTGCCCGTCCAGGTCGAGGCAGACCACGTCGTTACTCGAGAACGACGCAAAGATCCGCCGGCCGTCGCTGCAAGGGGTCGGAGCCGCATTACAGGTCTTGGGATGGGACGAGGTCCGGCCGGTCGCCCAGAACTGCCGCTCCCAGAGCCGCGACCCGGTCGCGGCATCAAAGCACAGAACATGCAGCCGTTCCTGCCGCACGCCCGATGACGCCGACACATAGACCCGGTTCCCGACAACAATCGGGCTCGACAGTCCCCGCCCCGGAAGATCGACCTTCCAGGCCAGGTTCTCGGTATCACTCCACTTCAGCGGAACCGCCTCGTCAACCGCCACGCCGGTGGCATCCGTCCCGCGAAACTGCCGCCAGTCTCCGGCAGCCGCCACGGCCGCGAGCCCCAACAGCCAAACCCCGACAGCCGCAACGGATTTCCTCATCGACAACCCTCTCCCGCAAGGAACGGTCGCGGCAAGTATAAGCGGGAAGCGATCCCTGGGCGACGCCCCCGCCGCCTCCTCTTGGCAACCTGCCCCACCGGACCACAACCGGCCGAGATCTCGCCCAAAAAATCAGTGAACCTGCGAGAGCGAGGATGCGTCCTTCCGGACGTGGGAGAACGCACGTTCGCAACATGTGACGACGGATCGTAAGTCCGAACGACCGACCCCAACACGGCAACAGCCAGCCGGTCCTCATCGCCAAGCGTCGCGTCAACGCATCGAAGAGCGTCCATACCACCGCCGTAAGGTGAGGGAATCTGCCGGAGGCTGCGGGAGGAAGTTGCAGGAGATCAATAGACAAACAGCGTAGGTTGACCCGATTTGGGACATCACCTACGCTCCCCCCACTCACCTCGGGGTGTGGCTCAGCTTGGCTAGAGCGCCTGGTTCGGGACCAGGAGGTCGCAGGTTCAAATCCTGTCACCCCGACTTACATTTCGTAACGACTCTTCCTCATCGACAGAGGGAACAGCCTCGGAGACCATCTCCGAGGCTTTTTCAATGGATCCGCGGGTTGTCGGACCACTGTACGGTTGGATCGGTGCCGGTGCGGATCCGATCGTGATGATCCCGCCTGCCAGCTGATTGAGAGTCCGCTTCGTCTTTTTGACCTGTTCGAACGACAGGTACATCCGAAGATCAACCAGATCGAACAGCCGCTTGACGGCCCCCTGGTTCTCGGCCTGCTCAATCAAATCCGGAAGGTTGTTCAGGAGATCCATTGCGCGTTGCACGGCGAGTTCGTGATCGCGCGGCGCCACTGACATCGCCGACAGAGCATCCTTCTTCTCTCTGAGACGCTCAAGCTCGGCACTGCGCTCGTCGAACACCCGCTGCATTGCCGCAAGCTGCTTGGCGTTGGTCGCCTCTGCCATGTTGCGTTCGATGACCGCGAGTTTCTCCTCGGCGGACGCCAGGTCCGACGTCACCTTCCGCAATTCGAGGACATGCGAAGGCTCGACAGCAGCCAGCGAAGCGAGTTTGGCTTCCAGTTTTGCCTTGAGCGCGCTTCTCGCCTCCGGATCCAGAAACTGCTGCCGGATTGCTGCGAGCCCGACCTGGGCGGCCTGGGCCCCCGGAATCCGATTGTGGCGACATTCAGCTCCGTCAGACTGCTGATACAGACCACACCGGTAGAAGTACCGGTCGCCATCAGCCGCCCGGTACATCGGCCAGCGGCATGCCATATCGAAGATCCGGGCCCCGAGCGGATTCTTCTCCGGATCGCGCGAGCGCGGCTTGCCGCGCTGGCTTCCGGCCCGCTTATCCAGAATCGCGTCCAAGCGATCTGCCTGCTCCTTCGGAAACAACGGTTCAAAGGCGGCCGGAGCGCTGATCCGCTCCTCCACGGGAACCTGGCAGACTTTGGGCTGGCCGTCCGCGCGCCGGTCTTCCTCTTCAACCGGCCGCGGTCCGCTCGGCGTCATCCGCCGACGGTCGCCCATGGCCCGGCGACCAAATATCACAATCGCTCGGGAGAGCGGATTCCTGGCGATGTTGGTAATCGTTGTCTGGTGCCAAACGCCTCTGACTTGGTGCGGGATTCCGTTGTCATGCCGCGTCCGCCCCGCATCCGGCGCTGGAATCCCCTCCGCGGTCAGAACCTTTGCGACCCGCAGCGCCGGCATCGTCTCCAACATGCTGGCGATGCGAAGAATCAGGCCGATCTCCTCCGGGGGGCCTGGCCGCCATTCCACATGGTGTCCTGCCTGTCGCACCTTCTCGCCGTCTACAAGCTGCCGTACCTCGTTGCCCGCTTCGTCAACCAAGAAGCGGCGGTAGCCGAACGGGGGGCGGCCGCCGGTCGAATGCCCCTTCTGGGCCAGGGCAAGCTTGGCCCAGATCATCCGTTCCGAGTGATCGTCTCGAAACTTCCCGCTCGCGTCGTACTCGACCAGGGCCGTGATCTGATCGCCGATATTCTCGCGGACTCCCCGCTTGAGCGGAGGCAGACTACGCTCTTGGAAGACCAACGTGATTCCAGCCGTCCGCAGTCGATGTTCGAGTTCGACTCCTTCGGCTGGACGATCCGGTCGGGCCAAGCGATCGCGGCGGGGAATGAAGACATGAGAGATCCCCGCGTCACGCTCAATCTCCGCGAACAGGGAATCAAGGCCATCGCGCTTGAGGACGTTTCCCGAGACACAGTTGTCAAAGAAAACGTCGCCCCGGCGGCACTGCCCTCGCTCGATGAGGGATCGGATCACTTCGGGGGTTCCGTTGAACTTCAAACCCAAGGCGCGCGCCTTGGCCGCAGCCCACTCGACATACTTGCCGGGGGTCATCTCATGCTGGCCGCCGCTGTCCCGTGAGTAGAACAGCGCTCGGCCAGCAGCTGGTCTGCTGAGCTTTTTCGACAATGTTCAGATCTCCCGGGTCTGTTGAAGCAAGAAGCCTGCGATGGCATCGATCAAGTCGTCGGTGAGGTCGACGTTGATCGCCGTCTTGAAACGAAGCGAGTCGTCCTCCGTGTTCCAAAGGATGTCGTTTCTCAGAACACACAACATGTGTGCTCCCAGCTCGTAAGCGGTGTTCTTCAGTTCGAACGTCTTCAATTCGCGCGCCAGTTCGTGCATTACCTCCGATGAGGACGGAAGCCCAGCGTCAATGTGGCATGGGATTCCACGCTCTTCCCAGAGCCGAAAACGAAGCATCACAGCCAGCCGGAGATAGATCTCCGCGGGAATGGAGAAGGTCTTGGTGACCGTCCCAGGGGGCAGGACCCGGTGGAGGTAAGTCACCATGGCGTCGACGTCCTGCCGTGCCAGAGCTTCGACGGCCTTTTCAAAGCCATCTGACGCCGGGGTTGCAGGAATCGTGGAAGGGCTCACGTGGCCGCTCCGTTGAATGAAGTGTGATCCCTCTTTTTGCCCTCGCCAGCGGAAGTCGAGAACCCCAAGTCGACCAATTTTGACGGATCTCACGAAACTTGATCGGCCCCCC
Organism: Planctomyces sp. SH-PL14; assembly: GCF_001610835.1. NCBI lineage: Bacteria > Pseudomonadati > Planctomycetota > Planctomycetia > Planctomycetales > Planctomycetaceae > Planctomyces > Planctomyces sp. SH-PL14. Next base: position 2,843,771 of record NZ_CP011270.1, on the reverse strand, counting down.
TTTGGTCCCCGCTCTCCACGCCCGTTCGGGTGGCCCGTGATGGAAGGGCCGGAGACTTGGTCCCCGAAGGGATGAACTGCATGGCGATCAGGCGGCCCACCTGTCTAGCGAATTCTGCAGCCTCGGGGCTCAGCTGGCCCTCGTCAGATTTCGAGCGGTTCTCTCGTTCAGACACATTCTACTCCTTGTGTGTAGGAGGGGCCGTCGAAGATAACGGTTTCCCCTCCAAGGAGTTATGACGCGATTACGCCCGAAGTTTAGGCACCGCCGGCAGTGTCGCTGAGGAGGGACTGCATCGAGTGGACGGTGAGGCAGAAGTGTCGATTCCGCGGAGGCGTCTGGAACCGGTTGCTTCTCGGTCACAACGTTGGGCAGCACTTGGCCACTGATCCGACTGGGCGACTGCCATGTGTCTGCGCCTTCTCGAGCGGGTGAGTTTGGGAGACTGCCCCCCAGGGGGCGCGAGCAGATTTCATACAGCAGCGACGTTACGGATCAGCAAGACGCTTTGGGCCGGCACGGGACTTCGGAGGGCCCCCTGCCTTCATCACAACTGAGGAGCTACGCCGTGATCACCAATCGCCTTCCCCTTTCTTCTGAGCCTGTGTCCCCTATTCCAGTACTCATGTTGCATCGGTTGAGCACGGTAATTCACTCCGGCTCGGAAGTGCTGGATGGCTTTGCAGAACTCGAGGAATTGACGCGCCGTTACGAAAGCGGCCGTTTGGCATTCCACCGCCGGCTTCACCGGGGTACGTCGTTCGGCCCCGAATACCTCCCTTGGGAGCAGAGACTTCCCGAACTCAACGATGTCGAGATCGTGTCCATTGAGGGGCCGTCCCGCGTTACGCGTTCGGTGGTGGACTTTCAGTCGTTCGTGGAATGCCTGGAACGGCTGGACTTCGGCTTCTCTCTATGTCGCCTGTGCCTCGCTCCATCGACGACAATGACGATTCTCCGTCGTGGTAAAACAGCAGAGCATCCACATGGGCCGGCCCCTTGCTTCCCACATCGAATTCGCATCGGGGCTATCGGGCTGGAACTCTTCACCATTCCACTCCGGCCCATCGCATCGCCTCTTGCTGACAAGCGCGAGAGTTCGAACCTCGAACTAAATTCGAGAGAACAATGAGGTTGATTGGGCGCAGAACGACTTGTCCCATCGGAGTGTCTCGCACCGGATCACGAATCGCGATCGCAGCATCACGCGCTTGCGGATCTGTCGTGGGGTAAAGGATTGCTGCTGTCCCGTCTGCTCCACCCCCAATCGCGTAGACCGCAAGCTGGTAGAGCATGTGGGTCGGAAGGGGACTGTTCCAGAGGTCTCGATACTTGGCATCCAGCAAACGGACTACACGCCCTCGGCGTAGGATGGCGAGATCGGGACGAGGCGTTGGGCTTTGTCGGTTGCGGGGATTCTTCTCCCGGACATAGGACATCATCCCCTTCAGCCGGTGTTCGAACTCGACCTCGTACCCGGCCAAGTGCTCCTGCAGAAATCTCGACAGAATGGTCTGAAAGAACCGATTCATGTCAAAGAGGAAGCCGTTGATCCGAATGGTTTCGTTCTCTTCCGAGAGGGAGAGTCCTGCTCCATGGGCCAACAATCGGATCAGTTCGACGGCCGTCTCGTATGCGCGTGTTTGACGGCTTCGACCCCGTTCCCATTCCTCCATGAGGGGCCGATTCAGGGGAACGAGCGTCACGGCATCGCCCATCATGCTCATGAGACGCCGCATCTTGCTCCGCAGTTCCACGCTTGTCGCAAGCGATGCTGCCAGTTTCAGTCCCGCCCGCAGCAGTTGATTCGGAGCCCAGTCCGCCAAGCGTGGGAAGTGCGTGCAATGTAGCTTTGCAGATGTCTGCGCGGCCCGAGCATACGTCGCCAGATCAATCCGGCCGCGGGGACTCGACAGCCATTCGGTCTGTCGAGAGTAACAGCGAATGAGGCCGCTCTTGAGCAAGTTCTCTGCTTCGCGAGCAAGTTGCTCCACGAGAAGGTCCTGAAACGAATCGTCCTCGGTGGAGAAGGGCGTCGACATGAGTCGGGCCATCCGCGTCCCGCCGCAGGCATATCGCAACAGGGCCATCAGTGGCGTCCGGGGGATCTTCGGGTCGATGGTCACTTCGACGCTTCCGAACGACACCCGGCCGACGAATGCGAACGATCGAATTCGGGTCCCCTCCCGAAGCTCGTCGACTTCAAGCATCGGGCCGACATGCAGGGCGGCAATAGAGCGGGCTGCCAACGGCGTATCAGAGACAAAGACTCCCTCGAGCCTCGATCCACGAATAGGCCGGGCCTCATCCCACTCGGTCAGGCGAAGGCGAATTGGGGAGCTCACTGCGGCTCTCCGTCGTTGTCGTCGACTTCCGACGATTCGGTCTCGTCGGCTTCGAGTGCCTCCTTCGACGCCACAACGTCCGGGCAGAACGCCAGAAGGGCGTGGATCAGATCGGCCTTCCGCTCAGCGTCAAACACTTCGTGCCGAACCTGCTGCTTCTCTACATCGACCAAACCTGCCTGCAGGATGTTCTGGAGCACTTCAAAATCCTCGTAACAGTACTCCTCAAGCAGAGGGATGATGTCGTCTTGAACGATCCGAGAGAGCCTGGTGAATGTGTTAATGGGCTTCCCGCCTTCGAGGAGGTAGGAATGGCCGATCTGAAGATTGCGGGCGTCGCGGCCGATGTGCCTGCAGATGCGCGCGTTCAATTCTTGCAACCAAGGCGCGAGCGGGATCCCCTCAATGACAGTGTCGCGCAGTGTGTCATAGGCCGGCATCAATTCCACGAATCCGAACCGCCGCCGCAGGGCAGTGTCCAGCAACGCGATCGAGCGGTCGGCCGTGTTCATCGTTCCAATCAATCGGACATTCGGAGGAACCGAGAAGGCCGAACGTGACATTGGCAGCAAGACCTGCAACCCCCTCCGGCTCTTCTCTAAGAGCAGCAGTAACTCTCCGAATATCCTCGGAATGTCTCCGCGGTTAATCTCGTCGACGATGAGATAAAACATCCGCTTGGGAGCCTGCGCCGCCTCTTCGCACAGCCGACGAAAGATACCCGGCTTCACCACAAACCCGAGCGGTCCATCCGAGCCGCGGGGCTGCAACCCCTCGATGAAGTCTTCATAGCCGTATGCAGGGTGGAAACAACAGAAGCGGACGAGTCCGGACTGCTCCCCCTCTCCATCGACCTCGCGCCGCTGTTCCGGAGTCAGGTCCTCGTACGTCATTCCAAACGCGTCGCGGGCCGCTAGCTCTCGCGCAGTTGACTCCGCCCAATGCGTCTTTCCGGTCCCCGGAGGCCCGTACAGAATGACTTGCCCTTTGCGCTCGAGAGTCGACTGAATCCGCGCCCGAGTCCCAGTCAACTCGGGAAGCGGCGGCGGGATGGGGGCAACTGTTCCACCTCCAGCGAGGAGCTTTCGCTCCAATTCGACGATCGTCTTCGAATATTTGTCCAGTGAAGTTACGGAACGGCGCAGACCCGCCGGATCCGTCATCTTCCACTCGTCGAGACTCTGCCAGGTTGCCTTACGGCGGTTGGGGAATGGTTGCCCTTCAGCATGAAAGTAGTCTCCCTCAACGCGGGCGATTCCCAGCACAGTCGCACCATCCATTACCGCAACAATGTCCCGGGGGGCCATTTTGCTGATGAACATCCACAGCTGCCCGGCTTCGTTGCCGATCTGAGGGGCCCCCTTCTCATACGCGGCTGCAAGGAGGGGTTTCAGCTGCTCGCCTCCGCCGGATCCGCTGCGGAATCCGGAGAGATCCCCAAGCTTGCCCCAGCCCACCGCGACAACATTCTCGTCACGCATCATCTCCCAGCGGCTGCGTGGCTCGCTGCCCTCGCTTGATCCAATCCGCCAATATCGGAAGGGAGAGCCGTTCCGGCGATATAGGGCGGCCGTCGTCTGAAACATCGAAGTCTGGAGCTCCCGCATCAATTGCACAAAGTGCCAGGTGCAGACGTATCGGCCTTTCTCCTCCGGGGGCGTCATCAGCAGTCGGTGCAAGTGAAATTGCTGGTGTTCGACGCTGTGGATATCGTCGATCTTTGTTGTAAATAGGAGACTCAAGTATTTGTGCGTCCACCCCAACTGAGCGACGTCTGGAGCCGCCTCGTTGATTGATCGCTGCAACTCGAGATACGAGGAGAGCGGGGAGTCGACAGGAAGCGAGTCCATCAGCTGCACGCACGCCAGCAACTGGTCGCGCTGCCGACGGACATAGGCAATTGCGTCAGCTCGTGAAAGCACAGTCTGCTTCTGTGCCGATCCTGTGACCCACTCGCCGTTCTCCTTGCGCTGGAAGATGCCGAACTTGAGAGCGCTTCCGCCCCCGATCCCTCCGAAGATACCGGGAAACTCGGCGTCGTCCTTGAACTCCAGCCAGTACATCAGGGAGCCATGCGCATCGGATCGCCCGTGCATCCGCTCCAGAAGCGCATCGCCATCGAGCGAGCCCAGTTGCTGCGGGCCGAAGCGATCCCGAAAGGTGGCGAAGTACGCGTCCAGTTGCTCCGCCGAAGGAATCTCGCGGGAGTCGGCTACCTCGCCGAGGCATGTACGGACCTGCTCCAAGACCCGTTGATCAAACATTTCCTTAGAAGCTCCTGCTCCCAAACCCAGATCGCGCGACCCGCTCGACACGAAATCGGCCTCAGTCCGCGTTCATACTTGCCTCGACCGAACGCATCCACACTCTAGCCAATCGTCACCTCGGCTGCATTCACTCATTGACGCATGGGCCGTCAGTAGCGAGATGCAATGTGCGGCAAGGCCGAAGCGACGCTCGCACGTTTCGCTTCAATTCCGAGATCGTTGCGCGAATCCCTCTCGCCGAGTAAATTTCACGCTTCACTTGTCGGGCTGCGGCGACCAAGCTGCATCGTGACGCAGTCGCGGAAATGGGCGCGCGGTGCGCAAGAAAAAGGGACTGGTCCAAGACCAGTCCCACGGATTGAACCGTACGCGCCATAAGCCTTACTGTGACAGGGAGGCAAACGTCGCTCGGATACACTGCCGATATTCTTCCGTCGCTTGCCACCAAAGGCAACGGTGGTAGTCTGAAAATGTGGCCGGGCAATTCGCCGTTTCGCCTTTGCGAGTCAATCTCGCTCTCCGGCTGCACTTTGAAACCAGGACATTTCGTCATGCGCTACCGACTCGGACTCGACCTCGGTGTGAGCTCGCTCGGTTGGGCGGTCATCCAGCTCTCGAAGGGGAACACCCCAAAGCCGGTCAAGCTGGTCGCAACGGGCGTTCGGATCTTCGAAGCCGGAGTTGAGGGGGACGTCGAACAAGGCAAAGACAGCTCGCGAGGAGCAGAACGCCGTAACGCGCGCCAGCCCAGGCGTCAGCACTGGCGGAAGCAGCATCGCAAGCGAAACCTTTTCGTCTGGCTTCAGCAGATCGGGCTGCTGCCCAAGACCGTCCCCTACCCTCCGGAGTCGATGGATGGCAAACGGGGCGCGCTGTCGGACGTCCGCGACCAGGAGATCAAGGCCCTCGATGCGCAGCTCGGAAAGAAGCATCTCCCACAAGAGTTCGAACATGGCGACCGGGACGCCCTGATCGCCTATCAGAAGCTCCCGTACATTCTGCGAGCGAAGGGGGCCGACGGAGAGACGCTCGATCCGTTCGAGCTCGGTCGGGCGCTCTATCATCTGGTTCAGCGTCGAGGTTTTGCCAGCAACCGTAAAGGAAAACGAGACGCGGACGAAGAGGGCAAGGTTGCCGGCGGGATCAAGGCGACCAACGAGGCCCGCGGTGACCGGACTCTAGCCCAGTACGTTCGCGACTCGTTCACGCTCCGCCAGGGCCGGTTCGGATTCGAGAACGATGCCGGTCACTTCGGAGTCGAGAACGAACAGGACAAAAGCGGTCAGGTCGTCAAACGGTACACCGCTCGCGAAATGTACCGGGACGAGTTCAGGGCCATTCGCGCGGCCCAAGCCCCTCTCCATCCGCGGATCCCGGAATCCGACTGGGACCGCATTCAACGGATCCTCTTCTTCCAGCGTCCGCTCAAATCACACAGCCGGCTCATCGGCCGCTGCTCGCTCGAACCGGATCGTCGCCGCTGCACGATCGCCATCCCGCTGTTCCAGGAGTTCCGCGTTCTTCAGGCGGTCAACCATTTGCAAGCGGTCATTCCGGGCCAGGGGAAACGCTGCCTGGCCGACGAGGAGCGCCAGATCGTCCTCGGTGCTCTGCAGAACCAAGGCGAGATGGCCCTGTCGAAAGTCCGCACGCTCTTGAAGCTGCCCAAAGGGACGACGTTCACGCAGCAGGGCTTCGGTGAGGAAGAGGACCAGAAGCTCATTGGCCACCGCACCAACGCCAAGCTCGCTCCGATCTTCGGCGGGGAGCAATGGGAAGGGCTTTCGGATGACGAACGGGAGCGAGTTGCCCTCGAAGTCCTGCACTATCGCAAGCCCCAGGCGCTCCAGCGGCGAGCGAAAGCCAAGTGGAATCTCTCCGACGAGCAAGCGAAGAGGCTGGCCGACGCGTCGCTGGAGGAGGGCTACGGCAGCCTATCGCGGCAGGCCCTCGAAAAACTTCTGCCGCTGATGCGAAATGGCGCGCCCTATGCCACCGCCCGTCTGGCGGCCTATCCCGCCTCGCTCCAAGCGGGCACGGCTCATGACAAGCTCCCGCCGGTCCATCACTGGAACCGGGACATCCGCAATCCGGCCGTCATTCGCGCCCTGACCGAGCTGCGAAAAGTCGTCAACGCTCTGATCGACAACTACGGCAAGCCCGAGCAGGTGTTCATCGAGCTCGCCCGCGAGCTCAAGAACTCGCGCGATCGCCGCAAGCAGCTCTGGAAGGACAACGAAGACAACCGCAAGCGCCGCGAGCGGGCCGCCGACGAGATCGTCGCTCAGCTCAAGAACATCCCCCGCCCCTCCCGCGCCGATATCGAGAAATGGATGCTCGCCGTCGAGTGCGACTGGACCTGCCCCTACACTGGCCAGCGGATTGACGCCCAGTCGCTCCTGGGGCCGCATCCCAAGTTCGACGTCGAGCACATCTTCCCCCGCCGGTATCTCGACGATTCCTTCGGCAACAAGACGCTGTGCTTTGTCGACTTCAACCGCCATCAGAAGAAGGACCGTCTCCCGATCGACTGTCTGAGCCCGGACGAGTACGAGAAGACGCTCCAGCGCGTTCGGGCGTTCAAAGGCCCGCACGCCGAACGGAAGCTCGAGCGCTTCGAGATGCCCGCCGTCCCCGAAGGGTTCGTGACGCGGCATCTCAACGACACGCGGTACAACTCGCGTCTGGCGGCGCAGTATCTCGGCACGCTCTTTGGCGGCCGAAACGACCAGGAGCAGACGCAGCGGATCGTCACGCCGACCGGTGGCCTGACCTGGATGCTCCGCCGCGGCTGGCATCTCGACCGGGTGCTCAGCGAAAACGACGAGAAGAACCGTGAGGACCACCGTCACCACGCCATCGACGCCCTGATCGTCGCCCTCTCATCGCAGGACCGCATCCAGAAGCTCGCAAGTCTGGCGGAAGAAGGGGCCCGTCCCGGCGGACGCTTCAACGCCTTCCTCGATGGCCTCGAGCAGCCGTGGGACTCGTTCCTCGACGAAGCCCGTCAGTGCATCGGCAGCCTGTACGTCTCGCACCGTCCGACCCGCACCCTCGCCGGTCCGCTCCACGCGGAGACAAACTATTCGAAGCCATTCCAGGTCGGGGATGGCAAGAAGGCGAAGCCGGAGTTCCGCATCCGCAAGTCGCTCGACCGGCTGACCGAAAAGGAGATCGTTGGCGAACAGATCGTCGACGCCCGCGTCCGCCTCGCGGTCCAGCAGAAGTACCAGGAGCTCTGTGCCGCCGCCGTCAACAAGAGCGACAAAGTGCCGGCCAAGTTCTGGGCCGACAAGAACGGCAAGCCCGAGAATTTCCCGATGCTGAGGAAGGAGAACGGCAGCGGCCCCGGCAGCCCGATCTTCAAGGTCCGCCTCCGCACCGACAGCAAGCCCCGAACGGTTGGCCAGGGGGCCACCCAGCGTCAGATCGCCAGCGGGAAGGACTCGAACTACGCCTCAATGGTCTACACAGTTCTTAATGAGGAGGGCCAGGAGCTCTACTGGGCCCACGAAGTCATCACGCGGCTCGACGCGCACCTGACGCTCAATGCGAACCGGAAGACTCCGGGGGAGAAGGTCCTGATCCCCAAGACGACCGAGCAGCTTCAGTTCGCCTGGAAACTGAAGCCCGGCCAGACAGTGAAGTTCCTGTTCTCCCTGACGAAGAACGACAGCCTGTTGCTGACCGGTCCTGACGGCAAGGATGCCCTCTACAGGGTTCAGAAACTTTCCGATAACGAACTTCAGCTGTGCGAACACACGCAGCTCACCATTGCCAATCCCGATCGCACCACATGGAACCGACTGCAGAGCATCGACTCTCTCAGAAAACGCAGCACCAGAAAAGTGCGAGTCTCCCCAGTTGGGGAGATAACTTCTCACTGACCCGCTGAGTTCATCCTCGTTTGTTCTTGCATTGAGTCACCCAGCAAACTCAGACTTGAAGGTATTGCGGAGCCATAGCCGACATCGGAGGTCCACATCGCCATCCCCGGGCCGGGCCGATGCGGAACCGTATTCTCGAAATTGCCGAATCTCCCGCGCGCCTCCGCGTCGAACGGCAACAGCTCGTCGTTCAGCTTCAGGAAGGGAAGCTCACAGCATCCCGCTCGACGACCTCGCCGTTGTCATCGTCGCTCATCCGCAGGTCAGCTACACCCAAGCGGTCCTCACCGAGCTCGTTGCTCACGGCGGAACCCTCGTGACCTGCGACCGCGCCCGCATGCCGGTGGGACTGCTCCTTCCGCTCGACGCCCACTCCACTCAAACGGAACGGTTCCGCGAACAGTTTTCGCTGCCGCTCCCTCGCGCCAAGCGACTCTGGCAGCAGATCGTCCGCGGCAAGATCGCAATGCAGGCGGGCCTCCTGACGGAGACCCATGAGACCGATGCCGGGCTCGCCGCCCTGCTTCCGCTCGTCCGCTCCGGCGACCCGACCAACGTCGAAGGCCGGGCGGCAAGACGCTACTGGACTGCCCTGTTCGGCAGCGACTTCCGCCGTGACCGCGACGCCGCCGACCACAACCGCCTTTTGAACTACGGGTACGCCGTCCTTCGCGCCGCCACAGCCCGCGCGATCTGCGCCGCCGGCCTGCATCCATCGGTCGGACTGCATCACCACAATAAGTACAACAGCTGGTGTCTGGCGGACGACGTCATGGAGCCGTATCGCCCGTTCGTCGACCGGGCCGTCGTTCAGGTCGCATCGGGACGAGAGTCGCTGGCGGAGTTGGACCGCGACATCCGCCAGCAACTCCTCGGTAGCCTGACCCGCCACGTCCGCATCCACCAGCAGATCCGCACACTTTTCGACGCGCTCACTCTCACGGCCCAGTCGCTCGCCCAGGCGATCCAGGAGGCCGGTGCCCAACTCAAGCTTCCGGAGGGTTTCGCGGATGCCCCGGAGTGAACACGCGTTTTCGGGATATAAGGTCGTGTGGCTGTTCGCGATGTTCGACCTTCCTGTGGATGACCGGGCGGCGAAGCGAAACTACGTTCGCTTCCGCAACCTGCTCCTCGACAATGGATTCTCGCAGATGCAGTACTCGGTCTATGCCCGTTGCTGCGACAGTGAGCAGACAGCTGATGCCCACCGCGATAAAATTGTCCGCAAGCTCCCCCGCGACGGCCATGTCCGTCTTCTTATGGTGACAGACCGGCAGTTTGGCAAAATGGAGGTCTACCATGGAAAAACGCGCGCTGCCCCCGAGCCGCAGCCTCAACAATTGCAGCTTTTCTGATTGGCGGCTGCGGTCATCTCGCTGCAGCCGAGAGGATTACGTCAAAGGTAGTGTATCCGAGCGACGCTTCCCTCCGAGCCACAGCGACGGACGTGATTCTGCGCAGCGATCTTTTAGTGTATCCGAGCGACGCTTCCCTCCGAGCCACAGCATCCGCAGTGTCCACCGGGCCGGCAGGTGCAGTGTATCCGAGCGACGCTTCCCTCCGAGCCACAGCTATGTCGGTGACGGGCATTCGGAGTATGTCAGTGTATCCGAGCGACGCTTCCCTCCGAGCCACAGCAACTGAATCGCATCGGACCGAACTGGAAGAAGTGTATCCGAGCGACGCTTCCCTCCGAGCCACAGCTTCTCCCCGGGCATAGTCACAAGACGAAATAGTGTATCCGAGCGACGCTTCCCTCCGAGCCACAGCCATCGTAGAACTGGAAGTGCGTTCGTTCCTAGTGTATCCGAGCGACGCTTCCCTCCGAGCCACAGCGACATCAGGTGGAGGGAGTTCTTGTGCATCAGTGTATCCGAGCGACGCTTCCCTCCGAGCCACAGCGCCACCCACGGCCCAGGAGTCGCCTTCTTCAGTGTATCCGAGCGACGCTTCCCTCCGAGCCACAGCACTTCGAAGATGTTGCCCCCCTCCGCATCCAGTGTATCCGAGCGACGCTTCCCTCCGAGCCACAGCACTTCGGGATCACGGTTGAGAAGCAGTGGGAGTGTATCCGAGCGACGCTTCCCTCCGAGCCACAGCGCGGCGTAGAGGTTCCCGCCGTGGTCTTGGAGTGTATCCGAGCGACGCTTCCCTCCGAGCCACAGCGCAATGCCCCGCCTCTGCCAAACCATTGACAGTGTATCCGAGCGACGCTTCCCTCCGAGCCACAGCAAGTAGGGCGGTGATGTCACGACGCACTGCAGTGTATCCGAGCGACGCTTCCCTCCGAGCCACAGCAGTTCGAGTCGGTCGTACCGTTCCTCGGCCAGTGTATCCGAGCGACGCTTCCCTCCGAGCCACAGCTGCAGAGGCGGCGGCGCTTCACCCGGTCGTAGTGTATCCGAGCGACGCTTCCCTCCGAGCCACAGCTTCGGAGAACGCTGGGCAGGACTGGTTCCGAGTGTATCCGAGCGACGCTTCCCTCCGAGCCACAGCCCTCCGCGTTCCCACACTCGCAGAAGCCAAGGAGCCTCCGAGCCACGCTTCCCTCCGAGCAGCAAAGAGAGGATAACGCTCCCGTGCGAACTGAGAAGTGTATCCAAGCCACTTCGCTCCGGGGAGCTGCGGGATGAGGTCAAGGCTCAGGGGATCCGAGCGTCCCTTAGAACCAGGGCACAGCGGCGGGTGTATTGAGAAATCGCAACCTCCCAGCGGTGCACGCTCCGGGATTGTGGTCGCGTTCTCGGCCCCGTGTTGCGGGCTGACGGCCGAACTCCGTGGTATAAATCAGGAGCGTGCTGTCGAGCAGTCCGCGGGACTTGAGATCGGTGAGCTAGGACCAAGGTTCATAGTCCGCTCAAAGATGGTGTCCCCTCGCGTCTCGCATGACCAGCCTATCGTGTAATTGCGATGTCGGCCTGGCCAGGAAGATCTTGACAGGCTTCGTCTCATCGAGGAATTGTCGTCACCTCGGCCATGCGTTTCAGTGCCGAGCGGAGGCCTGCCGCGGTTCCTTCAAGATCCGGCTCGTTCTGTCCGTGAATCTTACGAGCTATCAAGTGAACGATCCTCGGATGCAAGTCTCGGACCGCTAACAATCGCGTCGTCAGCTCCTCGGGGCGAGTTCCATCGAGCCAGTCGATCGCACTTTGCGAGGCCAAGGCGACGCCTAGTCCGGCCGAGGCAAAGTCCAGGATTGTCTGCCAGCCGCCGGTTTCAATCACCACATCCACCGGTTGTCCGGTGCTCCGGTAGATCCACTGGTCGAACTGCTGCCGCCGGGTCGCGTCGGGCTCGGGAAGAATGAACGGGAGGCCGACGAGATCCCGGGCCGCCGCCGGGCGATCGGTCGGGAGCTCGCCCCATTGCCGGGCCCATGTCGCCTTCGGCCGAGGATTGGCGGCCAAGACCAGGCGATCTTCAAAAAGCGTCTCGACGAAGAGCTCGGTCCGCGCTGTCCGGCGAATGATCGCGGGGGCCTCGGCGACCACCGCCAGATCGAATCGCCCCGCCGCCACCCCCTCGATCCGCGCTTTCGCCCGCGCCGTCGACAGGCGAATCCGCGACTCCGGCTGCTCCTGGAGAAATCGTTCTACAGCACCTTTCACAAAACCGGCCGCCGCCTGCTGGCCGCACGCGAGGGAGACTTCCGGCCGTGAGGGGAGGCTCCCACCGGCGGCAAAAGCCTCCACACGCCGGTACTGGCGGATTAGGTCCGCCGCCACTCCTCGCATTCTTTCCCCTTCGGACGTCAGCAGCCAGCGTTTCCCCTTCAGCAGCAACCAGGGGGGCCGCGAGCCATCCGCGGTCAGCCGACGCAGAGCCGCCAGCCGCTTCGAGACCGTCGGCTGGGAGATCTCCAGCTGGCGTCCCGCGGCAGCGGCGTCCCCGTCGTGGTCGGCGATCGCCACGAACGTTTCGAGCAGTTCGAGCGGAAGATGATTCGGGTTCGACATCCAATTTGACCAGTCTCGCGATTCTTTCAGCTTCCACCTTGCTCGTCCGATGGGCGGCTCGTAGTGTATTCCACAAGTGAATCGAACGGCAAGAAATCACCAAAAGAGAATTGTTCTTTTCCCCAAGGAATGACTCCCATGTCCGAGTACCCCGTTGTGTCGATTGGCGTGGCGTTGATGAAGTTCGATGGTCGGCTGGCTCTGGCCTGGAACGAGCGTTGGGGGGCCTTCGTGTTGCCCATGTCGAAGCTGGACGCCGGCCCTCCGGCGGAGACGCCGGAAGCGGCGGCGGTTCGCGCGGCGGCCGAGGTGTTCCGGCTTCCGGTGTGGGTCGCGACTGGCCAGACGGGGCAGGCGGTCCGCCACACGTGGCGTGGCGGGGCGGACGGGCAGCTGAAGGACTATCAGTTCACCGTCGTGCCGGTGGAGGTCCATCCTGACTTCGCGGCGGCCGCGGCCGGGAGCGATCGCGTCGTGCTGGCGGATGTCGACACGTTGCTGAGAGGGAACTACCACCCGCTCTCTCCCTCGGTGAAGCCAATCCTCACCGCCTGTGTGGAGTGGGGCTGGCTGCCATAGGGGATGTCGATCCGTTCGACAGGGGGACTGCGGACAACGAGGTGTGGACATGCGTGTTTCTGAGTCGGCCTTGGCGTTGTTTACCCGTTCCACGCCCGATGGGACAACGGCGTACCTGACGCAATGGAATGAACGGTGGCGGGCGTATTCCTTGATCGGCGGCCACCGGCGGAAGGGAGAGACGTTCCGTGACTGTTGCGTGCGGGAGGTGACGGAGGAGTTGCGGCTGATGCCGGAGATTGACTTCCAGATCTCCGACCGGCCCGTGACGACCCGGCTCGAATACAAGGCGTTCTCGAAGTCGGCCGGCGCGGAGACGCGATATGCCTTCGAGCTGTTCAGTGGCTGGCTTCGCGACGACGCGGTGGCGACAAGAGTCTTGGAGGCGCCGGAGAACTGCTGGGTGAGCGAGGCGGAGGTCCGCGCCGGACGGACATTGTCCGGGAAGGCGATCGATGCGCAGGTGGCTCGCTCCTTGGACTGGATTGCCGGCCGTGAGTCCGCGGAGTGACGGTCCGCACTCGCTCAACCCCATTGACGCCCGGCTGCCGTCCGATGAGGAACAGTTGTAAGCAACGGATGTCCGCTTTGTGGTACCCGCGTTGAGGACTCCCCCACACCACACCGCCGGCTTTGCAATCGCCGCGGGTTGGTGAGGGGGCATCCCGCACGTTGTCCGCGATTGGACACCAACTCCTTCCGATAGTTCTCGACAGGCCAAGCCTCCGGAGGCCAAGGGGGATTCGCTCCCCTGCACCCGCTGACCAGAGTGCCCCTGGACCCGGTTCGGGCGGCGATGAACGCTTAACATGACGTTCGAGAGCTAACATGATCGTGATCAGTGAATCGAACGACCGAGGGCGCAACATGGCTGTGCGAGTGATCTTCTCGCTCTTGGCGCAAAACAAGCTAGAGCGCCGCGCAGCACCTCTGTTAGCGGAATGTCGCAATGCACTGGAGCCGTTCCTGAGGGACCTGCGACAGAGAATCGAGCTTGTGTTTCCGGACGCGAGCCATGTCGTTGTCCAGCAGGTCTATAAGGGATTCCGGCAGCAGCAGGACGATGAATGCATCTTGGGCGTCGAAGTGACACAGGGAGATCAGACCAGGCCGATGGTCGTCAAGCTGGGAAAGCGAGCCCATACGCCGGGAACAAGGAACCCCCTCGCGGAGGAGTTCGAAAACTGGAACGTTTGCCGGCCGGACGGTGTCCACCACGACTTGGTCCTCATGGGACTCAAAGCCGCTTACCACGGTAGCGACCTGATCGCCCTGATCTACGAAGACGCGCAGCAGATGATCGGCGTCGAGCAGACAGTCCCGCTCGAAGAAGCCCTCCTGGCGTGCGTTCGCGTGGGCGAACCGACTGCTCAGTCCTTGGCCAGCCTGCTGTTCGAGTTATACGAACGGCTGGGCCGCCTCCTGTACTCCCACTCCTTTGACGACGATCCCAAGACATGGCGCGACGAAGTTCGAGAGCCCCGGATCGATCGCCATCTGGTCCGCAATCTGTCGGACTGGGAGGCGCCGGAAGCGCTCCAGCTCCGCTGCGAAGTGACGACCGAGCTGGAGCACCCTCGCTGGAAGGACCAGTTCCACGATCCGGTCTACCAGCTCCGTTACCTGATGGACCACTGGGGGGAGCGGCCGTTTCCGCGGCTGCTGCGCGGGCGGGGGCATGGCGATCTGCACGGCCGCAACATTCTGGTCGGCCGTGTCGAAGACCTGGTCCTGTGGCCCGCCGTCTTCGACTACGGAAACTTGGGGGCGAACAACCTCATCGCCTGGGACTTCGTGAAACTGGAAACAGAGTTCAAGATCCGCGCCTATCCGCGGCTGTTCGTCCATGACCGGTCGTTCTCCCGGGACGTCGTCGAGTTTGAGACGGCTCTGGGAGAAACGAGCCGCGCGGCCCACGGCCACTTCGACTGGCCCCCTCGGGCGGACCTGCCGACGCCCGCGGACCGGCTCAAGTGGCTTCTGCTCAGGATCCGGAACCTCGCCGCGCGGCATCTGAGCCAGTCGAACCGAAGCCAGTTGTGGCGGGCGGAATACGACTTCGTCCTCTCGGTCTACGGACTCAACGCGGTCCGCTTCTCCAACCTGAAACCGGTCGAGCGGAAAGGGGCATACCTCTCGGCCGGATGCGCCGCCGCACGCTATGTCCTGCCGCCGAGGAGTGGAACGGCATGAAGATCCCAACCTATCGAGACGTCATCGCGGAAGCCCGCCTCTACCGGCAGGACTCCGTTCCCGAGCAGCTGCTGCGGGCCGAGGAGATCCTCCTCCGAGGGTTGGCGGACCATCCTTACGCACTGCCGATCGCCGACGAACTGGCGCATGTCCTCGAGCTGCAGGGGCGCGACGATGAGGCCATGCGGCTACTGACGGACCAGAAACGCCGCTTCGGCGGAAGCGAGGAGACGTTGTGCCGCTTCGGCAAGCTCTACAAGAAACGCGCCGCCCGCCTCCGCGTCACCAGCCCCCCTCGGGCGCTGGCGAGCCTGCAGGAGGCTGAGGAAGCCTACCGGCACGCCTACGAGCTCTCGCACTCCTTCTATCCGCGAATCAATCAGCTTACGATGCGGTTCCTTCGCGCGTCGTTGCGGGTCACGCTCGCCCCGCTCTCCGAGAGCCAACCGCTTCTGCGTGAGGTCCGGGAGGACGCCGTCCTCCTGTTGCAAGAGCCAGCCATCTGGCGGCCTCGTCTCGACGACGACAACGTCTGGATCCCCGCCATGGAAGGGGAGACGCATCTCCTGGTGGGGAACTGGCCGAACGCTCGATCCGCCTATGAGGAGGCGCTCCGCGCAGCAGACGGACGCGAATACTACCTTTCCCGGATGTGCGCGCAGGTGGAACTTCTGCGGGACGGCTATCGAGATCTGGCGATCAACGTGGGGAGTCCCTTTGACGATCCGAGACTATTTTTCGGCCTTCCCCCCGAAGGAGGAGTGAGTCAGCCCCTCCGCCTCAAGGCGCCGCTCGTCGTCGAGACGGGCCTCGCCGCCAAGCTACAGCCCAACTCGTCTGTCCTCCCCGGTGTGGAGTCGTCCGAGATCCACGTCTCCACTGGGCTCCAGGCGGCGGCAACCCGGCTCGTCGCACATCAATTGTGGCCGTACGCTCCGCGCCGCGAGTCGGAAGTGGCCCATTATGTTCTTGTCGGCTTTGGAGCGACGGGGCAGGCCCTGGCAGTCGAGCTCGGCCGGCTCGGCCATTTTCCGAACCGCCGCCGCAGCCGACTCACAATTGCGGACGTCGATATCGAATCCTCGGCGAGAGCGTTTCTGGCCCGGTTCTGCCGTTTCACCTCCTGGGACGGGGCGACGATCGGTGTTTCGGCCTTCCTCCCGGAAGCGGACGACTGGAGCTGGAACCGTCATCCGCTTCCGGACGGAATCCGCATCGCCGGAGGCGAAGCGGTCCAGTATGTCACGAACTCCCGCTTCGTCCAACTCGCCTCCGCACGCCTGGATGAACGGTTCGCCCGCCAGCTTGTCGATGAGTTTGCGGAGGAGGCGGTCCGGCCTGTTGTGATCGTTTGCGGTCAGGAGGACCGCGCGAACTTCGAGACGGCGATCCAGCTCCGCGAACTGCTGACGAACCTGGGATGCCGGAAGCCGGTCCCCCTCTTTGTCTGGTTGCCGCGGCAGCCGGAGTTGGCGGCCACGCTCGACCGGGACAAGAACCTGTTTCCCTTCGGGGCGATCCAGGAAGTCCCCAGCGACGGCGATGCCATCGCGTTCTCCCGGGAAGCGATCGGGAAGCACACGCACGAAGAATACGTGCGCCAGAACCCCAGGCTCTCCGACGTGGCCCCCGTACCCTGGCAGCGATTGTCGGAGAAGACCAAAGAGTCCAATCGCTCCGCCGCCGACCACCTCGCGATCAAGCTCGCCGCGGTGGCCGACTTTAAGAGCCACGAGGGGGTTTCGGCCGGGACGGAAGCACCAGGCGTTGGCGAAGGGACTCGGGAGGAACTGGTCCTGGCAGAGATGGAGCACAACCGATGGATGGCGGAACGGCTGCTGGCCGGCTGGAGGTACGGTCCGTCGGGAGTCGACGACCAGGAACGGGCCAACCAGAAGGCGCGCGGCTTGAGTCCGGTGATCGTCCCCTGGCACATCCTACCGCGGGATGAGAAGCTCAAGGACATCCAACAGGTTCGTGCCGCGCTCAAGACCGCGGCCGGGGCGATTCCGCTTCGTGCCGCGTCCCCTCACCGTTGAACGGAGCGTTTTTCAAGCTGGGGAGAGTGGCTGTGGTGTCCCGCGGTCCAGAGGAAGGAGCTCTCCGGGAGCCACGGGACGCCTGGGATCCCGGCGGCCATCGCACACGAGAATTCAGCGATTGCCACCGTGCCGGCGAGTGCGTCGGCCGAGTCGTGGAGAGGACTCGAACACCGTACTCCGCTGTATTCGTCCCTCCGACCACGAATCGTCGAGCGGCCCCCCGCAGGAGTGACGACAGAGTCTGCCAGTCGTAAGATGGCTCACGCGGAGAAGGGGCCTCGCGTGGCGGGTGAGAATCAACGGCGCCAGCCGGACGCGATACGGGGTACTGGCCAGCCTACAATACGTTTCACGTTGGCGTACGGGCCGAAAGAATCTTGCGGGGCACATGTGAGCGGATTGTTCTCACTCGAATTGTTGACGAGCAGAGGACCTCTGCAATTGACACGGAATGCTGCTCGCTACTTTTCTGCGCAGTGCGGGGGCCTGCAGGACGAGAACGGACAGGTGAGGGCCAGACTCGAATACGCCAAGCCGGAATAACGAACCACGACAATCCATCTCTCCGCGGGGGACTGACCGCGGTGCTTGGGGGAAACCTGGACACATGCAGCCGCCAAAGACGCTGAAGTACTTTGCCTTCATCAGCTACAGCCACAGGGATGCAGCGACCGCAGCGTGGCTGCACCGCTCTCTGGAGACGTACCGCGTTCCCCGGAACTTCGTCGGGGCGACCGGTCGCGGCGGCCCCATTCCGGCCCGGTTGTTTCCCATCTTCCGGGACACCGAGGAGATCCCCACTAGCTCCGATCTGGACCAGGTCATCCGACACGCTCTGCGGGAGTCGGCGGCCCTGATCGTGATCTGCTCGCCCGCGGCGGCCGCCTCGCGGTGGGTCAATGAAGAGGTGCGGCTCTTCAAGCAGCTGTATCCCGAGCGCCCGGTCCTCCCCCTGATCGCGGCGGGCGAGCCCAATGTCTCGGACAAGAACCGCGCCTCGTTGAAGGAGTGCTTTCCCCCGGCACTACGGCATCCGGTCAGCCCAGCGGGTAAGCTCATCGAGACGCGGCGGGTCGAGCCGATCGGGGCCGATATCCGCTCCCACGCGGATACCAAAGCCACGGCGCTGATGCGGCTCGTCGCGGGGCTGACCGGCTTGGCCTTCGACAGCCTCCGCCAGCGGGATCGTCAACGGAGGCGGAAACAGCAATGGACCGTCGGGATCAGCAGTCTGGCCCTGTCGGCCGTGGTCGTTGGCCTTCTGATCTATGCCGGCGCCTCCCGGCAGCAAGCGGAGGTTCTGCAGAACCAGCTCACCTCCGCCAGCGACACGCTGACCGAGCGGACCGAGCAGCTCAGCCAACGGGACGACGATCTCGTGCGGAGCAAGAAGCAGCTCGCCACCAGTGAGTCGGGCCGTTTCGAGGAGGAATACGTCAACGACATCCGCAGCCTGCCGGGGCTGTGGGAGGATGGCCGTGTTGATCTGATGCGGAGGCGGCTGGATCGCTACCTGCCCGGGAAGCTGCCGACCGACACTCCCGACCTGCGAGGATTCGAGTGGCATTACTGGAACCGGCTGACGCGCGGCGCGGGGATCTCGTTGCGGGGAGAATCGCGGCTGGAAGGGCTCGTCTGGTCGGCGGACTCCGCCTTCGTGTATGGCGTCACCGCGAAGCAGGAGCTGGTCCGCTGGAACGTCGCGTCCGGAGCGCGTGAGATCCTCCGCGACAGTGAGACCCACACGACCGGTATCGGAATCGATCCCACGGGGGCGCGAATCGCGGTCCTGTCCCAAAAGGAGCGTCCGGGGGCGTTGCAGCTTCTGTCGGCGGACGACCTCGCCACTCGGGTGACCATCCAACCGAGAGTGTATCCTTTCATGAGTGTCGCGTTTCGGGCCGACGGAGAACTCATCGCGACGGCCGATGTCGCAGGGGGAATCGAACTGTGGAACTCTAAAACGGGAGAGCAGGTTCTCAACCTGACTCAGAACCGGACTTCCCGCCGCAATCCCCTCGCACCCACGCAGTTCCTCGACCGCCACGACGGGCCAGTGACGTGCCTGGCTTACAGTCCGGATGGCGGGCACGTCGCAAGCGGAGGCATGGACGGCTCTCTGGGGATCTGGAACACCCGGTCTGGGAAGTGTGAATACCTCCGCCAGCTCGGCAGCGGCGCACCGCTGTGGGGGCTGGCGTACAGCGCGGATGGGACCAGAATCGTCACTCGGTCGAGTCCGACCAGAGGAGGACATCGAGATCAGGAGTCGCTGCCAGGGGAGCTACTGGTCTGGGACCCGCAAACGAAATCGGAGCTGCATCGGCAGCAGTTCCCTGCCGAGGTTCCGGTCGAGCAACCGTCGTTCGCGGGAGGCATGGGACTGGGAGCGATCTTCCTGAATGACGACCAGCAGGTGGCGAGCGCCGAGGGACATCTCGTTCATCTCTGGGATTCCGCGCTCGATGCCGATCCGCTGCCGAAGAAGGGTCATGCGGCGCGGATCACCCACGTCCGGGCCGCCCCGGACGGCCAGCGTCTCGCCAGTGCCGATGAGTCGGGAGAAGTCCTCGTCTGGGACGCGCAGGCGTCCGCGCTGGGAGCCCCGCTCGTGGAAACCGACTTCCCGGGCCGGGGGCTGGCTCTGGGGGATGCGCCGGGGAACTATGCGGTCCTCCGCGATCGCGGCGTCTCGGTTTTGGGCAGCGGCAAGGAAGAACCGGCGGAGGAGCGGCAACTGCTTCTCTACCGCGACGGCCTGACTGTCCCGCTGGACCAGGCGAGCGGTCACTTTCGGGATGTCGCCTCCTCGGCAGATGGCTGCTGGATCGCCGTTGCCGCGGAGGCGAAAGTTGTCGTCTGGGACGCACGAACGGGAAAGCAGCACTCTGAAATCGGTGTGGCCGCGCCCAAAAGACCGATGTCATCGGACGAGTTCCCCGAGATCCGGGCCGTCGCGTTCTCCGGGAGCGATTCCCTCTGCTTCTTGGACCGCAAGACCGCCTGGAAGGTCGACATCGCCAGCGGTGCGCGGACCGAGCTTCCCATCCGCCAAACCGCGATCCCGGACTTGTCCGGGGATGCCTACTCCGGGTTGGGATTCACACTGGCGCCGGCGGCGATTGTCCGGTTGGCGTTCGATTCACAAGGGAGTGTCGCGGCCCTGGGGATGGGCTCGGGGGACGTAGTGATCTGCGACACGCGCGACTGGAAAGAACTGGCCACGCTCCGCGGACACCGCCGGGGCATCACCGGCCTCACGTTCTCCCCCGACGGGAAACGGCTGGTGAGCTGCAGCGGTCGCCACATCATCGGCGGTCACCTGGAGACCAATCATGGCCCGGGAGAAATCATCGTGTGGGGGACCGGGCACTGGAAGGAGTGTCTGCGGATCACGGCGGACAACGACTATGAGTTCTCAGGGGTCGCGCTCGACGGGACGAATCAGCATCTCGTGGCCGTGGGAAACCGCTTGAATCCCACATCGAGACGGCTGCCGACCGGACAGCTCCTGGCATGGAATACGGCCGAATCGCTTCCCCCGTCCCTGGAACGGCTGGCCCGTACCGTCCGCGAAGCGTCCGAGGATGAACCGCAGCCAGAGCCCATGCCTCCTGCGGCTCCCGTCGGGAAAGCCCCGGCCCCTCCCCCGTTCGTTCCGGGATTCGCCGGACCGGTCGCCCCGCCCCGTGGCCTCGCTCCGTCACAGCCGCGTGGCCCTACTCCGCCGCCTGGTGCCAGGCCCCCCTCTCCGGTCCCCGCCCCTGCGGTCCAGCGAGGTCAAGCCGCCCGCGGGCTCGCGGGAACGGAACTGCGATGGAGCAGCCTGGGGATCGCCAAGGGGGGGCACGTCGGATTCACGTCGATCGCCGTTCACCCCGCAATCAATCAGGTGGCCGCGGTCAGCGTCCTCGGAGACCTTGTGGTCTGGGATGTCCGCTCCAAGGCGATTCGCCTTGAGCGCCGCCTGGGGGAGAACTGGGGATGGCGGATCTGGTACTCCACCGACGGAGAGCGGCTGTTCGGCACAGACTACCCGTTCGGACGTGAGTCGGTCATGGTCGATGTCGCCAGCGGCAAGCTGACGAATCTTGAGCGTGAAATGGGGGTGACGATTGCCGCCAACCAGACATTTGGCAAGCTGACGACGCTGGAGTCGCCGTTCAACGGCGGCCTTCGGCTGATGGAAGAGGGGCAACCGGTTGAGATGCCCGCGCTGAGCAAACTGTTCGCTCGCAGTGGACTCTTTGCCGCAGGCGGTTCACTGCTCGCGATTCCGACCGACAAGGAGCTGGTTGTCGTCTCACCCGGCTATCGTAAGGTCCTCTTTTCGGCGGCGTTGAGGAACGAGACGGGAGCGGCCGACGAGGCGCCTCTCTACGGGTTCTCGCTCGACCAGACGACCGCCTACGTCGCCAGCGTCGAAGGGGGCGGAAAGGAGACGCACGTTCTGCGGCAGTACCGCCTTCCCGCCGGCGACCTCCAGCCCGAGACTGTCCCGCTTCGCTGGCCGGTTGCCATCAGTCCGGATCGCGCCGCCTGTCTGGAGCAGGAGTCCGGCCGCAGTTCCGGAACGATCTTCTCGCGGTCGCTGGCGGAGGGAAAGCGATCGGAGCAGCCCTGCGCGGTAGAGCCCGATTTCCGCGGGGCGGAGTTCTTCCGCGACGGGATTCACTTCGCGACCTTCGGCGGCCAGTACTCGATTCACATCTGGAGCCGGTTTGCCCCCGCGATCGCTCCCTGAAAGTGGCCCGGACGCCCCGTCTCATCCCGCCGCGCGGGAGGGGGGCCGACCGGGCGTCCGTCTCCGGTCTCTGGCGAGCGCCCGGCCGAATCGGGAACCGCGGCCGTCCCGTAGCGCCTGGACGATGAGCGTCGTCACCACCAAGACGCCGAAGTGCAGCGCGAGCATCTGGCATGCGGATTTCGTCGACCACTCCTTGGCGCCGAGCCCGGTCACTAGCTTTTCATCCAGGCAGGGAATCAGAGCCCGCATGCCCCAGAAGGTCGTGATAAACGCCTCGCTGAAGGTCTCCAGCATTCCGGACAACTGCGAAATCACGCCGGCCAGGATGATCTGCGGAATGAGAACGAGGGGGACCAGGGTGACCGCCTGTTCTTCCGTCTTAGCCAGCGACGAGAGGAGCAGCCCCATGGCCGTTCCGGTGACATTCAAAAGGGCGAAGATGCCGGCGTAAGTAAGCACGTTTCCCGAAAAGGCGGTGGCCATGTGGACCACCAGCAGGAGCAGCATGCTCTGCGTGACTCCGATCACCCCCAGCAGGATCAGCTTGGACGCGTAGTAGGCGCTTGGCAGGAGGTTGACGTCCACTTCCCGGCTGAAGATCACGCGCTCCTTGATGATCTCGGTGGCGGAATTGTTGCAGCCGAACCAGAAGGTCGACACCGCCATCAGGAAGAGCAGGCTGCGGGAGTTGAGCGCAATCTCCGGCAGGTTGGCGTTGTCGACGGTCAGATCGCCGAACAGCAGGCTCAGGAGAGCCGCCACCAGCAGGCACTGCCCCATCATCAGGAGCAGCGATCGGGAGTCCGCCATCCGGATCCGGAAGTAGCGGGACGTGAGCAGCACCAGCTGGTAGCGAAACAGCTTCGCCCGCTCCCGGAGCGCGGACGCGCGCCGCGGAACGGGCTCCTCCCACGACTCGTCGGGCGGCATGCGGGCGTCGATGTACTTGGAATAGCAAGGATGCGCTTCGAACCTCTGCTGCCACACCTCGGCCGGAGCCTCCGCCAGCTTCTCATAGATGTCACCCAGGTAGCGGACCTGAAAGTAACTGAGCCCCTCAGCGGGAGGCCCGAGGAACGCCAGTTTCCCCCCCACCGTCAGAACGACGATCAGGTCGCAGTTCTGCTCGACGTTGGCGACGCTGTGCGTGATGCAGACCACCGTCTTGCCTTCATCGGCGACCTTGCGGAAGAGCTGCATCATCTCCCGGTCCGTCTGCTCATCCAGCCCACTCGTGACCTCGTCCAGAAACAGCAGGCTGGGGCGGCTGATGATCTCGTTTGCCAGGCTGGCTCGTTTGAGCTGGCCGCCGCTCAAGTCCCGGATGCGGACCGCCCGGCGGTGCGTCAGTCCCACGCTCTCGAGGAGGGTACGGATGGTCGTGCGGATCTCGGTGGACGTCGTGTCGGCGGGGAGCCGCAATCGGGCGGTGTAGTTCAGTGCGACCTCCACAGGCAGAAGGTCGTGCATCACGTCCTTCTGGTGCACGACGGCGATGTCACGTTTCAGCGCTTCAAAGTTCAGGTACAGATCTTCCTGGTTGAGCGTCACGGAACCGCTCGTTGCGGGGACCCGCGCACTGAGAGCGGACAGGAGCGTCGACTTCCCGGAGCCGCTGGGCCCGAGCAGGCAGACGAACTCCTTCGGACGGATGACGAGATTGATGCCGTCGAGCAGAGTCAGCGGCTTTCCCGTCAAGCGGTCTGGGACGATCCGCCGGATGCTGCGGCCCACCAGTTCAACGTTGTTCGCCCGCGACTTCGCAATCAGATTCTGGCCGTCGCAAACAAAGGACATCGGTCCGATGTCAATCCGATCGCCAGGCTTGAGTGCTGTGACGGTCTCGATTTGTCGCCCGTTGTGAAAGGTCCCGTTTGTACTCTTTAGATCAGTGATCTCGATCCGGCCATGCTTCGACTGGACCTGGGCGTGGATGCGCGAGACGTTAGGGTCATCCACCAGGATCTGGACCTGGCCCTTGTCTCTGCCGATGAGGAGCTGGCCGTGAACGGCGATGGAACCACTCGGCATAGACGACGAGGAGGACTCCGTCGTCGAGGCTCCAATCTGCGTCGGCGGGCCACAGGGCGCCGCCGAAAGTGCCGTCGACGTAGCCATCAGCTGCGCTTCGTCACTGAAACCGAGCGTTCCGGCGACGACGTGTTCGGCGGTCCGGAACTCGAACTGCAACGCGTCAACTTGGATGACGTCGCCGTGTGCCAGGACGATCGGAGCGACGACCGGAGCGCCGTTGTGAACCGTCGAATTGTGCTTTGAGAGGTTCTCGATGAGCCACTGATCCTGCTGCCGCAGGAGCCGAAACTGCTGCCTTGAGCACGCACTGTTCGTAACGGGCAGGTCCGCGTCAGGGCTCCGCCCAACAACGAACTGCTCGAAGGAGATCAGCGAATGGAGTCTGCCCGTCGCGATTTCAAAAAGGGCTGGACAGGCCGAAGCGGTCAACGGTTTCATCTGACATTGCCCTCTTCACATTGTGCAGACCAGGGTCAGGCATCGGGCCGCCCAGAGGACTGCCAAGTCGTCAGGAGGGAGAACTCGCGAGGCGCAGACGGCCCGACAGCCCGAGAAGGGATGGTAGTCGGGGCATCATTCGAGAACCACGGTTCGAGGCCTTCGACGCCCCGGTTCAGGCGATTCAATTCCGCGGAGACTTCGTCCCTTCCGCCGACACGGGAGAGCGTTGTCCTTGAGCCGCGCCCAAGGCGATCTTCATTGAAGAATTCGGCATCGCCTCCCCTCAATCAGCCTTGCCGACCATTGGGTGCTGCTCGCGACATTCCCCTGCAATCGAGTCACGGCGTGTGGTCGGATGCCCTCTCAGCAGTCTGTTCATTCCATTCAGGAATTCATCTTTGGTCGGCCGCATTCGCGGGCAGAAATGCCTTTGTTTAGCGATCTTGGTTCGTTACCCTGTGCAGGTGCTGATGGTGCGCTAGCGGGATCAGCGTTTGGGCCTAGGGCATTTTCAATAGTTGAACAGCGTGTGAGAGTCGGCAATGCTCCATAGCCGGGGATTCAGCGTTCTTGATTCATCAGCATCGCGCCGGTGGGTGCAACTGCTGACACTGTCATTCGTCGGAATTGTCCTAACCGGATCGCTCTGGGCGCAATCTCCGCCCACTTCCAAGCCGTCGTTCTCCAAGGGACCTCTGGAGCAGGCCATCGACGCCGCGTTTCAGCGGGCCAAGTCAGCCGACCAAGCCGTCGAGTCGCTGGCCATTCTGGAAGCCCTGTTGCAGGACAAAGGGCTGAGTTCCACTCAGCGGAAGAAGATTGAACTGGAACTAGGGGCCTGGAAAGAACGGGCGGGCAATAAGCTGGTCCGGAATGGGAACGACTGGGTCACAGTCGAAGTGAACGCCGAACGGATCAAGGAAGCCAACTTCCTGGTTGAGAAAGCCCTGGTCGATCTGGCAGCAAAGGACTACCGCTCGTGTAAGGAGGGGTTGGAGAAAGCCAGCCGGGTCAATGAGAATGGCATTCAGGCAGACTTCCTGTTGGGGATGCTCAACACTCCCGCATACGCGAACTCGCCCGAGACCGGTGAGCGGCATTTTCGAAAGGTGTTAAATCGGTGTGAGGATCACATTCCGTCTCTGAACAATCTGGCTCTATGCTGCATTCGACAGAAAAAACTTGCGCCGGCCATTGACGCGTGGCGTCGACTCGCGGAATTGGCCCCCGAAACTCCCGAGCTGGCTTATAACGTCGTCCACCTGATGGCAGAGTCGGCCAACTCCGTGATTCCCTTGACGACCACTGAGCGTCGCCGCTTTGAAGCCCTCCTGGTCGGAGTTCCGCCGGGATCGATTCCATCCGCGGAAAGCACAAAGGACGGCTGGCGTTATATGTATCTGGCGGTGCCGCGGAGTGATGTTCCTTCAGGGAGCAGCGAGCCCTCAAGCGGGCTCATGCTGGAAACGGGCCTGGGAAACGGTTTCGTCATCGCGCCAGGATTGGTTGTCACCAGCCGGGAGCTGCTGGGAAATGCGGTGACGGTCAAGATCTCGTCCCCGACGACATCCGGAGAGCTCGACGCCGAGTTGGTCGGCGCTTCGGGGTTTCGCGATGTGGCGCTGCTCCGCTGCACCGCCCTGAAGGCCCCTCCCGTCTGGATGGCCAGCGCCGCGCCGAGCAAGGGGGCCAATGTTGTGGCGATGGGCCGGTCCCGAGCCTCGGTAGACGCGGCGGATGCCGAAGTGTTGAAATGCAAGATTGCCATGCTTCCGACGACGGAAGCGGAGGGGCTGATGCTGCTGGATGCTCCGTCGGCCTTTTTTGGCGGTCCGATTCTGGACGAGGGGGGGCATGTGGTTGGCATGAGGAGCTCCGGATTCAAGCTCCCCGCCGATCGCATCGGCGCGGTCCCAACGTCCGATCTTCTGGCGTTCGCCAAGATGGTCGATGCTTCCTTCGCACCGTCAACGGCCCCGATTCCTCGGGTCGACGAGGAGAGGCTGGCAGTCTTTTCGAAGGCAATAGTCACGATCCGCTGTTACCAGCCGGTCGTTCCCATGGATTCGCCGAACGGAGACAGCGTCACGGCCCGCTGGCTCGCAGACCCGGTTTGCAACCTCTGCAACGGTCCGAAGTTTTTGAACTGCCATGCCAGAGGATGCCAGCGGGGCAAGATCGCCAGGACGAGGAACGTCGTTGCGGGCAAGGATCCGGTTTTGGGAAAGGACATCATCAAGCCGGTCACGGAGTACTTCCCGTGTGGTACCTGCAATGGGTCCGGCAAGATTCCCTGCCCGCGGTGTCGATGACCCTTTCTCACGGCCGATTCCGAATCGCCTCCGCGCTTCCGCCTCCCACTCTCCCCGCCGGCCCCGTTTTGGCAGTGTCGTCACCAGCCGTGTTCAGGCTCGCGATGGCTTCGATGTGTAGCGACCTTTGAAGATTGCCAAGCGGCGCTGGTGGTTTCCAG
This sequence comes from Planctomyces sp. SH-PL14, assembly GCF_001610835.1. NCBI lineage: Bacteria > Pseudomonadati > Planctomycetota > Planctomycetia > Planctomycetales > Planctomycetaceae > Planctomyces > Planctomyces sp. SH-PL14. The sequence goes on along the minus strand of NZ_CP011270.1, from coordinate 2,816,807 downwards.
GGACGGGGGCGGCCAGCGACCGGGGCCCCGATTGCAGTTGTCCGGTGCGGACGATAGAAGGTTTCAAGCGGGAGATCGGCTCATCCTAGCATCAACGGCCTCCGTGAGCCGGCATCCGGGAGCCGGCGAAGCGGATCGGATGCTCCGGGGGAGGTTGCTCCGGAGTATGGGTGGGCTCATCTCGAGCGTGTGTCTCGCTCTGCGTGAGCAGGGCCTTTGGGGCGGAGAGGGAATTCTGCCCACGGGTCGGGCTCGGAACGGTTGTCGCCGGCGACGGGTATCCTTGATCGAGAAGTGACTTTCATGTCCACAGCCACGCCACTCCTGCCTCGCGTCACATGCCCGCAGTGCTGGCACAAGTTCCAGCCCGAGGACGTGCTGTGGATCAGCGAGCATCAGGACCTGTTCAATCTCGACAGTCGCGTTCCCAACGCCCAGCTTCGCTTTCTCCCGAGTCGCTTCTCCCCCAACGCCGAGGCGATCGACCCCCGCGGCTTCCCCTGCCATCGTCTGGCCTGCCCGAGATGCCATCTCGAAGTGGCCCGACCGATGATGGAACTGCAGACCTTCTTTCTCTCCATCATCGGTGCCCCCTCCAGCGGCAAGAGCTACTTTCTGGCAGCAATGTCCCGCCAGTTGCGGCGGATGCTCCCGATCAAGTTCGCCACCGCGTTCGCGGACGCGGACGCCACGTTTAACATGCGGCTGAAGCAGTACGAGCAGAGCCTGTTCGCCAACCCGCGTCCCGATCAACTCCAGGAAATGCAGGAGCTGATTCTCAAAACTCAGACGACGGGAGACGAATACGGGTACGCGGCGGTGAACTATGGCAATCAGTCCGTGATGTACGCCCTTCCGTATCTGTTCACGATGCGGTTGCAGGAGAACCACCCCAACATCGAGCGGCGGGGATTTGGCCGGACGATCTGCCTGTTCGACAACGCGGGGGAAAGTTTCCTGCCCGGTCAGGAGAAGGCCTCGGCCCCGGTGACCCGGCACCTGGCGGAAGCCAGCATGCTGTTCTTCGTTTTCGATCCGCTCCAGGACAGCCGCTTCCGGCGGCTCGATGAATCGCTGAATGAAGGGGTGACGGACAAGTCGCACCTGGGCTCGCAGGAAGGGGTGTTCGAAGAGGCGGCCACCCGGATCCGCCGGTTTGCCGGACTGGCGACCAACCAGAAGTACAACAGGCCCGTGACGGTCATCGTCACCAAGTGCGACCGCTGGCTGCACCTAGTCTTTGACAATCCGCGCGATCTTTCAGCGTACGCCCATGCCGCTTGGACTTCGCCGGACGGGACCTCGCGGCCGCAACTGGGAATGGACACGACGCTGATCGACAAGGTGTCGCAGCGGATCCGTAAGCTGCTGATTTCGACGTGCACGGAGATCGTCAGTGCCGCGGAGAACTTCTCGAAGCAGGTCCGGTACATCCCGGTCAGCGCCACGGGATGGAGCACGCATGTCGATGCGGCAACGGGCCGCCCCATGATGCGCCCCGGGGAAGTCGAGCCGTTCTGGGCGGAGGTCCCGTTCCTGTATGCCATGGCGAACAGCTCGCTAGGGCTGATTCCCAAGATTCGCGCCGGAAAACTGGAGCTGTGACGGCAGCCCCCGGAGCTTCGGGGGTCTGGTGATGTCTCTTCCGGATTCGATCGAAAGCGATTTGATGATTCACGAGATCCTCAATACGTCCGCTCCCGCGGGCCTGAAGCCCGGCAGCAGCGGATATTGCACCGTCAAGAGCAGCCGCGGCATCCCGGGGCCGACGATGGATCTGCTCGAATCGCTGAGCGGCTATCGGCACGTCTTCACGCCGGGGAGCGCCGAGGCCGCGGACAATCCGGTCAACTGGGGGCACTACCTGCTGCGGATCGGCGGACGGCTGGAGCACGTCCTGTCGCGCGTTTCGGACTGTCCGCTCGACTACAGCGGTCGATCCAACAAACTGGCGCACCACATCGTCCTCGAGGGAGCCGCGGGCCCGGCGGGACCTGCCTGGCTGCTCGGCCGGCCGGGGTGGATGATCAATCGGTGGGATGGCCGGCTGGAGCAGTTCCCCTCCGCGCGGATCCCTCCGCAACAGCCGCGTCCGGCGGGGCGTTGCGACGAATGGGCGCGCGTGACCGGGAGTGCCGACAAGGCGGGCTGGGCCGGGATCATGGCGGAGTCGTTCCTGGCCGATCCGGACCGGAAAGTGTTTCTGATCTATCCGCCGAAGATCGATGTTCTGGCGCTCTTCGAAGAGGCGATCGCCCTGCTTCCGGAGAGTCGGCGGTGGGATGTCACGTTCGCGACGTACGGCGCGTCTTTGCCGAAGACGGTGGACTATCTGTGGTCGGGGATCGTCGCCGGGTCAACCGAAGTCCAGCAGAGCCTCCGGTTCGTAAACGCCCTGCGGATCGACCTCACGGCCCTGCAGCCCCCCCCGCCCGGCGGGGCTCTCGTCCAAACTGCCCGGACGGGAATCGTCGTGAAGCGGCCGACGGCTCCCCGCCACATCGATCCGAACCGATCGGGGATCCCGGTCGCCGGCCCCGCCGGACACCCGGCTTCCGCCGCAGGGCGGCGTCCCGCGGCAGCGGACCGGATGAGCCATGTGGAGGACTACGCCGAGGAGGAGCCGCGTCCGCCGGGGCTCCCCCTAGGACACCGGGCGCGGGCCCAGGCCGACTTTCCGTGGGCTCTGGTCGGCGGCGCCGCGGCGGCAACAGTCGTCCTAGCCGCCGCAGTCGTGGCGTTTGTGCTTTCGAAGAAGGGGGAGAGAGGTGTCGCGGCTTCCCCCCCACCTCCTCCTCCGGCTGCTTCCCCTTCTGACGACCAGCGCATGGCGTCTATCCCGCGACCTGAGAGAAATTCGGATGACGATCGAGTGCGGAAAGCTCCCGAGGATTCGGGAATGCCGGAGACCATGCCGCCCACCACCATGCCCCCCGGCACGCCGCCGTCAGTGACAACGCCCCCCCCCATGTCGCAAAACCCGGCGCCGCCCGCTCCGATGCCGCCCGCCGCCCGACCCGACGGGATGCCGGCCGCCCGACCCGACGGGATGCCGGCCGCCCGACCAGACGGGGTGCCAGCCGCCCGACCGGACGGGGTGCCCGCCGCCCGACCAGACGGGAAGCCTGTCGAAATGCCCGATCCAAAGGATGCGGCGCCAGCCAGGACGATCCTGGTCGCAGAGAAGAAGCCGGAACTCAAGGGGAACGACGCCGTCGAGATCACGTTCCCGGCGGCTGAAGATTTGAAACTCAAATCTGTCACGCGGGCGTTCCTGCTTCTCCCATCCGTGACCGCCCCTGGCAGCAGCAAGCTCTACGATCCAAGCCATACCTTCAAAGACGGCGCCTACTCGATTTCGGAAAAGCGGAATATTGGAAGTCCAGCACCGTATGCCGAGATTGTGGTGTCACTGAATGGCATCGGCCAGCTGCAAGCCAGGATCAAGCCGCAGCAGTCGATTGGCGATATTGACAAAACCCACCTTGAACATGCTGTCCTGTGGATCGAGGACGGCGACAGCCGCTCGAATCTTCACTTGCAGTTCGCCCCACCGGTCGATGTGAACGAGGGCGTGTCGATCGACAACTTCCACTTGAAGTTCGATCTGAAAAGTTTCGGGACGGAAGTTCCCAGGCTGAAGAGTTGGTTGGGCGGGATCGATTCCAGCACACTGCGACTGTCGAATATCCAACTGACCTTCAAAGGTGAGCCGCTTCCTCTCATTCAAGGAGAGGCTGGCGCGCCGCGATGGGATTTGAGTCAGCTCACAAACGGCAAGTTTCAGCAGCTGTGGTTGAAAAGCCCTAATTCAGCAGGGCCAAAATCGCCTTCTTCCATGATTCTGGACTTTGAGTCAACGCCCAGCCTTGCTGTGGAAAATAACAAGCATGATGCGGAACAAGAGACACTCAACAAGGACAGGAGCGAGATTGTAAAGCAGTTTGCCTTGCGGGACTTTGACTCAAAAGTTTTGGCGCCAAAGTATACCGGAGAGTTGAGCGACAGTGATGTTGAAAGATTCATCGCCGGCGTGGAGGGCAGCGTGTCCAGTGCGAAGACACATTGGCGGGGAGAGGACAAGAACAGGTCCGACGAAGAAGCCGGGAAATATGCCAAGGACTTAAGGGAGAAAGCCGGTCGCTATCTGGAGGATCTTAAAAAAGTGGTTCACCACGGCCGCGAGTTGAGTCCGCTTCAGAAAGAGCTTCGTGTCGAATCCGCGATGGTCCAGATCAGAATGGCTCCTGTCCATCCTCCTGCCGATTCCTCCGGCGCGGTTCCCGGCGGAGAGTTCTTCGACCTGTTTCGATTCAAAGGCAAGACTGCGGCAGTCAAAGTCGGAAAAACTGGCAAATGATCGTTTGGTTGGATTCAGTCGTCGTGTCCGTCGTCTGATGCGAGTTAGTGGGTTTTATGCAACAGATACAAGCATTGATCGATCGAATCCGCGCGGCACTGGCCGACGAACGGATCGAGAAATCGAATGAGATGGTGGCCCTCTCCAAGGATTTCCAGGAGGTCACGCGGAAGATCAACGAACGGCTCCGTCGCTGCGGCGAGTATCTCCGCCAGGGGCTGCGGGTCGAGGCGATCCAGGAGGCCGAGACCGAACCGCGGCTCATCGAAGCCGTGGGGGTTGTGCAGGGGCTGACGGACGATGAGTGGAAGCGATGGCAGGAGCTGGCGCAGTTCCTGGAGCTGCCCCTCTCGGAGCCGCCGCTTCACGACGTGGCCCAGATGATCGATGAGGCCTACAGCGAGCACGCCCCGCTGGAGAGTCTGTTGCGGCAGCACCGTAAGCTGGCGTTGCAGCGAGCGCCCCTCGCGCAGCGGGTGGCCCACCTGCGGCAGCTCGCGCTGAACGATCCGAATACCGAGGTCTGGCAGACCGATCTCCGCGCCTACGAGGAGGCCCGGCTCGCGCAGATCGTTCAGGTCGCGCGGACGGGGGGACGCGGCGCCTCACTCGTCGAGTGTCAGAACCTGCTGGCCGAAGTCCAGGACGTGCCGTGGACGATCGCGCTCCCACCTAAGCTCATTCCGACCTTGCAGTCGCAGGTGCGGGAGGCCGAGCGAAAGGATGCCCGTTCCCGTCTGGGACAGATCTTTGAGAAGCTCCAAGCCGCCTACGCCGCGGACGATTTCGCGCAGGCGACAACTCCGTACCGGGAGTGGACGAAGTTTTTTCCGCTGGCCGCGTTGCCGGCGGACGATCCGCTCGTCCGAGGATCGCGGGATGCCGCGGCCTGGTGTGAAGAGCGGACCGCCGCCGAGTCCGACGATTCGGCCTGGAGCGAGCACCTCACGGAAGTCCATAGGGCGCTCGGGCGGAGCCACACTTCGGAAGAGGCTCTTCGGCAGCTCGCTGACCAGACTGATGCGTTGGGCCGGACGCTCCCCTTCGATGTGGAATCGCAGCTTCTCGAACGCATCGATTCCTTCCGCACCAACCGGACGCGGAAACGGCTCCTGATCGGAGGGATCGCGAGTCTCATCGAAACCGCGCTCGTGGTCCTGGTGACGGTCTCTGTCACCGGCGCAACGGGGGCCTCCATTCGGAAGGACGCCATCGCGGAGATCGATAAGGCTTTGGAAACCGGCGACGTGCCGATGGCCGTTGGAGTCCGTCTCCAGTATGAGCCCAAGTACTTTTCGGACAACAAGGACTGGAAGGCCGCCTGCCTCCGTATCGACGAGATGAAGGGGAGTCTCGAATCTCGATCCAAAGAGGTCGAGAAACTTCTTAACCAGGCGGACGAGGTTCCGGCGGAAGACGGCGCGCGGTTCAATCAGCTACTGACGAAAGCGGAAGGGATCGCCAAGCAGCCGCCGGCGATGGACAAAGACGCGATCGACGAACGCGTCAAACCGGTCATCGACAAACGCCGGAAGCTGATGGAGGACTGGAACAAAAAGATCGCGTCCAAGATGGAAGGGCACAAGGACTCCCTGGAGGACCTGAAAGAGACGCATAATACACTGTCGCCGCAAGCGAGCAGTGACAAGTTGAACCAGCTCCGCCAAGACGTGAGACAGACCACCGAGGGACTGAATGGTGTAGCGGAGCCAACCCTGAAGGCTCAGGCCGAGATCCTGGCGGCGATCGACGCGATGGAACGCGCGATGATCATGGCCGGCAAGCGGAAGCAGTTGCTGTCCGAGCTGAATGCAAAGTCCCGGATTCGTTCGACGCCGGAAGGCGTGAGCGAGGTGAAGACATTCACCGGTCTCCTGCTCGCCTTCTCCACGGAACTGAAGGACGATCCCCTCGCCGCCGCAATGAAACAGGCCTCGGCCGAAGCGGAGCTCTGGGCGTCCCTGTTCGCGGTCCGGAAGTTCCCCCAGGAGTTCGGGAGGCTCTTTCCCGAATCGGTGGATCTGATCGGAGCGAGGCGGAATGAGGCGAATGAATTCCTGAAGGCGTTCCCCAGAACCCCGCTGGCGGAAGGGGCGCAGAGCTATCTCAAGGCGTTGGCCGTCGTGGAGAATCGCATCGATCCCAAAGCCGGACTCATCGCTCAATTGAAGGCGAATATCCTCGACGCGGCTTACATGCGGGACCTCGAGATCGTGCGAGAGAAGGGGCGTCCTGCTCCGTTTTATCTCATTGCCGGGACCGCCAGCTCGAAATCCGACCGCGTGGAGTTCGCCAGCTGGTCGGCGGTCGGCAATTCCGCAACGATCATCCTGGCTCCGAGCAAGCTCGACATCGCGAAACCCAAAGCGGCGCCGCAGCTCAAGCTCGCCAAGAAAATGCAGGATGAGCTCGACGCGATCAGCATCGAGAACTGGGATCTCACGATGAGCCGACTCGCCAGGGCGATCATCAATGACAAAGAAGACCGGGAGGACCCGCCGGTCGATGCGATCCTGCGACTGACGTTGCTGCGGGATATGTGCGACTTGACCAAGGCCGGAAGTCTGTCGGCACCGACTCACAAACCGTTCCTGGATTTTGAATCGAAGCTGAGTACGACGGTCGAGCGGATCAACCTCCGCACCGACTGGGCCGATCCCCGGAGCGAGGAGGTCGCGCAGCGCCGGGGGCGGTGCCTCGAATACCTGACGGAGATCGCGAGCAACGATTTCGACCGCGTCTGGCCGACATCGACCAATGTCTTGAAGGATCTGCAGAACGAACTCGTCACGCAATACAGCAGCGTCGGATGGATGACGTACGACGAGGACGGCAAGCCGATGATCGACGTCACAACGTCCAGCGGCTCGGGCTCGCTGCTGGTGATCCTGCCGGGAGCCAGCGAGACGGCGGCCGGGCGGTTTGAGACGATCGGGCGATACGACGGCAGCCGCCCTCGATGGCTGCCGACGGCGACGACCGCGTATTTCCTGCCCGGGCGGCTCGTCTTCGCGCGTCCCGCGAGCGCCACGTATCCCGCCCCCGCCGTGCCGAACTGAACGAGAAACGACGATGACGGCTTTTGGAATGGATCAGACACGCTATTTCATCCGCATCCGCGGACAGGTCAAAGGTCCGTATTCCGTCGAGCAACTCTGCCGCATGGCCGGGCGTGGGCAGTTCAGCAAGCTGCACCAGGTCTCCGTCGACCAGTTTCGCTGGAGCCCGGCGACCGAAATGACGCAGGTCTTCCAGGCCAAGACCGCCAGCGGCCCCCAGGAGGCCGTCCCTCCCGGAGCCGCGGCCGGGATCAAGGAGTGGTACTACAACGCGGGCGAATCCAAGATCGGCCCCGTGGACGAAGCGTTCATCAAGGATCTGATTGCCAAGCAGATGATCTCGCGGGAAACGCTGGTCTGGAAAGCGGGGTTGCCGAGCTGGCTGGAGGCCCGGCAGTTCTTTCCCAACTCCTTCGCCCCCTCCAAAGCCTCGCGCGGCCGATGGATCGCGACGGTCGCCGGCATCGTCGCGGCGTTGGTGGTCGTTGTCGGAGGAGGGATCTGGTTCTTCCGGTCCCCATCTTCGTCCGCGATGGCGAAGGCCGACAAGACGTCGTCAGGCAAGACGGTGCCCGCGAAGGCGGGATCCGGCGTATTGATCGCGAACTCTCGGTCGGGCGGTGGTTCGGAATCCGTACCGGCCGTGGCGATCGAGTCGACGGATCTGTCCGACGAAGCCGTAAACGCCGCGGTCAACAGCGCAACCGGGATGGTGGTCGCGTTCCTCAGCATCGATTTGGAGACCGGCGAGCACCACGAGGAGAACTTGGGACACGGGACTTGCTTCTCGGTGACTGCCGACGGCATCGCGTTGACCAATCGGCATGTGATCGACGACCACCGGGCCTACCTGAAATCGACTCCGGAAGGGCGAGTCAGCCGGCTGACGTCGTCCCTTAAAGCCAGTTACGGTATCAAGCGAGAGGCTGGGCGGATCGCCGTCGACAAAGATGGCAAGCCGCAGCCCGACCCCGAGATGCACGCGATTATCGACGCCTACGTCAAAAAGATAGACAGGATCAAGCCTGTGCTGATGACGTACTTTGGAGGGAAGGGTTTCCCGTCCGAACTCGTCCACACCAGCCGTCGCTTCGATATGGCGGTCCTGAAGATCGAACGGACTGAGTCGCCATACTTCGCCCTCAGCAACAGCAGCACGACTGCGAAGTTATCGGCTGTTCTGGCCTTCGGTTTCCCCGGAGTGGCCCAGTTGGCCGTGACGGACGAGGAGCAGGCGATCGCCAAGGCCCGCAGCGAGCCCAAGACGGCAGCGGAACTGTTCTTCGGCAAAGAAAGCCACCGCGATACTTACAAAACCAGCGGTTTCGAACTGACCCCCACTCCCGGCGAGATCAGCGTTGTTCAGGAGGAGTCTGGGGGGCTCTACAACGCGCAACACACCGCCCCGATTCGCCCCGGGAACTCGGGGGGACCGCTTGTCTTCCGAAATGGCCAGTCCAGCGGCGTGGTGTATGGGATCAACACCATGTACCTGAAGAATGATTCGCCTGTGTACATCGCCTTTCCGGTGGCCCAGATGCGTCAGGAGCTGGAAGGGGACGGAGAAGAAGAAGCGGGGCTCACCAACCTGACCTGGCGGTGAGCGGGAACGAGGGTGAGAGACCGTCGCTCTGCCGCGGCGTTCGCCGTCCCAGAGTGAAATGATTGGCGTCGTGCATTTCTTGCATGATGCCGCGCAGGGTTCGGAGCAGTGAGCGGAGACTTGTGATGGCTGTTTCAATCGATCAGTTGTCGACAACAGTTCTGGAATGCGGGCTGCTGTCGCAGGAGGAACTGCAGGCACTCCGCCGTCGGCACTCCCCGAAGGACGCCGCACGGTTCGCGGCGCTCCTAGTGGACCTTAAGCATCTGACCGATTACCAGCGGACGCAGATTCTTGAGAACAACGGTCGGGCGCTGATGCTGAATGACTATATCATCCTCGATCTGCTCGGACAGGGGGGGATGGGGATGGTCTTCAAGGCCCGCCATCGCAGGATGGACCGAGTCGTCGCTCTGAAGACATTCCTGCCCGACCCCACCCGCGCCCCGCGGCAAATGGCCCGCTTCCTCCGCGAGATTAAAGTCCTGGCGCGGCTCAGCCACCCAAACATCGTGGTGGTCTATGACGCCGGTCAGTCCGAAGGGATCGACTACTTCGCGATGGAGCTGGTCTCCGGAACCGACCTTCAAAAGCTGGTCGCCAGCGAAGGGGTGTTGTCGGTTGAGAGGGCGGTGGGGTTCACGCTCCAAGCGGCTGCCGGATTGGGTCATGCCCATGACCAGGCAGTGATTCATCGCGATATCAAGTTGTCGAACCTGATCCTCGACGATAAAGGGATCGTCAAGATCCTCGACTTAGGACTCGCCTCCGACGCGGGGCCGGCCTCGGACATCAGCGTTGGGCAGGCTGCGGTAGGAACCGTCGATTACATGGCCCCCGAGCAGGCCCAGGGGCTCTCGAATGCGGACGCGCGCAGCGATGTCTACTCACTTGGAGTCACCCTTTGGCACCTGCTGGTTGGACGACCAGTTTATGACGGGCCGACGGTCTATGCCAAAATCCATGCCCACGTTTCTGTGCCCACTCCCTCGCTGCGGGAGCAGCGGCCCGATGTGCCGCCAGAGCTAGATCGAGTGTTCCAAAAAATGCTGTCTAAGCAGCCACATAAACGTCACCAGTCGATGCGTGAGGTGATCGAGGAACTGCGGACTTGCGTGCCGAATACCGCCAATGTTCCGGAGAAAGTAGGTGCAGGGGCTCGCTCCACATCTGCTCCGTCGCAACAGCCGCCCCACGGAGCAGGCGGATCCGACAGCCCGGTCAACTGGGGGGCCGAGACGATGGCTGGCGGCCTTCCTCCCGAGTCACCCCTCCGGGACACTTCGAACGCGTTGGGCCTCAATCAACCTACGATAGTCGCGCCTCCGCGTCCGCAGACGCAGACGCCGCGCCGCACGGACGGTTCGAGTTCGAAAACTCAGCCTCGCAAGCGGACTGAATCGCAGCATACTATGCCCACCATGATGCCATGGGTCATGTTAGGCGTCCTGTTTCTGCTGATTGTGCCAGGAGTCGCTGGCTATGTGGCATACTCCCTGATGTATGTACCGCCGCTCAAAGAAGTCGTGCTGCCACCTGCCGAACTGCCGGCGGAAGTAGTGCCAGGCGGTTCGCCCCTGGTGAGTCCCGGCAAACCGAACTCGTGAGCCGTCCCCATAGCCCAAGGATTGAGAGTCAGTGCCCTGCGCGTGACCCTGCTCGGGCAATTTGGAGGTTGAAGTGAGTTAATGCGAGGGAGACGCGGTTCATGACAGCCTTCTTTGACGATGCAAGATCATCACGAACATGTGCAGCCGTCACGTGGGCGACTTCCGGTCTGAGCTATGAGGATGGAGCGGTACACTGATCAGACACTTCCACAAAAGCGAAGTGGTCACATACGCCGAAGCGAAGAAGGGGCTTGTGCTCTTGCCAGGGCGACGGGGGTTGTACGAGCCTTGGGGGGCCGGGTTTCGGCGTCTGGCCCACGACTACGAACGGCGCAGAACGGTGTTAGCCGGCTGACACTCGCTGGCGTTCGCCACCCTGATCCTCCGTAGAACGATGAATCTCATGACAGATTGTGCACAACAGTCTCTAAGTCTTGCTGCGAAAATTGCCTAAGAACTAATATCCAGCTTTGAGTTTTGAGCCATCGGGCCGGGATTTGGTATGTCTCCTCCGCACTCGGTGTTGTCGAGCCGGCACGGGTGACACTGTCGCGGACTAGCGCCTGTCGATCTGTTGCAGAATGGATCTGAAACAATGCCAACGACGATTCCCTGCGTTGCGTGCGGCATGAAGCTTCGCGTAGGTGACAAGACCCGAAACCGACGAGTGAGATGTCCCAGTTGCGGGACCATGAACAGTGCGCGGGACGAGGTGACAAAGGTGACGAACGGACCGATGGCCGTGCGCCTGCCGCCTGCCGTCCGCCCCGCTGCGCCGCAACACACTTCTTCTCCCGCCGCGAACGCGTCGGCTCCGTCTTCCGGCTCGGTCGGAAAGCCCGCTTCTCCGGATTACGCATACGACTATGAGGCCTTCATCAGCTATCGCCATTTCGATGAAGACCGTACTTGGGCTCAATGGCTTCATCGGGAAATCGAGACATTCAAGACTCCGAAGCGGCTTGTCCGCGACTTGGGAGTACGAGCTCGGCTGCGTCCCGTTTTTTGGATGAAGAGGAATTGGCTGCATCCTCTGATCTCAGCCGGGAGATCGATCGAGCATTGGTCCGGGCCAGATTTCTAATCGTGGTTTGTTCGCGGCGGACGCGCGAATCGCAATGGGTCAATCGAGAGATCGTTCGTTTTCGAGAGCTAGGGCGACACGATCGCATCCTCGCCCTGCTGATCGATGGCGAGCCGCACGAGGCGTTCCCTATCGCATTGGGCGAGATCCGCCGCGCGGCGACCGCGAGAGGTGAGGGCTCGCTCGCTGCGCTGGAACTTATCGAGCCTCTGGCGTCGGACGTTCGTCCGCGGAAAGACCTCACCGCAAAAGTCGTCCGGACGCGAGCTCGACTCCGAATCCTGGCATCGCTTCTGGAGGTCGACTTCGACGATTTGCGACAGCGAGAGGCCGAGCGGCGGCGGTCGCAGGTCATGCAGTTCACCATAGCTCTCGGGATTCTCTTGGTCGGGATGGTGGCCGGTTCGTGCGAGTATTTAAGACAGCGCCGTGCGACGCACGCGGCCGAGATTCAAGCGGACAAGGATCGGCGGCTGGCTTTGGCAGAGTCGGCCGCCGCGGATGCCGCCAGAAGAAACGAGGCCGAGGCCAAGAAGAACGCAGAACTGGCGAAGCAGAACGCCGCAACCGCCGAAACGCTGAAGAAGGCCCAAGAAGAACTGACGGAGCAGCAGCGGCTGGCACGGGTCAAAGCGGAGTCGGAGCGTGCGTGGTGAGTGTATGTCCAGGAGATCCAGCGGATCCCACTGTTATGGACAGAGAACCGGCACGACCTGATCCGTGAAACTCTGGCCAGGAAGGAGATCGCCGACAACATCCATCGCGGTTTGGAATGGACCTACTGGAACCACAAACTCGGAATCAATCAGGAGTTCACGACGATCGAGTCGGAGAACTTTCGGGGGTTCGGACTGGCCCTCAATACTCAAGGGACCCGGGTGGCAGTGAGTGATTTGCGCGAAGCCGGCGTTTGGGATGTGCGAACAGGACGCTCGCTTTGGAAACATCTGATTGGGACCGGCGATCCCTGGAGTGGGGGGCGTCATGGCTGGCACAACGGAGTGATGTTCAGTCCGGACGGAAGACTGGTGGCGGCGATCTCCCGCGAGGATCAGCGCATCTTCGAGATTCGGCCGAAATCCTACCTCCGAATCTGGGATGCCGAGTCCGGCGTCCAGAAGTTTGCCGTGGAAGCAGATCGGGAGATCAGTGGGCGGGCCGCAGGCTTCTCGCCCAACGGTCAATGGATCGTCGCTGACGGTGATCCCTGGAAGGCTTGGAACATCCGGAGTCACGAGATGGTCCAGGGACCGCCTTCAGTCAGTGGCATCCGCCAGTCTGTGGTTGACTTTGAAACGGATGCGACAATTCCCAACATTGCGTTCTTCGGAGATGGAACAATGTTCGCCAACAGCCGCCGTGACATTTGGCGTCTGAACGGCGAACTGTACCGCAGCGGAAATGAGTTCCGAGGACCGGTGGAGCCGGTCGATTATCGGTGCGTCTTCCCCGCCGTCTCAGAACCGATGGTGTGTGAGGTCGGCAAGGACAACAGCCTGGTGGCGAAAACGGGACACACGTCGACAAAGCTCCACACGGGATACGTGTGGAGCCTTGCCGCAAGCGAGGGAGATGTTGCGATCGGGTGCAACGATAAGATTGTCCGGCTCTGGGAACCCGAGGCAGCCGTAAAACGGGAATTCCGCGGATCTCAAGGCCCCTGCAGTGTCGCGGTCTCCCGGGCGGCCGTCGCGGCGATCGATGCTGAGGGGCGGACTATCGTTTGGCCCCGGTCCAAGGACGTCCAGCGGAAGTATGAGGCGCTGCCCATTCCGGACGCTGTTGCTCTAGGAAAATGGGGGGATACTTCGGGTGTCCACAATGGAGTGGATCTCTGGTCGAACGCGGAGCCGGCAAATCGAGCGGCTCGCGTCCGCTCCCGCGACGGCAAGTCGTATTCGATTCCGATTCGCGGCGCGCCCCCTTTCCCGATCGTGCGGAGCCCGGACGGCAAGTTGCTCGCGTTCGTCTACAACCAACATTCGACCGACCCGCCTAATCGCCCCCAGAGGGGGCCCGCTTCGACGATCGAAGTGTGGCGGTTAGGCGACGCCGCTCCAATCCTGTCAAAGGAGTTTGCGGAAAGCGCGGGCGGAAGTTTCGATCGATCTGGAACACGGTTCGCCTGTCGTGTGTCCAGTGTCGGAGTGCTGATTTTCGATCTGACAACGGGAAAGATCATTTCCCAGTTCCCATCTTCGGAAGCTCACTTTGGATATTGCTTTAGCCCGTCAGGGAAGACGGTCGTTATCGGCGAAGATGAAAGCTTCAGCGTGTACAACGTCGATTCAGGGGCGCTTCTCCACCAGCGTCGACCTGGAGCCATTCTGTATGGCATCGACCGAACAGGCCGCTGGATCGTGGCGAGTCACTATGCGAATTCTCCGCAGGGGCAAACCATGTTCCTTCTGGATCTCGAGGATCCTGAGGAGAGCCGCGTGGTGCTGCCATCCCTCGACGTTGACATTCATGCCATCGCGGTCACCAAGAATCAACAGCGGCTCGTAGTTCAGACAGATGATGGGCTGTTTATTGCCTCCGTCAACGATGGAGCGATTCTCGCCGAGATCCCGACCACCGAATGGCTCGATCTGTTCGACGTCGATACCGCACTGGGTGCGGTCGCAGAACTCTGGACGAAGGGGCCTTGACGCGACCCTGGCCGGGGTGCCTCATTCACGACTCTGTACGGGCCTGCATACCGACGGCGGATGGAGCACCTGGAGGAAGCGTTCCGGCTGGAACGCGAGGGGGAAGACTTCCCACTCCGTGTTCCGTATATGCTCCGCGGCTTTGTGGACCAACTGGGCCCCTGTTACGAGCGCGTTGATCGGGAGGACTGGGTCCGCCGAATCCGGGGAGCCGCCATGAACGTAGGAGCTGAAGAGCTCCCGTCGCCCCAGGATCTGAGAGGATACTGGCACGAGAGTTTCGGGCGGTTCTAGCGTCTATGCCGCCTTGCCCGCCAGCAGGCTCAGACTGGCTGTTGGAATGAAGAGGATCGGGCGATGGCTTCGCCGATCGTGAAGCGCCGCGGCTGGCTTCACCCGCCGCGGCAGAGCTCGAATTTTCGAGAGAGGACTATGGCTGTCCGTTCAATCTGTCGGAAATTTCATGACCGGGCCCCAGAGTTCCCGTGGGAGTGGGACTCTGGGATCTCTGTCTCTCAGTTCCTGAGGTTGAACACCCTGGAGGAGGTTCCGAGCCCGCTCGACGACTCCGTCGAGCTGCTCATTCGAGCGGACGTTGAGCCGCCGGAAGCGATCGAAGAACTCTCCCAAGTTCTCAACGGCTGAGTCCCGGAAGACCTTGGGCTTCCCATCGTCGGCGCCCGCAGCTGCTCGTAAAGGGCAGGACTAAGCTGCTGGAGGTAGTTCGGCGGTTCTACCGCCGGAAACTCCCACGCCACTCCAAGCTCGTCCCGGAGAGAAATGGGGTAGTTGGGATGTATTGAACAGCTGTCCGAGCCGATGCCGCGCCGCCTCCCTCAGTTTGGCGTAGGTGGCGTCGAGGTCAGAAACCGCCCGAGTCAGCTCTCGCTGGTACGCCTGGAGCGTCCGGTCGAACTGATCGATCTCCTTCTGCGGGATCAGTCGCAGACCGGGTTGCGGGTATCCACCACGATTTGGACTGGAATCTGAGTAATCTCGAACAGCGAACCGGATGAGTGGATCGGATCGGATCCAAAGCAGAGCAGAAGCACCTGCCAATTCCGGTCGATCGCCCGTTCCTCGCTGAGACGGCGGACGAACGGATGTACCGCGTTATGACGGACCGGGAAGCGTGGTTTCGAATCGTCATGGGGCATGAAGAAGTCAGCCCATTGATTCCAAGGTCTGGTGATGGGCCACCAAAGACGATCCCCATCGATCTTCAGGGCCAGCTCACGTTTCAACTCGGCCTCTCCCAAGACAAGCCACGCGGTAGCCAGTGACCGCAGCCACCGGTCCCTGCGGTCAAGCCTCGTTTTGCAAGGTCCGCTGTCGGAAGACTTTGCAGAATCCCGACGTTAGCTTCATCCTGATTGCAGTTTTCGGTGCACTCGCTTCCGTGAGGACCCCGAATCTGACATTTCAGGTGAAGCAAGGTTGGCGAAGTTGATCGTCCGTCCGTATCCGAGTCGTCCCGGTTGAACGCTTCAGTTGGGAGACTCGCACTAACGCGTTCCTGGTGCGTCCGCCTGGATCGCCTTGACCGCATCGCGCGCGTATGAACGAATATCGCTGTTTTCGTCAGTAGTCGCTGCCATCACGGCCGGAAGAGCGACTTTGGCTCGCGGACCAAACTTCTTCAACGCCATCAGTGCGTAGGATCGCACATTCCCCTCCGGGTCGTTGCGAACACATTCGGCAAGCGCGGGAACACAAGTTTCCGATAGAACACCGATTGAACCCAGAGCACGGGCGGAGACCCATCGAACCTGAGTATCTTCATCTCGCAGTCGCTTCAGGATGGCCGGAACGATCCGGTCATCTTGAGAACGCCGGTAAGTGTTCTCAAGCACCCCGACTGCACCAAAGCGGATCCGCGGGTCTTTCTCTTCGAGGGCCTTGAGAAGCGGATTGACGGCAGCGGCCCCCATGACCTCAAGCACTCTTCCGGCCAGATCTGAACTGCGGTACTTGAGCCAGCATTCCGGTTCCGTAGGAGACTCGCCTGCCGCGTCATACTGCGGTGCCAGTAGACCGATGAGTGTCGGGATTTCGGAATGGGAGGCTGGTCCAAGTGCCTCGAAGGCGGACACGGTCTGTGTGTCTTGCAGCATCTGCGCGTCCCGCTTGAGTTCGCTGCGCAACAGCTGCGTCGGGCTCTCGCTCGTAGTTGTGATGCGATTCATGAGGATCGGGATTGCGTCCACGCCCATCCCACGGACGGCCTTCACTGCGGCGCTGTGCTTCTCCATGTCGGGATAGCGACCGTAGGCGAGGTCGTTCAGCCACAACGTCAGACTCCGGCCCTGGAAGCGTGGTTCCTCTCCGCACTCCGCCTGCGGGCTCGCGGACAAGGACGCCAGCAGCACCCCGAGCCCCAGGACGACGTGTGAAGGTTGCAGGAGCATGCAAGTCTCTCCCTGACGATCGGGTTCGCAGATTGAAGCCAGACGAACCGTGCAGATTGGAAGGAATCTTCTCAGTCGCCCGCGTCGCGCTCGCGTGGAACGGTCGTTGTACTCGTCATGTTGAGGTCGCTGAGATTCGGCTTCGTGAGTTTAGGGGGATCAGCGCTGCAGAGGCCACCGGAGGTCGAGGCAATCATCGAATTTTCGATGGCGAAGGTGGGAGTCGCTCGATTTCATCCAGCCGTAGACGCCCTTCGTCGTTTTCAGCACCTCCTTGCTCGAACTGGTCGCATCCCTGACCGCACTTCGAGTTCGGCGGCACTGGAGTCTCAGACAGGAGTCGCCGTCACACACTGGAAGAGAACGTGATCATCGGGGCGCGGTCACTGCCGCGGCGGTTGCAGTGAGCGACGAGAGACCGGTACTTGTCGTGCTTGACGTTGCAGTCGTGGAGGGAACGTTCCATTGGGGAGGTCGAGCAGGCAGACCTTGACGATGCGGGCGTTTGGCTGTGTCGTCATATCTTCATTGTGAGACGTTTGTCACTGCTGAAGCGAAGTGTCATTGTCGGCGGGCGCAGCGGGCGGCACTGGGAGCACGGAGACCAGGACGGACGTGTCGGGGGCCTTGCCGGAGTAGAAGGCGAGGGCGTGGTTGTTGCCGAGACGAGTGGCGTTCACATTGCCCGCGTCGAACATGACCTGGCTACCCGTGGCGACCACCTCGGATGCCGGCCAGTGGAGCGGACGGCCGAACACGTTCCCGGGGTCGACGACCCGGCGGCGCAGCAGGCCCCGCCCGCGCTGATAGTAGTAGTGGCTCAGGAGCCCGGTTTCGGGGTCGAGCATCAGACTCGGCGTGGAGTTCGCGACATCGGTGATGTTCGTCTGCGAGCGGGTCCACGTCGCTCCGGAGTCGCGGGACTCCAGTTGGAACTGAGACCGCGCCGTGGTCGGGCCGCCCATCTCGGTCCGGGCGATGGCGAGAATCCGGCCGTCGCCCAGCGAGACGGCGGCGGGCTCGGTGGGCCACTGCTCTTTGGGCAGCCCCGATTCGACCGTGGTCTGGGTCCAGGTGCCGCCGTCGTCGCGGCTCGTCACGGTCCCCCAGGCGTTCGTCGGCTTGTCCCCGTAGTCTCCGGCGAACCACAGGGCCATCAGTCCGACATCCGGCACGGTGAAGATGTCTGTGATCTGCATCGGATTCATGGCGAGCTTCGGCGTCGTCACGAGGGTGAAGGTCACTCCGTCCGTGGTGCGGTAGAGGTCTTCATGCCGCTCCGGCCCGACACGGCGGATCCAGACCAGCATCGCCCCGCGGGAGTCCAGTCCCTTCCCCACGGGAACCTCGCCGTAGTGCGGCGTATTGGCCACCACGGTCTCCGGCGTCCAGGTCTTTCCGCCGTCCGTGGAGGTCCGGGCGTACGCGGCGCGGCTGTCTTCGCCGATCGTATGTCCGCCGCCTCGGCTGTAGACGCAGACCAGCTTGTCTCCGATCGCCTGCAGCATCGGCCATGAGTTGTAGCCAGAGATGTCCTGGACGACGTGGGGCTTTGCGGGAGGAGCGATCGGAGTCACCTTGACCATCGCCAGGCCGATGGGGCTGGTGAAGGTATCCGCGGGATCGCCCGGCTCGCGCTGAATCCGCAGCCACAGGGGAGCGCCGGGGACCACCTCGTGGCCCGATTCCAGAACGATGGTGCGGGTCTCGAACGGCGCGGCGGAGAGCGCCATCCGGACCGGAGCCCCGAGGGTGTAGCGGGCGGTGACGGGGGCATTCTCCACCATCTGCGAGAGGTGGACGCGGTAGACATCCTCGACGTTCGGATTCGTCTTCTCGTCCGCCGTGATGACAACGATCTCGACCTTCACGGCGGTGCAGTCGCGGGGGAGGTCTCCGACGAGGCCGGCAACCGACTGCCCAACGGTCCCCCCGGAGAGCGACCAGACAGGGATCTGCACGGAGCCGCAGGACATCAGGACGAGAGACGGTTGGCCCGTTGCGATCGACAGGTCGTTGGCGGTCAGGACGATGGGGGCCGGGCTTCGTTCGTCGGCCGATCCGACTGGGAGGAACGCCAGCAGGCCGACGGCGAGTGCGATCAGGTTCACCTTCACGTCGATGTCTCTCACGGTGGGCGATGCGGAAGAATTCTCGCGATGGAGCTTCACCCTCGCACCATGAGCAGTTCTGTCCCGTGAGACAACCCAGCCCCCTACCGCTGGACCGGTTCGGCAGACCACGAAAAAGCCATCGGGTCATTCCTGGTGATAGGGCTTCCTGGTCTCATACAGCTTGAGCCGGGCCTCGTGCTCTTCTCCGAACTGCGGGTCATCCGACTTGACGACTCTCGTTTGCCACTTCACGGCATTCTTGAAGTCGCCCTTCTCCGCGCAGGCGGCAGCCAGGGTGTCGAGCTCTCCAGAGCTGACCCAGTTGGTTAGCTTGCAGGCCTTTGTCGCGGCGACCACCGCCTTGGCACCGTTCCTCAGTTTGTCATCGGGACAGGTTGCCAAGACCCAGGCGACAGCGTTGTGGCCGGCGACATAGTCGGGGGCGACACGCACGGACGCCTCGTAGTCTCGAATCGCAGCGGCAAACTCCCTCTTTTTTTCCATGAGCCAGCCTCGCTGCTGGAGATTGCGGGGATCTTTCGGATCGAGTGCGATTGCTGCCTCGACATCCTGGATGGCCTCGTCATCCTTCCCGGTCTCCGCCAGGAGACCCGCCCGGCAACAGAGGGCTCGCGTCATCTCTGGATTGAGTTTAAGGCATCGGGTGTAGTCTTCGATCGCCTGCTCGAACTCTCCCTTCGCGTCATAGGACAGTCCCCGGCTCAGATAGTACGTCGCCTTGCTCGGTTCGAGTTCAATGGCCTTGTCAAACTGCTTGATTGCCTCGTCGTACTCTCCGAGCGAGTGTGTGAAAAGACCGTGGGCTTCGTAGTTTCGCGCCGTAGGCGATGCCTTGAGTTCCTCGTCCAGAAAGAGGAAGCCCTTGGACATTGGAAGGGTATCTTCCCGCTTGAGCGATCCGCGGAGAAGACGCCGGCCGTCGTGCCATTCGACTCTCACGTCATTCCCTTTGACGACAATGACCGTCAGCATGGTCTTGGCCGGAATGACGACCTTGTCCGTGCCGCTCGTCTTGAAGGGGGCATCCACCTTCGTAACGATCGATCCGAAGGGAATGTAGTAGGTCCCGTCCGGCTCTTGTCCGCGGCACTCCAACGAACACAAGAAGACAATCGCCCACAGAACGCCGAATCGCATGGCACTACTTCCGAGAAGTCGTCAAGCAACGATTGGCCGAGAAGAGTGAGCGCGTCCCGGCAAGAAGGTCAATCTACCGGCCAGGTTCAGGACGGCAACGGCATCGGGAGGCGAATTCCTCAGGGAGACTTGCCCTTCGTTGTGAAATGGGCACCGACGTAAGCCGGCTTCTCCTCGTCGACATAGGCAGAGCGCCCCTCGTTGGATCAGCGGAAAACGACGCCCGGGGACGGGATCGGAGGGTGTAGGGCCAACCACCGCTCCGCTCGACCATCCCCGAGCGGACGGATTCTGGAGACAGCTTGGGCCGGACGCAACGGAGAAATACTCTCGCTCACCACAGTGGAATCCCGTCGGCGAGCCGGCGAATTACCAGTCGGGAGGGCGAGTCACTTGGCTGCGAGTTCCCGGTCGACAAACGCTTATGCCTACGCATGCGCTGCGACGGCCTCTTGATGTGCCAGTACCCGGCGGTTGTATTCTGCGACTGTGTCCTTGCGCGAGAGCATGCCAAGGAGTTTGGCCCCCTCCTCGCTCAAAACGGGCAGTTCGTCGACATTGACGGAAGTGAAACGTCGGAGGGCCGTATTCAGGTCATCTTTCGGCGTCAGGCTCACGATGCGAGTTGTCATGACGTCCCTTGCGTTGGCGAGCGTCCAGATCGACTGATCGAAGAAGTACGACCTGACATCGTCGATCGAGAACACGCCGACGACCCGGTCCCCCATGTCGACGACGGGAAAGATGCTCTGACGCGTTGTCGGCAGGACGTCCATGATCTGCTTCATCGTCATGGATTCCCGGATTGTTTCGCGCTGTCGGAGCTGGACGTCTTTCACGTGCAGTCCTTCGAGGACATCCACAAGGAAGTCTCCACGGTGCGCCGGCGAGTCCATACGAGTTGGGACCTGCTTCTCATAAAGCGACCAGCGGTGACAGAGGAGGAAGCAAAGTGTGGAGACCCACATGGTGGGCAACAACAGGCGGTAGTCGCCTGTCATCTCTGACACCATGATGATCGTCGAGATGGGTGCGTGGGCGCTCCCGGCAAAGAATCCCGCCATTCCGACGATCGCAAAGATTTCGGGCTTGGGCGCCAAGGAAGGGACGACGGAATGCGCTGCGAGCCCTACGGCCGCACCCAAGCAGCCGCCGATCACCATCGACGGGCCAAAGACGCCGCCAGAGCCTCCCGACCCGATCGTCAGCGATGTCGTGAGAATCTTGAAGACCGCGACAAGGATCAGCGTCGTCGCTCCCAGGCTCTGCGCATTCTCCAGGGCCGTCTGCAGAACTCCATAACCCGTGGAGAGTACGCTCAGAAGATGAGGATTCCGGCCCGAAGTGAAATAGAGGCCCAGCCCGCAAAGGCCTGTCAGAAATGCTCCGATCGCTGGCCGCAGTTGCGGCGACACAGGCACTTTCTTGAATGCGGCGTGCAACCCGTAGAAGACGCGGACGTAGGCGAAGCTGGCCGCAACCAACACCGCAACGAGCAAAGTGAGAGGAAGCAACTCAGCGATCGACGTCACGGAGTATCCCAGACCATTGCCGAACAACGGCATGAACCGTTTGTCTGCGGGAAGGCTCAGCGAGTAGACACTGAATCCAACAATGGAAGAGATCGCCGACGGGATGATGGCATCCGTCTCCAGATCGGCGTCGCGATAGAGGATCTCGGCCGAAAAGATGGCCGCCGCCAGAGGGGCGCGAAAGATGGAGCCGACCCCCGCGGCGATTCCGGCTGTCAACATGAGCCGTCGATCGCGAGACGAGAGTCCGAGCCGCGTCCCCAGGAACGAGCCGAATCCGGCGCCGATCTGTGCGATCGGGCCCTCGCGTCCTCCGGACCCACCGGTGCCGATGGTCACGGCGGAGGCCACCAGCTTGACGATCGGAATCAATGGCTTGATATAGCCGCGTTTCTGGTGAAAGGCTTCTATCGCGGCGTCGGTGCCATGTCCTTCCGCCTCGGGTGCGAATGTGTAGACGAGAATCCCGGAAACGAGTCCTCCCAACGTGATGGCCACCAGCAACATCACGGGCGACAACGGTGACTCTGCGTCGTGCGTGAAAGGTGTATGTTCTCCTCGCGGCTCACCGGGCGAGTAATGCGCGAGATTGCCGAGGGTGTGGTGAAAGACCGCTTGGCTGGAGATCTGAAAGACGATCGCTCCAAGCCCCGCCACGATCCCGATGGCACTGGAAAGGAGAATCCACTTCGCAATGCTGGCATTCTCCGTCCCCACGAACCAGGAAACGACGGCGGCCAATGACTTCATCACGGTTCCCATGCTGATCGAATTCGAGTCGCGCTCAAGGTCGAGTGTAACGAAGAGGAGGGCCAACCGGCCCACAGACCTTCTTCAGCTCGGCCGATCTGGCCGATCCGATCGACAGAGGAGAAGGCCTCACCTCCCAAGGGGAACTGCGGTTTCGGATGCTGCTCCGGGACATCCGTGTCACCGAATTCGCTCCGAGTTGATGACAGAGGTTGGCGCAGGGGAGATGAGTCGCCATGGTGGGGCGGTGAACCACCGGGAGGACTGGGATTGATGGCAACCACGTGGGACCGGGCCCGGCTGGAAGGTCTGATCGGAGCGGAGCTCTCGAACCGGAAGTTCATCGCGGTCTCCAATCGCGAGCCTTACATCCACCGCTTCACGGAAGATGGCATCGCCTGCTTTCGGCCGGCGAGCGGTATGTCGACCGCGATCGACCCGATCATGATGGCGAGCGGCGGGACCTGGATTGCCCACGGAGCCGGCGACGCCGATGCCGAGGTCGTGGATCAGAACGACAGCCTGCAGGTCCCCCCGGATTCGCCGCGTTACCGCTTGCGGAGGGTGTGGCTCACGAAAGAGGAGGAGGAAGGGTACTACTACGGCCTCTCCAACCGCGCGCTGTGGCCCCTGTGCCACGTCACGTTCACCCGGCCGCATTTCGACGAGGCGGACTGGCAGACGTATCGCCGCGTGAACGAACGCTTCGCTGACGCCGTCATTCGCGAAGCGGATGGAGAGCCGGCTGTCGTTTTCATCCAGGACTATCACTTCTGCCTTCTCCCTCGGCTCCTGAAGGAGCGGGGAGGCGATCTCAAGATCCTGCAGTTCTTTCACATTCCGTGGCCCAACCACGAGATGTTCCGTCCCTTCCCATGGAAGGAGGAGTTGCTGGACGGACTGCTCGGCAACGACCTGCTGGGGTTCCACATCCGCTATCACTGCCAGAACTTCCTGACCACCGTCGATCGGTTCCTGGAAGCGCGGATCGATCACGAGCATTCGGAGATCACGCGGCAGGGACAGTCGACAATGGTCCGTCCGTTCCCGATCAGCATCGACGCCGAGGCCCACGCCCGGATGGCGGACTCGGATGACGTGACGGCCCGGATGGAGAAGTGGCGGAAGCGGCTGCGGCTGGGGAACCGCCTGCTGGGGCTGGGGATCGAGCGGCTGGACTACACCAAGGGGATTCCAGAGCGGCTGCGGGGGTACGAGAAGTTCCTCACGGAGCATCCGGAGTGGCACGGCAAGACGGTCTTCCTGCAGATCGCCGTCCCGAGCCGGTCGCACCTGACGGAGTACCAGCGGATCGAAGAGGAAGTGGACCTGGCGATCGAGCGGATCAACTGGAAGTTCCGCCAGCCCCACTGGCAGCCGGTGGTCCTCATCAAGGAGCACCAGTCGCAGCCGGAAATGATGGCCTTGCACCGCCTGGCCCACTACATGACCGTCAGCTCCCTGCACGACGGAATGAACCTCGTCGCCAAGGAGTTCGTCATGAGCCGCTCGGACAACGCGGGGGTCCTGATCCTGAGCCGGTTCACCGGGGCGTACCGCGAACTGGAACAGGCGGTGGGGATCAACCCCTTTGCCAGTCACGAGGTCGCGCAGGCCATCGCTTTTGCGCTGACCATGTCCCCGGACGACCAGGCGCTCCGCATGTCGCGGATGCGCGAGCACGTGCTGCAGAACAACGTCTATCGCTGGGGCGGCAAGTTCCTTTCGACGCTGCTGCGGATTTCGGACCGGTTCGAACCATGAGGCATTGGATCTCTCTTCAGTCGGAACTGGCTGCCGTCGCGCGGGGGCCGCTGGCCCTCTGCTTTGACTTCGACGGAACGCTGGCCCCGATCGCGCCGCGCCCGGAATTGGTCCAGCTTCAGCCCGGCATCCCGGAACTGTTGGAACATCTGGCCGGAGATCCTCTCGTCCGGATGGCAGTCGTGTCGGGGCGGGCGCTGGCGGACGTCCGGACCCGCGTTGCCGCGGACGGTCTGCGGTTTGCCGGCAACCACGGTTTGGAACTGGACGACGGGACAATCGTGGTCCCTCCGCCTCCGTTTTACCGGGACGAGCTGGAAGTCTGCCGGATGGAGCTTCCAGGGCGGCTGCGGGCCCCCGGCGTCTGGATCGAGGACAAGGCGCTGACGCTCACGGTCCATGTCCGGGCCACGCCGCCGGAGTTCTGGGACGAGGTCCATGCGACGATCGCCGAGTTCATCCAGACACGGACCACGATTGGAATGCGGAAAGGACACGCCGTGATCGAACTTCGCCCGCGACATGGGGCGACGAAGGCAGACGCCGTGGCGGCGCTGTTGCGGCAGTGGGAGCTTCCGCCGGAACGGCTGTGGTTCTTTGGCGATGATGAAACGGATGAGGACGTGTTCCGCCGGTTTCCGGCGGGGGTGATGTTACGGATCCAATCCAAGCCGGAGAGCGCCGCTCGTGGGCACCTCAACGATCCGGCGGATCTGGTGGCGTTTCTCCGGTGGTTACGGGACCGCCGCGAGGAGTTCCCGAGTGTTGAGTGAGATGTCCCATACTTCGACTGCGTGGACGCGCCGATGCTTCGCTGCCGGCGCAGGGCCAGCCAGCGGCTTTGCGTCGATTTGGGGGCAGGACTGCCCGCCGAGTCACGGGCCGTAGCACCTGACTCACAGCGGCACGCCCTCAATCGATGACATTCGCCGGCTTGGCGGGCGGCGCCGGTTTGGGATTGGGATCCGGGGGCGGCTTGGGACCGAACAGGATTGGGCCTCCCAGGTGTGTCGTGTACTGAAAACTATGCGGCTGCGGGTCCCAGCCCGAGAGGATGCCCGCCTGGTCCGCCACCGCCCGAGCCGCGAGGTACACCTCAAAGCTGTCGGGGAGGACGATGAACTGGGCGTAATACTTCGTCCGGTCGAGCGTCGAGAGGATCTGCGTGAACTTGCCGCGCGGCTTGACGACCTCCCCCTCGTGGAACCCTGCCTTGTCCCGCGGCGTGAACTTCAGCCGCGGATAGATCCCGGCGGCATAGACTTCGATATCAAAGAAGTCGTCCCGCAGGTTGCGGTTCTGCCGGCGGAACTCGGCCTTGAACCGGTCGAAGTTCACCCCCGATTCGGGCCCGCCGTCCAGTCCCCGGGCGGCCACCACCTGCTCGGCCGACTTGGCGATGGAGGTCCGCAGGTCGTCGGCCGCGATCGGATAGACGCGATTGCCCGTGCACAGAAACGTGACCGGGCGGGCCCCTTCCGGAGCGGGGCGCGGGTCAGGGAGTGTCACCGTCTTGGGAGGCGGAGCCCGCTGCACAGGGGTCTTGTCGAGCAGGGCCTTCAGCCGGGCCTCGTCTTTGAGAGCGGAGGCGAGGCTTTCCTTGAGTTCCATCCGCTTCGGCTCGGTCTCCTTCAGGTCCTGCAGCAGCTTCCTGGCCTCTTCGACTTTCTTGGTGTCCTGCTGGATCTTCAGCGCGTACTCGTTGACGGTCTTTGTTGTCGTCGCCAGCGAGCCGCGCGTCTCGTCGATCTTGCGGCGGAGGTCGTCGATCTCGACCGTGACTGCCCCCGCGTCGCTCATCGGGACCGCCCCCAGTTGAGACCGGATCTGTTCGGCCTGGTCCTTTGTCAGAGTGAGCTTTTGACGGGCCGCCTCCAGGGCCTCGGGCTGGACGACGTCGGAGTCCGCGATCCGCTTCACGGCATCTTTGACGTCAAGCTGCGTCGTGACGATCACCAGGACCAGGATGCCCAGGACGTTGGTCATCGTGTCGAGCAGCGAATCGAGTCCGCCCCCGTCGTCTTCTTCGACTTTGACCCGCCGTCTCATTTAGGGGGCATCTCCGTTTTGCGGAAGTGACTGAGATCCAGGCGTCCCTGTCCCACAACCGGAAGCTTTCCGTTGCGGACCTCGTTGGCGTCACACAACGCTTTGACCGTTCGGTAGGTATCGAGCCCGTCGCTGCGGACCAGAAAGATAATCGCCGTGTCGCGCCCGTTGGCGACCTTCTCCAGAAGTGCGACAAACTTAGGGTTCGCCGCCGCTTCTGCGGTGCGAACAAGCAGCGGTTCGGCCTCCGTGTGGAGCACGATGGCGTCCCGCTGGCACTCGATGAAGCTCGGCATGATATTGAGCCCCGATCCGCTTGGCAGGACCGAGACCTCGGCCTCCTGGGAGGGGGCTCTCTTGGCGTTCAGGTCCTTCGTCAAGACCGCCAGCCGTTCCTTGACGCTGCCGAGCTGTGCCTGCATATCCGCCACGGTCTCCCGCTGACCTTCGGGCAGCTCGGGAATCACGATCTTGATCGACTTCTGCTCCGCGGCCTTCTTTTGTGTTGCCGCCAGTTCCTTCAGCAATGCGTCCAGCTCGGCGCGGGATTTGACCAGTTCCTCCCGACGCTGTCCCCCTTCTTTCAGCAGCCGGGCCTGATCGGCATCGAGCCGCAGGGAGAGTTCGCGGATCGCCTCTTCGGACTCATCCAGCTCCTTCCTGATCCGCTGCATCTCCTGGGCGTTCGCGACAACCTCCTTTGCGTCCCCCTGGTTCATCTGTCCGAGCGTGACGGAGGCGATCATGAGCGTCAGCACGCCGATGATCGACGCGACGATGCTCAGGAAAGGGAAGAGTGAAACGTCGTCTTCGTCCGGAGGAGGTCGTCTGGCCATGACTTCATTGGGAAACGGGAGGGCGGCGAGGAATCAGCCGTGGCCGTACGGCTTGCGGCTGAACCACCAGCGACGTGGAGCTTCGACCTGCTGGATCAGGACCTGTTTCTCTCCCAGAGACTCCAGCACGCTGCCGAGCGACGTCAGACCCCGCTCCAGCCCCACAAACGCGGTTTGCAGCGCCCCGGCGGACTCACCGGCCGATTTCTCGACCTCCTTCTGCGCCGCCGCCGTCTGGGACGTCAGCTCTGCGAGCTGCCTCTGGATGTCCCCCGCCGCGGAGGTCATGCCGGTCAACTCGCGGCTGAGCTGGGTCACCTGCTCCACGTACTGCTGACGGAACTGGGCGAGGTGCTGGTCCTCTTCCTGATGCCGCTCCTGCATCCGCCGGTTGAGGTCTTCCCAGCCTTGCGCAATCTGGGTGGAGAACCTGGACCCGATCGCATCGAGTTTCTTCATCCAGTTCTCGAGTTCGGCGTGGTGCGTTCCGAGCGCCGCCTCGACCGCCTCCCGGAAGACCCTCGCGTCGGTCGGCCCGCCGCGGTTCGTGGCGTCGTGATCGTCATTCAGCCGCCGTAGGAGATTCTCATTGCAGTATTCGTCGGCGACCGTGACGACGCCGTCCTCGCTCTTCTGCATGGCGGACGTCGGGATCTTGACCGCCATGCTCATGACCAGGGCCAGTAGCGTCGTATCGAAGGCGACTCCCAGCCCGCCGAAAACCCCCTTCATGGACTCCGTCACTGCCGAGATGTCATTCGCGCTCTGCAGCGTCGCCGACAGGCCGCTGACGGCGCTGCTGACCCCCATGACGGTGCCGATGAAGCCCAGGATCGGCATGGCCCAGATGAAGACCTTGATAATGGTGTAGCTGCCCGCCACGTTGCTGGCGTCGATCGCCGACTGGGACTCCATCATCGTCACGGTTTCGGCGGCGCTCTTGCGGACGCGGAAGTGCTCGATTCCCCGCCGGACGCGGTTCACCAGGATGCTCTCCTGAGCGTCCGCCGGCAGGCTGTTGATGTGTGCCGCGAAGCGGTCGAGCGACTGCAGCGTGATCTCCTGCGAGATGTCGGTCGGCAGCAGGTCGAGGAGCATCGCCGACTTCTGTCGGGCGAGCTGCCGCCACTTCAGGAACAGGATCGCGAACGACCAGAACATCAGCAGCGTCGTCGGGAAGTTGATCGAAAAGCTGTCCCAGAACATCCCTCCGGCGCGGACCGTTCGGAAGGGATAGAGCGCGGCAAAGAGCAGGGAGGCGCATACGAAGCCGATCGCCCCGCTGGTCACCAGGCTGACGTCGCTGCCGGCCGAGGAGTGGCTGCGGGCCGAACCGATTGGCATGCTCTCGCGCGGCCGCCCTGCGGCACTCCGTCCCGCGGCGTCGGTGACCGCGGATGCTCCGGCCGCCGTCTGAGCCGCCAGAGCACTCCAGTTGAACTCCCCCGGCGCCGAGGGAGCCGCGGCATCCGCGGGGAGATCTGGAACGACGAGAGAATTGTGGCAGTAGGGACAGGCCACCTTCTTGCCACTGCGGTCCTGACTGACTTTGAGTGAACGCTCGCAGTGCGGACAGTTGAATTTGAAGTACATAACGCCACTCAATCGTCGACGAACTTAGCCCATTGTCCCGTCAAGAACGGGTCACCCCATCCTGCCTCAAGCCGCGGCATCTGACAAGCATCGGACCGCCGGCGAGCGCCGATCATCCGCACGCGGCGAAATCTTGGCCGACGGTCTCCGATTCCGCATGGATCGGGAATCGCGTCAGAACGGGCGCCTTCTGCAGGGCAATGCCGACACGAAGGCTTCAATGGTCGAAGATGAGCAGCAGGATCGCTCGTGTCGTGATCCACAGCCACAGGCCCCCACCGCCCGCGATCCAGGTGTATCTCCAGATCTCGCCGCGGGTGACGGGATCGCCCGTCGCGGTCCGGGGATCGCCGCCGAAGGACTCGATCCAGCGGGCGATCGGCAGGGCGGCCGCAAGCGCCAGACAGCAGGCGTCCGCGGGGCGGAAACCCCCGCCGCTGGCCGTGGCCACATGGTAGAGCGATAGAGCGAACAGGAGCGGACCGAAGAGCATCCAGAAGATGCGACAGAAAACGACCAGCATCGACGCGGAGTGCGGCGCAGTGTTCATGGGAATTCCGCATTGGAGACGGCCAGAGAGGGCGCACCGTGCCCGCAGGCGCGCAACAGCGTCATCCCTGGCAGAGTTGGAGCGGGATGACGACAGGGAGGCACGAACGGGTGCTACCACCCGCCCCCATTGGTAATGAAGAGCTTCAGGTAGAGATCGTGTTCGGTGGTGAAGGCCCGGTTCACGATGAGACCAATGGAGACTTAGATCGGAGTGTGGAGGCGGCTGTCCTGAATTCTCATCGTAGGTTGAGGGTAGAGGACCGGGAACCTGTTTTCTTGTCCGATTGTCCGTTGTGAGGTTCTTCGCAAGTGGACTGGCGAAACGCGTTGTCGCCCCCCTTCCGGCCGCTACACTGGCGGACATGAGAGGTTCCCGTTCCACGCCGTCGCAGTGCTCCCGCCCGGCGGAACCGCGTGCCTCCTCTGAGCACGATCTCTACCTCAAGCTCTTTTTGACGAACGGCGGCGGCTGGTAGCGGCCCGGTCCTCGACGCCGGCTCTTCCTTCGTCCTGTCTCGATGCCGGCTCTCCCGTCCGCATCAGACTCTCCGCGCACGGTGCCATGACTCCCTCGACACTGGAAATTCTGGCGACGGTTCTGTTCGCCCTGGCTGTTCTTCACACGTTCCTCGTCGGCCGCTTTGCGAAGTGGGCCCACCGCTTTCCCGAAGGCTCGATCGCCGAGAACCTGCTCCACTTTCTGGCCGAGACTGAGGTCGTGTTCGGCCTGTGGGCCGCCGCGCTGTTCGTCGGGATCGTGGCGGTCACCGGCTCGGTCGAGCAGGCGGCCCACTACATCGACGGCCTGAACTTCACCGAGGCCAAGTTCGTCTTCGTCGTGATGGTCATCGCCGCCACCCGCCCCGTCGTGGCGCTCGCGGAGCGAATCCTGAATCGCGTCTCGCGGCTCCTGCCATTGCCCCAGGAGACCGCCTTCTTTGTCACAGCTCTCTCCGTGGGGCCGCTCCTGGGCTCCTTTGTGACGGAACCCGCCGCGATGACGCTCCTGGCGCTCGTCTTGAAACGGCGGTACTTTGACCAGGAGATCACATCCCGGTTCGCCTACGCCCTGCTGGGGCTGCTGTTTGTCAACGTCTCAATCGGCGGAACCCTGACACACTTCGCCGCGCCGCCGGTCCTGATGGTGGCCCGGAAGTGGGAGTGGGACACCTGGTTTATGCTGTCGCACTTCGGATGGCGGGCGGCCCTTGCCGCGACCGTCTCTACGGTTTGCACGGCGTGGGCCTTTCGTCGGGAACTCGCGGCGATGGAACCAGTGGAAGCGGTGGCCCGCCCGATCCCGGCGTGGCTGACGATCCTGCACTGCCTGTTCCTGGCGGCCGTGGTCGGGCTGGCCCATCACCCGGATGTGTTCCTGGGGGTGTTCATGCTGTTCCTGGGGCTGGCGACAGCGACCCGCGAATACCAGGACCGGCTCAAGCTCCGCGAAGGTCTCCTCGTCGGGTTCTTCCTGGCGGGGCTCGTGACCCTCGGAAGCCTGCAGGAGTATTGGCTGAAGCCTCTTATCAGCAGCCTTGGAGGCTCATCG
Organism: Planctomyces sp. SH-PL14; assembly: GCF_001610835.1. Taxonomy (NCBI): domain Bacteria; kingdom Pseudomonadati; phylum Planctomycetota; class Planctomycetia; order Planctomycetales; family Planctomycetaceae; genus Planctomyces; species Planctomyces sp. SH-PL14. The sequence goes on along the minus strand of NZ_CP011270.1, from coordinate 2,786,135 downwards.
CTGTATTTTGGTGCAACGGCTTTAACGGCGATCACGGACAACGCCGCGCTGACGTACCTCGGCTCCCTTGTTGAAGGGATCAGCGACGAGCTCAAGTACGCGCTGGTGGCCGGGGCGGTCACGGGGGGAGGTCTGACGGTGATCGCCAATGCCCCCAACCCGGCGGGAGCGGGGATTTTGAACCGGAGCAAGGCGTTTGGAGAGGACGGCATCAGTCCGCTGGGGCTGCTCTTGGGGGCTGTGCCTCCCACAGCTGTCGCGATCATGTTTTTCTGGGGACTTCCATAGGAGATGCGGATTAACAGTCCAGTGCAGAGCGGCGTCGGTGATTGACCAGCACAATCCCAGATGCCACGTCACCTGAAGGCTGCTCCCGCTGACGGAGCTTGCGGCGCAGCAGGGATGCGAATCGCTAGTGGCTTCTCGGCCAGATTCGGAAAGTAGTGCGATTTGGGAACAACAAGGCGTTGGGGGAGATGCAGCGGCTAGGCTCGACGGGCATTATCAAGCGTACGTCGAGCGCACTCCCCTAACGCTTTGGATGTGTCAGAACCGACCTCAACGAACGCCAGGGGCTCAGACCGCATTCGCAAGCGGCCCGGTATGCTTAGTACCGCCGAGGGAGCCGTTCGATACCACGTCCTGCCTGATTGGCCTGATCTCTGTCCCCGTACGATCGTGGGCGGCGGCCACGTCCGGTCGTCCAACGAATCGCCGCGGCGGCCTAGCCATTATCTTAGTGGCCAGCGTGCTCCAGCATCGTGCGGCAGGCCTTTTCGCACTTGCGGCACTCCTCGGCGCACAGCTTCATGTGTTTATCGTCCGGAAACTTCTCGCACTCCTTCGCGCAGCCGGAACAGGCGTCGGCACAGGCCCGGCAGACCAGAGCCGCAAACGGACCTCCCCGGGCCACAATCTGCGCAGCAGTGGCGCAGAGATCCGCGCAATCGCGGCAGGTTTCCAACGTCGCCAAGTGACTCTTCTTTCCGTCGGCCAGCATTTGAGCACAGTGCGTGGCGCACATGTCACACATCCGCTGGCAATCGGAGCAGGCCTCCGCGCAAGCCATGTCGCCGTGCCCGGCATCTCCTCCCTCCTTGGCGTACAGCGAGCCCTCTATCGCGGCCAGCCCAAGGGCGGACAGACCTGCCAATCCAAATGCTCGGCGACCGATCATCGTACTTCTCCTGGCGAGTGGTGGAGCGATTGCCCGGTAAGATCTCTGGGGCAGCCTAGGCTGTGCGAACTTTGTGCCGCCACATGGTCACAAGGGATCCAGCTCACTGCGAGATGCGCCGTCTCCTGCGTAGGACAATGTTTCCCGTTCTCACGACCGTCACGGACGAGAAGGGGTACGCAAGATGCTGCAGCAGCCAGGAATGAGCCGAAGTGCCGACGGCGATGCCCGGTTTGTGGAGGCGTCATGGGGACTGCACGACTTCTGATCGCCGTTGTCGGGGCAGTGCTTCCGTTCGGTGCCCGATTACTTGGAGGTCCCGAGTGGGTAGGGCAATACACAGCTGGTGGCGCCACCGCGATCCTGTTTATCTCAGTAATGAACGCTCCGACGTGGCTTACCTTGCTCGGCCTGACCTACGTCTACAGGAGGCCGATATCACTCGTCACTCCCTGTCTCATGACGTTCGGATTCCTGGGGTGGTTTCACTCTTCGCTCGCCCTTTCAGCCGACGCGCAAGCAGCGATAGGGCTTGTGTTTGTTCCGATTGCCGCAATCCCGTTCCTCTGCGTGGGGGCGCTTGCAGGATACTTGGTCGACCGGATTTCGGTGTCGTCGGGCGGCAGCACTACGGGGGGAAAGTCCCAGGCATAGGCTGGGCCTGAAAGGCGAGCGTACGAAGCCGTATCGCGGAAGCAACCGCTGCCGGACGCTTGAGCTCTGAGGTCGCTTCTTAGAGTTCGCGTCCGGCCGCTCTTCCTCCCCGAAGTGCGTCTGCACCAAACATTGGAGGGTGCAGTGCTGGCCCGCCTCCCTGCTGCTCCTGTCCCCGGGTGTTTCAGGGGAAGAAGTCGCGACAAGAGAGGGGCAAGTCTATGTGCGGCTTGATCCCCACCGCCCCTTTCCGCCCTTGGCAACGACAGCGACGCTCAGCGAATTATCGGGGTATCGTGAATTGACGCCACAGCGTAGTCTGCCCCTGGAGTGTCCGTAGGTCCGGCAACCCGGGCATTCGCGCTCGGGCATAGCTTGACACCGCTGCCCGGGCGTTTTGCTTATTGAGTTGGGTAGAATCGTTCCGAACGTCGCGTTGCCGATCCCTGTCCTAGAGCTTCTGCTTTAGCACGATCGCCGCAGCCCCTTTGTCGCCAAACGGGGATGTCCCGACGACCCCCAATATGGTCACTCCGTTCGACAACTTGCCTCGCAGCTTGAGTTGCTGGAGTCCTTCTTTGGGTGTCTCGCAGATCACGGCGCCAGCGGCCTTGGTGGGAGCCGTGCCGGTGACTTCGAAAGTGAAGACGCGCCCGCCGGGCCCCTTGACAACGAGCGCGCCTTTGAAGGTCTCCCCGTTCCGTTCGGCGACGGTGAGTGCCGCCTGCCCTGTTCGAGAGTCCTCTCTGGCCAATCGCATGTCACCCATCCAAACAGAGCCAGCCGCAAACGAATCCTTGGCTCCCCCGTCTTCGGCAATGCAGGCGTGGGGCGAGAGTACGGAGCAGAGCACAATCGCCAAGATGAAGAGTCGCATCGTCTGAAGCCTTTCGACGAATGGGGTTGCGGGGGCGTGCAGCCGGTGAATCAATCAATTGCGGCGACCGCGTCGATCGGCAGCGTAGCTGAACCGGGACGACCCCTTCTCCAACGGAAGGCCCAACTGTGTATCGCCGCATTTCTCGTGCCCGGTTGTGTTAAGCCAACTGCCACTGAGTCGGATAGCGGGGTCATCGTCTGTTCGCTTTATGACGCTGCTGGTGTTGAGCCCCTCTCAGCGTCGCATTCGCGGTGAAGACGGCGGAGGAGCTTCGGAGCCACCAGAGTCTCACTCCCGCGAGACACGTCTTTCCGAGGGGTATGCCGCAGTGCCTCGAACTGGTCATTCGCGGCGACCAAGTTTACCTGTTTGGCCACTGTAGCCTCTCTATGTTCATCGATGGCTTCTCGCTGTCACACGGGAGCCTTAGCTACAGAAGCCGGCCCACTCCGAAACTTTCGGCGCCTGGGCGCGGGCTGGTTCCCGACGGAAAAGGGTAGACCGGGGCCGTTCCCCAACCGCGTCGAGACAGTCCCCAATCTCTTTGTTGCCAAAACGGGAAGCGGACTGCCCGCTGCTCGTCGACGTGAATCTCCACTTGAGGCTCTCACGGTGTGCCAGAGGTCCGCCGGAGGAGTGTCGCGCGAATCGCCCAGACGCGTTGCAAAGTGAAGATGATCGACTCTTCGACGATGAACGACTGTCCGACAGCCCGTGTCAGGACCAGCCTTCCACTGCGGCCAGCTCTGGTTTCAAACGCGAGCAGTAAGAATCCCCTCGAAGAGTCGCGTACCGCCAATTTAGAGCCGCGAGCAACTTCGCAGTTGGAGGCCACTTGTGGCAGTTGGTCATTTCGCTGTCTCGACGGCACCGGGGGTGCACAGCCATAGAAAGACGCGCATTCCCGGTGCGCTGCTCTGGGGCGTGGAGCGCACTGCGTCGTCCCATTCGATTTCCGGTAGACCGATGTCCCTGAACAAAGCTGAGTTTTCACGATACACGCCATGAAGATTACGCTTCATACCCCAGAGACAATCTACTCTCCACGACACCTGCCGAGTTGGATGCTTCTCGCCTGCGCGGCAGGAATGGTGAATGGGTTCGCGTTCATCATGTGCCAGCAGTTCGTCACGCATGTGACGGGAACGGTGACCCGCCTTGGGCTGGAGTGGCCGGCCATCGGGGTCGCGGTGGAGTATGCGGTCATCCTCTTCAGCTTCATCATCGGCGGGGCGACGTCGGTGATCGTCATTCAGGAGCGGGCGCGCCGGGGAAAGCGGCCTCGCTGGGCGACGCCGCTGGTCTCCGTGGTCCTGCTGCTGGCCGGCACTGCCGCGGCGGGGCGAGCCGGATTGTTTGGGAGCTTGGGAGAGCCCGCCACGGCTGGGCCGCCTCCGGTGGCGTTCCTCTCTCTGTTGGCCTTTACGATGGGCCTGCAGAACGCAGCCGTTGCGTCGACGACAGGACTGGCGGTGAGAACGACTCACGTGACAGGGCCGGCGACCGATGTCGGCATCCATCTGGGGACAGCGATTCTGGCCGACGGCGACGAACGCAAGTCGGCGTTGAAGGGCGCCGCCCTCCGTGGTGGAAAGATCCTCTCTTTTATGACCGGGGCTGGCCTCGCGATTCCACTGACCGCTCTGTTCGACTATCTGGCCCTCCTCGCCCCGGCCCTTTTTGTCTGCATCGCGACTCTTTTGAGCTTCACAAGGTGGAGTCCCAGCGACCTTCCCGTTCGGTAAGGAGTCGCTTTTCCCATTCGAGGCCGGCGAATCCCGTCTTCTCCTGCTCAGGTCGCTGCTCCAGATCGGATGGCCGTGGATCGCTGCCGACGAATCTTCTCCGAACGCTGAAGCAGGAAGCCGGCAAAGATTCCCAGTGGAACGGTCGCGAAGAGTGATAGCTCGTGTCTCCACAGCCGCTGCCACTGCCTTTCCGTCACCTCCGTGAACCGACCGTGATCGCCGACGAAGAACTTCCCTCTCTCACATTTCCCGTTCCAGACGCTCCCTCCGAGAGCCAATCCATGGGCACCGAAGGCAACGATGTTGGCGACGCAGCCCGCCAGCAGGACTCCACAGATGCGATCATTCCACTGAGTTCGATGCATGCGTCGTTCTCCGTCATGTGCCGCCGTTCCAGTAGATCAGCCACAACGCGCCGAGCACAGTGGCAATCACGAGAGTGGCATCCGGCTCGATCACCCGTCTTCGTCGTTCTGCGTGGTACAGCTGGCCGAGAACGACGATGAGCGTGGAGACGATCGCCGCCAGGCAGGTGATAGCGTGGGCTCCCGAGACCGCTCCGAGGAGAGGACCCCGGTGGATGAGATCCAAGGGAATCAAGAGCATCATGTTGAACGCATTGCTCCCGAACACATTGCCGATGGCGAGGTCGAGCGCTCCCATCCGGAGCGCCGCGAACGATGCAACCAGCTCGGGCAGGGACGTGCTGAAAGCGACCAGGGTCGTCCCGACAAAGGTCTTGCCGAGCCCGCTTGCGTCAGCGATCGCACCCGCGGCCTCGGCGAGGAAGGGCCCGGTCACAACGATTGCTGCGGCCGAAAGAGCGAATCCCAAAACCGAAGTCCGCCACGATCCAGTGGGCAACTTCGATTTGGACGGAGTTGCGTCCGCGGTGGCCTCGGCCCGCGAGGCCACCTGATCGAAGTAGATCATCCGAACTCCCATCAGATAACCAGCGGCGACGAGCCACAGTCCATAGGAGACTCCCAGAATCTCTCCACTGCCCAAGACGTGCGGCGTCAGGAGGCCCACCGCCACGATCGCCGTCAAGGCTGCTCCGACGTTCCCCGAGAGGGCATGACGGGCGGCCTCCCGCGACAGCATCCTCCCTTTCGAGTGCACCGACAGGTCGAGGATCGCCAGGATCAACAGATTGAACAGGCTGCTCCCCATCAGGTCTCCAATGGCCAGGTCGACCATCCCCTTTCTCACGGCGGAGACGTCGACCGACAGCTCCGGAAGCGACGTTGCCCCGGCCAGCAGGACGCTGCCGATCAGCAGGCGGCCGAATCCTGTCCGCTCGGCGATCTCGTCCGCGAATCGAGACAGATACGTCCCTGCCACGATGATGACGCCAGCCGAGGCCAGGAACTGAAGAATCGTCGCGGCCACGATATGTTCCTCCGCTTCACGACGTTGATCTGTACTAAGGGCTTGCTCCCACACACTCCGGGGGAGCACACAACAGAGCCCGGGCGGGCTGAGCTCCGACGCCGACGATACCCCTGCGAGACGGAAACGAAGGGGAGCACCAATCGGCTCAAGAAATCGGTTGCCGAATAGGACGCGATTCGGCAATCCGTTGCGGCGGCGACTGCGAAAACGGCGATGGCGTTTCCATCTCAATGGGAGGGGGCTCACCAGACACCGACGCAGTGTTCGTCAGGGCCTTTCCGATAGCGACCATTTCCGCTGCACGACCTGGTATCGCTCATCGACGTCGCGCCGGTCCGACTCTTCGGGTAACGCATCCTGGGCGCCTCTCCAGATCATCTCGGCATGATCCAGGAGAACCTGACGGCGATCGTTGCTGAGTCCCCGCTGAAGCAACAGTCCGATGACCTCAAGGAGGCGAATGGTCACAGCAGCATTGGTTCGGGCAGCCTGACGAATCTGATTGAATGCCGCATCGACGACACCGCCGAAGGCGACCGGCCGCGTCACGACTCGCATTTGCCCCTTCTCATCGTTGAGATACTTCGATGGTTCGGAGCGACTGGAGAGAAACCCGATGGAGTCACCCAGCCAGTCAATGCAGTTGATGGCTGTGAACGGATCATTGATCCCGGGCGAAAGCGCCCTGAGCGCGATCTCGACCAGCTGACTCACAGCGCATTCGACGTCCTGGTTCGGGATCCGATCCGTACCCCAGACAAAGGCCTGGTTGATAGACCGTTCGATGTCTTCGGACACCCGTTCCCGCGGAGAGAGCCGCGCCAGGGGACTTCCTTCCAGCGCAAACTGCCCCGGTCTCAAGCCGAGCAGAATTATCGCATCGTTGTCGGTCGCGATGCGTCGAAGCCGTTCCACGTCAATTGCCAGCAAGTACCCGTGACTTCGGGCGGCAATCGCGGCCGTCGCATCCTCCGCAAAGCTCGGCTCAGTCGCCCGGGCATCAAGACTTGCGAGGTCGCGACCATCGTCTCTTTCGGGATACAGACGCGTGATCGTCTCGCGCAGTTCTCGGCTGACTTCGCTGATCAGATGTGTGACCTGAATCGAGACGGAGGTGTGGTGAATGAAGTAGATCAGCACTGCGAGGCTGGCGACCGCCAAGACAACGCCCAGGGTGATCGAAAGGTGCGGGACAAACTGGTCGTCGTCGATGCCGCGGACTGTACGGAGAACCAATAGGCAGAAGAGAAACGTTGAGGTGAATACGCCGAGGACAAACTGGTTGACAGTGTCCCGCATGAAATTGCGAAGCAGCCGAGGCCCGAACTGCGACGACGCGAGGGTCAGCGCCACGATGGTGATGGAAAAGACCGTTCCCGCAACCGAGATCATCGACCCCGCCACGACCGAGAGGACGGCTCGCGCCCCTTCCGCTCCTCCTCGATAGACCCACCATCCCTCGACTTGCGTATTCTTGAGGGCCAGGTCGAGCTGCACCCCGACCACGGCCAGCAAGGCCGCGGCGGCGGCCATGATCGAAGGCACAAACCAGAAACTGCTTCGGAAGTTCTCCCAATACTGGAGGAGTCTTGTTTTCATGGCGTCCAGATGGATCCAGGCCGGTTCGGGCGATCAGCGACGTACGTTACAGCTCTGGAGACCGGATGGGGACGGGCAAGTGCCCGTGGCCGAACCTCGGAGGACAGCCGAATATCCCTACAAAGCCGCGGATGGCTGGCCGTTGGTGAGATCGATGCTCACAGCAGACCGACTCAGACGCCTTCGCGACGCGACATAAGGTGCCGGAACGGTATGTCAGGCTTGCCGATCTCGACCGTTGTGAGACATGACTCGCCCGGTGCCGGTGGCCCTGTTCGTACGGCGACGAACCTGTTCCTCAGCACGTCGTTTCACGTCGGGAAGCATTCGCTTCGCGATCTGTGCGACAGCACCATTGGGCCGATCGCGGCGCACGGCCAATGTCAGCAATTGAGGAGGCCGAGTCCAGTTCCCAACCTTGCCAAGCAGTTCCGCGAGGATCAACGGAACAGATGGAAGCGTGGTCTGCTCCTCGACGACAGCCCGCAGTCCCTGCTTCGCCTCTACGTAGAAGCCGCACTTCCACATGACGAAGGCCTCGTGGAGTGTGGAGGCTGTGGTCGCAAACTGTTCGTCATCCAACTCTCGATGAAGCAGGCCGCTGCACCCGGCGTAGTCTGCCAACATGACTCGGCAGTGAGCCAGGAAGATGGACGCTTTCGGACCTCGACCGGGAATGACTGACAAGACGTCAAAGACTTGGGCGGCCTGTTCGAACCGTCCCTTGGACCAGAGGTAGTGAGCCACGGCGAAGGCGTGTTCGAATGTCAGTTCGACGAGACGGCCATTGCGTCGAAACGGAATTCGAACGTCGCCGTTGACCGTTTGTGGGACAGATGTCGACAGCATCAGATCACTCCTTTCGACCGACGAGCTGGTCCAACATGGATGCAGCACGATCACGGCCCGCCGTCAGGCGTGTCGGGATACGCGCAGGCACCGCGAACCAGCAACCCGGGAGTCAACGATGTGAGAGGAAGAAAGCCCATTACCGCCAACGACAAGACAGTCGAGCGGCGTCCATCATCATCCAGGTGTGTCATCTGCGGCTTGCATACAAAGTCATTGTAGGCAGCTGCTGCACAAAGTGTAGATGCGGAATGATGTTAGGAACGAAATCAGTGGCCGCTTGCCCAGATGTCGGAAGTGAGCCGCCTCCAGCGGCCGCGGCCTTGGTCGTGAGTAACGCGGTGGCCAAATGGGGGATTTTCTACGGGGAAGTCCTTACCGGAAGATCCGTTCACCGCCGGTTCGATCTGGGAGGGACGGGCCAAGTATGGTCCCAAGGGCCCCCCGGATGCAGAGGTGGTGCTGACGATCAGCGATAGAAGAGGCGAGACGTTCAAAGGCGAGATGTCCGTTAGGCGCGAGGGAGCTGACTTGAGAACCCACAACGTCTCTGGAACGGCCAAAACGAAAGCCTCGGGGCCCGTGGCTTTTGAGTCGGAGAAGGTGGGAGTCGCTCAGGTCAAGTTGCGGGGCAAACTGCTGAATGACGTCGCGATTCTGTCCAGCTCTGATACCGGACCGCGTGGCAGAAAGACTACCGGTGAGTTCCACATTCGCCCCAAGCTGAGGTAGCACGTCTCGTTTCGATGGGTGAGACTCTTCAAGGCCAAACTCCTGCAGCCCTTCGTTGATCCCCGATCGCTATGACGACAGACTGGTGGGCGACCTTTTACTGCCGGAGGTCGTCGCGTGTTCGTCGTGTCTCGTGGATTAGGACAGTCGCTGATCATCGATGATTCGCTCACGCTGACTCTGACGGAGATCGGCGCCGACCGAGTCACATTCGTTCGCGCTCCGGGGAGTCCTTGCGACGCTGGAGAAATCGTCGTGAGCATCCACACGGCGTCTCAGCTCACGCCGAACGTGGACATTATCTATATTCCGTTTGAGCCAGACCGGGCGAGACTTGGCTTCCATGTTGCAGGGCGAGCCGATATACGACTTCCCGACTCGGAAGTGCTCAAAGCGACCAAGAGGATCCGCCCCATCTAAAAGGCGAAAACGCCCCCGGTTGCACAAAGAGGGCGTTTTCTGCCAATGGACGCGAACAGTTGAAGCGGGCCAGCTCCGACCGCTCAAGCGACCATCGGTGAAACGAGTCTACGCACGACCGAGTGTCGATCAAGAGAAGATTTCGAGTGCGATGATCTCGGGTCGAATTCTTGGCAGCAGGAGAGTTGCCGCCGGTGTGACTGAGCCAATAGGACTTTGGCCGACAATCCTCTGCGCCTGGAGTGTTGTCGACACGTCTACCTGCGGCGTAGTCCTGTCGAACGAGGAGCGTCAACGATTCCGTAGGCTATCCTGGCCGAACGTTGAGCCTCCCTTTGAAAACACTTCGGTTCATCACCGGCGGCGGATGCCGTCTTTATCCGTGATTGCTGATAGACCCCCCGGTCAAATCGAGATCACCCACCTAGGGAAGGCCGCGTGCCCAGAACGATGGGCCGGGATGACCCGGACGCTCCGCCTGTCCAGGTTTTCCCCAGGGCCGCAGGTTTGACCTTGCCATTCGGTCGGATTAGGGTCCGACCAAGTTTCCGAAAGCACAACCACAGGCGAAAGCATGGCCAAGAAAGCAACGACCGAAACTGAAATCGAAGGTTACTCGAAGGAACCCCAGGGCGCGGGATGGAAGCGATGCCCGCAGTGCGAAGGCTTCGTCAAAGGGCCAGTGACGAAGGAATGCCCCGCTTGTCACCACAAGTTCGAGTTCAAGTCCCGTACGGTTCGTCGGCCGCTTCCGGACGTCGCTGACCGGGAAACGGCAATGGAGCAGCAGGTCATGCTGTTGGCTCTCAAAATGGGGGGGCTTCCCGCCGTTCAGAAAGCTGTTCAGAAGCTTCAGGCTGACCCACTCATTGCGTTCACGATACGCTGTGGTGGTGTCGACAATACCCTCCGCATCGTCGGTGCGATCGAAACAAAGCTGACGAGTTTTGAGCCGGGAACGTGACTTGAGGGGCGAGCGGGTCCGCCCTGCGTTACATCTCGACTGCTAGCATGCAAGCGAGCCATCTTAGGCAACTTGCCCATCTGGGCGTTTGCCGCAATCGGCCCGCCGCAGCAGGAGAAGGCACTCCACTGCTTTCGCGATCGCGGGGTCTGTGCATCGCTGCAACGACTTCTCGATCAGGACTGAGCCGCGTCATCGTCAGGCAAACTGAACGCACGAGCGAACTCGTCAATTCCGCTCTTCAGCTTGGCCAGACATTTCTCTTGGGCGGCATCCAGCTCCAGCGCGATCAACGCATCCCCTGTCAGCAACTGTTCAAGAAGCCCATAGGGACGTCGTAGCATCTCAACCAGCGAGGCCCGTAAGTCCTCAGCCGACTTCGGTACGCGGAACTTCCGCCCTTGTCGATGGAGCCCCCTCGTCCCGAACGGTGATCGATGCGTGATTTCCAGCCGGAGTCGTTTAGGAGTCCATCGACCTGCCAGCGCCGTCCGGAAGAATTGGCGGCGCTCGCCCGGCTCCTTTATCAGCAGCAGGGCCTGGATATGAGTCCAGCTGAAACGCCCCTGTTTCGCGGCACTGAGATATCGCTGAAGTTCGGCGTCGGAGTCGATGACCCGGGCGAACTGGTGCGCCTTGTATGCTGTGAATCGGGAATTGCCATATCCCTCGTCGCGAATGGCGCTGTCGATCGACGAGCCTTGATCCACTCGCCTGGCGATCTTCTTGCCGAGTTGGTGGTAGGCGACGATTCGATCGGCGTTTGTGGTGGAAGCGGATTCCGCTGCCGTCCCGGCTGGGGAACGCTTGTTGTCGCGTGGCATGGCTCAGGTCCCTGGAACGTTGACTCGCAACAGCGTGGCCAGGGCTGTTCCGGAATGTGAAGGGCCAAAGACTCCGCGTCAACGTGCTGAGATCTCTGTAGAGGCGGCTGGCCCAGCCGTTTGACTCGGTTCGACGGAGGAGACTCCAGTCTGTGGATAGACGATTTGGCAGTGGCTTTCCAGCCGGACGCCGTTCGTCCCGGTATGAAAAAAGTTCCAAAACCGCCGAAGTCGGCCTTTGCGCGATTCTCCATCGCGTCAGAATCGTCCCACGTGGACAGGGCAGTCCGAGTCCGTCCAACAACGGACTGGACGAATATCAGGTAACTCCATTCCAGGCATTTGGCTTGCCGTCAGGCTCCTAATATGGCGTCAGACCCTCGACTTCAGGCTCTCCGGAACTGGCAGGATCGCCAGACTGATAGGCTCCGAATCGGCAATCCCTATGGTGTGGGGACCATTCGTGTCGACTACCAGACTTTCCAGCGCCTCGTGCCCCACTTGCCGTTCAGCTATCAGTGCCGCGCAGAAGACGAGCTTTCTCGATACGAGAACTCCGACATTTGGATGCCCGCGAGCGCCATCACCCGGCCGGTCATGTTGAACGTCGACATGTTCGAAATCTGGATGCGGAATATTCCAGTTATCCAGGAGGTACTTGAACGGGCTCGAATTCGGTACGAACTCGGCTGTCCCCTGCGAGGTCCGAACGGTCAGATTCTCGTGGACGACGAGAGCGGGAGGATGGAACAGTCTGTGAAGCTGGTTCGGGAAAGCCCCGGAAAGGTGCTGTTTGCCGTTCCCAAAGAGAAGCAGTTGGAGCCCCTGGCATACCGTCTCCAGGCGGCACTGAATGAAACCGTTGAACGGTTGCGGGGGCCTGAGGAGTGGGGAACGTCGCGAATCGCCGTCGCCACTTTTCCCGCAGCAAAACGCGTCAACTGGCACGTCTACCGGATCGTGTTTCCCTATTGGCATGGGGGGATTGCGGACAGTGCGTTTCCGATTGTTTGCGATTCGCACGCGCAGTCCATCGTTGTGATCCACACTCCGGACGATCAGCTGGATTGGGAGGATCTCCAGGATCTCGACACTTTTGTTGGACCCGTGATTGAGGATCTCTGTCGGCCCCGTCCGGAGGTCCTAACGCACTCCTTTGCCCCGTTCGGAGGACACCGCCGGCCGCAAGCAGAAGGCCAGGGGCACGATCGCCGCTCGAAGTATTACGACCGGCACAATGCCCGAAACCGGTTCGTGGCCAGTCTTGCAAACGAACTCATCACCGAGTTCTCGCGCCCCGCTTCCCTGAATCGCCTTGTTTTGTTGGCGGCAACAATGAAGCATTCCCACAAGCTCGCCGGCCGGCTGCCGGGCTGGCCTGTCCTCAATGCAAAATCGCAACCGTTGAACCTGCCTCCGCACAGCATTGTCACCTTGCCGGCGGCCCACGAGATGCATGAACGCCGCATCTTCACACCCTCTGATCTGATCGTCGCGATGGGAGGCCTGCCGGGGACCTGGTTCGAGGGCTATCTCAATGATCGCCAGCGGGGCAGTCTGCCGCTCCGGCTGATTGATCTGACGGACGAGTTCTGCGACGAAGCCTCGCAGTGGGGCTTGGCTCGGAAGCAGATGTACAAGAGCGCCGGATCACATTTCCGTCCGCTGTGCCGCGAGCTTGTGAAGCGAGCCAAGAAGGCGGCCCGCCGGGTGGGCCCTGTCACGTCGTCGACGTCTTCACCGGAGGTTTGAGCTCATGAAGCTGATATCACCTAACGCACGGGGCCCGCCGGCCCGTCCTCAGACCGCTGTAAAGATTCCCGGCTGCTAGTCGTCAGCCGGAGTTCAAACCTCCCAATACCGATTGACCGTGAGCCTCGACACCTATCTCCGGCCGTATAGGAACTACCGACGAGCCGTCCCCCCTGGGCCGCAAGGCCGCCTGGGCGGCGACCGTCATGAGATCCTGCGCCGGCATGAGAAAGAGTGCAAACGGTATGGGCGGCTCCCAGCAGACGAGCGGAGATCTCTCCATTCCAAGCTGCTGAGCCGCATTGCGGACACCAGTCTCCTCGGTATCGCTGTGGAGCACGTTTTCGAAAATGGCGGTGGGGCCCCCGGTCCTAACGGACAACGCCTCGCCGATTTGCGGACTCACCGTGGGAACACTGTCTATCGCGAGATCACCCGCCTTAAGCGGGGAATTCTCGATGGCAGCTACCGACCGAGCCCGCCGCGGATCCGGGAGATCCCCAAGCCGAACGGCCAAACCCGGCCGATCGCGATCTTCAATTGGCAGGATCTTGTGGTCCAGCGGTCAATTGTTCAGATCGTACAGCCCCTGGTGGATCCGACGCTCGCGCGCCTCAACTTCGGCTTCCGCCCCCGGCGGGACCGGAATGACGCAGTCGCGACCGCCATCGAAACCGCGAACCGGGACGAACGATTCGTCTGGCTCGCGGCCGACATCCAGGATGCCTTTGGAACCGTGCCCCATGACGACCTGATTGACCTGATCGATGCGAGGTTCCCAAACACAGAGCTCCGAAACGCACCTGACGCGCCAAACCTGCCAGACCTGATTGCGAAGTTCCTGGAAGCCCACCTCCGCACCATGCGGGGGCGGAATCGCTCCTCGGACGCGCCACGGCGAGGAATCAGCCAGGGAGGGGGGCTCTCTCCCCTCCTGCTGAACATCCTTCTCGATGCGACCTTGGACCAGGCATGGCTGGCTCGCCACCAGGATCTCCACTTGATCCGCTACGCTGACGATCTGCTCATTCCGTGCAGATCACGCGAGGAGGGATTGGATGCCCTCCATACGCTCCGGGAACTCCTCCCCGGCGGCATGCGGCTCAAGGGGACCCCGGAGAACGACATCACAGACCTCCGTGCCGGTGAAACGGTGGAATGGCTGGGATGGGACGTCTCCATGGCGAACGAGGGCCCGGTTCTCCGGCCGCCCGAGTGGAAATGGACGCGACTGGAGCAGCAGCTACGGCTGGAACGCGAGTCGGGAGACTTCCCGCTCTATGTGCCAGATATCGTGCAGGGCTTTGTGGCTCACCTGGGACCGTGCTACGAACAAGTTGATCGGGAGGCGTGTGTCCGTCGTATCCGGCGAATCGCCAATGGTGTGGGGGCAGAGGAGATCCCCGAGGTCTCAGAGTTCCTAGAGCTCTGGGGCCAAAGCCACAGGCGGTTTCAAGACCAGCGCCAACTCGCTCGTGATCGGATCCATGGGGATCCAGATGATGGAGAAGGAGGGGGCGATGGCTTCGCCGATCGCCAACCGCCCCGTCTGGATTGGCTAGACGAGGGATCGCTCGAACCGTCGAGCATTGCGTGCGGTTGTCCGTTCAATCCTACGGACATTCCGTGACCAAGCCCCCGGGCTCCCGTGGGAGTGGAGCTCTGGGGATTCTTTCCTAGTCCGGCCAGCATCTGACATCGCCACGGGCGTCATTGAAGGGATTCAACCGCCCCGAAGAATCTCGACAGAGATGTATTGAGCGCGCCGCAAAGCTTTTCGATGACCAAGAGCGAGGGAATTCGCTGTCCCCGCTCCAGCAGTCCGACATAGTTGCGATGCAGTCCGGCCAGCTCAGCAAGGCCTTCTTGGGACAGACCGGCCGCCTCGCGCTCTCGGCGCAAAATGACTCCAAACCTCTGCTGAATCGAATCCACAGTGCTGTTCCTTGGTTCAGCACTGCACTCGATTGTGTGCAAAACGGTCTACACACTACCGTGTTGCACACTATTGTGTGTTCTGCGTCGGCCGAGGCCGGCGACGCGGCTTGTGAGACCAATTGGCGCGAGATCGGAACCTAGTCCCGTCTGCGCCCCCAGATCGTGGAGGCCGCCCTGTGGCATCGGCCGAAGAGAAATCGAAGTTGGGCCAGCACTTTGGCGAGAACGAGGGACGTCCAATAGACCCAATCTCCCGTCCCGTCGATTTCGCGTTGAGAACTCGCTGGTACTACAGCTCTGGAGGAAACCGAGTTGGGCCCATCAGCGAAGAGGAACTGCGTGACCGGTGGAGCAACGGGAGCTTAGCGGCATGGGATCTTGTCTGGAGACCCGGCTTCGAGACGTGGATTGAGGCTTCCGCCCTCCGCGGACTTGGCATGGACCATGACGACGAATCCGAGCCCCCTTCGCTGCCGGATGCGTGGCTCTCGATCCACGACGCTGGCATCGAGATCACGCAAACCAAGAACGAGATAACACCCGCATCGGCCGATGTCGGGGCTGCTCACCCTTCAGAAACTCCTCAAACGGAGCCCCTTCCAGCCGGAACCTTGCTCGACCAACGTCCAACGAATGGCGACGAGGCGGTCACCCCCTCAGGCACCACCCCAAGCGGTAGCGTTACAGAAGCTCCTGCGGTGCTGAGCGGGCAATCCGTGGCCACGTTCTCGGCTGTCTGTCTCGGCGCCTACCTGTTCCCTTGGACCGAGGGAGCCTATCGACCGAGCGCGTTCGCAAGCTGGATACTGGCAGGGATCTCCGTCTGGGTCTTCAGTGTCACGCTCCACAAGGGCTTTCGTCGCTCTTCTGAGACCTGCGTGCGGGGCTACGGAAAGTTCATCTTCACGGCCGTCGCCGGCGTCCTGCTGCTTTTGCTGTTTCAGAACATCGTCCTGGCTTCCGTGAACGGTAAGGACTCCTCGAACTTCGGCCCCGTCTGGTACATGCTGCTCCGAGGGATCGGGAAGGGGTATCAGTCGGCACTGCAGCCCTCGGGATCCTTCTTCGGGACCCTCTTCGCCACCTTCTTTAGTGTTGCCCTCTGTGAGGAGTTCATCAAGGCGCTGCCGGTCCTCCGCCTCGTCCTGTCGAAGAACGTCAACCTGATGTCCCGCTCGAATGTCAACAACATGCGGGCAGACCTCCCGTTCCTGGGAGCGATGTCCGGACTCGGTTTCGGGATCGCCGAAGGAATGTGGTATGCCTCGGAGGTCTACAGCAAAGGCAATGCGCCGTTCGGAATCTATCTCGTTCGATTCTTTGGTTGTGCCCCCCTTCACGCCGCGTGGGGCGGGCTGACGGCTCTCGCGATCGCCAATGAAGTGCCGCAGCTTCGCTCCGCGTTTGAACGTCGCTCCGAGCCAGCCAAGGAAGGTGAAGCGGGCTGGCAACACCTGTTCCTGACCTACGTCATGCTGCAGGTCCCGGCGATGGTCCTCCATTCCCTGTACAACGCGTTCCTGGCCAAGGGATGGTGGACGATGGGCACGCTGACCGTAGCTCTCACCCTCCTTGTTCTGTGGACGATGTCGTCGACCTACATGGCCGAGATCCAACAAGCAGCAGATGGCAGTCAGCCGGAAGGCCCGGCCACCGATGAAAACCGACTGGCGGCGAGTCCGGTGAGCTCTGACGAACGTCCTTCGGTGACCTCTGATAGCTAAAGACGAGGATCCTCCCCGGCTGAACCGAGATTCAGCCGGGGAGGGCCTGACGTCTCGCCGGACCGCCGGACGACGTCATGCGGCGTAGTTGGTGAGCGGCGCACGCTGCCGAGACGAGCGCTGACCGCCCGGCCGTTTCCGTTAGCCGCCCACCGATTCTTCGGACAGCAGGCGATCGCCGACATCGGCCGCCGAGATCGTGTTCTCCTGTCCGAGGCCCATCCAGACGTAGTCCCGCTGAGCGTCGCGGGCGACGCAGGGACCTCCGCCTGCCGTGAAGCCGACCTCTCGAAGTCCGAGCTTCAGGGCGCGACCGAGATACCGACGATCCATCTGCAGACGGCATTCGTTGCCGTTCCGCTGAGTACGAGACAAGACCAGTTCCACGGCCGCCGCCGACTCCTCCTGGCGTGACCGGATGGCCACGGATCCATTCAGTTCGACCGTGACCGGCTCGTGGAGCGTGTCGCTGCAAGGGAGCTTGTCGAGCCTCTCCAGCACAAACCGGGCATCACCAGTCTCAACCGACATTGAGGACACCAGCGACGACGGTGACGGGATCACCAGGTCGACATTCGGAAACCGTCCTTCCACCTCGACCGCGTGGGCGATCCGCCAGGGGCCGGCCTGAACCGCGATCCAGTTCCCGGCTTCGCCGATCTGCACGTCCTGCGACCGGTCGATCTCCTGGGCTCCGAAGACCGGGGTGATCTGCATCAGCCGATCACCGGCCCACGGGAACTGGTATCCCCGCTGGACCAGGAGTTGCCGGCTGTCGGTCGCGGCGATCCGTCCCTCTGCCGATCGCAGCTGAACACAGGCCAGCGCGAACCGGCTGGCCCCGGGGTCCGTGGTCGCCTGCGCCTCGCGGAGTGCCTCCAGCAGGTGCGGTTCGTTGGTTGCGAGGATCTCCGGGGCTGCGACGGCCGGCGGAACCGAGTCACTGGACCGCAGCACAAACCGGGCCGCCCGGGGCACGTCTGCATCGAACCAGGACGCGGTGACCTCATCGTCCGCGAGGCTCAAGGTCACAGAACTCGCCTCTTTGCCCGAGCAGATCTTCAGGAACTCCGCATCGACGATGGCTTCGAAAGCCGAATCGGCGGCTTCCAGCTGAAGCTGAACTTCGACCTGGGTGTTTGCTGCCCGGAGCCGGAGAACACCCGACGACGCATCCAGCGACACCCAGGCAGGGATCCCTTTACGGGAAAGGAGTCCGGCCCCGCGGATGACTTTCAGAAACCGCTGCAGATCACAGCGACGAACTGTCAGGGAGGATGGCAAGGTCTCTCCTTTGTGGATGGGTAAAAGAAAGCCGCACGGACACATGCCGTGCGGCTTTCGATCAAGGTGATGAACGGACACTACGGAACTCGACGACACTCGTACCGCTGGGAGGGGTCCGTCGCTCCCGGCGGCGCAAGCACCAGCCGCCTCTCCGACAGTTCGACGATCTCGAACTCGACAGGTCCCATGGCCACCCGTCCGGTGAAGAAGGCGCCCACCTTGAGGAGGGCCGGTGCCTCGGTGACGTCGATCTGGAGGCGTGAGCCATCCACCGCCCAAGTCCCTAAGGCGACGCCCAGCTCACCGAAGGCGACCTGCATCGAGCGGCGGCCCTGGGGATCCCGCTGGAACTCCCAGCGGACCGGAAAGTCCGCCTCCCGGTCGTCGATCCAACGGCCGCGGAGTTCCGAAGCAGTCATTCCGGAGCGGCATCCACGGACGAAGAAGAACAGAAACGAGGCGCAGAACACCAGCAGACCGAATGTCATCCAGCGGCGAATGGACATGGACGAAACTTTCTAAAAAGGGGACGGAATTGAATGGCCGGGAGGGAGGCCCCGAGGGCTTACGCCGAGCGATTCGGAAACAGGGCGACGTTGCGCTCGGCGTCGACCAGGTCCCAATCGAGGTACAGATCGAGATCGGAGTCGTCCTCGGCGAACGGTTCGGCGAGGGAGAAGCCCCGGGCGGCGATGACGGAGATGTCTTCTCCGGTGGAGCGAGCGACAGCGCGGTGGAGATCGGACTGAGTCATGGATGAGTTCCTTTGGGAATCAGGGAGACGAAAACAGCCGCGGCCCCAATCAAGGAGCCGCGGCTGAGAGGACGTTCGAAGAGAAGGGGGCTACAAGGCGGGTCGAAGTCGATGGGCCACAAGCCACTCGACCTCGGCGGCGATCGCTTCGGAACGGCGGTCAAACGGGCCCAGCACCGGCCCGTCGATGATCCGTGCGAACCAGCGGCCGGAAGCGTCCGGTTCAACGTGGCTGGCCCGCTCGATCCGCTGGGCGCCGAGGGCCGCCAGATTCAGAACTTCGTTATAGATCGTGGTGATCTCACCAGACGGGCTGATGACCAGCTCCATCACGGCGTCTCCGGACGCGGGCCCCGCAGGATCGACCGCCGCGGCCGGTCGACCATCAGGCCATCGAGCGACGCCTGAACGTTCGACAATTGCGTGACCATCCGGCCCCGCAGCTGGGCGTTGTCCCGCAGCTCCTGGGGTTGAACCCCGTTAAGGAGGTTCCGGGCCCGCTCGACAACCGCGTCGAGCTGCTCGTTCGACCGGAAGTTGAGCCGACGAAAGCGGTCAAAGAATTCTCCGAGATTCTCGACGGCCGAGTCCCGGAAAACCTTCGGCTTCCCGTCGTCGGCTCCGGAAAGCCGCTCGGCGAGGTGTTCGACCAGCCTGGAGAGTTCCTCCAGGAAGGCCTGCTCGGCCAGCTGGACCGCTTCGTCGAAACGAGCCTGAACCCGCTGGCACTGCTGCTCGTAGAGGGCCGGGTTGAGCTGCTGCAGGTAGTTCGGCGGTTCCACCGCCGGAAACTCCCACGTCACTCCAAACTCGTCCCGGAGGGAGACCGGGTAGTCGGACGGGTTGAACAGCCGTCCCAGTCGATTCCGTGCCGCCTCCCGCAGTTCGGCGTAGGTCGCATCGAGGTCAGAAACGGCCCTGGTCAGCTCCCGCTGGTACGCCTGCAGCGTCCGGTCGAAGCGGTCGATCTGTCCCTGGGGGATTAGCCGCAGCCCCGGCTCGGGATAGGGAAGCGTCTGATCCTTCCAGTGCTGAAGGATCTTGCCCCGGACCGCCGTAACGGCCCGGAACTGGGGGTGCTGGGTATCGAGCAGCTTCTTGCTGGCCGAGACGAACTTCGCCTCGGCATCGAATCGGTCCGCCGCCTGAGCCTTCTGTTCCGGACTGAGGGTCTTGTGGACTCCCAGCCACGTGAAGCTGACCCGGGTGGCGGCCATTGTGGTCCGGAGCCGCTGGGCGGCCTCAACCGCTTGGAACGAAGCCGTCTCCGGCACTTCGAGAATCGTCGAAGACATCTGGAAAACACTCCTGTGTCAAATGAAAAAGGAGCGGCCAAGCCGCTCCTATGGAGATGGGAAACAGATCAACACATCAGTTCGTCGACGGCGTGATCTTGCGCCGTGACGTCTTCGGGATGGGACCGACGGTGTAGATCCCTGGCAGATCCGCCGAGAGACACCGGCCGCTGGCCCAGTTCCGAAGCCGATCGACGGACTCGGCCGCCGTGACAGCGACCGGAACGACGTTCTGGGCGGCTTGAACGAGCGGGAGATCGAGCAGGGCCGCCAAGCGGCAGCACGCCCGAATCTCCGCTCCCGTCCACTGCTCATCCGCCGGCTGCTTCTGGTCGGGATCGAGCCCGAACTGCTCGATGTAGAGCCGCCAGATCGCCTCCCGCTCACTTTGCCCCGGCAGGTTCAGGAAAAAGATTCCGTCGAACCGTTCTGCCCGGGAGAACTCCGGGGGAAGGCGAGAGATGTCGTTGCAGGTGGTGACGAGGTACACGTCCGACGTGTGGTCGTTCATCCAGGTCAGGAGCGATCCGAAGAGCCGGGAGGAGACTCCCGAGTCGCCGGTTCCCGACACCCCGCTGAGCGCCTTCTCAACCTCGTCGATGAACAGGACGCAGGGCGCCATCGCATCGGCGATGCGGAGCGCCTGCCGGATGTTCTGCTCGGTCTGGCCGACGAGGGAGCCCATCAGGGCCCCGATGTCGAGACAGAGCGTGGGACGTCCGGTCTCCCGGCCAAGGGCCTTGGCGAAGGCGCTCTTACCGGTCCCCGGGACTCCCAGCAGGAGGACGCCCTTCGGCTTCGTTTGCCCGCGGGGATGCAGTAGGGATCGTCGGCAGAAGGCCTTGAGGGCGGCCAGCCCTCCCAGGCTGTCGAAAGAGTCGTCGCCGCGGTAGAGCGACATCAGGCCGCTCTTGCGGAGCGTCTGCGTCTTCAGCTCCCAGACCGTGTCCGGGGTAATCCGGCCCTGCCGGACGAGGGACAGGCTGAAGGCCCCCTCCGCCTCGTAGCGGGTCAATCCCGAAGCGGTGTCGAGGAGGCTGTCCAACTCGGCGCCACTCGGAAGGTCTCCCTGCTCCGTTCCAATCCCGCGAGCGATCTCGGCCAGCTGATCCCGTCCCGGGAGCTCGTGCTCCAGGACCAGGAACAGCTTCTCGAGCTCAACCGGGATGGTGACCACCGGCGCCAGGACGACGACGAAGGTCCGGTTCTGCTTCCCGGCCAGGATCTGCCGGGAGAGCGTCTGGACAATCTCAGCGGACTGCAGGAAGCGGTGGAAGTTCTGCAGGACGAGCAGCGTCGTACCCTCCGGTTGGGCGAGGGCTCCCAGCGACCGGATGGCCGAGAGCGGATCCGCCGCCGAAGCCGCTGCGGCTCCGGGACCGACAAGCCCCTGATCGATGTCCCAGGTGGCGAGTTGCCAGCCTTCCTGGCGGCAGAGCTGCTGGATCTCCAGCAGAGCATCGTGATGTTCATGGGATTCGATCCACAGCCCGGTGAAGCAGGCGCGGACCGACTCCCGCAAACGCTCGGTGAGCGTCATGGGTGGTCTCCGTTGAGGTTGAGAATGTGGGAAGCGTGCCTGTGGAGAGGGCCCACGGACGATTGAAGATGAGCGGCGAGAGACCTGCGGCGGGAGCCGTCAGGCCTTGGTCTCAGTTCGGTGGGACTGAGATTGCGTGGCGTAGAACTCCGAAGTGAGCCGTTCTTCGATCGTGCGGCCAAGAGTTTGTTCGAGGAACTTACTCGCCTGACGGCAGGAGTTCCCTTCGAAGCCTCTGGTCTCGACCTTGGTTTGGCCATTCGGAGCGATGGTGATCTCGATGGTCTTCATAGGGAGTCTCAACCTCCGACCTGGACGGTGAGACGAACCGAGCCGTCTGCGAGGGGCTGCTCGGTGACGCTGTACCCCTGTCGGCGGGCCTCCTGCTTGGCCGCTTCAACGGCGTACCCCTGCAGGAAGCGATCGAGTTCGGCAGGATCTCCCCAGCGACCCTCGTAGTTGTCGTACTGGAGTTGGCCGGTCTCAATCTGGCAGACGACCGGGTACTGCCATCGTGGGAGCTGAATGCCCAATCCCGCGACTTGCTTTGTGAACAGCTGATGCTCGCCTTGGACCGGTTGAGGCAGGCTCAACCGACTGCAAGCGCTGGTGACCGCAATCGGATCGCGGACCTCCGCCTGAATGTGAACAATGTGGGACACAGGATCTCCTTGAGATGAGGATTGCCAACTAAGGTTGGTGAGGGGGGGAACCGTCGGAGCGCCGTGCCGACAGAGCCCGGGAGAAATGCCACGTCGCCCGGACAGGAATGACGACACAGGCGATCAGAGTGGCAACCCAGAAGGCTCCCGGACAAAAAAGCACGAACAGCGTGAAGAGCGTTGTAAAGGGCGGCGTGCTTGCGGCGTGTTCTGAAAGATCATCAGGACCGTCATTCGACATGGATGGTCACCGTGACTCGTCTCCGCCTCTTTCGCCGAGATCGCGCCCTGACTGGGCGGCGCGACTGAGGACAGCTTTCGACACCTGCCAGGAAGTGAACTAGGCGGGCGGTCTGCACTGCGGCCCAACTGAGGTCATTGTTCAAAACAGTCAATGCATGATCAGCCCGCGGGATAGGTATGTGGTCGACATGCGTCATGAGATCTCCTTCTGAGATTGAGGATTGCAGCCAATGTGTAGCTGGGGATGTGTTGAGCTCCTTTCCGTTGGAGGTGTGTAAGTGGTCGGAGTTGGGGCTGGCTGCCAAAGAAAAAGAGGGGGAGTGGTCGAACCACTCCCCCTCTCGCGAGGTTCACAGTTTCAAAAAACTGCCATGAGCCGTTACGCCGCCGCGCCGGCCGGCCCATCGATCGGTCCTTCGACGGGGGGCGCTTCGCCGCCTCCCGGTGACGTGCCCGTCGGCGTATCGTGTTCGGAAGGACTCGGAGTCGCGAGAAGGAGGATCTCACGCTGCTTGACGGTCAGCGACTTCCGCCGCGTGCGCCCGTCCGGCATCGCGGTCCCCTGCTTCTCGTACCAACGGTCGACGACGATCTTCACTGTCGCCCGATTCACACCAAGCTCGTCGGCGATCTGGCCGATCAGAGCACCTGCATTCCAACGATCCATGACAGTGGATTCGATCCGAGTGTACAGGGAGTCCTCAAGACGCTTACGCACAGTGGTACTGGGGTAAGGCAGATTCAGGTTCTTCGCCGCATACTTGAAAAGGGTTGTGACGTGATTCGGCGTAACTCCGAGCTCTTCAGCGATCTCGATGCACCGCTTTCCTTCGTGCCACAGAGCGTGGGCCCGGCGAGCGTGCTCCGACGTGTCGTCTTCGCGTCGGAACGCCAACTCAATGGTCTCCGTCGTATCGTGATCTTCAGTCGACGAGACGTCTCGTCGCAGGACGGACTGCGTCACCAAGAGGGAGCGGAGACGAACGGTCCCCTTCAGGAACTTCCGCTTCCGATTCGGGATGGGAACCTCCTCAAGTACCACGGGCCCGTCGATCAACTTCTGAAAGGACTCAATAGCCGCAGGCGTCCCGCTCCGAAGGAGAGAGAAGAGATTCCGAAGATGCTCTTCGATCTCCTCAGAAGTGGGGGCCTTGGCAGGAAGGCCGGGGACCCGAGATTCGCGAACGATCTCTGCCTTGACCTCTTCAAGCTCTCGAGTTCGCTGTTCGATGCGTTCCAGAATCTTCGCCGGCGGGTTCGGCGCCTTCTCGATCGACTGCATAAGGTGTTCGAGAACACCCTCCAAATCGACCTGCTTACTCCTCAGAGCCGAGAGCGCGTCAGGCTTATCCGTCGTCAACGACTGCCAGATAGCCGTCGTGTGACTGTGAGCGGCAGCCTGCCACGTCGCGTTCTTGAGCAAACGGTTCGTCACAACGTCGACGATCATCGACTCGGCCAGCTCCCGCGGAACCCGGGCTTTGCACCCGCACTGATTGCGGTGGCGGCCTGCACAGATGTAGAACCTCTTCTCGTGGTCGAGAACTGCAAAGCGACTCCGGCATGCCTTGCAGACGAAAAGGCCGTCGAGCAGGTGCCGCTTCTGACCGCGCGGAGGTGATCCGGAGAGGCGTCCGTCGCTCTTACGGTGCTTCCGGAAAGTCTCACTGTTCTTGTTCAGCCGATCACGAACCCGGTCAAACAGCTCAGTGTCGACGATCTGCAGTTCCGGCAGCTCCCGAGTGAACTGCGAACGCTCATTTTCGGGGACCGCGACCTGCCGGACCTTGCCGGTCTTCCAGCTCCGAACCCGCTTCGAAAGCCGCCACGGCCAACGCCCGACGTACTTCTCGTTCCGGAGGATCCGAACCACCATGTCCCGATTCCACGACTCCTTGCTGCACCGGTAGTACTTCGGGGCCTTCAAGCGATTCAGCTCGTCCACGATCCAGCCCAGCGTCCGATGCTCGTCGCCGTACCAACGAAACATCTGAAGAACCCAGTTTGCCAGCTCACGGACAACGGAGTAGACCTTACGCGGCTTCGCGTCCCGTCCCCGTCCGACCGTTTCGCCGTTCGGCGCCGGGATGGACTCGTAACCGTAGCAAAGGTCGCCGATACTGAAGCCCTGAAGCACGGTCCCTTCCTGGCCCCGCCGAACGTGGTTGCTCAAGTCCTTCACGTAACGTTCGTGCTGCAGCCCCGTGAAGACGCTCATGTCGTACCAGCACTCGTGAGACGAGTCGATGCCCTCGGAGGCAGAAACCAGCCGCACCTTGCAATCAAGAACAAGCTCCTTCAGCAACTCGAACGTGAAGGTCGATTCGCGACCGAGCCGGCTGGTACTGTACACGTACAGCACCGAGAACTTACGGTCCCTAGCTGCAGCGCGCAACGCGTCAAGACCCTCCCGCACGAGGACCGTTCCGGACACGGCGCGGTCCGAGAACTCGAACCGCGGGTCGATCAGAACGCCATCTCTTTCGGCGCGATCGCGACAGACTCGCTGCTGATCATCAATGCTGGTGTCCTTCTGATGCTCGGAGCTGAACCGTGCATAGGAGGCACCAATATGCTGCGAACTGAGGGACCGGGGGGCGAAATCGGTGGTTTCGGACACTGTCGTCATCTCACGGTGGCCGGATGGCCTGCCGAGAGGAATCTACGCACTGGACTCGCGATCATTCGCCATCTGCCAGAAGTCGGCAGCGGTGAAAGCCAGCGATTTTGCAACCGCTGTTCGCATGAGCCCCGTCGGCGTAAAGTCGTTACGAAATGTCCATCGCCGGTCACCCCGACTTGATGGAACGAGAAGCCCTTCGACGAGTTACGTCGAGGGGCTTCTTCATTTTCATCATCTGCCCCGAGCATCGTGGCACGCTATCTGGCACGGAACTCCCTCCATCTCGAATCAGGAGGGACGAAAGCACATGAGAACTCCAGCCTTCAGCTCAACCAGCTGAGAGGAGTTTTCCATGCGTTCTGCTCGCCCCTGGTATCGCTCGGACCGAGATTCCTGGTACGTCCAACATGGCGGCAAGCAAGTGCTGCTGGCACGCGGCAAGGCCAACAAAGCTGAAGCCAAGGCCGCCTTTCACAAGCTGATGGCCGGTGGCGGAGTCGCCTCGGCGGCGACGGATTCCATCCCGATCGCCACGCTGTGCGATCTGTTTCTCGACTTCTCGGAAGCGAACCACACTCGCGAAGTCTACGAGAACGACAAGCTCTTCCTGAACGCCTTCTGTCGGCAATTCGGAAGGTTCGCAGCAAACGCAATCAAGCCGTTTCACGTCAGTCGCTGGCTCGACGGGAGGAAGAACTGGAAGGGTGCGAAGCGTCACGCCATCATTGCCGTGAAGCGGGCTTATTCTTGGTCGATGCAGCAGGGTCTGATCACGGTCCATCCGCTCAAAACACTCGTTGCACCGAGATCGAGCCGGCGAGAACGCATTCCGACGCCGGAAGAACGCGGCCAGATTCTCGGCGGCGTCAAAGATGCCGCCTTCCGCGACTTCCTGACGGCGTTGCTTGGAACCGGATGTCGGCCCTCGGAAGTGGCCCGTGTCACGGCCACCGAGACATCGAAGCTCGATGAGCTTGGAATTATCCGAGATCTGATTTGTTGAGTTGCGCCTAAGATTCTTCGCACGGGTCTAATCGCCGGGCGACGACACACGCAAAAAAATGCAAGATCTGGCTGGCAATTGAGAAGGTGGCACTTCTGGATCATTCCACCGCGACTGCTGAGCAAGTTTTGGAGTTAGTTTCTCGCAGCGAGAACGATCAATGGGAGTTCAAAGGTGCGGCGTATTTCCGACCTGACATGAGAGAGAGAATACGGACGGAAGTCGCGACAAAGACGTCCGCATTCGGCAATTCGGGGGCGGAACCCTAATTTTCGGTATCAGCGATGACCGAGAACTTGAAGCCTGTCTAGGTCGGGTCGGTGACACTCCGACAGAGGATTGGTTGTCCGATCTAATTCGAGCCAGCGTCAGCTACACGAATCGAGCTTATCGAGTCTATGGCGTGCCATTCGCGAATCATGCGGATGGCAGGATCTTCGTCATTGAGTATGACGACAGCCCGCACGCTCCGCACCAGTCGAACAGCGATCAGAAGTACTACTACAGGGTGGGGCATTCATCGGCTCCTGCACCCCACTTCTATGTGGACCTGCTCTCCAAGCGAATGACCCATGCAATCGTAGAGGTGGATCGCATTCGCTACTCTAGCGGACACTGTGTTCAGGAGGCGGATGCTGTGCGAATCCATTATACGGTGGCGATCGAAGGTCAGAACCGATCGGTGCAGGCTGCTACCCACGGGGGAATCCACTTCAGCTCCATCGATTCTCATTGGCGGGTGGTTACAGGAGAGGGAGAAACACTCGTTGGATCGGGGAGCGTGTCAGGGCGAAGAACGCCTCTCTTGCCCAAGCAATCATTCTCGGACCGCTTTGAACTTTATGGACGCATTCCCTTGGATGCGAACGGGAATGTCGCAGCCGCCGCAAATGCTCTGTTCGAGGCGCTGAAGATCCGATGCGAAGGGATCTCGCAAAATCATGCCGGAAACGAATACGTTCTGGCCCCACACAACGATCCTGTGAACAACGAGGCCTACTACGAGCCGGTTCGCGGAAGGCGTTAGGGAGGCAGGAGTTGATTCTGTTTCGTCGGCAGGCGTAGTCGATGCTGTGCGAAACCGGTTTCGCAGTTTCACGGCGATCAGAGGATGGCACGCTATGGCACGGAACTCTGTGCGATCCGTGCCACATATGGACCTGAGGCCTGCGATTGGTAGAATATCGGCGATTCGTCCATCAATGTTTTTGCTGGATTCCCCCGCAGCTTCGCGTTCCCAACCAGTCGCCCGCCTTATTCGGGACCAAGCGGTGTAATTCGTGCAAAATTCTCGATCGTGCGGCCTTGGAGGGACAACTGGACCTGTCCGCGGAGGTCTCTGGAATCGCACCGTCCGCTGCCGGGCTAGGGGCCAATCTTCATCGGATAGGCTACCAGGCGTATGCCGCGCGGGGCTGGCCGCTTGACACAGGGGTGATCGAGTCGGTTTGTAAGACGTTGGTTTGCCAGCGGTTGAAGTGTTCGGGGATGGGCTGACGGGAGCGCGGGGCAACGTCGTTATGTCAACTGGGTGCGCTCCTTCGAAGCGCTGCAGCTGTATGGTCCACCTACTGGAGAATTCACTGCATGGCCTGACCCCTCTTTTCTGACGCACTTACGATCTTCCGAAGGCGGAGGAGCGGACAAGCAAAGCCTTGTGCGAAGGCGTCAATATGTTCCTTCGAAGACCACCTCGCCGCCCGCGAGATGAACCTGCTCGGTTACACGGTTGCTGCGAAGCGAGAGCGTCATGTAGCCATGCGGGCCGTATTCGCTTGGGTTCTCAGGGATAAAATGGTTGGGCCCATCGAGGTATAGAGAGCGAGGCGTAACGACGTTGGGACCACGGCGCCACTGAATATTCCCAAGCGAACGTTCTACAGCGAAAGAATTCAGTTTACTTCTTTTGCTTGGCATGCCTCCGTTTCCGAGGCATCGCCCCCGGAGCCCGAAGATGGGATGGCGATCGTAGATCACGCAATGGTGCTCATGCCCCCAGTACCAAGCATCGATGCGGCGGCTGACGAGCAGATGCTCCAGACCCTTGGCGAGCTTTTCACCTGCCTCCTTGAAGTTGGAAAACAAGGGATGATGCGAAAAGAGTATCAGTCGCCGATCTCCAGCTTCGTCGACGATTCGATCGATCCAATGCCGTTGTTTGCGCCCGATCGAGTTGTCCTTGTATGCAGTGTCGAGTCCGATGAGGAGCCAGTTGTCGTTCTGAAGAGCGAAGTAACTCGACTCCTGCCGAAATGCGGGGAGCGCTACGTCGAAGTAACCATAGCCCCCCGAATACATATCGTGGTTTCCGTTCAATGTTCGGCTAACGTGCCCAGCGGCCATCGGCCAGTGCCGCAAGAAACGCTCGCCTACTTCCTCTTCGGTTCCTGAGTAGTAAATGTCACCCAAGTGCAGGAGGAGGTCAAACGGTTCGCCAGCCAGGACCGTCTTGTTGATGACGGGGGCCCCGTACAGTCCCGTGCCAAAGTCACTGACCAAAAAGATTCGAGCATTGTTGGGCAGGCGCTCCGGGACCATCGAACGAGGGCGGGCTGGTGAATGTTTTTTCTGCTTCTTGGCCTGGTCGAAGATATCCTTCAGCGCACGCTTCGTGTCATCCTTGTCGAATGCCATGTCCTGAACTGTTGCCGAGGATGCGACCGGAAGTCGAGACACGTGTGACTGAAGCAAAGATGCCAGTCGGTCTCGGCAGGCGGTCATGAGTGACGTGCCGGCCTCGAAGGCCTCCGATTGGAGGTGGCTTATTGCGTCGCCGATTGCTGCTGAGAACTCCACACTCTCAATCGGCCTCCCAGCAATTGACGCCTCGTCAGATACCATCGCGTCATTGACCGTTCCTAGCCAAGTTCGCACATGATCGAAGGACCCGCTCGCGCAAGGCGTTCTGTCGCCGAGTGCGGAATCCTGGGGTGCGTCGGGCGCAGACGTCATGCCCAGTAACGAGCGCAGGGCAGATCTGAGTCTGGGACCGGAAAGATACTTCGAAATGTCATGTCGCCAGGCACCCCAATTTGGTTCCTCAATGTCCAGAACCTCCGGCTTGCCATTCTTCAGATAGTCGTTTCGTAAAAGTGGGTCGAAACCAGCGACCGGATCAAGTTTGTCAAAGACATTCACCCAACTCGTGACCCTCCCCGACGGGAAACCATCATTGCGGGTCCACTCGGGTTGCATTTGATCTTGGATCTCGTCGAGCCCGAGCGGACTGCCGATCGTCACGAGCGCATCGATTGTTGGGCAATCTGCGACCCGCTTCAGGCAGTCGTACGCAATGACGGTCCCCATGCTGTGCGACACAACAATGTGCGGCCTAGACCGTGAGGTGGTCGTTTTCAGACTCTGGACGAAACGTTTCCGTATCTCATCTTGGACCCTGTACTCGATTCCCGCTCGAGGTCTGTACCGAGTATTGAACAAGTAGTGATGTACGTCTCGAAGTAGCGCCGACATCAGCGGCCCTTTGAGGAACCACGGTATTGGCACACGGTCCTCGGAGACGAGATCTTCTTCGGCCGCAGATTTCAGGGTTGCAACCGTAAGTTTGCCTGCAAGCCCTGCGAGAAACCTGGCCGCCTTCGGGTCAGTAGCTGCTTTCGCCAAATCGTGATTGATGACTGAGTCGTCAACTGGTTCATCGCCCAGCGAGTCTTCAGCCGCCAACTCCGGTTCCGCGTAGAGGACATCAGCCCAGTAGACCATCGACATCGAGATCGGAAACGACGAAGAGTTGATGCCCCCATTTGCCGACAGCGTATCGCGCCAAGCCTCGAGCAGTTCGTCTGCGGGGGGTTTGTTCTTGATTCCGTGAACGAACGTGAGATGAGCCACGACTGATCGCCCTCGAGAAGCCGTCCACAAGAGAAAACCCATCAACTCGCACAGCCAGACAGTGTGGGCTTCCGCGAGGTCTGAACGCAACGCTGAGAGGTCTGATCGCTTCGCTGCGTCGGTTAAGAATCGTCTGGCGCCCTCCACGAATGGTTGACAAAGGCAGCACTACTCTTTGAAGATGAGTTGTCAGTGGGCTAGTTGACGACCGAAGTTTCTTGCGAAGACTGCTGTACGGCCAACCAACCTAGGGGCGAGCATGGAAATCCATCTGCTTGATGTAGGCCTGACGAAGTATGGCGACTGCATCGTGGCCACCCACGACGGCCAGAACATTTTCATTGACGCTGGGCACGAAGGAGATTTGGACCGGATCAGCGCCCAGCTGAAGAAAGTGTTCGACCACGCGCCACCGTTCCACTTCGACCTGATTGTAGTGACTCACGCACACTCCGATCACATTGGCTGCATGCCGCGCTTAGTGTCAGACGGAGTGATTACATGCGACGCCGCCCTCGTTGCGGACGAGAGACTGGGTTTCGGGCGCGACGCATCAGACGTGAGTCCGGTCGATTCGATCACATCGCCAGCCGTTAGAAAGCTCGCAGTCGCGCTTCAGGAGGAGCCTGCAGACGATCTAGATGACGCCGCGCTTGCGCAGTTCATCGAGGACGCTGCAACGCTCGAATCGAAATACAAGGACATGCTGACGGCGCTTCAGGAGAACGACACGAAAATAGTGCGTTACGGCACAAACCCCGCCGCGAGTGTGGCGGCAATTGAGCGGAGTCTTGCCGGTTTTGGATTCAAGGTGTTGGGGCCAACGCCCAAGCATCTCGCGCTCTGCGCAATGACCATTTCCGACTCTGTCACCGATGCAAGTGATTCACTTCAGTCCGGGCCTGCGATTGCTGATGACTCAGCATCACTGGTGACGATGTATCGACAAGCCGTCGCGGATCTTGCACGCAAGGGGCAAGTATTGTCCCCAGATGCAGCGGTGGAAGATCGACCTGGTGTCGGTGCTGCAAAAAATGATCAGAGTATTGTGATCCGCCTCCAGGCGGACGGCTGGCGAGCCCTTCTCCCTGGAGACATGCAGTTTGCAGAGCCGGAAGTGACTGATCTTGATCCCGAGATGAGGAAGTTACGCGACGTCATAATTGCTGATATAGTTGCTGAGGGCGCCTTCGACTTCGTCAAGCTCCCCCACCATGCGAGCTACAACGGGCTCGACGAGAGCGTTCTCAACGAATGGGGTGACGTCCATTTGTTCGGACACACTGGGGGAGTGAAAGATCCGTCACACCCAGATGCAGGCGTACTGAAGCTCCTCAAGGACAGGTCAGATTCTTTGAGCTTCGCACGAACCGACCGGAATGGGTTGATCACGGTCAAGAAAGTTCGCGGAAAACCCACGTTTATTCCGGAGCGTGGCGAGCTGAACAATTTCCGCAAAAACCCCGCGACGACGCCAAGACGCGATGAATCTTCGGAGGTCGAAACACCGCCGACAGAGATTACTCCGGCCTCGTCGATCAACGTTGAATCACCGAGTGGGACAAGTGGCGTTGTCGAGGTGATTGCCCGCGTTCCTCATGTCGACACGACGGTCACAGTGACGATACAGGTCAATCCCGGTCAAAAAAAAACTCTTGAACCCGAAGTAGTTCCGGTCAATCCACGTTCGCTGCCAACGGATCGTAAGCTTGGCGCTGAGACGAGGGTTTCTCCGATGCCATCAACTTCCGTCCGACTTGGCGGCGGACGAACGATTAACGAATCGCTGCTGTTCGTGACGCGACGCGACCAGCTCAATCGAAACATTGGCCTTAATGAGGCGACTGCGGCGTTGAAGGCAATCAAAGATGCCGGCAAGACACTCCTTGAATTGCCGGCATCGGCAGATACGGTCGACCAGGCAATCAAGCTCGTCCGTGCAGAGTTATCCGAGCGAACCTACGACGGAGTCGTCCTAGTTGGAGGCTACGATGTCGTGCAGTCTGCCAGATTGGACGTCCTCGATGCGAAACTGCGGGCAACCCTGGATGGGCTCGGACTGACAGGACGCGACTCCGATCGCTTCATTGTCTGGAGCGATGCTCTCTACGGCGACATTGATGGCGATTCCGTTGCCGAGTTGCCTGTGTCACGTATTCCGGATGGCCGTCGTTCGGACGTCTTGCTCCATGCGATCCAAGCATCCGCCCCGAAACGGACAGTCAGGTTCGGAGTTCGAAATTCGGCTCGCGCGTTCGCCGATGCGGTCTACAAGCCAATTTCTGGGAATATAGATCTGGTCGCACAGCGGTCAGGGCCATTTACGCCCGAGTTACTTCGCCCGCAAATGAACCTAACCGGTGATGTCTATTTCATGCTGCATGGATCAGACAACGATGCCACACGTTACTGGGGCGAGGATGCCGGCGGGCTCGTTGAGGCAGTTGATCTTCAAAGTGTTCCAGACCGAGCATCGGGCGCCATCGTGTTTACCGGTTGCTGCTGGGGTGCCCTTACGGTCACACCGGCCGCGGCAAAGCTGAGGCCAGGCGTCGCCCTAAGACCTCGAGGACCGGAGTCTTCGATTGCGATTGCCTTTCTCCAAGCAGGTGCACTCGCGTTCGTCGGATGCACGGGGACACACTATTCGCCAGTCAAGCCGACGGCTCCGTGGGGACTGGATTTCTTCGGAAAACCGATGCACGATGAATTCTGGGCGAACATCAATCGAGGCCTGTTTCCGGCAAGAGCGCTGTTTGAGGCAAAGAAAAAGTACGCCAGCCAACTGCCACACGGGCCTGATGATCCGTTCAGCAGGGCTGTGGAAATGAAAATTCTCAGGGAGTACACGTTGCTCGGACTCGGTTGGTAGCCCGATCTCCTGTCGGCGACATTGGACTTTCTGCTAGAATTCAGTCGGACGAAACGAAGAGGAGGTTGAGCCATGGAACGCGACACAAGTAGGTTTTTACCTGCCGACGCGAAGTCTGAAAGCTTAAGCAGTATTCGACGTCGAGCTCGTTCGCTGTCTGGAGACGAACCTGTCAGCCTGGATTCGCCCAATTCTGCATCGCCGCCATCGATGAGCCGTGCGGAAGAAGCGGAGGCCCGTTTCTTACGACGTTCCGCCGCGGCGTCTGCGGATTCTTCGATCGGCGAAACACCGCGAGGTGCCGCAGCGATTCCTCCGACCGCTGTCCCCGATGAGGACTACGAGAATGAGCAATTGGACGAGATTCGTGGGTCGCAAATCAAAGTTGTCAAGCGCTCGACAAATCTCGCAGCCGGCGGAGATCCGACCGCTCCGGCCGACATCGTCAGACTCGAGGATGCGGCTGGTAACTGCTTTGCAGAGCAAGGCTAACGTAATTTAGGCCGTCGCCGCCCGTTGAAATGATGCTGTATCGTTTCGCGTGAGGTCGACGACCGGCTTCGAAATGTCGGACCGCTTCTCGATCATCGTGAGTTTGTTGGTCATGAATCACCTTCCAGAGTCACCGGGGGCGACAGGCCGAATTGTTGCGGCCGGTGTCGGTACTGGCGTGGCACGCTATGGCACGGAACTCTGTGCGATCCGGAACAAAACATGGACATAGTGCCTGCGATTGGTAGAATGTCTGCGATTCGTCCACCAATGTTTTTGCTGGATTTCCCCGCAGCTTCGAGTTCCCAGCCAGTCGCCCGCCTCATTCGGGACCAGGAGGTGGCAGGTTCAAATCCCGTCACCCCGACTTGATGGAACGAGAAGTCCTTCGGCGAGAACGTCGAAGGGCTTTCTCATTTGCGGGCTGAGACTTACGCCATCGAGGCGGCAGTTCAAACAGACGATTTCGAGAATCCGCCGCTTCGTGGCATAGTCCGCTGTAAGCCACTTCTCCGACAGCGTTTGCGAAAGTTCAAACACTTTCACGGCCAAGTCGGCCAGCTCCGACCGCGACCGGTCGACGATCTCCAGCTGCAGTGTGATCGAAGCCAGTCGGTCGCGTAGTTCGGTCTGCTTCCGGGCGAACGTGTCCTGATCGATCTACTCGGCGATCCGCATGTCGATGAGACGGCTCTGCTGAGTGATGAGCAGCGTTCGCTGGCGCTGGAGTTCAGCGTTCTGCGCTTGGCTCTCCTCCTGGGCGTCCTTCGACTGTGACCGCAGCACGGCGCGGAACCATTCGACGACCTCCGGATCCTGAATCTTCATCCGGCCGAACAGCTCAAGGATCTCGCGATCGAATTCGGCTTCGGGAACCCGCGTGCGGGGGTGACCTTCGGCGGTGTAGCGGGAGCAACGGTAGTAGACGTATTCCCGCGTGCCGTTCTTCGTCTCGCGCGTCTTCCGTTCGCCCGTGATCGGGTGTCCGCAATGACCGCAGGTCATGAACTCGCCGGCATAGGTCATCTCGTGGCTGTGATAGACACGGCCGCGGACGATGGCCTGCACACGGTCCCAGGTTCCACGGTCGACGATTGGCTCCTGCTTGCCCGGATACCAGCTGCTCCGGAACTCGACCTCTCCGATGTAAGCCCGATCTCGGAGGATATTGTGGACTGAGCCCTTGGCGAATGGCATTGCGGGGAGGCGATACACCCGGCCTTCCGCCGTCAGTCGCTCGATGAGCTTGTCGAGCGTTAGCGGCTCGTAGGCGTAGAGGTGGAACATCCGCCGGACGTTGTCGGCCGCATGGGGATCGACCTCAACGACGCTCCGCCCATCCTTCCGCACGTTCCGGTAACCGTACGGAGCTTTGCCGACGAACCAGCCCTCTTGCACTCTTCTCGCGAGACCTTCGCGGACATCCACCGACTGCTGCTCGGTGTAGAAGCTGGCCATGTTGGCCATCGTCCGCCGCATCATCCGGCCAGACGGCGTGTTCTCCGTCGGCTGGCTGACCGAGATGAACGGGACGTTGTACTCCGACTCCAGGCGTTCGAGCTCGACATAGTCGAACAGGTTCCGCGCCGCCCGGTCGACCTTATAGAACAAGAGCCCGTCGAGTCCCGGGGCATTCTGCTTCGCGTATCGGACTAGCTCTCTGAACGCTCTCCGCTCGTCCGTCTTGCTGGCCGTCTCAGCGATCTTGAAGAACCGGACAATCTCGCCCCCATGCTGGAGGGCGTACCGACGGAGCGCCTCTTCCTGGACTTCGAGCGAAAACCCTTCCCGTTCCTGTTCGCGACTGCTGACCCGTGCCAGTGCGACGAAACGCTTCATGCTCCAGACCCTTCACTGATGACCCGATTCAGTTTCGATACACCGACGATCATCGCCAGGGCGTCCTCGGGCTTCAACGGTTCGGCGTAGTACCGTTGCCAGACTCGCAGCGTGTGGGCAATGAGATCCGCAGTCACCCAGGAGGGAGCGCCCGCGGGCATCGGAACAGCAGCCGACGGAGAAGGCGAAGGAGTGGCGCTCATGTGCTGCACTCCTCCAGCAACAAGCGATACTCGTCAAAGAAATCGGCCCACTTCTCGGATGAGTCCATCACACCGTCGACGGCCTTCACGACATGCCTTACCAACTCGGCCCGGCGGGTGATCGGCACTCCCATCTGCTTGAAGCCCGAGACGAAGCATCCGAAGCCCTGCTTGAAGACCCGAATGGGACTGATGAGTGACCGGTCGACAGGAATCAGCTCGCCGTCGATCTTGCCGAAGACCAGTTCCCCGGCCACGACCAGCTCGGTCTGCGGATGAACCGCCTTGAACCGAGTGATGAAGTGGCCCGCTTCGACCAAACAGGCCCCCTTGAGGAGACAGGTTTCGCCCGTCATCCGAACGAACAGGTTATCGGCCTGACGTTCCTCGGCGTTCCAATCGCCCAGGCCGATCGTGATCCCGGCGTAGGAGATCTGATAGGCGTAGTGAGTTCCCCGCTCTCCTCCTCGATTGATCCCCAGCCGATGGACACGGACATCGACGCGGCCCAGTAAGCGGACACACTCGTCCGGGATGCTGGTTTCCTGACAACGCGCCTTGATCGCATCGAGTTCCCGAATGAGCCGACTTCGGGTAATGGGATCGAAGGAGACTGAGAATGAGCCCTCAAACCAGTCCAGTCCCCCGGAAACGAACGAGCCAAGACGACCAGCCAGAGGCACCTGCCCCGATGCCAGCTGACTACTCTGGGGGTAGGTGTTACTGGGGCTTCTACCAGCCGGATCGTCCCACAGGCTCGCCGCGACCGGTTCGCTCGCTCCTCGCTCCTCACCGGACGCGGCGACTCCAAAGCATTCCCCCGGTGTCGGAGCTCCAGAACTCGGTCTCTTCTTTTGTTTAGGCATCGTGGCGGGAGCGTGCTCTGCTCCAGCCACTTAGCCCGGGACAAGAATCAGCGGAAAATGTCCCAGCCTTCCCTCGAAAGGCCGATCTCGCAGCGCCCCACCGCTTTCCGAAAGGCTTCGTAACTCACCAAGTCCTCGGAGTCGTTCACTCGTCCACGTTCTTTGGCGATGAGATCGAAGAGATTCCACAGGTCGACCGGATCGAAACACGCTCTGTCGTCTCGGACAATTCCGCACCAGATCTTCGAGAGTCCGATGACCTGGCAGCAAACTGCGATTTGAAGAGGGACCGACTCGCCGCCAAGTCGACCGACTCCCCCTGGGCGAGACGGAAGGCTTCCAGTTTGGCAGCGTCATTCTCCCGAAGCAGATTGCCGTAGACGACTTGAACGGCTGGCAACTGGACAGCGAACGGGTCGAGCCGGATCAGTTCCAGAACGGCCGACAGGTCCCCCGCCGCCGACAGCTGGTAGAGCTTCGCCGGACACTTGCCGAGGAGTAGCATCGCGGGGAGCCAGATCGTCAGAAAGAACTGCGATTCGGCCCGCCGGAGATCTTCAATTCCCATTCCGCGGTCGGCCTCGATCTCGCCCAGTCCTTTCTGGAACCCCAACGCGATCGGCAGCGACCAGGCCTCCAGGCTGGTGAGATGGCGCGCTCTGTCTGCCATCACCCGAAACAGAAGCACGGCTCGGTTGAAGACGTTCAGGCGATGCCAGCGATGGAGGAACCACCGGACACCCACTTGAAGAATGCGCAGAGAGCGAGTCGACCGACCACACTTCCGGCGGACAAAGCGGCCTGCCTTGCTCGGATTGAGATAGAGAGACTCCCACTCCAGAATCGGGAACGTGCGGAGTTGATGGAACTGTCCCTCGCGCGCAGGCGGAAGAACTCGAAGTAGTCTTCGGCCGCGTAAGCGAAGACCTTCGCGAGCATAGTCACGACCTCGGGAACACCTCTCTTCCAAACTCGGAGTTCCCAGTGTTCGATCGACTCGTCGGCGATTTTTCGAGACTTCCGCTCCTGTAT
Source organism: Planctomyces sp. SH-PL14 (assembly GCF_001610835.1). Lineage (NCBI taxonomy): Bacteria > Pseudomonadati > Planctomycetota > Planctomycetia > Planctomycetales > Planctomycetaceae > Planctomyces > Planctomyces sp. SH-PL14. The sequence goes on along the minus strand of NZ_CP011270.1, from coordinate 2,748,919 downwards.
CGGTTTGGCAGCTGGAGCGGCCGCGCCCCCTTGCAACTTCTTCGACGACGATCTCCCCATTGATGTAATCCCTTCACATTTGGCAGATGAAAAGCGTCCGGTGCCGTCGGTGATCAGCCGGATTGCAGGTCGCGTGCCGCACAGGCTTTTCAGTCGCGGCATCGACCTCTCCCCTGGCCCCTCTCCTGCCACGAGTGGGGTGACACAAAGGCTGGGAGGGCGAGCGTTGCGTCGTTTGGGCCGCCTCCGTCCGTCGCGTACAGGGAACCCCGGTTGCGAGCCCTATACGCGACGGACGGAGACGACCAGACGAACCAGCAATCAGAGCTTCAGCAGCTCGGCACGGACGGCTTCGCCGCCGTCATATTCAAAAAGAGGAGCCCTGCCGCTCGGGAGCAAAAACGGCCAACGATTGTGTAGCAGCGTCTGACAGTTACGACGGTTCGGTACTCCCCTCATCGGATCGCATAGGCTCTTCAGCTTCGAATGGAAGTGGTCGTGAGTCCATGCCCTTCCGACTGCATTGGGGTTGGTCAGCGATTCACATCCTTTCCTCTCAAATGCTGGTTTTTGCGCGCTCTGTGACGACAGCCGGCGCACCTCATATGGGACGGGGAGACTGCGTTCGACCTGTCCGGAGTGCCCTTCCCAAAGGACCGGAGAGAGGCCAGCGTTTGCAGAACGATGGCTTCGGCAGGGGACGGAAGTGGACGGCTGGTTCCAACACACGATCGCAACTGGGAAGTCCTCTATCCCAAAGCACGCCATGAGCTTCCCGACGGTTTCCGCGTCACCGAGCCTCCCCTGAGAACTCGTTTCAGGCAGGCAACACTCCTCCCGACTTTCGAGCGAGATACCCATGAGACTCACCGCGATCATCGCCATATTCTGCCTGAGCTCAGCACAGGCGCAAGAGGCCAACGTCGGCAAGGCCAATACCGCCCCGGGCCCGGCACCGACCGCTCGCACCATATCTGGTGTCGTCCGTGGTGTTACCGAAGGAGATGTCTCGGTCTTCAAGGGGATTCCCTATGCGGCCGCGCCTGTCGGTCCCAATCGCTGGCGTCCACCTCAGCCCGCCGTGACGTGGGACGGAGAGCGAGACGCAAGTCAGTTCGGCGCCAATTGCGCCCAGGCGGGATTTGGACGGGGCGGGGCGGGCGGCATCGCGCCGAACTCGTCGGAGGACTGCCTGTTTATCAATGTGTGGCGACCTGCCACGGCCAGCCCCGACTCGAAGCTGCCGGTCATGGTGTGGATCCACGGCGGTGCATTCGTGTTTGGGAGCGGCGCCGGATCGTCGGGGGATGCGTTCGCCAAGCAGGGCGTCATGCTCGTCACCTTCAACTACCGCCTGGGTCGCCTGGGCTTTTTCGCCTTCCCCGCGCTCAGCCTTGAGCATCCGGACGAGGCCAAAGGCAACTACGGCTATATGGATCAGATTGCGGCGCTCAAGTGGGTGCGGCAAAACATCGCCGCGTTCGGAGGAGACCCGAACAACGTGACGATCTTCGGCGAGTCGGCCGGTGGGGTCTCTGTGCTACCCCTTTAAAGGTGAGCGAGTCAGTCCTTACCCTGTCTCTGTCTGGAGGTTGCGACGGACTCCTGGAGAGGACAACAGGGATGTTGCCAGCCGAAGTGTTGGAGCGTTTTGTCGAACGCTGTCCCGCCGCGGTCATGGTGCGGGCCGTTCTGGAGAACCTGCTGCGGCCCGAGCGGCTGGATGAGGTCTTCCAGCGGGCCGCCCAGCGGCAGTACAGCCGCCAGCTCCTGTTCTCGCAGCTCGTGGCGATCATGTCGGCTGTCGCCACCCGTTCGCAGCCGTCTGTCCATGCCGCCTATCTGGCGGCTCAGGACAAACTCGACATCTCACCCCAGGCCCTGTACGACAAACTTCGACGGCTTGAACCGGCCGTCACGGCCGCCCTGGTCCGCGAGACCGCCCGCGATGCCGCACGAGCCATCGATGCTCTGCCGGGCCTGCGGCCACCCGTGCTGACCGGGGGACTGAAGACGTACGACGTCTATTGTGTCGACGGGAATCACCTGACCAGCACGGAGCACCGGCTTGCCGAGTTGCGGACGACCCGCGAAGCGGCCCTCCCCGGACAGACGCTGGCCCTGCTGGACCTTCGTCGGGGGCTGATCACGGAACTTGTTCCCGGTGAGGATGGCCATGCCCAGGAACGCTCGCTCGTCCCGGAGCTGCTGGAGCGGTTGCGGAAGGGGATGGTGCTCGTCGCCGACCGGAACTTCTGCACGAGCCGGATCCTGTTCGGAATCGTGGAACACGCGGCCAGCTTTGTGATCCGCCAGCATCGCTCGACGCTCTCCTGGGAGCGGGAGGGGAAGCGGCGGCGGATCGGCCGGACGGCGACGGGGATGATGTTCGAGCAGACCCTGGACCTGAACTATGAGGGCCAGACGCTGCCGGTCCGGCGGCTGACGATCGAACTGGACGGACCGACGAACCAGGGGGAGAGCGAAGTCCACATCCTGACGAATCTTCCGGCTGAAACGGTCCCGCCCGGCGAGGTGGTGGAGGCGTACCGCCTGCGGTGGACGATCGAAGAGGCGTTCCAGTGTCTGACGGAGGTTCTGCGGTGCGAGGTGGAAACGCTGGGCTATCCGCGGGCGGCCCTGTTCTCGTTTGCCGTGGCGGTGGTGGCCTGGAACACGTATGCGGTGGTCAAGGGGGCGCTGAAGTCGGTTCACGGCTGGGAGACGATCGAGGCGACGCTGTCCGACTATCACCTGATGCATGACGTGCTGCTGACGCACTGCGGTCTGGAGATCGCTGTGGAGGCTTCGGCGTGGTGCTGGCACCAGGGGTTGTGCCCCCAGGGGCTGGCGAAGGAGCTGGTTCGTCTGGCGAAGAGGGTGAAGTTGTCCCGGTATCCCAAGCGGAAGCGAGGTCCGAAACACCCGCCTCCCGCGAAAACAGGACGCCGCAACGATCACCTCTCGACCGCCAGACTCCTTGAGAAACGCAAACGCAAACGACCTTGAAAGGGGTAGGTCTCTGTGCACACTCTGCTGAGTTCACCCTTGTCCCGCGGGCTGTTCCACAGGGCGATCAGCCAGTCGGGTGGTGGCTGGGACGGTGTGCTGACCGGGCGGCCGATCAGTAAGGAAAATGCAGATCGCCACTATCCGGTTTCAGCAGAGACCATTGGCGTGAACTTCGCCAAGAGGCACGGGATCGAGGGCGTCGATGCGGCCGCGCTTGCCAAACTGCGGGCCCTGGCGGTCCACCCACATATTCCGGGCCGATTCTCGACGGCCGGCTCGCGGTGGAGACGGCTGAGAGCGGCTACGGGGCCGGCCGTCAGGCACAGGTGCCCCTCATCATCGGGTCGAATAGTGCGGAAGTTCCGGCGGGCTTCGTCAATGCCAGGTCGAAGGATGAGTTGTTGGCTCTGTTCGGTGGCCTGAGAGATCAGGCGAACACCGCCTATGACCCAGAAGGCACTACCGAGTTCGCCGAGATGCTCACGATGGTCAACACTGATAAGGTCTGGGCGGAGCCCGCGCGGTTCACCGCGAGAGCGTTCGCCGCTCAAGGCACTCCGGCCAGCCCTTTGAAGGTGGCTATCCCGTGTTGGATCTCCGCTGCTTGAGAAGCCTGTCGGTCGAGAAGTGCTGAGCCCTCGCGGCTGGACGTTTGGTGCGTGTCTTGGGACCACGAATCGATTTGCGATATCGGATGACATCGACGCTCTGGGCCCAGACGTGGAGCTGCCGGCTGAGAGCTTCGGTGGGAAGAGTTCCATACTGTTCCCATTGATCCGCCGGAATCGCGATCATCATCCCGACGTAGGTGCGGCTGAGCTCATCCGACATCCGCCAGTGCGAGAACTGCTCGTCAACGAACTCCTGGCCATGAGCAGAAGCCAGAGCGGCCTGCACGACCGCCAGGACGTTGTAGCACGCAACCGCCGTGCAGAAGCCGAAGAGGGCCGCAGGCGGATAGCCAAGGGTGTTGAGTTCACACCTCAGGTGTGTCGTCAGTTCCTGGAAGGCTGTCTCGATCGTCCATCGCTCCCGATACAGCTCAGCGACCTGTGCTGCGGTGACCTCACTGGCGGGCAGGTTCGTCAGCAAGTGGAGCGTGGAGTCGTGATCCCGGGTTGGTTCGTCCAACTCGATGGTGATTCTGCGGACCGGCAGGACCTCACCGGTTGTGGGATCCGTCAGGCGGACAGGCTCTTCCGTCAGGCGGCCGGAATCGCCCCGGCCGAGCGATTTGGCTTTCCCGGTAACCTCCCATCGCAGCCGGCCCCGATGCTGCCGGGTGATGAAGAACGCGGCGTGTCGGGCCAGACCGAACAGGAGTTCGCTCGTACAGAAGTTCCGATTGTCGATCACCACATCCTTGGGTTCGATCCCCTCCAACAGCGGCAGGCAGAGACGACACTCCTGGGTGTAGGCATCCAGGTCAGGAATCACGTCCAGGATCATGCGGAGCTGGGGATCGAGCAGGACGACGCACTGGCCGGGCAAGGCTCCGCCTCCTTGAGTTCGCAGCGGCTTGAGCCGATGCTCTGTTCCCTCTAGGTGGTTGCCGTCGAGAATCTTGACCCGGTATCCGGGAAGGAGGGGAGCCGCCATCGCCGGCAGCGTCCGGATCAGCTCGGCCATCTCAGAGGCGGTCTGCCGCACCAGTTCTCGGGACGTGGCCGGTTCGATATGCCCCAGTTTGTCGTAGAGAGCCCGGATGGAGACGGGAATCTGGGCCTTCTTCTGCTGATAGGCCCGATGAACGGACGGTGTGACGCGACAGACGACCAGGCTCATGAGATCGACGACGGTCGAGAACAGAAGCTCCCGTTCGTACTGTCGGACAGCCGTCCGTTGAAACAGGGCATCCAATCTTTGCGGGGCGAAGACTTTCTCAAGCGTCGCCCGGGCCATAACACAAAGCGGAGCCTGCTGAATGAAGCGGTCGAGGACCGATTGACCAACCATGGTCGCCTCCTCCCTGGAAATCCTGTGCATGTCTCGACATGACACCGGTTTACCATGAAGGAGGATGCACCTTCAAAGGGCTGGGTCAAGGGGGTCTCACCCCATTGCCGCCGGAGGCACTCCTGTGAGGAACCGTGGTGGCAACGGACGACCGCTTTGTGGAGCCAGCGTTGAGGACTCCATGCTCGCGTCGCAATCGTCGCGGGTTGATGTGGGGGCATCTGACACGGTGTCCGCGTTTGGGCACTCGCTCCTTCAGAGAGATCGAGACGAGACGGCCTCCGGCGGGCAGGGGGTGGCCCCTGCACGCCACCAGGGTGCCCCTGGGCCCGGTGATTGGGGCTGCAATGGTCAGCCGCCCAACGAAAAAAGGACGGCCCTGGTTGGGACCGTCCTTGTACTGCGTCGCAGACCATCGAAAAACTACGCCGCGCGGCGTTCGGTCTTCGGGAAGCTGAGCGTGCGGTTCCGCTCGCCGGCACCCACCGCCGAGGCGAGAGACTCGATCACCCGGTGCTGGCGGGCTTCGCCCAGTTCTGCGTAGATCGGCAGGGCCATGATCTCGGCTGACGCCTTCTCCGACTGCGGGAAGTCACCCATCTTGTAGCCGAGGTTCGCGAAGCACTTCTGCACGTGCAGCGGCTTCGGATAGTAGATCGCCGAGCCGACCTGCTTTTCCTTGAGGTGCTGCATCACGGCGTCCCGCTGGCCGTCATGCACCCGGATGCAGTACTGGTTGAAGACGTGGCCGCACTGCGGACGGGTCAGCGGCAGATCCATCGCCGAGGTCGCGCCGAGCTGGCGGAGACCGGCGTGGTAGCGGGCCGCGTTCGTCTGCCGGGCTTCGGCCCACTGGTCCAGGTACTTAAGTTTGACGTCGAGGACCGCGGCCTGCAGGGCGTCGAGCCGGCTGCACAGACCCACTTCGACGTGCTCGTAACGGCCGGCGTCGCCGTGGACGCGGAGCCGCTTGAGGCGGGCCGCGAGGTCGGCGTCGTCCGTGGCGATCATCCCGCCGTCGCCGGCGCCGCCCAGGTTCTTCGTCGGGAAGAAGCTGAAGCAGGCGACCGTGCCGAGGACGCCGCAGCGGCGCTGGTTGTACGAGGCGCCGATCGACTGGCAGGCGTCTTCAATGATCGCCAGGCCGTGACGGACGCTGGTTCGCCAGAGGGGGGTCATGTCCGCACACTGGCCGAAGAGGTGGACCGGCATGATCGCCTTGGTCCGCGGCGTGACGGCCGCTTCGACCGCGGCGGGATCGAGGTTGAAGGTTTCCGGATCGATGTCGACGAAGACCGGAGTTGCGCCGACGCGGACGATGCAGCTCGCCGTGGCGAAGAACGTGAACGGGGTGGTGATGACTTCGTCGCCGGGGCCGATGTCGAGGGCCATCAGCGAGAGGACGAGAGCGTCGGTCCCGGAGCCGCAGCCGATGGCGTGGCGGGCGTCGCAGTGCTTGGCGACGTTGGTCTCGAACCGCGAGACCTCTTCACCCAGGACGAACGACTGCCGCGAGAAGACGCGGTCGACCGCCTCGTGAATTTCCCCTTTGATCGACTCGTACTGTTCCACCAGATCGATCAGCGGAACAGGAGCATCGGAACGTTGAGCCTCAGAGAAGGGGAGCACAGCGGGTGTCATGTATCCGACTCCATTCGCAACGGTAAGCAGTCGATCCAACGACCGCAGCGGCGGGGAACATCCTGGCTCCCGGCGCCACCCCGAAACGATAGGCCGGCCAAAATTCAGGGTCAATATGAAGCCGCGGCGAACGGGCCGGGGGCGTCGTTTCTGCCGGTTTGCCGGATTGGCGATCGTTGACCGGCCTGAACTGTCGCCATAGCATGCAGTTACGCAAATCCTTCTGGCGGAGGTCTCCGCCGCTTTTTTCGTCCGCCAGCACACTTCCCACGGCATGGCGCTCCGGACCAACCCGTCGCCGAACCCTTCGCCCGCCGCGGCCCCCCCACGGTTGCCGCGGAACGCGGGTCCTGTTTTGCGGGTGACCGCTTACGACCGGGTGAGTTCGCTCCTGATGGCGATGATTGCCGCCGTGACGCTGGCCGCCGTGATGGCGATTGGCTGGTGGCTCACGACCCGCCCCCCTCCGCCGCCTGAACAGCTGGTGCCGCTGGAGATCGTGGACGTCGACGGCGGGTATGAGGATGGCTCGCCGGACGAGACGCTCCGCGTCGAGTCTCCGGAGCCGGAGCGGTTCAACGCCTCGCTCGTGGAGGCGGCGACGGCGGACGACACGCCGGCGGTCGCTTCGACGATTGCGAACGTCATGACTGCCTCCGGCCGGGCCTCCCAGATGGGGATGGCGGTTTCCGATGAGCCGGTCGAAACGAATGACATTGAATCGACCGGCGTCCCCGGGAGCGCCCGCGGGACGGGGGGGCGGCCGCTGGGACTGGGCGGCGGAACCACGGGGGGCGTTCCCCGCGAGCTGCGATGGTTCGTGAAATTTTCCGACGGCGTCTCCGTAGAGGAGTACGCCCGGCAGCTCGATTTCTTCGAGATCGAGCTGGGGGTGCTCTCCGCCGATGGAACCCTGACCTACGTCTCGAAGCTCTCCTCCCCGCAGCCGGTCACCCGCAAGGTCCAGTCGGGGAAGGACGAGAAGCGGCTCTACTTCCGGTGGCAGGGGGGGGAGCGGAAGGGGGCGGACGAGGCGCTCCTGAGGAAGGCCGGGATCATGGACCGCGGAACGATCTTTCACTTTTATTCGCCGAAGACCGAGAACCTGCTGGCAACGCTCGAAGCCCGGGCGACGAGCCGGAAACTGCGGGAAGTGCGGCGGACCTATTTCAACGTGATCCGGACCGCGAAGGACTACACGTTCGTCGTCGCCCGGCAGACATTCCTGCGATAGAACGGGGCAGGGGCGGTGGGGACGGGGACGGATCAACAGCAACAACTTCCTCCCTCCGGGAGGAGCGGAACGAGGGGGACGGTCGATGCTCGATCGGGTGCTGCACTTTGCCGAGCCGGTGATCTTCGGAACGCAGGGGATGCTCGGGCTCCTGGGGGCGTTTCTGGCGATCCTGGTCGTTCGCAAGATTCGCCAGAAGCAGTTCCGCAACGGCCGGGCCGGGGACGAGTTCATGGAGGAGATCCAGTCCCGGCTGCAGCAGCGGGACTATGACGGCGTGGTCGAGGTGTGTGACTCGCCGCGCTATTGGAGCAAGGCGACGGCGCAGCTGATCCTGGTCGGGATGGCGCACCGGGCGTTGTCGATCGGCAAGCTGGGCAAACTGCTGACGCAGCGGTTCGAGCGGGAGGTCCTGGCGGAGCTGACCTATCTCCATCTCGGGATGGCGGTCGTGGCCAAGACGGCCCCCCTTGTCGGGCTGCTGGGGACCGTGACCGGGATTATCGGCTCGTTCAGCAAGATCTCGGCGACGCAGAAGGGAGATCCCGGGGCCCTGGCTCGCGACATCGGCCTCGCCCTGATGGCGACGATGTGGGGCCTGGTGATCGCGATCCCGATGACGCTGCTGGGGGGCTGGGTCATGGTCCGGATCGGCCGGCTCAGCGACGAGGTCCACGGCCAGCTCACGGAGTTCCTCAACGGCCTGGAACAGTCGGAGAAGGGGTGAACGGCACGATGATCCGCGTCGTTTCCCCACTGAAAACTGACGACTCCCCCATGCACAACCGACTCCACTTCGAAGAAGAGCTCGACCTGACGCCCCTCATCGATGTGGCGTTCCTGCTCCAGATTTTCTTCATGGTGACGGCGACGATCGACATGGCGTCGTCGATCACGATGCCGTCGGCCCGCCACGGCCAGGCCCCGGACCTGACGACCGCCGTCTATCTGACCGTGTTCCGGACCGAGACCGGGCCGGAGCTGTATCTCTCGAACGGGAAGCGGGAGAACGGGCCGGTCGCCTTGGACAAGGTGGCGGCTCACGTGCAGGAGGGGATCACGGAGGGGAAACGGCTGGTGGTCATCAAGGCGGACCGGGACGTGGCGTCCGGGTTTGTGGAGGACGTGGCCCGGGAAGCCTCCCGCGCGGAGGGGATCGAACGCTTTCTCGTGGGGGTGGTCGATGCCCCTTGAACCGCGATCCCTTTCCGACGTGGGCCAGATCCCGGGGGAATGGCTTTCCAGGAGGAGCGTCGGACATCCGTTCGGCAGCCTGACGTCGGAACTCGGGCGGGCGTGTCTCACCCATCCTCTCCAGCAGACAGGCGGGTGAGCCGAGATGCCGATCCAGTTCCGCTGCGAGCATTGTCAGCAGCTCCTCAGCATCAGCCGGCGGAAGGCAGGCGGGACGACCGTCTGTCCTTCGTGCCTGGAAGAGGTGCCGGTTCCGACGCTCGATGCGGGCGAAGGAGAAGAGGCTGCCGAAGGGCTCATCGCGAAACGGGAGGCGGCGGCCGGAGGAGCGGGGGAGACCCGGCGCGGAACGCGGCCCGTCGACAGCGAAGACGAGGAGGACGAGGACTGGAATCCCTCGCGGAAGCGGCATCAGGAGAACGACGCCATCGACATGACCGCGATGGTCGACGTCACGTTCCTGCTGCTCATCTTCTTTATGGTGACGGCGTCCTTTGCGGCTCAGAAGGTCCTGGAGACGTCCCCCCCTCAGGAACAGGAGCAGGCCGAGGAGGCAGGCGCCGGCGGGGGAGCGCCGGGACCGACGATCGAAGACCTCGAGGAGTCTTCGGTGATCGTGGAGGTCGACGGGCAGGACCGGATCACGGTCGACGGGAAGGCCGTGGCAGGGATCCATGAATTGCGGGAAGTCCTGAACCAGAAGCTGGTCGGCGAGCAGAAGACCGAGGTCCTGATCCAGGCCCAGTACGAGGCGAAGCACGGCACCGTCGTCTCGATCACCGACACCGCCATGGATGTCGGCATGCAGCGCGTGCGGCGGCTCTCCCGGAAGGGGGATCCCTGATCCCGTTTCCTCCACCTCGCTCCGAGCGCGTCCCCCTCTCGCTGACCTGTCCCTCGAAAGCCTTCTCCTTTACGCATGCCGTCCCTCAAGATTCTTTATCCGAATGGCGACATCGACCGGTACCCGCTCTCGAAGCTGGCGCCCGTGTCGATCGGGAGCCATTCGTCGAACGACATCAGCCTGAACGAGGCGGGGGTCGACGTGCTCCATTGCCGGATCGCGTGGGCGAAGTCCGGCTATGAGGCGCTCGCCGCGGGGGGGCAGGGGATCGAGGTCAATGGGGCCGTCGTCCAGCGGGCGCTGCTGAAGGCGGGAGACGTACTGCGGTTCGGAGGAATCGACGTCCTGTATCGGGAGAAGGACGTCGTTCCCGCGGGGACCGCGAAGCGGGACGAGCCTCCGGCCTCGACGAAGAATAAGGGGGGACCGCCGGCCAGGGAGCGTCCGGTCGAGCCGCCGCGTCGGAAACGGCCGCGGGTCGAGGAGGATCCCGACCGCGCGGCGGCGGAACGGATTGCGGGTCGGCTCCGGGATGACCCGGCCGCCGAGTTCGATCAGTTTGTCGATGGAGACGCCGCGGAGGCCGATGCCGAGCCGCCGAAGCGCGGTCGGCGTCCGTCGCGGGACGAGGAGGTCGAGCCCCGGGCGGATGACGTGGAGTTGTCACCGCTGACCCCGCCGCCGGCGTCGCGGCGGGCTGCTCCGTCCGCGGAGCCTCCGGAAGAGCGGCCGTTGCGGCGTGGCACGCCACCGGTGGAGCCGGAGGAGCGGTCATTGCGGCGCGGTCCGCCAGCGGTCGAGCCGGAGGAACGGCCGTCTTGGCAGGAGCGCCGGCGGGAGAAGGCGGCTGCCACGCCGAGTCCGGTCGCTCTCCCGGAGGAGGAGGACGAAGAGGATGAGGTGCGGATCCCGGAGCGCCGCGCGGCGGTGAGTCCCCGCCGGGAGGCTTCACGCGGGGCGGCCCCGCCCGCGGCCGAGGTGTCCGACCGGCTCAAGAAGGCGCTGCAGTCCCGCGGCAGCCGGCCCAGCGAGCAGGATCCGCTGCGGTCGCCGCTCGTGATCGGGCTGGGGGCGGGGATCTTCGTCCTCGCGATCGTGGGGGGGGTCTTCTACCTGATGGCCGGGCGGCAGTCCTCCGATGCGGAGTTCCAGGCGGCGGAGACGCTCTATCGGGACGGCAAGCTGAACTCCGCCATCGCGGCCCTGGATTCGTTTGCGGACCTTCATCCGGAGCATCCCTCGGCCGGAGGGGCGCGGGCCCTGGCGGGGCTCGCCCGGGTCGACGCCAAGATCGAGACCGCGACCCCGGACTATCCGGCGGGAGTGGAACAGCTCAAGTCGTTCATCACGGCGCAGCGGGAGACGTCCGGCTTCGCCGACCAGTATCCGGCGATCACGCAGCGGGCCGGCAAAATGGCGCTCGGGGCGGCGGAGGAGTCGGGGAAGGCGTTCAATCGGGGCCTGCTCGCGGTGTCGGAAGAGGCCCGGACGCTGCTTCTGACCTATTCGCCGAAGGAGACCCCTCCGGCGGAGCTTCTCAAGCAGATTGAAGGCCGGGCCCGTGTGTCGGACCAGCAGAACCTGCGGCACGAGACGTTTGTCGCCGCGGTTCAGGAGATCAATGACGCCCTGGCGAAGCAGACTCCGATGCAGGCGCTCGTCCTGCGGCGGAATCTTCTCGCCCGCTATCCGGAATTCTCCGAGGATCGGAAGGTGACCGGGCTCATGGCGTCGACGCTGGAGGCGGAGAAGAAGACCGCCCGGGCGGAAGCGCTCGATGTCGACGCGACGAAGGACGACGCCCGGTCCGAGCTGCCCGATCCGGCGACGGGGGTCTTTTCCGCCCGGTCCCGGTCCGATCAGGTCTCGGTCGGCGAGGCGGCGTTCGTTCAGTCCAAGGACTGTCTCTACGGGATCGACACCGTGACCGGGGCTCCCGTCTGGCGGCGGCCGGTCGGACTGGGACATCCGTTCTTTCCGATCGCCGATCCGGCGACGCAGAGCCTCGTCCTCTTCGACCCGCAGCGGCGGGAGCTGCAGCGGATCCAGCAGAACTCGGGAAAGCTCCTCTGGCGGCAGACGCTCGAGGAGCCGGTCCGCGGGCATCCGCTTCTCGCCGGGAACGCGCTCTATGTTCCGACCGAGGGGCGGCGTCTCTACCGGATCGAGTTCGAGACCGGGCGGATCGCGGCCCGCGTGACCTTCTCCCAGGATGTGACCGGTCCCGCGGCGTGGCGCGACGGCGAGCGGCTGCTGGTCGTTGGGAACCGCGAGGTGGCCTACACGCTGGGGAGCCAGTCGCTGGAATGCCAGACGGTCTCGTACCTCGGGCACGGGGCGGGATCGGTCGAAGCGCCGCTCCTGACGATGGGGCGGTATCTCCTGGCGATCGAGAACGTCGGCGAGGGGGCGGTCCTGCGGGTGCTGACTCCGGCGGCCGACTTCTCGGTGGTCGACACCGCGACGACGGCCGAGGAGCGGACGGCGCGGACGATCGCCGGCCGCGTCCTCGATACGCCGGTCCTCCGCGGGCGGGACCTCTTTGTTCCCTCGAGCGGCGAGCGGGTGAGCGCCTTCGCGATTTCCGATGACGCCGGCGAGCCGCCGGTGACGGTCGGGCCGGTCTACCAGACACAGTCCCCCCGCAAGAGCCTCGTGTTCCTGGCCGCCGGTTCGGACCGGCAGGTCTGGATGGCGGGGAGCACGCTCCGCAAGCTGCAGTTGGTCGGGGGAGCCCTGGGGGCGGACGAGCGGACGACCGGCGCGGGCCTCGCCTCGCAGCCGATCCAGACGGCGGGGAGCACGCTCTTCAACGCCCGGCGGCGGGCCTGGACCGATGCCGTCACGCTGACCCACACCGACCGCGATGAGCTGACGAGCGAGTGGCAGGCGGTGGTCGGGGCGCGGTTTCTGGCGTGGTCGGCCGGCCCCGGCGACGGGGGCGACCTGATCGCCGTCTCCGAGGCGGGAGCGACGTTCCGCGCGACTCCCGCGCAGCTCGCGACATCCGGGTTCTCGCTGGCGTCGCCCGCGCGGCTCAACCTGCCGGACGACCTCACCGCGCCGCTCCTGGCGACGAGTCTTCCGGACGGCCAGCTCGTCGCCGTCAGCGGCGATCCGAATCCGCGGGCCTGGCTCATCAACCGGCTGGGGCAGGTCGACCGCCAGGTCCCGCTGGAGCGGGCCGCCTCCGCTCGGCCGGTGGCCCTCGGGAACCGGGTCGTCGTTCCGATGCCCGGCCGGCTCCATCTGCTCCGGTCGGCCGCGGGGGAGAGCGCCCAGGACTTCCTGCTGGCCCAGGGGGACGAGCGTCCTCCGGCGTGGCAGTCGGTGACGCCGCTCGACGATCAGTCGCTGGTGGCGGTCCTGTCGACCGGCCAGATGCTGCTGGTCCGGCTGCAGACGACGCCGCGGCTCCACCTGGCCGAAGCGGCGCGGGTCGATCTCGGCGGCGTCCCGAGCGGCGCGCCGGGGGTCGGGGGGGGAATCGTCGCCGTCGGTTTCGCGAACGGGACGCTCAAGATGTTTTCTTCCGAACTCGCTCCGCGGGGGGAGCGGACCTTCGAACAGCCGATCGAGAACGACCTCTGGGCGGCCGACGGGATGATCTTTGTCGAGGAGCGCGGAAAGGCCCTGCACGCCGTTCGTCCGGAGGGGAACCTCGCCTCCCGCTGGTCGATTCCCCTCGAGGGGCAGTCCCTGGCCGGGTCCCCCCGGGTCGAGGGGTCGACGGTTCACGTGGCCCTGCGGAACGGGACGGTCTTCGCCGCGAATGCCGAGACGGGGAAAATCGAATCGACGCGGCGGGGGCGTTCTCTCCTGGCGACGGGGCCGTTCCGGATCGGACAGGAGCTCTACGTCGGGACGCTCGACGGGAGCTTTCAGCGGGTTCCGCAGGAGGCCCGGCCATGATGTCGGCAGTCCGGCGGACCTGTCGCGGGATCGATCGGGGGCGCGAGGCGTTCTGGTGCGGAGCGCGGGTTCTCGTCGCGCTCCTCGTCATCGGCGCGGGACGAACGAGCCTGGCTCAGCCGGCCCCCGCGCAAGCGCCTGCGGCGGACCCCGCGGCGGCCCCGGCTGCGTCGCCCGCTCAGCCGGCCCCCGCGGAGTCGATCGAGTCGCTCCCGCAACTGGCGAACCTCCCCCTCCCGACGGCGGAGCAGTTTCTGACCGAGCCTCCGCACGACTGGATCGTCCTGACCGGCGACTACGTCCTCGTCGTCGAGCCGGTCGTTCCGCGGCCCGACACGCTGGCGAAGATCGACCGGGCCTACAACGACCTCCTGCGGCTGAAGCCGACGACTCCGCCGGAGGAGATGGAGAACCTCCAGGCCCGCATCGACGAACAGAAGTTTCTCGCCGTGATCCTGCCGGGGGAATCGGAACTCCCCGAGTACCGCATCCCGATCAAGATGGTGAAGCAGGTCCTCCATCACGAAGACCTCGTCCTGCGGCGGATCGACCAGCTCGTCGAGGCGAACGAGATCGACGTCGCGATGGAGCTCCAGATCCTGATGGAGCGGCGATATGGCACCTGGATCGGCGTCGCCGACCGCCACAACAAGCTCGTTCTCGCCGACGCCCGGCTGCGGCTGCAGACGATGCAGTTCGAGCCGGCGCTCGTGCTGGCGGAGGAGCTGTTCCGCCGGGACTCGCAGTTGCCCGGCCTGTCGGAAGTGATCGAGGGCGCGGGAGCGGCCTGGGGCGAGCGGGCGTGGGGAGACGGAAACATCGCGAACGTCCAGCACGTCTATCGCCGGATCCGGGCGATGCGGCCCGAGAGCGCGGCGGCGAGCGCGATCGCCGACCGGCTGGCGGGCGAAGCGCGGCGGATCCTGGCCGAAGCGGACGAGGCGGCCGCGCGGGGGGACGTCCGGACCGCGGCGCTCCGGGCCGAGGTGGCGGCGGCGGTCTGGCCGGAGCTCCCTGAAATGAAGGCCCGGCATCGGGCTCACCTGCTGCGCTATCCCCGGCTGCATGTCGGGACCGTCCGGACGGTCGATCCCCGCGGACGGGGCCCGCGGCTCACGCCGTCGCGGGCCGACCTGCGCGAGCAGTCGCTCCGGCCCGCTCCGCTGTTTCATCCCGAACGGGTTCAGGGGGGACTGGTCTCGTACCGGACCCGGTACTTCAACGACTGGGAGCCGGAGGACCTGGGGCGGCGGATGCTCCTGACGCTTCGGACGCACGCCCAGCCCTGGGAGATGCAGGGCCCGCTCTCCGCCGAGTCCTGCGGGGAGGCCCTCCTGGCCAGGCTCGACTCCGCGTCGCCGGCATTCGATGAACGTCTCGCGACGTACGTCGACTCCGTCCGTGTGCAGACTCCGTACTCGCTGACGATCGAGTTCCGCCGTGTTCCCGCACGGATCGAGCCGATCCTGGCCCGGATCGCCGTCGGGGAGCCCGAGCCGCCGGCGGCAGGAGAGGGGGGCTCCGCGGAGCCGCCGCCGCAGCAGCCGGCGCACCGAGATGACGGGGCGGGGGGCTTCACGGTCCGCGAAGAGACCGACGTCGCCGTGTCGTATCGCCGCGCCCGTCCGGAGCCGGGGGGGCAGCCGCGGTACCGGACGGCGGAGGTGGTGGAGCACGTCTATGACAGTCCGGACCGGGCGTACCGGGCGCTTGTCCAGGGGGAAGTGTCGCTCGTCCCGGACCTGCCCGCCTGGTTCGTCCGGGAGCTGCAGGCGATCCCGGAGACGACGCGCGAGTTCCACGTCCGGCCGATGGCCCTGCCGCTGACGCACTTCCTGCAGTTCAACCCGCGGAGCGTCCCGCTCCGGAACCGCGAGCTCCGGCGGGCGCTGGCGAGCTCCGTTCCCCGCGAGGCGATCCTCAGCGACGTCCTGCTCCGCGGTCTGCAGCGGCAGCACGGCCGGGTCTCCCGGACGCCGTTCCCGGAACCGCTCAGCATCGCGCGGGGCGACTTCCCGCCGCTCGAATACGACGTCCCGACCGCCATCGCAATGTCGCTCGCCGCCGCGCATCAGCTCGGGAACGGGACGGAGCTCCCGGTCCTGAGGCTCGTCGCTCCCGGGGAGCCGGTCGAGCGGGCCGCCTGCGAGGCGCTCGTGCGGGCCTGGAAACGGGTCGGGATTCAGGTCGAGATCATCTCGGCGGACGGCCCTCCTCCCCCGGCGGACTGGGACATCCTGTACCGGGCGGCGGTCCTCACCGAGCCGACGATCGATCTGTGGCCCCTCGTCACCGCCAGCCCCGTGGCCCGGATCGCCGACCTGGATCACCTCCCCTCCTGGCTGCGGCACGACCTGATCGAACTGGACCGGATCACCGACTCCGCCCGGGCGAGCGAGTTCGCCCGCGCGGTCCTGCGGAAGGTCCTGGCCGACTGCGCCGTGATTCCGCTGTGGGAGACCGATTCGTTCCAGGTCGTCCGCAAGACGGTCCGGGACCTCCCGGCCGTGCCGATGCAGGTCTACGACAGCCTGGACCGGTGGACGATCGAGCCGTGGTACCGGATGGAGCTGCCATGACGACGCGCGCTCCCGCTCCCCGAGGCTGCGTCCTGCGGGGCCTGCTGCTGGCCGCGGCCTTTGTCTGGTCCGCCGCCGCGCGGGCTCAGGATCCGCAGCCGGGCGCGCCGTCCGAGGCGGCGGCCGCAACCGCTTCGCCCGCGGCCGCCGACCCCGGCGCTGTCCCTCCCGCGGCGCCGGCACCGGTGGTCCGCGTCCCTTCGCGACCGGGGCTGCAATCCTATTCCGTCGCGATCCAGGTGACCTTTTCCGATGCGCCCGAGTGGACTCCGGAGGTCCGCCGCGGAATTCTCCGCGATCTCCAGGAGCAGGTCGGTTCGGGGGCCGGGCCGCTGTGGGAGCCGCTGGCGATCGAGGAGGCGGGCCGCGGACTCGTCCTGTCTCCGATTCCGGCGGAGACCCGCGCGCTCGAAGCGTGGCGGCCGGCGCTCGAAGGCCGTCCCGAAGACAAGGTGTTCCTCGCGGCGCTCGACGTCGCCGGAGCGGAGTACACGCTCCGGGCGGGCGAGTGGGACCGCAGCTCCGCGACGCTGGGGAGCTGGTCGGCCCGGGCCGTGACCGACTCCCGGCTCGTCGCCGCCGCGCTGACGACCATGCTGGCGGACGCCTTCCGGCCTCTCGCCGTGATCCGGAAGGTCGACGGGGCCGAGGCCGAGCTGGAGATCCAGGGGGGCGAGCTGCTCCCCTCCGATCCCCGCTTCCTCCCCCTCCCCGAGAAGACCGTCTTCATTCCGTTTCAGCGGATGCTCAACCGCGAGCGGGAGGTCCTGCGGCGGTTCGTGGTCCCGTGGACTTATCTCTCGGTCGAGTCGCGCGACCGGAGCCTCGTTGTCGGCCGGATCGCGTCCGCCTTCAATGCGCCGCTCGTTCCCGGCCGCCGCCGGACGGAGCTGCGGGCGATCCTGGCCCGCCCCTCTCTCGCGGGGACGCGGCTGCGGATCGTCCCCTACGGCAATCCCGGGAACCCGGTCGTCGGCGCCCGTGTCGACGTCCTGGACGGGAGCCCCGAGCGGCGTGAAGCGGCTCCTTCTGCTCCCGCTACTGCCGCTGCCTCCCCCGAATCGGCGCCGGCCCCCGCTCCCCTGGCCCTGACCACGGACCGGCTGGGGCGGATCGATCTGGCGCGCGATCCGGCCCAGGTCCTCCGCTGGGTGCAGGTCCACAGCGGCTCGATCCTCCTGGCCCGCGTCCCGGTCGTTCCGGGGATTGTGCCGGAACTCCTCCTGGAGGTGCCGGACGATTCGGCCCGCCTCACCGTCGAAGGGGAGCTCAGCATCCTGGAAGGGGAGCTGATCGCCATCGTCGGCCAGCGGGAGGTGTTCATGGCCCGCGCGAAGCAGCTCTCCCGGCTCGACAAGTGGGACGAGATCGAAAGCCTCACGAGCCGGATCATCGATCTCCCGTCGATCGCCGACTTCGACGAGCGGGTGGAAGCGGTCCGCGTCCGCGGGATCCAGTCCGCCCGCGACCGCAAGGACCGGCTGGCCGAGGCCCGGATCAATAAGCTCGTGACGACGTTCCGGAACCTCGTCCGCGATCACCTCGACCCGGAGAAGATCGCCGGCTTCAAGGACGAGATCGCGGAGCTGAAGCGGGCCAAGTGAGCGGGGCCGAGCACGGCAATGAGCGAGAGGGCCGGCGGATTGGACGCCCGGACAGGGGCCGCCATACTCTCGAGCGATGATCCGCGGGGAAGCGGGGGCAACGGGTAGGGAGGGGCCGGATGGGGACGAACTTCGTCGAGGGGGTCAGGAAAGTTGCCGGTTCGCTCGGGCCGGTCTCGCTGCCGATCCGGCTGGTCATCGGCGCTCTGGTGAGCGCGATCGGGAGCGCGGGGGTCGCGGGGTTTCTCACGAAGCTCGGCGCCTACTGGTATGTGCTCTACTACGGCGTCCGGACGCCGGCCGACGGGATCCCCTTTGTGGCCGAGACGGCGGCCGTCGTCAGCTTTGTCATCACGCTGTCCGCCGCCGCGATCTACCTGGCGGCCTGGACGGTGCTGACGGCCCTGAGGTCCTTCAAGTCCGAAGATGATACCGAGTTCCCGACCTGGAAGCGGGTGGTGCTCCTGCCGGTCGCCCTCTTGGCGATCCTGTTCATCATGTCGGGATGGCTGGCCGTGGTCCGGAGCGTGGGGCTGCAGGGAAACCAGCTCGTGGCGCCGGTCGTCATGATGCTGGCCGCGGGGACCATGGGGGCGGTGAAACGCATTTCGCCCATCGGCTGCGGCATGGCGATGGCCGGTCTGGTCGTCGCGGCCTCGTTCCTCCTGTGGTATCCCCCGACCTACGGGTGGTTTCTGCGGACGATCGGGCACGGCGGGGGCCGCCATGTGACCGTGCATCTCCACGATCAGCCCTTTCCCCGGATGATGAAGGGCTACCTGATCGTGCGGACCGGGACGGCGCTCTTTCTGTTCGACGGGGAGCACACGATCAGCGAGGTCCCGTCCAAGCTCGTCGGCCGGATCGATCAGGACACGAGCGTCTACTGGTGTCTTCCCGGTTGCGATTGCCGCCCGGTGGCGCCGAAACCGGCCGAGAGGTCCGCGGCCGACTGGCGATCCGAGATGCCGAAGCCGCGGACCTTTGAGCTGCCGTGATCAGGCGCTGTCGCCGGTCCTGGGGAGGAGGTCCGCTTCCGTGATCGGATGGGCCGCGGGGGCCGGGTGCGCGGCCGCCGTCGGGCCGTGCGGATCGACGTACGTTCCCGGCTTGATCTGCGGACCGACCTTGTGGCTGTCGAGGATCTTGTTGATCCGCTCCGAGTCCATCACCTCGATCTCGATCAGCTCCTTCGTGAGCTGCTCCAGGACCACCCGCCGCGACTGCAGGACTTCCCGCGCCGTCGCCATGCACTCGTCGATGATCCGCTTCACTTCGAGGTCGATCTCGCGGATCGTCTGCTCGCTGTGGACGTGGTCGGCGGGGCCCTGCATCGTGGAGCCGAGGAACGCCGAGCGGCGGGCCTCGCCGTAGTTGACGCGGCCGAGCTTCTGGCTCATCCCCCACTCGGTCACCATCCGCCGGGCGATGTCGGTCGCCCGTTCGAGGTCGTTCTGCGGACCGGTCGAGGTCTCCTGGAAGACGACCTCTTCGGCCGCGATCCCGCCGAGCAGGACGCAGATCCGGTTGTGGAGCTCGGTCTGGGTCACGAGATGCTTGTCGTCGTCGGGACGCTGCATCATGTAGCCGAGCGCGCCGAAGCCGCGGGGGATGATCGAGATCTTGTGGACCGGGTCGGTCTGCGGGAGCGTGCAGGCGACGAGGGCGTGGCCGCACTCGTGGTAGGCGACGCGGCGCTTCTCGTCCTCGTGGATGATCTTCGACGACTTCTCGAGACCGGCGACGACGCGGTCGATCGCCTCCTCGAACTCCTTCATCCCGACCGAGTGCTTGTTGTTCCGCGCGGCGAGGAGCGCCGCCTCGTTGACGAGGTTGGCGAGGTCCGCCCCGACGAAGCCCGGGGAGATCTTGGCGAGGTGGTCGATGTTGACGTCCTCCGCCATCTTGACCTTCTTGGAGTGGACGCGGAGGATCGCGGCCCGCCCCTTGTAGGAAGGCTTGTCGACGAGGACGTGGCGGTCGAACCGGCCCGGCCGCATCAGGGCGGGGTCGAGGATCTCGGGGCGGTTGGTGGCCCCCATGACGATGACGCTCTGGTCGGTGCCGAAGCCGTCCATCTCGACGAGGAGGGCGTTGAGGGTCTGATCCCGCTCGTCGTGGTTCCCCGGCCCGCCGTCGCCGCGGCGCTTGCCGAGGGCGTCGAGCTCGTCGATGAAGATGATGCTGGGGGCCTTCTGGACCGCCTGGGCGAACATGTCGCGGACGCGGGCCGCGCCGACGCCGACGAACAGCTCGACGAAGTCCGAGCCCGAGAGGCTGAAGAACGGCACGCCCGCTTCGCCGGCGACCGCCTTGGCGAGGAGGGTCTTGCCGGTTCCCGGAGGACCGACGAGCAGGACGCCGCGGGGGATCCGGCCGCCGAGGGCCTGGTACTTCTGCGGGGTGCGGAGGAACTCGACGACTTCCCTGAGCTCGTCGACCGCCTCCTCGATGCCGGCCACGTCGTCGAAGGTGATTTTGACGTCGTCTTCCGCGTAGAGCTTGCCGCGGCTGCGGCTGAACGACATGGCGGCGCCGGGGCCCCCCATCTTGCGGAAGAAGATGAGGAGCGAGCCGAGCAGCAGGCCCATCATCAGGAGGCTGGAGAGGGACCACCAGTCGAAGGCGGGCGGGGTGGTGCCGCGGTAGTCGATGCCGTTCTTCTGGAGAACGAGGCGCAGTTTCTCGACCGCTTCGTCGCGGATGCCGAGGAGATAGATCCGGTACTTCTTGAAGTCGGTTCCGGTCTCGGTCGTGGAGGGGCTGAGCAGGAACGACCGCTTGGGGGTCGGGGCGTTCTGGAACGTGATGACCTGCTCGCCGATCTGCAGCTCGTAGACGTTCCCGTCGTGATACTCGTGCTTTTCGACGCCGTTCAGGAACTCGGAGAAGGTGAGCTCCCGCGGGTCGCTCAGCGGCTTCAGATAGAACATCGAAACGCCGACGAACAGGACCAGCAGGAAGACCAGCCAGATCGAAGACCGCTGGCCGGAGTCACGAGAACGGTCCGGACGTCGCGGAGTTTCGGGTTTCGCCATGAGAACGGATGCGCTCGAGTGGGCGGGGAACCGGGACCGAACGGAAAGGGTTCCGGGATGCGGTCCGAGGAAGCAGCGGCTCTGCTCCGACGAACGTCCCTCGTTCGGACCGGATTGTGAGAAATCGAAGTAGTTGACTGTAGACCCCGCCTGTTCGGACGTCAACGAGGGGTTCCCCGGTGAGGCGATTTGCTGGGAGGGGGGCCGCGAGGAGGCGGGTGACTGTTGGGGGAGCGCGACCTCTCAGGGCGGGGTGTCCGGGGCCGGAAGCCGCGGGGAAGTTCGCCGGGGAATTCGCCGGGGAATTCGCCGGGCGGGCACGGTTCATCCGGCCCGGTTTGACTGTTCGGGGTCGGCACGGCATTGTGTAGCGTCCCGCAGTCGCATCGCCTGCCTTCCGTTCCCGACTCGACTCCTGCCTGATCCATGAATTCGACGGATTCCCGCTACACGAAGTTCGGCCTCACCCGCGACATGCTCGCCGTTCCGGAGATCATCCGGGGGTTCGATCCCTCCCGCGGCGGAGAGACGGCCAAGGAGATTGCGGCGACCGGACGCCTCCTGCTGACGGGGGAAGGGTCGAGCCGGATTTTTCCCGCCAAGAGCGCGATGGCCCACGCCCGCCGCCAAGGGTGGAAGCTGGAACTGCACACGGACGCCGGCCGGCAGGCGCAGGAATATGACCTGAGCGGGTGGTCGGTGTTTGCCCTTTCGAACTCCGGCCGCACCGCCGAGGTGATCGGGCTGTTCGACAAGCTCCAGAAGGGGGGGCACACGAGCCGCTACAGCCTCACCGCCTTTGCGGACTCGAAGCTGGAGTCGCTGGCGACGCGGGGTTACGTCCTGACCTGCGGGCCGGAAGGGGCGGTCGCGGCGACGAAGAGCGTGGTCGAACAGGCCCTCTTCTATCGGGGGCTGTTGGAGCAGGTCGCCGGGAAGCCGGCGCTGGCGGGGCGGCGGGAGGAACTGGCCGCGGCGGTTCAGGCCGCGTTGACCGTGGCGATTCCAGCCGACGTCACCGCGAGGATCGCCCGGGCGGGGCACATTTACTGGGCGGGGCGGAATGAGGGGGTGGCGGAGGAGCTGACGCTCAAGACGAATGAGATCACCCGCAAGTCGGCCGATTACCTGGAGGGGACGTACGCCGTCCACGGGATCGAAGAGGTGATGAACGCGGACGACGTGCTGATCTGGGTGGAGCCGTACGCCGAGTCGGAGCAGAAGTTTGCCGATGTCCTGCAGAAGAACATTGGGATGTCGATCATTGCGATTTCGTCGCGGCCGACGCCGTTCCCGACGATTTTGATTCCGGACCTGGGGGACCTGGGGCCGTTCGTGCAGATGGCGGCCGGGTGGAACCTGCTGGTGGAAGTGGGCCTGCAGCTGGGGATCGATCTCGACAAGCCGACGCGGGCGCGGAAGGTTGGGAACGAGTTTGCTGGGTAAGGGCCGGCCGACGGGGATCCGGGTGAGATGCGACGCGGCTGGCCGGCGTTAGACGCTGAGCCAGCCGTAGTGGCGCGCGATGGCCATCAGGAGGCCGGTGTAGAAGCCGGCGGCGACGTCGTCGGCCATGATGCCCCAGCCGTGGGGGAGTCGTTCGAGCCAGCGGAGCGGGTAGGGCTTGGAGACGTCGAAGAGGCGGAAGAGGAGGAAGCCGAGGACTGCGGTTGTCCAGGTGAAGGGGATGACCGTGTAGATGAAGAGGACGGCGGCGATTTCGTCGAGGACGATCCAGCCGGGGTCTTTGACGCCCTGGACTTCGGCGGCGCGGCGGGTGCAGGGGATGCCGAAGAGGAAGACCGCCATGGCGAGGGCGGCGTACCAGGCGAGGGGGAGTCCGGACTTCAATAGCAGGCCGGCGAGGGCGACGCCGAGGACGCTGCCGAAGGTTCCGGGGGCGAACGGGACGAAGCCGATGCCGAAGCCTGAGGCGAGGAAGGTTGCGAGGGAGGCGGGGATGAGTCGATGCAAGTGGGTGGCTCCGCCGGCTTGGTCATCGGGGTATGGACTGATAGCGGATTGGGGGCGAAGTGGGTAGCGGGTGACAGGCACCGGGGTCCAGGGGGTAACCCCTGGTGGGGAGTGCAGAGGGGCAACGCCCCTTTGCCCGCCGGAGGCCGTCTCGTCGAGAGATATCTGAAGGAGCACGTGTCCAAACGCGGACAACTTGCCGTATTCCCCCTCACCAACCCGCTGGGATTCCAAGGCGAGCAGGGAGTCCTCAACGCCGGCACCACAAAGGGGACATCCGTTGTGTCCCACGGTTCCTCATGGAAGCGCCTCCGGCGGCAAGGGGGCGTGGCCCCCTTGACCCCAGGCTGCCGTCGCACGTTGGGTTTGAGCTATCGAGCTGTGCCGGCCAGAACGTGCTTGCCTCAACCGATGTCGCCGCGGGTCGTCCGAACCACTTCGTCAATCGCGGTCTGTCCCAACAGCACCTTCTGGTAACCCGACTGCCGGAGCGTCGTCATCCCATGCTTGAGGCAATGGTCGCGAATCGTCGCAGCACTGGCCCGCTCCACACACAGGTTCCGGATCACCGGGTCGTTGATCAACAGCTCAAAAATCCCCGTCCGGCCCGCAAAGCCCGACTCGCGACAGTTGCGGCACCCCTTCGGCCGCCACAGCGTCTTGACCGGCCGGGGGAGATCGTCGGGAAGCGATTCCTCGTCGGGCGTGAACTCCTCCTTGCAATGGCTGCAGAGGACGCGGACCAGACGCTGGGCCAGGATCCCTTCCACCGTGCTGGCAACGAGGTACGGCTCGACACCCATATCGACCAGACGCGTGAAGGAGCTGGGGGCGTCGTTCGTGTGCAGCGTGCTGAACACCAGGTGGCCCGTCAGCGACGCCTGAATGGCGCTGGTGGCGGTCTCGCCGTCGCGGATTTCTCCGATCAGCACGACGTCCGGGTCGTGACGGAGAATGCTGCGGAGACCGGCCGCGAACGTCAGGCCGATCTTGGCGTGGACCTGGATCTGGCTGATCCCGTCCATGTGGTATTCGACCGGGTCCTCGACCGTGATGATCTTGGTCTCGGGAGACTTGATCGTCCCGAGAGCGCTGTAGAGCGTCGACGTCTTTCCGCTCCCGGTGGGGCCCGTCACCAGGACGATCCCGTGCGGCAGCGAGATGATGTCCTTGAACTTGGCGTCGAGCTCCGGCGGCATCCCGACCCGCTTCAGGTCGAACACCATCCGCGACTTGTCGAGAAGACGGAGGACCACCCCCTCGCCGTGAAGCATCGGGATGATCGACATACGGACGTCGATCTCCCGGCCGCGGACGCGGAGGTTGATGCGGCCGTCCTGCGGCAGCCGCTTCTCGGCGATGTTCAGCCGGGCCATGATCT
The DNA here is from genome assembly GCF_001610835.1 of Planctomyces sp. SH-PL14. Taxonomy (NCBI): domain Bacteria; kingdom Pseudomonadati; phylum Planctomycetota; class Planctomycetia; order Planctomycetales; family Planctomycetaceae; genus Planctomyces; species Planctomyces sp. SH-PL14. The sequence goes on along the minus strand of NZ_CP011270.1, from coordinate 2,724,550 downwards.
TGAGACGGGTCACGATCGCCGAGGCGAAGTGGTTGATCTCCGGCGGGACCGGCTGGACCCGCAGCAGGCCGTCGACCCGGAAGCGGATGACGAAGCCCTTTTCCTGCGGCTCGAGATGCACGTCGCTCGACCGCTGCTCGAGAGCTTCCATCAGGAGCTCGTTCACGAGGCGGATGACCGAGGGAGCGAGGGCCGCCTCGTCGACTTCCCCTTCCGGCAGGGCGTCGAGGAGCTCGACACCTTCCTCGGCCCGCTGCGCGACGAGCTGGTTGATCGTGTCGCCGCCGACCCCCAGGTTCTGCTTGATCAGCTCGACGATCTCGTCCCGGCAGGCCATGACCGGCTGGATCCGGCAGTTGCCGAGCGAGCTCAGCTCGTCGAGGGCTTCGAGGTCGAACGGGTCGGAGGTCGCCATCGTGACCCACTCGCCCGTCCTTTCGAGCGGCAGGACGCTGTGGCGGAAGATCGCCGTGGCGGGGAACTGCATCAGGAGGTTGCGGTCGACCTCGAAGTTCTTGAGCGAGACGAACCGCATCCCGAGTTCATCGGCGAGCGCCTTGAGGGCCGCCTCCTCGGTGATGACCCCCTGTTCCACGAGGATCTGGTCGACCCGGCGTCCGTTTCCGCGGATTCCGGCGAGCTGGTGCGACTGGATAAGCCCCCGCTGCAGAAGAAGAGCGCCGATATCCATTGAGGTCCTGACCTGAACAAACGCTGACTGATGACGCGGGGACCGGAACGGCCGCGGCGTGTGGCGGCCGTTCCGGCTCCCGCGCTCCCTCTACCTCACCAACCTACGGCGGGTGACGCCGTCCTGATGAGATGAAACACCCCTCCGGAGGCGAGGGCCGCGGAATTCCTGATATTGTCGCAAATGGCCGACTTGGAACCAGATCGACCCGCTCCGGATCTCACTATGCCTTCAGGTTTGGGCGAGTTTCCAAGTCACTTCCGAAACGCGGTTTTTTCGGTTTGTGGACCCCCGACCGCCCCGGGAGCGGCGATCACAGGGGTCCTGACGCCTGTGACGGTTGGAGCGATGGAGCTTGGGACCCCATCCGGGCAATTACGGAAATGGCCGGAGCGGCTGCGCCGGGCGTATGCCATATAGAGGGAGGTGATCGAGAAACGCCGGCGCAGACGGAGCGTCAGCCTCCCGCGATTTCCGGTTCACCGCCTGCCGGGGCTCCCCGCCCCCTGACCGACGGAAAAGAGTGCGAATGAACGACTGTTTGAACCCTCCGACGCAATCCGCTCCGGCCAGTTCAAACGGGAACACCACCGCGGGCCAGGGAATGAACCGCCGACGGCAGGCACGCTCCAGCATCGTCACTCCGGGGTGGCTGCTGCTCCTCCCGAGCGCGGGAGGGTCTCCGGAACTGCGACGGATCTCGACCCGCGACGTCTCCGAAGGGGGAGCCCGCATCGTCTCGATGGAGTCGATTCCCAGCGAGCATCCGTGGTTCGTCCGGTTTTCGACGAACGGCTTCGATACCAAGTTCATCGAGTGCAAGGTGTGCCGCGTGGACGAGGAGGTCGTCACGACCCTCGCCCGCAAGGAGCTCCGCCGCTACTACTACGGCGTGCAGTTCCTCCGCCTGTTCGATATCGAGCAGCTCTCCGACAACGATCTTCGCGACCAGGTCCGCGCCCTCCTGAAGAGCGCGAGCGAACCGGCGGCGAACCGGGCCTGAACCGGGCGTCATCGTCCGCTCCTTTCTCTCGTCCGGTTCCGGTGCGTCGTCCATTGGCCGATCGCGCGGCGAACGGATAGAGTCGGCGGCTGTCCGCAGCCACCCCCTCTTATCCCTCTTTGCTCGCCCCGTCCCATGCCGACTTTCAACCGTTCCCAGCTTTTCCAGATTGCGCAGCTCGTCCTGAATGGGGCGGGGGTTCCTGTCGAGGAATCGGCGATCGTGGCGGAGGAACTGGCGGAAGCGAACATCGTCGGCCATGACAGCCACGGCGTCATGCGGCTGGTGCAGTACGTGCAGATGATGCACGAAGGCTTCGTGAAGCCGGGGAGCCCGATCGACGTCGTGACCGACGCTCCGGCGTTCGCCATCCTCGACGGGCACTTCAACTTCGGCCAGGTCATCGCCGCCAAGGCCCTGGCGATGGGGATGGAGAAGGCCCGTCAGTCGGGCACGGCGACGATCATGGTCCGGAACTGCAACCATGTCGGCCGGCTGGGCTCCTACACTCATAAAGCCGCACGCGAAGGTTTTGTCACCTTGATGGCGGTCAACGCTCCCGGGCCCGGGGGAGTCGCGCCGTTCGGCGGAATTGACCGCCGGTTGGGGACGAACCCGATCAGCATGGGGGCTCCGCTGGGCGAAGAGGCGATCGTCCTCGACATGACGACGAGTGCCACCGCCGAAGGGAAGCTGCGGGTCTCGCACCAGAAGGGGGAGACGATTCCCGAGGGGCTGATCATCGACGGGCACGGCAACCCGTCGGCCAATCCGGGGGATTACTACAGCAAGCCGTACGGCGCCATCCTGCCGCTGGGGGGGGCGTTGATGGGGCACAAGGGCTTTGGTCTGGCGGTGATGGTCGACGTGCTGTGCGGGATGCTGTCCGGGAGCGGTGTCTGCCGGGATGACCTGCCGCGGGGGGCCAATGGGGTGTGGCTGTACGTGGTCGATATCTCGCGGTTTATTGACCGCAGCGAGTTCGACTGTCTGGTCTCGAAGTACGCGGAGTCGATCAAGAGTGCCCGGAAGCTGCCGGGGGTGAATGAGATCCTGCTCCCCGGGGAGATCGAGGTCCGTCGCGGGAAGGAGCGGGCGGCCTCCGGCGTGACGATTCCGGACGAGACCTGGCGTCAGATCCAGGACACAGCTCAGAAGCTGGGCGTCGCATTGGACGGCATCTGAAAACCGTCCTTGCCGGCACGACATCGATTGCTCAGACCCAGCGTGCCACGGCAGTCTGGGGTCAAGGGGGCCACGCCCCCTTGCCGCCGGAGGCACTTCCACGAGGAACCGTGGTAAACAACGGATGTCCCCTTTTGTGGGACCGGCACTGAGAACTCACCGCTCGCTTTGCAATCCCCGCGGGTCAGGTAAGGGGGCTGCGTTGCTTTTTTGGCCGCCGCGCACTCCCTGATCAGGCGGCTCCCTGCGCCCGCTCTCAAGTCCTTCGGCCGCTGCCGATTGCGGGCAGGGGAATAATTCGCCGTTCGCCACCGAACCGGCGAAAATCTCGCATCCTGAATTGTCCTGTTTTGCCACACATGTGACACCCGTTGTCACAGATCGGCGGTGGATTCGACCGATGAACCTTAACGCGACGATCTCCCCCCAAAAGCATCAATCTTTTCGGCCGGATCTCGTAATGGGGCCCGCAATACAAATGACACAGAATCTGCACGCGCGGATCTACGTTCTCGACCCGCTGAACACGGTGTTCGAGGATGTGGCCGCGGGAAATTATGGATTGGGGGCGACCGTCCTCCGGATTCACCTCAGCGACGACGTCGGGTGGATCGAGCAAATGGCCGCAGCGACGGCGTGCTGCCTGGTGCTGGCGCTCCCGTGTCCATTGCAAGGCGGCGAAGAGGAAGAACTGGACGACGACGAAGCCTTTGCACCCCTGCGGCGACTCAGCAGCCAGTTCCCCACGGTAGCGGTCGGCGAACGGGGCGATGCAGCCTTCGTCGAACAGGCGCTGCGGCTGAGCGTCACCGACACCGTCTTTCTCCCGGCGCGGCCCGGCCAGATCGTCCAGGCGGTCGATACCGCCCTGCAGCTCGACCGCCAGTTCCTCCCCGCACGGATCCGGCACGCCGCCGTCGCCCGGCAGATGCAACTCCTCTCGGCGCGGGAGAGCGAGGTCATGAACCTGCTCGTCCGCGGCCGCAGCTCCAAAGAGATCGGCGCGGAACTCGAGATCGGCGTCCAGACGGTCCTGAAGCACCGCGCCCATCTGCTGAAGAAGATGGGGCTCCGGAACGACGTCGAGCTGGCGCTGACCGTCCAGGAGTTCCGCACCTGGCCGGTTCACCAGCGTCCCGGGGCGGGACTGATGTCGCTGACCCGTCCTGAGTTCGCTCCGGTGGCCTGGGGGAACCGAACCGGTTCCGGTTTCCGGCCGGCTGCTCCGTCCGAAGGGCAGTCCGGCGGTCCGTCGGATCGGGCGAACGCCTCGGCTCAGAGCTTCGGAAAACCGGGCCCGGAGGCCGCTCCCGCTTCCGCCCCGACGTTCCGATTGAACTTCCGAACGTCCGGCGGCTGATGCGGTGGCGGATGGCGAGCCCGTCGGGAACCGGCGGTTCAGAACAGGCGGTTCAGACCGTTCAGGGCGGCGACGCGGTAGGCTTCCGCCATCGTCGGGTAGTTGAAGGTCGTGTTGATGAAGTAGCGGATCGTGTTGTTCGGCGGCGGCTGCATCATGATCGCCTGACCGATGTGGATGATCTCCGAGGCGTTCGCCCCGAAGCAGTGGATGCCGAGGATCTCCAGCGTCTCGCAGTGGAACAGGATCTTGAGCATCCCCGCGGTCTGGTTGCTGATCTGCGCGCGAGCCAGGTTCTTGAAGTGCGAGTAGCCGATCTCGTAGGGGACCTTGGCGTTGGTCAGCTCCCGCTCCGTCTTCCCCAGCGAGCTGATCTCGGGACTCGTGTAGATCCCGGTCGGGATGTCCCGGATCATCGTCAGATCCTTCTCTCCCAGGATGTGCATGGAGACGAACCGCCCCTGCATGTAGGCGGCGCTGGCCAGGGCCGGCATCCCGATCACGTCCCCCACGGCATAGATATGCGGCTGCGCGGTCTGGAGCGTCTCGGTGACTTCGATGTTGCCGCGTGAGTTGGGGGTGACGCCGATCGCTTCCAGCCCCATGTCGTTCGAGTTGCCCGTCCGTCCGGCGGCCCACAGCAGGGCGTCCGTCTTGAACCGCTTGCCGGACTTGCAGGCCAGGACCACGCCGTCCGAGTGTCCTTCGACGCTGTCGACCTCCTCCAGGTTCCGGATCACGACCCCCTTCTCCCGGAACTGGTAGCTCAGGGCATCAATGATCTCTTCGTCGAGGTAGTCGAGCAGCTTGTCGCGGGTGTTGATGAGGTTGATCCGCACCCCCATGTTCCGGAACATCGAGGCGTACTCGCAGCCGATGACCCCGGCTCCGTAGATCGTGAGGGTCTTGATCTCCTCGTCGATCTTGAGAATGGTGTCGCTGTCGAAGATCCGCGGGTGGTTGAAGTCGACGAAGTGCGGGTGATAGGGGCGCGAGCCGGTGGCGATGACGAAGTAGGCCGCCTCGATCGTCTTGCGTCCGCCGTCGTCCTCGACGACTTCGATCTCGTTGGGGCCCAGGAACCGGGCGTTCCCCTGGAACAGGTGGCAGTCGTTGCGTTCGTAGAACGTCGTCCGCATCAGCATCTGCTGATTGATGACCGAGTTCGTGGCCCGGCGGAGATCGCGGACCGTGAACTCGAGCGATGTGGCCCGGGACCGGAACAGGGGGTTGTTCCGGATCTGGACCATGTCGCTGATGGCATGGCGGAGGGCTTTGCTGGGGATCGTGGCGGTGTGGGTGCAGTTGCCGCCGATCTTGGCCCGTTCAATGACGGCGACGCGCTTCCCGTGCTTGGCCGCCTGCATGGCGGCCCCTTCGCCGCCGGGGCCGGTTCCGATCACCACGATGTCGCACGTCACGTCCGCCACAACGAACCTCACTCCGTCGCCAGTCAGGAATTTGGGGAGGGATCGCACTCCCGGTCAGGCCTTGTTCTGTCGAATCCGGCCGAACATGGGAAGCGCAATCCCCTGAATTTCTAGCAACTTCCGACGCATCCGCCACGGCCGGTGCGAGCGGCGGTCAGTCGTCGTGACCCGCTGGCATTCGCCGCTTCCACAGTTCCGCCAGCTCTCCCGTGGCGAAGTAGTTGACGAGGGCAAAGAAGCCGAACAGGCTGAAGCGGACGACCGTGATGAACAGCGTGCCGCCGGAGTGCGTCACCTTCAGCATCCGTCCGGTGTTGTGCATCCGGAACAGCTCGACCGACCGCAGGGCCTCGTGGGGGATCACGACCGGGGGATCGCTGTCGATGACGGCCGCATCCGGGGTGAGCTTGAGCCGGCCGATCCGCCCTCGCGTCGCCAGGCTGGCTTCGGGGCCTTCATGGAACAGGACCTTGAACGTCATGTCGCGCTCACGACCGCCGGCGAGGCCGCGCTGACGTCCTTCCAGAGCTCGGCGAGAAGCTCGTAAGAGCGGAGCCGCGCGGAATGGTCGTAGATTGCGGCCGCGACGATGAGTTCGTCAACGCCCGTGTCCCGGACGAACGCCTCCAGACCGCGGCGGACCGTCTCCGGCGAGCCGACGAACGCGTACTTGAGCATGGCCGACGCCTGCTGCTCCTCGTGCGGAGCCCAGAACGTGTTGATGTCGTCGATCGGCGGGAGGAGCTTGCCCGGCGTGCCGCGGATGAGTCGCGTGAACTGCTGCTGGGGCGACGTGAAGAGCCGCCGCGCCTCCGCGTCGGTGTCGGCCACGATGACGTTCACCCCCGCGGCGCAGTAGGGGCGATCGAGCTGTGGGGAGGGCTGAAACTCCTTGCGGTAGATGTGGAGGGCGTTCATGAGATGCGTCGGGGCGAAGTGGGACGCAAAGGCGTACGGCAGGCCGGTGACTCCGGCGAGCTGGGAGCCGAAGAGGCTCGATCCGAGGATCCAGAGCGGCACCCGCAGCCCCGCTCCTGGAATGGCCCGGACCGCCTGGGCCGGACCGGGCTCTTCGAAGTAGTGCTGGAGCTCGAGCACGTCCTGCGGGAAGCTGTCGGCGGCGGTCACGTTGCGGCGAAGAGCGCGGATTGTCAGGGGATCGGTCCCCGGGGCGCGGCCCAGGCCGAGATCGATCCGCCCCGGATAGAGCGATTCGAGAGTCCCGAACTGCTCCGCGATGACGAGCGGAGCGTGGTTGGGGAGCATGATCCCCCCCGAGCCGACGCGGATGGTGCGGGTGCCCCCCGCGACGTAGCCGATCACGACGGCGGTCGCGGCGCTCGCGATGCCGACCATGTTGTGATGCTCGGCGAGCCAGAAGCGGTGATAGCCCCAGCGCTCCGCGTGCTGGGCGAGATCGAGCGTGTTCCGCAGGGCGTCCCCGGGGGTGAGGACGTCGGGAACGAAGGCGAGATCGAGGATCGAGAGGCGGGGCATCGGCAGCACGTCAGGACGGAGAATCATGGCGAAACGCGAACGCCCGGGATTCTACGGGCGCTCGCCAGCCAGACTCAGAGGCCGCCGTCCCGGGGCCGGGCCAACGCTGCCCGGCAGGCGGGCGCGGCTGGTCAGACACTTTCGCCGGACGGTCAGAATCCGAGGAGTGGGGGCATCCGATACGTTGTCCGCGCTTGGACACCCGCTCCTTCAGAGATCTTTCGACGAGACGGGCCTCCGGCGGGCAAGGGGATGTGATCCCCTTGCATCCCCCACCAGGGTGCCCCTGGACCCGGTTCAGCTATCGCAGGATCAGCTCTGATGAGGCTGCGGAGCGGCTCCCCGGCAGCGGCGGATTGTCCCCCGCCCGGAACGTGAACACGACCGAATACTTCGCCTGGTCCGAAAAGTTCCGCGTCGCCGCGTGGAACGTCAGGCAGTGGAAGAACAGCACGTCGCCCGGATCCAGGATCACCGGCACCGCCCGCTCGATCAGCGGCTTGTTTTCCTCGTGATCCGGGTTCAGAAAGACCGCATCGTCGAACCGGCTTCGGTCGAACTGCATGCGGTGCGTGCCGGGAATGACCTGCAGGCAGCCGTTCGTCTGGTCTTCCCGCCCCAGCGCCAGCCAGATGTTGACGAGGTCCGGCCGTGTGAACGACCAGTAGCGGATGTCCTGATGCCAGCCGGTGTCACTGCTGAACCGCGGCTCCTTGGTCATGATGCAGTTGTGATGCGCCAGCGGACAGACGATCTCCGGCCCCAAGAGCTGCCGGAGCCGCCCGGCGAAGGCGGCGTGCTGAACCCATTGCAGGAAGACGTAGTCGCGGGTCAGCGCCTGCTTGAGGCGGCGGACCGTGCGGCCCCCTTCCGCTTCGCGCGACTGCGGCGCGCCAGGGTAGTGCAGGTCTGCTTCGAGTTCGACCGGCTCGATGAGCCGCGCGAGCCCTTCGAGCGTCACCTCCGACATCCGCTCCCGCGTGACCGTGTCACCCAGGCCGCGGACGATGACGTAGCCGTTCTCCTGGAAGAACGCGATTTCCTCGGGAGAGAACTGATCGAGCGGAATGCCGGGGTCGGTGGACAAGGAAGCACGTCCCAAAGCTGACAATCGGGTGGCGTCAATTCTAGGGGACGTCGCCGCAGGGGCCAGAGAGCGGGCCCTTTGAAGGTGGCTATCCCGTGTTGGATCTCCGCTGCTTGAGAAGCCTGTCGGTCGAGAAGTGCTGAGCCCTCGCGGCTGGACGTTTGGTGCGTGTCTTGGGACCACGAATCGATTTGCGATATCGGATGACATCGACGCTCTGGGCCCAGACGTGGAGCTGCCGGCTGAGAGCTTCGGTGGGAAGAGTTCCATACTGTTCCCATTGATCCGCCGGAATCGCGATCATCATCCCGACGTAGGTGCGGCTGAGCTCATCCGACATCCGCCAGTGCGAGAACTGCTCGTCAACGAACTCCTGGCCATGAGCAGAAGCCAGAGCGGCCTGCACGACCGCCAGGACGTTGTAGCACGCAACCGCCGTGCAGAAGCCGAAGAGGGCCGCAGGCGGATAGCCAAGGGTGTTGAGTTCACACCTCAGGTGTGTCGTCAGTTCCTGGAAGGCTGTCTCGATCGTCCATCGCTCCCGATACAGCTCAGCGACCTGTGCTGCGGTGACCTCACTGGCGGGCAGGTTCGTCAGCAAGTGGAGCGTGGAGTCGTGATCCCGGGTTGGTTCGTCCAACTCGATGGTGATTCTGCGGACCGGCAGGACCTCACCGGTTGTGGGATCCGTCAGGCGGACAGGCTCTTCCGTCAGGCGGCCGGAATCGCCCCGGCCGAGCGATTTGGCTTTCCCGGTAACCTCCCATCGCAGCCGGCCCCGATGCTGCCGGGTGATGAAGAACGCGGCGTGTCGGGCCAGACCGAACAGGAGTTCGCTCGTACAGAAGTTCCGATCGTCGATCACCACATCCTTGGGTTCGATCCCCTCCAACAGCGGCAGGCAGAGACGACACTCCTGGGTGTAGGCATCCAGGTCAGGAATCACGTCCAGGATCATGCGGAGCTGGGGATCGAGCAGGACGACGCACTGGCCGGGCAAGGCTCCGCCTCCTTGAGTTCGCAGCGGCTTGAGCCGATGCTCTGTTCCCTCTAGGTGGTTGCCGTCGAGAATCTTGACCCGGTATCCGGGAAGGAGGGGAGCCGCCATCGCCGGCAGCGTCCGGATCAGCTCGGCCATCTCAGAGGCGGTCTGCCGCACCAGTTCTCGGGACGTGGCCGGTTCGATATGCCCCAGTTTGTCGTAGAGAGCCCGGATGGAGACGGGAATCTGGGCCTTCTTCTGCTGATAGGCCCGATGAACGGACGGTGTGACGCGACAGACGACCAGGCTCATGAGATCGACGACGGTCGAGAACAGAAGCTCCCGTTCGTACTGTCGGACAGCCGTCCGTTGAAACAGGGCATCCAATCTCTGCGGGGCGAAGACTTTCTCAAGTGTCGCCCGGGCCATAACACAAAGCGGAGCCTGCTGAATGAAGCGGTCGAGGACCGATTGACCAACCATGGTCGCCTCCTCCCTGGAAATCCTGTGCATGTCTCGACATGACACCGGTTTACCATGAAGGAGGATGCACCTTCAAAGGGCTGGGTCTCATAGCTCAGACCCAACGTGCTACGCAGTGTGGACAATCACAAGACGTCCATGATGAGGGCCGCGAGCCAGACGAAGCCGACAAAGTTCCTGGCCGTCCTTTCGGGCCGGGTCGCCACACGACGGAATTGCTTGATGCGGCCGAAGAACCGCTCCACAAGATTCCGGTGCTTGTAACGCTCCTTGTCGTAACGCTTCGTCCTGGTCCGCCTTTTGTGCGGCTTGATACAAGCCTTCGCTTTCAGCCGCTTCACCAGGGCCCGCGTTTCATCACCGTCGTAGGCGGTGTCAGCGAGAACGTGCTCAATCTGCCCTCGGGAGAACTCCGCAAGCAGTTCCCGGCCGTGCGGGCCGTCACCGTCCTGGCCGGGGCTGAGCTTCATGCTGACCACGTGCCCTTGAGCATCGACAGCCGCATGGACCTTGGTATTCAGACCTCCGCGAGACCGGCCGAGACAGCGGCGCTCGTCGGCATCCTCTTTTTTCCTCGGCCTGACGACGACCGCCAAGGCCCGCGACATGCACTTTGACGGACGTCGAGTCGAGTTGGAGTTCGGCGAGATCCGACTCGCCCAGTTCCTGAGCCAGTCGTTTCCAGACGTTCCGTTCACACCAGCGATCGAATCGTCGCCAGACGCTGTTCCACTTCCCGAATCGTTCGGGGAGGTCTCTCCAGAGAACCCCTGTCTTGGCGACAAACAGGATTGCGTCCACAAAGAGACGATTGTCTGCAGCCGTCTTCCCCGGATCACCAGCCTTACCGGGCAAGAGATCCTGGATCCGGTTCCACTGCGCGTCGGTGAGAGCGTGGCGTCTGGACATCGTGGTCTTCCTTGACCGGTCTGAAGTGCAGCCGATGATGCCAACTCCAGAGGAAAACGCCACCCTCAATGTCCACACTCCCTAGCACGCCAGATGCCTCCCACAGGCTCGATCTTAGGCAGACGTCTCATCCTCGAACTCAATGTAATTGCCGGGAATTGGATCGTCTAAGAATACAAAGAGACTCTCTTTGTAAGCAACGGAATTCGCAAATTAGCCGAACGGGAGGACCGGGCGGTGGCGAGCCGGACTTCGGAGGCGACCTCGTTTGGCGATGGCCACTGCACGGGCAACTGATGCTGCCCCAACTCCATCAAGACTGGGACTGTCTTTATTGATCATCGAGCCGCCCACTACCTCGTCGGCTCGTCGTGAACCCTCGAAAGGAGAATCGCTTGAGTGATCGTCAGAAACTGAACAATGCGCACGTAAATGGCGCTCTAACTATTGCGACCTTGGTTGGCACCGCGACTAGTTCGTGGGCTGTCTTCCTCATAACTGCTCTCATCAGCGTGGCAATGTCCTTCCACTCTGGAGGGATCCGCATGCATTCTCGACGCAGTCGTGACAGATAGAACGCGAATCACTACATCGAAAGGCAACTTCGGAGGTCCCCATGAGTACGTGGGGACCTCCTGCCCTTTCCCTCAGCTATTGGAAGTCGATCCATGACTTCCGAACCTGTCGGACGTGGAATCGATCCTCCTGCCATGAGATTCAATCGCGAGAGACGAACAGCATGATCTGCAATCGGTAGCGCAACCCTTTGGATTCGACACTCCGTCAATTCTTCACTCTTGGGATGCGAAAATTGCCGCGATGCGAAATGGAAACAAACTGCTGGACAGGGGTCTGGGCGAGCCTCTTCAATGCGACGACGATCGAGCCGTTACATTTGCACCGGCTGCCGTCCGATCCCATCGGGCGCCAATCGCCAGGTTGAAGCGCCAACGCCTTGACGGTGCATCTGAGGGGGTGTTCTCGAACCCCGTTCGCCAAAGTTGGTCACAGCAAAGCGGCGCCCCGGGGTGAGAGCCCTGAGCCGCGCGCTGATCCTTTGGAAACGGCATCGAGGGGGCTCGCTCGCATTGACTCGGGGGCCGAAATCGTTCACGAAGTTGAAGGACCGCCGTGCCTGTTTCCTAGAGACCATTTTCCAGGTGGGTGAAAGGAACAGGGCTACCAAGTTCGACGACACATTCACAATCGTTCGCAGGACTCAGGGGCCAAGTCCTAGGGCCTGCTTCGTTTTGACAGGGATGACGGCATGCTGCTCACGTCATGGCTGCGGTTTGTTCGTGCGCGCTTCTGGTGGAACGCCGTCCGGCGTCCACGCCGCCGGACCCGCGCGTCCGCCCGGCTCGGCCTCCCCGAAGCTCTCGAGGCGCGGACCCTCCTGTCCGGCGTCTCCGCACAGCCCGACGTCTACCACACCCCCGCCGACCAGGCCCTGGCCTCGGCCGTCAGCGTCTTGGCGAACGACCCCGGCGCGACGTCCGGCAGCAGCGCTGCGCTGACCCAGAACGCAGCCCACGGCTCGGTCAGCCTCAACGCGGACGGCACATTCTCCTACACCCCCGCCACGGGCTACACCGGGGTCGACCAGTTCCAGTACGTCGTCGAAGTCGGAGGGGACTCCTCGGCGGCGACCCAGGTTTCGATCTTCGTCGGCGACGTCGCCGGAGACGACACCTCCACGAGCCACCTGCTGACCGGCCAGTCCGCCCGGGCCGCCGGACAGATCGGCGACAACGCGAACGGCGCCTACGACGTCGATTTCTACCGCATCACGCTCAACGCGGGCGATTCCGTCCGGCTCGACATCGACGCGGCCCAGCGCGACAACGGCACATCCCTGAGCAGCCTCGACAGCCATCTCCGCGTCTTCGACGAGTGGGGATACGAGGTGGCGGCGAACGGCAACGGGATCGATCCGCAGACCGGTCAATCCTCGAACGACAGCGTCCTGACGTTCAGCGCCTCCTCGTCCGGGACCTACTACATCGGCCTCTCCGCGGCCGGCAACGAGTGGTATTCCACGTACGGCTCCGGCTCGGGTTCCGGAGAAGGCTCCGGATCGGGGGGGAGCAGCGCCCCAGGCCTGGCGTACGAGCTGCAGGTGGACGTCACCCCCCGCACGCCGCTGAGCTTCACCCAAGCCGAGTTCGAATACACCCTGCCGCTCAATTCCTCGAGCGAGGCGGTCGTGGGGACGCTGAGCGTCGAGGACGCCGATGGAGGGAGTCTCTACTTCTCGTCCTCCAGCAGCAGCTGGCCGTTCACGGTCGACTCTATGACCGGCCAGATCCGGGTCTACGACTCCTACGCGCTGCAGGTGGGAACGACCTACACCTTCGAAGTCACCGCGCAAGATTACTACGGGTCCGCGACGACGGCCGTCTCGATCCTCGTCACGCCGTCGACGAACCAGCCCCCCGCGTTCACCGAGTCCACGTTCGAGTTCTCCGTCCCGCGGGACGTCCAGCAGTATGCGACCGTCGGCCAGATCGCGGCCACGGATGCCGAAGGGGACTATCGGCTCTACTGGGCGACGGACAATTCTTCGCCGTTCTCCGTCGATTCCGACGGCTCGATCCGCGTGAACGATCCGTGGTCCCTGACGGTAGGCCAGACCTACACCTTCGGAGTGATGGTCGTCGACGCCTGGGGCCAGGACGCGGCCACCGTCTCCATCACCATCGCGCCGCCGCTCAACCAGCCGCCGCAGTTCACGCAGACCACGTACAGCTACCAGGTCGAGAGCGACGCCCTGTACGGAGCCGCGGTCGGAACCCCCGTGGCGAACGATCCGGAAGGGGACTCCCTGAACTGGATGACGTCCGAATCGACCGGCCCGTTCCTCCTGGACTGGTCCACGGGGGCCATCACGGTCAGCGATCCGACGCAGCTCGTCGAAGGCCAGACCTACACCTTCTCGGTCACGGTCGCGGACACCTACGGCTCGGCAACAGCTCTCATCTCCATCGAGGTCGTCGCTCCGGGATCGGGAACCGGATCCGGCAGCGGCAGCGGTTCGGGTGAGGGGAGCGGCTCCGGGGAAGGGAGCGGGTCGGGAAGCGGAGAGACCTCCGGCAGCGGGGAGGGGAGTTCGTCGGGATCGGGAGAAGGCTCCGGATCGACGAGCGGGACGGGAGGCGGCAGCACGTCCGGTTCCGGAACCGAGTACGGCAACGGCTACTCGGGGGGGAACGGCAACCCGTACGGCAGCGGGTCGAGCGGCGAAGGATCGAGCACCGCCCCGCCGCCGCGGATCGATGTCTTCGGCCGGGAGCAGTATTCGCCCAACATCGAGCTGCCGGTGCTCGGCGGGCTCGCCGTCGGGACGGAGTGGGGGGGCCTGACGGATCCCTACCTCGATCTCCTGCCGACCGGTTCGCAGGGGAACGTCGCGCTCTCCACGGTCACGACCACCTCCGACAACACCGAGGATCCCGAGACCTGGGAACTCGCGGACTCCCAGTACGCGCGGACCACGGTCGAGTCCGAATCGGTCACCACCTCGTCGACCGTCGACGAATACGGCGGCTGGACGTACTTCGAGCACGTCGTCACCACCTACACCGTCGTGACGACCTTCGACGACCAGAACGGCGTCACCTACACGCTCACGCAAACGGGATCGACCGACACCGAGTTCTTCTATTCGAAGTCCTACGACGGGGTCGGGGTCGAGACGGTCTCCTGGTACGTCCTGGTCCATGAGTCCGACCACTACGCGTTCGTTCGCGAGACCGACGTCGTCGAGACCGACGCGGAGGGGGGGACCTTCACCGTCACGGGGCTGTACAGCTCGTCCGGGGACCAGGAGCGGCACGTCCGGCTCGGCACGCTCCCCGGTTCGGCCGCGTCGGGGCCGGCGTTCGAAGAGAGCGTCGAAGAGACTTACAACGGTACGCTCGTCGTCCTGTCGACCACGGCGGCCGACTCCACGGAGCGGATCGAGGTCCAGACGTCCGGCGGCTACGAGTGGCAGCTCGTGCTGCAGAGCGGGGCGTCGTCGACGCTGAGCTACGAGTCTTCGGGCGAGGACGATTTCTCGGTCACCACCGAGTCGGACGTCGACGAGTCCACCACGCGGACCATCACCGTTCCCGCGGCGGCGGAGCAACCGGCCTACGACATCACGCTGAATGTGTCGCTTCTCGACACCTCCCACTCCTCCTTCGTCACGCACGACGAATTCGCCTTCTCGCTGACGACGACCTACGACGCGGCGCATCAGATCACCGGTTCGGCCTACGCCTACTCGGACAGCGGCACGCTCGTGTCGATCCAGCACGCTGATCTCACCTCGGGACTCTATATCGCCATGAATGGCGACCAGACGAGGACGATCTCGACGACTCGGCTGGATTCGACGATCGAGGACGAGTACCAGACCACCTCGTCCGGAACACTCGTGTCGGGGAGCCTGACCGGGACCAGCGAAGGGCACGACGCCACGACACTGGAGAGCGACGTCCTCTACACGCTGACGCACGATGATCCGGTCGAAGAGACGATGACCACGCTCATCCGGCACAGCCACGTGGAATCAACCAACGTCACCGCCGCGCGGCCCGATGGCGACACGTGGTCCACGGCGGATTCGCGGCACACGACCCTCGTCGGCAGCGACGTGACCTTCACCGCCGGCGGGCTCCTGGAGTCCGCCGGGGAGAGCGACTACTCCACGGAGGACCGTGTCAACATCACGACCTTGAACATGTCCGGCACGGGTCCGGCCATCCCGTTCGCGTCCGAGTCCGTTCTTCGCACGGAGGGGACCGAGGAGTGGACGCTCTCGGTCGAGACGGAGACCGAAGGAGCGACCGGGAGCAACGGGGCGTCGCTGGGATACTCGACGTCGACCACCACGGCCAGCACGGGGGCGGGGACGGAGGCCTACTTCACTCAGGACTCCCTGACGCTCGACGTCGACAAGACAACGACGGCAACAATCCCCACCGGCGGCAACCAGATCACGCACACGATCCTGCAGAGCACCAGCAACACCATTGAGTCCGGCATCACCGCCTGGGCGGAGACCTCGAGCTCCGTGTCGAGCTTTTCGCTGGAGGTCGAGAACGTCGATGTCGACCAGGACGGCGTCGTCGAGGAGGACGAGGCCCATCTCGTCACCGAGATCGTCCTGGAATCGACGTACGACTACACCGACGTGACCGCCTTCAGCGGCTACACCGAGGAAGTCTCGCATCTCGACGTCGAAACGATCCGCAACGGGGTGCAGTCGACCGTCATCACGGACCGGCATTCGCTCTCCGAGACCGGCGGGATCGTGATCCCCTTCAACCCGGCGAATTCGCTGCCGGAAGACCTGCAGTGGGAAGGGCATTCCGACGATCCGACGCAGTTCGAGAACCCGGTCGACCCCGGCTTCGTCACGATTCAGCTGCCGGTCGACGAGACCTCCGCCATGCGGATGTACTCGGTCGGGACCGGCGGGGGAGTCTTCCTGGATGGCAGCCTGACCGGCGGGGCGATCACGTTCGGCGGCCTGACTGTGGCCCTCACGTCGGCGAGCGATCCGGAGGAGGTTGTGGCGGCCGGCATGACGGGCACGCGGCTGCACGATTCCCAGTCCCTCCGCGTCCGGAGCGAGTCGTCGACCGTCGACGGCTGGGGGACCACGGTCGTCGATCCCGAGAATCCGCCGCCGGACGCCGAGGTGATCCTGGAAAGCGACACCTGGGCCATCTCGATCTATGACGCCGCCACCACCTTCTGGGAGGATGTCGAGGCGGACGTCACGATCTTCGACCCCAAGACGAACGACCTCCGCGATACGCGGCTCATCCAGACGCAGCAGCACGACTGGACGGCGGGCCAGACGATCGACCACTTCATGTACGGCTCGGGGACGCGGGTCCTGGAGAACGGCAGCGTCCAGGCCGCCGAGGACGAAGTCAGCTCCAGCCAGACAGTCCTCCACACCCGGACGCTGACCAACACGGAGATTACGGAGCGCGGGGCGTCGATCACGCTGCCGGAGGGGAGCTCGACCGGCGGCGAGGGCCACCGCGGTCTCCCGCCCGACACCTTCCTGCAGTTCACCGTTTTCGTCCCCGGTTCCAGTCCCTGGACCGACTATATGGTGACCCGCGTCCGGAATTATTCGGGCGATGTCACCAGCGAGACCCGCGATCGCAGCACGTTCGCGTCGGAATCGACCAACACCACGCACGTCCTGACCACCGGAACGCCCGATCCCGAGGCGGTGCCGACGAACGACGACCCCGGCTACACGTACTCGACGACCGGCTCGATCGTCACCACGGAGAAGTCGGAGGTGATGGCGGTTCACGAGGAGGTCCGCGAAGCGGAAGAGTGGACTCAGGAGCGGGTGAACATGGGAGGCGTGGTGGCCCCCAGCCGCCAGTTCGGCCTGATGGGGGGCGTGGTGAGTGTGAACGCCGCCCCGAACGCGCCGTTCTCGGCCGGGCTCCTCGTGGAATCCTCCGACTCGGAGTCGGAGTATCGCACGCTCTCGACCGACAGCTCGATGCAGATGACAACCGTGCTGTTCGGGGGGGAAGGGCAGGAATCGGTCGACACGATCGGTGGAAGTTCCTCAACGCTCATGCAGCAGTATTCGAGCGAGGAGAGCTTCGATGGAATCACGTCCGGAAGCCGCCAGGTCAGCTCGGAGAGCGTCGACACCGCCATCGGTTCCTATACTTACAACCGCTGGATCGAGCTGGAGCTCGACTCGAACATGGAGACGCAGCTGGTGCAGGACGAGGCATCGTTCACGACTTCGTTCACTCACAGCACGCTCAACGAGCAGATGCAGGAAAGTTCCGGTCTGGCGGACACTCAGTATTCCATGTCGGACGACGTCCAGCGGACCATCATCAGCAAGTTGGTCCGGGACGCCGACGCGGACGGGAACGTCGCGGACAACGACACGCGGTCCGCCGAAGTGGTCGCCGAGGGGAGCGTTACCCTGTGGATCGAAGGGGCCGGCGCCCAGGTCCGGACCAACCTGGGGCAGCGGGCAGCGGTACAAAGCGCGAATGTGATGCGGACCGTCGCCTACGATGTCACGGACCGCCGCACCTTTGACAACGGGGACGAAGACCACTTCCGCCACGAAGTCCGGACCGACTCGGCCAACTTCGAGATGGAGGCGGAGGAGGAGCGTCCGCAGTTCACGGCCTTGAAGGTCTATCGCCGCGGCTCCAGCGCGACCCACAGCTCCCGGACGGAGATCCTGCTGGAGGACGAGCAGCTCCACTACGAGCGCAATGAGACCGTCGACCAGCAGTTCGGCGGGAACTGGAAAGAGGCCATCACTCCCCCGTCGGAAGAGGAGGCTCCCTATGGCTGGGACCTGGCGACCGGTTCCAGCTTCTCTGTCCACGGCAGCGAGGTCCTGAAGATCGACATCGACCTCAGCGAAGCGGGCGAGGGAGCGCGCCCCGACGGCGGCCCGGCCTACACGATCGGGGAATACACAGCCTCCGGCGAGACGATCCAGTCCCGCTCCTGGGCCGGCTGGTCCGGCGGGATGGACGGAAGCGGGAACCAGACGATCACAGTGGAGGACGCGGGCTGGTTCGATCCTGTGACCGGCGAACTGTGGCTGGAGCGGAGCCTGACCGACGCCACCACACAGTCGGGCTCCACCTCGACCTCCACGCAGGAAGAGACCGGGATCCTGGGCGCGGGGATCGCCGGCTCCGGAGGATCCCATCTGTGGGTCCTCCTGGCGGCGCATCCCCCGGTCACCGAGACGACATATGTCGCCTGGACCGGCCTGGCGGACGCGGCCTCGCTGGACCTGAACACCTACGGCGCAGCCGTGGGGACCGGCGCGTACTCGAACGACGGCCAGACCTGGACCCTCCCGATCCCGATCACTCCGGTCGAGACCGAAGGCCAGACCAGCGGCAGCGGAGAATCAAGTGGAAGCGGTGAGTCCAGCGGCAGCGGCGAAGGTTCTTCGTCAGGCGGCGAATCGGGCTCAGGCAGCGGCAGTTCCGGCAGCAGCGGCAGCCCCACGACCACGACGGAGTGGCGGACGATCTACAACGCGATGTCAACGTCGCCCACTGGCAACAACAGCACGCAGGCCGGTGGCGGGATCAACGGCTCGCAGGTCATCACGGGGATCGTGGACGCCTTTTCGCTGAATGCGGACGCGGTGATGGGGTTCGGTCGCGATCTGGTGGCGAAGCTGGGCGAACAGTCGAAGATGCTCGAGTGCGACGGGAACGTCTGCTGGGTCAAAGGCGAAACTCAGGAACCGATCACGGAGAACGGCTGGAGCGACCGGGAACCCTACTCCTATCACCTCACAATCACGGGAGGAAAGACGACTCACCAGGTTCTGACCGACGCCGGATGGACTGACATCCAGAAGGCGGGGGCTCAGGGGCGAGGCAAGCGGAGCGAACTGCCGCGGGTCGAGAAGAGTCAGAAGGAGCTTCAGGACACGTTCATCAAGGACATGAATGCCAAGGGAATTGCAGTCGCGGACGCGAGCGGCAAGATCCTCAGCGGAATTGATGCCTTCCCGGTCGATTCAGCCACTCGGGAAACGCTGCACCGAAAGCTGAAGGATGCAGATGGCGGATTTCTCTGGGGCTTCTTGTTCGACACGGATTCACAAGCAGAAGATTACGACAAGGCAGGAATTCCGACGGTTCGGCTCCCCGCCACTCTGCCTCAGCCCCCGATTCCACCGGCCGAGGTGGCGGAGAACATCGCGGATGCAGTCGAGGACGCCCGGGAGCAGACGGCGAACCGAGTCTCGCAGGAAGAGTGTATTGATGACTCGGTCAACCATGAGGACTCTACGGCAGCCGAAGAGAGTGCCCCCAACGCCATCGACTCACTGATTGCAGCGATCGGGGGCCATGAAGGTGATGTACTCGACCAAGCCCTCGATCACGTGCAGGAGCAACTTCCCCGGATCCAAGCTGCCGGGCAGATTGCAGGCAGTGTCGTCATGATCGCCACCGCTGGTGGTATCCTCATGACCTGTCCGGTTCTCGGGCCCGTTGCAGCAATTGGCGTCGGTTATATGCTTCTGACGGGGGGAGACAATTTTTACGCCGGCGTAACAACGATGTTGACGAACACGCCGACGGAGACGTTCAAGCATCAAATCCTCACGGATCTAACTGGGAGCAGTACGATCGCCTCGTTCGTCGAGGCGGGAATGGATATCGCCGCGACAGGCGGGACAATGAGAAACGCCGGCTGCTTCGTTGCCGGAACTCTTGTCCGTGTAGCCTCTATGCCGAAAGGCCACGACACTGGAGTAATTTGCGACGTCGAACCGACGAATCAGGGTGGTCATGGTACGTTAACGACTCAATTCGCTTCGGTTTTGGAGGCTGCGTCGTCCACTTGTGTGCCGATCGAATCGGTTCCGTTAGGAGCGCGGGTCGCTAGACGCAATCCGATTCCTGGAGACTACGACAGTACCTTCGCTGAGCCTGATCGGGAAACCTGGGTCTGTCTGACGCTTGAAGTGACTCGAACTGACGGAACGGTCGTCGACGCGGAATTACTTAGGCCCCAGTGGTGGGTGACGCAGCAGCAGGTGGAGGTGAAAGGGCGAATTCCGATCGTTTCCCGGGAACTGGAGGTGGAGGGCTGGGCGACTGTCCACTCCATCGCGGCCTGTCCGCGACTGGCAGTAGGTGATGGCCAAATAGTCACTGGTCGGTTCATCACCCGCCAGGTCGACGGCACGGTTCGGGCTGCGTTGTCGACCGGAGAAACCCTGGAAGGGACGTCAATCCACCCCGTCTGGTCGGCAGACGATGGATGCTGGCGACCCTTGGGTGAACTGAACGTGGGGGATGCTCTGCTCGGCCGGAACGGGCCTGTTTGGGTTGAGGCAATTGGGCAGTGCAGAAATCCAGTTTCGGTGTACAATATCGAAGTTCATGGCGAGCATGTCTATGAAGTTACTTCAGCCGGCGTGCTCGTCCATAATGCCAATGACGACTGTCTCTTCAAGTTAGGACAAGACGCGTTAAAAGCTGGCCGCGAGCATGAAGCCTATGAACTGGGGAAACTCGGACTTCCAAAGAACACGACAGTGTGGCGGCCCACAGGCAATGAAACGCAGAGTGCGGCATTCAAGGTGATTGTGGGTGAAGCTAAACACACAAAGACGGGAGTCCTGAAAGGCACAATTCTGGACGCTACAGAGGGCGGTTTTACTGAAATAAAAGGAGGCACCAGCATCTTGCAGTCCAGCTATCAGCTGAGACTCCAAACATATCGGTCCGTAATTGAAGGGCAACCGTATACGATCCACACGACAAGGCCAATTAGTCCGACATTTCGCGATTGGCTCAGTCGGTGGGGCGTGCGTGTCGAGGGGTAGAATGAGCATAGAGTACCGCTACACAAAACATCAGACAGCCAGAGGAACCAGAGCCGATGCCGAACATCGAGACGCACTTCATTTAATAAAGAATGTCTCTTCACTTAGCCTTACATATCAAATTCGGCTGCTAACCTACCGAGCACTGCAGAGTGGGATTAAGCTGATCATCCATGTACCCATGCAGTGCAGGCTGCAGCCGCGTTTGCGTGATTTCCAAAAGGAGCACTCCGGGCTCTTGCATATTGAGAGAGGTTAGGAAGCAATGGGGTTGTATCTGTGTGTGTTCGACGATGGTGATGAGCTCGAAGGAGTCGAGGTTGGGAGCTACGCCGACTTCGGATTCTTTCGAGACAGTGTCACGGAGCTTCTCGAGGGAGGGAAGACTGGGGATAAGTATCCGACGTTAATTCTTCATTCCGATTGTGACGGCGAATGGACTCTCGCCGAATGTGAGCGACTAAAAGGCGAGCTCGAGGATATATCAGCAAAGTTTCGGGACCTGCCTGCCATTCAGTACCAATCTGATTGGCAGAGACATGTTGCACATTTTTTAGGCTTGAAGCCGACGTGTCTATATGATTCGTTTATTGATGTTGATGGGGAGCCAGTTCTAGAGAGACTAAGTCGGTTATGCAGTGTCGCCATCCAAAGCGGACAGTCGATTGTCTTTCAATAAGTGGCGAATGCTGGATCAACACCTGGCATGTTGGAGATTCACGCTCGGCGGGGTGGCTGGGGCCGGGTGCCATTTCTATGCAAGTCTGTTGCTCGTCAAGTCGGAATCGGTCGGAAGGTGGATCGCTGCGGGAAGCCCAGTCTTCTATCCGAGCCTCGGTGCGGAGCACCTAGCCCATGTGGGGATGTTCGAGGTTGCGAGAACTGCCCTGTCTGCTGACGAGTCGGATCGAGAGGTTGTCCTCTCCCTCCGCCCAAGTGGCACTCGAGCTCATCCTCGCGACGCAGGCGTCGCAGTGGTCTTCTTCCTTCGGTTCCTCATCTCCAAGCTCCTTCGTCCTTCATGTTCCCTTGTTCGGCCTCATGCGGGGCCCCGATTCCGGCTCAGGCCCGGAACGAACTCGTGATACAGACGACGCACCCACCGGTTGGCAATCGCCGCCGAGACTACGTTCGCCGGCTTTGTCTTCCGTAACCTCGCATGCAGCTCCTGCCATCTCGGCTCGTGCCGGGGAAGACGCTTCGCCAACTGGATCAAGGCTGCTCGCAGGTCATCGTGCCCCTCCGCCACCAGGCCACCGTCTGACTGCCGCTTCCCGCTGGAGGCGTTCCGCGGTGTCAGGCCGCAGTACCGCGATAGCTGCTTCCCGCTCCGAAACCGGTCGAAGCGGCCGATCACAGCCCGCAACAGCAGCGCCGTCACCACGCCGACTCCCGGCTGCTTCCGGAGCGTCTGGACTACGACGTCTTCCCGCGTCGCCTCCTCCATCCGGTTGTCCACTTCCTTGATCTCATGAGCTAGCTGATCGAGACGTTTGAGGTCCCGATCCAGCACCCATCGCGAATGCTCCGGCAGCAACACACCGGCCAGCCACGTCCGCCACCGTTTCGTCCAGGCGCCTTGCTCGCAGTCCTCCTCGACCCGCTCCTCCTTCAGGAGCGACCGGATCCGCAGCTTCAAGTGCCGACGAACAGGCTGTCCTGATCTGGGATGGAGCGGGCTTCCACACCAGCCACATGCTCCGTGTGCCTGCCAATGTCACGGTCCTGCAGCTTCCGGCTTACAGTCCAGAACTGAACCCGGCGGAGAATCTGTGGCATTACCTCAAGAGCCACTACTGGTCGAACAAGTCCTACGCCGACTACGACTCGCTGGAGGCGGCGGCCATGTCCGCATGGCGGACTGCAGTTCTCAACCCCGAACTGATGAAGACCGTCTGCTCCGACAAGGCACTCAAACGCGCCACTTCCAACTAGAACGCGTATGAAATCGCCACGCGAAGGACGGTCTTTCAACACGCTGTTAGGTTATATGATCAGAATTGTGGAGTAGGAAGTGCGAAGATCTCTCCGCCAGAGCAGCGATTGTTAATGAAGGGTTCCGTCCGATAGCCTGCGGGATGGCCGCTCCATCGCAGACGAATAGCCCCTTGTACCCGAACACTTCTCCGAAATGATTGGTGACTCCCGACAGAACATCCTGAGATATCCTGCTTCCGCCGAGTGGATGAACGGTCACGAGGTGTCGGAACCATCGCCAGTAGAAGGGGATCTGCAACCGTCCACCGGTTCGGGAGGTCAATTCCTTGTGAACCTGCAGAATGGTTTCAACCGTGGCCAGGGCACTGGCGGCGTCCCATTTGAGAGTGAGACGACGCTTCCAGGGAGTCAGCCATTGGCGGCGGAGGCGAAGGTGGCCGTCCGAGCGGTCAACTCCCGCTCCCAACCATATCATCAGGTTGGCAAGCGGGTTCTTTTCGCCAAAACCCCGCCGCAGCAAAGGGGGAAAAGACATGGCGACCGATGAGCCCCAGCGCGTGGACCACTTCGCCCGCAGCGTGTTGAGAAGGACATTGGGAAAGCCGTCGTCCTCCACTACGAACTTCTGACCTTGTCGCGGGCCGTCTCCAAAATCCAGTATGGCGGAAATCGTCGGTCCGATGCCTTGCTGCACGGCGTTCCGATTAGGGTATTTCGCTGGTGTGAGCACGTTCGCGTTCGCACTCCAGCCGGAACCCAACGCAGGGCTGATTTGAGGGAGCGTTCCATATTCGTCTCGAGATCGAAGCAGGATTTCCGTCGTTCCCAGCGACCCGGCCGCCAAGACGACCTTGGGGGCCTCGAGCACCTCGGTGGCGCCGCTGGACAGCTGCGTGACATGGACCCGATACCCCCGACCGCCAGGCTCCACAAACCGGACGAGATGCAACGGCCGGATGTCGGCCCCATGGTTCTCGGCCACCGCCAGGTAGTTGAGATCGAGCGTATTCTTGGCGCGGACGTCGCAACCGATGTCGCAGTTGCCCAGATGCACGCAGGTTCCCTGCCATCGGCCATGTTCGTTCCGGAACGCGTGAGTGTGCCGGGGGTGAATCGGCTCCGGAAGGTCGAACGAGTAGTTGGGATCGAACGAGACCGCCAGTGGGGCCGGACGAAATTGCTCCGAGAGGCCCGCCGCGGCGGCCGCCCTCTGCAGCAATCGAAACCGCGCCGAACGCTGTCCGTCGGGAACCGGTGCCGGTTGGAGCATCTGTGCCGCCCGCTCATAGTAGGGCTGCAACTCGCGAAACGTGATCTCCGGCGGCCAGCCCGACTCAAACGCGTCGGGCGTCGCCGGCAGGAGAACACTCGAGTAACACAGCGATCCTCCACCGACGCCGGCCCCCTGGACCACGGTCATTTTCGGGAACACGCGGACGTCCAACCAGCCGTTGCAATACCGAGGGCGGTGCGCATCGAACAGCCAGGGATCCTTGAACGTTCGAGGGTACGTGTCGGGCGTCCACCTCCGGCCGCGTTCCAACACCAGCACGCGCGCCCCGGCCTCGGCAGCCCGGCACGCCACGACAGCGCCCCCGAAGCCACTGCCTACGACGATTAAGTCAATGGGCCGAGTCATTTCAATTCCCGGTCCCTGTGGTCGCACCCGAGGCCCGGGCAGCCCTCATCGCAGGTCGAATCCAAGTGTCAAGATACTTTCCAATCCAGACATAAACCCCTCCGTCTCCACAAGGCGATATTTGCGGCGCAGCGACCGAGATGCCAGCAGCGACATTGATGTGGGCGGCACGCGACGTGACCCCCACAAGCCAATACTTGGTACCGTCGAAAAAGAAGACGGGACCCCCGCTATCACCTTTGCAGGTATCGACTCCCATTCCACCGGCTGCGAACTCCCAGGGAAAATTGCACCCCAGAATTCTTGCATCGCTCTCGCTTGCTGGAATCCCGACAGGGACATCGGGCGCGGCGCGTCTCGATCCGAAAGACTCCGGATCGGCTGTCCGATTGCAGGAACCGAACCCAACCAGCGTTACCAATTGCGGTGTTACATTGTTCCACACTTCCGTTGCCGCTGGCTGGATGGGGAGCGCTGCGCCGTCGGCGAGTCCGAGATCGGCTGGCTTTACCGGGTCGACCAGTTCCAGCAGCGCCAGATCATGTCGATAGCGGATCCCGTCGAACTCAGGATGCTCGTGGCGCAACTTGACGCGCTTGATGGTGGGCCTTTCAGCACTGACGTCATTTCCAATCAGAACTGCGAACTCCCACCGGTTGGCGATCGTATCAATTCGCTCGGCTGGCGCGCGCAACCGCAATCCATCAGGTACGACGTGCCCCGCCGTCAGCACAAAGTTCGAATCGACCAGCGTTCCTGAGCCTTCCCATGACCAGTCTCCGTCCAGTCCCTTGCGTCGCCAGCCGACGGCCACGCACTGTTTAAAGTCACCATCGCGCTGGCCGCAGTCACCCAGCACACGCTCGACACCCGCATCGGCCCGTCCGTCGATGATCATCTGGCGGACGTTCTTCCGGTACGAGTCGACCAGGATAAACTGCTCATCAATCAATTTGCTTCGCAACGAACTCCGGACAAGACTTCGATTGATGTCGACGCGTAACGGTCTGGCCGCTGTCAGGTTAAACCCGCCCGGTTCATCGAGTGTTATGGAAAGCGGCGGAAAAGTGATGGAGTCCGCTACCGTTCCGAGTGCGTCTGCCTGAGAAGGCGCTGCAAGTTGCGAATCGACACTTTCGACGAAGAGTTGAAAGATGGCGCGATCAGGCAGATCGCCACTTGCAGCCACCAATTTCGACGCACGTTGCGCGGCTCCTCGCAATTCATCAGACGAACGACCGCGACCAAGTGATCGCGCCGGGCCATGATCGGTTGGCTGAACACCAGTTGCCTGTGGCCGGACAGCCGACCAGATCAGCCTCGCGACGGCTGCGTTGAAAAAATCACTGTGTTCCAGAACGTATCTTCGTCCATCGGCGCTGTAGACCCCCGGCCTCAGGACATAGGGATCAGCGGCCTGGTCGTCGACGATTGTGATCCGCTGTCCGATCTCTGCTCCCACTCGTCCGAGCGCACTGTAGACGGACGCGCTCCGTTCCGCGGTTTGCCCGGCCACTTGCGACGCGAGTTCGTAGGGCAGCCCGAGAGCCGAGTCGTGTTCGGAAAATGTGGCGAGGATGGGACCTGCCACGCGAGTTGTGACGTTGGCGTAACTGCCGATCGGGCTCATCGCCTGATAGGACACCGCGCCCTGCAGCAATACCAGCGATTCGACCTTGCGCACCGGAGGTTGGTTCGCAGCAAGACAGGCCAGCATCATTTTGCAGCCAAAGCTGTGCCCCAACAGATGGACCCGAGCCTGCGGATAAGCGACATGGATGCGGTCGATTAGCTTAGGCCGCACGCCTTTCTGGCCAATGACTCCGGCGCGCTCCTTCATTTGCCAATAGGTAAACATCCGCAGACCATTGCGGATGGAAAAGCGAGAATCGAACAATCCCCGACCATCCGTTGCAAAGAGAAAGACGCCGTCATCGTCAGCATCTTCCCCTTTCAAGCGGTATTTGCGAAACAGGTCTTCCGCAACCTGATAGTCGGCCACCGTCAGCGACTCAGGAGCGGTGGCCAGCAATTGCTGCATCGTTAAGATGTCTTGCTCATAAGTTCCGTTGCCGAGCGCAGCCGGGAATACGCGATACAGCGTTAGCAGATCGCTGTCGCTGGTTCCTTCATCTGTCAGAGAACGACCCTGCGGTTCCTCGTCCCAGGCCTTGGAAGGCCAGCTGACGCCGACAATCAGTGAACGGTAAGACGCGTCCAGCAAGGTATGCCGGTTGGCAACCGCGCGCATCTGGTCCATCATCTTTCGATAGGATGCCCTGGCCTCGCTGAAGCTGTTGTTCCATCCATGGGCGACGATATATACATCGGTCGGCGGCGGAGTTCCGGGCTGATTGAGAATCACATTCAACCGCTGGGCTGATGCCGGGATCAGGTTTCCAGTGTCATCGAACGCGATCATTTCGACGTCTTGAGAAAACTGCTGTGCCGTCGTTTTCGACGCGAACACAAGTAGTAGAACGGCCAAACACAAGGATTTTTTCATGAGAGAACCGGGGGGGTAAAGGACGTCAATATTAAGTAACGCCAATGTCTCGCGGGATCCAGAAATGCAATCGCTTGTCGCCGCTCTCCGAAACGATATCGTCCGTAAATGTAATCCTTCCGATTCTGTTCCACGCCTTGTCCGTGCTTTCGCGGACGAGGATCTCGAAGATGAGCTCTCCATTCGGATAGTTCTTCACGCGGAGTTCCTCGCGAAAGTCCTTGGCCTTCACTCGCGGGAGCGAGTCGGGGGCGCGGAGCATCATCAGAGTCGGAGTACTGACCGGGTCCTTCGGGCCAAGCCCCAGCATTGAAATCGGGTGCAGTTGACGGAATCCCGGCCGACGGTCCATCAGTCGGAAGATCCCGCGGTTGATCAGATTCGCCAGCGGGTCGAGTCCGATGGTCGGACGGTTGGTCACCGGGATGTCGATCACATAATTGGACCGGTCGCCGCTCAGGTGGCTGACGGTGACGAAGTTCGCGGGATAGACCTGTTCGTCGTGGTCCATCGTAGGAAACAGCTTGCCGGCAATTCCGAAGGCGCGGCGGGTGCCGGGGGAGACCGTCAGGCCCGCGACCGATAGCCGGGCCAGGAGCAGCCCTTTTGAACCTTTCGCGAAGAAGCCGGAATAAGGAGACTCTTCAGTGATCTCCCAGGTTCCCGCATGGCAGATGCCGTTGGCATGGATCAACTTGTCGAAATAGGGAAGAAGGTCCCGTTTGTCGATCAGGTTCCGGGCGGAGTGATTGCAGAACGTGATCAGGCGGAAGGGCCCCAGCGCCAAGTGGTAGGGAATCCTGGAATACGCATCGCTCCAGACGACCGATTGAAGCTTGCGGAATGTCGTTCCGAAGTAGCCAAACGGGGACTGGGCTTTGGGATCGTCGCCCTCGATGGCGAGACCGGAGGGCTGGTCGACTTTGCCGTACAGCGCCAGGATCAGCAGCGGAATCTGCAACAGCGAGAGGACGAGGTCCACGACGCCGAAAAGGGGATAGGTCCCGGAATAGAGAATGAAGAAGAAGGAAACCCCCGGAGGCCGCGCCAACACGGACAGCCATGCGATCGTGCGATGCCGGTAAGGATTGCAGGCTGCCGGGAGATACATCGCCCCCAAGGTCAGCAGGACCACGGCGGCGAATGAGACATAAGCTGGCTCACGCGATGCCGTTTGTCCGAGCGTCTGGAGCGTCGCATTGGGCCAGAACACGGCTGGCACGCCTAGGACAAAGTCCTGGAGAATCCCGGCCCAGAGTGCAATTCGAAACCAGAATCCCCAGCCGTTGCGATCAATTTGCGGATCGTGTTGCGTCATGGATGGTCAACTCCTCCGGATCGATGGCGAGTTCTAGAACTCACCATTGCGCAAGAATTCCAGCAGCGCGTGCTTTTGGCTCTGCGGAAGGGTGGTGCCGTAGAGGTGCCCTTGGGCACTGTTGCCGGGAACGAGCGTGACGTAAGGAACCGCCAGGTGCCGGCCGACGACCCCCGAACTGTCGTGAACAAATCCGACATGCTCGATGTCGAGCACGTCCGAGCCGCGGTAGAACATGGGAGGCCGGCGCCGTCTTTCGCGAGCCAGCCGGATCACTCGATCGACGAGTGGCTTCAGCCGCTGCAGCCGGGTCGCGACCGCGGAGGCTCCTTCGGGACTGATTTCCGCTCGCCGCAGCCCTTCCAGAAACTCGTCCAGACGACGCGTGGCACTCTCGTCGCGCGCGTCCTTGAGAGTGGTTACCAGGTTGTCGAATGTCCTTGTATCCGCCGGGCGGTCCGTGAAGAACTCCACCAGCAGCCGGGTCAGGTTGGTCTCGACCGCCGCATCCAGGATCAACTTTCGCTGTTCCACCTGAGACAGAGGTGGACAGAGCAGGTCGGCCAGTGTCGGCACGGAGCCATTGTGCAGGTAAGGACCTCGAAGCCACAGCCCCTGCAGGGGCGTGGCCACATAGCCTTCGGTCTTGACGAATGAGTTCAAGTCCCATGCATAGCCATTCCCGTAGTCATTGTAGATCGCGGCCGCGTGCCGCGGCGGATTGTCCCCCGTCAGCGTGTTCCACATCTTCAGGCGATGGTCGTCCGTGGCGTTGGGATCGTCTGACGACCAGACGATGACTTCATTGAGGCGATCTCCTTTGCGGCCGTGGCAATCGCTGCAGTGCCGGGCAAAAATCTGGCGTCCCTCCTCGATCAGTTCGCGCTTCGCCCTCGCGCCGGGTGGACTGCCGGGGGGCGGCAGTTCGAACGTAAACCAGGTTTGCAGATTGCGGATCTGATCGACGGGCAGCGATTTTCGTGTGGCTCCATCTCCCAACGCGCCCGCAAGCGAAGTATCGAGTGGATCGACATTGAGTCCGTCCCAGTGCAGATTCCATGTCCCCTGACGCGTCCGGCGGCTGGACAGGTCCCAAAGAGGCATCATGTCGGAGTTGCCGATCGTTCGGTCGAGGTTCATCTCGAGCATTCCGAACTTGACCGGATTGAACGGGTCGATACGGCCGTGGCCCCACAGGGGGCGACTCTGCATCCACTGACTGGCCGCGGACTGCTTCAAGAGAGCGTCCCGCGTCCCGGGAATCAGGACATAGCGGTACAGCCACTGGTCGAGCGTCGAGAGTTTCACGTTGTAGGAGATGGCTTCCATCAGCGTGTCGGCGTTGAACCGTTGGTCTTGGGCACAATCGCGGAGGAACGCCAGATAGGACTGGGGATCGAAGCGGCCGGCGGGTCCGCCCGGCACGACATTCGTCACCGAGAGCCGCCCGTCGTCGGATCGAGTGCGGTAGGTCGCCGAATGGCAGAGAGCGCAATTGACGGCGACGCGGTCATAGCCGATCCGCTTCCTTGAAAAGCCGACGGGCATTTCCGGCGCGGGGTGGCCGGGGTCGACCTGCTCCCAGACAATTCCCAGCGAGGCATAACCGCCGGGCCCCGGCAGGTGATCGGGAAAGACTCGCGGCAGGACGACCCAGATCCAGTAAGGAATTCCCTGGGAGTTCTCCGCGCCGATCGATCCGTATTTGAACTGGTCGGCTGTTGTAGCGAACTCCTGCGGGTATTCGTGGAAGAGTTTCTCCCACACCAGCGCTCCGCCGACCAACACCAGTGCGAAAAGACCCGACAGAAGCCAGCGCCTGATTCGGCGGCGGCGAGGCCGGGTCGTTTCGGGCAGATAGGAGGCCATGGAACGTCTCCGCGACAGCATGTGAGCGGTACTAGATCCTGGGACTGATCGATTCCGTCAGGGCGGCGCGGCGGACCAGCGTGAGGAGCACCAGCTGGATCGCGCCGAGAATGAACTCCAGCCACCAGATCAAGGGGGCCGGCCTGTGGGCCAGCGCGGGAAACTGCCAGTACCAGAATGCGGCATAAACAAAATGGCTGAGGACGCTGAACACGGCCGTCGGCCAGTGCCGCAACGGATCAATAGCGGCCGGGATGGAGAAGCAGCTCACGAGGAACATGAGCAGCCAGGCGAACGCCGGCCAGACCGGCGATGTCGCCAGTGGCAGGTCCAGCAGGGTCAGAACCGCGCCCGGAGCAAAGATCCCGGCGATCGCGAAAAAGTTCGTGATCATGAACCCGAAGACCATTGCCCAACGGAACCAGCTTACGCTCTCGTGCATGTGACACTCGGGTTTCATTTCAGGGGGAAGGCTGCCCGAACGTTTTCTGGTATTCGACGACGGCCTGCCGCTCGCCTTCGTTCAGCTCGGTCCCAAACCGCTCGCCGTAGTGTCCTTGGTGCCCGTTGCCCAAGAGCGTGCGGACGCCATCGGATCGAATCTCGATGGTGCTGAACAGGTACAGCTTCCGGCCGTCGACCGAGTAGGGCCGGTCGCAACGGAATCCCCCGTTCACCGGGTCATACTCATCATCGCCGCGAAAGAAGAGCGGAGGACGAAGTCCCTGGTCACGGGCGTTCTGAATCAATTTCGACACACGCGAGGGACTCGTCGCGAGCGCGACCAGGTCGGTCTCGGAATTGAGGCCCAGCTCGTGGAGGTCATCCTCATTGCAAGGCTTGCGGAATAGATCGAGCAGCGTCGGAACCGAGCCGTTATGGAGATAGGGCGCGCGGGCCCAGATTCCGTCCAGAGGGCCGTTGGCGTATCCGTTGGTCTTGCGGAAATTCTTGAACCGCCACCAGTGATCGGCTCCGAGCAGGTTCTGATTGGACTGCAGGGCCTCGGTGTATGAGTCGAGCCGCGCGGAATCGGTCCCGATGCTGGCGATGGGTTCGACCGTTCCAATTTGCGATCCGTCCCAGTCATGGCACGTGGCACAGCGCTTCGCATAAAGGCCCGCCCCCCGCGCGGCCAGCGTCCGGTCGATGGCGAACGGATAATTGGGGATCGGCATCTGGCCCGCCGCAGGATATGGCCGGCTGCGATCGATCAACGATTCAGGTTCCTCCGACGACGGCACCATGGGAGGCGCACCGATCCAGGCCGCGACGCGGAGGATCCGGTCGAAGTCGAGCGACACAGGGGTTGCGCCTGCCCCCAGCGACGCGCTGATATTTCTCTCGAAGACGGAGCGGTTGTTCCCGTCCCAATGCAACTGCATGCCTTCCCGCGGCCGCTGGTTCCAGATCGAGGGGTAATCAGCAATGCCGTAAGTCCCGTCGTAAGGGAACCCGAACTGAATGGACTTGTAAGGATTGAATGTGTCCACCCGTCCCGGGCCAAATCGAAGAGACACCGGCTCCCCCGGCGAATGCGGCAGCAACGAGAGATAGTTCAACTGATGGCGGCGTAGCCTGAGGGTTTCCTTGAGCAGCGGCACGGCCCTAGTGAGGATCAGGTCGTCGGTCTTCGCCAAGGGATTCCCTTCTTCCTCGGCACTCCGGCGCACGGCCTGCATGATCCCTTCTGTCGTGAACCGGGAGTCCTCGGCGCACCGGAAGAGGAAGGTAAAGTAAGCTTCCAGGTCCACCGTGTTGGCCGGCATGCCATAGATCAGCAGGCTCTCGGTGGGCACGCCGTGCGGCTCCATGCTGCGGCGCTCGATGACCTGGGGCTTATGTTGCGGATAGACCTCGGGGATGTTCATCCCCTTGACGATGCGGACCGTGCTGGTATGGCACAGGGCGCAATTCAAGCCCACCCGATCAACGAGCACACGCCTCTGCGAGAAGCCGATCGGGAGCGGAGGGGCGTTCAGGTCGGAGACCGGCTCCATCAGGAAACCGAACGATGCGTACCCGTCGCGCCAGGCGAACCGTCGATCGGGAGCCGAGCGGAACTGGAGTCCTCCGTCCGGGAGGTATTCCGGAAACACCGCCGGCAGGATCTTCCAAATCCGCAGGGGAATCCCCCCGCCGTAGTCGGAGCCGATCGACCCGTGGAGGAAGTGGTCTTCGTCGCGAACATAGTCCACCGGGATCTCCGCGAGGACCAACCAGTAGACCAGCGAGCTCACCGCCAGGGCCAATGTGACCATGAACGCGACAGCCCGCCGCCGAAGCCGGCGGCGCTCGACGACGATCGGCGGGACAAGTTCGGTGTCACTCATGGGGGGCTGGCCTTCACGTCGGGTTGCGACTGCTATTGGGGGCCGGGCGGAACGTTTGGCGGAGTCGAAGGCGGAATGGGTGTCGGACCGGGCGGGGAAACGCTCCAGAATTTCGGATCGGGCGTGAACACCTCCATGACCTCTTGGATCATGGCGTCATAGTCCGGATAGCGACTCTGTTCGTAGCAGCCCAGCGGATTCTCGAGGTCGTTGAGCAGGCACCTGTTGCAGTATGTGCAGGGGTTCCGATTTCGGATCGGCCACTGTCCGTCTGGAATCCACGAGGCATGCTCCCAGTCCATCCCCTTGCGAAACAGCTTGGGAAGGTCGCGATTGGCGATCAGGGGTCGGGCGATCGAGACGGCGTCGATCTTGCCGGACCGCAGCGCTTCCCGGATAACGAACGCGTGCTGGAACCCGCCGGTTACGATGACCTTCACGTCGGCCGGGGTCTGCTCTTTGACAGCAGCGGCGAGCTCCAGGTTGATGCCGAGCTGAATCGCCTCGAAAGGAACGCCGCGGCGATAGTTCCACCACCACCGGAAGAGCGGCCCGATGATGGGCGCCTTGAAGACGAAGTAGTTGAATCGGGCGTTGACGCCGCTGGAAAGCATGCCGTCGTACCAGTCGATCGCCTCCGACAAGGGGAAATCTCCCGCCGGGCTCCGCGGGTGAGGAAAGATGCTTCCACTGGAGATGTGCAGAGCGTCGATTCCGTCGTGAACGGCCAGGTCGCACAGCTCTAGCGATTCCTCCAACGTGTTTCCGCGGTTCCGCCACGGATAAAGCGCGTTGTCGAAGTCCACCGCGTTGATCTTCAACTGCACATGGAACCACGGATGCGTCTCCGGGCCGTCTTTTCCATTGACCTCCTGCTGGATGGCGTCAATAACCTCCAGCATGAACCTCGCCCTGTTCCTCAGCGACCCACCGTACTCGTCTCTCCGATCGTTGATGGCCGAGCTGAGGAATTGCGTGAAGAGATATCCGTGGGCCGCATGCAACTCGACGCCGTCGATCCCGGCCGCCTTCGCCCGCGCCGCCCCCTTGGCGAACTGATGGACCACCTCCCGGATCTCGCGGCGGGTCATCGCCTGGCAAAGGATCCCGTGAAAATAGTCGTTCCGGCTGGTGGAACTGAGGGCCCGCTTGTATCGGTTCTCGACCCCACCCTGGTCCTGCTGTCGTCCGGAATGGCTCAGCTGGAGCAGATATTGACACGGTTCCCTCTGCGATCCAGTGTCATCCGGCCAGGCTTGGCGTCCCGCGTCGTGAACGTCCTGCGCCAGGCGTGTCCAGAACATGATCTTGTCGTCGTCGTCGATCATCGCGTAGTTGGGAAGGATCCGGCCGCGGACGTGGACCGGCACAAACGACGAAATGATCCCACCGACCCCACCCCGGGCGAAGCTGGTCTCCCAGTTGATTCGCGCGTCGGTTCCGTGCCCGTTGTAGTGGTCGAACCGCCCCGAAACGTTCGACCGGAACAAACGGTTCTTGACCGTCAGTCCCGACCGGAATGTGAGCGGCTGGAAAATCGGGTCGTTCTCCACGGGATGCGGAAGCGACAAAGCGGAGCTCGACATGTCTCGGGGCCTCGACTCAGGTCTTGGAGCGGGGGAGGGGGGCTGGACCGGCCGGAGGCGCTGTACTCGCGGCGTGAATCACGTCAGCGGCCTTCTCGGCCGCCATGTAAACAGGCATCGCCAGGAAGAAGCCCGGAATGTTCGGAAACACGGACGCATCCACGACGCGAAGATTCCACGTTCCCCGCACGCGAAAATCCGATGACAAGACCGCGTCCGCGTCGTCGTCCGCTCCGATCTGGCACGTGCCGCAGGCGTGATGGCCCCAAGCTTCCGCCCGGATCGCGGCGGCCAGGTCCGCCCCGTCCCTTCCGGCCAGCGCTCCGTCTTCTTCTGCCCCTTGCACCTCAGCCCGAGACATCAGTTCACGAACGAGGCGGACCCCCTCCTGCAAGTCCTCAAGATCGGCCTGATCGCCTGGATCCTGGGGGTCGAAATAGTGGAAACAGATGTCCGGCATCGCCAGCGGATCGCGGGAAGCCAGCTTCACGGTCCCCTTCCGGTTTCGCGAATGTCCTTTGAGGATCACCCAGCTCCAACACGCTCGGCCGTCACCGTCGAGCAGATCGCGCGCATAACCGACCTTGTAGCCGACGAATCGGCCCGGCAGACCGAGGACGAACAAATCCGGATCGAGCAGATCCGGCCGCGATCGACGACTGAACCCGATGACGGCGCCGTTGCTGGCGTAAGGCCCTCCCTCTCTGCGCTGCCATCGCTGCCATTCGGGATCTGCGTCCAGCGAGCCATTCGGATCGCAGGCGCAATGTGCCAGGAGTGAAATGAACTCCTTCATCCTGTACAGGACTGTGATCTCATACCGGTCATGCAAGTTCTGGCCGACACCCGGCAGATCCACCAGCGGCTCGATCTTTGAAGCACTTTCCGGCCGCGAATTCGCCTGCTCGATTTCCCACTTTGGTCCGATTCCCGATAGCAACAGCAGCGCTGGCGTGTTCAATGCGCCCGCGCACAGAATGACCTCGCGACGAGCCAGAATCCGAAACGGCGGTCCCGTCGGATCCCGCCGATGGCCACGGTGTGCCCCCTCAAAGGTCTGCTCGCCAGGAATGCACTCAACCCCGATGGCCCGGTATCCACTCTGATGCTCCTGCAGGAGGACGCGCGACACGTAGACCCCGGACTGGATGGTCAGGTTTCCGGGTTTCTCCTCGCGAACATGGTTCAGGAAGTCCGCAGTCCCCACGCGTTTTCCAGTCCGAGCGTCGATCGCTTGCGGAATGAAAAAGACCCCTTGGCGGCGATCGTTCAGCACCCGGATGTCGTTAGGGTCCAGCACGCTGTCGAGTGATGCGAGGACTCGCTTCAACCGTCCGAAGGCTTCGAACAGAAACAGCTTCTGCAATGCAAGCTCATGGGGATGCTCGTGGATCTGCCGAAACGTTGCCCCCAGCGACTGGAGCGTTTCTGTCAGGTGGCTGATCGTCTCCGGTTCATCCCGGCGGGACTTCTGCGAAGCCACCAGGTTTCGCAGCGCGCTGCGGCCGATGTCGTTCAGCAACTTGTCCGCATCGAGCACCGTCCCGATCGAGCGCCGCACGTGCTCCAGCAGGATCGGCTTGGCAGCTTTGTACTGATCTTGAACCTGGCGAAACGCCTTCGCCAGCTCGGGATAATTGGCGAAGAGGGCGGCGGCGATCAGCCGGGTGAGGACTGGGTCAAGCCTCTCTAGCACGTCGCTCCGATCGGGGCGGTTCAGCGGGAGCCATCCCTCGAACCCGTGCTCACCCGGGTTCAGTTCGTGCGCGTCTCGGACGAGCGGCATCGCGATGTACTGGCAGCGCTCGATTCTCCGGAAGTAGCGATGCATCTCCCGGCTGTTCCATGTTTCGTCCTTCGTCATCGCGGCCAGACCATCCCAGTCGGAATGATGCGGTAGGATGCCGATCATGGCGTTGACCGCGGTGCTGCCGCCGACAGCCGCGCCCCGCGGGTAGAAGATCCGCCCGTCGCAAGCGGCCTTCGAGTCGCGAGGCACATTTTCGGGATAGTGCCGGACGAACATTCGCCAACTTAGACTCGGATCTTCGGACGCATGAGGATGGAACAGCGGCACCTCCGAGTTCCGGCTCTCGACAGGGCCGCCGGCCTCAATGACGAGCACACGATGGCCCGCCAGCGCCAGCCTCGAGGCAACGACGCCCCCTCCGGCTCCCGCTCCCACCACGATGTAATCGAATGCGGCATCCATGGAGTTGCACGCGGCTGGTTTCAGAATGTCTTCAGAAACTCGATCAAGTCTCGCTTTTCCAGCTCGGAGAGCTGCGTCCCGAACGGATGGCCGTGATCCTCGACGAGGTCTGGACAATCACTCAGTTGAAGTAAGGCTTGGAAGAGAGCCGTCGGGTCTGATCCCGTCTGGGCGGCCAAGATCAAGACGTACGGCACCTTGTCGGCCCGCAGATTGAGCAGCAGGTTGATCGGAAAGTCTTTGGGCAGCCTCCAGTTCATGCTGACGAGCAATTGCAGGTCGGCGATGCCGGACTTCACTCCGGACTCCAGCGTCGGCCGGAGGCTCGGAAGCAACTCTCGAACAATGGACTTCGCCGCATTCGATTTCGACAGTTCGGCCTCGAGCTTCAAGGACAAGGCCTCGACCAGCGCGGCCTGCTGCTGCTCCAGCGCCTGGACGGCCGCCGAGGCGAACAACAGGCCTCCCGCGAACGTGTCATCGAACCGTTCGCTCAGAATGCGTTCCGCTTCCGCGGCCAACGCGTCTTTCTGCTCCGGTGTGGCAACGGCATTCTCGATGGCGGGTGCCAGGTGCCTGGCGACCTTTTGGACGGCCAGGGCCACCACCACCCGGCGAATCACTTCTGGCGGAACGAGCGTGCATTCCTCGGTGGTCCTTTTGATCACCGTCGTCCTCGGGGTCAGAAGCAGCATCTGCTCCATCCCACGTTGAAAGAGCACGACGCGTTCCTTGACCGACGGGTCGGGCACGGTCATCCGGTCGTCCGACATGAGCGGACCAACAGAATTGTTGTGCAGATACGGTGCAGTCGCCCACAGGCTGACCAGCGAGGCGGGGCGGTAGTAGCCTCGCCCTCCTCCCGGCGCGGTAAACGTCACCTCTCCCAAATAGGGATTGGGAAATTTCAGGACACCCACGCTGGGCAATGCTTTGTATTCTCGCGAGGAGAAATCGGCCCAGAGGTCCCCTTCAATGGCGTTCGTGGCGAGCGACCGGGCAGCATTCGTCTGAATTCGCGTGACCGGGTATCGCTCGTCGCTGCTGAGCGTGTTCCCATCCAGAAAGTCGTCGGCAAGGACCGAACGACGGTAGAACTCACGCCGCTCCTCAACATCCTTCAGCAGATAAAATGGCTGCTTGTTGGAGTGGCATTCGGCGCAATGATCGGCAAAGAGAATCTTGCCGCGTTTGAGCCGCTCGGCCTCTTCGGACTTGGAGGGATTGAGCAGGTGCCTGGCGCCGTCCGGGGCATCTTTCAGCCGCATCGGCTCGTACGATGAGAGGTACGCAATGAGCGCGGGGATTCGCGCCTCGGTCAGGGCCCAACTTTTCCCCATGGGCCAATCGGGCGTATATCCGACCGTCCCCGGCCCGCCATCGGCATATCGGGCGTCGAGATACTTCAACCGCTCGGCCGGCACCTTGCGGCGAATCTCGTCCAGAAGCATCGGCCGCTGCGGCGTTCCTTTCACAGGATTCCAGAGATGGTCGATCCAGTAGGGCCCTTCCATCCCGATGTTGATGAAAACGCGGGCCAAGCCCATCTCCAGCCCGACGGAATCGGCCCCGTCCTTGAGGACGTGCAATGTTCGCTGGGGGAGACCGGGGGGAGTCGTCTCAAAGAAGGGGACTCGCTGCCCGACATAGAACACGGGGTTGATCGTGTTGGGATTGTTCAGGAAGTCGTAACTGAAGCGAGAGGTCTCCGAAGTTCCACGCTGCTGGGTCTCACCGTACTGCCAGACAAAGTCGTCCGGGCCGAGCCCTTCCTTTTCATGAAATCGGAAGAGCCCCTCGGTTCCAAAGAAAAGCCGGCCTTCGTGGAGGTATTGGTTGCCGATGTTGGCGGCGAGATTCTCCCACCGCGGACGAATGGGGTCCTGAGGCGGGTTGAGGGGATCGAATGCGACGTGGCAAAAGGCACACGTAATCCCGAACAAGTGCGGTGGCTCGTACTTTCCGGGGACTTTTGAATAGCCGGCATAGTCCCACTTCGTCTTGTCGAATTTCGGATTGTCGAACATCCGCAGGCCGATGACTCCAGTCGGACGGCCATATTGGGGATCCGTGGGATAAGCGTTCTTCGGATCCCCTTTCCACCGATCCAGCCGCAGGCCGTATTCGTCGCGATCCTTGGCTTCTTCGCAATTCGGTTCATTAATCAACCCCAGCTTCTGCCAGCGATCCCGATGCGACATCTGGGCCACTGTGTAGAACTGAATCTTGCCTTGAAGAGAGAGACTCGACGAGTAGACACTCAGAGCCCGGTAAAAGTTCTGGGTTCCTCCTGGGCCATCCCCCCCCGTCCAGAAGAACCAGGTGTCACGTCCCGCCTGCAGCGTCTCGCTCTTCTGAAACTTCTTCCACAATCCCTGTGGCCCGTAATAAGCAAAACTGTCTTCGTAGGCATTGCGATCGAGATAAGTCGGCTTGGAGCCGGAATCCGCCGACGACTGGGAGTCCGCAGCCTGGAGGCGTGCAATCAAGAGGAACAGAAGGGATGTGAGCATGTATTGCGAGAAACACTGCTTCATAATTGGCTCTGCTTTCCGGAGAAAACGTCACGGACAGTCCTCAGATCCCTACTATTTTTCTGACCGTGCGCCTTATCGCCGCCGTGCTTTGGAATATTGGTCTTGATGGATAGCAAGAGTTCTACGACTCACCGGGCGGCCGTAGCTCGACCTCCTCATACGCCACATTGGCACCTGTGGAGAGAGTTGCCAACATGCACTCCCGGGGCACTCCCGGGGCACTCCCGGGGCGATTGATCCAATCGCCTGGGCAATCAGAACGTAAGGCTCTTCGGACGCAAGCTATTCGCATTCCCAATGAATTCGGATCCCATCTCCATTACTATGGAATCTCAATGCCGTGGCCGCTCGGTTGCGGTTCAGCGACTTGATTGCCTCGCGTAGTCTCCGACGCGAATCGGCCCCATTCTTCGGTGGAAGCGGATCGTCAATCCACTCTGGCCACTTATCTTCCTGAAACGCATCCAGGATGCGCTCCTGAGAGTCGGCAGGAACGCGAAAACGCTTGATCAATTGATCGCGGTACCAGAGCTCCCGGATCTCCTTCTTCCAGATCGGCACCGTCCGAGGTGCGGCGGAGGGAGTTTGTAACACGGACTGCGCGGCCGCAGCTGAATCTGATACTGAGAAAGAAGTCTCCGATCGCATTGATTCATCGCAATGCCTGCGCAGTTCCGATGCACCGTGGGAACTCAATGCCACGCATATCCCTTCAGAGAAAACGAGCGAGGCATACGGCAGAATGCGAAACGAGCGAGTCGAATCGCCGGGAAGTGTGCATTCCTGACCATGAATGGCGAATCCCTTCAAAACCAACCATCGGAGATCGCTTAACGACAATCCCAGACTTCGAAGTTCGGAAACCTGCACCGCGAATTGCCAAGGATCGACCTGCACATCGATGGCATAATCGTAGGCGACCAAGAGTATAGAAAAAGCGCACTTCGCTTTGGCATGCAATGACTCCAAAATCATTTGATACGATCGGCCAATTATCACACCGACGCACATATTTATACACTTGTTAATGCCTGAGGCCAAACGAACGAGCACTTACAGAGGATTCCTCGCATCTGAACCTACTGAAAATGAAGGGCGTCTGCTTCATCTCGCTCTCGTAGTTCAGCATCGGCGCCACCCATCACGCATTTTGTAGGGCCGAAAGGAGTGAGACCCCTCGCCTTCTCCGGATGGATCGACGTCTGCGTCGTCGCGGTCGAGAAATGCGATCTAGACACCATTGCGAAGACGTTCAGAACGAACTGCCTCATGGCGGCCCCTTCCCTTTTAACGCCCCGTTAGTCTCGAGGCCCCTCGCCCAGTCACCCTCTGGCCACGACAGGATGGTGACGACCCGCCTTTGGTGTTGCAAGGGAAGCCGGAGAGACTCTGATGAAGAGATAACCTGGCCTGAGTCTCCCACCACCGATGAATTGGCGCATGGAATCACACGAGACAGCCACCGGCCGCACCGGGGAGCGACAAGGGCCGCCCTGCCAACAGTCGTTTTGAACTACTTGACGTGAGTACCCGTCGTATTCGACCTGCGACGACCGTCACTCCGAGGAGCACTTCTCGGTGGTATCAATCCCCAGGGTTCCGCAGGTGGAGCCTTCAGCCAATTCGAATTTTTATGAAGACGTGACCCCCGGCTCATCGCAGGGGACCATTTATGGCAACAACCGGAACAGTCCGCGTTCATTGGTACCCCTCTCGCCCGCTGCGACTCCTCTACATTCTCCTGTTCACGGCAGAGGCCACGTCACGTATGACTCCCCTGTTCGCCTCCCCCTCGAACTCTCCGCCGGCCACTCCGCGATCCCTTGCACAAGTGATCTTTTCACCTCTAAGAGCCTATCCGAGAACCCCGGCCGTCCTCCAAGCGGTGATGGCGAACTGCAGGTGGAGAAATGCGAGGTAGTTGACCGCTGTCTTTTCCCACCGGGTCAGCAGGCGTCGGGCGCGGTTCGTCCACGAGTGCAGACGTTCCACCACCCACCGTCGCGCCCGACCCCGTCGCCGCACAGGACGCGGAGGCTCGGTCCCCTTCCGAGGGATATGGACGACGTATCCGCGACGGGCCGCCGTCTGGCGGATGGCCTGCGCGTCGTAGCCCTTGTCCGCGCACAGATGCTGACGACGACGTCGTCCCGGGGGACGGCGAACGGGAAGGCTTTGGAACGTCTCGACCACCAACTTCTGATCGTGCACGTTGGCGCCGGCCACGGCCACTCCCACCGGCACACCCCGGCCATCAGTCAGCACCGAGCGTTTGACCCCCAGTTTCCCGCGATCTGTGGGGTTCTTCCCCGTCTTTTTCCCCCCCGAGCGGCGCTTTGGTCATCGCCCCATCCAGACTCTGCCACTCCCAGTCGATCCCTTTCAGGTCATCGTATTCCTCAAGCGCGGTCCGCCACAGTCTGCGGAACAGGCCGCGCCTGACCCACTCCTGGAAGTAGGCGTGAATGGCGCTGCCGGAGCCGAACTCCTGGGGCATTGCCTTCCATTGGCAACCCGTCCGCAGCACGTACAGGATGCCTGTCACAACACGGCGTAGAGGCAGACGTGGACGTCCCCTCGACAATTCGGTTTGTAAACCGGGAGCGTGGGCTCGATCCGTTCCCAGAGCGAATCGGAGATCTGGTGAAACTTTGACGCGTCACTGACAGCCACGGGCGCACCT
This sequence comes from Planctomyces sp. SH-PL14, assembly GCF_001610835.1. Classification (NCBI taxonomy): domain Bacteria; kingdom Pseudomonadati; phylum Planctomycetota; class Planctomycetia; order Planctomycetales; family Planctomycetaceae; genus Planctomyces; species Planctomyces sp. SH-PL14. Next base: position 2,682,933 of record NZ_CP011270.1, on the reverse strand, counting down.
CCATGCACGTTCGAGAGTCGATACCTCTCGAAATGCACAGAGCGGGCCAATTCACGAAACGGTTCTGGGATAGGCTCTGAATCTCCCTTTGCGAAGATCGACTCGCTCTCCTTCTTACTCCAGTGGTTCGTGACGAACTCGGAACGAGACAGAGTCCCGCTCTGGTCCCGATCCCACTCCTGGATGGCGTGATAGTTTACGATCCGGCCATTGTCTTGGCGGATCAACCGTCCCGGCTCGTCGCGAATGTCATAGGCAATCGCCAGGAACTTGCGGCAATCCTCTGCGGAGACCCTCCCGTCTCCATCCCGATCCCACGCCGCACGGGGGAGGGAGGCGAATTTCCTGGCCAGATCTTTCGGCGGGACTTTTCCCACCGCGCCGGTCGACATCTCCGCGCTGACTCCCAGGTGGACCAACGGTCCCTTCAAGACTGCTCCAATTCGTCCCGGACCGGATCGGGAATCGGCGCGTTCCGGGAGCGGAACCCGCCCTGGCAGGCCGCGGAACTCGTCCAGCGAAATCCGACCGTCGCGGTTCCAGCCGCCAGTCGGAACTTGCGGGCTTCGAGGTTCCGCCACTTCTCTTAAATGACGCTCGTGAACTCTCCGAACGCCAGGTCTCCGTCACCATCGTCGTCCCGAACGCGGAACTCCCAGTCGGCGGGGAGCTCTCCAGAGATCTCGTCAGTCCACTCGCGGCGCGCCAGCAATCCGTCCCCATCGCAGCCCAGCCTTCGAAACGCCGGCCTCTGGCCGGCTTGCTTGTCCGGAGGATGGATCCCCAGTGACTCAGCTAGCGTCAGCTTTCCATCGTTGTGGGCGTCGAGACCGGCGAACACCTGATGCCGCGTGGGCCGCGCGTGCGGAACTCGTGCGATTCGGGACGTGGCGCAGCATCCAGTGACGATACGATCGCTGGTGTGAACAGAAGATCTGGCAGAGGCACTGGGCGAATCCGATCTCGCCAAACCGCAGCTCGACTCGACGTCCGTCAAAGTGCATGTTGCGGGCGTTGCCGGGCGTCGTCCCGAACACGATGGCGCTGCGGATCTCGCGGCTCGCCTCGTAGACCACGAGGAGCGCCGGCCTTGGCGTCGGCGACGCGTTGTTCTCCTTCAGGCGGCGGAAGATGTTCTCGACGTCGACGATCGCATCCTCGACGAGGCCCCGGTCCGAGACCCCCGCGCGGTCCGCGATCTCGCCGGGGATCTGGACGGTCCGCCAGTACGACTGAAGCTTCGCCGGCCTCGCCACGAGACCGAGGTTCTGACGGGCCTGCGGACTCAGCTCCAGGATCCGCGGCTTCTCCTTCGGCCTTTCGCCGTCGTCGGCCGTGTGAGGCGGAGGGGTCCGTTTCTGCAGGAGCGGTAGCCAGGTGTGGCGCGTGACCACGGCCGCGCCGATGGGGACGCCCAGGAGGACGAGCCACAGGAGCACTCTGGAGGGTTTCATGGCGAGCCTTTCGCTCAAACGAAATCTCAGTGGCGGCGTGTCACCGCCGGTTCATGAGAAACGCCGACCGGTGTTCGGTCCGATGAGGGGCGCAGGTGGTCGTGGAAAGCGGCCAGCGCTCCCATTCGCCTCGAGCGGCGAAGGGAACGGCCTTGTCGACCGAAAAGAACGTCGCGCGGGTGCGATGACATCGCACGGCGACAGCCCGCGGTTAGATCCGCAGAGAAGCGGTCTGGAGATAGATCGGCGTCCCGCCCGACGGATCAGGCGGATCGGCGATGTAACGGCAGCAAAGGCGCTCGACCGCAAAGACCGGCACCAGCGGAGCCCAGGCCATGTCGACGGCCAGATCCCATTGCGGCACAGCCACGCGCTTCAAGGGGCCGCCAGGCGAGAGATCGCCGAGGAACACGGCGTCAGCGTCATGATCCGGAAGCTCCGAGCATCCCGGGAGCCGGGCCTCATCATCGTGATGGTGATGAGGGCGATCGTGTCGATGCCGGTGTCCGCCGCCGTGCGAATGGTGGTGACCGTGACCCGCGTGACCGTGCCCCGCACGACCGTGACCCATGTGGAGATGGTTCCGGCCATCGTGATCGCCCTTCCCGGCGGCCCCCGCGTGCACGTGAGGCATCGGCTGCCCCATCAGGCAAAGCGGAATCAGCAGGAGGGCAACGACGCGGGACATTCGACGGTGATCGATGGAAAGGGACCCCGAACTCGCAATTCCCTCTCATCTTATCACCGCATGCACGACAGTCCATTGGCACTCTTGCAATTGTTATGTGAACACCGGAGCCGCGGTGCTTTGCCTGCCAACAACTCTCGTCAGGCTGCACGGGGCATCTGAATTCGCAATACCGACGACCGTCTGGATGCCGATGCGGTCGCCGACTGGGAGATCCGCAACCTCGGCTACAGCGAGCGGGCGGCCCGCGACGAAGCGTCGTCGCTCGTCCGCCAGGCGCAATGGCGGCAGGTCGCGCTCCTCGACCGCATCGCCCGTGAAGTCTCCGAGGCGCACAGCCAGGCCTCGCAGCGGGAGCGCAGCGTCGAACGGGCGCGCGCCGCGATTCAGGCGGCCGAGAAGTCCTACGCCCTCAACCTGCAGCGGATCGAGAACGTCCAGGGACTTCCGATCGAGGTCCTGCAGGCGTCCCAGGCTCTGGCGACGTCGCGCCAGACGTACCTCAACGCCGTGATCGACTACAACATCGCCCAGTTCCAACTCTGCCGCGCCATCGGCTGGTTCGAGGGCGCGTGACGCCGGGAAGTCGGTCCCGCTTCGCGGCGAACACGGATGTTCGACCTGGAGAGGAAGAAACCGTTTCCATTTCGCGCCGGCCCCGGCACAGCGCCGAGGCGTGGTTCCGGCTTCAACGTGGGATGGCGGCGGCGGCGTCAATCCGGGACGTAGACGACTTCGCCGGACTGAAGCCGGTAGGCGGTGCCGAGGCGTTGGCCCTGGCCGGAGAGCTTGTCTTCGCTGACTCGGTAGGAGGGCAACTTCCGCTGCGTGTCGATCAACTGCTCGAGCGTCGGCGACGCGGCTGTGGCGGGATCGGGCTTTGGCCCCGACGCTGCCGAGGTCTGCGAGCGGGCGGCGCCGATCATGGCGATGAGGAGCGCGATCGAAAACACCATCCAGACGTCGAACAGGTTCACGAGACCCGCCAGCGGATCGTCGTCCCCCGAGTCCCAGCGGCGCGGCTTGTTACGCATGACGGCCTCCGGCCCGCGGGGCTTCGTGGCCCGCACGGGGGCCTGCTCCCACGGAGGCGGGGCCGAGCGGGAGGCTGGTCGGGTGGCCTTCGCCGTTGCTGCCGAGGCGTGCGCCGTGCTCGCGGAGGTCGGCGAGGTACTCGAGGTCGCTGAGGTCCTGTTCGTACCAGGCCCGGCGGATCAGGTTGCCGGTGAACGCGCCCCCGCCGACCAGGATTCCGAAGACGGTGGTCGTGAAGGCGATCACGAGGTTGCCCGACAACGACTGGATGTCACCCGCGGCCAGTCCCATCAGGGCCGGGCCGAGGGGGACCAGCGTGCCGACGAGCCCCAGCATCGGGCCGACCCGGATGGCAAACGTCAGCCACGCCATCCGCCGCGCCATGTCGAGCTCGAGGTCCTCGAGACACTTGCGGGCCACGAGCGGGTTGTGCCGCGCGTCCCGCGTGCGGGCCTGAAACCGGGCGGGGTAGCCGACGAGCCGCAGGTCATAGAACCCCTCGTCCCACGCGCCGGTCGAACGGGCCCTCGCGAGGAACGCCCGCCAGGTCTGGAGATGCACGCGGCGGTCGAGGAACTCGCGGGTGATCCCGCCGAGGAGCAGCAGGATCCCCCCCATCAGGATCAGCAGCACGACCAGGGTCGGTGCGAGAAGTCCCGTGGAGATCTGGAACAGGATGTCGACGATGCGGTCGGTCACGGGGCGCCTCGCCGAAACACAAAGCCGGCCAGAACGAGGAGCGTTGCTGCTCCCGCGATGAACCAGGGAGTCGAGTCCCACAGGGGAGTCCCCGAAGCCCCCGCCTGCTTGTCGGTACTGGCCGGGGGAGCCGAAGCCTGCAGCCGCTGACCTTCCACGGGAACGGTCGCAGGAGGAGACGCTCCGGCCTGTGCCGGTGGTGGAGGTGCGGCCGCATTCGGAGCCGAGCCAGCCGCAGGGGGTGCCGAGGCCGGCGCCGCAGCGGGGGCGGGCATTGCTGCCCCGGGCGCGGCGCCCGGGGCGGGGGCGGTCGCCTGAGCGAGTTCCGACGGAGACGCCTGCGTCTGGGCTTCGATTCCGCGGACGTAGCCTTCGAGGAGCTGAGCCCCCCCCGGTGACGTGACCTTGGCGAGCTCACCCCGGACCAGGGTATCGAGCGGCCGGTTGCCGCCGCTCGTCATGTGGCCCGACAGACCGTGGCGGGCGACGCTCTCCGCATAGGCGACGGCGACCTCCTGCACCGTTTGCGGATCCGCCTCCCAGTACCCCTTGCGGGTCGCCTCGAGCATCGTGGCGAGCGTGTCCTGGAAGGCATACGGGTTGTTCCGCTCCATCCACTCCCGGAGGTTGAGATTCAGTTTGTCGTCGACCAGCACCCGCTTCATCTCGTTCCAGTTGTCGGTCCCGACACTGCCGGGCCGCATCACTTCCCAGCCGAAACTGTTCGAGGTCAGGAACCGGATGTGGTCCGCGCCGGAGTACCCCTCCTTCATCATCCCTTCGAGCCATTTCCGGTTGAAGAGGCGGACGCGGAACTCCCGCCGCAGGGCCTCCTCAGCATTGACGATCCCCGCCTTGTCGGGATCGCGGACGTCGGAGAAGACGTACTCCGGACGCTTCCCGGTCAGGGCCTCGACCGCGAGGCTGAGGCTCCCCCCGTGCAGCCACGTATAGCGGCTGGCGAGCGGACCGGTCATGTGGTCGGACCAGCTCCGGACGACGGTGTGCGTCCCCTGGATGGCGGCGTCGTAGAGGGGCGCGGCCGGCTCGCCCCAGGCCCCCTCGGTGAAGACGTGCTTGCTCTCGGCCAGGTAGGCGGCGGCGATGTCGTCCCGGCTGTTCCAGTCCCCTGAGCGGGCGACCCGGTAGGCAAGGAAGCCCCCCGATTCCCTTCCCGGGGCGCGGCCGAAGATCCGGGCCTGCGACAGGAGCGCGGCCCGGTCGGGGGCGATCCCCTGCCCGGCAAGCGTCTCCTTGAGCCGGGCGGTGTTGCGGAACAGCGGGTTGTCCGGCTCGTCCGACTGGGCGGCGAGCCGGATCGCCTTGTCCCACAGGTTGAGCCGCGACGGGAGGTTCGACTCGTACCAGCCCCCGCTGGCGACGAAGACGTCGACCCGCGGCCGCCCGAGCGTCTCGCGGGGGACGAGGCGGACGTCGTTGACCAGGTTCCGCTCGTCCCAGACCGGCTCGACGCCGATCAGGTGCAGGATCTGAGCCTCCATCACGCCGTAGTCCCGGAAGGTGGCGCTGCTCCGGAGGTCGAAGCCGATCTTGGTCGGGAACTCGCCGGTCTGCGACTGGTGCCGGGTGATGAGATCGTCGGCGAGCTTTCGCCCCAGCTCCCACGACGGCGGGGTCGGGACTTCCTCGGGGTTGAGGAGGTACATGTTCCGGCCGGTCGGGACCGCGCTCGGGTTCCGGATCGGGCTGTTCCCCGGCCCGGGCGGGACGAACCGGCCGTCGAGTCCCTTCAGCAGGTTGTCGATCTCGTCGGTCGTTTTGTCGAAGTCCGCGTTGAGCGCGACGACGAGTTTCAATCCCTTCTCGAGGACCTCCGGAAGCTCCTTGAGCTCCGTTCCGAGCGTCAGGTTGACCGCATCGAGCGGCGCGACCCCCTGCCGGAGCACGAGGGTCAGGATCTTCTCGGCGGCGGGGCGGACGGCATGGTCGTGGTCGTGATCATGGTCGATGCCGGTTTCGTGCTGATGGTCGTGCTGCAGCCGGCCCAGCTCCCGCAGGAACGGGGCCCGGAGGATCGTGACCATGTACGGAATCAGCAGGTCGGCGCGGGGCCGCTCGCCGTAGACGTGCAGGCTTGTGGGGGTCGTCTCCTCCTGGATCGCGTGGAGGTACTTCGAGACCGCCTCGATCTCATGCGGCTCGAGCAGCCGATCGTCGGGCCCCACGAGCTTGAGGTCGGTGTCGAGGTGGCAGGCCCGGACCTGCCGCGAGATCTCTTCGCGGAACTTCTGCTTCAGGGCCCCCTCTTCGAGGGTCGTCCACTTGTCGACCGTCTCGTGCAGGTTCTCGAGCTCGTCGCTGAGGCCAGCATCGACGATCGGCGGCGGCAGGTGGCTCAGCAGCGTGCCGTAGACCCGCCGGCGGACCGGCGAGGACTCCACCATGTTCTCGATGATCCAGGGATTGAAGTTCGGCATCGATCCCATGATCACGTCGCACCAGTCGCGGCGGGCGAGGCCGTTCGGCTTCCCGGGGAGGGCGAACTCCGACCCGTGGGTCCCGAAGTGGATCAGGGCGTTCGCGCCGAACTCCTGCTCCAGCCAGAAGTAGGTCGCCAGGTAGTTGTGCGGCGGAGTCGTCACCTTGTCGTGCGTCTGGGCGCTTGCCTCCTCGCGGCCATGCAGCTCTCCGCGGAGCGGCTGGGGGAGCAGCACGACGTTGTTCAGCTCGATCCGGGGAATGACGATGTGCTTCTGGCCGCCGTTCTCCCAGACCATGAACCGCCCGGGCGGCGGGCCCCACTTCGCCTCGAGCTGCTCGCGACGATCGGCGGGAACCTTTCGCTGGTACCACTCCCGGTACTTCGCCTCGGGGACGAGGACCGGATGGCCGGTCCGGACCAGCCGGTCGAGCTCGGCCGGAGCCCAGACCCCGACCTGCCGGCCCCGCTCCATCATCCAGCCGAGGAGCTCGTCTTCGTGGCGGGGAACCGGCTGGATGTCGTAGCCGTGCCGGGACATCGCCTCAAGGACGTTGATGAGGCTCCGCGGGGCGTTCATGTGCATCCCCGTCGAGCTGCCGCGCATCAGCTCCCCTTTCCCCATCTCGCGGTCGTAATAGATGACGGCGACCTTCTTCTTCGCGGGAGGAGTCTGGGCCAGGCGGGCGAACGACAGCGCCCGGGAGACGAGATGCTCGACCCGGTCGGGGATCGGCTGGAACGCCTCGGCGCTCCCCATCCCCTGCGTGGTCCCGGCGGCGACCTGCGGCTCGATCGCGCCGATCAGCTCCTGCCCGATGATGTGGAATGCCAGCTCACTCGACGCGAGCCCTTCGAGGCTCGACTGCCACTGATCGATCGACTGCTTGCGGAGGAAGATCGAGTGGAGGTGCGGGACGTTCAGCTTGAGCCGCAGCGGAAGCGGGTCGCCGCTGTGGCAGGTGTGGATGACCGCCTGCGGCGCGAAGGCTTCCGCCTGTTCGGCGTACCGGGGCGAACGGCCGTCGATGATCGCGGCGGCGATCGCCCCCTGCCGCTCGCACTCCCGGATCAACGCGTCGACAACGCGGGGCTGCTGAAACGCGAGGTGCGTCGCGTGGACGGCGATCAGGAGCCGCGGCCCCTCGGCGGGTGCCCCGGGGCGGCCGCGACGCCAGGTTTCGAACGCCGCGGACGTCGGGAAGAAGTCACTGTGACCAGGGTGATAGAACCCCTCCTGCTCGACGATCTCGGCCGGTTCGATCTTCAGGTCCCGTCCGAGCCGTTTGGCGGCCGTATACACGAGCAGCCGCCGCAGGTTCTCGCCCGAGGAGCCGTAGTACTTCTGCGCCTCGGCGTCCTGCTCCACCGCGCCGGCGGGGGCGAGCCCTTTGAGGAACTCGAAGGAGTTCGCCGGGAAGACGTAGATCGCGAGGGCGGGGTTCTTTGTCCGTCCCTGCCGGATCGCCGCCTGATAGGCGTCCCGGTCCTCTTCACGGACATGCTGGACGTACAGGACGCGGACCTGCCCCAGATCGGCGGACCGCCGCGCGATCTCGCCATCTTCAAAGTAGACCAGCCGCAGGTTGAGCCCCGCCGCGTGCTTCTGCAGCTGCTCGTAGATGCCGCCATGCAGGCCGATGAAGCCGATGTCCGCGGCGGCCGTCGCTGCGGGCGCCTCCGGCGCCGGCTTGGCGTTCAGGGCTTCCTGCGCGACGGCGTGGCTGGCCCACCCCGTCCATGAGGCGGCCAGCGTAAGAACGAACAGGAGGCCGCGGAGTGTTGCCATGGCCGATCGGAAAGTGCCCAAGATCAGAACTCCCCGACTTTCTCAGACCCGGCGCGACTTCCGAGGGCGCGGTAGACCGTGAGCTCGATGTTCTCGGAAATGAAGTGAACGGAACCGTCCGCCAGCACCAGGTTGGCCCCTCCGGTGTGGGCGCTCCGGGCGGCGAAGTTCGTGCAGCCGTAGTTGGGAGCAATGCAGTCGAAGAACCGGTGATTGGGGGTGTTGATCGTGGCCATGATGTTGAACTGCGGCTGCCCGCCGATCCAGACCGTCCCCCGGTCCGAGGCGGTGGGGGCGACCCCCTGACAGGTCCCCAGATCCTGGGCACTCGCCCCGGCGGAGTTGGTGAAGATGTAGTTGTCGTCGACCGTCGCGGGGTTCATGTCGCTCTTGAGGGTCTCGCCGGCGGCGATCGTCTGCGACAGGCCGTCCTTGATCCACGACAGCCGGGTGTAGGAGCTGTGGCCGAACAGGCCGTCGCAGACCGTGTCGCGGCAGTTGCAGAGGTTCCCCTGGCTCGAGAGGTAGTTGGCGGGAGCCATGTCGGGATTGGCACGCCGCACCGGATCGCTGGGGCAGAGGAAGGTCGCGATCTCGAACGTCCCGACCGGATAGAACTCCGGATTGATGTGGACGTTGGGGGAGAAGGCGGTGACGTTCTCGAAGCGGATCTTGGCGTAGAGCGCTCCCTGGTCGACATAGGGGAGCAGGGAGGTCAGCCAGCCGAAGTGATGGCGGGCCCCGGCCGAGATCCCGTCGGTGTAGGTGTCCATGTGGCCGGGGGGAAACATCCCGTAGGTCTCGGCGTAGCCGTGGAGCGCGAGACCGAGCTGCTTCATGTTGTTGCGGCACTGCGCGGCCCGGGCGGCGGCGCGGGCCTGCTGCACGGCGGGGAGCAGGATCGAGACCAGCACCGCGATGATCGCGATGACGACCAAAAGCTCGATCAGAGTGAATCCGCCTCTCGTTCTGTTGATCAATGTCCTCTCCTCAATCGGATCGAGTTCGATTCGTTCATTTCTGCGGAGAGACGCGTGGTCCCGCAGGATCACAAGCAGGCTGTCATGACGGACTGAGTGGGTTCCGTACCGACGTGACTGCGTCCCGACGCTCGGCCAATCCGAATCAGTGTTCGTGGCCGTGGTCCGCGCCAGTCCCCTTCGCCGTCTTCTCCCGGCACTCCGGGCCGCAGACGATGAACTGGATCCCGCCGACGGTGACGAGGTTGTCTGCACCGACCGAGGGGATCTCGCGGCTGCAGGCGATGCACGTCCCCTTTCGCCCTTCGGGGCTCGCCACCTGCGCCTGGGGGTAGGGTGGGGACTCGCTGCATCCCGACAGGCTCAGGAAGGAGAGGGGCAGGAAGCCAACAACGACAGCCAGAAGAAGTGTCCGCACAGTTCTCGTCATCATGCCCGAGGTGGAATCTCACGACGGGCCACACCGCTGGCACCCGCATCGCCAGATGCGCCGAGGGCAACTCTCATTCCAATAGATGTCCCTGATGTTTTTCGAGCAGGTCCCAGCAATCGAACGTCGTCAGTCGAATCGGCCGGGGACCGGGAGCGCAGATGATCGCCACGCGCGGCAGGTATTTCGCCGTTCTGCGACTGGTACCCCGCCGCGAGGTCAGGCGGGGCAATGAGCCGTCGACGGCTCGCCGTGCCGTTTGACCGATGCCCGGCGACAGACATTCTTCCGCCGGAATCGCTTCAGCTTGCCGCCGGCGCGCCGGGCAGTGTCACCCCGAAGCAGCTGCCTTTCCCGGGGGCGCTGCGGACCGCGATCCGGCCGCGATGGGTTTCGACGACGGCGCGGCAGATGGCGAGACCGAGGCCCACGCCCGAGCGATCGTCGTTCTGGGACGAGTCCACGCGAAAGAACCGATCGAAGACTCGCCCCTGGAGCTCTTCGGGAATCCCGATCCCGTCGTCCTCGACCTCCACGACCAGTTCCTGGCCCGCCTCCCGTCCGCGGACGCAGATCGTCCCTCCCGGCGGCGTGTACTTCGTGGCGTTGTCGAGCAGGTTGAAGAACAGCTGGCTCAGCAGGATGTCGTCCCCCACCAGGCTCCAGGGAGGGAGCGGCTGAACCACGAGCGTGTGCCGCCAGTCGGTGGTCCGGCTGCGGAACTGCTCAACCACGTCCGCCACCAGGAGGTCCACCCGCACGCGATCTTCCAGCGGCGGGAACTGCCCGGCGTCGTAACGGCTCAAGGTCAGGAGCTGATGGACCAGCTCGGTCAGGCGCGCGGCTTCGTCGGCGGTCTGTTCCATCGCGAGGCGGTAGACCTCGGCCTCCCGAGGAGCCCGCAGGATGACTTCCGCCTTCGTCCGCAGCGCGGCGATCGGCGACCGCAGCTCGTGGGCCGCATCCGACGTGAAGCGCCGCATCTGATCGATCGCGCGGTGCAGCCGGTCGAACATCGCGTTGAGCGTCAGGCCGAGCCGTCCCAGTTCATCGCGCGGGTTCCGGATCGTCAGCCGCTCATCGAGCCGCTCCGCGGAGATCCGTTCCGCCGTGGCGACCATCTGTTCGACCGGCGCCAGCGCGTGGCACGCCAGGCCGTAGCCAGCCGCGATGGCGACGAGGAGGGCGATCGGAACCGCGGCGACGACGGTCCCGAGGTACCACTGAAAGTCCTGGCTCATCTCGGCCTTGGCGGAGGCGACCTGCAACAGGAGCGGACGGTCCTGGCTATCCCGGGCCGTCAGGCTGAGGAGCCGGAACTGTCCGAGGCCGGGGAGATCGACGTCCTCGAACTGCGGCGGCTCGGTCTCGTCGAGGTGACCGGGCCGGGGGAGGGCCGTGTCGCGGAGGAAGCGGCTCTGGATGACGGCTGCATCCGGAGCGGTGACACGGAAGTGGACGTCCGAGTGGATGGCGTACCGGGTGTCGAAGGTTTCCTGGAGGTGCTCGCGATCACGGGCGAGTTTGACGTCCTGGCGGAGCTCGTGGATTTCCTCGGAGAGCCACGCGTCTTCTTCTCGTTGCAGATGTCCGTGGACGAGGTACAGCATCACGCCGCAGAACACGGCGAAGAGGCCGGCCAGGACGGCGGCGTTCGAGAGGGTCAGTCGCCAGCGGATGCTCCAGCCGGTCACGGCGGGTCTCCCAGGCGGTAGCCTTCCCCTCGAATCGTGTGCAGGATCCGCGACCAGCCGGGGCGTTCGATCTTGATCCGCAGTTCGCGGATCTGGACTTCGATCACGTTCGTCCAGGTGGCGGTGGAGGCCTTCCAGACGTCGCGCGCGAGCATCTCGCGGGTGACGACCTGGTTCTTGTGGCGAAGGAGGTATTCGAGCAGTTCGAGCAGTCGCCGCGTGAGCGAGATTTCCTCGCCCTGGCGGGTGACTTTGCGCGTCATGAGGTCGATCTGGAGGTCGTCGTGGCGGAGGACTGCTTCGGAGGCGACGGCGCCGCGGCGGAGGAGCGAGCGGAGGCGGGCGAGGAGTTCGCCGAACGCGAACGGTTTGACGAGGTAGTCGTCGGCGCCGGTGTCGAGTCCGAGGATGCGGTCTTCGACGGAGTCTCTCGCGCTGACGATCAGGACCGGCGTGGCGCGGCCGCTTTTGCGGATTTCCCGCAGCAGGGTCAGGCCGTCTCCGTCGGTCAGTTGGAGGTCGAGGATGATGGCGTCGAGGGGTTCGGTGCGGGTGAGGAGGAGTCCTTCGGTGGCGCTGGACACGGCGAAGATGGTGTGACCTTCTTCGCGGAGGCCTTGTTCGAGGCTGGAGCGGAGGGTGCGATGGTCTTCGACGATCAGTACGTTGGACATCGTATCCTCGTCCCAGAGGACCGAGTCTGGCCGGTGGGGAAACCGGTCGCAAACCCGGGGATGGTAGTGGGAGGGGATTTCGGCTCGCCTGTTTCGAAGGCGGCAGATAAGCCAAATTTAATCCGGCCCGCCGGCACAGCGCTGATTGCTCAAGCCCAACGTGCTACGGCTGCCGGGGTCAAGGGGGCCTCGCCCCCTTGACCCCGGAGGCGCTTCCACGAGGAACCGTGGTACGCAACGGACGTCCGCTTTGTGGCACCGGCGTGGAGGACTCACCGCTCGCTCTGCAATCTCCGCGGGTTGGTGAGGGGGCATCCAACGCGCTGTCCGCGTTTGGATACGACATGCTTCAGACATCTCTCGACGGCCAGGCCTCCGGCGGGCAAAGGGGCGTTGCCCCTCTGCACTCCCCACCAGGGTGCCCCCTGGACCCCGGTGAAATGGGTCACTTCTTTACGCCCGACTTCGAACTCCCATACGCCAGATAAATCGGCGGCAACAAAACAATGTTGAGCAACGTCGAAGTCGCCAGACCACCCAGAATCACTACCGCCAACGGATACTCAATCTCATGACCCGGCTTATTGCCGGCAACCGCCAACGGCACCAGCGCCAGCGCCGTCGCCAGCACCGTCATCAGAATCGGCGCCAGCCGCTCCTCCGCCCCCCGCAGAACCAGCCCCGGTCCAAACGGCTCACCCTCCACCTCCTCCAGATGCCGGTAATGACTGACCAGCATGATCCCGTTCCGGGCCGCAATCCCCAGCACCGTCACGAACCCAACCAGCGACCCCAGCGACAACCGCCCCCCCGAAATCCACACCGCCGCCACCCCGCCGATCAGGGCGAACGGGATCGTCAGACACACAAGCGCCGTCAGACGCACCGACTGAAAATCGATGTAAAGGATCAGCAGAATCCCAGCCAGCGCCGCCGCACCGAAAGCGATCAGCCGCCGCTCCGAATCCTGCCGGGCCGTGTACTCCCCCAGGATCTCGGGGTGATAACCATGCTCGAAGTGCATCGCCGACACCGCCTGCTCGATATCCCGGGCCACCGAGCCCAGGTCCCGCCCCGCCGCATCGCAGGTCACGTCGATCCGCCGCGAGCCCCCCTCCCGCTTCACTTCGTTCGGCGCCGGAACGACCTCAATATCCGCCACGTCGCGAAGCGGCACCTGCCCCCCCGTCGGCGTGTCGACCCTGACCTCGTTCAGCGACGCGATATCGGTCCGGGCCACATCGGTCCCCCACACCACGACATCGAACTTCCGCTGACCGCCATAGACTTCCCCCACCTTCGAACCGCGGAGGATCGTCGTCACCGCGCGGCGGATCTGGCCGGGAGTCAGCCCGAACCGCTCGGCCGCCTCGGGCCGGAGGCGGACCTCGATCTGCGGGACCAGCACCTGCGACTCGACCTTGAGGTTCGTGACCCCCGGAATCTTCGCCATCACCGCCCCGACCTCTTTCCCCTTCTCCCGCAGCCCGGCCAGCTCGGGACCGAAGATCCGCACCACGATGCTGGAGCTGGCCCCCGTCAGCACCTCCTTGACCCGCTCCCGCAGGTACGTCTGCACGTCCCGGTACAGGCCCGGATAGCCGTCGACGGCGGTCTGGATGCGGTGCAGCGTCGAGTCGTAGTCGACCTTCGGATCAATGCTGATCCACAACTCCGTGAAGTTCGGGCCGACCACTTCGTCGGCGACTTCCGCCCGGCCGATATGGCTCCCGAAGTTCAGCACCCCCGGGATCGCCCGCAGTTCGCGGCTCGCCTCAACCGTGATCCGGTCCATCGCCTCGATCGACGTCCCCGGCCGCTCGACGAAGTGCATCAGGAAATCGGTCTCCTGAAAGTTCGGCAGAAACTCCTGACCGAGCCGGCTGAGGCCGACGAACGTGCCGGCCAGCATCACGACCAGGAAGGCGACCGCCAGCTTCGGACGATGAATGACCCACGGCAGCATCGCCCGGTAAGGGACCTTGAGCCACCGGGTGAGCGGCGGGTCGTGGCTGTGCGCACGGGCTCGGGAGAACAGCAGCAGCGAGAGGGCGGGAGTGACGATCACCGCCACGAGAAGAGAGGCGAGGATTGAGAGGACGTAGCCGATCGCCAGCGGCCGGAAGAAGGCCCCGGGGAGTCCTTCGAGGAAGAAAATCGGAACGAAGACGAGAATCACGATCGCCGTCGCGTACACCACCGCGCTGCGGACCTCCAGCGATGCATCGAGGACGACCTGGAAGGTCGACTGGGGATTCGGCAACGTGCGGTTCGTCCCCAGCCGGCGGACGATGTTCTCGACGTCGATGATCGCGTCGTCGACGACCTCGCCAAGCGCGATCACGAGGCCGGCGATGACCATCGTGTTGATCGTCAGCCCCCACGCGTACAGGACCAGGACCGCCGCGATGAGCGAGAGCGGGATGGCGGTCAGGCTGATGAGGGCCGTCCGCAGATCGAACAGGAACGCCATCAGGACCACGATGACGAGCCCGCACCCCAGGACGAGGACGTGCGTCAGGTTGTCGATCGACCGTTCCACGAACGTGGCCGGGCGGAAGATCGAGGCGTCGATCTCGACATCGGCCAGCCCGGGCCGGAGGGTCTCGATCGCCCGGTCGACTTCGCGGGTGACGGCCAGCAGATTCGCGGCGGGCTGCTTTTCGACGATCAGCAGGATTCCGGGGACGTCGTTGATGATCGCGTCGCCGATTGGCGGGGCCGTCCCGGTCTGGACCGCCGCCACGTCGCCGATGTGGAGAGGGGCCCCGTTCCGGAAGGCGACGACCGTCTTGGCGAGGTCCTCGACCGTCCGGACCGGAGTCACCTGACGGACCGCCAGCCGCTGGTTGGGGGTGTCGACGAAGCCCCCGGCATCGAGAGAGGTCGCCTCGGCGGCGGACTTGAGCACGGAGTCGAGCGTCACTTCGTGGGACCGCAGCCGGTCGGGATCGACGACGATCTGGAACTGCTTGTCCCGCTGTCCCCAGATGGCGACGTTGGCCACGCCCGGGATCGCCATCAGCCGCGGCCGAATCGTCCAGACCGCCAGCTCGCTGAGCTCCTGCTGCGAGAGGGTCTTCGACGTCATGCCGATCTTCATCATCCGGCTCAGCGACGACAGCGGCTGCATGATGACCGGCGGACGGGAGACGGCGGGGAGCCGCGGGGCCTCGACCGCCAGCCGCTCCTGGACGAGCTGCCGCGAGCGGTACAGGTCCACATTGTCCTGGAGGATGAGGCGGATCGAGGAGAGCCCCAGCACCGACTTCGAGCGGACGGTCTTGAGGCCCGGCGTCCCGATGAGGGCGTTCTCGAGCGGGAACGTCACGAGGTTCTCGACCTCCTCGGCCGAGAGTCCCGGGGCTTCCGTCTGGATCTCGACGTAGGGGGGCGCGAACTCGGGGAAGACGTCGAGCGGGAGGTCCGGCGCCAGTCGGATCCCGACGACCATCAGCAGGATCGAGAGAGCGACGACGACGACGCGGAGTCGCAAGGCGGCGGAGACGAGCCAGGCCATCGGGAACAGCACCTTACGGAGAATGTCGGCGGGGGAAGTGGACGCGGTGTTCCGCGGCGACTCCCCGGATCACTTGGCGAAACCGAACTCGGCACCGGAGATCTCGGCCGCGCCGGCCGTGACCACCGTCGTCCCCGGAGCGGGGCCGCGCGTCAGAATCGCGAGTCCGTCCTTGACCCAGGCGACTTCGACGCGGCGGCGGACGAAGTGGTGTTCGTCGAGCCGCTCATAGATCCACTGGCCGCCGTAGATATCGATGATCACCGCCGACCAGGGGACGGTCGCCTGATCGGTCGCCCCCTTCACCGGGAGCTGGGCCGTCAGCCGCTGGCCGGGGCGAAGCGCTCCTTCGGGATTGGCCACCTCGTAGTAGAGGTCGACCGCCGAGGCGAGGGGCGTCGCCGTCGGCGGCGATTGGATCGGCTTGGCGATGAGATGATCCGCCGAGTAGCGGGCCGCGAGATCGGTGACCGCGATCGGAGCGGAGGTGTCGAGCGTCGGCAGATCGCCGGCATAGACCGGGACCTTGAGCCACAGGACCTTGTCGTTGAGGATCTCGAACAGCGGGTTTCCGGCCGAGACCACTTCGCCCGGTCCCACGTGGGTCGTCCGGATCTGGCCCGCCATCGGAGCGGTGATCGCCAGCGGGGCCAGGCTTCCCGCCTCCGCTCCTTCCAGCGAGGCTTCGTCGAGGAGCGTCTTCCGAGCCTGGGCCGCTTCAAGACCTTTCTGGGCCAGGGAGAGCTGGGCCTGCGCGTCGTCGACCGCCCGGACCGTTCCCACCTTGTCCTTCTCCAGCCGCTCCGCCCGGGCGAGGGCGATCTTGGCCGCGTCGACCTGGACCTCCGCCTGCCGGACGAGTCCGTCGGCGTCGATCCGCGACTGGGCGATCGTGTTGCGGGTCTGGGCCATCTGGACCCGCTCGGCGGGGGTCAGGACGGCCCGCTCGGGGGACAGGAGCGGCAGGAGCTCGAAGAGCGGTTCGTTGATCGCCACCCAGGCGCCGGGCTGCGGGAAGGCCCCCCGGCCGGCCGGTGTCCGGACCGTTCCGGCGACCGGCGCGGGGACGATCAGCAGCGCGCCGCCGGGAAGCGTGCATTCCGCGCCGTAGGGGCGGAACCGCGGCAGCGAGCGGGTCTCGATCTTCGCCGTCTCGATCGCGAGCCGCTTCACCGCGTCGGACGTCAGGGTGATCCGGTTCAGCGACTCTTCCGAGACGACCGCCGCGATCTTGGCCGGTGCCACGGGGGTCGGCGGAGGGGCCGATTTTCGTTCGCAACCGGCGAGCAGGAGGCCGATAACAAGGAGTGAGGTGGGCGTTCCGCGCATCGATCGGTGAGGCATCAAAAGGGCGGGGGCGTCAAAGGGAGCGGGGCGGGGCTCGGAAGCCCGATCGGTTCGAACGTCGTCCGTCTGTTGTGACGACTGTTCGCTGACGAACGATCGACGGTACCGGCGGTCAGGAGGGTCGCCAATGTTCCTGCCGCGATGGCGCGGGAAACGGCGGCAAGATGAGCTTTTTCTTATCTCGCGCAGTTCGACTGACGAACTCGCGGGGCGGGAAGCGGATGTCCGACCTGGGCCAATCGCACCGTTCGACACAATCGTCACGACGTTGCCATCGGGGCCGGATCGGCGGGCAAATGGGCCAAGACGATCAGCGTGCGAACGTTCGCCGGACGACCTTAAGAAGGCGTCCCGCGTTGCGGTCCGGAAGACCTGCGGTGACGACGCGAATCGCTGGCGACCTTCGCTGATCGCCCGCCGCGCGATTCACGCCTGACCTTCTCGCACCGTTGGGGATCACCGTGCGCCAGTTCCGTCCGGTATGGATACCGACTCTCCTGTTGCTGAGCCCGTTTGCCGGCTGCCGGACCGCCCCCAGGTCGGCGGCCCTCTCCGCTCCCGCGGAGGAGGTGCGGATCGCTTCTGCCGATGAGCGGCGCGGGATCGACGACGAGGTGGACGAGTCCTCCGCGGCGGAGATCGAGCAGGTCGACGGGGTCGAGTCGACGAACGAAACCGTCGCCGTCGCCGCTGAGGCGACCAGTCCGCCCGCAACGGTCGTCGATGCCGCGCCGGGACTGACGGTGTTCGACGCCATCACGACGGCGCTCGCGCAGAACCCCGATCTCATCACCCAGCGGCAGACGGAGCGCGTGGGGCGGGGGGCCGTGGGGGTGGCGGAGACGTATCCGTTCAATCCGTACGTCCAGATCCAGGCGACTCCGTACCAGGACCGGCGGATCGGCCCGCCGGGGACGACGAACCACTACGTCCTCGTCATGCAGCAGATCCAGCTCGCCCATCAGCAGCGGTATCGCGAGGACATCGCCTGTGCCCAGCTGAACAGCATCCGCTGGACGATCCTGCAGGCCGAGTTGAACACGATCGCCCAGGCGGAGCGGCTGTACTTCACGGCCCTCTATCAGGCCGGCCTCAGGGACCTGGCGCAGGCCACGGCGGACAACAATCAGGAGCTGCTGCGGATTCTCGAAAAGCGGCTGGAAGCGGGAGACGCGACGGGAGCGGACGTCGCCATCGTCCGGCTCGATGCCCGGTCGACGCAGCAGCAACTGGTCCTGGCGAAAGCGACCGCCGCGACGGCCCTCCTCGACCTGCGGCGGCACCTGGGGCTTTCCCCGACGCTTCAAATTCCGCTCGCCAATGGCCTCGAAGGCTATCCGTGGCGACCGCTGTTCGGCGTCGCCTGGGGCGGCGGCGGCGGCGGCGGCGGGAATGAAGACGGCGCCGCGGAGACGATCGACGTTCCGACCGGCCCGTCGATTGCCGCTCCGCTGTCCGTCGCGCAGGGGGCGGGCCGGCCGGATGTCCTTGCCGCGCGGTCGGATGTCGATGTCGCGCGGGCCGGGACCGATCTCGCCGATGCGGCCCGTGTTCCCGACGTGCAGCTCGGTCCCTACTACCAGCGGAACGATGTCGGGACCACCTTCTGGGGTTTTCGCGCCCAGATGGACATTCCCGTCTGGAACACCGGGACGCCGCTGTTGCGGCTTCGCGAGGCGGAGTTGCAGCAGCGGGTGATGGCCTGGCGGCAGCTTGAGCGTCGGGCCGGTCTCGAAGCCGAAGCGGCGATCGACCGTTACAACCGGGCGTTCCGGCTGCTGACGACGTTCAGTGACGACTCAGCGTCGGGCCAGCTTCCGGTGGAGCTTCAGAAGCTGGAGGAGCAGTTCGTGGCGGGGGAGGTGGACATCCTGCGGGTGTTCCAGTCGCGGAACAGTTTGATCCAGAACCGCCGGGCGCTGCTTGACTCGCTGAATGAGATTTCGCAGGCGGCGGCCGGGGTGACGGCGGCGACGGGTCTGCCGCTGGAGTCGTTGTTGGTCTCTCCGTCGGAGCGGCCGGGCGCACTGTAGACCCGTGGACTTCGTGCAGGACGCTTTTGCCGGCACAGCGTTGCTGCGTCAAACCCAACGTGCCACGGCAGCCGGGGTCAAGGGGGTCTCACCCCCTTGCCGCCGGAGGCCTCTTCCATGAGGAACCGTGGTAAGCAACGGACGTCCCCTTTATGAAACCGGCGTCGAGGACTCCCCGCTCGCCTTGGAATCCCCGCGGGTTGATGTGGGGGCATACGGCACGGCGCCCGCGTTTGGATACGCCCTCCTTCCGACATCTCTCGACGGCCAGGCCTCCGGCGGGCAAGAGGGCGTTGCCCCCTTGCATCCCCCACCAGGGTGCCCCTGGACCCGGTGGGCGAATTCTATCGGGCTGCACATCGCCCCCCGTCCGCCTGACACGCGCTCCGACCACACAAGGCGACGTCGGCTGTCCCCTCTACCTTCCGCCTTAAGCCTCCTCCCCCTCCCTCCTCACAGCACCCACACATCCTCCGTCTCAATCCGCAACCGCCGACCTCCCCACCGCGTCCGACGAAGCGAGTCCCGTAACTCACGCAACTGAATCTGCACCAGACTGTCGGGAACATCGAAACTGTCGAAGTCGCACTCCAGCTCCACAATGACCCGCTGCTCCGCGGAATCCAGCACGATCACCGGCCGATGATGCCAGGTCCGGCTCGCCAGCTCCAAGGTCAGATCGTCCACACATCGCGCTCCCTCGACGGCGGTCAGCCCCGACACGGAAAAGCGGGATCGCAGGCGATCAACCATGACGCGCTCGCACAAGAACAAAGGGAGAACGAGTGTTGCGCCATCCCGCCCGGCATCCTGTCGGCGGGGCGAGGCATCCTGGGGAGCGCGACGATCACGACTCCCCGGCAACTCTCGGCGCGGACTGTAGGACGAGACATGACAATCGCGTCAGGTCAATCAGACGCTTGGACGATGAGTAACTGCTTATCTTCCGCGACTCCCCTCGAACGAACTTTCCCGAACGGGCTAGTGTTCGCCGACGCCCGGTGACTCCTGCCGGGCGACCGTCTTCTGAAACCTCGCGATGGATCGCACCCGTTCCCGCTACGAGATTCCGCTGCTTCAGGCAGCGATCGTCCTCGCCCTCGTCTGCCGCGTCTGGCTGATGGCGACGCAACCCCTCGCCGACCAGACCGAAGCCCGCTACGGCGAACTCGCCCGCGTCACGGCCGAAGGGGGCTACTGGCTGATGCCGCACCTGTCGGCCGATGAGCCGTTCCTCGCAAAGCCTCCCCTGGCAACCTGGCTCGCCGCTCTCTCCTGGCGGTTTCTCGGCCACAACGAGTTCTGCCTGCGGCTCCCGTCGCTGCTGGTCTCCCTCGCCACGGCCGGCCTGCTCTTCGGATGGGCGCGGCAGTTCGAGATCGGACGCGGCGGACGATGGATGCTGGTCGCCTCGCTGGTCAGCTCGCCGATCTGGATCGTCTGCGCCGGGACCGTGATGACCGACGCGACGCAGATGCTGGTCGTCACGGTCGCCATGCTCGCGGCGTGGCAGACGCTTCAAACGCCGCACGACTCGACCGGCCGGTGGTCCTTCTGGACCGCCATCGGCGTCGCCTCCCTCTGCAAGGGGCCGGCGACCCTGGCGCTGATCGGGATGCCGCTGACAGCCTACGCCCTGCTGTGCGGGGACGCGGCCCATGTGATCCGCAGGCTCTGGAGCGGCCGCGGCCTCCTGCTCGCCACGGCGATTGCCCTGGCATGGTACATCCCGGCGGAGCTTGCCCATCCCGGCTTCATTCAATACTTCGTCATCGGCGAGCACATCCAGCGGTTCCTGGAGCCGAACTGGAACGGAGACCGCTTCGGGCATGCCCACAGCGTTCCGCGAGGGACCATCTGGCTGTACTGGGCCGCCGCCACCTGCTTCTGGTTCCCGGTCATGCTGGAGGAAGGCTCCCGGCGGCTCCGCTCCGCCGAGAGCCGGGCGACGCCGCAGGTCGACCTCTGGCTTTGGTGCTGGACCCTCACTCCGCTGCTCTTCTTCACGATCGCCTCCAACATCCTCTGGACCTACACGCTGACCGCGATTCCCCCGTTCGCGCTCCTCGTCGGGCGATGGAGCGAGTCCGCCGCGCACTGGGGGAGGCGGGCGACTCCGGCGCTGCTGCTCATGGGAGGAATCGCCGTCTCTCCGCTCTGCTTCGTGTGGGGCCCGAACCTGTTCGACGGACGCTCCGCTCGCAGCCTCGTCGAAGCGGCGGCCCATCGGCACCCCGGCCAGCCGCTCGTCTTCGCCAACTGCTTTCAGTTCTCCAGCCGCTTCTACACCCGCGGTCAGGCCGAGCGAGCGGACACCGCGGCCGACCAGGAAGCGGCGCTCATGACCCCCGGAACTCTGCTGGTCATGCCGCGCGAGTCGGCCGACGCGGCACGCCGGTCCGGGAGGGCCAGACCGATTGTCGAGCAGCGCGACGCGGTGCTGATGGAAGTCACCCCTCCGAAATACGCCTCGTTGCCGTGAACGAGCCGACACGCGATCCCCCCGAGAGGACAACCTCGTGGCCCTCACCACCGCCCCCCAGACGCTTCTGGTCATCCCCTGCTTCAACGAAGAACGGCGGCTGCGCCTTTCGGCGTTCGGCACGTTCCTCCGCGGCCAGTCGACGTCGCAGGTTTTGTTCGTGAACGACGGAAGCACCGACGCGACGCTGCCGCTCCTGCAGCAGTTTCGACGGAACCACCCGGGCTCCTGCTCCGTGGGAAGCCTCGGACAGAATTGCGGCAAAGCCGAAGCGGTCAGGCAAGGCCTGCTGGCGGCGATCAACGCGGGAGCCCGATTCGTCGGATACTGGGACGCGGACCTCGCCGCCCCGTTGCGGCAGGTCCCCCTGATGGAAGCGGTCCTGGCGCGCGACCCGGAGACCCATGTCGTGATCGGAGTCCGTCTGCCGCTCCTGGGACACCGCATCCGGCGCGATCCGATGCGGCGGCGGCTGGGATCGATCGCGGCCTGGACGATTCACGCCATGACGGGACTGCCGACCCGGGACACCCAGTGCGGCGCGAAGCTGTTCCGGGTGACGGCGGAGCTCATCGAATCGCTCAAGGAGCCGTTCCACTCCCGCTGGCTGTTCGACGTGGAGCTTCTTCTGCGACTGAAGTCCCTCCATCACGGACTGGAAGGAGTGGCGTACGACTTTCCCCTGGAGTGCTGGTCGGAACAGCGAGGCTCCAAAGTGAACTGGTTGACCTACGCCCGGGCCCTGACCGAGATGGTTCGCATCCGGTGCGGGAGCCGACCCGCGGAACGAGGGCCGGCGTCCCGAGGGAACCACAGCCTCTCGATCGACGACCAGCCCTTCGGAGAGAGTTCACTCGACAGGGAGGCGGCTTGAGGGTCCGCGTCGGAACTGGCCTTGATCAAAACCTCAAGGTTGGAGACGTTTCCATCGGACGGTGTCCAAGCAGACGATTTCCTGCGAAGACAGGTTCCCAGTTTGCCATCAGGGGGGAGTTCGGTGACGGCGCAGAGCACTCGATGCCTTCTGGGGGCTGCTGCGATCCTGCTGGCGCTCGTACAGATCGCCGTTGCGGAGTCGGACCTCACCAGCGACGCCGCGGAAAGACGCCTGAACCCCGCCCCAACGGACTTCAGCTCCGAGGGGGACTTTCCCCCCCTCATCACGCCGGCCTTCGCGGAGGCACCGGACGTGTCCGACTCCGACGCGGCGATCGGCGTTCCGGGCTCAGCTGCACTCCGTGTCGAAGAATGGCAGCTGCTTCCCGACGGAGTGATGTACCCGTCGTATCTGGCGGGGGAGAAAGAGCCGCGGTTCGGCGTCGCCTCCCTGATCGGCCCGGACAGGATCTGGCGATGGGAGGCGGTTCTCGGCGGACGAGTGGCCCTTCTCCGTCACGGAACGCTGGACCCCGTTCGGCCGGAGGGATGGGAACTGCAGATGGAAGGCGCCGTCATGGCCCGACTGCAGATCCTGGAACCCTCGGCTCCGCTGGACGCGTCGGACTATCGGTTTGGACTGCTGAGCGTCTGGCGGGAGGGTCCCGTTGCGTTCAAGGCGGGCTACTACCACTTGAGCTCACATGCCGGCGACGAGTTCCTCCTGGCGAACCCGACCTACCAGCGGATCAACTATGTCCGCGACTCCGCGATTGCCGGCACGTTCATTGATGTGACCGAGGCGATTCAGGTCTATGCGGAGATCGCCTATGCGGGGACGGATGGGGACGCGCGGCCGCTCGAGTTCCAGTACGGCCTCCAGTACAGCCCTCAAGGGCCGACAGGGCTGGGCGGGGCGCCCTTTGCGGCCGTGAACTGGCACACGCGGCAGGACGAGGACTGGATCACGAGCGTGAACATGACTGCCGGGTGGCAGTGGCGTGGACGGCGGTCCAATCATCTGTGGCGGATCGGCGTTCAGCATTACGAGGGTCCGGCGATGCAGTGGGAGTTTGTCGGCCGGAGGGAACGTGTGAGCGGCGGTGGGATCTGGTACGACTTCTGATGGGTGTCCTGATGTCCGGAGGCAGGTACGTCGAAGCGAGCGGAACGACGCGGGCCTCCGAGCTCCGGGAGACTCGCCTTCATCCCCGACCACGTGATCGTGTCAGAAGGTCATCGCAAGGGCGAGAGCCAACCGCATCGAACACCTGGCTTGGGGACTTGGAATCAACTGTCGGGTGACTCCGGTGGGTGGCGATTGCCATCCTGCCTCTCCTGGAAAGCCGCCACGGCGTCGGACAGTTGGCTGAAGCGGGGGCAGGCCTCGAAGCCCGGGCTGAAGTGCGAGAGCGACTCGCGGAGCGGCAGGTGCGCCTTCACGATGACGACTTCGATCTGCCGCTTTCGGAGCGCCGTCACGAAATCCGCGAGCTGCTCGGCCGCCGTCACGTCGATGCCGGGGATGGCCCGGGCGTCGAGGATCACCTCTCGAACCGGCGTCTCCTCCTGGGAGAGGAACCACTCGACCCGCTCCACAAAGAACCGGATGTTGGCGAAAATCACCGGCCCGTAGAACCGGTAGACCACGAGGCCCGGAATCGTTTCGGCCGCTTCGTCGTCTCCGACGTCATGCAGCGTTGTGGAGCCGGGTACGCATCCGAGCAGGGCGTCCTGCGGGCGGATGATCGAGGCCAGAACCCCGAGGAGCGAGAGAAAGATCCCCAGGAGGATCCCCGGCAGCACGCCGATGACGACGACGCCCGCCGTCGTCGCCGCCGCGACCACCATGCTGAAGCGGTGC
This sequence comes from Planctomyces sp. SH-PL14, assembly GCF_001610835.1. Taxonomy (NCBI): domain Bacteria; kingdom Pseudomonadati; phylum Planctomycetota; class Planctomycetia; order Planctomycetales; family Planctomycetaceae; genus Planctomyces; species Planctomyces sp. SH-PL14. The sequence goes on along the minus strand of NZ_CP011270.1, from coordinate 2,658,928 downwards.
ATCCGCCAGAGCCGCCCATACAGCGGGAAGTCCACGAGCGTCACGCCGGTGAAGATCAGGATCGCGGCGATCGCCACGGACGGCATTGTGGCAATCCAGGGCATGAGCAGGATCGCCGTCACCATCACGATCGCTGACGCGAGGAAGCTGACCACCTGAGTCCGCCCGCCGGTGGCATCGTTGAGCAGCGTCCGGGTCTGGCTCGAGCCGATCGCGAAGCTTCCCACGAGGCCTGCCGCGGCGTTCGCCGCGCTGAAGGCAATCAGTTCGTGATCCGGATCAATCTGGTATCCATGCTTTCTCGCGACCGTCCGTCCGAGCACGACACCTTCGGAGAAGACGAGCAGCGCGATGCCGATCGCCGCCGTAAAGAGCGGTGCGGCTTCGGAGGGGTTCAGCCCAGGCCGGACCGCGATCGGAAGGCGGAGATCGACAGCGCCGATCACCTGCATGCCCAACAGCGTGAAGTCCAGGACCCGCCCGGCCGAGACGGCGATCAGGAAGACAACGATCGCACCGGGGACGCGCGGGAGAGCGCGGCGGCAGAAGGCCAGGGCAGCGATGCAGATCAGCCCCATCACGATGGTCGGCCCATGCACGCTGCCGATATTCGAGATCCACTCCCAGAACCGCAGCAGCGTGTTCGACTCCGTGAGGGGAATCCCGAAGAGCTTGCCGATCTGGCTTCCGACGATGACGATCGCGGCCCCGTTCATGAAGCCAAGCAGCGCCGGACTCGACAGAAAGTCGGCCGCGATCCCGAGACGCAGTCGCGCCATGAGGAACAGGACCCCCGCGGTCAGGAGCGAGAGGATGCCGGCCAGGGCCACCGCCTTTCCCGGATCCTCTCCGACGAGCGGGCCGATCGCCGCGCCGACGAGCAGCGAGATCGCCGCGTCCGGGCCGACGATCAGATGCCGCGAACGGGTGAAGAACGCAAACGTCACCATCCCCGCGACGGCCGCGTAAAGGCCGGCCGCCGGGGGACAGCGGGCCAGCTCCGCGTAGGCCAGCGCCGAAGGGATGAGCACCAGGGCGACGACGATCGCGGCGACGAGGTCGGACCGCCCATTCGAGAGATCGTACTGACGCAGAACGTCGATGCCCGGAAGAACGCGACGAATGCGATCGACCAGCGTTCCCTTCGCCGAGGCGTGGACGCCGGACGGGTTCGCGTCCGATCGACGCTCAGGGACTTTGTTGTCGACCGACATCGGTTGGGGTTCCACGGAGTTCCCGGTCGGCTCTTCCGGAAGGGAGGGTCATCCGCACAACGTCACCGCCAGGACCTGGGCCGACATGATTCGGAGCAGCATCGTCAGCGGATAGACGGCAGCATACGCGACGGCGGGGGACTCCGAGCGGCAGACGCTCCCCGCAAAGGCGAGGGCGGGAGGATCGGTCATGCTCCCCGCGAGCAGGCCGGACAGTTCCACGTAGTTCATCCCGAAGACTTTTCGCGCGACGACTCCCGCGACCAGCAGCGGGATCACCGTCACGCAAAGGCCGGAGACCAGCCACAGCACCCCCGTGGCGCTCAGGACCGCCGAGAAGAAGGTGGGGCCCGCCAGCAGGCCGACGCTGGCGAAGAAGAGGGAGATCCCCAGTTCGCGGAACGCCAGATTCGCGTTGCGGGGCATATGCCAGACCAGTCCCCCGATCCGTCCGAGCCGGCCGACCAGGATGGCAACGATCAGCGGCCCCGCGGCGAGTCCGAGCTTGAGAGGCTGCGGGAAACCCGGAATCGGAATCGGAAACGTCCCCAGCAGGATGCCGACTCCAATGCCGGCGAACAGCGGAACGAAGTGCGTTTCATTGAGAGCCTGGACCGAGTTCCCGAGGACTTTCTCGGCATGCTCGATGTCCGCCTGCGGCCCCACCACCTGCAGCACGTCCCCGAAGCGGAGGGCGATGTCGGGAGTGGCGACCACTTCCACCTCGCCCCGCAGGATGGTTGTGATCACGACATGCCGCAGGGATTCCTGCTGCAGGTCGCGGACGGTCCGTCCGGGAACCTCTTTCCTCGTCACGACGATCTTCGTCTGCTGGAGGGGCCCGTCGGCCGGGAAGGGGCTGTCGGGATGGATCCCGCCCACAACCTGCTGAAACCGGCTCAGGCCGAGCGGCGATCCGACGACGTCGATGGCGTCGCCGATGTTCAGAGGGGTCGTCCGCGTCGCCACCGAGACGGTCCCGTCCGAGGCGTGCCGGACGCGGGTCACGACGACTCCCGATTCGATGAGGGCCGGCACGTCGCCGATGGGGACTCCCGCCAGGTTCGGGTTCTCCACGATCAGCGTCTGACGTTTGAGCGGATGCTGTCCTTCGGGCCGCGCGGCGCGGAGAGCCGCGACCTCCGCATCGACGTCGACTCGAAACAGGGAGCGGAGGAGGAGCAGCGTCCCGATGATCCCCACGATCCCCATCGGATACGTCACCGCGTAGGCGAGCGCCGGAAGGGCGGCCCGGTCGGCGGAGACATTGGGGAACGACGAGAGGGTCTGCTGCGCCGCCCCGAGCGACGGCGTATTGGTCGTCGCCCCCGAGAACACCCCCAGCACCGCCGCGCTGTCCACGCCGAGCAGCCACCCGACCCCGACCGACAGCAGGGCTCCCAGGACGACGATCGAAGCCGCGAGGAGATTCAGACGCAGCCCCGAGTCCCGCAGCGAAGCGAAGAAGCCCGGCCCCAGCTGCAGTCCGATGCAGAACACAAACAGGATCAGGCCGAACTCCTTCACGAACTCGAGCGTCTTGTGATCGATCGGCTTGCTGAAGTGCCCCACGAAGAGCGCGGCGAACAGGACGCCGGAGGTCCCCAGCCGGATCCCGCGAAAGCCGATTCCCCCCAGGCTCATCCCGGCGACGCAGACGAACGCCAGAATTGCGATCGCCTGAGCCGTCGGGTTGGTCTGATAGAGCTGAAAAATCCAATTCATGAGAGGCCGTGTTCCAGAAGTGATCGAGGACCGCCCGGGCCGCACAGACCGGGACAGGTCCGCTCCGACTGCGTGAAGAATACGGTCCGGTCCGGGCCGCCCCCAGCGAAGGGACTCGGGGAGCAGTCAGATCTCGATGACGTCCCCTTGATTGGGGAGCGTCGCCGTCAGCTTGAAGCGGGTCTGGATCGCCTGGGCGAGACCCGTCCGGCTCCGGTCTTCGCCGTGCGTCAGGATCACGTGGGGCTTCGAGGGGGCCAGCGTCGAAAACCACTTGAGCAGATCGGTCTGGCCGGCGTGGCCGCTGAAGCCGTTGAGCGTGTGAATCTTGGCCCTCACCGGGACCTTCTCGCCGAGGATCGTGACCGTCTTCTGCTTTTCGACCAGCTTCCGTCCCAGCGATCCGTACCCCTGATAACCGACGATCAGGACGTGGGTCTTCGGATTGGGGAGGTTGAACTTGAGATGGTGCTGAATCCGGCCGGCGTTGCACATGCCGGCTCCCGCCAGGATCGCGCACGGCCCCCGCAGGTCGTTCAGCCGCTTCGATTCGACCGAGGTCGTGCTCGTGTGAAAGTAGGCGGGATTCAGCGGGAGGAGCCCCTTCTTCTTCCAGGCGACGAGTTCCTCGTCGTGCAGGTCGGGATACTTCGTGTAGACCCCGCTGGCGTTGATCGCCATCGGGCTGTCGAGGTACACCGGAAAACCGGGGATGTCCTTCCGCAGGAACATCACCGCCAGGTGATACAGCATCTGCTGCGAGCGGCCGATCGCGAACGTCGGAATCAGGATCTTGCCGCCGGTCCCGGAGACCTCTTTGACGATCCGTTCGAAGTCGGCGAGCGTCTCGGCATAGGGGCGATGGTCCCGATCCCCGTAGGTCGATTCGAGAAACACGGCGTCGGCCCGCTCGAACGTCTGAAACTGGTTGAGGAGCGGCATCGTCACGGGGCCGATGTCGCCGGAGAACACGACGACCTTCTTCTTCCCCTCTTCCTCGACGGTCAGCTCGATGCTCCCCGACCCGAGCATGTGTCCCGCCTCGATCCAGCGGGCCGTGATCCCCGGGGCGACCTTGACCGGCTTGTTCAGGGCGACGGTCCGGGTCTGGCTGCGGAACGGCTCCACGTCTTCCGGAGCATAGAGCGGCTCGACGGGCGGGGCGTCCGGCGCTCCGCGGCGGGTCTGACGCTCCGCATCCTGCTGCTGGAGGCGGGCGGAGTCGCTGAGGATGATTTCGCCGAGGTCGATCGTCGCGCTGGTCGCATAGATCGGGCCCCGGAATCCATGCTTGATCAGGAGCGGCACGCGCCCCGTGTGGTCGAGATGCGCGTGCGTCAGCAGGAGGGCGTCGATCGTTTCCGGTCGGACGCCGGGGGGGAGCCGGTTCTTGGCCTCGCTCTGGCGCCCCCCTTGAAACATTCCGGCATCAAGGAGCACCGTGGCTCCGTTGGCGCGGATCACATAGCACGACCCCGTGACTTCCCCACCCGATGCACCGACCAGCTTGACCTTCATGATGCGCTCTCCCGGCAGAAAGCAATGTGTGGACAGGCAGACCACCTGCGGACCCCGTTCGCCGGCCCCTGGGCACGGAAGCATGTCGACCCAACCCGTTCCGGCGCCGATCGGCCTGCAGGCGACGACTCCCAGTTTGCGCCCCGCCGGAAGACATGCAAGTGATCGCCACACCACCTCCCGGAGCCCTCGCCGCTCATCGAGCGACGGCAAACCCGCGCGGGATCGCGGCCGCTCCGCCATGGAAGTCAGGCCTTGTGTCGACCTCCAGGCGTCCCCGGGCGGCCCCGGAAGCGACTCGCCGCTCGTCCCGGACGCCCTCCGCCGGACTCTCTGTCGTGCCACGGAGCACCCCGTTCGGCAGAACTTGCGGAAGGGGGACATCGAACCGGTTCTGAGATTGCCGCCGACCGGGAGGACTTCTAGCCTCAAGCCATTTCCCTCGCCTGATTCACGACCCTCATTCTCTCACTGCCTGAGCGTTCGCGAACAAGATGGCCATGGCCGGAATCCGCCGCATCGCCATTGGGCTTGTTCTCGCAGGCCTCTTCGTGCCGCCGGCCTGCGGCCAGGAGGCCGTGGGACCTCGTGAGGAAGACCGCTTCCGGGTCGACGCGATCTTCCAGGAGACCGCCCCCACGCAGCCGCCGTCGCCTCCCGCGGAAGACGAGTTCAGTCCGACCGTTCCCGATCCCCCGCCCTCCCCCTCCCCCTCCCCTGCCCCCCCGGAGCTCGGTCCGGCACTGAGCGTCAGCGAGACGAGCCAGGGCCACTGGATTGCCTCGAAGGCCGACTCCGCGGAGTTCCCCAGGGCGAGTAAGATCCCGGGGACGGAGATCTGGTGGAAGTTCGGCGGCTTCGTCAAAGCGGACTTCATCCACGACTTCAAACCGGCCGGCGTCCGCGATCGCTGGGTCCCCACGACGATTCCCGTCGACGGGCGCGACGGCCAGAACACGCTGATGCAGGCCAAGGCGACCCGGCTCAACCTCGACGTCCGCGCGCCGAGCGACTGGGGAACGGTCCGCGGGTACGTGGAGACCGACTTCTTCACCGACGGGAATCAACTCCGGATCCGGCACGCCTACACGGAAGTCGGTCCGCTCCTCGCCGGCCAGACGTGGACCGTGTTCACGGATCCGAACGCGATCCCCAGGACACTCGATTTTGAAAGTCCGATCGCGTTCATCGTGCAGCGGCAGGCGCAGTTCCGGTGGACGGAAACGCTCAGCGACAATCTCAAGTGGGCCGCCTCCATCGAGAATCCCACGACGGCGGTCGACGACAATGTGATCTTCGCCATTCCGGGCGTCCCCGCGCAGCCCATCCCCGATTTTGCGACCCATCTCAAGTACAAGAGCGAATCCTACGAGTGGTTTGTCGCGGCCCTCTTTCGCGACGTTGCCTATCAACCGGACATTGGCCCGCAGCAGGATCGATTCGGCTACGCGTTCAATTTCATCGGCATTCTCTATCCGACGAAGCAGGACAAGATCATCGGTGAGTTCGTCTTCGGAGACGGCCTCGGCCGGTACCGCGGCGGATCCGACCTGAGACTCGGTTCGCCCACAACGGTCGACACCGTCCAGTTCGTCGGCGGATGCTTCGCGGTGACGCACGCCTGGACCGAGACCCTGAGCAGCACGGGGGTCTACAGCTTCGCCCTCCGGCGTCGTGAAGAGACCGACCCGCCGGACACGTCGCAGTTCTCGAACTACGTGGCGGCGAACCTCATCTGGACGCCGATCGACAACACCAGTCTCGGGGTCGAGTACCTCTACGGCTCGAACGAAGTCCGCAACGGGAACTTCGGCGACTCCCACCGCATCCAGGCGACCGTGCAGTACAACCTCCCGTGAGCCCGTCGGCCCCGTGGAGCGTCCTTCAACGGGCTGCGTTCCCGAGCCGGCTCGCCCCTCGGCCGGGTGGATCCGGAACGTTGGCCCGCGCATCCGCCACCGCATCCGCCGGCCGCTCGCAATCGATGCGGACCCTCGTTGATTTTTCCGAATTGCGACCCGCATACTGCGGCGGCACCTGGGAGAGACCGGCCGACGGACGAAGGGGACGTCCTCTCCTGATGTAGCATGCCGTACTGGGCTGCACCGCCGCGGAGCGACCGGGATGACGTTGACGCTCGAACTGCTCGTCCTCCTCGCCGCCATCGCCATCGGGGCGCGGGCGGGCGGAGTTGGAATGGGACTGTGGGGGGGCGTCGGCCTGGCGGTGCTCGTCTTCCTGTTCGGCGAGAAGCCGGGGAGCATTCCGGGCGAGGTCCTGCTGATCATCCTGACGGTCATCATGGCGGCTTCGGCCATGGAAGCGGCCGGAGGCATCGACTACCTCGTTCAGGTCGCCTCCCGGATCATCCGCCGCAGTCCGCGCCACGTCACGATCGTCGCCCCCCTGGTTGCGTACCTCTTCACGTTTCTCTCCGGCACCGGGCACGTCTTCTACCCGCTCCTGCCGGTCATCTACGAAGTCGCCATGAAGGGCCGGGTCCGGCCGGAGCGACCGATCGCGGTCGCCACCATCGCCTCCCAGCAGGCGATCACCGCCAGCCCGGTGTCGGCCGCGACGGCGGCGCTGATTGCGATTCTCGGCTCCCACGGGATCGGCCTCCCCTCGATCCTCCTGATCTGCGTCCCGTCGACGTTGCTCGGAGTCGTCGTCGCGGCCCTCGTTCAGACGCGCGTCGGCGTCGAACTGGACCAGGACCCGGAGTACCTGCGACGCGTGGCGGCGGGAGAGGTGGAAGATTCGAAAGGAACGAGGGACGACGAAGCGCCGGCCGCTCTACCACGTGGGGCCGGAGCGTCGGCCGGCCTCTTTCTGGCGGGGGTCGGCGTCGTCGTCGGCTGCGGACTGTTCCCGGCCCTCCGAACCGTCGGCCCGGCCGACGCGCGGACGGCGGTCTCGATGCCGATGACGATCGCCATCGTGATGTTCACGGTCGCCGCCGTCATGATCTCGCTCACCACAGCCCGGGCCGATCAGATCGTCCGGACCAAGACCTGCCAGGCCGGGCTGACGGCGGTGATCGGGATTCTCGGACTCGCCTGGCTGGGGGACACGTTCATCGGCGCCAACCGCGAGGTCATCATCGGAGGACTCTCGCGGATGGCCGAGGCCTATCCGGCCCTGTTCTCGACGGGGCTGTTCGCGACATCCATGCTGCTCTACAGCCAGGCCGCTACGACGCAGACGCTCATGCCGCTGGGAGTGACGCTCGGCATCGCCCCCGCCGCGCTGACCGCGATGTTTCCGGCCGTCAACGGGTACTTCTTCATCCCGACCTACGGAACGCTGATCGCCGCGGTCAATTTCGACCGCAGCGGAACCACGCGGATCGGGAAGTATGTGATCAACCACTCGTTCCTGTTGCCCGGTCTCGTCGCCACGGTCGTCGCCGTCTCGACCGGCCTCGTCATCGCAAAGCTCTTTTTCTGAGGTGCGCCGAAATGAAGACTCTCCTGGACCGCATCGAGCCCGCGGCGGTCGCCATGGGCATTCCGGCCTCCGAACTGGTCGCGCTGATGCAGAAAGGGACCTCGACCCCATTTGAAGGGGGAGCCTGCCTGTTTCATGAGTCGATGCCTCGCGAGTGGTTCGGGATCGTCGAGTCGGGAACCGTCGATATCGTTCGCGGACTGCACGGTTCGCAGACACACCTCGCGACCCTGACGGCCGGCGCTCTGATCGCCGAGGGCCTGCTCCTCGATGATGGGGCGCACTCCACCAGCGCCTACGCCCGCGGGACCGGCACGTCGGTCATCGTGATCCGCCGGGCCGTCATGAATGAGCTCAAGGCGGCCCGGCCGGATGTTTACTACCGGCTCGTCGCGCGGGTCGCCCAGCGGATCTCGGACCGCCTGCGGATCGCCTCCGATGCAATCGCCGCCCAGAAGGCGCTCGCGCCGGAGGTGACGTCGTATCGAACCGAGCACGACTCGCTCGGCGAGCGCGAGATCCCGAACAACGTCTACTACGGAGTCCAGACGGTTCGGGCTCTGGAGAACTTCGCCATCTCCGGCGTTCCGCTGCGGACGTTCGCCCACTTCGTCAACGGGCTCGCCTGCGTGAAGAAGGCGGCCGCCCAGGCGAACGCCGAGCTCCGGTGCATTCCCCGCGAGAGCGCGGACGCGATCGTCAAGGCGTGCGACGAGATCCTGGCCGGCAGGCTCCACTCGCATTTCGTCGTCGACATGATGCAGGGGGGCGCGGGGACCAGCACGAACATGAACGCCAACGAGGTGATCGCGAATCGGGCCCTCGAGATCCTGGGCCATTCCAAGGGGGAGTACCGGCATCTCCACCCGAACGACCACGTCAACTGCTCGCAGTCGACGAACGACGCCTACCCCACGGCGATCAAGCTGGCGGTGATCTATTCGCTGAAGGACACGCTCGCCGCGATGGACGAGTTGCGGATCCAGCTGCAGGGCAAGGAGCGGGAGTTCGCTCACGTCCTCAAGATGGGGCGGACGGAGAACCAGGACGCCGTCCCGATGACGCTCGGCCAGGAGTTCGGGGCCTACGCCGTCATGGTCCAGTCCGCGATGGCGGCCCTCGGGCGGTCGGCCGACGAGCTGCACGAGATCAACATGGGGGCCACGGCGATCGGCACGGGGATCTGCAGCCCTCCGGGCTACGCCGACCTGGTGACGAAGCGCCTCGTGGAGACCTCCGGGCTTCCGCTCCGGAAGGCCTTGAACCTGGTGGAAGCGACGCAGGACTCCGGCGCCTTTGCGCAGATGGCCGCCACGATGAAGCGGGCCGCCGTCCAGGTCTCCAAGATCTGCAACGATCTGCGGTGGCTCTCCTCCGGTCCCCGGTGCGGACTGAACGAAATCAACCTGCCGCCGATGCAGCCCGGATCTTCGATCATGCCGGGGAAGGTCAATCCGGTGATCCCGGAGCTGGTCAGTCAGATCTGCTTCCAGATCATCGGCTACGACGTGACGATCTCGATGGCGTCGGAAGCGAGCGAGCTGGAGCTCAATATGGCCGAGCCGATCATCGCCTACGACCTCCTGCACGGTCTCATGATCCTGAAGAATGCGTGCGTGACGCTCGCCGCCCGGTGCATCTCTGGAATCACGGCCAACGAGGACCGCTGCCGGCAGTTCGTCCAGAACAGCATCGGCCTCGTGACGGCGCTCAACCCGGTGATCGGCTATGAGAAGTCGGCGTCGATCGCCAAGGAAGCGCTGAGGACCGGCGGCAGCGTCTACGACCTGGTCCTGGAGAAAGGATGGCTCAGCAGAGAGCAGCTCGACGACCTGCTGAGCCCGGCGAGCATGACCGATCCCCGCCAGCTGCCGACCGAGTGACGGCCGCCCCACGAACGTCCCCCCGCGTCGCCTCGCGACCGGGCGGGCGATTCGTCTCGATCGGGTCAAACGGACCAAGGCATCGGCGTTCACCGATCGAACGGGTGAGGCGCAGTCCGGCAAGGGTCCATTGCCGAATCGGACTTCAAGGTCGATCGGTCGACAACCGGCTTCGGACTCGTGAAAATGCGGCCGTCGTTTGATCGGCTCGGGTGGGACAAACGTCATGGCCGCGCGGTGCACCGTCCATTCCGCGAACGATCGCTGGACTCCCTCGGAGAACGGGAGTCCATTCTCGGGGAGCCACATCATGTCTGTCGTGTTGCGTCTGGCGTTGATCGCCTTCGCCGTCTTTCTGAGTCGTGAGTTCTGTTCGGCCGAGGACGCGGCCTCCACCGCCAGGAAGGGTGGCCAGGGCGCTGCGGAGGCGGCCGGCTCGCCCGCTGCGAAGGCCGTCCCCGAGGCGGCAGACGACACCCCTTCGCCAGACGAGAAGGCGATTCAGGACGCGGCGGTCAGTTTTGTCGACGCGTACAACGCCAAGGATGCCGCGGCGATCACCGCGCTCTTTGACGCCGGGGCGCGGCTCGAAGAAGCGGACGGGACGATGACCGTGGGAGCGGAGGCGATCCAGGAGGCCTTCGCGGCGGAGTTCGAGGCCGAGCCGACGGCCGAGATCGGTCTCGACATGACCTCCCTGCGACTGATCACGCCGGACATCGCCATTGAAGAGGGGGCGACGGAGTTCTACCCGGATGGGGAGACGCTGACCTCCCGGGGTCGCTACCTCGTTGTCCACCAGAAGAAGGATGGGGTGTGGCGGATGATCTCGGCCCGCTCGATCGAGAAGACGGTCGTCAGCAACTACGAGTACCTGCGAAACCTGGAATGGCTCGTCGGGGACTGGATCGACGAAGACGCCACGGAAGTCGTGCAGACGACATTCCGCTGGGACGAGGGGCGCAACTTCCTGCTCCAGGAGTTCCAGGTCGTCCGAGGAGCCGAGGTCCTGCTGAAGGGGACCCAGCGGATCGGTTGGGATCCGCAGAAGAAGCAGTTCCGGAGCTGGGTCTTTGATTCCCGCGGAGGCTTCGGTGCGTCGAGCTGGGTGCAGTCGGACGACGCCTGGGTCGTGACGACGACCGGCGTAAGTTCCGACGGCACGAACAAGTCCGAGACCCGCACGCTTGTCCCGGGCCAGGACCGGATCCACGTTCTCGTCTCCAATCGGCTGACCGGTGGAGAAGCACAGGCGGACCTGGAGTTCACGATGGTTCGTCGTCCGCCGTCGCCTGTTGCAAGCAACGCCCCCGCTGCGCCGGTCGTCCCCTAAGGGGCCGCTGAGCCGCCCCCATCGAAATACCGAGGAGTTCCCCCATGATTGCTCAAACTCGCTCACGGGTGATTGCGCTCGCCCTCGTGTGCCTGCTGCTGGGAGTCGCGGAGCTTTGGGCCCGTGGATTCGGCGGCGGCGGGGGTGGACGAGGCGGCGGAGGTGGTGGTGGTGGCTTTCGCGGCGGGGGAGGCGGCGGTGGATTCGGTGGAGGCGGGGGCGGTCGTGCCCCGTCCATGAGTCGCCCCTCCGGTCCCGTTGGGGGCGGGGGGCGGCCCGGGGGCGGGATGCCGAGCCGCCCGTCTGGGCCGAGTGCGCGGCCCTCCGGCCCAAGTGCGCGCCCCTCCGGACCGAGCGCCCGGCCGTCCGGTCCGAGCGTGGGAGCGTCTCGTCCCGGAGGCGGGGGAGCGCAGCCCGGAAACGTTCGGCTTCCCAACGGCTCGACCCGGCCAGGAAACTCGGCTCGCCCGCCGGGGAGCGTCGCGGGAGGGAACCGGCCGGGCGGTCCCGGCGGCAATCGACCGCCCGTGAATCCCGGTCTGGGCATCGGCAATCGTCCGCCGATTAATCCCGGCGGTGTTGGAGGCGCTGGTGGGGTCGGACGCCCCGGCGGCGTTGGGGGAGTCGGCGGCGTCGGCGGTGTTGGGGGCGTCGGTGGCGCTGGCCGTCCTGGCATCGGTGGGCCCGGTGGCGTTGGGGGCGTCGGCGGTGCGGGCGGCGTCGGTGGCGTTGGACGCCCGGGCGGCCCCGGCGGGGTCGGAGGCGTCGGCGGGGTTGGCCGTCCTGGCGGCGTTGGTGGCGTCGGCGGCGTTGGAGGCCCTGGTGGAGTCGGACGCCCCGGTGGCGTTGGCGGCGTCGGTGGTCCTGGCGGCGTTGGGGGAGTCGGTGGCGTTGGCGGCCCCGGTGGCGTTGGACGTCCCGGCGGCGTTGGGGGAGTCGGCGGCGTCGGTGGCGTCGGCCGTCCCGGTGGAATTGGCGGCGTTGGTGGCGTCGGCGGGCCTGGATCGGGACTGCGGCCCACGCTCCTTCCGGGACTGGGCGGGGGACCTGGCGGGAATCGTCCGAACTGGAACGACGGGCCGGGCTCGCGCCAGGACTGGATGAACGACCGGATGGCGAATCGGCAGGACCGGGCGGACAACCTTCAGGACCGCATCAGCAACCGGGGCGAGAACTGGCAGGACATCCGCAACGACTGGGCGGACAACGCCGGTGATCGGTGGGACGACTGGTCCGAGAACTACTGGGACAACGCCCACGACATGAACCACGACCACTGGCATGACCACTGGGACAACTACTGGGACCACATGTGGAACGAGCACCCGGTGTACACGGCACTGGGGGTGACCGCCTGGGGGGTCAACCGGCTCGGGTACTGGTTCGGCTACGGCGGCGGCTACTCCAACCCGTACTACAGCGACGCCGGCAGCTACGGAGGGGGCGGGTACTACGACTACTCCCAGCCGCTCGCGACGTACGAGCAGGTCAGCTATCCGGCGGAACAGGCGGTTCCCGCCACGTCGTCCGAACCGGTGCCGGCCACGGCCCCGGCCGGCGCGGCTCCCGAAGCCGCTGCCGAAACCAGCCCGCTGGAGAAGGCCTACGACGAAGCGCGGCAGGCCTTCTACGACAGCGACTACCCGAAGGCGCTGGAGAAGGTCAATGCGGCCCTGGCCCTCGCGCCGAATGACGCTGCGCTGCATGAGTTCAAGGCGCTGAGTCTCTTCGCCCTGGGCAAGTATTCCGACGCCGCGGCGACGATTCACGCCGTCCTGGCGGTCGGCCCCGGCTGGGACTGGACGACCTTCATCCGGATGTATCCGGCGGCGGACGTCTACACCGCGCAGCTCCGCGCGCTGGAAGCGGCCGTCCTCGAGAAGCCGAAGGCCGCGGATCTCCGCTTCCTCCTGGCCTATCACTACATCACCTGCAACTCGATCCCCGCCGCGACGGCGCAGCTCAAGGAAGTCACGCTGCTGCAGCCTCAGGACACCGTCGCCCAGCAGCTCCTCACCATGCTCGGCGGCCCCGCCGCGGCACCCTCCACTCCGGAAACCGCGCCGCCGAAGCCCGCCGGGCCGGCCGCGGCTCCCGCGGTCCCCAAACAGGACCTCGTCGGAGTCTGGAAGGCCAAGGGACAGGGAGGTTCCTCCTTCGAGCTGAGTCTGAACGACAAGAGCGAGTTCAAGTGGACCTTCACCGGCAAGGGAAAGTCGACCGCCATCGAAGGGGTCTATGCGACCGAGGGGAATTCGCTCGTGCTGCAGCCCGATGCGGGGGGCGTGATGGTGGCGGAAGTCACCTCGCCCAAGAACGGCGGCTTCCACTTCCAGCAGGTCGGCGCACCGGCTGGAGACAAGGGGCTCGATTTCACCAAGTGAGCTAGAAGGCTCGTCGCATCGGCCGCGGTCGCCTCGGCGACGCCGGCCCGGCGACGAGCCTTTTTCGTTCACGGAAACCTCGCCCTCAGCGACGTTCCGGTCGCGAGCCCAAGGCAACGGAAGGGCTCCGCGCCGCAAGCAGCGACCGGATGGTCTTCCCGCGGCGCCGCTCCGGAGCGCCGGCCTCGACCCGTCCGGCACGTCGGCGGAGTCCGCCGTCCCCACCCCAGGAACGACACCCCCGATCGTGACCGACACTACTCCCGCTCTTCGACTCTTCCTGGAGGCCTTTACCGCCGCGGACGTGGCGGAGCCGCTGCTTTCGTTCGATGACACGACGCCCGGCGAATCGATCCGGACAGCCATGACCGAGCGGCGGCAGGACGTGGTGGGGATCCGGTTCCAGGGGGAGGTCGTGCGGTGGATGCATCGCGACGACCCGCCGGTCTCCCCGCCGGCCTACCGGACCTTCGAACCGTCGATGGTGATCGAGTCCTCCGCGCCGCTGCACGTCGTGATTCAGCGGCTCGACGAGCAGGAACCGGTGTTCGTCCGGAGCCTGGGGCAGTTGGGAGGGGTCATTTACCGCCACGACACCCAGAACGCCGCCATGCGGATGTGGCTCTTCGGACTGGTGACGGTGATGGACCTGCGCGTGACGGAGATCATCCGCGACACGTTTCCCGGCGCCGAGTGGCAGCGCTATCTCTCTCCCGGACGACTCCAGAAGGCGAAGGAGCTGCAGGAGGAGCGGACCCGGCGGAACGACGCGAGGGACCTGCTCGACTGCCTGCAGCTGTCCGACAAGGGAAAGATCATCGCCTGCGACGAAGAGCTGAGGGGGCTGACCCGCTTTCACTCGCGGCGGGGGGTGGAGCAGTTCGTCTCCGGCCTCGAATCGCTGAGGAACCATCTCGCCCACTCCCAGGACTTTGCCGCCAACTGGGAGACCATCCTCGACCTCGCCCGCAACGTGCGACGGGTGGTCATCGGCGCCGACGAGCACGAGGGCGAATCGACGCCACGCGGATGACCGCGGAGCCCGGAACGGGCACGCGGGAACGGCAGCGTCGGCGGGCCGCGTTCCCGGGAGTCAGGAGAGGATCGGGGTCACGACCTCGCCGTGGACGTCGGTGAGGCGGTAGTCCCGGCCCTGGAAGCGATAGGTCAGCCGCTTGTGGTCATAGCCGAGCGCGTGCAGGATCGTCGCGTTCAGATCGTGGATGTGGACCGGATCGCGGGTGATGTTGTAGCCGAAGTCGTCGGTCTCGCCGTGGACGTGGCCGGGCCGGATCCCGCCCCCGGCCAGCCAGACCGAGAAGCAGCGGCCGTGATGGTCCCGGCCGTAGTCGTCCTGCAGGCCCCCCTGGCCGTACACGGTCCGGCCGAACTCGCCCCCCCAGACGACGAGCGTGTCGTCGAGCATCCCCCGCTCCTTGAGGTCGGAGATCAGGGCCGCCTGCGGCTGGTCGACGTCGCGCGCCTGCTTGGGGATGTTCGTCGGGAGGCCGCCGTGCTGGTCCCATCCGCGGTGGTAGAGCTGCACGCAGCGGACGCCCCGCTCCAGGAGCCGGCGGGCCAGCAGGCAGTTCGCGGCGAAGGTCCCGGGCGTCTTCGCCTCCTCGCCGTAAAGCTCGAAGGTGCCGGCCGTCTCCTGCGAAAGATCAGTCAGGTCGGGGACGGAGGCCTGCATCCGGAGCGCCATCTCGTACTGCGCGATGCGGGTCGCGACCTCGGGGTCGCCTGTCCGCTCGAGCTGCCGCTCGTTGAGCTTCGCCAGTCCGTCCAGCATCGACCGCCGCAGGTCGCGGTCGATCCCCGGCGGGTCCGAAAGGTACAGGACCGGGTCGCCGCTGCTCCGGAGCTTCACCCCCTGATGGCTCGACGGCAGGAACCCGCTCCCCCACAGCCGCTCCAAGAGCCCCTGGTTGGAGTCCTTCCCGGACCCGTGCGAAATCAGGACGATAAAGGCCGGCAGGTTCTCCGCCTCGCACCCGAGGCCGTAGCTCAGCCAGGCGCCGAGGGACGGCCGCCCCGGCTGCTGCGAGCCGGTCTGGATGAACGTGATGGCCGGGTCGTGGTTGATCGCTTCCGTGTGGACCGAGCGGACGAGGCAGATGTCGCCGAGGACCTTCGCCGTGTGCGGCAGGAGCGAGCTGAGCCACGTCCCCCCCTCGCCTGCCTGCTGGAACGGGAACTTCGGGGCGATGACGGGAAAGCTCTTCTGGCCGGAGGTCATGCCGGTCAGCCGCTGTCCCTGGCGGATGGAGTCGGGAAGCTCCGTCCCGTGGAGCTCCTTGAGCCGGGGCTTGTAGTCGAGGAGCTCCAGGTGCGACGGCCCGCCGGACTGGAACAGGTAGATGATCCGCTTGGCCTTCGGCGCCAGCTGCGTCGGCACGATTCCCCGCAGTCCCTCGGCCCGGGTCTCGCGGGCCAGCAGACCGGCGAGGGCCGCGGTCCCGGCTGCGGCCCCGGCCCCTTTGAGGAGGGTACGGCGGGTCAGTTGCTGCAGGTATTCGGCGACGGGATTCATCGGGCGGCCTCGGAGTTCAGGCGGGACGGCGGGCAGGGCGGGTGAAGCAGTGACAGCCTGTCGATCAGGGCTTCGAGATCGTCTCGTCGAGGTTCAGAACCAGGCTGGCGACGGTCGTCCAGGCGGCCAGCTCCGCCGGGTCGAGCTTCTCCGGCAGCGGCGAGTGTCCCACCGCAAGCAGCTTCTTCGCGGCGTCCGGATCGGCGGTGAACTTCGCCCGGGCCTCCTTCTCCACCCGCAGGAGCAGTTCGGTCTCCGGGGCGTCCGGAGTTCGACAGACCGCCAGCTCGAACAGCCGGACGAGCCGAGCGTTATCGTCCGCCGAACCGAGGAGAGTCCGCTCCGCGAGTTTCCGCGCGGCCTCGACATAGGTCGGGTCATTGAGCAGGACGAGCGCCTGGAGGGGCGTGTTGGTCCGGGAGCGGCGGACGACGCACGTCTCGCGGTCCGGGGCATCGAAGGCGGACATCCCCGGCGGCGGACAGGTCCGCTTCCAGAAGGTGTACATGCTGCGGCGATAGAGGCCGTCCCCCAGGTCCGGGGCGTACTTGTCCCGGCGCTCCACCGAGACGTCTTCCCAGAGTCCTTCCGGCTGGTACGGCTTCACGCTCGGTCCGCCGACCCGCTCCACCAGCAGGCCGCTGATCGCAAGCGCGTTGTCGCGGACGGTCTCGGCGGGAAGCCGATACCGCGGCCCGCGGGCGAGCAGCCGATTCCGCGGATCGCGTTCCAGGAGTTCCGGAGTCGTCCGGGAGGACTGGCGGTACGTCGCCGAGAGGACGATCTGCCTGAGCAGCGCCCGGGTATTCCAGTTCTGCCGGATCAGCTCCGTCGCGAGCCAGTCGAGAAGCTCCGGATGGGTCGGCAGAGCGCCCTGGATCCCGAAGTCTTCGACCGTCTCGACGAGCCCGGTTCCGAGCAGCATCTCCCACCAGCGGTTCACCGCGACGCGGGCCGTCAGCGGATGCTTCGGATGCGTCAGCCACCGGGCCAGATCGAGACGGCTCGCGACGTCCGCCGGAACCTCGGGAAAGAGATCGACGACCCCGGGCTGCACTTCCTCACCCGGCTGGTCGTACTGCCCGCGCTTCAACAGGTGCGTCTTCCGGCGGGGGGACATCTCGGCCATCACCATCGTGACCGGGATCGCCTTGTCGACTTCCGCGATCTGCTTCGGGATCTCGGCCAGCTCGGTCCGCCAGCCCCGCGACGCGGCGTCGACCTGATCGAGGTAGTAGGCCTTGAGCCGCTCGCGCTGCACCGGCGTCCGCTCGGCCGCGGCGGTCGCCAGGATCCCTTTCAGCCCGGCGAGGGTCCTGCCGGTCGCCAGCCTGCCCGCTTCCTCGGGGGCCAGGACGGTCGAGTAGAGCTGGACGTCGTCGATCCGGCCCCGGAACGGCGCGGAACCGTTGCGGCGGCCGATGTGGAACGGCTTGTCGGTCTCCAGCGGGCCGTCGAGCGTGTTGTCGGTCGTCGCCTCGATCTCCTGCGGCTGCCCGTCGACATACACCCGCATCCCCGCCGCCCGCCGCGAGCCGTCGTAGGTCACGACGACATGGTGCCACGCGTTGAATGACAGCGGCTGCTTCGTGATCACCTTGAAGGCCCGGTCGGGCCAGTGGTGGACGAAATGGCTGGCGACCTTGCCCCCTTCCAGGATCAGGTCGTAGCCCCGGTAGGCGTTCCCCTCGTCGATGCGGGAGAGGACGGTGCTCGCCTCGCCGCTCGTGGGATAGACCCAGGCCGCGAATGAGCACGGCTTGTCGCTCTCCAGCCGGCCGACTTCGTCCGCCGCGATGAACTGCGTCCCGTCGAACTCGACCGCCCGGCCGAGTTTCCCCTCGGTCGACTTGAGCGTCCCCTGGAGGACTCCGCCGCCGCCCGCCGCGACGCCGTTGGCGATCGCGGTCCCCTCCGTCTCGTCGAGCGGGAAGTGCGCGAGGAGTCCGACCGGGCTCGCCTGCTCAATCTCGGCGGGAGTCAGGGCCGCTTCCCAGGCCGTCAGATCCGGATCGACCGCCGCCGCGCGATCGCGGAGCTGCCGGCCCAGTTCCTCGCGCCGCGTTTCGAGGCGTGCGATCTCGGCCTGCTGGGCGGGAGTGGGGACCTTCAGCAGCGGCTCCGCCATCCGTCCCTGGCTGTAAGGGACGACCTTGTCCGGGACGTTGTCGAAGAAGGCGGCGAAGCGGTAATAGTCCCGCTGCGTCAGCGGGTCGTACTTGTGATCGTGGCACCGGGCGCACTGCATCGTCAGCCCGAGGAAGACCGTGGCGGTCGTGTGGACCCGGTCGGCGACATACTCGACGCGGTACTCCTCCTCGACGATCCCCCCTTCGGTCGTCAGGACGTGGTTCCGGCTGAACCCCGTGGCGACCTTCTGGCTCAGGGTCGCTTCCGGCAGGAGGTCGCCGGCGAGCTGTTCGGTCAGGAACCGGTCGTACGGCAGGTTCCGGGCAAAGGCGTCGATGACCCAGTCCCGCCACGGCCAGAGGGTGCGGACTTCGTCGTTGTTGTAGCCGTTCGTATCGGCGTAGCGGGCGGAGTCGAGCCACTGCATCGCCATCCGCTCGGCATGCCGCGGCGATTCGAGCAGCCGGTCGACGACCGCCTCGTAGGCGTGGGGCGACGAGTCGGCCAGGAACCGGGACCGCTCGTCCGGCGTCGGCGGCAGCCCCGTGAGGTCGAGGGTGACCCGCCGGAGCCAGGTTCCGCGGTCCGCCTCCGGCGCGGGGGACAGTTTCTCAGCCTCGAGCCGGTGGAGAACGAACCGGTCGATCTCACTGCGCGGCCACCGGGAGTCCGCGACCTCCGGCAGGGCCGGTCGCTGGGGAGCGACGAAGGCCCAGTGCGCGGAATAGGGAGCCCCTTCGGCGATCCACTGTTTCAGGAGTTCCCGCTGCCGCGGCGAGAGCGGTTTCTGAAACGAGGCGGGCGGCATCTGGGCGTCGTCGGTCACTTCGATGCGGGCGACGAGCTCGCTGGCCGAGGCATCTCCGGCCACGATCGCGCGGCGGCCGGAGGGTGTGGCGGCGAGGGCGCTCTCGCGGAGGTCGAGGCGGAGCTCCGCTTCGCGGGAGGCTTCGTCGGGCCCGTGGCAGTTCCAGCAGTGGTTGGCGAGGATCGGCCGGATATCGCGGTTGAAGTCCAGCGGCGGCGCGGCCTCGGCTTCCGGCAGAGCTCCGGTGAGCGCGGCCGCCAGGAAGGACAAGCAGAGGATCCACTTCATGCGGGGCGACTCCCTCACACTCACGGGAACGGGATCTGCTCGAACGACGCGCGGACTCGTCCCCTGTCGATGCGGTCGCCGGGTTGGGCGACGGGGATCAGTGTAGTCGACGGACTCACGGGCAGTCTTCCGACGCGCGGCGCAGTCCAGCGTGATCGACGATCCCTGTCTCGCCCCAGCCGGGGTCCAGGGGGTACCCCTGGTGGGGAGTGCAGAGGGGCAACGCCCCTTTGCCCGCCGGAGGCCTGGCCGTCGAGGGATGTCTGAAGGAGTGTGTGTCCAAACGCGGACACCGTGCCGGATGCCCCCCACCAACCCGTGAGGAGTCCAGAGCGAGTGGTGAGTCCTTAACGCCGGTCCCACAAAGCGGACATCCGTTGCTTACCACGGTTCCTCATGGAAGTGCCTCCGGCGGCAAGGGGGCGTGGCCCCCTTGACCCCAGGCTGCCGTGGCACGTTGGGTTTGAGCGAGCACAGCCGTGCCGGCAAGGACATTCCGAGGCGTCCCGCGATCACTTGCTCTTCAGGAGTTCGACCTGCCCCTGGCGGACAAAGTCGAGCGCCTCGGCGAGAATCCGGGCCGATTCCTGCGCCGCATGGAACCCCATCGAGTTCTCCGCGTTGATGAAGTCGACCCGCCACTGCGCCTGACGCTGCCACTTGAGAGCACTCTCGAGACGCGCCCCGTCCACCCCCTCCTCCTTGGCCCCCTTCACGGTGTCGAACAACTCGACAAGCGCAGTCTCGGCCCGCACGAGGAGCGCCTGGTTCCGGTCCTGGATCGCGTTCGCCCGCGCCAGGATCTCCTTCTCGTCGTAGCGATGACAGGTCTGGCACGCGCGGGAGATCTCGAGGAGCGGACTTCGGACCTGATGGTCGCTGATCTTGATTGCCCCCTCGCGGCGATAAGGCATGTGGCAGTCGGCGCACGAGACGCCGCTGCGGGCGTGGACCCCTTGGTTCCAGAGTTCGAACTCCGGATGCTGGGCCTTGAGAATCGGCGCCCCCGTTTCGCCGTGCGTGTAGTCCTTGAAGCCGGTCTCGTCGTAGTAGGACTCGATCTGCTCGACCCGCAGCCCCTTCCGCCACGGATACGTGACGACCTTCCCCTCGCCGCGGAAGTAGTATTCAACGTGGCACTGCCCGCAGACGAAGCTCCGCATCTCCTGCCGGGTGGCGAGGGTGTTGACGTCGTATGCCTCCTGGCGGTCCCCCTTGTTCTTGTGGCGGGCCCACTGGTGCAGGCTCGTGAGGTGCGGCACCGGGAGCGGCTGGCGCTGGTCTTCGGGGTTCGCGGCCTGCGTCGCCATCTCTTCGGCGACATGCTCCGCGAGGTCGGCGATCCCGCGGAGGAAGCCGGGGCGGGTCACGCGAAGCTGCATCGACTGCGGATCGTGGCAGTCGATGCAGGCGACCGGATGCGAGACGAGAGCCCGCGCGTCCTTGAGCGGCATGGCGCAGACCTTCTCGAAGCCCTTCATGACGTCCCCGTCGCCGGCCGCCCGGTAGGCGGGGATGATCGAGGCGTGGCAGTGGAGACAGGCCCCCGGCTGCTTGAACTGCTTCACGCGTTCCGTCTCGTCCTGGTCCTCCAGCATGTAGGCGTGGCCGCGGCGCTCGCGGTAGTCGACGCTGAACGCGTACCCGGCGAAGATCCGCCGCAGCCGGGGGTCCTCGTCGAGCTTGGAAACCGCCTCGCTCCCGCCGTGGCGGCGGGAGGTGTTCTCGGCCGTCCGCCGGTAGCCGTCGTACTGCCGCGGAAAGTTCTTTCCCCACTCGGCGGGATCGACCGTCTCCTCGGTCAGGTCGACGAGCTTCAGGTAGTGCTGCGTCGCCTCCTGCTTCCGCTCGTTGATGTTCATCAGGAGCGCGACGATGCCGAACGTCAGGACGGCAAAGAACGCGACGGTCGCGATGTAGAGCCAGCGGCGGGGGGATTTCGCGCGGGGCGGGGTCTCACCGGCGGTCATGCTGTTCATCCTTTTATCGAAGCGGTCCGTGGCCGACGCTGGCGTGGCAGTGGACGCAGCCTTTGACGTCGTCCCCCGCGGTGCCGTGGGCCAGAATGCCGCCGACCAGGTCCTGGTGGCAGGCGACGCAGTTGTGGTTCAGGATCCGCGAACTGACCGGCCGCATCCGGATCGGCTCGGGGAAGTCCTGGAGCGTGAACCCCTTGGAGTGCCAGAAGCCGTTCTCGGCCTTGACGAGATACTTGGCGACGAATCCGTGGGGGACGTGGCAGTCGTTGCAGGTCGCGACGGCGTGATGGCTCGCCTTCTGCCATCCGTCGTACTGGTCCCGCATGATGTGGCAGTTGACGCAGGCTTTCGGATCGCTGCTGAGGTACGAGAACCCTTCGGCGTACCGGACGGTGTAGCTCCCGGTCCCGACCGAGACGCCGATCAGGGCGCACAGCGCAAGGGCCGCCACGCTCCAGTTCCAGCGGGAGCGGGGGGGGCTGGTCGGGGTTTCCGGTCTCTCGTCGCTCATCGTTCTCCGTCACCGATCGGTTCGTTCGTGGCTCAGCCCTTCGCCAGCAGCGTCTCGCGGACCTGGGCCAGTTCCTTCCGCTTGGCGGCGTCGACCTTCGGGAAGTGGAGGTCGAGCGAGGAAAGGGTGTCGACCACCACGGAGGCGACGACGATCCGGGTGAACCACTTGTTGTCCGCGGGGACGACGTACCACGGGGAGTCCTCGGTCGAGGTGTGCCGGATCGTCTCCTCGTAGGCCTCCATGTAGTCCCCCCACGAGCTCCGCGACGAGGCGTCCGTGGGCGAGAACTTCCAGTTCTTCTCCGGCTCGTCGAGGCGGCTCAGGAACCGCTTGAGCTGCTCCTCCTTCGAGACGTGGAGGAAGAACTTGCGGACCACCGTGCCGTTGCGGGTGAGGTACTTCTCGAAGTTCCGGATGTCCTCGAACCGCTCGTCCCAGATCTTCTTGGTCACCAGCTCCGGCGGAAGCTTCTGGGCCGCCAGGAACGACGGGTTGACCCGGACCGCCAGCGTCTCCTCGTAGTAGGAGCGGTTGAAGATCCCGATGCAGCCCCGCTGCGGAAGCTGCTTCGCACACCGCCACATGTAGTCGTGGTCCAGATCCTCGCTCGTAGGGCCCTTGAACGAGACGACCTGGCAGCCCTGCGGATTGACGCCGGACATGACGTGCTTGATCGCCCCGTCCTTGCCGGCGGCGTCCATTGCCTGAAAGATCAGGAGCACCGACCAGCGGTCCTGGGCGTAGAGCATCTCCTGAAAGTCCGCGAGCGCGGCGATCCCGTGCTCGAGGGCCTCCTTCGACTGCGGCTTCTGCTCCTCCTTGAGCCAGGCGGTGTCGTCCGGATCGACATCCTTGAGCCGGAACTTCTTGCCTTCGGTGACGCGGTAGTGAGCGGCCAGCTTCTGGGCCCGCTCGAGCAGTTCCTTGGGCTTCATAGGGTGCCTGTCCTGGTGCATGGGCCCCGGCACGGTGGTGCCGGGACGGAAGGAAGTCGCGCCGGTCGAGAGGGCCGCGCGCGGCGGTTACGGGAGTCCTTTCTTGGCGGCGAACTCCTTGCGGGTCTCTTCGCCGATGAAGTAGTAGGTCTTGCCTTCGCATTCGAGCGACGCGGCGGCGGCGTACTTGGGGAACTGCGTCCCGCTGACCGGGTCGGTCACGAGATGCCCCTTGAGGTAGAACTCGTTCTGGTGCATCGAGAGGTAGGTCTTGACGAAGTCGACCATCCGGTCGTCGATCCACTTCGCGATCGCCTCGGGATCGACCGCCGAGAGCGGGAACTCGATCTGCGAGTGCTTCTCGTACTTCATCAGGATCGGCAGGATGTGGAGGTCGTAGTCGAGGACCAGGTTGCGGACTTCGTGGTCGGTCGCGGCGGTGAACCGCAGCACGATATCGGCCAGGGGCGACTTGACTTCCAGCTTCGCCTCGCGGAGCGACGGCGTGACCTTGGGGGTCACCTTGACCTTGTCCCCGAAGCGCTTGGCGAGGGCTTCGATCCGCGGCGTCCAGACGCCGCGGAGCTGCTCACAGACCTTCTGGTACTGTTCCAGCCGCTCCTGCCGCCCCTCGTAGGCGTGCACCTGCTCGCTCTGGAATTCCTTGATCTGCTTCTCGACCGCCTGGAATTCCGAATCGATGCGGCTGACGAGATCTTGAACGTTCGACATGGCAACGGTCCTCAACAGGGAAACAGACGGCAATCGAGAAACGGACGGTCACGGGCCGCGAGGGCCGCGACCGGGAAATCGCGATGGACAATGACGCTCACGCGGTCGGACCGACCGCGTGCGGAGCCGCGGGAACGGCCTCCGTGGAAGTGGACGAGGGAGACGAAGGAGGCGAATGCGGAGCGGCCCCGGCCGGAGTCTTCCGGTCCGAGAGCCAGTCGATGATGTAGTAGAAGACCGGCGTCAGGAAGATCCCGAACCCGGTCACCCCCAGCATGCCGAAGAAGACCGCCACGCCGAGCGTCCGCCGCATCTCGAAGCCCGCCCCGTGCGAGACCACGAGCGGCACGACGCCGAGGATGAAGGCGAACGAGGTCATGATGATCGGCCGCAGGCGGTTCTTGCTGGCATTGACCGCCGCCTCGAACCGCGACTCTCCGGCGAACTTCCGCTGCCGCGCGGTCTCGACGATCAGGATCGCGTTCTTGGCCGCCAGACCGACGAGGACGATGAAGCCGACCTGGACGAAAATGTTGATGTCCTGGTGGAACATCCACAGCCCTGCCACGGCGCTCAGGAGGCACATCGGGACGACGAGCAGGACCGCCATCGGCATCGACCAGCTCTCGTACTGCGCCGCCAGAACCTGGAACACGAGCAGGATCGCGCCGATGAAGGCGAAGATCGCGGCGTTCCCTTCCAGGAGCTGCAGGTACGTGAGCTCCGTCCATTCGAAGGCCATGTCCCCCGCCAGCTCCTGTTTGGCGACCGCGTCCATGCGGGAGATGATCTGTCCCGTGCTGACCCCCGGGAGCGAGCTCCCGTTGATCGAGGCGGCGGTCCGGGTGTTGTACCGCGTGATCATGACTGGCCCGCCGATCTCCTTGATGTCGGCGACCGTCCCGAGCGGGACCATCTCGCCGCGGCCGTTGCGGACCTTGAGGGCCCGGATGCCGTCGGGCGTCATCCGGAACTTGGCGTCCCCCTGCAGGTTGACCTGCCAGGTCCGGCCGAACTGGTTGAAGTCGTTGACGTAGTACCCGCCGAGGTAGACCGAGAGGGCGGCGAAGACGTTGTCGAGCGGAACCCCCATCGCCTTGCACTTCGTCCGGTTGACGTCGATGTACATCTGCGGCGTGTTCGAGCGGAAGCTGTTGAACAGGCCGACGAGCCCCGGCTGCTCATTCCCCTTGGCGGCGACGCGGTCCGCCTGCTCCTGGAGGTTGGCCAGTTCGCCGCCGCTCAGGTCCTGGATCATCAGCTTGAAGCCGCCGGCGTTCCCGAGGCCGTCCACGGGCGGGGCGCCGAACACCGAAATCTGGGCGTCGAGAATCTCGTCGAAGCACTGCCGGCGGATCTTCTGCCCCACGTTGGCGGAGTAGGTCTCCGGTCCGTGGCGGTGGTCGAAGTCGTCGAGGATCACGAACATCGAGCCGAAGTTCGAGTTCACGGCGTTGAGGACGAACGACTGGCCGGGAATCCCGATCGTGTGGGCCACGCCGTGGGTCTCGCGGGCGATCTTCTCGACCCGCTTCACGACCTCCGCCGTCCGCTCCAGCGAGGCGGAATCGGGGAGCTGGATGTTGACGATCAGGTACCCCTTGTCCTGGTTCGGGATGAAGCCGATCGGCGTTTTGACGAGCCCCACGTAGGTGGCGGCGAGCAGGCCGCCGTAGACGAGGACGACGATCGCCGAGACCCGGAGCATTCCGGCGACGATCCGCCCGTAGATCCGCGTCACCCAGTCGAACCCCTTGTTGAAGAGGCGGAAGAACGCCCCCAGGGCGGCGTTGGCCGGGGCGGCGATCCAGTAACCGAGGACCGCTCCCGGGGCCGCCAACAGCAGGACGACGGCCCACTGAACGGAGGAGGAGGCTCCCTCCAGCCGGCCGGCGACGAGCGGGTAGAGGAGCACCTTCGAGAGCCAGCCCAGCAGGATCACGTAACCCCACCACGGCAGAGCTTCGAGTCCGTGGCCGTGCTCATGTCCCCCCTCCGCCCCCGGCTTGTGCTCGCGGGACTGGAAGATCGCCACCGCGCGGGCGGGGGTCATGGTCATGGCGTTGATCGCCGAGATCAGCATCGAGGCGGAGATCGTCAGGGCGAACTGCCGGTAGAACTGGCCGCTGATCCCGCCGAGGAAGGCGCTCGGCAGGAACACGGAGCTGAGCACCAGCGTGATCGCGATGATCGGCCCGGTGATCTCGTTCATGGCGTTGATCGTCGCCGTCTTGGCGTCGTAGCCCTTCGCCAGCCAGACCTCGATGTTCTCGAGGACCACGATCGCGTCGTCGACCACGATCCCGATCGCCAGCACGAGCCCGAACAGCGTCAGGTTGTTCAGCGTGAAGCCGAGGGCCGCCATCACCGCCAGCGTCCCGATCAGCGAGACCGGGACGTCGATCATCGGCAGGATCATCGACTTCCAGTCCTGCAGGAACAGCAGCACCACGATGGCCACGAGGACGATGGCGTCCCGCAGGGCGTGGAACACTTCGTCGACCGACTGTTCGATGAACGGCGTCGTGTCGTAGACGATCGCGTACTTGACCCCCGCCTGGAACCCGGGGAGCTTGGCCTCGAGCTCCTTCATCTTGCTCCGCACCGCGTTCGCGACGTCGAGGGCGTTCGAGCCCGGGAGCTGGAAGACCGACATCCCGACCGACGGCTGTCCGTCGAGGGAGCACTGCATGTCCTGGTTCTTGGCCCCCAGCTCGATCCGGGCCACGTCCCGCAGCCGCGTGATCTGCCCCGCCTCGCCGGTCTTGATCGTGATGTCGCCGAACTGCTCCGGCTCGATCAGCCGCCCCAGCGTGGAGAGGATGTACTGGAAGTCGACGCCGGTCGGGACCGGGGGCTGTCCGAGGCGGCCGGCGGCGACCTGGACGTTCTGCTCCTTAAGAGCCCCGATGACGTCGTTGGCGGTCAGATTCCGCGAGGCGAGCCTCTCCGGGTCGAGCCAGACCCGCATGCTGTAATCCTGCTGGCCCAGGAACCCGACGTCGCCGACGCCGGAGATCCGCAGCAGCTCGTCCTTGATGTAGACCGTGGCGTAGTTGCTGAGATAGAGCTGGTCGTAGAGGGGCTGGCCGGTCGTCTTGTCGAGGTCCGAAAAGAGATTGACCACCAGCAGGATGCTGGGCGACTTCTTCTTGGTGCTCACGCCGGTCGTCTTGACGACGTCGGGGAGCTTGGGGAGGGCCAGCGAGACCCGGTTCTGGACGAGGACCTGGGCCATGTCGAGGTTCGTGCCGAGCTTGAACGTCACGGTCAGCTTGTAGCCGCCGTCGTTCGTCGACTGCGAGGACATGTAGAGCATGTTCTCGACACCGTTCACCTCCTGCTCAATGGGAGCCGCGACCGTCTCCTGGACGACGGTCGCGTTGGCGCCGGGATAAGTCGCCGAAACTTCGACGCTCGGGGGGGCGATCTCCGGGTACTGGGCGATCGGGAGCGTCATCAGCGACGCGCCGCCGGCGAAGACGATCACCAGCGAGATGACGATCGCAAAGACAGGGCGCTCGATGAAAAATTTCGCCATGAGGGGTCTTGCCTGCTCGAATGAGCGAACACCGAAGGGGACGGAAGGGCGAAGGGATCAACAGGACGATCGCATGGCGCGGAGGGTTTCCCCTTGGGCGGTCACGCGAGCGGAGTCAGGTCGACGGCTTGGCGGACTCCGCGGCCGGCTTCGACTCCGGAGCCGCCGCCGGGGTTTCGGCGGGGGGGGCGGCCGGGTTGCCGGCGGGCGTAGCGTCCGCGACCTTCACTCCCGCCCGAACCCGCTGGAGGCCGTTGACGATGATCTGTTCTCCACCGGAGAGGCCCTCGGTCAGGACCCGCAGTCCGTCCTGCAGGGAGCCGAGCGTCACCTTCCGGAACACGACGCGGTTTTCGCCGTCGACGACGTACACGAACGGCTGCCCCAGGTCGCGGCCGATCGCCCGTTCGGGGACGAGGACCGCCGGGTGCGGCTCCCCGAGGGGAAGGCGGACCCGGGCGAAATAGCCAGGCGCGAGGGGCCGCGGTCCGCGTTCGGTCTTCGGGTTGGCGAAGACGCCGCGGACCCGGATCGTGCCGGTGTTGGGATCGACCTGGTTCTCGATGAAGTCCAGCCGGCCGCGGTAGGGATATCCCTCCTCGGAGCCGAGCCCCATCAGGACCGGGATCTCTCCCTCCATGGGGCCCTTGAGCTTCCCTTCCCGCATCGCCGTCTGGATCCGCTGCAGCGTCGACTCGTCCATGTCGAAGTAGACATAGACGGGGTCGACCGAAACCACGGTCGTCAGCTTGCCGGTCGATGCGGTGATGAGGTCCCCCACCGAGACGAGGTTCCGGCTGATGCGGCCCGTCAGCGGAGAGGTGATCTTCGAGAACTCGAGGTCGAGCTTGGCCTGGTCGATCGCGGCGTTGGCCGACTGGATCTCCGCCTCGGCCAGCAGCTTCGAGCCGGTCGTGCGGTCGAGATCGGACTGCGTGGCGGCGTCCCGGTCGATGAGCCGCTGGACCCGCTCGAGCTCGGCGGTCGAGGTCTTGAGCTTGGCCTGGGCCTGCAGCAGCTGCGCGTCCGCGTTCTGGAGGGCGATCTTGAAAGGCCGCTCGTCGATCTCGAACAGCAGGTCCCCCTCCTTGACCTCCGCGCCGCGGTCGATGGCGGGGTC
The DNA here is from genome assembly GCF_001610835.1 of Planctomyces sp. SH-PL14. Taxonomy (NCBI): domain Bacteria; kingdom Pseudomonadati; phylum Planctomycetota; class Planctomycetia; order Planctomycetales; family Planctomycetaceae; genus Planctomyces; species Planctomyces sp. SH-PL14. Next base: position 2,630,841 of record NZ_CP011270.1, on the reverse strand, counting down.
GAAGTCGATCTTCTTCAGGTACCCCGCCACGCGGGCCCGGATCTCGACCGAAGCGACCGCCTCGATCCGGCCGGTGAAGTCCTGATAGTCCGTCACCTCCTTCGCGGTGGGACGGCCGATCATGACCTTGATCGCCTCCGGGGCGGTCGGTGTCCCCTCCACGCTCCCTCCGCATCCGGAGAGCGAGCCGGTCAGCAGAGCCGTGCCCAGGAGCCCCGCGAGGGGCCATTCGCACCATCGATTCATGTTGCCAATCCTGTGAAGACTTTGATCGAGAGCGGGTCCGACTGGTGTTTCGTCGGGAAGTCGAGCGGGCCACGCGGGTATTCTCGGCCCGCGCGTCCGCGGTTGCTAGCGAGTGAACGTCAGGGGCCGGGCGTTGCCGATCGGCGTGAACAGCAGCGTCTTGTCGTCCTGGAGCTTGATCGTGCTGAGCATCGTTCCGCCGGAGTCGGGCTGCATCACGAGGTTGTCGCCGCGGACGACGTACGCCCCGCGGACGGAGACCGGCTTGTCCTTGCTGCGGAAGCTCCAGGTGAACCCGCCCGCCTCTTCGAGAGCGAGCTTGAACTCACCCGAAGGATCCCGCGCGGTCCATTCTCCCACCAGCTTCGCGATCGGGTAGGCCGGCTCGTCGAGCTTGGGAGGCGGACCGGAGGGAGCCGCGTCTGCGGACTCCGTCGCGAGGGAGTACATCTTGAGGAGCTCGGCCGACAGCTCGTCCTTGGGCTGGAGCCGCGTCACCTCGCGGAGCATGACCAGGGCGGCGTCCTTGTGGTCGCACGTCAGGTAGTGGTAGGCGAGCAGGAACCGGAGGTCGGCCGCGTCGGGACTCGCCTTGGCCTGCATCTCCAGCTTGCGGAGCTGCTCCGTGTAGACCTCGGGCCGCGGGTAGAGGCTGATGAGGGTCGTCCAGTTCCACCCCGGTCCGGCGGCGAGGACGGCGTGAATCGTCGCCGCCGACTCGCGGTACTGCCCGAGGGCGAACAGGACGAGGCTGCGGAACTCGTTGATCGCCGCGTCCTGCGGGGCCTTGGAGAGCGCCTCGTTCGTCAGCTTGAGAGCGTCCGCGTAGTTCTCGTTGTAGAAGGCGGTCCGGGCCTGATCGAACGTCTGGACCAGCGGGTCCGCCGGGGCGTCCGCCGCCGGTTCCGCGGCGGCGGTGTCGGCCGCGGGCTGATCCGCGGGATAGACCGGATCGCCGAAGATCGGCTCGGAGTAGGTGGCGATCGGCTGGTTGTTGTAATAGACCGGTGTGTCGTAGTAGGGGTTCCAGTACGTCCCGACGCCGAACGCCCACGAGACCGCGTTCAGGCCCCACATCGTCGCGCCGAAGGCCATCGCGACGGGGTAGTTATCCCACAGGTAATTCCAGCGGCCGTTCCCCCAGGCGGGGCCGTAGCCGTTGTACCAGCCCCCCCAGTTGCGGGACCAATGCCCCGCCGGGCCGAAGTAGCGGCTCGATCCGTAGGCCCCGTAGCGGCCGATGCCGGTCGAGTGTCCCCAGTGTCCGCCGTTCGGACCCCAGGCTCCGGTGTGACCCCAGTAGCCGTTGGGCCCCCAGAAGCCGATGTGGTTGACGCCGCCGCCGTTCGGACCGTCCCAGTGATTGAAGTTCCCGTCGCGGGTGCCCCAGTTGTTCTGGAGCTGATCGAAGCGGCTCGAGAGATCCTGCCGCCGGTCGGCGACCGTGCCGAGGTTCCCCGCGCCGACGCGGTCACCGATGGCGCCCGCGCCAGGCCCTCGATTCCCGGCGAGCCCCGCGCCGGCCAGGCCAGCGCCCCCCAGTCCCGGAAGGACGCCCGCGTTCCCCGCGCCAGGAAGCCGGTTGCCGGCCCCCGGCCGTGACTGACCGATGCCAGGCAGGTTGCCGATGTTGCCGCGATCCCCGCCGAAGCCCTCGCCGGGCCGCGGCGCGGGACGGTTCCCGCTCAGGCCGCCGCCGGGCAACTGCGGCCGCGAGCCCCCTCCGAGATCGGGGCGACTGATTCCTCCGCCGGGACTGATCTCCGGACGCGAGCCGATCTGCAGGCCGTTGCCGCCCCCCGCTCCGCCGCTGCCGGGAAGATGGACGCGGCCCGATCCGCCGCTGGTCGGAAGCCGGTTGCCCGCACCGCTCCCCGTGCCGGGACGGGTCGCGGCCCCCGGGCGTCCCGCGACACCTGATCCGGTTGCCGGCCGACTGCCGGCGCCGGGGCTCGACGGCCTCGTGGCGGGTCGACTCGCTGCCGAAGGCCGGGAGGCGGGAGCCGGGCGATAGCCGCTCCCCGAGAGACCGCCGCCGCCGCCACCACCACCCCCGCGATTCATTCCCGAGGGCATTCCCCCCCCACCGCCGAAACCGCCGCCGCCGCCGCGGTAGCCACCGCCCCCGCCCCCGCCGCCAAAGCCACCACCGCCGCCCCCGCGGAATCCTCCGCCGCCTCCGCCGCCGCCACGAAAGCCGCCGCCACCCCCACCGCCGAAGCCGCGGCCCCAGGCGGGACCGGACGCGAAGGCGACCGAGAGAAGGCCGACGAGGGCGAAATGCCAAACCGAACGTTTCATGAATCCATCTCCCGGCAGGGAAATTGAGCGGAGTTCACGCGTTGCTGTGCGTCGACTCGAACGGTGTCAGTTCGAATCGGTTGATGTCTTCTGTTCCGGCGTCGCGGCGGTCTGCGGGCCGGGTGGCTGTCGGACGATCCGGTGCGAGCTGCCGGCGAGTTGCCGGCTCCCCTCGCTGCGATCCTCCTGAGCGATCACGATCGCGTCCGCGCCGTCGCGGAAATACGTCGCCGCGGTCTGGATCCGCTCCCCTTCGGCATCGACTCCGCTCAGCCGGACCCGCCAGACGCCGTCGTCCGCTTCGGTCCACCAGCCGTCGACCGCCCTTCCGGTCGAGTCGAAGATCCAGGAACGGAACTGCTTCCGTTCGGCATCCCAGCCGATGCGATGCGTCCCTTCGAGCACCACGGTCCCCCCGTCGCGGGCGGAAAACTCACTCAGGAGAAAGTTCTCGTTGTCCGACCACTTCCAGGTCGTCCGGACGATCGTGGACTCGTCTTCCTCCTGCCACGAGCCGACGAGCCAGCCGAGGGTCTTGAGCCGCTCATGCGGGGTCATGACCGCGTCCTCGAGCTCCCGCAGGCTGGCGATCATCCACGTCCCATCCTCCTGGCGGACGTGCGTGGCAGTGTAGCGGGTCTGCGTCGTCGGTCCGCCGTCGGGGGACTCGAAGGTCGAGACCCCTTCTTCGGTCAGGACCCCTTTGCCGACCGGTCGGATGGCGACGACCTCAATCGAGATCCCCCCCGGCGCCGTGACTTCGAAGTGAGCGGCGTACTCGGCCGTGATGGCGTCGCGTCCATGCAGCACGAGCCCGCTGGCGTCGACGTACTCCGCCTCTTCGGTGAACAGCTTCCCGATCGCCTTCGCGTCCCGGTCGGCGAACGCCTTCTCAAACCGGTCGGCGGCCTCGACGACCAGTTTTTCCAGCGTCTCGGAGTCGGGCTCGGCGGCCCGGGCGACGAGCGCCAGGCCGCACAGAAGAAAGAGGAAGAGCGAACAGCCCCGAAGGGAATTCATGGCGACCTCAATGATCGTCACACCGATTCTGATACCGCGATTTTCAGCCGTGGCCGGCGTGGAAAGAGGGGCTGGAATCTGCGCCGGCCTCGAAGCGCACCTCCTCCTCGGGATGAAGAGCGGCTTCATCATTGGGCCGGCGGAAACGTCTAGCCATCGTCCCGCGCGGTCTTCACTGTGGTGCGATTGATAGCAGAAACGCAACGAAAATCCCGTCATCGCAAACAATTCCCCAATCTCGTGTCATTCCACAGGAAATCTTCGGCCAGAGCCTGCTTCTCCGGCTGCGAGAGGACCGTATGGAAGTGCTCCTTGATCTCCGGCGCCTGCCGGAGGGCACGGCTCCACTCCTCGCGGTCGAACGGGTCCCGGGCCACCTCGTCCCAGAAGCCGGTCCGCTGAAAGATCTCGTCGATGATGTGAGTGTTCTGCTCCTGCAGCCGGCTGACGAGATAGGCCGCCACTCCCACCTGCAGGCCGTGCAGGCGGGGCCGCGCGGAGAGGCCGTCGAGGGCGTGCGAGATGAGATGTTCGCTGCCGCTCGCGGGTCGGGAGGAGCCGGCGATCTCCATCGCGATGCCGTTCAGCATCAGACCGGTCGCCAGCAGCCGGATCCCCTCCGCGTCGAAGTCCGGGTGGCTGCGGTACGCGTGCAGGGCGCCGTCGGAGAGGAGCGCCGCGAAATCGTTCACCGGCTCTCCGGTGGCGTGGAAGGCGAGCTTCCAGTCGCGGACGGCGGTCAGCTTGGCGACGAGGTCCCCCGCTCCCGAGAGCGTCAGCGACCGGGGCGCCTGCCGGCAGACCGCGGTGTCGACCACGACGCCGGTCGGCATCGCGGCGGGGACCGATCGCCGCTTGCCGTGGATCGTCAGGCTCGCCTGCGGGCTGCAGAAGCCGTCGTTCGAGAGCGAGGTCGGGACCGCGTAGTACGGGAGCCGGGCGAGGAAGGCGACGTACTTCGCGACGTCGAGCGCCTTCCCCCCTCCGAGGCCGACGACGACCGCTGCCCGCTTCGGCAGGTCCTCGAAGTGCCGGGCCGCGACTTCGAGGGCGTTGTCCGCCAACTCATGCCAGCCGTGGACAGCGATCTCCGACTCCCGCAGCCCTCGCCGCAGCCGCTCCTGGAGCTCCCCCAGCAGCCCCTGGCTGTGGAAGACGATCGCCCCGCGGAGGGGGGCGCGGTCCAGGTACATCCCCACCCGGTCAAGCGCGTCCTCTTTGACGCGGACCAGCGTGGGAATGGCGATTTGCGTGGCGCGGAGCATGCGGGCGGAGTCACTTCAACAGGAGGGGAACAATGTCGGACCAGTGCCGGTACGGGTGAAACGGCTTCCCCTCCTGGGTCAGAACGCTCGCCAGGTCGCCGCGGGCAAACCGCAGCGAATCGGGGACGAGCCGGGCCGGCGGAGCGTCCGGGAAACCGTCGCCGGCGTAGGCGACGGTCTTGTGGCGGTCGAGCAGGAACTGGACGATCGCGGTCTTGTCGACGCCGAGGTTCTCGCTGCGGAAGGGACCCGGTTCCGGCATCTCCATCACGAGGCCGGCCCCTTCGACGAACCGCCCCGGATTGGCGAAGACCGGCACGTCGATCTCCCCGAGAAGCTGGCGGATGTACCACGCGCAGCCGGCCGAAGCGACGACCACTTCCCAGCCCGCCTCGCGGAGCCGGCGGATCGCCCCCCCGAGGCCGGGATCGATGTTCATCTGCTGGATGATTTCCCGGACCCGCCGCTCCGGCTCCCGGATCGCCGCGAAGTAGCGGGCCAGCCCTTCGAAGTGCGTGATCGTTCCCGCACGGTATTCGCTCCAGAAGTCAGGCGAGTCGGGGGGCAGCAGCCGCTCGATCGCCAGGAGATAGAAGTCGTGCTCGGTCATCGTGCCGTCAAAGTCGCTGACGATCACTTTGTCCGCATCCAGGACCGACTGGGGAAACGTCATTCGCCGCTCAGGAATCAGGGAGGTTCTAACGTTCGCTATATAGACAGTGTCAGGCGATATACGAATCAGGTGAGGTCCGTGATCGCCTCCCGGATCGTCTCCGCGCTGCGGTGGAGAGCGGCCTGCTCCCCAGGATCGAGCGGCAGGGGAAACGTTTCGAGCACCCCCGCGCCGCCGAACAGCCGGGGGAGCGAGACCGTCACGTCCGCGACCCCCGCCACGTCGGCCGTCGGAGTGCAGAGGGTCAGGATCGCCCGCTGGTCGTGGAGCGCGACCTCGACCGCCCGGGCCAGCGCGCTGCCGATCCCATAATAAGTCGCCCCCTTGCCGGCGATGATCGAGTACGCCGCCCGCCGGACCTTGCGATCGATCTCCTGCCGGTCCGCCTCGCTGATCCGCAGTCCGCGGAGCCGCAGGAACTCGTCGAGCGGCATCCCCCCCAGGGTCACGAGCGACCAGGTCAGGACCTCGGTGTCGCCGTGCTCTCCGACCACGTAGCCGTGGACGTGGTGCGAGTCGACGCCGCAGTGCGTCCCCAGGAGCGTCCGGAACCGGGCGGTGTCGAGCATCGTTCCGGAGCCGACGACCCGCGAGGCGGGGACTCCCGACTCGGCCGCAAACCGCGCGGCGATGTGCGTCATGACGTCGACCGGATTCGTGGCGACAAGGAGCATCGCCTCCGGGGCGGCCCGCAGGATGCTGGGGACGACCTCCGCAAAGACCGCCGAGTTCCGCCGCAGTAGTTCCAGCCGGGATTCGCCGGGCTTCTGGTTCACCCCCGCACACAGGACCACGACCCGGCACTGGCGGAGGTCCGCGTAGTCGCCGTCGATCACGTTGAGCGGCGAGGCAAAGGGGACGGCGTGGCGGATGTCGTCCGCTTCGGCCGCGGCGCGGTCGCGGTTCTTGTCGACGAGGACGATCTGCCGGCCGACGCCGCGCATGACCATGGCGTAGGCCGCGGTCGCGCCGACGAACCCGGCCCCCACGACTCCGACTTTCATGCGGCACCTCCTGCGGCTCGAGCGACCGCCGGCGGGCGAATCGACATCGAACCTCTCTCGATGAACCGGACGATCTGTCTTGCCCAACCTTCCCGAAGCGGGCCAGCCGTGGAGGGCCCGCAGGTCATGGTCAGAAGCTGAAGCGCTTGGCGGAGAGACATGTTGCCGGAACGCCACACAGGATTCCGCGCGATGGATCAAGCAAGTGCGCAAAACGAACACGGCATTCGCCAGGGCACGACGACATCCTGCTCTCGAATCCGCGCGAAGTCAAACAGCAAGAGTTAAGAACGCGATAACGCGCCGCCGGAAACGTATGACACAAACGTGATCCGACGGAGTTCGAACGCGACATTTGCCCGGTCCACTCTTGAATCGCTCGCGGCGAAGGTATGATGTGCGTCGCAATCCTGGTTCGAAGAGTTCTTCCACACCTCGAACGTTCCTCTCTCCGGCATCCACTCACTGATCTCGATCGGCACGCCACGGCAGGCGAGCCGTCCTCCCGCATGGATGGGCGATTCGGCACGTCTCCCCCTCGCACTTGACGGATCATCATGGCCACGACCGGAACGCTTCCACGCCGCGACGCGGCAGTCTCTCCCCCGGATCATGACGGAGCTCCTCTGTCGCACGCCCCGCTCGCGGCGGAAGACCTCCGGCGGCTCGACGCCTACTGGCGCGCCTCGAACTATCTCTCGGTCGGACAGATCTATCTGCTGGGGAACCCGCTCCTCCGCGAGCCGCTGAAGCGCGAGCACATCAAGCCCCGCCTGCTGGGCCACTGGGGGACCTCCCCCGGGCTCAACATGCTTTACGTCCACCTCAACCGGGTCATCAAACGGGATGACCTGAACATGATCTACATCATCGGCCCGGGGCACGGCGGGCCGTCGCTCGTGGCGCACGCCTACCTGGAAGGGACCTACAGCGAGTTCTATCCGAACATCGGCCAGGACGCGGACGGGATGAAGCGGCTGTTCAAGCAGTTCAGCTTCCCCGGCGGGATCCCGAGCCACGTCGCCCCCGAGACCCCCGGCAGCATCCACGAAGGGGGCGAGCTCGGTTACGCCCTGAGCCACGCCTACGGGGCCGCGTTCGACAACAAGGATCTGATCGTCTCCTGCATCGTCGGCGACGGTGAAGCGGAGACGGGACCACTCGCGACCGCGTGGCACGGCAACAAGTTCCTCAATCCGGCGCGGGACGGCGCCGTCCTGCCGATCCTGCACCTCAACGGGTACAAGATCGCCAACCCCTGCTTCCTGGCCCGCATCCCCAAGGAGGAGCTGCAGAAGCTGTTCGAGGGGATGGGCTACAAGCCCTACTTCGTCGAGGGACATGAGCACGAGTCGGTCCATCAGCAGCTCGCCGCGGCGCTCGATGCCGCGACCCGCGAGATCCGGGCGATCTGGAAGCGGGCCCGGACCGATGGCGACCTCTCCCGCCCCGCCTGGCCGATGATCGTCTTCCGGACCCCCAAGGGGTGGACCTGCCCGGCGACGATCGACGGCAAGAAGTGCGAGGACTACTGGCGGAGTCACCAGGTCCCGATGGGAGAGATGGACAAGCCGGAGCACATCCGGATCCTCGAAGAATGGATGAAGAGCTACCGACCCGAGGAGCTGTTCGACGAGTCCGGAAAGTTCCGCGAGGAGTTCGCCTCGCTCGCCCCCGAGGGAGAGCGGCGGATGAGCGACAACCCGCACGCCAACGGCGGGCTCCTGCTCCGCGACCTCAAGATGCCCGACTTCCACGACTACGCGGTCGAGGTGGCTTCGCCCGGCGCGACGAACGCCGAGTCGACGCGGGTCATGGGCAAGTTCCTCAAAGACGTCATGCAACGGAACCTGCCGAGCGAAAACTTCCGCCTGTTCAGCCCGGACGAGAGCAACTCGAACCGCTGGCAGGACGTCCTCGACGTCACGACCCGCTGCTACATGGCGGAGATCTATCCCGAGGACGACAAGCTCAGCCCGGACGGGCGTGTCATGGAAGTCCTCAGCGAGCACCAGTGCCAGGGGTGGCTGGAAGGCTACCTCCTGACCGGCCGGCACGGGTTCTTCTCGTGCTATGAGGCCTTCATCCACATCATCGACTCGATGTTCAACCAGCACGCCAAGTGGCTCAAGGTGTGCAACCACATCCCGTGGCGGCGGCCGATCGCCTCGCTGAACTACCTGCTGTCGAGCCACGTCTGGCGGCAGGACCACAACGGGTTCTCGCACCAGGACCCCGGGTTCATCGACCACGTCATCAACAAGAAGGCCGAAGTCGTCCGCGTCTATCTCCCGCCCGATGCCAACACGCTCCTCTCCGTCACGGACCACTGCCTGCGGAGCCGGAACTACATCAACGTCGTCGTCGCGGGGAAGCAGCCCGCGCCGCAGTGGCTGACGATGGACCAGGCGGTGAAGCACTGCACGCTGGGCCTGGGGATCTGGGAGTTCGCCAGCAGCGACAAGGGGTGCGAGCCGGATGTCGTCATGGCCTGCTGCGGCGACGTCCCGACGCTCGAGACCCTGGCGGCGGTCGACCTCCTGCGGCGGCACCTTCCGGACCTCAAGGTGCGGGTCGTCAACGTCGTGAACCTGATGAAGCTCCAGCATGCCGGGGAGCATCCGCACGGCCTGTCGGACGGAGACTTCGACGCGATCTTCACCAAGGACAAGCCGGTGATCTTCGCCTTCCACGGCTATCCGTGGCTGATCCACCGGCTGACCTACCGCCGCACCAACCATCGGAACATCCACGTCCGCGGCTACAAGGAGGAGGGGACGACCACGACCCCCTTCGACATGTGCGTCCTGAACCAGATCGACCGGTTCCACCTCGTCGGCGATGTCATCGACCGGCTCCCGCAGCTCGGAGCCCGGGCCGCCTACTTCAAGCAGGCGATCCAGGAGAAGCTGATCGAGCACAAGCACTACATCGCCGAGCACGGCGACGACATGCCCGCCGTCAGCGGCTGGAAGTGGGGAGACTACGCCAAGGGTGGCGCGGGCGACGGCCAGCGGGGGACGTCGACCGAAGGGGACAACGTGTAGCGGGAAGTTTCCAGCCGTCAGCGATCAGTTGTCAGTCAGGCCAGCCGTTGAAGCCGCCTGAGAAGAAGACTGACGGCAAAGGACTTCGAACGGATAACTGAGGCCCTTCCCGACCGGCCGTCGCGCCGGTCCACTCCGCCGAGACCTCCCATGATCCACAGCGGCCTGCCGGCTCCTGCTGAGGACCAGACGCGTTCCGCCGCGCCGCCGACGGCTCCCCTGCCCTCGGCGGCGACCGCACCGTCGCGGCCACGGCCGGCCGCGGCCCGCGGCGAACGGAGCCGGACCGAGGGCTCCTCGACGCCGCTCGGCGCCACGCCCGTCGAGGGGGGAGTCAACTTCAGCCTCTACTCCCGGCACGCCACCGGCGTCGACCTGCTGCTGTTCGACAACGTCGACGACGCCGAGCCGTCGCGGGTCCTGCCGCTCGATCCGGTCCGCAACCGGACGTATTACTACTGGCACCTCTTCGTTCCCGATCTCCAGCCGGGGCAGCTCTACGGCTACCGGGTCCACGGGCCAAACGATCCGGATCGCGGCCTCCGCTTCGATGCGACCAGGTCCCTGCTCGACCCGTACGGCCGGGCGGTCGCGATCTCGTCCCAGTATGACCGCCGGGCTCTCACCCGGCCGTCGGGGCCGGCCGGCCCCGCGATGAAGAACGCGGTCGTCGATGTCGCGGGCTATGACTGGGAGGGGGACCAGCCGCTCCGGAATCCCTCCGCCCGGCGGATCATTTACGAGATGCATGTCCGGGGCTTCACCCGGCATCCGAACTCGGGCGTCGCGGAGGAGCAGCGCGGGACTTATGCGGGGCTGATCGAAAAAATCCCCTATCTCAAGGAGCTCGGCATCACGGCGGTCGAGCTGCTGCCGGTCTTCGCCTTCGATCCGCAGGACTCCCCGCCGGGACGGATCAACTACTGGGGCTACGCGCCGATCGGCTTCTTCGCGCCGCACGCGGCCTACGCGTCGGATCCGCGTCCCCACGGAGCGATCGACGAATTCCGGGACATGGTGAAGGCCCTGCACCGGGCCGGGATCGAGGTGATCCTCGACGTCGTCTTCAACCACACGGCGGAAGGGAACGAGGGTGGCCCCGCGCTCGGGTTCCGCGGGATCGACAATCCGACCTACTACGTCCTTGAGGATGGCGACGGGGGCAGACGGCGGTACGCCAACTACTCCGGCTGCGGCAACACGCTGAACGCGAACCACCCCGTCGTGCGGCGGCTGATCGTCGATGCCCTCCGCTACTGGGTCGAGGTGATGCATGTCGACGGGTTCCGGTTCGACCTGGCCTCGATCCTTTCGCGGGACGAGAGCGGCCGCCCGATCCCGAACCCGCCGGTCCTGTGGGACATCGAGTCCGATCCGGTCCTCGCCGGGACGGTCCTGCTGGCGGAAGCGTGGGACGCCGCCGGTCTGTACCAGGTCGGGAGCTTCGTGGGGGACGCCTGGCGGGAGTGGAACGGCCGCTTCCGCGACGACGTGCGAGACTTCGTCCGGGGGGTCGGCGGGGCGGCGCGGCGGGTGGCGGACCGGCTCATCGGCAGCCCGGAGATCTTCCGGCACGAGCAGCGGGAGGCGGAGCAGAGCGTCAACTTCGTCACCTGCCACGACGGGTTCACGCTGAACGACCTCGTCTCCTACAACGCCAAAGACAACGCCGCCAACGGAGAAGAGAACCGGGACGGGTCGGACGACAACCGGAGCTGGAACTGCGGCGTGGAGGGCCCCAGCGACGATTCGGCGATCGAGCGGCTCCGCGACCGGCAGGCGAAGAACCTCCTCGCGATCACGATGCTCTCGCTCGGCATGCCGATGTTCACGATGGGGGACGAGGTCCGCCGGACGCAGGGGGGAAACAACAACGCCTACTGCCAGGACAACGAGACGAGCTGGTTCGACTGGTCGCTCGTCGAAACGAACGCGGATCTGCTGCGGTTCGTGCGGCTGCTCAACGCGCGGCGGGGACTCCGGAGCACGGTTCACGAAGAGCACCGCGTCAGCCTGACGGACATGCTCGACCGGGCCGATGCCTCGTGGCATGGGGTCCGACTCCATGAGCCCGACTGGGGCGACGCCTCGCGGACGCTCGTTTTGGAGGCGCGGCTCAAGGCCCAGAACTTCCGCATCCTCCTGGTCCTGAACGCCTACTGGGAGCCTCTCGACTTCGAGCTGCCGCCGCTCGAGGCCGGGGAGTGGCTCCGCTGGATCGACACCGGCCGCCCCGCGCCGGACGACATCGTCGACCCGCACGCTCCCCTGCCCGCCGTGGCGGGGGCCACGTATCGCGCCGAAGGCCGTTCGGCGGTGCTGCTGGTTTCGGCTCCCCCGAGTCCGGCCGGCTCCTCCTGAGCAGCGACATCCCCGGCCCGTTCCTTTCCTGGCCCCTCCCCTTCCTTAAGAGATGCAGAGAACCGATTCGATGAAAGAGCCCGCGTCGTCCCTGGGTCCCGTCAGTCTGGCCGATGAGGAATCGGTCCGCCGCGTCCTCGTCGATTCCGTCATGAATCTGTGGGACGTCGTGAACAACCTGACTCGGCTCCGCCCCACGCGGCACGAGCGATACCGCGTCACGATCTTCGGCTCCGCCCGGGCGACCGAAAGCTCGTTCGCCTACGGCGAGGTCCGGCGGATCGCCTCCGCGCTCTCCGAGATGGGCTGCGACATCATCACCGGCGGCGGACCGGGCCTGATGCGGGCCGCCAACGAAGGGGCCGCGCCGAAGGAGGGGGCCGCGGGGACGAGCGGGCACTCGGTCGGGATCCGGATCGACCTTCCGTTCGAGCAGGAGGTCAATCCGTTCGTGAAGGACGCCTTCACGCACCGGACCTTCTTCACCCGGCTGCACCAGTTCGTCCTGATGTCGGACGCCTACGTCGTGGTCCCCGGGGGGATCGGCACCGTCCTCGAGCTGATGCTGGTCTGGCAGCTCCTTCAGGTGAAGCACGTCGAGAACGCCCCGCTGATTCTCGTCGGGAAGATGTGGCAGGGGCTCGTGGAGTGGGCCCGCACGGCGTTCCTGCAGGCGGACCATCCGCTCGTCAACCCGGAGGACCTGGCGATCCCGATCTGCGTCGACTCCGCGGACGAAGCGGTGGCGGTCCTCCGCGAGTACCACGCCCGCTGGGCCGCCGCGAATCCGTCGTCTCCCTCCCCGTCCCCGGCCCCTTCCTCGCACTCCTGAAGAAACGCACTCTCCTTGGGCACTTTCCTGCACGACATGTCGCCGTCCGTCGAGGCCACGCTGTTTGCCGCGGCGATGCTGATCGCCTGGGGTGTGGGATGGAAGTGGGGGGCGTGGCGGCGGGAACTGGCGGCGGGGGACGGCGGCCGGCTCAACGAAGCAATCCTGGCCCTCCTGGGGCTGCTGCTGGCCTTCACGGTTTCGATGTCGCTGGGGAAGCATGACCAGCGGCGGCAGATGATGGTGACCGACAGCAACGCGATCGGCGACTTCCTGACCTGCGTGCAACTGCTCGAGGATTCGCACCGGGCGCCGCTGGAAGCGGTGCTGCGGAAGTACGTGGAGGCCCGCCTCGCGCTCGTCGCGGCGAGTCCTCCGCCGGACGAGTTCGAGCGGCGGCTGACGGCGCTCGAAGCGATGCAGTCGGAGATGCTGGCGCAGGTCGGCACCGCGATCCGGAGCGGGACGCCCATCGCCATGCCGCTCGTCATGACCCTCAACGAAGTGACCAGCAGCCATGCCGCCCGGCTCGCCGCGTTTCGAGACCGGCTCCCCGGCAGCGTCGTCCTGACGCTGCTCATCGCCGCCGGCCTGTCGATGGCGATGACCGGATACCGCCAGGGGCTCACCGGAGACTGGCGGCTCGGCGGACCGATCGGTTTTACCTTCCTCGTCAGTCTCACGGTGGGGGTGGCGCTCGATCTGAACCAGCCGCAGAGCGGTTGGATCCGGGTCAGCCAGGAACCCCTGCAGCGACTGCTGCGGAGCATTCAATCGTGAACTGTGCGGCTCCGGGGCGGCCTCCCTCGTCGACCGACGACGGAAGCGGCTCCGGAAGGCAAGTCCCTGTCGTCTCGATCCCCCACGCCCTTTCGATCCCCGTAGCGGCCTCGGCCCCAAAAGGAGTTCCCATGGCACCACGCACTTCCAAGAGCGCCCCGGCCTCGACGAACCGCACCCCGACGACGGCGGGCACGGCGGCGGAGCACGCCTCTCCCTATCGGGACCATCTGGCCCTGGACCAGGTGGTCCCGGCCGAGGCGGCGACGCCGCGGGAGCGGTTCGAGGCGCTCGCCCGGACGCTGCGGGACGCGATCGCGCCGAACTGGCTGAAGACCCGGGCACTGCAGGACTCGGCCAACCCGAAGCGGGTGTACTACCTGTCGATGGAGTTTCTCATCGGCCGGACACTGGTGAACAACATCATCAACATGCGGGCGGAATCCCTCGCGCAGGAGGCGCTCGCCCCCGCTCCCGAGACGACGTGGCGGGAGCTCATCGAGCAGGAGCCGGACGCGGGGCTCGGCAACGGCGGGCTGGGACGGCTCGCGGCGTGCTACATCGACTCCCTGGCGACGCTGCACATCCCGGCGATGGGCTACGGCCTGCGGTACGACTACGGCATCTTCCGGCAGGGGATCGAGAACGGTCAGCAGGTCGAGCATCCCGATCCGTGGCTGGCCCACTCCGATCCGTGGGAAGTGGTCCGCTGCGGGGAGTCGGTCTCCGTGCCGATCGCCTGCAGTTTCGAGCTGGAGCACGGCGTGCTCCGGGCCGTGTCGGGAGGGTCGTCGCGGCTGATGGGAACGCCCTATGACCGCCCGGTCGTGGGATACGGCGGCGAGACGGTCAACACGCTGCGGCTGTGGAAGGCGTCCGCTCCCGATGAGTTCGACTTCCGCGAGTTCAGCGGCGGGGACTTCGTGGGGGCGGTCGTGGACCAGATCGTCGCCGAGTCGGTGACCCGCGTTCTCTATCCGGACGATTCGACGAATGCCGGGCAGGCGCTCCGCTTCGTCCAGGAGTATTTCCTCGTGTGCTGCTCGCTCGGGGACATCGTCGCCCGGTTCCGGAAGCAGAACAAGGACTGGCAGCAGCTCCCCGAGAAGGTGGCGATCCAGCTCAACGACACGCACCCCGCGATCGCGGTGGCGGAGCTGATGCGGCTGCTCCTCGACGAAGCCCATCTCTCCTGGGAGACGGCGTGGGACCTCACGGTCCGGACGCTGGCCTATACGAACCATACGCTCCTGCCGGAGGCGCTCGAGAAGTGGCCGGTCCGGTTCTTCGAGCGGGTCTGCCCGCGGCACCTGGAGCTGATCTACGAGATCAACCGCCGCTTCCTCGACGACGTCCGGGCCCGCTATCCGGGGGACGAAGGGCGGATCGAGCGGATGAGCCTCGTGGAGGAGGGGCACGGGCGGCTCATCCGGATGGCGCATCTGGCGATCGTCGGCTCGCACAGCGTGAACGGCGTGGCCCGCATCCATTCGGAGCTGCTGCGGACGCGGGTCGTCTCGGACTTTGCCGAGATGTATCCCGATCGGTTCAACAACAAGACGAACGGCGTCACTCCCCGCCGGTGGATCCAGCAGGCGAACCCGGAGCTGGCGCGGCTTCTGAACGCGACGATCGGGGATACGTGGCTGACGGATCTCAGTCAGCTGCAGGGGCTGGCGGCCCGGGCGGACGACCCGAAGTTCCAGGAGGAGTTCCGCGCGGCGAAGCGGGGGGCCAAGGAGCGGTTTGCCGAGTGGGTCCGGACGACGACGGGGCAGGAGGTCGATCCGACGACGCTGTTCGACTGCCAGATCAAGCGGATCCACGAGTACAAGCGGCAGCTGCTGAATGTGCTGCATATCGTGGTGCTGTACTCGCAGTTGCGGGACAACCCGGACCTGGCGATGCCGCGGCGGACGTTCTTCTTTGCCGGCAAGGCGGCGCCGGCGTATCGGCTGGCGAAGCTGATCATCAAGCTGATCAACGACGTGGCCCGCGCGGTCGATGCCGATCCGCGGACGCGGGACCGGATCCGGGTGGTGTTCCTGCCAAACTACAACGTGACGCTGGCCGAGCGGCTGATTCCGGCGGCGGATGTCTCCGAGCAGATCTCGACCGCGGGGTACGAGGCGAGCGGGACGGGGAACATGAAGTTCATGATGAACGGGGCGCTGACGATCGGGACGCGGGACGGGGCGACGATCGAGATGGCGGAGCAGGCGGGTGAGGAAAACCTGTTTCTGTTCGGGCTGACGGCGCAGCAGGTGGCGGAGAGCCGGGGGTGGTATGACCCGCGGTGGCATTATGAGAACGAGCCCGAGACGCGGCGGGCGCTGGACCTGGTGTTTGGGAATCATTTCAGTCCGGCGGAGCCGGGGATTTACGAGCCGATCCGGGAGGCTCTACTGACGCATGGGGATTACTTCATGCACCTAGCGGATTTGACGGCTTATGCGGAGGCTCATCGGCGGATTGGGGAGGTGTATGCGGATCCGCGGGAGTGGACGCGTCGTGCGATTTTGAATGTAGCGCGGTCGGGTCTGTTTTCGAGTGATCGGGCGATTGCGGAGTATGCGGCGGACATCTGGAGTGCGGAGCCGTGTCTCGCGTAAGAGGACCATCACCCCGCCTCACCCTGATCCGGGTCCAGGGGCACCCTGGTGGGGAGTGCAGAGGGGCCTGTGTTGTTCTTTTGGCCCTTTGCCCGCCGGAGGCCTGGCCGTCGAGAGATGTCTGAAGGAGCCCGTGTCCAAGCGCGGGCGACGTGCCGGATGCCCCCTCACCAACCCGCGAGGATTGCAAAGCGAGCGTTGAGGATTGAGGGAGTCCTCAATGCTGGCACCACACAATGGACGTCCGTTGTGTACCACGGCTCAGCAGGGAAGCGCCACCGGCGGCCGGGGAATTGGTCCATTACCATCCCCTCTTCACCTTCGCCTTGCCGCTCTCAACGTCTATCACAACACAGACAATCTGTTCTCCACCGTCTATTACCACCCCGACGGCACGACTGTCTCTCATAAACCGAACCAGCCATTGCGCGGGTCGCGGACTCCGAAACGGAACATCACCGTCACCAGTAAACTCCTCTCTAAATTCAGCTCGCAAAAGCGTATACCCGCGTCTTCTCTTCTTTCTCGTGCCCTCTTTCTTCTTGAGAAACTCCTTTGCAATCTCAATGGCTACGGCTTCTGTGATGGACATCAGGTTGACTCCCCGAAAACTCGGCCACGACTGATGTCGTCCTGAAGGGTCCTTGATTCTTCTTCGCCGCACTGAGTCCCGCTTCGACGCCCGCCCCCCAGTGGCTTTCGCACGTTGAGTTTGAGCAATCCACGCCGCGCCGGCTAGGACGCGGTCCCGCCCTGCTGTATAGTCACCATGTCTATACTCAAGATCAGGCGGCGGGAGGAGTCATGGAAGCGGGTCATTGGCGCTGGATCGTAGTCGCTCTTCTCTCCGCAGCGCTCGGAAGCCCGGCGGTCGCGGAGGACTCCCCAGAGGAAGCCGCCCGGGCCGCCAAACTGGAGTTCCTGACGCAGAAGTGGAAAGCGGTGAAGGTCCATCCCGCGGGGAAGCCCGAGGCCGCCTACCGCTTTCAGGAAGCCCCCCTCTTCCGGTGGCAGAACCCGATCAGCGGCGCCGACGGGGCGATCTTCGTCTGGACGAGCGGCGGCCGGCCGGTGCTCCTCTGCAAGACCCACGTCAACGACAAGACCCGGGGATACATCGCCTCGTCCGTGTCGATCGCCCGCGAGCCGATCGAGGCGGAGCGGGAGGGGGCGACGTTCTGGAAAGCCCTGGAGGCGGGTGTTGTGCCGGAGACCGTCGCCGAAGCAGCGGCTCCGGCGGCCACGGAGAATGCGAGGCTCGTTCAGATGCGGGCCATCGCGCGGCGATACCAGATGGAGAGCGACTGGGGGGAAGAGAATCAAAGCCAGTGGGAGCTCCGGCTCCTGCCGACCCCCCTGATGCGGTACACGAGTCCCGATTATGACGTGGTCGACGGGGCGGTCTTCGGCTACGCCCAGGGGACGAATCCGGAGGCGATCGTGGTGATCGAGGCGGTCCGGAGCGAGGGGAAGGTGGCGTGGCAGGCGGCCCCGGCGCGGCTGTCGGCGTATGCAATCCGGGGCCGGATCGACGGGCGGAAAGTGCTCGACGTGCCGCAGATCAAGGTGACGCGTGATGGCGAGACGTACCGGCATCAGTACGTGCGGTTGATGCCGTATCCGTTCGAGGCGGTGGTTGCGCCCTGAGCGGACGCCGGAAAGGCGATTGGGGCGGCTCGACTCGATAGGACCAGCGCGAAGGCAAAGCGCGGCCCCCGAGCGTAATGAGGCGAGAGACGCCTACCCCGAAGGGGTTACGCCCGACAGCCCGGGGTTGCCGCGGAGCGGCTACCCTGGGTTTTGAGCATGAGATCGTTGAATCCCAACGGGGTTCCGCCAGACCGCCGCTGTTTTGACGCAACCCCTTCGGGGTAGATTGGAGCGTTTGCAGGCTGCCACCAGACGATGCGTTTCGGCTGACGTCTGGTCCTGTCTAGAACTCGACAGACAGCCCGCGGTCCGAGGGATGCGGGGAGTCGTGAACGGGAAGGACCCGCCGGCGGGCTGGTCCATTTTCGAATCGGGCCTCGACGAAGAGAAACCGGAACGGCGTTCGGGAATTGATCAGTCCCAGGCAGCCCCGCCGACCGCTGACGGGAATTCGGACGACAAAGGGAGCGTTTCTCTCAGGCCGTATCACGACGGAGAAGGCCCCCTCCGGATGCGTTTCGACGGCCGCCCGTTCGGCGTACTGCTCGTTCGGGAGAGGAATGCAAAGGATCGAGTCGGGCGGCCTGTCCGAGATCCAGTGAACGGTGACCGGAAAGTGGCCGTCCCAGACCTGGACCGGGAGCAGCTGAGCCGCCAGCACCCCGAGGGCGACAACGCCGAGGAATGTCACGGCCGCGCGTTGCATGGACCGGATCCGCGATGAGCTTGGCCGCCAGGGGCGGGCGATCGTCAGGAACGTCTCACTCCACTCTCCCTCACGGCCGGCTGCCGGTCAACAGGTTCTCGCGACTGCCGCCGCGAGCGGTGAGAGAATGGCGAACCTCGCCGGCGCGCGAGGTCAGCGGATCACGCGACGTCACTGCGTCACGATCCACGCGAGAGCGTTGAGGAGATCGCACCGGCGGACCGGGCGCTGGAGGCAGCGGAGTTCGGGGAGGCCCGTGGCGCGGGAGAGATGGCAGGGGAGAACGTTGCCTGTCGCGATCAGGAACGCGGAGGGGGAGAGCCACTCGTTGGCGATCGCCGCCACGGAGGCGAACGACAGGTACGAGAGGTCGTGCGCCACGATCAGGACGCGCGGCCGACTGGCGCTGAGATGGCCGATCACGTCCCGCGCGTTCCGGGCGGAGAGAACGCGGAAGCCCGCCTTGAGGCACGCTTCCTCGCACAGGGCGCGGGTCTCGGGATCCTCCTCGCAAAGGAGGGCAAAGGGAAGATGCGACTGCGCCGGCCCCGCCGCGGCGGCGGGCGTTCGCGCGGCCCGCGGCTCGCGTTCCGGAGGGAAGACCCACGGGGACGGAGCGCCCGGGTCCCGCTCTTTTCCGGCTCCCGGGAAGGGGGCCGATGCGGTCAATGAATTCATAGTTGCCTGAAGAGTTGAGCGACGAAGCGGACGAGAGATCTGGCCGGCAGGCAAAAGCGTTCGTGCTGTCGTCCACTGTCGGGCGGATTGCCCAAAAGACAACGGGCGTCCGACCGTGTCGCGGGCGAATCGGGCGAAACCGGACAAACCCTTGGACGGTTTTCGCGAAGCTCCCATGAAGCGATTCGGGAAATGCGAAGCGGGCTGCCGGCGGAGGCGGTTTTCAGTCGTCAGTGATCCGTTTTCCGCCAGACGAGAGCAGCACTGTGGAGAGACGCCTGAACGGCCATCGCAGCGGGGAGGGACCGCGCAACAGACGCCGGGCCCTGCCGGATCACCGCGATTCCGCGACGTCGGACTGCCCGAGCACGTGGGCGGTGGCCTGCCGCACGACGGCGCTGCTGCCGGAGAGCTGCAGCTTCTCCTTGATGTTCTGACGATGGTACTCGATCGTCTTGATGCTCAGGTGCAGTTCCCGCGCGATCTCCTTGGCGGTCATCCCCCGGCCGAGGCGTTCGAAGACCTCCATCTCCCGGTCGGAGAGGAGTTCCAGCGGCGACTTCGCGGCGACGGGACCGCCGGAGCGGGCCGCCAGGATGCGGTCGGTCATGCGGGGACTCAGGGAGATCCGCCCCTCCAGGACCCTCTCGATCGCCTCCAGCAGCACCGGCACCGGCTCCTGCTTGCTCACAAACCCGTGTGCCCCCGCCCGCAGGGCCCGCTCGGCGAACAGGTCCTCCTCCTGCATCGACAGCACGAGCATCCGGCACGCGGGAACGGCGTCGCGGATCCGTTTGATCAGCTCCAGACCGTCGCCGCGGGCCAGCCGGAGGTCGATGATCGCCAGGTCCGGAACGACGTCGCGGACCATCTGAAGCGCCTCGAGGCTCTCGGCCGCCTCGCCGCACAGCTCCCATCCGGCCCGGCTCCGGATCAGGTGCGCGATCCCCAGCCGCAGCAGTTCGTGATCGTCGACAATGACGATCCGGCGGGGACGACCATCGGACTGAGAACCGGTGTCCTGACTCATGGGAGGATCGGCCTTGGGGAATCGAGGGGTGGGTCGACAGCATCGATTCGCAGCGGACCGCAGGACCGCGATTTTACTCCCTCTTCCCCCACCCGGCCCACAAGCAGGATACCGGGTTTTTCCTGGTTCCCGGGGGTGTCGCCGGAAGACCACAAGACGGCCGCGGCGCGGGCTCGTTTTTCCTTCCAGCGTCCGTGTTGAAAGCGGCATGACTCGGTACATTGGCTGGATGGGGCGGAGTGCCGTGTCAGGACGGCCTTTGCGTCCGTGTCATGGCCGGCACGGCGCCGATCCACTTCGCCTCGATCCGTGCCGGAGATCAGGTGTTTCCATGTCCATCGAACCGGAGGTCGTTTCAGAAGGGGACGAGCAAGGGGGCAACGGCGATCTCATCCAGGTGCCGCGGTCGGCGGCCCAGGTCGATGACGAGAACCCGCCCCGGCTCCCCTTTCCGGTCGTGGCGATCGGCGCGTCCGCCGGCGGGCTGGAAGCGTTCATGGAGTTCTTTCAGAACATGCCCCCCAAGCCGGGGATGGCCTTCGTCCTGGTCCAGCATCTCCCGCCCGACCGGGAGAGCATGATCTCCGAGATCCTCCGCCGGCACACCCCGATGCCGGTCGACCAGATCGAGGACGGGATGGTGGTCCAGCCGGACCATGTCTACGTCATCCGCCCGGGCCGCACGCTCACGCTCAAGGACGGGCGGCTCCATCTCTCGGAGCCGCTGACGACTCCCCGGCACGGACGCCCGGTCGACGACCTGTTCCGCTCCGTGGCCGAAGAGCAGCGGGAACGGGCGATCTGCATCGTCATGTCCGGGATGGGGAGCAACGGGACGGCCGGGACGGAAGAGGTCAAGGCGGTCGGCGGCCTGGCGATCGCGCAGGACCCGGAGTCCGCCAAGTTCCCGTCGATGCCGCGGCACCTCGTCGATTCGCACCTGGCGGACCTGATCCTCAAGCCGTCCGAGATGCCGGCGGCCCTGCTCAAGTACGCGCAGCACTCCTACGCCAGCGGCCACGGCGGCCCCTCCGCCGGAAGCCCCCGGACGGAACAGGCGCTCTCGGACATCCTGACGATCCTCCGGACGCGGGCCCGGCACGATTTCACCGGGTACAAGAAGGCAACCATCCTGCGGCGGATCCAGCGGCGGATGGGTCTGTGCCAGATCGAGAACCTCATCGACTACGCCGCCCTCCTGCGGCAGACCCCCGGGGAGATCCAGGCCCTTGTCGACGATCTCCTGATTCACGTGACCGGCTTCTTCCGCGATCCCGAGGCCTGGGAAGCGCTGCGGGAACACGTCCTCCTCCCTCTGGTCCGGGAGAAGGAGACGAACGGGGCGATCCGCTGCTGGGTCTCGGCCTGCTCCTCCGGCGAGGAAGCCTACACCCTCGCGATCCTGCTCAACGAAGTCGCCGCGATGGAGCGGAAGACGGTCGACATCAAAATCTTCGCCACCGACATGGCGGAGCGGACCCTCTCCCACGCCCGCTCCGGCCTCTATCCCGGCGGAATCGAGACGGAGATCAGTCCGGAGCGGCTCGAGCGGTACTTCGACCGGGAAGACAGCCTGTACCGGATCAAGCGGGAGATCCGCGAGTGCGTCGTCTTCGCGCCGCAGAACGTCACGCAGGATCCGCCTTTCTCGCGGCTCGACGTCGTGACCTGCCGCAACCTCCTGATCTACCTGGAGCCGGACCTCCAGGCGTGGGTCCTGGCCCTGCTCCACTTCGGCCTGATGGACGGCGGCGTCCTGTTCCTGGGGTCCAGCGAGACCGCCTCCGCCGCGGACGGCTACTTCGAGGCGATCGACAAGCGGTTCCGGATCTACCGCCGCCTCGGTCCGACGCGGCACGGCCAGATCGAGTTCTCGCGGCTGGCGGGAATCCAGTCCACGGAGTTCGAGCGCGCCCCGGGGCGGCCGCTCCCCAAGATCTCGCTTGCGCAGCTCACGAACCGGATCCTCCTGGAGCGGCATACCCCCGCCGCGGTGACGACCGACCGGCAGCTGCGGATCATGTACTTCCACGGCCAGACCGACGAGTTCCTGAGCCTCCCCGGCGGGGAGCCGACGCGGGACCTGCTCTCCCTGGTCCGCGAGTCGATCCGCGGCGCCGTGCGGGTGGCGACACAGAAGGCGATGACGGAGGGACAGCCGCAGAGCGTCAAGGACGGCCTCATCGAGACCCTGGACGGGCCCTTCCGCGTGGTCGTGACGGCGGAGCTGCTCGACGAGCGGGTCGCTCCCGGGTTCCTGCTCGTCAGCTTCCAGAAGGTCCGCGACCCGGAACCGGTTCACACCCTGCTTCTGGAGGGGAACGGCCAGAACGCGTCGCTCCAGGAAGAGCTCCAGCGGGTCCGCGACGAGCTGCAGAGCACGGTCGAGGAACTGCAGTCGAGTAACGAGGAGTTGCGGGCCGCCAACGAAGAGACGATGTCGATCAACGAGGAGCTCCAGAGCAGCAACGAAGAGCTCGAGACCAGCAAGGAGGAGCTGCAGTCCCTGAACGAGGAGCTGGTGACGGTCAACGCCCAGCTCCAGGCCAAGATGGAGGAGCTGGAGTCGACCACGAACGACCTGAGCAGCCTCCTGGCGAGCACCGACATCGCGGTCGTGTTCCTCGATACCCGGTTCCGGATCCGGCAGTTCACCCCCGCGATCCGCGACCTGATCGAGCTGATTCCCTCCGACATCGGCCGTCCGCTCAACGACCTGGCCAAAAAGTTCCACGATCCGGGCCTCATGGCCGACTGCGCCGAGGTCCTGGAGCGGCTCATTCCCCGGGAGATCGAGGTCAGCAGCGAGAGCGGCCGGCACTACATGCGCCGCGTCCATCCCTACCGGACGACCGACGACCGGATCACGGGGGTCGTCCTGACGTTCATCGACGTGACTCATCGCAAGAAGGCCGAGATTCTCCTCCGCGCCAGCGAAGAGCAGATGCGGCTCCTCGTCGAGGGGGCGAACGAATTCGCCATGATCCTCCTGGATGCCGACGGCCGGATCACGAGCTGGAACCCGGGCGCGGAGCGGCTCCTGGGATACACGGAGCGGCAGGCGATCGGGCAGAGCGGGGAGATCCTTCTGCCCCCCGAGCGGCGGGAAGAGGAGTGGCGGGAAGAGCTGGAGGAGGCGCGGAAGACCGGGAAGTCCGCCGAGGACCGCCAGCACACCCGGCGGGACGGAAGCGAGTTCTGGGGGAGTGGAGTCCTCCACGCGCTCTACGACCTCAACGGAAACATCTCCGGGTTCGTCAAGATCCTCCGGGACGACAGCGTCCGGAAGGAGCAGGAGGACGCGCAGGGGAAGACGATCCGGGCCGAGCGCCGCGCCCGGCGGGACGCTGAATGGGCGACCGGAATGCGGGATCGGTTCCTGGCGGTCCTCTCCCATGAGCTGCGGACTCCGCTCTCGTCGATCCTGCTCTGGTCGCAGATCCTGAGCGACAAGAACCTGAGCGAAGAGCAGCGGCAGCAGGGGCTGGCGGCGCTGCAGATCAGCGCGGAGTCCCAGAAGCAGCTCCTCGATGAACTGCTCGATACGTCGCGGATCGCCTCCGGAAAGATCCAGCTCCAGCCCCGGCCCACGGACGTGGGGGAACTGATTTCGACGACGGTCGAGATGATGCAGCCCTCCGCCCAGACGGCGGGGATCGCGGTGGAAACGGATCTCCAGCCCTCCCGGCTGGTGAGCCTGCTCGACCCGGACCGGATCCGCCAGGTGCTGACGAACCTGCTGACGAACGCCATCAAGTTCAACTCGGCGGGGGGCTCGGTCTCGGTCCGGCTGCGGACGACGCCGCAGGAGATCCATCTCCAGGTCTCGGACACGGGCCAGGGGATCGCGCCGGAGTTCCTGCCCGAGATTTTCGAGCCGTTCACCCAGCAGGAGCGGGAAGCGACGCGGAGCCTGGGCGGACTGGGGCTGGGACTGGCGATCTCCCGTCAGCTCGTGCAGCTGCACGGCGGATCGATCCGGGCCTCGAGCCCCGGCATCGGCCAGGGTTCGAGGTTCCAGGTGCGGCTCCCCTACACGCGGCCATCGGAGTCGCCGGCGGGCGGCGCGGCCCCGGCCGACGGTCCCGCCACGATCCCGCCGGGCTTCCGGATTCTGCTCGTGGAAGACGATGAGCAGACGCGGATCGCCATTGTCCGTCTGCTGGAACGGGCCGGGGCCGAGGTTTCGACCCTCGCGTCGCCGGCCCAGGTCCTCGACGAGCTGCAGCGGTTCAACCCGCAGCTCATCCTGAGCGATGTGGGACTACCGGAGGAGGACGGCTTCGCGATGATGCGGCGTGTCCGCGAGTTCGAGGAGACGAACCAGCGGCCCCCGGTCTCGGCCATCGCCCTCACGGCGTTCGCGCGGGAGGACGACCAGCTCCAGGCGCTCGTCTCCGGCTTCCAGCAGCACGTTTCAAAGCCGGTGGACGGGGAACGCCTGATCCGGATCATTGCCGATTACGCCCAGCCGTGATCCGGCGGCCCGCGCCGAGCCCGGCGGTCTCTCGGAGCCCAGCCCCCGGAGATTTTCCGGGGACTGGACCATCCCGAACCGGTTTTTGGGCGGAACGTCCCGTGTCATGCTCGTCGTTGGCCGCCAGGGGGCTTCGAAGGGCAATGAGATGTGGATTCAACCGACGACTCCGGAAGGACCGTCCGGACTCCGTTCGCTGTACTGGATCGCGTGCGGAGCCACGCTGCGGCTCTCGTCCGAGGACGAGCCCGGCTTTGCCGAAGTCTTGAGCGGGCTGTTTGTGCTGACGGACCGGAATGTCATCTCGGCCCGGATCGTCCAGGAGGAGTGCGGCCGCTACGCCGTCCTGGTGACGGGGAACCGTTTTGGATCGGCGCGGCTGTTTCTGGCGGGCTTCACGCGGGAAGGGAACGCGATCAGCCGGACGATTTTGTTTCGTGTGGTGCCGCAGGTCGGGATCGAATCCGCGTAGTGAGGTGCGTGACCATGGCGCTCGCCCGTTAGCAATGACGATCGCCCCCCGAAATCACAGGCCCATCCGGGGTCCAGGGGGTCACCCCTGGTGGGGAGTGCAGAGGGGCCTGTGTTGTTTCTTTGGCCCTTTGCCCCCGGAGGCCTGGCCGTCGAGAGATGTCTGAAGGAGGGCGTATCCAAACGCGGGCGCCGTGCCGTATGCCCCCACATCAACCCGCGGGGATTCCGGACCGAGCGGTGAGCCGTCGACGCCGGTTTCACAAAGGGGACGTCCGTTGTTCGCCACGGTTCCTCATGGAAGCGCCTCCGGCGGCAAGGGGGTGAGACCCTTGACCCCGACAGCGGATGCGCGGTGAGCTGGTTCACGACCTCCAGTTCGCCAAGGCCCGCTTCTCGTAGGCTTCGCGGGCCATCAGCGATGGCGCCGGGGCGAGCGGCCCGAAGATAAAGTCGAGTTTATCTCGCAATCACGGCCAGCTCAGGACCTTCGTCGATCCTTCTCCCGTATCGGACGCGGAACGACAGAGCACCGGGCTCTCTCGACCGCGTCCTCCTCCGCGCCGCGATCCGCGGCGGCGGACCAACACGGGAGATTCGATCATGAAACCTTTCCTCACCTGGACAGCCGCGCTGGCCCTTTCCGGAACCGCTCTGCTGGCCGACACCGTTCCGACCGGACAGCCCCTGACGACGATCCTGGCGAACGTCGAGAAGGGAGGATACCGGGACGTGACGGAAGTCTCCGTCGACGATGGCGAGTGGGAAGTGGAAGCCCTTCGCGACGGTCAGCCGGTCGGCCTGCGGATCGTCCCCGCGACCGGCGAGATCCGCAGCGTCCACGCCGATGAGCCGCACCCCGCTCTCCCCAAGGAGGCCCTCTCGCTCCCCGAGATCCTCAAGAAGCTCGAGGCCGCCGGATACACGCAGGTCTCCAAGCTGGAACTGGAACCGGCGGGCTGGGAGGTGGAGTGCTGGAAGGGAGGCTCCGAACGGGACCTGCTCATCGACGTGCGGACGGGACAGGTCCTTTCGGATCGGGCGGACGACTGATGAGCTCCTCTCGGATGAGCGGCCCCGTCGCCTGCGGCGCGCGGCCCGTGCCACGTGCCCCTCCTCGCGGGCGGCGATTGCCCGCGGGAATTTTCCCGCTACAACTGGTCGCCGATCGGGGCCCTGAAGTATCGGGATGGAGAAGGCATGTCGAACGGATTCGGATGGCGATGTCTCGGGATGGGAGTCCTGGCGGCGGTTGTCGGCTGCTCGCGCCCCGAGGAGCCGGCCCCGGCCGCGCCGACGGCGTCCGTTGCCCAGCCAAAGGGGCTGGCGGTTGACGATGCGCTCGTTCAGTTTTCGCTGATCTCGGCGCTCGCTTCGGGGGACTACTCGGACGGGGCGCCGCTGTCTCAGGTGCTGGCCGGTGGAGACTTCGGGATCGGGACGTTCGACCGTCTCGACGGTGAGCTGATCGTCCTCGAGGGGAAGATCTATCAGGCGCTGGCGGATGGCGCGGTCCGGTCGGCCGATCTGGGCGGATCGACGCCGTTTGCGGCAGTCACGTTCTTCAACGAGGACGGGCGGATCGAGAACCTGACGGCGGCAACGCTCGAAGACCTCGACGCGCAGCTCGACCGGCAGTTGCCGCGGGCGAACTCACCGTATGCGATCCGGATCGACGCCGATCTGCGGGAGCTGACGCTACGGAGCGTCCCGGCGCAGGTGCCGCCGTTCCCGCCGCTCGTGGAGGTCGTGAAGCAGCAGTCCACGTGGAAGCGGAACAATGTCCGCGGGACGTTGATCGGGTTCCGGTGTCCGACCTGGGTCGGGACGCTGAACGTGTCGGGGTATCACTGGCACTTCCTGAGCGAGGACCGCAAGTTCGGCGGCCACGTGCTGGGGTGCGAGTTCCGGGACGGGCTGGCCCGGTATGACGAGTGTGAGTCGGTGCTGATTCAGATCCCGCGGTCGAAGGGTTTTGACGCATTCCGGCCGGACGAGATCAAGAAGCAGGACATCAACGTGATCGAGCGGCAGCGAACGCAGACAGAGCGCCCGTAAGAACCACGTTCTGGCCGACACAGCGTTGCCACGTCAAACCCAACGTGCGACGGCAGCCGGGGTCAAGGGGGCAACCCCTTGCCGCCGGAGGCGCTTCAATGAGGAACCGTGGCAAACACCGGACGTCCGTTTTGTGGGACCGGCGTTGAGGACTCCACGCTCGCTTCGCATTCCCCGCGGGTTGGTGAGGGGGCCTCCGACGCGGCGTCCGCGCTTGGACACGCTCTCCTTCAGACATCTCTCGACGAGACGGCCTCCGGCGGGCAAAGGGGCGTTGCCCCCTTGCATCCCCCACCAGGGTGCCCCTGGACCCGGTCGGAGGCGACTCTGGGTTTGCACCGATGCCCCCAGGGCTTCACATGCCCCGCAGCCTACAGCGAAGATTTCGCCTCCGTCTCTCGAATCGCCCGCGAGAGCGCCAGGTAAGCACGCGTCGAAGTGAGCGCCTGTCGACGCAGCTCCTCCGGCGGATCCTCGTCCTCGACCATGTGTTCAAGGAGTTCGAGCTGGTCGCGGTAGATCTTGCTCTTCATCCGCACATAGTCACTGACCGTGCCGCTGCGGAGATACATCCCGACAAGGAGCCGGCGGTTCCAGCTCTGACAGAGCGGGATCCAGTGCTCCGCATGCGCGGCGTGCCGCGTCATGGCGCCGTCCATCGCCTCGGAGTTGGCGAGCCGTAGCTCCTCGATCGACTCGGAAGCCGAGGGGTAGTAAGCGAAGCAGCCCATGACGCTGAAGGCGACGATGACCGCCAGCGACGCGACCGCCAGGACGGGACCGGGAAGCACGATGTCCCATCGGCCCGCCGGCAATGTCGCTTCGTCGCGAGGCCGGGCCAGCCAGGCTTCGACCCGCTGGGAGGGGTCGAAGATCCGCAGCGCGGCGCCGCCGATCGCCAGAACGAGGAGCGCCGCGGCGCCGATGATCTCGTGCGGCTGGGTCTCGCGACGCAGCTTCAAGGCGATCTCGGCGGGGTAGCCGTTCGGCGGCGGAAAGCCGGGGAGGAACGGCTGGCAATAGGTGTCGAAGGCATGGGTGTGATCCGCCGGTTCGATCTCCCGCGGGTAGAGCGGCCGTTCGATCCCGTACGAGAAGGCGATCACGAACCCCAGCATCAAACCGAACCAGATCGCCGTCTTCTTCCAGCCGTAGTTCCAGCCCATCCAGGCAACGAGGCCGAGGTTCATCCCCGCTCCGAACGTGAGCAGGATGAAGGCGGCGCCGATCGAGTTGCCGTGCTGGAACATCGAGCCGAGTTGTCCCATCGCCATCATCGGCGTGGCGTAGGCCGGGAGGGCGATGACCGTCATGAGGAGCGGGGACCAGGGGTTGTCGTGGGCCATCGTCCGCTGCAGGCTGCCCGCCGGAAGGAAGAGGCTGAGCAGGCCCGCCCCCAGAAGCCCGACCCCGATCAGCACGGCCGAGATCCCGACGGACTCCCGCATCATCACCAGCAGGACGGCCGCCACGCGGCGGATGCCGTGCGGCGTGGCCCGCGGTTCCTCGGCTTGGACTTCGGTGTTCGGGAACCACCGGTCAAAGAGACCGCCGCAGACCATGACGACGACGAGCGAGCAGAGGGCGAAGGCGAGGATCGTCTCGGGCTTCGACAGCGTCAGACCATAGAGGAGCGACATCGGGTCGAACAGCGGCGACGACAGCGCGAAGGCGAAGATCGTCCCGACCGCGATCCCACTCAGCCGCATCTGCTTGACGATCGGAATCACGCCGAGCGAGCAGCCCGGCAGGAGCATGCCGATCACCCACGACTGCGCGAGCGAGGTCAAGGTATTCGACCCGAACATCCGCCGCGTGGCGGCGTGCCCCATCAGGCGGTGGAGGACGCCGGTGATGATGAGGCCGGTCAGGATGAAAGGGGCCGCCTGGAGCGCGGACTGCGTGGTCCTGAGCACGACGCCCCAGAAGAGACGGTCCATGGGAGTTTCCGTTCGGGACGAGGGGAGTGGCGAACACCCTGGTTCCGCAATCTCAGCGTTCGCCGGGCTGGGACGAGGAGGAGCCACAGATGGACACAGAGGAACACGGATCAGAGAGCGAGGCTTACCGCCTCACTCCGATGAGGTCCGCCGACCGTAGATCGTTTCTGTCGCCAGGGAGGCGACGCGGTCGAGTTGATCGAGAAGCGTTTGTCGTCGTGAGTTTTCCTCGGGCCGCGCGGCGGTGGCCGGTCGTTCCCGATCATGGATCGCTTCGAGTTCCGTCGAGATCCGCTGGACCTCCTCCCATTCCGGGCGGTTGAGGTTCGATTCTCCGGCGATCTCGGGAAGCCACCGCAGGATGTCCCCCAGCTCAGTCCACCGGGTCGGCTGTTCCGAAGGCGAAACGGTCCGGACAGCGGACCAGCGGGACCGGATCTCGGCCGCCGTCGAGGGCAGGTCCGGGGGCCGGTGCTCCGGGATGTGATGCGCGGCGTGATCCTCTTCCGCCGCAGTCGATGAGCAGCCGGAAAGCAGACCGAGACAGAGTGCCGACAGCAGAACGATCGGGACGATCGGCCGCTTCGCGCGTTCCGGTTCGTATCTGGTATTCGTCGTCATGTCCGCCCTCGCGGAGTCTGAGCATCGGGGACTGGGATCGAGTCGAGGATCTCGCGAATCGTCGTCTCGGGATGGCTGTGCTCGACTCCGAGGCGGACTCCCAGGACCGGCAGCGCGGTCTCCTGGAGATCGTCCGGCGTGACAAAGGAGCGGTCGTTCAGGAACGCGCGGGCCTGGGCGACCCGTTGCCAGACGAGCAGCCCCCGCGGACTGACCCCGAGCGTCACCTGCGGATGCCGCCGCGAGGCCTGGCCGATCGCGAGCAGGTACTCCTGGACCCGCGGATCGACATAGAGACCGGCCACTTCGCGATGGAGCCCGCGAAGCACGTTCTCGCCGAAGAGCGGGTCTTCGTCGTCGGTCTCGTCCGCCCCGGCGACAAGGGCCTGCTGCAGCATCCCGAGCTCGTCCTGCGGATCGGGGTAACCGATGCTGAGCTTCATGGCGAAGCGGTCGAGCTGCGCCTCTGGAAGCGGATAGGTTCCGTGCTGATCGATCGGGTTCTGCGTGGCGATGACGAAGAACTCCGCCGAGAGCCGATGCCGGACGGTGTCGATCGTCACCTGCCGTTCGGCCATCGCCTCAAGGAGGGCACTCTGCGTCCGCGGCGTGGCGCGGTTGATTTCGTCGGTCAGCAGGACGTCGGAGAAGACCGGCCCCGGACGGAACTCGAACTGCTGCGACTGCTGGTTGAAGAGACTGAATCCGGTCACGTCCCCCGGCAGAAGGTCCGGCGTGCACTGGATCCGCGCAAACCGGCCGCCGATCGCCGCCGCGAGCCCTTTGGCGAGCGTCGTCTTGCCGAGGCCCGGCTTGTCTTCGAGCAGGACGTGCCCGCGTGCCAGGAGACAGGCCAGAACCTGTTCGATGACGTCGCTCTTGCCGCGGAGAATCCGGTTCAGCCGCGCTCGCAGGGCGCGGACGGACTCCTGCGCCAAGGAGGTCGCGGCGGGACGGTCCCGCGTGTCGGGGCGGCGGGGGAGTTGTGTGGCTGTCACCGTCTAAAACCTCTCACAAGACTTCCGTGGTTCGATGGGGGCCGGTCGGGCTCGTTGGTCGGGGACGCGGACCGGACTGCCCGCGAAACCAGCTCTGGGAAAGAGTGCGGGCGACCCGTCCGCTCGCTTCCCGGAGCTCGTCCGAAACCGGACCGAGCCCCCCGCGGCAATAGACCGCTTCGTCGATTCCCCGCTGGAGGAGCCGCAGCTCGGCCGAGATCTCCGGAGCCCGTCGCGACAGATTTTCGATCAGCCATCGGCTCGCGGTCGCACCGGTCGGACGGGCAAAACCAGTCCGAGCGCCGCGGCGCTCGATCAAATGAAGCGTCGCCAGCAGGTGTGCTGCTGCGTCACGTCGGGGCGCGAGTCGCCACCGGAGCGTATCGAGCCGGTCCGCGAGTCCCTGTCGGTTCCAGAAGGCTCCAACGAGCAGCAGCGCAACGGCCGCCAGAGGAACCGCGTTGCGAACGGCCACTCCCGCGACACGGCTCGCGGCCGCCTGGGCCTGTTGCCAGAGCGACGGCGGCGGGGCGAGAACTTCATAGCCGGGGGCGGCCTCCACGGTCAGCCAGTCGCCGCCGGCGACGTTGACCTCCGCCCAGACATGGGCGTCCTCCGCCAGCACGGGGGTGTGGCGGGCATCGGCGTCGTAGTGGGCCGGATTGGCGTAGAAACCGCTGACGAGACGCGTTGAGTAGCCGAGCGAGCGAAGGAGCAACGCGGCGGCGGTCGCGAACTGATAGTCCGGCCCGCAACGGCTGTGGAACAGGAAGTCGTGGACGGGGCTGAGGGCGTCTTCGGAGGGCCGCGCCGCGGGATCGAGCCGGTACTCCGTCTTCAATCGGTCCTGGATCCGTGCGACCTGCGACCAGCCCCGCGGGATCCCCTTGGTCCAGGCCTCGGCCAGTGCCGCGATCGCCTCGGGCTCCGCCGCGGCGGGGATATTGCGAAAGACGGGGCCGACCACCGAATAGCAGGAGAGCTCGCTGCCGATCCGGTCGGCCGCCACGGTCCGCGACGCGAGATGGATCGGGACGAGCGATGGAAGCTTCTTGCGGTCGAGACGGATCAGTCCGTCCGGTCCCGGGCAGTACATGTCGGCCCGGTCGACCTGGCCGATGTGGATGCCGTGCGTGTGGAGCGGGGCCGGGATGACGTTCGCATCGAGGCGGACCACCTTGATCGCATGGCTCTCGGCGGGACCAAGGTAAGTTCGAACCTCCGAGCGATCGGCGAGGGCGAGCCAGGGCTCGCCGGAGAGCGTCGTGATCTGCAGCGGCGGACTGGTTCTGGCCTCCTCCTGCGGATACCACGTGACACCGTCGAACAGGTCGTAGGGCTGGAGCCGCAGGTGAAGCGGAACCCGTCCGGCGACGTGAAACAGGGCGTCGCTGGCAATGCTGCGGGCGGTCGCGGCGGCCTGCTCCGTTGAGGCCGGGCGACGCTGCGTCGAGAACTCGCGGTTCGCCTTCTCGACCCGCGACTGGAGATGTGACTTCAGTTTGGCGGCCAGTTCCGGCGGGAGACCGACTGCCCGGTCCTGTTCGCGGGGCCGTTTGACCTCTTCCTCGTAGGTGTCGTCGAAGACGTCGTACAGGCTCGGCTCGTGATCGGAGACGAACGGGGCGTCGTCGATCGGGGCAAAGCTCTGGATCCGCTCGCTCCCGGCGACGAGTTGATCTCCATCCCCGACGCCATCACGGCTGAAACGATCGTGCCGGCCGGTCCCGCCCGAACTGGAGAGGAATCCCGCCAACGAAGACCGGACCGGAGATGACCCACCGGAGAGCAGCAGGATCCCCAGCACCGCGAAACCGACCGCCGCCACGACTCCCCACCGCGGCCGTGTCCGCGTCTGCTGTGTTCGCAGCCGCTGCTCGACGTCGGTCCAGTGGGACGCCACGAGCCAGGCGACCGCGCCGAGGGCGAAGAGCCCCACGAGAAAGCGGAGCGCAATATCCGAGCCGTGGAGCGCGCTGAACAGGACGAGAAAGAGCGACAGCGAGATCGTCAGCGAATGGAACCGCCGCCACGGACTGAGCAGCGCCAAACCCAGGATGACGTTCCGGAGAACGCGCATCGTCAGGAGCTCGAACGGAAGTCCGCCTCCCAGGAACTGGCGGCGGATCGGCTCCCAGGCGAGCGGCAGCAGACCGAGGAGCACCAGCAGCGGAGAGGCCATCGGCGGCACAGCCCAGCGGCGGGACCGCCGCCGCAACGCCCAGCCCCCCAAGGCGATCGCGATCCCCTGCCCCGCCAGGATCGCGGCGTGTCGCCCCTGAAATAATCCATCCGCTTCGACGATGGCGAAGGTCGTGATCGCAACCGCTGCCAGCAGCGCGACGAGGACCTGCAGCGGAAGCGAGGCCCGGTCGTCGTCTTCGGACCTGGAAGGCTTCGTCACGCGGACGGAAGGGTGCCGCACCGCCACGACCGGGAGAGGGGCGACAGGCAGACGAGGTGAATCAGGCGACATGGCACGACCTCCGCCATCGGCCCGGAAGCACCTCGTCAAGCGGTTCGTTGGCCGAAAGGTCCAGCCACGAATGGCAGTCGCACCCGGCGACCGGGTGGCCGTGCTGGTGGCGGCAGTCGCCCCCATGAACCAGGACGTACCGCTCCTGCGATCCGCCGTGGCGATGGGCGAGATGCCGGGCGAAGGCGCAGTCGGTCGTGATCGTCATGCTCGTCACGAGCCGCGTGCGGCGGTCGAGGGCGCACGGCGCACCGTGCGGCAAGTGATCCGCGATCCCGGAGACCGGCACGCGGGCGAGGGCGTCGAGGGCACGGCGGAGATCATTCGCCGCCGCCCCGACGAGGAACGTCTCGCTTCCGACGACCACCTCGACCAGGGCGTGCTGGCGATGCAGCCCCTCCAGGATGCTGGCCGCTGTCGACAGGAGGGATTCCAAAGTGGCGCGGCCCGTGTTTCCTGTGTGAGAGGGAGCCGAGGCGTCGACGATCAGCCGCATAGCGCAGGCCGCGGGGGCCTGCCGCTCGGTTACGATCAGTCGTCCGTATCGCGCCGTCTGCCGCCAGTGGACCCGCCGCAGCGCGTCTCCTTCCCGGAACGGCCGGGTTCCCAGGATGTCCCCGGCGTCGCCGATCCGCCGGTCGGCGAACCGCTCTTCGCGGGTCTGGATCTCGGCGGCGTCGGGCATGCCGTCGAGCCGGACGCTGGCGGGCCACACGAGCAACTCTCCTCGAACGTTCACCGGCGCGAAGCAGTGCAGCAGGCCAAACGGAAACCCGGTGTCGACCTGGGGAGCCTCGAACGGGAATGTCCCGCGCCGCTCCGGCCGGAAGTCCCACTGGTACTCCGCCCGGGACCAGCCGCCGACCCGGGCGAGCGCGATCCCCTGCGTCGCCGCCGTGCCGTCGACGAATCCCCGCCGGAGCGACAATCCCCACACCGGCCAGGGGCGACGGTTCTCGATCCGGAGGAGGACCGGCACGACTTCCCCTGGACGGGCCCGGTTCCGCCCGAATTCGACTTCGCAGCGAAGTCCCGCCACCGCGATCCGGGGCCAGATCGCTCCGAGGAGGCCAACCGTGGCCAGGAGTCCGAAGACCGCGAAGGCCCTGGAATTCACCAGGAGACCGCAGGCCAGAGCGATGACCGCCGCGACGCCGAGGCAGGCGAGCGGATGCTTCATCCAATGGACCCACCGGTTCGCATCGGGACAGAAGTCCGTGTGCAGGGCGTGGTGGACCCGGCTGAGCAGGCGTCCGAGCGAAGCCATCGCTTCCGTCTCCGGCGAATCGGAACGACGTGTTCCGCTTTTGCCACGATACACCACGTGCACACCGTGTGCAACAACATCACTAAAGCATAAGGCCCATGTTTACACGTTCTTCAAAGACGGAGTTCGACAACAGCGTTCCAGCGCCCGCAGCCAAGTTTCCGAAACGCCCTTGACGATTGGCCACATCTGTAGTCAACTGTCGCTACAGTTGTGGCCATCTCCATTCTGACCAGGAAACCTCGCGATGTCCCGCGGCCTGCAGATCTCGGATGCGGAGTGGGACGTCATGGAGCGCGTCTGGGCCGACGGCCCGTGCGCGGCGGGGGACGTCATCAAGTCGCTCCGTGAGACGCACGACTGGAACCACAGCACGATCCGCACGCTCCTGGCGCGGCTCGTCGAAAAGGGGGCTCTGGCTTACGACGTCGACGGGGCCCGATACATCTACCGGGCCGCGGTCTCCCGCGCGGACTGCGTCCGCCGCGAAGGACGTTCGTTCCTGGAGAAGGCGTTCGGCGGCGACGTCGCGGCGCTCCTGGCCCACTTCGTCGAAGATGCGTCGCTCGACCGCGACCAGGTCGAACAGCTCCGTCAGCTGCTCGCGCAGAAAAGGACTCCCCGGGGGAAACGGCCATGACCGTGCTCTTCGAAACGTTGGGACCGGCGATCGGACGGGCCTCCTGGCAGGGGGCGGCACTGGCGCTCCTCGTGGGACTGCTGCTCTGGGGAGCAGGCGACCGGCTGGCGCCGCGATGGCGGTTTCTGCTGTGGGGAGTCGTTCTCCTGCGGCTGGTCTGCGTGGTGACACCGGGGAGTCCCTGGAGCCCGTTCAACCTCGTCGGGACGACGGCGGCGACGGGTTCCCATCTCGAGCTCCAGACGAACAGGGCTCCATCGATTCTGCTCCCGCCCGGCTCTCCTGTCTCGACCGAACGTCCCCTGCGGCCGACAGAATTGCCCGCAGGGGACGTTGACATCCCCACGACGCTGCGGGCAGACGCTCCTGTGGTGAGTCAGAGTGCGACCTCCACTCCTTACGTCGGCCGCTCGGGGATCTCGATGTGGTCCCCCATGAGTTGGACCACCCCCCTCTCCCTCACAAGAGTTCTGTCGCTCGTCTGGCTGGCAGGCTGCGTGGTCCTCTCCGGAAAACTCCTCGCGGCGGCGGTCCTGCTGCGACGGCGGCTTTCGGCTTGCCGGCCCGTCACGGACGCGCGGCTTCTGGGTCTTCTGGAAGCGTGCGGAAGACGGCTCGGGGTTCGCCGTCTTCCTCCACTGCTGGTCACTCCCGTCGAGATCAGCCCCTACATCGTCGGCACGTGGAACCCGAGAATCGTTCTTCCCGAGTCGCTCATCACCGAAGCCTCGAACGCGCGGCTTCGGCATGTCCTGGCGCATGAGCTGGCGCACCTCGTCCGCGGCGACCTGTGGACGAACTGGCTGCTCCTCGCCGCCCGGACCGTGCACTGGTTCAACCCGGCGGCGTGGTGGGTGGTCCGGGAGATGCAGTCCGAGCGGGAGGCGGCCTGCGACGAACTGGCGTTCACGGCGCTCGAGGAAACCGATCGATCGGCCTATGCAGCCACGATCGTCGAGCTGGCGGCGAGCCTGACCCCCTCGGTCCTCGCGCCGGGCCTGATCGGTCTGTTCTCTTCGAATGCCAGGCTCAAAGCCCGCGTCGTGCGGCTGGTCCGGTCCCCGTCGGTGACGCCGGTCGGCGGACCGATCGCGGCCGGGCTGCTCCTCGGTATCGCCCTGCTGGGACTGACCGACGCCATGCCGGCAGCCCGCGCCCAACAGCCCAAACCGGCGGCCTCATCGGCCGACGCCTCGTCGACTCCCGCTGAGCCCGACGCGCCGGCAAAAAGCAACACACTGACCGAAGCCGGAACGCACACGGAAGCAGGCCGCTGTGTCGATCAAGTCGACAGAACTTCGCTCGCGGGGATCACGATGAGGCTCTATCGCGCGAGCGGGCGCGGTTCGCCGATCGAGGAGGTCGCCAGTACGGTCACAGACGCTCAGGGGCGGTATAAGTTCACGGGCTTGGCCCCCCGCCGTCGGGAGGATCACTTCGACTATCTCGACTATGTCGTGATGGGCTTCTCGGACGACCGGCCGATCGGGCGGAGCTTCCGCCACATCCTGCGAAACGAGGAGCTCGTCGAGGTCTGGATGGCGCGCGAGAAGTCGACGATTGGCGGGAAAGTGGTCGATGCCGAAGGGCGGCCGATCGCCGGTGCGCAGGTCATACCCTACTCCCTGGATGGACGGCCCATCCCCGGATTGCCCATCCGGACCACATTTGACAAAGGGGAGCTCGCGGGGCGATTCCACTTTGACGACATCCCCGTCTACAAGGCTCAGGACGGCTCACCCTGGTCTCAGTCGCTGCTCGTGCTCCACCCCGACCATCCTCCGACGACCGTCACAGTGAAGGGGCTACCGGCGGAACTCGTCGTCACGCTGCCGACCGCCTGCCTCGCCACAGGAACCGTGATCGACGAGGTGACCGGCAAGCCCGCGGCGGGGGCGCTGGTGACGATGCGGCGGCTCGATGCCTGGGGACTCGAGACCGCATCAACGGACAACGCGGGCCGCTACCGTCTGCCGGTTGCGGAGGGGCGATACAACATCTACACCCAGGCGAAGGATCGAGTATCGATCGCACTCACCGAACGCGAGTGCCAGGCGGGGCAGACGATCGAAGTGCCGCTGACGCTCATCGAGGGGGGCTTCATCTCCGGACGGGTCCTCAACACGGCGACCGGGGCACCGGTCACAAAGACTGACCGCGGCGACGCGATTGCTCTGGGGCTGATGGGGCCGTCCCAGCCGGATGGACGGGCGATCCACCCGGCGCGGCTGGCGCTCGTCGACGAGGCGGGCCGTTTCACCCTCCGCGCCGCGCCCGGTGAGAACTTCCCTTATCTGGTCAACACCCGCGGTGACCGGATGGCCTGGGACACCCAGAAACAGCCGGCAATCGTCGTGAAGGCGGGGGAGACAACCTCGTACGACATGCTCGTCACGCCGCCGGTCCCCGAGGAGGAAAAGCTCAAGGAGGCGCAGAAGATCGTCGACGCGCTTCCCAAAACGCCGGCCGAGCGTGCGGCGCGGATCTTCGTGGAGTTCCGCAAGCTGCGGCACACGGTCGACGAGTGCGAGCTGTGGTGCCTCCTGATGCGTGAGCTGGTGGCGATCGGCCCGAAGGCGGTGCCCTGGATCTGTGACGAACTGGATCAGCCCCAGGAGGACCGTGCGATACGGCGGCTGGCATTCGCCCTGCGGGCCATTGGCGATCCTCGGGCAGTCCCCGCGCTGATCCGGGCCATCCCTCGGACACTCCTCCCCCCCAGCAGCGACTACGGTCTCCTCGTCGCCGACAACGAGCTCACCGAGTTCATGCAGAAGCACGACCTGGATAAGGGGAGCCGGGGACACCACTTCAATTTCGGCAGGCCGGTACGGGAGGTGTTCGGCACGCTCCACGCGCTCACGAAGCAGGACTTCGACGATCTCGAGGTCTCCGGCATCCACCGCAGCGAAGACCCGCGGCGGCAGGCGCTGCAGCGGCGGCTGTTCCAGCGGCAGGCGACCCGCTGGCAGACGTGGTGGGAAGCGAACTGGCGGACCTTCACGGAGGACGAGGCCTACCGGTCGTGCCGCGTGGAGATGGAGGATACGGTTCTCCCTCCGCCGCTCGATCCGGCTGCGCTCGGAAAGACGGCCCGCGTCGTCGGCGAAGGGAGCGGGTATGTCGCGTCCCCGGCGATCGAGACGGGGAACTATGCGTGGCACTTCTATGATCTCGACACCGGCTACCACCGGAGATGGCCGGCGGAGTTTCCCGCGGCGGAGGCGG
The DNA here is from genome assembly GCF_001610835.1 of Planctomyces sp. SH-PL14. NCBI lineage: Bacteria > Pseudomonadati > Planctomycetota > Planctomycetia > Planctomycetales > Planctomycetaceae > Planctomyces > Planctomyces sp. SH-PL14. Next base: position 2,592,460 of record NZ_CP011270.1, on the reverse strand, counting down.
CCCTGGATTCCCGTCAGTTGGCGGACTGGGCGGCGGAGAACGGGATCGACCTGATGTGCGTCACGCACCGCGCCGCGGATGGGACGGAGACGTTCGTGCTGCGGGGGCTGGGGATGACGGTGCAGGAGATCACGTCGCGCGACGCCCGGAACCTGGAACGGTCCGTCGCGGCCGGTGCTCTGCCGAAGGGGCGTCCTGTCGAGGAGCTGCTGATGCACTACGACGAGAGTGCGAAACGTCTCGTACCGAATGCGGACGGCGCGTTCCTGTTTACGACGCGCGAAGGGAGCGTGGGGCTGATTCAAACGACGGACCGCGTGACGAAGACCGCGGATCTCACGGGTTCGTTCGGGGCTCCGGCGGGGGTCGGCTTTCACAAGGGGGTCCGCTTCGACCTCAAGGCGATCATGCCGTAAGCGACGCGTGGCCGATGTCACTATCTCACTGGGTCCAGGGGCACCCTGGTGGGGGATGCAAGGGGGCAACGCCCTCCTTGCCCGCCGGAGGCCTGGCCGTCGAGAGATGTCTGAATGAGGGCGTGTCCAAGCGCGGACAGCGTGCCGGATGCCCCCTCACTAACTTGCTGGGATCCCACAGCGACCGGCGAGTTCTCATCGCCGGTTCCACAAAGCGGACGTCCGTTGTGTCCCCCGGTTCCTCATGGAAGCGCCTCCGGCGGCAAGGGGGTCTGTGTTGTTTCTTGGCCCCTTGACCCCGGCTGCCGTCGCACGTTGGGTCTGACGTCGCATCGCCGTGCCGGCAGGGACGCTCTCACTTCCTGTCCTGGCCGTACCACCGTTCGGCAATCCGGTCGAGCTCCTGCATCACGCCATCCAGCTCCAGCACCCGCTCGGTGATGGCATACGTCACCTGCGGCGGCACCGTCGGCTCGTAGTGCCGCGTCAACCACCCCTCCCCCTCCAGCATCCGCAACCGCTCCGTCAACGTCTTCGTCGAGATCGCCCCCAGCCGCCGCTTCAGCTCCCCGAACCGCTTCGGCCCCTCCACATGCAGCCGGTGCAGCAGGAGCATCGTCCACGGACTGGAAAGAATCCGCAGCAGCTTCGCCAGCGGCTCATGCGTGTTGTCGGCCAGTTGCTCACGCCGCGCCATGCTTCCCTCCCGTGAAGTCGCTTTGCAAAAGGAACCTACTTTACGAAGGAAACCATTGGTCGTAAAGTTCTCGCGTTCCGCCAGCCCCGATCGGGAAACCGGACCACGACGGCCAGTCTTTTTCCAGGGAATCGCCATGCTGAGATCGTTGACACTCGTTCTGTTTCTGGGGGTCGTCCCCGGCCTCTGGGGAGCCGAGCCGAAGGGGGTCGAAGCCGCCTCGGAAGCCCGCCGCCAGGCCGTCGAACAGGGACTGTCTGAGTTCGCCGGCCGCTGGGAGATCGTCGTGGCCAAGCCCGACGGCGTGACGAAGGAGGCCCGGCAGCTCCAGTTCAACAAGGACGGAACGTACGCCGCCTTCGACGCCGCCGGGAAGCAGCTCTGGGCAGGAACGTTCGACCTCGATCCGACCGCCACCCCCAAGATCTGGGACCACCGGACGCCAGACTTCGCGAAGACCGGCGGGGATGTCCTCGGCATCTATGAACTCAACGGCGACGAACTCAAGGTCTGCTGCGTCGTCGGGACCTGGAAGGAGCGGGAGTGGCAGGGAAAGCCCCGCCCGAAAGCGCTCCGGCTGGAAGGGGCGGACGTCCTCCTCGAACTCCGCCGCGTGAAGCCGCAGCCCGCCCCCTCCGCCACGCCCGCTCCCTGACCTGCCTCGTGATTCCGACTCCAAAGACCGGAGAACTCCATGATCGCCCCACTGCCTGAATCCCATCGTGAGTTTGCTGGAAAGCGGATCCTTGTCACCGGAGGGACCCGGGGGATCGGTCGCGCGGTCGTGAACCGGCTCGCGGCCGGCGGGGCGCGGGTCGTCACCACCGCCCGCACGCTTCCCGCTGACGCCACCACCGAGCGGGTCATCGAGGCGGATGTCAGCACGAGGGAAGGGTGCGACCGGGTCGCGCGGGGCGTGCTCGAACGACTCGGGGGAGTCGACATCCTGATCAACTCGGTCGGCGGTTCGGCGGCCCCCGGGGGCGGGGCGCTCGCGCTCTCGGACGACGACTGGCGGGAGGCGTTCGACCTGAACCTTCTCTCCGCCGTCCGGCTGGACCGGGCGTTTCTCCCCTTGATGCTGGAGCAGGGGCGCGGGGTCATCCTGCACGTGTCGTCGATCCAGCGGACGCTCCCGCTGTTCGAGGCGACGCTGGCCTATGCGGCTGCGAAGGCGGCGGTCAGCAACTACAGCAAGGGGTTGTCGAAGGAGATGAGTCCCCGCGGGATCCGCGTGGTCTCTGTTGCTCCGGGATACACCGAGACCGAGTCGGCGGTCGCGCTCGTCGAGCGGCTGGCGGATCAGCAGGGGACCGATGCCGCGACCGCTCAGGCGGGGTTGATGGCGTCGCTGGGCGGGATTCCGCTTGGACGTCCGGCGCGGCCGGAGGAGGTTGCGGAGCTGATTGCGTTTCTTGTTTCGGACCGCGCGGCGGCGATTACGGGGAGCGAGTTCGTCATTGATGGCGGCACGATTCCGACAGTCTGATGTCGTCGCAGAGCCAGAACCCACCGGGTCCAGGGGCACCCTGGTCAGGGAGTGCAGAGGGGAGAATCCCCTTTGCCCGCCGGAGGCCTGGCCGTCGAGAGATGCCTGAAGGAGTAAGTATCCAAACGCGGACACCGTGCCGGATGCCCCCCTCACCCCCGGTTCCACAAAGCGGACATCCGTTGTGTCCCACGGTTCCTCATGGAAGCGCCTCCGGCGGCAAGGGGTGACCCCCTTGACCCCGGCTGCCGTCGCACAATGGGTTTGAGCTATGGGAGCTGCGCCGGCAAGGACGCGACTCACCAACGCGAACAAAGGGCCATCCTCATCAGATTCCAGTCCGCCCCGCCCGATTCGGCGCTTGAGCGCCGTCCGATCGCTGATAAACTGCTGAACAGTTGGCCATCTCTTCCGGGCAGTTTGGGGGCCAGGGCTCCGCTCTGGCCATGACGGTCCGTTCCCGGAGACTCGGCCAGGACACCCCGCAGAGAGCCGCCACCGCTCTCTCCCACCTTCATCCCCGTTGTGACGGCGGCCAGTCCGTCCCCGCCAAGTCGAGTGTCCCACCTGCTCTGACAGGGAAGAACGCCCCGGGCCCGTACGCCACCATGCGTGCGGTCTTCGCGGGACCGCCCGTCAGGACAGCGTGGCCGAGCCACCGAGGAGTCCCGATGATCAACACCCGCTGCCCCGTCTGCGGCAACGAGACCCGCGTCCCGGACTCCATCGTCGGCAAGAAGGTCCGCTGCAAGGACCCCGCCTGCCAGAACGTCTTCGTCGCCATAGAGCACGCCGAGCCGGTCGCCGCGAGCGCCCCCGTGCGAGACGCCGATCTCTTCCGACCAGCCTTTCCGGAACCGCAATGGGACGCGCCGGAGGAAGAACCGCTCGCGGCCCCCGTCGTGGAGCGAAAGCCCAAAGCGTCGCGAGTTAACAAGGCCCTGGCTAACCGGAACTATCCGAATCTGGAACTCTACCTCGCGTGGGCCGCGGCGTTCGCGCGAATCGAACTGGCCCTGGCGCTCATCGGCGCGGTCATCGTGCTGATCTGGTCCATTGTGGATGCCGTGCAGCGGGATCTGCCAGTCCGGGTGGCTCTCTTCGAGGTCCTGATCGGGACACTCTCCGCGTTCTGCATGGCGATTGCCGCCTGCATCGTTTACGTCATCACTATGGCGGGGATCGAGTTCTTCCACGTCATCGTGGATATCGAGGCGAATACACGCCACGCTGCAAAGAGGGAGTTCGCTAGGGAATTTGCAGGAGACGAGTGACGGCGAGGGCTAGAAAGCCGTGCATTGCGAACCGCTTCGAAACATTGGGAAAACTGGCGGGGATTTGCGCAACAGGCGTCATTGACGCCCGGTCCGGATCAAGCCTTTACCGGCTCCCACGCTGCGGCATTCACCTGCAGGTACGCCATCACCTTGTCCGCCCGCGGGTCGCCGCCGGGGAACTCGAACCGGCACACGAAGCCGTCAGCGGTCGACTCGACCTGCAGCTCGTCCTCGACGTTCCAGCCGTCCATCTGCTCGGTCAGCAGGGTCAGTTCTTCTTCGGATGTCGTCTTTGCTGCGATGATCATTCCAGTCCTTTCGGTGGCTTCCCGAAGTGCTTTGAGTGTTCCCTCATTGTCTTCGGGTGGGTCACGTCGACATAGAACACTTCGGGCGGCTCGACCTTCAGCGTTGCTTTCGACACCTTGTTTTTCCATTGCGTTCTCTCTGCGGCCGTCCCTTTGTGGAGGGTCTCAGAGTTGGGTCCAAACGAATCGTGACAGAGCTGGCGAATGACGGACTCGAACTTTGCGGCAAACCTGCAATCCACTCCCGCCAGGGTCTGTCGGGCAAAGTAGAACATGCCGCGCTCGCACGGCGCCCCCAGCAGCATCAGCCCGGGGTCCATGACGAACCACGTCGCGAACTCCATCTTGTCCGGATACCTTCTGATCCGTGCCGCGGCATCGCCGAGAACAGCGCGGACCTCTTCCTTGGTCGTGAGTCCTGGGACGAGGCGCTTATCGAGAAAGTACAGGTCATCGGGACCGAACATTGGGTTTCCTCGGTGACGCCTGGAAGGTTCGGGGATACTGCCACGGCCGGGATCATTTTGCGAGTCGCTCTGCCCGCTCGCGGCATCGCCTGAAATCCGGATCCCTCCCTGCCGCCGCCAGGATCACCCCCTCGATCGTCGGCCGGTTCCGCGGGAGCAGAACCAGAACGACGTCGCAGATCCCCGGCGGGTTCTTCTCCAGCTCGCTCCGGAAGTGATCCTCAATCGTGCTGGCGTGGGCTGGCCGCCCGTTCCCCCCGCCCGCGCTCCAATGGTCCCCAACGCCGACGCTGTAGAGCAGGCGGTATTCATCCCCCTGCAGGTGACCGTGCGAGCCGGGGCCGAAGACGAACAGCCAGGCGACCCGGCCGGTACGGTCAGAGATCATCCCCAGCCATTCCTCCTGAGTCGTGGGGGCCTCGGTCCGGAGCTCTCCGTCGAGCCACCGCCGGGCGCCGCGGGCGAGGTAGAGCAGGTTGTCGGGGGTCAGGAGGGGCATCAGCTTGGCGACGACTCTCGGCCGCCACCTAAGTGGCGTTCCCAGCCCGCACCGCGTGGAGGCGGTCGTCTCGCGGACCTGTGTCTCCGGACAAGCCGGAAGACACGATCGAAAAACAGCAGTTACGGGGCAGATGGATCAAACTGGGCGAGAGGCACTCCCAATGCATCCGCAATCTTTTGGAGCGTCATCTGCGTGGGGCTATGTTTGCCCCGTTCGATGCGACTCACATGTGACTGCGGCAGTCCGGCCTTCTCCGCCAGCTGCTCCTGAGTCAGGCCTGCATTGACCCGTGCCTGCTTCACCCGTTCACAAACAAATCCTGTCCATTTCCCTAAACTCGCTTCGTTGTCATCGACCGCCAGCCTCGAGACTTTCGCCTTCGAAGCTGGCACGGGATTCAGGATCTCCAGGCAGGTCTTGATCGCTTCCTCGCGCTCCTCGCTGTCATCAGAAGACGCATACTTGACCGTCTCCCAAAACAACTCACGCTCCTCCTTCGGAAGCTCTCGCAGCCGCCTTTCGATGACCCTCACGGCCATCATTTCAATCGTGGGAACTTCTTCTAACTCCAACATTTTGCTTCCTCCTTTGTGTGGAGCGCTTGGGAAAGTCATCGTTGCCTCCTGCTTCAATGTCAGTCCTGGACTCTACCCCAAACAAAGTGACCCCGGATTTTCTCGCCCACCACCTCACTCCTTCAGGAAACCAAACGCACCGTTGATGTAGCGGTTCCAGCGAAGCCGCATCCTGTTCTTCACAGGGACGGGCGTCGCACCATCGTTCTTCTTGTGAAACACGCCAAGAACAATGCCGCACTTCCGATGGTCGTCGATTCCGAAAAACACTCGTAAGTTGATGTTCCCCAGAATGCCCCCCTTCTCGCGGAGTTCGTAACAATCCTCAACCTTGTCGATCGAAATCGTTTCGCTCCGGACCATCGAGTCCTGTCTGGCTAACTCCTGAAATTGCAAGGCGACATGCCGATATTGGCCATCGGTGAGGATCTCCATCGCCTCATCGAACGCGAGTTGCAGGATGCCGACAGTCCACTGATAGGGCGGGTCGGAAGAACCCTCCACGACCCCCGTTTTCAACTGCTTCGGCTCCATGACACAACTCCGTATCGACCGTTCGGCACCTCTTGTGCCATGAAATATACAACGCACAGTCGCATAGTCAACCGCCATCGTTGCATATTTTCTCCAGTCGTTGCATATCCGTGGGTCAGGCGATTGTCCATCGGCACAAATGGCCGACGGTGCGACACGGCCGATGCGTCGCATTTGCCATGGCCGTGTGGTGCCCCCATTGCTTCGATCGTCCTGCCGACTTCCTTGGCGGCGGACAGTGAGCCCTCTTGCGCCCCCGGACGCACCGTGGCACAATCGCCATCGCCGTCACTCCCTGGAGCCAGCCATGTACCTCAAGTCGCTTTCGCCGGAGCAGACGTCGGAACTGGTCACGTTCTTCGCCGGCACGTTCCGGGGGCAACTGCCGTTCGACGAGCTCGTGCTGCATCCCGGCACTGCTGCCCGGTTCGTTCAGGACTACGTCGGTCACGCCCGCATCTGGGGGACGCCGGAGTGGGTGATCCTGCGAGCCCTGCGGGATGCGTTGAAGAATGGCGCCCGGTAACACGACCGAACCAGCGGTTTGCCGACCTGCCTAAAGTCGGCCGTGCACCGGGCGTGGCGGATTCTTCGAACACGATGCGAACGGTTTAAGAGAAACGCCCAGGACGGGAGCTGGCCTCGGGCTAGCGGCCGCTCAACCGTCCATGGGCTTTTCGGCTACTGACATCCTGGGCAGCCGACTTCGTTGGATGGCGCCCGGGGACTGGATCAAGAGCGAAGCGGGCCCCTGCACTCACTCTCTCACCAACCTCCGGGCGATGATCTGTATCGACATGCGATCCTCTGGACGCGATGCGTGTTTTTCGCAGTGAGATCACCCAGGGGCGGGAACGGGAGTGAGGCGGGCCAGCACTGCACCCACCGCTCAACCGCCCCGGGGCGACAGAACTATCGGCGAGCGATCCCTGGGGAATTTCCTGATGGACGCCCGCACCCGTTCAACCGAATTGCCGGCAAAGTCAGGATCGCCGGAAAAGGAAACCCGGGGACAGGAACGGTCGCGATGCAATCCGATTTCGAGACTGCTCTACCGTCCCCGGGCGGAACAAGAAAAGTGCCCGAGGCAGGAACTTGGGCTCGGCTAGGAAGCCACGCTCGACCGCTCTCGGGCTTCTTCAGTATCCGCCGACGGGCCGAATCCGCAAGAAAAGAACAACGCCCGGGGACAGGAACAGGGCGTGTAGGGCCAGCCACAGCTCCGCTCACCATCCCCGGGCGAGACGCAATCTATTGGTCAGTGAATCCAGTAGCCACCACGACAGCGAAAAGCCTGCCCCCCCGTCTTGCCGCCATCTTTTGCACTGGCGTGCGAGATCGGTTTCACCGCCCCGGCAATTCGCCGGAGCTGCGACTGTCGCTCCGCGAGCCCGATGGCTGCGGTCAGGAAGGGAGACATCCCCCGTGCGGCGGCGGTCAGCCACATACGCTCAATGGACTGCTGAACCTGCCGCCGGTCGAGGGGGGCACCGGCACGTGTGAAGACGCCGAAGTCGAGCGGGGCATCAAAGGTCGTCGGGTGAGGTGTGATCTTCATTACTTCACGTCTCCAAGGAACGGGAGAGAGGTCGGGGACGGCGCCGTGGTCGGCGTCCGGACGAAGTCGGCCGCGGGCTGGTTGAGCCCGGCGAGAGTCCAGCGGATGTTCCAGATCGCCTCCTGTGCCTTCCGTTTGGCGACAGCGGCGGACGGGCGGCGAGGCCTCTTGCGAGGGGGGCGGTTCTTGTCGATCAAGCGACACCCCCTTTCATCGCCAGGGCCAAGACTTCCTCGGCGGTCGTCAGGTCGTCGAGCCGGATCTGCTTGACCGGGAGGCACCACATCGCCGGGTTCGCGGAGTGTCCCATCTGCTTTCGGTTGAACTCCTGAGCAGCGCACCGGCCGACGACGTTCGGCACCGGGAGCGGCCACGCATCGGGCGGCAGGTCGAATGCGTCCTTGGGTTTCCACCCCTGGACGTTCACCTTGACCACCACGAAGCCGTCCGCGTGGATCGCCACGACCGCCCAGCGGATCTCCTGCTGGTTCGGGTGGAGGGTCGCCGCGTGCCGCATTGCCCGGACGTTCTGGATCGCGGCGAGGAGAGCGGCGTCCCCCTTGGGCATCCCGAACGAGTGGGCGCCGGGGAGCGCCCGGCAACTCGTGGGCTTGAAGTGGGGATCGGTGATCCGAACGACCAGCGGCACCGTTGACGGTGGGGTCGCCTCGAATTCCCTGTTAAAAGCGGTAGGCTGGGAGACGATCCGAACGAGACGTTCTTGACCGCGCGTAGGCTGAGCGATAACCTCAATCATGTTCTTGGGTCTTTCAGTAACGGGAAGGGCATCGGGAACTCCAGGCCTCTGGCGACTCCACATCGCCGGAGGCTTTTTTTACGCGCGGAGAGATGCGCGGACCGCTTAGCCCGCGGTCGGGCGAGTGCTTGTCGGGGCAGATCCATCGTTGCCTAAGAGGGCTGCTTCATGCGGTACGGGTCAGCCGGTCATCCTGAGCGCGGCGAGCATCTCGAATGCTCTGGGGCGGGCGTTGCACCCGCAGATCCCCGTCCGGTTGCGATGCCGGATTACGCAGTGCGGGGAAAAAAGAAACCACGCTTCAGCGGCATGGCCTCCGCTTGGCGTGGTTTCAAAAAAACCGGGTCCCGTGGGACGCCGAGTTGTTCAGGTTGTTGCGTCTCACCCGGGCCATCAGGTTCGACGGGACGCACTATGCGCGATGCCTACTCCAGTCGTCAAGCGAATTACGCAAGTAGTCGCCAGTATTCGTGGCGTCGTCGGTCTTGATTCTGGAGGGAGAATGGTGCCACAGTCCGAGCCTCTTATGGCAAAAAAGCAGGCATCACCGACCAGCCTTCGCCTCGACCCTGAGAACGAGCAGGTTTACCGAGAGCTCGCTGCGCAGATTGGGATCTCGTTTCCCGAGTGGGTTCGTGAGACCCTGCAGGACCGCGCGGCCAAGCAGAACGAATGGATCAAGACAGGCCGGGCGTTCCGTGACAAGCGGGGCCGGTTGCAGTTCCTCGACGACTTCCCGCCGGAGGAACAGGAACGGATGGCGAAACTCCTGAAAGGGAAATGAGAGGGCCGAACGATGCGATACCTGATCGTCTTCTGCGTGCTAGCCGCTACCGCTGCCGGCTGCTCCAAAACGACCGAGCCTGCTGCGCAAGCGACGCCAGCCACGCAACCGTCTTCGCAAGAGCCGCGCAAGCCCATAGCCACCACTACGCCCATTCCGGCGGAGCCCGTAGTTGAAGAACCTCCGGTGGATCCGAACGACCCGTTGGCCGCCTTTCGGACGTCCAAGGGGCCGGCGACATGGCGACCCGACTTCAAAGGCGACACACCCGGCGTGTTGTCTATTCGCGACTTTCGGACGTCACGCAAGCCGCTCGTCGAGACTCCCCACTCGCTTATGGGCGTTTCGGTTCCCGGGGTCGTGGACGCCATCATCCTTGAGGACCAGCTGACGATCGCCAATAAGCGAGTCAACGAGGCGAGCTACACCTTCGTTGACGGGGTGCTCGCACGGATACGCCTGACCTTGGCCGGGGACAGCCACGATGACGTCAAGGCCGCACTCACTGAGAAGTATGGCAAGCCGACGCCGTCAGGAACCTGGGACGGTGCCGATGGAAACGTCTACCTTCGCAATTCGGGCCCCGGCATTGAGGTCGTGTACAGCGACGACACGCTCTCTGCCGAGCTGGATCAACGCGAGAAGGCTGCGACCTTGGCCGCGGATCAATCTAAGGCGAAGACGAACGCGAAGGACCTGTAGTTCACGATGGGTTGCTCTTGCCCCTACGCTTGGCGGACTTTTGCTTCTTACTGCCGGGCTCCTCATGATGATTGCCCAAGTCGGGCCGATCTGAACATTCGGCGAAGTGGAGCATAATTGACGACAGCTGCGTTTGTAGGGCGCATCGTGACGACATGAAATTAGATTTGGCTGGCTCCCAACGCATCGTTGACAGCGTGGAAGGTTCGGTATACGAGCCTTCCATCATCTTGCGGCGTACCAAATCCATATTGCTTAAAAAAAGCTTGCATCGCAACAACGTGCCTGGATTGTGGTCATCAGTTCCAAAAATTAACAGGTAATTGCGAAGTTCGTATGCCTCGCGGAGCAGGTCAGGTCCAAGATCCAAATAGAGCGTGGTCAGCAATAAGTTTAGGCATTCAAGAGAAATGGTACGACTCGCCGCCCTCTGTCCTTTGTCAAATGCCTCGATCGCGGCGATTGTGCCTGAAAGTTCGGTGCACAAGGCATTGACTTTCTTCACATTCTGCACGCCGGAGGCTCTCTCCGCGTTTAGCCACTCACGATCCAGGAAGTCTGAGACTGGACTGTCACTCCGGTCCGGTTCGCGCTCTATGCGTTCAATGATGTGTTTCACATTCTCGCAGAAATCGACCACTTCGCCTGGCTTCGTTCCATAGATCGTCGTCCAGTATCCGCTGAGGTCGGAAGGAATATGATTCATCCCCCTCGCAACTACGATTGTCCTTCGGCTAAGGGAGTGTCGCACACCAAGCTCGTAAAACACGTTAGCGTTGCGATCAGTCACATCGGCCAAGACAATTCGCGCATTTCGGAGGCGTTCTAAGATGCTCCCTATAAGGCTGCCAGTTGTCGGGGTGGCGCGTTCGCATTCGTAGCCTAAACGTGTGACCGCGGGTTTGAACACGTTCTTGTACGTGTCTGACCAGTCGGCCTCCGAGCATGACGCCGTTGCGGAAAAAGGCATGATGACGAACACATCGCGTGAAGCCTGCATTCAAAATAACTCCATGTCCGTCTTTGCTGGCCATCGAATTGTTCGCTTCAATAACCGCAGTTGACCAGCGGTGGATGGAGGGTGCGGTGTTTTGGAGGTGCTGTCAACCACAAGCCTAGCCTAGTCAGGCGTGTGGTCACGCCTCGACCTTGAACCGCACGCCCAGCGGTTTGACTGAGTCGTCATCGAGAACGGCCAGGATCTTCACGACCGTCTCCTGCTGATCGGGGCGGACCTGCCAGCTGTGGCCGCGGAACCTCACTCCCGTTCCGGCCTGGATAGTCTCACCGTTGATGACGGTGTTCTCTGCGACGACCTCGATCGACTCCGGGGGGATCGTGACCGTTCCACCCTCCATGACCTCGGCCGTGGCCGAGACGATCAGGCGGAGTTCTCCATTTCCGCCATCGAGTGGCCGGGAGTTCGGGTCCATGTCGTCCGGGTCGAAGTCCGCGAAGTAGCTGTCATCCTCGCCGACGGAGACGTGGATCGGCTTGCGGGTGCAGGTCTCTAGCACGATGGGGGGCTCCCGGTTGGTCGCGGATGGCCTCCGACTCGGAGCTGCCCGCGGTGGCGGTAGGTTCTAAATCGTTCCCGGGCGAGAGCGAGGCGCGTCCGACCGGCGGCGGTCGTGAGCCTCGGACGGGGGCGAGCGCGACCGGTTCGGGTGGCACCGGCAGCCCGGTACAAGCGCGGCCGGTCCTGGGCGGCGGAATACTTCCCCTCCGCTTCCACGTCGAAGTAGATCCCCTCGGCGGTCGCCGACAGTTCAACCTCGATCCGGGCGGAGGCGAGTAGAGACGCCACCAGGCGACCCACGGCGGACGACTCGATGACGAACGTGGCCTGAGTCGGAACGGAGCACTGGGGGGAGGCTGTCGCCTCGCAGATGCCGACGGCGGTGGCCTGGAGGGGGACGGACGTCTGAGCGGATCCCGACGCCTGCATCTCCCCGGCGATCGTGGCCGAGGTCCCGGCGCCGCAGAGGGGGGAACCGGTCGCCGACACTTCAGCCGCTATGGTCGCGGTCGCTGCGGCTCCTGCCGTCATCTGGCCGGATGCCGTCACGCTGGCGGCGATCGTGCATTCGAGGGAGGCGGACAGCCCCATTGTCCCGGCGGTGGAGACCTCGCACTCGATCGAGGCCTCGGCGGCGAGTCCTGCCCCCATCTGGCCGGAGGTGCTGAGCTCGGCCGCGATCGTAGCCGTGAGGGCTTCTCCCGCCCCCAGTGTTCCGTCGACCGCTGTCGCTCCGCTGAACGTCGCCGTCGTCGGCTGTCCCGCCTGCAGGCTTCCGGATGCGTCTGTCTCTCCGGCGATGGTCGCCGACAGGGGGGAACCGGCGGAGGGGCTTCCCGCAGCGGAGAGATCCCCGCTGATCGTGGCCGAGGCCGGCACCCCGGTGATCGCGGTCCCGCTGGTCGAGACTTCCCCCTGAACCGTCGCGGAGGCGGTGAGACCGGCCTGAGCGGATCCGGAGGCGGTCGTTTCCCCCTCGATGGTCGCCGAAGTCGGGACGCCGACCGACAGCCCACCGGATGCGGAGCAGCTTCCATCGATCACGCACGCCCCAGGAATGCCGCAGGAGGCTCCGCCGGTCGCCGAGACCTGGGCATCGAACGAGGCGGACATCGGGGCGGAGGCCTCAAGCGTCGCATCGGCAGCGGACTCCGCGGCGATTGTGGCCGAGAGGGCCGCGCCCAGCAGGGCGGAACCGGTCGCGGACGTCGCTCCGGCCGCCGTGGCTGAGGTCGGGGCTCCGGCCTGCAGGGTGCCCGACGTCGAGACCGCGCAGGCGATCGTCGCCGAGAACTTCCGGTCGATGCGGTAGTCCGGGACGGTGTAGTCGATCGAGGAGAAGTCGGCGGGCATCGGTCCTACTTCGTGGCGGCGAGGCGGAACAGGTCGTCCACGTTGTCGTCCGTCCAGTTGAACATCAGGGCGAGACCGTCCACGGTCTGGTGATCCCGGCGGACCTCTGCGGCGGAGAACTCGTCAGCCAGGTCGGCGTCCTCTGCGGCCTCGATGTATGCCTCCAGGGCCGACAGCGTGTCGCCGTACTGCGGGGCGCCGGGGACGATCAGCGTCTCCCGCATCGCCTTCCGGAGCTGGAACATGTAGACCGACTCCGGGCAGTACGGAGCCTCCCAGTCCCACCCCGTCAGGATGCTGTTCCCCAGGTCCTGCGCCTCCTGCGTGGTACCCTCGGCGAAGTCGATCCGGTCCCGGGCGAGCCCGACGAACGGGACACCCGCTTTGACCAGTCGGCGGGACAGGTCCTCCGACCGTCCGCGGAACTGCTGCATCTGTGCAAGGGTCGGGATCAATTCCACACCTCACCGCCGAGGGAGTAGTAGTAGTACGTCGAGTTCCCAGACCCGGTCGCCAACTCAGTGACGTAGTAGATCGCGTATCCGGCCGTCGCCGACACCGACATCGGGAAGCCGTCGCCAAGGATTGCCGTGCTGTTGAAGTCCATCACGAGACTCTGAGACGTCGTCGACGTCCCCATCCCGAGCCGAGCCCCCTGCGTTCCAGCCCCCGAGGACGTGAAAGCCCCCTGGAAATTGAGCAATACCGAGTGCTGAGCGATGCACGTCACCCACTCCAGCGTGTGCGTGCTCTGGTTGTTCCAGCCACGGACAGGACTGTTCACCGAGTAGGTGTGCGACGTCGTGTCCAATCTGTAGAAGTGCCTCCGGATCGGATGCCAGAGGTTTGAGACGAATCGTCGGACCGCCGAATCCTCCGTTGTGCTGGTCCCCGTGGTCCGGATCGTTCCCAGAAGCGTCCCCTGGTACTGGCCGACCGAGTCCCCCGACCGCACGGCCGTGAAACTGACGTCGTTGACCCAGATTCCGTCCTTGAGGCTGACCGCCTTGTCGCGAGTCGTGTCGTTCGTCCAGACGGGCGCGAGGTCGATTGCGACCGCCCCCGAGGAGAGGTAGGCGAAGACGTCGTAGTTCCTGCCGCTGGTCAGCGACGCGAGGGATCGCGACAGCTGGGCAAACTTGTACGGCACCCACAGCGAGCCGTTCCAGATCGTGACCGTGTCGCCGCGCCAAGGGGCGAGGTAGATTGTCGACGCCCCGGTCACGTCCCCGATCTTGTTCGGCGTCCCGCTCTCCAGCGTGAGCCGGCCGCAGACCGTCTTGCCGAAGTCGTTCAGCGAAACGATCAGGTCCCGCTCGTTCTGCGCGGAGATCCCCGCCCCGTTCCGGAAGTAGCCGGTAGACGGGTCGAGAAACGCAGACATCGCGCGGACCGTGTCGGCCATCAGTTCCTCAGTTCAGTGTGACGTCGAGTTCCCCGGCTTCGAACTCCGGGAAGAGTCCCTGCGTGATCGTGAGGGACGCACCGACAGCGGCGTGCAGGAGCATGTTCCCCGACGTCGAGGCGTCGAAGACGGCGGCGTGCGTCAGCGTCCCCCAGGACCCCGAGGCCGCGGGCCCTTCGAAGTCCGCGGCGTTCGCCGTCGCGCCGCCGCTGGCCGCGTTCCAGGAGTTGAGGGCGGTCCGGCTGTAGTTGTTCCCGCTGGGCTCGGCGAGGCCGGACGCGTTGTCGGTAGGGTTTGCCGTCGAGAAGCCGACGTAGAGGTTCGTCGGAACCGAGTACGCCGACCCCTTCAGCAGATGGTCAAGAAGCTTGTTCCCCAAGTAGTCCGAGACCCCGTTGGCCACCCAGGTCAGGACGAGACTGCCGGCGATGAACCGTGGCCGGCGACCGGTCGAGACGACCAGCGAGGACGGGTTGGACAGTGCCGCATAGGCGAGCATGTTCCCGGAGGTGAGCGAGTCGAAGAGCGCCCAGTGGGTGATCGTGCCCCAGTTGCCGGTCGCCCTGGGGAACTGGACCGCGTTCGTGTTGGCGGTCGATCGGCTCGCCGCAGCGTTCCAGGTGTTGCACGCGACCCGGGCATACGACCCGCCGGAGGGTTCGGCGATACTCCCGCCTCCTTCCGTCGGATCGGCCGTCGAGAGGGCAACGTAGATATTGCTCGGCTGCGTGAACGCCCCGACCTTCAAGACGTGGTCGAGCAGTTCGTTTTCGGCGTAGTTGCTCAGGCTTCCCATTGTTCATTCCTCCGGTCCGGTGAGAACGGCCAGCGCCTTCGCCCGCCGATTGCCGATCGCCCGAACATGCCCGGGGATCGTGGACGTGTCTCCGACGTGTTGGCACAGCGAGGGGGAATGGACCCACTTCGACAGGCCGAGGTCATGGCAGACCCGCGCCACGCAGACGTCTCCGCCCCAGATGTCCGGCGCGACCTGGTTCCCCTTGATCCCCTTCCAGCCCATCGCGATTCGATGCTTCACGAACTTCTCGACGGAGCTCCGGGGCATCGCGAGAGCCACGCTTCCCCAGAACAGTCGCTCGGCCTCGACCCGGTGCCAGCCGGCCGTCTCCTGGTGGTAGACCTTCGACGTGTAGAGAGAGGCGAAGCCCAGCCGCGGTTCGGCGAGGACCCCGGAGCGTTCAACGAACTCCCGGGCGCCGGGAACCATGATCGCGTCGTCCTCGAAAGTAAGGATCTGCTCCGCCGTGCCGGTCAGCGCCCCCTTCAGGAGGTCGTACCAGTTGTGCCAGACGCCGAGCCGCTGGGGCCGCTGGACGATCGGGAGTTCCTCGAGCCCGGAGAGGTCGGTCCCCGGTTCGGCGAAGATCGTCGGCGTCCATCCAGCAGCCACAATCGAGGCGACGCATCGCTGCAGCGTCGGCTCCTGCCGGGGCGCGGTCCGGATACCAACAAACCATGTGACCGGCTTAGCCAGATAGGCGTCCTCGGCGTCGCAGGCCTCCAGGATCATCCGGCGGGCCGATTCCTCGGAACCTGCCACCCCTTTGAGAGCGAGGCCGATAGAGATGGCCTGCCGCTGCAGCCAGTTCGCGTGCTCGGTGTTCCGGGCCAGTGCCTCGGCGTTCTTCCGCATCCGGCGGCCGTACTCGTGGAGAGGGCCAGGGTCGCGGAGCGAGAGCGGTCCGAGGTTGTTCATCTCCTCAAGCGTCGCGTTGCAGAGCGGGCAGGTCGTCGTGAGGCCGATCGCCTCTTTGACCCGGCGGCCGACGCCGTAGGACGGGCGGAACTGGCCAGGACGAGAGAGGCGGGTGGGCTTCGAAGCAATCGGGATCGCCTCGACGTCGACTTCCTTCCCCGTGCTCAGGAAGGCGATCACCTCGACGCAGTCGAAGCCCTGCCGATGCCAGCCCATCGCGAGGCGCAGCCGCTCCGCCTTCGGCTGAGAGTTATCAGCCAACCGGGCGGCCATTCGTGGAAGGAGTTGCTGTCCCATGCGTCAGTCAAAACAGAAGAACGTGTGCGAACCGCCTTCGCAGTCGGTGAAGGAAACGGTGATCGAGAGCGGGTCGCAGTCGAGGACCGACAGGCTGTTGAAGGTCTGGTAGCCGTGGCACGGGCCCCCGGCGATGAAGAGGGCCGCGACGTAGTCCCCGGTCCCGGTGCAGTCGAGGAACAGACTCCAGGTCCGCCCCTCCACCACGAAGTCCCAGACCCACCGGCGGAGCCCCGCCATCGGGTTCGTGACGATCGCGTTTCCGCCGCCGTACAGAGACTCCATCGTGAGGGAGGCGTCGTGACAGGCGTCGCAGTCGGCGCCCCCACCCGAGCCGCATTCGATGTCACCGCACGCTGCGTCGGGCGTGAAAACGCGGTTGCTGATGCCGAGGGTCTGGCACTGGGCATTCGTCACGCCATCAAGGCAGTTCGTCGCATTGCCCCAGCCTTCGAAGCAGCAGGCGCCGGTCGGATCCTCGGAGCTCGTGTCGGTCCCAGTTCCGCCCCCGGTGCCCGTGCCCCCGCCTCCAGTTCCCCCCGTACCAGTTCCGCCGCCACCCGTGCCGGTCCCTCCTCCGCCCGTTCCTGTGCCACCGCCTCCGGTTCCCGTTCCCCCACCAGTCCCGGTGCCACCTCCTCCGGTCCCCGTCCCACCTCCGCCGCCGGTGTCGGTGCCGCCGCCCCCGCCAGTGTCAGTGCCGGTTCCGTCTCCCGTTCCGGTGTCTGTGCCAGTCCCCGTTCCGGTTCCAGTCCCGGTGCCCGTCCCGCCTTCCCCGCAGTTCTTGCCGTCACCGGCCGCAAGCAGGTTCTTCGGCTTGAAGGTGATTGCGAGGTCGCCGAAGTCCTCGACCGTGAATCGGTCGTCGAGCGAGCCCACAGAGACGCAGGGGAGGGCGAATGTCTCCCCGTTGTCGATCATCCGCTTGAGCAGTTCGCAGTCATACCAGACCTCCGATTCGAAGTTCGCGAACTCCGACGGTCCCGGGCTTCCCAGGGTCCAGTCCCGCGAAACCATCTCTGCCTTGAGCTTGAAACGCCGCTCCTCGGCCAAGAGGTCGTCATAGATCCAGACGATCAGCCCGTTCGACCACGCGAAGGGGTAGCCGAGCGTTTCGCACTGGTTGTAACCGCCACCCGTTCCAGTCCCGGTTCCAGTGCCCGTGCCGGTCCCCGTTCCCTCCGGCCGGTACTCCTCCGACTCGCAGGCCTCGGAGATGTAATGGTACGCCCAGCGGCGATTGCACAGGTCGAAGCCTTCGTTCTCCGGATCCGGATCGAAGTTGGCGAAGGCCGGATAGAGCATGAACGGGATGTCGTCCCGCAGGGTGTAGTTCCCCTGCCACCCGGCCGGCGTTTGCTCAATGGGGATCCGGGGCGGCGTTCCCGTCAGGTAGCCGAAGCGGTCCGGCGCCGGGGACAGGTCCGCGTAAATCTCCGATGGGAAGTTGATCGTCTGCTCGGCGAGCTCCGTCGTGCAGCGGTCGCAGCCAAAGAACTCGTCCGGCGGGTAGACCTTCGCCGAGATCAGGATCTCGCACGGGATGGGACTCAGGGCCTCGGACCATTTCGTTCGCCGCAGACGCCAAGCGCAGAGGCAGTCGATGAACCGCTCCTCGTCGGCGAATTCCCACTCCGCGACGATCTCCTTGCAGGGCGTCCCCGACGCCAGCTCCATCGTCAGCTTCCGCAGAGGACGATTGAGGACGTACTTGTACCGAGCGTCACAGGCGTCCGGGTCGTACCAGGAAAACGTCTTCGTTTCCCATATGCAGTTCCCGACGTGATAGAACCGCGAGGCGAGGGAGGCATTCTCCCAGTAGATGTTCGGTGCGTCCGGCTCGCTGGGGGCCAGATACATTCCCCAGAAGCCTTGCCGAATCTCATTGATCCGGCAGCAGCCGACCGACGCGCAGTCCTCGCTCACCGTCCCTTCGTAACAGTCGTCGCACGACACCCCGCGGAGGTCGTAGCCGAACGTCTCATCGTCTTCGTTCAGCCCGCGGATGATCTCCCACTGTCCCTCCACGCCAGGGAGTTCCGCTCCCTCGCACCGGCTGACCTCGATCCCCCGGGAGAAGAACACGGTTACGCGGCGGTCCTGAGCGATCATGCCGCCCGGGTTGTAGGCGTTGACCGTTTCCGAGGAGTCCATCGAATCGAGACGGACGACACCGCACGTCTTGGAGTTGATCTGCTGAGTCGCGAAGGCGTGATGCAGCGGAAGCACATTCGCCGCTGGCGATTGCCCTTGCGCACCCGTCTGGATCGTCCGCTCACGCACGATCTGCAGGAGGACGTCATAGACCGACCTCGGGACTAGAACTCCGTCGCTCATGCTCGGTCGAGGATTTCCTGGATGGGGTCGTAGTCCGCCTCGGCGAACGGCTTCCGCTCGATGTAGGTCGGCGTGGTCGTCAGGAGCCCCGACGGGTTGAGCCAATGGGCCTGCTGAATCGGCATCCCCTTGACGGTGATCGGCTCTTTCGTCGACCGGTCGTCCGCGGTGCGGAGCATGTTGAAGCCCTTGTTCGCGATCTCCAGATCCCAGCCGTCCAGGTTGGTGTCGAGAACAAAATTGACTTCGACGAACTCGATGTCGTTCTCCGTCCGCTGGTTCGAGAAGCCCATCGGAATGAACCGCACCGTTCCCTCGGGGAACACGGCGCGGATCGGATCGGAGATGTAGATCGGGTCTTTGTTCTTGGTCCGGCGAAGGGCGCCGTACCAGGCGGGGACGATCGGCAGGTTCGCCCGGACGCGAATCTGGTCCCGCTCCACTTCTTCCGTCATCTCCAGCGGGTCGCCGGCCGTGTTCTCGTAAGCGCGGTCCTCGGAGTCCTTCAGGGCCGGCTTCGTCTCCCGGACGATGATGCCTTCGATCGTCGGGGGGCGCTCCAGCGGGTTCGGAATGAGCCGACGCTCTTTCTCCTGCTTCGACTCCGCCCCGTTGCCCCAGTTGAGGTTCACGACCCAGAGGCCGAGGTGCCGCTCTCCGTCCCGGTTCGGCATCACGCCGCGGCACGTCACGCCACGGTTGCCGTAGAACGCGTCCGGGTGGAGATCGCCTTCACTGACACCGAGTGCCGCCAGGACCTGGGGCTCGCGGTCGTTGAACGGATCGTCGCTCCGCACGATCCAGGACTCTGTGCCGCTGATCGCGCCTTTCTGCTGCTGCAGGCCGCCGGTGTGTTTCTGGCCGTGAACGGTGCAGGTCATGCTTCGCTCCCGGTCTCAGGGGCCTCGTATTTGTTCTTGAGAGCCCGGATCTCGACCGTCTGTTCACGGATCGCCAGAGTCGTCTCAACCTGCTTGTCGATCATCTCCCGCTGTTCGGAGCGTGCTGCGTCCAGTCGGCTTGCCCGGACTTCCTCGACGGACCCGCGGACAAGGCCTTGAGCGATCGTCGGCGGGGCAGACATGCCGCCGATGTACTTCTGCATCGCCCCGACGACGTCGTTGCGGCTGAGGAGCCCTTTGGCTTCCATCTTGAGCAGGCGATCGGCCTCCATGTCGGCCCGCTGCTGATTGGTCATCAGCGAGTCCTTCACGGCTTTCGCGGCGGCGGCCTCCTGCTCGGCGAGCCGCTTCTGAATCTCCTGCTCCTGCTTCATCAGGGCCAGGAGTTCCTCTTTCTGCTTCTTCTCCTCGTCGGCCGCCTTCTTTTTGAGCTGCTTCTCCTCTTCGATTCGCTGGAGCTCGCCCGACGCCGTCATCTCGCCCATCGCGGCGGCGTGCTCTTTGTCGGTCCGGGCCTCCCACTCGGGAGTCCCCTCCACGCCGCCGGCTGCCCGAAACTCCGGCTGTGCCAGATCAATCGCGACTTGCTGCGCGGTAATCTCGGCCTTCAGCTTCTCTTGATGCTCTTTGAGGCCAGCCAGGAACGAGTCCTGTTGGTCGAGCTCTCCTTGACGATCGTGGCGAGGTATTGCGGCGGGGCCGTACTTCGCTACGAACGCCCTCTTGTCCTTTTCGATCTCCGCGGCGAGCTTGTCCCGCTCGGCTTGTCGGCGTGCGATCTCGCCGCCGATGCGATCGTCGACCTTCTTGTTGTTGGCGAGGCTCTCCTGTTCCTTAGGGAGCTGCTTCAGGATGTCGTCGCCGCTCATTTTCCACAGATCGACCGCCTTGCCGATCCCTTCGACTTCCGCCTTGAGCTTGGCCGCCTCGTCCTTCGACTTGCCGAACGCGATTCCGAGCTGCACGGCCAGGACCGTAATCGCCGCGATGGTCCCCGCGATCGGGTTGAACAGGCTCGCCATCTGAATGGCGTTGTTCCCCATTGCGGAGACCGCCATCCCAGCACTTCCAGAGACCGAGTAGGCGGACATCGCGTCCTGCATACCGATCGCCCCCTGCTGGGCGATGAAGCCTCCTTTGGCACCGTTGAACCCGCCCCCGACAGACACGCGGGCCGACGCGCTCGCCTTCTTGAGTTCGATCTCCGTCAGCAAGCCGCGGTTATGCAGTTCCTGGAGCCGCAGGAGTTCCTTGGCGAGGAGCTGTTCACGGGTCTGCAGGCTGTCCTTGACCTGCTGAGCCTGCCGCTGCATCTCCAGTTGCCGCGCGACGTTCGCATCGTCCTTTCGCTGCTGGGCGGTCCGTCGGGCCTCCGCCATCTGGTCCGCCTGCTGCCTCTTGGCGGCGATGGCGTCCTGGGCGGCCTTCTCGGCGTCGACCTTGTCCTTTGCGGCCTTCTTCTCTGCGGCGGCATTCGCCTCAAGCTGCTTCTTCTGGGCCTCCAGTTCGACGTGGGCCTGCCGCAGCCGAGCGATCATTTCCGGAGAGACGCCGTCCTGCTTCGCGAACTTGGCCACGGCGAGTTCCGCCGCAGTGAACTCCCCCTTGAGCTGGCTGGTTTCGGCCTCAAGCTGCTGCAGCTTGCGGATCAGCCCGGAGGTGTGGTCCTCACGCGTCGCCGCGGAGAACTTCTCGAGACCGGCCGCCGCGTTGAGCATCCCCGCTTCGAACTTGGCTGTGTCCGCCGCGAGGTCATAGACGATGTCGGCCATGCTATGTCCTCAGGGGTTTGCGGTTGCGGGGCGGTTTCTTCGACGTCGGACCTGTCGGCGGTCGCCTGGAGGGACGGTTGCCGTAGCGGCCGAGGGTGCGACGCACCTCCTCGACTGTCTGCGGTCGTCTCGTCGGCTCCGCCGGTAGCGGCTTGAAGCCGGTGGGGTAGAACATGTCCGGGGCGGACTCCTTGCCGAAGGCGGCGAGAAGGCCGGCGAAACGCCAGTCCTGACGGTGCTCGCCCCAGGGCTCCACAGACCACGCCGCCACGATCTGCTCAAATCGCTCCTCCCCCATCAGGGACAGCATCGCGTCGACGTCCCAGGGGTAGACCCCGGTCAGCAGTCCGATTGGCCAGCCGGGGTAGTCTCGGGTGAGCTGCCAGGCGATTCGTCGCTTGTGGAAGAGCCTGTTTTTTTTTGCTCGTCCACGTCTGCGACTTCGCCCTTGTCCTTGGTGGCTTTCGTCTCGCATCCGCTGAGCGGCCACGCCTCGTCGAGGAGCGGGTCGAGGGTTTCTTTCGGAATGTGGTCGAGGGCCTGCCAATCGTCCTTCTGGAAGACGAGATCCTTAGTCTCAGCGTCCACGATCATCAGGACGAGCAGCCGCGGGCCCCGCTCATGGGTCACCTGCGTGAGGTTCTTCCCGTCATCGGCGAACCGGTCTGCCCAGTATGCCCACCGCTCCGAGTCGGTCAGGGACCGCAGGCAGACATCGCCCCAGCCGGGGACATCCTTGACGGTGGCGTAGCGGCGGGTGGCAGACCGAAGAATCTCGTCGCGAGAGAGCATGGGGGCCGTGTTCCTGGGAGAGGGGGAAGAGCGTGACCGGACGCGGGATCAATCCGGGTCGTATTCGGGAATCGAGTCGAGCTGGAGTTGGACGGTCCCCTTGAGGGCCTGCCGCTCCTGGGCGGTTCGCGGGAAGTCCATACAGGTCGCCTTGAACCGGGACAGGACGACCTCGTTCGCCTCGTCGAGCTCGTCGTCGGTGCCATCCGCGAAGGGCACATAGACAACTTCGTACCAGAGCTTCGGCGCGGGGCGGGTCACGAGCAGTTGCCGCATGGCCAGATGCGTCGCGTCGGCCTTCTCGCAGAAGAATTCCGCCGTCATGTCCCCCTGATCGACCACGGGGATGTTGATCGCTTCCACGAACGTGGAGCCCGTGTGGGGGACCGGAACGCGGATCGGTTTGGCATTCGGCTCGCGGACCTGGGTGACGCCGATGTAGGACGCCTCGCCGGCCTCCTCGAACACCTTTCCGTCCGACCCCAGGTAGACGCGGAGGAAGATGTTCTGGCTGTGGTCGGCGCCGCCGAATGGAAGGGTCATGAATCGAACTCCTGCGGGTGATCGAGGTCAGGGAGGAAAGGGGCGGGCCTCGGGCTATCAGGCGGTCTTGCCGAGGATCGCGACGGCGACGTTGATGGTCTGGCCGCCGGCCGAGTTGGCGATCTTGATGACGTCGCCGGTGCTGGCGGTGACCGTCCAGCCGTCGAGGCAGTTGGCCGCGAGGAACACGCCATTCGGGCCGATCGTCAGATAGTCCGCTGGCGCACCGAAGAGCGGGACGTGGTTCGTGTCGCCGCCGATCTGAATGTTCTGACCGGTCGTCGTCGAGAGGTTCACGATCTCGACCGCGTAGACCTTCGCGAAGACGCACGACACCCCCAGGGCGTCGAGTAGGCTTCCGGAGAGGTCGAGGCTTTGCGAGTTCGCCGTCGGGATGGCGAAACCGTTCGTGTAGAGCAGGTTCGCGTCGCTCGGGACCTTCTTGAACAGCCCGGCGTTGTAGTCGACCTTGGGGGCCGACCCGTCAACGCGGGATGCCGAAAGGGTGGCGGCGATCTGAGCGGAAATCCGAAGGTTGGAGAGCATCAGGGACTCAACTTTCCCGCCCTCTTGAAGGCGCGATTACAGGTTTCGACGAACTTCCGCCGAGCCAGGGGCAGGGCGTTTCCAACTCCGCGGGGAACCATCCCCGACTTCAACACTCGACCGCGGTACTTTCGGGCATTCCCGGTCTGCTCTGTCCGGCCGCGAACCCATCGCGTTTTGAACTGCTTCCCCCGGCCGACCCGCTCCGTGATCTTCTCCCGGATGCCTTTCGAACCGGTCCATCGGACCTGTGTGCCGGTCGCCAGGAACACGGCATTCGGCCGATAGGTCCCTCGCTTCTTCCCGACGCCGACACCGACCTTCGCGTTGATCTTGGATCGGGCGTCGGACCAGACCCGGCCGCCGATCGCCTGCTGCACGCTGACTTCGCTGTGGCCTCGCGTACGGGCCTTGGGGACGGCTGCGGCGATTCCCTTCCGTATCTCCTCGACTGCCGCCCGCAGGCCGCGTCGGGCCACGGCGATGGCCTTCTTGGGCAGACGTACCCGCAGGTCCTCCAGGACGTGCGTCACGCCGAGTCGGCCGACGGTGATCGAGGTCATTCCGGCCTCTTCCAGTTGAGTACGAAACCGACGGTCTCCAGCCACCAGTCGCCGTCACAGCCCCCGTTTTGAACGGGGTCCCAATCGCCTTCCGTGTCGTCTTCCCACGCCGCGGTGATGATTCGGTCGCTCTTCAGGCCGCGGAACTTGGAGACCGCCGCCCGAACCGCCTCGGCGATGGCATGGGCCTCCGCCTCCGTGCTCTCGGAAACGGCGGTCATGAACAGCTTTGCCTCGCCGGATTTCGCCCGGCCGCCGGACAGTCCCTTCCAGGGTGTTTCGGTCGCCTTCACGACCACAAACGGACGCGGGTCGTTGGGGTCCATTCGGCTCGGCCGGATCCGCTGCTCGACCAGCGCCACGACGTCGGCGTTTGCTGCCAGGACTTCGCAGATCGCCGCTTGAACACTCACGCTCAATCCTTCGTGACAGCGATTCCAAGGCCGCCAGATTTCTCTGGAGGGCCGCGGCCAACGCCGCTGTGTCTACGGTGAGGCAGATCAATTCATCTGCTCCCGGCATTCGAGGTACAGGACGGAGCCGTTCGTCCCCGGATCCCGGACCGCCATGATGTTGAGGGTCCGGCACCGCCCCTCGGCGGTGAACTTGAACTTGTCCTGGGGCTTGATCGCCCGGGTTGCTGCGGTACTCGGAACGATCGCCCGATAGTCGGTGAACGCGATCTGCTGCATGTCGCCTTGATAGGACTCGGAACCGCCGATGGAGCGGACCAGTCCTTTCACGGGCTGCGAGGCGTCGGACTGCGGACGCTGGTCGCCAGCGGTGAGAATTCGCCGCGGCTGATCGAAGGTGAGTGTGTCGCGGGACCAGCCCACTTCCTTCGTGTGAACCCGGATCCAGTTGGGCGTCCCCTGAAACCGAGACCACGCCCGCTCACCCTCGAACGGAAGCACTTCCCACGTCTCGCCCTCCGTGGCGATCAGGTCCTGGGGGAGCGGGTCGCCCAGCGAGTAGTCGGACCGCTTGACCAGAAAGTCGCGGGTCATGAACCCGAGCTCGTGTTCCTTGAGCAATCCCGGAACGATCACCCGCGAAACGGTCGATGCGCCACGGGAGATGATCGAATCCAATCCGATCACCCCCCGCTGCGCTTCCAGTCCAGCGTCCTGAGCGTCCGAAACGATGCTCACACGTCACCCTCTTAGGCTTCGGCGGTCCAGGTCCCCGTGAAGCCGAAGACCGACCACTGGCCAGCCTTCGTGCAGACGAGGTAGACCGTCTCGCCATCGGCGTCGGCGACGAGGTATTTGCCGGCCGCTCCGGCAACGCCCGTGGACGGCAGGGCGATGACTTCCGTGCCGTTCGGGTCGAGGCGGAACTGCTGGGCGGCACCGACGCGGAACTTGAACTCCAGCCCGACCGTTGCCGGCGGCAGGGAGGCCGTGATCGTTCCCGTCGCTCCGACGGACGTCTGGATGGAGCCAGAGTCCGCCGCGGTGAGGGTGAAGTCGGCGGTACGAGCGACCACGCGGCCGGACATGCCCTTGTCGGCGGTCGGGATGTGCCGGACCGCAAAGAGAGCAGCGTCCCCGGAGCAGGCCGTGACCGTGATCCCGAACACCTTGCCGGCGCTCGAATCCTCGGTGACCTTGTTCGCGGAGTCGTTCCAATAAACGACCTTGTCGGCCGCGATCGCCGCGTCACCGGCGACCATGTAGACCCCGCCACCCGCGGCCAGGGCCCCGAGGTCACCGGCGGCGATGGGGAGGTGGGCGATGCGGACCGAATCCGCCGTGACGACAACGTCGCCAGCCGCCACCGCTCCGCCGGGAGTGTGGTCGACCATGAGCGGCGTGCCCTGGTGGAAGAATGCTTGAGGCATGTCTGTTCCTTGAAACTCCGAATGTCAGGAAATGCCCGCCAGAACACCCGGCGGGCTCGTGGCCTCAGGCTTAGGCCGCACCCTTGCTCCAAACGCCCCCGGTCGTCTCGCCGAGACCGAACCCGAAGTCGTGGTAGCCCCGCATCTCCATGCCGAGCGTCGAGAAGACGGTGTCAGCCGTTTCGATGATCGGGACCTGATTCCCGCGGTAGAAACCGACGTGGATCGGCGACCGGTCGCTCGACGGCGCCAGCAGCCCCCAGCCGGTGGAGGTCTGATTGGCGATCGCGTTCCCGTCCTGGTCCTTGATTGCCGTGTTGTTGATGTACGGCGAGCAGATCGGCGTCACCGTGCCGGCGTGCGGGTTCTTGCTGACGACCGTGGACGAGCCGCCGACGAGGTTTCGCTCCGTCGCGAGGACGTCGGCCGTGTCCTTGTTGGTCGAGCCGACCACGAGGAGCGTCGGCGTCACGAGAACGGGCTTGCCGTTGGGATCGACGAAGTCGATGAACATCTGCTTGGCGGTCGACAGCGAGCTGATCTGCAGGTTGGACGAGCCACCGCTGAAGTAGTTGTTGTTGCCCGCAGCGAAGTGCGTCCCGATGGAGGCGAGGAACAGAACCCAGTAGCCCTCGTCGAGGCGGATCGCCGCGGCACGTCCCATCGCCTTCGGCAGCATGGAGAACGCGCCGAGGTCGTCATTGGCCTGCATCTGCCGAGTCAGGGCGATGATCGTTCCGTAGGTGTCGGCTTTCACCGAGTACCCGGCTTCCGACACCCCGGCCCGCTTCAGCTCGCCGTCGGTTCCGACCTTCTTGTAGGACCCGTTCATGTCGAGGCGGTAGCCGGTGTGAACCTTGAAGTCGTTCACGGACCGGATGAACGCCAGCTTCTGCCAGGTCGTCTCCACGGACTCATAGCCGCTCATGAGCTCCTTGTTGGCGACGTTGCCGAGGATGCCCGTGAGGCTGATCGTCGAGAAGCCTTGGGAGGCGACCACCTCCCGCTCCGACCGCATCGTGGCGCGGATGAAGTCGTCGCCGGTGCGGGATCCGCGAAACCGCGATCCACGGCTCGACATGATCTCGTCCGCCACGCTCATCATCGTCCAGCCGCGGTTCTCCTTCGAAAGAGCCGCGTTGACCGTCTTCTCGCCGTAGTGCTTGGCGAGCTTGTCGTCGGGCCACCCCAGCTGCTTGAGGAGGGCCGCTTCGACGGTCGGCTGGTCGAGCTCCGGCGTCTTGGAGTGGATCGGGCCCGTCCAAGGCATCCGCCCCTCACCCTTCGGCAGGGCGGCCTCGACGATGGCCAGCTTCCCCGAGTCGAGCGAAATCTTGCCCGACATGACGTTCGTCCGAATGCTGGCCGCAACTTCGGGGTTCGCGTTGTACTGCTTGGCGTACTCGTCGACCTCGCGCCCGAGAGCGTCCGCCCGCATGCGGGTGTTCTCCGCCTCCAGGGCGTCGAGCCGCTTCTGCAGGGCGGCCGAAACGGTCTGCTGTTCGTTCAGCTGCGTCGCCAGCTCCTGGTCCTGAACGGGGGTGTCCACTGCGGTCGTCATCTGCTTTCCTTCAGTTGCAAGACTGGCAGCCAGCACGACCGCCTTTGTGCCTCTCCCACCGCCGACACCGACGAAGGAGACTTCCTTCAGAACACCGGCCCGAACAACGTGGACGGGACCGTGAATCGTTTGCCCGTTGACCTGCACCGACTTCCCGCGGGGAACCGGCTGAATGCGACCCTGGTCCGGGTCGACGCAGATCGAAGCATCCCACTTGAACCCGCCGGCCTGGGCCGCCTTGATGCGGTCCTTCGGTCCCCCCGGAACGCTCAATCGGCCCCGCGTGCGAATGTTCGTGGCGGCGATCTCGACCAGCTCCTGGTGACCGACGGTGTCGCCGTGTTCGAGCTTCGCCTTGACCTGATCCGGCTGGCGGAGGCCAACCAGATCGATCACGACCGGAGCGTCATACCCGTCGACATGCAGCCGGCCGCCGTCGTAGGCGTCCATCGCAAAAACGTCCGGGTCCTTCTCATCGAAGGTCAGTGCCGCGCGGATGGAAATGGGCTCGTGCATGGCCGAAAGAATGCCATGCCGTTGCAGAACGGGAAGACGAGCAGGAGCAATTCCGGAGCGATTGCAGCCAACTTGCTATTAGTAGCAATCGGACGGCGCCTCGACGCCTTGGAAACTGTCGAGGGAGGGTGTGATACTGCCGCTGGAGCCTGTCATCTTTTGCTTCTTCGGCCACACCACCAATGAAACCTTCAGCGGCAGACTTGTTGAATCAACTCAATGAGACAGATGAGCATCGGCGGGTAGAGGCGAAGTCTTCGCTGACGGAACTTGGGGACGCCGTCCTGGAAACGATCTGCGCGTATTCGAACGAGCCTGGTTTGCAGGGTGGGTTTCTTATGTTGGGAGTGGCCCAGTCCCCCTCAACGCTGTTTCCAACCTACGACGTGTGTGACCTCGAAGATCCAGACGCAACGCAGTCAATTCTCGCAACCCGGTGCCGGACTGAGTTCAACGTCACCATCCGCCCGCAGATCGCCGTCGAGATTGTTCGGAACAAGAGAGTCGTCGTCGCGTACGTCCCAGAGGTGTCCGCGAACGAGAAGCCCGTTTTCATCAAGAAACTTGGACTTCATAAAGGCGCGTACCGGCGAATCGGCCCAACAGACCAACTCTGCACCGAAGACGACTTCTGCAACCTCTTCCAATCCAGAAAGCCGGAAACATTCGATCAACAGGTCGTTAACGCGACTGTCGAAGCTGATCTAGACCCCGAAGCCATCCAGCGAGTGCGAGAGGCCGTCCAGAAGAACGAACCAGATGCGGAATGTGTCGCACTTCCTGATCCGGAGTTTCTGGTGGCCATGGGAGCGGCGAAGGTCGTGGAGTCCAAGACCCAAGCGACGCTGTCGGGCCTCATGGTCTGCGGGAAGCGCGACGCCATTCGCCGTTGCATGCCGATGGTTCGGGTTGATTACATCCGGACGGCTTCGACGCGATGGATGGAGAATCCCGATGCCCTCACAGAGTGCACCAGTTTTGCAAGTCGCCTACCGGACGTAATCTCGCGCGTGCACGCCGCAATCCTCGCCGACCTTCCCGTGCAGCACTCTCTCGAAGATGGAGCTGTGGAACGAACAGAGACTCGAGCGATTCCGTCGCGGGTTGTCCGCGAAGCTGTAGTAAACGCTGTCATGCATCGAGACTACCGGACTCCCGGGCCGGTTCAGGTCATTCGCTATCCGAACCGCCTGGAAATCAGGAACCCCGGATTCTCTCTGAAATCCGACGACCAGTTCTCGATGCCGGGCTCAATGCCGCGGAACCCGGCGATCTCATCCCTTTTGCACGACCTACGACTGGCTGAAACTCGGGGGATGGGATTGGGAATCATGACGCAGGCTATGAACAGCATCGGGATGTACGCGCCATTCTTCGATTCTGATCGTTCCTCCAACATGTTCTCCGCTTTCTTCGTCTTCCATCGGGTTCACTCTCCAGAGAGCGACTGTTGGATCAAGAGTCTCGGCATTAGCTTCCCACTAACCGAACATGATAAGCAGGCGCTTGTTTTCGCGCGCGAGATGGGCGGGATCAACATGGGGGCTTACAGATCCATCAGCGGTCTCGACTCGCTGCAGTCCAGCCGCCGATTGAGGCTCCTCCGCGACGCCGGGATTCTGCGACTCAAGGGCCAGACCCGAAAATACTACGTGCTTGAGGAGAAAGTGGGGAGTTCCGACGGAAAAGTGGGGAGTTCCACGCCCAAAAGTGGGGAGTTCGCCCCAAAAGTGGGGAGTTCAAATGGGGTAACAGAGGATGACTTTTCCGAGGTGCCGGACGTCGTTTGGCAGAAAATCGGTAAGCTCGGAGGGCGAGCATCCGCCAGTCGAATGCAGAGGGCAATCCTCGAATTGTGCGCCTGGCGCCCTCTAATGCCAGCAGAGATAGCTAAGTATCTCGACCGGACATCGGTTAAGCGATTAGTTGCGAGTTACATTACGCCGATGGTGGAGTCTGGTCTTCTCGAAAGAACCATACCGGACATCCTGAATCACCCCGCACAGCGATATCGGCCCACGACGCAAGGGCTTTTCGACATTCTCTGAGGCTTCACCAGAGTAGTCGGTCACACCGGCAACGTGTCGTTCGCGGGCACTTTCGCCTGCTGCGGACCGAAAACCCGGTTGAAGATCGCTCGCCGATACTCCTCGACGGTGACACCGAAGTGAGCCGCCGCGCGGGCGTCACGGGCGTCCAGATCCGGGCATTCCGTGAGGGATTCCCGGGTCTCTTCGCCGATCCCGAGCCGCGTCTCTTGAGCGGCTGATTCGCGCGACGGGTCGACGACGAGCTTTTCACCCGGCCAGAGCCATTCGTGGCGGTCCGGTCGAACCTTCGTCCAGTCGATCTCCGGATGCCGGGCCTTGAAGACGAGCAGCCAGACCGCATAGAGCTTCGACATCCACAGCGGCGCCCAAACCTGAGACCTATCGGCCTGGATCCCGTTGTGATACGGCGTCAGCTGATCGCGAACCCCGGAGTAGCCCCCGCCGGTGTCGTATCCCAGGGCCCGGGAGAGCGGCATCTTGAAGCAGCCCGCGACCTTCCCGGCGACAATCTTGTGGATCTCGGTGGGCTGAGACGGCGACGCGTCGTCCTTCAGCGAGACCGGTTCCATTCCCTCCGGGAGGATCATCCCCAGGCCAGTCTTGCCCGGGAGCTTGATGTCCTGCCACCAGTCCTCATCGTTCCCCTGATCCTCGTCGCCCCCGCCGCCGGCCTGCGACTGCAGCAGGATCCAGAACGACGAGCGGTTCGCCTCGCGGGTGCATGTTCCTTCGAAGTACTTGCGACCGTGGCCAGCGTTGATGACTGCGGAGGCGATGCGAGGGAAACCGCGGTGCTGCTCCGCTCGGCGTTCGCGGAACGCATGCAGGAACAGCGGCGCGGGGATCGTGTCGGCCTTCAGCTGCAGCCCGATCTTGTCCAGGTACTGCGTTCCCGGGTGGGCCAGGAGGACGTCGTAGGCGACCGGCTCGTTTGTGTGCGTGTCGATGTGGACCCCGTCGATGTAATCCGACTTGATCCACGCCCCCCACTGCGGCGACGCCAGGCGGTCCGACTCCAGGGCGACAGGGATTGGCCACGTCTCCGTAAACCGAATCTCCGCGCAGGCCTCGCCGTCGCCACCCGACTCCGCGACCACAGCTGTGCGCAGCTTGGCGGAGAGGTTCTGCGCTCTCCAATAGTCCGCCCAGTCCGCCTCGATCATGCGGTCAACGGTCGGGTCACCGCTGTCCAGCTGCAGCGTTGGGCCATCCTCCCCCACCAGATCGTCGGCATAGGTCTCGACGACGCGGAACACCATGTCGTTGTTCTGGAGCTCATAGCGTGCAATCGCCCGCAGGGCCCGGCGGACCGTTGGGGAGAGGGTAGCGTCCGCGTCCTTGAAGTCGGCCAGCTGCCAGAGATCATCCCGCGCGCGGGCCGCCTCGATCGCCGCCATCACGGACGGCGGTAGCTGGCGGATCTGCGACCGGACCGGAGGAGGCGACGTTTCAGCCTTCGGCCGGCGTCCCCGAAACGGTGCCAGGAGTGCGTCAATCAGTCCGAATCCCATGTTCATCGATCCTGTGTGGTCATGCGGAAAATACGGAGGAAACCCTTAAGCGACTTCGTCGGCTTGAGGTTGCCGGTTTCGGCCTCGCGGGCGTCTTTCTCCGCCTGCTCTTGGGGTGTCAGGAACGTCGTTTCCACGCCGTCCGTCTTCGTCGTTTTGATGTCGCGCTGAGACATGATGGACCTCCAGGACTGATTCGCCGGTCGTCATGAAGACACCGCATTCGCAACACCGGCGACGGCGTTTGCGGCACTTTTCCACTGTGTCCCAGACATTCACGACAATCGTTTCGCGGCAGGTGCAGATAGGGCAGGTGATGCCGCGGGAGACTTCGCCATCGGGTTCGTTGTCGGCTGTCATAGCCCCCTCTTTCGTGCCGCCGCGACGCGGCTTGTCTTCTGCTTCCGGGACACTTCACCCACCGAGATTCCGTTGAACCCGGCCACCATCAGCGTGCCCGTCGCGGTGTCGAGAAGGTGATTGTCTTCCCCCGGCTTGGGCTCGTATTCGTAGCCGTCGCGGTCGCCGACCTTCACGAACTGCCGCGTTTCGGCCGTGAGGTGGGCGGAGATCATCTTGTGATCGAGGGCCAGGTCCGTCCCCTCGCCGAAGAACGAGATGGCGGAGGCGGAGCCCAGCGGGAGCGACAGCCGATCGTGGAGCCGCGTCTTCCATGCGTTGGCATCGAACTCGGCGATCCGGATCTGCCGTCCCTTCGGCGGGACGATCCGGGAGTTCCAGCCGCGCGTCTCGCCGTCTACCTTGTCCCATGCCCCCATCGGCTTCTTTTTGACCGAGAGCGGCATCCCCTTCGTGGGGATCAGGATCGCCTTGTGCTTGCTCGCGCGGCAGAACCGGTAGATCGTTTCCGTCTCCCAGCCAGAGTCGATGCCGATCTTGGCCATGTTGTGGGCGACGCCGGATTCCGTGAAGAGCGGCTGCGAGGCGAGCTCGTCCGTCAGCTGGCCAAGGGCCCAGAAGATCATCGCGTCAACGTCGCCGTCTTGGCCGTGTGCCTTCCGGAACGCTTCGGCGATCGTCGGGCTGGCCTCTGAGGCATGGATGTAGGACCGATGCTGGTGCGGCCAGCAGCCGTAGGCGATGAACGAGCCTCCGAACGAGCCCCAGTAGGCCGCGGCGGTCCACCACAGCACCGTCTGACCGACGTCGATGTGGGAGACAACCACCTGCGTCTCCGCCGGCACAACCCACCGCTTGAGGCCGCTGCGTCGCTTCTCCAGAGCGTCGGCCTTTGGGATCCCGGTGTCGGCCTGCTCCGCCTTCGGAGCGTTCTGGTACTCCGCCAAGACCATCGGCAGACCGTTGTCGGCGATCTGGTTGTAGATGTGCTGCTGGGCGGAGATCTCCCCGGGCCGGAACCGGAACTTGTTGACGACCGTGAAGCCGGCGTCCATTTCCTCGCGGTTGACGACGTAGTGCTCGGTCGCCAGCTTCCCTTCCGGGTCGTGGCCAAGCCGGCGGCCGTCCTGCCGGAGCTCGACATACTTCAGCCAGAGGGTCTTGGCGTCCTCCGTCTGGGGCCACTCGATGACCTGCTTGTACCGGTCGCCGTTGTAGGTCGCCCGCTGCTCGCGGTCCGTGTACTCGGCCGAGATGCAGGTGTCGTTCTGGATCGTGCAGAGCAGAACCACGGAGAGGTTCTTGTCCGGGCCCCCGGCGCCCGCGATGGCGCGGTCGATGACGCCGCGGATGCGGGTCTTGAGCCGCTTGGAGATGGCCGACTGCTCGTCCTCGATGTCGTCGAGCAGGGCGAAGTCCGGCCGCTGGGCTCCGTCACGCTTGCCACGAATTTTGCCAAAAATTCCGACGCACTTGATCCGCGCTCCCGAGAACGGAGCCGGCCACATTTCGAAGGTGTTGCCGCATTCGAGACACAGGAACGGGCCGCCGCCGAGATCCCCAATCGTGTCCGCACAGAGGCAGAGGGGACACCAGGTCATCCAGACCGTCGGGAACTTGACCGTCTTCTTCGACCAGGCACCCATCGTCCGCCGGCCATTCACGGTCTGCTTCATCGCCTTCTGGGGCGCTTCCGACAGATCGCGGATCGGGATGCAGAGCTCCGGGTAGTCCTCCGCAAGCAGCTCGTTCGTTTCGACCGGGCTCTTGATGTTCGTCAGAATGTCCGCCGCCGCCTCGCCGTTGGCCGCGACGATCAACGGATAGTGGATCTTGCCCCGGATGATCCCCTTGAGCGTGCAGCCCTCCACGATGGACGTCTTGCCGCCGCCTCGCATGTCGGCGATGGCCTTCTGCCCGCCGTGGTCAAAGCGGTAGTCGATCTCCGAGATGATCGACGACTGGTTCGGCGAGAAGGGTAGATAGAACCGGTCGCCGAGGTAGTGCCGCAGCCAAGGCTCGGTCCCGGCCGCCTCAAGTTCCAGCCGGCGGCGGCGGTCCTTCACCGGCGGGATTTCCAGCGCCCGTTCCTGGGCTCGCTTCAGCGCCTTCCGCTTCTGGTCGCGAGCCGCTTCCGACGAGGGGGAGACCGTTCGCCGGAGCAGCGAGTCCCAACTTTCGCTGCTCATGCAGGAAAGCAATTCGGGCAAGGATCTGGTTTCGTTCGGAGCTGCGATCATCCCGATTCTCGTCCGTCTCCTGCTTGGCGTTCTGGCCTTCCATCGCCACGAACACGCGAGCCGCCGCCAGCTGCTCCCTCGCGTCGCCGTTCTCCAGCACCGTCTCAACCTGCTTGATGACCTTGGCTTTCAGGTCATCCGAGATCGGCCACCGGTTCCGAATTGCCTGTTCCACGAGTCTCAAGTCCGACCGGGACGGTCCGCCCACAATGCCCCCCTGACCCCGTAACCGTCAGGCGGACGGACTATGTTGATTTGGGTGGGGCAGGCTGTGCGGTTTGGCCGGTAGGCGACCAGCCGGGGGGCCCCTGCGAACCTTCATGCCAAGTCGGGCCGATCCGGCGGCGTGCCTCGCGGATTTCGTGGAATTCCTGCTCATGGGGAGGGTGCCCTCTCGGTCTGGCCGATCATGCGATCGACCATATAGAAGATGGCCGGCACGACCACGTTCCAGGGGAAGGGGAGGACGTAGCCGCTCCACTGCCCAATCCTCACCAGCTTCTGCCACAGCCACGGGACACCGTTGGCGACGAATGCGGCCTTGAGCAGTGCCCGTCTGTGCTTCCGCATCTCTCGACGGTGGGGAGCATCAGGGCTCGCCATCACCGTCAGCACGGAGTTGAACGTCACCTCAGCCGCGTCGGCGTACTGCTCCCACCGGGCCGGGTCGATTCCCTGCTCCTGGGCTTCCTGCTTGGCACGCTCTCTACGATCCAGGCGGATCCCCTCCGCTACCTCGGCCGGGTCGGTCGTCCAGGGGGCATTGACCATGAACGCATTCGGCCCGATCGAATCTGCTTCGACCGAGCCACAGAAGGGCGTCGTATTCCCGTCGGCTTCCACGCTCACACCTCCTTCTCGAACGAAACGATCAGGTGCAGCCCGGCCACGATCCGGCCATCGAAGTAGACGTCCACGTATTCCAGCCAGGGATTGACCCCGTCCCGATCCACTTCCAGCCGCTCGCTGGGGGTGATGCGAAAGCCGTGCGGTTGCGGCTCCACAGAGAACCGGAACGGCGCCCGCACCTTCAGGTTCGTTCCCTTCGTCAGTTCGATGAACCCGGCACCCAGTTCCCGAGCAAACTTCGCCACGGCGGCGGCCTGGTCGGGAGACTGGGCAACCGAGAGGTTCGCTTCCTGGGTCATCGTCGCCACAAGTTCAGGAAGTCCTTCAGGATGAGGAACATCCCAAGCCAGACTGCAAAAAAGAACACAGCACATGCTGCTGCGGAAAGTCCAAGCCAAAGCAGAACCGTCCACACATGACGCATCGTGATTTCAACAGCCAACAGCATTACCGCCTCCGTCGGGGGAAGTAGGTCCGGATCTGGCCACCAGCCTGCGGGGCCGGGCAAACGCCACCAGGGCACGGGGTGGCCTTGGGGGCGTCAGCCACGATCGGCGTCATGGTCGTGATGAGCTTCGAATCCGGCTGCAGGCCGCGAATGGTCCCCAGGAGACACCCATCGTCCCCGAAGACACCTCCGCCGCTGTCGCCGTTGTGGACCGGCGTCTCACAGGCGTCCAGCGGTACCAGACCGAATCCAGCCTTGATGTCGGTCGCCCCAATGTAGGTTCCCTGAGCGAACGACTTCGTCTTAAGCCCGTAGACCGTGACCCGTTCGCCGTAGACCGGCACTCGGACCGGAACCGGCTTCAGATTCGCCCCGGGGACGATCGCCACGGAGAAATCCTTCCCGGCGACCGGTGACCAGTTTGCCCGCTTCCATTCCCCGTCGACCAGGACCTCGGCGCGACTCCCGGCCGGCATCTGGTGCGTCAGGTGAGCAGCCGTGTGGATCTTGTCCGGACCGACCGCCACGCCGCAGCCGTCGAACGTCATGCTTCCCTGCTGCCCGATGACGCCATAGGCCATGCGGACGGGATAGACCGATTTGACCCACTCCGGGTCGATCTTGGGCGGATCCGCGGCGGCCGGGACCTCCGGCAGCTTGATTTCCGGAATGACGAACTCCGGGTCCTGGGGGAGCCCGGTGAACTCCGGTGCGATCGGCTCGCCCGAGACTTCGGCCGGCAGGGCGACGATGGGCAGGGCGACCGACTCCACCGCAGCGACGGCAACCGGCGTCACGGAGCGGGGGACCAGCGACAGGAGGGCGAGGAGCAGGGCGGAGCCGAGTGCAGAGCGGATCATCAGTCGATTCCCATCGGGTTGAACTGGCCCTCGTACTGGCGGTGGGGCGATTCATCGCCGAGCAGGACATACGCGCCGTACGGGGAGTAGTTCCGGTCCCGCATCTCTTCGTAGGCGGGTTCGGAGATGAAGAAACCTTTGTCGTTGTGCGAGTTCGCAACCCAGAACAGCCACTCACCGCGGGCGGTCAGGACGGGCCAGACGACCTCCGTGGCGTGTCCGCTGCTGCCGTGACTCCGGCGGTATTGGCGACAGACTCGAGCCGTGAGGCCGGGGACGATCTCTTCCGTCCGGAAACTGAGCCCCCAGAAGTGCCCCCAGTGGATCGGGTTGCCGAGGGCCAGGTGAATCTTGGCTTCGCCGAAGGACGGGGCGACGATCGCGCCGCTGATCCGCCGGGTGGCGGCACTGGCCTTGATGGCGGCCGTGTTCCAGCGGTCGAACTGCTGCCGGTTGCGGGTGTACTGGGAGTAGGGGTATTCGAGCTCCAGCGGAGCCCCAATGTCCTTCAGGAGCTTGACCGCGGCCGGAACGGACGTCCCCGTGTTCTGCCCCAGCTTCCCGTCGATGATCTCGGTGCCCTGATAGACGAACATCCGGGATTGCTCGCCGGCCTTCCCCTTCCGCCGCTTCTCGACGACCTCATTTCCGGACGTCGCGGAATTGGCGTTGCAGTCGTTTTCCTTCTGCCACTCGTTGCGGAGGAAGTTCCGCGGGTCGTTCTCCGCGGTGAGCAGCCGCTGCCAGTCCGGGAAGTCCTTCGGGTCCAGGGGGGCGCAGACCGAGAGCGAGCCATCGACTTCGGCTCGCAGCTCGTCGGATGCGATGATGATTCCGCTCACCGTGCCTCCATTCCCGCCGCGAAACTGCGGAACCAGTCCGCCCGGGCCTTCGCTTTGACCGCGTCGTCGGCCTTCAGTTCCCGGACCTTGGCGTACATGGTTTTGAACCCAGCCCCAGGGCCGTCCGCGTCGTTCGCCTCTGCGGCCTTCTTGCGGGCGATCTCCCTCCAGGCTGTCATCTCCGCGACTTCGTCCTTGAACTCCATCGCCTCGACGCGGTCAGCGAACTTCCGGGCCTCCACGCTCGTTCCCGCCCGATAGGCGTTCCGCATCGCGATCGCTGTGGCGCTCCCCTCGCCGGACGGCAGGGGCTCCGGAGCCGGAGGAGAAGCCCCCTGCCGTCCCATCGAGGAGACCAGCAGAAGCACAACGGCGGCGATCGACAGGAAGATGTTCCGGGAACTCACTTCGATTCCCCCTTCACCGGCCGCATCAGTTCCGTCAGGGCGGAAACGGTATGGTTCAGAACCGCGTCCCGACCCTGGGCCCGGGCGATCTTGGCCACCCGCAGCAGTTCAGCCGCAGCGGTGTCGATCTCGTCCTCGGCACTGGCGACGGGAGCGGCCTTCTGGGCCATGAACGGCAGCCAGTTCAGCCAGCCGCGTTTCTTCGCCTCGGATCCGCCGACGATCGTGACCAGCAGAGCGGACAAGCCGCCGGCAACCGTCTGCCAGTTCTCAAGCAACCAGGTCATTCGAGCCCCTCAAGAGTTATCGGCCTGCCATGCCTCCACAGCGGCAACGAGCCACGCGAGGCCGGCGGAGACCGCGGCGTCAGCCATGCCGTAGTCAAAGGCGTCGAGGACACCCAGACCGGCGATCGAACCGGCGGCGAGGAACACCACGGCCGCCAACTTGAGCGTGTAGCCGAGGTCCTTCAGGTCGAACGTCTTCGGCTTGGACGCCTGGTTCGTGTTCAGGAGCAGCCGGGCGAGTGAGAAAATCCGGTCGATCATGGGTTCACCGCGAAGGGTTTTTCGTTGACGCGCCGGTTGTTCAGAACCTCCCGCATCCACTGGCGCTCGGCTTCGCGGTCGTCCTTGATGAGCTTGATCTGCTCGGTGTGCTTCGCCTCGGAAGCCTCATAGCCCGACTGGATCTGCCGGAGCAGGCCGGGCACCAGCGCCTTGACGTCCTGGACGCCGTACCAGATGGCGGCGATGAGGATGGACAGGAACGCGCTCAGCACGACGACCGTCGGCGGTTGCGAGAACAGGAAGTCGGCGGCGCGGTCCTTGATGGACCGGGGGCATGCGGGGGAATCGCCAGACATCGGACACCTTGAAGCAAAGAAAGCCGCTCGATGCAGGGAGTGTCCACGAGAAGCCCCGCGCGGCTATGCCACTTTGGCCGTGTTTCAGCCCATCAGTTGCCAGAGACCTCAACCGGTGGAATTTCCGCATCGTGCGTGAGGCGGAGCGGTTCCCCTGGAGCGTCCAAAGCGGGAGTCCGGCAGAGTTTGTCCGGGTTGACGGACAGCGGCTTCTCACAGGTCGTGAACCGCTCGTTGCACCGCGCGCAGAACCGCCGCCGCTGATAGGCCGGGATCCCGTTCGCCTCGACGTTGTCGCCGTAGATCACGCGGGTGAGTTGCTTGCAGTAGGGGCATTGCATCGGGTCGTCTCAGCGAGTTGAGCGGGAGCGGTCAGGTTTTCCAATTGACGAGTTCCCACATGGTTGCGATGAAGGCATTTCGACCCTCACGCCGGAACTGCTATGGCCTTCGATTCCCACAAACTTTCCCCTGCGGCCGCATTCATCCTCGAAGCGGCGCGGACGTTCGAAACGCCGTTCTTTGTGCGGCATGCCGACGGTCGTTTCAGCGTGATCCTCGGGGACGTTCCTGACGGGCCGGACTTCACTGAGGACGAGCTGAAAGACGCCATCAGCGATCTGCAAAACCTGCGACTCATCATGGAAATCACCACAGGGACATTCCGGGTCACCGACCGGGGCCGATTGGCGAGGTAGGCCGGCCGGTCATCTCAAGGCTCCCACTTGTCGCTAAACCACGCTCCGACGATCCGAGCCAGCCGGGCATCGACCGGGCCGGGTTTCTGGTCCCGCGCGAAATGCAGGGTCCACAGGTGCGTCTCGATCACGCGGCGGGCTCTTACCCGGGCGGAGATTTGATCCATGAGTTTCATCTGGGCCTCAGAAGTTTGCGGAGTATTCCTGCTCGGGGGCCTTCTCCCCGAACTTCACGCAATGCGGCATCCACACCAGGGGAATCGTCCCCTTCGGGCCGGCGCGGTTCTTGGCGACGATCAGGTCAACCTCCCCGGGCCGATCCTTCTCGTCGAACTCGCTCGGTCGATGGATGAACAGCACGGAGTCCGCGTCCTGCTCGATGGCGCCCGACTCCCGCAGGTCGGTCAGCCGGGGCCGCTTGTCCTCGCGCTGGGCGGGGCTCCGGCTGAGCTGGGCCAGGAGCATCACCGGGATCTGCAACTCCTTCGCCAGCACCTTGAGCCGCCGGGTCATCTCCGCGACCTGCAAGTGGCGGTCAAGGTTCTTCGACTCCGACTCGATCAGGCCGAGGTAGTCGATGACGATCATCCCGATGCCGTAGGTCCGCTTCGCACGCTTGGCGAGGGACGCGATTGACGAAACCGTTTGCCGCGGGCTCCCATCAACGGCCAGCGACATGGGCGCAATCGTGTTGGTCGCGTCGGTCAACTCGAACTGTTGCTGCTGGTCGAGCTCACCGCGGAGAAGTTTCTGCCCGTCCAGCTTCGCTGAGATGCAGAGCATTCGCTGCATCAACTCCGTGTCCGCCTGCTCCAGGCTGAAGATCATCACCCCCTTTTCCGGCTTCTGGGGGACCTCCTGACCGCTGTCCTTCCGCCGCTGCCAGTTGGCCAGTCCTGCCCTTGCCACAGCCAGAGCGAAGTTGCAGACCAGGGCCGTTTTTCCGACGCCGGTGCGAGCGGCAACGACGATCAGTTCTGAGGGGTTGAAACCGTTGGTCAGTCTGTCGAGGGATGGAAAGCCGCTTGGCAATCCGCTCGGCAGGCCTGACTCGTCGCCGGCCTTTTCCATGCGTTCGAAGATTCGCTCGAACGTGCGAGGCAGGAGTTTATCGGCGAACATGTCCGCCATGTTTCGGCCGCCCATCTCGGCGCCCGTCTCGGTCAACCGCCGGACCGCGGCTTCAACGATCTCGTCTGCGTCCTGGGCGCGGGCGCCCGTCGCCATCCGAAGGATCTCTTCGCCCACTTCCCGAACGGTCCGGAGTTGATGCGCTCGATGAACGAGGTTCGCGTATCCCTGAACGTTGATCGGCTTGAAGTAGGGGTCGTCGAGGACCGTCAGACGCACATAGTCGGCACCGCCAACGGCCTCGAGAGTCCCTCGCCGCCCGAGCTCTGCCACGACCGCCGCGATGTCCAGCGACCGTTCGCCGCGTTGATACATCGCCTGCATCGCTTCAAAGATCCGCCGATGCTGCGGGAGGGCGAAGGACTCAGCGGTGACAAACCGCACGACCTCGTCCATCGCCAGGTTCTCGTCGACCAGGATCGACCCGAGGACGTAGCGCTCGTTGTGGATGTCCTGCGGCGTGAAAGTCGGTACCAGTTCCATCAGTGGGCACCTCCGACCCGCGACCGCGGCCGACGGAACGAGTTCCAGTTGCAAATCAGCACGTCAGCCCCCGCCACCAGCCGGTCCCAAACCTGGGGCGTCAGTCGTTCTTGAGCCGACCCATCGTCCAGCACGTTCACCGTTGCCCATGTCGGCCGGTCGTATCGGCCACGGCGATCCAGAACGCGGTAGAGGAACTGGGCCTGGAACTCGGTCACCTTCCCGCCCGGAGGTACCGGATCACTCAGGACCAGGATGTCCGCCGCGGACAGGTGATCGACGAAGTCATCCTCACCGCCGGGGATCCCCATGTAGGTCCGCGCTTTCGCGAACAGGTCCGGGCCGTTGAACCACAACACCGCCTTCCGCTCCATCACGGCGACCTTCACCAGCCACGCGGCCAGCCGATCCTTGCCCGTGCCGACCGGTCCCATGAACACGATGTTGCGGGTCAGGCGGGCCAGCGTGGGTTGCCGCTCCGGGGAGGTGTAGCCGGTCTGCTCGCAGATCCAGCTGATCACCTTCCGCTGCAGGGCGGAACTCTCCGGGTTGCTGGAGTAGACCCAGTCGGACATCCGGACATCGGCGTATTCCGGCCCCACGATCCGCTCAATAATCGGAACTACGGACTTGGGGCCGGGCGGCGGGGTCGAAGATGTCTCCAGTGAACTGTTTGATTCCATTGGACTTTCCCGAAGTCTTGAACACCCGGTCGTAGGTGCCGCCCACGATGTCATCGAGCCACGATGGTTCGGTTAGGAAGCGTTTCAGCGTGGGGCGGTAGTGATCGCCGCTCGACAGGACAAACGGTCCGTCTCGAAACTTCGCCATCGCCAGATCGGCCTGCTGGCGCCAGTGGGGATCCTGCCAGCACTCCCGGAACACCGACTGCAGATCCCGGGGAATGGCGTTCTTCGAAACCTTGCTGGACCCCTTGAGCGGGTTCCAGACGTCGCGGATGAAGTCGGCCCCGATCGTGTCCCAGTCCGGGGTGTGCTCGTCGTAGTGAACTGGGTCGTCGATCAGGGGGTCAGAACCGAGCGATTTAGGTTCTTGCGCTCCAGTAAGAGAGATACTCTCTCTCTTACTCAATACCGAAGTTGAAATTGAAGCGGGGGGTTCTAGGTTATGGCTAGGTTTTGAGTCGCCGCCGTCAGTTGCCGCAAGTTGTGTTCTAGGAGGACCTTGAGAGGACGAATCGTCAGAAAACCTAGCGTCCGTTTCGCTTTGGGTTAGGTTAGGGTTAGGTTTGCCCCTTTTGAGCCCCTTTTGCGCAACTCTAGGTTTCGGATTCCGCGGGCGGCCCCCCATTTTGCCGTTTTCGGAGGATGCCCGGTGACGCCTGTATTTGCGGGCCATCCGGCGGCATTTCACCGTTACGATTTCCCCCTCATGGGCGACCTCGGCAGCTCCGGTTTGCTCCAGGTCCTCCACCGCCTCGGCCATTTCATCCGGGGTGCAGCGACACTCCCTCGAGAGCTGCTCGACCGTCCCGGAAACCGTCCCGTCGCCGCGTGCGTCATGGATGGAGCAAAGGATGTCCATCCAGATTCCGCGCGTTGCGGGGCGGCACCGGGAAAGATGGGGATCCTTTTTCCAGTCGCCGGTGTAGAACTGAATTGCCGGGAGCTTCTTCATGGGTCAGGTCGAGGCTCCCGTCGCCGGGAGCACTGCCACGGAGCCGTGCATCGCCTGCGTCATGGGGGTGACGCAGGTAAGGGTGGAGAAGTCCTCCGCGGTCACCTGGGCCCCGGCGGACCGCAAGGAGTGAAACACAGAGCGCCGCATTTCCTGCGTGGCCTTGGTCCGATCCAAGATATCGCCGATGTGCGTGCATTCGTTTGCGCGGTACGCGAGTTCCTCCGCATCATGGGGCGTGATCTGCCGCTGCCGTCCGATCTGCAGTGTCCACTGTGCGGCCAGCGAGTTCTTCGCAGCGAGATCCAGGGCCAGGAGTAGCGCGGCGGTCAGCATCTCCTCATGGCTTCGAATCGGGCCACGGCGTAGGATGTTCATGGGACTTTTCTCCGAGAGGGAAAGGGACTGCGGCCGGCGAGGGTCAGAGCTCGACCGGCCGTTCTCATTACCGGGCCGACATCGGGAAACGGGAAACCCGATTGGCTTTCCGGGTCGGTCGTCGGGGGGCCGTCGGGGCAGCAGGTTCCGGGCGGGTCCCGGCCTCGTAAGCCAGAACCGCGGCCTCGGTAATCTTCCAGCGGCGTTTCTTCGAATCGGCTGGGCTCGTAGTGAACGCGGGGAGCGCGCCGGAAGCAATCAGGGCCAGGACAGCGGCGGGCGTGCAGTGCCACCGCGCGGCCAGCGTCGGCGGGGTGTAGAGCTCAGGCACCGGCCACCTCACGAACAGTGGCCGCAGCATCAATGAACTGCATTACGCGCTCGCGGTTCCATCGCACCAGTCCCCCAATGCGGCTCGGGGCCAGGAACGTGCCGCGGCTGACCATCTTGTCGAGGCCGCGGGTCGTACAGCGAAGCAGGGCAGCGACCTCAACGCGAGTCATCAGGGCAGGAGTGCCACTGGGCTCCGGGGTCATTGGGCACCTCGTCATCAAGAGCGAAGGGTGCCGCGAATCTTGAACAG
Organism: Planctomyces sp. SH-PL14; assembly: GCF_001610835.1. Lineage (NCBI taxonomy): Bacteria > Pseudomonadati > Planctomycetota > Planctomycetia > Planctomycetales > Planctomycetaceae > Planctomyces > Planctomyces sp. SH-PL14. Next base: position 2,549,384 of record NZ_CP011270.1, on the reverse strand, counting down.
GAACCACGTCCCGCTGACCGCGACACGTTCCAGCCGAATGCGGCGGAACGGTCAACAGCATGGGGGACAAAACGGCGATTTCTAGGGGCCACTTTGGTGGGTACTTGGGTGTCCACCCGTCGCCGTCCAGGTGGACACCTCAGTGGGCACCTTGGTGTCCACCCTCGCTGCGGCTAGGGTTTTTGTTGACCTCCTATTCAGCCCCTCGTTGTCCGAACACGAATTGACCCCAGGGCGTGCTCGTGTACCCGTTTTGTGAGTCATTGGACAGCAACCCGTGCCGGACCAGCTCGCTGAGATTCTTCTTCGGGGCATCCTCCGAGATGGTTGCCCGCTCTAACTTCGAAAGGTGCTCCACGATCTGCGGGCCGGTGAGTTCCGGATGCTCAATTACTACGCGCAGGATCTTGAGCTGCATGGGGAGCAATCGAGGGAGAGGGCGGTCTGGTATGCGCGTTGGTGGACGCAAGTCCCTCGGCGGTCTCTCCCCGATCTCAATCTCCCGAACGAGGTGTTCGATTGCGATGGCACATGCAAGTGGAAATTCCACGTCCAATGCGCGGACACTGACAGGCTCAAAGTTGTACGGCTCGTCGCGACCCGTGAACACCTTGTATTCCTCGCTCTGCAAGACGTCATGTACTCTCAATGGCCATCGAGCTTCCGGGAGCGGGATTCCTCCCATCGGCCCCCGAAGCGTAGGCTCAATTCGATAGACCGCCCGCGCGATACTGTCCCAACAGCGGGTTATGTTCGTAGCTTCGTTGTCTGACCAGAGGATCCCAAACTGATCACGGGCATCCGGCAGATATGCAATCAGATAACCCCCGCTCACAGGTTGGCTGCCACCGTCTACGCTGACGCAGCCGCTCACATACTCCTCTTGACACATGCAACCGCAGGGCGACGGAAACGGGGAAGTCTTGTCGAGAAAGCTCGAGTGCAGCAGGTAAGGCCGGGCGCTCGGTTCGCATACGAGGGTGTGGTACACACCCGGGAAGGCGTGCGCGATCTCCAAGAACTGCGAGTGGCACCACTTCAGTCGCTCAACGGACAGTTCCGTGGAAAGGCTGGTTGTCTTCATTGCTCCGACTCCTCCTCCGCGGACTTAGATTTGTTGAAATGTAGAACGCGAGTGCCCCATGACGTGGGGTGATACCCACTTCCGTGATTGGTGATGAGCTTGTGGCGTCCGAGTTCTGAAAGGGGCTTGGCGATTGTGTCTTCAGTCACGGTTCCCCCTTGCGCCTCGGACAACTGCTTTGCGATCTCGCGACGCGAGAGACCCGGTGTGCGGGTGATGATCTCCATGAGCTGGACCTGCAACGGCAACAGGTCTGACTCTTGGCGGTCGGATGGCCACTCCACCCGTGAAGTGGTCGAGGGGGCCATTTGCTCGTAGGCCAATGCGGCACGCTGCACGAGCACTTCAAGAGCCATTGCGGACGCAACGAAGAACTCCAGTCCCAGGTGGCGTCGCGTTAAGTCCGGATACTCCCAAACATTCGTGATTACGTTCTCGTGAAACGGCAGCAAGTCATACACACGGTCAGCCCAGGCGTCCCACGAAGTGGTCTCCACGCCGGAAATAGCCGGCACCATGCGAGACTCCATATCAATGAGCCATCTAACCGCCTCGCGTGCGATGGGCTTCTCGTTCGAGTCCCAGTAGCAGCTCCACCGGAGCTTGCCCGCGACGTCGTGGCAGAAGGCTGAAAGGCCTGTCGGATTGAACGGTCCCCCGGCGCCGATCTGCTCAGTGCAAAAGTCGAGAACGTAGAATCGACTCTTGTATCCCTCTTCCGTTGGAAACGGGTTTGGCTCCTTGGACGTCGACTCGCTCCAGTTGAGCGCCTTGTCCACCTTGGGGTCATGGAACCAAGCAAACGTGTGATAGAACCGCGGGAATCGCTGCGCCGCCTCCAAGAACTGGCCGTGATACCACTTCAATCGGTCGACCGTTAAACCCTTCACCTGCAGTAGCCGGCTCATTGCTCACCTCCAAACAGCCATTCCCGAATCGTGTTCGTGACCGCCAGCAGACGGTCTTCGCCGATCTCCTCACGGTAGACCGCGGACATGTCTCCCGACTCCGGGACGTGCCCCATGATTGCGGAGACCGCCACCGGATCCTTGCACCGCCCGCCGATCGTCTCCGTCGTGTGTCGCAGGCTGTAGAACCCAACCCGCACCCGCTTGAGGCCGAGGCTCGACAGTAGCTTCGTGAACTTGGTGGAGACGCTGTCCGTCGCGTAGCCCGACGGCTTGATGTCGACCCAGGGTCGGCCGGCGTCCGTCAGGAAGACTCGATTCTTGTAGGCGCCCCCTTGCACCGTCTTCCGTACCGCAAGGTAGTCGCGGATCGCCTGGACGGTTTCGGGCCAGAGAGGGATCCGCCGCTCAACCGTGGTCTTGACCCGCGGATAGTCCAGCCACGCGGTATCGAGGTGCAGGTGCGACAACTCCATATGCGCACAGTCCGTTTGCCCCAATCCGCCGTTGACGCCCAGGAGGGTCATCGCTCGCAGCGCCAGGTTGGCCTGACGGGTCGTGCGGGTATTCTTCTGCGGCTCCAGCAGGGCAGTCAGGACGGCTCGGATGTCCGACGCCTCCAGCATCTTCTTCCCGTGCTGCTTCACCAGTTCCTGGCGATTGCGGCGGAGCTCCCGTTTCGTCGGCAGTTTGAAGTCCGGGCCGTACTTGAACGCCCGCGGGACCATGTCCTTCTCGATCGCGTAGTTCAGGACAACACGGATGTGCCGGATCTCATTTCCCAGGTAGACCGGACTCGCCTTACCCTTGGCGATGTGGGCGTAGAGACGGCTGAACTCCTTCGGGCCCAGTGCGGCGAGCGGTTGGTCGGCACCAAAGAACGCAAAGAGTTGATCGGCCGCTCGCTTGTAGTGGTAGAACGTCCGCGGCGAGAGCTTGCCGCGCTCCATGTCGGCTGTCTTCGACGCAAGAAACTCCTCCCGCAGGTCGAAGATGTCCTTGCCGTCCGCGCTGGGCTTCGGCGCCGGCATCTCGCCGTCATAGAGGGCCGGGGACTGACGATCAAACTCGGCCTTGGCCTCGTTGGCGGCCGTCCGCTGGTCGTCGAAGGGAACGATTGACGCCCCCTTCTTGACGCCCCATCGCCCGAAGTAGTAGACCCGGCCAAGGATCTTTTTCGCCCAGCGCCCGGAAGCGTGCGGGTAGAGCGGAAAGGTCGGGTACGGCTTTGCCGGCTTGCGGCGGGCGCGCGTTGCCGTAGACTTGCCCATGTGTGGCACCTCTGACTCATAACTCAGGTGTCATAGCCTCCGGGCGGGTTCCAGCCGCCCGGAGGCATCTACTGTACAAGGGTTTCGGGCCAGTTCAACTCGCAGGCGTCAATTTGCAGGCGTCAACGAGTACGCAGGATTTGGCCGACATGGGCACCGAGTAATGAAAAGACTCGACAAAACGGGAATTGGCGACGGCACAACTTTGGATATCGAATGGATATCGAGTCCAACACGCGCCGGACCGCCATTCAGCCCGCGAGTGGAGAGGACGCTTGACGTGAGCAGCACTCGCCTCCATCACTGGAAAGGCTCGGGCCTGGGGCTTGTGGTGGCCCTCTGTCTTTACGTCGTCCTGACCGGCTACGGCGACCGTGTCCCCTCCCCGGCGGCCGCCGCTCCTCCCGCCAGTTCCTCGGAAGGGATCGTTGAACGGCCCGCGCCAGCCCCCTCCACGCGCGTCGTTCCCTCAAGCCCCATCCGCCGCAGTCCCGGCGGGTTCTCCCGCGGAGGAATCTACTCTCCGTCGGGACCCCCCAGCTCGCTGGGGCCCATCGGCACTCGCGGCATCGGGAGCGGCTCTGGAAGCGGAAGCGGCAACGGAGCGGGCTCCGGAACCGGGACCGCCGCCCCCCGGAAGTCGTTCGACGGTACCTGCCGTCCCCGATCGGCCATGGAAGCGGGATCGATCGCCAAGGGAGAGCTCACCCGCAGCAAGGGGTTCGAAGGGACCGATCTCGCGGCGGCCGTCCGCCACGCGGCCCGCGCCCTCCAGGCCGCCTAAGCTCCGGCGGCTCCTCCCGATCAAGTTCTCCACCGCCTTCGCGGACGCCGACGCCACGTTCAACATGCGGCTCAAGCAGTACGAGCAGAGCCTGTTCGCCAACGCCCGGCCCGACCAGCTCCAGGAGCTGCAGGAACTGGTCCACAAGACGCAGGTCGAAGGGGACGGCTACGCGGACGTCAACTTCGGCAACCAGTCGGTCCGGTACGCCCGCCCGTACCTGTTCACGATGCGGCTGCAGGAGAACCACCCCAACATCGAGCGCCGCGGCTACGGGCGGACGATCTGCCTCTACGACAACGCGGGGGAAAGCTACCTCCCCGGCCAGGACTCCGCTGCCGCGCCGGTCACGCGGCACCTGGCGGAATCGAGCATGCTGTTCTTCGTCTTCGACCCACTCCAGGACAGCCGGTTCCGCCGTCTGGAGGACTCTCTGAACGACGGCATCGTGGACAAGTCCCACCTCGGTTCGCAGGAGGGGGTGTTCGAGGAGGCGGCCACCCGCATCCGGCGGTTCGCGGGGCTGTCGTCGTCGCAGAAGTACAACCGCCCGGTGACGGTGATCGTGACCAAGTGCGACCGCTGGCTGCACCTCCTGTTCGAGAACCCGAGCGAGATGAGCGCCTTCCTGCCGACGCGGCTCCCGGCGGAGGACGGAACCATGCGGCCGCAGACGGCGATCGACGTCGGAATGATCGACCGGGTGTCGCAGCGGGTGCGGCAGCTCCTCGTTGCCACGTCGACCGAGATCGTCAGTGCCGTCGAGAACTTTTCGAAGCAGGTCCGCTACATCCCGGTCAGCGCCACGGGGTGGAGCACGCACGTCGATCCCAAGACCGGCCGCCCGGTGATCCGCCCCGGCGAGGCCGAGCCGTTCTGGGCGGAGGTCCCGTTCCTGTACGCCATGGCCAACAGCAACCTGGGGCTGATCCCGCGGATCCGGGATGGAAAACCGGTCACCTGAGCCGCCGGCGGTCCGCGTTGTCGTGAGTCGTTCGTCGTCTGCCTTGCCACCGATCGGGATGATCGCCATGCCTTACGAGATCCTGTACACGTCCGCCCCGTCCGGTCTCAAGCCGGGGAGCAGCGGGTACTGCACGGTGAAGAGCAGCCGGGGAATTCCCGCCCCCGCGGTAGACATCCTCGAATCGCTGAGCGGTTATCGGCACGTCTTCACGCCGGGGAGCCCGGAGGCGGCGCGGAACCCGGTGAACTGGGGGCACTACTTTCTGCGGATCAGCGGGCGGACGGAGCATGTCCTGTCGCGGGTGTCGGACTGCGAGCTGGACTACACGGGGCGCTCGAACAAGCTCGCGCACCACATGGTGATCGACGCGAGCTGTCCCGCCGGCCCGGCGTGGCTCGTCGGCCAGCCGGGCTGGATGATCGGCCAGTGGGACGGCCAGCTGGAGCAGTTCGCGACCGTGCGGAAAGCGCCGCCGGAGCGGCGGGCGGCGGGACGCTGCGCCGCGTGGGAAGCGGCCACGGGGGACGCGGGCTGGGGAGGCGTTCTCGCCGAGTCGTTCCTCGCCGATCCCGAGCGGAAGATGTTCATCATCTACCGCCCCGACCAGAGCATCCTCCCGCTGATCGAAGAGGCGATCGCGCTCCTGCCGGAGAACCGCCGCTGGGAAGTGACGTTCGCGACCTACGGAGCGGCCCTGCCGAAGACGGTCGAGTGTGCCTGGACGGGAGTCGTCGCCGGTTCGCCGGAGGTCCAGCAGAGCCGACGGTTCGTGAACGCACTCCGGATCGACCTGACGGCTCCCATGCCGAAGGCCGCGGGCGGAACGTTAGTCGATTTCGCCCGGACAGGACGTCGACAAGACGCTGTCCTGCCGAAACGACAAAGCGCTGGCCCACCGGCAATCCCCGGAAGTTCTCACGAGCCGTCCCGCGTTCGAGTCAGCAATCCGGATGAATACTCCGTGACATTCAACGCGGAGCCAGTTGATGACCTCTGCGAAGTCGAGCCTCCATCTTTGCCACAACGGAGCAGACGCTCCAACGTCGTCGTGTTTTGGAGCGTGGCAGTGCTCGTCGTCGCAAGCCTGATTGTCGGATCGGGAACGGCAACCTTGATTTATCTTCGGCAGCGGAATCGCGCCCCAGCGCTACAACCCTCCACGGACGCGCTGGCAGAATCCTCGTCGAGCAATTTGGTATCCGACTCGGCGGAACCGCCCGCCGTTTCACAGGGGAGTCCCTCCAAATCAGCGCCAGATAACTCTGGCGCTGATTCGAACAACGGCGCGGCCTCTCCGTCGCAACCTGACAAACTCGCAAATTCTCTCGCGTCTCCAGACACAACGGCCGCCGAACGCAGCCCCACAAACACCCCAGACAGGCCCGCTGACGCTGGCGCCGTTCCGGAAAAGGTCGTCGAAGGCACGATGGCTAGCGCCTCACCGCCTCCCCCGTCGGACTCGGCAGCGAAGCCTTCCCCGACCAACTCATCTACTCCCCCTCAGCAAAAGTCAGTCACCACATACTTCTCAGTGAAAAGGCCTCACTTTCAAAAGAATTCAGACGCTCCGATCAGCGTTGCTTTCCAACCAGGCGCGCCACTTGGCGGACCGATCACAGGTGGCTCGGTCTTCGTCCCCCGTACTCGCCATGGCACCAAACAAGGTGTCAGCTATTTCGACAGTGTGGAGCAGCGACTACAGGACGGGACGTTTTCAGTCATGCTACGAAGCAAAGTATACGCAGACTCGAATACGCAGTTAATAATTGAGCCAAAGACTTCCGGCGTCCCAACAGTAAACATCACTATTAAGAAGCAGTTCTCAAATGATGGGTGGGAAGAATCGCTCGTCCGAGGCGCGATCCTGCTCCACACCTCTTCCGGTGAGTCAGCTCTCTGGACGTTCTCACCTCCGGCCGGTGCGAGCACAAAGAGCCTCCTCCTAAAAGACTTGGTCGCAGATTTCGCCATCCAAACGGAAGCCTCACACTTTTTGAAGTCTGTCCCCACAGAGGACATGCTGATCGAGAACGTGACACTCACCGTCAACAACAATGTAGTACCGTTGAGTGACACATCGGAAACCGAGATACAATGGAATCTTTCATCATTAACAGACGGGCTGATCAACAAGCTTACCTTGCAGCGAGGTGGTAGCGTTGAGATTAGCGACAAAGGCCGAGTGCGTTTTAGCTGCGACCCGCCGTTGCGGGATTCGGATAAACGACTCAACCAAGAGGCCCAGGAAGTCACGGATTTGCTCGAAAACCTGAAACTTGTAACAACGGGAATAGAATCACGTCATCTCCAAGCTCTCCGACACAACTTCAAAGACGACAGCAACAACTCAAAACTTGAAGAGGCGGTGTCAGCGGCCAAGACCCATACACAGAACCACTTCAATAGTGAGCGGGCCAAGGCCGGCGCGGACGGCAAGAAAATTGACCGTGCCGAAGAAGATGTCCTCTCTGACATAGAAAAGTATCGCAACAAAGCAGTTGCATTCAGAAAGCGAAAACAGATGTTCGCGGCATTTGTGGACAAGACGCACATTGTGTCGGGAGTCATCTCATACAAGGTCTGGCCCCTGCAGATTGTCGGATCAACGTCGGAAGCGGGCCCTATTAGTGCAAGTACGTTTCAGAAGATCGGTGTGTGGCAGATTCGAGCGGAAGACTAGGACATAACCAGTCCGCCAGACTTCCACTACTTCGCAGAAGATTCCAGGGCTGTCAAAATGCACCAGATTCAATCCATCATCGACCGCGTTCGTGTCGCCCTGGCGGACGATCGCATCGAGAGCACTCCCGAAATCCAGCAGCTCGCGCGGGACCTGCACTCCGTCACCCGGAAGCTCAATGAGCGGCTTCGCCGCTGCGGCGAATACCTGCGCCAGGGACTGCGGGCCGAGGCCATCCAGGAAGCGGAACTCGAGCCGCGGCTGCTCGATGCCATCGGCGTCATCCAGAGCCTCTCGGGGGATGAGGTCCTCGCCTGGATCGAGATGATGCAGTTCCTCGAACTGCAGACCCCCGAGCCGATCCTCGAGAGCGTCGCCGAGATGCTCGACGAGGCTTACGGCGAACACGCCCCCCTCGAACGACTCCTCCGTCTGCACCGCAAGCTCGCCCTCCAGCGGGCCCCCCTCGGCCAGCGGCTCACGCTCCTGCGGCAGATCGCCCGCGACGATCCCAACTCCGACTTCTGGCCGACCGACATCAAGGCCTACGAAGAAGCCCGGCTGGCCCAGATCCTTCAGGAAGCGCGGAACGTCCGCAAGGCCCCCACGGTCGAGGGGGCGCAGAGCCTCCTGGGAGAGCTTCTGGGGGCGACGTGGTCGGTCCCCTTCCCGCCGCGGCTCGTCGCGAACCTCCAGTCCCAGCTCCAGGAAGCGGTCCGGACGGATGCCCGGGAGCGGCTCCGCGGTCTCGCCGGCGAACTCCACGCCGCCTTCGGCGCCATGGACTTCGAACGGGCCCGGCCGACGCATCAGGAATGGAAGACCGTCCTGCCGCGGGCCGTGCTCACGCCGGACGACCCGCTCGTCCTCCAGACCCTCCCCGCCCTTTCGTGGTGCGAGCAGCAGCTCGCCAACGAGGCGGCCCAGGCGGCCTGGGCCGACCACCTGCACCAGGTCGAGATGGCCCTGAACCGCGAGCCGGCGGACGAGACCGAGCTGCGGCAGCTCCTCGACCGGACCGCGATGCACCGCCGTCCGCTCCCGACGTCGGTCAAGTCGCGGCTGACGGGGCGGATCGCATCGTTCGAGAATCAGCGGCGGCGGAAGCGGCTCGTCATCGTCGGCGGGGCGGTCGCGGCCACGATCGCGGTCGTCGCCGCCGTCGTCCTGGTGGTGACCCGCGTGCAGGACAATGCCCTCCGCAGGCAGGTGATCGCCCGCATCCAGCAGCACGTCGACACCGGAGAGTTGAAGCAGGCGGAGGAGGTCCGGGAAAAGTATCGCCCCTACTGGCCGGAGAACGCCGACTGGATCGCGGTGGCCGGCAAAGTCGATGCCCTGGCCAAGACGACCGCCGACCGGACCGAGCGGGTCGAACTTCTCCTCGAACGGGCGGCGACCGTCCCGGAGACCGATGCCGAAGGCTTCAAGCGGATCATCGCCGAGGCGACCGCAATCACCGAAGAGGCGCCGGCGCTGCCGGACCTGCGGCGGACCGTCGAAGTCCGGGGGCAGAAGATCGAGATCACCCGTGCGGGGCGGATGAAGTCTCGCGAGGAGGACCTGACGGCCCGGCTGGGAGCACAGGGGAAGCAGGTCGAACAGCTCAAGAGCGAGTTCAAGGATCTCGCGGCGGCGGACTTCGATGAACGCCGGGGACGGATCCGCGACGGCCTCTCGGCGATCGCCTCCGAGCTGCCGGGAATGGCGGGCCGGCTGGCGGACCAGCACAAGTTCCTCCTCTCCGAAGTGGACGACCTGGAACGGCAGTTCACCCGCAACCGCCGTCGCGGCGAACTCCTCCGCGACCTCAAGACGCGGTCCCGCATCCGCCCCGCCGGCAACAGCCAGGCGGAGGCCAAGGCGTACGCCGAGCTCCTTTCGCTCTTCACGACCTCGATCGACGACGATCCGCAGTCGGCCGGCATGAAACGGGCCGCGGCGGAGCTGTCGCAGTGGCAGTCGCTGTTCGCGGTCCAGGCCTTCCCCAGCGATGCCGCGAAGCTCTTCCCCTCGTCGCTCGAACTGATCGGGACAAGGCAGAATGCCATCGAAAAGTATCTGGCGGACTATCCGCAGTCCCCCTTTCGCCCCGCCCTGAAACGCTATTCCGCGGTCCTCGGAGTCCTGGAGAAGCGGTACAAGCCCGCCTCGGGGCTTCTGGCGCAGATCACGGCGGACATCCTGGAGTCGGAGCACATGCGGGACCTCTACATCCTGCAGGTCGCTCCCGACCAGAAGAACTCCTGGACCTACTACGTGAACTTCCGCGAGCCGCTCCGTGAGGAGCCGATCATCAAGTTCACGCGGTGGTCGGTCATGGAGAACCCGGAAGAGGTCAAGGTCCTGCCGAAGAGTCTCCTCAGCCTGAAGCCGGCCGTCGCGCCGCAGGTGGCGCTGGCCCAGAAGATCCGCGAGCACCTGAAGGAGATGCGGGCGGAAAGCTGGGACGCGACGATGAGCGCCGTGATCCAGACCGTCATCAACGAGAACCAGGTCGACCCGATCCTCCGGCTCCAGCTCCTGAGCACGCTCTGCGGACTGGCCCGGTCCGGGAGCCTGGGGGCGGACCAGCATCCACCGTTCCTCGCGTTCGAAAAGGAGATGACCGACGCGATCGAGCGGATCAACCTCCTGACCGACTGGGCCGACCCCAAGAGCGACGACGTCAAGGAGCGGCGGGCGAAGTGCCTCGACTACCTGCGGGGGATCGCGACGCTCGACTTCGCCAAGGTCTGGCCCTCGTCCAAGGCGGCCCTGCAGCAGATCGAAACGGAATTCGCCGCGCAGTACCAGGCGGTCGGCTGGATGACCTATGACGACGCCGGCAAGCCGACGCTCGACGTGACGCTTCCCGCCGGAGCCTGGACGCTGGTGGCGGTGATTCCCCCCGCCGGCGGCGCGGAGCCCGGAAAGGAAGACGGCAGCGGAGCCGAGAAGGAGGCGGCCCGCCTGGAAGTCCTCGGCCGCTACGAGCGGGAGACGCTGCACCTCGTTCCGGCGGCGACCGCCGCGCACTTCCTCCCCGGGCGGCTCGTCTTCGCCCGGCCGCTGAACTCCTCGTCTCAGGTCTCCTCGAACTGAGCCATCCTATGAGCCCTCCTTCTCCCCCTTCGTCCCGCGCCCCGTCCCCCGGAGCGGATCCGTTCCGGTACTTCATCCGCCTACGCGGGCAGGTGAAGGGGCCGTTCTCCGTCGATCAGCTGACCCGCATGGCGGGCCGGGGGCAGTTCAGCAAGCTGCACCAGATCTCGATCGACCAGGCGCAGTGGAGTCCGGCGACCGAGCTGCCGGGAATGTTTCCCGACAAGCGGGGGGCCGCTCCTCCCGTTCCCGAGCCGGAACCGGTCGCCGTCGCGCCAGTCGCAGCTAAGGAGTGGTACTACAACTCCGGAGACTCCAAGATCGGGCCGGTCGACGAGGCGTTCATCAAGAACCTGATCGTCTCCGGAAAGGTCGAGGCCGACACGCTCCTGTGGAAGACGGGGCTCCCCAACTGGCTGGAGGCCCGTCAGTTCTTCCCCAACGCCTTTGCCTCTCCGCCGCGGATGACCGCCGGGAAGTGGGCCGCTCTCGCGGCGGCAGTGTTTTTGACGGCGGGGATCGGCGTCGGCGGCTATCTGCTGTATACGAGGAACCGGCCCGCCTCCGCCGTCGAGTCCGCCTCGCATGCACCGGAGTCGCCATCGACGCCGTCCGACGGCTCGATCCCCAAGGGGAGCATCCATTCCACGAACCTGGCCGACGCCGCCGTGAACGCGGCGATCAACGACGCCACCGGGATGGTCGTCTTCTATCTGGAGATCGACCTCACGACCGGGGAGCACCATGAGCTCGGCCGGGGCCACGGGACATGCTTCGTCGTCACCCCCGAGGGGCACGCGCTGACCAACAAGCACGTCATCGACGAATACGAGAAGTTCGAGAACGCCACCGACGAGGGCCGGGTCCGACGCCTCCTGACGTCGCTCAAAGAGGTCTACGCCGTCAAGCGGGACGGGACAGGTCGGCCCGTCGCCGACAAGGACGGCCGGCCCGAACTGGATCCGGACGTCATCGCCCTGATCGATCAGGTCGAGACCCGCATCGGGCACGTCGAGCCGGTCCTGGTGGTGTACTTCGGCTCGCAGCACTACCCGGCGGACCTGCTCTATTCGAGCACGCGGTTCGACATGGCGGCGATCCGCATCGACCGGCCGGACCAGACCGCCCACTTCGCCCTCAGCGGGCAGAGCAAGGCGGCCAAGCTCTCCGAGGTCGTGGCCTTCGGCTACCCCGGCGTCTCCCAGCGGGCAGTGACCGACGAGGAACGGGCGGTCGTGGCGGCCAAGTCGAAGCCGGAGTCGCTCGGCGAACTCCTGTTCGGCAAGGAGAGCCACCGGGACTCGTTCAAGGCGAGCGCCTTCGAGCTGACGCCGACCCCCGGACAGATCAGCGTGGTCCAGCAGGAGACGGGCGGGATCTACAACGTCCAGCACACCGCACCGATCCGCCCCGGGAACTCGGGGGGACCGCTCGTCTTCCGGGAAGGGGAGCAGGCCGGAGTCGTGTACGGGATCAACACGCTCTATCTCAAGGAGGACTCGCCGGTCTACGTCGCCTTCCCGGTGGCGCAGATGCGGGAGGAACTGGAGAACGAAGCCAAGATTCCCGCCCTGCAGTGGCGGTAGACCGCCCGGACTTGTAAGGCTCCGGTCCCGGAGCGGAGAGTGATGATGTCGACGAGACTGTCCTGGTTCTCCGAGGATCCCGAACAGCGGCTGGGCTTTGCCGGGGGGCGGTTCACCCGCGTCAATTCCCTGCTGACGTTCCTGTGCGCGGTGCTGATCACGGCGGCGTTCTTTGCGGCCCTCTTTCCCTTCCGCGAGGCGCCGCTCGTCCTCCCGTTCTTCCGGGACGGGAGCAAGACGATCGCGGTCTCGATCATCTTCCTGACGGCGTGGTCGGTGATGATCCTGCTGCTCAAATCGCTCAAGCTCCGGCTCCAGCGGCGGGCGCTCGCCATCGCGGTCGTGCCGGAGGAACGGGACTTCGTCCTCTCGCCCCATACCGTCGACCAAGTCCAGGAGCAGATTCACGCGGCGGTCGACGATCCGCGGTACTTCATCCTCTTCAACCGGATCGATACGGCCCTCTCGAACCTCCGCAACCTGGGGCGGATCGGGGATGTCGCCGAGATCTTCAAATCCCACGGCGACAGCGACGAGGCGACCCTCGAGACCTCGTACCTGATGGTCTCGGCGTTCATCTGGGCGATCCCGGTCCTCGGCTTCATCGGGACGGTGCTGGGGCTCTCGGCCGCGATCGGAAACTTCGGCCTCGTCCTGAGCACGGCGACCGAGCTCGAAAGCATCAAGGGGAGCCTGCAGTCGGTGACCGGGGGGCTGGCGACCGCCTTCGAGACGACGCTGATCGGCCTCGTGGCGGCGCTTGGCGTGCAGCTCCTGGCGGTCGGGATGAAGAAATCCGAGCAGGAGTTCCTCGACGCCTGCAGCGAATACTGTTCGCGGCACGTCCTCTCCCGCCTGCGGCTGTTGCCGCTCGACAGCGACTGAGGCGCCGCGGCGTCCCCTGCGACTCTCTCCTCTCTCGACAGATCCCCGGCCGAAGGAATCCTCGACATGCCCCGCCGACGGAACACCGGGTACGCGATCTCGCTCTTCGCCTTTCAGGACATCATCACCTCCGTCAGCGGCGTGCTGATCATGGTGGTCCTGCTGCTGGCGGTCGAATTGACGCAGCGGACCCTCGGCGCGGCGGACAAGGCGACCCGCGCGGGAGTCCGCGAGACCGCCGCCCAGATGGAGTCCGAGAAGCGGCGGCTGGCGGCCGAATCGGTCGAGCTGGAGGCGGCGGTCCAGCAGGCCGAAGGGCTGATCCGCCGGGCGACCGACGCGCCGAGCGGCCTGATCGACGAGAAGATCCGCAGCGAGCAGGCGGCCGCGGAGGCGGTCCGCTCGGAGCTGGGGGAACTGGGGTCGGCCGCCGAGGAGCTGGGCCGGGCGGAGAACGAGCTGCGGAAAGGGGAGGCCCGCGCGGAGAGCTCCGATCGGGAGCGCCGCGCGGTCGAGAAGCGGATCGCCGAAGTCCAGGCGGCGATCGAGAAGCGGAAGAACGATCGCCGCGTCCGCTACGCCGCTCCCCGCGGCATCACTCCGGAGCGGGCGTGGGTCTGCGAAGTCTCGGAAGCCGGGCTCGCAATCGGCCTGATGGAGGGGGAGGACGAGCTGCACCGGATCCCGGTCTCGATCGCCAGCCTCGACATCGCATGGGCCGGAACGATGGAGTCGCTCCTCTCGTGGATCCGGGCGCGAAAGCCGCCCGCGGAGTACATCCTGTTCCTCATTCGGCCGAGCGGCTCTCCCTTCTCCAAGCTCCTGACGAAGCGGACCGGGCAGCTCCCCTTCCAGCTCGGGATGGAGCTGATCGGCGAGGAGGAGGCGATCGAACGCCGTCCGAAAGGAGCCCTGCCGTGAGCCGCCGCAAGGAATCCGTCGGGGACAGCCTGGAGCTGCTGCTCGACACGATCTGCAATATGTTCGGCGGGATCGTGTTCATTTCCCTGCTCGTCATCGTGATGCTGCAGATGAGCGGGCAGCGGGGCCTGCGGGCGAGTGCGGACGATGACGCGGAACCCGTTTCCCAGGAAAGGCTGGCAGCGCTGGCGGCCGATGTCGAGCGGCTGCGGCTCGACCGGGACCGGCTCCAGGCGGCCCGAACCGCGCAGATCGAGCTGATCTCCCGGCTCATTCCGGAGGACTACCAGGCGCGGCTCGACCGCTGGCGGGACGCGGCGCGGGAGCGGTCCGAGCTGGAGCGGGAGGTTGCGGGGCTGGAGTCCTCGAACGTCGACCGGGTCGGGAAGGTGAGTGAGCGGAGGAAGGCGATCACGACGAAGGCGCGGCAGCTCGCCGGGCGGCAGCGGGAGCTCGCGGCGCTCGAGAAGGAGCTGCGGTCGATCCCGGAGCGGCCAGCGGAGTCGCTGCCGCTGGCGGAGCACCGGCGGGAGCTCAGCGCGGTTCAGGTGTGCCTCTGCTACGACCGGTTTTACCTGCGGCACCGCTATGTCGGAGGCGAGCCGGCGGGGCCGAATCTCGATGACTACTTCGTCTCGAAGGCGGATGACGACACGCTGCATGTCCACCCGAAGCCGACGGGGGGGATCGTGATCGATGCCGGTCCGCGGGGTGAGGCGGAGATCCGGCAGATGCTGCGGGCGTTTTCACCGGAGGAGCATCAGATCAATGTGACGGTCTGGCCGGATTCGTACGATTCGTTCCGGCGGTTGCGGCAGATCCTGGCGGGGGCGGGTTTCCGTTATGGGATTCTGGCGTGCGAGGCGGACAACACGGTGGCCGACCGAGGCGGGGAGCAGCGCCCATCGCAGTAAGGGCCCAAAGAACCGGGTCCAGGGGCTACCCTGGTGGGGAGTGCAGAGGGGCAAGGCCCCTTTGCCCGCCGGAGGCCTGGCCGTCGAGAGATATCTGAAGGAGAGCGTGTCCAAACGCGGACACCGTGCCGGATGCCCCCTCATCTAACCCGCGGGGATTGCAAAGCGAGCGTCGAGTCCTCACTGCCGGTACCACAAAGCGGATGCCCGTTGTGTACCACGGTTCCTCATCGAAGCGCCTCCGGCGGCAAGGGGGTGAGACCCCCTTGACCCCAGCGGCCGTCGCACGTTGGGTTTGACGTAACAACACTGCGCCGGCATTGAACCCCCGGCGCGCGAAAGCGGGGGGCTCACGCCCCCCGTTCGCCGGCTACCAAGTGCCGCATTCGCAACTATTCCTTCTTCGCACCAATCGCCATCAACTTCGACTTGTTCGTGATGTAGATGATGTCATTCGCCACGATCGGCGTGCTGTACACCGAGTTCCCACACTTGTTCTCGTTGATCAGCTCCATCTCACGGCTCAGCTTGAAGACAGCTACGTCGCCGTCCTCATCACCGATGAAGACCTTGCCGTCACAGATCATCGCCGAACCCCACGAGGCGGCGAACATGTCGTAGTTCCACAGCGACTCCCCGGTCTTCGCGTCCAGGCAGTGGAAAATCCCGCTGAAGTCCGCAATGAACAGGAGGTCATCCTTGATCGCGCACGTACCGATCGTGCGGTGCATCTCCTCTTCAAAGTCGATCTTCTTGTCCCCGCTGATGTCGGCCCCTTCATAGTGCCAGATCGCGCCGGAGTTCGGATTCGGGATCGCCTTCTCGCCGGCATTCGGATCGATCGCCTGCAGGCGGCGGGTCCCGTCGCCCGGATCCTCGATCGGCTTGTCGTTGCTCCCCATCGCGATCTCGGGACTGATGTCCCCCCGCTTCGTCGGGTCGATGCACCAGAGGTGCCCGTTCCCTTCGCCGTGCTCCGGGTCTTCGCCGACGCCGATGTAGACCTTCTCGTCATAAATGACCGGCGTGGCGATAAGGTGGTTCCGCTCGCTCCGGCCGCTGACGCTGTACCGCGACGCCTTGGGATTCGCGTCGAACTTCCACAGGAGCTTCGACTTCCCCGCGCCGTCGCCGGCCGGATCGAAGCTGTAAAGCCAGCCATCCCCGCCGCCGAAGATCGCCTGGGCCTGCCCGCCGATCACCGCGTAGGCGGGGGAGGACCACTGGCCGTGGAGAATGTTCTTGCCGGGGGACTTGTCGGTCCAGAGCACCTCGCCGGTCGACTTCTTCATCGCCAGGAAGCTGGCGGCGTTGGGGGCCGGGATGTTGGTGTGGGATTCATCGACGCCATTCGAAGTGCAGACGAGCAGCGTGTCTCCGGCGATGAGGAGCGAGCAGCTGCACATGTTGTGCTGGGAAACGCCGAGTTTCCCCATCATGTCGAACTTCCAGATGATGTCCGCTTCGTTCTTGTTCTCGTTCTCCTCGGACTTGAACGGGCAGTCGTTCTCGCCGTCGAGGAACCCCTCGGCGTCCAGGCACATCACTTCGCCGCGGCTCGTCACAAAGTACAGCCGGTCCCCTTCGCAGGCGGGGGAGCAGCAGATCCCCATCTCGGGCCAGTCATGGACCAGGCCGGAGGGGAGCTTGGTGCTGCTCGACTGCCACAGGAACTTGCCCGTCTTCTCGTCGAAGCAGGCCAGGACCCCCAGGTCGACGTCCTTCGGGAACCGCGAGATGTATCCCGCGTAGTTGTTCGTCCCCACGAACACCTTGCCGTTGGCGACGACGGTGTTGCCATAGGTCTGGGAGCCGAGGTCGGCCGTCCAGAGGATGTTCTCGCCGCTGTCGAGGTCCCACTTGTCGACGACCTTGCCGTCCGGGACGTTGTTGCGGTGCGACCAGCCGCCGAACTGCGGCCAGTCCTTGGCGCCGACCTTCAGCGACTGGATCTCCTTGACCGCCGCGGCGGTCGGATCGGCGGCGTGGCTCATGGCCGGAATCGCGGACAAGGCCAGGGCGGCGAACAGCTTTCGGTATGTCATGAACAGCCTCGTGAGAGGGAAGTATCAGGTGTCAGGGATCAAGTATCAGCAGGAGCAAGCCACGGTTCCTGACGGAAACCTGAGGCCTGCTCCCCGATACTTCCGCAGGGCTACTTGTTCTTCGTCACCGTGATGTTGTCGTAGAACACTTCGGCGTCCTTGGCGTTGCCAAAGAGGCCGGGGCTGCCGATGACGTTGGGGATCGTGTCGACGGCGGTCAGCATCCACTCGGCCGGCTCCTCTTCCCCCTTCTTCCAGACCTTGGCCTGGAGTGTCGCCTTGCCGTCTTTGGCGGAGGCCCGGAACTTCATCGTGTACCAGACGTTCGGCTCCCACTTCAGCGGCAGGTTGGCCGAGAAGCGGCTGAGCTGCGGGGTCCAGGTGCGGATCTGGAGCTGCTGGCTGGCCCCCATCATGTCCAGCGTGTATCGCTGGGCGACGAGGCCGATGTCCGGCAGCTTGCCGTCCTTCTCCGCGCCCATCACGTCCGCCTGGACCGTGTAGTCGTGGAAGGTGTCCTGGCCGAACCAGCCCTGGCTCCGCATCCCTTTGGGGATCGTGGTGATCTTGCACAGGACGCCGTTGCCGTCGACCTTCCGCTCACCCTTGATCACCTTGAGCCGCGGCTCGGCGACCGTCTCGTCGCCGTTACCGGTCTTGCGCTCCCAGCTCGACCATTCAAACTTGCCGATGACCTTCTCCTCCTGGAGGAGCTTAAGCGAAGCATCGAACAGTTCCGCTCCCGCCTCCTTGGTCTTGGGGCGCTTGTCGGAGTTGCTGAGCCGAAGGAACCGCAGGAGTTCCGTCCATGACATCCGGACCGTGCTGTCGTCATAGGTCAGGGCCGGGGCCCCGACGTTGACGAACTGGCTCCGCATGTAGAGATACATCTGGCCGGCCTGGGGATCGGCCTTCGTCAGCTTCTGGAACAGGTCCCAGTCGATGACGACATGGCGGTAGGCACAGCCGAGCCACGTCGTGGGGACTTCGCCGCTGTCGAAGTTGAACGACCAGTCGAGATCCGGAATCAGACGGGCCCGGGCGGTCCCGACCTTTTCACCCATCTTGGCAGTGACAAACGCCGGAGCGGCTTCCTTGAGGTCGGCCGGGACCGTGTACGTTCCGGTGCGAGGATCGATCGAGCCCGGCCCCTTGACGCTGAACTCCACGTCGCCGGGCTTGGCGTTCCGCAGGTACTGGCCGCGGCTGTTGTAGAGGCGGACCTGGAAGTCCTGCGTCTTGGAGTAGCCCGGCTGGAGCAGGACTTCGCACGGAACGACCTGCACCTGGGCCACTTCCTTGTCCGTATCCCGCGGCTCTTCCTTGATCGGAGCGGGGGGCGTGTCGCGGTCTTCCGGCTTCCAGTCCGGCTTGCCGACACTGTAGAGGTGCGTGGTGGAGGGGATGTAGACCCGGCCGTCGACGCAGATCGGCGAGCCGTGGAACTCTTCGCCCCGCGGCATGCGGAGCCGCTGAACCACCTCCACGCCCTTCTCACTCGGCTTGAGGATGAAGGCGTTGCCGTTCAGTTCATGGGCGAAGATCTTGTTGTCGACGAGCAGGAGGCTCGAACGGGACATGCGGCCGATCGGCTGCTGGCCGATCAGCTTCCCGGTCTCGATATCGACGACGTAGACCTTGCCGCTGTCGGTGGCGACGTACATCCGGTTGTCGAGGAACACCGGAGCCGCGCGGCTGACCCCCCACTCGTACTGCTTCCAGATCTCTCCGCCCGCCTTGATCAGGTCGAGCTCGCCCGGCTTGGCCTTGGAGGCATCGAGGGCCACGAGGGCGCCGATCCGCGGGTCGGCGTCGCCATTCTTGTCGATCAGCTCTTCGCCGACGCCGAAGTAGACCTTGTCGCCGACGATCGTCGGGCTGGCGTTCAGGCCGTGGACCGAGGTGTAGTAGTTCCAGAGCGGCTTGCCGGTCCGGGGCTCGAAGGACCAGACGGCGCCGTCGCCGGAGCCGAAAACGAGCTGGAGCTTCTTGTTGATGACCCCCATGACCGGGGCGCTGTAGGTCGTGTCTTCGGGAGCGACGCGGGTCCCGGTAAACCACACCGGCTGGCCGTTCCGCTTGTCGAGGGCGATGAAGCGGTGTGTCGGCTTGGCCATCTCGCCCCAGCCGATCACGACCGCGCTGATGATGACCCGGTCTTCATGGATGAGCGGAAAGTTCGTCCGGCCGCCGTAGGTGCTGAGGAATCCGAACTCCTCGTGCATCGAGTGCGACCACTTGATCTCGCCGGTCTCGCCGTTGAAGCACTGGAACAGGCCGCACACGCCGAGGGCGTAGACGTTCCCCGTCTCCGGGTCGGCGACGACGCTGGACCAGCCGACCCGCTCCGCCGGAGCGTCCGAGAGGTAGACGTTGAACCGCTGTTCCCAGATCGTGTGGCCGTCCTTGACGTCGACGCAGACGACCCGCTCCCCTTCTTCGGCCGGCTTCTCTTCCTTGTCGCGGGTGATCATGTACAGCTTCCCCTTCATGACGACGGGGGTGCTGCGGCTGCCGATCGGGATCTTCCAGAGGACGTTGCTCCCTTCGCCCCCTTCGGGCTTCCAGGAGTCGGGGATGTTCTTGTCGTAGGACCGGCCGTTCATGTACGGCCCGCGCCAGTAGGTCCAGTCTTCCGCGGCGGCCGGAGAGAGGGCGGCCGCCCAAAGCGCGAGGCAGGCCAGCAGGGAAAGCGGCTTGGTAGGCATAGGCTTGAGAATTCTGGGGCCGGCGATCCGCGGCCGATGCTGTTGCCGCGTGGATCGAGGCGAAGCCTGCGACCGCGCGGCCATCAGCGTCGGACCACCGCATCCGGGAGGGAGTTCCAACACCTGGCGAGACGATCGGGACTGATGCGGCGACGCATCCTTCCCGATAGTTGTTTCAACAATACTTCCTTGACTTCGCCCCGGCAAGGAACGCGGAAACGATTACCGATCGTCTGGGGGCTCTCAGGGGTTGCCGACCAACGATGTTTTCCGGTCACGACTTGCGTCGTTGGCAGCGTTTTGTTCTCCGGCAGTGATAGTCGATTCGATAGCGATCCCTGCAGGTTTGTAAGCTGAGCCCCCCAGCATCTCCCATGCAGCTGCGGCGATAGGGTCTCCGCTGCCATCGGTGTAGAACTTCGCGGTAGTGGCCGGGCTGGCGTGACGCATCATCGCCTGCAGGACACTTGGCATCACCCGAGCAGCCCAGCGGGTCGCCGCGGACCGACGGAGGTCATGGGCCGTGCAGTAGACAGGATCCCCGTTCTCCTTCCTCGCGACGATCACCCCCGCTTTACGGCCGATCGCCGAGACGACGATCACCGCGTCCATGTACTTCGCCCGCCGACCGTTGTAGACCGGATTCGACACGAAGCCCGTCCGCTCGCCCTCGGGCGTCTCAGAGAGCAGCCCGAACGCCTCGGGGGCCATAGGGAAGGTCTGCGTCTTCCGGTTCTTGCTGGCGCGGGACTGGATCTGGAAGCGGGGAATCTTCCCTCTCATCAGCGGCATCAGGTCATCCGCCTCGGTCCAGTGGAGTTTCAGGGCCTCCCCGATCCGCAGCCCGGACACCCAGAGGAGACGGAGGAAGTATCGCCACGACTCCGGATCCTGCGCCAGACGGGCCTTGCCTTCCGCCAAGACCGCCGGCACGACTTCCAGCATCCGTTCGAACTCCTCCCCACTGATCGCCCGGCCGCCGCGAACGATTGCCCCTTGGGGCATCTCGATATCGGGGACCTTCCCAAGGAGGTTCTTGCGGGCTGCCCACCGGAGGGCCGCTTTCAGGTGCCGCAGGTGCGCCCCGATCGTCGCCGGGGTGTTGCCAGCCTTCCGCATCGCCCGGACAAGGGAGGCGATCGCCGCAGCGTCTACGGAGCGGAGGAACTTGGGGGCAATCTCCCGCTCCACGGCGGTCATCATCCCCTTGACCCGGTCTTTCGTCCGCGGCGCCCATCGGTCCGCGTGGGCTTCCTCATACCGCACCCGGAAGTCGTCCCAGCGGACTGCGGTCGCGATGAACTCCCCGTCGTTCAGCTGCTTCTCCAACTTGGCGGCATACCGCTCCGCGTCTCTCCGGACCTTGTGGCCGGTCGACTTCCTCTTGAGCTTCCCGCTGGCCGGATCGCGCCACTCGGCCACGAGGAACGGGCGGCCGGTCATACTGATGATTCGAACGTGGAAACGGTCCATTTCTGGTACTCCTCTGTGTGACAGAACTAGGGGATAAGGGGAAAAGGGGTACAAGCCCCTCGGCAGGGTCGAAACCCTGTGTTTTGCTTAGCGGAATGGTGGTCGACTTTTCCCCGGGAAAAGCCCCCCGGGCAGGGAAAAGCCCGGTCGGTATCCCGCCGGGCGTGGTTGTTCGCGTGCTAAGTTGTCTGAAAAGAGCCCGGGGACAGGAGCAGAGGGGCAGGGCCAACCACCCACCGCTCAACCATCCCCGGGCGGGGTCTTCGTTAGTCCTTCTCGGACAGGAACTCCTCCACTGAATCCGGGTCTAGGCCGACAGCGCACAGGTCTGCCAGCCACTCCCGGAAGATTGCGAGGGCTTCTCTTCGGTCGTTCACGTTGTCAATTCGGACCGAGACGATGTCGTAGTGCCGCACCGCCTCGTTTCCGATGCAGATATGGACGTCATCGAAGGTCAGTCGAGAGATTTCCGCCTTCTGCGGCCGGCCGACGTGAACCATTCCGCGACCGTCGTGAACCTGCTGTTCGCGAACGAGCCGCCCCTTCTGGGCGAGCCACTTCGTCACCTTCCGCCGTTCGTACTTCGTGAGGCGAAACCAACTGCTCATGGGGATGAATATCCCTCCCAGCCAAGCGACCCCGCCGACGATCGGCCACTCGCCGGACAGGTCCAGCCGAACCTTGCAGGGCGGTTCGTCCTCTGCTGTCGCCTTGGCCTCAATCTCTTGTGTGACGCTCTGGATCATGCAGGCACCCCTTCCGGGTTGGCGAGCGGCTTGACCGCGGCCGGGTTGGTTTCGAGTCCGAAGACAGACACGTCGTCGAGCCACTGCCGGAGCATCGACAGGGCTTCCTCCCGGGTGCGGGCATTCGAGACGACCAGCGATATGTCCGCGGCGAAGCGGATCGGCGAGCGCCGTGAATGCGTCTCCGCCGCAGAAAAGGCGAAGTAGGGCCGTCGCTCCTCGAATAGCGGTTGAGGGATGATGGCTCGCCTCATGCGGCACCCCCTTTCCATTCAAACCCCTCGGAGGCGATCAGGTCCGCCGCGGATATCCGCTTGATACTGACGCACCAGTAGGCCGGCACCCTGCCGTTAGCCATCTGTCGGCGGTTGAACTCCTGAGACGCACAGCGAGCCGCCACATTGGCAAACGTCATGGGCCATGCGTCCGGGGGAAGGTCGAACGGGCTTTCCGGCCACCAATCGAGGACCAGAATTTTGACGACCGTAAACCCGCTCTTGGAGATCGCCACGACGTACCAGTTGGTCGAGCCGTCTGAAGGGTTCTTTGTGTCGTACCGGGCCATCTCGGCGCGGTTCAGCATCACGGCGAGCTGCACCGCGAGGGCTTTCGGCATCGAGAACGAGCAACCGCCCGGGAGACTGCGGCACGTCGGCGGATGCCAGCCGGGGTCCCGCTGCTTTACGACAAGCGGAACGGTTGAAGGGAGTGTTTCAAACTCGCGGGTGTCGGGAACGGCGTGAGAGACGATCCGCACCGCGGCTTCTTGACCGCGCGTAGGCTCAGCGATAACCTCAATCATGGTTTTGGGTCTTTCGTAGAAGATGGAACCGGAACCTCTCATGCCTCTGGTGATGTGGTGTCGCCAGAGGCTTTTTTCATGCGCGGAGAGTGAGCGCGGACCGCTTAGCCTGCGGTCGGGCGTGTGCTTGTCGTGACGCTCCGTCAGTGCCTAAGAGTGCCGCTTGCCTGCGGCGGATCGCCGGTCCCTTCATGGGCCGGGTTGGGCGACCCCTTCGCCCGTGAGCCATCTCCCCGAAATCCCCGTTCCTCTGGCTGAACCGGGAATGCAGAAAGCCCCCGCGAGACCGTGCCTGGTACTTCGCGGGGGCTTCCGAATCTGCCGCTGGCAAAGCCGAACGTCAGGTTGATCGCTGCTACCAGTCGTGTTCGAGGCACCAAACACGACTGACGGGGGACATGATGAGCATGACGTCAAAGGGAGTCAAGCGACCCTCTTGAACGTCATTCGACGCGATCCGCTTGCAAGCCCATCGCAGTCGACTGAACATCCACGAAGATGAGCACCCGCAAGAGCAAATTCGACACGCCGTCAAAGACGACGATTCGCTTCAGCGAGGACGACATCGTCTTGTTCGAGATGGCGGCAGAGACCGAAGGCGCTGACAGCGTTGTGCAGTGGCTGTTGACCGCGGGCAGGAAACGGGCAAGGCTTTTGAAACACGGCGTTCCCACCAAACTCACAGAGACCATCATTCCGCCGCCTGGGTGAGGCGGTCAGTCGTCGGAGGGCCACCGATGAATAACAGCCAGTGGATCATCGCACGGAACATGAGCATTGCGGCCTGCGCCGTATTGCTGTTGTGGATCGGATCGAAGTTTCGAGCCTCACTTGATGGCGCCTTCTTAGTGATCGGCGTTCTCGGGCTCTTCGGTGGCGCGTTCGCCTTCTACGTGAGAGGCTTGGGAAACAGCATGCAGCTGAGCACCCGAGCGAAGGCAGCGGCCAACCTCGACTCACTTCGTGCGACCATCTTCATCAACAGCTCGCTGTTCTACGCTTTCGCAGTGATCACGCTCATGGTGCAGCTGGCCAACTGGAACGACTTCAATGGAGCGTATGCCTGGGCCTCGATCGTTGGCGTGATACTCCTGCCGATCGCCAATGCGTACCTCCGAATACGGGCCGATTCCCACCAATTTGATCTTGGGATCGAGCCTCACGGGGATCCGGTTGCGACGCGCACCCCATCGCCACAACAGAAACGGCACGGCTGACCCCAGGTGATGTTGTTAGTGGACCAGTGGTTGATTCTTCGGAGAAACGAGATGGGCGAGGACGAAATACGAAGCCTGCTCTACGGCACCGAAGGGGCAACGTTGGACTTCAAGCAAGAACAGTATCGATTCGTCAAGGCCAGCGATGACGACAAGAGCGAACTGTTGAAGGACATCCTCGGTTTCGCAAACGCGTGGCGCAGTAGCCCGGGGTACATCCTTATTGGTTCAGTAGAGGGTTCCGGAGGCCGCCCCGCGGAAGTCGTAGGAATTCCAGAAGTAGAACAGCTACAGGACCACTCCCTTCAGGAGTTTGTTAGCGCCAAGACGAATCGCCCAGTAAGATTTCGCTACCGCGCTTGCCAATTCGAAGGAAAACAAGTGGGGGTCATCGAGCTCGAAGCGAATCAGCCACGGCCAGTATATCTGCAGAAGGATTTCGGAAAACTTCGAAAGGGGATGGTCTACGTCCGTCGCGGAAGCAGCACAAACCCTGACCGACCTGCTGACGCGGCAGAGGTAGAGCAGATGCTTCGGCACAGCCTTGGCGCCAGCGCTGATATTGCCGTCACTTTCTGCGAGATCGACCGTGAAGTTGACCTCGGGAACGGCGTCACATTTGCATCTGAACGCTGCCAAATGCCTCCTGACGACTCGATTCCGCTCTTGGCCGATCAGGGCAGCCAGTTCGGGTTAGACGCCGCGTGGTCGTTAACGAAACGTCCAAACCGGAGATTGTGGCGAGAGGCAGCGCATTTCGAATTCATGCAGCGCATTTTCCGCCCTGTCCGTCTGTGCGTGAAGAATACTGGGAAGTCAAACGCCGAAAGCGTAAGAATTGAAATACAGATTCCAGTTCCAGAGGGCATCAGAGCAATCAACGATCTGGAAATGCCCGAGAGGCCTGAGCGCACCCGGAGCATCTTGGCTAAACCTGAAACCGAGATCACTCGCCCCATCATTAACCGTCCCGGCTCAGTTTTCGTCGATCGTGGGAAGGAACATTGCAGGGTTGAGATCGAATGTGGAACGCTCCAGCCTGGACGGAGCATTAGAACTGATACTTTCTATGTTGCGAGTGCCGAGTCGGCAAACGTGGACGTTGCAGGGCAAATATTTGCGGCGTCATTAACGTCGCCGTTCCCATTTACCTTGCGTTTTGTCTTTGAGGTTAAGCAGACCTCCATGACACTCACCGAACTAAGAACGATTGCTAACAAATACTGACGATTGCACTAGAGTTATAACCGGAGTGGAGCTGTTTCACGTCCGATTGACGTTTCGCCTATACTCGCACGCGCCATCTTCACATGCCTTCAGACTTCGCCGTTCATTCCGACTTGCTGGTGCACTGGACAGGGAAGGACCTCGATAACGAACTGAAATACGATCCAATACGAGTGCGTGAGAAGGAAACTCCGCAAGCCGTCATCGATAGCTACCTGCATCGCTTGGAATCGATCCTGCGACACGGATTCTGGCTCACCCCTCAAGGTGGCTGGACGACTCGCCATGGTATAGAGATTCCAGAAGCGACAGGCGTGTGCTTCACCGAACTCAAGTTGTCTCAATCACGGTCGCATGCTGCCCAATATGGATCTCTAGGGATCGCGGTTAAAAGACCGTTCCTCTTCAACCGCAGGGGCCGGCCCATGCTGTATATCAACACTCGCAACGAGCGAGAGGACATTCTGTTAGAAGCATGCGCGCATGACCTCAAGGATCGGAGTCTTCTTCAGTTCTTCAAGCCGTTCGACAAGAACGACAATGGACCGATGGGCTACGACTTCTACGATGAATCAGAGTGGCGCATTCTGGCGCCAGACACTGCTGATGGTAGAGAGTTTGTGGATCCTCGAAACGCTGATTCACCAGAGACTCGGCACTTTTGGGAATCGCTTCCGAAGTCGGCGCAGGATCGCTGCCGGATGTTGGCGCCCGTGTCGTGGCTTGCGGCGATCATCTACCCTTCTTACGCAGTTCGGAACGCCGCACAAGCAGAAGGCAGTCCCATCAGAACGCTGATCAGGGAGGTCGCCCGTAGAAATGGCGTGGAGCGGGGCGCGATGCCCGCAGAGATTGATCTCGCCCTATGCGCTCACTTCTGAATGCGATTCGAAGCCGAATTGGCGACGGCCGACGAAAATCGAGTTGCCAAAGATCAGACCCCGAAACGGTTTGTGGCAATCGGAGTGCAAAAGCAGCCAGATTGCCCCCGCAAAGGGGTCACTATGCGCAAAATATTTGCGATGCGGGGCACCCCGCGCTGGCTCTGCGTCGGGAGAGGACCCGAAGTAGGGGGGTATCGGACTCGTTTTTGCCCCCTGAGAGGGCCGGAGAGAGGGGCCGGAAGGGGGTCGTGCTACACCCCTCCCGGACACCCTCCACCCCCGCCGGCTACTGCTGCCGTCCCTGCTGCATCACGGGAGATGCAGGTGCTCCACCGTTCTGCTTCTGCATCAACTCAGAGTTCTTGTCGAGCGCTCGCGTGTTCGCGTTCATCGCCTTCGTCACGTCGTCGAACGAGATGTTCATTGGCGAGAACATGCCGTGCGCCGTTCGCTGGGAGACACCCAGTGATCGCATCGCGCTGTAGCCAGCCGCATTGATGGCGTTGTGGGCCGCGGGCTCGCCCTGCTTCAGGAACAAGATCTCCCGTTGTTTGGCAAACAGATCGTCCTGCTGATCGTTTTGGAGCCTGAGCCCCTCAAGCTCAACGTCCATCCGCCGCTCTCCGGCGTTCCGTCCGGAAGTGGCGATCGCGACCTTGTTGTCAAAGGCTGACGTGTCCTTCTGTAACGCGATGTTCTTTCGAACCTTGCCTGCATTCTGCATCAGGTTCACGACCGCCGGGCCAAACTCCCCGAAGATAGAGTTCATCTCATTGTCGCGGGTTTTCTGAGGTGCAGCTTCATAGGCGGTGTTGATCCGGTCGAGAACGGTTGCCGCGTCCTCGCCAAGGAAGTCGATGTCATCCGCTTTCAGGCCAAGCCGCCCGACTGCCTCTTGCCACTCCTTCCGGTTCCCCTTGGACGTGAGGCTTCCGTAGATCGACTTGAACGCCGTGGAAGCCTCCGCACCGGTCGGGTAGACATCCTGCAGAGCTGCCTGAATCGCAAACTGTTCTTCCGGATTGATCCGGTTCAAGCCTGCGGCAATCTTCGCCACATCAGGAATGTTGTTGAGCGTGAAATTGGTGGCGTCGAGACCGACCGCCCGCTTGCCCATCTCAAGAATCGACTCAGCATTCATCGGCTTGCCGATGGCCTTATTGTAGTTCGCCGTCGCGGTGGCAATCTCGCCCGGATCAGCGTCGATTTCACCAGAGGCCGCCATCACCTTTCCCAGCGCCACGGCCGACGGGCCGATAGCTTCTTCCGTTGAGAAGCCAGCCCCCATGAGCGCAACTGCTGCCGACGTGGCCTGCTCTTTCGTCCAGCCGACCTCCTTCGCGGTTTCCATCAGGGTCGCTTGCGCCTGCTTCGTTTGAAGCGAAGACATATTCCCCAGGACGGCAACCTTTCGAATCAGCGCGTCGTATTCGCGCCCGGTCTTCTCAGCCTCTTCACGGGCTGCCTTGTTCGCCGACGTGACGAGATTGAAGCCTGACGAGATGGAAAGGAGGCCGGCCGCCCAGCCGACAGTCGCCTCCACGGCATCTTCGATGCTCTTGCTGCAATCGTCCATCGCCTTCTTTCCGTCGTTGCCGGCCTTCTTCGCAGCCTTCGCAACGCCGTCCAACCTCTTCTCCATCTTCTCCATCAGCTGGTACTGCTTCTGGAGTGCCTCGATGTATTGGCGGTCATCAAGGGACTGCGTGAGTTTGATCTCATTCGACATCGTGGTTTCCTTCCATTCCGGGGATCACCAACGCCTCGGGGACGTGGGTTTGTTTGCGGTACATTTCCATTGAGCCGATCGCAGCCAAGATCAGCGGCACGATGCTGTCCGTGCTGAGCAGATTCAGGAGGTTCACAACCTCGGGCGTGAGCCGGAAATTGAGGCAGAGGCTGTCGTATCCGAAGTCCCAAGCCTTATCCCACTCAATCGAGTCGTCGACGCGGCCGGTCCGGATCTGGTTCGTGAATTCCTCGCACTGCCGGATCCAAGAGGATGCGTTGAACGTCCGTTGCTGATATCGCGAGAGTCGTTCCAGCTTCACTCCGTCGGCGGTCAGGACCATGCCAGCGGGCAGAAACAGGAAGTCCGGAACGATCCACGTCTGCGACACATCGTGCAGAGGCAGGTGCTCGCCAGGGATCGGAAGCGAAACCAGCAACTCACTGGACCGCGGCAATTGGTCCGGGTCGTAACCGATGAAATACCGCTCAGCCGCGAGCCCCCGGAACGGGACTGCCTGAATCCAGGTCAGCGGCTTTTTCGGGAGAGCGACGCTGTCGCCAGGACGGGGCCAGAAGTAGATCGCCCCATGCTTTCCGTCAGCGATGTCCTTCGATCCCTGGTGGGGAACCGCATGGAAGCCCTCCGCGAGGTGCCCCAGTCCTACGCTCACGAGATGTTCAGGACTGGCCGTCGCGGGTGCGTCGGGGATGAAGATTCGGAAGTGCAAGGCTTCTCCTTTGCGTCTAAGATTCGGCGATCCGGCCAGGGGAGCGGGCGCTCTGAATCCCAGGCTGTTTTCGTTGGGGCTACGGGCGTGCGATACATTTACGCGTGCATTGACGGTCTGTGTTGCGTCGGCACTTGGTTGATTGGCAGCGTTGGAGTCTCGCTGCTCGCTCAGGGGCTCTGTCCGCCCGACTACGCTTTCGATCCGGCGTCCATCCGATACAAGAACGTGGCCACAGCCATCAACGAAATAGTTCCGGACCGAGAGACCTTCGGGCTGGAGATAAACTCCCCGTTGCCCCGCGGGGCACGATGAGGCGAGCCGCTGCGGGATCTTTCAGGCGCACCCATCGTTTGCAGCACCTGCGAAGTAGACGGGGCCGGGAACCTCGATCACGTCGCCGGGCTTCATGCCGCGGGTCAGTTCCGCGATCCGGGCCGCTTGGCTTTCGGCAGCCATAGCGAAGATGGCAGCCAGCCGGAGCGCCTCGGCACGATTCGGAGCGAGCCGAAGGAGGGGACGGGGGGCCGCTCGGAATGCTTCGACGATAGCCAGGTCTTCGGGGCCATTGATAAGGGAGACGGGCAACATGGGGAGTTCCTTTCGGAGGATCAGTTCCGCGAGTCGATCGCGGCATTGAGAGACTTCATCAGCCCTTCGGCGATGCCCATGACGAACAGAGCGGACCGCAGATCGGTTCCGGATTCGGCCAGGAGCCGTTCGCCCCATTCGCGGCCGTGTTCATGTCCGGCGTCGTAGTGCGGTCGGTCAGGGGATCCCGCCGGGGCGTGAGCCTCACGGATGGCAGCCACTCGGCGTTGCCATTCCTCGCGGGCCTGCAGGTCGTTCGTTGTGGGCATGGTCGGAGAGTCGAGAGAGAAGCCGGGCGAGATATCCCCGCCCGGCGTTCTGGGAAGGGGGTTCACTCGGCAGCCGTGGCGCGTCGCTCCGCTTCAGCCTTCACCGCCTCGGCGAAGACGGTCGGCGACGGGATCAGGTTGGCGTAGTGCCAGTCCGCCGAGGTCTTCCGATTCGTGGAGCCAAAGTCGATGCGGCGGATCAACTCCGCGAGCAGCTGCTCTTGGGTCAGGTTTTCGAGGGGATTCACGATGGTTCCTTCTGGGAGGGTGAGGGGTTGTCGGCTGTGGCAATTTGTCACCGCCGGAGGAAGGGATCAGCCGGCAGCCGCGGCGGCGAACACTTTCGTGCGATGGGACAACAGGGCCTCGCGGACCTCGCCCGTCCACTGCGAATGGGTGTTGCAAGCCGATTGGAGCTTCCAGCGGTCATTGGCCAATGCCTTGATTGCTGCGTGCGCGTCCTTGGTTCCCTGGTACTCATCGAGCACGAGGTCCTTTTCCCGCAGCGGATCGGCCTGCAGGTCGAAGCAAGCGAAGCCTGCCTGAACGAGAACTGCCGCGGCCTTTCGTCGGGCATCCGCGAGAGACTGGTACCGCCGCAGCTCCTCGGTCTTGCCCTCCTCATCGCAGGCGAGAACGAACGCATCCGCGAGTTCCCTGCAGTGCAATTCGGCTTGCAGTTGCTGCACGCGGAGATAGGGCAAGTTCGCGAGCGTCGACGCATCCGCCGTCGCCGGGTTGTCCCAGCCCTTTGCGTGCGCCTCGAACGCGGTGACATAGGCGGTGCGGGCTCGGGTCGCCGCCTCGCCGGCGTTATTCACTTCCTGCAATCGGCCTTTGAGGGCCTTGCTTCCCCATTCAGGCGCGAACAGCGTCGGCAGGTCGTGGAACTTAGGGAGGGTCGGCTTTGGCACGGTCTTCAACATGGAAACCTCACGAGAAATGAGCCCGACAGAACATCCGCCGGGCGGGGTCACTGGTTAGCGGCGAGTGCCGCCAAGACGATCAATCAGGGCGTCGAACGACTCGACCGAGTCAACGAGCCCGGCCTCTTTGGCGTCTTCGGAGAGCAGTACGCGGCCTTGGCCGAAGTTCCGCATAACGTCCGTCACGGGGCGGTTTCGGTAGGTCGCGATATCCGAAGACATCTCCGCGTCCCAGATGGCAACGCGGGACTCAATGTGAGCTTTGGTTTCGGATGACAATGGCTCGTAGGGGTTCTCCTCGGCCTTGTACGGCGAGGAGGAGATGATCGTGGTCCGAACACCGAGATTTTCCATGTACTTCGATTGGTCGAAGTGCAGGCGAACGAAGCCCAGACCGCCGATTCCCGGGGAGGATTGCGTGGCCACGAGTTGCCCCGCCGCGGTGGCGAGCCAGTAGGACGCACCCGCCATCCAACCGTCCGCATGTGCATAAATCGGCTTCGTTCCGCGGGCCGCGTAGATCCGCTTCGCCAGTTCCGGAACGCCTTGGAAGTCGCCGCCCATCGAGTCGAACCGAAGGACGATCGACGACAGGCGGGGATTCTTCAGCATCGTCGCGAAGACTTGGCCGACGAACTCGACGGCCGTTCCGCCGGTCAGGTGCATCAGCGAGTCAGCCCGACGCTGGAGCAGTCCGTAGACGTTAATTACGCCGACACTTCCCAGAGTCGAGGTCTGAGGGGGGCCGTCGTCGTCATCGTCGAAGTCCCCGAAACCGTGAATCGGTCCGATTCGAAGGGACTCCATTACCCTCGGGAGGCAATAAGGCGGCATGCACCAAGTGCATCCGTTCAATTGCGCCAGCTTATGGATTGGTCGTCGCATGATTTGCGGGGTTTGTTGAAGGGGACAGAAGCCGGGGGCGAGATTGCCCCCGGTTCAGAGCGTCAGAGAATCAGGCGCCCGTGTGCTTCTGCAGTCCGCGGTACTCGACCGCTTTGACCGCGAACGGCTGATACACCCGCTGCCGGATCCCGATGCGGTCGAAACTCGGCTGAATCTCGATGCGGGGCGTCTCGTAGCCTTCGAGGTACGTGTATTCGACCGTGTCCTGGTCGAGAACATCGGTCGCCATGTAGAACGCGGTGTCGGATCCACCGAAGGCGGTTCCAAGTTCCGCGTCCATGATCGGGATGAACTGCCCCCGATAGATGTTGGTCACGTCGTTCGTCGCACCCGGGACCGCAGTGGACGCCAAGAGCGTCGCAATCTTGTTCTGCAGGGCCGGGGGAAACAGGACGTAGCGGCCGGTCAGGTTCAACGCTCCCGAATCGGGACCGAGGCCGGTCTGAGAGGCCAGCTTGGCGACCATCGTCGCGACCGCCGCCGAGTAGTCGGAGATCGCGCCAGTCGTCAGGTTGCTGTGGTCAGCGTGGAACAAGTCCACATTGTCCGACAGCTTGGCGTTGTCCTTCAGGACGCCGTACACGAGGCGGTTGTGCTTCCGCTTCATCGCCCGGGTCAGCTTCATCGGAACGGT
Source organism: Planctomyces sp. SH-PL14 (assembly GCF_001610835.1). Lineage (NCBI taxonomy): Bacteria > Pseudomonadati > Planctomycetota > Planctomycetia > Planctomycetales > Planctomycetaceae > Planctomyces > Planctomyces sp. SH-PL14. Next base: position 2,517,413 of record NZ_CP011270.1, on the reverse strand, counting down.
CATCAGCGCCCGCGCCGAGTCGTTCATGATGGTTTGCCAGGTGACGGAGAAGACTTCGCCCCAGACGGTCAACCTGTAGGTTTCCCTCCCGGTCGTCATGGTCGTTTCTTCGAACTCACCATCCTCGGAAATGGCCTTCGGGTCGCCGACACCTCCGAGGACAACGCTATGGATGTCCTTGAAGTCCGGGGCCGATTCGGCCTTCCGCGCCCAGAGTTCGAACGTCGTCGGGGCTTCGTTCTGAGCGGTCCGCAAGACGACGTTCTGAGCGTCCAAGAGGATGTTGGAGAACATCCCGGACACGTTGTAGTGCGACTCCGCGGCAGAGAGGGGAATGCCGAACGTGCTCGGGTCAGACCCGCAGGCGATAGATGCCAGCTGGGCATTCCCGAGCGTGTCGACCGTGTTCCGGGGAACACCAGCCATCTCAAGAGCGTGGCGAACGATCGTCAGGGGCCGGGCAAGCCCTCGATTGGTTGGAGCGGTGAAGGCGACGTTCTCGCCGCTGAAACGGTCGTAGACCGTCTCGGGCCGCTTCACGCCAGGCATACCGTCAAAGGCAGCACTGGCCAGGGCCATGCACGCCTCAGAGCGGAACTTCGGATTCGGGGTACGGGGATTCGAAAACATGGGTCAGTCCTTTCGACTGAGGGGAACTTCCGCCAGCCGCAACACGCGGTCCGGTCAGTCGTCCAGGGGGTCAGGGAACCGACTCCTTCAGGAGCCGTTTACGTTGGGCGTTCTCGCGTTGGTGTGCCGTGATGCGGGCTCGCGTCGTCTTGGTTCGAGGGGAAATCAGGTCGACGAACAGCCCGCCGCGGACGATCAATCGCCATCGACAGTGACCGCAGGTGTAGCGCCGCCGGCCGTCAACGGATTCGGCGATGGGGAACTCACAGGACGGGCAACAGGTTGGGGGCGAGGTTGGCACGTTTCGCTCTCCTTGGTTCGGGCCGCGGTGATCGGGGTTTCTGCCGGAACATCTGCCACCGCGAGGCAGGTCATTCCGTGGTTCCTCACGAGGGCCTTGAGCAGCCCCCGGAGCTTTGCGTTGACATCAACTCCGCGGCGGGGACGCAGGCGGAGCAGGACATCGGGCTGTTCGTTATTCATTCCGCGACCTCCGTCAGCAGTTCCCGCAATGCCTGGTCGTCGCCAATCTCCAGGGCACGAGACATCGCGTTGATGCGGTAGCGGGCCACCCTCCGGAGGTAGACCGCTTGGGCCTCCCTCACGAGGACCGGCAGCCAATGCGGCGGGGTCGCTCGCTCCCAGCAGGACCAAACGACTTCCGACGGCTCGTCCCAATGCTGCAACAGATGGCCACGGACCTCGGGACGGGACAGATGTCCGATCACTCGCTCCGCGTTGACGTGTGCCGCCGCTTGGCGGTCCCAAACATCAGCCGGATCCTCGGGGGGCAGCAGTTGACCGCAGCTCCGCAGGCTTTCACCAACCAGCCACACCGCGGCCGTTTGATGTTGGCCGAACCATTCCACGCGGACGGGGCAGCCATCCGGAATGAGGTTGGCCAGGAGCAAACTGCAAAGTTCTCGGTCGCGGAGTTCATCGCCGCTGATGTCTTCAACGACTTTGTCTTTCGATCGCATCACGTCGAGGAGTTTCACGCCGGCACCTCCCCGCTATGGATCGCGAAGGAAGGTTGCGGGCGGTACTTCGTGCTGCGCCACCTCTTTGCCGGCCGCCCGGTCGTCTGGACCGTGTCCGCGAAGATCAGCCCCATTCCCTCGCCGACCTTCAACGCGGCGTTCAGCGTGTCGACCGGGGCGTTTTTGCAGGCGTTGCTTGCGAGGGCGCTTTGCGTCAGCCCTTCCTCGCCAGCGTCGATCAGGAGCCGGACAACGCGGTCCGTCAGCTTGTTGCCTGTGGAGTCTGAGAAGACGAATCGGGCCGACGCCGAGCAGTAGTCCCAGACCGCCGCGGCACTTTCCAGGTGCGTCACGTCGATCGTGCCACTTCCATCGAGGGCTGCATAAATCAATGCGACTCTCAGCAGCATCGGCTCGCTTCGGGACAGAACGTCCCCCACGATGTCTGTCGAATCGTCAGCCGCGAGGGCGGTATACATCACTCGCCATGTGGCGTTTGCCTCGCGACTCCGGGTGACTTCCCCTGCCTCTTGAGCCTCAGTGATGCGGTACCGGAACGTCGCTGCAAGGGCGTCCAGTTCCTTGGCGTCCGGCCGAGTGCTAAACGGCATCAACTTCGATCGCTTGGCAAGCGTCCAGAGCAGCCGGTTCGCGTTCCCACCGCAGATATCACCGGGGTCGATGCGGGCTTTGAGTTCGCCGATCGTGGCGTGACCGATCAGACCAACCATCGGGTCCGCGACGGTGACCTTGTGTCCTTTCGTCAGGATGCCGACGTGTCCACCGTCCCAGAGTTGCCGCAGTGTCGGCGCGAGGACGTTCCCTTCCCGAGCACACTTGCGGAACACCCCCGTGTATTCCGTCTCAACCACAAGTAGCCGCTTGTCCCTCTCGGCTTTCGTCTCCGGGTCGTCAGCGATGGCGGAAATCAGCCCCTCGCCGCTGGAGATCCCGCTCACGATGCAGTTGATCGAAAACTCCGGATCGATCAGGGCAACGAATTGCGTGATCCAGCCAAGGGACGTTCCCTTCCTGGCCTTGGAGCTTCGACCGAGGATCAGGACGTGCAGCAGCGGGTAGTGGTAGCAGCCATCGACGAAAATCTTGACGTTCCGCCCCATCATCACACCAACCGCGGCGAGCAGCTGAACCAGCAGTGCCATCGGGTCCGCCTCAGTGTGAGGCGAGACAAGGCGGATGAACTGGCCGACGATGCCACGGTAAGCCGGGGAGTCGACGGGGGGAGATTCGGGCCAAGGGTGAAGGTCATTCAACCTGCCACCCCCTGCCGCTGTTCGATCAGGGAGGAGATTGCGGCCGTCTTCTGCAGGATCGACCGGGCCAGGTCATGAACCGGGTGTTCCGGGTCGTAGACCTGCCGCAGTTCCGCAGCTGATTGCGCCAGCTCCAGGGCCGAGACGATGAAAGCTGACTTGATCGCGGAAACCTCATCTGGTCCCAGATAGACCGCTGTGGATTCCGATTCATCGCATGCTAGAATCATGGTCGTCCTTGAAGATGCCCCGCGGGTTTGGCGACCGAACGCGGGAGAGAAGATTGAGCGAGCCGGATTGAGGTGAGAGCCTTGACCCGGCTCGACTCGTTTTCAGAGCCAGGCAAAGCAAGCCCAGCCGTCAGGCAACCGGCTCGTTAGTGGGAGCCGCGTTGATGTAAGAGATGAAGGCTTCGCCGGTCACATAGGCTCGGCGGTTGCGCCGCTGAACCTGCAGGCCAGCTTTCTGAGCCGACAGCCAAGCCGCCTTGCCCCAGCCGGCGCGGGCGATCAGTTCTTCCTTCGTGTAGACCGAACCGGAGCAGATTTCTCCGGGGATTGAAGCGTCCATTTTTGACCGTCTCCGTGAGTCCCGGCCCCTTTTGTTGTTGGGGGCCTGATGCGGTCACAGTACGGTCGGGCGACGGGGCGTTGGAGACGAATCGGACGTGTTACTGAGCAACCCGAGCATCCCGCAGAGCAACCCGAGCAAGCAGAGCTATCAGCGATTCGGGCGGGTCTTCAAGTCTTGAAAATTGTCAGGCCAGCGATCGTGGCCGAAGTGCTTTCGTAGGATTTCCAGGATCGCCGAGTATGACCACATATGAGCCTCCCGACCCATGTTCGGCCGGTAATTGGCCGGTGCGACTCCTTTGGACTTCAGGAACGTGGTGAAGTAGCCCCGGCTGTTCTTGCTGTGGTCCCCCAGTTGTTGATCGGTGACCAGATCGTCAATTGGGCCATCCACAGGACCTTCTGGATGGTTCGGCTCAGGAGAATGCTTCCCGAGAGCCATCGACACAAACTGCTGAAGATCCAGGCTTCTGACGGAGGGATCGTGTAGCGCAAATCTGGCGACCAGCCTGCACAATGCAGCCGAAGTGAACTCGCCCTCTTTAACGATGCAGAGGTCAGCGACCTGCTGGTATCCCTCTGTTCGCATGAGGGCCGCGGACTTCATAGCAACATACTGCGACGACCTGACGACGACCCGCTCGTAAACCCGCCGGTGTGATGGTGACGGGGCAGTAGCGACGCGATCGCGATCCTCTCGGGCCGCCTTCGCCAAACGCTCATGGTCGTCTACTGCCTGGCAGAACTCTCCAATGGTCATGGAAGCCTCCTGTTGAAGACCGGGCTGACCGGACCGACGAAGCCAACAGGAGCCGCGACGGCCGGTCGTGAGGTAGCTACTCCTCGCCCAGCGGGCCGCATTGTACCACACAGAATGCCGTACCGTGGCCGTCAGCGGGTAGCAACAGGGGAGCAGTCAGGCAGAGAGCAGAGGTACGGGGAGGCTTTTCCCCACTTAGACTCTAGAGAGTAAGAGAGAAGAGAGAGAGATTTGAGTAGGAGAAATGCTGGGTTCCAGAGCTTCCCCACCCCTTTTCCCCCTTCTCCACCTTCTTCCTGTTTCTCTCCACCCACCCCCCTGGTTTGGGTCCTCTCCCGACGCAGAGCTAACGCGGGGTGCCCCGCATCGCGTCTAATATGCGGATAGGGAACCTACCCAGGGCCACCGTGGGAAGCGGATCCCCTCCCGGGCGGTATGGAGAGCCGCAAGAGCCTCTCCCGCAAGGGGTTTACCGTGGGAAGCGTGTGTGTGTCCGCCGCAGGAGAGGGCTGGAGCCTGCCGGGAGTCTGGCTGGGTATACTATGTGCAAATTGGGCGCGATGCGGGCGCTCCCGTGCGTTGGGAAGGCCGAGAGAGGACCCAAGATGGGGGGGGCCTCTGGGTCCAGTTGGGCCGTCCAGACGATCGCCCCACCGTGCCCCCGAGAGGGGGGGTGAGGAGCGACTACCGATAGTCGAAGCGATAGCACAGGACGCATCCGGGGCGCAACGTGTCAGTGTACGGACAGTCACCCAGCATCGTCCCCGAAACGAAAAAGGACGCATCCGGTACGTCACCGGGTAGCGTCCTAACTCCTTCAACGGATTACCGATCCGCAAGGAACCGGGGGGATAGTCTGGGTGAAACTCATGTGAAGAGTTCTGGTTGCGGCGGTGACGAGGTCTTCGGCCGCTCGCGTGTGTTGCGGGGCGATGAGGTTCTGTTGCCGCAGGGGGATCGGTTCCGGGGGAATGTTCGGATGACGTCCTTGCCGGCGAGACGTCCATTGCTCAAACCCAATGTGCCACGGCCGCTGGGGTCAAGGGGCCAAAAAACAACACAGGCCCCCTTGCCGCTGGAGGCACTTCCATGAGGAACCGTGGTACGCAACGGGCGACCGCTTTGTGGAACCGGCGTCGAGGACTCGCCGGTCGCTCTGCAATCCCAGCGGGTTGGTGAGGGGGCATACGACACGTTCTCCGCGCTTGGAGACGTGCTCCTTCAGACATCTGTGGACGAGAGGGCCTCCGGCGGGCAAAGAGGCGTTGCCCCTCTGCACTCCCCACCAGGGGTGCCCCCCTGGACCCCGGTGACCAGCGAACGCCCCCAACCCCGGCGACACATCGGCGCTCGTTGGTGCGACCGCAAGACCTTCCCTACACTCGCCCGTCCACGGGTCTCCGATCGGGTACGGGTCCCGCAATACCCTCTGCTGGTCCTCGATCGCGGTGTGCCCGAAAGCTGTGTGGAGCTGTCGCATGATGTTCTGGATGCAACGACTCGCCCTCATCGTCGGCGTGGCCCTCACCCTGAGCGCCTCGGTCTGCCGCGCGGACGGGATCTTTCCCGACCCCAACCTCGAAGCGGTCATCAAGGCGATCCTGAAGCAGAAGCAGATCGACAAGCCGATGATCGATGAGGCCGACCTCAAGACGATCTTCTTCCTCGACGCCCGCGGCAAACAGATCAAGGACCTCACGGGCCTCGAAAAGTGCACCAGCCTCGCCGAGGTCAAGCTGTCGGACAACGCCATCCAGAACCTGGCCCCGCTGAGCGGGCTCATCAACATCCAGAGCCTGTACCTCTCCAAGAACCAGATCAAAGACCTGGCCCCGCTCGCCCCCCTGGTGAAACTGCAGTACCTGGAGCTCAACCACAACCAGATCGCGTCCCTCGCCGGACTGGAAAAGCTCGACAAGCTCGGCTCGCTGCACCTCAACGGCAACCAGATTGAAGCCCTCGATCCGCTCGCCGGCCTTGGCAAGCTGCACGCGCTCTACCTGTCGGAGAACAAGGTGGCGAACCTCGCCCCGCTGGCGAACCTGAAGTGGATGTCGTCCCTCGACCTCGCCTCCAACAAGGTCTCCGACCTCGCCCCTCTCAAGGGAATGACGGAGTTGCGGTACACGTTCCTGACCGGCAACCCGGTCACCGACCTGACGCCGCTCGTCGACATGGCCAAGAAGGATGCCGCCGGCGAACAGCGGTTCGCGCCATACTGGTACCTCTACCTCGACCTCGGCAGCCTCCCCGAGCCGGCCAAGAAGCAGCTCGAAGAACTCCGGACGATCGGCGTCCGCATCAACGCGAAGTCGTGAGGCACGGCCCAGAGTCGAGGGACTCGATCCGGAAGACTCTGCGCTTCCGGCCATGATCGTCTGATGTGTTGCATTCCGTTTTCTCAGCGTCTCCGAGGAACACATGCTGCGCTTCGCCGGGTTGGGCTTTCAGTTCGTGGCGGCAGTCCTCCTCGGACTGACAACGGCGGCGCGCGCGGCCGAGACGCCGAACAAGACGTATGACACGCCGGAGGCGGCCGCGGCCGATCCGGACTTCGCCGTGCAGGGGGAGTACCTGGGCGAGAACCTCGGCGTGCAGGTCGTGGCCCTCGGGAACAACCTGTTCAAGGTCGTGACCTACCGCGGCGGCCTGCCGGGCGCGGGATGGAACGGCAAGGAGAAGCAGGAGGCGGAGGAGGACGCCGAAGGGGTCGCCGACTTGATCGGCACGCTCCAGCTCAAGAAGACCGAGCGGAAGAGCCCGACGATCGCGCTCCGTCCGCCGGAAGGGGCGGTCGTCCTGTTCGACGGAACGAAGGAGTCGCTCGACAAGCACTGGAAGCCGGGGGCCAAGCTCACCGAAGACAGCCTCCTCCAGCAGGGTTGCACCAGCACCGACACCTTCCAGGACTTTTCGCTCCATATCGAGTTCCGCACCCCCTACATGCCGCATGCCCGCGGCCAGGGGCGGGGGAACAGCGGGATCTACTACCAGGGTCGGTACGAGACGCAGATGCTCGACTCGTTCGGGCTCGAAGGTCTCGACAATGAATCGGGTGGGATCTACACGATCCGTCGCCCCGATGTGAACACCTGCCTCCCGCCGCTCGTCTGGCAGACCTACGACGTCGACTACACCGCCGCGAAGTACGCCGACGGCAGGACGACCGCCAACCCGCGGATCACGGTCCGGCTGAACGGCGTCCTCGTCCACCAGGATGTCGAGCTCACCAAGACCACGACCGCCGCGCCGCTCCCCGAAGGACCGGAGCCGGGACCGATCTATCTTCAGGACCACGGCAACCCGGTCCGCTACCGGAACATCTGGGTCCTCCCGCGAGATTCGGCCAAAGAAGCCCGCCGCCCGATCCATGTCGGCTTCGAGCGGTTCTACGCCGCCGGGACCGGAGACGCGGCCGAAGGGGGACGGCTGCTCCTCGGCGAACTCAACTGCACGTCGTGCCACGCCGCGGGGGACGCTCTCAAGAACTTCGTCGACAAGAAGCCCGCTCCGAACCTCGAAGAGGCGGGTAAGCGGCTGCACCCGGCCTGGATCGCGGAGTTTCTGAGCGATCCGCACGGTGTCAAACCGGGATCGACGATGCCGGACCTGTTCGCCAACTGGAACCCGCGGGACAAGGCGAGCACGATCAAGGCCCTCGTCAGCTTCCTCGCCTCGACAGGGACGCTCGTCGAAGCGGCCGGCGACCAGGCGGCGCGGAAGCGCGGCGAGAACCTCTTTCACTCGATCGGGTGCGTCGCCTGTCACGCCTCGCGGAAGGATGAGCCAACGCCGCTCGCGACCTCGGTCCCGCTCCAGAGCGTCGACCGCAAGTACACGGTCCCGAGCCTGATCGAGTTCCTCAAGAACCCGCAGCACGTCCGCCCCGGCGGCCGGATGCCCGCCCTGCACCTCAAGGACGACGAAGCGAAGGACCTGGCGAACTATCTGCTCGGGGACGTCATCGTCAGCAAGCTCCCGCCCAACATGACCTTCGCCGTCTACCACGGCGAGTGGAACGCGGTCCCCAAGTTCGACGACCTCAAGCCGGTCGCCACCGGCCTCAGCCGCGGCCTCGACCTGACCGTCGCCAGGCGGGAGTCGGGCTTCGCCGTCTGGTTCGAAGGCTTCTTCGAGGTCAAGCAGGAGGGACGGTACAAGTTCCACCTCGGCTCCGATGACGGCAGCATCCTGTACATCGACGGCGGCAAGGTCGTCGATGTCGACGGCGTCCATCCGCACTCCACCAAGACCGGCCAGATGAGCCTGACGGCGGGGATCCACAAGGTCCGTGTCGAGTACTTCCAGGGGGGCGGAGAGTGGACCGTCGAAGTCGAGTTCGAAGGCCCCAAGACCCCGAGGCAGATGCTCGACCGCATCGTCGCTCCGACGGCGGAAGAGGTCGGGAAGAAATCCGACGCGCCTCCGGAGCCGGGGGCCTATGTCGTCGACCCGAACCTGATCGAGACCGGCCGCCGCTACTTCGGCGCCCTGGGATGTGCCTCGTGCCACGCCGCGAAGGCGGGAGGCGAGACGATCGCTTCGACCGTGAAGGGAAAACCGCTCCCGGAGCTGCGGACGGCCGAAGGCTGTCTCTCGACCGCTCCCAAGAACGGCCTCGAAGCGGCCCGGAGCCCCGTCCCGCCGCTGCCGTCGATCCCTGAGTATGACCTCTCCGCGGTCCAGCGGAGCGCCCTCGTGGCGGCCCTGACGCACGCGCCTCCGCAGCCCGAGCCGAGCGCCGCGGAGAAGGTCCACGAAACGCTCGTGGCGTTCAACTGCTACGCCTGCCACTCCCGCGGCTCGCTCGGCGGACCGGAGATGGCCCGGAACATCCACTTCAAGACGGGCGAGCCGGAGATGGGGGACGAAGGCCGCATTCCGCCGCGGCTCGACGGCGTGGGGGACAAGCTCAACGACAACTGGCTGCGGGAGGTGACCCGCAACGGCGCCCGCGACCGGGACTACATGCGGACCCGGATGCCGAAGTTCGGCGGCGCGGTCGGCGAGCTCGATAAGGTCCTGGTCTCCCTCGACCGGCAGCCGAACGGGACGTTCCCCGCCTCCGACGAGCCCGAGCACAAGGTCAAGGCGACCGGCCGGCTCCTCGTCGGCGAGAACAAGCTCGCCTGCATCAAGTGCCATCAGTTCGGCTCGCTCCGCGCGACGGGGATCCAGGCGATCGACCTGCAGACGATGACCCGCCGGCTGAACCCGGACTGGTTCCTCCGCTACCTCCCCGATCCGCAGAAGTACCGCCCCGGCACCCGCATGCCGACCGGCTTCCCGAACGGCAGGGCGACGATCCAGGACGTCTATGCCGGGAACCCGCCGCAGCAGATCGCCGCCATCTGGACCTACCTGACCGACTCGACGAAGGCCGGGATTCCCGACGGTCTCCTGGCCCAGGCAATCGAGCTCAAGCCGGACGGAACGGCGCCCGTGATCTACCGGAACTTCATCGAGGGGATCTCGCCACGGGGGATCGGGATCGGCTACCCCGAGGGGGCGAACCTCGGATGGGACGCCAACCGGATGGCGCTGACCCTGATCTGGCACGGCAAGTTCATGGACGCCTCCAAGCACTGGATCGGCCGCGGTCCAGGCTTCCAGGGACCGCTGGGGGACGACGTCCTGAAGGTCGAGGAGGTCGCGCCGCTGGCGGTCCTCGACGATCCGGGGCAGCCGTGGCCTTCGGGCGAGCCGCGGGAGCGGGGCTACCGGTTCCGGGGATACGCCCTCGACAGCCAGCAGCGGCCGACGTTCCGCTATGACGCGGCCGCGTTCCGCGTCGAAGACTTCCCCGAGCCGCGGCGGGTCGACCAGTCCGCTTCGTTCCAGCGTCACCTGACCGTGACGGCCACGGAACCGGGCTCCGAAGGGAAGGTCTACTTCCGGGCGGTCCTCTCCAAGGACCTGGAGCCGCAGACCGACGGGGCTTACATCCTCGACAAGTCGCTGAAGGTCAAAGTGACAGGGGATGTCGGCGAGCCGCTCGTGCGAAATGCGGGTGGAAAGCAGGAGATTCTCTATCCGATCCGTTTCCGGAACGGAGTCGCACGGATTTTGCACGAACTGCACTGGTAACAGATTCATTTCTTCCAGTGCGTTTTCTTGCCGCAGGGCGACCCCGAACCGATTCGGCTCTCTTGGGGCCGGAACGCGGAGAGATCGCGCGGAGCCTCTCGGGATTTCGTAGAATTTCCCGGGAGTTCGCGTCGCCGCGGCAACAGAGTCTTAGCAATGACGAGCGCGTTGCTTTCACCGAGCAGTGGCCAGATCACCTCCGATCCGGCCGCCTCCGGCGCCGCCCCGATCGACTGGGGCGCTGCGTTCAGCGAGCATTCGCACTGGCTCCGGACGGTGATCCGCAGCCGGCTCGGGGAAGACCGCGGCACCGACGACGTCCTTCAGGAAGTCGCCGTGGCGGCGGTCGCCGCCCCGAACCGTCCGACGCAGCCCGAAGGGGTCGCCCCCTGGCTGTACCGGGTCGCCATCCGGCAGTGCATGATGTACCGCCGCACCATGGGACGGCGGCGGCGGCACACGAACCAGTTTGCCGAAGAGGTCCGGACCCGGGGGGACACCGCCGGGGACGCCCTGGGATGGATGCTGGGGAACGAGCGGCAGGCGTCGATCCGCCGGGCCCTCGACAAGCTGCCGGAGCTGGACCGCCAGATCCTGTGGCTCAAGCACACGGAAAACTGGACTTACGAACAACTGTCGGCCCGGCTGGGAGTGTCGGTCCGAACCATTGAATACCGCCTTCTCCAGGCGCGGAATCGCCTGCGGAAGGAACTGATCCACGAAGGAGTGCGGGAGGACTCGCCATGAGCCATCTCGAACTGGAACTCGAAATTCAGCGATGCGTCGACGGTCAGCTTTCGGAAGCGGACCAGCAGGCGCTCCTCCGCCGCATCCAGGCTCTGCCGGACGGATGGCGGCACCTCGCCCTCGCCTACCTGGAGAACCAGCTCTGGTCCCAAACGATCCAGAAGACGGAGCCGATCACGCCGGCGAGCCCGAAGCCGGCGGCTGCGAATGCGACCCCGCTCGCCGCGACCTCGTCCGGACATGCGCCGGCCGGCCGAAGAAATTCCGTCGGCGTGTGGGGCAAGGTGGTCTCGTCGATGGCGGCGGGGGTGATGGCGGGTGTGATCCTGCACGGCCAGATGGGGACGGACGGACCCGGCGTCTCCGGCACGAACGGCGCCGCGAGCGTCGCGGCGAGGGACGGTTTTCCGTTTGAGCCCACGGGATCTTCGTCCTCTCCCGCCTCCGCCGGCGGAACAACCGCGCGTTCGGTTCAGGTCACGACGGTGGATGGCTCCGGCCTCGGAGGAGCCCGGGTCGGTATCACGACGCCGGCGCCGGCTCACCATGCCGGTGCGAATGCCGCCGCGCAGACGACTCAGCCAACGCTCGTCTCGGACGAATTGCGGAAGGAGCTCCAGCGGTCGGGCTACGCCATCGAAGAAGGGCAGTTGTACTACTCGATCCCGCTTCCGGACGGGCGGCACTACATCGTTCCGGTGAACTCCGTCCGGGTCCGGAACGCGATCCAGTAGCCGGCTTGTCCCGGAAGTGGGGGCGGGTTGTTAAACACCAAGACACGAAGATCTCACCAAGGACACCAAGGCTTTCGTCTGCCATCTCAGACCTTTGTGCTCTTTGTGCCTCCTTGGTGTCTTGGTGTTTAGTCCCTGAAAGGTGCCGAGCCCGGCGTCTGAAGCGCCCGGCTGATTATCCGTCCGCTTTCCCCTTCTCGTACACAGGTTCCGTCGCATCGGTGGCCGCGTTCGCGCCCCCGGGTGGACCTCGCCATCCCGTCTCGTTGGAACAAGGGAGTTTCCCCATGATACCGATCAAGAAAGCGATGATCTGGAGCGTCGCCGCCGCGCTCTCGTTGAGTCAGGCCGCCCCCGTGACGTTTGCCGACGACTCCAACGATCCTTCGGGTGACTCGGACAAGCCCGCCGCGAAAGTCGAGTCCCGCGAGGACAAGGCAGGAGCGGGCGCTAAAGGAGACAAGCCCGGTCCGCGGCCGCTGAAGCACCAGCGGCTCATCGAGGTCCCGGGGCCGCAGGGAGGGTTCATCGTCCTGCAGGTCCCGGATACGCCCGAGGCCGAAGCGGTCGTCCGGATGGTCGAGGCTCAGCTTCAGCAGCAGGGACGTCCGGAGGCTCCGCCGTCGAAGCACGCGCTGGGAGTGATGGTCCGTCCGCTGGGCGAAGAAACCCGCCGTGTGCTTCCGGTCGATGACAACGCCGGCGTGGTTGTGCAGGAAGTCCTTCCGGAGGGGCCGGCCGCGAAGGCGGGGCTTGAGCCGAACGACGTCGTGACTCATCTCGACGGCAAGGTGATTGAGACTCCCGCTTCGCTGATGGAGGCGGTTGACGCTGTCGGGGAGAAAGAGGTCGAGATCGCTTATCTCCGCAAGGGGGAGAAGCTGACGGCGAAGATCACTCCGCTGCTGCGGGAGAAGGTGGTTCCCGAGGCGGAGCGGAAGCCGGCTGTCAGTGAAGGTGGTGATGCGAAGGCGGGTCCTGATGGACGGCCGGTCGATGAGGCGCTGAAGGCGTGGCGGGATCATGCCCGTCGTGAGGGGCGGTTTCCTCCGGGCTTCTCGATGACGCATATGGGACCGGGGTTCGTGGCGGGTCCTCCGGCGTCGGCGGAGCAGGTCGACAAGTTGCAGAAGTCGATCGATAAGCTCAGTGAGCAGGTGGAGACGTTGCGTAAGGAAGTGGAGACGCTGCGCGGCGCGGGTAAGTAGTTCTGGACATTTCGCCGTCCCTCCTCAGCCGGGGCGATCCTTGAAAGAGGGTCGTCCCGGTTTGTTTTTGCGCGGACTCACCTCTTTGTTTGAACCACGTCCTTGCCGGCGCAGCTTCCATAGTTCAAACCCAACGTGCCACGGCAGCCAGGGGTCAAGGGGGCCACGCCCCCTTGCCGCCGGAGGCACTCCTGTGAGGAACCGTGGGACACAACGGATGTCCCCTTTGTGGTCCCCGCGTTGAGGACTCCCCCACACCACACCGCTGGCTTTGCAATCCCCGCGGGTGAGGTGAGGGGGCATACGGCACGTTGTCCGCGCTTGGACACTCGCTCCTTCAGATATCTCTCGACGAGAGGGCCTCCGGCGGGCAAGGGGGCGTGGCCCCCTTGCATCCCCCACCAGGGTCGCCCCTGGACCCGGTGGGTTGGGAGGCACGATTCGAGCGGATACGCTTTCTCTCTCGGTCCCCTCGTTGCGTCTCCTCGGATCCTGCCAGCATGTCCGCTGCTCCCCTCTCCACCGAATCCCCTCTCCTCGTCGAAACTGCCGGCGGCATCACCCGCCTCACCCTCAACCGCCCCGCCCGACGCAACGCCCTCTCCCGCGAACTCATCGCCGCCCTCGACGCCGCCCTCGAAAAGACAGCCGCCGATCCCGAATCCCGAGTCGTCATCCTCGCCGCCGCCGGACCCGTCTTCTGCTCCGGCCACGACCTCGGCGAGATGACCGGACGCAACGAAGCGGAATACCACAGCATCTTCGAAGCCTGCAGCCGAATGATGCTCCGCCTCCGCCAGATCCCCCAACCGGTCATCGCCCGCGTCCAGGGCGTCGCCACCGCGGCGGGCTGCCAGCTCGCCGCCGCCTGCGACCTCATCGTCGCCGTCGAAGAAGCGGTCTTCGCCACCCCCGGAGTCAAGATCGGCCTCTTCTGCACCACACCAATGGTCCCCATCGTCCGCAGCCTCCCTGCCAAAGTGGCGATGGAAATGCTCCTCACCGGCATCCCGATCACCGCCCGCCGGGCTCACGAACTCGGGATGGTCAACCGCGTCGTCCCGGCCGACCAGCTCGACACCGCCATCGAAGAACTCACCCGCCCCATCCTCGCCACCAGCCGCCTCACGGTGGAGATCGGCAAGACCGCGTTCCACGATCAATACGCCCTCTCCGAGTCTGAGGCCTACCAGCGCGCGGTCGACGTCATGACCGGCAACGCCATGACCCACGACGCCCAGGAAGGGATGGCCGCCTTCCTGCAGAAGCGCACGCCGGACTGGAAAAACCGGTAGTGGCAAGGAGAGTCCGGCCTGAAGACGCCCTGGCACTCCGACCGAGCCTCTTCCTCTTTGCATTCCCCGCGGAAACGAAAGCGAACCGATGTCCCTGCCCGGTTTTGACGAGCTCTTCCGGACCGCCGACGAAAAGCGACCGCAGGTCCCCGTCGCAGCCGCCGGCGGCGCCGACCCGACCGTGATCGAAGCCCTGGCCATCGCGGCAGAGCGAGGCTGGGTCCGCCCGGTTCTCTCGGGCCCTCGCGACGAGATCGATCAGGTCGCCGCGTCAGTCGGGCGGGACACCTCGACCTGGACTGTCATCAGCGGCGACGAGAACCCCGCCGTCGGCGCGGTCCGGGAGATCCGTGAGGGGCGGGCCCGGATCCTCATGAAGGGCCAGATCTCGACCCCCGACCTCATGAAAGCGGTCCTCGACAAGACCGCGGGGCTGCGGACCGGCCGGGTCATCGGCCAGGTCGTCCTGATGGAGATCCCCCGCGACGGCCGGCGGTTCCTGATGACCGACACCGGCGTCACGACCGCCCCGACGCTCGAGCAGAAGCAGGACCTTCTCCGGAGTTCAACCACAATCGCCCGCAGCCTCGGCTGCGCGTCGCCGCGAGTCGCGGTCATGTCCGCCACCGAGAAGCCGACGCCCGCCCTGCCGGATACCCAGGAAGCGGTGGAGCTCGCCCGTCTCGGCGGAGCGGGCGAGTTCGGCGACTGCGTGGTCGAGGGCCCTCTCTCGTTCGACCTCGCCTACTCAACGACCGCAGCCAGCCGGAAGAAAGTCGGCGGCGAGGTGACCGGCGGGGCGGATGTCCTGCTGTTCCCCGACCTCCTCTCGGCCAACCTGACGGTGAAAGGGATCATGTACACCGCCGACTGCCGCTTCGGGGGGATCCTCTGCGGCGCCGCCTGCCCCATCGTGTTCATGTCCCGCGCCGACGACGTCGAAACCCGCCTCCGGTCGCTCGCCTATGCGTTGAGGGCCTGCGACTGAATCACTCTCGCTCCGGAACGCTCTCGCCATTTTCGAGCCATTCCAGATGCGTCATCGCCCAGGACAGACCCACGCCGAATCCCGCCAGGACCATGTGATCGCCTGATCGGAAACGTCCTCGTCGTCTCAAGCGATCAATGAGAATCGGGAGCGATGCGTTCGCCGTGTTTCCCACATCTTCCATGTCGATCGGACACTGCTGCTCAGTCAGCCCGAGCTGCGTCCGCAGCTTGTCCAGCATGAATCCGCTGGCCTGATGCAGCAGGAAGTGTCGCACTTCGTCCCAACGAATTTCTTCCCGCGCCACGAGCTCCTGAAGGCAGTTGCGGACGGTTGCGATGGTGAACGAGAAGACTTCCGGACCGTTCATCCAGACCCGCGGACGGCTCGACTCGCCTTCCCCCCCCGCCTGGGTCGCGGACCGCGCGGCACCACCCTTCACGATCAGATGCTCGGCTCCAGCGCCGTCGGTCCCCAGAACCGTACCGCCGATCCTCGCCAGCGCTCCGGACGGTTCGCGGGTCACCAGCGCCGCTCCAGCCCCGTCGCCGAACAGCGTTACGGTCGACAGATCACTCCGATCGCAGAAGCGGGAAAAGGTCTCGGCCGAAATCACAAGGACGTTCCGCCGGGCGCCGGATTCCACCAGCGATTTGGCGAGCCACAGGGAATACGTGAACCCGCTGCATCCAAGGGCCAGGTCCAATGCGGCACAGGTCGTCGGCAGTCCGAGCCGGTGCTGAAGCAGGCAGGCGGTCGCCGGCATCCAGTAGTCGGGAGAATGGCTGTTGAAGATCAGGCCGTCGATGGCCGGCCGTTCAATGGCTCCGCTCGCGAACAACCGCTCCGCCGCGAAATAGCCGAGGTCGGCTGCCGTCTCCTCAGGTCTGGCCAGCGCGCGGCGGCGGATCCCTGTCTTCCGGACGATGGTCTCGGCATTCCATCCGGGATTCTCGTCACACAGCGCGGAGACATCCTCCCTGTGGTCCGGAACGTGGCAGGCCAAGGCACCGAGGTAGACCATCTGTCTGTCGTCCGTGTTTCTGTTCATCGCATCGCGACCGGGGACTGATCCGACGGCGACCGTTCCGGTTCCAGCGACGGGACCGGCATTCCCAGTTGCTCTGCGACGTACCGCTGAATGCCGAACACGCGTTCTTCACGACAGCTGAGCACGCCGGGCGACGTGGCGTGACGCAGCCCCTTCTGCACGGGCGGCCAGCGGTCCACGTCCTCTTGCAGAATGCGCCGCCCCATTTTCAGAAAGACCACCATCGACAGGTCCTGGAGCATCCGGCCGGCAAGTCCCCAGTGAATCCTTCTGGGCACGAAGTTGTAAAACGTGATTCGGCTGCGCTCGGGACCGAGCGGCTCCACGGAGTTGAACGCGCGGAAGATATCGCCGAAGTAGAGCAGGTGATTCGGATAGACGTGCACGTGCGTAAAGCGTTTGAACGTCGGCTGCCGAATCAGGAGCCGTGTATAGACCCGAAACCCGAGCGACTCCAGCCCTTTCTCGCTTTCATAGGGGAGCAAGTCCCCGTAGCGCGAGTACGTCGGAGCCAGGTGGTGATCGTGCAGCTCTTCCGGGCGATAGTCCTGAAACGTGTTGGGATGCACCATCGGGACGTGATAGCTCTCGACGGCGTTCTCGACGATGACTTTCCAGTTGACGGGCGTCTCCATCTGCCAGGTGCTGATGTGCCGCAAGTCCTGATAGAACCGGCCGAACTCCTCCGCGAAGCCTCCCAATGACTCCTCGAAGGATGGGGCCCGGGAATCGAGATTCACGAACACCAGAGGGCCCGCCTGCTGGGCGCGGTAGGAAGCGAGGCACGTCCCCCCCACTTTAAAGCCCTTGAACGACCGGCCATCGGTCATCTTGGCGAGGCTGCCCGACTCGTCGTACTCCCAGCCGTGAATCTGGCACCGCAAAGTCGACCCGCACTGCGCCCCGCCCGGAACAATCTGTGAGTGCCGATGCGCGCAAACGTTCTTCAGCGCGTACAGCCGGCCGCCGCGGTTGAAGACCACGACCGGGACCCCGAGCACTTCCCCGGCGAACTGCGCGCCATCCTTGGCCACCTGGTCGGCGAGACAGAAGGGCTGCCACTGCCGTTCGAAGATCTCCGCCCGCTCCCTGGCGAACCAATCGGCGTCGGTGTACGCGGCCGGAGGCAACAGATGCGGCAGGCTGCCGGAGTTCACGAACATAGGAACGTTTCTTCAATCGCCGGGCGTCAGGTCGCGGTCACCGTCTCGAAACGATGACGGGGTTCTGTAAAGGCGAAATGAAGAGGTCTCCATTCCCATCCGGACATTCGCGGGGAAGTTCTCCGTTCGAAGAGAACGATTCCCGGCAGGCGTTCCCCCTCGCCATTCCTTAACAGAGCGGAGTTAACTCTGCCGTCTGCGAGCGAGCGGTCGTTCGATGGCCCCTGTTGTCTTGCCGGAGGATCCGTGAGCGGCTTTTTGGGTTTCGATCCGGAGTCCCTGGGAGCGCCGGAGCCCTGGCAGTTGGAACGGGTGCGAAAACTGAAATCCGGCGAGGCGGCCGCGGACATTCCCGTTCTCGACTTTGACGATCGCCCGCTGGGACGAGTCCTGACCCTGACCGCAACGCGGCCGGACCGCGAGCCACTCGTGGAGACGTTCGTCCGATGGAGAAACCAGATCCGAACGGGCTGGCTCGATCAGCGGCAGGTCACGCTGGAGGGGACTCGGCAATGGCTGGAGCACGCGCTGGGCGATGACCGCCGCCTCAACCGCCTGGTGTATGTCGGCGATGACCGCCTCATCGGCCGGACCGGGTTCGTCGATCTCGGCCGACGTGGAAACATGAGCGACGGCATTGTTCGCGGAGAGCGCGGGGGCGGGATGAATTTCATGCACTTCGTCAACTTTGCATGCATGGCCTGGGACTTCGAACACCTCGATCTGTCGACGATGTATTCGAAGGTCCTCGTCACGAATGACCTGGCCATGGAGTCGACCCGGACGCTGGGATATCGCATCCTGGGAGACGTGCCGCTCTACCGCGTCGAGACGGCCAGCGGGCCCGTCTTCACAGAGATTTCAACATCGGGGGCCGTTGCGACCGGGGAAATGCTCCGATACCTTGGCTGCGATCGACAGTGCTTTGAAGCGGCCCGGTTGCGGGCGTGGAAGTCCAGGAGTTTCAACGGTTTATGACTCGCAAAGTTTTTTTGTTGAAGCTGGACTCCCTGATGGAACGGCCCCCCGGAACGACCCGTCCGGACGAAGTTCTGGAGCAGATGGAAGCGTGGGATTCGCTGACCCTGATGGGCTTTATCGCGCTGGTCGACAGTGAGTTCAGTCAACGTGTCGCGGGGCCGCAGTTGGCCGCCTGCAAGACCGTCGACGACCTGATGAAGCTCGTTTCGGATCATCTCGCAGATTGACTTGTGGAGCGCCTCACCGGAAGCCGCAAATCAGGCTGCGCGACTCCTCGAGACCGGCGATCCTTCGACGAACCGTCGCAGAGACGGACTTTCCCCGGTCCCCGTAAAGAACAATGAAATGAGCGTCAGTCGGATTCGCGGAGTGCGGATGGCGGGATTGGCATCCGCCGTTCCACAGCGCATCGTACCGACCTCGGACTACGAAGCGGTTTTCGGGGCCGCGGAGATCGCCAAGGTGATTCGAGCCACCGGCGTGCAGCGCCGCCGGGTCGCTCCCGACGGGATGTGCACCTCGGATCTGTGCTTCGCCGCCGGGGAACGGCTGCTTGACGATCTCGGCTGGGAACGCGACTCCGTCGACTCTCTGGTGTTCGTCTCCCAGACGGCGGACTACGTGCTTCCGGCAACGAGCTGCCTGCTGCAGGACCGTCTGCGGCTTCCCACGACGTGCGCCGCGCTCGACCTGAATCTCGGCTGCTCCGGCTACATCTACGGCCTGTGGGTCGCTTCGCATCTGGTGGCATCCGGAGCCAGTCGCCGCTGCCTGCTGGCCGTGGGCGAAGTCGCCTCCCGGCGAATCGGTCCGCGGGATCGATCCGCCGTCATGCTCTTTGGCGACGCCGGGACCGTCACCGCTCTGGAACCGACCGAGGACCGGGAGACCTCCTGGACATTTGACCTGGGAACCGATGGATCCGGCGGAAAGCACCTGATCGTTCCGGCCGGCGGGACGCGACTTCTGCCGGGAGTCCAGAACGACGTCGTGCGAACCTACGACGACGGGAACCCGCGATCCCTCAACGACCTGTACATGAACGGGTCGGAAATCTTCCTGTTCACCCTGAATCGTGTTCCGCAACTGCTCTCCGGGATCGAACAGGCGGCGCAGGTCTCTCGCAACGAGGTCGATGCCTTCGTGTTTCATCAGGCCAATGAATTCATGCTGAAGCACCTGATGAAGAACATGGCTCTTCCGGCGGAGAAGGTCCCCCTGATCCTGAAAGACTACGGAAACACCTCGTCCGCCTCGATTCCGCTGGCGTTGACGGCGACGCTGGGAGAACGGTTGTCGCAGGAACCGCTGAACCTGATCCTGGCGGGGTTCGGCGTCGGCCTCTCCTGGGGGGCCGCGTCGCTCAAGACCGCAAACGTTGTCGTCCCGCCCATCGTGGAGGTGGACGAATCCGTGATTCAGGAACCGCTGTATTCGGTGCCGCAATGACAAATCCGATGGGGATGGCGGGGCGGACCGTCCTTGTGACCGGCGCTTCGTCGGGGATCGGACGGGCGGCGGCGATCCTCCTCAGCCGGGTCGGCGGTCGCGTCGTCCTCGTGGGGCGCGACCGGACGAGACTGGACGAAACACTCTCCGCCATGGAGGGGACGGGACATCTCGTTTTCGAAACCGATCTGCGCCAGGCGGACTCGATTCCGGCCTGGATGCACACCGTCGTCGCGGAGTCCGGTCCGCTCGACGGATTGGTGCATAGCGCGGGCAATCAGATCACCGTCCCGATCCGCGTCATGGACTCGCGGCTGTTTGACAAGCACATGGACATCAATGTCCATGCGGCCGGGATGCTGATCCGCGGATTCCAGCAGGCGGGGTGTTTCAATCCCGCGGGATCGAGCGTGGTGCTCCTAGCGTCGACCGCCGCTCTGGCGGGCGTTCCGGGCAACTCCGTGTATGCCGCCAGCAAGGGGGCCGTCATCTCCCTGGCCCGGGCCCTGGCGATGGAACTCGTTCCGAAGAAGATCCGGGTCAACTGCGTCGCCCCGGCTCTCGTGCGGACCGAGATGTTCGAGCGCTATCGGCAATCGGTCTCCGAGGAACAACGACAGCGCTACGAGGCGGTCCACCCCCTCGGCCTGGGCGAGCCGGAGGACGTCGCGAACGCGATCGTGTTCCTGCTGGCGGGGACGGGGCGATGGATCACCGGAACGACGCTCGTCGTCGATGGCGGCCTGACGGCACCGTGAGTCCCTTCCCGGCTCGTTCTCCCGGCTCCCCATGACACCTGATCCATCGACTGCGGCATCGGACGATTCTCCCGGCGTTCCGGAGGGGGTCGGTGGGAGCGATCGCAGCGTGACGGCCGGCCTGCCGCCGGACTGCTATTTCGATGAGTCGCTCCACGCTCGGGAGATGGAAGACATCTTTCGGAAGCAATGGATCTTTGTCGGTCTGAAGCGGCAGGTTTCCGGGCACCAGGATTATCTGGCTCGGACGATCGGCGGAGTGCCGATCGTGATCCAGAACTTCCACGGCGAGCTGCGGGCGCTGCACAATGTCTGTTCTCATCGCCACAGTCGGATCCGCACCGCGGATTCCGGTTGCGGTCCGCTGCAGTGTCCTTATCACGGGTGGACCTACGATGCGCGGGGCGTGCCGGTCGGGATTCCAGGCAACCGCGAGCACTTCGGCTTTTCGGAGGAACAGAAGGTCGAGCGGGCCCTTCGCCGGTTTGAACTGGAGCCGTGCGGCGAGTTTCTCTTTGTCCGGCTCTCGCCTGATGGAAACAGCCTGTCGGAGCACCTGGGATCGTACGCGGAACTGTTGTCGCACCTGAGCGAGCACTTCGGACAGACCGCCCCCATCGACGAGCAGTCGATCCCCTGGGAGACGAACTGGAAGATCGGAGTGGAGAGCGTGCTGGAGGCCTACCATGTGGCGACCGTCCACCACGATTCGTTTCAACCGTTGCTCGCGGCCACGCTGCATCACGAGCGCCAGGGAGATCACACCTCCACGATCTCCCTGCTCCGCGACGAGGTCTGCCAATGGTGGGACAAGGCGGCCCGCCGACTGAAGCTCCATCGCTCGCCCCGATTCGAGAACTACGATCACTTCTCGATCTTTCCGAATCTGGCCATCGGCTTGACGCGCGGGAGCCTGATGAGCCTCCAGACCTATGAACCGGTCACGGCGACCCGATCGGTGCTCCGCTACCAGATGCTCCTCGCGAACGTCCTCCCGGATATGCCGGTCGACGGGGCGGTCGCGCGTTCCGTGGCCGATTCGATCGTGGACTCCAACCGGACGATCCTGAGTGAGGATCGGGTCGCGTCTGAGCTTGCGCAGCAGGGGCTTCGGCATGCCTGCCGCCGGGCGACGCTGGGGATCAACGAAGGTCGAATCCGTGTCTTCCACGAGGCGCTCATCCGGCACAGTCCCGACCTCGGCAACCGTGCGTGAAGCTCCTGAGCCGCAGAGCCTGTTGTGCCGCAGCTTCAATCCGATGGCTCTTGAACCACGGAGGCACGCGGATCGCACCCGGCACGCCGGCCCAGGTCCAGCTCCAGGCACAGGGCCAGAGGGGTAGCCTGGCTCCGAGCGGCCGTGGCACGTCGGGTTTGCGCAACGGACATCGTGCCGGCAAGGACGCGGTTCGAAGCCAGGGGAGCCGTGATGGCGACCGTCAGCGGGCCCGTCGCAGCACGAACGGAAGGGCCACGTAGACGGCCAGGATGACGATCGCGTTGTAGCTCAGGAACGCAAGGGCGCCGCCCTCGATCCCCATCAGGCGGAACAGCTGGTCGCTGACGCTCAGCGTCGCCACCATGGCCCCGACCGGAATCGGCAGGACCGTCGTGATGAGGATGAACGGCACGACGACGAAGAGCTGCAGCCATCCCCCTTCGCCCTGGACAAGCCGCAGCGCCCGGCAGGCAAAGAAGAAGGCCGAAATCGCGAGCAGGTGCGTCACCAACGACAGACCCATCGTCGTCAGGAATACGGAGGGCCGCGCCGCCAGCCCCTGCAGGCCGCGTGAGAGTTCGAGCGCGATCCGCTTCGCCCGCTCGGTCGGGACGAGGCGAATCGCCGCGTCCCTGACGGACGACCTGAGAAGAATCCCGAGCAGGATCCAGAGCCCGACGGCGAACGCGATCGCCAGCAGGTGGAGGCGACCGAGCAGGAGGTTCGGCTCTCGAAGGACGACCCGATTGAGCGTCCCCATCAGAGCCGCCACGGTGAACAGCCCGGTCACGCCGATCAGCCGATCGATCAGCACCGACCCCATCGCGGCCGTTCGATCGGGGACCGTCGACGCGACGAGCCCCAGGAGGGCCAGGTCGTTCCCCGACGGCAGCGGCAGAAGCAGCTGCGACGCCCGTGCGAAGACCACGAGACGAACGGTGTCGAGATAGGCCAGCGACACGCCGGCGCTCTGAAGGACCGTTCGCCAGCGGAAGGACGCCACTGCCAGTTCGAAGAAGAGCAGGACCGTGCCACAGGCGAGGTCCCCCCAGTCGGCGCCCCGCGTCCAGACCTGCTCCAGCGCCCCGCGGTTCAGGTAGAGAGCGACGCCCACGACCGCCAACCCCGCCGCGAACGTCAGCGATCGCGTCATCGGTTCGGCATCCTCTCAGGTGGGCCGCGACGGGCCTCCGAGCCTGCGGTCGCGCCCGAGACCGGCGTCAAAGGGGACGGGGCGGGGGGCACGGGGGCGGCAGTCTGATCGGTCGATCATCGCGAAGTCAAGCAGCGCGCCCGGCGGCCGAAGTCGAACGTTCCGGCGACAAGACCGGTCCGCGACAAGTCGATTCCGCGGCCCTCGCCAGCCGGCGGATCGGAGCGGAATGACACGCTGCGAGCGGCCGGAATCTTTGCACGGCATTGGCGAGATATTAATGGCGGTGAAGCATTGTCTGACCCACGGAAAGAACGGCACGGAGCCGGCCCGAGACGGCCGGCAAGGTCTTCGAAACGTTCACAGCCATGCGGGAAGCTGCTTCGACGGGCGACGAAACGACCTTGACGGTCGTCATTCCCGTCTTCAATGAAGAAGACTGTCTGCCGGCGCTGTTGCAGCGGGTCCTGGCGATCCAGTCCCGCATGCCGAACTGCCGCCTTGAGCTGCTGTTCGTGAACGACGGATCGGTCGACCGGACCGGCGTGCTTCTCGAAGAGGCGGCGGCGGCGCATTGCCACGTGAAAGTCGTGCAGTTCAGCCGCAACTTCGGTCACCAGGCAGCGGTGACCGCGGGGATCGATCACGCTGATGGCGACTTCGTCTGCATCATCGACGCCGACCTGCAGGATCCCCCGGAAGTCATTCCGGACATGCTGGCGCTGGCCCTCGAAGGGCATGACCTCGTCTACGGCAAGCGGCGAAGCCGGTCGGGCGAAACCCTGTTCAAGAAGGCGACCGCCGCGATCTTCTACCGGATGCTGCGGCGGATCTGCCGCGTCGACATCCCGGCAGACGCGGGGGACTTCCGGCTCATGAGTCGCTCCGTCGTCCTGGCCGTGCGCCAGATGCGGGAGACGCACCGTTTCATTCGCGGCATGGTGGCGTGGGTCGGATTCAAGAGCGCGCCGTACGTATACGATCGGCAAGAGCGGCACGCGGGGACGACGAAGTACCCGCTGTTCAAGATGGTCCGCTTCGCGACCGACGCCATCCTCTCGTTCTCGAACCTGCCGCTGCGGATCTCGACCTATCTCGGGCTGGGGATGACGACGCTCACGCTCTTCGGGATGGTCCTCGTCGCCTGCCTGCGGCTTTTCACGCCGTGGACCGTCCCTGGAATTTCGGCCGTGCTGTTCGTGGTCCTGCTCATCGGCGGGGTCCAGTTCCTGATCCTGGGGATCATGGGAGAGTACATCTCGCGGATCTTCGAACAGGACAAGGACCGCCCGCTGTATCTGATCGCCACCACCTCGAATCTGAAGTCACGGTGACAGGCGACCATGTTCTCGACTCTCTCCAAATCGACGCTGGCCCAGGCCGCCCTCTTTCAGGACGCCCCGGTCTACGTGCAGTTCTATATCACGGCCCGCTGCAACCTGACGTGCCAGCAGTGCAACATCATCTACGCCAACTCGGACGTGCGGGAATGCACGCTCGATGAGGTGAAGCGGATCGCCGACAACTTCCAGGCGATGAAGGTGGCGATGGTCCTCCTGACGGGGGGGGAGCCGTTCGCCCGGACCGATCTTCCGGAGATCATCGAGGCCTTCGAGTCCCGCGGCGTCCACGTCCGGATGCAGACGAACGGCCTGGCGAGCGACGAGACGATCCAGCGGGTCATCGAGAAGGGGGGACGGGACATCTCGATCTCGCTCGACTCGCTCTGGCCCGGCAATCAGGACGACATCAACGGCGGGTTTCGCAAGTCCTGGTACGCGGCGCTGCGGGCGATGGCGTCGTTCATGCAGCACCTGCCGCGGGAGAAGAGCTTCGCATCGCTCGGCTGCGTCCTCCAGCGGGACAACGTCGGCGACATCGAGGACGTGATCCGCTTCGGCACGGAGATCGGCTGGCTCACGTCGCTCGTCCCGATCCACGTGACGACGCTCGACAAACCGATGAGCTTCCGGACTTTCGATCAGTCCAAGCGGTGGCGGCCGGAGGAACTGCCGGTCGTGAACGCCCTGGTCGAGCGGGTCCGGACGATGCGGCGGGAGGGCTACCTCCTGTACGACAGCGACCAGTATCTCGACGACATCCTGCGGTTCGTCGCTGACCAGCCGACGACGTGGCGGACGAAGAACGGCGGCGTCTGCGACAGTCCGAACCTGTATTTCGCGGTCTTGCCCAACGGAGCCTTCGCCCCCTGCTGCGACCTCCGCCTGGCAGGCCCCAAGGTCTTCACATACGCCGCAGACTTTCCGCGTGTCTACCGCGACAGCGTCTTCCGGGAGCGGGTCCGCGAGGTGACCGGGGCCTGCTCCGGCTGCATGTACGGCAGCTATCCCGAGATGACGATTTCGATGCGGTACCTCGCGGCGAAGTGGGATCGGGTCAAACTGTTTCTCGCCGCGCCCCCCAGGAAGCCGTGGCCCGTGAGCTACGACGACCTGGTCGCCAAGGCCGAACGGATCCGCACCGAGGCGCGGGACCGCATCGCCCTGCCGTCGAGTCCCCAGCATCTGACGTTGACGAGTACCGACGCCGATTCCGCGGCCATCGCCTGAGCGCCTCGCTCGGCCATCGCCGCGGCCCATTCCTCCGTCCCATGCCCAAGAAGATCCTGTTCGAAAGCGCCGTGCATCACTTCCTGGCGGCGGGCGCGCGGCTGGCGACGGAGCTGTCGACCGTGGCCCCCGCGGACGCGCGGCGGTTGACCGAGTGGACCTCGGCCCTGTCGCTCGACTATCCCGGCTCCCGGTTTCAGGTCTCCTGGCCCAGTCCGGCTCCAGGGCAGTGCATCGTCACGACGGACGGAGCGAAGTTCTACACCCGCGGCGACCAGACCTCTCCGGGCCGGCCGACAGAGACCGCGGACGGGCAAGGGGACGGGGACGGGGAGCGGGGAACGGACGACCCGGTCGAGCTGCAGAACCGCGAGACCTTCGACGAGCAGTTCCGCCGCGTGCTGGAGCTGTCCGGGCTGTTCGAGCCCTCGCAGCTGGCACGCTGGCTGGCGGAGGTCCGCGACGCCGCCGGCTCGCGAAAGCGGGCCGAAGAGCTGTTTCACGACGAGTGGGCGGCGACGGTCGATGTCCAGGCCATTCCGGTGCGGCAGATGAACGAGGCCTGCACCGCCCCGGAGATGCGTTACATCCGCGGCCAGCTCGGCAATCTCCGGGGAGTCCGGCTGCTCGACGTCGGCTGCGGGTTGGGCGAAGCGAGCGTGTACTTCGCGATGGAGGGGGCGGACGTCACCGCCAGCGACATCTCCCCCGGCATGCTGGACACGACGCGGCGTCTCGCGGAGGCGAACCAGGTGACGGTCCGCACGGCCCTCTCCGCCGCGGAGGATCTCGGGCTCGACGGGATCGAGCCGTTCGACGTGATCTACACCGGGAACACGCTGCACCATGTCGACATCGAGACGACGCTCGACCGCCTGCTCCCGCACCTGAAGCCGGACGGCCTCTTCGTCAGCTGGGATCCGGTCGCGTACAACCCGGTCATCAACGTCTACCGCCGGATGGCGACCGCCGTCCGGACCGAGGACGAGCATCCGCTGCGGCTGGCGGAGATCCGCCGCATCCGCTCTCGCTTCGGATCGTCGCACATCCGCTGGTTCTGGCTGACGACGCTCGCGATCTTCATCCTCATGGCGGTCGTACAGCGCCGCAGCCCCAACAAGGAACGGTACTGGAAGAAAGTGATCGAGGAAGCGGACCAGTGGGCCTGGCTCTATCGACCGCTCGCCTGGCTCGACCGGATTCTGCTCACCGTCTTCCCCTTCTTCGGCCCGCTCTGCTGGAACGTCGTGATCATCGCCCGCGGACCGAAGCCCCGCCGCGCTCCGTCCGCTCCTGCGCCGCGGCGGTGCTCGATCTGCCAGGCGCCGCGCGACGCGGTGAGCGACGGCTATCTGGTCTGCCCCCAATGCGGTCACCGCGACACCGCGGGCCTCGCGGTCGACGGCATCGTCGACAACGGCCATCTCGATCGCTCTTCGGCCGACCGCTCGGACGGCCTGACGCGGTCACAACTGGCGCTGGCGAGTGCCGTCGCCCCGGGACGGGGAGCCCTGCTCGATCTCGGATCGGGGACCGGAAAGTTCCTGAATCACGCGAGATCAGTCTTCTCGTCCGTGGCGGGGGTCGAGGTCAGCTCCGCCTCGCTGCGATTCGCGACCGTCGACCTCGGCCTGCAGGTCGTGCCCCGCGTCACCGATCTCGCCGGGCCCTTCGATCTCGTGACGTCGTGGCACGCTCTCGAGCACATCCCCGGCGCGGAACTCCCGCAGGTCGTCCGCGACGTCCGCGAGCGGTGCGGACCGAACTCCGTGTTCCTCGTCTGCGTTCCGAATCCCGACTGCCGGCTGGCCCGATGGCTCGGGTCCGCCTGGGCCTTCCGCGACCGGAGCGCGCATTGCCACGAGTTCAGCCACCGGTCGCTCGACCTGTTGCTGGCCCAGGGGGGATTCGAACCGGTGCGGGAAGAGCGAGTCTTCGCCTACACCCTGTTCGCATGCATTCAGAGCCTCGCCAATCTGGGACCGTTCCCGCACAACTACATTTACTACCGCCTCAAGCGCCGGACCGACTTTGGCTGGAACCGCGCGACGACGCTCGCCGTCGATCTGGCGGCGGCACTCTGGCTCCTGCCGGCGGCGTTCCTCGGGGGTCTCTGGGCTGCCATGGAACGGCTCTCCGGAGCCCCGACCTCCGTCCACACCGTCCTTTATCGCCCAGTGTCCCGCTGAGGAATCGTCCGCGGCCCCCCATCGGAAATCCGGCCCCCCACCCTCTTCTCTCGTGCCCGACCTGATCATGCCCTCCCTTGAACGCCCCCGAGTCTGCACCTCCGCGGCCCCGAGGCGCGACCGAATCGCGGCGGGATATCGCCCATCATGATTGTCTTTGTCACCGGGGGGACCGGGTTCGTCGGGCGGGCGTTCCTGCCGCAACTGCTCGAAGCGCTGTCTGCAGACGACGAGATCCGCGTGCTCAGCCGGGGACCGGCTGCCGGGCCCACCGATCGACGGATCCGCCCCATCGCCGGGGACCTCGAAACGCCGGACCGCTGGATCGACGCTCTGGACGGCGTCGCATATGTCTTCCACATCGCCGCCGATGCCCGCTTCGGACAGGGGACTCACTACCACGGCGTCAACGTCGCGCCGGTCGAAGCGATGCTGTCGCGGCTCCGGACTTCGGACACGCTGCGGGGCTTCATCCTCGTCAGCACGGTGGGGGCGGTCGATCGGGCGCCGGCCGACGACGTCCGACAGCCTCTCACCCTCCAGTCCGCGCCGCATCCGACGTCGGACTACGGCCGGTCCAAGCGGGGCGCGGAAGAGCTCGTGGAGCGCAGCGGGCTTCCCTATACGATCCTCCGCCCCGGCTGGGTCTACGGAAGCGGGATGCGGGCCGGGTCGCACCTCAACGTCATGGCCCGCATGATCCGCCGCAAGCCGTGGACGGCGCGGCTCGGCTTTCCCGGGCGCGTGCCGCTGATCCATGTCGAGGATCTCGCCCCAGCGCTGGTCCGTTGCCTGAACTCCCCAGCGGCTCGCGGGAAGACCTACTTCGCCGTCACGGAGAACCGCTCGCTCGCCGAGGTCTGGTCGCTCCTGCACGAGACGCTGCGGGGCCGGCGCCCCCGCCAGTTCCGGTTTCCTTCCCTCCGCAGCGTGCTGGGACGGCTCCATTCCCGGCTCCCGCTCACGGTCAACAATCTGTTCCTGGACTACCTCGCGGCGGACGACCCGGATTTCCGGCGCGACCTCCTGGCTGAGCGACCGATCCGGCTGGAGGAGGGAGCGCGGGACGTGGCCGCGCGCCATCGTCCCGAGGGGAGCTGGTGGATCGTGACCGGCGCCAACAGCGGTATCGGCTTCGCGCTGACGGCCGCGTTGCGTGAGGCGGGGCATCCGGTCGTGGCGGTCGACCGCGCCGTCGATCGCCTGTCGGAAGATCCCGGGCTCAAAGTGATCGCCGCCGACCTGACGCAGGAGGCCGATCTCCAGCGGCTCCGCAAGGCCGTCGAGCCGCTCTGCCTGGGGGGCCTCATCAACAACGCGGGGATCGGCATTCGCGGGGGGCTCTTCGATCTTCCGTGGGAAGCTTCCGAGCGAACGGTCCGGATCAACGTACTGGGGACCATGCACCTGACACATCTGCTGAAGGAACAGCTCACCCGCGAAGGGAGCGTGATCGTGAACATCGCCAGCAGCGTCGCCTATCACCCCCTGCCCGGCATGTCGGTCTATGCCGCTTCGAAGGCGTTCCTGCTGAACTGGTCCTTGGCGTTCTCCGAGGAACTCCGGGAGACGAACCTCGTCGTGACCTATTCGCCCTCGGGGACGCGAACCAACTTCCAGGCGTCGGGGGGAGTCCGCGGGGCGAACTCCGCCGAGCTCCTCACTCCCGAAGCGGTGGCCCGGGACATCCTCGACACGGTCCGCAGAGAACGGCGGCATCGGCTTCTGGGCTGGAAGTCCCGGATCCTGGTCACCCTGTCCGACTGGCTGCCGGTTTCCCTCCGCCTGAGATTGTGGGGCTGGCTCTTCGCCGCCCGGCGATAGCACGCGACGCCCCCCGTTCCTCCGCCCCCCGATTCGCATGCCGATTGTCGGATCCCGATCCAGAGCCCGCTCATGACGTCCGCCGCCGACCCGCCCGTCCCTGCAACCGCCGACCGAAACGCCCTCTCGAAGGCGGCCCTGTCGGTTCGCGGGCGACTCCGACTCGTCCTGGCGATCGGGCTGACTGGAATGCTGGCCGCGATCGCCTTTCACGCCTTCCAGGGCTCCGTCCTCCACCGCGGCTATCCATGGAACTCGTTCCTGTGGCGGGCCGATCTCAAGTACACGGACTTCTACGACGTCCTGCGGTCGGCCAGCCTTGGGGATCCGTACACGATCTGGTCTCTGTACTTCCCGTTTACCTATGTCGCGTTCCACCCCCTGTCGAAGCTCTCCTGGGGCTGGACGCTCGTCGTCTTCGACGTGATCTCGATCGTCGCGCTGTGGGGCTGGATCTGCC
This sequence comes from Planctomyces sp. SH-PL14, assembly GCF_001610835.1. Taxonomy (NCBI): domain Bacteria; kingdom Pseudomonadati; phylum Planctomycetota; class Planctomycetia; order Planctomycetales; family Planctomycetaceae; genus Planctomyces; species Planctomyces sp. SH-PL14. The sequence goes on along the minus strand of NZ_CP011270.1, from coordinate 2,487,321 downwards.
AGGCCCTCACCCGGGCGACCCGATCGCTCCCGCTCGCCGCCACCGGAGCCGCGGTGATCCTGGGGACTTCCTATCCGCTCTGGCTCTGCATCGACCGAGGGAACATCGAGGTCGGCCTCGTGGCCCTCGTCTGCTGGTTCCTGTACTTCGCGGACCGGCGACGACACACCGCGGCCCTGCTGTGCCTGCTGCCGGCCATCTGTCTGAAGCTGTATCCCGCCGCCCTCCTCGGCATCTATTGCCGGCTGGGACGGATCCGCTATCCGCTCATCGCCGGGGCGATCTTCGCCGTCGTCACGTTCGCCAGCCTCGCCAGCTTCCAGCACTCGTGGCAGATCGACCTGGCCCTGTGGCAGGCCCAGCTTTCCAAGTTTCGCAACCAGTACCTGATCGGCGACCACGGCATGGGGGCGAGCGCCAGCCTGTGGACGCCGATGAAGCTCGCGTACATGTACGGAATGCTCGGCTATGCCACGTGGGCCGATCAGCCATTGCCCGATCCGCGGGTCCTGATCAGCCATCAACATCAGATGCTGAAGGTCTATGGCTACGTCATGGTGGCACTCGCAGGGCTGGTGACGTGGCATGTCACGATTGTCGAGACGGAGCTCCGCCGGAAGCTGATGATCCTGCTGATCTACATGGTCATCTCGGCCCCCGGAGGCGTCGACTACAAGCTGCTGCATGTGACGCCGATCCTGGTCTGGTCGATCTGCCTTTCGACCCGCCGACCAGGGGACCGGCTGGTGACGGTCCTGCTCGCCCTCCTGACCATTCCCAAGAAGTACTGGTTCTTTCCCTATGTCGTGACCGACTCCGGCGCCATGGACAGCTCGATCGCCGTCGTGGTGAACCCGCTTCTGCTCCTCGTCTCGTTTGTCGTGCTGTGCTGGGACGGGTGGCGCGCCTCAACAGCCCGGACGCGGCAACGGAACTGGAAGCTGGCGACCTTCGCCGGCTTCGGGAAGGCAAACTCGCGCCCCCTCACCCGTCAGGAACGGCGACGGAAGACCCGGACCGCGCAGTCTGCGTAGCCGGGCCACGATCGGCGTCCTCCAGCGCGGGATCGAGGCAGGGAGACCGGGTCCCTTGCGCCAGAGGGCTCCCTTGCAGAATTCTCACATCGTTTTCACACAAAACTCGGAATGGATCTGCGGACGAGAACGACGGCCGGTTTCGGAGCTTCGCGAAAATTGTTTTCGCCTCACGCCGCGTTACGCTCTCGGAACGCTTTGCCGTCCCTGTCCGGTGAACCCGCGCTGACCGAAGGCGACGTCACCGCGCCTCGAGACCGGCTTCCAGCAGACCTTCCACTCCGCCTGATCCGGTCCTCGAAGCCGCCGTCTCCTTGCCAGCCACTCCGGATGGCTCATCGAACTCCGTCCCGCACCGCCTGATTCGCATGTCCGCTCCCCCCTCCACCACCCCGTCCGCGCCTCAGCTCTCCGTCGTCGTGCCGGTTTATAAGTCGACCGACACTCTTCCGGAGCTCGTCCGCCGTGTCGGCGAAGCGCTGCGTCCCGGGGGAACGACCTGGGAGGTCGTCTTCGTCGACGACAGCGGTGTCGACTCCCGCTCGTGGACGGTCCTCCAGGAGCTGCGGCGTCAGCATCCGGAGCACGTCCGGGCGATCCGGTTGATGCGGAATTTCGGCCAGCACAATGCCCTCATGTGCGGGTTCCATCACGCCCGCGGCGAGTTCGTTGCGACGATGGACGACGATCTCCAGAACCCGCCCGAAGAGCTTCCCCACCTTCTGGAGGCGATCCGGACCCGCGATGACGACCTCGTCTATGGAACGATCGTCGAGAAGAAGAAGCACGGCTGGTTCCGCAACCTGGGATCGTGGGTTCTGATCCGTTTCGGCCAGCTCGTTTTTCAGTCGTCGATCAAGGGGAGCTCGTACCGGATCATGCGCCGGGAGCTGGTTCGGAGCATCCTTACGTACAACCTGAACTTCACGTTCATCGATGGCCTCCTGGCTTGGAACACGCAGCGGGTGAGCACCGTTCCGGTGCGGCATGACGAGCGGGCGGAGGGGCGGTCGGGGTACTCGTTCATGAAGCTGTTGACGCTGGCGATCAACATGTTCACGAACTTCTCGCTGATTCCGCTCCAGGCGGTGTCGATCACGGGGATGGTGGCGGCCGGTCTGGGGCTGCTGCTGGGGCTTTACTATCTTGTTGCCGGGCTGGCGGGCTGGATCTCGGTGAGCGGTTACGCGTCGATCATCGTGGCGGTCCTTGTGCTCGGCGGCTTGCAGCTTCTGTCGCTGGGGGTGTTGGGGGAGTACGTTGGGCGCGTGCATCTCAATATCAATCGCAAGCCGCAGTTCGTGGTTCGGACGGTGCTTGGTGAGGGAGAGGAAGGCTGATCCCGCTGGCTCGAAAGATGTCCTTGCCGGCACGACTGTGCTCGCTCAAACCCAATGTGCCACGGCAGCCGGGGTCAAGGGGGCAACCCCTTGCCGCCGGAGGCGCTTCAATGAGGAACCGTGGTAGGCAACGGACGTCCCCTTTGTGGAACCGGCGCTGAGGACTCACCGCTCGCTTTGGAATCCCCGCGGGTTGGTGAGGGGGCATACGACATGGTGTCCGCGCTTGGACACTATCTCCTTCAGACGTCTCTCGACGGCCAGGCCTCCGGCGGGCAAAGGGGCGTTGCCCCTCTGCACTCCCCACCAGGGTACCCCTGGACCCGGTTGAGGAGGCGCTAGCCGGGACCTCCACCACTATCACTCAACGCCTGAAGTACGCAACACCCCACGGGCGGCCCGCATCGTCATGAACACCAACAAGACGGAACCCCCCCGGACCAAGCGCACTCTCCGCATCCGCCAGCGTCACCTGCGGTTTATGAAACTCCAGAATCACCCGCTCGCACAGGTCCAGCAGCGGCCGGTTCGTCTTCAGGAACTCAATCTCACATCCCTCAATATCGAGCTTCAACAGATCGACCCGAGCGTCGTCACCACACGCCTTCCGAAACTCCTTGAGGACATCCACCACGGCGACCTTCTCCGTCGAAAGACCAACGCGACTCGTCAGCAACTCCGGATGTGCCGTCGACGAAAGGCTGTTCTGAGCAATCCAGAACTCGCGGACCTCCCCCTCTCCTTCACCCGCCGCGCCGGCCAGGCCATGAATGACCGAGATCCGGTCCGACAGCCCATTCAGCCGCATGTTCTCCCGGGCCTCGGCCACGACCCGCGAGTTCGCGTCAACCAGGATCCCCGTCAGCTCGTCCCGCGACTTGATCGAACTGAGGTACAGCGGAAACAGACCGACGTTGCAGCCCAGGTCGATGAACGTCCGGATCCGGTCGGCATCCCCGGCAAGGAGCCTGTACTCCCCATCGCGAAAGATCCCATCGGCCAGGACCGGCGTGTCAACAAACCGGACACGGTACTTCCACCGCGACTGCGGCACCTGCCGCACAACCCCCGCCATCCGGAGGACGCCGTTCCCCAGATGGATCAGCCCAAGGCTTTTGATGATGCCCTGCGCCGTGGGGCTCAGGGAGAGGCGGCGGACAAGAGATCCGAACATCAGGGGTGGGGGAAAGGAGCGGGTCATGGACTGGCGAGCCGGAACAGACGGCGCGCGGCGGCGATCCTACCCCCGCCCGGAGACGGTCGCCATTTCCTGACGGCGGGGAGTCAGTCCTGAGAAGTTCCGAACATTGTCCTGTTCTTAACGGGACTCAAACGGTGGCAGGGCAAGGAAATAATCCGGGAGGGACGCGGCTTCACGCCGGAGCCGCGAGCCCTCTCCGGCCCCCGGCAGGAGCCGTCGGACGGCGGAATGTGCCGATCGCCAATTTTCTCTCAAGGGCCGCGGGCCATTCGGCGGGATGCGTCTGGACCTTCGTCGGCGGCCCCGGCTAAAAGCGGCCTGTCTCACGGTTCCGCCGCGTTGAACGTCGGCAGGAACTTCCGCTGTCCGCACAATGGAGTGTGCGAATGATTCGTCGAATTTCCGCCCTCGCCCCGGTCGCCGCTCTCGCGATCGCCACTCTGCTGGCCGCCCCTGCGACTGCGCAGCGCTCGCTGGGCCGGCAGACGTCCAAGATCTCCGCCGATCCGAGCCAGGAGTACATCCTCGGCAAGGAACACGGCCCCTGGATGATCATGGTGGCGACGTTCCACGCCACCGGCGACGGCGAGACCGATGAAGGGAAGACGCCGGAGCAGGCGGCTCACGACCTGATCATCGAGCTGCGGCAGAAGGGGATCCCCGCCTACGTCTACACCTCCGAAGGGAAGTCGGAGCGGATCCGGACGACGGACCGTCAGGGACGGGAAGAGATCCGCAAGCCGCTCCGCCGCGTGACCACCGTCTGCGTCTTCGCGGGGAACTATCCCTCGCTCAGCGACGAGAAGGCTCAGGCGACGCTGAAGTGGGTCAAGAAGTACACCCCCAAGGCGTTTGACGAAGGGGTCGTGGTCCGGACCAAGAAGGACCGCGGACCGCTGGCGAGCGCGTTCCTGGCAACGAACCCCCTCCTGTCCGCGCAGGACATCCAGAGCCAGTCGCTCGATCCGCTGGCGATCAACCTCAACACGGGGATGCGGAACAGCCTGTTCGAGAACAAGGGGAAGTACACGCTCGTCATCGCCAGCTTCAGCGGCAAGAACGTGGCGGTGAAGCCCGGCGATCCGATCCCGAGCGTCGACGACTTCCTGAAGCGGACGCAGGAGAACGAAACGAACCTGGACGATGCGGGGGAGAGCGCACACCATCTGGCCGAGCATCTGCGGGGCGAGGTGACGATCCGCTGTGCCCCGAACGAAGAGATCCGGCACAAGAGCATCGACGCCTTCGTCTGGCATGACGAGTTCCGGTCGATCGTCACCGTCGGCCAGTTCGACTCGCCGACCGATCCGATGATCAAGAAGTACAAGTCGACGTTCGGGGCCAAGGACATTGTCGACGGCCGGAACGGGACGCGGCAGGAGCTGCGGTTCCTGGCGGTGGATGGTTACGGCAAGGGGCGCGATCAGTACCGGATGTGGGTGTTCGATCCGAATCCGCAGCTGATGCTGGTTCCGAAGAAGCGGTAATCGGCTTCAGACGGCGAGTAAGAATCCCTTTCCCGGTCGACGTGGGCTAGAGCCTGTGTCGGCCGGGTTGTTTTTTTGGAGGAATGCTCAGATGCCGGGTCCAGGGGGACCCTGGTCTGGGGGTGCAGGGGGCCCAGAAGAACAACACAGGCCCCTTGCCCGCCGGAGGCTTGGCCGTCGAGAGATATCTGAAGGAGCGAGTGTCCAAGCGCGGACACCGTGCCGGATGCCCCCTCACCCAATCCGCCTCAGCCGGCTGGCCACTTCGGAGACCGAGGCCCCTCTTCGAAGAAGGCCCGCACGAGGTGTCCCATCTTTCCGTGCTCCGGCTCCACGTCGGGGGTGAGGCCGTGGTGCACGAGCGTCTCGGTCGCGGTCGGGCCGATGCTTCCGATGACACAGCGGTTGGCCGCTTCGAGCCACTGGTCGCGGAGCCCGAGCTGTTCCGCCACGCGCAGCACATGGACCGCCTGCTGGGCGCTCGTGAACAGCAACCCCTGGAACTCGCCGCGGATGGTGGACTCGATGGCTGCTTTGAGGGGCGCGAGGTCGTCGGGAAGGCCCCAGCGGTAGACCGCCACGGTTTCGACGCTCGCCCCGCGGCTGCGGAGGGCGGCTTCCAGCTCGCGATTCGGCGCGCCGTACTCCTGGATCACGACGCGTCGCCCGCTCAGCTCGTATCCCGCTTCGGCGAGGACGGCGAGGATCTCCCGCCACGTATTGGGCTCGGGGGCCCGCAGGTCGATCCGGATCCCCGCCTCCTTGAGGACCGGCACCGGCTTGGGGCCGCGGACGAGGACCTTGGTCCTGTTGATCGACTCGGTGACTCGAGCGGGCTCGTGGCGGGTGGCCGCCGCTTCGAGGAGCGCCCGGGCGCCGACGCCGGTCAGGAAGATGAACAGGTCGACCTCGCCGGCGAGGAGGCGGTCGAGGAAGGTGAAGACCGGCGCGCGGTCGTCGAGCGGGACTTCCTTCATCGAGGGGGCGATGACGGCACGGCCGCCGGCGCGTTCGATGAGTCCTCGCATTTCGTCGCCGCGGCGACTTTCCAGGCTGCAAACGGTGATCACGTGTCGTCACTCCCTGGCGCCGGGCTCGGGGACGATTCACCGCGCGGCGCCTATCGAGTTGTAGTCGCCGCTGGAGGACGGATGCCACGCGCTCGTGCCCCGGTGGATCGGAGTGGGGCTTGATCCCGGTTTCTGAATGCACGTCCTTGCCGGCACGGCTCGATAGCTCAAACCCAATGTGCCACGGCAGCCGGGGTCAAGGGGGCGACCCCTTGCCGCCGGAGGCGCTTCCATGACGAACCGTGGGACACAACGGATATCCCCTTTGTGGTACCGGCGTTGAGGACTCACCGCTCGCTTTGCAATCCTCGCGGGTTGGTGAGGGGCATCCGGCACGGTGTCCGCGCTCGGACACGTGCTCCTTCAGATTATCTCTCGACGGCCAGGCCTCCGGCGGGCAAAGGGCGTTGCCCCCTTGCATCCCCCACCAGGGGTGACCCCCTGGACCCCGGTTCACTCTCGTGAGGAATCGTCCCGCCACACCATCCAGCGGACACACCCGACCGTCGTCAGCACGACAAAATGCAAAAAGACCGCACGGCGTTTCCACCGTGCGGTCTCGTAAGGCTGTTACGCAGGACTCATAGTCCCAACCCGAACGTCACTTGGCCGGCCGGCAGAACTCCAGCGCCATCAGCGCGTACGAGGTCGTCAGGTTCGGGTCCCCTTCCATCCAGCGATCAGCCGTGTTGACCCAGCTCCCGTTCTCCTTCTGCAGCGAGAACAGCTTGTCGCCGAGGTCCTTCCGCCAATCATGCTTCGCTCCCGCGGCGTCGGTGAAGTGGTCATCGCCGATCACCGAGAGCGTCTTGCCGAACGTCTGGTAGTAGTAGTAAATCCCCTGCTGATCGAGACCCGGGTTCTCACTGACCGTGTAGAACTTCGCGATCCACTCACGGGCCGCCTTGACCCGCGGATCGTCCGCCTTCAGCCCGGCGTAGATCATGCTCTTGAGGCCGGCGTAGGTCATGCTGGCATACGACCGCAGGCCGCCATCCGCGTTCTTGCCCGCCATCGAGCTCCCTCCCGCGGCCGGCGTGTAGTAGAAGCCGCCATCATTCACGAGGGCAGCGAACGGAGTGGTGTTGTCCGCGGACTCCAGGTTCTGGCAACGGGAGACAAAGACGAGGGCGTTCTGAATCGCCGGATCGTCCGACTTGGCTCCCGAGGCCTTAAGGGCTTCCAGGAAGAAGGTCGTGTTCGAGAGGTCGGGCCGCTGGCTGCGGCCGTAGCCGGCGCCGCCGAACGCAGGCTCGGTCTTGGCGGTCTTGCCGTCGGTCCCCCACTGCACGGCCCGCAGCGAGTCGGCCGCCTTCTTGACGACGTCGTCGTACTGCCCCTTGCTGTTGGCCGCCTGGAAGGCCATCAGCGCGATCGCCGTCTCGTAGTTCTTGTGGAACGTCCCTTCGCGATAGATCCCGCCGTCGGGCCGCTTGAGGGTTTCGAGGTACTTGAGCCCCTTCTGGACCGCCGGGTCGTCCGCCGAAACGCCGCTGCGGAGGAGGGCGTAGGTGGCGATAGCCGTGATGCCGGGCTGATCGGGAGAGGTCCAGGTCCCGTCCTGGGCCTGGCTCGCCTTGAGGAACGCCGCCCCCTTGTCGATCGCGGCCTTGAGCTTGGCGGCATCCGGGCCAACCACGTCCGCCGCACGGGCCGCCGGGAGGAACGCTGTCGCCAGCGAACAGAGAACGGTCAGAATGAGAAGAGGCCTCAACTTCCGCATGGCGAGCGAACTCCTGGCACCGAGCTGGGAACGGGACGATGAACTGTTGCCCGCGATTCTATCGCAGGCGCCAGGTCCCATCACCGATCTGCCAGACCAAAGTCTCGCCCGCCTCTGCACGTCCCAGCGAAGTCTACTCCCCGCAGGCTCGCCCGGGAGGCGAAAATCTGCCCGCACCGGCGAAGAAGCCGCCACCAAGGACTGAGGCACGGAGGAGGGAGGGGGCCACAGATGAACACGGATGGACACGGATCAGAGCGGAGAACGCCGACATCGCAGCCGCGGCCGGTCCTGCCCGCGGATTGATGAATATCACCGAGTGAAAGACTGAACGGTGCGCGGTCAAAAAAAGTGTCGCCGGTGCGCTTCGTGAGCCTTCGGGTTTTGAAACACAGTGGGCACAGAGGACACGGAGGTCAGATGAGGCTGTCGGGCTGCCCCTGTCTTGATCTGTGTCCATCTGTGTTTATCTGTGGCTTCTCCTCGCCCGGAAACGCTTCACGACCATCCCCTCTCCGCCCTTCCCTCTCCGTGTCCTCTGCGCCCTCTGTGTTTCAAACCTCTTCCGCCCCCCCGCTCGCAAAGCGGACTCCGGTACGAAGCCTCTCGTCGGCTCGGCAGCTCAGGTGTGGACGTACCGCGGAATCCGCGTCATTGAGCGGAACGTGGGGAGGGAGCAGTCGGATTCGACCGCCATCCGGGGAACGTCGAAGCGGTTCGCCTGCGGGCCAGCCAGCCCGCCGTAGTAGCTGAAAGCCCAGCGGTATCCGGCCGCATCGAGCGCCGCCATGCAGCGGGGGTCGAACGAATCCCGCTGGCCGACCGGGTAGCTCATGGAGTCGATCCGCAGCCCCAGAACCTCTTCGAGCCGCCGCCGGGACTCTGCGACCTCGTAGCGGATCTCGTCGTCCTTCAGGCGCGAGAGAACCGGATGGTTCACGGTGTGCGCGCCGATCTGCATCCCCCCCCGGACCATCTCCCGCGCCATGTCCCAGGTCATCCAGACCTCGTCCGCCAGCGACTGCGGGCAACGGCCCGTCCCGGTCTGGTCGGCGATGTGGTCCAGGAAGGCCGCGGTCTCATGACCGCCGAGCTTCTTGAAGGTCCGCAGGAGACGATCGATCGCGGCTCCCGGCTCACCGGCGGTCCACGAGACGGATTCCGTCAGGCCGGGGCCCGGTCCGATCGAGGTCCGGGAGCTGGTCTTCACCATCCAGGAGATGTCGTCCCACCATGCCACGCGGCGCTGATCGAGGAATCCCGTCGTGATGAAGAAGACGCCCGGAACGCCGTGCTGCTTCAGGACTGGAAAGGCGAGGTCGTAGTTGTCGCGGTATCCGTCGTCGAAGGTGATCATCACCCCCCGCGCCCGCTGCGGGCGGGACAGGAGGCCGTCGAGATCGCTCAGGCCGACAACGTCGAAGTTTTTCTTGAGGAACCCGACCTGAGCATCGAAATCCTCCGCGGAGGCGCTCCACAGGCCGTGATCGAAGGGGGAGTCGCCGGGGAGGCCAACGCGGTGGTAGTTCAGGACGAGCAGGCCCCGCCAGGCGCAGGCCAGGGAGGCGATCCGGGCGAGTCCGGTGGCGTCGGCCACATGGGCGAGGATCCGGCGTTTCGGTGAAATTCCCATCGGACGGTCAGGCCCCGCGAAGAATCCTGTGGTGAACGGTCGCTCTCCAAAGATGGGACGCTCCGTCCGTGGCCGGCCTGTCGGCAGTCGACCTGGGGGGCGATTCGGTCCAACTTTCCGGCGCGGTACGGATCGAGCGGGTTGTGCGGCGGGAAACGGTTCTGCGGAATGGGAGGCTTTCGGCGAACCGGGGCGGATCGCGGGCCGACAGTCCCTTCTTCCCCCGCCCGCCTGCTACAGTCCGAAGGTCACTTTCCGGAATCCGATCATGCCTGTTGCCCCCTCCGACCTCGTCTCCAGTCTTCGCTGGCGCTATGCCACCAAGCAGTTCGACCCGAATCGCAAGATCGCGGCGGACGTCTGGGAGGCGCTCGAAGAGTCGCTGATCCTCACGCCGTCCTCTTACGGTCTCCAGCCGTGGCGGTTCGTGGTTGTGACGACGCAGGAGCTCAAGGAGCAGCTGGTGACCGCTTCCTGGAGGCAGAAGCAGCCGGCGGATTGCTCTCATCACGTCGTCTTCGCCGTCAGCCAGGACCTGAGTGAGGGGGACATCGACGGTTACATTGCCCGGATTGCGAATGTCCGGCAGGTCACGGCGGAGTCGCTGGCGGGGTTCCGCAAGATGCTTCTCGGGACGATCATTCAGGGGATGCCGGCGGCGGCGCGGGCGGAGTGGGCGATCCGGCAGGCGTATATTGCGCTCGGGAACCTGATGACTTCGGCGGCGTTGCTGGGTGTCGACACGTGTCCGATGGAGGGGATCGAGCCGCAGAAGTACGACGATATCCTGGGTCTGGGGGGAACGGGGTACACGACGTGTGTGGCGTGTGCTGTCGGTTACCGGGCAGAGTCGGATCGGTATGCGGCGCTGGCGAAGGTCCGTTACGGAAACGAGCAAGTCATTCTACGGCGGTAGTCACTTCCCCCTTCACCGGGTCCAGGGGCACCCTGGTGGGGAGTGCAGAGGGGCAACGCCCCTTTGCCCGCCGGAGGCCCGTCTCGTCTCGATCTCTCTGAAGGAGCGAGGGTCCAAGCGCGGACAAGGTGCCGTATGCCCCCTCACCAACTCGCGGGGATTGCAAAGCGAGCCGTGAGTTCTCAGCGCCGGTCCCACAAAGGGGACATCCGTGGCGCACCACGGTTCCTCAGGGAAGTGCCTCCGGCGGCAAGGGGGCGTGGCCCCCTTGACCCCAGGCTGCCGGGGCACGTTGGGCTTGAGCTGGCATAGCTGTGCCGGCGAGAACGCCATTCAGACGCCGGGCTCTCCCTTGCCGTCATCCACAGCCCCCTCCTCCGTCAGCTGCCGCGACTGATCCGCATCCGCAATGAAGTGATCCAGCTTCCGGATCCGCACCCGCGTGCGGAACCACTCCAGCGCGGCAATGATCGTCACGCAGAGACAACCGATCGCGGCATGACGGTACCGGTCGCTCCCGAACAACTCGGGCAACAGCAGCACGGCGGAGATCACGCCGCTGAGTCCCAGCGTCATCGCCTTCGTCGAAACCCCCTGCCGCAACTTCACCAGCTGATGCCGGGCCACCGCCGCACGGGCGGTCCGGTTCGCCAGCTCCCGGAAGGAATCCATCGACCCGCGAATCGCGTCGAGCTCCTCCCGCTGGAGCGGACGCCGCTGCGGCTTCGCCTCCTCCTCCACGACGGGGGCCACCACCTCTTCTTCCACCGGCCGCGGCGCCGCAGACCTCAACAGAGCCAGATTGATCGACGACATCCCGCCCGTCCCCGGAGCGGCGGCCGAAGCCCCGCCAGTCCCGCCGGAAGCAGCCGAACCGGCTGCCGACGCGGGGGACGGTGCGGAGGGGAGGATCGCCGGGGGCTGCTCCGCCGCCGCGGCCCGCCGTGTCCGGGCAATCAGCCGCTCCATATAGGAGGCGATGTCATCATCGTGCGGCTCGACCGCCGGCGGCTCGGCCACTGGGCCGGGCGAAGACGAGATCGCGGCGCTCCGGTACGACGGCTGGGACACCGTTTCCTGACGTTCCGCCGCCCGGCGCGACAGATCGTCCTCTTCGTCCGCCTCAGCACCCGCCGTCGTCTCGACGTCGTCGTACTCGACGGGGGTCGGTGCGGCACGGCGGGACAGATCGATTCCGAACAGGTCCGCCAGGTGAGCCCGCAGCTCGAGCGCATCCGCCGAGGGGGCGGCCTCGCCTGTCTGCTCCGAGGTCGTCTCCCCCTCTTCCAAAACCGCCGCCGCCCCACCGGCTCCGTTCGCTCCTGCGGCGACCTCCGCCTTCCAGTCCTTCCGCGATTCGCCGTCGTTCACATGCGGCGCGTCGGTCTCGTGCCGGTGGTTCGGAAACAGCGGAGAACTGATCCGCGACTCAGGCCGTCGCGAGAGGGCGTCAGCGAGCGAACCCGGACCAGCCGTCGGCCCCGAACCGGCAGGCGGCTGGCTGTCGGAAGGCTCGTCCGCCTCCGCCGTCCACTGATCCTCGGAGGGGCCGCGAAGGTTCTCGCGGAGCGCCTTCCAATCGAAATCCTTCCGCCGTTCGCCGCCGGCGGCCGCGGCACCGAACAGCCCCGACGAGAAGGCGCCGGGGGCGTGCGTCGAGGCGTCGAGCACCGCCGAGTCGTCCGGCGCGATCGCCTCCGCCTGCGGCTCGTCCCAGTCCCGAGTCCCCCGGAACGACGGCCGATCGAACTCCTCCGTCGGCGGAGCGGTCTCGTCCGCCCGCTCCTGGCGATGACCGGCCAGTTCCTGCTGCCGCTCGGTCGCCAGTTCCTGCTGCTGCTCGGCAAGCGCCTGCCGCTCGGCCGCCAGTTCCTCGCGCTCCTTCTCCAGCGTCTCGTACTGGGAGAGGAACTCGGACCTGTATTCGCCGAGCTGCTGCTGCAGCCGTTCCAGCTCGCATTCCTGGGCGGTCAGCCGGGCCGCGCGTTCGTCCAGTTCCCGCCGCTCCTGATCCAGGTCGTCCGGAACCGCGGGGGAGACGGACACGGCCGCCGACGGGGGGGCGGACGCGGCGGCGGGGGCATGCAACCGCTCTTCCCGTTCCATCAGCCGCCGCTCGAAGCTCCGCAGCTCGGCGTCACGGGAATCGAGCTCGTACTCCCGCCGATCCGCCTCTTCGGTCCGGAGCCGCAGCTCGTCCTCCTGCTCGGACAGGCGGGCCGACGCCACTTCCTCGTCCGCCGTGACGGATGCCGGCGCCGGTGCCGGGTGCACCACCTGGTCCGCCAGTTCCTCTTCCCGATCGGAGAGGTGCTGTTCGCGGGTGCGCAGCTCCGCTTCCCGCCGCTCCAGCCGGTCCTCGCGCGTCGACAGGGCGTCGCGACGATCGTCGAGCTCGCGCTCCCGCTGCCCGAGCGATTCGCGGCTCAGCCCGAGCATGTCGATCTCGAGGTCCGTATCGCCGTTCCGGTTCTCCTGATCAGCCGTCGCGACGGGCGAGGACGACAGAAGCAACGACAGCGGAGGTGGCGAAGGAACGTCGACGCGGGCGGCCAATGCGGCAGCGACTTCGTCCTCGCGGCGGCCGAGGTCCGCTCGCACGGCCTCCAGTTCCCGGACCGCGGACTCGTACGACTCCCACTGCGTCCGCAGGGCCGCTTCCCGGGCCGCGATGCCGGTCAGCTTCGCCTCCCGGGCGTCGATGTCGGCCAGTAGCCGCTCCGTCTCGGCGCGGAGCCGGTCGCTCTCCTGCTCGCCGTCCAGGAGCTGCTGCCGCTGGGAGGCGAGCTCTTCGCTGGCGCGGCGCAGAGCCTCACGTCCCTCTCCGACCCGCGTCTCTTCCTCTTCGATCTGCTGCGTCCGGTCGTCGAACTCGCTCAGGCGCAGCCGCAGCTCTTCCCGCGCGGCCTCGATCGCGGAATGCCGCTCCTGCAGCTCCCGGTCACGCGACGCATAGTCCGCCTGGGCCGACTCCAGCAGCGTCTGCTGCTGCCGGACTTCGCCGTCGCGGGAGTTCAGCGCCGCCTCCCGCACGTCGACTCCCGCCAGCCGCTCGAGCCAGGTCTCGCGTTCCGCCGACAGCGCGGCCTCGCGCCCCAGGATCTCGGAGAGACGGTTCTCCATCTCGGCCTGCAGCCGGGCGTGCTCCTCGCCGACCGACTCGAGCCGCGACATCTCCGATTCCACATGGCGGGCATGGACGTCATACGCCCGCCGCGACTCCTCCAGCTCCTGCGCTTCGCTGCGGATGCTGTCGGCGCGGCCGATCACCTCCTGCGCCTGCCGCTCCGCCTCCTCCAGCGCGCGACGCTTCTCGTCGATCTCCCACAGCAGCGCTCCCGCCGCCTCGTGCCGGGAGGCGACATCCGACTCGCGCGTCTCGAGCGCCGTCCGCTCGTCCGCCAGGCTGCGTTTCCCCGCCGCCACCTCTTCCCGCTCGTCCGCCACCTGCTGGACGAGCCGCTCCACCCGCGCCAGCTCCTCCTCGACTTCCCGATGCCGGTTCCGTGACTCGTCGGCATCGGCCTGGAGGGCGCGGCGGGCCTCCTCGATGTCGAGCGCCAGGCGGTGCTGCTCGTTCAGCTTCTCCTGGACTTCGCGGCGCGTCGAAAGCAGTTCCGCCCGCTGCTGCAGCAGGGCGGACTTCTCCCGCTCCAGCGAAGCCGAGCGGGTCACGGTCGACGCCTGCTGCTGGTTCCGGACGGTCGTCTCGAGCTCCGCGATCCGCCCCGCGAGCTGCGACCGCTCGGAGACGGCCGCCGCCGCTCCCCGTGCCTCGGTCTGGGCTTCGGCCTGAGCCTCGGCGAGGGCGGACAGGAGGCGGTCGACCTCCCGTCGCGAGATCACGAGATCGCTTTCCAGATCGCGGGCCCGGTCCCGTTCCGCCAGCACCCCTTCAAGGGTCCGGGCGATCTCGTCCCGCTCCGCCCGCAGCGCGGCGATGTCCGCCGCCTGCCGCGCGATCTCGTCCCGCAGGCCCGACATCTCCGCCGACGAAGTCCCGACCTCTGGTGCCGGAACGGGAGCCGGTGCGGCCGGCGTCAGGAAGCCGGCGATCGAGAAGGTGGACGCGGGCGCGAACGGAGTCGCGTCGCGCAGGATCTTGAGGATCCCGAGATCCCGCTCTGGATCGGCCTCGGCGGTCTCGGTCCGGAGCCGCAGCAGCGGAGCGGCGGGCTCCTCGGACGAGGGCAGTCCGAATCCCGCGGCCTCTTCCGTCTGCGGAAGGTCGCGGCGGGAGGGAGCCTCCGGCCGCGCCGCCGCATCGACGCGATCGGCTTTCCCCTCGTCCTGGCACTTCCGGACGGTGAACTCGACCGGTCCCACGATCAGCCGGTCTCCCGGACGAAGGGCCGCCTCCGTAAACGGGCCGTCATTGATCCAGGTCAGGGGAGACAGCGCCTTGGCGATCGTCCGGTGGGGGGAGACGATCAGCAGGCAGTGCTGCGGCTGGACGCCGGCGGCGTCGACCGGAACGTCGCACGCCGGATCGGAGCCGATCGTATGCCGGCCCGGTCCCAGGGCGAGCGCGGCGGGGCCGGTCCCCCGTCGCCGGCGGATGAGCTCGATTCCCCCTTCGAGAACCGTCGTCGAAGATTCCAATGCAGTCGCCATGAAGAGTCCCGCGGAGCCGTCTTCAGTCGCCATCCGGACGGACAAGGGGCCGGAAGGGCGTTCCACTCGGCTCCCGAGGTATTCCCGCAGCGATCCTGTCTCGACGCACCGATGTCACGGCGCGACATGGGCGCGGTCCTGCGGGGACACCTCACTCCCATCATCGGAAACATAGTCCGGGCGGGTGAGAACCTTTGCCGGTTAGGCAACCGGGTTCAATCAGGGAAGACCCGATGTTGGGACTTTGCGGGTTGTGCCGTCTGTGCGGGTGGCAGGATGCCGCCGGTCGGAGACGTTTCGATTGCAGACGAACAATCGGATCCGCTTTGGACCTCAGAGATAGCGGTCCAGCCCCCGCGCTCGAAGCTGCTCGATGAGCCGCTTCATCCCCGCCTCGTCGTCGCGGCGGGCGACGAGCGTGGCGTCCGGCGAGTGGACGATCAGCAGGTTCTCGACCCCGATCGTGGCGACGAGGTGGTCCCCCTCGGTCTGGACGAGGCAGTTCGACGTCTCGATCCCGATGTGCGGGCCGGCGGTCCGGTTCCCCTCGGGATCGGCGGCGATCCGGCGGGCCAGCGCCTCCCAGCTGCCGACGTCGTCCCACTCGAACTCGGCGGCGATGACGCGGGCGCTCGGGGCTTCCCGCTCCAGCACCGCGTAGTCGATCGAGATCGACCGCAGGCTCGGGAACTCCGTCCGAATCGCGGCGGCCCGGTCGCCGGTCTCTCGGATTCGTTCCAGTCCGGCGGCCATCTCCGGCTCGTGGGCGGCCAGCAGATCCAGCAGCCGCGCGGCCCGCCACACGAAGATCCCGCTGTTCCACAGGAACCGACCGGAGGCGAGAAACGTCTCGGCGGTCGGCCGATCGGGTTTCTCCCGGAAGCTCGCCACGGGGCGAGCCACCATCGCCGGCGCCGCCGGCGTCGCTCCGGTGGACGAGGGCGCGGACTCACCCGCCTCGATGTATCCGAACCCGGTCGACGGAAAGGTCGGCCGGATGCCGAACAGGATCAGGCTGTCCGGTTCGCGGACGAGAGCGGCCTCGGCGGCGCGGATCGCCAGGACAAAGCGGTCGAACGGATCGATGAGATGATCCGACGGGAAGACCGCCATCGTGGCGTCGGGATCGGACTCCCGGATGTGCAGCGCGGCCAGGCCAATGGCGGGCGCGGTGTTCCGCGGCGCGGGCTCGACGAGCAGGTTCTTCGCCGGGAGCTCCGGAAGATGCTCCCGGACCAGCTCCACATGGGCCTCCCCGGTGACGACCCAGCACCGCTCGGGAGGGGTCAGGAGCCGGCAGCGGTCCCAGCTTCGCTGGATCAGCGACCGGCCTCCCAGAAGGGTCAGAAACTGCTTGGGGCGCCGCGCCCGACTGGCGGGCCAGAACCGCGTCCCGCTCCCCCCCGCCATAATGACCGTATGCAGCATTCGTCTCTCCAGCCAATGTTCGAGCGGATGATTTCAACCGCCGCGGCAGGAGGGAAGAGGAACGAAAGAGGATTCCGGAACTCGGATCCGGACGGCCTCAAGCCGGAGGCATCACGGCGCTCGTTCCAATCGCGATCCCGGATCGTGCTCCCAGGCACTTCATTTGCGAGTCGCCCGCTCGGCGGGCCGCCGGCCCGCCACAGAAAATTACCCGACGAGGATTCGAACCTCGACTGAGAGAATCAAAATCTCTAGTGCTAACCGTTACACTATCGGGTAATGCGCGGCGAAGTTTAGGTGTTGCCCAGCAACGGAACAAGGCGGCGTCGCGCCGCAGTGGCGCGCCACACTGCCACGTCACACCGTCCCTCCCCTCCCCCTCGTCCCGCTGCCTCCTCCCCTTCAGGCCGGACCCGGCACCACGGCCGCCGGCAGCTTGTCCATCCGTCATCGCCACGTCGAACCTGGGAGCTTCGTTTCTCCGGATGTCCTATCGATCGATTCCCCGCCAGCTGCTCTCCATGGCGATCGTCCTGACCGCGACCCTGCTGGCAGGCTGGAGCCTCACGCGCCGCAATGAGCCGGACGCCCTCGTCGTCTTCTGCAGCCGGGAGTCGCCGGTCGCAAATGCCTTCGCGGCGGAATTCGAGCAGCGGAGCGGCGTCCGGTGCCTCGTCGTGACCGATCCGCTCCCGACGGAGGGCTGGATCGCGAATCGGATCGCCCGCGGCACGCCGCCGCGGTGCGACGTCCTGTGGGACACCTCGCCGCTGGACGCGGTTCGGCTGGCGGCGGTCGGAGAGCTCGTGCCGCTCGCCCCCGCCGCCCTGTCCCGCATCCCGGAGGCGTTCCGCGGTCCGCAGCAGACATGGGCGGCGTTCGCCGGCGTGCGTCAGGTCTGGTGGTCCCCCAAGGGAGATCCTGAGACGATCCGGAAGCAGGTCGAGGCGATCCATGCGGGAGAGGACCTGAGCGGAGTGTCGATCGTGATCGACGGCGGGTCGCCGCGGTTTGCCGCCTGGGTGATCGAAGCGGCCAGCGGAGGACCGGACGTCCTCGGCGAGCGACTGCGGGACTGGGGCAGCCGGGGGGCCAAGGTCTCGATGAAGTCGGTCTCCGGGATTCCCGATTCCGATCTCGCCGGAACGCCCCTGCTCCTGACCTTCACGAACGTCGTCGCGGAACGATCGGGGACCGGCCCTCGCGGCTTCGTCGCGTCCTACCTCGACGGCGGACGTCCGGTCGCGATTCCGAATGTCGTTGCGATCCACAGGCAGACGGACCGGCCGGAGCTGGCGCAGCGGTTCGCCGCCTTCCTGCTCTCCGAGGTGATCGAGGTGCGGCTGGTGAAGGCAGGCTTGGGCGATGTCCCGGTCGGAAGGATTCACGCCATGGACGTGCCCGAAGACGTCCGTCCGCTCTGGGACGAACCGGAGCCGCCGTTGCCGGTCGCAGCGCTCACCGCCGCCGGAATCCACTCTCTCGGCAAGGATCGTCCAGAGCCGGCGGAAGCCCCCTCTAGGGACTGACGGAACGCCCCGCGGGAAACGGGCGCGACCGCGTCCCGCCGGCGAAGAGCGCCTTCCAGGGGTCGCTCGCGGAACCGTCGGCGAGTTCTACCACGCTCAGCCCCGTGACCGGCGTCGCGATTCGCAGGCCCACCTCCGCAGCGGCGTCGCTCCCCAGCGCCGCGGCTCCGTCGGCGGTCGCCATCCGCAGAAGGGAGGGGGGGGAGACCTCGGGAAAGAGCTCCCGCACGAGCGTCACGTCGTCCCACAGATCGAGCGACGGAGACGAGGCCCGGCTGTCCGTTCCGAGAGCAACGCGGATCCCCCGCTCCCGCAGACGCGAAAGAGGGTGCCGAGCGTGCCCGAAGTGGCGGTGCGTCCGGGGACAGTAGACGACCGTCATGTTCGGCCGGTCCGCCAGGAAGGCGATCTCGTCGTCATCGAGGTAGTTGCCGTGAACGACGAGGGCGTGCCCCACCTCGGCGAGGCCGCGCAGGGAGTCGAGGATCCGGGTCCCGCGAGGAACGACTTCCGGACGCCAGATCCCCATCCGCGTGAACAGCTCCACGAGCGGCCCCGAACCGGACCGCAGCAGTTCGAGTTCCTCCCGCGTCTCGGCGAGGTGCATCGCCACGGGCACATCCCGCTCGCGAGCGAGCGCGACCGCCCCGTGGAAGAGATCCGGATGAACGCTGTAGGGGGCATGCGGGCTGATGCCGCGGCGGAGACCGTCGCCCGTCTCCCCCGCATCGAGATGCTCCTGCAGTTCCGCCAGACGGAGCGGGACCGCGTCGGGGCTGAGGCCGAGCACCTCCCGGAAGACCGTCAGCGCGGCGCCGCGCTCGACCGAGGCGTCGCGCGGCCAGGAGCGCGTGGCGATCTCCCCGGCGGCGACCGTCCCGCACCGGCGCAGCTCATCGAGCCCCGCCTGCAGCGATTCCCCGCCGGTCGCGGTGCGGGTCCTCCGCTCCTGGATCACCGCGCCGATCCACTCGGCGAACGAGTTCCCCGCGGGGATCGGCTGCGCCAGGTGACTGAACTCCAGATGCGTGTGGGCGTTCACCAGGCCCGGGATGACCGCGACGTTCCCGAGGTCGATCGCCGCGGGATGCGGCCGGCCCGACCACCCCGCGATCCGCCCGTCCTGGACTTCCAGCGTGGCGTCGGCGAACGGATCGGCATCGCTCGGAAAGAGCCAGCGGACCCGGTAGTGCGTCGTCGCGGAATCGCCGGGAGCGTCCAAAGGAACCTCGCGCGGGAGACGAAAACGGCACCGGCCTTTTCACAAGGGCCGGTGCCGGGATGAGGTCACGGAAAGAAGAGGAGGCGGTCCCGGGGGGAGGGGGGACTACCGCTCCGGCTGCGTTTCCGGCTTGTACTCGTGGTTCCGCTTCCGGACGACCTTGGCGGAGGTGATCGTGTCCCCCTTCTCGATCGAGGCGACGACGTCCTGTCCTTCGATCACGCGGCCGAAGACCGTGTGCCCCCGCTGGGCGGCGGGGTTCGGGTTGAGGTGGGCGGTCGGCAGGTGCGTGATGAAGAACTGCGACCCGCCGGTGTCCTTGCCGGCGTGGGCCATGCTCAGGCTTCCCATGAAGTGCATGCGGGCGTTCGGCTGGTAGCACTCGCACTTGATGTTGTAGCCCGGCCCGCCGGTTCCCGGCGGCTCGGTGCTGCCGGGACGGCTGTTCGGGCAGCCCCCCTGGGCCATGAACTGCGGGATGACGCGGTGGAACTGGAGGCCGTCGTAGTACTTCTTCTCGACGAGGCTGACGAAGTTGGCCACGGTGTTGGGGGCTTCGTTCTCCAGGAGGAGGAAGGCGACCTTCCCCTTGGTCGTCTCGAACTCGACGATCGGAAGCTGCTCGTCTCCCTGGGCGGCGTCTTCCTTCTCGCGGATCTTCGCTTCCTTGGCCCAGTAGGCGGCGTAGGGCTCGCAGTTCTCGGCATACTGGGCGAGTTGGCCGATCAGGACGTTGGCGGCCTGCGCCTTCTCGAAGAGCGCCTTGGCGCCGGCGAAGTCGTGCGTGGCGAAGTGGGAGACCGCTCCGAGGTTCAGCGCGAGCTGGTTCGTCGGGTCCCGGGTCAGGATCAGGTCGGCCGCCTTGACGGCGTCGGCGTAGCGGTTCTTCTGGAAGTCGATTTCGAGGCAGATCTCGGCAGCGTCGACGTTGGTCGGATCGGCCTTGAAGACCTCCGGCGCCATCTGGCGGAGGGCCGGGTAGACGGCGTTGATTTCCTGGATCAGTCCGCCCGCCTGCTGCTGGATTTCCAGCTGTTTCTTTGCGTCCGCGGTCTCGAACTCCTTCTGCATCTGTTCGAGTTTTTCGCGGTTCTTCTTGAACTTGGCGTGCATGGGAGGCCAGTCGGTCTTGCTGTCCAGCTTGACTTCGGGCTCTGCGGCCGGATTTGCTCCGTTGATCTTCGGCCTGGCTCCCTGAGCCTGTCCGACCGTCGGCATGGTCGCCAGTCCGAGGGCCATCACGGTGGCCCAGGCCATTGCACGAAACACCATCTCTCGCTCCTGACGAATCCGTCGTTGCCGCCTCCGTGGCGCGGTTGGCCACGACGCATCAGGCGGAATCGATCAAGTTTAGGTGCGGGCCGGGGAAACGAGAAGCGCGGCGGGGAGCGGACGTTCCGCTCGAACCTCGTTCTGGCCGGCACGGCGATGCCCGCTCAAACCCAATGTGCCACGGCCGCCGGGGGTCAAGGGGGTCCTACCCCCTTGCCGCCGGAGGCACTCCTGTGAGGAACCGTGGCACACAACGGGCGTCCCCTTTTGGGGCCGGCGTTGAGGACTCCTTCAATCGACAACCGCTTGCTTTGCAGTCCCCGCGGGTTGGTGAGGGGGCACATGACACGGTGTCCGCGCTTGGACACGATCTCCTTCAGACATCTCTCGACGGCCAGGCCTCCGGCGGGCAAAGGGGATTCTCCCCTCTGCACTCCCTGACCAGGGTACCCCTGGACCCGATGAACAGGGGACGCTCTCTCCTCGCCCCTCGAACCACTAAACTTCCGGTTTCCCACGAGAACCGCATGAAACTGAAGTGCACCCCCGAAGACTTCCAGGTCGATGAACTGACCGATTTCCCCATCGGCCAGGAAGGGAACTTCGCCGTCTACCGCATGTCCAAACGCGGACTCACAACACCAGATGCCATCGACGCCATCGCACGCCGCTGGAAACTCGACCGCCAACGCCTGAGCTACGGCGGCCTCAAAGACCGCCACGCTCTGACCAGCCAGTTCCTCACCGTCTTCCGCGGACCCAAACGGGAACTGATCCAGACCAACCTCTCCCTCCGCTACCTCGGACAGGCGATCCGCCCCTACAAGCCGATCGACATCACCGAGAACCAGTTCAGCCTCGTGATGCGGGACATGAGCGACGCCGAACTCGCAACCGCGACCGCCGCTCTCCAGAACGTCGCCGCGGACGGCCTGCCGAACTACTTCGACGACCAGCGGTTCGGCTCCGTCTCGCAGGACGGCGAATTCATCGGCCGCGCCTGGATCGAAGAGAACTACGAACGCTGCCTCTGGCTCGCCCTCGCGGAACCCCACCCCCTCGACCGCAGCGGCGAGAAGAAACAGAAGCAGATCCTCCGCGACCACTGGGGCCAGTGGCCCGAGTGCAAAGCCCGTCTCGAAAAGTCCCACCGCCGCAGCATCATCACGTTCCTGGCCGACCGCCCGGGCGATTTTCGCGGAGCCTGGGGCTGCGTGCGGGCCGACCTGCGGAGCCTCTATCTCTCCGCCTTTCAGAGCGACCTCTGGAACCAGGTCCTCAACCGCCTCATCCGCCGCCGCTGCCCGGCCGAGCAGATCGCGGAAGTCCGCCTCGTGACCGGCCCTCTCGCCTTCCCCCGCCTGACGGACGAGCAGCGGCAGGAGTTCCGCGAGATGCTGATCCCGCTCCCCTCCGGCCGCACCCGCCTCGACGGCCACCCGCAGGCGGACGAGATCCGCGACGTGCTGATGGACATGGGGCTCACGCTGGAACAGATCAAGGTCAAGCACCACCGCGACAGCTTCTTCTCGAAGGGCGATCGCAAGGCCTTTATCGACTTCCAGGGGATGACCCACTCCTCCGGCGACGACGAGCTCTACGCCGGCCGGCGGAAGCTCTCCCTGTCGTTCCGCCTCCCCCGCGGTTCGTACGCCACGATCCTCGTGAAGCGGATCACCGAAGGGGCGGTGGGGCTCGAAGAGGAAACTTAGGGCCTGTATGAAAGCGGATTTCGGAGGCGTTCCGTCCACACTAGCCCGAAGCGCCAGCGAGGGAATTCACGCGTCGTCCCTCGCTGGCGCATCGGGCTGGTGAGCGTTTCCAGACAGAACCTAGCCCCGGACGGACCGCTCAGCCCGTGGACCGCGCCAGCACGGCGACGTGAACCTCTTTCGCGCCCGCCTCCAACAGAACCTTCGCGACTCCCTTTACCGTCGCGCCGGTCGTCATGACATCGTCGACGAGGAGCAGCCGCAGTCCGGCGACGGGGCGGCCGGTCCAGGCAAAGGCGCTTCGCAGGTTGACCCGCCGCGTCGACCCCGGCAATCGAGTCTGCCGCCTGGTCCAGCGGGTCTTGCGGACGGCGTCATGCTGGAGCGGCCGCCGAAGCTGCCGGGCCAGGACCGCCCCGATCGTCTGCGGGGTCAGATCCCCGCGGACCAGCCGCTGCGCCCAGAAGTGGGGGACGGGAACAACTGCATC
Source organism: Planctomyces sp. SH-PL14 (assembly GCF_001610835.1). Taxonomy (NCBI): domain Bacteria; kingdom Pseudomonadati; phylum Planctomycetota; class Planctomycetia; order Planctomycetales; family Planctomycetaceae; genus Planctomyces; species Planctomyces sp. SH-PL14. The sequence continues at coordinate 2,464,650 of NZ_CP011270.1, read as the reverse complement.
AGGAGCGAGGTTCTGAAACCAGCCACGACGCACCTCGAGCAGTTCCTGCGTCAGGGCTTCCGTCAGCCGCGGTCCGCCGCTCGCCTTGGCCTGCAGGATGAGCGATCGCAGGAGAGAGCCGTGGCCATCGGCCGGCCCCGCCTGCTCCCGATAGCCGCCGAGCGTCACCGCCGACTCGAACGGAAACGCTTCGTTGAGACACTCCCGGCAGCCGGTCTCCGAGGCGGCATAGGGTCCGGCCGGCGCCGCGCAGCGGGGACACCAGGCTTGATCGAGGCGAACGAGTCGCGAACGGCAGCCGTCGCATAGCAGTCGCGCGGACCGGCCGTCCGGCAGCTCCGTCTCGCAGGCCGCGCAGGTGTGGGGATAGAGCGTGTCGACTCCCGCCTCAGCCGCCCATCGCGCCCCGGCGGCGAGCTTCGCTCCGTAATAACGCAGCCCGCCCGCGACGCGCGACCAGGCGTTCGACAGACCGGGCGATGCGGAATCGGGGGTCGTCATGCGAGCTGGATCTGCCGGGTGATCGTCGTGTCGGTGATCTTCGTGTCCGCCGCCAGGAGGAGGGCCTTGCTGAGGATGATCGACAGCGTCCGGTCTCCCTCGAAGGGGAGGAACATGCCGTCGTTCCCCGCCGTCTTCTCCATCCGGCCGTCGGGGACGATGCACAGGTACTGGTCGTTCGGCTCCATCAGGATGTTGCCGCTCCCGAGATGGATCTTGTACGTCCGCAGGTCCCCCCGGACCTTGAGGAACTTCTCGTCGAAGGAGCAGCGGGAGGCGATCTTCAGCCGCGGGATGAGCCGCTGCAGGACTTCCTTCCGCGTCGTCGCCGAGGCGGTCAGATCGCCGAAGGAAAAGTTCGTCCAGTAGTTGGCATACGTCCCCTCGGGCCCGCCGTCCGCCCACGTCGGATCGTTCCCGACGCTGCAGACCCCCACGAACAGGTCGACGTCCCGCAGGATCTCGGAGAAGACAAGCGGCGGGATGAGATCGAGCGGCAGCGGTTCGTTGGCGGGGTGCTCCTCGCCGTGAATCTCGTAGCCGCCGCCAAAGGCATGGGCATAGCGCCGGTCGGCATTGATCCGGTAGAACCGGACCTGGTCCGTCGAGAGGTAGAGAAAGCTGCCGCTGTCAGTCGTGTCGCGGCCGTACTGATCGCCGATCCCCTCGACCCAGAACTCCGCCCGCAGCCCCCACTGCGGCAGGTCCTTCGTCGGCGGGGCGTAGATGTCGTCGACCATCAGCCGCAGCTTGTTCTTCCAGTTCCGCACACCGCACAGGGCATGAAACTGGTGCTGACGGAGGACATGCGCGGCAAAGCGGTTGGAGTAGGTGTTCGTCCGCCGCTCGGCGTCGGTCAGCAGGTACACCTCGCGGTGCGCCTGCTTGAACGGCTGGCGGACCTCATGCCGCTCGAGCCAGTTCCGCCAGGCGAGAACGTCGTCGAGCGGGCGGCCGACCGGATGCCACAGTTCGACGGTCACGTCCGGACCGACATCCGCCCCATCGAGCCCCGGAAGCGGCTCGTCATCGACGTTCACGATCCGGCCGTCGTGCCAGATGCCGTCGCGAGACTCCTTGCCGAACGCGAACCGCCACACGAGCCGGCGGGCGATCAGGCCCACGACCGGATGGTCGAGATACCGCTCCTTCCAGATCGAGAAGGGCCACGCCTTCCGCTGCAGGAACAGGTTGTCGATCCGGTCCCGCTGGGCTGGGACCATTTTCTCAATGTCCTTGGCTGCTCCTTTGAGATCCTTCAGCTCCTCGGGGAAGTCGGACTTCACCTGCGCCGGGACGGACTTCTGCGGTTTGCCGCTCCCTTTGATCCAGAGGATTTCTCCTTTGCCGCGGGAGTCGACTTCGAGCCGGGCCGTGACGTCGCCGAAGGTCTCTTCCAGTCGGCCGACACCGGTGAGCCCGTAACCCGGAACCCCCATCTCCTCGATCTCTTCCCGCGGAACACCGAGCCGTTCCGCCGTGGTCCCGAGGGCCTTTTCGATCCCTTTCTGCGCGTTCCCCGCCTTGACCTTGATCTTGAGCATCGCGAGCTGGCCGACCGCCGCTTCGTTCGGCATCTGACTCAAGGCGTAGACCGCGGCGTTCCCGACGCTCACGGCCCGCGGCCCGATCCCCGGCAGCTTCTTGTAGGCCGAAAGAGCCAGCCGGCCCAGAAGCCGGGCCATCTCGGGATCATCGATCAATCCGGCGATCCAGCAGAGCCCCTTCAGAGCCGTATCGTTCTGCGGAATCGGAAACGTCATTTCGCCGGCCGCCTCGCCGAGCCGCAGGCGGTCCGCCTGTGGGAACCAGCGCTGGACCGCCTCGGAGAATCGGGAGATCGAGATCTCTTCAAGGAGCGCGGCGGCGGTCTTTTTCCACTTGGCCGACGGTGTCGAGGCGGACGCGGTGAAGGCGAGTTCGAAGATCCCGGCCCACCGCCAGCGATCGATCTCGGGCGCCGCGGCCATTTCCTCGCGCACGGCCACGGCCCAGGCGTCCGCTGGAATCAGCCGGTCCCAGAGACCGTCCCGCTGGTCCCCCTCCCCTCGGGGCATCTCAGCCCCCCACAAGTGGAGTCAGCTTGAGGAACGTGACCGACGTCGCCTCATGCTGGGGGGTCTTGGGGCGGAGGACGACCTGTTGTTCCAGGGACTCGACCTGCTGGTCGTCGACGAGGACGAGGACCCGGGCCTGGTCGAAGGCCTCGCAGGCCTGTTCGAACTGCTGTTTCCAGTCGATCTGCCGGCCGGTCTTGAGCTTGCCGCCGTTCAGCGTCCGTTCGGCATCGCTGGGCTGGACGAGGCCCCGGTACTCGCCGGGCTGCCGGGTGTTGTAGTCCTGGACTTCCTGGTAGACGCGGGCCCGGATCAGTTCGCGGACCGTGATCTCTTCCGTCAGGAACTCGACGACGAATTCGTTCGTCGTCTTTCCCATGGTTGTCTCGTCCCGCACGGTCAAGGCGATGGCCATTCTTGTCTCTCCCGGGTGGCAACCGGTCACTATATCCGCGGCGGCGTGTAGAATTCGACGCATCGCCCCTGAGGAGTCTTCCTTGTCCGACGCATCTCATCCGCGCGCCGAGTCCGCTGCCGACCCCGTGGTCATCCTTCCTGGGGAATCGGCCCCTCGTGGCAGGGGACCGACCACCGGTCCCGGTATGGAGCTGGCTGGACTGGAGGTGTTGGCGCATCTGCTCGACAGCGTCCTCAAGATTCCCGGAACCAACATCCGGATTGGTCTCGACGCTCTGCTGGGTGTCATCCCCGGGCTGGGGGATGTTGGGACTTCGCTCCTGTCGATTCTGATTCTGCGGGAGGCGCAGCGGCGGGGTGTTTCGAAGGTGACGATGACCCGGATGACGACGAACCTGCTGGTCGACGCCGCGATGGGTTCGATTCCGATTCTGGGTGATGCGTTTGATGTGTACTGGAAGGCGAACAACCGGAATGTGGAGTTGCTTCGTCGGCATGCGGCGGCCGATCCCCGGACGGTCCGCCGGGCGGAGTTCAGTGATCGCGCATTCTTTGCTCTCCTGATCGTGATCGTGCTGACGTGTCTGACGGTAAGCCTGTTCGTGGCGTTCACGGCGATCCGTTGGGTCGGCACATGGTTGTTTGGAGGATAGGGGTCCAGGGGGCACCCCTGGTGGGGAGTGCAGAGGGGCAAGGCCCCTTTGCCCGCCGGAGGCCGTCTCGTCGGAAGATGTCTGAAGGAGTGAGTGTCCAAGCGCGGACACCGTGCCGTATGCCCCCTCACCAACCCGCAGGGAGTCCAGAGCGAGCGAGGAGTCCTCAACGCCGGTCCCACAAAGCCGACGTCCGTTGTGTCCCATGGTTCCTCATGGAAGCGCCTCCGGCGGCAAGGGGGCGAGGCCCCCTTGACCCCAGCTGCCGTAGCACATTGAGTTTGAGCAAACAGCGCTTTGCCGGCAAGAGCGCCTTACACTCGACTCCGCCCCCGCCCCCCATCACAATTCCACTTTGCCCTCTCCCTCCCGATCAAGAAGTGTCGTACGCCGTGGCCGAGATCGCCTTCCAAAAGAGCATTTCACCCGACTGCCAGACCCGCTACGGCATCGATCAGGTCCTCACGGTCTGCCCGGAAAGCCACGACCTCCTCGACGTCCACTACGACTGGGACCGCGTCCCCGTCCCGTCCTCGCTCAAAGAGTTTGAAAAGCGGTGGATGACCCGCCACAACCCGCTCGACTACAGCGGCGTCTGGCGATTCCGCGAACTCCTCCCGTTCGCCCCCGATGACCAGATCGTCACCATCGGCGAAGGACAGACCTACCTCCAGAAGTGCGATCCCGTCGCCAAGTACGTCGGGATGAAGCCCGGCCAACTCTTCCTGCAGTACGAAGGCCTCAACCCCTCCGGAAGCTTCAAAGACAACGGCATGACCGCCGCGTCGACCCACGCCCGGATGGTCGGCGCCAAAATGACCGCCTGCGCCTCGACCGGAAATACCAGTGCCTCGCTCGCCATCTACGCCGGCGTCTCGGGACACTTCCGCTGCGTCGTCTTCGTCGGCAGCGGCAAGATCTCCTACGGCAAACTCTCCCAGGCGCTCGACTACGGCGCGGTGACGATCCAGATCCGCGGCGACTTCGACGACGCCCTCCAGCAGGTCCGGGCCGTCTGCGAACAGCAGAACATCTACCTCTGCAACAGCGTCAACCCGTTCCGCCTCGAAGGTCAGAAGTCGATCATGTACCGGGTCCTCGAAGGACTCGGCTGGGAAGTCCCGGACTGGATCGTCGTCCCCGGCGGAAACCTCGGGAACTCCAGCGCCTTCGGAAAGGCGTTCCTCGAACTGAAACAGCTCGGCCTCATCGACCGCATCCCGCGGCTGGCGGTAATCAATGCCTCCGGCGCGAACACCCTCTACGAGCTGTACGAGCACCAGGGCCTGCGGTGGAACAACGGCCGCCCGCAGAAGGAACTCGTCGACTCCTTCTACCGCGACATGGACGCCCGCAACCACCGGGCCGACACGCTGGCCAGCGCCATCGAGATCAACCGGCCGGTCAACCTCAAGAAATGCTTAAGGGCACTCGACGCCTGCAACGGCGTCGTCCGGGAAGTGACGGACGAGGAAATCCTCGACGCGAAGGCGCAGGTTGGGGCTGGCGGGTTTGGATGTGAGCCTGCGAGCGGTGCCAGCGTCGCTGGTGCAAAAATGCTACGTCAGCAGGGAATTATTGCCCCCAGCGACCGTGTCGTCTGTATTCTGACCGGACACCAGCTCAAGGACCCGACGGCCACGGTCGGGTATCACTCCGATGCGGCTGCGGAGGAGGCTCAGAAACTGGCAAAGCGAGGCATTGTGACGCGGCCCTACCAGAATGGCCCGATCGTTGTGGACAACGATCTGGCCCAAATTCTGGAAGTCATCGGGCGCGTCGGATAGAATTTTTCGTTGGTAGTGCCACGGACGGCCTGCCGAACCCCTGTCGTCGGACAGGGAACGGAAATCCCGCCATGAAAGCGGGTTCCGTCTCAGGTTCGAAGGCTCCCCCTCATGTACAGCAGTCCCTTCGAGGAACTCGAGCAGCTGGCCGAACACCTCCCGGACGAAGGGGAATCGCTCCTCGTGTCCCGGCGGGACGGCGAGCTGGTCTACGAACCGTTCCGTCCGGATGAACTCCGCGACGGCATCGACGAAGCGTACCTCTACGGCCGGCTCGTCCAGGCCAACGAGCAGCTCAATTCGCTCGGGGCCCTGCCGCTGTGGGTCACCGGGGTGTCGTTCGTGACGCTCTGCGTGCTCGGGCACGCCACGCTCTCGGGGTCGTGGCAGGTGTGGTACCTGTTCCCGCTCCTTCTCGTCTTTTCGCTCTGCATCTGTTTCCACTGGATCCGCTGGCGGCAGGAGATCGTCTTCCAGACCGAGATCCTCCCGGCGCTGCGGGTCGAGCTTCGACGGCGGCGGATCGATCCGTATTCGCTGATCGCCGGAGTCCGGCAGCACGCGGAACTGCGGACGCTGCTCGAAGAACTCGTCCGCTGGGCGCCGAATACCGAGACGCCGGGCAAGCCGAAGTAGCTGTCCGTCCGACACCGCTTGAACACCGTCCCCGGCCGACGGACCTCCGCGCGAAGTCCACCCTTGCTGGCACACGCAGGCAATCCGCGGCGGACTCAGACCTCCAGGTGCCGCAGCATCTTCTGTAGATCGGTCAGCTCGACCGGTTTCACGAGATGGCCGTCACAGCCGGCGGCCCGGGAGCGTTCCCGATCATTCTCCTGGCCCCATCCGGTGAGCGCCACGATCCGGACCGCGCGGCCCCAGGGCTGTTGCCGGATCCGACGCGTCGCGTCAAGACCGTTCAGAAGCGGCATCCCCACGTCCATCAGGATCACGTCGGGCCGGAACGTCTCGGCCGTCGCCACCGCGGCCAGTCCGTCGTGCGCCGTGTCGACTTCATTGCCGAGCCGGCGGAGCATCTCGGCCAGCGACCGGGCCCCGTCGTGACTGTCATCCACGATCAGGATCCGGCGTGAGCCCCCGGGGGCGGAGACTTCGGAAAGGACGGCCTCATCGGACGTGGTCCGCTCCGCTTCGGGCAGGGTGACGGTGAACGTCGTCCCCTCCCCTTCGCCGTCGCTGGCGACCGCCACGGTACCGCCGTGCATCTCGACGAGGCCTTTCACGAGCGCCAGGCCGATCCCCAGACCTCCGCTGTTCCGCTCCACGGTCCGATCGACCTGGCTGAACATGTCGAAGATCGTCGGGTGCGCGTTCGCCGGAATGCCGATCCCGGTGTCGCGGACCGAAACCACGATCTGCCCGTTGGCCCGTTCCGCCGACAGCCAGATCCGTCCCCCGGCCGGGGTGTACTTGGCGCTGTTCGTCAGCAGGTTCGAGAAGACCTGGGCCAGCCGGGTCAGGTCCGCGTCGAGAATCACGACGGCGGCGGGGAGGGCGATGATCAGCTCGTGCCCGGCCGCGTCGAGCTGGGGCCGCGCGGTCTCGACGGCGCTCGCGACGATCTCGGTGAGGCTCACTCGCGCTCGCCGCAGCTCCATCTTGTTGCGGTTGATGCGGGACATGTCGAGAAGGTCGTCGATCAGCCGCACCATGTGGGAGAGCTGCCGGTCCATCATCTCCCGGGCCCAGGCCAGCGTGTCGCGGTCGTTGTCCGCCAGGCGGATCACCTGCAGGCCGTTGCGGATGGGAGCGAGCGGGTTGCGGAGCTCATGCGCCAACAGGGCGATGAAGTCGTCCTTCTTGCGGTCGGCGTCGCGGAGCTGCCGGATCAGACGCAGCCGGTCGTAGGCGGCGGTGACGTAGTGGCAGATCGTCTTCAGGAACTCGAGCTCATCCGGATCGAACGTCTCCCGCGTCCGGCTGGCAAACGACAGCGTGCCGAGCAGCCGGTCGCCAGCGAGGAGCGGGTTGCAGGCATAGACTTGGATCCCGAACCCTTTGACGAGCTGCACCCGCGGATCGGCGGACTGCTGAATGCAGGTGGCGGTGATCGGCTCGCGGCTGACCGCGACCGCTCCGCAGATCGCCTGGCCGAACTCCAGCCGGCGGATCGAGTTCGCGACGACGTCCGGAATCCCGGCGCACGACTCCAGCCGCAGGAACTGGCCGGATTCGTCGACCATGAAGTTGAAGTAGGTATCGAGGCCGAAGTGCGGAGCGATCTTGCTGAACAGCCGGCGGATCATCGAGTCCGGCTCCTCGGTCGTCAGCAGCACCGCGGCCGCTTCCCACAGGAGCCGCATCCGGTCCGACTGCTGCCGCAGCCCCTCCTCGACCTCCCGCCGCTCGTGAACGTCCTGAACGACGCCGTGCATCCGCAGGAGGTGGCCGTCGTCGTCGTAGATCCCCCGTCCCCGGACGGCGATCCACCGGGACTCGCCGTCGCGCGGGTTCAGCCGGTACTCGATGTCGTAGTCCTTCCGGGCGGCAACCGCGCGGGCCACCGTGTCGCGGGCCCGCTGCCGGTCATCGGCATGGAGCAGGCTCCGCAGGTCCTCGTGACCGTAGGAGGCCTCGTCCGGAACGCCGAAGATCTCGCGGGCCTGTGCGGAGAGCGTCGCCCGGTCGATCGTCGGATCCCATTCCCAGAAGCCGAGCTTCCCCGCCTCCATCGCGAGACCGAGTGTGACGGCGAGGTGCGTCGACTCGGCCTCTGTGCGGCGCCGCTCCGTGATGTCGGTGGCGGTTCCGAACCACTCCACGATGTGGCCCGCGTCGTCGAGAATCGGGATCGCCCGGGAAAACGTCCAGCCGATGGTGCCGTCGAGGCGGACGACCCGGTGCTCCAGCTCGAACTTGTGGCGGGCCCGGATGGCCTCCTGAACGGCCCGGGTGACGCGGGGCCGTTCTTCAGCGGGGATGTAGACATCGAGCCAGGAGCGGGAGGGCTCGCGGGTGTCCATAATGAACTCCCGGCCGACGAGCTGCCGCATCTCGGTCCAGTCCGCGTTCATCCGGTAGACCACGTCCGACGTCGCGGTGACGAGCGCCCGAAACCGGTTTTCGCTTTCCAGAAGCGACTGCTCGGCCGCTGCCGTGGCGGCGACCCGGTTCAGCATCTGGACGGCCGCGCCGGCAAACTGGGTCAGGCTGGCGACGAGCCGCGCGTCTTCGGAGTCGAAGTGCCGGTCGGGCGAGTGGGCCACGACCCATACCGTCCCGATGACGACGCCCCCCTGGTGGAACGGAACGAGCAGGACTTCCCGCGCCGGCGAGCAAAGGTTGGCGATGTAGGGGAAGAACCGGTGCGGGTTCGCCATCAGCAGCGGGGCGTTCCGTTCGAGAACCACGCCGCACGGGCTGAACTGTCCCGGCATCGTCCCGCCGACGTAGGGGGCGTAGTCTCCGGCGGTGGCCTGCCAGCGGAAGACCGCCTCGGGACCGGCGTCATCCCAGACGCTGACTCCGGCCGAGCCGGCGTGGCAGAGTTCGAGGGCCCGATCGCACAGCACCTGCAGGACGCTCTCGGGGGCTTCCGCCATCACCCGGGCGAGGGCGACCAGGACGCGGCCTTCCGCCTCGAAATCGGGTGCGCGGGAGGTCCGGCGCGCCAGTTCGGGAGTGATCAGGATGTCATCGAGCGTCGTGGCCGGGGAGCCGATCGATGGGTTCATGGGTGGTCTGTCTGGCAGCAAATCCAGGCAACTCGGCGGTCCCGTCCTCTCGCTCGTCCCCGGCAGGACGGTCGACAGATTCGCCTCGGCTCGACGGGGACCGCCAGCTACGAGCCCTGGGGCGACTTTTGCAGGATCATGTTACCCGGATTGGGGTTTCGCCGCATCCGGAAGAACCCTTTCCTGCCCGGTCGATGTTCTTGCCGGCACGACACTGCTACGTCAAACCCAACGTGCCACGGCAGCCTGGGGTCAAGGGGGTCCCGCCCTCTTGCCGCCGGAGGCACTTCCATGAGGAACCGTGGGACACAACGGACGCCCGTTTTGGATTCCCCGCGGGTTGATGTGGGGGCATCCGACACGTCGTCCGCGTCTGGATAAGCCCTCCTTCAGACATTTCTCGACGGCCAGGCCTCCGGCGGGCAAGAGGGCGTTGCCCCCTTGCATCCCCCACCAGGGGTGACCCCCTGGACCCCGGTTTAGGCCCGGCAGTCTTCGCAACCGGAGAACCCCGCGCAAGCCGCCCGATCTTTTCCACGGCCCCCCACCACAACACTCCACCCCCTTGACCCGCGGCCACACCCCGCCTCACACTTTCTCCCCGGCCACGCCATTTCCCCGCCGGCCCACGACTTTTCGCCCGACAATCGCATGAGCCCCACCGAAACCGCCGCCGCCGCCACCCCCTCGTCCGAACCCGTCACCGAAGTGGCGACCCGGATTGTCGAACAAGTCGACGCCCTGATCTCTCGCACCGAGGAAGCCACCCGGCCGATCGAGATCGATCCGTATCGGAAGGAACTCTTCGACCTCTTCGTCCAGGCAGATCGGGCCGGCCTGACAGCCGCCGGAGCCGATCCCGACCTCAGCGCCGAAGGCCTGTGCCGCGAACTCTCCGAGCGGTGGGGACTCAAAACCGCCGCCGAGGCCAGCCTCCACCAGCAGTCCAAAATGTCCGAGCAACAGCTCGTCAAAATGCGGAGCCTCTGGTCCGTGATGCGGATGTGGATGGAATGGACCTACGCCTGGGAACGCTGGGCCGAATGCCACGGCGCCGCCCCCGAGCAACCCGCCGATCCCGCCGCCGAGTGATCCACATCTGTCCCCCCTGAGCGTAGGCCGCCAGGAAGCCGGTTCCCCGGTCGCCCCGCCCCGAACTCCCGGCCGACCGGATTCGGGAACGCCGCCGGGCTTCGTCGAACCGGCCCAGACTCTCCGCTACCATCCGCGCAACCGACCGGGAGAGACGCGGGATGGCATTCTCCGAAGACAGCGATGACCGTGCGCCGCGGGATCGCTCCGACCTGCCGGAACTGGGCCCCGTCGGCCAGACAGGCGAAACCGTCGACGACGGCCGCGGACGCGTCTTCCCCTGCGAAGCCTGCGGGGCCGATCTCGCGTTCAACATCGGCGACCAGGCGCTGAAGTGCCCCTACTGCGGACACGTCAAGCAGCTCGCCATCTCCGAACACGCCGTCATCGAGGAGCAGGACTACGAGGCAATGCTCCAGCGCCTCGCGGAACTCCGCGAGCGGGGAGAGGAAGAGGTCCCGGGTGAATCGGAAGTCCGCTGCGGAGGCTGCGGCGGGACGACGGTCTTCGTCGGAACGCTGACCAGCTCCGAGTGCCCCTTCTGCGGCATCCCGATCCAGCGCGAACAGGTCCACACGGCGACCCGCCGCATCCCGGTCCAGGCGGTGATCCCGTTCCTCGTCGACCACGAGCGGGCCCATGGCAACCTCCGGGAATGGGTCACGTCCCGCTGGTTCGCCCCCAACGAGTTCCTCAAGCGCGGCGTCGAAGGACGGTTCAACGGCGTCTACCTGCCGTACTGGACGTTCGACTCCGCCACGTTCACGGTCTACAGCGGCGAACGGGGAGACAATTACACGGTCACGGTCGGTTCAGGCGACAACCGCCGGACCGAAACCCGCGTCCGCTGGTCGCCCGCCAGCGGACGGTTCCAGCGGTTCTTCGACGACCTGTTCATCGTGGCCACCCGCGGTCTGCCCGCCGAGGTGATCCGCGAGCTCGAACCGTGGCCGATGGACAAAGCGATCCCGTTCAACCAGGAGGCGCTCGCGGGGTTCATGGCCCGGACCTACGATGTTCCCCTCGACAACGGCTTCGAGACCGCCCGGGCGCGGATGCAAGCGGCGCTGGAGCAGGACGCGCGGCGGCGGATCGGCGGCGACCAGCAGCGGATCCACCAGATCCGCTCGCGGTTCGACGCCGTGACGTTCAAGCACATCCTCCTGCCGGTCTGGATGCTGGTCTACCGCTTCCACGACAAGCCGTACCGCGTCTACGTGAACGCCTCGACCGGAGAGGTCCAGGGAGAACGCCCCTACTCGGCCTGGAAGATCGCCTTCGCAATCCTCGCAGCCGTCGCGGCGGTCGGAATCTTCATCGCCTTCCAGAAGCGATAAGGCTGGCGCAGCAAGCCGATGCGAGTGTGGGGCAGACCTCGGGAGGGCGAGGCTCCCGCCGAGCCGCGGCGGTGGTGAACGCGGCCAACCGTCTCTTCGACAGAGCACGCAGAACGCCCGTCGTGGCGGACGGAGGTGGCACCGGTAGCCGGAGGCTCCTCGGGCGTCCCCGTTGCCCAGCTCCCCAGCGTCAGGGGGACAGAGGGAACGCGTTTGCGAACCTTCGCGGCTCAGCTGGAGCTTCTTCCTCCCGGCTTGCGACAATCCGGCTTCGCCCCAGAGAGACACACCACGGACCTTCCAGACACACACTGCCGGCGAGTTCCTCACCGCCCCAATCGCGCCAGAACCGTCCTCCCGCGAGGCGAGAGCGTATACCCGGGGTGATGGCTGACCGTCAGACCGAGGTTCTTGAGCTTGCGGACGTGGGTCTTGAGCCACTCCTTCTCGAAACCAAGCTGCGCCGCCAAGTCGCCGGCCGCCTGCATCGGATGACGTTCGATGCCGGTAAGAACCCGCCGCGTCCAGGCGCCGCCCGCGGCCCGCTGATCCATCCCATGCAGCCGCTTCGCGAGGCCGCGGAACTCTTCGTCGGACAGCTCGTCGTCCTCCCGCAGGGCGATCCGCGGATCCGGTTCCCGGTAGGCCAGCTCGATGCGATAGAGCGTTCCCGTGCGCCGTTCGAGCTCGCCGAGAAGCACTGCGAGCGAAGGAGCCCCGGCGCTCACGGCATCCGCCTCGGTGATCGACTCCGCTGCCGTTTCCTCGACCCGGACGATGTCGAGAACACCGATCGCGGTCTTGAGCGTTCCGCCGGTCTTCACGGTCGGCTTCACCCAGCGGCGAAAGGCGAGCGTCACCTCGCCTCCACCGATTCGGTCCAGCAGGGCCCTGGGAATCAGCATGGCGTCGTCTCTCAGGTGAGCGGCATCCCGCAGGCCCGCAGGAGCGTCTCCTGCACGGCCAGGTCGTGGTCGTACGAGAAGTCGCTCGCTTTCTCCCCGCGAAGGATCTTCGCCATGTCGGCCGCGTCCCCCACGTAACGCGGATACTTGGGGAGCCGGACATCCTGGTACGGCCCGCGGTACTCGCCGTGCGGCTCCGCAAAGGTGAGACGGACCGACGGATTGTCGAGCGGCTGGACCTGCAGCGTTCCGCCGGTCCCGCAGGCGACGAAGTGCCGCCGGTCGCCGCCCGACACCTCCACGGCGCTCGACTTCACACTGGCAGTCGCCCGCGGGTACTCCAACACCATCAGGCCATTGTCGATCAGGCCGTCGTCGAGCGCCGCGGAGTGCCGGAGGAACCCCGTCACCTTGTCCGGGCGGCCGAGCTGCCCCACGACGAGGTCGGTGATGTGCCCTCCCAGCTCGAACAGGATTCCGCCGGGGAACTCGGCCAGCTCTTTCCGCTCGTTTGCGCCGACGACCTTGCTCATGACGGTGTGGACCTCGAACAGGTCGCCGATCCATCCCGCCTTGCGGATCTCGTTCAGCAGGAGGATGCCGGGGTTGTAGCGGTACATGTAGCCAAGTTGGATCAGGAGCGACTGCCGCCGCGCCTCTTCGACGATCCGGCGGAAGCGGGGGAAGTCCGCGCCGGCCGGCTTGTCGAGATGGATGTGCTTGCCCGCCGCGATCGCCGCCTCTGCGGAGGCGAGCAGGTCGCGGACGCGGGTCTCGATCAGCACCGCCTCCACGCCCGGCATGTTGAGGAGCTCTTCCTGCGTGACCCAGGGGAGTCCGTCGTACGGCTTCTGATTCTGGGCCCGGCGTCGGAGCGCGTCGTCAGGCTCGACGATGCCGACCACCTCGTAGTCCGGAGAGTTGCGGTAGACCGAGAGCTTGCTGGCGTGGGGATGACCGACGCCGATCTGCCCGATCCGGATCGGGCGTTTGGGAGCCGGCTTGTCGTCGGCGAGACCGGTCCGAGCCGGATTGAGCAGCGGCAGTGCGGCCAGCCATTTCAGAAAGTCGCGGCGGACGAGGTCAGGCATCGGGACGGCTCCGAAGCGATACAGTGGGTGTGGCCGATGCGAGCGTAACTGGCCCGGCGGGGTCGATTCCACCGTTGATGTGGTTTGTCACGTTCGCTGAGGATGGGTGAGATGGGAAGCGCCCTCGTTTTTCGGACGGCCTCTTAAGAACCGGGTCCAGGGGCACCCTGGTGGGGAGTGCAGAGGGGCAACGCCCCTTTGCCCGCCGGAGGCCTGGCCGTCGAGAGATGTCTGAAGGAATGGGTGTCCAAACGCGGACACCGTGCCGTATGCCCCCTCACCAACCCGCGGGAATCGCAAAGCCAGCGTTGTCGTGTGAGGGAGTCCTCAACGCTGGTCCCACAAAACGGACGCCCGTTGTGTCCCTCGGTTCCTCATCGAAAGCGCCTCCGGCGGCAAGGGGGCGAGGCCCCCTTGACCCCAGCGGCCGTGGCACGTTGGGTTTGAGCAATGCATGCTTCGCCGGCAAGCGCGCCGTTCGAACACTCCATTCGGCGAGTCCGCGGCCGCTTTCACTCCTCCGACGCGTTCTCGGCTCCGCCCCCAAGCCCCAGCGCCTCCATCCGCCGATAAAGCTTCGCCCGCGGAATCCGCAGCAGGTCGGCCGCAATCGACTTGTTCCCGCCAGCCCTGCTCAGGGCTGCTTCGATCTGCTCCCGCTCGGTCCGCTCCAGCAGTTCATCGAGCGGGACGATCTGCGTCTCTTCGGCAGGGGGAATCCGCTGGGCATGCATCCCGGTCCGGAACCGGAACGGCAAATCGGTCGGCCGGACCACAGGGGAGGCGGCCGCCTCGCGAATCGCGAGAATGACTTCCGCCAGTTCGCCGACATTCCCCGGCCAGTTGTACCGGCGGAACTCATGGAGGACTTCGGGGCTGAAACCCGTCATCTGGAAATCCGCCCGCCGGTTCCCTTCCTCCAGCAGCAGTTGAGAGAGGAGCGACAACTCCTCCTGCCGCTGACGCAACGGCGGAAGGCGGATGACAACCGGCGTAACAAGGGACCGGAACTCGGCCAGGAACGGCTCCCCCTCGACATCGAGATCCGCCTGCCGGGACGAAACGAACAGCCGCCGCCCGTCGCTCCGCGGACCGCTCGGGAACTGTTCGACCAGGAACTGCTGAAGCTCCCGCGGCAGCTTTTCGACGTTCCGCAGGAACAGCGTCCCCGGCTGGACGATCGGGATATGCGGATCCCCCTCCTCCGTCACGAAGAACCGCCGGATCAGGTTTCCCAGTTCCTCGGCCCCCAGCAGACGGCAGTCGACCGGCACGAAGGTCTTGAGCCGGTGCGGCCCCTCGTAGTGGATCGTCCGGGCGGCATGCTCCTTGCCGACTCCCCGTTCGCCCAGGAACAGGACCGCGCAGTCCGTGCTGCGGGCGATCTCCATCTGCGTCGAGACCCGCCGCATCTCCGGCGTGACCGCGATCCAGGCGGCGAAGTCGTACCGCTTCCGCAGCTCCGCCTTGAGGGACGCCAGCTCGACATGCAGCTGCGAATGCCCGTTCGGTCCAGACAGCCGGACCGCGGCCGCCGGCGGCAGGATCATCCCCAGGACGCGGGGAACATCGTGGGTCGCCCCCGCCACGTCGGCCTTCGCCTCTGCGGCGGTGAGCGGCACGAAATGAACGACCCACGGCCGAGGCACACCGTCCCTCGCGGCGAACTGGACCGGCTTCGACAGCGCCTCGCCGGCGAAGGCCTCGGGCGGCGGGCAGAGCGCCCCCGTGACGGCATCGACGTTCCGCTCATCGGAATCGGAGCGGAACTCGCACTTCTGCCCGATCACGTCCGAAGCCGCCCATCCGGTCAGGGTCTCGCATCCCTGGTTGAAGAAGATCACGACCCGCCGCCGGTCGACGACAAAGACCGGCTGGTCGGTCTCCGCCAGCCACTGCGACAAACCGCGACGGGAAGAGCGGCCAGCCAAGTCGGGGCTCCGGAAGTGGGGGACGGGGGACCAGGTTCTGTTTGGAAGCTCATACTAGCCCGAAGCGCGAGCGAGGGACGAGGCGTGAATTCCCTCGTTCGCGCTTCGGGCTGGCGTGGGTGAGGCGCCTTCGACATCCGTTTTCATCCCTGGCTTGGAGTCCAGGGATGGGTACGGACTCAAACGCCCCCGCAGCTCTCGACGAGAACCGCGGCTCCTCAGCGGGCCACGAGGATCTCCAGGTGGCGGCGGAGATCGATGTCGCTGCTGCGGCCGCGGCCGGTTTGCTTTCCGGTCAGCCCGTTGAGATTGGCGGGATCGCGGATGTCGGCGGCGTCCAGGAGGTCCAGAACGCGGAAGTAGTTCTTCCGCTCGTTCGCCGCGTCCCCCTGGGCATGCGCCAGCACCGCATTCCGGAGATAGATCTGATACGGCTGGAGGGTGCTCACCTCGCCGCGATAGTAGGAGGCCAGCTCCCTCCTCGCGGTCGTCCGGGAATCACCGCGGAAAGTCGTCGGCTCGGCGTCGATAAGGAGCATCCCGACGGACATCAGCACGCTCACCGCCATGACGACCCAGATCAGGTAGGACTGCGACG
Organism: Planctomyces sp. SH-PL14; assembly: GCF_001610835.1. NCBI lineage: Bacteria > Pseudomonadati > Planctomycetota > Planctomycetia > Planctomycetales > Planctomycetaceae > Planctomyces > Planctomyces sp. SH-PL14. Next base: position 2,448,586 of record NZ_CP011270.1, on the reverse strand, counting down.
GCGCTTTCGCCTCCCGCCGGGTGGCGGCCTTCTCGGTCAGAGCGAGTTCCGGAAGCTTTCCATCCCCCCCGAGCCGCACGAGCGGGTCGCCGGGGCGGTCGGTAATGAACTTCGCGACCTGCCGGGCCCCGGTGGAGCGGGCCTTCTTCTTGACCTTGGCCCCTCCTGCCCCGGCCGCTTTCCGTTTCGCTTCCGTCGACGAATCGTCCGTCCAGGACTGGGTGACGCTGCTCGTCGTGGAGGCGGTCAGGTCCTCGTTGGCGAGGATCTCCAGTTCCGTCGCCCCGCTTACCTGGAGCTTTGTCGGAGGGACGACCGCCACCCACTGGTCCGGCGGGAGCGGCTGGCCGTTGGCGACCACCGCACCGGCGGCGGCGGCGTTGAGGGCGCACTGGCCGTTTCGATACGAGACCGAGAAGTGGTAGTCGAGAATCTCCGGGTCGGCCAGGACGATGGCGTTGTCGGTCCCCCGGCCGATGTGCACGAGGTCACCCTCGACCGGAAAGACCCGTCCCCGGTCCGGCCCGCTGTGGATCACGATTCTGGCGCTCTGCCCCATATCCAGATCTTACAGGGAATTCCGTGATTGCACCGCACTCAACGGGAGAATCCCGGCGGCTCCCCGACTCGGGCCGTTATGATCTCCCCGGGAGTAAAGAATCGTCTCATTGCCGGGGCCGGGTGAGGCGGAATACATTCCGGGCGCAGAATCTGGTTCCCTTTCGAGATGCTTTCATGCCTGTTCGTTACGCCATCATCGGAGCCGGCGCCGTCTCCGATTATCACCACGTCCCCGGCATCCGGCTCGACCCCCGGTCCGAGCTCGTCGCGGTCTGTGATCCCAACGAGGCGCTCCTCAAGCAGCGGAAGTCGGACTGGGGCCTGAACAAGCTCACGACCGACTACAACGAGATCGCCGCCGACCCCGGGATCGACGCGGTCATCATCGCCACGCCGAACGACACCCACAAAGACATCGCCATCGCCTGCGCCAACGGCGGCAAGCACATCATGTGCGAGAAGCCGCTGGGGCTGAACTTCCACGAGTCGGCCGAGATGTACCGCGCCGCGAAGAAGAACAACGTCAAGCACATGACGGCGTTCACCTACCGCTTCGCCCCGTCGATGCGGTACCTCAAGCACCTGATCGACAGCGGCAAGCTCGGCACGCCGCGGCATTTCCGCAGCCAGCGGTTCCTCGACCTCCCCGAGACGAGCTGGGGCTGGCGGCAGTACAAGAAGCGGGCCGGCGCCGGCGACCTGTTCGACATGACGATCCACCGTATCGACTTCGCGATGGACCTCATGGGGCCGATCGAGTCGATCTGCGGCGCGGTCGCCCAGTTCTGCAAGCGGGACAAGACCGCCGACGGCCAGTCCTGTCCGCCGTCCGAGGTCGACGACTGGTCCTCCCTGATCGGCCGCTTCAAGAGCGGCGCGGTCGGCGTGTGGGAGGGGAGCACTGTCATGAAGGGGCACTACAACGACGGCTTCGGCTGGGAATGGGCGGAGGTCAACGGCTCGGAAGGGTCGGCGGTCTACAAGCTGACCGAGCCGAACACGATCCTCGTCGGCCAGCACCATCAGTCGCTGAAGCAGGTGGCGGTTCCGCGGGAGTTCCTGGTCCTTCCGGGCAGCCCGCGCAACCCGCAGGAAGGGGTCCCGAGCACCGTCTTCCGCTATGACCTCGTGTACGAGCTGACCTCGGCGATCGTCGAGGACCGGCCCGCCATTCCGGGCTTCGATCACGGTGCGCTCGCGCAGTCCGTGGCGGATGCCGTGCTGGAATCGGACGAGAAGAAGACCTGGGTCGACGTCCAGCTCAACCTCGATTGAGGTTCCCGTCGCCTGACCGTCCGTCGTCCCGGCGCTTTCACCATGTCCACCCCCTCGACTGCGCGCGCTCCCTCCCTCCCCCGACAGGTGTCGTCGGGGGGGATCGTGGCCATGATCGCCGGCCTGGGGCTGGTCGCCTTTGAGCTGGCGACCAGTTTCATCGGGGAGCGGCTGGGCGACGGCGGGCACTGGATCATCCTGTTCTGCGGGACCGCCTTCTCGGTCTGGGGACTGAAGGAGATCCTGGCGAACCTCTTCCCGCGGCTCGGCAACCGCGGCGTGATCCGGAACCGGTTCCACCTTCCGGCGGAGGGGCGGGCGTACCTGGTGATCATGTTCTTCCTCCTCGTGGGGGCGCTGATCGGCCGGTCGAACTCGCTGATGCTGGTCTTCTCGCTGATGGCGGGGCCGTTCGTGATGAACGGCTGGCACACCTTCACCGTCCTCAAGCGGGTCACCGTGACGCGGAACCTCCCGCCGCGGGCGATGGTGGGCGAACCCTTCTCGGTCGAGCTGACGCTACAAAACCGCAAGTCGTGGCTGGCGGTGTGGCTGCTGCTTGTCCGGGACCATGTCACCGGCTGCCGCGAGAACCTGGCCCCCGAGGTCCTGTTCATCCGTTGTCCGGCGGGGGGCGAGCAGCGGGGGCACTATCAGCTCCAGTTGCGTCGGCGGGGGAAGCATTACTTCGGGCCGTTCTATGCGGACACCAAGTTCCCGCTCGGGTTGGTCGAGCGGGGATTGAACCTGCCGGCGGCAGGGGAGCTTCTGGTCTATCCGTGGATCGGGCGCCTGCGGGCGGACTGGCGGACGCGGCTGTCGCTGGCGGCCGAGCAGGTGAGCCGGTCGATGACGCGAGGCGGACCGTTTCACGACGAGTTCCATCGCATCCGGGAGTACCGGCCGGGAGACGATCCGCGGACGGTGCACTGGCGGTCGACGGCCCGGCACAACGATCTGATGGTCCGTGAGTTCCGGGAGAACCGGGATGCGCCGCTGGTGGTGCTGGTCGATGCCTACAGTCCGCGGACGGTGGCTGGGGAGTGGGACGAGCCGTTTGAGCTGGCGTTGAGTTTTGCGGCGACGGTGTGTGTTTCGCATCTCCGGCAGAGTCGGGATGCGAGTCTGCTCTTCGGCGTCCATGGAAAGACGACGCAGGTGTGGGGGGGCGGGCGGAGTGCGGGGCGGCTGGACGATCTGCTGGACATGCTGGCGGCGTTGGAGGCGGGGACGGGGACGCCGGTGCGGCCGTTGCTGGAGCAGGTGGGTCCGATGATTCCGAGCAATGCGCAGGTTCTGTTTTTGTCTCCGCGTGCGGAGGCGATGAATGCGGAGTGGCCGGTGGATCTGAACCTGCCGGCGATCCGGATTGTGGAGGCATCGCGGTCGAAGCTGGAGCCGCTGTTCGATTGGGTACAATCGGGAGCTTAGCGCCAAAAGAACCGGGTCCAGGGGCACCCTGGTGGGGGATGCAAGGGGGCAACGCCCCTTTGCCCGCCGGAGGCCTGGCCGTCGAGAGATGTCTGAAGGAGGGCGTGTCCAAACGCGGACAACGTGCCGTATGCCCCCTCACCAACCCGCAGGGATTCCAGGGCGAGCGGTGAGTCCTCAACGCCGGTTCCACAAAGCGGACGTCCGTTGTGTCCCACGGTTCCTCATGGAAGTGCCTCCGGCGGCAAGGGGGTGAGACCCCCTTGACCCCAGCAGCCGTAGCACGTTGGGTTTGAGCTATCAGAGTCGTGCCGGCAGGGGCGTGGTTCGACCTGTTGAGTCGAGTTCTCGGTTCTGGCTCCCATCCTGTAGACTCCCCAAAACGAACAAGGCCCACCGGACCGTTTCCCGCGACCCCTCGTTCGAACGGAGACATCGCTGATGCCGCAGGACTTCGGTAGCAACGCTCCCCTCCCCCCAGAGACCGCCGAAGGACGAGACTGGCCCTGCCTGCGGCAGTTCTGCGTCTTCCTCGAAAACCGCGTCGGCTGCCTCCGCGACCTGATGAAACTCCTCGAACGTGACGACCTCCGCGTCGCCGCCCTCAGCATCGTCGACTCCGTCGACTTCGCCGTCGCCCGCATCATCGTCGACAACACCGACCTCGCCCGCGAAATCTTCAACCTCAACGGCTTCACGGTCATGGAGAACGACATCGTCGGCGTCGAACTCCCCGTCGACAACCAACCCTACCTCCAGGTCCTCACCGCCCTGCTGCGCGGGGAAATCAACATCGACTACACCTACCCCCTCCTCTACGAACGACAGGGACGGCGGGCCATCGTCATCAAGGTCGAAAACGTCGACACGGCCATCGGACTCCTGCGGGCTCAGGAACTCCGAGTCCTGACCGAGGCGGACCTGCGGAACCCCTTCCAGTAGTCGCCTCGCGATCGGTTCGACGCCGATCCGCCACCCGCTCTCCGCCGTCCCCCCCTTCTCGACTCCGGTCGCCGCTCTCCGTTCGCACCGCCGGCCATGACGCCTCCGACTCGTTCCGCCGACGGCCCCACTTCCGCTCAGGCGCCTTCGCCCGGGCCTTGGGTCGCGATCCAGCGGAATCCGATGTCCGGCTCCGGCAAGCAGGCGCGGGAGCTCCTCACGCTGATCCGCCACCTGCGCCGGCACGGACTGCGTCCGCGGCTCTACTCCGACCGGGCGGAGCTCGACGCCGCCATCCGCCCCCCCGACCGCCGCGCGGCCCTCAAGGCGATCGTCTCCGCCGGAGGAGACGGCACCCTCCTCGACCTCCTCAACCGTCACCCCGACCTCCCGATCGCGGTCTTTCCGCTGGGGACCGAGAACCTCGTCGCCAAGTACCTCAAGCTGCCGCGGTGCGGACGGACGATCGCCGACATGATCGCCGCCGGCCGGGTCGAAACCTTCGACACCGCCACGCTGAACGCGCGGCAGTTCCTCATCATGGCGAGCCTGGGGTTCGATGCCGCTGTCCTGCACCGCACCCACGCCGCCCGGTCGGGACATATCTCGCACCTGGCTTACGCGATCCCGCTCCTCCGCGAACTGGCCGGCTACGCCCCACCCGCTCTCCGGGTCACGGTCGACGACGGGCCCGAAGTCGAAGGGCACTTCGTCATCGTCGGAAATCTCCCCCGCTATGCGCTCGACCTGCCGATCGTCCCGCGGGCGAACGGACACGACGGCGTGCTCGACATCCGGATCTTCCGCGGCAGCACCCGGGCCGATCTCGTGCGGCAACTGGCGACCATCCTGTTCGATCCCGCGGGAACGTCCGAACACGTGATCGAAGCCCGCGGACAGCGCGTCCGGATCTCCTCCGATCGTCCGGTTGCAGTCCAGACCGACGGCGACCCGGCGGGAACGACGCCGTGCGACATCGAGATCCAGCCAGCGGCCGTCCGTCTCGTCGTTCCGGAGTCCTATCGCATCGCCCTCCCGTCTTAAACCGCCCGACCGTTGTCACACCGAGAGAGTCGGATTGCTCGGCTCACTATCGTCGCCGCGAGAGAAGTTGGACGCCCAGAGGGTTGAAACACAGAGGCACAGAGAGCGCAGACGAAGAGAAAGCCCTTTCCGGCTTGCTCTTCGAACATGGATCAAACCTCTCCGCCTCTTGCTCTGTGTCCTCCCTGCCTGTGTGTTTCAAATCCAACGTAGAGGCCGTCCTCGCATCACAATCGACGGCGTTCGCCAAAGGGCCGAGGGTCACCGGACCCAGTTCTTCGGGAACCCTTCCAGCGGCGAACCGCTCTCGGGCTTCCACATCGCAACCACCTCAATCTGCTTGGCGAGAGCCACGTCGCTGTCGGTGATCGAGTGGACGCGGTGCGTCTGGATCTTCACCACGACCTGCGCGTAGCCCAGCTCCAGGTCGGGATGGTGCCAGGCCGCTTCGGCCACGTACCCGATCGCGTTCGTCAGCATCAAGGTGTGCGGCCAGCCGGGGGTGACGTACTTCCGCCGCAGCCAGCCGTCCCGGACCTCCCACCCCGGCAACTCCTTGAGCGCGGCCTCGATCTGGTCCGCCGTCAGTACGATGTCGTTCTTCTTCTCAGCCATGATCTCTCTCCTGGCAAGTCGATCCTCTCGGGATCCTACTCGTAGCGAACCTCGCGCCCCCGTCCCCGGCTCGATCCGGAATGTGGCGCCTCCGCCGCGTGCTACCCGGGCGGCCAGCTCAGCGGACGCTGACCGAGAATGTGAATGTGCAGATGGTCAACCGACTGCCCGCCGTCCGCTCCGCTGTTGATGACCGTCCGGAACCCGTTCTTCAGCCCCAGTTCCTCTGCGAGCTTCCGGACGATGGTGAACAGGTGGCCGATCAGCGGGGCATCGGCAGGATCGAGTTCCGCCAGGGACCGGATCTCCTTACGGGGGATCACCAGGACGTGCACCGGGGCCTGCGGGTTGACGTCGTGGAAGGCGAGGGCCTGATCGTCCTCGTAGATAATCTTGGCCGGGATCTCCTTGTCGATGATCCGCTTGAAGATGGTCTTTCCGGAGCTCATGCGTCCCCTCCCCCTCGTCGTTTTTCCTGTGCCGGAACCCGGCATCTCCGGCACCCGCGTCACAACCGTCGCGATTCGCCGGACGGACAGAGTTTACCAGTGACGACCGTAACAAAGGGGGAGCGACGTCTCAATTTGGCAACATCCCCCGCTCGGTGGGGTAGGCTGTTGGTGCAGTGGTTTCAGGGAGCTCAACATGCCAACGGACGTGAAGCCCCCGCAGGGACGCTTTGGGGTCGCTCTGGTCGAAATCGCCCTCGTGCTCCCCCTCGTTCTCGCCATCGTGGGGGGCATCGTTGAGTTCGGCCGGGCCATCAGCCTCCAGCAGACCGTCGAAGACGCCGCCCGCTTCGGGGCCCGTCTCGCCGCCCGTCCCGACGCGGACGAGTCCGCAACCCGGACCGCGATCTCCAGCTACCTCGTCGAGAACGCGGGCGTCGAATCCGGCCGCGCGGAGCTGACGATCACGGTCGAACCCGCCGCCGGACATCCCGCCGCGGACACGCTGAAAGCCAGCCGGCCGAAAGACCTCGTCCGGGTCACGATCCGCCTCCCCTACAGCGAAGCTGGCTGGTGGGCCGGCCAGTTCGTCCAGGGGGTCACGCTGACCGCCAGCCACGAGTGCCGCCGCGAAAGCCCGGCGGAGAGCCCGCTCTGAGAGGGTGCAAGGGACCGGATGGCTTGTCCCGTTGGCTCAAACCGCGTCCTGGCCGGCACGACACTGTTCGCTCAAACCCAACGTGCCACGGCCGCCTGGGGGTCAAGGGGGTTCTCAACCCCCTTGCCGCCGGAGGCACTTCCATGAGGAACCGTGGTAGGCAAGGGGCAACCGCTTTGTGGTACCGGCGGTGAAGACTCACCGCTCGCCCTGAAATCGCAGCGGGTTGGTGAGGGCGCATACGGCACGGCGTCCGCGCTTGGACACACCCACCTTCAAACATCTCTCGACGGCCAGGCCTCCGGCGGGCAAAGGGGCGTTGCCCCTCTGCACTCCCCACCAGGATACCCCTGGACCCGGTGGGGCCTATTTGGCGGCAACCATCGGCGAATGCACCCACTCCTGAAAGCGAAACGCTATTCCCGCGGCCGACGGGAGATCGAATCCAGCGGCTCGCTTCCGCCACCGAACGGGTAAGCCTCCGGCTGCTCCACCGGCGCGGCATTCCGTCGAGCAAAGGGATTCGCCGCTTCCGGCTCCGCCACCTCTTCCAGCTTCAGCGCCACAGGCCCCGTCTCGGGGGCGGCTTCCGCAGGCGCTTCGGTCCTCGAGAACCCGGACTTCCGGATGTTCGGCTCCTGCACCGTGCGCGGTGGTAGCCGGCCCTGGTGTCTCAAGAGATCCGCCAGATCAACCCGCGGCGAGCCGGGGATCTCCGGGATCAGCCACAGGTGATCGTCCGAGACGAGCGACGGCGGATTCACCTCCGGCGCGTCGAAGGTCATCGTCATCGACATCGACCGCCCCTCGATCGGCGCGTCGATCGAAATCAGGCGGGGCATCACGGCGCCGCTCTGCGGGTCCTGGAAGTGCCGCGACAGCGACGCCTTGCCGAGGAGGTCGCCGTTCAGCTTCTGCAGCCGATGCTCGACGATGATCCCGTGCCGGGGATTGACCCGGATAATCCGTTGCACCCGCTCGCCGTCCGGCGCGGTCCGCTCCGCGACGAGATCGACGTACGGCTGGTTGCCAGTCGGCTTGACGAGTGAATACTCCGCGGCCTCCAGCGGAACGACTCCCAGAACTTCCATCAGCCAGTGCGGATGAACCGGGATCGGCATGACGGAAGACTGGGCCAGCAGGTCGACCTCGTCGTGCCGGACCGTCATGACCGGCGGCGAGGGGCTGCCGTCCTTCATCCACATCCAGAAATACTGGTCGTTGCTTCCCAGGTCGAGCGCGTCACCGCCGGTGAGCGGATTGGCGACCCGCATCCGCAGGGAGTGAGGGGCCCGGACCGCCAGCGTCGCCGGAAGGGAGGCGGGGATGCCCGTCATCTGCACCTTCACCCGGTCGCATCGCCAGGCCGGGACCTCGCCCACCGCGAGGATGTTCTGATTCAGATGCTCGATGAGCTGATCCTTCGTCAGCTCCGCGGAGTAGCGCTGCGGAGCCTTTTCGCCGAAGGGATCGGGATTCCGCCAGCGACTCCAGGTCTGGCAACCGCACCCGGAAAGCGCAACGGCAGCGGCGAGGGCCCCTGTCGCAAAGTGCTTTCTCATCGTTGGTCCTTCCCTGGACAAATCGGCCGCTGCCGGCCGCCGGAATCATTTCCGTGCCCGTCGTTTCGACGGGCGATTGAGTCAACGCCTCAGGCCGCCTGCCATTCGGCTTCCATCTGCTGATGGAGGGCCGCCTGGAGCTGGGTCACTTCCTCCTGGCTCATCTGCTGATCACGCACGTCATAGGGCCCCTCCCCGTGGTTCCCCACGAGGACGAGGTAATCCACGCCGTCTTCCGTCCGGGCACCGTCGAGTTTCATCCGACGTTTCTGCAGGAGGAACAGGGCCAGGACGTACCGGAGTTTTTCAAACCCCGGGTTGGCATCTTCCGTCAGTTGTTCGAAGTACCGGAACATCGCTTCCGGATCGAGGGGCCGTCGTTGGGGCGGTCCTTCCGGGATGGTCATGTACCAGTGTCCGACGGTCTGGTCGGAGGGTCCCGGCCAGGCTTCGGCGGCGAAGTCGAGGCGGTTCAGGACGCCGTTCTGTTCGACCAGCACCGACACGATGCGGGCGCCTGGCGTGAACGGTTTGCCCGTTCCGGCGCAGGTTTTTCCCAGTGGTCGGAAGTGGTAGTCCATTCGTCCGAACCATCTCCTTCCTTTGAGATCGAACGAATCGGGTCGACGCGACAGACAAGTTGTGACGGGAGTTTCATTCGAAAGGACCGGCACAACTCGCCGGATCGTACCCGTCATTGTGGATTTGCCTCAATACCAAGCGCAAGCGTGGTAATGCACTAAAGAACCGGGGTCCAGGGGGTCACCCCTGGTGGGGAGTGCAGAGGGGCAACGCCCCTTTGCCCGCCGGAGGCCTGGCCGTCGGGAGATGTCTGAAGGAGTGAGTGTCCAAGCGCGGACACCGTGCCGTATGCCCCCTCACCAACCCGCGGGGATTCCAGGGCGAGCGAGGAATCCTCAACGCCGGGACCACAAAACGAACGTCCGTTGCGTACCACGGTTCCTCACCATACTGCCTCCGGGGTCAAGGGGGTGAGACCCCCTTGACCCCGGCTGCCGTGGCACGTTGGGTTTGAGCTAACGAGTCGTGCCGGCGAGGACGGTGTTCGCTCCCGCGGCCAGCAATGCTCTATCCTCCCTCCAGATCCCGACCTCCCACCGACAGTCTGGCCCCATGATCCCGATTCAGGACAGCATCCAGGCACGCACCACGCCCTACGTGAACTACGCGTTCATCGCGATCACCAGCGTCGTCTTCCTGTTCCAGCTCAAAGAACCGCCCCACAAGGCGGACATGGTCGGGACCTACGGAATGATTCCCGCCCGCGTCCGGAACCCCCAGGTCGAAATCGAGATCCCCGTCCACACGGAGGTCAACCGCCGAACGGGAGAGATCAAAGTCATCAAGGAGCCCCTCCCCCCGCCCGCCTTTCCGCCGATCTTCACCATGCTCACCTGCATCTTCCTGCACGGCGGCTGGATGCACTTCCTGGGGAACACGTGGTTCCTGATGATCTTCGGCGACAACGTCGAAGACCGCCTCGGACACATCGGCTACATCTTCTTCTACTTAGCGAGCGGAATCGCCGCGAGCGCCGTGCACTACTACTCGCAGCCCGGCAGCATGATCCCGACGATCGGCGCCAGCGGAGCGATCGCGGGCGTGATGGGGGCTTACTTCTACTGGTTCCGGCACTCGAACGTTCGGACGCTGATTCCGCTCGGTTTCTTCACGCAGATCGTCGTTCTGCCCGCCCAGATCTTTCTGGGTATCTGGTTCGTGATGCAGCTCCTGCCCGGGATCGGATCGATCGGAGGGGAGGAATCCGGCGGAGTCGCGTGGTGGGCGCACATCGGCGGCTTCGCGGTCGGGGTCATCGTGGCCGCGCTGGTCGGACGACAGCAGGTCGAGTCGTATCGAGCGGCGGAGCGCCCGGTGCCGGTCTGGCGGCCGCGGTATTGAGGCGAGGACAGGAAGGCGCCTCAGGCAGGTGCGTTCGCTGGATGGTGGTTGGATCACCCATAGCGCAACCTAACCGGGTCCAGGGGCACCCTGGTGGGGAGTGCAGAGGGGCAACGCCCCTTTGCCCGCCGGAGGCCCTCTCGTCGAGAGATGTCTGAAGGAACCCGTGTCCAAGCGCGAACACCGTGCCGTATGCCCCCTCACCAACCCGCAGCGTCGTCAAAGCGAGCGGTGAGTCCTCAACGCCGGTCCCACAAAGGGGACGTCCGTTGTGTCCCACGGTTCCTCATGGAAGTGACTCCGGCGGCAAGGGGTCGAAACCCCTTGACCCCAGGCTGCCGTGGCACGTTGGGTTCGAGCTATCAGAGTCGTGGCGGCAAGAACGCGGTTCGTGAGAGCGGCATCAGCCGCCCGCCCTCTACCTTCCGTCTTCAGCCTTAAGCCTCTACCCCTAGTCGAGGTCCTGCAGCCGAGCAATCCGCTCCGTAACCTGCGCCCCGTAGGTATCAACGACCCACTTCTCCGGCTCTTCCCGCGGACCGACAAACGCCGTCTGCCACGGGCCAATGTCGAGGATCCGGTCCTGATGCAGGACCAGACCGAGGTGATGCTCCTCGTCCCAAGCCGTCGCGAAGACGAGTCCCAGCGCTGCCTCGCCGTCGGCAGCACGGTTCCGGACCACCATCCCCTGGAACTGGATCAGATCAGCCAGCTCTTCAACCGACTCGATCGTCGGCGAGTGTTCAATCGTCGGCTGAATCTTGTCCGTGTAGTAACGGCGGACGGTTTCGAGAACGGCGTCGCTGTGAGCCTCTTCCTTCGCCAGGAAGCGCTCCAGGGCCCGCGTCTGGTCCGGCTGCGGCCCGTCTTCCTCGCTCGCCTGAATGTCGATCCGGAAGATCCCGTAAGCGAGGAGCTCCTCCTCGCTCACCTCTTCCTCGCCCCCAAAGTCATGGTCGTGGTCGTGGTCGTGATCATGTTCGCAGTCGTGGTCATGACTGTGATCATGGTCGTGACCGCACGGCTCACCGCCATGGTCATGGCTGTGGTCGTGGGAATGATCATGGGAGTGATCGTGCGAATGGTCATGACCGCACGCCTCGCCGTCGTGGCTGTGGTCATGCGAATGATCGTGGTCGTGCGCGGCCCCTTCAGCCCCCTCGTCTCCCTCTTCGTCGTCGAGCTCATCGCTCCAGTGAAGGTAGGCGAACTGCCGGTAGCCGACCCACGTCTCCTCCTCGGCGTCGTACGTAAATTCGTTCATGGCGGAACCGAGCGCTGGCGGGGAGAAGGGGGTAAACGAAAACGCCCGGCCTTTCAGAGAAAGGCCGGGCGACAAGTGCACCTGGCAGGACTCGAACCTGCGACCTCATGCATGTCAAGCATGCGCTCTAACCAACTGAGCTACAGGTGCCTGGGGGAAGAAGAAGGTACGGCCTGGGTCCGGCATCGTCAAGGAACCGGCCGACGATCGCATTCCGGCGGCAGGAAGTCCTTCCCGGGGAATCAGTTAACGGGATTGGGGGGAGTGCACGCGGCGTCGGGATTACAGGGGAGCGTCGCACTGGCTGAAATCCCGCATCAGCCGCTGCGACACCGCCTGCGGACAGGACCAGACCAGGAAGAACAGCGCCTCCCGCGCCCGCCGCTCGGCCGGATGACCGGAGACGAAACCCGCCCCTTTCGATGCCGTCAACAGGGCCTGCGACGCCTGGAGGGCCAACGTCGTGGCTCGCGTCCGGAGCGTCTCCGCCGTCTCATCCGGCGTTCCGCGACCGTCGGCGACCCGGAGCAGCGTCTCCTGCAGCTCATCGAGTTCCCGACGGAAGGACCCGACAATCTCCGCCAGGTTCGGGCGCTGCCGCGACTCCGCCTCGATCGCATCAACGCACCCCTGCGCGTGCCCCGCCGCCAGCCCCGAGGTCATGAGCGACCCCGCCCCGCCTGGCTGCCCCTGCTGCAGGATCCGCGGGATGACGGGACTCAGCAGTTCGTCGTCCGCCACAAAGGTGTTCGCAAGCGAAATCGGCCCCGTCTCGGAGCCGGTCAGGGCCACGAGATGCAAGGGCGTCTCAATCCGGAGCCCGTCCCGATCGCTCGGAACGGCACACAGGAACTGCTCGCCGCTTTCGAGCCCGCCCCCGATCACCAGCACCTGACTCCGTCCCGCCCCGGTGACCCACGGAATCTCGCCCGTCAGCCGATAGCCCCCCGCCACCCGCTCCGCCAGAACGGCCGGCCGTCCCGTGTGCTGCCGCGACGTCGTCAGGTGCGAGATCCCGACCGTCCCAAACACCTCCCCGCCCGCCAGCCGCGCCAGCCAGCGGTCCCGGGGGGCCGACTGGACCGAGCCCGCGATCCGCTGGCACGCCGCCTGAAACTGCGTCAGGACGAAGACCGGAAGCAGGTCCCGGCGGGCGAGCTCCATGCAGCCGTCGAGGATCTCCGGGGAACTCGCCTCCGCCCCGCCGAAAGCCGCCGGGACGGTCCAGCCCGTGATTCCCCGCCGGACGTACTCGCTCCAGGCCGCCGCCGGCCAGACGTCATCGGCGGAGTGGAGATCGTGATTCGCGCCGATCGCGCTCGCTTGTTCCCGTGGTCGCATGGAGGGCATTCTACAGGGCCCCCCGCCGACGGATCAGGTCCCGGTCGGCGGAGCCCTCGCGGGAGACTGGACCTCGGCGAACCGGATTGAGATGACCGCCCCTCAGACATCCCCGTACACGATCCGGCGGGCCGTACCGGCCGACGCCCCCACGCTCGTCGAGTTCAACCGGGCCCTCGCCCGGGAGACGGAACGGATCGAGCTCGACCCGGGCCGAATCGTCCCGGGGGTCGCGGCGGTCCTGCAGGATGAGCAGCGAGGCCGGTATTTCGTCGCGTGCCTTGGCGAGGAAATCGTCGGCCAGGTGATGCACACCTGGGAGTGGAGCGACTGGCGGAACGGCCACATCTGGTGGCTCCAGAGCGTCTACATCGCCCCGGAGCACCGCGGCCGAGGCATCTTCCGCCAGCTCTGGGACCACCTGTGCGAGCTGGCCGCAGCCGAGCCGGATGTTGTCGGCCTGCGGCTCTATGTCGAACACGGAAACCATGCCGCCCAGGCAACGTACCGCCGCCTGGGGATGGACGAGGCGGGCTACGTCGTGATGGAGCGGCTGTTCTGCCCGTCGCCGGCTCCGCTGCCGAACGGACTCCCATAGCTCAAACCCAACGTGCGACGGCACCTGGGGTCAAGGGGTTTCGACCCCTTGCCGCCGGAGGCACTTCCATGAGGAACCGTGGGACACAACGGACGTCCGCTTTGTGGAAGCGGCGTGGAGGACTCACGGTTTGCTTTGCAATCCCCGCGGGTTGGTGAGGGGGCATCCGACACAGTGTCCGCGTTTGGACACGCCCTCCTTCAGACATCTCTCGACGGCCAGGCCTCCGGCGGGCAAAGGGGCGTTGCCCCTCTGCACTCCCCACCAGGGGTGCCCCCTGGACCCCGGTAAGGGGACTTGCCCGGACGACTGGCCCAACCCGGCATAGACACGTTTTCACACTTTCCCCTACAACGCGGCGACTCGTTTCGGCAGATCCTGCCGGTCCGGTTCCACAGGGAGGCGACCGGAGACGAGATGGACACGGCTACGGGCCGTGCAGGGAGGGATGTCCATGTGGAGTTTGCTGACCATCGCGCAGCAGTTCGGCGGCGTCGAAGGCCTCGCCCAGGATTTCGCGCGGCCCGCCGCGCAGCGGACCGTCGAGCAGCTAAGCCAGGCGGCCCAGACCCCGGCGCTTCCCCCCATCGGCTCCAGCCTGCCCATGGGCCAGGCCGCCCAGGTCATCAGCACTGTGCCCACAGGGACCGGCCTGCCGGTCGGAACCGGCCTCCCCGCCGGAACGATGCCGGCCCCGGGAGTCCACGATGAGGTCCAGAATCAGCTCTCCCGCCAGCTCATCGAAGCCCAGCGGCAGCTGAACGAGACCTACGGGACCTGGACCAAGACGATCTTCAAGTTCATCAGTGAACAGGGGGTCGCGTTCGGGATCAAGCTGTGCGCCGCGGTGCTGATGTTCTACATCGGCAAGTGGATCGCCCGGATGTTCACGAACTTCGTCTCGCACGTCATGGAACGTGCCGGCGCGGACCCGATGCTGGTCCGGTTCTCTTCGAACGTCCTGTACTTCGCCTGCCTCGTCCTCGTCGTCATTGGAGCCCTCGACGTCGTCGGCGTCCCGATGGGCTCGGCAACGGCGGTCATCGCGGCCGGCGGTTTCGCCATCGGCCTCGCGCTCCAGGGCTCGCTCTCGAACTTCGCCGCCGGGATCATGCTCATCGTCTTCAAACCCTTCCAGGTCGGCGACGAGATCGAAGCGGGCGGCACCTCGGGAGCCGTCGAAGAGATCAACATCTTCAACACGATCCTGAAGTCCGGCGGCAACGTGCAGGTGATCGTCCCCAACGGCTCGATCACTTCCGGCGTCATCAAGAACAACTCGGCGTTCCCCAACCGTAAGATCGAGCTCACGATCGGCTGCAGCTACGGCGACGACCTGCGGAGCGTGAAGGCGTTCCTGGAAAAGCTCCTGACCGAGGACAAGCGGATCCTCCGCGAGCCCAGCCCGTCGGTCTCGGTCGTGAACCTCGCCGAAAGCGGCGTCCAGTTCTCGGTCTGCCCATGGGTCAAATCGACGGACTACGGGAAGGTCCGCAGCGACCTGATCGAGAAGATTAAGCTCGGCTTCGATGAGCGGGGCTACACGATCCCGTTCCCGAGCCGCGACCTCTACGTCCACACCGCCAACGTTCTGCCGATGGCCAAGGCCGGGTAGGTCGACGGGTGGATTGAGCACCAAGACACAAAGAGGTCACCAAGGCCACAAAGGACTACGGCCCGGAAACGTCATCAGACGCTTCCGGGCCGTGCTGTTGATAGAAGCATGAGCGACGGTGATGAACTCTCCTCCGCCTGCTCTTCTTTGTGTCCTTTGTGCGACCTTGGTGTCTTGGTGTTTAACCTCCACGCCCCAATTCGTCGCACGTCCCCGGACGCTTACAAAATCCGCCCGTACTGGTTCGGCCAGTAGTCCAGTTTCACACCCAGCGTCCTGGCGGCGTGGGCGGGCCAGTAAGGATCGCTCAGGAACGACCGGGCCAGCAGGACGACGTCCGCTTTCCCGTCGGCCAGGATCGCCTCAGCCTGATGGGCCTCGGTGATCATCCCGACAGCCCCGGTGGGGATCCCCGCTTCCTTCCGGATCGCCTCCGCGAACGGCACCTGGTATCCCGCGCCGACCGGGATCCGGACGTTCGGGACGAGGGCCCCGCTCGAGCAATCGATCAGGTCGACTCCAATCGCCTTGAGCCGCCTGGACAGTTCGACCGACTGCGGCAGATCCCAGCCTCCGTCCGCCCAGTCGGTGGCGGAGATCCGGACAAAGACCGGCCACTTCGCCGGCCAGATCCGGCGGACCGCTTCGGAGACGCGGATCGTGAGCCGCATCCGGTTCTCGAGCGAACCGCCGTACTCGTCCGTCCGGGCGTTCGAGAGGGGCGAGAGGAATTCGTGCAGCAGGTAGCCGTGGGCCGAATGCACCTCAGGGACTTCGAAACCCGCCGCCAGCGACCGGTGCGTCGCACTCTCGAAATCGCGGACCACCTGCTCGATGTCGTCCCGCGTCATCTCCCGCGGTACCGGGTAACCCTGGTCGAACGCGATCGGACTCGGCGCCAGCGGCTGCCAGCCACGATTGGCCGTCGAGAGCGGCTTGCCGCCAAGCCACGGCGCGTCCGTCGATGCCTTGCGGCCCGCATGCGCGAGCTGAATCGACGGAACGGAGCCCTGCTCCTTGATGAATTTGGCGATCCGTTCGAACGCCCGGCCATGCGCATCGGACCAGATCCCGCTGTCATCCGGAGAGATCCGCCCCTCAGGAGACACAGCCGTCGCCTCGACCATGACCAGGGAGGCACCACCGACGGCGCGGCTCCCCAGGTGAACGAAGTGCCAGTCGGTCGGCATCCCGTCCTCGCTGGAGTACTGGCACATCGGCGAGACGAAGATGCGGTTGCGGAACGTCAGCTCGCGAAGCGTGAACGGCGAAAAAAGATGACTCATCGTGGCTCATCAGGAGGAAACGAAACGGACCGCGTCATTTTAGGCGGATCGGGAGCCGCACCCAAAACTTCACGGAAGGTTCTCGATCAAAAAGAGGTCCGCCTGCGTGGACAAACAAATCGCCGTCATTCGGAGCCTCTATCGGGCGAACGCGCAAAGGGCGATTTCAGAACAGTCCATGCAGCGGCCCGCCGGCGGCAGCGAGTTCCTCCACGCGGCGGGTCACTGCCGGGTCCTCCTCCAGCGGCGGCGCGTGATGCGGCTTCGTCCGGGCGTCGATCACGACGGGGCCGCGACAGCCCCAGTGCTTGTGATCCGTGAAGCTGCCGATGCCGGAGATGTCGGCGGCCGGGTTCGAACGGGTGAAGGTCACCCACAGAAAATTGTTCAGCGTCCGCGCTGTGAACGGCGCGTCGTCGACGAGCACGATCAGCGGGAACCGCGTGACCGGATGGTCAGCCGGGAACGACGCGCAGAACCGATCGAGGACGCCATCGTGCCGCGCGGTACAGGGCGGGGCCGAGACCGCCAGAATCCCCGGCAGGCAGACCGACGGATCGCGGAAGCCGTCCGGCCACTGGCATCCAGTCGGGACCTCGGTCGGCAGGCTCCGCCGCGGCCGGCCCGCGGCGGCGATGACGAGCTTCGAGCCCTGGTTCAGCCCGTCTCCGCTGTAGTCAAGCGTGTCGATCGTGGTGCGAGTTTGGAAATGCAGATCCCGCTCCGGGTCGATGCGTTCGAGGACATGCTTCAGGAAAGCGGCGATGTCGTGGATACCGAGCCCGGGGTTGTCCTCCCGCGCCACAATGAACAGGTACTTCGCCAGTGAGAGCTGCCCCTGGCCGAGGATGGCATTCCCCTGCGTCAGGAGTTCCTGCGGCGTCCGCTCCTCGGCGTACGGGACATACCGCTCGCTGCCGATCGCCAGGAGCAGCGGATGGACCCCAGCGGCGTCGACGGCATGGACTGCCTGAATCCCGGGCAGGACCTGCGGGATCGCGGGACCAGTGATCTCATGGATGATCTCACCGAAGGCGGTGTCTTCCTGCGGTGGACGGCCGACGACCGTGAACGGCCAGATCGCGCCGGGCCGGTGGCAGACCTTGTCGACGTTCAGCACTGGGAACGGATGGGCCAGGCTGTAGTAGCCCAGATGGTCGCCGAACGGCCCTTCGGGGAGCGTCCGGGGATCGACCGTCCCCGAAATGCAGAAGTCCGCCTCGGCCATGATCGGCAGTCCATCGCGGCGGCGGATGAGCGGGATCCGATGCCCGCCGAGCGCCCCGGCGAAGGTCAGCTCGGAAAGTCCCTCGGGGAGCGGCATCACGGCCGCGACCGGCAGGACCGGCGGCCCCCCGATGAACACGTTCACCCGGAACGGCTCACCGCGGCGGAGCGCCTTGGCATGATGGACGCCGATCGTGCGGTGGATCTGATAGTGCAGCCCGACCTGTCGATTGGGAGCGTACTCGTTCCCCGCCATCTGGATGCGGTACATCCCCAGGTTCGACTTCCGCCATCCGGGGACGTCGGGGTCCTCGGTGTAGACCGCCGGCAACGTAACGAACGGCCCGCCGTCCTTCGGCCACGAGACGAGTTGCGGCAACTGATCGAGCGTCGTCTCGTGGGCCATAGCGGGCCCGCGTGAGACGTACTTCGGCTGCATGGCCCACGCCAGCGGCAGGGCCCGAGCGGAGTTCCACGGGTGCTGGAGCGCGGCCGCCGGGTCGAGCTTGATCCGGACGAGATGCTTCACCCGCTCGATCGTATCCCGGAACAGAAACCGGGTCCGGGCGATCGTCCCGAACAGGTTGCTGACCATCGGGAACCGGCAGCCCCGGACCCGTTCGAACAGGATCGCCGGCCCCCCCGCCTGATAGACCCGCCGCTGAATCTCCGCCGCTTCGAGCCGCGCGTCGATCTCGACGGGGATCCGGACCAGCTGGCCGGTCCGTTCGAGATCCGCGACACAGGACTGAAGATTGCGGTAACCCATGAACGTCGATCGATGCGGGCAGAGGGAACGAACGGAAGTCGCTCCGTTCTATAGGTTCTCGCGAGCCAAATGTCTCCCTTCGAATGCGCCCTCTTTCGACGGAACAGCTTTCCCTGTCGGCAGAGTCACCCGGAATCGAAAGACCTTTCCGCACTGGACCTCTTTGCCTAACCCCTCTCACGGCAAGGACACGCCGTTTCTGCGCCTCGGGTTCCGGGTGCGGGTCACCTGCCGGACAACGTTGGTCGATGAACTGCCAGGCCTCCCGCCGGGCGGAGAGGATCGTGCGCCCCACGCGCCGTTCCTTCCCGACCGGGAAAGAACCCAACTCGCCGGGTTCCGGGTTTCCCACGGATGCGGTATGGCAAACGGGTTTGCCGGATCACGAGATCTTCTCGAACGGCGTCGACGACGACTCGCTCCCCTTGGAGGGGGAGGCGAGCGGACTTCCGTTGTCCGCCGCCGCATCGACCCGCCGCATCGCAACTCCCCCGCCGACGACGGAACGCCTCCTGCTCCCCTCCTCCTCAAGAAGGGGGTCCAGAGCATCATCCCCCGCGACGCCTGGAAGTGCTGGGCTCTCGTCTCCGCGGCTGTCGTGACGTGGCTGAGCCTCCTCGGGATTGGCCTCTGGGCGGATGAAATGGGGACCGCCTGGCGCGATCTCCTGGGGCTCGAAACCGGCCGGCCGATCCGCTGGTTCGGGACCTCCTGCCTCCTGGGGGCGGCGCAGCTGTCGTTCCTCGTCCTGTGGCACCGGTCGCGGAGCCGCAAGGACTTCTATGGCCGTTACCGGCTGTGGTACTGGGTCGGCCTGACCTGGCTCGCGTTCTGCGTCTGCCAGGCCACATCGCTGCACCTCGCCGCGGCCCGCTGGGCGACCGAACACTATGAGCTGAACCTCTGGAACAGCGCGACGGTCGTCTGGATGCTCGCCGCCGCGCCGATCACGATGGCGCTGATCCGGCTCCTGCGACGGGAGATGCATCTCTGCCGCAGCAGCACGACGCTCCTCCGCATCGCCGCCGGCTCGGCGAGCGTCTCGGCCGTGACGACCTTGATGTGGCCGCTCCTGCCGCAGTCGGCGATCACGAACGTCGTGGCCCACGGGTCGACGGCGCTGTGGCAACTGCTGCTGACGAGCGCCACGCTCATGCACACGCGGTTCGTGATCCACATTACGAACGAAGTCGCCCCGCGGATGCGTCCCAAGGGGGCGTCGCGCCTCGTCGTGCTGGCGGAGAAGGTGTTCTACGGCTCGCTGAAGGGACTGCTGTTCGTGCCGACGGCGGTCCTGAGCCGTCTCCCCGTTCCGCGGTTCCTCTCCCGGAAGAAGACCGCCGAACCGGCCGCCGAGGCCAAGCCGGCCAAGCGGACCCGCAAGAAGGCGGTCGAGACGGCCGACGCGGACCCTGTTGCATCGACTCCGGCGCGAAGCCTGGTGTCGGCGATGGCGCATCGCGTCCTGGCGATCGTGTCGCCGGGCAACCTCCTGGGTGGCCTCGGACGGCTGACGGCGGGCTGGTCGGCCTGGCAGGCGGCGCGTGCCGAACGCAACGCCGTCCGAGCGGCCGAGAGAGCCGTGCAGCGCGAGCAGCAGCGTCTGGAAGCGGACGCGAAGGCGGAAGCCAAGCGGATTGAGCGGGAAGCCCGGCAGGCCGCGGACACCGAAGCTCGAACCGCCCGCGACGCCGAGAAGACGCGGCTGAAGCAGGAGAAGGATGCCGCCGCCGCGCAGGCCAAGGCGGATCGCGACGCGGCGCAGGCCAAGACCCGCGCCGAGAAGGAAGCCGCGCAGGCCCGGCAGGCCGAGGAGAAGCAGGCTCGTCAGGCAGCGGATCAGGCCGAGCGGGCCCGCGTCGCCGCGGAGAAGGAAGAACGGGCGCGGCAGACTCGGGAAGCGGCTGCGAAGGAGAAGGAGGCCAAGGAAGCCCAGGCCCGTGCCCAGCGCGAACAGGCGGCCGCGGAAGCCCGCGTCAAAGCCGAGAAGGAGCAGCAGGCCAAGGCGGAGAAGGAACGACGCGCCCAGGCTGACAAGGAGGCTCAGACGAAGGCGGCCCGGGAGGCTGCGGAGCGCGATCGCCAGAACGCGGAACGGGAGCGTCAGAACGCCGAGCGGGAGCGACAGGCGGCCGAGGCCCGACAGAAGGCGGAAGCGGAAGCGGCCCGCAAGAAGGAGCAGGCGAGCCGTAAGGAGGCTCAGCTGGTTGCGGTTGCTCGGGCGGTCAATGTCGCGAGCGGTGGCGGGAGTCGTCCTGAGGCGGATGCCGATGACTCGGCGGAAGATCGGCGCGGCAAGAATCAGGCTCGCGGTTCAGCCCAGCCCCCTGCCAAGGGACCGCATGTCTCCTTTGATGAGGGAGACTATGACAGAGAAGAGGGGGAAGACGATTCGCAGCTCTCCCGCAAGGAGCGAAAGAAGCTCAAGAAGCAGAAGAACCGCCAGCAGTTCGACATGGAGTAGTCCGCTTCTCCGGTCTCGAACCACGTCCTTGCCGCCGGAGGCCTCTTCCCTGCGGAACTGTGGTAGTCAACGGGCGTCCGTTTTGTGGTACCGGCGTTGAACACTCCCCGCTCGCTCTGAAATCCCCGCGGGTTGCTTTGGGGACATCCGACACGGGGTCCGCGTTTGGACACAAACTCCTTCAGACATCTCCCGACGGCCAGGCCTCCGGCGGGCAAAGGGCATTCTGCCCCCTGCACCCCCTGACCAGGGTGCCCCTGGACCCGATGACCTTTCGTTGCGTAGATGCACCCGCCTCTGTGCTCTCTGTGTTTCACAAAACGACTTCGCAACGCTCATCCGTTTTCTAACGGCGGCAGACCAACCCGCGGACACACCGGCAACAACGGACACTCCGTACACTTCGGCCGCCGAGCAATACAAATCCGCCGGCCGTGATGAATCAACCGATGCGAGAAATCGATCCACTCCGTCTCAGGCAGGATCGACATCAAATCGGTCTCAATCTTCTCCGGGTCACTGTGCGTCGTCAGACCAAGCAGGTTCGTGATCCGCCGCACATGCGTATCCACCACCACCCCGCTCGGAATCCCATACGCCGTCCCCAACACAACGTTCGCCGTCTTCCGCCCCACCCCCGGCAACGTAATCAGCGCCTCCAGCTCCTGGGGGATCTCCCCCCCGTAGTCCTCCACCAGTTTCTTCGCCATCCCCATCAGGTTCGCCGCCTTCGCCCGGAAGAACCCCAGCGGCTTCACGATCTGCTCCACGTCCTCCGTCTTCGCCTTCGCCAGCTTCTCCGGCGTCGGATACGCCTTGAAGAGAATCGGCGTCTGCTGGTTCACCCGCTCATCGGTGCACTGGGCCGAAAGGATCGTCGCCGCCAGCAGCTCAAAAGCGTTTCGATGTGTGAGCGCACACGTCACATCGCCATACGTTTTGGCCAGCGTGTCGACGATCGTTCGGACGCGTTGCGACTCGTCAACACGCGCGCGGGACTTACGGGGTTTGCGTGACGTTTTCTTAGGAATTGCCATCGGAAACTCTTGGACAGTCGCGCTGCATCCCTTTTAGACTCCGCGAGCCGAACGTCCCCACCGCGGACCAACGGTCGCGCGTCTGGATCATCCGGACCGCGAAGAGCGCCGCTCGCAGACGGAGCGGAGGATGATATCAGTCTCCTCCGTCCGTTTCCCGCGGCGCCCGGAACGACTCCGGCCCCAGGCCGCATCGGACCGGCGCGGAGGATCCGTGTTTCGACCAGGGAGGTCTCGTCGCCCAATGGACGACATCGAGAAGGAGCAAGCGGAACGATTCGACGAAGCCATTCGGCTATTCGACGCCGAAGAGTTCTTCGCCTGTCACGACGTCCTCGAAGAGCTCTGGTCCGAAACCTATTCCGAGTCTCGCGACTTCCTGCAGGGACTGATCCACGCCGCGGTGGCCCTGTTCCACTTCGGCGAGGGAAACCTGTCCGGGGCCCGCAAGATGTACGAGTCCCACGTCCGGTATCTGAAACCCTATCTCCCTTCCTATGCCGGCCTCGACCTGACCGGGTTCGAGCGGGCGATGGAGGACTGTTTCGCCGAGCTGATCCACGCTGGACGCGAGTATCCCCACGGAGCCCGGCTCCCCGCCGACCGGATCCCGCGTCTCTCCGGATTCCGACAGCCCCCGTTGCCGGACTCCTCCGGGCCTCCCCTCCTCTGACTTGCTGATCTGTGGTGCAATGAATCCTGCTACCAACTCTCCCGACTTCGCCCCCTTCACCGGCTACGCCCCCAGGGTTCCCTGGACCGGACGCTGTGTCGCCGTGGACGAAACCCGGATCCTGACCGTCGCGGCCGACCTGGCCCCCACCCGCCCGCTCCTGGAGCTGCTGCGTCTCAGCGGCGAATTCCTGATCCTGTCGGGGACCGCCGATTGTCTCTGCCGCGTTCTGAGTGCGGTGGAACGTCCCGAAGGGCTGCTGCTGGCGGTCCGGGGCGTCGCCTTGGCGGAGATGAAGGAGCTCATCGCCATCCGGCAGGGGATCGAGGTCGTGGCCGTACAACCACTCCCCGAAGCCGCCGGCCCCGCCGACGAGATGGAAGTGACTCGAGAGCTTCTGGAGGCGGTGGACCTTTACCTGGGCGCCCCTCTCCCCCCCACGGTGACGTCGACGCTGATCGACCGCGTCGCGCTCGCCTCGCTCGTCCGGCTGGCCGCGTCGGGACTCCTTGAAGACGCGGAGATCGCCACGCTGCCGGATCCGCAGCCGCTGGCTCCCACCGTCGCCGCGAATCTACGGGACGCCGCCGAGCCCCCGCGGGCCGCACGATTCCCGAACGATCGGGCGCCGTTCAGCTGGAACTGACCGCCCCCGATCTCGAATGGCTCGTGCGGTCGCTCCCAAGTGTGGGCCGCAATCTTCCTTTGCGGGCCAATCCTCGTAAGATTCGGGCCGGCGTTGTTGTCCGGTGGGGTCGTTCGTCAGGTCAGGGATGTTTCGCGTCAGCCAGGAAATCGAGTTCTGTTACGGTCATCGGCTGCTGAACTACAGCGGCAAGTGCCGGCATCTGCACGGTCACAACGGCCGGGCCGTGATCGTGATGGAAGGGGCCCAGCTCGATGACCGCGGGATGCTGATCGACTTCGGCGATATCAAGTCCGCGATCCGGACCTGGATCGACGATGAGCTCGATCACCGGATGATCCTCTGCGAGCGGGATCCGGCGCTGGCGTTTCTGCGGTCGCAGGGTGAGCCGATCTTCACGATCCAGGACAACCCGACGGCGGAGAACATCGCCCGGTTGATCTACGACTATGCCGTCAGTCACGGCTTTCCGGTCGTGGAGGTCTCGCTCTGGGAGACGCCCCGGTCGTGTGCGACGTACCGGAAGGTCGAGCCGTAGAAGCGGGCCGCTGATCCGCCGAGTGATGGCTGATGCGATGGCCTCTCGGTTATGCAGACGACCAGTTCGTCCCGAGGACAATCGCAAAGAGGACGATCAGGCTCGCCACCACGAGAGTTCGCGTCCACGGTTCGGGGGTTTCGCCGCTGATGATTTGAACCTTGCGGACGGCGAGGTGGCTGACGACCCGCCTGCCGGCCGCTGCCACGAAAACGCATCGAAACATCGTGTAGGCATCGACGACGCCGTAGGCTTGGGCGACGAACAGGGCAAGCGCGAACAGGAAGAAGACTGGGAAGCTGGCGAGTCCCAGGATGGCCCAGGGTTTCGCCTGCCGGCGGATCTCCGGATCGAGTGAGACGGGACAGGTGGTGTTCATGTCAGCACCGTTCACGAAGGTCGGCCCTCAGCGACGTGCTGATCATACGCGCGCCGACCCACATCTCGACAGCTCCAACGGCGTCCTCGCCGGCACGACGCTGATAGCTCAAACCCAACGTGCTACGGCAGCCTGGGGTCAAGGGGGCCACGCCCCCTTGCCGCCGGAGGCATTTTCGATGAGGAACCGTGGTCAACAACGGATGTCCCCCTTGTGGTACCAGCGTTGAGGACTCCCTCAATCGACACCGCTGGCTTTGCAATCCCCGCGGGTTGGTGAGGGGGCATCCGGCACGTTGTCCGCGTTTGGACACGCCCTCCTTCAGACATCTCTCGACGGCCAGGCCTCCGGCGGGCAAGAGGCATTCTGCCCCCTGCACCCCCTGACCAGGGTCCCCCTGGACCCGGTTAGAACAGGCCGTTCAGCTCACCTGACCCCACTGCAGACCCAGCATCACACTGTTGAGACCACTCCCGATCCCCAGCAGCGCCACACGATCACCAGGCGTGACATGCCCCGCTCCGACGCCGAGCGCCACCGCGGTCGGCAACGCCGCAGCCCCGGTGTTGCCAAGAAGCTCCACCGTCGGATAGTCCAGCTCCTCCCGCAACCCCAGCCGTTGCAGCAACAGCTTCCGGTGCGCCTTTCCGACCTGATGCGTGAACACCTTGTCCACCATCTCGTTGGTCCACCCGAGCGACCGCCGCAGTTCCGCCCACGTCCGCGTCGCCAGCGTCACGCCGGCATGCAGCAGGGTCTCGGAATCCGTGCTCATCTGCGGCCGATTGTCACCGCAGCTCAAAGTGCTGTCGCCACCGGCGCACAACTCGTGACTCGCCGTATCGGCAAAGCACGCCCCGCCGATCAGCCGCGTCCCCGTCCGGCTCAAACTCCGGTCGCACAGCACAACCGCCGCCGAGCTCGACCCGATCGTCAGCGACGCCAGCTCCAGCTTGAGCGACTGCCGGGTGACATTCGGATCCTTCAGCAGCCGGTCAATCGTCCCTTCGACGAGCGGCAGACCGATCTCCGTCCCCACCACGATCCCCGCCCGGATCTGACCGAGCTCGATCATGTTGGCGATTATGACCATCCCGTTCAGCAGACCCAGACAGGCATTGCTGATGTCCATCGCCAGAGCCGAAGCCGGCAGGCCGATCGCATGGTGAACGGAGCACGCAGTCGCCGGCTCCATCTGGTCGCGACAGACCGACCCGTGGATCAGAACCCCGATCTCACTCCGGTCGATCCCCGACATCCGGACCGCCCGCTCCGCGCACTTGGCACTCATGACTCCGGGCCGCGCATCGGCATCAAAGTGCCGCCGCTCCCGGATCCCGGTCATCAGCTCCAGCCGGCCGGAATGCAGCCCCAGCCGCTCGTAGACAGGCGACAGCCGCTGCTCGATCTGCTCTGACGTCACCACATTCGGCGGCAGCAGGCAGGTAAACCCCTCAACACAGACGTTTTCGTAACGCATTCGATGATCAGTGGAAACGGAAAGTCCGGAGGACAGATTGGGGAGCGCGGGGGGGACGGCCGCGGAAATTGTATGGTCCGCCGGCCTTCCTGAAAGGTTAGAATGTCAAAGACTCCGGAGGGCGGTGTGATTCCGGACTTCCAAGCCCCAGGGAAAAAAGGACCAGAACTCGCGATGGCGTCATCCCTTCAGGAACTGGAAGGCTTCCATCGATTCGCAAAATCCTGCATGGAGTCTTCCACACCGACCCCGACACTCGAGCAATGCCTGGTCCAGTGGCGGCAGGAGCAGGAGGCAGCGGAAACGCTCTCCGACATTCGAGAAAGTCTTCGCCAGTCGGGTGCAGGATCGCAGGAGCCCCTGGACTCCGTGATGCAGGAACTTCTCTCGAGCCTGCCTGGCTCCGAGCCCGCCCGGTAGGACTCGGGACATGCGCTATCGGGTCGTCATTCTGCCGCGGGCCAAGCTCCGGATTCGACAGGCCGTAGACTTCTACCTGGAGCGGTCGCGATCGGTGGACGTCGCGTCACGCTGGCTGAACGGCTTATCGCGAGAACTCGCTCTCCTCGCCGAGTCTCCCGAGCGGTTTCCGTTGGCCCGGGAGAGCGACGCGTTCGACTTTCCGATTCGCGAGCTGCTGTATGGAAGCGGCCGCGAAAAGACGCATCGCGTGCTGTTCCGAATCATAGAATCGACCGTCGAGGTTTTGACGGTCCGTCATCGGGCGCAACACGATGTCGCGCCCGATGAGCTTTAGCCTCGCGATCACTCAGCCCGACGCCTACGACGGATGTCCGACAGCCACTCCGGCGCGGGCCTGATGCAGCGCCCGGGCGGTCTTGGCCAGCCCGGCGATGTCGAGGCCGACTTCCGCAAGCTGCTCCGCTCGTTCGGCGACGTCCACGAACCGGTCCGGCAGGCCGACGCGACGCACGTTCCGCGTGTCGAGGCCGGCATCGTTCGCCGCCTCCAGGACCGCCGAACCGAAGCCGCCGTTCAGCGTGCTCTCCTCGACCGTGATGACGAATCCGCTCGACTCGATCGCCTTGAAGATCACCTCGGTGTCAAGCGGGCGGAGGAACCGGGCGTTGATGACGCCGACGTCAATCCCCTCGGCCTTCAGCAGTTCCGCCGCCTTCACGCAGTCGATGAACTGAACGCCGAAGGCGACGAACATCCCGTCCTCACCCCAGCGGTAGACTTCCGAACGGCCAAGCTCGATCTGCGTCGAGGTCCGGCCGACCGTGGCGACGTTGGTCTTCGGGTAACGGATCGACGTCGGGCCCGGATGCGAGAGGGCCAGATCGAGCATCGGGACCACGTCCTGTTCGTCGCCGGGAGCCATGACGACGATGTTCGGAAAACTCCGCATGTAGGTGTTGTCGTACGCCCCGTGGTGCGTCGGACCGTCGGCCCCGACGACGCCGGCCCGGTCGAGGCAGAACGTTACCGGCAGGTTCTGGAGCGCCACTTCCTGGAAGATGTGGTCGTAGCTCCGCTGCAGGAACGTGCTGTAGATGTCGACGATCGGCCGCATCCCCGCCTTGGCCATCCCGCCGGCGAAGGCGACCGCGTGGCCTTCGCAGATCCCGACGTCGAAGAACCGGTTCGGGAAATCGGCGCGGATCTTCTGGAGCTTGTTCCCCTCGCACATGGCGGCGGTCAGCACGCAGACCCGCGCGTCCCGCTCCATCGCGGCGTGGATGGCGTCGCTGACGGCGTCGGTGTAGGCCCGGGAGGCGGGCTTCTTGAGGAACTGGACCCCTTCTTCGTCGTCGTCCGAGCGGCAGAACGGCGCCGGTGTGTGGAACGCCACCGGGTCCTTCTCGGCAAACTTGAAGCCCCGCCCCTTCTCGGTGAAGACGTGCAGGAGGACCGGCCCCTTCACGTCCTTGACCATCTCCAGGTATTCGCGGAGCGACTTGAGGTCGTGGCCGTCGACCGGCCCGATGTAGCGGAACCCGAGCTCCTCAAAGAGCCGGCCGCCGTGGACGAAGTTTCGGACCGCGTCCTTGATCCCGCCCAGCATCTCCTTCGTCGGCTCGCCGACGAACGGCACCTTGTTGAGGAGCCAGGAGATGTCCTTCTTGAGACCGTTGTAGAACGGCGCGACGCGGGCGTGATCGAGATACTTCGCCAGTCCCCCAACGCGGGGACAGATCCCCATCTTGTTGTCGTTGAGGATGACGAGGAAATTCTTGTCGAGCTCGGCCGCGTTGTTGAACGCCTCGAACACGACTCCCGACGGCAGCGCGCCGTCGCCGATGACCGCGACTGACCGGCGTCCCTCTTCCGGATGGACGAGGTCATCGCCCGCCCGCAGTCCCAGGGCGGTCGAGACCGACGCGCCGGCGTGGCCGGTCATGAACAGGTCGTAATCGCTCTCGCCGGGGTGGGGATAGCCCATCAGGCCCCCCTTGCGGCGGATCGTATTGAACTCGTGGAACCGGCCGGTGATCAGCTTGTGCGGGTAGATCTGGTGTCCCGTGTCCCAGATCAGCCGGTCCTTGGAGAAGTCGAACGTCAGGTGCAGCGCGAGGCACAGTTCCACGACGCCCAAGTTGCTGGCAAAGTGGGCCGGGCGGTCGGAGACGATCTCGCAGAGCTTCTCGCGGATCTCGACGGCCACCTGTTCGAGCTGGGCGTCGTTGAGCGACCGGAGCTCCTCAGGAGATCCGATCAGCGGGAGGAGTTCGAACTCCATTTAGTGATCTCGCTCGATGATGTAGTGGGCCAGATCGACGAGGTGGCGGCTTCGTGCCCCCAGCTCCGAGATGGCGTCGCACGCACGGTGGATGAGTCCCTCGGCGCGGCGGCGGCTTTCGGCCTCGCCGAGCAGGGCGGGATAGGTCATTTTCTGGGCGTCGGCGTCTTTCCGGACCGCTTTTCCCATTCTGGAGGGATCGCCGGTGACGTCCAAGAGATCATCCGCAATCTGGAACGCCAGACCAACCGATTCGCCGTAGATTTGCAGCCTGCGCAAGATTTCCGGGGTGGCCCCGGCAATCCGGCCCCCCATCGTGAGGGCGGAACACAAGAGCCGACCGGTCTTGCGTTTATGAATCCATTCCAGCTGTTCGACCGTCGCGATCCGCGAGGCTCCCCCGCCGGTTTCGCTGTCGAAGCGGCCTTCTCCTTCGAGGTCCGCCTCCTGCCCGCCGACCATCCCGAGCGGCCCAGCGGCACTCGCCAGATCGACCACGCACGCCGCGGCGAGCGCGGGGGGCTGAACGTGGCGGGCCAGGACTTCGAAGGCCAGCGTCAGGAGTCCGTCTCCCGCCAGAATCGCGGTCGCTTCGCCGAACTGCTTGTGGTTCGTCGGCCGGCCGCGACGGAAGTCGTCGTTGTCCATCGCCGGCAGGTCGTCATGGATCAGCGAATACGTATGGATCATCTCGATCGCACACGCCGCGGGGAGCGCCGCTTCGGGCTCGCCGCCGCACGCCTCGCAGGCGAGCAGGACGAGGGCGGGCCGCATCCGCTTTCCCCCGGCCATCAGGCTGTAGGCCATCGACTCGGTCAGCCGCGACGGCGAGTCCGGCCCCAGGCGCGCATAGACGGCCAGCCGCGCTTCGACGAGTTCGCGGAGTTCGGCGAGCCGGGTTTCAAGGGGGAGAGGAGAGACGGACATTCCGATGGGATGAGGGCGCATCAACCGCCCGCATAAGACGGGGTCGATCCTTCGTCGACACAAGGTACGGTGTTCGCGGGGTTTGGAAAACCGTACCCGGCCGCCCCCGCGGGACCGCGTTCGAAAATGACCTTGTCGTTAGAAGCCCGAAGGACGGACGCCCCTTGGTTATCCCGCGATGTTTGAGTCGTCTGCCGCTCAGAACTCATCGCCTCGCGGGACGCCATTGTTCGGATCGGCCAGCAGTTCCAGGACCCGGGGCGACGTGTCGGCGGAGAGATACTTGCCATTCCCTCCAAGGAACATCACGAAGCCTCCCCAGCCCTGGCTCCTCCCGAACTGCCCCGGTCCGCCGCCGAGGCCCCGCGTCAGTTCCCGGACGTTTCCCGGCTTGGCCCAAGGGGGAAACTCCGTCCCGATCTCGCCGAGCATCAATGTCGCGCCAAGGCCGTCCAGCTTCATCGCCTCATCCAGGTTCACTCCGTGGCGAACGTCAAAGACTCTCGCATTGGCCGCCTGATGCGTGATGGCCAGTTCCCAATGGGAGGCCGGCTTCGATTCGTATGGACTGAGAAACGTTTCGAGCGAGGTCGCCGTCACCTCCCGGTTGGGACCGGCGTCCCACCGCTGGCGGAAGTCGATCCGGCGATAGAGATCGTCGCGATCCAGAAAGGGAAGAAGCTGCACCTGCCAGCTCCACTCGGGAGACGCATCCGTGGCCATTCCACCCGCCGGGGTCCAACCATCGTAACGTGTGGCGTACATCTGCACGGCCGTGCCAACTTTCCGCAGGCGGCCATTCGCTTCTCTGTAACGCCACTCACGGTGTGCCTGGTCCCATTCCTTGAAGACCCAACAGCCAACCGCGGGTAGAACCAGCAGGGCTACCACTGTTGCCGCCATCCAGTGAATCACCCGATCGGACGGCCGGACGTTTTCGGACATCACATGGGTCCCCCCGACTCAGAACTCCGACTCCGGCGGAACCCCGTCAGCCGGATCGGCAAGCTGCTTGAGCGTGCGGGGATCGATCCTGGAGCTGAGTGCTCCGCCGTTGCCGTCCAGATAGAAGACGCAGCAGACATCGGCCCCCGCGCGGCCGAACTGGTCCGCGCCGCCCCCCAGGCCGCGGGCCGGATCGCGAACGTTTCCCGGCCGGGCCCACGGGGGATAGGCGGCCCCGATCTCGCCGATCCAGATCGTCCGCGAAAGTCCGTCCGCAATCTCATTGAGCGACAGCGCTTTCCCGGGCGGAAACAGCCGCGAGTTCGCCGTCTGATGCGTGATCGCGAACCCCGCGACCGTGGCGTGATACCGCTCATGCGGGCTTTGAAAGGCCGCGATCTCCGTCGACAGCGGACGGGCATTCTCCCGGGAGTTCCAAGGCTTCTGAAAGTCGATCCGGCCGTAGAGCGTCTGCTGATCGAGCCACGGGAGAAGCTGTGTCTGCCAGCTCAGTCCCGGGTCCGTGTCCTGCTCGGTCCCGACCTTCGGCAGCGGCATCGAGCAGTTCGAGGTGAACCCGCGCAGCCCTCCATCGACCTGCCGCAGCGAGTCGAGCGTCCCCTGCTGCCGGCTCGCGTCGCGCGTGTCGCGGAGCGAGTAGGCGATGTAGCCGACCTCACCCAGGACGAGCACGAGCGCCCCGAAAAAGACTTTCCAGTGCCGCAACCACAGTTCCATGCCCGTCCATTCCCATCAGCCGCGAGCCCGTTCGCATCTCCTCCTTACGAACTCAAGAACCAATACGCAATCGCGGGCCATGAATTGACAGCCGCAGCTCCGAATCGATCGGCGCGGCGTCCCCACGTTCAGAACTCGTTCTCGTCCGGCACGCCATTGTTCGGATCGGCCAGAAGCTCCAAAACCTCCGGCGCGATCCTGGGGCTGAGGTAGCGACCGTTCCCGCCGAGGAACATCACATGGCATCCCGATCCATCCCCCCGCCCCCATTGCTCCGGCCCACCGCCGATCCCCCGCGCCGGATCCCGCACGTTCCCCGGCTTCGCCCACGGCGGAAACGCGGCGCCGATTTCCCCCAGCATCAGAGTCTGGGCCGCGCCGTCCGATTGAGAATTCTCAGCGAGGGATGCACTTCTGCGGGGACCGAAGACCCGCGAGTTTGCCGTTTGATGCGTGATCGCGATGCCGCCGAGGGAGTCCGGATCTCGTTGCTCCGGGTTGAGCCAGAACGAGACCGGATAGGAAGTCCACGGCCGATTCCGCTCCGAGTCCCAGGGCAAGTCGAGATCCATGCGGTCGTACAGGCGTTCCTGGTCCATGTACGGAAGGAGTTGAACCTGCCAGCTCCAGCGCGGCGCGTCATCCAAAGCTCGACCGCCGGGCGGAAGAAAGTCGCTATTGCTGGTGGCGTACTGCAGAGAGGCGAGCGCCGCAAACCGGAGATTGTTCAGAGATGTCGGACGAAGTCCGTCCGGCTCGTGGCGAGATTCGAAAAGCCAGAGGCCGATCGTGATCAGCCCCAGGACAATCACCGCCAACGCCGGCCCCCGTGTCCGGAGGAATCGAAAGACCGACCGCACGGCGGAGCTCGCGATGACGTAGACCTGCAATGACGCGACCGAGCGTCAGACAGAAATACGCAAACACATCCGCCGCTTCACCAGGAAATCGAAGGAACTGGACGATCCGACCGGAGGACTATCCCTCGGCCGGATCGCTCCGCGCCCGACGATACACTTGCGCGGGCCGCGGTTCTCACTTCGCGGCCGGCCCCAGCACCGGCTGGATCCACGCCCGCTGCGGGTCGTCGATCTCCGAAGGATTCGGATGCTTGAGGCTCGACGTCACGCGGGCCCGGACATAGAGCTCGTCCCCCTGGAAGCGGTACTGCGCCGAAGTCCCCTTCGAGGTCTGGAACACCTCGCCGATCCCCTTGGCATACCGCCGCGTCGCGTGGACCGGCTCCCCCTTCTTGTCGAGGACCGGCTCGCTCTCCGTCGACGTCCCCCGGCGGGTCCCCATGAACTCGATCGTGTACTCCGCTCCGTCATCCGGCTCGACCTCCAGATCGATCCCGTCGGTCCGGTAGCCGATCGCCCTCATCCGGACGCCGCACGAGGAGTAGAACCGTCCCGCTTCGAGCGAGGCGATCAGGGCCTCGGGGGTCAGCTCGGTCGCGAGGACCTGCACCCAGCCCCGGCCCGGCTCGGAGGCCCGGCTCGGGATGTTGTGGTACGCGTGCCCGTCATCGACGGCGAGCCCGTACATGAGCGGCAGGTTGAGCTCCGTCAGCCGCAGCGTCAGGACGATGTCCCAGATCCGCTCCATCGAAGCATGCTCGGCGTCGCCGCTGTTGTTCACTCCGGGGTGGCCGTTGTAGACCTCGAAGAAGTTCTCGCCCCGCACCCGCATCAGGTCTTCGGCCGTGACGGCGTAGTGGAAATTCGGGTGGTTGAGGTGGACCAAAATCGGCACGCCGGTCCGCTCCCGCTGGGCGATGACGGCGTTGACGTTGTTCTGCATCACGTCGTAGACGCTGTCGCCGCCGAGAGGCGGGAGCTGCTCCTGGATGTTGGCCGCATTCAGGTGGATCGGATGCGTGTGGAACTTGTCGCTGATTTCTTCGCCCTGAATCAGCAGGTACTTCCCGGGGATGCCGAACTTGTCGCTCACCTCGGTGAACCGCCGCAGCCGGACCTCCTTCTTCCCGTCCTTCTCGCGCTCCTCAATCCAGTCCGGCAGCCGCTCCTTGAGCTTGCGGTAGGCGTCCTCGCCCGCCTTGACCTTCCCGATGTCGACCCACCGCTCGGACTTCGCCAGTGTGTTGTGGTCCGTGAAGCTCAGGAAGTGGTAGTCCTTGTCGCGGTACCACAGGGCGATCATCTCCAGGAAATCGTTCCCGTCGCTCCAGTAGGAGTGGGTGTGGAGGTTCCCCTTGTACCAGTGCCGGTCGTTCGTCGCGGTGAGCGTCTCGACCTTGGGGCTCGGCTGCGGGGCCGTGGTGGCCTGCGCTGCGATCCACAGGCAGACCGCGACCACGAAAACAGGGGAGAGGAGGAGCGAGAGACGCGACATGGGTGGGGAGGATCAGGAGTAAGGAGGCAGGGTCAGGAGGCGGGGGAGGGACGAGGGACGTCGGGGGTGGTTGGCCGGCGTCCCTCGCGGGGGTCAGACGAGGGATTCGATCCCCTTCATGAGGGTCGATTCCACGGCGTTGGACGACCAGGAGACGCTCACTTCGTAGCCCCCCTGCGGGAAGGCGGCTTCGGTGGGGATGTACCACGGCCCGCCATCGCCATAGGCGGCGGTCGCCACGAATCTTCCGGCGCCGAGCTTCTGCGCGGCGAGCTGGTACTCGATGAAGCACTCCGCCGGCAGATGGAGGAGCGTCACGTTCCCGGCGCGGAGCGAGCTGAGCAGGATCGGCGTGTCGGCGGCCCGGCACCGCTCCAGCCAAGCCACGGTATACGAGGGGCGGTTCCGGCTGACGACCGCCTGCTTCGGATCGGCGATCTGCTTGCGGATCTGGTCGATGTCCCACCGCGGGTCGGGCGCGGGAAGGAACTCGGTCGTCTTCCAGGTGACGTCGCCGATCGGCTGCGGCTTGAGGGACTTCTCGGAGGCGACGATCCCGTCGAGCATCCGCTGGACCAGGATCGGCCGCATCGCGTGCGAGCCGTCGTTGTACTTGCCGGCGGCAATGTTCCCCGCGCAGCCCGTGAAGTAGACGTGCAGGCAGTCCGGCTCCTGCTCCTGCCGCGCCCGGCGGGCGAGTCCGCAGAAGTCCGCGCTCGCCCGGCCGTCGCCGTAGTAGCTCATGGGGTGGACGGCGTAGTAGTGGCAGGAGACGACCTTAGTGTCGTCGTCGTAGAAGGCGACCGTCTTGAGCTGCGGATCGATGAGCCCTTCCGGGAGGTCCCGCAGGGCGGCGTCCGCGCAGGAACTCCCGCGGCTGGCGATGATCTTCCCTTCCGGTCCCTTGATCCGGCGGTGGGCGGCGACCTGCGCGACCGTTCCTTCGCCGGTCGCGATGCCGGTCAGCGGTCGGGCGGTCGCGAGCGACGCCTTGACCGCCTTGGCGACGTTGCCGACGCACTTCTCGAAGAAGTCGACGTCGACGATCGCCGGCAGTTCCTTGTACTGGGCCACGATCTTCTGGGCGTCGAGGCAGGCGAAGGGGGCGTTGTGCTGGTGGACGCACTGGACGGCGACGCGGTCGGGCGTCGTTCCGGCCGCTTCGGCGAGTCCCTTCCGGAAGGCGATGTGGGCGGAGTTGAGGAGGCCGGTCCAGTCGACGGTGCAGACGACGATCGGCTTACCGGCGCCCAGGATGACGAAGCCCATGGCTTCCTGGGGGTCGTCGACGACTTCGATCGGCTTGATCCAGCCGCCGCAGCAGGAGTGCCCCAGGGGTGGCGTGGCGTCGGTCCGGAAGGTGGCGATGCGGAGGCCGGTGGGAGCGGTGTCCGCGGCGAGGCCGGAGGAGGTGAGGAGGGAGCCGAGCGCGACGGCGCCGGACTGGAGAAAAGTACGTCGGTCCAACATCGAACGGGAGTCCTCAAAACGTGGAGATTCGATCGGCACGTGGCCGGGCGTTGCGACCGTTTTGCAGCCTAGCAGATGGAGGGATCGAAGTTCACTGTTGCGATGAACGCGGGATGAAGAGGGAGTTCCGGCTTTGCTCGAACCGCATCCTCGCCGGCACAGCGATGCCCGCTCAAACCCAATGTGCCACGGCCGCTGGGGTCAAGGGGCCAAGAAACAACACAGGCCCCCTTGCCGCCGGAGGCATTTTCGTTGAGGAACCGTGGTCAACAACGGACGTCCCCTTTGTGGGACCGGCGTGGAGGACTCCACACTCGCCTTGGACTCCCCGCGGGTTGATGTGTGGGCATCCGGCACTGCGTCCGCGTTTGGACACGCCCTCCTTCAGACATCTCTCGACGGCCAGGCCTCCGGCGGGCAAAGGGGCCTTGCCCCTCTGCACTCCCCACCAGGGTGCCCCTGGACCCGATCAGCGACAAATGATCCTGCGTTGCGCCGCTCGGCCTTCCGCCTGAACCCCTTCCGCCTCCCTCCCAGGCCCCCTCGCATCCCCCGCCAGCATCGCCCCTGGACCCGGTTCTGGGAGACGCTGGTCGTCGCCACGCGAAACCGTCACACTCCCCACTTTGATCTCGCCACCCGCGTCCGCAATACGCCAATGTCCCTCGAAAACGACATCCGCTCCGCCATCGCCCGACTCCCCGATCCCGAAATCGGCCGCTCACTCGGCGACCTGGAGATGATCAAAGGAATCGCCTCCGCCGACGGCAAAACCACCGTCACCATCGAACTCCCCACCCCCGCCTACCCCGGACGCGAACGGCTCGAAACCGCCATCCGCGCCGCCACCAAGTCCATCCCCGCCGCCGGTGACGTCAACGTCGCCTTCACCAGCGTCGTCAAAGGCAAAAACACCGGCGGCACCATCGGCCTCCGGGTGAAGAACGTCATCGCCGTCGGCAGCGGCAAGGGAGGCGTCGGCAAATCCACCGTCGCCGCCACCCTCGCCTTCGGCCTCAAACACTTCGGCGCCAAAGTCGGCCTCATGGACGCCGACGTCTACGGCCCCAGCATCCCCCACCTCACCGGAGCCACCGGCACACCCGCCGTCCGCCAGATCCCCCTCGCCGACGGCCGCGTCATGGAACGCATCGAGCCGATCGAAGTCGACGGCATGCCGATCATGTCCATGGGCTTCATGGTCCGCGAAGACCAGGCGGTCATCTGGCGCGGCCCCATGCTCCACAAAGCCCTCACCCAGTTCCTCCAGCAGACCGAGTGGGGCGAACTCGACTACCTCATCATCGACATGCCCCCCGGCACCGGCGACGTCGCCCTGACCCTCTCGCAGATGGTCGGACTCGCCGGCGCGGTCGTCGTCTGCACCCCGCAGAAGGTGGCGCTGCTCGACGCCATGAAGGCGATCACGATGTTCAACACCGTCAAGATCCCGCTCTTGGGGATGGTGGAGAACATGACCGGCGAAATCTTCGGCCGCGGCGGCGCCAAGGCGAAGGGGGAGGAAATGGGAGTGCCGTTCCTCGGCGAAATCCCGTCCGACCCGATCATCCGCATCCGCGGCGACGAAGGTCAGATCGCCTCCCTCTTCGAAGACGACAATCCAGCCCGCGGCCCGCTGCTGAACATGGCGCAGAACGTCGCCATGCGGATCGCCAAGTCGCTCCTCGAAACCCCGAGCCTGCCGACGCTCGAGATCCTCTAGCTCTCAGCGAAATCCACACCAGCCCGAAGCGCCAGCGAGGGACGAACCCGCGTTCCCTCGCTCGCGCTTCGGGCTGGGTGCATTCGCCGATTAAATACGGGCCTATTGGGTCCAGGGGCACCCTGGTGGGGAGTGCAGAGGGGCAACGCCCCTTTGCCCGCCGGAGGCCCTCTCGTCGAGAGATGTCTGAAAGAGCACTTGTCCAAGCGCGGACACCGTGCCGTATGCCCCCTCACCATCCCGCAGCGTCGTCAAAGCGAGCGGTGAGTCCTCAACGCCGGTCCCACAAAGGGGACGTCCGTTGTGTCCCACGGTTCCTCATGGAAGTGCCTCCGGCGGCAAGGGGTCGAAACCCCTTGACCCCAGCCAGCCGTAGCACGTTGGGTTTGAGCAATGGGAGTCGTGCCGGCAAGGACGCGAATTGAGCCAACGGCACATCCCTCGTCGACCGACCACCATCCAGCGAATACACCCCTTCGGGCTGGTGTCTTCATCCATCTGTGTTCATCTGCGTTTATCTGTGGCTAAAACAAAATCGGCCACAGATGAACACGGATACACACAGATAGGACAGGCCGCCTACTGAGCCTCTTCCGCTTCGCCCTTGAAGAGGTCCTTGAGCTTCTCGTACCAGGTCTTCTGGTGCGGCGTGACCTGCGTCTTCTCGACCTCGGCCAGCTTTCGCAGCAGCCCTTCGTGCTCTTCGCTGAGCTTCTTCGGGACGATCAGCTCGATCTCGACATGCAGGTCCCCCTTGCGACCCCGGGGATCGCGCGGATCGGGAATCCCCTTGCCGCGGAGACGGAAGACTTCGCCCGGCGGCGTTCCGGCGGGGATATCAAGTTCGTCCCGCCCTTCGAGAAGTGGAATCTCGATCTTCGTGCCGAGGGCCGCCTGCGTGTAGGTGATCGGCACGCGGCAGAGCAGGTGCATCCCCTCGCGGCGGAAGACCGGATGGTCCTTGACCGTGATGTCGACGTAGAGGTCACCGTTGGGGCCGTTGTTCGGTCCCGCTTCCCCTTCGCCCTGCAGACAGAGCTGCACGCCGGAGTCGACGCCGGCGGGGATCTTGACGTTCAGGGTGACGCGATGGTCTTCGCGCCCTGAGCCGTAGCAGGTGTTGCACTTGTGCCGGATGATGTGGCCGGCGCCGCGGCACGCCGGGCAGGTCGTCTGGACCCGGAAGAACCCCTGGGCCTGCACCACCTGTCCCTGGCCGCCGCAGTAGTCGCACTGCGTCGGGCTCGTTCCCGGCTCGCAGCCGGAGCCGGAGCAGCGGGTGCAGGACTTCTTGCGGTTGATCGAGACTTCGCGCTCGCAGCCGAGCGCCGCCGACCGGAAGTCGAGCGTCACGGCGACGCGCACGTCCGCCCCGCGGGCCGGACCGCCGCGGCGTCCTCCCCGACGGCCGGTGCCGCCGGAGAACCCGAAGCCGGAGAAGATGTCGCTGAAGGCTTCGAAGATGTCCTGGACATCCCCGTGCCCGGCCCCTCCGCCGAATCCGCCGCCGTTGACTCCGGCGTGGCCGAAGCGGTCGTAGCGGGCCCGCTTGTCGTCGTCGCTGAGGACTTCGTATGCGGCCGCGGCTTCCTTGAACCGTTCGATCGCCTCTTCGTCTCCGGGATTGCGGTCCGGATGGTTCTTGAGAGCGAGCTTCTTGTAAGCCTTTTTGATCTCGTCGGCGGAGGCGGATTTCTCCACCCCGAGGACCTCATAAAAATCGCGCTGCGTCGGCATTCACGTTCAATCGAATAAATCGCACCGGCCCAGCCCGGAAGTCGCCGCCGGACCGGGGTGTCCGGGTTTTGGAGCGAGATAGTATTGGGGTGATGGCCCGACAGGGCAAGCGCGGCCTCTGGTGGCGCCTGGTATTCCGGTCGCTTCTGCTGATCCGGAGGGCACTTCGGACGAGAATCCCGCAGGCTCGGATCTTCGTCTCACCGGGTCCAGGGGCACCCTGGTGGGGGGGCAGGGGGTCCTGTGAGGGAGGCGGGAGGGGTTCAGGCGGAAGGTAGAGCGGCGCACCGCAGAGTCATTGGTCCCTGATCGGGTCCAGGGGCACCCTGGTCAGGGGGTGCAGGGGGCAGAATGCCTCTTGCCCGCCGGAGGCCTGGCCTGTCTCGCTCTCTCTGAAGGAGCGAGTGTCCAAACGCGGACACCATGCCGGATGCCCCCTCACCAACCCGCGGGGAGCACAAAGCGGACGCCCGTTGCGTCCCACGGTTCCTCAGGGAAGCGCCTCCGGCGGCAAGGGGGTCAGACCCCCTTGACCCCAGCGGCCGTCGCACGTTGGGTTTGAGCTATGGGAGCCATACCGGCAAAGACGCGGTTTGACCCCGCCTCCTACCGTCAGTCCAGCTGCGACGGGATGTCGCCAAACCGGTCCAGACGGGACCGGGGCGTCTCATCAAGCAGAAGCCCGACGAACTCCCCACCAGCCGCATAAGAGAACGTGGCCACATGCCGCTGCCAGCGGCGGCGGAACAGGAGACGGATCGGACGGTCCCGGCAGACGTCGAACTCCGCCAGCACGAGCGTGGAGTTGACCGGATGGTCCAGCGAGAGACCCACCCCGCGCGTTCCAATGTCCCGCGTAATCCCGATCGTCATCTCGCCGACGCAGGTCAAGACCCCGTCCTGCAACGTCACGGACGTCAGTTCCACCGGGACATTCAACTCCACACGCTCCGACTGCCGGCGTTCCGTCCGGACGCGCCGCAGCGGTTTCTGGCGAGCAAAGGAACGGTCGAGAGCCCGGTGCGTCGCGATGATCCGGTCAACGGCTCGCGTGATCTGCGCCTGACTGTGACTGAGCGTGTACGTAGCGGAGGCGTCGGAGCACGTCATGGGGGGAATTCCGAAGGGGGTTTGTAAATTCCTAGTTCACAGGGGATCGAAAGCAAGCGAAAAACCTCACCGGCCCCTCCGCATTAACCCGGAGAAGCCCAGACGTTTACATCCAGGAGGGGCGTCGCCGGACCGCCACACGGCTTTGATGCCAACGGGAAACGCGAGTGATGCCGAACGGCAACACGCGCCAACCCGGCAGACGCGGCGTTCGGCGCCTCCCGCCGCCTCCCGATCGGGGAGAGGAAGGGGCGAATTTGCGTCCCGGTCGGAATCTGGTACACAGGCCGACGTGGCTTCGTCGCGGCCGTGCCGCATTCCGGTCATCGAACTCGTCACTGGGCTCTCCGTCGTGGTCTTCGGATCGACCGTTCCCACCGCCCCCCCCGCCCCCATCGCGCCAGGACAGACCACCCGCCCCGGCGGCGATCCGTGGACGAGCTGCCTGGAGCTGGTCGCAATCGCCCTCCGGGCGCACGACGCCATTCTCTGGCAGGCCGAGGCCGGCGACCGCTTTCGAGTCCAGGCGCAGTTCGGACTCGGCGGCCAGGCGGTGGAAACGCTTCAGGGAACCTGGCCGGGACACGACGACCTCCTGCGGGGAATCCTCGCGGCGCGAGCCCCCCGCGTCGTCGAAGCCCGCTTCGAGCCCGCCGGCAACGGCGCTCCCCCGCAACAGCTCCGCATCCTGGCCCTCCCGATCCTGGCCATGGGGACGGAGCCGCGGATCCTGGAAGTGTTCCTTCCCGGCACCCGGCAGGACCTCTCCGACGAGCAGGCGCTCTCCTTGGCGGCGGCCCTGATCGAAAGCCACGTCCCCTCCGGCTCGGCGCCGGCGAAGGCTGACGCCGGCGCGGTCGTGGCTCCCTCCGCGTCCGGCCGGGAACAGCTCGCCGAGTTTGCCCTCCACGCCCATCGCTCTCTCGAAGTCGGCCGCACGGCGTACGCCATCGTGGCGGAGGCCCAGCGACTCCTTCAGGCAGACCGCGTCTCTCTGCTTCAGGTCCGGGGCCGCCGCGTCCGGACTCTGGCGGTCAGCGGGGTCGACCAGCCCGATCCTCGCGCGGCGGCAGTCCGGCAGCTCGAGGAGATTGGCCGCGCCTGCCGGCCCCTCGAGCGCATCGAAGCGATCCCCGCGCCGGCCGGAACCCCTTCCGACCCGTTGCGGACCCGGCTGACGGAACTCGGCCAGGCGATGGGGACGACGCGGATGGCGGTCGCTCCCCTCCGGTCCGAAGCCGGCCCGATCGGCCTGCTGATCGTCGAGGACCGGGCCGCCTCAAAGCCCGCCGACTGGTCGGTCCTCCCCGGCGTTCAGGTCGTCAGCACGTCGGCCCTCTCGCACGCCATGGCCCACAGCGAACAGCCGCTCCACGGCCTGAGCCGGCTCATCCGGTCGCTCGGCGTCACGCGGACCTGGCTCCGCCTCGTCGGCCGTCTGCTGCTCCTCGGGGGGCTCGCGGCGGGAGGAACGTATCTGGCGGTCCAGCCGGCGACGCTCCACGTCACGGGGCGGGGATCGATCGTCCCCCGCGACCGCCGCGAGGTCTACGCCCCGGTCGCGGGGATCGTCCAGGAAGTTCGCACCCGGCACGGCGAAAGCGTCCAGTCCGGTCAGCCGGTCGTCGTGCTTCGGAGTCCGAACCTGGAATTCGAAATGACCCGCGTCCAGGGAGAGCTGCAGACCGCGGAGCAGCAGATCGCCGATATCGCGGCGCTCCGGACCGACCCCAACCGGCCGCAGAACCAGTCGAGCGACGCCGAACTGGCCGCCCGCGAGGAAGAACTCAAGACCGTCCGCGAAAGCCTGATCCGCCAACGGACCCTCCTCGAAGGACAACAGCGGACCCTGACCGTCCCCGCCCCGATTGCCGGCCAGGTCCTGACCTGGGACGTCGAGCAGACGCTCGACGAGCGCCCCGTCGAGCGCGGCCAGCGGCTCCTCACGGTCGGCGACCCGGCCGGCCCGTGGATCGTCGAGATCCGGATTCCCGACAGCCAGATGGGATACCTGCAGGGGGCGAGAAAGAGCGCCGAAGGACAGCCGCTCCGCGCCACGTTCAGCGTGACGACCGATCTCGATCATCAGATTCCCGCCCAGGTCGAAGCGGTGGCCGATCTCGTGGACGACGATCCGCAGCAGGGCCCGACGGTCCTGACGACGTTGAGCTTCGACCGCACGGCGCTTCGCGACCTCCGCCCGGGAGCGACCGCCGTCGCCCGCATCGACTGCGGCCAGCGGTCCCTCGGCTACGTCTGGTTCCACCGCCTGATCGAGACCGTCAAGACGTGGTGGGCGTTTTGAGGAGGCGTGAGGGGTTCAGACTGAAGGCTGAAGGCGGAAGGAAGAGGGCCTCGGTCGGCGCACAAAAAGACGAGGCCCGGCAGAACCGGGCCTCGTTGGAATCGGGGTTGGAGGGCAAGACAAGCGAAGCGAGTGATTCTCCGTTCGTCGTTATGGCCAATGCTTCCGGTTTGATCTCGACCTTCCGCCTTCAGCCTTAAGCCTTCCACCTCTCTCGACTACTGAACGTCGTACTGGCCGGCACAGAAGTCCTGGCAATCCTGGAAGTGGCTTCCCTTGCTCTTCCCCTTGTGGCCGCTGAGCCCTTCGACGCAGTAGCCCTGGTCGATCGAGGCGAAGGCCGAACCGACGTCTTCGAGTTCGTTGTTCACGTTGAGGGAGACTTCGCTCAGGCCGACAACCAGTCCGAGGACGGCGATCGAAGCGACCAGGACCAGTTCAGCCGAAACGATGAAACCGGCTTCGTCGCGAACAAGAACGTTGAGGAGGCGAGTCATGGCAATCGAACCTTTGTGTGTCACTTGCAGTGGGTGGGTTGGTGATGCAGGAGATGTAAAGCAGGCTGAATGCCACTCGGGCCAAGCGCGCCAAGAATCCTTGACACCCATTTGCACACCACAACGCAACCCACAGTCACAAAGAGAGATACGCCGCAGCCACGAACGTTCGGAGCTGAGCCATCGTGATGAAGCCCACGTCATGGCCACGTTGTCGCCTCGCCACATGTTTCCGGCCAAACGACGCAAGTCCCGATAGCGACTTCCATTGAGCCCGGCGCTGCAAAACAGCAACACGACGCCATCCGGCAACGTCACGGCCGGGTCATCACAATCGAACCTCGGCACGACAGACGACCGCATCGCAGGTTCCATACGGCAATGCGCAAAAGCTCCCTTCCGGTCGAGCCCGAATGGGAGCGGCGCAAGTCTGTAGGCCGCGCGCAAAGAAACGAGGCCCGGAGAGATCCGGGCCTCGTTGGAGAATTCGACGGCAAGTCGAGTCGGCGATGTCGGGCGGGGTGAGTGATGCTCCCCGCGTTGGCAGTCCCCTGAAACTCTCGGGTGATCTAAGTCCGAAGCCCGGGAGGCTGGCGTCTGCATCGGATCGGGTCGGGCCGGAGGAAGAAGGACGAAGCGAGTGAGTCTTCGACCATCATGGGAACCTGAAGGCGTCCGGTCTGATCTGGACCGGACGCCAGCGGGTCACCACCACCGGCACACTGCCGATTCTCAATTACTGCACGTCGTACTGGCCGGCACAGAAGTCCTGGCAGTCCTGGAAGTGGCTTCCCTTGCTCTTCCCCTTGTGGCCGCTCAGCCCTTCGACGCAGTAGCCCTGATCGATCGAGGCGAAGGCCGAACCGACGTCTTCGAGTTCGTTGTTCACGTTGAGGGAGACTTCGCTCAGGCCGACAACCAGTCCGAGGACGGCGATCGAAGCGACCAGGACCAGTTCAGCCGAAACGATGAAACCGGCTTCGTCGCGAACAAGAGCGTTGAGGAGGCGAGTCATGGCAATCGAACCTTTGTGTGTCACTTGCAGTGGTGGGTTGGGTGATGCAGGAGATGTAAAGCAGCGTGAATGCCACTCGGGCCAAGCGCGCCAAGAATTCTTGACACCCACTTTCACGCAACACCGCAAAGCGTTCTCCCCAAATGAAATAAAGCAAATCAACAACGACACTCCGCGCCTCCGCGCGATCCTCCGCTCGCATGGCCTCATGTGGCGAGCAGGCAACAACTTTCCTACGCCACGTCGCAACCCCCATGCGTGTCACCAGGTTGAAGCACTGCTGCCCAAATGCAACGTGAGCCCGGCGGGCAACACCGGCTCACAGTCGTCACAACCGGAGATGGCGCGCCCGCCGCGGCTCGGTCAGTCCGGTCGAACCGCAAAGCCCCGAAGCCCTTCGCGCGGCGGCTCCCGACTTTCTCTTCGTACCTGCCGGGCCCAGCCACGTAAGATCGAAGACGAAGACCTCTCTCGCCTGGGGCCCGCCTGTGTACTCCTACCCTCCCCTCTTCCCGCTCAGCTCCGACGTCATTCAGCGGATCATCCTGATCGTTGTCGGAGTGGCGATCGCGGCGGGGATCTCCGCCAGAGTCCTGCGTCTGCCGCGTGGCGGACTCCTCTGGCTCCTCGCGTTCTCGGTGAGCGTAACCCTTGCCGGGGTCTTCGCGGTCTGGGACGTGTCACCAGCGCTGACGTTCTGGACACAACTCGAACGCTGGGTCGGCGCGACCGCAATCCTGACGATTTTCTGGCTGTTGACGATCCTCCCCGCCCAGGCAATTCATGGCCACGTCTCCGTCGTTGAGGGACTGGCCAGCGTGGCAACGCTCATCGGTCTTGTCTGGTGGATGATTCCTACGTCGGTCCATCCAGAGGAACACGCTCGGCAGAATGCCTGCTCAGATCACCTTCGCTCCGCTGGCATTGCCATTCACCTTGATGCTGAGGCCCATGACGAGCTTCTCATGCAAACGACCCTAAGTTCGGACAACGAACCTCCCCGCACCTGGCGCGTCGAACTGCTCCCCTTCCTGGAACGGCAGCCCCTTCGAAAGCG
Source organism: Planctomyces sp. SH-PL14 (assembly GCF_001610835.1). NCBI lineage: Bacteria > Pseudomonadati > Planctomycetota > Planctomycetia > Planctomycetales > Planctomycetaceae > Planctomyces > Planctomyces sp. SH-PL14. The sequence continues at coordinate 2,404,226 of NZ_CP011270.1, read as the reverse complement.
GTACGAAGACGATCAGACATGGGACGCTCCGGCGAACGAGCCCCTTGCCCAGACACCCCGCCATCCGTACTACTGCCCGAACAACGTCATCCGCACCGACGACCGGAACCGGTCCTACACCGCATTCCTCGCTTGTACCGGGTCCTCGGCCTTCTTCCCGACACCGACCGCCGGAGCAGGGCGGGAGCGGCGTTTCGACGACATCCGCGACGGTATCTCGAACACGGCCATGCTGGTCGAAGCCTGCGGTCAGAATGTCGTCTGGACGGAGCCGCGGGACCTTGATGTCGACACCGTCCCGCTGGGCGTCAATCTCCCCGGAGTGCGGCGAGGGGAATCGGCCGGCCTCCTTTCGTCTCACGACCCGTCCGGCGCCGCCGCCGTTCTCACGGGTGACGGCGCGGTCCGGCGTCTGTCCGCCGACACCGATCCCGAAGTCCTCAAGGCCATGCTGACAATCGACGGAGGGGAATCGGTACGCTTCGACTGACTGCGGTTCCCGATGTCCCTCGGCCCCCTTCGCACTCGGGAGGCACGGCGATGTACGCCTATCCGGTCCGCCCCACGATCCTCCCCGAGCACCTGCGGCTGGGATCGATCACGGCTCTGGCTCTGATCGCACTCCTGATCTGCCTGCATGGCCTGTGGCGCAGCCGCGACCGTTGGCCCTGGCTTCTGGCCGCGCTGCTGGGAACGGCGTTCGTGCTCTTCGACCGGTGGCACCGATATCCCCGCTATCCGGAGTTGCCGCAGGACACGTTCCTTCGAGAAGGGATCGCCTGGACGAACTTCCTCAGCTGCTATCTCCTCGCGGGCGCGTCGCTCGTCCACGTTCGCCGGAATCCTCGCTCAAAGAGGGGCATCGTGGGAACGTGGAGCGTTGTCGGACCGATCCTTCTCCTCTGGATGGCAGGCCACGTCTCCCCCCGATCGCTGGGCTACTTTTGGACCTGTCGCAATCAGATGAAAGTGATCGGGATCGCCACGCATATCTACGCCGAGATCCATGAGGGACGGCTCTTCCCAACGCGACTTGTCGCGGAGAACGACATCGAACGAAGCTGGAGAGTCGAATTGCTTCCGTTTCTTGAAGCGTCTGCCCTTCGTGAACGCTACCGCGACGACGCGACGTGGGATTCGGACGAGAACGCTTCCGTCACGAACGAGGGAAAGACTCCTTATCGCTGTCCCGCGAATGAGCGGCCGATCGACGCCCGCGGTCGTGTCTGGACAGCCTATCTGGCCGCCACGGGCTCTCGCACTGTCTTTGGAAAGGACGGTCTCGATCGCTGGCGTTTGGGCAGTGCTCCGGATGGAATGTCGAACACCGCCATGATCGTCGAAGCCTGTGGGCAGAACGTCGTCTGGACGGAACCACGGGACGTCGATGTCGACATCGTTCCAGTTGGAATCAACCTCCCGAGCGCACACCTTGGACGCTCCGAAGGGATCCTCTCGGCCACCCATCCCGGGGGGCCAAACGTCCTGATGGTCGACTCCAGTGTCAAGAACTTGACCTCGAAAACCGACCCCGCCGTTCTCCGGGCGATCCTGACCGTCGACGGAAACGAAAAGAGACCGTTCGACTGACTCGAACGGTGTCCTGACTCAGATCGTCGAGTCACGGATCGGCATGCCTTCCAGCCCGCAGGCGGCATGAAGCACGGGCTCGGTTCGTGGCCGTCGCTGAGGGCACTCAGGAGACGCACCGACGGAGGTCGGCGATGAGTGCGTCAAAGTCCTTGATATCGGCATCCATGAAGACGTTTCGGCCGACCGATGTCACGAGCGCGCCGCAACGATACCCGCCCTGCTCGTAAGTCTCGAAACTCTGGATGTCATCGAATCCGCATTCCGCCTCGCGCATCGGAAACAGGTTCCAGAAGCCCGATGTGCGAAGACAATTCTCGAATCGAATCCGCCGGCTGTCGAAATCAATGACGACACTTCCATAGAGCCAGAAGAATGGCGTGCGTCGCCAGCGGAATTCTCGTTTGCCTGTCATTCTCCCCTCCCCGAGTTGTTGGCGAACCGGCGTCGCAAATTACCGGAACAGGGCCATCGCCGCCCCCACGACAAAGCAGATGGAAGCCACGACCGGCTTGGCGTACCGGTCGACTCGAGTCTTCGGGAATTCGGAATCGACGATCGTGGCCTTGCGGTACATGAAGACGTTCCAGAGCAACAAGGCTCCGCCGCCAAACAGCATCGCCAGATTCAATGGGGATGCCCAGTTCGGCTTTTGCATGAACGCCAGCCGGACCGTGTCAGTCGCGAACACGCCGCCTACGAGAAACAGGACCATGAGCGGCTTACTTACAGTCGTTATCACAAGGAAATCCTGTACTGGCCACAGCAACCTAGTGAAAAAGATCGGATGACTATCAGCCCGAGCAATTATCGCGACGCTCCAGCGTCACCCGGCACGGAGGTGTGCCCTACAACTTGCGTATCACTCTTGAGCGAGCACCAAGGATATCGTGTCGCGTTCCCTTCTTGAACACTTCCGCGTCCAGCCCCAAGTCTCACGAGACGTTGATTCCAGCAAGCGTAGGCCTGTCGGAAAACTCCCACCAGTCCGACGCGCGAGCGAGGCACGAGACGTGCAATTCCCTCACTCGCGCTTCGGGCTAGTATCGGTGGGCGTCTTTGGAAATCCGCTCTCAATCGCGGCCTAGTACTCATTCCCCTCGGCCGAATCGCTGCCGGTCGCCGGGAGAGTGCTCTTCTGGACCTGGCGGATGACGCGGTTGTCCCGTTCCTCAACGAGCTTGGCGAGCGCGGCTTCGGTGGTCATGAAGCCCTTGTCGCCGTCGATCCGGTCGCGGACCGACACTCCCCCCTGCTCCTTGTCCTTCGCTCCCACGACGAGCATGTAGGGGACGAGGTCGAGCTGGGCGTCGCGGATCTTCTTTTTGACGTTCGCGCTCTGGGTATCGATCGAGACCCGGAAGCCGGCCGCCCGGAACTTCGCCTGGATCTCCTGGCAGTACGGCAGGATGTCGTCGTTGAGGCCGAGGATCCGGATCTGCTCCGGCGCAAGCCACAGCGGGAAGGCCGCCGCGAAGTGCTCGATCAGCATTCCGCAGAACCGCTCCATCGAGCCGAACGGGGCCCGGTGGATCATGACCGGCCGGTGGGTGGTGTTGTCCGCTCCGACGTACTCCAGCTGGAACCGCTCCGGCAGGTTGTAGTCGAGCTGCACGGTCCCGAGCTGCCACTCGCGGCCGATCGCGTCCCGGACCATGAAGTCGGTCTTGGGGCCGTAGAACGCCGCCTCTCCCTGGCACTCGGTGAACGGCAGGCCGGTCTCCTGGAGGACCTTGCGGAGGGTCTCCTCGGCACGGTTCCAGAGCTCGGGCGAACCGACGTACTTGTCGGAGTTCGGATCGCGGGAGGAGAGCTGGACCCGGTAGTCGGTCAGACCGACCGCCGAGAGGACGTACTTCACGAGGCCGAGGGTGTCCTTGAACTCCTGCTCGACCTGCTCGGGGGTGCAGAAGAGGTGCGCGTCGTCCTGGGTCAGGCCGCGGACGCGGAGCATCCCGTTCAGTTCGCCCGACTGCTCGTGGCGATAGACAGTCCCGAACTCCGCCAGCCGGACCGGCAGGTCGCGGTAGCTCCGCGGCTGGGCCTTGTACATCTGCACGTGGTGCGGGCAGTTCATCGGCTTCAGGAGGTACCGCTCCTGCTGCTTCTCCCACTTCGAGAGATAAGCGAGGCGGTCTTCCTTGGAACCACTGGCCGGGTAGTCGTGGAACTCGCAGCCGCAGACGTTGCACGACTGCTTGAGCTTGGTTTCGTCTTCCGGGGACAGCTTGTCTTCGCCGAGGCGGGTCTTCCAGTGGTCGACGGTCTGGCCGGCGGGGTGGCCGAACAGCGGCGGGAACTGGGACTCGCGGTAGTACGGGAAGTGGCCGCTGGTCTCGTACATCTCGACCCGGCCGATGTGGGGCGAGTAGACCGGCTCATACCCGCGGCGAAGGAGCTCCGCCTTGATGAACTCTTCGAGGGTGGCGCGGATGGTCGCCCCCTTGGGGAGCCACAGGCAGAGTCCCTGACCGACGTCGTTGGAGATGGTAAAGAGGCCGTGCTGTTTGCCGAGGACGCGGTGGTCGCGGCGCTTGGCTTCCTCGATCTGGTTGAGGTAGGTCTCCTGGTCCTTCTTGTCGAAGAACGCAGTCCCGTAGAGCCGCTGGAGCTGCTTGTTGGCGGCGTCCCCCTTCCAGTAGGAGCCGGCGACGCTGACGAGCTTGAAGGCCTTGACCTTGCTGGCGTCCGGAATGTGCGGGCCGCGGCAGAGGTCGACGAATTCCCCCTGGCGGTAGAAGCTCAGGGTCGAATGGTCGGCCAGGCCGGTTGAGACGTGCTCGACCTTCAGGTCCTGCTTCAGGTCCTGGCAAAGCTTGACGGCATCGGCCCTGGAGAGCGAAAACCGCTCGAAGGCTTCCCCTTCGGCGATGATGTTCGCCATCTCCTGTTCGATCCGGGGAAAGTCTTCTTCGCTGATTTTCTGCTTCAGGTCGAAGTCGTAATAGAAGCCGTTGCCGGTGGTCGGGCCGAAGGCCAGGCCAACCCCTTCGTAAAGCCGCATGACCGCCCGGGCCATGATGTGGGCGCAGGAGTGCCGCAGGACGCCGAGGGCCGCCGGGTCCTTGTCGGTCATCAGTTTGAGCGGGATCGGATCGGAGGCGCTGAGGTCTTCGAGGGGCCGCATGGCGTCGACGGTGGTGCCGTCGACCTGGGCGGCGATGGTCGCCTTGGCGAGCCGTTCGGAAATGGAGCGGGCGACATCAAGAGCCGAGGAGCCCGCCGGATACGATTTGACGGTGCCATCGGGAAGCTGAACGTTGGGCATTGGAAAAGACGAGAGTCGAGGGACGAGGGTCTAGGGAGGGGTCGCGGCACGGCGTCCGCGGCGTTTCCCCTTTCCGTCAACGCCTTTACGAAGGGCGTCTCTGAACGGAAACCCGGCGCCGTTCTACGGGAGACGCCGGAGGGCGTCAATCGGTTCGCGGCGAAGCGGCCGGCCGGGGTCCTCCGCGGCGGAGAAACGCTCCCTTTTGCCACTCTTTGCCGATAGACTCAGCCGCTGCCGCCGATGATTGCTGTCGGCTCCGTGCGCCGTTGCCTTTCTCTCCGCCTCCACTTGTCCTGCCCGTTTTTCCATGCACCGTAATCGGCTGACCATCGCCCTCTCCCTCGTCCTGCTGCTCCTCTCGATGCGGCTCGCCCCGGCGATCCTGATGCAGCTGATGGGTCCGTCGTTCCACATGATCCGGTTTCCGTACCTGTGGAACTTCACGCCGCTCTTCGCGGTCTGCCTGTACGGCGGCGCGGTCCTGCGTCCCCGCTGGATGGGGTTCGCCATTCCGCTGGTCGCCCAGGTGCTGGGGGACATCGTCTTCGGCCTGATGAGCGGAGAAGTCTGGCAGGCGTTCAGCATGTCGACCCTCGTCAACTACATCCTGGTCGGGTTCGCGGTCGTCGTCGGCACGACGCTCCAGCCGCGGCCGGCTCTCGGACGGCTGTTCGGAACCGGCGCCGGCGTGGCGATCGGACACTTCCTCGTCAGCAACCTGGCGGTGTGGGGCCTGACGAAGTGGTATCCGCACTCGCTCGAAGGGCTGGCGGAGTGCTTCGCCCAGGCGCTGCCGTTCTTCCCGACGACGGTCATCAGCACGCTGTTCTTCAGCTACCTGCTGTTCTACTCCTTCGTGCCGGATCACGAAGCGGCCCCCGCGCCGGAAGCCGAGTCGTTCGTCTGACATCCCGGGGCCGCCTTCCGTCCCATTCCTCTTCGTTGCCTGCCGAACTGCGGAGAAGTCATGCGCTCACTGCTGTCGCTCGTGTGTCTGTCGTTCGTCCTCGCGGGGAGCGCCAGCCGCGCCGCGGCGGCCGAACCCGCAGCCCTGCTGCCGATGTTCCCCGAGAACTTCAACAGCGTGGCGGTCGTGCGGGTGAAAGAAGCCCTGGCGACGAAGCGGGCCGCCCGAGAAGGGTGGCAGGCGAATCAGTCGAGCGACTTCCTGGCAGGCGCCGTCCCGCCGTGGATCGATCTCCTGGTCCGCGTCTCGCACATTCACCCCGGGCAGGGGATGGACGGCCAGTGGTCCGCGGCGCTCGTCGAGGCTTCGCAGGACTTCTCGCTCCCGGAGATCGCGGGAATGGAGAAGGGGACGGCCGAAATGCTGCGGGGCGTGCCGGTCATCATGACGAACCGGAACTCCTACTTCGTCGGCCTGGAGCCGAAGCTCCTCGGGATCTACGCCCCCGCCTCGCGGCAGGACGTCGGCAACTGGATCGACCGAGTCCGCTCGAAGAAGACCGCCGACCTCGTCGGTTATCTCGACGCCGCGCTGAAGCAGACCCGCGGGCATGTCGTGCTGGCGATGGACTGCCGCGACCTGTTTGAGCCGTCGTTCATCCGCTACCGGATCGAAGGGGCCAAGGGGCTGCAGGGGAAGAGCCCGACCGACGTCCAGACGATGGAAATGCTGTTCCGCGGCCTCCAGGGGGTCCGGAGCCAGGTGACGATCGACGAGACGATCCAGTGGGAAGTCGCCCTCGACTTCGACCAGCCGGTCGGCGCGGAAGCGACGCTGGTCCGCGACGTCTTCGCCGAGTTCCTGGACGACATGGGGACCAGCCTCGACGAAGTCGCCGGCGCGCTTGTCAGCACGGAGGGGAACTCCGTCGTCCTGCGGGCCGAGCTTTCCGACTTCGGCCTGCGGCGGATCATGACGCTCATCACGTCGCCGCAGGGGGGGCGGAAGGATGTCGCCAAGAAGAATCCGGATCGGGACTACTTTGTCGATCTCGAAAAGATCCTGAACGATCTCCAGGGATCGGCCAAGAAGGCGTCCGACGCGGCGAAGGTCGCCTCGTGGTGTGAGAACTACGCCAAGAAGATCGAGCGGACCTCCACGACCGGCGTCGATCCGATGCTCGTCAATTACGGCCAGACGCTCTCCACCCGTCTGCGGGCGCTCGGCGCGTCGCTGCGGGGGACCAAGCTGCAGGTCGATACGCTCCAGAACAGCGTGACGTGGGACGTGCACTACCAGCCGGGCTACGTCAGCGCGGGGTGGTGGAGTGTCGGTTACCAGCCGGACGTCGTGAACACGACTTCGAATCTGCGGGAAGTCCGCGAGAAGCAGGCCCAGGCGGTCCTGGCGGGCCAGTCCGAGCGGGAGAGCGTATGGGCGATGATCGATGCCGATCGCGAATCGGTCCGCCGCAAGCTGCGGGCGAAGTACGGCGCCGCCATCGACTCCTGGAAGTGATCCCTCGCGGGAGGGCGAAGCTCCCGCTGAGCCGCGGCGGTGGCTCCCGCCCGCATCCCTGACGCGCCCGCCGACGTCCTCTCACCCAGATCACGGCTCATCGCCACAACGAATGGAATTCCGACCGTGTCCGCTCCCGAGAACTTCAGCCTGCGGGACCTTCAGTCCCTGATCGACACGATGTACTCCCGCAAGGATGAGGCGCGGGGGGTTGATGGGACGTTCATGTGGCTGATGGAAGAGGTCGGTGAGCTGGCCGCGGCGCTGCGGAGCGGGACGAAGGAAGAGCTGGCGTACGAGTTCGCGGATGTGCTGGCTTGGCTGGCGACGATTGCCAATGTGGCGAAGATTGATCTTCAGCAGGCGGTGCTGGAGAAGTATGGCCGTGGTTGTCCGGGTTGTGGGCAGATGGTTTGTGTTTGCGGTACGGCCGAGAAGCCGTAGTAGAACCGGGTTCTTGCCGGCACGACTCTGCTCGCTCAAACCCAACGTGCGACGGCCGCTGGGGTCAAGGGGGTCTCACCCCCTTGCCGCCGGAGGCATTTCCATGAGGAACCGTTGTAAGCAACGGACGCCCCCTTTGTGAAACCGGCGCTGAGGACTCACCGCTCGCCCTGCAATCCCCGCGGGTTGAGGTGGGGGCATCCGGCACGGTGTCCGCGCTTGGACACTTACTCCTTCTGACGTCTCTCGACGGCCAGGCCTCCGGCGGGCAAGGGGCATTCTGCCCCCTGCACCCCCTGACCAGGGTGCCCCTGGACCCGGTGAAAGGGCCAGTTACTTGTAGCGGTCCATCCAGGCCAACAGCACCCGCCCCACCTTCGACAACGATTCCCCCGAACACGCCGCCGGCAAATCATTCCGCGTGTGCCAGTACCGATAATCAAAATCGATCAGGTCACACGTCGGAATCCTCGCAATCTCATTCAGCGGAATGTGATCGTCCCGCACCTCATGCCGCTTCCGCGCCACGAACTCCTTCACCTTCAATTCCTTGGCCACCTGAAACAAACTCTCCGTCACCTGCGGCGCGTAGCGAGCACTGAACTTCTCGATGTAAATCTCCAGGTCCTTGTCGCCAATCATGTCGACCAGCACCCCCGCCACATACCGGTACGGCGGCGGATTGTTCCGGTACTGCCCCGCAAAGAACTCCGACCCGTGGAAGTACCGGTCCCGCATGTTGTTGTAGACCAACTCCTCCCCGTCAAAGAACACAAAGTCGATCCCCAGCGGCGTCGGACGGTCCTTCATGAAATGGGCCATCTCCATCAAGAGAGCCACGCCGGACGCGCCGTCATTCGCCCCAAGAAACACTTCGCGGCGGTACTGCGGGAGCGTCTCCTGATCCGGAAAGGGCCGCGTGTCGTAATGACACCCGATCAGGGCCCGCCGCTTGGCCTCCGGCTGCCACGAGACGATCAGGTTTCGCATCCGGACCGGCAGACCGGTCTCGGGATGCCGGACGTCGAACTCCTGAGCCGCGACCTGAGCTCCCAGGTCGGTGAAGTGCTTTCGGAGGAGTTCCTGCTGCTTCTCCATCGCGGCGGAACCGCTGATGCGGGGGCCGAGGTCGCAGACCTGTTTCAGGTAACCGAAGGCCCGAACGGGATCGGGTGTGGCGAGGCCGGGCTGGTCCGCGCGGGCAGCGACAGCGAACGCCAAGATGACGAGAATGCGAACCAGAAACATAGAAACCTCCCTGGACCAGGAGTGTGGCAAAGACAATCGCCACCGTACAGAGGCGGCGCCACCCACCGGGTCCAGGGGCACCCTGGTGGGGGATGCAAGGGGACAACGCCCTCTTGCCCGCCGGAGGCCCGTCTCGTAGGGCTCTTTCTGAAGGAGCACTTGTCTAAGCGCGGACGACGTGCCGGATGCCCCCACACCAACCCGCAGTGTTCGCGAACGGGCTGTCGACCGAGATCGAGCCCCGGAAGTCCCGCCAGGGACGGCCGAAAATAGCCCACCCTTTCAAGGGGGGGCAACGCCACGCTGCGACCGAGCAGTCCCGTCAGGGACGAAAGAGATCTGCAAATCGCGGAGATGCGGAGAGCCGAGAGAAGGACGGTGTCCGAAGCGACTGAGCGGGCTTTCTGAACGCTGAAAGCGTTGAACACCCTAGCCTGGGGCAACGCCCCAGGAATGGCGGCCGCGACGGTTCCAAGCCCTGAAGGGGCGCAACAGCGCCGGTTGTGGTTGCGCCCCTTCAGGGCTGGTCGATCCTACCCGCGGTGAACCTGGGGCGTTGCCCCAGGCTAGGATGTTTCACGCCGTTGGCGTGGGCCTTGGATTGTGCCGATGGCTCCGATTCTCGGCCCAAGCGGGTGCACAACACACTCTGTGCCCCCATAACCGTGTCGTGCCGGCGAGTGCGCTGTCCGAGCTACACGGCAGCCGCCATCGCCCGCTCCAGATCCCCCAGCACCTGCTCATCCGTCGGATACGGAGCATCGCAGAGCCGCCGCAACGGCAGCGGCACCTCATCCATCCGGTAGACCGTCCCCTCCGCATGAATCCCGTACACCGCGGTCACAAACTTGACCGTCGGAACCAGCGGCGTCTCCGCATGCGGATAGTCGAGAACAATCGTCGGGATCTGAAGAAGAGCCTCCCGCGCCGCGGGCGAGAACCACTTCAGGCTCTCGGTCCCGACCAGCACACAGGCATCGACCTCGCCCCGTTCGAGACGTTCATTGGCCGAATACTCCCCCGGATTGTACCGCGGATATCCCCGCGAGAAATCGACCGCAAACGGAAACCCCGTCTGCCAGCAGAGCACACTGTCCGCCCCCGACACATCCCCCGGAATACGCAGCCGCCGGGCGGCGAACCGCGTGTGGGCATTCAGCTCCGCCACCAGCCGCAACAGCGCATCGACCGTCGCATGCCCCAGATGACTCTGAGCCAGCCCCAGCCCAAAGAAAACAACCCCGTACCGACAAGCCTTCATCCGCTCCGCGAGCGCAACGAGCTGCCCGAGATCGACGCCCCGGACATCGGCTTCCGCGACTGTCTCGCCGCGAACCAGCAGCCGCAGCGCCGTAATGACTTCAAAGTCCCGCTCTTCCGCGACCGCCAGGAACTCATCGGCATGCGAGACCGAGGCATTGTCTGCCTCCGGCCGATCGATGACGACGATGTGCCGATCGGCCCGCCCCCCCGGCAGGAACTCGCTGGAGGGCTCGGCCGAGTAACGTTCAAAGTGCCGCGGATGGCTCCGCGCGGGATCGGCCCCCCAGAAGATCACGAGATCCGCCCGCTGCCGGACTTCCCCCAGCGAACAGGTCGACTCCCCCGCCTGCTGAATGGCGACAATCGACGGCCCGTGACAGATCGAGGCGGTCGTGTCGATCGTCCCCCCCAGCCGTTCGGCAAGCGCAACCGCCGCCCGCTGCCCAGGGGTCGAGCTCCGCGAGAGACCGTAGACGAGCGGAGCCCGGCTCCGCTTCAAGACGTCCCCAGCCGCCGCCAGCGCCTCCGCATACTCGACGGGCCGCCCCTCGATCGCCGGCACGGCGGGCGGCGCCGCGCGGAGCGCATCGAACCACGGCCTGGCCAGATCGCAGGCCCGCTCGATCACCCCGATCGTGTTGTTCTCGACCGACACCGACAGGTCGTCACAGACGCATCCGCAGACCGTGCAGGGGACGTCGGTGAAGGTCTGCGACATGGGGAGAGGATCTCGGAGTGAGGATTCAGGATCCAGCAATGTCCCGTCGTTCCGTCCATGGGCTCTAGGCCTTGGGCCCCTGCCCACCATACCGCGCCAGGAGCGTCGAGCCGGCCTGGATCTTGTCGCCCAGGCGGGTGACGATCTCCAGCCCCTCTTCCTTGGGGATCACCAGTTCCGTCCGCGAGCCGAGCTTGATCATCCCGAACTGCTCGCCGCTCACGAGGGTGTCGCCCGGCTTGATCCAGCAAACGATCCGGCGGGCGATCGCCCCCGTGATCTGCCGGACCACCATCGGACGATAAGGAGCGGCGGTCTCCTGCAGGATCACGGCGACCTGCTCATTCTCCCGCGCCGACTCCGGCCGCAGGGCGTTCAGGAACTTCCCCGCCCGATACCGCAGGCCGATGACCCGCGTCGCCGTCGGGACGCGGTTGATGTGAACGTTGAAGATCGAGAGGAAGATCCCGATCTGGATCGCCGGCCCGCCGATGTCCGGATCGTGCGCGATCTCTTCAATCAGCACGACCTTGCCGTCGGCCGGCGAGACGACGTTCCCTGGAGCATCCGGGATGCGGCGGCGCGGGTTGCGGAAGAACCAGGTGATGAGTCCGCCGATCACGACGAACGTCGCGACCAGCAGCCACAGGACCGCGGTCACCCACCCCGCCAGCGGATAGCGAAGGGCGATCAGCGCCATGAGGAGCGCGTAGCCGAACGCCAGCGTGTCGAAGACAAGCAGTTCCGCCAGGCCCGACCGGGCGAACGGGAGATGGTCCCGCCACGCGAACGGATCGTCCTTGGGCTCCCAGTAGTAGCCCCCCTGGTTGCGATAGAACTTGATGTCCCGCGGGTCGAGCACGTCATGCGGGCAGACGTTCCGGTCCCCCTTGCGAAGGAACCGCATCTGCTCGACGTAACCGCGACGGAAGGTCTTCAGCCAGCCGCGGCGGACGTACCCCCACAGCTGCTCCAGCCGGATGATCACGCCCCCTCCAGGCTGGATGTCGCGGATCTGCGGATCCATGGGGAGGAGTTCGCGTTGGGGATACTCAGGCATCAGGCGGGAACGGAGGTAGGGGGAGCGTCGGTCGAAACGGGGATGGAGAATAGAATTCCAAAGCCCGGCGGGCGAGTCTGTCCGGCGGGGCCAACGAATCGGATCTGTGTCCATCTGTGTTGATCTGTGGCTGAACTCCTTCTTTGACAAGCCACAGATGAACACAGATAAACACGGATCAGAAGCGGCCGCCTCCCGTTCGCCGTCGGATCCCCGCTACAGTGAGGCCACCCCGGAGATCTGACGATGCCCAGCGTTCATGTCCATTTTCTGCCAACTCTGCTCCAGCCCGTGCTTGGAGCAGCCCCGGGGGGCGTCGAGGCGTTCCACCGCTCCTCGGTCGTGGTTATCGACGTGCTCCGGGCCTCGACGACGATCATCCACGCCCTGGCGGCCGGCGCCCGGCAGGTGATCCCGGTCGAGTCCGTCGACCGGTTGCGGGTCCTGAAGAAAGGACTTCCGAACGAAAACGTCCTTACCGGCGGCGAGCGGCACGGCGTCAAGATCGAAGGCTTCGACCTCGACAACTCGCCGTTCAGCTATGACGAAGCGACCGTCCGCGGCCAGACGATCCTGTTCACGACCACGAACGGCACCCGAGCCCTCGCCGCCGCTCGCGAAGCGCAGCGGATCTTCATCGGAGCCTTCGTCAACCGCCGCGCCATCGTGAACGCGCTGGTCGCCGGCGGCAGCGACGTTCATCTCCTCTGCGCCGGGACCGACGGAATCATCACGGCCGAAGACTGCCTCTTCGCCGGGGCGGTCGCGGGAGATCTCGTCGCCTCGGGAGGGTTTTCGCTCGCGGACGACGCCAGCACGATCATGGCCCGTGAGTTTGCCGCCGCCCAGGGCGGTTCACCGGAGCAGATCCGGAAGGTCCTTCGCGAAAGCCGCGGCGGGACCAACCTCCTGGAGCTGGGCTTCGACCGGGACGTCGACCGCTGCGCCGAACAGGACCTGTTCCGCTTCGCCCCCGTGTGGGACGGCGGCTCCGGCGCGATCCGGCTCCCCAACGGCGGGACCGCCTCCCAGGTGTTTCAGATCTGATCACGCGCCGGGCGGCTCACGTTGCGTGCCTCGAAAGGAGCGTCGATGAGTCCCACCCCGCCCATGTCGCTCGATGAGATCCAAAATCGGATCTGCGACATCGCCTCGAAGACGCTTTCGATCCCGCGACACGAGATCACCCCCGCGAGCCGTGTCATCGAAGACCTCCACGCCGACAGCCTCGACTGGTTCGAGCTGACGATGGCGATCGAAGTCGGTTTCGATATCACGATCCCCGACGAGCCTCCGAACTCCGTCTACAAGGGTGTCTTCACACGATCGCCGTTCCGGGTGAGCGACATCGCCGAGATCGTCTCGTTCCAATGGGGGACCGGTCGACCGGATCGCGACGGCTGGGGCGGCCGGATCCAGCAGCCCGCCTCGGCTCCGGCGGTTCCGTTCACGCAACTCGGCGGCCGGTGGACGCTGGAATCGCATCCCGCCGATCAGCCGCTGTTCGAGCGAATCCCCGGACCGCTGTCGCCCCCGCAGTTCCGTCGCCGCTCCGACGGAATGCGGTGCGTGCTCCTGCCGGCGGCCGACGTCGAGATCGGCAGCCGCCATCCCGAAGGCCGCGCTGACGAACGACCGCTTCACCGCACGCGGCTCGACGCATTCGCGATCGACGCCGAGCCGGTCTCCACGACTGCCTACTGCCGCTTTCTGAACTCGATCCATCCCACGGCAGGATCCCTCCGCGATCTGGTCCTCCTCGAACCGGACGATGACCGTGAGGAGCACATGCTGATCGAGCAGGTCAACGGGGAGTGGCGTCCGCTTTCCGGAGTGGCGACCTTCCCGATGATCCTCGTCTCGTGGTACGGCGCCGCGGCCTACTCCCTGTGGGCCAACGGCCGCTCCTGGACCGAGTACCGCACCCGGGAGCCATCCCTCCCCTCGGAAGCCCAATGGGAATACGCCGCCCGCGGGGCGATCCATCGGACATTCCCCGGCGAGGAACCGGCCGACCTCGCTCCCCCCATGCGGTCCGCCGCGCATCAACCGGGCGTCACCTACGCCGCCGACACACTCCCCATGGCCGCCGTTCACGAACGTCTCGGGATGTCGAAGTTTGGCCTGCACCACATGGCGGGAAACGTCTGGCAGTGGTGCCTCGACTGGTACGACCCCGGCTTCTACCAGCAGCCCGACGCCTCGGCGCCGAACGCTGTGAACCGACACTCGACCGGAATCCGGAGCGAACGGGGCGGAAGCTGGGTCGGCCCGGCCGACCTGTGCCGCAGCTCCTACCGCCGCGGCCGCAACCCCGACGCCCGCGGCCGCTGCCTCGGCTTCCGCTGCACCAGCCGGCTCGACGCCCTGCCGAGCGGACGCTGACGGCGCCGCCTCGTCCGTCGGTTGTGCCGCTTCTTCGGGGCTGCGATAGTCGCCTCGCGCCATTCTCCGAGAGGTCTTTCATGAAAGCAGCGTCGTTGGCCGGGGCGATCCTGGTCCTATTGATGGTCGTTTCGGCCCAGTGGCCCGCCCAAGGTCAGGTCCCCAAGGAAGCCGCGGAGGCCAGCCGGGACGACACCGCCGCGCTTCAGGCGGCGATCGATTCCGCCAAGGGACGGCTGGACCTCCCAGGCGGCACTCTACGGCTCACGCGACCGCTCGAAATCCGGCTGGAGAAGACCGGCCCGTTCGCCATCGTCGGCAGCGGATCGACCCGGATCCTCATGGCGGGACCGGGACCGGCGATCCGGATCGTTGGGACGCACGGCGGGACCGCCGATCCCAAGTCGCTGAAGCCCGGCGTATGGGACGGCCAGCGGATGCCGCTCGTCGACGGCCTCGAGATCTACGGCCAGCACGCCGAGGCCTGCGGGATCGAGATCGACGGCGCGATGCAGCCGACCGTGACGCGGGTCGCGGTCCGGAACTGTCTGCACGGGATCCACATCATCAAGCGGAACCGCAACGTCCAGATCTCGGACTGCCACATCTACGACAACCGCGGCGTCGGGATCTATCTCGACGGCGTCAACCTGCATCAGATCAACATCGTCGGCTCGCATGTCAGCTACAACCGGCAGGGGGGGATCGTCCTCCAGGATAGCGAGATCCGGAACATCCAGATCGGAACGTGCGACATCGAGGCCAACCAGTCGCTCGACGGTCCCCCGGCCTCGAACGTCCTGTTCGACGTCACGACCGGCTCGGTCCGCGAGGGGGCGATTGTCGGCTGCACGATCCAGCACGACCACGACGCTCCCGGCTCGGCCAACATCCGGCTCGTCGGCCGGAAGGCGGAACCGATGAAAGTGGGGAACCTTTCGATCGCGAACAATGTCTTCAGTGACGTGGCGGTCGGGATCGACCTGCAGTACGCCCGGGGGGTGAGCATCACCGGCAACACGTTCATGGAGTGCTACGACGCCGGCGTGCTGGCGGTCGGGTCGTCCAACGTCGTGATGTCGGCCAACCTGATCGACCGCAACCCGGATTACAAGGACGAAGTCAGCAGCAACATGATCCGGCTGCGGGGCTGCCGCGACTGTCTGATCGACGGCTGTCATCTGGCGGCGGTCCGGTCTCCGGACGGAGCGATCGTGCTGGAGGACTGCCAGTGGTGCCAGGTGTCGGACTGCTCGCTCCTCGATTGCGAGGCGACGCGGGTCCGGCTGCAGAACTCATCGGACTGCCGTGTCGACAGCCTCCTCGTCCGTCCCCGGCCGGAAGAATCGGCAGGACCGTCCGTCCTGGTCGAGGGGGGCGATCGAAACCGCGTGAACCCGTAAGGACTTGTGAGAGGCGAGGCTCAGGGGAAATGCGGGGTGGAGAAACTCCGCGCCGCCACCCCGCCGATCGCGGCTCCTTGGCGGCCAAGCAGTTACGCCAGATAGCCGCTCTCGCCAGCGTGTTCAGGAAAAGCGAAAATCCGGTTACTTGACGGGGGACCGATTGCCGATATCTTTCGGGCTTCCCGCAAGGGAACTGGGGCGGTAGCTCAATTGGTTAGAGCACTGGACTGTCGATCCAGAGGTTGCGGGTTCGAGTCCCGTCCGCCTCGCTTCAGATAAGTAACCCGCGTTCGTGAAACGGACGCGGGTTCTTTCTTTTTCCGGGCCGGTCTTTTTGCTCGCTGTCGGCGATTCCCGCGGCGTCTTCACTGCGAGACGGCGTGGCGATGGTTGAAGTGTTTTCGTCCGCCGCAGGATAATGCCCGGGCCGAGGGACCTCTCGACCCATCCCTTCCCGGTCTCCTTCGGCGATGATCCCGTCACTCAGCGTCATCGACTGATCCGTTCGCACGAACTTTCCGTTCGCGTTCCGAACTCCGATCTTTCTTCCGAGGAGACACCATGACCTCGTCCAGCGTTCCGGCCACAACGTCCCCCAAGGTTCCCACCGCCGTCGGCGAGGCCGATACGACCGGTCTTCACAAGTATCTCGACCGGGCGCTCGGGACGCTGCAGTCGCTGGGGATCGGCCGCCGGGACGAAGTGCCGCAGGAGTTGATCTCGCTCCTGGACCGGGTGAAGGCGCTCGACGAGGCCCGGGTCATCGCCATCGGGGATGTGATCCGGCACATGAGCACGTTCAACGCCCTGGTGCGGGACAACGTGGAGAACATCACGATCGGGAACCGGTATCTCGACATCACGCAGATGTTCGACTCGATCCGGGAGGACTCGAAGACCCTGATCTCCCAGCTCGACGACGGCAAGATCGGTCTTGGCGAGAAGGTGCAGAACCTGTGGATGCGGATCCGGCGGGGGACGCCGTCGGCGCGGTTCGAGAAGATCGTCGACCTCTACCGCGACGTGGCGAAGGACACGAAGGAGCAGCTCAGCCGCGAGGACGCGATCATGGACGCCTACATCGATTTCCGCTTCGCGCTCAAGCAGGCGGAGGTCCTGGCGGGCGAGCTGTTCGACAAGCAGATCCCGGTGCTGGAGCAGGCCAAGGGGGCGCTGGCCGACGCGCAGAAGACCGTCGAGGCCTACACCGGGACCGACCAGACAGCGAAGTCAAAGCTGGAGCTGGCGCGGGACGAAGCCCGGGAGAACATGGAGGATGAGGACCGGTCGTTCCAGCTTCTGAAGGACATCTCGGAGAACCTGCGGATCGGGTACGACGTCGGCGAGACGCTGATTACGAAGCTGAAGCAGACGCATGACGTGAAGGACCGGGTCTTCCGGCGGGCGGTGACGTTCTTCACGACGAACGAGCACGTCTTCACGATCCTGGGGACGGTCTACACCTCGCAGCACGGTCTGCATGAGGCGACGCAGGCGACCGAGGCGATGAAGGTTGGCGTGAACAAGGGGATTGAAGATATCGCCGAGGTGGGACAGGAGTTGGAGCGGGCGGCGCTGAAGGCGGGATACGGGTCGACGATCAAGCCGGAGTCGGTGCAGAAGCTGGTCGATGCGATCAGCAACTTCCAGGTCGAGTCGTTGGAGACGATCGCGAAGCTGCGGAAGGAGAGCGAGGAGAATACGAAGGAGATTCGGCGGGTGGTGGAGGATGGGAAGAAGCGGTTTCAGGAGACGCTGGCGCGCTTCGCGCGAGACGGGAAAGCCTGACCCACGTCCGCGTCCTTGCCGGCACGACTCTGATAGCTCAAACCCAACGTGCGACGGCAGCCGGGGTCAAGGGGGCAACCCCTTGCCGCCGGAGGCACTTCCCTCGCGGAACCGTGGGACGCAACGGACGCCCCTTTGTGGGACCGCCGTTGAGCACTCACCGCTCGCCCCGCACTCCCAGCGGGTTGATGTGGGGGCATCCGGCACGGAGTCCGCGCTTGGACACTCGCTCCTTCAGAGAGATCGAGACGAGAGGGCCTCCGGCGGGCAAAGGGGCGTTGCCCCTCTGCACTCCCCACCAGGGGTACCCCCTGGAGCCCGGTGAGTTGGGCCAGTTGGGGCGGCGCTAGGTTCTGGCTTCCAGACTCTGCTGAATCCGGCGCCGCAACTCCCGCAACGTCACCGGCTGCACCAGCACCTGCGTCCGCGCCGAATTCGGCGACAACCCATCCTGCAACCCCACCTGCTTCTCCGACAACAACGCCACCACCGCCGGCTTCGTCGCCAACAAATCATCCGCCGCCGTCTTGAAGTCCGAAACGATCCGGTCCCCCACCACCTCGCCCACCAGCACCAGACAATCCGGCGGCTGATTCTTCAACCGCGACATCGCACGGTCCACATCACTCAACATCAGCACCCGGTAACCCCGGTTCGACAGATAATCGCGAAGCATGTCCTGCTGCTTGGGACGGTTCTCCACAATCAACACCGTCGGACTCCGCGCCGCACTCCCCTCACCGCCCCCTTCGGACGAAGCCGCATCCGCCCCGCCGGCCGGCCCTCCCAACGACACAATCGCCTTCTGCAACGCCGCCACCACCAGCCCCGGCGTCTGATACCGCATCGCCGGATTGATCTGCAGCAGGTTGTCGACGACCGTCGCGACATCCGGCGGAATGTGGCGGTCGATCGAAGTCACGAACGGAATGTCCCGATACCGGCCAAAACGCTTCCGCTCCTCGCGGTCCTTCGTGCTCGCGTAGGGCTTCTGTCCCGTCAGCATCTCGTACAGGATCGTCCCCAGAAAGAAGAGGTCGCTCCGCGGATCGTTCGTCGGCGCTCCCGACCCCTTCTCCAGCGTGGAATACTCGACCGCCTGCTGCAGGTCGGTCCCGGCCCGGTTCAGCAGCGAATCGTCCGCCGCCAGCCCGAAGTCGATGAGCTTCACCACCCCCGTGCTGCTCATCAGGACGTTCGTCGGCTTCAGATCCCGGTGCGTAAACCCGAACCGCAGCGCGTACTCCAGCCCGCTCGCCAGCTGCAGGGCGTACTTGCAGGCTTCCAGCGGCACCAGCTTCTTGCGGATCTTCAGGAAGTCCCGGAGGTTCCCCCCTTCCACAAATTCCATCGCCAGGTAGTGGTACTGGCGGTCCGTCCCGCAGCGGTAGATCGGGACGATGTTGGGGTGCTTCAGCTTCTGGCCGATCTCCCCTTCCCGGTGGAACAGGCGGACGAAATCGGCGTCCTTGGCCCACCGCTCCCGCAGGAGCTTGATCCCCACCATGCTCCCGTCGGACATCGAGCAGGCGCGATACAGCCGCGCGAAACTGCCCGACGCATTTCGATACAAGAGCTTGCACCCGCCGACGACGAGGATGTCATGCTCCCCCCCTTTCAGGCGGTCCGCCTGGAAGTCGGTCAGCATCTGGCGTCGGACGAGGTAATCGAGGAACTCACCGGCGTCCTCGGTCCGGACCGCGGACCGGGCCTGCAGCAGCTCGGCATCCGAGAGCAACTTCAGGCGGGCGATGGAGTTCGACAGGTCTTCGACAGTCAGAGACATACTGGAGAGCGCAGATCTCACGGACGGGCCCAAGCAATCTTAAGGAGATTCACCGAGGGGAGTGAACCGGCCCGGAGCGAATTCTTTGCCACTCGAACTCCCGCTCTGCGAAATGACCGATTCGACAGGTCGACTCCGCGAACAAGCCCGCGTTTCGAGCGTCTTCCCCCCGCGGAAACGGCCCGGGAATCCCGCGATCAGGAGACGCGCTTCCGCCGCATCGACGGCGGCGGGGCGAGGACCTCGTTCAGGATGATCGCCGCCCGGACGGTCTCCGGCTTCTTCAGCATCGCCACGATCAGCGCGGCGGAGCCGCCGCCCGCCTCGCCTCCCGGACGGCCGCTGATGGTCCGGGTCTTCCCCAGGTGCCGATCGACCGACTGCTGGACCGCATGGGGCAGGTCCTGCTGCACCGCCTGGCCAATCCGCGGCGCCATCGCCTCCGCCAGGTGCTGCGTCACCTGCGCTCCGAGCGCCGGTCCGCGATTGGAAATCGGGGCGGCGGGTGCGTCGGCAACGGTCCGGCCGGGCTGGGGGCTCTTGGGCTGCGGGCGATTGCCGCCGTTCCCGTTCCCGTTCGCCTTGGGCCGCGGCTTCTGCTGCTGGAGCGGACGAGTCGTCTGAGCCGGTGCAGGGGCCTTGCGGGGGGGCTGCGGCCGGGGCTCCGGCGCCTTCCGGGGAATCGGCGTCTCGCGATTGCGCTGCTCGGCGGCCGGCGGGGTTTCCCGCTCCGACAGGAACTTGTCGATCTCGTCCTGGATGCTCCGGTCGCGCGGCGCCCGCTTGCGGGGAGGCGGAGGAGCCTTCTGGGCCGAGTTGACCTGATTGACGATCCAGCCGATGAACGAGATCAGCCCGAAGATGATGGCGATGATCGCGCCCGGATCGACGCCGGCGGCCAGGATCGCAGGGACAGTCACGGGAGATCTCCCACAGCCGGGACGGAACGAAACGCGGAGCGGACGGCACTACGCTCCCACACTAGCCCGAAGCGCCAGCGAGGGACATGGCGTGAATTCCCTCGCTCGCGCTTCGGGCTGGTGTCGGCAGGACACTTTCGAAATCCATTCTTCAACAACGTGCTACGCCGAGGCGGAATTCCCCTCCGCCTTCACGCCGGCGATCGAGCTCCGCATCGACGTGTCTGCCTGGAGGTTCTTGATCTCATAGTAGTCCAGGAGACCGAGCGAACCGTCCCGGAACGCCTCGGCGACCGCCTTGGGAATGGCGGCCTCCGCCAGGACCACCTCGGCGCGGTTTTCCTGGGTCTTGGCGACCATCTCGACTTCCCGCGCCGCCATCTCGGCCCGCCGCTGCTCGGCGCGGGCCTGGGCGACCCGCATGTCCGCCTCGGCCTGGTCCGCCTGGAGCCGGGCGCCGATGTTGTCGCCGACGTCGATGTCGGCGATATCGATCGAGACGATCTCGAAGGAGGTCTGGGCCTCGAGTCCCTGGTTCAGCACCGTCTGCGAGATCAGTTCCGGGTTCTCGAGGACGAGCTTGTAGGAGCTCGTCGAGCCGATCGCCTGGACGATCCCCTGGCCGACGCGGGCGACGATCGTCTCTTCGGTCGCTCCCCCGATGAGCTGCTTGATGTTGGTCCGCACGGTGACGCGGGCGCGGGCCTTGAGCTGGATGCCGTCGGCGGCGACGGAGTCGAGAGTCCCGGCGGTCTTCCGCGGATCGGGACACTCGATGACCTTGGGATACACGCTCGTCCTGACCGCCTCGAGGACGTCGCGGCCGGCGAGGTCGATCGCCTGGGCGACCTGCCAGTCCATGTCGATCCCGGCCTTGTGGGCGGCGACGAGGGCCCGGATGACGTTCTGGACGTTGCCGCCCGCGAGGTAGTGGGCTTCGAGGGCCTGGGTGGAGATCGGGTATTGCTCGGTGAGTCCCGCCTGGACCGCCATGATCTTGGTGCGGACGATCACGCTCGGGTTCACCTTGCGGATCGACATCATGACGAGGTTCGGGAGGGAGATTCCCGCCCGGGACATTTTCGACTGGATCCACAGGCCGAAGTAGCGGGCCAGGACCATGAGGAAGACGAAGAGGGCGAGGACGACGATCCCGACGATGCCCCAGAAGAGTGGCCCCTGGCCGTTGCCGCCTCCGCCGTTTCCGACTTGTGCCAACATGTTCATCGTGATGCTCATCCGGAGTCTCCCCAGCCGTCTGCCCATCTAACGCAGATTTGTCCTTTGAGGACCAACCGAGTTTCGTGGAAGGCACTGGGGAAGGGAAGTCAAAATGCGGCGGCCGCACAAGTTGCGATGTGAACCGCGTCCATGCCGAGGACGGCGCGTTAGCTCAAACCCAACGTGCCACGGCAGCCGGGGTCAAGGGGGTGACCCCTTGCCGCCGGAGGCACTCTGGTGAGGAACCGTGGTACACAACGGATGTCCCCTTTGTGGTACTGGCGTTGAGGACTCCCTCACATCACACCACTCGCTTTGGAATCGCAGCGGGTTGGTGAGGGGGCATACGGCACGGTGTCCGCGTTTGGACACGCTCTCCTTCAGATATCTCTCGACGGCCAGGCCTCCGGCGGGCAAGAGGCATTCTGCCCCCTGCACCCCCTGACCAGGGTGCCCCTGGACCCGGTGAGGGAATTCATCATCTACGGCAGTTCCACGACCTGAATATTCCGGAACGACACATCCGTCGTCGGATCATGACCCTGCAGACTGATATGCCCCGCCTTCGTCCGCTGTCCCTTCCGCGGATTCTCATCCGGCTTCCGCGTGTCCTCCCAATCCACCACCGCATACCCGTTCACCCACACCGCCATCCGGTTGCCATTCGCCACCAGCGTCGTCGTACACCACTCCTTGTCCTTCGGAATCACCCGCCGGGCCGAAACACGCCGGAAGATCGCCCCCGTCCCCGCATTCGACGCCCGGCACGGATCCCCATTCTCAATCCCGTTGTGGACCTGCACCTCATACCCGTTCGACGGGTCCTTCTCCGTCCCCTTCATCGCGCGGAAGAAATACCCGCTGTTGAGATCCGCCGCGTGCGTCTGGGCATCAACCCGCGCAACAAAGTTCCCGAACTCCCGCTCCGTCTCCAGAAACCCGGGACCGTCATGGCAATGAATCGCCCCATCGACGATGTCAAACTTCGACTTGCTCCCCGGCACCAGCGTCCACCCCGCCGTGTCCTTTCCGTTGAACAGCTTCTCCATACCGAGCGGCTTGACCGCGAGGTTCCGGAACTCCACCTTCCCCTTGTTCTTCTGCAGCCCCAGCAGCCCCGACTTCCGCGCGGCGGACTCGTCCGTGAAGTCCATGATCTCCTTGCCGTCGAGCTGCACCCGAACGCGGTTCCCCTCGGCGGTAACGGAGAACTTCCGCCAGTCCCCCGAGCCCTTGATCGGCTCGTCGGTCTTCTTCCAGCCGACGATCGAGCCCGTCAGAAACCCTTCCGGCTGCTCGTCGGCAATGTTCAGTTCGTAGCAGTCCGCCTTGAGGTCCTTCGGATCGGCAGTCGTCCGCAGGAAGACACCGCTGTTGGCCCCCTCGGCGGTCCGGAACTCGCACCGGAATTCGAAGTCCGCGAACGGGACGGTGGTATTGAGCAGTCCGATCGGCCCGGAGTCGGCGGTGATCGTCCCGTCCTTCACCGACCAGTTCACTTCCGACTGGTTGGAGGCCCAGCCGAAGAGGGTGTGTCCGTCGAACAGGCTCAGCCAGCCCGCCTCGATCTCTTCGGCGGTGAGCGGATTGACGTAGGGGATGCACTCCGCGGTCGAAGGGGGCGTCAGCGGCGCAGGCGCCGCGGCGGGCTTGGCGGCGACGGCCGCCGTCATGGGATCGGCCGGGGCTTCTGGGGGAGTGGTCTTCTCGGCCGCCGGGGGAGCAGCCTCTTTGGCCGCCGGCGAGGCGCTGTCCGAGGGAGCGGGGGCGGGGGCCGGCGCACATCCCGCGAAAGCAAGACCGAGGGCGGAGGCGAAGAGGACGGTTCGCATGGCGGGCGCAGGCTCCAGATGGCAGCGGAGAGAATTCCTGGCCGAGTCTAGTGAGCGGTGGCGTGGACGGACACTCACGGCCTCGCGGACCAAAGGGCGGACGATCCATGACAGAATTCAACCGGGTCCAGGGGCACCCTGGTGGGGGATGCAAGGGGGCAACGCCCTCTTGCCCGCCGGAGGCCTGGCCGTCGAGAGATGTCTGAAGGAGCGCGTGTCCAAGCGCGGACAACGTGCCGTATGCCCCCTCACCAACCCGCGTGGCTCGCGAACCGGCAACCGAACCACAACAGGCCCCAGGAAGTCCCGCCAGGGACGGCCGAAAATAGCCCACCATTTCAATGGTGGGTTCGCAGTGTGGCTCCGGACCAGCAGTCCCGTCAGGGACGAAAGAATCTTTCTTCTACAAAGGGGACACCCGTCGTGTCCCAATGTTCCTCATAAAAAGCGCCTCCGGCGGCAAGGGGGTGAGACCCCCTTGACCCCAGCGGCCGTCGCACATCGGGTTTGAGCTGGCACAGTCGCGCCGGCAAGGACGTGGTTCGAGACAGCGGGACGCTCGCCGGGCTTCGAATTCCGACCTGGATGGTGTATTTTCAAAGTTCCGACTTCGACCGAGGATGGCCACGCCATGCGACTTTCCCGACGTTCCGACTATGCCCTGCGAGCGCTCTTCGCGCTCGCAAGTCGCTACGGGGAAGGTCCCATCTCGATCCGCGAAATCGCGACAAAGAACGACGTCCCCAAGAAGTTCCTCGAGCAGATCATGCTCGAACTCAAAAGCCAGGGCTGGGTCCGCAGCATCCCGGGACGCATCGGCGGCTTCGAACTCGCCGTCGCCCCCGACCGGCTCAGCATGGGACAGGTCGTCCGCTTCTTCGACGGAATCCTGGCCCCCATCGGCTGCGTCTCCTCCAGCGACTATGAGCCCTGCTCGCAGGAGCCGTTCTGCCGCTTCCGCCGCGTCCTCCTCGATATCCGCAACTTCACCACGCAGCTCATGGACAAGGCCACCCTCGCCTCCGTCCTGCGCGGTGAGCCGGTCCGCCGCGAGGAAGTCTTCACCGCCGGGGACGGCATTTAGCGAATCGGTTCGGTCGGGATCCTTTCCGATCGGGATTTCCCCCATAAACTCCACGCCGGTGGATCGTCGTTCCCGCCGACTGCACGAGCAGCGAACGGGGACGAACGTGACGATCCCGGGCTTCCGGTCCCGCCAGCCCTTCCCGTTCCACTGATCACCGACGACGGAATCAGGTTTCATGCTCTATCGACTGCTGGCCCTCCGCGCCGCCCTGGCGCTGGCCATCTGGACCGGGACGACGTTCTCGACGACCGCAGCCCACGCCGCAGAACCGGCCCCCGCGGCGAATGCGGCCGCAGCGACCGAGAACAAAGGGGCGCTCGCCGCGGCCGTCGACAGCCTGATGGCCGACGACATCCAGACGCAGCGGGACGCGGAAAAGACGCTGATCGCCGCCGGTCCGCACGCCCTGGAAGTCCTCCCCCCGACCGCCGTCGTGACCGAACCGACGGTCCGGACGCGCGTCGAACGAATCCGCAACCGGATCGAACTCAACCAGCTCGTCGCCCGGCTCGACGACCCGCAGCCCGAAATCCGCACCGCCGCGGAAGACGTCCTCCGCAAGCGGGACCGCAAGACCCTCGCGCATCTCCCGGCCACCGAATCGCTCAAGACCCCCGAAGGCCGGGCCGCGCTGGAGCGGGTCCGCGTCGAGATCACAACGCGGAACACGCTGCATCTCGTCCTGACCTGCGTCGTCCTCGTCGGCGTCATCCTCGGCCTGCTCCAGGAACGGTTCGGTGCGGAGGTCATCATGCTCTCCGCGCTCCTGATCCTGGTAGCCTTCGGCGTCGTCTCCCTCGACCAGGCGCTCCTCGGCTTCGCCAACCCCGCGATCCTGACGATCGCGGCCCTGTTCATCGTCGGGGCGGGACTCCAGGGAACGGGCGGGATGGAGACGCTCAGCCACTACCTGCTCGGCCGGACCCAGTCCGGCACCCCGCTGTTCCGACTGATCACGCCCATCGCCACGATGTCGGCGTTCCTCAACAACACGACGATCGTCGCCTTCTTCCTGCCGATCTTCATCAGCGTCGCCAAGAAGATGCGGACCTCCCCGTCCAAGCTCCTCATCCCCCTCTCCTACGCCTCGATCCTCGGCGGGACCTGCACCTTGATCGGCACGAGCACGAACCTCGTCGTCGACGGCACGCTCCGCGAGCAGGGACTCGGCGGGATGACGATGTTCGAACTTTCCCCCGTCGGCATCCCGGTCACGATCATCGGCCTGGCGTTCCTGATTACCGTCGGCCAGAAGCTGCTTCCCGACCGCAAGGACCTCCTCGAGTACGTCGAGTCCCATCCCCGCGAGTACACCGCGGAGCTGATCGTCCGCGGAGACTGCCCGTGGGTCGGCCAGACGATCCGCGCGGCCGGCCTCCGCGACCTCCCCGGCCTCTACCTCTATCAGATCGAACGGGCCGGTGAGCTGCTCTCGCCCGTCGCCCCCAGCGAGAAAGTCCAGGCGAACGACCTTCTCTATTTCTCCGGCGTCATCGGCACGATCGTCGACGTCCAGAAGATCCGCGGCCTCGATCCGGTCGAGCACCACGAGATCGAGCCGACCTCCGCCGCCGGCACCGCGACCGAGGGGGCCGCTCCCTCCGACTCGACACCCAAGCCCGCCCCCCGGACAGGCCATCAGCTCGCCGAAGTGGTCATCTCGCAGAGTTCGCCGCTTGTCGGCATGAGCGTCAAAGCGGCTGACTTCCGGTCCCGCTATCAGGCCTCGATCATCGCCGTCCACCGCAGCGGACAGAAGCTCTCGGAGAAGATCGGCAAGATCGTCCTGGAGTCGGGGGACACGCTCCTCGTCGACGCCGGCGCCGACTTCGCCCGGCGATGGCGGAACTCACGGGACTTCATCCTCGTCTCCGGCCTCGACGACTCCGCTCCCATCGTCCACCACCGCGCCTGGCGGGCCCTCGCGATCCTGGCCTTCGTGATCATCGGGATGTCGTTCGAGCCCGAGCTCGCGGCGATCGTCGCCATGGCCGCCGCGGCCCTCTCGATTTTCAGCGGATGCGTCTCCAGCCGCGAGGCGATGCGATCGATGGACCTCTCGGTCCTGGTCCTCGTCGCCTCGGCCCTCGGAGTGAGCCGCGCCCTCGACTCCAGCGGCGCCGCCGAGTGGCTCGCGGGCCAACTGCTGACAATCGTGCAGCCCTACGGTCCGCTGGCGATCCTGGCCGCGATCGTCCTGCTGACGGGACTGCTGACGGAGCTGCTGAGCAATAACGCCTGTGCCGCCCTGATGGGGACACTCGCCATCGCCACGGCCCGCGCCACGGGACTCGATCCCCGGCCGCTCCTGATCGCAGTCGCGGTCACCTCGTCCTACGGCTTCGCGACGCCGATCGGATACCAGACGAACCTGATGGTCCTGAACCCGGGCGGGTACAAGTTCTCCGACTACCTCAAGATCGGCATCCCGCTGGATCTGATCTGCTGGATTCTGACCGTGATCCTGATCCCGTGCTTCTGGTCGCTCACGCTGCCGCAGTAGGGAACGAGACAGCCGGGATTCAGATCGAAGTGATCAGCCGTCCCGCCGCCATCAGCGCCGGGCCGCTGATCGTGTGCGGACCGTCGAACGGGTTCCAGTCGACCTCCGCGCCGAACGAGGTGAGCATCGCCCGAAGCTCCTCGGCGAGCGAAAACGGCAGGACCGGATCCTGACGTCCATGGGACTGCACGACCCGCAGTCCCTGGAGCCCCTGTTTCTCGGCGGTCGCCCGCCAGTCCTCTTCGCTCAGGAGCGTCCCCGAGAAGACAATCAGCCCCGCCGGCCGGACTTCCAGGTGGAGCATGGCATCCGTCGTCACCATCGCCCCCTGCGAGAACCCGCCGATCACGGTCTTGTCCATCCCCAGGCCGGCATCGGCCAGCATCGCCTCCAGCGCCGTCGAGAACGCCTGCCGGACTTCAGGAAGGCGGGGCGGATGCTCATACCGGAGGTCGCGCAGCCGCCCGGCGGCGGCCGCCTGCTGCAGACGGACCATGTCGATCGGCCACCACGCCCGGCCCCCAGGAATCCCATACTCCCGAAGGTCCATCGGCGCGGCCGGAAAGACAAACCGCGTCGACGCCAGCTCACCGGGGAACCGCTGAATCAATTCCGGAGCGAGCGACACCAGGTCGTCCCCCCCGGCTCCGAATCCGTGACAGAGAACGACGAGCCGGTCCGGCGGCGTCCCCGGCGTCCCGTCGACGACGGTGCAGGAAAGGGGCCCATAGGTCTGCTTGCGCAACTTCGACACGTTCAAAACCTGCTTCACGAGGACGGACCGGGGCCGAAAAGCTAGGAAACCGCGCGCAGGGGATCAATCGGCCGCCGGTGCGGAATCCAGGGCGAATCTTCGTCCCGTCTCCTGTCATTGTTCGCTCCCACGTCGTCTTCTCTGAGTGGCGAGTGTGTGAAAATTGTGAAATGAGGCCCGGGCACGCCGGCGGGCTCGAAACAGCTCCTGTTGCCTCGATTTTCCGGTCCGCGTTAGAGTTCCGGTTGCTTGCCTGTCCAAGGATGGAACCATGGCCCACCCGACCGAATTCATTGACCGCCACACCCGGTCCTTCATCTGGCTGTGCGGCTTCGCGACGGCCATCGCGTACGCACTCTGCAACTGGCTGGGGTGGGATCAGCCCGGCCAGGTGATCGTCGTCCTGCTGCTCTTCACTCTGCTGTTCATCTCCTTCGCGGTCCTGGCGATGCTGGTGGCGGAGAAATGGTTCGAAGAACTCGACGCCAGCGCAGTCGAATGGAGCGGAGTTCCCCGCTCCGGCACCGCCAAGACGGCGTTCCTGAAAGGGGGACGAAGAGCGTCCCAGGCCCGCTTTGACCACACGGGCGACTTCCTCCGGATGGTCGCCGACGAAATGCAGACCCCCGGAGCCGGCGCCTCGCACGACAGCCCGGCCCGCATGGCCGCCGTCCAGGCGACCGCCCTCCAGCACGCCCGCTCCTACGCCGACGTCCTGCAGATCCCCGTGCCGACCCGCCGCAGTGCCCTCGTCAACTTCGTCCCCCCCGCGGCCCCGGCCCCCACTCCGGCCCCGCCGCCGCCTCCCCTCTTCACCGCCCCCGTTCCGCCTCCACTGCCAGCCAACCACTACGGTACGCCCGCTCCGGCCCCTGCCCCCGCGGCCGCTCCCGTTTCTCCTCCGCCGCTCTTCACGGCCCCCGCTCCGCCGGTCCAACAGGCTCCGGTCGCCCGCCAAGTTCCCGTCGCCCAACCGGCTCCCCAGCAGCCGCCCGTGGCCCCGACGGGCGGGGCGTCGTCCCAGCGAGCCGTCCCGCCGCGTCCTCAGGGACCAGTCGTCACTCTGGGAACGGCCCTCGGCCACGGAACGATGCGTCCCAAGCCCCCTCGCCAGCGGCCGAACTGACCTTCGAGACCAGTTCAATCCTCACTTTGGCTGCGTGACCAGCGACAGGATCGCCTCGGCGACGGCGTCCGCCGCCTGAGGCCGCGCCAGTCCCAGCATCGCTTCTCCCATGCGGTCGAGGCGGTTGGTAAAGCTCAGGGCGCGGTGCAGCGTCGCTTCGAACTGTTCGAGGAAGTGCCCGTCCGCCTGGTCGACGAGAAACCCGGCCCCCGCTCGTTCAAAGACCCGGGCGTTGGCCCGCTGGTGGTCGTCGGCGGCGTGCGGGTAGGGGATCAGGATCGCCGGGATGCCGACGCAGGCCAGCTCGGCCAGGGTCGTCGCCCCCGCCCGCGTCACGGCCAATGTTGCCCGGGCGTAGTGCGGCGCCAGGTCGGAAAAGAACGCTTCAACCTCCGCCTTCCAGCCGACCTTCCGGTAGGCCTCCGCCACACGCTCGCGGTCGGTCTCACCCGTCTGGTGAACGATGTCCCACTCCCGCAGCAGGCCCGGGTTGTGATCGGCGACCGCCAGCATGCCGTTGTTGACCGCGTGTGAGCCCTGGCTCCCCCCCAACACGAGCAGAACGGGACGGCCGTTCGTCGGGCGCGGGTCGACCGAGGGCGGAAGCTCCGCGATGCTTCGTCGAACGGGGTTCCCGGTCAGGCGGACATCGGTGCCGGAGAAGTACGACTCCGATTCCCCGAACGTGCAGCACACGATCCGCGACCATCGGGCCGCAATGCGGGTGACCCGCCCGGGAACGGCGTTCTGCTCCAACAGCACGATCGGGATCCGGCGGGCGCGGGCGGCGAGCAAGACCGGAAAGCTTGCGTATCCGCCGCAGCCAACGACCACGTCCGGCGCCTCGTCCCGCAAGATGCGGCGGGCCCCCGTCCAGGCTCCCCAGTTCGCGCGGACCGTCCGGAACGGCTTCCGCAGGATCTCCCGGGGAGAGACCGCGGAGATCGTCAGAACCTTACCCAGACCGCCGCTCGAGAGCTGGCGGTCCACCCCCTTCTCCGTCGTCACCAGAGAGGTCGAGACGGGAGGATTCCGTCTCTGGAGCGATTCCATCACGGCCAGCGCCGGCGAGACATGACCTCCCGAACCACCGGCTGCGAACAGAATGGATGGCACGGGAGGCAATGGGGGCTCAGAGGCAAGAGCGGGTGTTCCCGCTACTTCTTCAATTTCAGACCGATTTCGGCCAGGCGCTTGCCGAAGGCCCGGCAGAGGGCCGCCTCATTCTCGTCGATGTCACGCTTGTTGTCGCCCCCCGCCAGATGCCCTGGGCCGTAGGGTGAGCCCCCGCCGGTCGTCGTGAACAACTCTTGGTTTGAATACGGGAGACCAACGATCACCATCCCCAGGTGCAGCAGCGGAGCCATCAGCGTCAGCGCCGTCGTCTCCTGGCCCCCGTGCATGCTGCCGGTGGAGACGAATACGCCGGCCGGCTTCCCTTCGAACTCGCCGTTGAGCCACAGCGAGGTGAGCTGGTCGATGCGGTTCTTGAGCTGGGCCGAGCAGTTGCCGAAGCGCGTCGGAGTTCCGAATGCGAACGCACCAGCCTCCTTAAAGTCTTCAACCGTGACCAGCGGAACATGCTTCTGCATGTCCCGCCCGGCCTTCATGTCGGGCCGGGCTTCGATCGTGGCATCGGGAATGAGCTCGGGAACGCGGCGGACCACAGGCTCGGCGCCGGAGACGTGCGAAACGCCTTCGGCGATCAGTTCCGCCATCCTGTAGACGTTTCCATACGTGCTGTAGTAGACGATGAGAACCTTCATGGCGTGCTCCTCCGGACGGGCGACTCAGGATGTCATGAGCGAAGTGAGACCGATCGAAACGCCCGCCTGCCGGGATGAACGAACGCAGCAGGACAACGGAAGTTCCGACACGGGTGCCGATTCTGGCACGGATGCCCCATGGATGCACGCCCCGTGCCATCCAAGCCCGCCGCTGTGCCCGGCCGACCTGCTTCCAAGTTGCGTGCCCGTACAGCGGAAACCGTCGTATTCAAGAAAAGGATCCGGCAGCGTCGGAGCCAATCTGGCTGCATCCATACCATCCTGACCGGTCGCGCACCGTCCCGCGGGCGCCAGCCCGAACCATCGGCAGAGCGACGGAGCGAATCAGGCGGGTTTGCCGGCCCCCGGGGCGAGTTCGAGCTCGACCGTCAGCCGATCCAACTTGAGCCGAAGAACCTGACCGCGATCCACATCGAACGGGACGGCGACGCGATACTCGACGAATCGACCTTGACGGGTACGGTCAACGAGACCGACGCGAAATAAAACACCAAGATGGTGGGACAACCCGCCGATATCCATCTCGTACTGGATGGCGAGCTCCGTCACCGTCCGTGGGCCAGCAACAAGTTCTTGAACCAGTCGAATCCGGAGCGGGTCCGCAAGCGCTTTGAGTTGCTCGACGGTCTTGTTCCAGACGTGGTATCCGTCTTGAGACACGGGGAAGCACCTGCATTGACCGTGAACACCCCGAGAGTCCTGGGGCGAAATTTTGCACCGCAGAAGAGGACTCGGCGACATTTTGTCCTGAGAAACACGGAATTCTCGTGGGCGGAAAGAAACCGCCCCTCCCGCGGACGTTTCGTCTCGCTATTCCGTTCGGAGAGTCCTATTTGCGACTGTTGATACGTCAAGGTGTGCGGATTGGGACAATTGAGCGTGAATCCGTATGATGAACCGCGGACAGAGGATGTCTGCTTCAGCTCCCCCAGGACGACCTTGGTGAATACGCGAGAGATTGCCCGCAACCCGACCCGTTCGGTTCGTATCGGCTCTGTCACGATCGGCGGCGGGAACCCGATTGCCGTCCAGAGCATGACGGCCACCCACACGCAGAACATCGAGGCGACCGTCGGACAGATCCGCGACCTGGTCGAGGCGGGGGCGGATGTCATCCGGGTCGCCGTCGACAGCCGCAAGGACGCCGACGCGCTGCGGGAGGTCGCCCAGCGGATCGAGGCGAATCTGGCGGTCGACCTGCAGGAGAACTACCGGATGGCGGAGGTGGTCGCCCCGTCGATCGCCAAGATCCGCTACAACCCCGGCCACCTTTACCACCACGAGCGCGAGAAGCCTTGGCAGGACAAGGTAAAGTATCTCGTTGACGTGGCGACGGAGCACGACTGTGCGATGCGGGTCGGCGTGAACTGCGGCTCGGTCGATCCGGACAAGAAGGAAAAGTTCGCCGCCGACGATTCGATCGGCCCGATGCTAGCGAGCGCCTTCGAGCACTGCGAACTGCTCGACTCGCTGGGGTTCACCCGGTACGCGGTCTCGCTCAAGGACTCCGATCCGCGGAACGTGATCGAGGTCAACCGCCGCTTTGCCGAGCAGCGTCCGGACGTGCCGCTGCACCTGGGGGTGACCGAGGCCGGGATGCCGCCGGACGGGATCATCAAGACCCGGATCGCTTTCGAGCAGCTCATCAGCCGCGGGATCGGGGACACGATCCGGGTCTCGCTCACGGTGCCGAACGCCCGCAAGAGCGAAGAGATCGTCGCTGGGCGGAAGATCCTGGACGACATCGCGGCGGGACGGGTCCGGAGCGTCGTCGACTACGGCCTCAACGTCCTCAACATCATCAGCTGTCCGAGCTGCTCGCGAGTCGAGAACGAGGCGTTCATCGACTTGGCGGCGCAGGTCAAAGAGATGGCGGCGTACGCTAAGGACCATGCGGTCACGATCGCCGTCATGGGCTGCCGGGTGAACGGCCCCGGGGAGACCGACGACGCGGATCTCGGCCTGTGGTGCGGGCCGAACTTCGTGAATCTCAAGAAGGGGCCGCTGGAGCTGGGAGCTTACAGCTACGAGGAGATTCTTCCCCGACTGAAGAGCGAGCTCGACCGTCTGCTGGTGGAGAAGGGTGCCGCGACGGCAGGAGCGCGGTGAGGCGGCGGAGGCGCGCGGTCAGTCGATCCGCGTCTTCAGCATCATCAGGGCGACGCCGCCGATGACCATCACGGCCCCGATCGTTCTGAGAAGGGTCAGGGCGCGGGGTGTGACCTGGAACCATCCGTAGTGATCGATCAGGACGGACATCGCCATCTGCCCGGCGATGACGAGGGCGAGCATGGCCGCGACGCCGATCCGCTGCGTGACGATGATGCTCGTCAGCACGTAGCACGTTCCGAGCAAGCCGCCGAGCCAGAGCCACCAGGGGACGGAGGCCAGGCGGGCGAGGCTGGGCCATGCCAGACGCATTGTCAGGCAGATGACGAGGCACGCGAGGGTGCCGATCGTGAAGGAGGCCAGGGCGGCCTGCATGGGGTGGAGGAACCGTCGGCCAAGCTGGGCGTTGATGGCCGCTTGGGCGGAGGTCGCGGCGCCGGCAGTGAACGCAATGAGGGTAAGCAGCGATTTCAATATGGGCTCCGGCAACGGATTCGAGTCGCGGCCGTAGCATAGCGACAGCACCGGCGCGAACCGCCAGTCGGGGTCCAGGGGGCACCCCTGGTGGGGGATGCAAGGGGGCCTGTGAGGGAGGCGGAAGGGGTTCAGGCTGAAGGCGTAAGGTAGAGCGGCGCAACTGAGGATCATTTGGTCCTGATCGGGTCCAGGGGCACCCTGGTCAGGGAGTGCAGAGGGGAGAATCCCCATTGCCCGCCGGAGGCCGTCTCGTCCGACATTGTCGGACGGAGTGTGTGTCCAAGCGCGGACACCGTGTCGTATGTCCCCTCACCAACCCGCGAGGATTCCAGAGCGAGCGGTGAGTCCTCAACGCTGGTACCACAAAGGGGACGTCCGTTGCTTACCACGGTTCCTCATGAAAGTGCCTCCGGCGGCAAGGGGTTGCCCCCTTGACCCCGGCTGCCGTCGCACGTTGGGTTTGAGCTATCAAGCCGCGCCGGCAAGGACGTGGTTCGAAATACCGGATCAGCCGACCGACCACGACATCCGACCTCAGCCCAACGCGCGGCCAGTGATCTTCCGGTAAGGGCCCCCTTCGTTCTGCGTAGGCCGCTCCGGACGTCCCTTGTGGATGTACGTCAGCGCCATGTTGTCCACGCCCAACAGGTGCAGCACCGTCGCGTGCAGATCATGGACATGCAGCCGGTCCTCGACAGCATGGAAGCCCAGATCGTCCGTCGCGCCGATCACCTGACCACCCTGCACCCCGCCACCGGCCATCCACATCGTGAACCCGGTCGGGTTGTGGTCGCGGCCGTCCCCCTTCTCACTCATCGGCGTCCGGCCGAACTCCCCCCCCCAGATGACGAGGGTCTCATCGAGAAGCCCCCGCTGCTTCAGGTCCTTGAGCAGCGCGGCGACCGGTTGATCGCTCTCGGCGAAGCGGTCGGTGTGGTTCTTCTCGATCGCGCTGTGGGCGTCCCACTTGCTCCCCGCCCCGTGATACAGCTGGACGAACCGCACGCCGCGCTCGACCAGCCGCCGGGCGAGCAGACAGTTCCTGCCAAACGCGGCAGTCTGTTTCCGGTTGAGGCCGTACGCCTCCTGCGTCGCCGGCGTCTCCTCCGCCAAGTTCACCGCCTCGGGAGCGTGGGCCTGCATCCGGAAAGCCAGCTCGTAACTGCGGATCCGGGCATCCAGCTCCGTCTGCTGGGGGTGCTTGCGAGCGAAGTCCGAGTTCATCGAGGTCAGGAGCGCCAGTTTGTCCCGCTGCTGCTCGACCGAGATCCCCTTGGGGTTAGCCAGGTTTCGGATCGGATCTGCCTGCGACTCGAGCTGGACCCCCTGGTACCCCGCCGGCATGAAGCCGGCGCTCCAGTTCCGCGGACCGTTGATCGTCGACGTCGTCGAATCGGTCATGACCACGAAGGCGGGGAGGTTCGCGTTCTCCGTCCCCAACCCGTAGCTGACCCAGGCCCCCAGGCTGGGCCGGCCGGCGATCGGCGTCCCCGTGTTCATCTGGCAGACGCCGCCGGAGTGGTTGATTCCGTTGGTCCAGCAGGAGCGGATGACCGCCAGATCGTCGACGCACTGGGCGGTGTGAGGCAGCCAGTCCGAGACCCAGATCCCGCTTTCGCCGTGCTGCTTCCACTTCCGCTTCGAGGCGAGAAGCGGCGAGTTGATCTCCCCCATCGCGGTGATGACCCGCTTGTAGCCGGGCGGAAGCGGCTGCCCGGCCAGTTCGTTGAGCTTCGGCTTGGGGTCGAACGTGTCCATCTGGCTCGGCCCCCCTTCCATGAAGAGGAAGATCACACTCTTCGCCGTCGGGCGATAGAGGGACCGGCCAGGGGTCATCTGGGGGACCGCCTGGGCCGCGTGGAGCAGGTCCGCCAGGACGATGCCGCCGAACCCGGCGCCCGCCTGGACCAGCATGTCGCGGCGGGAGACCGAATGGCAGAGAGAGACTGGGTTCACGCGGTCCTCAAATCGGCGTGACGCGGGGACTTCGGCCCTTCATCGTATCCATCGCGGCAAATCCGAGGCAAATCGGCAGGCACAATCGGAATCCCGGTGGAGTCGACACCGCCCGTCGGCAACGTTCCGATGAGGCGTCCGGAACGTCTCTTGCTCAAGAGTTCGAGGCCCGATCGGCGATTCTGTCGCGAGAACTCGTACTGGATCGGCGTCCAGCGGACGTTAGCATTGGGGCGACCCCAGGAGACTGCACCGAGATGAGCACGGCCACGAACGACCGTCAGCGCGTCAGCTTTGTCTCCGATCTTCACCTCCTCTCACGGCGATCGAGCGCCCCCCGGCATCTCGACAGCCTCCACGCCGTCGCGAGGAAGTCGCAGCACTTTGTCCTCGGGGGGGACATCTTCGACTTCAAGTGGTCGACGCTGCACTCGCTCGACGCTTCGATCGCCGCGGCGGAATCGTGGCTCTTCGAGCTCGCCCAGGCGACGCCCGAGTGCCGTTTTCATTTCCTGCTCGGCAACCACGACTCTCATCCGGCCCTGATCCAGCGGCTCCCCGCCCTCGCCTGCCGGCTCCCGAACTTTGCCTGGGAGCACTTTTTTCTCCGGATGGGGGACACGATCTTCCTCCACGGAGACGTCGCCGACCGGCACTCGACCACCCAGTGCCTGCTGGAAGCGCGGCGGAACGGGTTCTGCCACGAATCCCGAAGCAAGATGCACCACGGCGCGTACGACCTCGTGGTGCGGTCGCATCTGCACCGGATCATTCCGACGGCGGTCTACCCGCGAAAGACGGTCGCCCGGCGGATTCTGCACTACCTCCGGGACATCGCCCAGGGGCCCGAGCAGGGGATCCGACGGGTCTGTTTCGGCCACACGCACCGGATCGTACTGGGCTTTGAGCATGGCGGAGTCACGTTCTTCAACGGCGGCGCCCCGATCGGCAAGGCCCGGTTTCACGTCCTCGAATTCGACGTCGAGACTCCAGGCGCCGATCCCGCGGTGACTCTCGTCTCCGTCGGCTAGCGCGGATCCCGGACCGCTGGGGCGGCAGTTGTTCGGAGGGTCCGGACGCAGGGACAGTCTTCCGTCACCGGCGGCGTATCGGCGGGCTCAGCGAGGTCTTAAACTCCGCTCCCCGGTTCCCGTCTTCTTCCGTCGGTCTCCATGATCTGGTTCCTGCTGGTCTGCGTGGTCCCGTCGTTCGTCCTCTCGTGTCTCGGCACAGCCGCGATGCGCCGTCTTGCCCCGCGGTGGGGACTGATCGACCAGCCGGCGGCCCGCAAAGTCCACGTGACGCCGACGCCGCTCGGCGGGGGGCTCGGAATCTTCTTCGGCTTTGTGGCGACGATCGGCCTGGCCCATCTAAGCGTCTTCATTCTCTCCCGGCAGCCGACACTCCCGACGTGGCTGCCGACGGAATTCGCCGCCTACCTTCCCGGCGTTCTGGAACAGGCGGGGCAGATGTGGCGGATCGTGGCGGCGGGGGCGATCCTGGTTGCGATGGGGCTTCTGGATGACGGCGTCGGACTGCCGTGGCCGCCGCGGCTCGTCGTGCAGTTCCTTGTGGCGGCAATCGTCGTGTCGAGCGGCGTCCATGCGACGCTCTTCGTTTCGCTCCCCTGGGTCGGGACACTGTTCACCATTTTCTGGATCGTGCTGCTGATCAACTCGATCAACTTCCTCGACAACATGGATGCCCTGTCGTCGGGGATCGGGCTGATCGCGTCGTCGATTTTCGCCCTCGTCATGCTGACCGCCACGAGCGAGCCGCGGTGGCTGGTCGGCGGCAGCCTGCTTGTGCTGGCGGGCTCGATTGCCGGGTTCCTGGTTCACAACTGGCCTCCCGCCAAGATCTTCATGGGGGATGCCGGCAGCACGTTCCTGGGGATGATGCTGGCGACGATGACGATCCGCGGCACGTTCTATGATTCGAGCTCCGCGGGGACGCATGTGATCCTGGCACCGATCTGTGTCCTGGCGGTGCCGTTGTATGACTTTGCTTCCGTGATGTGGATCCGGTTGTCGCAGGGGCGGAGTCCGTTCCAGCCGGACAAGAGTCACTTTTCGCATCGTCTGGTCGAGCTCGGTCTGACGCGGAAGAATGCGGTCCTGACGGTGCATCTGGTGACGCTGATGTCGGGTCTCGGGGCTCTGCTGCTTTACCGCGTGTCGGACTGGACGGGGGCGGCGATCGTGTTGGCGCTCGTGGTCTGCATCATGCTGCTGATTGCGATTCTGGAGAGCACTGGTCGGCGGACGATCCAGCAGTCAAAGAACGGCGAGTGACGCGTCTGCGCGCGGCATTGACCAACCGGGTCCAGGGGCACCCTGGTGGGGGATGCAAGGGGGCCTGTGTTGTTTTCTTGGCCCTTTGCCCGCCGGAGGCTTGGCCGTCGAGAGATGTCTGAAGGAGTACGTGTCCAAACGCGGATACCGTGCCGGATGCCCTCTCACCAACCCGCAGGGACTGCAGAGCGAGCGGCGAGTCCTCAACGCCGGTTCCACAAAGGGGCGCCCGTTGTGTCCCAAGGTTCCTCATGGAAGCGCCTCCGGCGGCAAGGGGGCGAGGCCCCCTTGACCCCAGCGGCCGTAGCACGTTGGGTTTGAGCTATGGAAGCTCTGCCGGCGGGTACGACCATCGTCGCCTGCGAACCCGCACGCTCCGCAAACTGTCCGTCGGCTTGTTCTCCCCCGTCATGCCCCCGAGCCCCGCTTATGAACGCCCTCGACGTCCTTTGCCGCCTGCATCAGCACCGGATCCACGCCAACCGCCAGCTGCGGGCCGCGGCCGGGACACTCAACGAGGACCAGTTGCGGCAGTCCTTCATGATCGGACAGGGATCGATCTGGAAGTCGCTCACACACATGTACGCAGCGGAGTTCGTGTGGCTGGAGGCCTGTCAGGGGAACGAACGAGCGCTCACCCCCGGAGACCTCCCGGGCGAGCTGCCGGGATCGCAGCGCGGTACGGGCGGATTCG
Organism: Planctomyces sp. SH-PL14; assembly: GCF_001610835.1. NCBI lineage: Bacteria > Pseudomonadati > Planctomycetota > Planctomycetia > Planctomycetales > Planctomycetaceae > Planctomyces > Planctomyces sp. SH-PL14. Next base: position 2,366,082 of record NZ_CP011270.1, on the reverse strand, counting down.
CCGGCTTCGCAGACCTCGACACCGCGTGGACACAGCTCGATGAGCGCTGGACCACCTACCTCGCAGATCTGGCCGAAGCGGCACTCGGCGAACTCGTCTACCGCGTCAGTACAAGCTCCGGCCTGGGAAAGCGGTGGGGGACTCCCCGGTCGGACATCCTCCTCCACGTCTGCACGCACGCCCACTACACGGGGGCCCAAACGGTCAACATGATCCGGACCTCCGGCGTTTCCCCCCTCCCCGACCTGATGCTGATTTCCCTGTCCCGAGCCGAGAACCGGGCTCACATGAGCGACGTCGACTGAGCCGACCGCCCGGTTGCAGAACCGCCCGTGATCTGATCCCCTGAGCGCATGCACCTCTTCGCCGGAACGCCGTTCGACCGACCGCCGCACTGCGACCGCTGCGACCGCCCGGAAGCGGAGTGCACCTGCCCTCCCGTGGAACCGGTCCGCGTCCCGCCTGGAAAGCAGACCGCCCGCGTCGCCCTCGAGAAGCGGAAGGCGGGCCGGGTTGTGACGGTCGTCCGGGGACTGGCCGCCGCGGATTCCGATCTTCCCGACCTCCTGACGCGTCTCAAGAACCACTGCGGCGCGGGGGGATCGCTCCAGGACGAGATCCTGGAGATCCAGGGGGACCAGAACACCAAGGTCCGGGAGTTTCTCGGAAAGCTCGGTTATCGCGTGAGATAGAGGTTTTTCCCCGTCGCCGAGTCGCGGCTCGCGACAGGGAAACGGGGCCCCCGTCGAAGGTCGATCGCCCAGGCGAAAACCACCGCATTTTGTCGATTCCACGCGGTTTTCTTGACAGAACGGATTTTCCGCCGATTGCCGCCTTCAGTCGATTCTGAGTTGCGGGCTCCCGATGACGAAATGACAATCATTCCATACGGCCGGCGCAGAACTGGGTCTGCGCGGTCCTGAGCGGGGAAGTTGGGTCTTCCTCTCTTGCGGGCCTGGCCGCCGGAGGCGCGTGGGGTCTTTCCTCCCGTGGGGCTCCGCCTCGTCGAGTTGCGTCTATGGCTCCCTCTCCTCTGTCGTTCCGTCCGCTCTGGCCCGTCTCGCGACGCGACTTCCTGGCAGCCGGTGGCCTCAGTGTCATGAGCCTCACGATGGCGGAGCGCACAGCCATGGCGGGAGCCCAGAAGCGAAGCGGACCGCGGAGCGTGATCCTTGCCGTGATGGCCGGGGGACCGAGCCAGCTCGACACCTTCGATCCCAAACCCGACGCCCCGCGCGAGATCCGCGGCCCCGTCCGGCCGATCTCGACGAGCATTCCCGGCGTCCAGTTCAGCGAAGCGTTCCCGCAGCTCGCCGAACGGGCGCGGCACCTCACCGTCATTCGTTCTCTGAATCACTCCGCTGCCCCGATCCACGAGACCGGCCTGCAGCTCCTCCAGACCGGCCGCCTCGTTTCCGGCAGCCAGAAGCCCCCCAGCCTGGGCTCGATGGTCGCCCGCGTCCTGGGACCCCGGAAGGGGGCTCCGGCTCACGTCATCCTCCCCGGCCCGCTCGCCAACACCGGCGTCGTGGCGTACCGCGGCGACCGGCAGTCGTCGCTCGGCGAAGAGTTTTCGCCTCTGGTCGTCGACTCCCGCGGCCGGATGGTCGCCCTCGGCGAAGTCGAATCGGCCGACGCGCCGACGACGGTCCTCGAGCCCTATGAGCAGCAGTCCTCGCGGACCCGCGAGATGTACGGGACGTCGGTCTTCGGGCAGCGGCTGTGGCAGGCGTGCCAGCTCGTCGAACGGGGAGTGCGGTTCGTCACCGTCAACCTGTGCGACCAGTTCCACGGCCAGAAGACGTTCGATGCCCACGGCGATCCGTCGGCTCCGGCGACCGTTTACGACTACCGCGACACGCTCGGCCCCCAGCTCGACCGGGCCCTGGGCGGCCTGATGGACGACCTGCAGTCCTCGGGACTCTTCGGGGAGACGCTTGTCGTCTGCACCGGGGAGTTCGGGCGGACCCCGCGGATCAATTCCCACTCCGGACGCGATCACTGGACGCACGCCTGGTCCGGCCTCGTCATGGGGGCGGGCACCGAGGGAGGACAGGTGATCGGGGCGACCGACCGGCACGGCGAATACGTGACCGACCGTCCCGTGTCGCTCAGCGAACTGGCCGCCACGATGGCCTCGGCCCTGCGGATTCCGCCCGATGCGGTTGTCCGCAGCGGCGAGACCGAGCAGAAGGTTTGCTGTACCGCCCCGATCTCGGAGCTGGGGTTCGCGTGACGCTGCGTGCGGTCCGATCGGCCGGCACCGAGCCGGCCGGTTCACCGGAAATTCTCCGGCGGGCGCTTGCCATCGCTTCCGGGGCCATCCAGTGTGTGTAGGTGGTCACCGGGCGAGGAAGTGGCGGTTTTCCGTGTCGATCACGGCCGTTTCGCTACAATCCCGGGACCAGCCGCCCCGGTATCGCGGGTCCGGCTGTACCGCGGCCTGGGCCGGTTTCCGATGCCCGTGGCCGACTGAACGAATTCGCGGAAGTTGAGTCCTCCCATGCTGATGCCCCGGATCTACGAAGGATCGAAGTTCGGACTGTCGATCGAGATCTTCCCCCCCAAGACCGAGCAGGGGGACGAGTTGCTGTACAAGGCGCTCGATCGGCTCCGCGCGTATCGGCCCGGGTTCGTCTCCTGCACGTACGGGGCGGGGGGGACGACGAGCAAGCGGACGGTCGAGATCTGCCGGAACATCCAGGAGCAGATGCGGCTGACGGCGACGGCTCACTTCACGTGCGTCGGCTCGACGCGGCAGGAGCTTGTCGACTGGCTGACCTACGCCCGGGAGAACGGGATTCAGAACATCATGGCCCTCCGCGGGGATCCGCCGCAGGGACAGACGTCGTTCCAGGCGGTCGAAGGGGGCCTTCGCAATGCCAACGAGCTGGTCACCCTGATCCGTTCGACGTTTCCCGATACGGGGATTGGCGTGGCGGGGTATCCGGAGCGGCATCCGGAGTCCCCCGATGCCGACAGTGATCTGCGGTATCTCAAGGCGAAGGTCGATGCCGGCGCGGATGCGGTGTTCACGCAGCTCTTCTACGTCAATGAGCACTTCCTGCGGTTCCGCGACCGTTGCGCGGCGGCGGGGCTGACGGTCCCAGTCGTGCCGGGGATCATGCCGATCACCGAGTTTGCGAGGATGAAGCGGATCACGTCGCTGTGCGGCTCGGAGTTTCCGGGTTCGCTGGCATCGCGGCTGGAGGCGGTGCAGACGGATGCCGAGGCTCAGTTTGAGATTGGTGTCGAGCATGCGATTCAGCAGTGCCAGGAGCTGCGGGCGGAAGGGGTTCCTGGGATTCACTTCTATGTGCTGAACAAGTCGCAGGCGTGTGAGCGGATTCTGGAGTCGTTGGGTTTCCAGCCGGAAGCAGCGGAGTTCCAACTGGCCTGATGCCGCAGCTTTTCACCGGGTCCAGGGGCACCCTGGTGGGGAGTGCAGAGGGGCAACGCCCCTTTGCCCGCCGGAGGCCTGGCCGTCGAGAGATGTCTGGAGGAGAACGTGTCCAAACTCGGACACTGTGCCGTATGCCCCCTCACCAATCCGCGGCGTCTTCAGGGCGAGCGGTGATCCTCAACGCCGGTCCCACAAAGCGGACGTCCGTTGTGTCCCACGGTTCAGCGGGAAAGCGCCTCCGGCGGCAAGGGGGTGAGACCCCCTTGACCCCAGCGGCCGTAGCACGTTGGGTCTGAGCTATCACGTCGTGCCGGCAAGGACGGCCCTTACGACACGCGGAGCAGTTCCCGCGTCTCGTCGTATCCCGGCGCCGGATACCCGAACGCACTCGCCGTCACGCGGCCTAGCGCGAGCAACTGATTCGCCCGGAACCGCGGACGGATCGTCGCCCGCTCTTCAGTCACGGTCCGGTAGTACTTCTCGGCATGCAGCGCCCCGTCCTCGCTGATCGCAAACCGCCGCAGCAACCCGACAATCTCCTGCTCCGCCTCTCCCCGGCTCAGCAGCTTCTCGAGAACCGCCACGGTCCTTCGCTGATCGCGACCGCGGATCGCCTCTTCCGCCGCCGCCAGGAGGGGACCCCGCTCGCTCTCCTTCACCTGCTCCCGATCGGCCGCATGCGGCAATGCCTCGCGGTCGATGAACCGCTCCCCTTCCGTCCCCGGCACGATCCGGTCGCGAGCGACCTGATACGCCGAAAGAACCGCCGCGGCAAACCGGTTCCGGTCATCCGCCACACGGGCGATGTTCCGCCAGGCGTTCACCGCATCGCAGCAGTGCAGGCCGATCGAGTCGCCGTGAACGCTCCCGGCCGGCTTGTTGTCGCTGGCGTACTTCTGCGGCCGTCCCGGATCGCGAAGCAGGATCTGGTTGGCCGCCACCGCCGCCGCTTCGGTCACGGCGTCAGGACTGATTCCGTCCGCCAGGGCTGCCCCCACCGCGGCCGCCGCGTCGGCCGGCTGACTGCTGAGCAGCAGCCGCGCGGTCTCTTCAACCCACTGGTCGTCCGGGATTCGGTCGCCGGGCTGACGGGTGTCGAGATGGAACTCGCTCATCACATGAGCCAGCGCGTCGCGCGTCGCCGTCGAGTGCGGCCGCGCCTCGGCGTCGACGCAGTACCGCAGGCTCTGCCGCAGGAACGTGAGGGCATGATCCTGACCGATGATCCCCATCAGGTCCCACGCGCGGTACGGCAGCGCGACGCGGTGGACTTCGGTCTCGTCCTCCACCTCCATCAGCAGAGCGTTGAAGGCGTTGGCCGGACCGGCCTGGGCCAGCGTCGCCAGGATCCGCTCCGCCTCGCTCTTGTTCAGCTTCCGACTGGCGTCGCGGAGCGAGGTACTCTCCAGAGACTGCGACTGAGGCTCGATGCTGCGGAGCGTCTCCTTGCCGAGCCCACCGGTCTTCGCGATCCGGTCGCAGTTGCGATAGAGGACCTTGAACACGGGAAGCGGCTGGAGCGCCGCCGGCAGCTCCCGCGACATGTGCCACGCCGGACCGAGCGCCATCAGGGTGTGGAACCCGATGTAGTCTTCGCCACCGAAGGCCCGGGCATTCGCCAGCGCGGCCGCCGTCAGCAGGTCCTGCAGCCCGACTCCATCCTTGAGCTTCTGGCCGAGAGCCGGGATCAGCGCGGCGGCGGGAGTCTCCTGCATGAACCGCACCAGCGGCTCCCGGTCGCCGAACTGCAGCGGCCGGTCCGTCATCTCGTCGGCCCAGCCGCGGGAGACGAGCCCCATCTCGTGCGCGACGGACGTGCCGACGCTCGCCACCACCATCCCCCGCCCCACGTTCGACAGAAACGCCCGACGCGATTGTCCGTGCCGCATAGCCACTCTCCCGCAAGGACTGGAAAGACGTGGACTCCAGCCTACCGGCCGCGAACCGCGGTTCGAAGCAAAATGCGCCGGCCGGCGACCAGAACTCCGGGCCTCAGGACAAATCCGGGCGCCGACTCCGGCAACATCTGAACGGCGAAATTCCGACGCGTGCGAGACCGTCCGGCGAGGCGTCGGGCGGACAAAGCCCTCTCCCTTGATCTTCCCGCAATTGAGACTCGCGTGTATAGTCCCCGCACCCATAGAGGCCGAGTTCACTCGGCAGGGTTGCCTTTGCCCCAGCCTGTTGGTTTTGGTTCATCTCCTTGGAAATCGTGTTCCTGGTCGCCCAAGACTTCGAGCCCTTCGCAATCGCAACGCAGTCGAGTCTCGCTTTCAGACGTGTCCCCTCGGGAGAAGTCGGCCAGTCGATCCGGGCCTAGCTTGATGTGTCATCGCGAGCCCAGGGGGCTTGCCACATCGAGAAGCATTTTTTGGAGCGGCGCATCCGCGCAGGAAGACGATGAGTAAGAAGCTTTACGTGGGAAATCTGCCTTTCCGTACCACGCCGGACGATCTGAGGGCAGCATTTGAGCAGCACGGCACGGTGGTGGCAGTCGATCTGGTCAAGGACCGGGAAACGGGTCAGTCGCGCGGATTCGCCTTCATCGAAATGGAAGAAGGGGCCGACGGCGCCATCGAGGCCATGAACGGAGCGGACTTCGAAGGCCGTGCCCTGGTGGTCAACGAAGCCCGGCCGCGTGAAGAACGTCCCCGCGGTGCGGGCGGCGGCGGCGGTGGATACCGTGGCGGCGGCGGAGGCGGCGGTTACGGTGGTGGTGGAGGCGGCGGCCGTGGTGGATACGGCGGCGGTGGTGGGGGCGGCGGCTACGGCGGTGGCGGAGGAGGAGGCTACGGTGGTGGCGGCGGCGGTGGATATGGTGGTGGAGGAGGCGGTTACGGTGGCGGCGGCGGTGGACGCGGCGGCCGTGGCGGCGGAGGAGGCGGGGGTGGTGGATACGATCGTGGGGGCGGCGGTGGCCGCGGCGGTCGGTACTAAGATCTCCCGCGGACTCGCTCCGAACATGTAATCGAAAACGACGAAGGCCCGGCAGCTCATGGCTGCCGGGCCTTCTGTTTTTGACGAATCGCGTCGCCGCAGGTTTCGCGGACGGACAAGAGGCTCAGTCGTTCGAGACGCCGGTCAGTTCCAGGGCCGCCGCTTCGAGCTCGATCGGCGTGACGCTCGAGAGGTTGTCGGCAAAGCCGACCAGGAGCGCCAGGTCGGAGATCTGGTTCAGGCGCCGGGGATTCCCCTGGGACAGTTCCCACAGGGTGTGGATCGCCTCCTCGTCGAAGATCGCTCCTCCGCCGTCGCCGGCTCGTTCGAGCCGTTCCTGGACGTACCGGGCGACATCCTCTTCGGTGAGCGGATGAAGCGCCATCCGGACGCTGACCCGCTGGTCGAGGCCGGCCATCCTCTGGAGGCGGGCCAGGAGGTCGGGACGTCCCGCCAGAATCACGGTGCAGACGTCGCCGCAGTGCTGCTGCAGGTTGAGGAACAGCTGCAGCGTCTGAAGGTGTTCCGGCTGGAGCAGGTGGGCGTCGTCGATCACGATCACCGGCCGGGCCCCCTCGTCGGCGAACTGCCGCAGCCGGCCCTCCATGAGTCGCAGGATCTGGTCGACGCCGCACTGCCGCGACGCCAGGGCCGGGTCCGAGCAGCCGATCCGGATCGCGGTGTAGCCGAGCATCTCGGCCGGGGACATCTGGGGAAAGAGGATCCGGACCATCGGCCCGAAGCCCGCTCCGAGCTCCTTTTCCAGGACGTGGGTCAGGAACGTCTTCCCCATCCCGTGTCCGCTGGTCAGGACGGCGAGCCCCTTGTGGTGCTCGACGGCGTACTGGAGCTTCAGCAGCGCGCCCTGATGGGTCGACGTCGGGACGAAGTCTCCCGGATCGAGCGAGTTCTCGAACGGCGAGCGGGCCAGATGCCAATAGCGTTGATACATGCTTCCACTGCCTGTCCGGAGGGGGCTTCGGCGACGTTCGTGAGGTCCCGGTCCGGAGTCGTCCCGCGCGGATCCGACTCCGGTCGCCGCCGTCGTTCGATGTCTTCGGTCAGTCGATCTCTTCGATGGTTCCGGTCAACCGCACCGGGGACGTCGCCCGTCGCGGGGCGGGATCGCGGTCGGCCTCGGCCGTGGCGGCGACCCGCTGGATGGACTGGTCGACTCCGGTTTCCGCGGTGTCGGTGAAGGCCACGGCCGGAACGATCTCCGGAGTCGGTCGCGGTATCAGCCGCGGCGCTCCGGCGAGCGGTTTCGGGTTCCGGCGGGCTTCGCGGTCGAGGTCTGCGTCGAGTTCGCAGACGATCTGCCGCATGGCCTGTCCGGAGGAGTTTGTTGTGTCGCTCTTCTGGACCGTGATCGGTGGATCGGACGTGAGTCCATAGACCAGCAGGCCGCTGATCCCGATGGCCAGGCCGGCGGCCATCATGCGGATCGAATCCCTGCGGATCGTCTGGAGACAATGCTCCCATTTGGGAATCGCCATGCTCCCCCCCGGAGAGACGATTCTTGTGGCGGAAACGTGACTGCTCATCGCCCCCGGCGGGACGACCTGTCCGTCCCGTGAGGTCGATATCGACTGGAAGTTGTGCGGATCGTGAGGTTTTTGCCGAAGAATCGGGTCGCTTCGATTTTTCCGAGCTTGCCGGCGCGGCTTTGTTTGCTCAGCCCCAACGTGCCATGGCAGCCGGGGTCAAGGGGCCAAAGAAACCACACAGGCCCCCTTGCCGCCGGAGGCGCTTCTATGAGGAACTGTAGTACGCAACGGACGCCCGTTTTGTGGAACCGGCGTTGAGGATTCACTGCTCGCCCTGGAATCCCCACGGGTTGGTGAGGGGGCATACGGCACGTCGTCCGCGCTTGGACACGTGTTCCTTCAGAGATCTCTCGACGGCCAAAGCCTCCGGCGGGCAAGGGGGATTCTCCCCCTTGCATCCCCTGACCAGGGTGCCCCTGGACCCGGTGAATAAAGCGCCGGCCTGACGCATCGAAGCCCACTTGCCCGTACCCCCCGCCCTCCCCGCAGTCTCGACCTTCCCGCCCCGCGGCCTATCATCCGTTCCCCCACTCCCGCCCAGGAACTCCGACAAAATGGCCTTTCGCGACGCCCTCGAAGTCTTCGACAACCCGTTCCCCGATCGGGACTACGTCATCGACACCGTCTGCCCCGAATTCACCTCCGTCTGCCCCATGACCGGTCAGCCCGACTTCGGCACACTGACCATCTCCTACGTCGCCAACCGGCACTGTTTCGAGCTCAAGTCGCTCAAGATGTACCTCCAGCAGTACCGCAACCACGGGGCCTTCTACGAGAACGTCACGAACTCCATCCTCACCGACCTCGTCGAAGTCGTGCAGCCGCGACGGATGAAGATCGTCGCCGACTTCACCCCCCGCGGAGGAATCCGCACGTCGGTCACGGTGGAGTACCCGTACACGCGAAGCTGACCCCCGAGAGGACGGAGCCCGTCCCGCGATGTTCCGCCTCGGCCTGATCGCCCACGGCTGACAGCTTAGCGCGCTCCTTGATATGCTTCGTCTCTCGATCACTCGCGGTGAAGCCCGCTCGGCGCCGCGGCGGGACTTCGTGGCTGTGGCACCAGACGGCGTTCATGTCTCCGGCAATCCGTAGGCGAGCTCAGGCGATTGCCGTGACCGTGCTGCTGGGGCTCGTCGGCGGCCTCGTTTTCTATTTCCGCGACCGGACTCCATCACCGCAGGAGGCCCGGCAGATCGTCGAAGACGCCCGGGCCCTCCTGGAGAAGGGCCGCCCGGACGACGCCCTCACCTGCCTCGGCCCGCTGCTCGACTCCCCCACCCAGTCGGCCGACGCCCTCGAGCTGGGAGGAATGGCCAGCCTCCAGCAGCAGGCCCCCGAGCGGGCCCGCCAGCTCTGGTCCCGCCTGCCGCCCCAGTCCCCCGCCTGGGGACGGATCGGACTGGCCTACGCCAAGGCATCCCTGGCCGCCGCGGACTGGGACACCGCCCTTCGCGCTCTTCGCCGGTTCCTCAAAGAGTCCCCCAAAGACCTGGCCGCCCTCGAGGAGCTCCGCTGGCTGGACTTCAACCTGCTGCGGTCATCGGAAGCGCTGGCGGTCCTCGAACGGAAACTGGAGGCGGGAGACCTCCAGGCCCTGATCGACCTCCTCGAAACCGAGCACCGGCGTCAGATTCCGCAGGAGGGACTCAAGACGCTCCAGGCGGTCAACGGGCAGCTTCCTGGACAGCAGAGCGTCGGCCTGGCCCTCGGAGTCTGCTACTGGCAACTGGGGGAGATCGGGAAGGCTGAGAAGCACCTCCTGGCCGCCTCCCGCAAAGGGGACGACGCCGCCTACGCCACGCTGACCGTCTCGGCCTTCCTCCTGGAGCGGGGACAGATCGACGCCGCCGAGACACTCCTGCAAACCCTGCAGACCGAAGGTGACAAGGGAACGGTCGTCCCTCCCGCGCTGCGGGAGTCGTACTGGCTGCTCAAGAGCGACATCGACGAGCGCCGTGCGCGGTACGACCAGGCGCTCCCGAGCCTCGACCGCGCCATCGCCCTCGGGCCGGTCCGCAAGGAACTGCTGGTCCGCCGATCCGGCCTGCTGCGGTTGCTCCGGCGGCCCGAAGAGGCGGCGGCCGCGGCACGGCGGGCCGAACGGCTGGAGTCCCAGGAACGTCGGCTGTGGGAGATGGTCGACGCCGGGACGCATCGGAATCCGACGCCCGAAGACTGCCAGACCTTCTCGGACCTCTGCGGCGAACTGGGAAGGCCATTGCAGGCCCGCGGCTGGCTCGAAATCCGCCGCCGGCTCGCCTCCTCCGGCGGGGGCCAGCCGTGAGCCGCTCCTCTGCTCCGCCGCATCGCTGGCTCCGTCTGTTCCTGTCACTCTCGCTTCTGTTCTCGCTCCCGGTCGGATGCGGCCCCTCCGCCAGCGATCCCCGGAAGGTCGAGTCCGCGGCCAGCGCCCCGGATGCTCCTCCCGCCGAGACCGAAGCGGAGGAACCGATCGTGCTCCCGGCGACGGCGGCCTCCACGCTTCCTCACCCGTCGCCCATCCGGTTCACCCATGTCACGGACGAGTCCGGCGTCGACTTCCGCTACTACGGCGGCCCTTCGGCCGACTGCGAAATGACGGAGCAGAACGGCGGCGGGATCGGGATCCTGGACTTCGATCAGGACGGCGTCGCGGACCTCTTCTTTTCGAACGGTTCCACCACGCGGCAGCCGGCGGCGTTCCCCCACACCCAGCGGCTCTACCGCGGCCTGGGAGCGATGCGGTACCGCGACGCGACCTCCGTCAGCGGTGTCGAGGGGTACGGCTTTGGCCAGGGGGTCGCGGCCGGGGATCTCAACGGCGACGGCTTCCCGGACCTCTACATCGCCCGCTACGGCGCGAGCCAGCTCCTGCTCAATTGCGGCGACGGGACATTTGAGGACGCGACGGCGACGGCGGGGGTGACGAACGACCGCTGGGGAACGAGCCCCGCCTTCGCCGACCTCGACGACGACGGCCTCCTCGACCTGTACGCCGTCAACTACGTCGACTGGTCGCCCGGCAGCCCCCCCTGCTCCCTCCCCTACGAACCGCCGGTCCGGATCTCCTGCCCGCCGACGATGCTGCCGGGCCAGCCCGACCGCCTCTATCGGAATCGCGGAGACGGGACGTTCGAAGACATCGGGCCGTCCGCCGGCGTCGCCGTCGAGGAGTCCGGCAAGGGGCTGGCGGTCGGGATCGCGGACCTGAACGGAGACGACCGGCTGGATGTCTATGTCGCCAACGACACCACGCCGAACTTCCTGTTCGTCAATCAGGGGGACGGGACGTTCGTCGACGAGGCGGTCGTGCAGGGGGTGGCGCTGAGCCACGACGGCACCGCCGGTTCCAGCATGGGGGTCGCGATCGGCGACTTCGACGGCGAAGACGGACAGGGCTTCGACATCGCCGTGACGAACTTTCTCCACCAGCCGAATGACCTGTTCCAGAACCTCGGTCCGGCGGGAGACAGAGCGGGCGGCGGCTTCCTCGCCGTGAATTCCCGGACGGGGCTCGACATCGTCTCCCGCCCGTTCCTCAAGTTCGGGATCGCCTTCTCCGATCTGGACCTCGACACGCGGCCCGACCTCCTGATCGCCAACGGGCACATCTGGGACCTGACCCACCTGCCGCTCAACTACGCCTACCGGATGCCCTCACAGGTCCTGAGGAACCGGGACGGGACCCGCTTCGACGATGCTTCGTCCGCGGCGGGAGAGTTCTTCAAGAAGTCGTGGCTGGCCCGCTCACTGGCCGTCGGCGACCTCGACAACGATGGCGACCCCGATGTCGTGATGGGACTGCTCTTCGATGCCCCGGCCCTGCTGAGGAACGACACCGAGCGCGTCGGACGGTCCGCCCGCGTGAAGCTGATCGGAACCGGCACCGCCCGGCAGCCGCTCGGACGGCGGGTCGAGTGGACCTCCGGCGGCCCCCGCCTCGCCATGCCGGTCCCGGCGGGCGGAAGCTTTCAGGCGACGCACAACGACCTGCTCCTCCTGACGACCTCACGGGCCGGCGCGGAATCGATCGACGAAGTCGTGGTCCGCTGGGGCCCCGGCCGCAGTGAGCGATGGACAAATCTCGCGACAGACCGGCTCCACGCTCTCCGGGAGGGGACCGGCGAACCGGCTCCCCCCGCTGCCTCACCCGCTTCTGCCCTGCGGCCAAAACTCGAACTGCGCTGATTCTCGGCCGCCATCGCGGTCCCCCTTTCGGAAGACTCGAACAATAGCTCGCAAAAAGTTGACATGGACATTATGTACCATGTCAGTAAAATCGCCTTCATTCCCCGTTCATGTTCGTGTGGAGAGTCGTCATGAGAGGCGCGATCACTGGGACGCTGGTGTTGGGGCTGGGTGTTGGTGGGGCGGTCGCGGGGGATCCCGCGCTGGACTGGCCGCAGTTCCGGGGTCCGGCCGGCACCGGCGTGGCCGAGACGCAGAAGCCTCCGGTCGAGTTCGGGCCGGAAAAGAACGTCCTGTGGAAAGTCGCCGCCCCCAGCGGCTACTCCTCTCCGATCCTGGTCGGAGACCTCCTCGTCATGACCGCCTTCGACGAAGGAAAGCTCTACACGGTCGCTTACCGCCGCGCAGACGGTCAGGAAGTCTGGCGGACCGAAGCTCCGGCCAAAGAGATCGAGCCGTATCACAAGACGGAGGGGAGCCCTGCCGCCTCGACCCCCGTGACCGACGGGAAGCGGATCGTCAGCTACTTCGGATCGTGCGGACTCTTCTGCTACGACCTCGCCGGGAAGCAGCTCTGGCACTTCGCCACCCCGCTGGCCGCCACGCCGGGCGACTTCGGCACCGGCACCTCCCCGATCCTGGCCGACGGCGTTGTCATCCTGGTCCGCGACGAAACGAAGGACGCCCGGATCTACGCGATCTCGCTGGAGTCGGGCAACGTCCTGTGGGAACGCCCCCGGCAGTCCCCTTCCGCCTTTACGACCCCGGTGCTGTGGGACACGCCGCAGGGGAAACAGATCGTGGCGGCGGGCTTCGGGCGGATGATCGGCTATGACCTCAAGACCGGAGAAGAGGTCTGGTCCGTCGCCGGTATGCCTTCGGCCTGCTGCACCACGCCTGTCATTTCTGGCGGCATGCTGTACTTCGCCGGGTGGTCGCCGGGGGACGCGGAGGACAAGGAGTTCCAGATGCCGTCGTTCGACACGTTCCTGAAGGAAGGGGACGCCAACCAGGACGGGCAGCTCTCCCGCGAGGAGTCGGAGAAGACCTCGATCAAGGGCTTCTTCGATTCCAACGACGCGAACAAGGACCAAATCCTGACTCGAGACGAGTGGGACACCGTCATCAAGTTCATGTCCGCTTCGAAGAACAGCGCTTTCGCCCTGAAGCCCGGCGGCAAAGGGGACGTGACGACCTCGCATGTCGTCTGGAAGGCGAGCAAGGGTTTGCCGTATGTCCCCTCGGCGATCGTCTACAAGGACCAGTACATCCTGGTGAAAGACGGCGGCCTCGTGACGATCTACGACACGAAGTCGGGGGACGTCCGCTACCAGGGTCGGGCGGTCCGCGGAGGACGGTACTACTCCTCGCCGGTCGCGGCGAACGGCCTCGTCTACATGGCGACGCTGGACGAAGGTGGCTTCACGGTGATCCGGCCGACGGACGGCAAGCCTGAGCAGGTCGCCCAGAATCCTCCGCTGGAGGAGCGCGTCGCCGCGACGCCGGTCATCGCGGACAACACGCTCTACGTCCGGACCGCCGGGCACCTCTATGCCTTCCGGGACCAGGCCTCGCGAAACTGATCCTCAATGACGCGAAGCGCCGCGGGACGCCCCTTAACGAGGGGAGTCCCGAGCACTTCGTCGCTACTTCCTCTCACCCGGCCTGGCTGCGGATCGGTCCCGCAAGGGCGTCCTGAGCGCAGAGGCGGAATGACTCGCTCACCAGCATCCGCCGCCGTTGCCGTAGTACCCGGTGCTGTAGGACGGAGCCCAGAAGCCCCCGCCGCCGTAGTAGTTGCTGCGGCCGTAGTAGCCGCCGTAGCCTCCGCCGTACCGCGTGTAGCCGGCCCCATAGGGATAGCCGTAGCTGCGGTATCCGATGCTGTAGGGGTACCCGTAGCCGTATCCGCCGTTGTAGCCGTACGGCCGGTAACCGTATCCACCGTAGCGGGCGCCGTAGTACCCGCCGTACCCGGAGCCGACGCCAACGTAGAACTGCGCCTGGGCGGTCGTTGCCCAGAGTCCCACCATCACCACAGCTGCCACCAGAACTCCCGCCAGTCGCTTGCCCCCGCCCGTCATGTTGGCGTCCCCACACGGCCCGCGGGAAGACTTCGGTCAGGTCGACGTGACCCCGTGAGTCCCGTTCGCATCGCCGCTGACGTTATCATTCGTCCAGCGGAATCCTCTGTGAAGTGAACGCGCGTTCCGGCGGCCCTCTCGGCCACGGACTCTCGGAAACGTAACGTCGGGCCCTCCCCGCCCCTTCCGCTGGCTGCATTCGCTGGATGGTGGTCGGTCAACGAGGGACGGGATGGCTTGTCCCGCTGGCTCGAACCGCGTCCCTGCCGGCACAGCGACGCTGGCTCAAGCCCAACGTGCGACGGCAGTCGGGGTCAAGGGGGCAACCCCTTGCCGCCGGAGGCGCTTCCGTGAGGAACCGTGGTACACAACGGATGTCCGCTTTATGGAACCAGCGTTGAGGACTCCCTCACATCACACAGCTGGCTTTGCGATTCCCGCGGGTTGGTGAGGGGACATACGGCACGCCGTCCGCACTTGGACACGTGCTCCTTCAGACATCTCTCGACGGCCAGGCCTCCGGCGGGCAAGAGGGCTTCGCCCCCTTGCATCCCCCACCAGGGTGCCCCTGGACCCAGTGGACCAGAATTGGGCGCCCCCCAATCGGCGAATGCCCCCCTCAGCTCGCTCCGCACCAGATCGGTTGAAGTCCCCCGACGGGCGCCGTACTCTCGGTACCGACGAATCGTCGCTCACGCTCCGGCCGATCGTCAGCATGGGTTTTCGTTGGCTGCTCCCCGCTCTCACCGGGAAGCTCGCCGGAGCCGCTATGGATGCCACCGTCGCCGCCGATGGGGACGCCCGGGATATGGGGACCGCCGGACTCCTGGGCCGGAACGCGCTCGACATCGCCATCGTCCGCTCCCTCAGCCTCCGCTCCGATCTCCACGGACTGGCACGGTTCGGAGCCCATCTGGCAGTGATGGCCCTCACGGGACTGCTCGTCTGGTGGACCCGGCCGAACTGGTGGCTCACCGTCCCCGCCATGGTC
Source organism: Planctomyces sp. SH-PL14 (assembly GCF_001610835.1). NCBI lineage: Bacteria > Pseudomonadati > Planctomycetota > Planctomycetia > Planctomycetales > Planctomycetaceae > Planctomyces > Planctomyces sp. SH-PL14. The sequence goes on along the minus strand of NZ_CP011270.1, from coordinate 2,350,950 downwards.
CTCCACGGCTTCACCCTCGTGACGATGTTCGCCCCGATGCACGAGTGCGTCCACCGGACCGCCTTCGCCTCGCGGTGGCTCAACGAAGTCTTCGGCTGGCTGGCCGGACTCCTGAGCTTCTACAACTTCACCTACTACCGCTACTACCACACCTGGCATCACCGCTACACGCAGGACCCCGACCGCGACCCGGAGCTCATGACCCCCAAGCCGCGGAACCGGTGGGAATACCTATCAGAGCTCAGCGGCCTCGGCTTCTGGTTCTATCGCCCGCTCCTCTTCTTCCGCCTCGCCACGGGACAGATCGGACGGTACCCGTTCCTGCCCGCCGACTCCCGATCACGCGTCGCTCTCTCGGCCGCGCTGCAGCTCTCAATCTATGTTGCCGGAATCGTCTCGATCGCGCTCGGCTACGACTTTGCCCTGCTCTACTTCTTCCTCCCGGCGATGCTGGCCCAGCCGTTGCTACGGGCGATCCTGATCGCCGAGCACACCGGCTGCAGCGACGACGAGAACGGTCTGACGAACACCCGCACGACGCTGACGAACGGCTTCATCCGGCTCCTGATGTGGAACATGCCCTACCACACCGAACACCACCTCTACCCGTCGATCCCGTTTTATCAGCTCCCCCGCGCTCACCGGGAGCTCAAGGAAAGACTCACCCACGTCGCCCCGAGCTACGTCGCAGCCAACCGGACGATCCTCGACACGCTGACTCCCCAGCCACCAGCGCCTGCCTCCTCACAGACGCCCTAATACCTGGCACCTAAGACCTAACACCTCTCGCCTCATGCCCGTCCACACGCTGACGCTGCCGAACTTCCGCCTGCAGTCCGGATGGACGCTCCCGGAAGCAACGCTCGTCTACGCGACCTACGGGGAGCTGAACCGCGACCGGTCGAACGCGATCCTCTATCCCACGTCCTACGCGGCCCAGCACCCCGATGTCGACTGGCTCGTCGGGCCGGGGAAGATCCTCGATTCCTCGCGGTACTTCGTCGTCATTCCGAATATGTTCGGGAACGGCCTCTCCTCGTCGCCGAGCAACCTGCCGGAGCCGTTCGGCGGGCCGCGCAGTCCGGTCTTTACGCACGTCGACAACGTCGCCGCGCAGTTCCGCCTCGTCACGGAAGAGCTCGGCATCGAGCGGCTCGCTCTGGCGTACGGCTGGTCGATGGGGGGACAGCAGACGCTCCACTGGGGAGCGCTCCATCCGGAACGGGTCGAGCGGATCGCGGCCCTCTGCACATCAGCGAGGACGTCGGTCCACAATCTGGTCTTCCTGGAGGGTCTCCGGGCCGCCCTGACCTGCGATCCGGCGTGGAATGGCGAGCGGTTTACGGCCCGGCCCGAGCGGGGACTGCGGGCGTTCGCCCGGGTCTATGCCGGGTGGGCGCTGTCTCAGGCGTTCTACCGGAAGCGGGCCTACGAGGAGTATGGCTACGGCTCGCTCGAAGACTTCCTCATCCGCGACTGGGAGGCGAGCTTCCTCCGCCGGGACGCGGCGAACCTCCTGTCGATGATCGAGACCTGGAAGCGGTCCGATGTCAGCGACAACGCCCTCTTCGGCGGCGACCTCGACCGGGCGCTCGGCGCCATCCGGGCGAAGACGCTCATCATGCCGGGGACGCACGACCTCTATTTCACTCCGGACGACGCCCGAGCGGACGCGGAGCGGATCCCCCGCGCCGAGTTCCGGCCGATCCCGTCGATCTGGGGACACCGCGCGGGAAACCCCTCCAAGAACCCGGCGGATCAGGACTTCATCAAGGCGGCGATTGCCGAACTGCTGTCGCGCTAAGGCGGCTCGGCCGATGGACTCGAATCGATGACTCTCACGCAAAAGGCGAGCGACCTCGGCCTCCGCTACTTCCTCGTCTCCTACTCCGACCTCATGGGAACGCCGCGGGCCAAGCTCGTCCCGACGGCGGCAATCCGCGAGATCGGCGAGGCGGGAGCGGCCTTCGCCGGCTTCGCCTCGTGGCTCGACCTGACGCCGGCTGATCCCGACGTCTTCGCCATCCCCGATCCCGACAGCCTCATCCCGCTGCCGTGGAAGAAGGAGGTGGGCTGGGTCGCCTCCGACCTGTGGATGAACGGCCGGCCGCTCGAACAGGCCCCTCGCAACGTCCTGAAGCGATCGCTCGCGCGGGCCGCGGACCTTGGCTACGAACTCAAGACCGGCGTCGAGTGCGAGTTCTTCCTCCTGACCCCCGACGGCGAGCAGATCGGCGACCCGCAGGACTCGCAGCCAAAACCCTGCTACGACCAGCTCGCCCTCGTCCGCCGCTATGACCTGATCGCCGAGATCTGCGACGCCATCCTCGACCTTGGCTGGGAGCCGTACCAGAACGACCACGAGGATGCGAACGGCCAGTTCGAGATCAACTGGAAGTACTCGACCGCCCTCCAGACCGCGGACCGGCAGACGTTCTTCAAGTACCTTGTGAAGTCGCTGGCCGAGAAGCACGGGCTGCGGGCGACCTTCATGCCCAAGCCGTTCGCCGGGTTGACCGGAAACGGCTGCCATATGCACCTCTCGCTGTGGGACCGCGGCCCGTCCGGAGGTGGCGGCAAGAACCTCTTCGGCGATGCCGCCGATCCGCTGGGGATCTCGGAGCTGGCGTACCACTTCATCGGCGGGGTTCTGCACTCGGCCGAGCCGCTCGCGGCCCTGATCAATCCGACGGTCAACTCCTACCGGCGGACCCGCGCCCCGATCACCGCCTCCGGATCGACCTGGTCCCCCAACACGATCAGCTACGCCGGGAACAACCGGACGCACATGATCCGCATTCCCGATGCCGGCCGGATGGAGCTGCGGCTCGTCGACGGCGCGGCGAATCCGTACCTGGCCGCTGCCGCGATCCTGGAAGCGGGGCTCGACGGCATCGAGCATCGCCGCCATCCCGGCCCGCCGATGGACTTCGATGTCTACCAGCAGCCGCGGACCGAATCGCTCCGGCAGCTCCCGGACAACCTCCTCGACGCCCTGCGGGCGCTCGAAGGGAGCGCGATCCTGCGGGAGCGTCTCGGAACCTCCTTCGTCCAGTCCTACCTCAAGCTGAAGCGGGCCGAATGGCAGGACTACAGCCGCCACATCTCCGCCTGGGAGCGAGAGCGGACGCTGGATTGCTGAGGCTGGCCGTACGAAGAGTTAAACACCAAGGCACAAAGGTCGCACCAAGGACACCAAGAATAGGATAGGGCTATGTCCCTTTGTGACCTTGGTGCCTTCTTGGTGTCTTGGTGTTTAACTCTTCTTCCGAATTGCCAAGTCAGCTGGCCGCGAGGCATTCGAGGAAGGTGGTCGCGAACTGGGGGGCGGTTCCCGTGTCCTCGTGCTTGAAGAAGACGTAGGCGTCTTTCCACTTCTGCTTGCGGATTCGTTCGAGCCACGTTTCCAGGTCCTCGCGGGTGTACTCCGCGCGGCGGAGACGGAGGTAGCCCCAGTCCGCGGTGGCGACGATTTCGGGGGCCGGAAGCTCGTCGGTGTCGGCGACGCACAGCGTGCACGCGTGTTTCCGGAGGAGGGCCAGGACATCGTCTTCGAACCAGCTCTCGTGCCGGAACTCAAAGGCGAGCGGCGCCCGCTTCCCGACGAGATCGAGAAAGCTGTCGAGCCGCTCGAGATCCTTCTTCATGTTGGGAGGCAACTGGAACAGCAGCGGGCCGCGCTGCTTTCCGAGGACGGCCGCCGCCTCCAGGAACATCTCGGTGTCGTCTTCCGCCCCCTTCAGCCGCTTGCGATGCGTGATCGCCTGCGGGGCTTTCAGGACGAACCGGAACGAGGCCGGGACCTGCGTCTTCCACGACTCGACGACGCTCGGTTCCGGCATCCGGTAGAAGGTGTTGTTGATCTCCACCGTCCCGAACCGCTCCGCGTAGAAGCCCAGCATCTGGGCCGGCGGCATCTTGGGGGGATAGAACGAGCCCTTCCATTCCTTATACGCGTAGCCGCTCGTGCCGACGAAGAAGTGCATCGCCTGTTCCACTGACGTAGGGGCGGGGGGACCGATGGCACATCCCCGCAAGGCCTGTCAAACCTATCCGATCACAAAGGCAATTCGCCACCGGATTCAAATCGCGAAAGTCCCAGGAAGCCGATGGGGAGCGCCGTTGCTCCGTTGAGCGCCAGGTCGGCCAGCACTTCGCCGATGACCGGGCAGAACTTGAATCCGTGACCGGAGAAGCCTGCGGCGAAGACGACGCGTGAATGAGCCGGATGCCGGTCGATCACGAAGTGGTGATCGGCCGAGAGCGTGTACAGGCAGACCGACGTCCGCGCGGGAGTCGTGGCGGCCTCGGGGACGACGCGGCTCAGGAACCGCTGGAGCGAAGCGACATCATCGGGCCGCACCGTCCGATCGACAGTGGCCGGATCGGCGACCGGCTCCCCGCCGCTGTGTTCCGCCACCTTGATCGTCGCCCCGTCGAGGCTCGGGAAACCGTAGAACGCACCGTCATCGAGTTCGAAGTAGTAGGTCGGACAGGCGGTGTCGGGATGAACCATCGGGCCGGCAATCGGAAACCAGCCGGAAACTTTGCGGACCACTCTCAGTGTCACATCGAGATCCCGCAGGAGCGGCCCCGACCAGGCCCCGGCGGCAATGATGAGCCGGTCGGCCTCGTACGTTCCCTGCGCCGTGCGGACGACGACTCCCGAATCAGTCGCCTGCCAGTCGACGACCGGCTCCCGCTCCCGCAACTCGGCCCCCGCGGCGCGGGCCACCTGCCAGTGCGCCCGGACGCACTCCTCGACCGCCAGGTATCCGGCCCGTTCCTCGAACACCGCCGCATGCCCCTCGGGACTGCGGAACCACGGAAAACGCTGGGCGACCTCCGCGGCGGAGAGGTCGTGGAGCGGAAGTCCATGCTTCCGGGCCGCGTCCCGGGCCCCCGCGACCGCTTCGCCGTCGGGCGTCCCGGAGATCAGCAGCCCCGTCTGCCGGTAGAGTCGGCGGCCGGAATCCTGCTCCAGCCGCCCCCAGAGTTCGTAGGCCCGCAGGAGGAGCGGCACATAGTCCGGATGTTCGAAGTAGCACTGCCGGATGATCCGCGTTTCGCCGTGCGAGCTCCCCCGGTCGTGAGCCGCCGCGTGCTGTTCGAGCCCCAGGACCCGCACGCCGCGGCGGGCCAGTTCGACGCAGGCGGCGCTCCCCATCCCGCCGAGTCCGATCACAATGACGCCCCAATGCCGCTCCACCGGTCTACCTCCCTCGGGCCGTTGCGATCCGAACCTTTCCGCCGCGTCGGTCTCTATACCCGACTCCCTGTTCCCCTGCGATCTCATGACCGACCCGAATCCGAACTCCCGACCCTTCCTGCACTCGGCCGGCACGCAGGTCGTCGTCCTGCGGGACGTCTCCGGCCGCGGCTCGCGGACGCTCCACCCCCAGGGAGCCGTCGGGGTCGTGGTCCGCGCCCCGTCCGATCTCGATCACGCCTATCGGGTCCGGTTTCCGGACGGCGTGGAGGAGTCGTTCGGTCACGACGAGCTCATCCCGCTGGCGGAGTACAAGGCGGGAGCCATCGGCGACACGGCCGTCTCGGCGGCCCGGAGCGACCTGTACGAGCGGGTGATCCTGAAGTGCGTCATCGGCTCGCGAGCCTATGGGCTCGAGGGGCCGGACTCCGACACGGACTACCGCGGCGTGTTCCTGCCGTCGGCGGAACTGCAGTGGTCGCTGTACGGCGTGCCGGAGCAGATCGAACGCGATGCGACGCAGGAACACTACTGGGAGGTCCAGCGGTTCCTCGTCCTGGCGCTGAAGGCGAACCCGAACGTGCTGGAGTGTCTCTATTCCCCGCTCGTCGAGTCCGCGACGCCCCTGGGAGAGGAACTGCTGGCGATGCGGGAAATCTTTCTCTCCCGGCTCGTTTACCAGACCTACAACGGCTACGTCCTCTCGCAGTTCAAGAAGATGCAGGCGGACCTCCGGAACCAGGGGGCGGTGAAGTGGAAACACGTCATGCACCTGATCCGCCTCCTGATCGCCGGGATCCGGGTCCTGCGGGAGGGGCGAGTTCCTGTTCGGGTCGAGGAGCACCGCGACCGGCTCCTCACGATCCGCCGGGGTGAGATGCCGTGGGACGAGACCGAGCGGTGGCGGCGGTCGCTGCACGAAGAGTTTGATGCCGCCCTGACGCAGTCGACGCTCCCCGAGCGTCCCGACTACGAGCGGGCGAACGCCTTCCTCATCCGGGCCCGCCGGGCCGCCCTTCAGGAGACCCTGCCATGACGATCGATCCGCGGCTGCACCGGCAGGTGGCCGAACATCGCTATCCGCTGCTCTTCGCCACGATCAGCGGCGCGCACCTCTACGGCTTCCCGTCGCCCGACTCCGACTTCGACCTGCGAGGCGCGCACCGGTTGCCGCTGGCGGAGGTCGTGGGGCTCTTTGACCGCCGGGAGACCGTCGAGAAGTCGGGGATTCATGACGGCCTGGAGATCGACCTTGTGACGCATGACGTCGCCAAGTTCTTCGGGCTGCTGCTGAAGAAGAACGGGTATGTGCTGGAGCAGGTCCTCTCTCCGCTCGTCGTCCTGACGACGCCGGAGCACGAGGAGCTGAAGAGCATCGCCCGCGGCTGCGTCACGCGGCACCACGCGCACCACTACCTCGGCTTTGCCGAGACGCAGTGGACGCTGTTCCGTAAGACCGACCCGCCGCGGGTGAAACCGCTGCTGTACGTGTACCGCGTTCTGTTGACGGGCATCCACCTGATGCAGACGGGGGAGGTCGAGGCGAATCTGGTCCGGCTCAACGAGACGGCGCGGCTGTCGCATGTTGACGACCTCATCGTCCGGAAGACGGCCGGTCCGGAGAAGGGGGAACTCGACCGTGCGGACCTGGCGTTCCATGAACGGGAGTATGAGCGGCTGCGGGGTGAGCTGCGGCAGGCGTTTGAGCAGACGACGCTGCCGGAGGTTCCGGCCGGGAGCGCCGCGCTGAACGATCTGCTGGTGCGGGTCCGTCTTCAGGAGCGGGAGTGAGCGGGCGGCCGCGGCGGCTCAGTCCTCGCCGGGCGGGTGGCGGGTCAGAAACCGGAGCTGGTTCCCGTCGGGGTCGGTGACGGTCATCGTCCGCAGGCTGGGGAGGAAGTCGTTCGGCGGTTCCGTGACCGGGATGTCCCGGTCGCGGAGTTCGTGGTAGAGGGCGTCGACGTCCGGGATGTAGAAGTGGACGAGTCCTCCGACCTGACAGTCGCCCGTGTGTTCCGTGAGGAAGATCCGCATCCCGTCGCGGGCGATGGAGACGAAGACCGGGAAGTCGGGTTCGAAGCGGTGTTCCCACTCGACTTCGAAGCCGAGTCCTTTCGTGTAGAACGGGCCGCTGGTTTCGTAGCGGAGGATCCGCAGGGCCGGGACGACGCGTTGCTCAGCCATCTGGGAAAAGGTTTCCTGGGTGTGTTGGCTGTGACGGGTGGGTTTCCGTCATCGCGGGGGAGTGTACCGATCGGCCGGGTGGCGTTGGTGAGGGTGTTGTGAGGATTGCGGGAATCGCGTTCCTGCCGGCACGACTCCGCTCGCTCAAACCCAATGTGCTACGGCAGCTGGGGTCAAGGGGTTTCGACCCCTTGCCGCCGGAGGCGCTTCGATGAGGAACCGTGGCAAGCAACGGACGTCTGTTTGCGGAACCGGTGTTGAGGACTCCCTCACGGGATGCCGCTGGTCCTGCAATTCTCACGGGTTGGTGAGGGGGCATCCGGCATGTTGTCCGCGTTTGGACACGCCCTCCTTCAGACATCTCTCGACGGCCAGGCCTCCGGCGGGCAAAGGGGCGTTGCCCCCTTGCATCCCCCACCAGGGTGACCCCTGGACCCGGTGGAGGGACGTTGGCTCCGCAGGGAATACTTCCTCCTGCTTGAAAACTTCCCCCCTACACCCGTAGCATCGACAGATGTGGATGTCTGGATGACTCTCCCCACCCTTTGTCCGGGACGTGCTGGCGCCGGTCTTCCTGCCGGGGGCTATCGCATCATCGATCCCAACGACTGGCCGCCCGCCAAATCCCGGACCGTGACGTAAATCCCGCCACAAATCCCTCGCTGGTCGCGTGAGGCCCCGCCGATGACGTTTCTCCGATCCGCTCCGCTCGGAGCGTTTGCCGCTGCTTGGCTCGCTCTCTCCCCCCCGGCCACTTCGCCTCTCCACGCCGAAGAACGGCCCGCCGATAAAGTCAGCTACCACCAGCACATCCGTCCAATCTTCCAGGCCCACTGCCAGGGCTGCCACCAGCCCGCCCGGCCGAACGGCGCCTACGTCATGACTGGCTTTGACCAGCTGGTCGCCGGCGGCGAGAGCGGCTCCAAGGCGATCGTCCCCGGAAAGCCGGACGAGAGCCACCTCCTGGCGGAGATTACGCCTACGGAGGGGAAGGCCGAAATGCCCAAGGGGAAGCCCCCCCTGGCCTCGACCGACATCGACCTCATCCGCCGCTGGATCGCCCAGGGAGCGGTCGACGATACCCCGGCCAACGCCCGCCAGCGGTTCGACGTCAACCACCCGCCCGTCTACAGCCGTCCCCCGGTCATCACCTCGCTCGATATCTCGCCCGACGGCCGGCTGCTGGCGGTCGCCGGCTTCCACGAAGTCCTCATCCACCGGGCCGATGGCTCCGGCCTCGTCGCCCGCCTCGTCGGGCTCTCCGAACGGATCGAGTCTGCACGCTTCTCGCCGGACGGCAAGCGGATCGCCGTCACCGGCGGACTGCCGGGCCGGATGGGCGAACTCCAGGTCTGGAACCTCGCTGAAGACATGGCGGCCGGAACCTGGAAGGGAGAGCTCGCGCTTTCGGTTCCGGTGACGTTCGACACGATTTACGGCGCCAGCTGGTCGCCGGATGGACAGCTCGTGGCAGTCGGCTGCTCGGACAAGACGATCCGGGCGTTCAACAGCACGACCGGCGAGCAGGTCTTCTTCAACATGTCCCACGACGACTGGGTCGTCGACACCGCGTTCTCGGTGGACGGCTCGAACCTCGTCTCGGTCGGTCGGGACATGACCGCCAAGCTGTACGACGTCAAGACGCAGCGGTTCATCGACAACATCACTTCGATCACCCCGGGCGCCCTCAAGGGGGGACTGCAGGCGGTCACCCGGCATCCGCAGCGGGACGAGATTGTCGTCGCCAGCTCGGACGGCGTGCCGCGGCTCTACCGGATGCAGCGGGTCACGTCCCGCGTCATCGGCGACGACGCCAACAACATCCGCAAGTTCCCGGAAATGAAGGGACGGGTCTTTGGCGTCGACTTCTCCGGCGACGGCAAGCGGGTCGTCGCCTGCAGCAGCCTCGACGGCAAGGGACAGGTCTTCATCTCCTCCTGCGACTTCGACACGAAGCTCCCGGATGAGATCCGGGCAATCGTCTCCAAGGTCGTCACCACCCAGTCGGCCGAGGAGAAAGCCAAGCTCGAGGCCTACCTGACGTCGGACGTCAAACTGCTGGCCCAGGCGGAACTGCCGACGCCGGTCTACGTCTCGGTCTTCTCGAACGACGGGACGCAGGTCATTGCCGCCGGAGCGGACGGAACGATCCGCTTCATCGATGCCTCGAACGGCCAGATCGTCAAAGAAGTCCCGGCCGTGACGGTCGACGCCGGAGCGGCGAAGGCGGTTGCCGCCGTCGATGCCGCCATCGACGACGACACTGCCGGAACGAAGGACTCCCTTCCGCCCGGAACGTCGCTGACCGCGATCGCCATCACGCCGGCCCAGATCGACCTCACCGGGCCGGGGAGCTACGCCCAGTTGCTGGTCACCGGGACGCTCAACACCGGCGACCGGGTCGATGTGACCCGCATGGGAGACTGGTCGGCCGCGGGAGGCAGCGTCGTCGTGACGCCGCTCGGCCGCGTCTTCGCCAAGGGGGACGGCCCGACCGAGGTCAAGGTCTCCGTCCTGGGACAGGAGGCCAAGGTCCCGGCGACCGTCTCCGGGATCGCCCAGCGGGCCCCGGTCGACTTCATCCGCGACGTCAATCCGGTCCTCTCGCGGCTCGGCTGCAACCAGGGAACCTGTCACGGAGCGAAGGACGGCAAGAACGGCTTCAAGCTCTCGCTCCGCGGATACGACCCGATCTACGACATTCGAGCCCTGACCGACGACATGGCGTCCCGCCGGGTCAACATCGCTTCGCCCGATGACAGCCTGATGCTCCTCAAGGCGACCGGCGCCGTCCCGCACATGGGAGGACAGCTCACGAAGCCGGGCTCCCGCTACTACGAAACGATCCGGCAGTGGATCGCCGAAGGGGCGAAGCTCGACCTCGCGTCGCCGCGGGTCGTCAAGGTGGAAGTCGCTCCGATCGATCCGGTGATCCAGACGATCGGCGGACGGCAGCAGATGCGAGTCGTCGCCACGTTTGCGGACGGCCGGCAGCGGGATGTCACGGCCGAGGCCTACCTCGACAGCGGCAACACCGAAGTCGCCGTGACGAACCGCCACGGCGTCGCCACGACGCTCCGCCGCGGCGAGGCTCCGGTCCTGGTCCGGTACGAAGGGGCCTATGCCGCCACGACGATCACCGCCATGGGAGACCGCTCGGGCTTTGCCTGGGCCGAGCCCGAAGCGTGGAGCGAAGTCGACCGCCTTGTCGCGCGGAAGCTGGAGCGGATGAAGATCCTCCCCTCGACACTCTGCACCGACGACGAGTTCCTTCGCCGCGTCTCGCTGGACCTGACCGGCCTCCCGCCGACGGCGGATGAGGTTCGGGCGTTCCTGGCGGACAGCCGGGACTCGCGGACGAAGCGGGACGAGCTGATCGACAAGCTGATCGGCAGCGAGACTTTCATCGACCACTGGTCGAACAAGTGGGCCGACATGCTGCAGGTGAACGGCAAATTCCTCGGAGCCGAGGGAGCCAAGCTCCTGCGAACCTGGATCCGGCAGGAGGTCGCTACCAACACGCCTTATGACCAGTTCTGCTACAAGGTCCTGACGGCAACCGGCTCAAACAAGGAGAACCCGGCCGCCTCGTACTACAAGACGCTCCGTGATCCCGACCTGATCATGGAGAACACGACGCAGCTGTTCCTGGCGGTGCGGTTCAACTGCAACAAGTGTCACGACCATCCGTTCGAGCGGTGGACCCAGGACCAGTACTACCAGACGACCGCCTTCTTCGCCCGGACCGCCCTCAAGCGCGATCCCAAGAACGCCGAGGGGAACATCGGCGGGACTGCGGTCGAAGGAGCCCGGCCGCTCTATGAGGAGGTGTTCGACAAGCCGGACGGCGAGACGACGCACCTGCGAACTAACGCGATCACCGCGCCGGAGTTCCCCTACGCCACGAAGTTCGAAGCGCCCGCGGAAGCGACGCGGCGGGAGCGGCTGGCGCGGTGGATCACCTCGCCGGACAACCAGTATTTCGCGCGGAGCTACGTCAACCGGGTCTGGGGCTATCTCCTCGGCGTCGGCCTGATCGAGCCGCTCGACGACATCCGGGCCGGTAACCCGCCGACGAACCCCGAGCTGCTGGAGTGGCTCACGAAGGACTTCATTGAGCACAAGTTCGACGTCCGGCACCTGATGCGGACGATCTGCAAGAGCCGCACGTACCAGATGTCGCTCAAGACGAACGACTGGAACAAGGATGACCAGCAGAACTTTTCGCACGCGATCGCCCGGCGGCTGCCGTCGGAAGTCCTCTTCGATGCCATCCACAACGTGACCGGCTCGAAGTCGAACATCCCCGGCCTCCCCGCCGGCGCGCGAGCCGCCGAGATCCCCGATGCGGGGATCGACCTCCCCGACGCCTTCCTGGCGACGACCGGCCGGCCGGTCCGCGAAAGCGCCTGCGAGTGCGAGCGTTCGGCCGGGATGCAGCTGGGACCGGTCATGGCCCTCATGAGCGGCCCAACCGTCGGAAACGCCCTTTCGCAGGCGGACAACGCGATCGCGAAGATCACGGCCGAGCAGTCGGACAACGGCAAGGTCGTCGAGGAGCTGTTCCTGCGGATACTCAATCGGCCCGCCCGGCCGGAGGAAGTCGCACAGTCGCTCAAACTGTTCGATCAGTTGCCGATGGACATGGCGCAGATCAAGACCGAGTTCGAAGCCTATGCGAAGGAGATCGAGCCCGCGGTTCAGGTGAAGGAGCAGAAGCGGTCCGAGGCGATCGCCGCCGCGAAGATGGCCTATGACACGGCCTTTGAGCCGGTCAAGGACCGTGAGGCGCAGCTCGACAAGGAGCACGCCGACAAGCTCGCGGCCGCCAAGACCGCCTTTGACGAGTACAACGCCAGCTTCCAGACCCGGATCGACGCCTGGGAGAAATCGCTGGGCCAGATCGAGTGGACCGTCCTCGACCCGACCGACGCCAAGTCGAGCATGGACGCCATGTTCGCGGAGCAGGACGACAAGTCGCTCCTCGTAACGGGGACGAACGGCAAGGGGACCTACACGATCCAGGCCGAGCTCGATGCCCAGAACGTGACCGGCTTCCGCCTGGAGGCGCTGCAGGATGACCGCCTGGGAGGAAAGGGCCCGGGGCGTTCCGGCGGCGGAAACTTCGTACTGACGGAACTCACGATCGAGGCTTGGCCGAAGGACCATCCCGAGATGAAGGTCAAAGTCGACCTCCAGAACGCCCGGGCCGATTTCAGCCAGGGGAACTACGACGTCACGACGGCGATCGACGGCAAGGTCGCGGACGAGGGGAACGGGTGGGCAGTCAATCCCGAGTTGGGGAAGAGCCATACCGCCACGTTCGAGACGAAGCTGCCCCTGACGGGGCAGGTCGTCGTCCAGTTCACGATGGACCAGCAGTACAAAGACGGCCAGCACACTCTGGGCCGGTTCCGGTGGTCGACGACGACCGCCGCGCCCCCGCTTGTGATCGGCGTGCCGGAGAACGTCCAGAAGATCGCCAAGGTGGAAGCGGCGAAGCGGAAGCCGAACCAGAAGAAGGTGATCGAGGACTTCTTCCGGAACCAGGATGCGAAGCAGAAGGAGTTGCAGACGGCGTTCGACGCGGCCAGCAAGCCCCGCAATGTCGATCCGGTGCTGGTCGATCTGCAGGCGAAGCTGGAGGAGGCGGGTGTTCCGTTGCCGATCGATCCCAAGTTCGCCCGGCTGGAGCGGGCGACGAAGTTGAGCGAAGAGCAGCTCAAGACGGCGCGGCTGACGGCGGCGCAGGACATTGCGTGGGCGTTGATCAACAGTCCGGCGTTCCTGTTCAACCGGTGATTGCTGGTCGAGAGTTGCCAGTCGGGTCCAGGGGCACCCTGGTCAGGGGATGCAAGGGGGAGAATCCCCCTTGCCCGCCGGAGGCCGTCTCGTCGAGAGATGTCTGAAGGAGCGCGTGTCCAAGCGCGGACATCGTGCCGTATGCCCCCTCACCTAGCCCGCGGGGACTGCAAAGCCAGCGGTGTGTTTCGAGGGAGTCCTCAAAGCGGGTACCACAAAGGGGACGCCTGTTGTATCCCGCGGTTCCTCATGAAAGTGCCTCCGGCGGCAAGGGGGCCTGTGTTGTTTTTTGGCCCCTTGACCCCAGGCTGCCGTGGCACGCTGGGTTTGAGCTATCACAAGTTCGCCCGGCAAGGACGCGGTTCGGGCAACCGGATGACGGGCTTGTCCGCCGATTTCGATCGCCGCGCGGGACGGATCATCCCCCCGCCGGACCACGCGCCGGTATAGAATGGCACAGGTTCGTCTTTCCGAAATCGCGGGATTGTTCTATACGCATGACCGGTCGGATTCGGCGAGCCTCTCCGTCGAATTCCAGATGCCAGGCGGCTCAAGACGGTCCGATCCGTCGACCCGCACGAGCGACGGGGACAGCCGGCGCGCGGCAGGAAGGAAACCGAGATGACCCGGTCAATCGAACGCGACATGGGACGCTTCAATGAGATCGTCCGCGGAAAGATCCGCAAGGACCTCAAGAAGTACGTCAACCATGGCGAGATGATCGGCCGCAAAGGACGGGAGATGGTCAGCATCCCCGTCCCGAATATCGACATCCCCCACTTCCGCCACGGCCAGAAAGGCTCCGGCGGAACCGGCCAGGGATCAGGTGAGGTCGGCCAGCCGGTCGGCAAAGGGCAGGACGAAGCGGACGGCAAGGGACAGGCGGGCTCGGACCCCGGCCAGCACGTCCGGGAGGTCGAACTGACCCTCGAAGAGCTGGCCGACATGCTCTCCGACGAACTCGAACTCCCGCGGATCGTCCCCAAGGGGACGCAGTCGCTCAAAACGAAGAAGGACAAGTACAACACGATCTCCCGCGTCGGCCCGGATTCGCTGCGGCACTTCAAGCGGACCTACAAGGAAGCACTCAAACGGCAGATCGCCAGCGGCGGCTACGTCCCGGACGACCCGGTCGTCGTTCCCGGCAAGGAAGACGAGCGGTTCCGGAGCTGGAAGACGGTCCAGGAGCCGCAGGCCAACGCCGTGATCCTCTACATCATGGACGTCTCGGGCTCGATGACCGACGACCAGAAGGCGATCGTCCGGACCGAGGCCTTCTGGCTCCACACCTGGCTGCGGAGCCAGTACGACGGCGTCACCACGCGGTACATCGTCCACGACGCCGTGGCGCACGAAGTCGACGAGGACACGTTCTTCCGGGTCAAGGAGTCGGGCGGGACGCGAATCTCGTCCGCCTACAAGAAGCTCCTCGACGTGATCGCCCGGGATTTCCCGGTGAGCGACTGGAACATCTACTGCTTCCAGTTCTCCGACGGGGACAACTGGGGGGAGGACAACCGCGAGTGCTCGCGGCTCCTCATTGAGCAGATCCTGCCGATCAGCAACCTGTTCTGCTACGGACAGGTTGAGAGCCCGTACGGTTCCGGCGACTATATCCGGGAACTGCGGCGGATCGTGGACCAGCACGAAAACCTGATCCTGAGCGAGATTCCTTCCAAGGAAGCGATCTTCGACTCGATCAAGACGTTTCTCGGCCGCGGCAAATGACGAATGGATTCGCACACATGCTCTCACTCCCGCGCGGCCTCGTCCTGCTCATCGGAGGGCTCTGCCTGGGCTGCGCCGCGGCGCAGACCTTCACGACCCCCGAGACCGTCCTCACCAAGCCCGAAGTCCGGACGACTCCGGACGACGTCTACCTGGTGAACCTGGAGACCTCCAAGGGGCGGGTCGTCCTTGAGATCCATCCGGAATGGGCCCCGATCGGGGCGGACCGTTTCCGGGAGCTCGTCGACGCCGAGTTCTTCGACGACTGCCGGTTCTTCCGGGCGGTGCCGGGCTTCGTGGTCCAATGCGGGATGAGCGGCGACCCGCTGGTCAATTCCAAGTGGAAGGAAAAGAAGCTCCCGGACGACCCCGTGCTGCAGACAAACAAGCGGGGCTACGTCACGTTCGCCACGTCCGGGACGGACTCCCGGACGACGCAGTTCTTCATCAATCTCAAGCACAACGCGGCGCTCGACAAGATGGGCTTTGCGCCGATCGGCCGGGTGATCGAAGGGATGGAGCTCGTCGATCAGATCGAGACGAAGTACGCGGAGGAGCCGGACCAGCAGCTGATCTCCACGCGTGGGAACGCCTATCTGCGGTCGAACTTCCCGGATCTCGACTACATCCAGACGGCGCGGACGAAGGCGGGCGGCGGGGCTTCGGGAACCGTGACCGCCTCCGGCGAGCGGACGGAGAGCCGGTCGGCCAAACGCTGAAGAGTGTTGCTTTCCCGCATCGTCGAAGCCGGGTCGGCGCGACTGAGAACGCGGGTGTGGCCCGCTGCCGCCCGGCAAGGCAATCCGAGGGCAGGAACTCGTCCCAAGGCTCGCTTATTCGCGTGCTAACAATTCACGCTTTGCCAAGCTGGCATTCACGTTGCCTTCAGAAGACTGTGGCAAACTCCCAGCTGGAGTGGGATTGGGACCGCCCACGGCAAGTTTAAGGGAAAATTTTCTGCGGGATTCGATTCCGGCTGATCGATTTCCGCGGAACGTCCGTATTGGACTCGTGGTCTAATGCGCGGCGACTCCGGGTTCAGGTCGTCCAGCCTCTGGACGAAAACCGTGTTCAGGTATACACTCCTGATCCTGCCCAGGGCCTCCTGCCTGAAGAATTTGTCACCCACCTAGCTAGCGCTCGCCCGAATTTCGCGCCTTCCTTCCTGTTTTCGCGGGCCCCTTATCATGACGACGTTTCTCTCTCGGCTTTTGTGCACCGCCGCGTTTCTAGCCGGCTGGGTTCCTGCTTCGATGGTGTTCGCCCAGATCGAGATCGGGGTGGCCCAGGAATCGAAGGTGACCCTTCCGTCGCAGGCGGACACGAACCTCAAGCTCAAGAACGGTGCCTATCGGTCGGGACGTTTCATTTACGCCTCGCGCCACTATGTCGTGATCGAGCCGAAGACCAATATCCGGCCGGACATCAAGAAGGCCTACGGCGGGCAGCCGGTCGAATGGACCAAGATCGACACGCTGCGGATCCAGTCCCTGGCCGTTGAGATCCGTCCGGAAGGGACGACGGGGGACGACATCTTCCGCGCCCTCTGTTCGATTCCGGGTGCGGACGTGTCGTTGATCGAGGCGACCGAGGTCTACCGCGACGCGGAAGCCGACTATGTGAAGAAGAATCCCAAGAAGGAAGAACCGGTCGCGGCCACACCGGTGCCGCAGCCGGGGACGGCCCCCGCCATCGGCAAGCCGGCTGATGCCGGAACGCCGGTTCCCGGGCGTCCGGATGGAATCCCCGCCGGAGCGATTGTCTCCGTGGACGCTGCTCCCACGCCGATTCCGACGGCGACGCCAGCCGCGACGACCTCCGGCCCCACGGAATCGAGCGCTGCCGGCAGTCCTTCGACGGCCGTGGCCCAGGCGCCGGCTCCCGCCGGTCCGCGGGTGCTGACGATTCCCCAGGCGGATGTGGCGGCCCCCGCTCAGTCGGAGGGGTTCAGCTTCTCGAGCATGTCGACGGGCCAGCAGATTGGCGTCTTCGTCGGAGTCATCGCCGCGCTGATTCTGGTCATCAAAATCCTGTAGTCGCCTCCCCCGTCGGCGGTGGCATCCGACACGAAAACCGAGCCGGCCGCGATCCTCTCGCGGCCGGCTTTTTCTTTTTGTCCGGCTGACGTCTTCGTTCCGGGTTTCCGTTCGCGCGGGAGCGGGTGCCGCGGTCCCGCCGTCGCGATACACTGGGGCGGCCCAACGCGAGACGACGACGCGAAGGCAGCCCCGACGCGACCTCCGGCTGTTCCCGACGATTCCCCCCACTCTTTGCCGCCCCCTGCTCTGCTGTGCTTCCCTTTGACGATGAGACTGTCGTTCCTCACGCCGCCTGGATGCGGAAGGCGCTCGACCAGGCGATGCAGGCATTCGAGCAGGACGAGGTCCCGGTTGGGGCGGTGATCGTCTACGAAGGGCGGGTGATCGGCGAAGGCTACAACCAGCGGGAGACGCTTCAGGATCCGACCGCGCACGCCGAAATGCTCGCCATGACGCAGGCGGCTCAGGAGCTGGGCTCGTGGCGGCTCCTCGACTGCACGCTGTATGTGACGCTGGAACCGTGCCCGATGTGCGCGGGGGCGATCGTCCAGTCCCGGCTGCCGCGTCTCATCTATGGCACGACTGATCCCAAGGCGGGGGCGTGTCATTCGCTTTACTCGATCACGGATGATCCGCGGCTGAATCACCGCGTGCAGGTCGTCGGCGGGGTGTTGCAGCCGGAGTGCCAGTCGATCCTCCGCGAGTTCTTTGCCCGGCAGAGGGCGCTCGGCAAGAAGTGATGTCGCCGGCGCGACTCCCAGAGCTCAAACCCAACGTGCCACGGCAGCTTGGGGTCAAGGGGGCCACGCCCCCTTGCCGCCGGAGGCACTTCCATGAGGAACCGTGGTAAACAACGGATGTCCCCTTTGTGGTACCGGCGTTGAGGACTCACCGCTCGCCCTGGAATCCCAGTGGGTTGGTGAGGGGGCATACGACACGGTGTCCGCGTTTGGACACGAACTCCTTCAGACATCTCTCGACGGCCAGGCCTCCGGCGGGCAAAGGGGCGTTGCCCCTCTGCACTCCCCACCAGGGTGCCCCTGGACCCGGTTGGCGATTGAAGTTGGATGCCCACTTATCCGGCACCCCTTCCTTCATTCTCCCAAATACGCCCCCGCTGGATGGACTCGCCCCCCTCAAACCCATCACGCCACGGCCACCCCGGTCCAGCCGGACGCTGGTTCCCGTAGCGTCCCCTGCATGAAGTTGCGATGATCTGAACAGCGCACGATCCGACTCAGACAATCGCCGTACAGGCTGATGCGGACCGAATCCGCAGATGCGAAAGGGAGTCGACAGTGAACGCGAGTCCGAAACACCGAGCGGGACCGCTGGTCCGTTTCGCCGCGCTCTGCGCGTTGTCCGCCGCCTTCCCCGCGCCGACCGCGCGGGCGGAAGCCCCGATCGAACAGCTGATCGAGCAACTGGAGACGCCCGACTTCGAGCTGCGGGCCGAAGCGGAAACGGCCCTCTACGGCCGCGGTGTCGCATCCGTCGACCGGCTGACGGAAGCGGCTCTCTCACGATCGCCGGAACTGGAAGCCCGCATCGTCCGCGTCCTGCGGCGGATGTACCTGTCGGACAACATCGAGCTCAGCGACCGGGCCGCCGCGGCCCTGGAAGACCTGGCAGGCCCCCGCAGACTCGATTCGGCTCGGGCCGCGCTGCGGAGCTTGGAGCCGGAACGACAGGCCAAGGCGATTGTCGCAATCCGCAATCTCGGCGGCATGGTCCGCCTCGCCAGCCGCGACGACGACGTGGTCAACCCCGTCATTGAAGAGATCCGCCTCGACGAGAACTGGAAGGGAAAGACCGACGGGCTGCGGCACGTCGGCCGCATCTCCCAGCCCGAGCGGTTCATGGTCACCGTGATCGACGGCTGTGGCGTCGGCCAGGAGGACATCCAGAAGCTGCGGATCGACCTGCCGCAACTCCAGCCGCAGTTCCGCGGCGCGGCAACCCTCGGCATCGGTCCAGACTCCTTCGCGGTCCGGGGCTGCGTTGTGGGACGGGTGCTTCCGGGTAACGCGGCCGACAAGGCCGGTATCCAGTCCGGCGACCGGATCCTGAAGATCGGTGAGACGGACGTGGAGAACTTCGAAGGGCTCGTCAACCACCTCCGGACGCGAAAGGTCGGCGACGAGGTCGAGATCCTCGTGGAGCGCGACAACGAAGAGATCATGCTCACCGCGACTCTCCAGACGTGGAAGAGCATCGACAAGGCTGTCGACGACCAGGACGATCCTCCCCCTCGCGGCGTCCCGGGTTTCATCGTCCCCCCCAGGCGGCCGGTTGTCCGTCCCATCCCTGGCCCCGGACCGATCCCGACTCCGAAGCCCGGCCTGGACGATCCCGCGCCAGTGATCCCGATTCCCGACACGGACGGTCCCCCGCCTCGCAAGTGACTGCGATCTCAGCCCGGACGTTTTCGGTTCACTGACAGAATCTCCCCAGAACCGGTTCTCGCGCAGCGGCTCGGCGGCGGGAACGACAGGGGGCCGGCTCCGTCCTGCGGACCGCGAGATCGGCCTCCCATGACCTCTCTTTCCACAGAGTCCAGCCTCCATGCGCGTCGGGATCATCGCCCTTCTCCACGAGTCGAACACCTTCGTCACTCCCCCGACGACGATCCGAAACTTTGAGGAGAACCTCCTCGTCCGCGGCGAGGCGGTCCGGACCGCAATGGAGGGGACGCATCACGAGATCGGGGGATTCTTCGAGGGGCTCGCCGCCGCCGGTGCCGAGGCGGTCCCGATCTTTGCCGCGCGGGCGATTCCCTCTGGGACGATCACGGCGGAGACGTATCAGACGCTGTGGCACCGGTTGCGGGAGGCGCTCGAGGCCGCGCCGGCGTTTGACGGTCTGCTGATCGCGCCACACGGGGCGACGGTGAGCGAGCCGTTTCCTGATGCCGACGGCCAGTGGATGAGGAGCGTTCGGCAGATGGTCGGGCACGCCTGCCCGATCATCGGGACGCTTGATGCCCATGCCAACCTCTCGCCGCAGATGGTCGAGGCGACCGACGCCCTGATCGCCTATCGGACGAATCCGCACCTCGATCAGCGGGAGCGGGGGTGTGAGGCGGCGGACCTGATGGTCCGGACGCTGCGTGGTGAGATCTCGCCCGTGCAGGCGGCGGCGTTTCCGCCGCTGGTCATCAACATCGAGCGGCAGCTCACCGCGGAGCCGCATCTCGTTCCCGTGTACCGGCACGCGGCGGAGATCCGCGAACGGCCCGGTGTTCTCTCCACGAGTCTCCTACTCGGGTTTCCGTATGCCGACGTCCCCGAGATGGGAGCGGCCTGCGTTGTCGTCGCGGATGGAGACCGGGATCTGGCCCGCCGCGCGGCAGACGAGTTGGGGCAGGATCTGTGGGACCGGCGGACGGACTTCGTCGGCCAGTTCATCAGCGTGCCCGAAGCGATCTCCCGGGCGAAGGAGCTGAGCGAGCCGGTCTGTCTCCTCGACATGGGGGACAATGTGGGGGGCGGGTCGCCTGCCGACGGGACATTCCTGGCGGAGGCACTGCTCTCGTCCGGGATGAAGTCGCTGGCGTGTCTCTATGACCCGGAGGTGGTTGAGCAGTGTCGGAATGAGGCGGTCGGTTCACTCGTGGACGTGGCGATCGGCGCGAAGACCGACCGGCTGCATGGCGTCCCTTTGCGGGGGACCTTTGCGGTGCGGGGGCATTCCGACGGGCGGTACCGCGAAGCGCAGGCCCGGCATGGGGGGATCCGGGAGTATGACCAGGGGGCGACCGTGGTGCTGCAGCATGCCGGGGGGCTGACGTTGATCGTCAACTCGCGGCGGACGCCGCCGTTCAGCCTCGGGCAGATTCGCAGCTGCGGGCTGGAGCCGCGGGAGTTCCACGCGCTGGCGGCGAAAGGGGTCAACGCACCGGTGGCTGCGTATCAGGAGGTCTGTCCGCACTTCATCCGTGTCAACACGCCCGGTTGCACGACGGCCGATGTCCATCAGCTGACCTTTCAGCACCGGCGACGGCCGTTGTATCCGTTTGAGGGTAGGGACTAGCTGCCCAGGGCGGATTCGATTGGTTATGCGTCGCTCTGCTGGTCATCGAGGAACGTCCAGGTGGCGAAGGTGGCGGCTTGGCCGGCGGGGTGGCCTTCGGCGTTGATGACGTTCCAGACGGTGGCGGGGTCGATGCGGAAGCGGCGGCCGGTGGAGGCGATGCGGATGCCGCGGTAGTCGTCGATGTAGCCGGTCCGGGCGGTCTGTTCGAGCATGCGGGCGCGTTCGTCGCGGTGCATCGGTTCGGCGGTGAGGCGGGAGGGGGTGCGGGTGAAGTCCGGGAGGGGCATTTCCCAGAGGGCGAGGGCGGTGGCGTTTCCGTAGTTGAGGACGGGGTCGGCTTCGGTGCCGTGGGAGACGATGACGAAGGGGGCGTGGTAGAGGCGGTGGGATTCTTCGGCGGGGTCGCCTGAGCGGGGGATGAGGGGGTGGCCGAGCCACTTCTCGTAGGAGTTGAGGATCTCTTGTGTGCGTGTGATCCAGGCGGGCTTGGTCCAGGGGGTGGGGGAATCGGTCACAGGTGCGCCTTTCGCGACGTGGTCATACTGGCTCGGCACTGTAGCGTGCGAAAGCGTCCATGAACCGGGTCCAGGGGCACCCTGGTGGGGAGTGCAGAGGGGCAACGCCCCTTTGCCCGCCGGAGGCCGTCTCGTCGAGAGATATCTGAAGGAGATCGTGTCCAAACGCGGACAACGTGCCGGATGCCCCCTCACCAACCCGCGGGGATTCCAGAGCGAGCGGTGAGTCCTCAACGCCGGAACCACCAAGCGGACGCCCCCAGCGGCCAGAGAGTGCAGGGGCATGCGTCGTGCACATCAGCGCGGCCCCTTATCATGAATTCGACCTCTCAATCCCAGAGACGAGGGACCGCATGAACCTTTCGCTCTATCGCGACGCCGGACTCCCCGCCCTGCCCAAACGCCCCCCCGACGGCCACAAGGGGACCTTTGGGCGCGTCCTCCTCATTGGCGGGAGCCGCGGCATGAGCGGCGCTCCGGCCCTCGCCGGTCTCGGGGCTCTCCGCGGCGGCGCCGGACTCGTCTACGTTGCGACGCCTGCCTCGATCGTCCCGATTGTCGCCGGCCTCGAGCCTTCTTACCTCACGCTCCCAATGGCCGAAGACGACAGCGGCAAGCTGACGCAGGCGGGCGTCGAGGAGATCCTCGGCCATCTCCCGGACATGAACGCCATCGGCATCGGCCCCGGACTCGGCCGCTCCGAAGCGCTCAAGACACTCGTCAAAGCGGTCTACCGGACCGCCCCGGTACCGGTCGTGTGCGATGCCGACGCCCTCAATCTCCTGTCCGAGATGCGGGACGTCCTCTTCGACCCGCCCGCCCCGCGGATCCTCACTCCTCATCCCGGCGAGTTCTCGCGTCTCACCGGCAAGTCGATGGAGGAGATCCAGAAGAGCCGCGAGCCGCTGGCGGCGGAGTTCGCGCGGCAGCACCAGCTCATCCTCGTCCTTAAGGGACAGCACACCGTCATCACCGACGGAGCCCGGGTGGTTCAGAACGCCACGGGGAACAGCGGCATGGCGACCGGCGGGACGGGTGATGTGCTGACGGGCCTGACGACGGCGCTCCTCGGGCAGGGGCTTCCGGCTTATGAAGCGGCGCGGGTGGCCGTCTATCTCCACGGGCTCGCGGGAGACCTGGCGGCGGCGGAGCTGAGCGAGCCGGGTCTGATTGCGTCTGACCTGCCGCGGTACCTGGGGCGGGCGTGGCTGAAGATGCAGGCGGATGCGGGGAGGTGAGGAGTCAGGAGCTGGAGAAAGGGTTGCCTGTCTCGTTCCTTCGGCTCGAACAACGTTCTTGCCGGCGCGACTTTGTTAGCTCAAACCCATCGTGCCACGGCAGCCGGGGTCAAGGGGGTCACCCAACGCCGTTAACCCTGGTTCGTGTTCAAAAAGAAAGTCTTGATGCGACATGGCGTTGTGGAGACGCTTCGGTTCTCACACTGAAACCCACCCACTTCGCCCTCCCGAAAGGATTCGGGGATGCCGCATCAAGACCTGTCTCCGGATGTTGCGCTCAATTCTCGGCATCTCGAGAAAGCTCTGCAATGGCTTCTGGCTGGGACGGACTGGAAGACCATCCTCTTCCGGCACGACTGCACGTGGACGCCACCACTGTTGGTTCGAGCCGCCCTTCTGTGGGCCTGGTCCGATGAGCAGACACTGCAGGAACGGTTTGTCACGACCCACAGGCTGATGGCGCATCTGTTCCCCCATCACGGCCCTCTGGCCGGGTCGTCCCAGGCCTTCATGAAGCTCCTCCGACGCTGGACCGTTCCCCTGGTCTATCTTCTCACGACGGCTCTCCGAAAGCGGATTCGCCAGACGCTCCCCCGGCAGTGGGAATCCTGCGGTCTGGTGGTCTACGGGGTCGATGGCAGCCGAGTGGAGCTCCCTCGCACCCAGTCCCACGAGACGGCCTATGCCCCGTCGTTCAAGAGATCGATCCGGAAGAGGCGCCACCGCCGCCAACGGACGAGAACAGCCGCCGGGGCCAAGGCGGCCCGCGTTCCCCAGATGTGGCTGACGACCTTGTTCCATGTCGGGACGGGGCTTCCGTGGGACTGGCGGATCGGCCCCGCCGACAGCAGTGAGCGGGAACACGCCCTTCAGATGCTCCAGGACCTGCCCGAGGGAAGCTTGATGACGGCGGACGCCGGCTTCGTGGGCTATGACTTCGCCCGGAAAGTCCTGGGAAGCGGCCGGCATCTGCTGGTTCGGGTGGGAGCGAACGTCAAGCTTCTGCGGAAGCTGGGGTTCGTGCGGGAATCGCAAGGAACCGTCTACGTCTGGCCTGACGAGGCCGCCAAACGGCTCGATCCGCCTCTGGTGTTCCGGCTGATCGTGGCCCAGGGACCGAGATCTCCGATCTCTCTGCTCACGAGCGTCCGGGACCCGAAGATCTTGAGCGACCGGGCGGTCCTGGACCTGTACCGCAAACGCTGGGGAGTGGAACTGTTCTATCGAACCCTGAAGCAGACGTTCGGTCGACGAAAACTCCGCAGCCTGTCCTCCCTGAATGCCGCGGTCGAGCTCGAATGGTCGCTGGTCGGCCTGTGGGGCATGGGACTGTCGGTTGCAGTGGAACTGGCGAAGGCCCAGGTTCCGCTGTCTCGAATCAGCATGGCGGGAGTCTTGCGGTCGTTCCGTCGACTGATACGGGACTACCGGCATCCCGTTGTTCGAGGTCAGACGCTGTGCGCGATGCTGCGTGAATCCGTCACCGACCCGTATGAGCGGAAGAACAAGGCCAGCCGGGACTACACACGGAGGAAGAAGGAGCGGCCGGCGGGATCGCCAAAGATCACCAACGCCACGTCCCAGCAGATCGACCAGGCCAGGAGACTCAAGCTCCTCAACCGGGGTTAACGGCGTTGGGGGTCACCCCTTGCCGCCGGAGGCACTTCCCTGCGGAACCGTGGGACACGACGGACGTCCGCTTTGTGGAACAAGCTATGAGGACTCCCTCAATCGACACCGCTCGCATTGCAATCGCCGCGGGTTGGTGAGGGGGGCATCCGGCACGTCGTCCGCGTTTGGACACTCACTACTTCAGACATCTCCCGACGGCCAGGCCTCCGGCGGGCAAGGGGGCGTTGCCCCCCTTGCATCCCCCCACCAGGGTGCCCCTGGACCCGGTAAAAAGACGACGTTGCGTTGCCGTGTCTCTGCCTCAACCACACGCAGCCGCTGGAAGCACAGCGACGTCCGAAAAAGCGACTCGTCAGTTCAGCCTACGCCCGACCGGCCATCGCCTTCTGATGAACGATCGGAGCCGCAACCAGCGGCAGCTTGATCGTAAACGTCGTCCCCTTGCCCAGGACGCTCTCAACCCGCACCCGCCCACGATGGCTCTCCACCACCTGCCGGCAAAGCGCCAGACCCAGCCCCGTCCCCCCCTGACCGTTCTCGTCCGGCTTCTTCGTCGTGAAGTACGGATCAAAAATCCGCGGCAACGCGTCGGCCGGAATGCCGCTGCCCGTGTCACGCACCGAGATCTCGGCAAAACCTTCGTCCACATTCTTCCGGACGCCGACCGTGAGATTCCCTCCTCCGCCGACGCCCCCCTGGGACATCGCCTGCCGGGCATTGACGATCAGATTCAGGACCACCTGCTGGATCTGCCCCGCGTTCATCTCCGCGTAGACATCGTCCTCCAGACGGGTCTCCAGCCGAACCCGGTGCATCTGCAGGTCTTTCTCAGCCAGAACGAGAACATCTTCCACAATCCGGGCGACGCTCAGCGGCTCCCGGTGGTCTCCCTTCGCCCGGGCGAAAGCGAGCATCCCCGTCGTCATCCGCGTCGCCCGCTGGCCGGCCGCCAGGATCTTCTCGAACGCCTTGTCGCGGTCTGCGGGCAACTTGTGCCGCAACCCCATCTTGGCGTAGTTGATGACGGTCGTGAGGATGTTGTTGAACTCGTGCGTCATCGACGAGCTGAGGGCCCCGATCGACACCATCTTCTGCGCCTGAAGCAACTGCTGGCGCAACTGCCGGACCTCGGCCTCAAGGACCTCGATGTCGACGCGACTTTCCGTGACGCCCTGATTCATCCGTCTCTCACATCCGATACGGCTTGGCCATTTTCTCCTGTGCCGCATCACAACTCTGGCACACAAACTCCCCTTCGGAAGGAGAGAACTGCGGCAATCAGGCATTTCCGTCGCCCCGGCGCAATCGCATCGGCCGCGAGGCGGCCGTCCGCGCCGGCGGGAAGAAACCCGAAAGTCCGCGTTCTCCCGGACCGGCAAAACGAATCGGTTCCCGGGATCGGTCCGGTCAGGCAGACCAGGGGATCCGGGAAGCCCCTCTTGCCTGCAGGGGAGGCCAGTCCGGGACGTCGCCGGAAAGTTGTTCGGACGACAAACGCCGTGTGGGCAGAGTGCGTGGAGTCGAGGGACTGGGGGAACGGAATCGGCGGCCGTGAAGGCATTTCGCCGAATCCCTGCCGCACCCTCCAGGCACCGGACGCACGAAGTCCGGCAGGAATAACAATTGCAACTCTGCCGCAGATGGATGTCAGTTCCGGAACGCCACCATCGGGGCTCGCCTGTGAGAGACTTTTCTTTGACGCCGCCAAACGTCGGTTGGAGCCTGCGCCGGGCCGCATCGCGGACCGTGTCCGGGTCGCCGCTGCGCGGCGCGTTCCGCAGACGCCTGCTGACTCTGAGCCTCGCCGCGCTCTTCGGAGCGGCCTCGGCGATCCCCGCCCCGGTTCGCGCCAACGAGCCTGAACTGCCGCCGATCCTGATCCCTCCCGCGAGCGACGACTCCGCGACCCCGCTGTTCATTCCGGACGCGGGTCCAACGCAGATGAAGACCCGCAAGGTCACGCCGCTCGACGTCACCCCCGTCCCCTCCACGATCCCCTCGGCCCCGTCGACGACGATCCCCCCGACCGCGGTCCCCAACTCCACCTTCCGCCCTTCGACAATCCCGCTGGAGCCGCTTCCGACCGGCCCCCTCTCACCGACGCCGGAGCGTTCGACGATCCCCGGAGGCGGATTCGGCCCTCTTCCGACCGGGCCTCTCCCGACCGGGCCGTTCAACGGCCCCAGCCTGATGGCCGCGCCGGGACACGGACTGCATATCGTGATCGGCGAAGACTTCGCCAACGGGTTTGTCTCGACGCAGCGGACCGACCAGGGGCCGGTCTCCGACTGCATCCTGGGAGCCCGCGTCAACGGGTGCCAGACGACCGACACCCGGACGCGGATCAACTTCCAGCCGTGCGAGCGAATGACTCTGGGACAGCTCGAACTCCTGGGGAACACCCGCAACCAGACGCGGGCCACGACGCCGCAGGCCGCCATCGACACGACCGGGGACGCCCAGTTCCTCATGACGAAGGCCCTGGAGTTCAACGGACGGCAGGTCGCCACCCGCTCCCCCGCCGCGTTCCTGGTCACCTCGCAGCAGATCCGCGGCGCCCAGACGCAGCTCTCCGGAGTTCCGCTCCTCGGGCCGCTGGCGAGCGCCTATGCCACCTCGGTCGCCAACCAGCAGCGGCCGGAGTCGGAACGGATCGCCGCTTACAAGATCACGGAACAGGTCGTCCCGCAGTTCAACACCGCGGTCGACGAACAGCTCACCCGCCTCAACACCCAGCTCGGGACGCTCTTCGCCCGACTCGCGAGCCAGCGGCTGGAGCCCGCATCGCTCATCACGCGGTCGACCGAACAGGGAATGATCGTCAGCGCCCAGGTCACAAATGAGGAAGCTGGAACTCCCTCGACCGCGCTCAGCGAACAGGGGCTGTCGATCGTGCTGCACGAGAACCTGATCCGCGGGGCGCTCCGCCGCCTGCCGCTGGAAGGGATGCAGATCCCGGACACGCAGCTCAAGGCGCTCGGGGACCAGCTCACGACGCTCCTCGGCGGCACCCCGCCGGCGGCCGACCCGGCCGTTCCTCTCGGCGTTGCGACATTCGTCCTCGGATCGCGGGAACCCGTGGCGGTCCGGTATCAGAATGGCCTCGTGGAAATCTCCGTCGTGATGTCGGTGCAGGCGGCGGGGGCGGCGCGGCTCGGAGAGCGGGCGATCACGCTGCGGATCCGGATCGACGTGGAACCGGAAAGCCTGCGGATCACTCCCGAGCCGGTCGACATCCGCACGCTGGAGCCGGGTGAAGCGGCGGTGGACGAGGTGGCGAATACCATCATCCGCAAGAGCATCGAATCGCAGTTTCAGCCGTTCAGCGTGCCGCGGCGATTCACGATCCCGCTCGAAGAGGGGCGCGTCCTGCCGGTCGCCCTGGCCGAGGCAAATCCGCGGGACGGGTGGCTGGTGATCCGCCTGATGACCGAGACCCCGCCGGCAGCGATGCCGTCGGGACTTGCGATCCCAGGCAACGGGATTCCGGGGACCGGGCTTCCCGGAACGGGATTTCCAGCGGGCATGCCGTCGGGCACTTTGCAGAGTACACCGGGTGGAACGTTCGATGCGGGCCCCACCCCCACGCCAGCTCCCAACCTGGGGCCGGGATCCATGACGGGAGTCCCTTCGACGGCCGCGGGGAGGATGTCTCAGCCCTTCGCCACTCCGGCGCCGGGGATGATCGCTCCGCGGCCGCGTTTTGACGGCAACGCCACTCTCATCGAACGAGTCCGCGTTCGCCCGATGCGGAAGATTGAGCAGCGGTGGTGATCCGCTCGCGGGGTGAACGGATCACCCGCCGATGTCCCACTCTGAGAAGGCCGGTCAGACAAGATCCGCCGGCCGAAATCCTTCAGGCAGAGACCGCCCCGTCCAGGATCAGCTTTGACCACTCGATCTTGGGAGCATCGCCCCACAGGTGTTCGAGGTCATAGCGGTCGCGGTCTTCCGGCGTGAAGACATGGAGGACGATGTCTCCGTAGTCCTGCACGATCCAGCTTCCGGGCTCCAGTCCTTCGACCGCCTGTCGCGGAGAGCCTTGCCCCTTCAGGACGCGGTTGACCTCTTCGGCCATGGCGCGGGTCTGGCGGGTATTGCTGCCGGTGGAGATGACGAAGAAGTCAAAGAGAGGCGTGACAGCGCGGAGATCGAGAACCACGGTCTCCTTGCCACGCATGGCATCGCAGGCTTGAGCCGCGCGTACGGCATTGTCGGCGCCGGACGCGTTCACGGGACGGGGAATGCCAGGGTTGGCACTTTCGGAGGTCACTTTCGCGATGATGGGTAGGTTCCTCGCTTTAAGGTCGTCAGGACGCCACGAAGTGTGTCGGTCGCGACGGCCGGGACACTCGCAGTGAGCAGACGGTTCTGCTCACGCCAATCATACGCTTCGACGCCACATGACGAGGGTCAAAGCCAGATTGGACCGACGCGGATGTCCGAAATCGTTCCGTCGCGCCTGAGTCAGCTTCGCGGAGGGTCCGACAACCGCGCTGGCACGGATACTCTAGCGGTTTGAGACAGGAATCAAGACGAGCTGGTTCGCGGGAGGTGAATTTGCCGTTTACTTTTGCCGGGGCAGGGCTATGCGGGTCAGGGCGAAGGAGGGGGAAGTCTTGTTCTCGCCGGCTCTGACGATGTCCTTGCCGGCAGGATGGTGCCCGCTCAGACACATCGTGCTACAGCCGCTGGGGTCAAGGGGGCCTCGCCCCCTTGCCGCCGGAGGCATTTTCGTTGAGGAACCGTGGTCAACAACGGACGTCCCCTTTGTGGGATCGGCGTGGAGGACTCTGCACTCGCCTTGGACTCCCCGCGGGTTGGGTGAGGGGGCATACGGCACGGTGTCCGCGATTGGACACCCATTCCTTCAGACATCTCTCGACGGCCGGGCCTCCGGCGGGCAAAGGGGCGTCGCCCCTCTGCACTCCCCACCAGGGGCCAACCCCTGGACCCGATTGGGGCGCAATGCCTCACCAACCTCCCCGCCGCGCCGGCCCCGCGATAGACTGCTGCGGCGCGCCTCAATCAGCCGCAGCGGGAGTTGCTTGTGAATCGGTTCGGATCTGCAGTCCTCATTCTGCTCGGCATGGCCACCCCCGCCCACAGCGACTGGCCGGAATTCCGCGGACCAACCGGGCAGGGAGTCGCCACCGGCGCGAAGATCCCCACACAGTGGTCCGACTCAGAAAACGTCGCCTGGAAGGTGCCGGTTCCCGGAGTCGCCTGGTCCTCCCCGGTCCTCGTTGGCAATCGGATCTTCCTGACGACGGCCGTCGAGACCGCGGAAGAAACGAAGTCGTATTCCCTGGAGACACTCGCGCTCGACAAGAACACCGGCAAGACCCTCTGGACCCGCAAGCTGTTTCACCACGCGGCCGACGTCGAGATCCATTCGAAGAACAGCCACGCCAGCCCGACCCCGCTGGTGGCCGACGGCGTGATCTACGTCCACTACGGCCCGCACGGAACGGCAGCCCTCACGCTTGAGGGCGAAGTGATCTGGACCAACAACGAACTCACCTACAGTCCACAGCACGGCAACGGCGGCTCTCCCGCGCTGGCGGGGGACGTGCTCGTCATCTGCTGCGACGGTTCGGACAAGCAGTTCGTCGTCGGTCTCGACCGCAAGACCGGGAAGGTCCGCTGGAACGTCGAACGCGCCGTCAAACCATCCAAAGGCTTCTCGTTTTCGACTCCGCTGCTGGTCACGATCAACGGCCAGCTCCAGGCGATCTGCCCCGGCAGCGATGCTGTCTATGCCTACGCCCCCGAAACCGGCGAAGAGGTCTGGCGATGCCGGTACGCCGGCGGCTACTCGGTGGTCCCGCGTCCGGTCTATGCCGGGGGGCTCGTCTTCATCTGCACGGGTTACAACAAGGCGAAGCTCCTCGCCATCGATCCGACCGGAACGGGTGACGTGACTGAGACCCATCTCCGATGGCAGATCGACAAGGGGGTTCCCTACAACCCGTCGGTCGTGGCTGTGGGCGAGGAGCTGTATCTCGTCTCCGACAACGGAATCGCCACCTGCGCCGACCTTCAGACAGGAAAGGTCAACTGGCAGGAGCGGCTGGGTGGGAACTTCTCGGCCTCGCTCCTCGCCGCAGGGGACCACGTCTACTTCCAGGACGAACACGGGAAGGCGATTGTCGTCCGGGCCGGCAAGACCTTTGAGAAGGTGTCCGAGAACGAGTTCGTCAAAGACGAGCGGACCTTTGCTTCCTACGCCGTCGATGGCGGTGCGCTGTTCATCCGGAGCGAAAAGCACCTGTTCCGGATCGAAGAAGGGGCGAAGCTGCAGGTCTCTGCGAACTAGACGCTGCGACGGCATTCGAAAGCGCCGCGAACGCCGCGTGCGGGCGTTCGCGGGAGCGCCGGCGTCGCTTGTTCCCGACGCGGGGCCGCGATAGCTTGACGATCCCCACGGATCGGGGCTGGTCGTGCTTCAGGGATGCGCTCCCCGTCTCGCCTTTTCCAAGGAATCGTGGTCATGGGTCGTCCCGTCACATTGTTCACCGGCCAGTGGGCTGATCTTCCTCTCGAAGTCCTGTGCAAGAAGGCCTCGGAGTTCGGCTACGACGGCCTCGAACTCGCCTGCTGGGGTGACCACTTCGAAGTCGACAAGGCCCTCTCGGACGACACCTACTGCGCCCGCAAGCGGGACCTCCTCGACAAGCACGACCTCAAGCTCTTCGCGATCTCGAACCACCTTGTCGGCCAGGCGGTCTGCGACAACATCGACGCCCGCCACAAGTCGATCCTCTCGCCCGCCATCTGGGGAGACGGCAAGCCCGAAGGAGTCAACCAGCGGGCCGCCGAAGAGATGAAGAACACCGCCCGCGCCGCCAAGAAGCTCGGCGTCGGCGTCGTCAACGGCTTCACCGGCAGCAGCATCTGGCACCTGATCTACGACTTCCCGCCGACGCCGAAGAAGATGTACGACGACGGCTACCGGCAGTTCGCCGACCGTTGGAACCCGATCCTCGACGTCTTCGAAGAGTGCGGCCTCCGCTTCGCCCTCGAAGTCCACCCGACCGAGATCGCCTTCGACATCTACTCGACGAAGCGGGCCCTCGAAGCGATCGGCCACCGCAAGGAGTTCGGCTTCAACTTCGACCCCAGCCACCTGATCTGGCAGGGGGTTGACCCGGTCGAGTTCATCCGCGAGTTCCCGGACCGCATCTACCACGTCCACATGAAGGACGCCTCGACGACCCTCAACGGCCGCTCGGGGATCCTCTCGAGCCACCTCTCCTTCGGCGATCCGCGCCGCGGCTGGGACTTCCGCAGCGTGGGCCGCGGGGCGGTCCGGTTCGAAGAGATCATCCGCGCCCTGAACGCCGCCGGCTACCCGGCCGACGCTCCGCTGTCGGTCGAGTGGGAGGACTCGGGAATGGACCGCGAAGCGGGTGCCGCCGAAGCGGCCCAGTTCTGCAAGAACGTCGACTTCCGCCCCAGCGGCCGAGCCTTCGACGCCGCCTTCTCCGAGTAGCCAGCCAGCGTCCCGCTGGACCGGGTGGCCGTGGAACGATGGGTTGCGCTAAGGATGTCCGTCCGGCGAGCGCGGTTTCCGAGCGGACGTTGGAAGCGGTGGCGGGCGGACGGATGCCAGAGATCGTGGGACGCCGCCCGGTTCGCAGCGCGAACCGGGCGGAATGCCCCCGTGTCCTGTGAATGACTGCAAGCCGTATCGCCGGACAGACCCGGTGGTCCTCCGATCAAGATTCCCCGCGGGAATCGCGGAGAGCGTTTTCTGTATCCCCCAATGACAGCATGGGTTACAGACTCATTCTCTCTGTGGGATCTTGTGAAAATCTCGCTTGCGTCGAATGGGGGAGTCCGCAACAATCCGCCCCCACAGTCCCCGATAGCTCAATCGGTAGAGCGAGCGGCTGTTAACCGCTAGGTTCTAGGTTCGAGTCCTAGTCGGGGAGCTTTGGATTTTCTACCAACGTAGAGAACTACCCAAAACGCCCGGAACCCGAAATTCGGGCTCCGGGCGTTTCTCGTTGTGGCATCGTGCCACAGGGATGTGCGACGCCGAACGGGAGGAGAGTCTCTCTGGTTCGAGTTGCTTGAGAGCGCGTCCATGATCCCGCTCGACCGAATCACTTTCGATCCCCAGGTAATGGGGGGCAAGCCGTGCATCCGAGGGATGCGGGTGACCGTGGGAACCGTTGTCGGCTTGATCGCCAGTGGTAGCACTGTTGCTGAGATCTTGGCTGATTACCCGTACCTGGAGCCCGACGACATCCCGGCTGCGCTCTCCTATGCGGCATGGCGCTCAGAAGAAGTGGACGTTCCGCTGGTTCGTCCATGAAGTTCCTGATCGACATGAACCTGTCGCCACGATGGTGCTCGATCCTGCGGTTCGAGGGCTGGGAGAGTGTTCACTGGTCGGATGTCGGCAGCAGTTCCGCGTCCGACCACGAGATCCTGGAATGGGCCCTGAAGGATCGCCGTGTCGTGCTGACACACGACCTCGACTTCGGGGCAATGCTGGCCGCGACACGATCGAGTGGCCCGAGCGTAGCTCAAGTTCGGACACAGGACGTACGCCCACAGACGCTGGCTCCTCTGTTGGTTCCGGTACTGCGTCAGTATGAGGCGGAATTGGAAGCCGGCGCACTGCTTGTCGTGGACGAGGCCCGGTCTCGCGTGCGACTCCTTCCGCTGACAAGAGGCTGAACCACCGATCGCTCTGTCTTTGGCCCGGACCGATCGAGGAGGCCGTGGGCCTCCCCTCTTTGGGCGGCAGTCCAACCTGCGACACCACGAGATCACCGCATCTGCGGTCTCTCGGCTTCCTCGATCAGCTTGTAGCGGAGCAGCGCCAGCCCGGCTTTGAGGCTGCCGGATCGGAACTGGAGGATGCCCGACTCGCCGCGGCTCGTGCGGAACAGGTACGTCTGGGGCTGGGGGATTCCCATCGAGCTGAGGATGTTCACTGGCTGCAGCGGTCGGGCCGCCGGTTCGTCCAGCAGGGCCTTCGCCGCGGGGGCGGTGAGGCTTTCGAAACACTCCGTGCGGACCGGTCGCGCCACGCCGTCGAAGAGCGCGATCTGGAGGAGATCGGGCTTCTCGTCGGTGCGGAGCTGAAGGGGGTGTGGTTCGGGGGCGGGAGTCGCGAGCAGGTCAATCGCCTGCTCTCGTCTCCATCTGGCCAGATCCGTCTCCGCGTCCTGGGACCAGATCTGCTGCGTGAGGTCTTTGGCTTCGAAAGGCCGGGGAAGGGCGGCAGACTGCTTTCGGGACAGGCTCCACCCGCATTGGGCGTTTTCCTCGGGCGGCTTCAGCGTGACGTCGATCGTCTCCGACCATTGGACGTTCTTCTCCGCCACGGGGGGAACGAGAGCCGGCGGGTCATCGGCGGGCGGTCCCATCTGCCACATCCGGTAGCGCACCTGCCGCGAGGCCGTCGCGCCGCGATAGGGCTCCACCTGCAGGATCCCGCTTCCCCCGTCCCGTGTGTTGAACAGGACTGTCCTGGCCCCCTCCAGCTGGAAGAATCCGCCGCGGTGCTCGTATCCCGGTCGAAACGGTTCCGAGGCGAGGACCTCGTTGTCGATCGTCTCCCACCGCGCGTCGTCGATGACCCACAGCCGCAGGTCATCACAGTCCCCGCCCACAATCATGTCGACGCCGACGCGTCGCATCCATTGCATGTGCCACCGGTCCTGCTCCCGCAGTCCCTCCTGAAACCGGAAGATGCGATGCCGCTCGAAGTCGATCGCCGACGGAGCGTCGGCGAAAAGGATGTTGAACAGTTCGACTTCGTGAACGGGACCGAGGCGGACATCTGGCCCCGTGGGGAAGATCGCTCCGAAGCGGGCCTCTCCGGCGCGATCGACGCGGTCCCGTTCGTCGCCAGGGACGGCGTCCGCGGCCGTTGGATGGTCGAGCGCCTGCCGCTCTGCCTCGGGGAGAAACTCGCCGCCGTGCTCGGCCCACCAGCCCGCCCAGTATTTCTGGCGGTCGAGATACTTCTTGCGCTGCGCAGCCTCGGTATCGGGACCGCCCAGGAAATTGCCGCGGAGCGGATCGCGGTCACCTCCGGGCGACTTGTGTCCCGTGATCCGCTCCAGGGCGCGGCTGATCTCATTGACCGGCCGTCCGACGCTCATGTGCTTCTGATCGGGCGAAGCCCCCCGCTCAAAGGAGAGGACGAACTTGAGCAGTTCCGGATCCTCGATCGACACGCCGCAGTCCGATCCGGGGGGACGAAGCGTCCTGGGGACCGCGCGGATCAGGCCCGGAACGGCCCGCGGATCGTTGAGGGCCCGCAGCGCGATCCCCAGGACGCGGAGCGTGTTATCCCGGTCCGTCCGGTCGAGTTCGGCCACCAGTTCGGGGACGGCCGGCTTCCCGATCCGGTGGAGCTCGCGGATCGCCTGGGCCATTTCCTCGTCGCGGCTGAAGACCCGGTAATGCCGCAGCACGTAGATGAGTTCGAGGACCCGGGCCTCCGGATCCTCACTCAGCCGTTCCGCCAAGGGGACATTGGTGTTGCGACGCGCGAAGACTTCGGGCTTCAGCGCCGCCATCGGCGCACCGATTCCGCCCTCGTCCGGCGGCTGAGCCGTGGCGAGGTTCGCCCCGGTTGCCGCGATCGCCAGCGCGAGCACGAGGCTCGCCGTCCCCTTTCGCCCCAAGCAGAATCGCATCCTCACCTCCCGACGCGCACGAGCCACTGGCCGGAGTCAGCGTAGCTGATCCGGAGAATTCCGGCTGCGGAGCGAGGCGGACGAGGGGTGAGCACCAACGGCGGTGGCCGCCGGCGCTCCGGTTCAGGAGGCCTTCGGCTCAGGAGGCCTTCGGCGAGTCGAGCATCTCGATCATCTCCCGCGCGACTTCCTTCCGCTTTTCGGCGGTCGGGCTCTTGAGGAGGCGGGCCTTCGCCTTTTCGAGATCGGCCTTTCGCGGCGTGGCCGGATCGAGGGCCTGGACCCCCATCACGATCGGTTCCAGCGCGCTTTCGCCGGTCCCGTGTTCGGCGATGACCTGGAGGTCCTTCTTCAGCTGCTCGTCCGATCCGATCGGCGCGTTGACCGTCGGCGTCACGGACGAGGCACCGCAACCGACCGTGGAGAGAGCGAGGAAACCGAGCAGCAGGCTCGAGGCGAGGCGGACAGACATACTGGGAAACTCACGTGAAACAGAGAACGAGGTGTCGCGCTGGAGCCCGAGCCCGGCGGACAGGAGAAGCGATTTCAACGATGGCCCCGGATCGACGGCGGGGAAGGCGAGCCGCGTCAGCGTTCGCCTTCCCCGCCCCGTTCCCGGCAGCCCGTCTTGCAGATCAGAACTCGCCGACCGGCTTGCCGTCGGCTCGGCTGCCGAGGCGCTGCCAGGTGAGGAGATCGAAGCTGTCCGAGATGAACTTGACGGCGCCGTCACCGATGAGCGTGTGGACCCCGCCGGCGTGCCGGCTGCGGGCGGTCCAGACGCCGTTCCCGGTCCCGGCCCAGCAGCCGCTGCAGCTGATGATGCAGTTCGGGCGGTTCGAGTTCGGCGGATTGAGCGTGGCGACGACGGTCTGTCCCATCCCGCCGTTCAGCCACTTCGTGTTCTCGTTGTAGCTGGCGTTCATCGTCGTCGTGCCCGTACAGGTCCCGGCGAACGCCTGGAGGGCGGCATCGGTCCCGAAGCTGGCGGTCAGCGAGCCCTGCGTTCCCAGATAGATCGTCTCGGCCAGCTTCCCCTTGGCATCCCCTGCGGGAAGGATCTGCTCCGCTGCCGCGATCACGTTCGACGAGCCGTCGAGGAGATCGGACATCCGGACCGGAACCCGGAAGTTGAACATGCCGACCGCGTCGGTCGCGTTGATGCTCCAGAAGAGGCTGGGCCCGGCGCTGACTGCGTAGTTGACGCCCGAACCGTTGTAGCGGACGTCAGTGGCGCTCGTGCTGTTGTACTTGAGGTCGCTCGGGCAGAGGAAACCGGGGATCACGTTCCGGCTGATCTGGACGTTGCCGCCCGAGTCGGTGCCGGAGCTGAAGTCGACGCGGTTGTAGAGTCCCGCCTGATCGACATACGGAAGCAGCATCGCGTGGGCGCTGAAGCCGCGGTAGAGGTCCTGCGCCCCTCCCGTCGCGAGCTCGCTGATGGCCTTGGGGAACATCCCCATCGCCTCGTGATAGCTGTGCATCGCGATGCCGAGCTGCTTCAGGTTGTTGCGGCACTGCGAAGCGCGGGCCGCCTCGCGGGCCTGTTGCACGGCCGGAAGCAGGATGGCGACGAGAACGGCGATGATGGCGATGACGACAAGCAGTTCGATCAGCGTGAAACCACGCTGACGAGACGACAATGAGCGCATAGGTCTCTCAGGAGGGAAGCTGTCAGGAAGGAAATCGGGCGGGGTACGCAGGCGGGAGAGTCGGAAGGCAGGTGGGCCCAAAGCTGGGCGGAGAGCACTTCAGGCAGGTCCGCGGGGAGAGGCAACCTAGTATCGGGTTTGGTCGATGTCAAACTGTTGCGATTACCGTTGCGACAGAGTGCGCGCGACGGTCTTCAGGCGGAAGACTGCGGGCCGTCGTTGCGTCCCGTCGCTCCGATTCCAAGCCGTTTCGCTTCTTGCGGTTCGCGATTCGGATCTCCACACTGACGCAGTCCCGGCGGATGGAAGCGGGACACACTTTTTCTTGGATGAATTTCGGATAAAGGCAACGGAAGCGACGCATGATCACGAAGATCACAGGGAAGCTGGTGGGACTCTCGGGGGCGGATGCGTCGATTGAGGTCGGCGCGTTTGAATACGAGGTGTTTCTTCCCGAGTTCGTGCGGCGGCAGCTTCAGTCGCAGATCGGGCAGACGATCTCGCTCCAGACGATCGAGTACATCGACGGGAATCCGCAGAAGGGGGGGCGGATGGTTCCCCGGCTGGTCGGGTTTCAGAATGCCGTGGAGCGGGAGTTCTTTGAGATGATCTGCTCGGTGGATGGCGTGGGTGTCCGCAAGGCGCTCAATGCGATGGTCCGGCCGGTGCGGGAGGTGGCGGAGGCGATTGAGGAGCAGGACGTCAAGGGCCTGAGCGCGCTGCCGGGGATTGGTCCGGCGATGGCAGAGCGGATTGTGGCCAAGCTTCGCCGCAAGATGGCGAAGTTTGCTCTGCTCATTGCCCGTGAAGCGCCTGGGACCGCGGCGCCGCAGTCGGACATCATCAACGAGGGTTATGAGGCGCTGCTGGCGCTGGGCCATAGTCCTGCCGATGCGCGGTCGAAGGTGATGAAGGCGACGCAGGGGAAGGCGAAGCTCAAGTCGGTGGAAGACTTGATTCAGGAGGTGTACCGGCAGGTGCGGGAAGAGAAGGCCGGGGGCTGAGACCACGTCATCTTCACCGCCTCACCGGGTCCAGGGGCACCCTGGTGGGGGATGCAAGGGGGCCTGTGTTGTTTTTGGGGCCCTTTGCCCGCCGGAGGCCTGGCCGTCGACAGATGCCTGAAGTAGTACGTATCCAAACGCGGACAACGTGCCGGATGCCCCATTACCAGTCCGCGGGGATTGCAAAGCGAGCGGTATGGATTGAGGGAGTCCTCAACGGGGCTACCACAAAGGGGACATCCGTTGCTGACCACGGTTCCTCATGGAAGTGCCTCCGGCGGCAAGGGGGCGTGGCCCCCTTGACCTACCCCTTTCAAGGTCGTTTGCGTTTGCGTTTCTCAAGGAGTCTGGCGGTCGAAAGGTGATCGTTGCGGCGTCCTGTTTTCGCGGGAGGCGGGTGTTTCGGACCTCGCTTCCGCTTGGGATACCGGGACAACTTCACCGTCTTCGCCCGACGAACCAGCTCCTTCGCCAGCCCCTGGGGGCACAACCCCTGGTGCCAGCACCACGCCGAAGCCTCCACAGCGATCTCCAGGCCGCAGTGCGTCAGCAGCACGTCATGCATCAGGTGATAGTCGGACAGCGTCGCCTCGATCGTCTCCCAGCCGTGAACCGACTTCAGCGCCCCCTTGACCACCGCATACGTGTTCCAGGCCACCACCGCCACGGCAAACGAGAACAGGGCCGCCCGCGGATAGCCCAGCGTTTCCACCTCGCACCGCAGAACCTCCGTCAGACACTGGAACGCCTCTTCGATCGTCCACCGCAGGCGGTACGCCTCCACCACCTCGCCGGGCGGGACCGTTTCAGCCGGAAGATTCGTCAGGATGTGGACTTCGCTCTCCCCTTGGTTCGTCGGTCCGTCCAGTTCGATCGTCAGCCGCCGGACCGGCAGCG
The DNA here is from genome assembly GCF_001610835.1 of Planctomyces sp. SH-PL14. Taxonomy (NCBI): domain Bacteria; kingdom Pseudomonadati; phylum Planctomycetota; class Planctomycetia; order Planctomycetales; family Planctomycetaceae; genus Planctomyces; species Planctomyces sp. SH-PL14. The sequence continues at coordinate 2,312,348 of NZ_CP011270.1, read as the reverse complement.
TCTGGCCCTCATAGTTCAGGTCCAGGGTCTGCTCGAACATCATCCCCGTCGCCGTCCGGCCGATCCGCCGCCGCTTCCCCTCCCGCTCCCAGGAGAGCGTCGAGCGATGCTGGCGGATCACAAAGCTGGCCGCGTGTTCCACGATTCCGAACAGGATCCGGCTCGTGCAGAAGTTCCGGTCGGCGACGAGCACCATCCCCTTCCGCAACCGCTCCAGCAGCTCCGGGACGAGCGAGCGTTCCTGGGCATGGCCATCCTCGCCGGGAACAAGTTCCGTGATCAGCCCCCGACGAAGGTCCAGCAGGGCCAGCGTCTGTCCGGGGAGGGCCGCTTCGCGGGTCGTCCGCAACTCGGCAAGCCGGTGCTCCGTGCTGGTCAGGTGATTCCCGTCGACACAATAGACGTCGTACGTCTTCAGTCCCCCGGTCAGCACGGGTGGCCGCAGGCCCGGCAGAGCATCGATGGCTCGTGCGGCATCGCGGGCGGTCTCGCGGACCAGGGCGGCCGTGACGGCCGGTTCAAGCCGTCGAAGTTTGTCGTACAGGGCCTGGGGTGAGATGTCGAGTTTGTCCTGAGCCGCCAGATAGGCGGCATGGACAGACGGCTGCGAACGGGTGGCGACAGCCGACATGATCGCCACGAGCTGCGAGAACAGGAGCTGGCGGCTGTATTGCCGCTGGGCGGCCCGCTGGAAGACCTCATCCAGCCGCTCGGCCCGCACCATGACCGCGGCGGGACAGCGTTCGACAAAACGCTCCAACACTTCGGCTGGCAACATCCCTGTTGTCCTCTCCAGGAGTCCGTCGCAACCTCCAGACAGAGACAGGGTAAGGACTGACTCGCTCACCTTTAAAGGGGTAGGTCAAGGGGGTAACCTTTTGAAGGTGGCTATCCCGTGTTGGATCTCCGCTGCTTGAGAAGCCTGTCGGTCGAGAAGTGCTGAGCCCTCGCGGCTGGACGTTTGGTGCGTGTCTTGGGACCACGAATCGATTTGCGATATCGGATGACATCGACGCTCTGGGCCCAGACGTGGAGCTGCCGGCTGAGAGCTTCGGTGGGAAGAGTTCCATACTGTTCCCATTGATCCGCCGGAATCGCGATCATCATCCCGACGTAGGTGCGGCTGAGCTCATCCGACATCCGCCAGTGCGAGAACTGCTCGTCAACGAACTCCTGGCCATGAGCAGAAGCCAGAGCGGCCTGCACGACCGCCAGGACGTTGTAGCACGCAACCGCCGTGCAGAAGCCGAAGAGGGCCGCAGGCGGATAGCCAAGGGTGTTGAGTTCACACCTCAGGTGTGTCGTCAGTTCCTGGAAGGCTGTCTCGATCGTCCATCGCTCCCGATACAGCTCAGCGACCTGTGCTGCGGTGACCTCACTGGCGGGCAGGTTCGTCAGCAAGTGGAGCGTGGAGTCGTGATCCCGGGTTGGTTCGTCCAACTCGATGGTGATTCTGCGGACCGGCAGGACCTCACCGGTTGTGGGATCCGTCAGGCGGACAGGCTCTTCCGTCAGGCGGCCGGAATCGCCCCGGCCGAGCGATTTGGCTTTCCCGGTAACCTCCCATCGCAGCCGGCCCCGATGCTGCCGGGTGATGAAGAACGCGGCGTGTCGGGCCAGACCGAACAGGAGTTCGCTCGTACAGAAGTTCCGATCGTCGATCACCACATCCTTGGGTTCGATCCCCTCCAACAGCGGCAGGCAGAGACGACACTCCTGGGTGTAGGCATCCAGGTCAGGAATCACGTCCAGGATCATGCGGAGCTGGGGATCGAGCAGGACGACGCACTGGCCGGGCAAGGCTCCGCCTCCTTGAGTTCGCAGCGGCTTGAGCCGATGCTCTGTTCCCTCTAGGTGGTTGCCGTCGAGAATCTTGACCCGGTATCCGGGAAGGAGGGGAGCCGCCATCGCCGGCAGCGTCCGGATCAGCTCGGCCATCTCAGAGGCGGTCTGCCGCACCAGTTCTCGGGACGTGGCCGGTTCGATATGCCCCAGTTTGTCGTAGAGAGCCCGGATGGAGACGGGAATCTGGGCCTTCTTCTGCTGATAGGCCCGATGAACGGACGGTGTGACGCGACAGACGACCAGGCTCATGAGATCGACGACGGTCGAGAACAGAAGCTCCCGTTCGTACTGTCGGACAGCCGTCCGTTGAAACAGGGCATCCAATCTTTGCGGGGCGAAGACTTTCTCAAGCGTCGCCCGGGCCATAACACAAAGCGGAGCCTGCTGAATGAAGCGGTCGAGGACCGATTGACCAACCATGGTCGCCTCCTCCCTGGAAATCCTGTGCATGTCTCGACATGACACCGGTTTACCATGAAGGAGGATGCACCTTCAAAGGGCTGGCACTCCGGCCTACCTCTACCTGTTCTCCTACGTCTCACCTCCGATGCGAGAATGGATGCGTTACGGCGCGGCGCACGCGTCCGAAATTCCCTACGTCTTCGGGACACCGTTCGGTCGAGGTCGATCGAACGTGGCTGCTTCGGATCAAGAGATGGCCAAGATGATGAACACCTATTGGGCGAACTTCGCCAAGACGGGAAGTCCCAACGGGAAGGGGCTGCCGGAATGGCCCGCATACAGTCCTGAAAAAGACGAGGTCTTCGAGTTCCGGGCTGATGGATCGGCTGTCAATGCCCCCGATCGCAAGAAAGCGCGTCTGGATGTCACCGAGCAGGCGGCCAAGGCGGCGAAGCCGGGCTGAGCGACGTCTCCGCAGCACGGGACGCGACGGAAGTCAGCCGTTCGTCCCGCATCCTGCGACTTTCGTTTCCTGAAAGAGCCTAGGTGTTCCGCTGGGCCGCCCCGAGCCACTTTGCCATCTTTGGATCGCGGTGATCGAAGATAGCGCTCTTCCCGGTCTCCAGACCAACAATGTCCTGGAGATCATCCCCGTCGAGCTGGAAGTCGAAGATCTGAAAGTTCTCGGCGATCCGCTCTTTGCGCACGGACTTGGGAATCGCGACGATGCAGCGTTGAATCAGCCACCGCAGGATGACCTGGGCAACACTTTTGCCGTGCTTTTGGGCGATGGACATCAACACGGCGTTCTGGAAAAGAAGGCCTGTACGCCGCTGAGCAATTGCGGCCGGATGTTCGGCAGCGTCGTCGTTGGTGGGACATTCTGTTGCGGAAGCGGATTCCGGCCGAGCGGCTGGTGTTCCTGGACGAGACGGCCGTCCAGACGGGCCTGTTGCGGATGTATGGGTGGGGAGAGACTTCGCAGCGTGTCGTCGACCATCAGCCGCTCAGTCACTGGAAGACGTTCACGTTTCTGTGCGCCCTCCGGACCACTGGACTCTCCGCTCCGCTCGTCCTGGAGGGAGCGATGACGAGAGATGCCTTTGCCGTGTGGGTCGAGCAGTCCCTGGCTCCGACGCTCAAGCGGGGGGAATGCGTCATCCTGGACAATGTCGCTCCTCACAAGGATGAACGGATCGAGAGACTGGTCCATCAGACGGGAGCGAAGCTGCTGTATCTCCCGCCATACTCACCGGACCTGAACCCCATCGAGAACGCGTACTCGAAGCTCAAAACGCTGCTCCGCAAAGCGGCGTCCAAGACGTTCGAGACGCTGTGCGCGACGTTGGCAGAAGCCCTCGACCGCTTCTCCCCGTCCGAATGCCAGAACTACATCCAACACTGCGGCTACTGAACACGAATTGTGAAAACGCTCTGGTACTACAGCTGTATTTGAGAGAAATGCGAGGTGTTTATAGAGTCTTCCTGTCCAACCCAGGAGGCAAGGATGCCGACAACAGAAGATGTTCGGGAGTGGATGGTTGAAGTCGAGGCGGTCGGAAAGCGGATCGGGCCACGCTTTTCCCGCTCCGAGCTGCGTCGACGGGCGACGCGCTACTTGCAGGGGCTGATCAGTCGGATCGAGCGGAAGAACGGCTGGCAACTGGCGGAGGAACTGGGGGAACCAACACCCGTTAATCTGCAGCACTTCCTGGGGCGGGCTGATTGGGATGCTGATGAGGTCCGAATCGATCTCCGGGGCTATGTGTCTGAACAGCTGGGGACAGCGGATGGCATCCTGATCGTTGACGAGACGGGGTTCCTCAAGAAGGGAGACAAGTCTGTCGGGGTGAAGCGACAATACAGCGGAACGGCGGGGAGGATTGAGAACTGCCAAGTGGGGGTCTTCTTGGGGTACCGCGCCACCGCCGGACACGCTTTGATCGATCGTGCCTTGTACCTTCCGCAGGAGTGGGCCGAAGACCCCACTCGGCGACGGGTGGCCAAGGTGCCGGAGTCCGTGACTTTTGCCACAAAGCCGGAGCTGGCCCGGCAGATGCTCAAACGAGCGCTCGAGGCAGGGATCCTGGCCCAGTGGGTGACGGCGGACGAGGTCTCCGGCTCGGACCATGCTTTGCGCAGGCTGTGCGAAGAGCGGGGGCTGGGCTATGTCGTCGCAGTCTCGTCCCAGATCCACCTGTTCCTGAAGGGAAAGCGGGTGCGCGTCGACCAGCATCTGGCGGGGATCCCCTCCCGAGACTGGAAGCGTCTGTCGTGCGGGCCCGGTACGAAGGGGGAGCGGCTTTATGACTGGGCGTTCGTCTCTTGGCCCAGCCCCCATGAGGAGGGGTTCGGGCGGGGCTGGCTGGTGCGTCGTTCGATCAGCGATCCTGACGAGATCGCTCACTATTTCACCCACGCTCCGAAGGGAACGCCTCTGAAGAAACTGGTCCAGATCGCCGGCAGCCGGTGGGCCATCGAAGAGTGCTTCGAGCAGGCGAAGCGGGAAACGGGGCTGGACGACTACGAGGTCCGGTCCTGGCCCGGCTGGTATCGCCACATCACGTTGTCGATGCTGGCGCATGCGACGCTGGCGGTGATCCGCCATCGCGTGCAGGCCGTGGCCCCCAAAAAGAGGAGGACCTGATTCCGGTGACGGTCCCGGAAGTTCGCAGCCTGCTGACCCGGCTGCTCCTCGCCACAGTGATGGCGCCGCAACGCGTGTTGGATTGGCCTGACTGGCGGCGTCGACACCAACAGACCGCGAAAGCGTGCCATTACCGGTCTCGGGGGCATGACCCGCCACCCCGGTGAACTACAGCTGTAGTACTAGGTGGGCCGCACCGAGGCTCGGATAGAAGACTGGGCTTCCCGCAGCGATCCACCTTCCGACCGATTCCGACTTGACGAGCAGCAGCCTTTCATAGAAGTGGCACCCGGCCGACGACGGACATAGGGCATTCCGGCCCAAAGGCCCATCCGTTCTTCCAGCCAGGGCCACCGGCCTTGGTGTGGGCCGATGAAACAGAAGGACGGCCGAACGGGCCAACCATTCGGTTCCGAACTCGAATGAAGGAAATGCTCACGCGGAGACGCGGAGGCCGCGGAGAAGAGACACGCCTCCTGCAGTTTCCTCCGCGTTCTCCGCGCCTCCTCGTGAGGCTCATTCCGCCCCGCTCGCGCTTCGGTCTCAACGTTCGATGTCCTCAGTCCCGCAAGGGACGGAAGGAAATAGCCCACCGTTTCAACGGGGGGGGGGGTAACACGGCGCAAATTCGGAACGAGTCCCGTCAGTGACGAAAGAAGCTCTCGCTTCCATGGGAGGGCGAGGCTCCGGCCGAGCCGCGACGGTGGCTCCCGCTCGCGGTGCGTCCTCTGCGCCGCGCCGAACGCACGCCCCCGCGTGCCGGTTAACGGGGGGCAACAATGGCCCTCACCCTGGTCCGTGGACAGCCCATCTGACCATGGGGCGACTTTTGGCGGCCCGGGCGCGTGGAACCGTCGTCGTGCCGATAGACCGGCGTCCCCTCCTCGGTACGACGCCCATGCCCAAACCCCTCACAACAAAGCAACAAGCCTTCCTCACCGCCTACCGGACCTACGGCATCGTCCGGATTGCCGCCGCCAAGTCCGGCGTCTCCCGTGGACTCCACTACAACGCCGGGTGCCGCCGCTGGCATCGTTGGGCCAGCAGTGATTGGACGCCCGAAGTAAAATGGGCACTGCTGGTTCGAGCACCAGTAGATGGGAAGGATCTGTTGCTCCGGTCCCAGCTGTGATGCCGGCAGCGGCGTGCCTTGGCAAGAGGCGTTGCAGTGCCCCCGGTAGGTACAATTGGGCTCGCGCTCTGTGCCCTCACGCTTCCATGAACGTCTGCTGACTATCAAGGGAGCACTTTTCGTATCCCCCTCTTCGTACAAAGACTCCGCCGTCCGGCACAGCTCCCATCGCTCCACCGCCCTCCGATCCAGCGGGACTCCGGCGTCAGTTCAGGTTGAGCGTGAAATCCTCAAACCGCGGTGTTTCCCTCCCGGCGTCCTCCCAGCTGTAACGGTAGTGGCCAAGATGCCACAGGCGGACGCCGGTGTCGGCCTGGACGATGTGTCCACACTGCCGGGCACGCTCGCAGAAGGCGTAGTCCTCGGCCAGATACCAGTGCCCATCTTCGATCGGCTTCACCATCGGCAGAAAGAACGGGAAGGTCGGCCGGTCGAATCGTTCATTGCAGGTCGGGAGCCGCAGCTTCTGCGCGACGTCGAGATAGACCTGCCGTCGGACATGCAGAAATCCGGTCCCGGCATAGAGGATCTCAATCAGCCCACCAGTCTTTCCGAACTGGATCTTCGTCGTCCCGGGGCGGACGTGGCACGCCAGGGCCCGCTTCCCCTTCTGCGGATAGATGCCGCAGCAGATCGGGAGGCCGTGCTGCCGGATCCGCTCGACGCTCTCCGGGGAGAACCCGATATCCGAGTCGATCCAGAACGTCTCCTCAAAGCCATCGCGGAGGGCATCGGTCGCGATCTGGTTTCGTCCCTGGTCGATGGCTGCGTAACCCGAGACGCGCCGAACCTCGTATCCGCGGGCTTCAAGCTGCCGTAGCGACTGGTCGCACTCCGGATGGATCGACCCCGAATTGGGGACCAGGATGACGCACCGCCGCGGCGAGAGCGGATCAGCATCGGCAACGGCCTCGTCCGTACGGACCGCAGAGCGAATTGGGGGACGGGCCTGCACGACCACCTGCTGCGCCTCCGGGATCCCGACAAACTGGAGAAGCCTCCGGACACCGGCAGGCTCGGCCAGTTCCGCCGTGTCGAGGAGCAGGACGTTGTCCGGATGGCGATTCGCCAGCTCGTCCGCCTGCGTATAGTAGTCCTCCCAGTACTGCTCGAGGGCGGCTTGGCGGTCCGGCTCATCGTACTTCGGGAAGGTGGGAGTCCAGACGAGGTCCTGCGTCCACCCCACCTCCGGAGAACGCGACCAGTGGTTGAGGCGCGGACGGCCTGGCTGATCAAGATGGCGGAGATAGGCGGCCACGATCTCCTCCTTGGGGCGGCGGAGACAGACGGCCCGGAGGTTGGGCTCTAACGCGATCGCCTCGCGAAGGTACGGAAGATAGAAGGTCGCGACATCACCAATCCGCTCGGCGGCGGGCTTCTTCCGCCATCGTGCAAACCGCTCCCGGATCCCGGGCCGGCCGGGGATCGCCTGCCAGGGGAGGAGCGGAGACTGCTCCAGCGTTAGGCGGGTCTGGGGCTGATGGTTCAGAATCTCCAGCAGGACATTCAGGCCGCAGTGTCCGGCCCCGAGGCCGAGAAGGATTTGCGGTTGCATGGCGGATGCCTTCAGGATTCTGATTAACAGGGGGGCTTCAGTTCGTGACCAACCGACGTCGTGTTGAGTGGACTCACGGCGGAGGACAGGCAGCCCGAAGATCTTCCTGGAGATTCACGTTGTTGAACTGCAGGAGCCGTCCGCAGCGGTACTCGATTTCAGTCAACGAGAGCGTGTAGTCGACTTCGGCCTTCGCCATGTCTGACTCCGCCCTGGCGAGGGTTTCCACCGCACGATTCAGCGCTTCGAGCGACAGGAATGCGGTCCCGTCCCGATTGGCGAGGTATTCCTGGCGGGCCACTTCCACGCGGAGCCGCGCATTATCCAGCAGCGCCGTCTCGCTGCGGAGCGAGAGCCAAGTCCGATCGACCTCTCGAAACGCCGCCGCCAGCTCGTGGCTGATCTCCGTCTCCTGCGTCCGGAGGATGGCCTGGGCCTTGGCCAGGCGGAGCTCATGGTTTCTCACCTGAGTGATGGCATACCGACGTCCGATGACCTGGGAATACTCGAAGCCCGCGGTCCAAGATCTCTCCTCCAAACCAAACAGGCGGCCGTAGGCGCTTCCGAGCGCTCGGGTCGTGCCGGGGACCTCGCCCGACCCGAGTAGGTCGTCCCCAAACCCGTTGAGCTGTTGGCTAGCCACGAGATCGAGCCGGGGACGGAGGAGGTTCTCAGCCGCGATGAGTTGAAGCTCCTCGCTTCCGACAACCAGTTTCTGACGACGCAGTTCCGGCCGGCGTGCCAATGCCTCACCGAGCGAGCAGTCCCAGTCGAGGGCGATCTCGGCCGTGACTGGGGTATCGCTCGGCCGAATGAAGCACCCGTCATTGACCGACAGTCCCATCAGCAGCCGGAGCTGACCTTCCGCGGCATAAAGATCGTCCAGAGCCTGCAGAGAGCGTTTTTCTGATTGCAGAACACCTTCTCTGGCTTCGACGAGCCGTCCCGCTCCACCGCCCGGAGCCTGGGCGCCAACACGGCCCTGCACTACCTCGTAGATCTCGCGAGCAGTCCGCAGTCCCGCCAGCTCGCTTTCGATCGTCCGATATGCGAGATGGAGCTGCCAATACTGCCGCTCGACGTCCCGCAGAAAACTGGCGACGTTGCTCTCAAATTCGGTGACGGTGATGTTGCCGCTGATCCGGGCGATGAGGACCCCCTGCTGGACCCCCGTCACCCCCTGGATGTTGTCCGAGATGGGGCCCGCAATCCGCGTGAACTCGGTTCCCGCTCCTGCCAGCAGCGGCTGCCGGAACTCGGCGCGGAGATTCCCTTCATAAACCGAAGGGAGAAGCCGTCCGAGGGAGTTGTTGGCGGAGTAGTTCCAATTGTGGCTGATGCCGATTCGCCCGCCTGTTGCAAGCGTCTTGTCCAACGATGCCTGGAACTGCGCCGCGTCTTCATCCAAGGTTGCACCGGCTGGCAGCCCTCCGGCAATGAACGGATTGTTCTGAATCTGCTGGCTGTTCCCCCAAACTGTCCGCGTGGTGAACTGGGTGTCGAAATCGGACAGAGCCGCCTCAACCCCACGCTGTCCGAACAGAACACCGGACTCCTGCAACGCCGGGTCATAGACCGTAGGAAGTCCGTCGGGCGATCGGAGCAGCGTGTTGGTCGGAGAAAAAAACTGCCCGTTCTGGCGAATCACTTCGGCACGTGACAACGCGACGAAGATCGCCTCCTGAAGCGGCAGGTCCCACGACTCCAGGTCTCTGCGGTTTCTCAACCGGAGAGGCTCGTCGATCGGCACCGCCTCAAATGACACGAGGCTCGTTTTACTTGGTGACACCGAATCGGCAGAGTTTGCGGGAGCCTCGTGCAACTCAACTAACGGTGAGTTTCCATTATGTGTGCACCGAGACCGGCAAGCAGAGAGAGCAAGACTGAAGACGCAGAGGCATACGAGGGCGCACCGTCCGCGTCGCCCCGCTCTGCCCTCCCGCTGGCCCATCGTGCGGATCCGTCACGTTGATGTGGGAGAAGAGAATTGAAAGACCCTGACGGAGACTCCCTGTTCCGTCGACCGCTCGTATCGTCGTCCCCTGCGGTCCCGGTCCAAAGCCGCCGGAAGCGCCGGCGCAACCGCTACAGTCGAAACTGGAATGTGGTCCAAAAAGATCTCCAGAGCCACTCCCCAAGCGATCGGTCGGTCAGATGGATGCGGGCCGTTCCGCGCATGCCACTACGGGCTAAGTTTGACTCGATGTCCAGCGGGACGATCGCCTGGTAAGTCACGCTCGTGAGCTTTTCCCGTCCTTGCGGGTCCGTCACGGTCACCAGCGGTCCGCCGTAGCGATTGGAGAGGCCCCGCGGGGCAAGCTCCAGATGCCGGTGGGAGATTTCTGCAATCCGCCCATCCAGGACCCGCTGGGGGAGTTCCTCGAGCTTCAACCGAACGGGACGATCGACCAAAAGTTCTTCCCGTTCCGTCTGGTCCATGACGAGGACCGCCTGCCATTGCTCCACAGGGGCGATCGTCGCTATGTGGGTTTGCTCCTGCAGGAAAGCTCCGAGATTCCTCCGGTCGAGCGGTGTGCCTGACCATCCAGAGAGACGCTCACGTTCGACCTCCAAGGTCGGCGCGGCGACGCGGGGCGGGGCGCAGACTCTCCCTGCGATCGGGCTCCGCACGACAAGACGATGAGACTCTTCCTTCAATTGGTTGAGCGTCTCCTGGGTCGAGCGCACGCGTTGTCGAGCCAGGGCCACGGCATCAGGTCGTCCCGCGGCCTCCCACGCCTCCGCCTCCGCCAGGGACGCCTCGAAATCCGTTCGCACCGCGTCGAACCGCGCCTCGAACTCGGGGCTGTCGAGGACGATCACGACATCCCCGGCCGCGACAGAATCTCCCTCCCCGACTTCCCTCTTGACGATCTCTCCTGACACTGTGTTGTAGAGGTGAACGGCCCTGACGGGCTCGATGTAAAATGGAGCCTCGATGGACCAGGGCACCGGCAGCAAGAGGACTCCCGCGAGGCTCGCCGCCAGGACCCCGGAGGCGATGAGGATGCGGCGCGCCGACGGCGGATCGCGACGAGGCTCTTTCAACATTTTGACGAAGTTCATGACGGTTCCGCCGAGCGCCAGCCCGACGGTCGCGACGGCCATCACGATCCCCAGGCTCTGCAGCCGGTAAGGCTTCAGGACGGTGTAGAAGAAGGTGAGGATGCCGGCGAAGACGATCCAGCGGTAGACTGCGCTCGCGACGACGTAAAGCAGGAACCAGGGCCTCCCCGACTCGGGCAGGTCCCGTTGCGGCGGGAGCTCGATCCCGAGCCCAGTCCGGGCGATGGTCCGCTGCATGAGCCGGTCGGCGGTCTGCCGCAGGTTCGGGATCTCGAGGAGGTCGGACAGGATGTAGTAGCCGTCGTACCGAAGCAGTGGGTTGGCGTTGAAGATCACCGTCGAGACGGCGGAGACGAAGAACGTGTTGAGACAGAGGAAGTGCAGCAGCCCCGGTTCGGTGTTCCACCACACCACGAGCGCCACCGTCGAGAGAAGGGCCTCGAAGTACATCCCGGCGGCGCTGACCAGGATCCTCTCCCACTTGCTCCGCAGCATCCAGGCGTCGGTCACGTCGCAGTACATCGTCGGGCTGAAGACGAGGAGCATCACGCCGATCGAATGGCACTCCCGCCCGAAATGCTTGCAGGCGAACCCGTGTCCCAGCTCATGGACCACCTTGATCGTCGCCAGCGTCAGCCACAGGAACAGGAGATTGGGCCAGCCGAAGAACCGCTGGAACTCCGGCAGCCGGTTCTGCACGTCCCGAAAGTGAGCCGCCACGAAGACGAGCGCGCCGGCGATCACTCCTCCGGCCAGTGCAAGCGTCAGCGGCCGAAACAGCCACCCGACCAGCGGCTCGAGCCGCGTCAGGAACCGGTCGGGATCCCAGCCTGGAAGCTGGATCGACAGCGGGTTCCTCAGGGCGGCGAAGAGCGTCCGTCTCTGCTGCTCCCGTTCCCGGTGGGCGAGTGTCGGACCTTGTCCCATCCGCAGCGCCGTGAGCAGCCCCTTTTCGTGGAGCCCGAGGATTACCCCCTGGACGTCCGGGAGCGCGAAGTATTCTGATGGGAATTCCCTCTGGAGATCGGCCCGGATCTGGCGGAGACTCCGCTCTCCGTCGAGCCGCGCCAGGACGCCGTGCTGGTCCAGGGAGAGCCGGTGGTAGCGGAGAGACAACGGGTCCTTGAGGACGGCGTATCGCCGCCCGCGAAAGTCCATCCAAGCGACGTCGAGGTCGACCCGTCTCCGGAAGGGGACGGGACGGTCGAGCGCCGCCCCCCCCTGTTCGAGCGATCCCTGAAGCATCCTCGTCTCTCCTCAGCGCGCGGTCCCGGCCGCCGGTCCGCGGCCCGGAAGCAGGAGTTTCGCTGGGAGCCCTTCCCGAAGGCGGTTGTCCCCATTGTCGATGTCGGCCCAGACCCGCACGGTCTGCGAGACCCGCTCGACGGTCGGATCGACGAAGCCGAGTCTCGCGCGGCGCGTCTCCTGACCCGCCTCGTCCCCGGGGATGCGGGTGACGAGCACGTCGATCTCCTCTCCAACCGCGAGCCGCGCGGTCTGGGCCACCTGGATGTCCGCCTCCACGCGGATCCTCCGGGTCGAGAGGACTTCCAGAACCGTCTCTCCTCCCTGGGCTCCTTCCCCCTGCCGCTTGAAGCCTCGCGTCACCAGTCCGTCCAGGGGAGAGAGCAGCCGAAACGACTCCAACTCCGCCGCCGCCTGGTCGCGGGAGCGCTCCTGGACGGTCTGTTCCTTCCGGGCCCTTTCGATCTCGGCCGCCGCGGTTTCCCGGGCCAGCCGCAGCCGATTCAGCGCGGTCGACTCGAAGACGTTGAGGGACACCGGCGGGAGGGACAGGCTGGTCAGCGCCGGCGCGCGGGAGTTGGCGGCCTGAGCGGCCTCGAACTCCGCCTCCGCCGCCTGGAACTGCAATCGGGCCGCGACGACTTCTGCCTCATTCGCGACGCGGGCCCGGGCCACCGCCAGCGCGGCCGCCGCGACCTCGGCCTTCAACCGGGCGACCACCTCGCCCCGTCGGACGCAGCTTCCTTCGGCCGCGACCTCGGCCAGGACGCCGGCCCGTTCGAACGCCAGTGAGTGCCGGTCGACGAAGAGGAGCCGGGCGGGAACGGACTCGACCTCCGCGGCAGCGCGGCGCGGTTCCTCCGCGGCGACCGCGGGCCGTGCCACGAGCAACAGGAGCAGGATGGCTGTCGCATGCCGACAGCCGGCGGACCCCGAGCGCAAGGGTGTCACGAACGGCCCTTAACTGGATGAGTTCTGGATCGGAAGACGACCTTGCAATCGGTCGCAAAGCCACTGGATGCTATGCCCCTCTGGAGACAGATCGCAACAAGGAATTCACCGATGAGGGCGGAGTCGCCGCAGGCCGTATGGCTTTCCTGGGCGCGACAGCGGGCTGAGGAGCTGAGAGACGCTCCGGGGAACGGCCCGGCGCGGATTGCCCGCTTCTTCGACGCGGCATCGGACGGCGAGCACCTGGCGGCCGCCTTCCTGTGGCAGCAGGAGGCTCCGGGCCGGTTCCAACTCGTCGCCAGCGGCGGCGTTAGCCGTCTCGTCGCCGCGGGAGGCCGCCTGCTGTTGGAGGGGGGGCACATGGACGCCGTCCGGGCCGCCTTCCAGTCGGGAACGGTCAGCACGGCCGAATGGAGCACGCCGGCCGGAACGGATGTCCGGATTGTCCGGCGACGTGTCGATTGGGCAGCGGGGCGAACGGTCGTCCTCGAACTCGCCTTCCCGGCGGCCGCCCCGCATGACCCGGAATGGCAGACTCTTGTCTGCAGCGAAATCGGCGCGCTCCTGAGCCGCCTCGACGCGGCTCCCGTTCCGGCGCCGGCTGCGGCCGCCGATCCGTTCTGGGAACCGTTCAGCGCGTTCGTGCTCTCGCTGCAGCAGAGCCTCTCGGTCTCCGCCGTGGCCCAGGTCGCCGCCAACGACGGCCGCGTCCTGCTGGAGTGCGACCGGATCAGCGTCGCCCTTCGCACGGGATCGTCCTGCCGCGTGGCGGCGGTGAGCGGACAGGAGTCCCTGCAGAATCGGGCGAACCTCGTCCGGCGGCTGGCAACCCTGGCTCGCGAGGCGTCCAGATACGGAGAGCCGGTCCTCTACGAGGGGACGCTCGACGGGTTCCCCTCGTTTCTGGCGGACCCGCTGGCAGGGTTCCTTGAGGAGAGCCGGTCCCGGATGGTGACGATCCTCCCGCTGCGGAAGAACGTCCCGCACGAACGGATCGAACAGGACCTCGTCGATCGCCGCCGCCCCCCGGCGGGCGAGGTGATCGGTTGCCTGGTCCTGGAGCAGTTCTCGGAGAGCGCCCCGACGGACCTCGTCCGTGCCCGGGGCGTGCTCGTGGCGGAACAGGTCGCGGCCGCTCTGAGCAATGCCCGCGACCACGAGACGATCTTCCTTCTACCGCTATGGAAAGCGGTCGGCCGCGCCTGCCGGTGGGGCCGCGGACGACGGCTGGCCCTGGCCGGAGCGGTCTGTGCCCTCTTGGCCCTCGTCGGGGGGGCGCTCGCCTTCGTCCCCTGGGAGTACCGGGTCGAAGCCCGCGGCCAGGCGATGCCGGCGGTCCAGCACGAGATCTTCGCTCCGTGGGACGGGATCGTGGTGGATGTCTCGGCCGAGAACGGCCAGACCGTGGAGCGGGGGACCGTGCTGGCGGTGTTGCGGAGCGACGACCTGGAGACCGAGCTTCTCGAGGCGGAGAACGTCGTTCGCGAGAAACAGAAGCAGATCGAGTCCCTGGGGCAGCAACGGGAGCGGGCCGGAGCGCGCGGCAACGAAGAGGAGGCCCTGCGTCTGGCGGGCGAACTCCGCAAGGTGGAGATTGAACTGGAAGGGACCCGGCTACGCCGCGCGAAGGTCCTCAGCCGAAAAGAGGGCCTCGTCGTTCGATCGCCCGCCAATGGATGCGTGGCGACCTTCCAGACGCGACAGAACCTGCTGGACCGTCCGGTCAAGCGGGGCGACCTCCTGCTGCAGATTATGGACGTTGACGGACCGTGGCGGCTGGAGCTCGACGTCCCGGAGTACCGGATGGGGCACCTCTTGGAGGCCCACCGCGGGCCGGGGACCGCCCCGGCCGCCCCGGTGCCCCCGGTCGAAGTCGAGTTCGTGGCGGCGACGGCGGTCACGCAGGTGAAGCGAGGGGCGCTCTCCGCCATCGGGAGCCGGTCCAACGAATCCCAGGAGAAGGGGAGCGTCGTCGAAGTCTTCGTGGAGATCGTTCCCAACGACCTGCCGGGTCGGAGGATCGGGGCCGAGGTGACCGCCCGGCTGCACTGCGGTCCGCGGAGCCTCGGTTACGTGCTGTTCGGCGACCTGCTGGAGTTCGTGCAGCGGAAGCTATGGTGGTGAGCGGCGGCCCGCCCCCCCCGCGACACCCCATCACGGGACTTATTCCGTAAGCTCCAGGAACGGGTCCAGTCTGAGGTAGTGGTAGCGCTGGGCCCGCTGTCTCTCGGTGGTCAGCAGTTGTCGACGCTGGCGCGACTGCCCGATCTCGATGCGGCGCTGGGCTGTCTCGAAGAGGCGGGCCCACTCGGGAGCCAGCTCGGACGAGCCCGACGCCTGCCCCCCCTTCCGCAGGCGGGCGAGCCGCGACGGAGGGAGGGTGCGGAGCAGCTCGTCCTCCAGTGATAGAAAGAACTGAAAACTCCCCGGATCCCCCTGTCGGCCCGCGCGGCCGACCAGCTGGCGGTCGATCCGGGCCGAGCTGTGGAGCTCCGTGGCGATGACATGCAGCCCGCCGGCGCGGCGGACCGATTCGGCGAGGAGGATGTCGGTCCCGCGTCCCGCCATATTGGTCGCCACCGTGACCCGTCCCGCTTCGCCCGCCCTCGCGACGATGGGGGCTTCCTCGGCGTGCCGGATCGCATTGAGGACCTCATGCTCGACGCCCGCCTCCGCGAGGATGCGGCTCAGCCCCTGCGACGCCTCGACGGAAGGAGTCCCGATCAGAACGGCCCGTCCCGTCGCGATCCCCTGGAGGGTCGATTCCGCGACCGCCTCCCATTTCGCCCGGAGCGTCGGGAAGACGCGGGGGGGAAGTCCGAACCGCAGGCAGCGGCGGTGCGTCGGGATCCGCACGACGGGGAGCCGATAGACACTCCGGAACTCCCGCCGCGCGGGACCGGCGGTCCCGGTCATCCCGGCCAGATGCTCGTAGCGTCGAAACAGCGACTGGACGGTGATCCGCGCCGCACAGCCTGTCTGGGCGGACAAGGGGGCCCGTTCCTTGACCTCGATCGCCTGATGGAGTCCGTCCTGCCACTTCCGCCCCTCCATGATCCGGCCCGTCCCCTCGTCGACGATCGCGATCTCCTCTTCCCGTACGACGTAGTCCCGATCCCGGTGGAAAACGCGATGCGCGGTCAATGCCCGTTCGACGTGCAGGCAGATCGTCTCCGAATCGATCTGGTCCAGGGCAAGCGGTTTGGAGAGGAGCGTCACCTTGCGGCTGCCCAGGTCCGTCAGGTCGACCTGTCTCGTGCGGGGATCGACCTGGAAATCCTCCGCCGGGTCGAAGGTCCGGGCGCAGTGATCGGCCCACCGGTACAGGCTCTCGATCTCCGGCCGGTCCCGGTCTTCGATGCCGATGATCAGCGGCGTCTTCGCCTCGTCGATCAGGACGCTGTCGATTTCGTCGATTAGGGCCATGTGAAGTCCGCGCTGAACTCTCGACTCGCGCCACCCTCCGGCCGCCCCCTTGGGGGCGGCTTCGTCGGGATGGGGGCCCCGTTTCAGGCGGTCCCGGAGGAAATCGAAGCCGATCTGGGCGGCGGTTCCATAGGTGATGTCGCAGGCGTAGGCGGTCCGGCGGGCGTCATCGTCCATGTCGTCGAGGACGCAGCCGGTCGTGAGCCCCAGTTCCGCAAAGATCCGGGCCATCTCGGCGGCGTCGCGGCGGGCGAGGTATTCGTTGGCGGTCAGGACATGGCAGCCTTTGCCGGCCAGGGCGTGCAGCAATGTCGGCAGGACGGCGGTCAACGTCTTCCCTTCACCGGTCTGCATCTCGGCCACGAACCCCCGTGCCAGGGCGATCGCCCCCATGACCTGGACGGGATAGTGCCTCTTGCCCAGCACGCGCCGCGTCGTCTCGATGCCAAGCGCGAAGACCTCGCCGATGATCGAAGAGACCGGTTGCCGGCGCCGGACGGCGCCCCCCAGTTCCGCACGATCCCGTTCGAGCCGGTCGCTCGAGCATTGCTCGAGTTGTTTTGCCTTTCGGAGGATCCGTTCCGCGGTCCATTCCCAGCACGATGTGCGAATGCGATTGAACATTGGCCTGTGTTCCGCGACCAGCTCACTTCCGGCAGACTCCCAAACATCCAAGTGCGCATGTCAGGAAACAACCAGTGGAACGATCGACGATTTATTCTCTAACCCCATCACCGACCGTTGGCAAACAGACTGTTCATAGAGCATAAAAGAGTTTGGTAAGAAACCCACTCGGGGCGAATGCTCCCAACTCCCGCTCAGGAATTCGGATCACTCACGTGGACCGCCGAACACGTACCAACTTGTTGACGTTTCGTCCGCTTCATCCTCTCCCAGCAATTGCGAACTGCGATGGCAGCTCTCAAGGAAGCGAGGTCAGATCGTAAACCGTTTCCAACCATTTGAGCCCCTTCGCCAGCAGGGCCGTTGGAACCGTGGCGTAGTGTCGATCCGACATCGACTTTGGCGCGTGGTCGAGGAAGACCGCCTCGATGCCATTGAACTCAACATTGTCTCGCAGAAGTGAGGCGCTCGTCTTCTTCAGGCTCTTGAAATCGCCCGACCGCCCTAGTGACTTCCGAAGTCGCTGGAATGCCACGCGGATCGGATCCCGTCGAACAAGCTTGCCATTCCTGAGTTCCTCGCCTCGAAGAGTCTTCCCATTCGAGGAAAGCAGCAGATGGTTCGGATCGTCAGATCGTAGCTTCTTCAGGAGCCTGAGCGTGATGCCCCACAGCTTGTAGGTGACCGTGGGAACCCGCTCAAAGTGGATGGTCTTTCCTCGCTTGCGAGTCAGCGTTCCGGCCTCCCAATCGACGCTCTCAGGCTTCAGCGTGCTGATGTCGACCTGCGTCATTCCGCAATTCAGAGCCAGGAGGATGTAGAGCTTGAGGTCCTCGGGAGCGGCTGCAAACAGTTCTCGGATCTGTTCCACAGGGTAGGTCTTGATGACGGGCGGTACCCGAGTGATCCGCAGAGCCCGGGACGTCAAGTTCTTCGGGAGCTGGGTAAGAACGTCAGTTTCGTGGAGCCAGCGAATGAACATCTTCGCAGTCTTGAAGATGTCCGCCGCATATGTCTTCGTGAAGCGTTTTCCTTCGCAGTCCTGCAGCAACGCCTGATGGAGATCGTCGACATGCTTGCCCCCGACTGCCGAAGCATCAAGGCCTGGGCCGAGCTTTCTCTGCATGTACTCCAGATGCCGTCGGATGTTGTCGGCAGCCGTGGGGGTGATTCTGGACTCACGCCGCTTGACGACGTATCTGTCTACGAATGCCGTCAAGGTGGATTCGGGAGGAGTCTCTTGCGAGGGTTGGACGCTGGCGGCGGCGAGGCGATCCTTAACAGACAACAAAAAAGCGTCGTGGCGGGATCCGCACACGACGCTTATCACAAGACTTGCTCAGACCGGGACAGCGTTCGTCGGCCAACGCGATTCGCCCCGTGCAGACTTGTCCCCGGCCTCGGAAGCAACCGCTACTTCTTCAATTCGAACTTGAGACCGTCATTCCCGGTCTGAGCCACTGTCGCCTTCAGGGTCGTTTCGCCGGCACTGCTGTACTTGGCCGGCAGCGACTCCACGGCCCCCGCATCGGCGGGCGGCGTCGCGGCATCGAGCACAACGGGCTTCCCGTCGGCCGCGACGAAGCGGTTGACCGTGACGCGATAGGTTCCCGGCGACGCCCCCTGGCCGCCACGGATCTGGTCGAGGCTGAACTCCCCGGCCGTGTTGGTCATCCCCAGGCTGTCGACCCCCTTGGTCTCACCGTCGGGACGGAAGGTCACCATGGCATCGGCCAGGGGCTGACCGTTCAGGGTCACCTTGCCCGACACGGGAACGGTCGTCGGCAGAGGCTTGGCCGGGGGAGCCCCGCCGCATCCGAACAGTCCGACAACGAGAAACAGCGCAGCAGTTCGTTTCATGAGTGGAGAGCGAGAAAGAGACAGAGATCGTCGCGACACGAACGAAAGGGAAAGTCGAGAGAGGCGGCCGCCGCTGGAGGGACGCTCGGACGGCCGCAGACTCTCCGTCCGACCTTAGAAATCCCCGAGCAGCAGGCCGTCGGCAATGTAGGCCAGGCGCTGCTTCGTGCTGGTGTCGATGTTTTCGGTCACGAACCGGACCGCCCCGTCCCCCATCAGGAGATGGAGTCCCCCGACGTGGGTGCTTCCCGGATAGGCCCAGCTGGCGAGCTTGCCGGGGGGGTTCTGAATGTTGGTCGGAGCGTAGTACCAGAGGTTGATCGGGTACGTCGCCAGATCGATCCCGACCATGACCCAGCCGCGGTAAGCCCACGCCGGCGGCCGGCCGTTGTAGACATCGAGGCAGGTCTCGGAGATCGCGGCGGTGTTGCTCGTTCCGTCCTTGACGTCGGTGAGGCGAACCGCGGTGTTGTCACCGAACATCCGGCGGATCGTCAGCGTCGTCGTCAGCCAGTTCTCGCAGGTCGAGATGAACCCGGAGCCGGCCGTGACAAAGTCATAGCTCGTCTTGGCCCCGCCCGTGCCGGTGTTGGTGGCCGAGATCCCGTAGTGCGCCGTCGTCTCGGTCAGGATCGGATTTCCCGCATCCGACGGACAGAGAAACGTCCGGATGATCGTCTTCTCGAGGGGAGCATTGCCGGAGGTGACCGGATCCACGTGAGCGGGAGTCGGCTGGGCCGTACTGTTGTACGTCGTCATCGCCGTGCTGAAGTTCATCTTGTTGTAGAGCGTCCCCTGATCCAGGTAGGGGAGGAGCATCGTCAGCCCCGACGTGTTCAGCTGCGGGGTGGTGCAGCGGCCGATGTGCCCGGGGGGGAGAACGCCCATCGTTTCATGGTAGCTGTGGAGCGCGATGCCGAGCTGCTTCAGGTTGTTCCGGCACTGGCTGGCTCGGGCCGCCTCGCGGGCCTGCTGGACGGCAGGAAGCAGGATCGCCACAAGCACGGCGATGATGGCGATGACGACCAGCAGCTCAATGAGCGTGAACCCGCGACGTTTAGACATTCATTCCCCCGGAACGCTGCGGCCGTCGTTGCCAGAACGGAACGACACCGCCTTCTGCCGCGACAGCCTCGGAGCGCCCGACGCCTCGCAAGAAAACCAAGATGTGGTTGCCACCGCCCGGCTACCCCTTGCGACTCCATCGCGCAGCCCATGCTCAATGGACATGCAACTTAGAGCCAAAACCGGCGCGGTTTGGCATGTTTTCAAGACTTGGCAAACGCTATGCCGCCTGCAGCCAACAACGCCCTCGGGACCCGGCCGGATTTCGCAGCACAGTCGTTCATCTTCTCTTCACCGGTCCAGTTGAACAGCGACGTGACCGGCCTCGACGCCCCGCCGGAACAGAGGCGCGATCCCCCTGGTCCAAGCCGACGAGAGCGATTGAGCAGCAGAACGAACCTGACGCCGGGGCCATCTCTGCGCACTGTCGAGTTCGGGATGAAGAAGTGACTGGAAACACAGAGGCACAGAGGACACGGAGAGGGACGGCAGGAGAGCCGACGTTCGCAACAGGTTCCGGGAGAGAGTGGGAGAGGCCGGGCGGCGATCCCGGCAGGCTCCCGTCTCGCCTCTGCCTCTTTTCGCTCCGCGCTCTCTGCGCCTCTGTGTTTCAAAAAAACGAAGCTGATGAAACGCGACACCATCGGACCGGCGGAGCTCCCCCCCGGAAAGCGCTAGACGCCGTTTCCCGCGCCGCTCCGTCTCTGGCTCACGACTTGCCGATCTGGGCCCACAGGTCGCCGTCGAACAGCGTCACGGTTCGGGCGATCCCCGCCTCAACAAGTTCCTGACCGCTGACGAACCGGCCGGGGCGGGTCCAGCGGGTGATCGTCTCCGCCGGACAGCCCAGGAACCGGACCAGCAGCGCGTCCATGTCGTTCTCCAGGATCTGAAAGTGCCGGGCCCACTCGGCCGCCTCTTCCAGCCGGACGCTCTCCTCGCTCTGCCACCGGAGCGGGTGGAACAGGAGCGTCGAGTGCGGCGTCACAAACCGCCGCTCGCACGCCGCAAACGGCAGCAGGGCCGCCGACGAACACTCCCCCGCCACGACGCCGTCCGCCTTGAGGCCGCGGAGCCGGATCAGCGACGCCAGAGCCAGCCCGACGAAGGCGCTCCCGCCGCAGGAGTCGAAGAAGATCGTCCCCCGCGACCGCCGGGGAAGCTCCATCAGCCGCTGCGCGAGGTCCTGCGATTTTTCGTCGAGCTCGCCGTTGAGGACGATCTCCCAGTCCTCTTCCCGCTCCTTCGGTTCGGCGGGACGCGAACGGGGGACGCGGGGACCGGCGTGGATCTTGGATCGGGACATGGCGGCGCGGGGAAGGAATCGGTTTCGACGTTGAGCCGGGTCTTAGCGGAAGTCCCAGCCGTGTGAAAGGATCGGGCCGCGGGATCAAAATTGACCGCTGCGACCGTGGCCGCCGCCTCCGTTTTCGTGACTCCCGTCCTGGGATGTGCCAGACTGGAGGGCCCAGGTTGAGAGGACACGTCCATGTTGCCCGCCGCCGTCCGCTTTTTCGTCACCGCCGCGGCGGTCACGACAGCGCTGTTCCTGTCCCCGACGGTCCGCGCCGCGGAGCCAGCGGGAATCGGCTTTCAGACGAAGACATTCCACGACGATCAGGGAGACCACGCCTACTCGGTCTACGTCCCCCCGAACTACACCTCCCGCGACCGCTGGCCCGTCGTTCTCTTCCTCCACGGCGCTGGAGAGCGGGGAACGGACGGCGTCCGCCCCACCCGGGTCGGCCTCGGCGAAGTGATCCGGGACGAGCTCGCGAGCAAGCAACCGCCGTTTCCCGCGATCGTCGTCTTTCCTCAGGTTCCTCTCGGCGGCCGGATCCACAAAGCCTGGTCCCCCGACCGCCCCGCGGGCGAGCGTGCCCTGGCGATCCTGTCGGAGGTCGAGAAGACCTACCACACCGACCCCGCGCGACGGATCCTGACCGGCTGGTCGATGGGAGGCTTCGGCGTCTGGTCCCTCGCGACGGCGCATCCCGACCATTGGTCCGCCATCCTGCCGATCGCCGGCGGCGGAGGCGATGACCAGGACCGACTCGCCGCGCTCAAGGGCGCCCGGCTCTGGGCCTTTCATGGAGCGCAGGACGAGATCGTCCTCCCCGAGGAAACGAAGGCCAGCATCGAGGCCCTTCGCCGGGCCGGAGGAAGTCCGGGCTTCACCGAGCTGCCGGTCGGACACGACTCCTGGGAGATGGTCTACCGTCAGCCGCAGGTTCGAGCCTGGATGCTCTCCGCCGATGCCCCCGTTCCTGAATCGGTCGACTGGCCGCCGGCGTCCCCGTCGCGCGTCCAGCGGACGGATGAACCGTTCGAGACCGCGTTCATCGTCCCCCAGGCGGTCGGCCTGCGGCTCGGGAACGACGCCCTGGGGGCCATCGGTCACGGCCTGCCGGGCCTGATGCCCGCCGATTCCCTGAAAGGGGAGCTCGAGCCGATCATCAAGACGTTCGACGTCAAAGGGGACGCCTACCGCGCGGAGTTCCGCGGCCTGACCTTCGCCGGCGCCCTGACGAGCGCCGACCTGCGGGCCTGCCGGGACGCCTGCCTCGAACTGTCGCTGGGATTGGAACGGCTCACGCTCCGGGTCGCGGACGTGGCGATCCACAGCCGGACCCTCGACGCCCAGGCGGGACCGATCCAGGTCGTCCTCGGACATCAGCGGGCGGTGCCGATGACGATCCGTGTCCGACCCGTGATCGAGAACGGAAAGCTGCGGCTGCACCACGACGGCACCTCGTTCCGCGTCCAGGATGACAACTGGTACGTCACCCGCCCGGAGCGGATCGTCCGCCGCGGGACCGGCCTCGGCGAGTACGAGTTGACGACCGGCATCGTCGGCGGCGTCTATCTTCAGAAAGAAGCGATCGAAGCCGAGATCAAGGCGGTCGTCCCGCGGATGCTCGCGCAGCTCGAAGAGCGGCTCGCGCTCGACGTCCCGTCGAGCCTCTCGTCGCTCCTGTGGCCTCTCCCGGTGCAGTCCCCCCGGTTGCGGATTCAGCCGCAGCAGCTCTGGATCGACGGCACCGGTCTCTCGGTCGTCGGAACGGGACTGATCGGCAGCTCCCTCCCTTCGCCCCATGCTCCGCGAACGCTGGCCGGCAGCGACATCACGCTCGCGACGCTCCCCGCCGACGCCGGCTTGTCGATCCTCGCCTCGCCGTGGCTGGTCGAGGCGGGTTCGACGATGCAGGTCGAGCAGGGGATGGCCCGGATCAACGTCCTCGACCTGCCGGAGGCGGCCTTTCACTCTCTCGCCACCCCGGCGCTCTGGCCCGGGCTTTCCCCCGAGCGGGGCGAGACGCAGCTCGATGTCGAGCTCGAAATCCTGGCCCCGATGCGGCTGGAGCTCACCGGTGGGCCGGACAGGGCCAAGAACCCCGGCGATGCGGACTCGATCAGCGCCACGCTCGTCGCCCCCGTCGCCGCGCTGACCCCGTGCCGCATCGACGGAACGCGTCTCGTCGAGCGTCAGGTCCGGTTCCGCGTCGAGCACGATCTGACGGTCCGCCTCGAGCGCCCGAGTCCCGCGAAGCGTGTCCTGCAGACGGCCTGGTCGACCGAGCCCCGCGTCACCCCGGAATCGCCGGAGAGCGATGTGCGGCCGGTCGTGGAATCGTTCCGTACGGCCTGGATTGCCTGGACGACTTCCCGCTCCCAGGCGGAGCCGGTGAAGGACATCGAGATGGGCGGGTCCCGGCTGCGGCTGCAGTCGCTCGGATCCCGCCCGACGCGTCTGGAGCTCGGAATGGTTCCGCCGCCCCTCCGGATCGTGAACGAGGGACGCCGGCCGTTCGTCTACCGGGTCCGGACGCCGGAGTCCTACTGGTCGGACTGGCACGACCTCCCTCCCCGCCGCGCCCATGAGTACCCTGGCGGCACGCCGATCGAATGGCGGATGCGGAACGGACTTCATGGCCAGGTGCTGCCGGGTTCCGAGATCCGCGTCGACGAGACGGGACCGCGTGAAACAACGTCCTTGCCGGACGGACGTCCTTAGCTCAAACCCAACGTGCCACGGCAGCCAGGGGTCAAAGGCCAAAGAAACAACACAGCACCCCCTTGCCGCCGGAGGCGCTTCCATGAGGAACCGTGGGACACAACGGACGACCGCTTTATGGAGCCGGCGTTTCGATTTCACTGCTCGCTCTGAAAACCAAGCGGGTTGGTGAGGGGGCATACGGCACGGTGTCCGCGCCTGGATACGCCCGACTTCAGGACATCTCTCGACGGACAGGCCTCCGGCGGGCAAAGGGGCGTTGCCCCTCTGCACTCCCCACCAGGGTGCCCCTGGACCCGGTAAAATCGTGGGACGCTACCCGCCCGCTTGGCCCCGAATCGCCCGCACCGCCTCCCTCGCCTCGTCAACATGCCGCTGCGCATTCATCGCGGAGTTCGTGATGTGCCGGATCCGGCCCTCCGGATCAACCACATAGGTCACGCGACCAGGAAACAGCGCCAGCATCCGGGGAACACCAAAGGCCCCCCGCCACGTCCCCGCCGAGTCGCTGATCAGAACGTACGGAAGCCGCTGCTTGTCGGCGAACTGCTGATGCGAAGCCTCCGAGTCACCACTGACACCAATGACCACCGTGTTCTCCTCCACAAACTCCTCATGGAGATCGCGGAACCGGCAGGCCTCCTGCGTGCAAACGGGCGTGTTGTTCTTGGGATAGAAGAACAACACAACGCACTGCCCGCGAAAATCCGAGAGCCGGACCGTCCGCCCCGACTGGTCCGTCCCCGACAGATCCGGAACAAGGTCACCAACCTGGAGGGATGCCATAGGGAGAAGTATCCGGTGCCAGGTATCAAGGATCAGGTCCACAGCCCGAGATCGGAGGTGCGCCAGCCCCGGCGCACCCCTCAACCGACTCTCTTCTGATCTCTACCTTCAGCCTTTCGCCTCAAGCCTCACGTCTCACGACGTATGCCGCTGGAAGAGCTCGCTCGCCTCCTGCATGTCGGCCTTCATCATCGCGTGCCGCTTCGTCCGTTCGGGGGCCGAGCCTTCGTAGATCTTCGGCAGGTGGTCGCGAGTGCAGTAGAGGATGATCTGGGCCAGGCGGTTCTGCGCGCTCGCCTTCTTCTCGATCGCGGCCTTGAGAGCCTTCACCTCAGCGGTGTGCTTGGACTTCATCTCCTGGAACGCGCCGTCGGCCGCGTTGGACTGGATCGCCTTGTCGACCTCGTCCCACAACTCCTGGATCGTCGCAAACTCCTTCACTCCGGGCGCCCCGATGAAGAACTTGGCGCCGAACACGAGAGCCAGCACAACGACAAAGCCCCCCGCTCCGGCCAGGAGCTTCGGGTTCTTGAGATTGTCCAGCAGCCCCGACGGGAGCGAGAAACTCCACGACGGGCCGGAGCTCGAACGGGACGCCCGCGGAGGTGGGGGCGGGGGAGCGACCGGCGTCGGCCGATAGCTCGGAGGAGGCGTGGTGGACGAAGCTCCGTAGGACGACGCGACCGGCGACGCGGCGCGAGCCGTTTCGGCGTAGCTGGAGAGCGTCGATTCGGCGATGGCGGGCCGCGGAGTCGGTCGCTCGGCGGGGACGGCGTCGATCTCCCGATTGCTGTCCTTACGGATCGGGGCGAACGACTTGGTCTCTTCGAGAGCGGCGGACTTCGCAGCGACCGGGGCAACCACCGGCGCAGCGACCGCGGCCGCCACCGGAAACGCCAGACCGGGAATGTCCTGCGCGTGGAGCCAGGCGGCCCCCCACGAGCGGCGGACCAGGTCCTTGCGGTCCAGCGTCCCTTCGCCGATCCGCTTCTGGAGGTCGTTCAGCGACATCGGACCGAACTCGTCGCCGTCAATGCGGCAGAACCACTCGACCCGATCGAGGTTCACGGCGTCCATCTCGTCGGAGGACTTGCCGGTCGAGGCAGTCTTGGGGAACAGTTCGGGGAGCCGCTTGGCGGAGAGCCACGTCCCCTCAACCCCTTCGCGGACGTCGTCGGTCGGGGAGAGAGTCCCGTCGACCGCCATCTCCTTGAGGGCGTCGAAGGTGTAGGGGCCGAGCACCTGTCCGAGAGAGGAGCAGTACCAGTTCGCCGGAACCGCTGCGGGTTCCGGGGTCGCGACCGGGGCCGGAGCCGATCTCTTGTTCTTCGCGCTGCGGACCGGGGCGAAGTTGCGGCGTTCGCAGGCGGTGTGGTCGACGGCCGCTTCGCGGGCGCTCGCCCGTGTGGCGGCGGACAGCATCGATCCGATGTCGAGATCGAACTGGCTGTCGGAGTCGATCTCCAGGGCCGGGAGCGAGGTCGCCGGCTGCCATTCCGTCTCATCGACCCGGCGCACGAGGTCGTCGGGATCGACCTGCCCTGTCGTGAGCAGTTCGTGGAGGGTCTCGAGCGTCACCGGCCCAAAGTCTTCGCCGAGGCGGCGATACAGCCAGTTCAGTTCCATTTCAAAAACCCATTTCGAGGCGGGCGAGAGGCGGCCAGATTCGATTGAGACTGAATCTCAGCCAAGGTGGGGCCGACATTATGCACCTGCTATACCGGTAAAACAAAGGAAGGAATCGTAAATTCGCGATTCCCGGCTCGGCCGCAGGCCCCACCAAGATCATAAGTCGCTACAAGTTAGACCTTTGCGAAGACCACCCGAATACCGGCCCGCACGCTTCCCAGCCGATTCTGCGTCTCGCGGCGCCCCTTTCGGGCGACCGACACCTGCCCAAAAGCAAACCGGCCGACGGTGACCATTTCACCGTCGGCCGGTGCCGACTCTCAGTCTGCCGCTGTCGCGGGCCGCGGTTACTCGTCCCGCGAGCCACCGGTGAAGCGGAGGATGTAGTACAGGAGGGTCAGGACCGCCTGGAGCGTCCCGGCCACATAGGTCCAGGCCGCGGCGTTGAGGGTCCGGGCCACAGCGACACCCCCTTCGTAGTCCACGATCCCCATCTCACCGAGCAGCTTCTTCGC
Source organism: Planctomyces sp. SH-PL14 (assembly GCF_001610835.1). Taxonomy (NCBI): domain Bacteria; kingdom Pseudomonadati; phylum Planctomycetota; class Planctomycetia; order Planctomycetales; family Planctomycetaceae; genus Planctomyces; species Planctomyces sp. SH-PL14. The sequence goes on along the minus strand of NZ_CP011270.1, from coordinate 2,285,585 downwards.
CCGGCGGCTGGCGTCGAACTCACACGGCAGGTTGATGAGCTGGAACGCGACGACCATCCCGAAGGCGATGATCCCCAGCCAGATCAGGGGCCGGAAGCCCATGATCGCACCGAAGATGAGCAGGATGAACGAGATGTTGCTTCCGAACGTCGCCGCCGGAACCGCGATGTTGCGGAAGACGAGCGGGGCGTAGTGCGTGGCGTGCTGAATGGCGTGTCCCGCCTCGTGCGCCGCCACCCCCACCGCCGCCGCGCTCCGCTGGCTGTAGACCGCGTCGCTCAGCCGGATGACCCGCGTGCTGGGGTCGTAGTGATCCGACAGCATGCCGGGCGTCTGCTCGATGGCGACATCCTGCAGACCTGCGGCGTCGAGGATATGCCGCGCAGCCGCCGCACCGGACAGATTCGCGGGGACCTGCTCGGCTTCCGCGAACGTGGACTTCACGCGCCACTGCGCCCACATCATGAGGAGCAGCGCGGGGGCGAGGAACAAGTAGTATTGAAAGTCGAGGATCATGGTCGTTGTGGGTTTACGTGCTTTGAAGTTCTCAAGCACGGAGATGATGTCCGTCTCATCTCCGGCACAGAATAATACGCGGGCCGTCGTCGGGCGGACGACAGAAATGGCCTCCGATTCTCTCGGTTTCGACAGGCTCGCAGGACCTGACGCGACAAAGGGTTACGTGGAGGGGTTGTCAGTTCTCAGTCTTCCGTTCTGAGATCGGGCTGAAAACTGACGACTGACCACGGACCACTGAGAACCAATCACGTGATCGTCAGCCACCGCCCAAGGAACAGGGCCGGGATCAGCATGGCCAGGCAGACCAGCGAGTACGGCATCCCCGGGTCGCCGCGGTAGTAGTAGATCAGCAGCGCATCGAGGACCAGCAGGGTCAGGAGCATTGTCTTCACCGCCAGTTGCACGACTCGCGGGCTTGGATCACCGACGGCGAGCACGATCCGGCGGTTGACCGTGATCGCAATCACCACCAGGGCGAGGACGAGGTTCCATTCGCCGGGCGGATCGAGGACGGGATCCCCGAAGCCCCACCGCAGGGCCGCGCCGCTGACCCAGGCCGCCAGTCCCAGGAAGCCCAGGTTGACGACGAAGCCCGAGGCAACGAGCGAGCCGCGTGGACTCTCGCCGGAGTCCTTCCGGGCGAACCAGGTCACGCCGGCGATGTAGATCCCCATAGCGGCGGCGACCCAGATCTGCGGCATCCGCCAGACGTCGGCGAAGGTCGCCGCGCCGCCGCTCGCGCCGAGCAGCACGTTGAGGAAGCGGCAGGTCCCCATCGCGACCGGACCGATGGGGGTCCGCTTGAGCCACGCGTCGTAGAGGAGAATGCATCCGGCGAGGATCAGCGCGACGAAGAGCGAGGGAACGCCGGCGACGGCACTCGCGGCGAGGCCGATCCCCATAAGTCCGGAAGCGAACACGGTTGCCGACCGGAGCGGAATGCGTCCCGAGGGGATGGGCCGCTTGGGGCGTTCGCGGGCGTCTTCTTCGCGGTCGAAGATGTCGTTCCAGGCCATTCCCGAGAGGTAGAGGCCTGCGGTCGCCACGAGCAGGGCCGCGACGCTCACGATGGGGGTGAGTGTCGACCGGACGAGCAGGTACCCCAGCAGGATGTCTCCGAGGGCGGTGAAGACGGCGGGAAAACGGCAGAGCTGGAGGTAGGACCGCATGTGGCGTGGCTCACGGGGGGAAACGGCCATGACAGCAGATTGAGGTAGAAGGCGGAAGGGAGAGCGCGAGATCTCTCCCCTCACCGGGTCCAGGGGCACCCTGGTGGGGGATGCAAGGGGGTCACACCCCCTTGCCCGCCGGAGGCCCTCTCGTCGAGAGATGTCTGAAGGAGCACGTGTCCAGGCGCGGACAAGGTGCCGTATGCCCCCTCACCAACACGCGGGGATTGCAGAGCAAGCTGTGTGATGTGAGGGAGTCCTCAACGCTGGTCCCACAAAAGGGACATCCGTGGCGTCCCACGGTTCCTCATGAAAGCGCCTCCGGCGGCAAGGGGTGACCCCCTTGACCCCGGCTGCCGTGGCACGTTGGGTTTGAGCTATGGGAGCCGTGCCGGCATGGACACATTTCGAGACTTCCGGCCAGTCCCGCCGATCCGGCCTCCGTATTCTCCCCTTTGAACGACTTTCCCTTGATCAACCCATCGCGGTTGTGCCGATGGTATCAGTGCGAACGGTTGGGCAGACTTTTCCGGGGTGCGATCCCCGCGGCAGCCAGCGATAGGCCGCCGTTCAGTCTGCCCGGATGATCCGGAGGGGGGAGGCTCCAACAGGAGCCGACAGCCGGATCAGCACGGGGGCGTGCCGTTTCGCTCAGGGGAAGGGGAGCGATATGGTCCAGGCGACCGCCTTTCAGGGCGTCCGCGCGCCCGGTGCGTCACGTCCGCCACAGGTTCAACGGTGGACGTGGACGATCCGGGTCGCCGCCCTCGTGCTCGGAGTCTCATGCTCCGCCGGGCTGATCGCCAGCGATGTTCCGGACATCCGCGTCGAAACGCTCAACGCGGGGACGTCGGGACGGGACGAGCGCAAACTCGCGCTCCAGTCGCTCCCCTTGCAAAGGCTGACGCCGGAGCAGCGGCAGAAGGCCAACGCCGTCCTTCAGGACGTCAGCCTCTTCCGCCGCCTGCCGAAGATCCGCTGCGAATCTGATCCGCGGATGCACGGCTACTTCTGCGACCACCCGGACGTCGCGGTCAGCATCTGGCGGGCCATGGGAGTCTCGGGCCTCAAGATGACCAAGACCGCGCCCGGCAAATACACATGCGACGCCGGCGACGGGACGGTCGGGGACATGGAGGTCCTCTACCGCACCCCGTCCAGCAGCCTCGTCGTCTGCACCGGGACCTTCACCAGCCCTCTGCTGCCGAAACCGATCAAGGGGGCCGGGCTGATGCACCTGCAGGTCACGACGCAGAAGGACTCGCTGGGGAATTCCCTGGTGACGCAGCAGGCCGACATGTTCATCTCGTTTCCGTCGCAGGCGGTCGACTTCGTCGCCCGGACGATCGCGCCGGTGACCAACAAGATCATGGACAAGAACTTCGAAGAGGTCTCGCTCTTCCTGCGGATGATGGACGAGGCAAGCCAGGTCCGTCCGGACTGGATCTATGAAGTCTCCGGCCAGCTCGACGGAGTGAAGAAGGAAGACGCGGGCAAGCTGGTCGAGCTGACGAAGTCGATCCACGCTGCCCACGCCCCGCAGATCGGGGCGCAGCCGGCAACGACTTCGGCCATCAGGTGATCGTCCCTCGCGCAAGCCAAACCGGGGTCCAGGGGCCACGCCCCTGGTGGGGAGTGCAGAGGGGCAACGCCCCTTTGCCCGCCGGAGGCCTGGCCGTCGGAAGATGTCTGAAGGAGATCGTGTCCAAACGCGGACGCCGTGTCGGATGCCCCCACATCAACCCGCGGGGATCGCGAAGCGAGCGGTGTGGATTGAGGGAGTCCTCATAGCTGGGACCACAAAGCGGTCGCCCGTTGTGCTCCACGGTTCCTCATCAAAATGCCTCCGGCGGCAAGGGGGCGTGGCCCCCTTGACCCCAGGCTGCCGTACCACGTTGGGTTTGAGCTAACAGAGCCGCGCCGGCAAGGACGTAGTTCGAGACGCCGAGACGCCTACTTCTTCACGGCGGGCGCGACCACCGGTTCCGCCTTGAGGATAATCATCCCCAGCGGCGGCAGCGTCAGCAGCAGACTCTGCTCCTGCCAGTTCATCGGGACCGTCTCGGTCTCGACCACGCCGCCATTGCCGACGTCGGTCCCGCCGTACATCCGGGCATCGCTGTTGAAGATCTCTTTCCACTGCCCGGCGATCGGAACACCGATCGCATACTCATGCCGCGGCACCGGCGTCATGTTCATGACGACCAGGAGCACCTCGGAGCGGTCCTTGGAGTAGCGGCACCAGGCATAGACGCTGTGCGTCGCGTCGTCGGCGCTGACCCACGAGAACCCGCCGGAGTTGCAGTCGAGTTCGTGGAGCGCCTTCTCCTGCCGCATCAGCGTGTTCAGGTCTCGGAGGCAGCGGTTGAGCCCCGCATGCTCCGGGTACTTCAGCAGCTCCCAATCGAGCTGGCTGTCATGGTTCCACTCGGTCCACTGGCCGAGCTCCCCTCCCATGAACAGCAGCTTCTTTCCGGGGGCGGCGTACTGATACGAGTACAGGAGCCGCGCGTTGGCAAACTGCTGCCACGCATCCCCCGGCATCTTGGAGAGGATCGCCTTCTTGCCGTGCACGACTTCGTCGTGCGAGAGCGGCATCAGGAAGTTCTCGGTGAACTGATAGAGCGAACGGAACGACAGCTCGTTCTGGTGGTACTGGCGGTGGACCGTCTCCCGCGAGAGATAGCGGAGGGTGTCGTTCATCCACCCCATGTCCCACTTCATGCTGAAGCCGAGGCCGCCGTCATAGACCGGCCGCGTGACGCCGGGCCACGAGGTCGATTCTTCGGCGATCGTCAGGATCCCCGGGAACTCGCCGTGCAGGGCCACGTTCATGTCCTGCAGGAACTTGACCGCCTCAATGTTCTCCCGACCGCCGTACTTGTTGGGAACCCACTCGCCGTGGGAGCGGGAGTAGTCGAGGTACAGCATCGACGCGACCGCATCCACGCGGAGTCCGTCGATGTGGTAGGTGTCGAGCCAGAACCGGGCGCTCGAGAGGAGGAAGTTCCGGACCTCCATCCGCCCGTAGTTGAAGATGTAGGTGTTCCAGTCGGGATGGAACCCCTGCCGCGGATCCTCGTGCTCGTAGAGAGCGGTCCCGTCGAACCGGCCCAGGCTGTGGGCGTCGGTCGGGAAGTGGCCGGGAACCCAGTCGAGCAGGACGCCGACGTCGTTCTGGTGCAGGTAGTCGATGAAGAACTGGAAGTCGTCCGGCGTGCCGAACCGGCTCGTCGGCGAGAAGTAGCCGACGGTCTGATAGCCCCATGAGCCGTCGAACGGGTACTCCGTGATCGGCATGAGCTGGATGTGCGTGTAGCCCATCTCCTGGACGTACTCGACCAGCATCTCCGCCAGCTCGCGGTACGTGTGGTACTTCCGCCCGTCCCAGGGCCGCTTCCACGAAGCAAGATGGACCTCGTACATCGAGATCGGCGACTCGAACCAGTTCGTCTTCTTCCGCTTCTCGAGCCAGGCGCTGTCTTTCCAGTCGAACTCCGTGACGTCCCAGATGAGCGACGCCGTGCGGGGAGGCTCCTCGTGGTAGAAGCCGTAGGGATCCGCCTTTTCGAGAAGATCCCCCGCCTTCGTCCGGATGCTGAACTTGTAGCGGTCCCCCTTCTTCACCCCGGGGACAAAGCCCCACCAGTTCCCGGAGTCGCTGGAGTTGAGGTAGTCCTCGCCGTGGGTCCAGGAGTTGAAGTCGCCGATGACGCAGACTTCGCGCGCGTCTGGAGCCCACACCAGGAAGCGGGCCCCGCTCACCCCGTTCTGAACTTCGAGGTGGGCGCCAAAATGCAGATAAGAGGTGTTGCTCATGCCGCGCTGTATGGCCCGCCACTCGGGGTTGGGAGTTCCCTTCGTTTCCGGCACTCCGCGGGGGCGCTGGACGGCGGAGTCCGTCGTAAGGGCACGTCCCTGCAACATGTTCGGTCCATCCACGAGGGTCTGACGTGGCCAGATCCTAAAGCAACGGGGCGCAAACGGGAACAAGGATCTGGGCGGAAATCGGCGGAAGGCGGAAGGTAGAAAGAACTTCGGGGGCGGCCTCTCGTTTGCGTCCGAATGCTGTTCTTCGCGATCAAACAGGCTTCCCGCCCCACGTCCGCCCCTCCCCCTCGACCTTCTGTCTGAGGTCTTCCGCCTTCCGCAGATCGCCTCCCGACATTCGTCTTGTCCGATTTTGCAAATTTTGCACATACTCCGCCCGACTCGGGATCTCCTTTCCGCCGAGAGGCATCTCGATCGCGAACAGCATCGCCCGGTCCAGGGACTCAGGACCGCGAAGGGGAGGGGGAGCAAGGATGTGGTGTACCCGGTGTCATGCCGACGTGGCGGCCGAACTGGCAGCGGGAGGCCAGTCGCTGAACTGCACGCAGTGCGGGCACGAGATCCAGAAGGTCTACACGCCCTCGCAGCACCCCGAGATCCGCAGCGCCCGCGAACTGCTGGAGCGCTGGTCCCGTGAGGAGGGCGCCTCCGTGCCGGCCGCCGAAGCCAGTCCCTCCGCGCCTCCAGCGCCCGAGCGAATCGCCAGCAACGTTCCGTTGACCTCCAGCCCCGCCGCCCCCGCTCCGGTCACGGCTTCGACAACCGAGAAGCCGGCGGCCTCTTTCGCGGACGAGCTTCGCAAGGCCTTCCCGGTATCGTCCGACGCCGTCGCCGCCCTGATCAAGGGACGCCCGGCCACCGCAAGTGCCGCCTCCGCTCCGGCCAGCCCTCCGGCGGACGGAATCCCGTCGATCAGCCTGGAGCGGTCCCCCGCCCCGCCCGCGGCGCCATCCGCCCAAGGGTCGCCCGAACCGGCGTCCCCCGCCCCCGCCCCCGCCCTCGTGTCCTCTGACTCTGCCCGCCCCGCCGGCCCTCCCGCGCCCGTCGGACCTCCGCCGCGGAAGATGCTCGACCGCCCGGCGATTGCCCGCACCGCCAAACCCAAGACCGTGTGGCGGGCCGACTCCGCTCACGCTCCAGAGGAGGCGAACGGCGCACAGGCGAAGCCGTCCGTCGCCGCCCCCCTCCCCTCCCGGGATGCGAAGTCGATCGCCCTCCCCCTGACCGCGCCCCCCACACCGGGCAACCCGTCGGCCCCGGCCAAGCCGACAGCGCCCCCGGCCCCGATCACTCCCCCCAAGGCGATCTTCAACCTCACCCCCGCCGAGTCAGCCGGCGGACTCCCTCAGGCATCGACATCGCCACGATCCGCGACAGCCTCCTCCCCGGCCCGCCCCGAAGGCGCGCCGCGTGGCGAACACAGGACCGCCCGCTCCCAGAGGGGGGCCGCACACGTCTCTGAGTCCCGCCGAGGCTCCGCCGCCGACGCCCAGGAACGCCGTCCGCGGCGCCGCGTGGACCGGGCCGAGGCGGCAATCCCCGCCCCGCACTTCGATCTCCAGACGTATCTGGCGCAGAACCCACAGAAGACTGGCCGGTCCGAGTCGATCTGGGGGCAGCTCGTCGCCTACATTGGCGTGGCCGTCCTCACCGTCGGGACCACGATGGTTCTGTGGGGCTACTTCGGGGGCGTGGGCCGCTACACCTCGACCGGGTTCCTGGTGACGACGGCGGGACAGATGCTCCTGTTCCTCGGCGTCGTCACTCTCGTCTCCGGCGGGATGCAGCAGACGTCGAGCGAGGTTTCCACGCGCGTCGAATACCTCGGCGAACGTATGATCCGGATGGAGCAGGCGACGCAGCAGATGCTGCGATCCCCGCACTTCGCCCGCCGACGCCGCAGAGCCGCCTCCCGCGCGTCGTCCGCGGTCAACGACGAGGACAAGGCGGCCTGAGCCGGCTGGCTCGATTCCTGGAATTCGGCGTCCATTCTCCATGCCTTCACGGTTCCGCTGAAAGCTGGTCGCTGACAGCGAGCGCTTCGTTCCCTCCCATCGCCTCCGCACCGGATCGTCGTCATGCAGCGCGTGGCCTTTTTCGAAGACAGCCGGGCGGAGCATTTCCAGCCGCTCGCCCTCACCCGTCCCGTCTACGAGCTCCTCTGCGGGCACTTCTCCAACCGGGAACGGGTCCTCAGGCAGGTCCAGCCGACGGAGTGGGGCGCCTTCTGCCGGCCCCACCTCGCCGAGGTCTACCGCGAAGAGCACCCGGCGGTGCGGGTCAACGATGAGCACTGGCTGACCACGGGGACGACGTTCCTGATCAACGGCCGTTACCTCCCGGCACCTGGCGCGCTCGCCGCGGCGAAAGCGGATGAGGTCGGTGTCATCGGCGACACGGTCGCTTACCTCACGCTCACGGCCGAGGAAGGACTGGCGTTCCGGTCCGAGGCGGTCGACGAGTCGCTGGCGCAGATCGCGCGGCACCGCCGGCCGGTCGCGGCGGAGGGGACGCTCGTCAGCTACCCGTGGGACATCGTTCATCACAACGGCGAGCAGCTCGCCGCGGACTTCCGGTCGCGGATCAAGAGCCCGAAGAAGGCGAACCTAAGCGCCCAGGTGGCGATCCTCGGTGAGGACCGCAACGTTCACGTCGACCTGACGGCGGACGTCGACCCGTTCGTTGTGATCGACGCCCGCTCGGGGCCGGTTTACATCGATGCCGGAGCCAAGGTCCAGGCGTTTACGCGGCTGGAGGGGCCGTGTTATGTCGGGCCGAAGACGCAGCTCTTCCGGGCGAATGTCCGAGCGGGATGCAGCTTCGGGCCGGTCTGCCGTATTGGAGGCGAGATCGAGGAGAGCGTCGTTCACGGCTTCTCGAACAAGTACCACGACGGATTCCTGGGCCACAGTTATGTGGGGTCGTGGGTGAACCTGGGGGCGCTGACCTCGAACAGCGATCTGAAGAATGATTACTCGGCGGTCACGGTCCCGCTGTCCGGTGTGCCGATTGACTCCGGGTCGACGAAGGTGGGTTGTTTTATTGGGGATCACACGAAGACGGCGTTGTGCAGTCTGTTTAACACCGGCTCGTCGATCGGGGTGATGTCGATGCTGTTGCCGGCGGGGGAGTTGATGCCGAAGCATATTCCGTCGTTCATGCGGTTGTGGCATGGCCGGCTGGACGAGATTCCGGGGGGGATTCAGCCGGGTTTGGCGGCGGCGCGGGTGGCGATGAGCCGTAGGGATCGGATGTTGACGCCGGCGATCGAGCGGATGCTGGTCAGGCTTCACGACGACACACGCCTCGAACGCCTGTCCGCGGTCGAGCGAATGCAGCGCAAAGACGCAGCCAGGGTCTGACCACCCGCAGACAAATCAAGCTCATACCGGGGTCCAGGGGCTCCCCCTGGTGGGGAGTGCAGAGGGGCAACGCCCCTTTGCCCGCCGGAGGCCCTCTCGTCGAGAGATGTCTGAAGGAGGGCGTATCCAAGCGCGGACACCTTGCCGTATGCCCCCTCACCAACCCGCGGGGACTCCAAAGCGAGCGGGGACCGCGAAACGCCGGTTGCACAAAGCGGACGCCCGTTGCGCCCCACGGTTCCTCATGGAAGCGCCTCCGGCGGCAAGGGGGTGAGACCCCCTTGACCCCGGCTGCCGTCGCACATTGGGTTTGAGCTAAAACGTCGTGCCGGCAGGCGCACCAATCTCGAATTCGCATTCCAGCCAACCTTCCATAGAATCCCCAGGCAGGACCGCCTCGGTCCCCCATGCCACCCGTGTTGCCGAACCCGAGAACGGATTCATGTCTGACGCCGCCAACCCGAACACCCCCGCTGGCGAGAACACACCCGAGAAACCCCTCGACTTCATCCGCCAGATCGTCGCCGACTCCATCGCCGCCGGCACACACAACGGACGCGTCCAGACCCGCTTCCCCCCCGAACCCAACGGCTACCTCCACATCGGACACGCCAAGTCGATCTGCCTCAACTTCGGCCTCGCCAAAGAATTCGGAGGCAAATGCAACCTCCGCTTCGACGACACCAACCCCACCACTGAAGACACCGAATACGTCGAATCCATCCAGGACGACATCCGCTGGCTCGGCTTCCAGTGGGACGGCCTCTACTACGCCTCCGACTACTTCGAACAGCTCTACCGGTGGGCCGAGGAACTGATCGAAAAAGGCCTCGCCTACGTTGACAGCCAGTCCGCCGAAGAAATGAGCCGCGGCCGCGGCACGCCCTCGACCGCCGGCGTCGACAGCCCCTACCGCAGCCGCAAAGTCGACGAAAACCTCGACCTCTTCCGCCGGATGCGGAAAGGCGAATTCACGGACGGCACCCACGTCCTCCGGGCCAAAATGGACATGGCCTCGCCGCACTTCATGATGCGCGACCCGGTCCTCTACCGCATCCGCCACGCCCACCATCACCGGACCAAGGACGCGTGGTGCATCTACCCGATGTACGACTACGCCCACGGCCAGAGCGACTCCATCGAGCAGGTCACCCACTCGATCTGCACCCTGGAATTCGAAACCCACCGCCCGCTCTACGACTGGTTCATCGACAAGCTCGGCATCTTCCCGTCCCACCAGTACGAGTTCGCCCGCCTCAACCTGACCTACACGGTCATGAGCAAGCGGAAGCTGCTGGAACTGGTCCAGGCGAAAATGGTCTCCGGCTGGGACGACCCGCGGATGCCAACCCTCCGCGGCCTCCGCCGCCGCGGCTACACGCCGGAAGCCCTCCGCAACTTCTGCGGAACGATCGGAGTGACGCGGTACAACGGCCTGACCGACATGGTCGTCTTCGAAAACGCCCTCCGCGATCACCTCAACAAGATCGCCCAGCGGCGGATGGCGGTCCTCCGCCCGGTCAAAGTCCTCATCGAGAACTACCCGGAAGGCCAGACCGAAGAACTCGACGCAGTCAACAACCCCGAAGACCCCTCCGCCGGCTCCCGGAAGGTCCCCTTCGGCCGCGAGCTCTACATCGAGCGCGAGGACTTCGAAGAAACCCCGCCCAAGGGATTCTTCCGGCTCTCGCCGGGCAAGGAGGTCCGCCTGCGGTGGGCCTACTTCATCAAGTGCACGGGGGTCGAGAAGGACGCCGCCGGCAACGTAACGTTGATCCGCGCCACCTACGACCCGGCCACCCGCGGCGGCGATGCCCCGGACGGCCGCAAAGTGAAGGCGACGATCCACTGGGTCAGCGCCGAAAAAGCGATGGACGCCGAGGTCCGCCTCTACGACCACCTCTGCCGGATCGAAGACCTGAGCCAGGTCCCGGAAGGCGAAGACTGGAAGAGCTACCTCAACCCCAAGTCGCTCGAGACGATCTCGAACGCCAAACTGGAACCGTCGCTCTCCGCCGCCCAGACCGGAACACCCGTCCAGTTCGAGCGTCTCGGCTACTTCACGCCGGACAGCGTCGACCACAAGCCCGGCAAACCAGTGTTCAACCGTTCCGTGACCCTCAAGGATACGTGGGCGAAGGTGCAGAAGAAGGGCTAGGGACTAGGGACCAGGGTCTAGGGACGGAGGGAAAACGGCTCGGTGGCCTGCATTTTTCCTCGCTGACCGCTGACCGCTGAGAGCTGACAGCTTCTCGCCCCGTTGAAGTTGCAATTCCCCGCCCACCTTCTCATAATCTTCCCTTCCCGTTTTCCCGCGTTTGGATGGATTGATCGATGCCGCTTCCACGACAGAAGAACGACCCGAAGAAGATGCGGAAGAAGCGGGCGCGCCTGAAGAAGAAGGTCAAGTGCCGCTTCACCGGCGGTGGGGACATTCCCCGCCCGGTTTACGTCGACTACAAAGACACCAAGACCCTGAAGACCCTCGTCGACCGGGAAGGCCGGATTCAGCCGCGCCGCCGCTCGGGGACCTGTGCGATCTTCCAGCGGGCCGTCCGCCAGGCCATCATGCGGGCCCGGTTCATCGCCCTCCTGCCGTTCGTCTCCGACGAATGATCGCTGTTGGTCACAGGGCCGCTGGTCACTGCGACATACTGTAGATTTCAGGGCACGTCAGTCGACGTGCCCTTTTTCGTTGGCACGCGGAACTTTCCGCGAGTTCCCCGCCTCCGACCGCCATGTCCGACCGGCTGACATCCAACTGGACCGCGGTCCGGGCCGAGATTGCCGCTGCCTGCGAGCGGGCGAACCGCCCCGTCGACTCGGTCCGGCTGGTCGCCGTCACGAAGTACGCCGAGATGGACTGGGTCCGCGGCCTCGTGGCCCTCGGGCAGACAGCTCTTGGCGAGAACCGCCCGCAGCAACTCATCGAGCGGGCCGGAACGCTCCAGGGTGCCGAATGGCACCTCATCGGCCACCTCCAGCGGAACAAAGTCCGGGCCGTCCTGCCGTTCGCCTCCTGCATCCACTCGATCGACTCTCTCAAACTGCTGGCGCGGATCGGGGAGATCGCCGGGGAACTCGGGCTGACCCCCCGCGTCCTGCTCGAGGTCAACGTCTCGGGCGAGGAGTCGAAGGACGGCTTCTCCGCCGCGACCGTGCGAGGCGACTGGCCGCAGATCCAGGCAGTCGAGAACGTCACCGTCGCCGGCCTGATGACGATGGCTCCCCTGACGGACGATCCCCAGACCGCCCGCCCCGTCTTCCGCCGCCTCCGCGAACTCCGCGACGAACTCCAGGCCTCGGCCCAACCGGGAATCGCCCTGAGCGAACTCTCGATGGGAATGAGTGGCGACTTCGCTGTGGCGATCGAGGAGGGCTCAACAATGGTCCGTGTCGGCAGCCGTCTCTTCGAAGGCCTCTCCCCCACCCACTAGCCCGAAGCTGCAGCGAGGGATTTCGGGCTCACGGGTCCTGACGATGCCCCCGCCCGAGGAGGCCCTTGTTTTCAGGTGTACTCCGCCAGAAGGCTGGTCGTTCGATGCCAGCCACGCCAACGGCGTGAGACAACTGAGCCTGGGGCAACGCCCTTGCTCTGCTACACAAGTTTGTGTGAGTCTCGGCTGATTAGGGGAGATTGGCGACACTCAGGACAGATTGGAGCTCGAAGCCGCACAAGGATGAATGGCCATGTTGCCCGACTGGGTTCTGGAGGAGACGAAAGATGTCCACCTGGGCGACCAGAGACTCAATGACCGGATGCGACTGATCCTCGATCATCTCAGCGCCGCTCCTGCGGTCAGCATCCCGGCCGCCTGCGAAGGCTATGCCCAAATGGCGGCGGCTTACCGCTTCTTCGATAACGACAAAGTCCACTTCGACAATGTCCTGGATCCTCATGTCCACGCCTCCCGGCGGAGGATCGCAGGGCAGGAACGGGTCCTGCTTGTTCAGGACACGACCGAGATCGATCTCACCCGGCCCAACCAGCAGGTCCGCGGGGCGGGAACGCTGGATGGAAGCTCCCGCTTCGGAATGTTCCTGCATCCCTTGATGGGCTTCACCCCGGACGGGACCCCGTTGGGGATTGTTCACGCCAAGGTCTGGAATCGCGAGGAGAAGCCACAGACCAGCCAGTCGATGACGCGGAGCGAGCGGGCGCAGATACCGATCGAGCAGAAGGAGAGCATGCGGTGGGTGGAGGCGCTGCGGGCCGCGGGAGAACTGGCCGCACAGGTTCCTGGAACCCGTTTCCTGATGGTGGCCGACAGCGAGTCGGACATCTATGAGGTGCTGGAAGAGACCTCCGGGGCGGCCTGCGGCTACATCCTGCGCGCTTGCCAGGATCGGGCTGTGGTGTCGGATGACTGGGGTGAAGCCCGGTTGCGGGCCGAAGTTCTCAAAGCTCCGGTCCTCACCATCAAGACGATCGCGGTGCGGGGCAGGAAAGCCAGGATCTCCACGGATCAACGGTCTCGTCGCCAGTCCCGTAACGATCGCATGGCGGTAATGGAGGTCCGCTCAACGAGGGTGACGCTGCGTCCTCCGTCCCGTCCCGACCGGACACTGTCGGAGGTCACGCTGAATGTGGTACTGGCAAGCGAGGTTAATCCCCCTGCCGAGGAGCCGGCCATCGAGTGGCTGCTGCTGACGAGCGAACCGGTCCAGTCGGCCGACGAGGCGTTGGGGTTCTGGAGGACTACACGCTGCGGTGGATGATCGAAGTGTTCTTCCGGGTGCTGAAGTCGGGCTGCCGGATCGAAGAGCGGCGGTTCGAGACGGTGGATCAAGTGTTGCCGGCCTTGGCGCTCTCGCTGATCGTGGGATGGCGGACGCTGTATTTATGCCGTCTGGGTCGAGCGTTCCCGGATCTGGACTGCGAAACGCTCTTTGAGCCGAGCGAATGGAAGGCGGTGTATCGGGTGGTGACGGGGAAGTGGCCGCCGCAAAAGCCGCCGAAGCTGAAGGCGATGATCCGTCTGGTGGCGAGACTGGGTGGCTTCGTGGACCGCAAAGAGAACGAACCGGGGCCGCAAACGCTGTGGCTGGGCCTGCAACGAGCCCACGATATGGCCCAATGCCGGGACATCTTCCGCCCCGGAACCGGCAAAGACAGAGATGTGTAGAAGAACGAGGGCAACGCCCCAGGTTGATCGCGTGGAGGATCGGCAAGCCCTGAAGGGACGCGACAGCGCCGGTTGTTGTGGCGCCCCCTCGGGGCTTGGAACCAACGCGACCTCCATTCCTGGGGCGTTGCCTCAGGCTGCATTGTTCAACGCGTTCAGCGTTCAGAAATACGGCTCGGCCACTCCGGAGACTGTCCCTCCGTGCCGCTCTGGTGCACCGGACGACCGGCAACACTCGGTCTGCGGCTCAGTCGGGAGGGCGGACGCCACCCGTTGTGCTCGCGTCGTTCGCAAGACAAAGACAAGTTGACTTTGACAGCGGCTCTGGTCAGGATAAAAGTCAGGTTGACTTTGTCTGGAGCCGTCTGATGTCCCGCTCTTCGCCCGCCGTGACGCAGTTTGAGCTCGCTGTTCTGCAGGTCCTCTGGGAGTCGCCGGATGTGCCGATCCGCGACATCGCCGATCGGCTCTATGGCGGGGCGTCGACCTCGCAGTATTACACCGTTCAGAAGCTTCTGGAGCGGCTGGAGGGGAAGGGGCTGGTGACGCGGGATCGGGACGGGCGGACGCATCGGTTTCGGGCCGCGATCGACCGCAGCCAGTTCGTCGGGGATCGGCTGCAGGACCTGGCCGACACCGTCTGCGAGGGCTCGATGGCTCCGCTGCTGACGGGCCTGCTGCACACGCGGTCGATCTCCGCGGAGGACGTCGACGTGCTGCGGAAGCTGGTGGAGGACCTCGAGGCCCGGACCCGCAAGGAGCCGGGGCGGCGCCGGCGGTCGTGATTCTCTCGGAGTTGGGCTCACGCGGAATGCGTTCAGGAGGGAGTGAGACGATGGCTGCACTTCTCGAATGGGGAATGGGAAACGCCCTCCTGGCGACAGGACTGGCGATCCTCGTGGCGGTGCTCGCGCGACTCCGCCCCCGCACCTCTCCGGTCCTGCTGCACGCCCTGTGGGTGCTGGTCCTGGTCCGCCTGCTCCTGCCTCCGTTGCCGGGGTGGCGGTTCGCCGTGCCCCTCCCTTCGCTGGAAGATTCCCGGTCGGCGGCGAGTGTTCGTTCAGAGGGTGCGGGGCCGGTCGGCCCGGTCGCTCTCGCGAGCCCGGATGTTTCGGGCGCCGTCGAACCGGATCCGCTGTTTCACCCGGAGTACGCCAAGGGCGGCAGCGATTCCGTGGTCCCTCCCCCGCGGAGCGGTCTCGTTGAGGCGGTCCCGGCGATGAGGCCGGCGGAGGAGCGCGTGCCGGTGGGGACTCATCCGGCGACGTCCGCCGTTGCGGCGTCGGCCCCGCGGGATCAATCGCCGCTGGTGACTCAGGAGGTTCCTGCCGCGGGACGCCCGCGGGTTGGGGTGGTCTCGTTCCCGACTCTCCTTGGCGGTGTGTGGCTGGGGGGATCGCTCCTGGGAATGCTAATCGTCCTGTATCGCACGCTCCGGTTCCGGAGCTGGCTCCGGAACGCGGAGCCGGCCGGGCCGGACCTGATCGAAGCGGGCCGGGAGGTCGGCCGGGATCTGGGGTTGAAGAGCTTGCCGCGGATTGTCGTCACGTCCGGGAACGTGATTCCGGCCCTGTGGCCGGTGGGGCGGCTGACGGTTCTTCTCCCCCGGTCGCTTGTCGAGGAACTCCCGCGCGAGGTGCTGGCGACGCTGCTCTCGCACGAGCTGATTCACGTTCGGCGGCGGGATCACTGGATCCGGTTCCTGGAGCTGCTGGCGACAGTCGGCTTCTGGTGGCTGCCGACCGTGTACTGGGTTCGGGGGCGGCTGCATGAGGCGGAAGAAGAGGCCTGCGATGCCTGCCTCATCGGGACATGGCCGGAGCGGGCGGCCGACTACGCCCGCGGCCTGGTGGCGGCCGTGGAACTGCTCTCGCGCCGCAACGTGGGACTTCCGGCGACGGGGTTGACCGGTCTCGAACAGCTTCAGCAGCGGATCACCCGGCTGTTCGAGGGAGGGACTTCGCCGCGCCTTTCGCGATCGGCGATTGTCATGCTCGCGATCGCGGGCGTGATGGCCTGCAGCGCTGGACTGAAGCGCGCCGTCGTGGCTCAGGAGCCCCCGCCGAGGAACACCGCCGCTCCGGTTCCCGCGGCCAAGCCCGACGCGCCGGCCGGGCCGAAAGCGGACGACCTGTATCGTGCTCGCCTGACGGTCTCCGCCGCGCGGCCGCTGGGGATCGATTCTCTCCCGGCCGCCTGGGACATCAGCGAGAAGCATCTCTCGCCGGATGGGAAGCGGGTGGCGTTCGTCGGTCGTGTTCCGTCACCCGGTCAGGCAGTCACCGGGTTGTTTGTGGTCGACCTGGAGTCGGGCGAGCTGCGGCAACTCAGCCGGAAGACGATCCGGATGGGGTTCTGCTGGTCTCCTGACTCGCGGAAGATCGCGACAGGGCACGCCGCCGGATACGTCGTCGACTATCCGCTGGTGATGATCGATGTCGTCACCGGCGAGGTCGATCCGACCGGCGTCCTGGGGCACGCCCCCGCGTGGTCTCCGGATGGGACCGAGATCGCCTGTGTGACCGACCGCCATCGGGCCGACGGGCAGCCCGACGGTCGCATCGGCATCTGGAACGTCGCCCGCCGCGAGTTCCGGCAGGTCACGCCTCCGGGACAGACCGTCTCGATCGAGGAGACCGGCGAATCGTTCACGGTCGGCGCCGTCCGGCCGACCTGGTCCCCCGACAGTCGGCGGATCGCCTTCGAAGTTCTCGCGCGGCATCGGAAGGGGGAGACGAGATTGTCGGACTGGCAGTTGTGGGTGGTGGACCGCGACGGAACGGGACTGCGGCAATTGGCGCACGACCGGCCGGAAGTCGATCACGCGTTCGAGTGGTCGGACGACGGGAAACAATTGAAGCTGGGGAAGGAGTCCCAGCCGCTTGATGCGGCGGGGGGGCGTCTTGTGGCGGAAGCCGGCTGGCCAGCGGCGCCGGCGGCGATGGCGGCGGTCCTGGAACGGGAGAAAGCCGCGGTCGAGCGGGGGGCGAAGTATGACACGGCCCGGGTGCTCGAGCGGAACCGCGCCTGGCAGCGGCCGGACATGAGCCGGTTGGCGAACCTCCAGTTCACCCACCGGATGGCCCCGGCGCGGCTCGATGAGCGTTTCTCGTGGCGGCGCGATGGGAGTTGCTCCGTCGAGGTGCTGCTTCGCGAGGACAAGCAAGGTCCGGAGGAAGTCGGGCGTCTGTGGGCCCTGACGTCAGGGGGCGATGTGCTGACACGCCGCCCGGATTCGCCGTATCCGCGCCGGACGCCGACGGCCCTCGAGAAGGGGGATGACGAGCGCTGGGGGCATCTGATGGGGACGCGGACCTGCTTCGTGGCTCTCGACTGGGGGCGGCATCCGGACCGCTACTTCGTCGTCGATGCCCGGCCGGGCGAACCAGGCCAGACGGTGTTGACGCTCAAGACGAACTTCATGCATCCCACGTTTCGCGACAACCGGCGGCGGATCAACGCCGGGGCGATGTTCCACACGACCTCCTGGTCCTACGTGCATGACCTCTTCGCCGGTCGGACCGATCTCCTGATCGACGACGCGACGGGACGGATCCTCCGGGAGTCGGCGGATCTGGACAAGGATTCCCGGACCATCACGTTCGACCGCTGGATCGAATTGCCCGACGGACGCTCCGTTCCGGGGCGGATCACGATCGAGATCCCCGGGCACCAGTTCCACGTGGAGTACGAGTTCCACATGCCGGTCGAGCCGCTGTGGATTCTGAAAGCAGGACGATCGTGGTTCGACGGGAAGGAGCCGCAGACCGAAGAACTGGTCGATCTGAAGTGGGATGTGGCCGCCCCAGACGTCGATCGCCACCTCGCCTCGCTGCAGGCCGCCATCGACGAGCTGGCGCAGCCCGCCGTGGAGCCGCAGCCGGTTTCGAATACCGTCCTCCCGCTGAACCTTGGAGACACCGTTCCCCTGCGATGGACGGGGGTGGACGATCCGGTCTGCCGGTCGATCGAATCGCTCCGGTTCACGATTGACCGATTCGGGTGGGAACCGGGCGGACTGCCGCTGCTTCAGCCGCTCTGTCTTGAACTCGTCGTCCCACAACTGCCGGCCCGGATCGCGTCGCCGGAGCCTTTGACGGTGACGCTCTACGACAAGCAGGGAGCGCCGGTCGATACGTTCGCCATTCCGATCGCCGGTTTCGAATCACTCGCGCGTCCGGCCGAGCCGTTCCTGAGCCGCATCCGGAAATCGAGCCGGCTCTGGATCGATCCCGATCGGTCTGCGCTTCCGGAGCTCTTGTACCGCTTCCATCTGAACTACAAAGAAACGGAGCATTCCACCCGGGACCCGAACAACGCGAACGCGCTGCGCGGGATTACGTACCGGTCCGCGCTGGATGCGATGATCGCTGCGCCGAAGGAGTTTCGGGCACCGATCCAGTTTGAGGCGAGCCTCGATGGACGGCGGGTGGATGTGGCGGTGATTGTGGGGCCGCCGGTCAATCGGCAGATGGGGATTGGAATTCAGGGGACCTACGTCGGAGGATACGTCAGCAGCCGGTCGGAGCAGACGCTCCTCGTCATCGATCACGATACGGGGCGGCCGCTTCTCGAACGTTTCTCCGATGACGAGATTCGCTATCTCGACTATCGGGAACCGGAGGCCGGGCAGTTCGTCCCGATGCGAATCACCCACACCGGGTTGGATTTGGAGGCGATGTTTCGCGACGCCAAGTACGGATCGACGGGCGCGGGGCGGCCGTCGCGGCGCCAGATGGACTTCCGCTTTCAACTCGTCGAGGACCGGTCCTGGCTCTTTGCTCAGGCGATCGAGCCGGGTGGCCGGAATGGTGCCTATGTCGACTCGATCCGCGTCGGCGGCCAGCCTCCGAAGCGGGTGGACGTTCTGGAGGACGCGGCGCCGGAAGTTCTGCCGCTGGATGTGAAGGCCCTGACCGATCGGACGTTGCCGCCGGAGGCGACGGCGTTTGAGCGCTCGCTCGTCTCCTATGGGGACTTCACGACGCGGCCGGAGTTCGAGGGGTTGAAGAGGACCGTCTGGGATGGTCAGCAGCGCGTGTGGGTGAAGCTCAACTATCCGAGATTCGGCGAGCACCTCCTGGGCTGGTCCCTGCATCGCGTGACCGCCGACGGGGTGACGTCCGCGACGACCCAGGCGAACCAGGCCGCGTTTGCGAGGACGGCCGCCGCCTCGGCCGTGCTGGATCGGGCGGTGCTGGTCGATGTGGCGGCGGATGAGGGCCGCAAGACTCGGCTCCGGTCCGTGCAGCTTCACCGGAACGACGCCCGGGAGTGGAGCGCGACGCTGAAGGTCGTCAGCGAAGCGTACTTGACGGAGCAATCGTCCGTGGCGGCGGTGGTTCTGCTGGATCAGGAGGGGCGTCCCTTGGCGTCGGGGCAAGCCTCCCTGACCTGTCGCGTGATCGATTCCCCGTACGTTCAGGATGTCGTCGTTGACCTGGGAACGCTTCCGGAGGCGGTTCGTCCGTCGCATGTGCTCCTGGGGCTGAAGAGCGAAGTGATCGGGGGGCCCGTCGGATCGATGTGGGGACGGTTCATGGATGACGGGCCCGTCTTCCCGATCGATCGGCTCCTGGCGAGTCCGCACGTCGAGATCTGGCGGGCGGGGCTCTATGAGCTCTACCGCGATGGTGGGACTGGCTACCTGCGGGTCAACGAGCAGCATCCGGAACGTCAGCGAAGTGAGGCGGCTCAGGTCCTTGGCCGGTACCGGTCGCACTTCGAACGGCTGCTGGTTGAGGGGCAGGATGTGGAAGGGCTGGGGCTCCTGTGCCGTCTGGCGGGGCATTCGGGCGACGCCGCTTACGAGTCGCGGTTGGTCGAGCTTCTGGATCATCCTGAGCTGTCTGTTCGTGAGGGGGCCGCGATTGGTCTGGGGCTGCTCGGGAACCCGCGGGGCCGCGGGCTGATCCGGACGCTGCTTGATCGCCAGCCGAAGGGTGTCCTTGCTGGCGATGCGGGGATGGCGCTCGATCGACTGGGGGAGGGGGCGACATCGGGGCGTTGATGTTGGCTTTTCGATGCCGACGCAGCTTTGTTTGCTCAAACCCAACGTGCGACGGCCGCTGGGGTCAAGGGGGCTTCGCCCCCTTGCCGCCGGAGGCACTTCCATGAGGAACCGTGGTAGACGACGGGCGTCCCTTTTGTGAAACCGGCGTTGGGGACTCACGGCTCGCTCTGAAGACATCGCGGGTTGGTGAGGGGCATCCGGCACTGCGTCCGCGTTTGGACACTCACTCCTTCAGACACCTCTCGACGAGAGGGCCTCCGGCGGGCAAGAGGGCGTTGCCCCCTTGCATCCCCCACCAGGGTGCCCCTGGACCCGGTAGGGGGGGACGTTGGAGTTGAGTGTTGGCCTCCGGGTTCTCCCGGAGTGGCGTCACCTCTTCTGATCCGGCGCGTCTCGTCTCCCTCGATTTTTTCGAGATCGGAGATTTTCTCCCTCAAACACTTCGGACTTCGGTCACTTCCCTGTTGAACGGACGGCCGGACCAGTCACGGTCCGTTCCGAAGTCAGTCTCGTTGGCCATTCAGCAATCGCCAGGCACGGGGCCGCTGCGCGCCGCTCGTTCGCGTTCCCTTCTGTCCACCACATCGTCCCAAGCTCCCCGGGGCTTGCTGCTGCCGCTGGCCAACGGCTCGCAGTCGCACCCAGTCGGAGCCATTCCCGGCCGTCAATCGACGGATCTCTTTCCGAGGAGGCGGGTTCTCATGAAATGGCTTTTCGCGCTCGCGCTGACAGCGACCACCTTTGCCCTGGGTTGCGGTAACCAGGAAGACACGCGGACGACCGGACAGGTCCAGGGGAAGGTGACCTTCAAGGGACAGCCGGTCCCGTTCGGGACCGTGACGTTCTCCCCGGTCCCCAAGGACGACAAGGACAAGGAACCCGGAAAGGCGGCCACCGGTCAGGTGGAGACGGACGGGTCCTTTCATCTGAACACCTACATCGAGAAGGACGGCGCCGTCGTCGGCAAACACAAGGTCTCCATCGGGTCTCCCGATCCCGCTCGGAAGCTTCCGGGGAAGAGCCCCGACGACCTCATTGTCGAGGTCAAGCCGGGGGACAATCCCGTCGAGATCCAGCTCGTTCGGTAACGCCATCTTTCCTCCACGTCTAGTTGGCCGTTCTGGCCCCTTTGTCACTCCCGTCCGTCTGTCCCGTCTGCTGGAGATGCCCATGCCTGGTTCCAAGCGCCTTGGATTCACGCTGATTGAACTCCTCGTTGTGATCGCCATCATCGCGGTCCTGGTCGCCATCCTGCTCCCTGCCGTCCAGCAGGCCCGGGAAGCGGCGCGGCGGTCGAACTGCCAGAACAACCTCAAGCAGATCGGCGTCGCCCTCCACAGCTACCTGGAGACGCACTCCCGGTTCCCCGCCGCCTGCTACAAGACGCTGAACCAGGACAACACCCCGACGATCCTGAACCGCCGGGCGACCCACTGGTCGGCGATGATTCTCCCGTACGTCGACCAGGCCGGTATCTACAACCAGCTCTCGTTCGGCGAAGGGCTGGGCTGGAACGCGGGCTACAACCTGGAGGCCCGCAAGCTGCGGATCGAGACCTACCGGTGTCCCTCGGTCCCGACCTCCGAGGGAGTCGCCTCGATGGACCGCGACAGCGGCAACATGGCGGCGCTGCCGGGGATCATGACCGTCAACTACGGCGTGTCGATCTCGGGCACGATCGGGAACCCGGCCGGCACGAAGGGGGGCGAGAACCGCAACCACGGCGACGACAACGTTCCCGGGGTGAACGGGAACGGCGATACGACCCGCCACAACGGGGCGTTCAACCAGAACACCGCCTTCAGCACGTCCGACTTCCAGGACGGGACCAGCAACACCGTGGCGGTTGGCGAACGATGGCGGGGACCGACCCAGAGCACGGCCCTCGAATTCTTCGCCCTGGGGAGCGAGTATTCGCAGAACAACCATAACACGTTCTGCGGTTCGTTCGGCATGCCGATCAACATTGCCGGCACCGACGACCAGAAGCGGATCGGGTTCAGCAGCCCTCACGCCGGAGGGGCGCAGTTCCTCATGATGGATGGGGCGGTGACCTTCTACAGCCACAACATGGCGGACGCCCTCCGGCTGGCCCTCGGGAGCCGGGCTGGGAATGACATCGGGACTCCATGACTCCATACGTGTGATTCCGCAGCTGTGATCCCGAGCCCGTGAATCCCGACAGGCCGCGACCGGGGAGGCATCATGCGACTCACCGACGAGTTCCCACTGGCTGGGCATGACATGGGGCCGGACCGCACGGAGTTTCCGCGCCTTGGCGACGATCTCCCGGAGCGGGACAAGACCCGCGTCTTCCTCCGCCTGTTCCTGGAGAACCAGAGGCGGCTCTATGGCTACGTCCTGACGCTCGTGCCTCACCGGGCCGATGCGGACGATGTGCTTCAGGAAGTCAGCTTCGTCCTGTGGGAAAAGTTCGATCCGGAGCGGCCCCCGGTCGACTTTGCGGCATGGGGCTGCCGGATCGCCTATTTCAAGATCCTGGAGCTGTTCAAGAAGAACCGCCGCCGCGTCCCCTTTCGCCAGGAGATGCTGGAACGCCTCTCCGAGACGATCCTGGACCAGGGGGACGCGCTCCAGTTGGACGAGCGCCGCGCGGCGCTCCTAAACTGCCTGGCGCGGCTGAGCGAGAAGGATCGCGACCTGCTGACGCGGCGATTTGCCGAGGGGGCGACGACGGAGTCGACGGCGGCCGCGGTTCAGCGGAGCGTGGCGGCGGTGTATCAGTCCCTGTCCCGCGTCCGCCACGTCCTGTTTGAGTGCATCACGCGGACGCTGGCCCGGCAGGAGGGGAGTCC
Organism: Planctomyces sp. SH-PL14; assembly: GCF_001610835.1. Taxonomy (NCBI): domain Bacteria; kingdom Pseudomonadati; phylum Planctomycetota; class Planctomycetia; order Planctomycetales; family Planctomycetaceae; genus Planctomyces; species Planctomyces sp. SH-PL14. The sequence goes on along the minus strand of NZ_CP011270.1, from coordinate 2,262,749 downwards.
ATGAACCCCGATCCAAACCCGCAGCCGACTTCCTTTCCCGAAGCCGAGGAGCTGCGGGCTCTGCTCGACAAGCTCTGTGAGGAGCGGATCCGGCCCGAGGAGATTGCGCGGCTGGAGGAGATCGTGCTCAGCCGGCCCGAGGCCGAGGCGTACTACGTCCAGTTCATGGGGATGTACGCCGATCTCACTCACGCTCTCTCGGTGCCGCCGAAGTTCGTGGAGGAGGCGCTGCGGCGGCATATCGAGGTCGCGGAGGGGATGGGCTCGCCGTTCGCCGTCAGGCCCGTTTCGCCGGCGACGCGATGGTGGACACTCCGGCCGTTCGCTTCACTCGCGACCGCGGCTGTTGCGGTCCTGGTGGCCATTGCCGCGTTGTGGTGGACAGGGCCCCGGCGGGCCGCCGATTCGCCTTCGGCGGCGATCACGGAGAGCGCTCCGCAGACGGGTGAGTCTGACGAAGACCATTTCGACAACACGGTGGCGCTCGTTCGGGCAGACTCATCGGCCGAGTGGGAGTCCGGGATGGCTCCGGTGCACGCCGGCTCCCGGCTGGCGCCCGGGGCGCTGCGGCTGAAGTCGGGCTTCGTGGAGATTGAGTTCTACAGCGGGGCGGCGGTCGTGCTTGAGGGGCCGGCGGACTTCGAGATCGTCTCGCCGATGGAGGCGTTCTGTTCCCGCGGCAAGCTGCGGGCGACAGTCCCGCCGCACGCCAAGGGGTTCACGATCGGCACGCCGCGGCTGGACCTGATCGATCGGGGGACGGAGTTCGGCCTGCGGGTCGATGGGACGGCGTCGACCGAGGTTCACGTCTTCGAAGGGAAGGTCGAGCTCTACAAGACGGGCGAACGGAGAGTCGCTCCCGAGCGGGAGCTGACGACCGGCGAGGCGATCCGTATTGACCATCAGGAGTCCGCGAACCGGATCGCCAGCGATTCCGGGGCGTTCCTCAGTTCGGAGGAGCTTGTGGTCCGGGCGCAGGCGACGGCGCAGGCCCGGCTGCGGACGTGGGAGGCGCGGCGGGAGGCCCGGCAGCGGGATCCGAGTCTGGCGGTCTATTACACGTTCGATCGGCAGGAGGACTGGATCCGGACTCTGAAGAATCAGGTGCCGGGGCGGTCTCCCTCCGGCGACGGGACGATTGTCGGCTGTCAGTGGGGACCGGGGCGGTGGCCTGGAAAGGCGGCCTTGGATTTTCGCCAGGTGTGTGACCGCGTGCGGCTTCATATTCCCGGGGACTTTGACGCGCTCACGATTGCGGTGTGGGCGTGTGTCGATGCTCTGCCGAACCGGTTCAGCTCGCTGCTGATGGCGGATGGGTGGGAGAGGTTCGAGGGGCACTGGCATCTGAGCAATCGCCGCTCGCTGGAACTGGGGGTGATGGGGCCGGGGCGGGGGATCCGGTATTCCTTGTCGCAGCCGCTGGATGAGGAGTTCCTGGGGCGGTGGACGCACTTTGCGGTGGTCTATGATCGGGCGGCGCGGAAGGTGATTCACTATGTCAACGGGCGGGCGGTGGCGGAGCTGCCGCTGGTTCAGGAGATTCCGGTGCGGTTCGGGGATGCGGAGCTGGGGAACTGGACGCCGGGGAATGTGCAGGCGTTTCCGGAGCGATTTTTGATGGGGCGGATCGATGAGTTCCTGCTTTACTCGCGGGCGCTCTCTCCGAAGGAGATCGAGCAGATGGCCGCGGAAACAGCGGAGCCGTGATTGCTGCGAAAGACGCCCTTGCCGGCGCAGCGTTGCTCGCTCAAACCCAACGTGCGACGGCAGCCGGGGTCAAGGGGGTCACCCCTTGCCGCCGGAGGCGCTTCGTTGAGGAACCGTGGTAAGCAACGGGCGTCCGCTTTGTGAGAACGGCGTTGGGAACTCCTCGCTCGCCTCGGATCCCAGCGGGTTGGCGAGGGGGCATACGGCACGGTGTCCGCGCTTGGACACGCCGTTCTTCAGACATCTCTCGACGGCCAGGCCTCCGGCGGGCAAAGGGGCGTTGCCCCTCTGCACTCCCCACCAGGGGCGAGCCCCTGGACCCCGATACGGATTCTTCAGGGCGTTTTGCCGAACAGTTCTCGGAAACGACGCGCCGACTTCGGGAACCGCGTTCCCTCCTCCTTGCCCGTCCCCTCCACGCCCGGCGACAACTGATGCCCGTGGTCCGTCTCGTTGATATCGAAGTAACAATGGAACGCCACGCCATTCGCCGGATCGGTCAGGAAGGCATGCATCCGCTCGATGAAGTACGGATTGTCCAGACCACCATGCTGATGATCAGACCAGACCAGCCCCCACTCCGGAATCGCCAGCGGCTTCTTGTGGTCCTTGGCGAACTTCGTCCAGAACGCCAGTCCCCGTGGGCTTTGGACGATCCACTCCTCCCATGCTTTCTTCTGCCGCCGCTCAATCTCCGCCGCGGTCGCGTCCGCCGGCCACGGATAGGTGTCCGCGGTCCACGTCTCGTCATAAACGTCGACCCCGACATAGTCCACGAACTCGTCCCCCGGCCAGGCCTCGTCGGCCGGGAACTGCTGGTCTCCCAGCGTCGGGTTCCAGCAGAACTTGAGCCCCTCCGCGCCGGGGACCGCCCGCATCGTCTTCACGATCTGCCGCCAGTACTCCGCGAAGGCGGCCGTCTTCCCCTTGGCTCCCCACGGATACCAGTTCCCGTTGAACTCCCAGCCGGGACGCAGGATGGTGTCCCCCAGGCGGTGCTGGACGAGGTTGGTCGCTAGATCGCGGAAGTGTTGGTTGTAGGCCCCTGCCGCTCCCTGCTCGAGGGAGACCGGCTTGCGGACGTCCTTGCTTCCCTGCGTCGGTCCGCTGCCGTCGACCGGGCCGGTGAGGAGCGGGATGGAAAGGATGAACCGGCGCGACGGCTTCTCGTGGACCCACTTCGACCACGCTTCGAGCCACCAGACGGGCCAGCCGACGTTGTCCCACGATTCCCAGCCGACGAAGTCCAGTCCCCATACCGCGTCGCGGCCGAGCCAAGTGGCGAAGGCGTCGACGCCGGCGGTTCCGTTGGGCCAGTGGTAGGTGCCGAGGACCGGCTCCTTGGCGGCGGGCTTGGCCGCTGGGGTTTGTGCCGAGCCGCGCGGGGCGATGAGGAGGGAGATCAGAAGCAGGGCGGTAACGAGGGCGGCGGAGGCGGAGCGGTTCGTCACGATGGTGTTCTTGGTGGAGTGGGAATCGGGCGGGCATTCTGGATGGCGCCGGTGCCGGAGGCAATCTCAGCGGCGGTTCGTCGTTACCCCCATAACCGGGGTCCAGGGGGCCACCCCTGGTGGGGGATGCAAGGGGGCGAAGCCCTCTTGCCCGCCGGAGGCCTGGCCGTCGAGAGATGTCTGAAGGAGAGCGTGTCCAATCGCGGACAACGTGCCGGATGCCCCCTCGCCAACCCGCGGGGATTCCAAAGCGAGCAGTGAGTCCTCAACGCCGGCTCCACAAAGGGGACGTCCGTTGCTTACCACGGTTCCCCATCGAAAATGCCTCCGGCGGCAAGGGGGCGAGGCCCCCTTGACCCCAGGCTGCCGTCGCACATTGGGTTTGAGCTATGGAAGTCGTGCCGGCAAGAGCCATCCGCGACGCATCGAGTCGAGAACGCCTATGTGAACCCGCCCTTCATCGACCATCGTGATCCTTGGCCCGACCGGTGATACGATGCCCGCGGCGGATCGGCAGGAGCGGGGAAGGATTGGTGCCGGACATTCCCGCGGGGCAGAAGACGGAGACGCCCCGGCCAGGCCACCGCCTCAACACATCGGGGAGCAAGGTCGCACATGAGGAACTTCAGAGCACTCCGTCCGTCTGCCATCGCGAGCGGGTTTCTCGCAGCGGTCCTGTGGGCCGCGGCTTCCCCGTTGTCCGCGGCTCCCCCCGCTTCGGAACTCCCCGAAACGCCGTTCTCACCCCTCCTGAAGCAGGTCTCCGCCGACGCCAACGTCCTCGTCATGATCGACGCGGAACGGATCCGCCGGACCGAGTTCGCCCGCTCGATCGCGGCGTCCGAGGGAGACGCCTCCGCGAGCTCTCATATCGTCGCCCGCTCGGAGGTCTCCCAGATCCTGCTTGCGGCCCATATCCGCGGCTTTCGCGAGTCGATGATCGACTGGCAGACCGCGCTGCTCCTGACCAACACCGAGCCCTCCGTGGCGGGGGTCGCCGCCAACTACGGCGGATCGGTCGAAGAGGTCGGGCCGACGGAGTACGCCGTCCTCCCCTACGGAGCGGTCGCGGTCTCGACCGGGAAGAACATCCTCGCCGTCCTGACTCCGCCCGACCGGCAGCAGGTGAGCCGCATCGTCCGGCTTTCGAAGACGACCAAGCCGGCCCCGCCGTCGGAGTTCCTGGTGTCGACGGTGGCGCAGCTCGGACCGAAGGCGGATGCCCTGATCGCGGTCGATCTGGAGGGGATGTTCGCCCGCTCGCAGATTCTCGGTTACATCCAGTCGAGCGAGACGTTCCGCGACAAGGCCAACGCCCGGATCGGGGCGGCGAATGTGCTGGAGACGCTGAAGTCGATGACGATCCGCGTCCGCTTCCGCGACCAGCCGACGGCGGAACTGACGCTCGAGTTTTCGAAGCCGGTCTCCGACACAACCGCCTGGGGCAAGGACCTGTTCGAAGAGGTCCTGTCCGATACCGGCGCCTGGATCTCCGACATCGAGAACTGGCAGGCCCGGCGGGAAGACAACCGCGTGATTCTGGAGGGGCCGCTGTCGCTTTCGGGGCTGCGGCAGATGTTCAGCCTCGTCGAATTCCCGACGGAGGTTCCGAGCGAGTATCAGCCGGACGCCAAGCTCTCGCCCGAGGAGGAGAAGCGGCGGATGGCCAAAGCGTCGCTCGCCCGGTTCCGCGCATGCGACAAGCTCGTCGAAGACCTCAAGAAGGACAATAAGGCGAAGTCGCAGCGGGCGGGCGAGAACGCCCTGTGGTTCGATCGGTACGCCCGGCAGATCGAGGTTCTCCCTTCGCTGAACGTCGATCCCGAGGTCCTGGAGTACTGCGACGACGTGGTGCTGCGGCTGCGGGTTCAGGCGACGCGGTACCGGATGGCCTCCCTGCGGATCAGCCAGGAGCAGACCCAGCCGAGCTACTTCTGGGGCTACTTCACGAACTACTACGGCAACACCTACTCCTACTGGACCCGCCAGGAGAGCGACGCGGCCCGCACGAAACGCTACGAACGGGCCGGCGCCGCCATGGACCGGGCCGAACAGTTCCAGACGATCGCCGAGGAAGGGGTCAAGGTCCGCCGCTCGATGACGGACAAGTACAAGGCGGAGTTCTGACCGCTGGCCTTTGTCGAGGGACGATCGCGGGCGCTCGCGAACGGTCCCCCGCAAGCTGTGGACTTCTTGTCGCACTTCGGAGAACGTGACTGCCACCTGCCACCTGCCGCTGAGGTTGTTTGCGGCACGATACAGGCCGATTTTGAACTCCCGCTTGCGGAGGCGCGCGGGACCGACATCCGAGGAACCGAGATGAGCGAGCCGCTTCCGGTTGTCTATCTGGCACGGCACGGGGAGACCGAGTGGAGCCGGACGGGGCAGCACACGGGGCTCACCGATCTCCCGCTCACCGAGCAGGGCGAACGGAACGCTCTCCTTCTCGGTGAGCGGCTGCGGGAGCTGGAGATTTCCCGGGTCTATGCGAGTCCCCTTCAGCGCGCCCGGCGGACGTGTGAGCTGTCGGGGTTCCTGCCGACGGCGGAGGTCGATCCGGACCTCGTCGAGTGGGACTACGGCGAGTACGAGGGGAAGACCGGCGCGGAGATCCGGGTCCGGCATCCCGGCTGGGACGTCTTCGTCGACGGCTGTCCGGGAGGGGAGTCGCCGCAGCAGGTCGCGGCGCGGGCCGACCGGGTCGTCCGCCGCCTGCGGGCCCATGGCGAGAATACGCTGCTGTTCACGAGCGGCCATTTCATCCGCGTGCTGGCGGCCCGCTGGGTCGGCTCGGATCCGGGACTGCTGGGCCGCAAGTTTCTGCTGGATACCGCGAGCCTCAGCGCCCTCGGCTACGACCGCGACGTCTCGCGTCCTGTCATCACGCTCTGGAATCAGAGTCCGGCGGCGTTGCGACCGTCCCACTGAAGCGATTGCCCGCGACCGGTGCGTCCTGCGCGGTCAACGTGCGGCGTAGCCGTACCACTGGTCGTGCATCTCGTTGAAGTCCTTCATCTGCTCGGCAAAGACTCCAAGGACGCCGCCGGTCCATTGCTGAAAGGCCTGCGTTCCTGACGGGGTCCGGAGGTGTTCGGGAAACGTGCGGATCGTATAGGCGGGGTTCTGGGTGCTGCGCTCGCGGCCGAGCGTTCGAAAGTAGTCTCCGTTCATCAGGAACCTCGGAGTGCCGCGGAAGGCGAGCTCGACCGTTTCACAGTCGGTGTCGGTCGTGGCGGCGGCGAAGTCGAGCAGGACGCGGAAGACGTCGAGCTTGTTCCGTTCGCCGGAGACCTCGTGCAGGTCGAAGACGAGCACGGACTGGTCGAAGGCGTTCCGGTAGTAGGCGGATGCTTTGATGCCGGCGTTGCGGGGATCGTCGGCGATCGCGCGAGCGAGCTGCCGTTGCAACGCGATGTTGGCGACGAGCTGCAGGGGATTGAGGGAGAACGCGCCGCCCTGCATTGCCGCGAAGCCGCCGATGACGACGACGAGCAGCAGGGGAATCGCGGCCGCCAGGATCCGCCAGTCGACCTTGGAGAGAAGCGTCGACCGTGTCGTCCCGGAGGACCCGGCGCTCTCATCGTCCCAGACCGGTTCGCCCGTGGGGCGGACTGCGGCCGGGAGCGGGGACAGGAGCGGAGCGGGCGGCGGAGGTGCGGCGGCTTCCGGGGTGGGATAGCGGTCGAGGTCGATGACCGGCAGCTCCGCCTCTTCCGGCAGGGCGGCCGAGTCGGCGAGGGCTGCACACTCGGGACAAAGCAGTTCGTTGGCTCGGGCGTTGACGCGGATCGTTTCACCGCAGCCGGCACACCGCCGCTCCACGGGAGCGGGCGGGGCGTTGGGGCGGAGCGTGAGGGCGGACTGGCAGGTCGGGCAGCGGCCTCGCTTACCGAGGAGCCGGTCTCCGACGTGCAGCATCGCTCCGCAGGTGCAGTGGACTCGAAACGACATGACGAGGAGGAGGAGGGGGATTCCGGACGTCGATCCGGGACGTCGATCACAGGGGGGGAGGCCCGCCCGGCGGACCGGGGACCTTCGAAGATACGGGCCGCGGGACGTCGTTCAAGAGCGCCGGCTGGACGCGGCTCGATCCTTCGGACCTTTGTACTCAAGGGGGCGTGCAGGAGTGCAACACTTAGGTGTTGACCTAAGTGTTGGGCGGGGGTAGGATCGAACCGGGCCGGGGCGGTCTCCACACGCAGTGGAATGACGTGCCCGCGGTCAGAGCGGGAGGGAGTCCATGGCTCGTGTTGCCGATCCGGTCGACGGCGTTTTTCGCGCGTTGTCCGATCCCACGCGGCGACTCGTGGTGGAACGGCTGGGGGAGAGTCCCGCGTCGGTGAGCGAACTTGCCGAGCCGTTCGACATGGCGCTCCCTTCCTTTGTTCAGCATCTGCGGATCCTGGAAGGTTGCGGCCTCGTCAGTTCGACAAAGTCCGGCCGGGTCCGGACGTACCGGCTCGATCCCGCGCGGCTGCAGGTGGCGGAAGACTGGCTCGCCCGGCAGCGGGCGCTTTGGGAGCGGCGCCTCGATCAGCTCGACAGTTACCTCTTGAAGCTCAAGGAGAAACGCAAGTGACAACGTCCAAGTCCGTGTCGAACGTGGCCCCGGTCTGGAAGGTGGATCCGAAGCTCGATCTTGTTCTGGAGCGTGTGATCGACGTTCCCTGCGAGCTGGTGTGGGAGGCCTGGACGACTCCCGAGCACATCAAGGAGTGGTTCTGCCCCAGGCCCTGGGGGGTCTCCGAGTGCGAGATCGACCTTCGTCCGGGCGGGATCTTCCGCACCGTGATGTGCTCGCCCGAGGGGGAGCAGTTTCCGAATGTCGGCTGTTACCTGGAGGTCGTTCCGAACGAGCGGCTTGTGTGGACGGATGCTCTGCTGCCGGGCTTCCGTCCGGGGCACACGCCGCTGGAGAGTTGCGGGATCGGTTCGTTCCTGACGGCCATCATCCTGATGGCTCCGGAGGGGAGCGGTACGCGGTACACGGCGATCGCGCTTCATCGGGACGAAGAGGCCCGGAAGCGGCATGAAGAGTTGGGTTTCCGTGAGGGTTGGGGGACGGCGCTGGATCAGCTCGTGGAGCGGATGAAGTCTTGCAAGCGTTGAGTATCCGGCGCGTCGAACCGCGTCCTTGCCGGCTCGGCTATGCCACCTCAAAACAACGTGCCATGGCAGCCGGGGTCAAGGGGCCAAGAAACAACACAGGCCCCCTTGCCGCCGGAGGCGCTTCGATGAGGAACCGTGGGACACAACGGACGTTCCCTTTGTGGTGCCAGCTATGAGGACTCCCTCAATGCGCACCACTCGCTTTGCAATCCCGCGGGTTGGTGGAGGGGGCATCCGGCACTGCGTCCGCGTTTGGATACTCACTCCTTCAGACACCTCTCGACGAGAGGGCCTCCGGCGGGCAAGAGGGGCGTTGCCCCCTTGCATCCCCCACCAGGGGTGACCCCCTGGACCCCGGTGGACTTATCGGGAGCCGTCGCCCGTGCGCACCGGTGGAGATTCGTTCCGCATCGTCAGACGGACCGCCTGCAGGATCGCCGACGCTCGCGCCCGTTCCACCCGGTGACGCTCGCCAAAAAGCGACCGCACGAACAGCCGACCCGCGAACAGGACATCGATCCCCAGAATCAGCAGGTACTCAAAACGGGTCCGGTGCTTCCGGAACCACTGCAGCCGACCCCACGCGTACCACAAGAGCCGCTGTGGTGAACTGATCGACCGCGGACCAAGGTCGCTGGCGCGGCCATGGTGCAGAACCGTCGAGTCATCACAGACCGAGAGCAGCCAGCCCTGGCGGATCAGGCGGGCGCACAGATCGGCGTCCTCCCAATACTGATAGAACCGCTCGTCGAACAGTCCGCCGACCGACTCCAGGGCGTCCCGGCGGACAACGAGGCACGTGGCGGGAAGCCACACAACCGCCCGGCGGGGATCGACGCTCCCCTCCCGCGGTTCCCACAGGAACACCCGCCGGAGGGCCCGGCCCATCGAGGGGCCGGGAAGACAGTTGGGCTGCGGAAGTCCATCGGTCCCGATCAGCCGCGGCGAGACCGCGGCGAGCGTCGGCTCCCGCTCAAGCCTCTCGATGCAGGCGGCCAGTCCCGGCTCGAGCAGCTCCGCGTCCGAGTTCAGGAGAATCAGGATGTCGCCGCGGGACTCGACACAGCCGAGGTTGTTGGCAGAGGCGAACCCCCGGTTCTCGGACAGCTCGACGAGCCGGACATCGGGGAAGTCGCGGCGCGTTGCTTCCCGCGAGTTGTCGTCGCTGGCGTTGTCGATGACGAGGACTTCCGCCTCGGGGAGCAGCCGGCGGACCGAATCGAGACAGGCCGCGAGGAGCGGCCCGCCGTTGTGATTCGCGATGACGACGGAGATCGACACGGGCTCGCGGCTCGTCAGAGGACGGAGGAGATCGGGGCGGGGGCGGGGGCGAGGCTGACTGGGAAGGGGCAGGACGCGCCGGACCATAGCGGCGCGAGGACGATCCGCGACAGACGACATTCAGCTAGGGATCCGGAGGACGATTCGCGCGGTCCGGGCGCACTGGAAGCGCTCAGGCCGTCACCTGCGTCTCCATTCGGCCGGCGGACGTCGAGACTTGAGCGTGTTTTTCGCCGGAGGCAAAGATTTTCCGGAAGGCCCCCGGCCCGCCGGGTCTCTTGCGAACGAACGGAGTTGTCCGGTCTCTTCCGCAAAGTCTTTGCGAATTGTCAGGGATCCCATGGCGAAGTTCCCGGTGCGACTGGGGAGATGTGACATGTTGAGGGGACATCTCCCTGAAGCGTCTTCCTCTATGAATTCGCGGTCTGTGACTCCTCCCGCTCCGTCCCCTGCGACAACGTCCCCTGCCACGGTCCGGTTCATTCCGGTTGCCGTCGGCTCGGCTCGAACCGTCTCCTCCGACGAGGGGGACGCCGCGTCGGCGGTGATCCTCCGCTTCACGAAGCCCGACTCGGAAGCCGGGACCGAACGGTCCGGCGCCTCGCTCTGGATCCACGGGTATCGCGGGAAACGTCTCTTCGATCTGGTGGTCGGAGGAGCGCTCCTGGCCTTTCTCTCGCCGCTGCTCGTCGCCATCGTCGGCGTGCTGGCTGTGCTGCGGTCGGGGAACTGGCTTGATGCCGTCCCGGCGATCGGGCTCGATGGCCGCCGCATCCGGCTGCTGCGATTCCGGACCCGCCCGGTGGACGTCGCCGAGACCGATGCCGGCGAGCCGGAGGAAGGGATCGTTCGGCTCCCCTCGCGACCCGGTACTACGGTGCAGGGTGGTCCCGAGCGATGGCTGGTCGCGTCCGGATGGGATCGGCTTCCCGGCCTGTGGAACGTCCTGGCGGGGCAGATTCACCTTGTCGGGTCGGCGCCCGAGGTCTCGGACGAAAGCGGAGCCTGCGTGGACCTGACGGGCTCGCAGCCCGCCATGCCTCCGGGACTCTTCTGTCCCTGGGGACAGGCGCCGGCTTCGAAGGAACCTGCCCCCGCCGGCGAGATCGACGAGATGGAGTACGTCGCCCGGCAGGGTTGGTGGACCGACCTCTGTATCGTGATCCGGAAACTGTGGGCCGCCTGAGGCCGCGAGGCTATTCCGCCGCCGTGGCCGGTTTGTTGATCGATGACATCGCGGCGATTCCCCAGCCGGCGAGGAACAGCGTTCCGCCGAACGGAGTGATCGCCCCCAGCCAGGTCCGGCCGGTCAGGACGAGGACGTAAAGGCTGCCGCTGAAGAGCAGGATCCCGAGGGCGTGGCACCAGGCGGCGATCCGCAGCCCGCGGCAGGCGCTTCCCTGCATCAGGACGCCGAGAAGCAGGATGCCGAGGGCGTGGTACATCTGGTACTCCGCCGCCGTCTTGAAGTCGCCGAGGTACTTGGTCGCCGCGGCGACCGTCTCGCCGGCGACGACTTTCGTCTTGCCGGCGTAGTTCGCCGTCAGCACCCCGTCGAGGCCGTGCGCGCCGAATGCTCCGAGGGCGACCGCCAATCCCGCCAGGATCGCACCGATCCGGATCCAGGCCGTTCCTCCGCAGCCTCCGGCGGCGCAGGCGCTAGGCGCCGGCTGGCTCGTCGCGATCACTGGAAGGAGGGACTGATCCGTGGCCATTCGTGTCTCCGAGGTCGGGAATGAAGCGGTAGCCGGTCCCCCGGACGGACAGCAGGTGGCGGGGGTTGGCGGCGTCGAGTTCGATGTACTTCCGGAGCCGCATCACGAAGTTGTCGATCGAACGGGTCGTGATCTCGGCGCTCTGGTCCCACACGTCGCGAAGGATCTGTGCCCGCGGAAGGACTTCCCCCGGATGGTCGAGGAAGTACCGCAGGAGCTGCATCTCCATCGTCGTGAGCTGGTAGACCGTCTCGCCGGCGCGGACTTCAAACGTCCGGGGATCGACTTCGACGTTCCGGAAGCGGTACGGGCCGGCCGGGACGGCGGGCGCGACGGGGGCGGCGGCTCCCAGTCCGAGGCGTTCGTTGCGGTCGAGGAGGTTGCGGCAGCGGCTGAGGAGCTCAGGCAGGGCGAACGGCTTGGTCATGTACTGGTCCACGCCGACGTCGAAGGCGTGGGCCCGGTCCTCGCTCAGGGTGCGGGCGCTCAGGACCAGGATCGGGACGTGCCGGCTCTTGCCCCGGATCTCGCGGCAGATCTCGTAGCCGCTCATGCCCGGCAGCATCAGGTCGAGGACCACGAGGTCGATCGCCGGGGCGCCGGAGGCGAAGTGCGTCAGCGCGGTCGGGCCGTCGCGGCAGACGATCGCGAGGTAGCCCTCCTGCTCGAAGTTGAACCGCAGGCCGCGGGCGATGGCCTCTTCGTCCTCGACGACGAGGATCCGTTTGCGGGTCTCCATCAGCGGCGGACCTCCGCCGGGGCGCGGGGCGGGGAGGGAGCGGTTTCCGCTGCCGGGGTCAGGGGGCGGGCGTCCGGGATGTCCGCTTCGAACGTGCAGCCGGGCTTGCCGTCGAGGCGGTCGGTCACGTGGATCCAGCCTTTCAGGCGGCGGACGAGCGTGTGGACGATGTAGAGGCCCAGGCCGGTCCCTTTGCGGGTCCGCTGGAGTTCGTTTCCGCCGCGGTAGAAGATGCGGAAGATCTTCTTCCGGTCGTCGAACGGGACCGATGCTCCGTTGTTGGTGATCCGCAGGCGGGCCCGGGTGCCGTTGAGTTGGAGCGAGACGTGAACCTTGGGGGGCTCGCCGCCGTACTTGACCGCGTTGTCGAGGAGGTTGGAGAGGATCATCCGGACGACGATCTGCTGTGTGTGGACCGCGACGGGGGCTAGGTCGAATTCGAACGTGTCGGCGACCCGGACCTGGTGGTGGAGGGCGGCTCCATCGGCGCATTCGGCGATCAGGCGGGGGATGTCGACGTCTTCGGGCATCTCGTTCTGGCCGATGGCGTCGAGTCGGCCGACTTCGAGGAGCTGGTTGATGAGCTGGTCGAGCCGGTGGAGTTCGGCCTCCATGGTGGCGTGGAACTCTTCACGCCGTTCGGCGTCGAGGTTCCGCATCCGGAGGGTTTGGAGATAAAGCTGCAGGGCCGCGATGGGGGATTTGAGTTCGTGGGTGACGCTGTCGACGAAGTTGGCCTGGCGATTGTTGAGGCGGATTTCTTTGATCGTCAGGACGAGCCAGACGATCATGCCGGCGAGGGCGAGGGTGAAGGCGAGGACGCCGACGGTGAGGGCGGTCCACTGGGCTCCGCGGGCGAGGACGATGATCCAGCAGACCATGAGGGTGACGTTGAGCGCGATGAGGCAGGCGCTCAGCGTGATGGGGAGGTGTAGCGTGCTCCGCCGACGGAAGAATTTCGTCATGTCGGTCACGCGGTCGTCCAACGCAGTCCCTCACTCCTGTGATCACCCGGTGAGTCCGGCGCCACGTGCGGCGGTCTCGACCGGAACCCGGCCGGCGCGAGTCGATGGCCTTAGCGGGTCGTGTGATCAGTATAGTTCCGGGGCGAGGGAGTTTCATGGCGCCGGAGCGGCCGACGGGCGCGGATGCACCCCAACATCTCTGGCTCGCCGGGTCCAGGGGCACCCTGGTGGGGAGTGCAGAGGGGCAACGCCCCTTTGCCCGCCGGAGGCCTGTCCGTCGAGAGATGTCTGAAGGAGAGTGTGTCCAAACGCGGACAACGTGTCGTATGCCCCCACACCAACCCGTGGGGAGTCCAAAGCGAGCGGTGAGTCCTCAACGCTGGTACCACAAAGCGGACGCCCGTTGTTTGCCACGGTTCCTCATGGAAGTGCCTCCGGCGGCAAGGGGGTGAGACCCCCTTGACCCCAGTGGCCATGGCACATTGGGTTTGAGCGATCAGCGCTCTGCCGGCGAGGAGGCGATTCTTGCAAGAGAATCCGTACGGAAAGCGACACGAAGCCCTCGCGGCTTGGGTATGATTGGCGGCGAACGCGGGAGCTCCTCAACGGGACTGGAGCGGGAACCCCAACGCGGCACGGTCGCCGCCCTCTGAACACGTTCTTCGCATGCCCGAGCGCCTCTGGTATCTGAAACAATCGCGGCTGTTCGAGCAGCTCTCCGAAGCGGAGCTCGGCCTGCTGGAGTCGCACGCGCGGATCCGGGAGTTCCGTTCGCGGGAAATCGTCTACTCGCCGCTCGACCGGGCCGATTCGGTCTTCCTCGTGGTGGCGGGCCGCGTCCGCCTCCTGAGCGTGACCGCGGAAGGGAAAGAGGCGGTCCTGGCCCTGATCGAGCCCGGAGAACTGTTCGGAGAGCTGGCGCTCGTGGCGAGCGGCTCCCGCGAGGAGCACGCGGAATCGGCCGGCCGGTCGACCGTGGCCTCCCTGTCGCGGGCCTCGCTCGAGGACCTCATGAACCGGAACGGACGGCTGGCGCTCGGGATCTGGAAGTTCATCGGCTGGCAGCGGCAGCGGATCGAGCGGCGGCTGCGGAGCCTGCTCTTCCGCACGACCCGCGAACGGGTCCTGTTCCTGCTGGCGGACCTCCTGGAGCACTACGGACGCCGCGACGGAGGAGCGGCCGAACTCGCGATCCGGCTGTCACACCAGGAGATCGCGAACCTGATCGGCGCCACGCGGGAGTCGGTGACGCTGGCGCTCGGGGACCTTCAGAACGAGGGGCTCGTCCAGCTGGGACGACAGCGGATCCGCGTCACCTCGATAACCCGGCTGCGGGATCTGGCGGGCCTTCCGCCGCTGTCGCCGTCCGAGGCGGTTGAATCTCCTTCCAAACGTCGCTCAGCGGGCACGGTCGCGGTTCCTCCCTCGTCTGCCCCTGCGCCGCGTGTTCTGGGAGAGGCTCCACCATGAGCATCTCGCCGATGGAGATTCGACGCGGGACGGATCCCCGCCCGGAGCACGCAAATCCTCCAATGTGTATGCCAGATCGCAGACCCCCGGCTCCGAAACCGGAATCCTGACCTTCCGGAGCGACAGGCCCGACCGATGAACACACCCGATCCATCCTCGACGGAATGGCAGACGTGCCCTCCCGGACTGCTCCGGGAGACCGGCCGGTCCGCCCGTGCGCGGATTACGCGGCGCCGGGCGTTGCTGCAACTGGGCTTGGCGAGCGGCGCCGTGGTCGTTGGAGGGCTGCTGTGGAAGCGGTCGCAGGACCAGGGGCTGGCCGATAAGGCTCCCGTCGTTCCCGCGTCAGCGCCAAACCTGGGTCCGGGACCGGACGCGACTCTCGTGGACGCCGCCGCGCCGATCGAGTGTCACGACGTTGTGCGGTTACTTCCGTCGTATCTGGCCGGGACGCTCCCGGCGGGGGACCGGGAGCGGATCGACCGGCATCTGCGGACCTGCGAGCACTGCACCCGGGACCTGGCGCGGCTGCGGACGCGGCGGAACGCGTGAGCTACCTGGTCCGCGCCAACGGCTTGAGCGCTTCGAGAACGTCGGACGTGCGGGCTCGGCCGCCGTGTTCCTTGGCGATCTTGGCAAAGACGATCTCTCCGGTCTTCGGCTGAAGGACAAAGGTGGACGGATAGGCGGTCTCCCCCGGCTCGTCCCAGCGCAGCCCGTAGGCGGTTGTGAAGGCGTAGTCGGGATCGAGCAGGAGCGTGAAGTGCTTGGGGATCTCTCCTCGTCCCTGGAACTCCCTGGCCTTGTCCGCCAGACCCTTCGAGGGGCCGGGATAGACGAGAAGGACCTGTGCCTGGGCACTGTCCAGCTTCCCGGCCGACTGGATCAGCTCCTGGACCTGCTTGTGGCAGGCGGGGCACTGGTAGCCGGGGTAGCCCCGCAGCACGACCAGGACCACCGGACCGGCCGCGAGCTTGTCCGACAGTCGCGTGGGAGTGCCGAGGACGGACGAGAGCTGGAAGTCCTTTGCCGTCTCGCCGACGCGGGGAATCCGCTCGCCGGCCCGAGCGGGACCCGCGACGAGGCTGATTGCCGCCATGACGAACAGCGCTGGAGCGGTGAGGCGGAGGGAAGTGGGAACGCAGAGCATGGGGTTCTCCGGACAGCGAAAAGAGTGTGGCGGGGATCCGACTGCGGATCTCCTGCTGTGGAGTGGCGAGATTACGCCGGTGCGGCCGGGCGATTCTGTGAGCTGTCGCACCGTGGGGTCGATCGGGTTCGAACGGCGCGTTGGCCTCCGGTGGCGAACGTGAGCCAGGTCACAGACCGGGCTCACGAGACCGGCGTAGTCTCGCGGGCTCCTGGCATCCGGCGGAGCGCGTGATCTCGCGCCTGCAGTGGGTTCCGGTCCCCGGCCCCCGCCCCTCTTCACGAAAGTCCGACCATGATTCGCCGTGCTGCGTTGAGTCTGTTGCTGGTCCTCCTGTCGACCTCGGCCGTCGTGGCGGAACCGTTCCGGAAGCCGATCACGAATCCGAAGTACGACCCGGCGGCCGGACGGGTGGAGCTGTTCGCCGGCATGGAGGGAGAGTCGCTGGAGGTGACGCTGCGGCTCAAGAATGAGTTCGGCGGAAACCTGTTCGTCCGGAACCGGACCGACAAGCCGCTCACGGTCCTCATGCCGGCGGCGATGGTCGGCGTTCAGATCCATCCGCAGTTCGGCGGCGGCGGACTGGGGGGAGGGCAAGGGGGTCTGGGGGGTGGACAGGGAGGGGGCGGGCTCGGCGGGCAGAACCAGGCGGTCGGCGGCGGAGTGGGGGGAGGAGGGCTTGGCGGCGGCGGCGGACTCGGCGGCCAGGGGGGTGGAGCCGGAGGGGGCTTCTTCTCCATTCCTCCGGCGGAGACGGTCCGGGTTCCCTTTCGCTCGGTCTGCCTGGAGCACGGCAAGCGATCGCCGACCAGCCGGAACAGCTACACGGTCGTGGCCGTGGAGCGCTACAGCGCTCAGCCCGAGCTGGCGACGCTCTGCGAGGCCGTCGCGAGCGGCACCGTGAATTCCTCGGTGGCGCAGGCGGCGGCGTGGCACATCGGCAGTGGGATGAGCTGGGACGATCTCGCGCGAAAGACCTTCGATCAGGCCGGGGCGGCCGATACCCCCTACTTCTCCCGGGAGCACCTCATGGCCGCGGTGCAGCTCGTCGCCGCCTCGAGAACCCTGGCGGCGGAACGATCCTCGGCCCGGCCCGAATCGTCCGCTTCGAGGACGACTTCGGCCGCGAGTCCGGGCGAGTCGCCTTCGAAGCGTTGATTACTGAGGCGACGTGCGCCGCCTCTCGTCCGCGCCGCGTC
Source organism: Planctomyces sp. SH-PL14 (assembly GCF_001610835.1). Taxonomy (NCBI): domain Bacteria; kingdom Pseudomonadati; phylum Planctomycetota; class Planctomycetia; order Planctomycetales; family Planctomycetaceae; genus Planctomyces; species Planctomyces sp. SH-PL14. The sequence continues at coordinate 2,245,963 of NZ_CP011270.1, read as the reverse complement.
CGGGCGATCAGGCGGCGGTCCGCCGGCGGGCGATCACCTTCCAGACTTCGAGAGCCGCCAGCGGAATGGCCGACAGGAGCGCGACCAGCAGCAGGTCCGGCACCGTCAGGTGCGCCGTGTGGAAGATGTTCTGGAAGAACGGGATGTAGACGATCGCCACCTGCAGCACCAACGCGATGACGACCGCGCCGATGAGCCGACGGTTCGCAAACACGCCCCGCGTCCAGATCGACTCCGTCAGCGACCGCATCCCCAGGACATAAAAGAGCTGCGTGACCGAGAGGACCGAGAAGACCAGCGTCCGGCCCCGCGAAAGCGTCTCGCTCTCGACCGGTCCCGTCTGAATCCCTCCCAGCGCGACCACAAACAGGATGAAACACGTCAGCGCCATCACGGCCCCCATCACGATGATGGACCGGCCGACCCCTCCTGAGAACAGGCTCTCGTTCCGTCCCCGCGGCGGGCGCGTCATCGTGTTCTCCTCCGCCGGCTCGAAGGCGAGCGCGAGGGCGGGAAGGCCGTCCGTCACGAGGTTGATCCACAGGATGTGAATCGGCAGGAGCGGCATCGGCATCCCGGCGATGAGCGCCGAGAGGATGACGAAGACCTCCGCGGCGTTCGTCGTCAACAGGTAGGCGATGAACTTCCGGAGGTTGTCGTAGACGACGCGGCCTTCCTCGATGGCGCGGATGATCGTCGCGAAGTTGTCGTCCGCCAGGACCATCGCCGACGCTTCGCGGGAGACATCCGTCCCCGTGATCCCCATCGCGATCCCGATGTCCGCCTGCTTGAGAGCGGGGGCATCGTTCACGCCGTCGCCGGTCATCGCCGCGGTCCGGCCCCGGGCCTGGTGCGCCTGAACGATCCGCAGCTTGTGGGCGGGGGAGACGCGGGCGTAGACCGCGATTTCGTGAACCTGCTTCTCCAGGTCTTCCTGCGACAGGTCGTCCAGCGTGGGGCCGTCCATGACCTTGCCGTTCGTCTTGAGGATGCCCACGCCGTCGGCGATCGCCCGGGCCGTGCCGGGATGGTCGCCGGTGATCATGACAGGGGTGATTCCGGCCGCGAGGCAGCGTTCGATGGCCGCTTTCGCCTCGGGACGGACCGGATCGACGAGGCCGACGAGCCCGAGGAATTCGAGGTCCTTCTCGGCTTCGTGCGGCGGATCGGGGAGCGTCTCGGAACTCCAGGACCGCCGGGCGAAGGCGAGCACCCGCTGGCCACGCCCCGCCAGCTCTTCGCTCCGGCGAACCCACTCGTCGGTCGACACGCCGGCCGCGTTTGCGCATTGCGGCAGGATCCGGTCCGAGGCCCCTTTGACGATCAGCTCCCAGCTGTCGCCGCGGCGATGCAGGGTGCTCATCCGCTTGCGGTCGGACGAGAACGGGATCTCCGCCACGCGGGGGCGTTCCTTCCGCGCCTTGCCGACGTCGAAGCTCTGCTTCACCGCTCCCTGCAGGAGGGCCGCTTCGGTCCCGGAGCCGACCACCTTCTCGCCGGAGAACTCGGCGTCGTTGCAGAGCGCCATCGCCTCCAGGAGCTGCGTCTTTCCTTCCGGTGAGTCGTTGGCCGGCTTGAGGTCGGCCAGGGTCATGATGTTCTGCGTCAGCGTGCCGGTCTTGTCGGTGCAGATGACGTCGATCGTGCCGAGCGTTTCGACCGCCGCCAGCTTGCGGATGATCGCGTTCCGCTTCGCCATCCGCTGAGCTCCCAGGGCGAGCGAGATCGTGATCACCGCCGGGAGACCTTCGGGAATCGCCGCCACGCCGAGGCTGACCGCGGTCAGGAGCATTCGCGCGATGAGGTCCCGGTTCCAGTCCGACGACCGCTCCCGGACAACGCCGATCACGAACACCGCGACCGCGATCAGGCAGACCGCTAGCGCCAGGGTCCGGGTCAACTTTTCGAGCCGCTCCTCCAGCGGGGTGGCCTGGGCTTTCGTCGACTCCAGCATGTGGGCGATCTGACCGAGTTCGGTCTGCATCGCCGTGGCGGTGACGATCGCCACGCCGCGGCCGCGGGCGACCGCGGTCCCCATGTGGAGCATATTGTGCCGGTCCCCGATCGAGCTGCGGGGATCGAGGGGGTCGGTCGCCTTCTCGGAGGGGAGCGATTCGCCGGTGAGAGCCGACTCCTCCGCTTCCAGATCGACCGCCGTGATCAGCCGGGCATCGGCGGGGACGACGTCCCCCGCTTTGACGTCGACGACGTCCCCGGGAACGAGGTCCTCGGCAGGGACCTCCTGGATCCGGCCGCCGCGATGGACACGGGCCTTGGGGACGGTGAGCTTCTTCAGCGAGTCGATGGCGTTGTCCGCCCGCCATTCCTGCGAGAAGCCGAGGAGCCCGTTGGCGATGACGATCAGGAAGATCAGGACCGCGTCGATCCATTCGCCGACGAGAAGGCTGAGGAGCCCCGCGCCGGCCAGGAGCAGGGACATGAACTCCAGGAACTGGGCGACGAGGATCTGCCACGGTGTCCGTTTCCGGGCATCGGCGATCCGGTTCGGCCCGACTTGCTCGAGCCGGCGGCGGGCTTCGTCATCGGTCAGCCCCTTGGAGAGGTCCGTCTTCAGCGTCCGCGAGAGTTCGTCGGCTGGAAGTGCATGGGGTGCATCGACTTTCCACGAGACTTCCGGCATGGTTCACTCGGCTCCCTGGTCCAGATCCCACTGTTGTCGGTCCCGAGCAGGTCATTCTGCAAGAGACTTGCCAAACCGAAGATAACGAAAGTGTTATCTTTTCGGATCACCGCAATGGGGGGACCCCGGCGCCGATTCCCGGGGGCGGAGCCAGCGGCGAGCGGCCGTGATGGCGCGAAGACCATCAGGACGGAGACGCCCGGCGCGGCCAAGTATCGCATTCGACGCCGCGCGAGTATCGTGCGTGACGAGCCTCCCACGAGCCCAGGAACCCGTGTCTCCTTCCCGCCTTCTCTTCGTCACCGGCCGTCTGGCGGAAGATGTCGTGCGCCGCGTCGTCTCGGACGTCTCGGAGCGGGCGGGGTTCGAAGGAGAAGTGGCGGTCCTGGGCCTGAGCGTGGCGGCCCTGATGCACGTCGACCTGATCCGGCGGCGGCTTTCGGTCCCCGAGCAGGTCGACCGGGTCGTTGTGCCGGGGTGGGTGCAGGGAGACCTGGGGGCGCTGCAGGAGTCCTTCCAGGTGCCGTTCGAGCGGGGGCCGAAGGATATCCTGGACCTTCCCGAATACTTTGGCCTGGGGGGCCGGAAGCAGGCGGACTTGAGCCGGTACGACATCGAGATCCTGGCCGAGGTCAATCACGCTCCGCGAATGGCCCCCGAGGCGGTCCTGCGGATGGCGGAGCACTTTCGCGAGAGCGGCGCGGACCGGATCGACGTCGGGTGCATTCCGGGGGAGTCGTGGAGCGGCACCGGGGCGTGCGTGGCCGCGCTCGTGCGGGAAGGGCACCGGGTCTCGATCGACAGTTTCGACCGGGCGGAGGTTGAGGCGGCTGTCGCCGCGGGGGCGGATCTGGTTCTCAGTGTGAACTCGACCAATATCGAGTGGGCGTCGCGGCTGTCGGCGGAGGTCGTGGCGATCCCCGACACTCCGAGCGATCTCGACTCGCTCGATCGCACCATCGACGCGCTGCGGACCGCGGGAGCCCGGTTCCGGATCGATCCGATTCTCGAGCCGATCGCGTTCGGGTTCTCGGCGTCACTGGCCCGCTACTTCGAGGCCCGTCGACGGTGGCCCGATCTGCCGATGATGATGGGGATCGGCAACGTCACTGAACTGGCGGAGGCCGATACGGCGGGGATGAGCCTGCTGCTGGCGGGGATCTGCCAGGAGATCGGCGTCACCTCGGTCCTGACGACGGAGGTCATCGGGTGGGCCCGCTCGGCGGTTCGCGAGTTCGATGCCGCCCGCCGGCTGGTGAAGTTCGCGGTCGACCAGCGGACGCTTCCGAAGCACGTCGACTCGTCGCTGGTGCTCCTGCGGGACTCGCGGGTCAAGGAGCTTGGCGCGGCGGAGCTGGAGGGGATCGCGCGGCAAATTCAGGATCCGAACTTCCGGATCTTCGTCGAGCGGGGGGAGATCCACGTCATGAACCGCGACGGTTACTGGCGGGGCCGCGATGCGTTCGAGCTGTTCGAAGCGTTTCAGCAGGCGTCGCCGGTCGATGCCGCGCACGCCTTCTATCTGGGGTATGAGCTGGCGAAGGCGGTCACCGCGCTGACGCTCGGGAAGCAGTACCAGCAGGACCGGGCCCTGCGATGGGGTTTTTTGACGGTGGAAGAGAAGGGGAGTCACGACCTGCGGGGGGCGTGACCGGGGCGTGCGGGGAGGCGGTTCCGGCTGCGTGCAGTATCGAGGGGGATCAGGGGACTGACGTTCCCCGCTCGCCGGTGGCCTACTTCGCGGTGGCGACCGCGCGCTTGCTGATCTCTTCGAGGAGCGCCTTGGGGACGAGCATCGTCTCCACATCCGAGGGATGCAGCGGCGCGATGCTGCTGGAGGCGACGACGTCCTTGTGTTCGCCCCACCAGGCGGCGGCGTCGCGGAGCGTCCACTCCTTGGCCGACCGGCAGGCGTGCAGCGCGTCGATCAGTTCGCTTGCGCTCTGGAACCGTTCCGCGGGGCGCTTGGCCAGGCACTTGAGAATGATCTGTTCCAGATCGTCGGCGACGGTCCGCCCCGACCGGAGCGACGGGGGCATGGGGGCCACGGTGGCGTGCTGGGTCAGGATCTCCCGGACGTCGTCCCCGGTGAAGACCGGCTCTCCGGTCAGCAGGAAATAAGCGACCGCCCCCAGGCTGTAAATGTCCGTGCGGGCGTCGACGATGAAGGGGGGCGTCATGGCGTCCGGAGCCATGTAGAGCGGTGTGCCGCTCATGCCGTAGGCGCTGTCCGCCTGCGACAGGGCTTTGGCCGGCTTGGCGAGGCCGAAGTCGAGGACCTTGACCATGTCGTTCACGCCGCCGCGGCTGGCGACCATGATGTTTTCCGGCTTGATGTCCCGGTGGATCAGGCCGTTCGCGTGGGCGTCGGCGATCGAGTGGCAGGCCTGGAGCAGGAGGTGGATCACCCGCCCCTCGCGCTGCGGTCCGTACTGCTGCACGAGCCGCATCAGCGTGATGCCGTCGATGAATTCCATCGCGTAGTAGAAGAGCCCGGCGGGGGTGACGCCGTAGTCGTAGATCCCGATCGTGTTGGGGTTCGTGAGCTGGCTCGTCCGCTGAACCTCCTCCTCGAACCGCTGGATCATGTTGGGGGTCAGGTCGGGCGAGAGCAGGAGCTTGAGGGCGGCGGGCCGCTTGAGCATGTCGTGGCGGGCGCGGTAGACGACCCCCATCCCTCCCCGGCCGATCTCTCCCTCCAGGAAGTAGTGGCCGATGTGCTTCTGCATCACGACCGTGTCCTGGCGGTGCTGCTCGAGATGCTGCATCGCCAGGTTGCCGAGCCGCTCGCACAGCGGGACGCGGTTCTCGTCGGTCGTCTCGAAGGCCGAGATGGCGTCGTCCACCGCCGCCGCGATCTCCAGGAACTGAAAGCCGGGGAGCTCCTCCTGCAGGGTGAGCAGCATCATCAGCCCGTCCGGCGACTGCCCGAGGCAGTCGGGGAGGAGAGCGGCCGCGGCGATCGGCAGGATGGCGGAGTTCTTCAGTTCGTCCCGGGCGAGGATCCGCTCGAGGTCGTGGTGGTACAGGACTCCCAGGGTGAGTTCGTCCGGGAAGCCCCACTGGTTCAGCAGCCGGGCGGCGGCCACGGCGTGGTCCCAGTTGAACGTCGATCGCTCGAACGACGCGAGGGGGATGTCGTGGGAGAAGTGCTGGTAGGCGTCGCGGTGGATGGCGGTCAGGTGCGGGAGAATCAGGTCCTGGACCATCCCGCCGAGGTATGCCAGTTCCATGTCGCGTCCGAGGACACGGGCGGTTTCGAGGGCGAAGAGGGCCCGTTCGACGTTCTCTTCCTGGAACCGGTTGGCCGGGATGAGGGGGGACTTGACGCTCTTGGTGGCGTTGCGGAGGGCGGCGGTGAGGACCAGGGCCTTGGAGCGGCGGATGCCGACGGCCATCAGGGCGCTGCGGACCGACTGGACGCGGGCGCGGAGTCCGGTGAGGGCGGAGTTGACGTGGCGGAGGAGTTCCGCGGTGAGAGCCGAGTCCGATTCGAGGATCTGGGAGAGCTTGTAGACGTCGGCTTCGCGGCGGTCGGCTTCATGGGTGAAGCGGATGACGCATTGGGGGACGACCGGGAGCTTGACCTGCCCGGTGAATTGACACTCGGGGGCCTCCTGGAATGCGGCGAGTCGGAGTTGATCCCAGCCAACCATGAGGAGTGATGCCATGAAACCGTGAGTCGTCGTTCGCGGGGGGGAGTTCCACCGCCCTGTTCACGAAAGACAACGGCCCACGATGAACATGGCACGTGTGGCTGGATGACGAGGGTGTTAGATAGCGCGCTGCCGGGGAATTCCGGGGAGCGGTGGGGAGGCGGGCGGAGTTCTGCGGGTTTGGCTGGCCGGGGTGGGAGGTGCCGGGGATGTCGGATGCGCTGTCTATGCCTGTTGTGCCGCGAGTTCGAGTGCCGTCGCAGGTCGACCGGGGCCAGGGGCACCCTGGTGGGGGATGCAAGGGGGCCTGTGTCGTTTTGTTAGCCCCTTGCCCGCCGGAGGCCTGACCGTCGGGAGATGTCTGAAGGAGTGAGTGTCCAAACTCGCACAACGTGCCGTATGCCCCTCACCAATCCGCGACGATTGCAAAGCACGTGCTAAGGTGTGAGGAAGGTCGCAACGCTGGTTCCAGGGCGGACGGGAACGGTGGGTTCGGTTGCGTCCGCAGGTGGCGGCCCTACCGTATGGAGAAATCGGACGCCGTCGCCAAGCCATTGGTCGCGCCCACAAGGTCCGTGCTCATCTGAATCTCAGAGAAAGTGCAGTGATGTCGCTCGCAGGAAAGACGGTCCTGGTGACCGGAGGGGGGACAGGGATCGGCGCCGGTTGTGCGCTGGCCTTCGCCAAGGCGGGATGCCGCGTGGCCATTACCGGGCGGCGGGAAGACAAGCTCAAGGAAGTGGCGGCCAAGGGACCGAAGGATCCGCCGATCCTGACCTTTGCGGGGGACGTCTCGGTCCGCGCGAACGCCGACGAGGTCGTGGCGTGGGCGACGCGGGAGATGGGGCGCGTCGACATCCTTCTCAACAGTGCCGGGATCAACGTTCCGAAGCGGACGATGGCGGCGCTCGATCCCGCGGACTGGGACAAGCTGATGCAGGTGAACGTCACCGGGGCGTTCAACACGATTCACTATGTCCTGCCGCAGATGCGGGAGCGGAAGGACGGACTGATCATCAATATTTCGTCGGTCGCCGGGTTGCGGGCGAGTCCTCTCGGCGGTGTGGCCTACAGCGCCTCGAAGTTTGCCATGACGGCGCTCGGAACCTGCGTGGCTCTCGAGGAGCGGAACAACGGGATCCGGGTGACGAACGTCTATCCGGGCGAAGTCGAAACTCCGATTCTCGATGCACGGCCTGTTCCGGTTTCGGTCGAGCACCGGGCGCGGATCCTGCAGCCGGACGACATTGCCTCGATGATCCTGGCGGTCGCGGCGCTGCCGCCGCGGGCGCATGTGCCGGACCTCGTCATCAAGCCGACGACGCAGGAGTTCTGCTGACCAGACCGGTCTGGAAAACGGACTCGTCCTTCTTGCCACCCACAACCACACACTTGCGACCTCCCTATGAAAACGCTCGCACGTTTTGCCGCTGGTCTCGCCCTGGCTCTTGCGCTTCCGGTCTTCGCCGCTGAAGACGGCTGGAAGTCGCTCTTCGACGGGAAGTCCCTCGATGGCTGGGAGCAGAAGAACGGCACCGCGACCTATCGCGTCGAGGATGGCACGATTCTCGGCAAGACGAATGAGGGGAGCCCGAACTCGTTCCTGTGTTCGAAGGAGGAGTTCGGGGACTTCGAACTGGAGTTCGAGGTGAAATGCGACAAGGAGCTGAACTCCGGTGTTCAGATCCGCTCGCAGACGGTCGGCGGGACGAACGACGGCCGGGTGAATGGTCCGCAGGTGGAGATTGAGGCGAGCGACAATCCGGCTCCGGAGGCGGGTTACATTTATGGCGAGGCGACGAAGTACGGCTGGCTGGTGAAGGACGAGGACCGGAAGTTCCACAAGCACATCAAGGACGGGGAGTGGAACAAGTACCGTGTGGTGGCGAAGGGGCCGCGGATTCAGACGTGGATCAATGGTCAGCCGGTGGCGGACCTGACGCATGAGGAGATCTACAAGACGCATCCGAAGGGATTCCTTGGGTTGCAGGTGCATGGGATTGCGAAGGGGGCCGGGCCTTACCAGGTCGCTTGGCGCAACATCCGGATCAAGCCGCTCTGAAGACCGTCCTTTCCGGTACGGCTCTATTTGCTAAACCCAACGTGCCACGGCAGCCGGGGTCAAGGGGGTCTCACCCCCTTGCCGCCGGAGGCGCTTCCATGCGGAACCGTGGGACACAACGGGCGTCCGCCTTGTGGGACCGGCGATGAGGACTCACCGCTCGCTTTGAATTCCCCGCGGGTTGGTGAGGGGGCATACGACGCGGTGTCCGCGCTTGGACACGGCGCGCTTCAGATATCTCTCGACGGCCAGGCCTCCGGCGGGCAAAGGGCCAGAAAAACAACACAGGCCCCTCTGCACTCCCCACCAGGGGTACCCCCTGGACCCGGTTGATGGGATGGCAGCTCTGCTTAACGCAACGCGGCGAACCTGCGCTGGTGGTCCGCGTCCTGCTAGAATCCCCACGCCCCCCCACACCGGACCGCCCATGCCCCAAGCCAACATCCCCCTCACACCCGACGACGATCCCAGCCTCCTCTTCGGAGCCCAGGACGTTCACGTGCGGCGCATGCGCGAGAACCTCGGCGTCAACATCGTCCTCCGCGGCGAACAACTCATCCTCGACGGACCCGAGGACCGACTCCCCCGCGCCCAGGAAGTCATCAACGAACTCCTCCCCCTCGTCCGCCGCAAAGGAATCCTCAAAGACGACGACCTCTCCCGCGTCCTCGGAGGCAGCCCCGGCGCCAAGACGCCCGACGCCCCCACCATCGACCTCCTCGAAAAGGCCAAGAAGGTCACCCCCAAGACCCGGGGCCAGGAAGAATACGTCGACGCCATCCGCAAACATGACCTCGTCTTCTGCACGGGGCCGGCTGGATGCGGCAAGACCTACCTCGCCGTCGCCATGGCGGTGAACGCCCTCCGGCGACAACAGGTCCGGAAAATCGTCCTCGTCCGCCCCGCCGTCGAAGCCGGCGAACGCCTCGGCTTCCTCCCCGGCGACCTCCTGGCCAAGGTCAACCCGTTCCTCCGCCCGCTCCTCGACTCCATGAACGACATGCTCGACTACGAGCAGGTCCGCCGGTACATGGAATCGGACGTCATCGAGATCGTCCCCCTCGCTTTCATGCGGGGCCGGACCCTGAACTCCACCTTCATCATCCTCGACGAAGGACAGAACACGACCACGACCCAGATGAAAATGTTCCTGACCCGGATGGGCGAGGGAGCCAAGGTGGTCGTGACGGGCGACACGACGCAAACCGATCTGCCGCCTCACGTTCCGTCTGGACTCAACGACGCGATCGCCCGACTCAAACATATCGACGGAGTCGGCGTAGTTGCCCTGACCGGACTCGATATTGTCAGGCATCGGCTCGTACGCGAAATTGTGGAGGCGTATGATGACGAAGCGCGACGAAGAAAGGGACGGCACGGAAGTTAAGACTGGCCAGGGAGAGTAGGCCACCCCGGAAGAGGCCCCTGAGGATGAGGGGACGGTATCCGGGTCTCGTCGATCCGCCTGTATGGGCACTGGATGTTCGGTTTTGGACAAAAGCGGTCCCGGGTTCCGGCCAGGGCAACGATTCGCCCCCGCCAGAAGTTCTGGGAACGCCTGATTGACTCTCTGCAGGAGGGGGACTCCCTCGAGCGGGCGGGCCTGTGCGTGGGCGCAGTGCTCCTGCTCCTGGTTCTCCTGGAAAGCTGGAAGGCCCCCTTTTCCTACCGCAATGGCGACCAGATTCCGCACGGGATCGCCGCCAAGATCGACTTCGAACGGGTCGACGAAAAGGGGACCGACCGCGAACGGGCCAAGGCCGAAGAGAAAGTCCCGTTCATCTTCCGCAATGAGCCCGAACGGCTCCGCGACCTTCCGCAACAGTTGCGCGCGGCCCTGGGTGAAATCGCCCAGTCCTCAACCGTCGACCAGGTGAGCCCCGCGACCCAGCGGGCCTTTGGTCTGGTGAAGGACACGACGAGCCTTCCCGCCAGCGACGGCTCGGCGCTCTTTGAGGCCAACGACCCCGCTTTCCGGTACGAGCAGCTCAAGGCGACGCTGGTGGCCGAGGGGATGCAGAGCGTCCAGACGCGGATCGAGGACATCGGGGACGACTTCCTCAAGTTCATCCGTCCTCTCGAGCGCAACGGGGTCATTTCCGAAGACGACATCCGCACGGGCCGCATCCAGCGCGACAGCCGCATCCGGGTTCTGACCGAACGCAAAGAAGACCCGGCCCTCGACCTCCTGCTGCCGCAGGTGACGCTGGCGGATCAGCTCAACGACGCCGGGGACCTGGGGAAGGCCTGGCTCTCCTATCCCAGCCTCAAGGACGAACTCCGCCCGGCGGTCTCGCTGTGGCTGATCCGCAGCATCGAGCCGACGCTGCGGTTCGACCAGCGCGAGACCCGTCTGGCCCAGAGCAAGGCCCGCGATGCCGTGCCGCAGCTCATGCAGCGGTTCCTCCGCGGCGACCTCCTGGTTCCGCCGGGGGTGACGCTCGACGCCGAGATGCTGCAGGTTCTTCACGATGAATACGACGCCAACGAGCGGACGGTGCCGTGGGCGATGCGACTGGCCCGGATGGCGGTCGTGCTGCTGATGCTGTGCGTGTTCGTCGTCATCGGCGGCTTCTATATCGTTCTCAACGAGCCGCGGCTGGCGCAGAGCACGCATCGGCTGGGGGTTTTGCTGGGCGGGGTGGTGTTCACCGCCTTTGTCGCCCGCTGGATGTCGCTCGATCCTTTGCGAGGGGAGATCCTCCCGGTCCTGACGTTCGTGATGGTGGTCGCCATCGCCTACAACCAGGACGTCGCGATGCTGACGGCGTTCTCGCTGTGCCTGATCCTGACGCTCGCCACGCGGGTGCAGCTCGATGAATTCGTGACTCTGATCGCCACCTGCGGGGCGGCGGTGCTGCCCCTCAAGCGGGTCGCCTCCCGGTCGTCGCTCGTGAAAATCGGGTTTGGGACGGCGGCGGCGCATCTGTTCATTCGCGCGGGGATTGGGCTGCTGGCGTCAGAATCCTTTGTCGAGGTGGTGTCCAATCACGCGCTCCTGATCCACTGTCTCAAGGGAGCAGCTTGGTGTGTGGCGGCCGGTTATCTGGTGGCCGGGAGCTTGCCGTTCATTGAGTCGACCTTCGGGGTCGTGACCGATATCAAGCTGCTGGAACTGTGCGACCCGTCGCACCCGTTGCTGCAGGAACTCGTCCGGCGGGCGCCGGGGACTTACAACCACTCGATTGCGGTGGGGAGCATTGGCGAGGCGGCGGCGGAGTCGATCGGGGCGAACGGGCTTCTGGTCCGCGTGGGGGCTTACTTCCACGACATCGGGAAGATGCTGAAGCCGCAGTATTTCATCGAGAACTGCCGGGCGGGGGAGGGGAACCTCCATGAGTCGCTGAACCCGGCGATGAGCACGCTGATCATCATTGGGCATGTGAAAGACGGGGTGGAGCTGGGGCGGCAGCATCACTTGCCGCAGCAGATCATTGACTTCATCCAGCAGCATCACGGGACGACGCTGGTGGAGTACTTCTTCCATGAGGCCCGGAAGGATGCCGAGAAGGACCCGGATCACCGGACCGATGCGGAAGAGCATTCGTTCCGATATCCGGGGCCGAAGCCGCAGACCCGCGAGGCGGGGGTGTTGATGCTGGCGGACGCGGTGGAGAGTGCGAGCCGGACGCTGGAGGAGCCGACGCCGGGTCGGATTGAGAACCTGGTTGAGAAGATCACCATGAAGAAGCTCATGGATGGTCAGTTCGACGAGTGTTCGCTGCGTCTGACGGATATTCATCAGATTGAGCAGTCGTTGATCAAGTCGTTGATTGGGATATATCACGGTCGGGTCCGGTATCCGTCGGCGGACGCAAAGCGGGCCTAAAGAACCGCGTCTTGGCCGGCTCGGCTATGCCACGTCAAACCCAACGTGCCACGGCAGCCTGGGGTCAAGGGGGCCACGCCCCCTTGCCGCCGGAGGCACTTCCATGAGGAACCGTGGGACACAAAGGACGTCCCCTTTGTGGAACCGGCGTTGAGGACTCACTGCTCGCCTTCGGAATCCCTGCGGGTTGGTAAGGGAGCATCCGGCACGTTGTCCGCGTTTGGACACGCGCTCCTTCAGTGAGATCGAGACAGGCCAGGCCTCCGGCGGGCAAAGGGGCGTTGCCCCTCTGCACTCCCCACCAGGGTGACCCCTGGACCCGGATGAGGCGGGAAATGCGCTTGCCGGAGTTCGACACTGCGCGGATAATGGAGTCGCCATGTTCCGCATCCCCGCCATCGTTGTGCTCTGCTGCATCGCCCTCGCGGTGCCATTTGCACACGTCCCGGGAGCAAGCGTCTGTGCCGGCCAAGGCACGACAGAACAAGTGAAGCACTCCTGCTGCGGTGCGACCTGCTCCTCCGGATGCTGTGCCGCGGATCACGCATCAGGCGCAAAAACCTGCTGTGCTGCCACCGCCGCACATCGCCACGACGGCAAAGCCCCCCACGTCGGCTCCTCACACTGCGGAACCAACTGCTCCGGGTGCGTCTGCTGCACCACCGTTTCGATTCCCGTGGTCGCCCTCGCGGTCCGCGGACTCCAGATCGAAGTCCCCCTCCTTGAGAGGCTGGACCTCGTCAGCGATTCCTTCTGCGGGCTGACGCATCCCCCCTGTGTGCCCCCTCCGATTGCGGCGTGAACGCCTGGCTTCGCCGCGGGACGATTTCCGTCCCGGCCCGTTCACACCCGTGTCCGCCCTCGCGGACGTTCCTGAATCCTTCAATCGGAGATTCTTCACAATGTCTCGTACGAAACTGTTTGCTGCTGCGCTGTCGCTATTCGCCATGACCGGAGCCGGCATGGCTCTCTCGTCCGCCGCCACGCCCGCCTCCTGCGCCGCCCTCTGCGGCGGAGCCTGCTGCAGCGGCGGCGGGGGATGCCCGAACTGCGACTGCACCTCCTGCGCGGACTGCGTCTGCTGCAACTTCGGCAAGGCGGATTGCTGCTCCGACGGGGGCTGCGGAACCGCAGCCCACGCTGCGGCCAAGACCTGCTGCGCCAAGAAGTAGTCGGCTCTCCGTCGCTGGCCGACGGATGATCCGCTGCTGATGGAACTCGCCGTCCCCGGAGAACGATCTCGTTCTCCGGGGACGTGTTGTTTTGCGGTAGAGCCATGTTGCCGTGAAGCCATCTGCCGCGGCCAATGCGAGCCGAATTCGATCAACAGGGTCGGGCCCGGAACGCTCAGTCCCGCCAGATTGCCCTGACGGCCTGCGTCGGCATCGGCAGTCGGCGCGGGGCGAATTCGCGGGAACTCTCTGCGGCGGGGCGGCGTCCATTCGGCGCCCGAAGAAGCCCGCTTGGGGTCCTCTCCGGGGTCGTCGCCGTTGAGAAGTGCCTCCGTTATGATCCAGTCGCCACGTCACTCACAGGATTCTTCCTCTTCCCGGAACGAGGGCCATTCGGCCCGGGAAGGGGGCTCGGAAAGGATGACTCCGATGCGCCGCTCGCGCTCGCTTCGACTGGTCGGCCCGCTGGCCCTGATGGTCGGCCTCATGGCCTTTGGCCTCCTCGGCTCAGGACTGGTGTACCTCATGGCGGCTCAACCGGCGACCGGCGAACCAGCCCGCTTTGCAGATGCGGTCAAGCTCCAGGAGCAGGGGAACTTCAAGGAGGCGTATGACGTCTTCGCCCGGTACGCCAAGGATCCCGACACCGCCGGCCGGGTCGCCGCGGACGCGATGAACCGGGCCGTGCAGTGCCTGCAGTCGCTCCAGCGGCAGGCCGATGTCGACGCGTTTCGCCACGATGTCGTCGCGGCGCACGAGACACACCACGAAGTCCTTGCCGCCGCGGCCCAGGCGTTCCTGCACGGGGACCACTGGGGCTTTGTCGTGGCCGGGAAGTTCCAGCGGGGGAACAACCGCGGCGGAGGCGAGTACGTCGGCACGATCGACCGGGATCGGGTCGAGGCTCTCCAGCTCCTTGTGAAAGCGATGCCGCTCGTCGCGGCAGATAAAGACCAGAACGATCGCTATCAGTTCTACCGGCAGCTCGGCGACGCGGTGATGTCCGGCCGCGAAGGGACCGAGGCGTGGCGGCTGCAGGAACTGACGGACCTGGAGACTCTGCCGGACTACCAGGAGGGCCAGTTCGGCTGGCAGGGGCGAGGTCGGGGCCGCGGCCGGATGTGGGGAGGCGGGGGACAGCCGAAGGGCGCTCCCGTCGACGCCGACGGGAACCCGGTCTACTACACCGTTCCCGAGAGCTGGGAGGCGGCGAAGAGCGATGGCGAGCGGTGGCGGTGGGCTCTCGCGCAGGAGGGGAAACGCGGGGCGCGGCAGCAGGCGGACGTCGACTGGCGGTTCGCGAACTTCCTGATGCAGCAGTTCGACGTCCAGACCATGCGGCAGTGGGGAGTCGTCCTCCCCGGCGGGAACGATGGAAAGGACGAGATCGGTCCCTTTGCCCTGCCGGGGCTCGGCGAGGACGAGACGATCGCCCGCCTCGCAACCGGCATCAAGCGGTTCAAGGTCCCGGACGAATTCAACTGGATCCGGATCTTCAAACGGCTGGTGAACGACCAGGATCTCAGCGATCCGAACCTCGGGGTGGCCGAACTGTCGGTCAATCAGCTCGCTTCGATCTTCGAGAACCGTCAGCAGTACGAGACTGCCGCCCAGTGGTGGCGGACAGGGATCGAGAAATTCGGCCCGGGACCCAGCGGGTTCCGGCAGAACAGTCTCGATCAGATCGTCAAGAACTGGGGCCGTTTCGAAGGGGGCTCATCGCTGCCGGCGGGGAAGAAAGCGACGCTGGAGTACCGCTTCCGCAACGGCAAGGAGGTCCGCTTCGAGGCGCACGCGGTCAAGATTCCGGAACTCCTGAAGGACATCAAGACGTATCTCCAGTCGAAGCCACGGCAGCTCGACTGGCAGAAGATCCAGATCGACAACATCGGCTGGCAGATCGTCGAGCAGGACAATCGAAAGTACCTCGGCGAGACGGTCGCCAGTTGGACGCTGGCTGTCGAGCCCCGAGAGAAACACTTCCACCGGCGGGTCACGGTCGAGACGCCGCTGGAAAAAGCGGGGGCCTATCTGGTGACGGCCAGGATGAGTGACGGCAACATGAGCCGCGTCCTGATCTGGATCGACGACACGGTCATCGTCCGCAAGCCGGGGAACGGGAAGACGATCTACTACGTGGCGGACGCCGCGTCCGGAACACCGATTCCCCGGGCCAACATGGAGTTCTTCGGCTGGCGGATGGAATACAACCGCAAGCCCAACCAGCAAGAGCTCTTCACCGCCAACTTCGCCGAGGCGACCGACGCCGACGGGATCACGCTGGCCGATCCCAAGCTGATGGATGGCAACTACCAGTGGCTGACGACGGTCCGCACCGCGGACGGCCGGTTCGCGCACCAGGGCTTCAGCCACGTCTGGTACGGCCAGCGCCATGACGAGGAGTACAACGAGACCAAGGTTTACGGTATCACCGACCGCCCGGTCTACCGGCCGGCCCAGCCCGTGAAGTTCAAGTTCTGGATTGGGCAGGCGAAGTACGACAAGGACGACAAGTCGCTGTTCGCGGGGGATCAGGTGACCGTCCGCATCCACGACCCGCAGGGGCAGGAGGTCCAGAAGCTCGACCTCAAGGCGGACGAGTTCGGTGGAGTCCTGGGCGAATACGCTCTCCCGGACGAGGCCAAGCTCGGCCAGTACAACCTCACGCTGGAAAAGCCGAACCGCTACGGCGGCAGCGTCTCGTTCCGGGTCGAGGAGTACAAGAAGCCGGAGTTCGAAGTGACCGTCGATGCGCCGGACAAGCCGGTGATGCTCGGCGAGAAGATCACCGCCACGATCAAGGCGAAATACTACTTCGGAGCCCCGGTCGTCGAGGGGACCGTCAAGTACAAGGTCGAACGCTCGCCGCACAACGCGCGGTGGTATCCCGCCCGGCCGTGGGACTGGTTCTACGGTCCCGGCTACTGGTGGTTCGCCAGCGAGGCGAACTGGTATCCCGGCTACGGCCGCTGGGGCTGTCTCGCGCCGATTCCCTTCTGGATCGGCTGGAATCCGGAGCCGCCGGAGCTCGTCGCGGAGCAGGAAGTCGAGATCGGAAAGGACGGGACGGTCGAGGTCGAGATCGACACCGCCCTGGCGCAGGAGCTCCACGGAGACCAGGACCACTCGTACACGATCACCGCGGAAGTCGTGGACAATTCCCGCCGGGTCATCGTCGGGACCGGGAACGTGATGGTCGCCCGCGAGCCGTTTAAGGTCTTCGCCTGGACGGACCGGGGCCACTACCGCGCCGGGAGCACCGTGAAGGCGGAGTTCCAGGCCCGGACGGTCAGCGGCAAGGGGGTGAAGGGGAGCGGGAAACTGCTGCTCCTCAAGGTGAGCTATGACGCCGACGGCGTGCCGAAGGAGGAGACGGTCGAGGAGTGGAACCTCGACACCGACGCGGAGGGGCACGCCGCGCAGGAAGTGAAAGCGGCCCAGCCCGGACAGTACCGGCTCTCCTACAAGGTGACCGACGCCGAGCGGCACACGATCGAAGGGGGCTACCTCTTCGTCGTCGCCGGCGAAGGTTTTGACGGGAAGAGTTTCCGGTTCAATGATCTCGAACTGATCCCGGAGAAGGCGGAGTACGCCCCGGGCGAGAAGGCCCGGGTCATGGTGAACGTCGACAAGGCCAAGGGGACGGTGCTGTTCTTCGTCCGGCCGGTCAACGGGATCTACGACGGCAAGCCGCGGATTCTCCGGCTGGAAGGGAAGAGCGTCACGGAGGAGATCGAGGTCATCCAGAAGGACATGCCGAACTTCTTCGTCGAGGCGGTGACGGTCGCGGACGGCAAGGTCCACACCGTGGCCAGGGAACTGGTCGTCCCGCCGGAGAAGCGGGTCATCAACGTCGAGGTCGATCCCTCGGCGAGCGAGTACAAGCCGGGCCAGCCGGCGACCGTGAAGCTCAAGCTGACCGACAACGACGGAAAGCCGTTCGTCGGTTCCATGGCGCTGACGATGTATGACCGCGCCGTCGAGTACATCTCGGGCGGCTCGAATGTTCCGGAGATCCGCGAGTTCTTCTGGAAGTGGCGGCGGCATCACAATCCCGCCACCGACAGCAGCCTCAACCGCTGGTTCCAGCAGCTTGTGAAGAGCGGCGAAGCGACGATGCAGGATCTCGGCGCCTTCGGCGGGCTCGTTGTCGAAGCCGAGGTGGCCCAGCGAGGAGCGGGTGCGACGAAGATGCAGGCCGCACGCGGTCGCCGCTTCTCACTCGGCGGTGAGATGATGGAGGGAGCGGCCGCTCCCCCGGCGCCGGCCTCGGCCGCCCCGATGGCGGCGGATGCCTTGATGGCGAAGTCGTCGGGGGCGGCGCCGGGAGGACCTGCGGGAGGTGACGGCGGAGCGGAGATGGTTCAGCCGACGGTCCGGACGAACTTCGCCGATTCCGCCTTCTGGAAGGGGGACATCACGACCGGTGCGGACGGGATCGCGGAAGTCGCGCTGACGATGCCCGAGAACCTCACCGCCTGGAAGCTCCGGGCGTGGGCGATCGGGAAGGGGACCCGCGTCGGTGAAGGCTCGACGGAGGTCGTGACCTCCAAGAACCTGCTCGTCCGGCTGCAGGCGCCGCGGTTCTTCGTCGAGAAGGACCAGGTCTTCATCACCGCCAACGTCCACAACTACCTCAAGACCGAGAAGGCGGGGGTCGTCGAGCTCGTTCTCGATGGTCCGTGCCTCGAGAAGGCGGACCGGACGCTCAATCCGCAGAAGGTCGTGATCCCCGCGGACGGCGAGATCAAGGTCGACTTCATCGTCAGCGTGAAGCAGGCGGGCGAGGCGGTCATCACGGTCAAGGCGCTGACGGACGAAGAGTCCGACGCCATGCAGATGAAGTTCCCGGTCTATGTCCACGGGATGCTCAAGACCGAGTCGTTCACCGGCGTCGTCCGGCCGGGCGAAGAGGCCGGAGCCCTGACCGTCAAGGTCCCGGCGGAGCGGCGGATCAACGACAGCCTGCTGGAGATCCGCTACTCGCCGACGCTGGCGGGGGCGATGGTCGATGCGCTGCCGTACCTCGTCGACTACCCGTACGGTTGTACCGAGCAGACCCTGAACCGGTTCCTGCCGACGGTCATCACGCAGAACATCCTCAAGCGGATGAAGCTCGACCTCAAGGCGATCCAGGCCAAGCGGACGAACCTCAACGCCCAGGAACTCGGCGACGGACAGAAGCGGGCGGAGGACTGGCGGCGGGGGACGAAGAACTGGCACGACCCCTCGTGGAACCCGGTCTTCGACGAGGCCGAGGTCGAGCGGATGGTCAAGGTGGGCGTGAAAGACCTGACCGAGATGCAGCTCTCCGACGGCGGCTGGGGCTGGTTCAGCGGCTTCGGGGAACACTCCTATCCGCACACGACCGCGGTCGTCGTCCACGGCCTCCAGATCGCGCAGCAGAACGGCGTGGCTCTCGTCCCCGGAACGCTTGAGCGCGGCATCGCGTGGCTCAAGCAGTACCAGGACGAGCAGATCCAGCTCCTCAAGATCGGCGAGGAGATCGCGGCGAAGAAACGGGAGGCGAAGTCCGGTGAGCGGTATCGCAGCCAGGCGGACGATCTCGATGCTCTCGTCTACATGATGCTCGTCGACTCCGACGTCGCGGGGCCGGAGATGCAGCGGTTCCTCTACCGCGACCGGACGAAGCTCTCGCTCTACAGCGCGGCGATGTTCGGCCTGGCGCTGCACAAGCAGCAGCAGGTCGAGCAGCGGGACATGATCCTCCGCAACATCGAACAGTTCGTCGTCACGGACAACGAGAACCAGACGACCTACATCGACCTGCCGAACCATGCCGGCTACTGGTGGTGCTGGTACGGCGACCGGGTCGAGGCGAACGCCTACTACCTGAAGCTCCTGACGCAGGTGAATCCGCAGGATCCGAAGGCGGCGGGGCTCGTCAAGTACCTGCTCAACAACCGCAAAAATGCGACGTACTGGAACAGCACCCGCGACACGGCGGTCTGCATCGAAGCCCTGGCCGGTTACCTCACCGCCAGCGGCGAAGACAAGCCGGACATGACGATCGAGGTCTGGATCGACGGTAAGAAGCACAAGGAGGTGAAGGTCACGGCCGAGAACCTCTTCAGCTTCGACAACGCCTTCACGCTCGTCGGCGACGCGGTCGAAACGGGCGAGCACAAGATCGAGCTGCGGAAGTCCGGCAAGGGGCCGGTCTACTGGAACGCCTACCTGACGAACTTCTCGCTGGAGGACGACATCAAGGCCGCGGGCCTGGAGGTCAAGGTCGGGCGGAAGTTCTACAAGCTCACCGAGCAGAAGGACGCGACGGCGACCGTCCAGGGGGCTCGCGGTCAGGTCGTCGAGCAGAAGGTGGTCAAGTACGACCGCCACGAGCTGGCGAACCTCGATATCGTGAAGAGCGGAGACCTGATCGAAATCGAGCTCGAGATCGACTCGAAGAACGACTACGAGTATCTCGTGTTCGAGGACTTCAAGGCGGCCGGCTTTGAGCCGGTGGACCTCCAGAGCGGGTACCTGCCGAGCGGCCTGGGAGCTTATGTCGAGTTCCGGGATGAGAAGGTGGCGTTCTTTGTCCGGCAGTTGAAGCGGGGCAAGCACAGCGTCAGCTACCGTCTCCGGGCGGAGATCCCCGGCCAGTTCAGCGCCCTGCCGACGAAGGCCGAGGCGATGTATGCTCCGGAATTGAAGGCGAATTCGGATGAAATGAAGGTCCGGATTGCGGATCGGGAGTAAGCTGCAGGGGTTTTCTCCCCGGATGGTCCGCTCGCGGGCCATCCGGTATGGCCGAGAGGACGTTTCGAAGCTCGAGTGTTCGAAACGTCATAGTGCCACACGTGGTTGAAGGAGGTTCCCATGCGGCGGCTCCGGATCACGATGCCATGTCTTTTCCTGTTGGCCGCCGGCGGCCTCCTGGCCGACGCCCCCTCCCGTCCCGCAGCGCCCGTCGGCGCAGAGACTCTCGCGCCGGGGGCAGCGGCAGCCGACGACGCGGCCGTCCCGCTGCCGCCGCAGACGCCGTTCGAGAACGATCCCGAGCGGCGCAACTCCTATCGCCGCGGATATCTGGGGGGCTACCGGCGGGCGCGGACGCCGGAGGGACAGGCGGACCGGATGGCGGAGCCCGAGGTCTCGAATCCGGCGGCGGTCCGCGGATTTATCGAAGGCTGGCAGGCGGGGGTCGCTTCGCTTCCGGCGGGGAGCGTCCCGGGGAGTCTTCCGGGGCAGTTCGCCCCGTTCATTCGCTGGAACGGACCCGGCGGAGAGGGGATGCCTGGAATCAAGCTGCTCGGTGGGGCGAGAGCACTGGGAGAAGAACGGGTGGAAAGGCTGCCGCGCGAGCTTCCCGCGGAGGCGTGGAACGTGATCCGGGCGGCCCGGGGCAAAGCGAACGAGAAGGGGCCCGCCAGCGAGTTCGTCGGCGCGTGGACGATGACGCTCCCGCGGAACTTCGTCTACGACATCACCATCGCCCAGCGCGAGGACGGTCTGCTGGAGATGCGGTCGTCCAAGGCGGGACTGGTGCTGCTCGGGGCCTATGCGCTCCAGGGGGACCGGTTGCAGCTCGTCGAGCCGGTCGGGGGAATCGACGACCTGTCCTGGCAGTTCGCCGAGGGGGTGTTCACTCTCAAGTCCCAGGAGGTCCGCAACGGCGGGCACTACGTCGGGACGAGGCTGGAGCGGGCGCCCAAGCCGTAGGGGCGAGGGGCGGACCAACGGACACGGAGTTCTCCGGCGCACGACAGGCGGCGGGACGACCGGACGTTTCGTCTGGAGGACGATGTCTGCCGTCGCTCCAGGGGCTGGGGCCGGACCTTCTGACGGTCTCGCCCACCCGGCTGGTTGCGACTCTGTCCGCCCCTTTTCTGGCGATGGGATCCTACGTCCTGTTCGCGGCATGCGGTTGGTGGCACCTCGCCGTTCTGTCGATGATGGGGCTCTCCTTCGTCACTTACGGCTCGACGTCACACGATCTGGTCCATCGCTCCCTGCACCTGCCGCGGCGCGTCAACGATGCTCTCCTGAGCCTGATCGAGCTCCTGTCGTTGCGGAGCGGGACGGCGTACCGGCTCTCGCACCTGCACCACCATCGCCACCTGCTCGCGGAGGACGACCTGGAAGGGGCGGCGGCCCACGGGACGTTCTGGCAGGCGCTGGCGAGCGGACCGCCGATGCAGCTTCGGCTCTGGCGATGGGCCTGGAAGAGGCATCCCGCCGCGCGGACGCAGCTCGCGGGGGAGGCGGCGGGGGTTCTGGCGCTGATTGCTGGGGCGGCTTTCGCCGTTCGGTGGAGCGCGATTCCGATCGTCTACGTCGGGCTCGCCGTCGCGGGGAGCTGGGTCTTTCCGCTTGTGACCGCCTACATCCCTCACGACGGCCGCGGCGGCTCCGCGCTCTCCCGCACGCGGCTCTTCCGCGGTCCTTTTGTCCAGTGGATCGCGCTCGACCACCTCTATCACCTGGAGCATCACCTCTATCCGGCGGTCCCGCACCACCACTGGAAGGCGCTGGCGCGGCGGCTCGATCCCCACTTTCTCGCCCTGGGGCTGCTCCCGCCGGCGTCCGGGACGCGATCGCGGAAAAGTCCGTGAGACGGTCGGTAACATCCGTTTGCGTAAACTGTTATGGTGAGGGGCGAACGTGCGACGCGTTTCCGGTCGTCGGGCTAACGCCAACGATCGTGGAACGCCGAGAGAGACGGCGATTGGAGGCAGGCGGCGACCGTAAGGCGCTTTGCTTGACTTTCAAAATCAGTCTTCCGTACCATCTTCGATCCGTTTTGGCGGTGAAATTGCCGGGTAGTGGTCCGAGTTGCGGAGTGTTCCGCCGTCGCGCACGGTAATAGACGTAGACAGGAATCTTGAGCCATGGCCGTTCCCAAGCGACGGAAGTCCAAGTCACGCCGCAACATGCGGCGGAGCCACGACGGCGTGAAGCCGATGAAGCTCCAGTATTGTCCCCAGTGCGGCACCGCGGTCCCCTCGCACGTCGTCTGTCCGAACTGCGGCTCGTACCAGGGCCGCGCGATGGTCACTCCTGAGGAATAAGGACGATGCGCATCGCACTGGACGCGATGGGTGGAGATCATGCGCCGAGCGTCAACGTCCTGGGGGCGATTGAGGCGGTGCGCTCCAATCCGAACCTGGAAGTCTTCCTGGTCGGAGACGTCGCGGCCATTGATGCCCAGATTGCGGCGGCCGGTTACTCGGGCGAGCGGCTGCGGATCGTGCCGTCCGACGGCTACATCGGCATGGACGAGAAGCCGATGGACGCCCTTCGCAAGAAACCGGGCTGCTCCATTGCCGTCTGCTGGAAGCTGATGGCCGATCGGGAAGTCGATGCGGTGGTCAGCGCTGGCCACACCGGCGGCGTTGTCGCGTCGGGGCTGCGGACGCGGCTCTTTCTCAAGGGGGTCAAGCGCCCCGGGATTGCGGTGGTCCTGCCGACGATGGGGGGACGGGCTGTGCTGATGGATGTCGGGGCGAATCCCGGCGCGCGTCCGGAGCACCTGCACCAGTATGCGATCATGGGCTCGGTCTTTGCCGAGCATGTGCTGGGGATTGAGAATCCCCGTTACGGGCTGATGAACATCGGCAGCGAAGAGGGGAAGGGGACGCAGGACGTCCTCGAGACTCACGAGCTGATTTCGAAGTCGACGATTCCCGGCCGGTACGTCGGCAATGTCGAGGGGCGCGGGCTGTACCTTGGCGAAGCGGATGTCATTATCTGCGAAGGGTTTGTCGGGAATGTGGTGCTGAAGGTCAGTGAGGGGATGGCGTCGATGATGATGACGACCATCTCGTCGACCGTGATGGAGTCGCTGGAGACGGAGAAGCACCACGCGGCGAAGGCGTTCCACGGCATCAAGAAGCGGTTCGAGTACAACGAAGTCGGTGGGGCTCCGCTGTTGGGTGTCGACGGGATTTGTCTGATCTGTCATGGGTCGAGCGATGCCCGGGCGATCAACAATGCGTTGGCGACGGCGGTGATGTTGCATGCTCGGAAGATCAATGAGCGGATCACGGAGCATCTGGGCGGCTGAGGGCTGCGGCGGGTGTTCTGGGGCAAGATTCGTTCGCTCGTGATGGGCTGACCGGGGTCCAGGGGCTCGTCCCTGGTGGGGAGTGCAGAGGGGCAGCGCCCCTTTGCCCGCCGGAGGCCTGGCTTTCGAGAGATGCCTGAAGGAGAGCGTGTCCAAGCGCGGACACGGTTTCGTATGCCCCCTCACCAACCCGTGGGGATTGCAAAGCGAACGGTGAGTCCTCGACGCCGGTTCCACAAAGCGGACGTCCGTTGTGTCCCCCGGGCTCCTCATAGAAGCGCCTCCGGCGGCAAGGGGTGGCCCCCTTGACCCCAGGCTGCCGTGGCACGTTGGGTTTGAGCTGGCAGAGCCGTGCCGGCAAGCGGGCGGTTCGAGCTTTCGAGAGTACCGCCGCAAGGGCCACCCGATGGGGCCCATCGGCAGCTTCCGCCGCTGGGAAGGGCCCCAACATGCGGTCAAAACGGACTCCTACCCACTGGGCAATTTCCCGTAAGTGATTAACGGGCAGTCCGTTGCAGTGCATCCTGATCATCACCCGCACCCCCCTCGGCCAAAACAATTCCCCAAAACAGTCGTATTGACCCATCTCGCGAATTTGTGAGACATTCCGACCCACTCGCCCAGGATTGGCGAGCACCAATGCGACGACAACTCGCTCAAAACACTGTTCGGTGAATACCGTCCCCCGTTCCCCAGCCCATTCGCGGCGGGACAAATCGGCACCGCAAAGGAGTGCAAACGCCGTGAAGAAGCTCTTGATGTCCGTTTCCGCTGCCGCCCTCTGTGCCAGCGTCGCCCTGTCGCTGGCGCCGGCCTCGGCTCAACAGCCGGCGGCCGCTGCCAAGAGCGCGGTCCAGCACCAGGTCGGCCTCATCGACATGGCCCACGTCTTCAAGAACTACGACAAGTTCAAGACGATGACCAAGTCCCTCCAGGAAGAAGCCCAGGGAGCCCAGAAGAAGGCCGACGCGATGATCGAGGAGATGAAGAGTCTCCAGGCCAAGATCACCAGCGGCGACCTCCAGGAAGGGAGCCCGGACTACGTCCGCATCGAGAGTCAGCTCCTCAAGATGCAGACCGACCTCGAAACCTACCGCAAGGTCTCGCAGCGCGACTTCCTCCGCAAGGAAGCCGACATCTACAAGACCATCTATCTGGAAGTCCAGCAGGCGGTCAACGACTACGCCAACTACTACAAGTACACCCTGATCCTGCGGTTCAACCGCCAGGAAGTCGCCGAAGCTGAGAATCCCCAGCAGATCCTCAACAACCTCGGCCGCCAGGTCGTCTACTACAAGAAGCAGGACGACGTCACGGAGCCGATCCTCAGCTACCTCAACGACGAGTTCAAGAAGAACGGCGGCGTCGCCACCCCCGCGGCCGCCCCGGCCCGGTCCGCCTCCGCCCCGGCTGGCGCTCCCCGCTAGTCCGTGAACAAGCTCTGGCGGAGGACGCGGCCAGCCGCGTTCTCCGTTCAGGGCGACGAGTCCCCGGCTCCGCCCGGGCCTCGCCCCAACGGGCCTGACTCCACTGATCGTCTCCGGACACGGGTGATCGCCGACGATCATCCGTGTTCGTTGCATGTCATAGGCCGCAGTCGCCGCAGGCCGGTCTCCCTCCTCCGGGACCCTCCGCGGTCGACTCGCAACGGAATGGAATCCCTCCTCGTGGTCCCTCACTCCTTCCGCTCACAGCGCACGCTCCGCCGCCCCGCGGTGGTCCACGGTCATGGACTCTTCGGCGGCGCCGACGTCACCCTCCGGTTCCTTCCGGCGGACGAGAACCACGGCATCGTCTTCGAGCGTGTCGACCTCGCTGCGCCGGTCCGCATTCCGGCGACGATCGCCTCCCTGGTCAAAATGCCGCGGCGGACGGCCATCGCCTCCGGCGGGGCGAGCGTCCAGATGATCGAACACGTCATGGCGGCCCTGGCGGGCCTGCAGGTCGACAACTGCCTCGTGCAGCTCGACGCCCCGGAACCCCCGGGCGGGGACGGCTCCGCCCTCTTCCTGGCGGACGCCCTCTGGGAAGCCGGCTTTGAGTCCCAGTCCGCGCCGCGGTCGATCCACGCCGTGCAGCAGTCGGTCGTGGTCGAGGAGCGGTCCGGAAGCCGGATCTCCGTCGCTCCGACGCGGGATGGGTCCTATCGGGTCAGCTACTCGCTCGACTACGGGGCGTGTGCCATTCCCCCGCAGTCGTTCGACGTCGTCCTGACGCCGGAATCCTTCATCGAACAGGTCGCCTTTGCGCGAACATTTATCCTGGAAGAGGAGGTAAAGTTTCTCCAGGCGCAAGGGATCGGTCTGCGGGCGACGCCGCAAAGCCTGCTGGTCTTTGGCCCCGGCGGCGTGATCGACAACCGCCTGCGGGCTCCCGACGAGTGCGCGCGGCATAAGGTCCTCGACTGCATCGGCGACTTCGCGCTGATCGGTTCGGGGCTCTCCGGGGACTTCCGGGCCGACCGCTCGGGACACCACGCGAATCACGAAGTCGTCAGGCAGCTCCTCCGGGGTGCGGCCGATTCTGCCACTGCGGCGGCCTGATCGGCGGCGTTCCGAAGGTTCCGGATGGTCCGGAGAGTCGGAATTGGCAAAATTGAACGGTTGTTCGCAAGAAACAGTCAGGAGTGGACGAATAGATTCGACGGACCCGGGTCGCGCCGCCCGCCGCCGATGGAGGCTGTCGGACTGAGTTCAGCGCATCGGTCCGTGTGAAGGATGGGATGTCTCCAATGGCAACCTACGTATCACCGCTCGCTCACCTTGATCCTCGCGCCCGCGTTGGCCGCGATGTCTACATTGGCCCCTTCTGTCTCGTCGGCCCCGACGTCACGATCGGCGATGGCTGCCGTCTCGATTCGCACGTCGTGCTCTGCGGCCACACGACGATCGGTCAGCGGAACCACTTCTGGCCGAACACGGTCATCGGCGGCGAGCCGCAGGACAAGACCTACCACAACTCGACGACGCGGGTCGAAATCGGCGACGACAACCAGTTCCGCGAGGGTGTGACGATCAACCGCGGGGCGGACAAGGAAGACGGCGTCACACGAGTTGGGCACCGCAACCTGGTGATGTCGAACGCCCACATCGCCCACAACTGCCACATCTTCAACGACACGATCCTGGTGAACGGCGTCCTGCTCGGCGGGCACGTCCACGTCCAGGACCGGGCGATCGTCTCGGGGAACACCGTCGTCCACCACTTCTCGACGATCGGCACCCTGGCCTTTGTGAGCGGCGGCTGCCGCGTGCCGCACGACATCCCGCCGTTCATGCTCGCCGCCGGGAGCGACAATCCCGAAATCAAGACGATCAACATCGTCGGGATGCAGCGGTCCGGCATCAGCCGGGAGACGATCGGGATCATCAAGCGGGCCCATCGGCTCTTCTTCCGCGAGCACAAGCAGATCGACGAGGCCCGGGCGCTCTTGGCCGAGGAGTGCGACGGCGTCTTCCCGATCGAGCTGGCGAACCTGCTGAGCTTCATCGAGACCCAGCGGAAGGGGAAGATGGGCCGCGGCCGCGAGGCGGTCCGGATGGCTCCCGCCGCTCCGAAAGAAGAGCGGGAAGCGGCGTAACGGCCTGCTCAATGCGGCGACAAAGGACTTCGGAAAGGCGGCCGTGAACGGCCGCCTTTCTCGTTTTCCGGGCCGTCTCCTGGCGGGGAGAAGGGGGGGGCCGGATTCACCGCGCGAAAACTGCTCTTGCTCCGTATGCGCCTGCCACGCGACATTTCCTCCCACTCCGATGGACCGGAGCGGATTCTCGAGGAACAGGTCATGGATCGGCTGCGCGTGGCGGTGGTGGGTGTCGGAGCTCTCGGACGGCATCACGCCCGGATTCTTTCGACGATGCCGGGTGTCGAACTCGTCGCCGTGGCGGACCCGAATCCGACCCAGGGACAGGCGGTTGCCGATGCCTGCCGGTGCGAATGGACTCCGGACTTCCGTACGTTGGCCGGCCAGGTCGACGCCGCATCGATCGTCGTCCCGACGTTCCTCCACCAGAAGGTCGCCGAGGAGTTTCTCCAGCGCGGCGTCCCGGTCCTGATCGAAAAGCCCCTGGCGAAGACGGCGGTCGAAGCCCGCGCGCTCGTCCGGCTGGCCAACGAAAAGAAGATCCCGCTCCAGGTCGGGCACATCGAACGGTTCAATCCGGCCTTCGTCGAGCTGGCGAACAGCGTCGGCTCTCCTCGCTATATCCGCACCGAGCGGCACAGCCCCTATCCGTTCCGGTCGACCGACATCGGCGCGGTGCACGATCTCCTGATTCACGACATCGAGCTGGTGCTCCACCTGGCGGCTTCCCCCGTCGCGGGGATCGAGGCGTTCGGACTCTGTCTCGTCGGCGGCCATGAGGACTGCGTCCAGGCCCGCCTCCGGTTCGAGAACGGCTGCATCGCCGACCTCTCGGCGAGCCGGCTCTGCCCGCAGACGAAGCGGTCGATCCAGGCGTGGTCCGCGGAGGGGTGGGCGACCGCCGACCTGCAGGCCCGTTCGGTGACCCGCATCAAGCCGGGTGTTCCGGTCCTGGCCGGCCAGCTGCCGTTCGACCTCTCGCTCCAGAAGGGTGCGAACATCGCCCAGCTCAAAGAAGAGATGTTCACGAAGTTCTTCCCGATGGAGACGGTCTCCGTCACCGAAGGGGACGCGCTGACGCTCGAGCTCTCCAGTTTCCTCGACTGCGTGCGGACGGGCCGCCGTCCGGTGGTCAATGGCGAAGACGCTCTCAAGGCGGTCGAGGTCGCCGAGGGGATTCTCCAGTCGATGGAAGCCCACGCCTGGAACGGCACCGCTGCCGGGCCGATGGGCATTCAGGCTCTGTTCAGCCCGGCCGCGAAGGCCGCGGCCTGATCGAACGGGCGACCGGGTTCGCGTTCGGCTCTGATGGCCGTGCCATTGGGGACGGCTGCCATCGGACCGCGACTGACTACGGAAGGTCGGCGAGCCGGATGCGCGCCGCGATGGCGGGATCGGCCGGGCGGTAGACGCGCTCGCGGGGAGTCTGCAGCGCGGTGACCCCGCGCGAGGCGAGTGCGTGGCGTTGCTCCGCCACGAACTCTGAGATGTCCTGGACCTCCAGCAGTTCCCTCTGTCCGAAGGCCTCGAGGGTCAGACCGCGCAGTCCCAGCTGGATCGCGCGTCGTTCCAGCTTGGCTCCGCTGGGGTGGTGATCAGGATCCCATTGTAGCCGGACGTCGGATCGCTCGACCTCCTGAGACCACGCTTCGCGCGACGGGTGAAGGTCGTGGTTCCATGTCGAGGGGACCGCTTCCCCGAGCAGGGCGTCGAAGAAGGTCCGACGGACCCGGAGGGAGAGTGTCACTTCCTGGTTCGGTTTCGTTCCCCAGCCGGAGCGGAACATCATCCACAGGAAGTTCGGCTTCACCCAGCTCATCCGGGTGTAGCGGAACGGGCCGCCGAGGACGCCGTTCGCCGCGGCGAAGTGGCCGATCGCCGGCGTGTAGGCCTGGTAGAGGACGATCGATTCGTCGTCGAACTGCGCGAGGATGTGGCGGCCGTCTGCGGGCCAGATCTGGGTCTGCTCCTGGTAGCTCTCGGTCAGTAGAGGCATGGTGGCTTGCCGTGGCGGTGGATCTCGGATTCGACCCGTCGCGGCGCTGTCGCCGGTGGTGGAGCGGCGTGTGATCGGTTGGCGAGTGTTCTCCTTATATATAGGTGTCACTCGTTCGACACCGTGTGCCGCGGATGAGTTCGGTGAGGGGCACTCGAACCGCGTCCTCGCCGGCGCGACCTCCATCGCTCAACCCCAACGTGCGACGGCAGCCGGGGTCAAGGGGGTCTCGCCCCCTTGCCGCCGGAGGCGCTTCCATGAGGAACCGTGGTACACCACGGACGTCCGCTTTGTGGTACCGGCCGGCGTTGAGGACTCCACGCTCGCTCCGTAGTCCCCGCGGGTTGGCGAGGGGCATCCGGCACGGTGTCCGCGCTTGGACACGTGCTCCTTCAGATATCGCTCGACGGCCAGGCCTCCGGCGGGCAAGGGGGATTCTCCCCCTTGCATCCCCTGACCAGGGTGCCCCTGGACCCGGTCGGGCGGTGCCGGTAATGGGCACCTTCAGCCACTCGTTCGGTCGTACCGGCGATGACACGCCTCGACCAGACAACACTGCTAATGAGAGTACAAAGTGCAGGTGTATTCTTGTTCACATCGGCGGAGTCCGGTACCTTCGATTCGGAACTGAGTTTTCGGGCCGGAGTTGATGATGGCAGCCACACACCTGAAGGAGGACGAGCAGACACGGACCCTCAGAGAAGTCCTCCAACGCGACTGGGGGTACACCGAATTCCGCCCCCTCCAGCGGGAGGCGATGCTCGCCTGCCTCCGGCAACGGGACTCCCTCGTCGTCATGCCGACCGGCGGCGGAAAGTCGATTTGCTACCAGGCTCCCGCCCTCTGCGTCCCGGGAACGGCGATCGTCGTCTCCCCCCTGATCTCCCTGATGAAGGACCAGGTCGACGCCGCCTGCACGTCCGGCATCGCCGCCGCTCTCCTCAACAGCTCGCTCACCGGGCCCGAGAAGACCCAGGTCATGCGCCGGCTCCGCGCCGGCGAACTCAAACTGCTCTACGTCGCTCCAGAGCGGCTCATGGCGCCGCAGTTCCTCGAGACCATCGCGGACGTGCCGATCTCGTTCTTCGCCATCGACGAAGCGCACTGCGTCAGCCAGTGGGGCCACGACTTTCGCCCGCACTACCGCATGCTGTCCGAGCTCCGGGACCGATTCCCCGACGTCGCGGTTCATGCCTTCACCGCCACCGCGACCGATCGCGTCCGGGGCGACATCTGCGACCAGCTTCAGCTTCGCGATCCCGAAGTCCTCGTCGGGAGCTTCGACCGACCCAATCTTCAGTACCGTGTCGAGCGGAAGGACCGCCTCCTCGGCCAGATTCAGCGGTTCATCGACCGGCATCCGGGTGAGAGCGGCGTCATCTATTGCGTGACTCGCAAGGAGGTCGAACGGGTGGCGGCGGCGTTGGCGAGCCTCAACTACTCCGTCGCGCCGTATCACGCGGGGATGGACGACGGGGCGCGGCAGAAGAGCCAGGAGGATTTCATCCAGGACCGCGTCTCGATCATCGTGGCGACCGTCGCCTTCGGGATGGGGATCGACAAGTCGAACGTCCGCTACGTCATCCACGCCGGGATGCCGCAGTCGATCGAGCACTACCAGCAGGAGAGCGGCCGCGCGGGGCGCGACGGGCTGGAGGCGGAGTGCTGCCTCTTCTGGGGGGGCGACGACCTCATGACCTGGAAGCGGATCCACGAGGCCCAGCCTCCCGATCTGCGGCAGGCGTCGCTCGATGCCCTCAAGCGCGTCCAGACCTACTGCGAGGGGACCTTCTGCCGGCACCGCGCGCTGGTCCGTTTCTTCGGGCAGGAGCTGGAGGAGGACTGCGGGAAGAACTGCGACATCTGTCAGGCCGAGCTTCAGCCCGTGACCGAACCGCTGGTTCTGGGGCAGAAGATCCTCTCGTCGGTCCATCGCCAGGAGCAGCGGTTCGGGCCCGAGTACACGGCGAAGGTTCTCGTCGGCGCGCGCGGGAAGCGGATCCTGGAGAACGGACACGACCGGCTCTCGACGTTCGGCCTGCTGCGGTCGGAGCCGAAGGAAGCCGTTGTGTCATGGATCGCCCAACTCGTCGAGCAGGGGTTCCTCCTCAAGGAAGGGGAATTCGACGTTCTGAGGATCACGGCGGAAGGACGCCGGCTCCTGAAGGGGGAGGTCATCCCGCGTCTTGTCGTCGGGAACCTCGCTTCCGACAATGACGATCCGGAGCCCAGCGCGGGACGGGAGCGCCGCCGGTCGCCGGCGACCTCTCCCGAGTCGTGGGCGGGGGTCGATCGGGACCTCTTTGAACGGCTGCGGGAGGTTCGGGCCCGATTCGCGGCGGAGCGAAGCGTGCCGGCCTTCACGATCTTCTCGGACTCCGCGCTCCGCGATATGGCCCGGCAGCGGCCCTCCTCCGTCGACCGGTTCCTGCTCGTGAGCGGTGTCGGTCGGAAGAAGCAGGAGGATTTCGGGGCCGCCTTCGTCTCCGAGATCGTGGGCTATTGCAGCGAGACCGGCGTGGGGGTGGACGTCAGCGACGAGCCGACGCCGCTTCGGCCCGCTTCGCGGGTGGACTCGGAGAGCGGTTCCGCGAGAAAGGCTCCGACGTCGAACGCGCTTCAGGCGTTCCCGTTTTTCGATCAGCGGCTGCCGCTGGCGGAGATCGCGTCGAAACTGGGGCGCGTCCAGTCGACGGTGCTGGACTATCTGGAGCAGTACCTGGCGTTCAAGAACTCGTCTGACCTGAGCCCGTGGGTGGACGAGGCCGACGTTGTCCGCGTGCGGGGGGCGATCGAAGTCGTCGGCCTGGCGCGGCTCAAGCCGATCTTTCTGCACCTCGAAGAGCAGGTCAGCTACAACGTCATTCGGGTGGTCATCGCGGCCGAGCGGGCGCGGCTGGGAGAGACGGCCGACTCGCAGTGAGATTTCGCCCTGCGGTCCAAGTCAGCGAGCCCGTGGCCGGACGGGTGTTGACCGTTTTTCGCCCGAGGGGGGCAGCCGGGGAGGCGGGTAAAAAAAGTACCGGAGGAGGGACTTGAACCCCCGACCCGCGGCTTATGAATCCGCTGCTCTAACCAACTGAGCTACTCCGGCCGGTCCGGCGAACGAGGTTTGCCGGGACGCGAGATTCTACGAGTTCCGTTTCCCGCTGCAACCCCCAGCGTCCGGTCGGGGCGTTCGAACGCCGTCCTTGCCGGCACGGCGGTGCTCGCTCAAACCCAATGTGCCACGGCAGGCTGGGGTCAAGGGGGCCACGCCCCCTTGCCGCCGGAGGCATTTTTGTAGCGGAACCGTGGGACACAACGGATGTTCCCTTTGTTGAGGCGGCGTTGAGGACTCACCACTGGCTTCGGAATCCGCGCGGGTTGGTGAGGGGGCATACGACACGGTGTCCGCGTTTGGACACGGGCTCCTTCGGACATCTCTCGACGGCCAGGCCTCCGGTGGGCAAGGAGGCTTCGCCCCCCTGCCCCCCCCGACCAGGGTGCCCCTGGACCCAGTGGGACTGCGAGCGTCACTTGCCGCCTGACGTTCGGACCTTGAGCCGGTCCATGAACTCCCGCAGCTGCACGTCCAGCATCACGAAGTCCTTCCCGAACGACTGCTCGAAATCCCGCTGGCGGGCATCGGCAGGGTACTCGTCCAGACGGTTTCGCTTCGACAGCCGCTTGAGGTAGTCGGCGTACTGAGAGGACCGCGTCTCCGACAGAAAGAAGGTCGTCGCCCACGCCTCCGCATAGGCGTTCAACGGGTTCGTCAAAAAGACGCCGTCGCCCGTCACGATGTCCCGCAGCATGGTCTTGGGGCGGGAAGGACGGGCGTTCTGGAACGTGGTGTACCGCTCGACATCGACGCGATCCCCAGCGCCGCCCCCCCGGTCGTCCCGGAGAGTCGACTCCGCTTCGAGCAGCATCGCGAATCCCTCCACGACCCAACGCGGCTCGCTCCCCAGCCGGCTGTGCAGACCGGCGTTGAACGCCAGCTGATGGATCGTTTCGTGGACGAGCGTGTCCTTCAATGACGCCCCCGCGACCGCTCCAAACGAGGCGATGGACCCAGCCTCGCTCGGCGTCCCGACCATTTCCTCCCGGCGATCGAGCCAGGAATGTTTCACGTGAAACAGGGAGGTCGGCGGAGACTGCGGAGGATCGAACGGAGTTGGCGCCGCGATGCGTCCCGGGCGCGACGACCGGTCCAGGCGAGTCAGCAGAGCCGTCCGATGCGACGCGGTCTCCGCCTGTCCCGTCACCGGCGTCCCTTCATAGAGGACAACGCGGTTCGTGCCCGGGTTGTAGTAGCCCCGCAGGATCGGTGTCGCGTTGACCCCTTCCGATTCGGCGTAGGTCCGGAACAGCTCGAAGCTCGGGAAGACGATCGTCGCCTGCGGGAACTCCGCCTTCTGGACGGGGAAGGAGCGGCGGCTGACGTATCCGGCGAAGGCCCTCGAAGTAGAATCGAGAATTGCGGCGAACGGTTTCGCCCGCTTCTGTCCGGCGCAGATGACCTGATTGCCGACCAGTTCGAACTCCCACTTCCCGGAGAACTCGGCTCGGAGCTTCTCGCGAAGTTGGGCTGGTGTGTCGGGACGGAACTCGCCGGGGAGTCTCTTGAAGGAGCTGACGGTTCCGAGGAGGAGCTGGTGGACCTGTCCGTCGCTTTCGGCGAGCCAGCAGCGGACGTCGTCCCCGACGAGGATCCGGCCTTCGTACGTCCGCTGGGGCGTGGTGAGCTGGACGAGGGGAGCTCCGGCCTGACTCGTTGCGGCGAGGATCAGGAGGCAGAAGAGGGGGCGGAGGCAGACCATTGCGGCGTGTCCGGGTCGGGGGCGCGGTCGTTCGCACCTCAAACCTACCTCATCCGGTAGCCCGGACGGTGGTCCGTTGGCTGCGGAGGGGGATTTCCGGGGTCGCTGTGAGCGGTCCGCCGCTCCGGTTTTCCTGACCGGCATTCCGCCGAAAGACCGTCCTGGCCGGCGCGGCGCGCATAGCTCAGACCCAACGTGCCACGGCAGCCTCCGTCGGCAAGGGGGCGATGCCCCCTTGCCGACGGAGGCACTTCCACGAGGAACCGTGGGACGCAACGGGCGTCCGCTTTGTGGCACCGGCGTTGAGGACTCCTTCACCCCACACGGCTGGCTTAGCAATCCCGGCGGGTTGGTGAGGGGGCATACGGCACGGTGTCCGCGCTTGGACACGTGCTCCTTCAGACAGTGTCCGACGGCCAGCCTCCGGCGGGCAAGGGGCATTCTGCCCCCTGCACCCCCTGACCAGGGTGCCCCTGGACCCGGTGGGCCAACGGTGGTGGGCGGCGCGAAGGACACCCGTCGGCCGGGCGCGATTTCCAAGCACCCTCGCGCCCGCGCTCTCGCCGGACGGACGCTGCTACCTCAATCCCATCGTGCCACGGCCACCCGGTCCAGCGGGACGCTGGCTGGCTGCTTATTCGGCTTCGCCGGACTTGGGCTTCTTCTTGGGGGACTTCTTCTTCGCCGCCTTCGGAGCCGCCTTCTTCTTCGCGACCTTCTTCTTCTTGGACGGCTTGCCCGATGCCTCCCGCTCCTTCAGCAGAGCGATCGCCTCTTCCAGCGTGATCGACTCCGCCGTCTTGTCCTTCGGGATCGTCGCGTTCACATCCCCGTGCTTCACGTACTGGCCGTACCGCCCCTCATAGACGTTGACCGGCTCCTCGTCCTCGGGATGCTTGCCGAGCTCGCGGATCGGCGTCGGTCCCGTCTTCACGCGGGCCTGGCTCAAGAGCTCCAGCGCCCGGTCGAAACCGACCGTCAGGACGTCGTCCGTCTTCTGGAGCGACTTGTACGTCTTCTCGTTCTGCACGTACGGACCGAACCGCCCGATCCCGGCGAGGACCGGCTTCCCGTTGACCGGGTGCTCGCCCAGCGTCCGCGGCAGGGTCAGCAGCTTGAGGGCCATGTCGAGGTCGACCGACTCCACCGCCGTCCCGCGCGGAATCGAAACCCGCTTCGGCTTGGGGTTCTCGTCGGTCACTTCGCCGAGCTGCACGTACGGACCGAAGGGCCCGATCAGGACCAGGACCGGCACCCCTTCGTCCGGGTGCATCCCCAGCGCCTGCGGCCCCTGCTTCTTCGTTTCGAGGAGCTTCGTCGCC
This sequence comes from Planctomyces sp. SH-PL14, assembly GCF_001610835.1. Lineage (NCBI taxonomy): Bacteria > Pseudomonadati > Planctomycetota > Planctomycetia > Planctomycetales > Planctomycetaceae > Planctomyces > Planctomyces sp. SH-PL14. The sequence goes on along the minus strand of NZ_CP011270.1, from coordinate 2,210,870 downwards.
ATCTCGTCGTTGAGGTCGGCGGGCGAGATGTCGTCCGGCAGCGAGGCGGTGACGGTCGCTTCCCCTTCCTTCTTTTCGAGGTACGGCCCGAACTTCCCGACCCGGACCGCGGAGGTCAGCCCGTCCAGCTCCAGGGTGCAGGCGGAGCGGGGATCGATCCCCTCCTCGCGGGTCTTCACCTGGTTCTCGAGACCGTCGTCCCCGAGGAAGAAGTTCGAGAGGTACGGGACGAACTCGACCTGCCCGTTTGAGATGTCGTCCAGCGACTGCTCCATCTGGGCCGTGAACTGGTAGTCGACCAGGTTCGAGAAGTGGTTCTCGAGGAGCTTGTTGACCGCCAGCGCCGTGAACGTCGGGATGAGCTGGTTGCTCGCCTTGCGGACGTACCCCCGGTCCTGGATCGTCCCGATGATGCTGGCGTACGTACTGGGGCGGCCGATCCCCTCCGCTTCCATCTTCCGGACGAGCGTCGCCTCCGTGTAGCGGGCGGGGGGCTTCGTCTCGTGGCTGATCGCGTCGACCTTCTGGCAGTCGAGCTTGTCCCGCTCCTGCATCAGGGGGAGCGACGACTCCTGGTCTTCGAGGGCGGACTCCGGATCGTCATGCCCTTCAACGTAGGCCCGGAAGTAACCGGCGAACTCGATCTGCCGGCCGGTCGCGCGGAACTCCGCGTCGCCGGCGGTGATGACCGCAGTCGTGAACCGGAGCTGGGCGTCGGCCATCTGGCAAGCCATCGTCCGCTTCCAGATCATGTCGTACAGCGAGCTCTCCCGCCCGCCGAGCCCCTGCTCGTCGGCGGTCTTCATCTCCTTGCCCGCGGGACGGATCGCCTCGTGGGCCTCCTGGGCGTTCTTGGTCTTGGTGCTGTACTGCCGGACCTGCGGACTCAGGAAGCTGTCGCCGTAGCTGTCGCCGATCCGCTTCCGCGTCGCCGAGATCGCCTCCTGGGAGAGGGTCACGCTGTCGGTACGCATGTAGGTGATGAGGCCGTCTTCGTACAGCCGCTGGGCGGTCTGCATTGTCTCCCGGGCCGACATGCCGAGCTTGCGGTTCGCCTCCTGCTGGAGGGTACTCGTCGTGAAGGGCGGGGGAGGGCGGCGGACCTGCTGGCGGTGCTCGATGGCGGTCACCGCCCAGCCGGTCGACTGCAGCCGGGTCTGGAGGTCCTTGGCCGTCTTCTCGTCGAGGAGCAGGACGTCCGACCCCGCCTTGATCCGGCCGGTCTGCTCGTCGAAGTCCTTCCCGCTGGCGATCCGCTTCCCGCCGAGGGCGGTCAGCTCCGCCGCGAACTTTTCGCTCTTGGCGGTCGCCAGGTCGGCCTTCAGGTCCCAGTAGGTACCGCTGCGGAACGCGAGCCGCTCCAGCTCGCGCTGGACGAGAACCCGGACCGCGACGCTCTGGACCCGGCCGGCGGAGAGCCGCGGACGGATCTTCTTCCAGAGGAGGGGGCTCAGGGTGTAGCCGTAGAGGCGGTCGACGATCCGCCGCGTCTCCTGGGCCCGGACCAGGTTCATGTCGAGCTGGCGGGTGTGGTCGAGCGCGTCGAGGATCGCGTCCTTCGTGATTTCGGAGAACACCATCCGCTTGACCGGGACCTTGGGCTCGAGGAGCTCCATGAGGTGCCAGCCGATGCTCTCTCCTTCGCGGTCTTCGTCGGTCGCGAGGATGAGTTCTTCGGAGTCCTTGAGCAGCCCCTTCAGTTCCTTGACGAGGGCCTTCTTCCCGCTGGGGACAATATAAAGAGGAGCGAAGTTCTCACGGACGTTCACCCCCAGGGTGGACCATCCCTGCTTCTTGACCTCCGCCGGGATGTCGGCCGCCTTCTCGGGGAGGTCGCGGATGTGCCCCATGCTGGCGCGGACTTCGTAGTCCTTCCCCAGGAAGCCGCCAATCTTCTTGGCCTTCGCGGGAGACTCGACGATCACCAGTCCCTTTTTCTTCTTGCCTGCCACAAGTCCTCCGTCATCCCCCGCTCGGCAGGAGATGTTCACTTTTGTTCACTGCGTCGTCGCGACCGGGAAGCCGGTCGCCCCTTTCCGGGCTCGCTCCGCTCTCCCACTTCCAAACGTCCGGACCGCTCCGCGGCCGAGGCGGCATCCCGCCCTCTGAACTCATTTCCCCCAGCGGAGTTGCCGCGCGCTTTGGCGGCGGAACCTCGCCTTGTCACTCCGGGGGGGTGAGCTAAAATGCGGCTTGCTTTTCCCGTTCCCGGCTGGTGGGTGCGGACTTCCATACGGAGTCTGCGGAAGCCTTGTCAAGCGAGTCGGGGAGCGCCGCCCTCCCGGCCGTCGCCGGTTACGGGGCCAATTTCGAGTCAGAACTCAACGATCGCGAGAGTCCCGGATGCGAGGTCCTGCTGAATTTTTTCGCCGGAACCAGAAGGTGTTTCTGGCCGTGCTCACCGGGCTGGCGATCCTGTCGTTCGTCGTCTCCGACTCCACGAACGGCCAGATCCAGAATATGCCGCCGATGCTGGTGGTCGTGACCGCCACGATCCTCGTCGGCGGGGCGGCCTGGATCGTCGGGCTGTCGAAGGACAAGGCCTCCGAGTTCGGACTCGTCGGAGCGGTGATCGGCCTGCTGCTCGGCTTCGTCGTGAACGCCTACCGGCCCGAGGCGCGGGGGGTGTCGCGCGGTGAGCAGCAGCGGGCCATGAAGGAGATCTATGTCGCCGGGACCGTCGCCCAGCGCCGCGGCGAGCGGGTGATCGACAACCTCAACTTCCGTCACCTGCTTCTCGACGAGGCGGCGCAGCACGGGGTCCAGCTTCGCGACGACGTCGGCCTGTCGCAGCTCAAGGCGGCCGGGATGACCCGCGAAGACTACGACGCGATGAAGCGCCAGCTCGGCGTGTCGGACTCGTTGATCACCTCGGCCCTCAAGAACGCCGCCGAAGTCGACATCATGCTCCGGCTCTACGGGCAGGGCGACGTCATGGCGTCCCCCCTCGACTGGTGGGATGCCTATCAGAAGCTCAACGTCCGCGAGTCGGCCCTGGTCGCCGCGGTACCGGTCGAGTCGTTCGTCGACGCCATGGCCGCGCCGAAGGAAGCGGACCTGATCTCCCTGTTCGAGGAGCACAAGAAGAACTATCCCAACCTGACGATCGAGGGGCGGCTCGAAGAGGGGCGTCCCGGCTTCCTCCAGCCGCCGCGCGTGAAGGCGAGCTACCTGGTCGCCAACATCGAGGACTTCGAGAAGCTCGTTCCCGAGCCGACGAAGGAGGAGATCGAGGCCCGCTACAAGCAGAGCTACGCCCAGCCGCTTCCTCCGAAGGGCGGGATGATCCCGGGCGGCCCCGCTCTCCCATCGCTGGATCCTCCGGTCCTTCCGGAACTCGACATGCCGAAGCCGGGCGCTCCGAAGGGAGAGCCGGGCGCGGAAGCCCCCGCCAAGCCGGCCGACCAGCCTGCCGCGCCGGAGAAGAAGGATCCCGCGGCTGACGCTCCGAAGCCGGCTGCCGATGCTCCCAAGCCGACCGCTGAAGAGAAGAAGCCCGAAGACAAGCCGACCGAGGACGCGAAGTCCGCCACGGAAGCCAAGCCCGCCCCGGAAGCCAAGCCGGAAGAGAAGAAGCCGGACGCCGCCGCTCAGGACCCGAAGTCGAGCCTGAACCGCCGCGCGGATGGAACGGTGGACGTCGCCCTCGTTGACGACGCCGCCAAGGCGACCGATGGCGAGGCGAAGCCCGCCGCGGCTCCCGCTGCCGAGGCTAAGCCGGCCGAGGAAGCCAAGCCGGCCGCCGAAGCTCCGAAGGCAGACGCCCCGAAAACGGACGCGCCGAAGACCGACGATGCGAAGCCCGCAACGGAGACTCCCGCCGCCGCCAAGGGTGACGATCCGGCGGTTCCCCCGCCCCCTCCGGCGGCCTCGACCGTCGGCGGCGCGACCGACGATCCGGCGCCCCCCTCGTCGACCGTCCGTCCCCTGGACGACGATCTCCGGCAGACGATCAAGGAGCAGATCATCCGCGATCGCGCCGAGGAGCTGGCGAAGAAGAACATCCAGCAGGGAAGCGGACTGGTCCAGTCGTTCCTCAACCGGAACCGGGCACCGAAGGTCGCCCCGAAGCCGGGCGAGACTCCTCCCGCGCCGCCGACCAAGGAAGAGGATTCGGACTACCTGACCGCGGAAGAGGCCAAGGCGGCGATCGCCAAGGCGGCCCAGGATCTCAAGCTCGAGGTAATCGAACTGCCGGCCGTGGCCGCGCGGGACATCATCGAAGGGAAGGATCACCCCTTCAAGAACGCCTCCGTCGCAGGGGGCGACTGGCGGACGGGCGGCCGCGTGGTGGAAGCCCTGTTCACTCCGGGGACGCCGCTCAACACGATGGTCCTGGCCTCGAGCCCGCAGGACGGTCTCGAGTTCGCCATCTGGAAGTCGGAGCAGGTCGACGCCCACGAGCCGAAGTCGGTCGAGGAGATCCGCGATCAGGTCGCGACCGCCTGGCGTTCGCAGCAGGCCCGCAAGCTCGCCGAAGCCCGCGCCAAGGAGCTGGCGGCCAAGGCCAAGGAAGCCGCGAAGCCGCTGGGTGAGGCCCTGCAGAACGAGACCGTCACCGGTCAGAAGGACACGCTCCTCGTCGACGTGAAGCCGACCGGGTCGTTCTCCTGGATGACCTTCTTCTTCTTCGGCGGTGGCTTCCAGACTCCGCCCCCGCGGATCTCGACCGTCGCCGGCGTGGATAAGCCGGGCGAGAGCTTCATGAAGACCGTCTTCAAGGACATCAAGGTGGGCGACGTGGGGGTCGCCACGAACGCCGACAAGTCGGTCTACTACGTGGTCCAGGTCGAGACCCGGGACGACGCCAAGCCGGAAGAGGTCATGGCCCTCCGCGAGCGGATGGTGAAGGACCGGATGTCCTCCACCTCGGCCCAGGCGATGGCGGAAGCCGAGACCTCGATGTACCGGGGGAACCCGTTCACCCGGTTGATCCCCCAGGGGGAACCGGAACTCGTCGAGGAGTAACCCGGTCCGGTCACGCGGTGTCATGAACGGGGACGAAGGTTCGTCCCCGTCTTTTTTTGCGCTCGCCGCGTTCGTTCCGCCCCCGCCCCCGCCCCCCGTCCCCGGCCGCCGTTGCCTGAACCGATCCGCGTCAGCGATCCTCCGAATTCGTCGTCCGCGGTCGTTCCCTCTCCATGAGCACCGTCGATCCCCCTGCCGCTCCCCCCGCGACCGCTCAGGCAACGAGGCGTTCGCCCGTGCTGGATGGGCGCGTCCTGCTGCTGCTGGCCGCGCTCCTGTGGAGCACCGGGGGGCTGTTCATGAAGGCGCCCGCGCTCCAGGCGATCCCGCTCGACTACCGGGGGCCGCTGCTGGCCTGCTACCGCGTCCTGTTCGCCGCGGTCTGCGTCCTGCCGCTGATCCGGTGGAACCGTCTCTGCTGGACCGGGCCGCTGCTGGCGACCGCGGTCGCCTACACCCTGATGAACGTCCTCTACGTCTCGGCCGTGACCCGGACGACGGCGGCTGCGGCGATCTTCCTCCAGTACACGAGCACTGGCTGGAGCTATCTGCTGGCGTGGCTGCTGCTCCGTGAGCGGCCGTCGCTGGGGAGCCTGGTGGCGATCGTCTTCGCCGGGCTCGGGATCGGGTGGATCGTCACCAGCGAGTGGGAGGGGGCGAACTGGCTGGGGAACCTGCTCGCTCTCGCCAGCGGCCTGGCCTATGCCGGGGTCGTGATCGGGATGCGGGCGCTGCGGCACGAGCAGGCCCCGTGGGTGGTCCTGTGCATGAACGTGGTGAGCGGCCTTGTCCTCCTGCCGTGGGTCGCGACGTTCCCGGTGTCGCTCGACCCGACGCAGTGGGGGCTGATCGCCGGACTGGGAGTCCTTCAGATGGGGATCCCGTACCTGCTGCTCGGGTGGGGGATGAAGACCGTCTCGGCGTCGGACGGGATCCTGATCACGATCCTGGAGGCGCTGCTGAACCCGATCTGGGTCTACCTGCTGATCGGCGAGACGACGCCTCTGACGACGATCGTCGGCGGAGGACTGATTCTCACCGGGCTGGTGCTGCGCTACACTCTCTTCCGCGACCGCGAACTCCCCCCGGCGGTCGAGCCCGCCGCCGGTCCCGCTTCCCCCTCGTGACGGAACGGATTCACACCGTGTCTCCGCCGCTGCCGCTACGCCCGCCGTCCGCCCCGCGACGCGGACCGATCGTCCGGGCGGTCGAGGCAGCCGTCCAGCGTCACGGCATCGAGGGGGCGCCGATCGTGGTGGCGGTCTCCGGTGGAGCGGACAGCACCGCACTCTTGAGGGCGATGGGCGAGCTTCGCCCCGGAGGCGACCTCATCGCGGCCCACTTCAACCACCGGCTGCGGGGGGCGGAGTCCGATGGCGACGCGGCCTTCGTCCGGGCACTGGCGACGTCCCACGGGATCCGGTTTGTCGGGGAGTCGGCACCCGCTCCCTCGCCGCGGACGGCTGGAAGCGGTGACGAGGGGAGCGCGTCCCCCTCGGAGGAGGCGCTGAGGAGGGAGCGATATCGCTTTCTCGAGAGGACTGCCGCGGTCGCCGGCGCCCCGGTTGTTCTGACCGCCCACACGGCGGACGACCAGGCCGAGACGATTCTGCACCATCTCCTGCGGGGAACGGGGCTTCGCGGTCTTGGAGGGATTCCCGCCTGTAGGCTTCTTTCACCGTCATCTGGCCTGCTTCTGGTCCGCCCGTTCCTCGACGTCTCGCGGGCCGAGATCACCGCCTGGCTCACGGAGCTTGGCCAGCCGTGGCGGACCGACTCGTCCAACGAGAGCGCGGTCTACACCCGGAACCGTCTCCGCCGCGACCTGCTCCCTCTCCTTCGCGGCGAGCATCAGCCTGACATCGACAGCAAACTTCGTCAGCTCGGGGCGCAGGCGCGGGAGGTCTCGGACTACCTCCGAGGGGAGGCCCGGCAGCTTCTCGCGGGGGCGCTCGTAGAGACCGGGGAGGGGGAGGGGGAGGGGGAGGTGGTTCTGAAGACCCGCACCCTGGAGCTGGCGCCGCGGGTCTTGGTGCGGGAAGCGATGGTCGAGCTCTGGACCGACCGGGGCTGGCCGCGGCAGCGGATGACGTTTGGCCACTGGGAGCGGCTGGTGGATGTCCTCGTCCGGGTTCACCGGGCGGTCGAACTGCCGGAGGGAATCCAGGCCCGCCGGCGGCAGAAGTGGGTCCGGATCACACGCGGCGAAGTGGGGCTTCCGGAACCTGGGCAGGCGGATTCGCGTTTCACGTGAAACGGGATCGGGAGGGGGACTCCGCTTGCGGACGATGTGCTTCGCGCGAAGAGTCTCCCATCAGCACCGGCTGGTGAGTTGGGGGAATGTTTCACGTGAAACGCGACGCAGGTCGGCCCGGTCGAACCGCGGCCTCGCCGGCGCGGCTTCCATAGCTCAAACCCAACATGCCACGGCAGCCTGGGGGTCAAGGGGGCCACGCCCCCTTGCCGCCGGAGGCGCTCCGGTGAGGAACCGTGGCAGGCGATGAGTACGCCTTGAGGAGACCGGCGTGGAAGAGGTTTCCCTCTCCAGGGTGCAGTCTGTGTCTTGTCCTGTTGGGCGTGCTGGGAGCAGGGCAGGTTCTTTCGTCCCTGACGGGACTGCGCGGTCGGCCGGGGGGCGTGGACCCACCCTTGGAAAGGGTGGGCTACTTTCGGCCGTCCCTGCGGGACTTCCGGCGGTGAGAACGCCCCGCTCGCTTTGGAAGCCCTGCGGGTTGGTGAGGGGGCATCCGGCGCGTTGTCCGCGCTTGGACACTCACTCCTTCAGATATCCTTCGAAGGCCAGGCCTCCGGCGGGCAAGGGGGATTCTCCCCCTTGCATCCGCTGACCAGGCTGCCCCTGGACCCGGTGAGGGGCTAGCTCAATAGCGCTCGATTCGCGGCGGGAGCGCGTCCAGTAAGAACACGATCACGAATGTCGCGATCGGACCCAGGAACAACGAGGCGAACGACCACCCCACCGCGCTCCGGTTCTTGGCCTGAGCCAGACCGCCGTTGATCATCGCCAGCGTGAACCAACCAACGGCATAGTCGCGTGTCTGCATCTTTGTTCTCCCCGCCCCACCACCCAGGCGGGTCAGCTGCCGGCCCGCGATCGGACCTCCTGCTTCCATCGGATGATGTCGTCCAGGATCGCCCCGAGCGTCATCCCCGGCTTCCGACCGATCGTCTCGGCCAACCGGTCGACACACGGAACCCGCCGGCGGACATCCTCGAAGTCGTCGCCATACGCCTGGCTGTACGGGAGGTACCGGATCGAAACGGAAGGATCGGTCCGGCGGATCACCTCCTCCGCCAGCTCCCGGATCGAGACCGGCTGATCCCCCCCGATATTGAAGATCCGCCCCGGACCGGCCGGAGACTCCGTGAGGGCGATGACGCTGTCGACGACCTCACTGACATGGGCGAAACAGCGGACCTGCGAGCCGTCGTCATAAACCTGGAGCGGCCCGCCGGAGAGCGCCTGGTCCACGAACCGCGGGACGACCATCCCGTAGTTCCCGACCTGCCGCGGACCGACGACGTTGAAGAACCGGCCGATGACCACCTGGAGGTCGTACTTACGGTGGTAGGCCAGGGCGAGAAATTCGTCGATCGCCTTCGAGCAGCCGTAGGCCCACCGCGGCCGGGATGTCGGGCCGAGGTGGATGTCGTCCTCCTCGGTCCAGACCTCCTTGGCGTTCTTCCCGTAGACCTCGCTCGTCGAGGCCAGGAAGAACCGCTGTCCCCCCTGGACCGCCAGCCGCAGCAACAGCTCCGTCGGGTAGATGTTGGTCTCGATCGTGTGGACGGGGTTCTCCGCCACGAGCTTCACGCCGACCGCCGCGGCGAGGTGATAGATGACGTCCGTTCCGCGGACGGCATCGGTCAGGAGCGGCTGGTCGGTGATGGAGCCGGAGATGATCCGGAGCCGCTCGTGGTCGGCAACCGCCTGAAGGTTCTCCGAGCGGCCGGTGGAGAGGTTGTCGAGGACGGTCACCTGGTGACCGGCGGCGAGGAGCCGTTCGACGAGGTGGCTGCCGATGAACCCGGCTCCGCCGGTGACGAGACAATGGGGCATGACGACTGAGCCTTCTTCCATCCCTATGGCGGGGGCAGTTGTTCCAGAGCGTGATGCTCCAGGGTGTGCCCGTGCGGGACAGGAGGGGGGGAGCGACGGTGCGAGTTGGGGACGTCGCTCCGGTTCCCGCGGGGGCAGTGCCGCACACCAGGTTGATGAAGTTGTCAGTCTGAAGAAAACGGGTGCGGGCGCGAAGCGTCGCCCGGCGTGGAATTGGGGTACGGGTGCCTTCGCTGGAGGGCGCTCAGTTCGTACTGCGCCTCACGCCCAACCGGGGCCAGGGGCATCCTGGTGGGGGGATGCAAGGGGGGCAACGCCCCTTTGCCTGCCGGAGGCCGTCTCGTCGGAAACCGTCGGAAGGAGTACGTGTCCAAACGCGGACAACGTGTCGTATGTCCCCACACCAACCCGTGAGGAGTCCAAAGCGAGCGGTGAGTCCCACGCTGGTACCACAAAGCGGACGCCCGTTGTGTACCACGGTTCCTCATGGAAGTGCCTCCGGCGGCAAGGGGGTGAGACCCCCTTGACCCCAGCGGCCGTCGCACGATGGGTTTGAGCTATGGGAGTCGTGCCGGCAAGGACGCGGCCCGAAACAGCGCGGGTCCGCGGTCAGCTCCCATTGCGATAACGGAAGATCTGCGGGTTCCGGGCCTCTTCACGAACGATCGTCCCCGCGTCCTGCGGCAGGCCGAAGAAGAATCCCTGCCCCAGATCGAAGCCCAGATCCCGGCACGCCTCCGCCTCCTCGGCAGTCTCGATCCCCTCCGCCAGCGTCGTGGTCGGAAAGTCGCGGGCCATGTCGACGAGCATCTTGAGCATCTTCCACTGGTTGGAAGTGCAGCGATGGACGTTACGGATCAGGCACGAATCGAACTTCAGATAGTCGGGCGGAGCCTTCACCAGCTCAAGCAGCCGAGCCTGCCCGGCACCGAAGTCGTCGTAAGCCAGCTCGATCCCGTGTTCCCGGAGACTGTCGGCGAACGACCGGAAGATCGTCGGATGCTGGACCGTCCCTTCGTGGATCTCGACGACGAGGTTAATTCGCGGGTAGGCCGCCCGCAGCCGGATGAGCTGCGGCAGGACATCCACCTCCAGACACTCCTGGGGGTGCGTGTTCACAAAGAGCTTCGGATTGCCGCTGAGATCCGCCGCCATCTCGACCGCACGGCTCCGGCAGATCAGGCTCAGCTCGACCTGACGGCAGACCAGCTCCGCGGTCTGGAACATCGTCGCGGGAGTCTCGAGCCCGACCATGCTGCTGCGGGCCAGGGCCTCGTAACCGATCCGCTCCCGGTCCGAGAGCGTGATGATCGGCTGATAGTTCGGAACGATCGCCTGCTCCTTGATGAGCCGGTCGAACTGGCTCATGACCCAGTCGGACTCGAGGGAGTCGACGCAGTGCATCGTCTGCTTGAGTCCCGGAACGCTCGTCAGGCCGGAGAGGCTCTGCGTGACGCGGTGCTCGATCCGGAACTCCAGGTCGGCAAGCTCGACATGGTCGCCGCTGGCGAGAGGGGTCGGCTGGCGGACGCGGCGGCGGTTGACGAAGGTCCCGTTGGTGCTTCCGAGGTCGCGGATGAAGAGGTGTTCGCCGATCTTCAGGAGCTCAGCGTGCCGTCCCGAAACCCGCATGGAAGAGAGCTGCAGGTTCACTCCCGGACGACGACCGATGCTGAACGTCTCCGAATCGACTTCGATGACCGACAGGTTCCGCTCCGGTCCCGTGCATCCGATGAGGAACCAGGCGGATTGGGCGCGGGTCGGAGGCGATCCCGTGATTTGATCGACTGCCGAGGAAACCATGCAGGACACTCCGGACGCGGGACTGCGTCGCACGTAGCGTGCGAATCGAGGGGTGCCCAACTCTAGATCACGCGGAACGATGTGGTTCCGCAACGTCGAGTCAAAGAGGAATCCTGCAGCTTTCTGATGCAACTGGTTCTCTTTTAGCCAAGATTTCCGAACGTAGCGATTCTTTTGGTCGTGCTGGATGTGTGGCCCGATGGCAGACCGAAGAGAGAGGGCTTAGCCAAAAGCAGTTTGCCCGGCGCCGCAACGACTCGGCGAAAGGGGCGTTGAGAGCCGTTCCGGGCTCGAATCAACGCCGTCGGTGAAGCGATCTTTGATTCCGCCTCTGGTGGGCGGGGTGCCCGGCAATCGCACGATTGGTCCCGTCCTCTTGGCCGGCTGAGCATTCGGGACGCTGTCTAGCGGTCGGCTTTGAGGTAGTAGATCTCGATGTCGTTCGTCGGGGGCTTCGGCAGGCGGTCGAGTTCCCAGGCCGGAAGTTCGTCCAGGAGGACGAGCGAGCTCTCCGGGACCGAGACCGTTGCCACCCGCTCAAGTCGCGTTGCCGCGCGGTCGAGGTCCGGCTTCAGGTCGATGGCGGAACGGCCTCCGATCAGAAGGTAGGTCGGGAGTCGGGCGTCGTTCTCTCCCGGAGCCAGGGCGCCCAGGCTCGCGTCCGGCAGGACGCCGTACCGCAGCGAGTCCTGCGGCTGCTGCGCGGCAAGTTGGCAGAAGAGCGCGGGCTCGCCAACGACGTAGTAGACCGCGTCCAGCTCTGGCATACGTGAGGGAGGGATCGTGGCGAAGTGGGTTCGAATCGCCGAACGGACCTGACCGGCGGCGGCCCGCATCGCCGTCCGGTTCTCCCAGGCGACCGTCCGTCCCTTCAGCAGCGACGGCAAGGGGGTGATCCCCAGACCGCTGGTAGCGAGGGAGAGAACGAGAATCAGGACGATGGCCGCGAGAGACCGGCCCCGCCCGGCGGATCCCGTCGACCGCGTGAGAAGGCTCCAGCCGGAGGCGAGGGCCAGCCAGACGCCGACGAGCCAAGGGAGCGAGAGGCGGGGATAGGCGCGGTACATCGGCACCGCGAGCGAAAGACCCGCGAGCCAGGCGGCGGCGAAACCCCAGGCCAGCCAGCGCTCGTCGGGCTCGTCGTCCGGGCGAGCGATCGTCGGCTCCGCGGCCTTGAGCGCGGCGAGGATCAGGCTCGCCAAGGCTCCCCCGGCGAGCGCCGCGCTCCCGCCGAGGGCGATGAGGAGGAGGCCGAGAATTGTGGCGAGGAGGATGCGGCCGAGCCCTCGGGGGGCTTCCGTTTCCGCCAGCCACAGGCTGGCGGAGATCGCTCCCGCGGCGCCGAGAATGGTAAGCGGCCCCGTGGCGTAGGCGTGCGCGCTCGCCTGCTGGATGAACGATCCCCACCATCCCGACAGGCCGACGAAGTAGCCGGCGTGGTTCTTAGCGACGGTCGCGTAGCCGCCGATCGGCCGGAGCCCGGACCAGACGGGGTACCAGAGTGCGCCGGCGATCGCGGCGATTCCGACGAGGCAGAGGGCCGCTCGGAGCGGGGAGACGAGTCGGGTGGATGGAAGTCTCAGTCCCTTTCCGATCACCCACGACGTCAGCCATCCGCCGCCGATGACGGCGAGCGTGAGCCAGCCGTTGTACTTCGTCCACCAGGCGAGCGCGGCGAAGCCTCCCGCCATCAGGAGAGTGAGCGGCCGGCCGGAGAGCATGGCCCGCCATCCGCAGTAGGCCCCCGCGGTCATCCACAGGCAGAGCCAGGCATCGGTGAGGGCGGCCCGGGAGAACCAGGCGTGGTAGTCGCTTGTCGCCGCGAGCGCGGCGGTGAGGATGGCGGCGGCGGGGCCGAACCATTCGCGGGTCGTCCACCACAGGACGGGGACGAGCAGGATTCCTCCGAGGAGCGAAACCCAGACCGCGCCGGAGGGGGCGCCGAGCCAGGAGATGCCGAGTTCGGCCATCCCGGGAAAGAGCGGGGGAGCGTAGAGGTCGCGGTAGGGGTACTTGCCGTCGGTGTCGGCGGCGTAGAGGTTGGCGGCGTAGACCCCTTCGTCGAAGTGTTCGACGTCCATTCGTGCGGGCCATGCGCACCGCACGGCGATGGCGGCGGCGAGGATGATGGCGAGAACGAGCCATTCCCGGATGGTGACGGGCCCGGGTTGGAGGGGCGCGGTCAGGGAGGGCGATGTGGGGGGAGGGGCTTGTCGCGATGTCATGACGCGCGCGTGGGATCCGGAGACGGACGAGGCCGGGACCGGGCGCATCATAGGGAACGTGGAAGAAACGCGAGCGAGCGTTGATTCATCGACGGCCAGCCGGCGTCCAGGGGGTCACCCCTGGTGGGGGATGCAAGGGGGCAACGCCCTCTTGCCCGCCGGAGGCCGTCTCGCCGGACACTATCGGAAGGAGTACGTGTCCAAGCGCGGACACCGTGTCGTATGCCCCTCACCTAAGACGCGTGGATCAAAAAGCGAGCGGTGAGTCCTCGACGCCGGTTCCACAAAACGGACGTCCGTTACGTCTCACGGTTCCTCATGGAGGTGCCTCCGGCGGCAAGGGGGTGAGACCCCCTTGACCCCAGCGGCCGTCGCACGATGGGTTTGAGCGAGCATCGCTGCGCCGGCAAGAACGTGGATTGAGCCGGGAAGCGGCAGGTCAGATCGGTTTCAGCCGCCAGGGAAGAGAATCCGGCGACAGGCACTCATCACCGTCTCGCGCGGGACGTCATCAACGAAGACCGCTGCGGTTCCCAGTTCGCGCAGCCACCACTCGTCGACGGGCGCAGAAGCCCCGGGCGAGTTCCCAGGAACGATCGCGATCAGCGGAGCGCCACCATCGAGCAGGCTTCGGACGAGATGCGGCGTCGGCACTCTTTCGCCCGACCCACCCCCCGACAGATCGGCCAGCGCGAGGCTCGGCCTTGAGCGAGTGAGCTCCGCAATCGCGGCGCGGTCCAGCGGCCGCGCGAGAACTTCGACCGCCGGACCGAACGCCCGCTGGCACTCCGGAAACCAGTAGGGGGCATCCTCAAGGACAAGCAGAGTTGGCTTCACGACGCCTCACTCGCCCACGGTCGACTGGCTCACCGGCTGAAACACCGAGTAGCCCCCGGGGACCATCGCCACCGGGCCGTCAGCGAAGTTCGGCTCCGCCCCCTTCTTCGTGCCCGCGGAAGTCGGTCGCTCCGCTCCGAATCCCGGGGCGAGCCGCCGCGCGTTCTGCGGAGCGATGAGCCCCGGCTTCGACGTCGGGCTGGTCGAATGACCGTCGCCCGGCGGGGCGAGGTACTCCGAGACCGGCGGCGCGGGGGGACCGCTCTGGAAGCTCGGCGGCGGGGGATCGGCCGGGGCGGGGGCCGGCATCGGCGTCTGCTGGTCGAGATCCCGGAACGGATCGGTCGCCAGGGGAGCCGGGTTGTACTCAGGTGAGGGGGACGCGTAGTCCTGCGGGACCGGCTGACCGGCGGGTTGATACCAACCCCACTGGCGGGCCAGGCCGCACCCGCTGAGCGTGCTCAGGCTCAGGGCGGCAAGAAAAAGGGTCGAACGGCAGGGCAGGCTCTTCCGCATGGAGGACCGACTCCCGAATGGTCGCGTTGGCAGACACGCTCGGTCCGGTCCCTCGGACAGTCTTCGCATTCCCTTGCGGGCGATGTGCCCGTCCCTAGAGATCGGCGTCTGTCAAATCCCTTCGAAAGCGAATCAGGCGTTTTCTGCCGATGACAGACCGTTCCGCTCGCTGGAATCAGCTGGGGCGACTCTGCGGGATCTGCGGAAATTCCGCCTTCGGGTCTGCTGCCCCCTCAGCCGGGCCGGCCAGCCGGGCGTCGATCCACGGCTCCTCGACGAACCGCCGCAGCAGCCAGCGGAGATGATGCTCGAACCGCTCCCGCGTCCGGGACCGCTGCTCCGCCGTCACCCCGTCCGCCCATTCCAGACCGAACGGGCCGACCTGGGCGGACCAGCCTTCCCGCAGAGCCTCCTGATGCAGACGTTCCTGCAGGCGGCGGGACCATACGATCCCGAAACGGTCGCGAAACTCCCCCCACAGACCGTCGAGAGGATCTGTTGCGACCGTGCCCGCTGCACGTTGCCGCGCGGACAGACTCGCGCCGAGGAAGAGCGGGACGGCCGCCAGGACCGTTACGGGCACGCCCCTCCAGGTCGAATGGAACCACCCCGGCCCGTGGGCTGCGACGGGCAGGGCCAGCAGCACGACCGCGGCGGCATAGAGGGCGGCCGCGAGTCCGAACCGCGTTCCCAGATAGTTCCCCGTTCCCATCACGAGGACGAGGCCGAAGCCGACGAGCACCGGCGCCTCCACCGCCAGGAGCCGCGGGCCATCCCATCGCCACACCGTCAGGGCAGGCCAGCCGAGAACGAAGACGAGCGGAACGAGAATGAACAGGGCCCACACGCCGCTGCCGGGCCGCTTCGCTCCCAGGACCGCAATCCCGGGGCAAAGCGAGACGACCGCCGTGACGTACAGCCACTGGGCCCGGGCTTCGGGCGAGGTCGTGGCCCGCGCCAGTGCGACGGCGCTGGCCACCCACAGGAGCCACGCGGCCAGCATCCAGTACCAGGCGGTGAGGAGCGTCGTCTGACGCAGCGCGGGACGGGCGGTCGCAAGGACGACGCCGGGAATCAGTGTTCCCGCCAGCAGAAGGGTTCCCAGCGGCGTCATGGACTGCGTGAAGGTTGAGTCAAAACCCGCGGCGCCGAACCGGATTCTCGAAACCGCTCGCCATATCCGGCACAACCTGTTTGTTGAGCGAGCGAACGGGATGGCGCGGAATTCGACCGCAGAACGACGGAACTTTGCCTCGGCCTGAATCCGAATACCTTGGGTGTGGACCCACACTGTAGTGAGTGGCGGACTTCGGTCGAGGCCGCAGTGATGGACGGTCCACGACCACCAAAGTCCCCCACGTTTCCAACCCGGGAAAGTCTAGGAGAATTCAAGATGATGAAGTGGACGACCCTCGCTCTCGTTCTGTGTGCTGGCGTGAACACCGCTTCGGCTGGCCTGTTCCGGCACCATGGCGGACATGGTTGCAACGACTGCGGCCCGAGCTGCGCCGCTCCTTGCGATCCGACCTGTGCGGCTCCTTGCGATCCGACCTGTGCCGCTCCGGCCTGTGCCCCGGCTTGTGCCGCTCCGGCCTGTGCTCCGGCCTGCTGCGCTCCGGCTCCGGCCGACTGCTGTGCTCCGGTCAGCCACGGCTGCTGCGGCAAGCGTCACAGCCTCCTCGGCTGGTTCAAGAAGCACCGTCACTGCGGCCACAAGGCCGACTGCTGTGCGGCTGCTCCGAGCTGCTGCGCTCCGGCTGCCCCGACGTGTGCCGCTCCTTGCGGCCCGACGTGCGCTGCTCCCTGCGGCAACGCCTGCAACTGAATCTTGTAGCGTGACGGACAACGCTCAGGAGTTCTCCTGAACGAAGTCCGGCACCTCAAGTGAAAGCTTCGGACGCCGGTCTTCGCAAGAGGACCGGCGTCTTTGCTTTTTTGGTGGAGAGTTTGAGTCGAAACGTGAATGGGACACAACGGACGTCCCCTTCGTGGGACCCGCGTTGAGGACTCCCTCACATCACGCCGCTTGCGCTGCGCTCCCCGCGGGTTGGTAAGGGGGCATCCGGCACGTTGTCCGCGCTTGGACACTCACTCCTTCAGACATCTCTCGACGGGCCAGGCCTCCGGCGGGCAAAGGGCCAAGAAAACAACACAGGCCCCTCTGCATCCCCCAGCAGGGTGCCCCTGGACCCCGGTGGGATGCCGTATCACCTGAGGCCGCAATCGCGTCGTTGCTCGACCGGACGTCGGTGGGGCCGCTATCTTCTCGGAGACACGAGGAGAGAACGATGCGCGGATTGATCTGGGCGGGGATGTTGCTGACCGGACTCGTCGTTGTGACGCGGCCCGCTGCGGCCGATGAGACGAAATTCGAGTTCAAGCCGGGGGATCGGGTCGTCCTCCTCGGAAACACGCTCATCGAACGCGAGCAGTCCTACGGCTATTGGGAACTGGCCCTCACGCTGGCCCGGCCCGACAAGAAGCTGACCTTCCGCAACCTGGGCTGGAGCGGCGACACGGTCTGGTGCGAGTCCCGCGGCATCTTCGACCAGCCCCAGGCGGGCTACGACCGGACGATCCAGCTCGTCAAAGAGCAGAAGCCGACCGTCCTGCTGCTCGCTTATGGCGGAAACGAGGCGTTCGCCGGCGCGGCCGGACTCGATTCGTTCCTGCGGCAGTACGCGAAGCTCCTCGACGATCTCAAGCCGACCGGTGCGCGGCTTGTCTTCCTCGGTCCGATGGCGATCTCCTCTCCGGGCAAGCCGTTCCCGGATCCCGCTCCCTACAACGTCAACGCCGCTCTGTACGGCGAGGCGATCAGCAAGCTGGCCGCGGAGCGGGGCGGGGTCTACGTTCCGCTGACCCGCCCGGCCGCGACGGTTTCCGGACCAGGCGGACGTCCGGAACCGACGAGCGACAACGGACAGCATCTGACCAGCTGGGGATACTGGGCCACGGCCGGGCAGGTTCAGCAGGCTCTCGCTCCGACACCGAAGCCGGTTGAGTTGCCGACTCCGGATCAGGGCGCGGCTTCGTCCGGCCAGAGCGAAAAGATCCGGGAGCTCATCGTGCGGAAGGACGAACTCTTCTTTCACCGCTGGCGGCCGCAGAACGTGACCTACCTGTTCCTGTTCCGGAAGCACGAGCAGGGGAACAACGCGGTCGAGATCCCGCAGTTCGACCCGCTCGTCGAACAGCTCGAGACCAAGATTCACGACCTGGCGAGCGGTGCGGCCGGGAATTGAAAGGGTGTTGCCTCTCGCGGGGATGGAGGTCGATGTGGTTTTCTCCGTCTCTGCCCTGCGGTCTGCCCGTTCCCGATCTCCGCGGCCGTCGATGCAGTCCTCCGCTGCGGCGCTGACGGCTGTCGCCGCCGTCTTCGCTCTGGCTGTGACGGGCATTGCCGCCGAACGGCGGTTCCGACCTCCGGATGATCGCCCCGCGGTTCAGGCGGATGCACTCGCTCGCGCTGGAATCCGCGGCTACTCGTCAGAGCGGCTGTCGCTCTATGCCGACATCGACCCCGAGATTGCCCGGACGCTCCCGCCGCTCGCCGACCAGCTCTATGACCAGCTCGTCGCGACCTTCGGCCCGCCGTTGCCCGACCCGGACGGGAAACCGTTCGGAGTGACCGCCTTTCTGATGAAGGACCGGCAGACGTTTCTCGGCGAAGGGCTGATTCCTTCGGCCATCCGCAAATTCCTTCACGGACAGCACTTGGGGTACGCGTTCTGGATGGATGACCAGGAGTCGCCGTACTACCGCCGTCATCTTCTGCTGCACGAGTACACGCACTGTTTCATGCTGGCCGAGCGTCCCACAGTGCAGGACCGGCCGGAACTGTGGTACCTGGAAGGGATGGCGGAGATCTTCGGGACGCACCGCCTCGATCGGAACGGGAAGCTCACGTTCGACATCATGCCTCAGTCGACCGAGGAGGTGCTGGGGATCGGCCGGATTGAGATGATCGAGAAGGCGGTCGGGCGTGGGGATTTTCACTCGGTCCGGCAGGTCCGCGAACTGGGCGGGCAGGCATTCTCCGAGTCCCGGTCGGATCCCTATGCCTGGGGTTGGGCTCTTTGCCACTTCCTGGGGAATCATCCGCGCTACCGGGAGCGGTTCCGTCAGCTTCATGCCCATCGGACCGATGGCGAGTTCGCCGCGACGTTCGAGTCGGTCTACGGGCCTGACGCGGATCAGCTGGAATGGGACTGGGAGTGGTTCATTACGGACTTGAGTTACGGCCTGGAGCTTTCGCACGCGGGGCTGACGTTTGCGGACGGGGAGCCGTTGCAGGGACCTCGGACCGTGCAGATTGCTTCGCGCGGGAGCTGGCAGTCGACCGGCGTCCGGCTGGCGGAGGGGGAGTCGATTGCCGTAGCGGCCGAGGGGCGGGTGACGCTCAACGCCACGACGCGGCCGTGGATCAGCGAACCGGGCGGGATCACGATCGAATACGAGGGGGGCGTGCCGATCGGTTGTCTGGTCGGATGGATTCTTCCGGACTCTCCTGAGGTGCTGGACCATCCGGAGAGAACGGCGCAGGTTCGCGTTGGAGCCGCAGGAACTGTGACCGCTGCCCGGTCCGGGACGCTGTATCTGCGGATCAATGATCATCCCAGCAGCCGTGGGAACAATGAGGGGGCGTATGCGGTCTCGCTAACGCCGCCGACTCCGGGCCGGTCCCGCTGACCGGAACCGCGTCCTTGCCGGCGCAGTTCTCATAGCTCAATCCCAACGTGCGACGGCAGCCGGGGTCAAGGGGGCAACCCCTTGCCGCCGGAGGCGCTTCCATGAGGAACCGTGGGATGCAGCGGACGTCCGCTTTGTGGAGGCGGCGTTGAGAGACGGCCAGGTCTCCGGCGGGCAAAAGGGCGTTGCCCCCTTGCATCCCCCACCAGGGTGCCCCTGGACCCGGTGGGGACCACAACTGAAGGGGGCGCATCGGCCACTCGCCAGGCTTCGCACTGCCGCGAATGGCCGCCGCCGCAGTGCCCGACGATGCCCAGCAGGCTATAATCCTCCGTCGGGCGGATGGCCGTCCGCGCTCCTGACCGCGAAGCTTTTGGCTTTTCTGACGACGCTATGCCGACTTACGACTACCGCTGCAAAAAGTGCGACCACGTCTGGGAAGAATTCCAGTCGATCAAGGCCCCGCCGTCCAAGAAGTGTCCCGCCTGCCGCAAACAGTCGGCCGAGCGTCAGATCAGCGCCGGCGCCGGCATCCTGTTCAAAGGCTCCGGGTTCTACCTGACCGACTACCGCAGCGACTCCTACAAGAAGGCCGCGGCGGCCGATTCCTCGTCCGGCGGCGGCTCGTCCGCCAAGTCCGAATCCGGGGGAAGCAAGGAGGGGGGCGGGGCCAAATCGAAGCCGGCTGCCTCCAAGGAATAGACAGCACAGCCGCGGTGAGGGGCGAACCGCAAGGCCGCCCCATTCGGCATGCCTCGTGCTTAGCGGAGGCGAGTCGCTTCCGGCACGGCGAATCGGCTTGAGAACTGTCTTCCGGGCGGTCAAACCGGATGGCGGCAACGCATAACGCGTTTCCCGCTCCGTCGGCACAACGAGGTTCCCCAGGGTATGGCTGCTTTTCCTCCCGCTGATTTGAAGGCCCTGGTCGAGGGGGCAGGTCAGGCGCATCTGCTCGCCCGGTGGGAGGAACTCGACGCGTCTCAGCAGGCGTCGCTCGAGCGACAGCTCCGCAGCATCGACTTCCCGCTCGTCTCCCGACTGACCGCCGAGGGGCGGGCGAAGGCGTCGGACGCGGCCGAGGTTGCATCAAAGGCCGGGAGAGCGGCGCCGCCCGCCCAAGTCATCCGGCAGCCGCAGACCGACGCCGACCGCGCCGAGTGGAACGCGGCCCGCCAGACCGGCGAGGAACTGCTGCAGGGGGGCCGGGTCGGAGCGATTCTCGTCGCCGGCGGCCAGGGAAGCCGACTCGGCTTCGACAAGCCGAAGGGGATGTTCCCGATCGGCCCGGTGTCGGACCGGACACTGTTCCACATCTTCTGCGAGCAGCTCCTGGCTCTCGGCCGGAAGTACGGAAAGCCGATTCCCTACTTCGTGATGACGAGCGACGCGACCCACGCCGACACAGTCGCCTTCTTTGAAGAGCACAAATTCTTCGGGCTCGACCCGAAGGACGTCTACTTCTTCCAGCAGGGAGCGCTCCCCGCTGTCGACGACGCCACGGGGCGGGTCCTGCTCGCTTCCAGGGACCAGGTCAGCCTGAGTCCGGACGGCCACGGCGGGATCCTCAAGGCCCTGAAGCGTTCCGGCCTGATCGATGTCATGGAACATCGCGGGCTCGAGGTCCTCTACTACCATCAGGTCGACAATCCGACCGCCCCGATGTGCGACCCGGCATTCCTGGGATTCCACAAACGGCTGGGCTCGCAGATGACCACGAAGGTGGTGGCCAAGGAGTCGGCCGAGGAGAAGATGGGGGTCCTGGTCAGCCTGGACGGACGGACCCAGATCATCGAGTACAGCGATCTTCCGCTGGAGCGGGCGCAGGCGGTCGATGCCGCCGGGGGACTGCTCCTGTGGGCCGGCAATACGGCGGTTCACGCCTTCGATCGCGCGTTCCTGGCCCGGATCACGAGTGTTGAGAACGCCCTGCCGTTCCACATCGCGCACAAGCCGGTTCCGTATGTCGACGCCTCTGGCAGTCGCGTTGAACCGCGTCCGGACCAGAAGAATGCCTACAAGTTCGAACAGTTCATCTTTGACGTCCTGCCGCTGACCGACGTGGCCCTTGTCGTCGAAGGGGACCGGAAGCGGGAGTTCAATCCCGTGAAGAACGCCACCGGCAAGGACTCGCCCGAGACCTCGCGCGCTGCTCTCTGCCGCAACGCGGCCGACCTGCTGCGGGAAGCGGGTGTGGCGGTCCGTGACGGCGTGAAGGTCGAGATCAGTCCGCTGTTTGCGATGGATCCGCAGGAGGCCCGGACGCGGCGTCCGGGCTCCGCGGCGATCGAGCAGGACACCATCCTCGGCCCGGCCTGACCGGCGCCGCGATCCCGGATGCGGCGGCGATCAGAACTCGCCGGTCTTATCTGCCGCGGCCCGCGTGCCGAGGGCCCGCCAGGTCTCCAGGGCGATGTTCTCGCCGACGGAGCGAGCCGAGCCGTCCATGAGGCTGACGTTGACGATCCCCGTGTGGTAGCTGCGGGAGGTGATGGCGGCGTAGGTCGGGTTCGTGGCGTGGGCCCCTTCCCGGTGCGTGCAGGCCGATATGTCGTACTTCACGCCGCCGGTCGTGTAGGGGACGACGGTGTTCGGCGTGAAGGTCGTCGTGACGCCGTTGTGAATGGCCCGTCCGCAGACCCATTCCGTGTGGCCGTTGGCGTTCGAGAACGCTCCGCCGCCGAAGAGCGTGGCGATGTCGGCGGGGGAGGTCGGGATCGTCGTGGAGCCGAGCGGCGGAGCGTCGTGGAAGCGGGGGGTGAAGGCCTTGACCTCCGCCATGCAGAGGACGTTGCTCATTCCGTCCGTGTAGCTTCCCGGGTTCAGGCTGGCGTTGGGGCCGAAGCCGGCGCCGCCGTCGCGGTTCGTGACCGGGTCGTAGATCAGGTAGGTTCCCATGTTGAGGGCATAGCAGAGCGGGTAGTGCTCGGGAACGATCGGGGCGGTCGTCGTCAGGCGGGTGCGGTCGTTAACGTCGCTGGGGCAGATCAGGACCGGGACGCGGAGCGTCTTGATGTTGGCGTCCAGATTCGGCGATTGCCCGTAGCCTTTTGAGAAGTCGATCTTGGAGTAGAGATTTCCGCCGTCGATGTAGGGGAGCAGGAAGGCCTGTCCGGACCAGGGCTGGCTGACGGACGTTCCGGCGACGCAGGTGGCGGGGGGGAAGAACGTGAAGGTGCTCTGGTAGTTGTGGGCTGCCAGGGCGAGCTGCTTCATGTTGTTGAGGCACTGGGATTTCCGGGCCGCTTCCCGAGCCTGCTGGACCGCCGGCAGGAGAATGGCGACGAGCACCGCGATGATGGCGATGACGACGAGCAGTTCGATGAGGGTGAAACCGCGGCGGTAGGGATGAGTGGTGGTCATTTTCTGTCGTTGAGAGTCAGACCCAAGGCGAACGATTCGCCGTTTTGTGTGCGAACACTGAGACGCAATGTCAGTTGAAATGATGCCGCGTACATTACGATTTTGTCAACTTGTTCGGTTTATGTTCTCTAAGATGAAGTGGTGATTGGTGATGCGTATTTTTCGTGGGGCGGTTGCGACGTGCTGGCGCAGGTCAACAGGGAGACCGGCCTCTGGAGTTGAGTCGCAGAAAACTGACGACATCGAAAGAAATAAGGCGAAAAAGAGACCGCCTTCAGGTGCGTGAACCGCCGTTTTGCCGGACCGGGCCATTCGCGCAACCCAGCTTGCAACGGCAGCCGGGGTCAAGGGCCCAGAAGCACAACACAGACCCTTGCTGCCGGAGGCGCTTCCACGAGGAACCGCTGCAAACAACTGACGTCCCCTTTTGGGGACCGGCTATGAGGTCTCCTTCACACCTCACGGCTTGCCCTGCAATTGCCGCGGGTTGGTGAGGGGGCATACGGCACGGTGTCCGCGTTTGGACACGTGCTCCTTCAGACATCTCCCGACGGCCAGGCCTCCGGCGGGCAAGAGGGCGTTGCCCCCTTGCATCCCCCACCAGGGTGCCCCTGGACCCGGTAAGGGGGCGCCGCGTTTTGGCAACTTGTTTCAGACGGTGAATGTCTGACGGAATCGCGGAATGATCGGCTCCTGGTCGCAATTGTCTCGGAGCAACTCAACCATCCCCTGAGCACCACGGGCTTCCGCATGCACCACGAACGCCTGCCCAAAGTTCCCCTTGGCGGCGCTCTGCTCAATCCACCACTTGAGATCGACCGCGTCCGCATGCGCCGAAAGGCCGCTCAGCGAAATCACCTGCGCCCGCAGCGGCACCTCATGATCAAAGATCCGCAGGTAATGCTGCCGCTGCTGCAGCCGCCAGCCGAGCGTCGCCGGCGCCTGATACCCGATCAGCACAATCGTGTTCCGCTCATCCGCGACCGCATGCTTGATGTGGTGCACCACCCGCCCGCTCTCGCACATCCCGCTCGCCGAGATCACCACGAACGGCTCGGTGTGCCCATTCAGTGCGGCACTCTCCCGCTGCGATTCGGTGTACCGCAGGTTCGGGAAATCAAAAATGTCCTTGTCCCGCTGCAGCGTCGCTTTGACGTCGTCGTCCAGCTCTTCGACGTAACGACGGAAGATCTTCGTCACCCGATTGGAGAGCGGGCTGTCGACGTAGATCGGGACCGAGGTGAGCTGTCCTTCGTTGAACAGCTCGTTGAGGTAGTAAACGACCTGCTGCGTCCGCCCCAGGCTGAAGGCGGGGATGATCACCCGCCCGCCCCGCTGGACCGTTTCGGCGATGATGTCCCTCAGGGCCACCTTGATGTCGTCCGGCGCGGGATGGACTTCGTTGCCGTAGGTTGCCTCGATAATCAGGACGTTTCCGCCGTCGACCGGCTCGGGATCGACGAGGAGGGGCATTCCGCGGCGGCCGACGTCCCCCGTAAAGACGACCTTCTTCCAGTCGGAACCGTCGAGGATCTCCAGCTCCGTGATCGCGGAGCCGAGGATGTGCCCGGCCGGCACGAAGCGGACCCGGCAGTCCTTGGCGAGCTCGTGCCACTGGTGGAAACTGACCGGATGGAACCGTCGCAGGATGCCGCGGACATCCTCTTCCGTGTAGAGCGGCTCGACCGGGGGGTGTCCCGGGTTCAGCCGTCGGGAGAGGTAGCGGGCGTCTTCCTCCTGGATCTTGGCGGAATCGAGGAGCATCTGCTCGGAGATGTCCGCGGTTGCTTCCGTGCAAAAGACTTCGCCGCGGTAGCCGTCGCGGTAGAGGCCGGGGAGATTGCCGCAGTGGTCGATGTGGGCGTGTGAGAGGATGACGCCGTCGAGATCGCGCGGCCGGCAGTGGAATCGCTCGTTCTTGCTGCGGGATTCGGAGCGGGGTCCCTGGAAGAAGCCGCAGTCGAGGAGGAGCCGGAGGTTGCGGGTCTCGATGAGGTGCTGACTTCCGGTGACTTCGCCGGCGGCTCCGAGGAACGTGATCTTCATGAGCGGTCTCCAGTTGAGCGATCCGACCGAGCCTTTGAGGGTAGCGGTGTGTCCAGTCCGCCAGAAGTCCGGAGTGGGGGAACCTTGGGGACGCAAGAGTTTGCTGGATGCTGATCCGAAATTGCGCCCAACCGGGTCCAGGGGCACCCTGGTGGGGGATGCAAGGGGGCGAAGCCCTCTTGCCCGCCGGAGGCCCTCTCGTCGGAAGATGTCTGAAGGAACTCGTGTCCAAGCGCGGACGACGTGCCGTGTGCCCCCTCACCAATACGCATGGACTGCAAAGCGAGCTATGTGATGTAAGGGAGTCGTCAACGCTGGTCCTACAAAGGGGACATCCGTTGTTTACCACGGTTCCTCGTGGAAGTGCCTCCGGCGGCAAGGGGTTGCCCCCTTGACCCCGGCTGCCGTCGCACGTTGGGTTCGAGCTATGGGGGTCGTGCCGGCGAGGACGCGGTTCGAGCTAGCGGGACAGGATATTTCGCCGATTGCCCTCACTGACCCCCCTTCGACGACTGCCCCCTCAGGGACTCCCTGGCGAACGATTGTCAATTCTCCCGGGAAACACCGGCCCCCCCGTTATGGCATGCTGACTGCACAATCCCAGGACGTTGCCTAAAATCGGGTGTCCACCCTCTCCTACGGATGGTTTGATTGGTCATGGACCCGCAAACGCTTGCCATCATCTTCGTGGTCGCCGGCTTCCTGCTCCTCGTGGCGGAAGTCTTCATCCCGACCGGCGGAGCGCTCGGCATCATGGTGTTCCTCTCCTTCTCGGCGGCAATCTACTTCGCCTGGAAGGCCTGGGGGATGACGTCGACGACGACCTTCTGGAGCTTCGTCGGCGGGCTGATCGTGCTCGTCCCCATCGTCGCATTCTCGGCATTCAGCGTCCTCGCGAATTCGCCGCTGGGGAACCGCGTGCTCCTGCAGGCCCCCAAACCGGAAGAGGTTCTCCCCTACCAGGATGAGCTCGATCACCTGGCGAAACTGGTCGGTGAAAAGGGAGTGGCGATCACGCTCCTCAGCCCCGGCGGGATGGTGCGGGTCCGTGAGGAACGGCTGCACGCCTTCACGGAAGGGATCCTGATCAACATGGGCGAGCCGATCGAGGTCGTCGCCGTCCGCGGAACGCGGGTTCTGGTCAAACGCTGCACGAGCCCGATCCAGACGGACGAGGACCGGAAGGCGACCGCTCCCGAAGACGATCCGTTCCTGACCTGATACGCTCCGGCTTTGACTGCGAAGCGACCGGATCGTTCAAGGAACTGGAATGAAGTCCGTCCCCATTCCCGCGGAGCTCTTTGTCAACAACCGCCGCCGGCTGGCGGCTCGCCTCGGCATGAACGCCGTGGCCGCCGTCCATTCGAACGACATCATGCCGACCAACGCGGACGGCACGATGGGGTTCCACCAGAATGCCGACCTGTTCTACCTGACCGGGGTCAACCAGGAGGAGACGGTCCTGCTCCTCGCCCCGGGGGCCTTCGACGAGAAGCTCCGCGAAGTCCTGTTCATCCGCGAGTCGAGCGAGCTTCTGAGGATCTGGGAGGGACACAAGCTCTCCCGGGACGAGGCGAAGGCGGTCTCCGGCATTGCGAACGTGAAGTTCCTGTCGGAGTTTCCCTCCGTCTTCCGGCAGCTCGCTCTCGAGAGCGACGAACTGTTCCTGAACGCGAATGAATACGCCAAGGGGGTCGGTCCGGTCGAAACCCGCGACCGGCGGTTCATCCGTGAGTGCCAGGCGAACTTTCCGCTCCATACCTACCGCCGGCTGGCTCCCCTGCTCTACGACCTGCGGCTGGTGAAGTCGTCGGACGAGGTCGACCTGATCCGCAAGGCGTGCGGGATCACCCGCAAGGGATTCCTCCGGACACTCGAGTTCGTCCGTCCGGGGGTGAACGAGGCCGAGGTCGAGGCCGAGTTTGCCCATGAGTTCATCCGCAACAAGGGGGTCTTCGCCTATCCGCCGATCATCTGCTCCGGCGAGAACAACTGCGTCCTGCACTACAACGAGAACGACCAGGAGTGCCGCAGCGGCGAACTGCTGCTGATGGACGTGGGGGCAGGCTACGGGCAGTACATGTCCGACATGACCCGCACAATTCCCGTCGACGGCCGTTTCACGCCGCGGCAGCGGAGCGTTTACGACGCCGTGCTGCGGGTGTTCCGGCAGGTCGCGTCGGCGATGGTGCCGGGGGTGCTGCTCAGGGACCTGCGGACCCTCACGGAGAAGCTCGTCGAGCAGGAGCTCCTGTCGCTCGGAATCCTCAAGTCCGAGGAAGTCGAGAAGCAGGATCCGGACAAGCTGCTCTTCAAGAAGTACTTCATGCACGGGGTCGCCCACTCGCTGGGGCTGGACGTTCACGACGTCGGCGCGGCGAGCCGGCCGGTGCAGCCGGGCTGGGTTCTGACCTGCGAGCCGGCGATTTACGTGGCCGAGGAGAAGTTCGGGATCCGGCTGGAGAACGACATCCTGGTCACGGAAGATGGTCCGGTCGACCTGATGGCGGACATTCCCATTGAGGGAGACGAAATCGAGAGCCTGATGCGTCGCTGACCTGTTCGTGTGAACAGTGTCCTGGGTGCCGCAGCTGCCCCGTCGACGGGCGGCCGTCGTCCCGCCGAAATCTGGCCCTTGCGGCAGGGCTGCGACTGCTATACTTATGGCAACTCGTCCTTTCCAGATTGAGGAGTTTTGACGCGATGGTCAATGTGACGGAAAAGGCCGCCCTCGAAGTGAAGCGGGTGATTGCCGACAACAAGATGGCGGATTCGACGGTCCTCCGCGTGGCGGTTGCCGGCGGCGGCTGCAGCGGTTTCTCTTACAAGCTCGGCTTCGATACGAACTTCGACGCCGCCAAGGACCATGTGTCCGATCAGCACGGCCTCAAGGTCGTGGTCGACAAGAAGAGCGACCTGTACCTCGACGGCACGACGATCGACTACCACGACGGCCTTGACCGTCGCGGGTTCGAGTTCAACAACCCGAACGTGACCAAGAGCTGCGGCTGCGGCAGCAGCTTTTCGGTCTGATCTCCGCTCGCGTCAGAGCGACTCGCGGACGACTGATTCACAAGCGGACGGCGTTTCCTCGGAAACGACCGTCCGTTTTGCTTTTGACAGGCCGTGTTGGCCGTCGGCCCTACGTGTCGGGATCACCGAACGCGACCGAGTTCGAGACTCCGGCGTGGGACTGCGGAACGACCGTCACTCCCCAGTCGGTCACGGTGTAGCCGCGGGCGAGGTCCGCGTCGCGGTCGAAGCCGATCTCCGTCCGTTCGGGGATCTGGACCCCCTTGTCGATGATGACCCGCCGCAGCCGGCTCGACCGGCCGACCGACACCCCTTCGAACAGGATCGACTCGTCGACGTCGGCGTAGCTGTTGACCCGGACGTTGAAGCCGAGGACGGAGTGATTCACCCGTCCGCCGGAGATGATGCAGCCCGGGGACACCATGCTGTCGATGGCGTGTCCGCAGCGGGGAGGGACGCTGGTCTGGTCGGCGAAGACGAACTTGGGGGGCGGGAGCGGCGGCGCGTAGGCGCGGACGGGCCAGTTCTGGTCGTACAGGTTCAGCTCCGGGTGGACCGCCACGAGGTCCATGTTTGCCGCGAAGTAGGCGTCCAGCGTCCCGACGTCCCGCCAGTACTGCGTGCGGCCGGTGTTCTTGTCGTGGAAGGGGAAGGCGAGGACTTTGTCGTTCTGGATGATCGACGGGATGATGTCCTTGCCGAAGTCGTGCGAGCTGTCCCGGCGGGCCCCGTCGGAGCAGAGCCGGTCGAAGAGGTACCGAGCGTTGAAGACGTAGATTCCCATCGACGCCAGGCAGCGGTCCGGGTCGCCGGGGATCGGGAAGGGCTCGGCGGGTTTTTCGGCGAAGCGGCGGACCCAGTGCTGGTCGTCGATCCCCATGATCCCGAAGCTGCGGCCTTCGGGGAGCGAGACCGGGAGGCAGCCGATGGTGGCATCGGCTCCGGACTCGACGTGGGCCGCGATCATCTCGCTGTAATCCATCTTGTAGATGTGATCGCCCGAGAGGATCAGGATGTGTTCGGCCGGCACCCGTTCCAGGTTGAAGATGTTCTGGTAGACGGCGTCGGCGGTTCCCTGATACCACTGCTCGCCGAGCCGCTGTTCCGGGGGGAGGACGTCGATGAACTCGCCGAACTCGCGGCAGAGGAATTTCCAGGTCCGCTGCAGATGGCGGTCGAGGCTGGCCGCCTTGTACTGCGTGAGGACGAGGATCCGCCGCAGGCCGCTGTTGACGGCGTTGGAGAGGGTGAAGTCGATGATCCGGTAGACCCCGCCGAAGGGGACGGCGGGTTTGGAACGCTCGATGGTGAGTGGTTCCAGGCGTGTCCCTTTTCCGCCGGCGAGAACCAGCGTCAGCACGTCGCGCATGCGGCACTCCTCTTTGAGTCCGGTCCGATCGGTCTCATGTGGCAGTTGAACCGGATGGAGGTCGGATGGCAACCGAAGATGAAGAACGGGGGCTCCGGGGGCGTTCGTAGGCCATCCCCCGAGCAACAGAACCGGGGTCCAGGGGGTACCCCTGGTAGGGGATGCAAGGGGGCGACGCCCTCTTGCCCGCCGGAGGCCTGGCCGTCGAGAACTGTCTGAAGGAGTGTGTGTCCAGACGCGGACAATGTGCCGTATGCCCCCCCCACATAACCCGCTGGGATTGCAAAGCGAGCGGTGTGTCCTGAGGGAGTCCTCGTCGCCGGTTCGCAACACGGCGCAGGTCCGCCTCTAGCCGCGGCCCCCTTCGCAGCACGTCTCCACAATCGTATGGCACCGCTGGCAGTGCAGCTTGTGGCGGATCTCGTAAAGCGACCCGCCGCAGACCGGGCAGGCCCGCTGACAGTTCTGCGGCGCAGCGGCGGCCGGACGTGAAGCCGGGAGGAGGGACGGAATCGGCGACGGAGCGTTTTGACTCACGGGCGGACGATCGAGGGGAGAGGGTTGGAAGATGGCCGCCGAGACTGTGACAACGTGCGTTGGGGGTGGCAAGCCGCGGGAGGGAAAGCCTCCGGTCTCGTTTGTCGGAGTCCAGGCGGTTCCTCAAGATGCCCGGCATGATGGCGACACCGGCTTACCCCCGTACGGTCCCTGTCGGCCGGCTGGCGCCGTCGCCGACCGGGGCTCAGCATGTCGGGAACGCGCGGACCTATCTGCTCGCCTGGCTGTCGATCCGCTCGCGCGGCGGGCGCGTGCTGCTGCGGATCGAGGACATCGATTCCCCCCGCATCAAGCCGTGGGCGACTCAACAGGCGATCGACGATCTGGCGTGGCTCGGTCTGGACTGGGATGAAGGACCGGATCTCGGCGGACCTCATGGGCCATACATCCAGACGGAGCGGCTAGCCTCCTATACGGAGGCTTTGCAGCGTCTCCAGGCGATGGAGGCGGTGTATCCCTGCCGCTGCACCCGGGCCGATGTCGCGGCAGCGGCGAGCGCGCCGCACGTTGGCCAGGAGGGGCCGGTGTATCCCGGAACGTGTGCCGGGCGGACCGCGAACGACGCTCGGGACCTGGCCGGCCAACCGTACTGCTGGCGCTTCCGGACGGCGGGGACGGTCGACGAGTTCGCCGACGGGATTCTGGGTGACCGGGTGTGTGATGTGGGGCGGGATCTGGGGGATTTCGTCGTCTGGAAAACCGACGGCGGTCCGGCGTACCAGTTGGCGGTGGTCCTCGACGATCAGGCGATGGGAGTCACCGAGGTCTGCCGGGGGGATGACCTGTTGCCGAGCGCCCATCGGCAGCGGCTCCTGTATCGGGCCTTCGGATGGACGCCGCCGGAGTTCGTTCATGTCCCGCTCGTTGTCGGCCCGGACGGGCGGCGGCTGGCGAAGCGGCACGGGGACACGCGGATTGCGTTGCTTCGCGAGCGAGGCGTTCCGGCCGAGCGGCTCATCGGATTCCTCGCGTGGTCCTGCGGACTGCGGCCGACGCGCGAGCCGATCGCGGCCCGGCGTCTCCTTCCGGACTTCGACATCCGAACGGTCCCGGCGGAGCCGTTCGTCATGGCCGATGCGGACTGGAAGTGGTTACTGCGGCCGGCGGCGGAGACGTAGATCGGGCCCCGGCGATGAGGATGGTGAGATCGAGTCAGTGAGGTTGATGATGGCGGAGTGGAAGCGAGTGGCGAGCGTCTCCGAGGTTCCCGTCGGCGAAGGGCGGGAGTTCACCGTGGGGGACCGGATCGTGGCGGTGTTCAATCTCGACGGGGCGTTCCACGCCGTTGACGGGATCTGTCTGCACGCCGGAGGCCCGGTGGCCCAGGGGAAGGTGACGGGCTGCGTGGTGACGTGCCCCTGGCACGGCTGGCAATACGACGTCACGACGGGGAAGCATTGCCTCACGCCGCGGCTGGCCCTCGACAGGTTTCCGGTCCGGGTGGTCGACGACGCGGTCGAGGTGGAGGTTTAGGTCCTGTTTGGAAACGCACACCAGCCCGACGCGCAAGCGAGGGACGACGCGGAAATTCCCTCGCTCGCGCTTCGGGCTGGTGTGGGCGGAACGCCTCCGAGGTTCGTATTCAAACAGAGCCTAATAGGTCCATTGGGGCGTGGGGGGTGAGCGGACTCATGGGGCCGCGACCTTCTCCGGCGTTGCTCCTTGGGGTTCGCGGCGGTCGTGCGGGATGTCGCCCCAGATCGACTTCATGAGGGCGAAGACTTCGGGCTCGGACTGTTTCAGGTCCGCTCGATGGAAGGGGAAGAAGTCGTTCAGGCCGAAGTAGGCCTCGGTCATTTCGGCGAAGAACTCCTTCTGATCTGTCAGGGCGTAATGCCTGGTGTCGTGTCCGTCGATGTGCCGGACCTTCTCGAACCGTTTCCCTTCGCGGACCTGTTCCCAGGTGGCGCGGATCCCGGCGTGGTCGAAGTCGAGGACCTGGTCGTGGTAGGCGTGGGCGAGCTCGTGGAGGACGGCCCAGGGCTGCTGGTGGTGGTGGCGGGCGCTTGCGAACTGGGCGGCGTCGGGAATGTGGACGCACTTCTCGAGGGCTTCCGTGAAGCCGTGGCTCTTCAGCCAGCCGGCGCTGGGGTGGTACTGCATTGACTTCAGCGAGCCGTGGGTGGCGTCGAGCCAGATCGGGACTTGTCGGAGCCGCTCGACCTTGTCGGCGGGGAGGATGAGGGCGATCTCGAAGAGGCGGTCTTCGAGGAGGTGGAGGGCCCGTGTGCCGAGTTCGTGGTGTTCGCCGGTGAGGAGGCGGTTGTCGACCTCGACGGTCCAGCCTTCGATCGTTTTTCGGGTGTGGGCGGTGGGGATGGGGGGATCGTTGGCGATGGCTGTGTTGGGGGACAGCAGCGCGAGTCCGAGGAGCAGGGGCAGCAGATGGCGGCTCGACACGGGAGACTCCGGTCAGCGGGAAGAGCGATGGGGGACGGGGCGATCATCGCGTCTGTCATCGCGAAACGCGACACCTGACTGGGTCCAGGGGCACCCTGGTCGGGGAGTGCAGAGGGGAGAATCCCCTTTGCCCGCCGGAGGCCCTCTCGTCGAGAGCTGTCTGAAGGAGCACGTCTCCAAGCGAGGACAACGTGCCGGATGCCCCCTCACCAACCCGCGGGGATTGCAAAGCCAGCGGGACAGGTTGAGGGAGTCCTCATAGCGGGTACCACACAACGGACGTCCGTTGTGTACCACGGTTCCTCACCGAAATGCCTCCGGCGGCAAGGGGGCGTGGCCCCCTTGACCCCAGGCTGCCGTAGCACGATGGGTTTGAGCTATGGGAGTCGTGCCGGCGAGGACGGGGTTCGATCACCGCCCAGCGATGGTGCCCACTCACCTGTATGATGAAGCCTCTGGTTTGAATTCCCGGTTCCCACGGGGGCACTCATGCTCGCGGTCGCATTCGACTGGAACTCCACCTTCGTCCCTACCATCCACCTCGGCGAGATCGTCCTCCGCGGGACACTCATCTACCTCTTCCTGTTCGTCATCTTCCGCATGCTCCGCCGCGAAGCGGGCGCCCTCAGCCTCGGCGACCTGCTCGTCGTGACCCTCATTGCCGACGCCGCACAGAACGCGATGGCCAGCGAGTACAAATCCATCACCGAAGGGGTCGTCCTGATCTCCACGATCGTCGGCTGGGACTACTTCTTCGACTGGCTCGGCGCCCGCTACCCCCGCCTCCGCCCGATCCTGCAGCCACCAACCCTCCCCCTCGTCAAAGACGGCGAAATGCAGCGGCGGAACATGCGGAAAGAACTCATCTCCGAGGACGAACTGATGAGCCACCTCCGACAGCACGGCATCGAAGACATCGCCGAAGTCAAACTCTGCAGCCTCGAATCCGACGGCCACATCAGCGTCATCGAACGAAAACGCCCCGGCTGACCGGGGCGCGTCGCATCGTCGGCGATGATCGGATTCGGCTACGAACCGAAGTTCTCGAACTGGGCCCCGGCATACACAGTCGCCGCACACTGGATGCACTCAAGCAGTTGCTCGTCCGAAAGGCCGAGAGCCCGGGCTTTCTCGACATGGCCGCTCGTGCAGGGCTTGCAGGCGTTGATGTCGCTGATCGCGATGTTCAGCAGCTCGACCGTCTTGTCGTCGAGCGACGTGTTCGAGAACGTGTGGGCCCGCAGGCCGACCGCCATCCCCTCGAACAGGGCGCTCCCGCTCAGGTCGCGGAACTTGAAGAACGTGTTGTACGTGTAGTTGATGGCGATGATCGCCAGCACTTCATTGACCTGCTGCTCCGGACAACCGAGGGCCTGGCAGCGCTTCGAAAAGTAGTCGATCCAGACATCGCACTTGGCGTGCAGACTGACCGCCAGGCCGAGCATCGCCTTCGTCTTCGCATCGAGCGTGCCCGGGTTGTACACGAACTTCTTGAAGTTCATGTAGAAGTCCTTGAGGAACGGCTCGACCCGGCCCATCCGCAGGAACATGTCGGGAATCTGCCCCTCGAAGAGCTCTTCGAGGCGTTCGTAGGTGGCGACGACGTTTTCCGGAGCGTCGGACTTGGGAAGCGGAGCGAGACGGGCCATGGGAGCGACGGACTCGGAAAGGAGTGGAGAGCGCTGACCGATCCGAGCGAGTGTCGGCGGCGTGCAGAGAACAGGAAGAGAGGAATGGAGCCCGGAAGAGGAGCCGCCGACGAGTAGCCAGCTCGTCGGCGGTCCCGAGCTTGAAACTAGCTGAGGGTCTTCTCGCCGGCCTTCCAGTTGCACGGGCAGAGCTTGTCGGTCTGGAGGGCGTCCAGGATCCGGAGGCACTCTTCCACGCTGCGGCCGACCGAGAGGTCGTTGACCGAGGTCCAGCGGACGACGCCGTTCGGATCGATCAGGAACGTGCCGCGGTAGGCGATTCCCATGTCTTCCTTGAGGACGCCGTAGGCCTTCGACAGCTCGTGCGTCGTGTCGGCGAGCATCGGGTACTTGAGGCCCGCGAGGTCGCCGTGAGCGTCGCACCAGCCCTTGTGGGAGTAGACGCTGTCGGTGCTGGCGGTCAGGACTTCGCAGTTGCGGTCGCGGAAGTCGCCGAGGGCCTTGTTGAAGGAGACGATTTCCGTCGGGCAGACGAAGGTGAAGTCGAGCGGGTAGAAGAAGAGGAGAACCCACTTTCCGCGGAGATCGGAAAGGTTGATGGTGCGGAACTGCTGGTCGCTGTTGTTCTTGGTGCGATCGTATGCGAGCACGGAGAAGTTCGGTGCCGGCTTGCCAACCTGTGCGCTCATGTGCGGTGAACCTGTCCTCAGAAACGGTAGGGCGAGGGTGATGTCCCAGCGCCGCGAGCAAATCTGCGAGGAGTATATGAGGCGCCCCGCGCGAATCAAAGAGGCGGGGAGGCGAATGCGACCCATAAGCGATTGCAATGGATCGGGTGAGTGGCTACACGGTTTTGATGATCGAACGAGCGGTGGGAATCGCGCGGTACAGCGAGTGTGTGCGCCTGGAAAGTCGGTGGCGTCGCTCGAGTGGGAGAGGCCTGATCGTCGGGGACTGGGAGGGCGAAGCGCCAGCTGACCCGCAGCGTTGACCCCGTACCCGATCTGTATCCCCGCCCTCTCCTCCTCGTCTTCTCTGTGTTCTCCGTTTCTCTGCGTTTCAAAACTCTTCGGGGAGAAGGAAACACAGAGGCACAGAGGGCACGGAGAACAGGGGACGAGGAGTCCACCGATGAACAGGGAAAGCCCTCAGGAGGGCCAAGCTCCTGCTGAGCCGCGAAGGTTCGCAAACGCCCTCCCTCTGCCGCCTCGACCTCCCGCCCCATCTTCCGGGAACGGCACGGTTCTCATCGGGCGAGACTGGAGACGTACTCCACCGCCGCGGCTCGGCTGGAGCCTCGCCCTCCCGATGTCGTCCCCCCGATCCGCCTGTCGGAATGTTCCACCGACTTTCGGGATACACACACCAGAGCAACGCCGGCGGACCGCTGCAGCAGACCGCTTTCAGGTGTTTCGCGCTTCGTCCGAAGGGGCGGCGGCGCTCTCGGATCGGCGGAAGAGACCGCATCCGGAGGCGAGCAGGGCCAGGGCCGGGACGAGCGGTGCCCGCATCCGGGCGTTGCTGAAATAGACGGCGTGCAGGGCCGTGAGAGACAGGATCAGGAGGAGCGGCAGCGCGAACCGCCCGTCTCGCCGCCTGAGCACTCCCACCAGTCCGCACAGCGCGACGCCGAACTGCAGGCCGTAGTAGACCGCAATGATCCGGTTCCGCACCGCATTCCCCTGCCCCGCCCCTTCTCCCGAGGGAGCGAGCTTCCAGAAACTCCGCACGCGATGCAGGGAGGCTTCGAGAAACTCCCGGGGGTGAGTTCCGATCCAGGCTCGGGCCTGATCGGAATACCAGCGGTCTTCGGCGATCTCTCCCCGGGCGCCCGCGGCGGCGGCCAGCTCCGTCTGCTCCCGTTGCCAGCGATCCAGGCTGTCGGCGGCCCAGACGGTCCCCCAGGGAGCGCGGACGACCTCGGCGTAGTAGACGGGATTGTTCGAGAGCAGCAGCGTGTAGCCGCCGTGGGTCGTCGTCACGATCGGACGGCCGAACCGGAGCTGATTGCGGATCGGCCAGGGGGCGATCGTCAGCCCGAGGGCGAGAAGCGCGAGCCACGGCAGCCGGCGGAGCCGCTCGGCGGCGGGGGCATTGGCGAGCGGCGAACTGGCGGCTTCTCGACGCGATGGCCGCAGGCCCGTCCAGGCAATCCACAGGGCCCACAGCGCGGCGCCGGGAAGAAAGGTCGGGCGGCAGAGGCAGGCCAGTCCCAGGCCGGCGCCGATCGCGATCTGCCGGGACCGCGACCAGCTCACGGGCGGGGACATGCCGAGCGCGAGGACCGCCGCGGCCAGGAACGTCGCGAGCGTCTCCGTCATCATCTGCGGCGTGTAGAGCAGCAGCATTGGATCGATCGCCACGATCCCGGCGGCGATCCGGTGCGTCCAGGCGGCAGAGTGACGAGAAGGGGAGCACGCCGGCTCCGTCAGCCGCCGTGCGGCGACCCAGGTCAGCAGGACCGTCCCCGCCCCCAGGGCGACCTGCAAGCCGGCCCGCAGCCAGAGCTGGTCGGTCCCCGAGATCGGCGCGAGGAGCAGCGGGTAGAGCGGAGGACGATAGGCGGTCGGACGCGTCGATCCTGGCGTCGAAAACCCGTCTCCCGCCGCGACAGCCCGGGCGATGCCGAGGTAGGCGTCGCGATCCTTGTTCAGCTCGCCGGAGAACGTGCAGACCGCGGCGATCCGCAGCGCGATCGCCAGGACGACGATCCCCCACAGCCACCCGTCGGTCGCGGGGCGGCGGGCTTCAGCTTTCGGCGGGGGCGTCACGGTCGACATCATGCTCCGCGGAACAGGCGCACAACCGGCCTCAGGGAACCGACCGCTTCCTTCGACGTCTGCTGACCGCCGATCGCAAAACTACCGCCCGAGCATTTCGTCGAGGACGTCCTTCGGCGCCAGATCGTACTTGAGCGGCTCCATCGAGTACGACGCGCGGCCGGTCGAGAGGCTGCGGACGTGGGTCGAGTAGCCGAACATCTTCGCCAGCGGGGCTTCGGCGGACAGGACTGTCAGGTGATCGCGGGGCTCGCTGCCGACGATCCGGGCGTGCCGCTGGTTGAGGTCCGCCTGGATGTTGCCGAGGAACTCCGGCGGGGTCACGACTTCGAGCTTCATGATCGGCTCGAGAAGCGCGATCTGGCCGCCGTTGAGGGCGTTCTGGACCGCGATCGCGGACGCCGCCCGGATCGCCTCCTCGGTCGACTGCCCCTGGACGTAATCGACCGCTTCGATGACGAAGCGGACATGCAGCAGCGGGTAACCGACGAGACCGCCCGACTGGGCCGCCTCCTGGACCGCCTGGTTGATGAGGCGGTCGACTTCCGCCGGCAGGGCGTCGAACTTGAGCTCGCTCTTCACCGCGATCGTCTCGGCCCCGTCGGTCGGCTCGATCCGGATGCGGACCTTGCAGTAGTTCGTCTCGCCGCCGTTGACCCGGCTGTACTCCCCTTCCCCGCGGACCATCTTGGTGACCGTCTCGCGGTAGCTGACGCGGGGCTTGTGGACCCGCACGTTCAGGTTGAAGTCGCGGTGCAGCCGCTCGCGGATGATCTCCAGGTGGAGCTCGCCCATCCCGCTGATGAGCGTCTGGCCGGTCTCTTCGCTCACCTTGGCCTTGAACGTCGGATCCTGCCGCCCCAGCCGTCCGAGAGCGTCTTCGAGCTTCTTGCGGTCGCCGCTCGTCTCCGGCTCGACCGCCATCGAGATGACGGTCTCGGGGAACGTGATCGACTCCAGCAGGACCGGGTTCCGCTGGTCGCACAGCGTATCCCCGGTGACGACTTCCTTCGGGCCGACGATCCCGATGATGTCCCCGGCCAGCACCTGGTCGGTCTCGAGCTTCTCCCGCTGGTCCGCCTGGATGTGCCAGAGCTGGCTGATGAGCTCCATCTTCCCCGTCCGCGGGTTCAGCATCCGCGAGCCGCTCTTGAGGACGCCGGAGTAAACGCGGGCGAAGCACAGGTCGGCGTGCTTGTCCGCCTGGATTTTGAAGACGAGCGCCGCGACCGGATCGTCGACCGACGGCTTCCGCTCGGTCTCGGCCGGCTCGTTCTTCTTCGGCTTCGGGTTGATCCCCTTGACCGGCGGACGGTCGAGCGGGCTCGGGAGGTAGCGGGCGACGCCGTCGAGGAGCGGCTGGACGCCGCAGTACTTCAGCGACGTTCCGCAGAAGAGGGGCTGGAATCGCCGCTCGATCGTTCCCCGGCGGAGAAGCTGGTGGATCGTCTCGATCGGGAGGTCGCCGTCGTTGAGGTAGGTCTCCATCGCCGCGTCGTCGATGACGGCGACCGTCTCGACGAGCTTGTCCCGCCACTGCTTCGCCGATTCGAGGTGCTCCTCGGGGATGTCGCGGATGTCGATCTTCTCCCCCTTGGACTCGAAGTCGAAGTACATCGCCTTCATGTCCAGGAGGTCGATGATCCCTTCGAAGGCCTGCCCCGCCCCGATGGGGATGAACAGCGGGCAGGGATCGGCCCCCAGCCGCTTCCGCATCTGATCGAGAACCCGCTCGAAACTGGCGCCGATGCGGTCCATCTTGTTGATGAAGCACATCCGCGGGACGCCGTACCGGTTCGCCTGCCGCCAGACGGTCTCGCTCTGGGCCTCGACCCCTTCCATGGCGCTGAACACGACCACCGCGCCGTCGAGGACCCGCAGGCTGCGCTCGACTTCGGCCGTGAAGTCGACGTGGCCGGGGGTGTCGATGATGTTGATCGTCACGTCTTTCCAGCGGCAGGTGATCGCCGCGGAGTAGATCGTGATCCCCCGCTTCGCCTCTTCGGGGTCGAAGTCGGTCGTCGTGTTGCCGTCGTCGACGTTCCCCATCCGGTGGATGGCATGGGTGTAGAACAGGATCCGTTCCGTCGTCGTCGTCTTGCCGGCATCGATGTGGGCCACGATGCCGATATTGCGAAGCGTTTCGATGGGTGTCATGGGATCGCCAGACGGCTGGATGGGATGCGCGGGGCCGGAGTGAATCCCCTCCGGCATTCGTTCAACAAAGAACGGTGTTCAACGAAAAACGAGAGGTCTTCCCGTATGGGAAAACCTCTCGTTCGGAAATCTCGGTTGATCTTCGAAGTGAACCTTGCGGTTCACCATGCGAAGTGAGCAAACGCCTTGTTCGCGTCGGCCATGCGGTGGACGTTCTCGCGAGTCGTCATCGCGGTTCCTTCCCGCTTGAAGGCGGCCATGAACTCGTCGGCCAGCGAGAAGGCGATGCCGCGTCCCTTGCGGCCGCGGGCGGCAGCGAGGATCCAGCGGATGGCGAGGGTCTGCTGACGCTTCGGACCGACCGGAGTCGGGACCTGGTACGTCGCACCACCGACGCGCTTCGAGCGGACTTCGATGCTCGGGCGGACGTTTTCCACGGCCCGGGTGAAGACTTCCGACGGCTCCACGTCGGGCAGCTTCTTGGCAATCATGTCCATGGCTTCGTAAAACGCCCCCATCGCCACGCCCTTCTTACCGTCGTACATCAGGCAGTTGATGAACTTCGAGATCAGGAGCGAGCCGTAACGGGGATCCGGCTTCAGTTGCGTTGCGCTGGCGGTAAAGCTCTTCGCCATGGTTAACTCAGGAGGCCTTCAAAAGGAAATGTGCGAAAACGATCGACTCAGAGACAACACGAAGCCGAATGCTGCGAGCGAGAATTACTTGCCCTTGGGGCGCTTGGCACCGTAGCGGCTGCGGGCCTGCTTCCGGTTCTGGACGCCGAGGGTATCGAGCACCCCGCGGACGATCTTGTACCGCACCCCCGGAAGGTCGCGAACACGACCGCCGCGGACGAGGACGATGCTGTGTTCCTGAAGGTTGTGGCCTTCACCGGGAACGTAAGCAGTCAGTTCCTTGCCGTTCGAGAGCCGAACGCGGGCGATCTTCCGGAGAGCCGAGTTCGGCTTCTTCGGGGTCATCGTTCGCACGATCAGACAGACGCCCCGCTTGAACGGACACCCTTCGAGGAGGGGAGTCTTGGTGCGGTTCCCCTGCTTCTTCCGGGGCTTGCGAATCAGCTGATTGATCGTGGGCATGGACTGAAATATCAGGAGCAAAAGCCGACAAAATCCCCTGGGAGTCCGAAGGGGAAACGCGAACTGTAGCGGTCCGGAAAAAACGCGTCAAGGAACTGGCGCGGCATTCGGAGTTGTATCGCGTACGATCCTGTTTGCAGCGAATTTCCAGTCAGCGGGCACGGCGCTTCGCGTCGCTGCCCCTGGCGTGCCGTCTTCTTCTTCGGGGACGGGCGGTTCCCGTGTCGGCGCAGTCCAAGGTGGAGTTCGCGGTGCGCCTTGGTCCCTTGGCGGCGGGTCTTCCGGTCTGCGGGCGGCAGTTTATAGCCCGAGGCCGCGATGGCGCAATGCTTCGACCGGCTTTTTTCGCTGGCGGAGTTGCAACAACGGGACCGCACCGATATCTTGTTCCGCTTCCCGTTTTTGGACCGCGGGACCGGTGTCTCGATTTGTCGGCGCGATGTTTGCCGCAAGTTGCGATTCCGGTGGCGGTTCTGGCGGGCGGTTGCGGATCTGTCGGTTTGTGTTGTTGCAGGATTGGTCATGTCCACAGCGGTCAAGCTGAGCGTGTCGAAGCGGACGGAAGAGGGGACCCGGGCTTGCCGGAATCTCCGCATTCAGGGGATCGTCCCCTGTAACGTCTATGGTCACGGCCAGGATCCGGTCCCCGTCAAGGTGGCTGCCGACAAGGTCCGCCCGCTGATCAATGCCGGCGTGAAGGTTGTCGACCTGGACGTGGACGGCAAGGTCGAAAGCGTCCTTGTCCGCGATGTCCAGTGGGACACGTTTTCGAATCACGTTTACCACGTCGACTTCCAGCGGGTCGACGCCACGCAGCGGGTTCTGGTCGAAGTGCCGATCCAGCTCCGCGGTACGGCCCCCGGCGTTGTGGCCGGCGGCCACGTCGAGCAGCCGCTGCACTCGCTGCATGTCGAGTGTCCGGCCCTCGAGGTTCCGGATCAGATTATCGTCAAGATTGCCGCTCTGGAGCTCGACCAGTCCCTGCATGTCAAGGATTTGACCGATCTGCCTGCCGGTGTCGTGATCAAGAACGCTCCGGACCTTGTCGTCGTTCACATTGCGAAGCCGAAGGCGGATCCGGGTTCGGGCGGCGGTGCGGCCCCCGAGGCGGACGCGGCTGGGAAGCCTAAGGAAGGTGCGGCTTCGGCCTAGTGGTCGGGCCTGGGGAGGTTCCCGTGAAGGTGGTGGTCGGTCTCGGGAATCCTGGCCGGCAGTATCTGGGGACCCGTCACAATATTGGGTTTGTGGTTGTTGAGGCCTGTGCGAAGTTGGACCCGGCCGCCGGATGGCGACTCAAGTTCAGCAGCCAGTGCTGTGAAGTCCGGATGGGAAGTGAGACGGTTCTTCTCGCCTGTCCGCAAACGTTCATGAACCTGAGCGGCAACGCGATCCGGCAGATGGTCGGGTTTCACAAGGTGCCGCTGGTGGACCTGCTGGTCGTCTGTGACGACATGAACCTTCCGGTCGGAAAGCTTCGCCTGCGGGCGGCTGGCTCGGCCGGGGGGCAGAAGGGCCTGCAGAATGCAATTGATCAGTTCGGGTCGAATCAGTTCGCCCGGCTGAGATTTGGAGTCGGTCGCCCGCCGGGGCAGATGGCCGCCACGGACTATGTCCTGGGGCGGTTCGCCAAGGCGGAAACCGACGATGTGGACCTGGCAGTGGGTCGAGCGGTGGATGCCGTTCGGCTCTGGGTCGAGCAAGGGGTGACCGCCGCGATGAATCGCGTCAACGCGGCACCGGAAGGCTCGGTCTGATCCGTACTGCCGGCGGAGTGGTTGTGGCGCCGTTGTGGTGCCGGCCAGTTCGCTGATCGAGCCGCAAGGCTCTGAACCTTGAACCCGCGCGATTGAGGGAGAGGGAAGTTGGCTCTGAAGAACTATGAGTGCATGTTTCTCGTGGACAGCGGCCGTTTTGCCGTGGATGCCCGCGGGACCGAAGAGGCGATCGGCGAGATCCTGAACCGCTGCGGCGCGGAAGTCATCCTCAAGATGCCGTGGCAGGAAGGGAAGCTGGCCTACCCTGTCGACGGGCACAAGAAGGGCCTGCATTATCTGACGCTGTTCACGATGGATGGCGGCCAGGTCACCGAGCTGAATCGCCTCTGCAAGCTCAGCGAAGTCGTCATTCGCCAGTTGCTGATTCAGCACCCGTCGCAGATCTTCAACGCGATGGTCGAAGCCTGCCGCGAGCACCATGCGGGCGGAACCCCCGCTGCCGAAGCTCCGGCGGTGTTCTAGTAGAGAGTCCCGACGACAGGTGTTATCCTGTTCAGTGCTGGGGCTTGGCCTCGGTGAACATTTGACCCTGGCGAGAACTGGGAGCGAGAGATGGCGAGCTTCAACAAGGTGATCCTGGTCGGGAATCTGACGCGGGATCCGGAAGTCAAGTACACCGCCGGCGGACAGGCGGTTGCGGAAGTCGGACTTGCCGTTAATCGGACGTGGTTTGACCAGAAGGCGAACGAGCGCAAGGAAGAGGTGACCTTCGTCGACGTGACCCTGTGGGGGCGTCAGGCGGAGGTGGCCGGGGAATACCTCGCCAAGGGGCGGAGTGTCCTGATCGAAGGTCGTTTGCAGCTCGATTCCTGGACCGATAAGGAGTCGGGACAGAAGCGGTCGAAGCTCCGCGTGGTTGGCGAGCAGATGACGATGCTCGGCGGCCGTGAAGGCGGGGGCGGCGGCGGTGGAGGAGCTGATGGCGGCGCCCGGGGAGCCGGGGGTCGGCCGCAGCAGTATGGCGGCGGCGAGGGGCGCGGTTCCCGTGGTGGGGGCCGGCCGCAGAGCGCGCCGTCCAGTGATTACAACCAGGAGTCGAGTTTCGACTCCCCGAATGACGAGGTGCCGTTCTGAGGTCGCCATCGAGGCGATGTTGGGGCGGAGGACTTTGAGTTCACCTGCCGGCCGGTGCGAGCGCCGCCGGGCGGAAAGAACGGCCGGGAGTGCCCGGCTGGAACGAGGATCAGACCCATGCCAGTGAAGCGGAAAGAACGAGTTCGTTCCAAGGACGTGCGCGGCGGCGTGCAGCTCATGCTGACCG
Organism: Planctomyces sp. SH-PL14; assembly: GCF_001610835.1. Taxonomy (NCBI): domain Bacteria; kingdom Pseudomonadati; phylum Planctomycetota; class Planctomycetia; order Planctomycetales; family Planctomycetaceae; genus Planctomyces; species Planctomyces sp. SH-PL14. The sequence continues at coordinate 2,168,266 of NZ_CP011270.1, read as the reverse complement.
AGAACCTGGAAGGGGTCGGCAGCCAGGGGGACCTGATTCGGGCCAAGCCCGGGTTTGCCCGGAACTACCTGCTGCCGATGGGCCTCGCCACCGTGGCGACGGAAGCGAACAAGCGGATGGTCGAGAGCCACCGCAAGCGCCAGGACGAAGCCGCTCAGAAGAAGCTGGCCGAGATCCGCGAGATCGCTAAGAAGATCAAGGACTACAGCGTCACCCTCGAGGCGAACGCCACCGAGGAAGGGCATCTGTACGGCTCGATCGTCGGCGTTGACATCAGCAAGTCGCTCGTCGCCGCTGGATATCCGGTTGAACCGGAACACGTCCGGCTGGAAGGTCCGCTCAAGGAACTGGGGATGTACACTGTCCGCATCCAGTTCCACCCGGACATCGAAGCCGACGTCAAGGTGTGGGTCGTCCCGACCGCCAGCTCGATCAAGTAATCTGGCCTCGGCAGGGCTCGGCGGACATCGCTGGGGACTGGTTGAGAGGACTCGGAAGGGCCCCGTCAAGGGACATTTTTCGAGGTTGCTTGTTCGATTTGCGTTAATCCATTACAGTTCGCGATTCCCGCGCGGGTTCGCCGGGAGCGTTGTTTGCCGAGATAGGTCAAGTCATGAAAGTCCGTGCGAGTGTCAAGCGGATCTGCGAAGGGTGTAAGATCGTTCGCCGTAAGGGCCGGACTTATGTGATCTGCTCTTCGAACCCCCGCCACAAGCAGCGGCAGGGTTGATTCGGAGTTTTCAGTCGTCAGTTCTCAGTCATCAGTAAGAAGAGGTGGGAGTCGCAGGTTGTCTCAGGCTGAAAACTGAGGACTGACGACTTTCCAACTCCAAGAGGCGTTTCATGCCGCGTGTTCTCGGTGTTGACATCCCGAACGACAAGCCGACCTACATTGCCCTGCAGTATCTGCACGGCGTCGGCCAGCCCCGTGCCATCGAGATCTGCCGGAACCTCGGCCTCGACATGCAGCGTCGCGCTCGCGAGCTGAGCGAAGACGACATCCAGAAGATCAACAGCACGCTGGACAACGACTACACGGTCGAAGGTCAGCTTCGCCGCCAGGTCCAGGAGAACATCGGCCGGCTGCGGAACATCGGCAGCTACCGGGGTCTTCGGCATCGCCGGAGCCTCCCGTGCCGCGGCCAGCGGACCCGGACGAACGCCCGGACCCGCAAGGGGATCAAGAAGACGGTCGCCGGAAAGAAGGGCGTCAAGGACGCCCGTCACTGAGCGGCGGACTGGGCCGGCCGAATGGCATTCCTGCTCTGGCGGAGATGCAAGTTCAAGCCGGGTGAGCCAGGTCGGTTGAGCCAGGTTGTTAAGGCCGGTACTCGGTCAGGTTTGAAAGACAGCGCGATTCACGCGACCTAGGTCGCACGATGGGGAGCCGGACGTGAGCAAGGCAGGCAAGACCGGGGGAGGATCTTCCTCGGGTGGCAAGAAGAAGATTCGCAAGAACGTCACGCGGGCGATTGCCTTCGTCAAGGCGACGTTCAACAACACGATCGTCACCATCACCGACGTGAATGGCGACGTTCTGTGTTGGGCCTCGGCGGGAAGCTCGGGGTTCAAGGGGTCGCGGAAGAGCACCCCGTTCGCTGCTCAGCGAGCCGCCGAAACGTGTGCCGACAAGGCCCGCAAGTTCGGCGTGAAGGAAATGGAAGTCCGCGTTCGTGGGCCGGGATCGGGCCGCGAAAGTGCCATCACCGGACTGCAGTTCGGCGGTGTCACGGTCAAGAGCATTGAAGACATCACCCCGCTGCCGCACAACGGCTGCCGGCCGCGCAAGCGGCGCCGTGTCTGAGCCCGTCCTCGTGGCGTGGCAAGGTCAAGGTTGGGGTTAGGATCGAACGCGATCATCCATTGTCCTGAGAGTGGACGGCACGGCTTCCGGGGCGGAGAGCCGGCAGTCCACGCGAGTGGAGCAGCAGCATGCGAATTCGTTGGCGAAACCTGGAGCTTCCCAGCCGTGTCGAGCCCGATCGGGCGACGATCACGGGGACCTACGGACTGTTCGTCGTTGAGCCGTTCGAGCGGGGCTTCGGGCATACGCTGGCGAACAGCCTGCGGCGGATCCTCCTCTCCAGCCTGGAAGGGAGCGCGATCACCCGCGCCAAGATCCACGGCGTCCAGCACGAATTCAGCACGATCCCGGGCGTTGTCGAAGACGTCACGGACATCTGCCTGAACCTGAAGTCGCTCGTCGTCAAGAACCACGGCACGACCACCAAGACGATCCGCATCGACCGCCATGAGCGGGGCGTTGTGACCGGTGCCGACGTCATCACCGACGACCAGATCGAGATCGTCAACAAGGACCTCGTCATCGCCACGATGACCGACGACGTCCCGCTGCAGATGGAGCTGACGGTCGAGAACGGCCGCGGCTACATCCCGGCGATCGAAACGCACGAGAAAATGCCCGAGCTCGGATCGATTCCGCTCGACGCTGCCTTCTCGCCGGTGACCCGCGTCCGGTACCGGGTGGAAGATACCCGCGTCGGTCAGCGGACGAACTACGACAAGCTGACCCTCGAGATCTGGACCAACGGGACGGTCAAGCCGGACATGGCCCTCGTCGAAGCGGCGAAGATCCTCCGGAAGCACCTCAACCCGTTCATCAGCTACCGCGAGCCGGGGCCGGAACTGCCGCCGGAAGCGGGGCTCAAGGGGATGCTCGAGTCGACCGGCTACGCTCCGATCGACCTGGAGCTCGAAGAGAAGCTGTCGATGTCCCTCGCCGAACTCAACCTCTCGGTCCGGGCGACGAACTGCCTGGAATCGGAAGGGATCACGAGCGTCCGCGACCTCGTCCAGAAGACCGAAGACCAGCTCCTGCAGGTCCGGAACTTCGGCGAAACGACTCTCCTGGAAGTCCGCGAGCGGCTGACCTCGATCGGTCTGCGGCTCGGCATGCGGGTTCCCAGCAGCTCGACGCGGTAGTTCGACGTTGTAGTGCGACGTAGTGCGGTGGCCGGCTCGAATGACGTGCCGGCGACGAGTTGCAGACAGAATTTAAGAATGACTGAGGAGCCGAAGTTCGGCTCCCCTGGAGTAGGGTAAGAGCAATGCGACACTTGGCACGCGGCCGGCGACTGGGACGGGATGTTCAGCATCGTCGGGCCCTCTTTCAGAACATGGCTTGCGCCCTGATCAAGACCGTGGAAGCCAAGGCGGACGAGCCGGGGGCGGCCAAGGTCCAGGGACGGATCGTGACGACGGTTCCGAAGGCCAAGGAGATCCGCCCGTACGTCGAGAAGCTGATTACCATGGCCAAGAAGTCTCTGCCGCACGCAGAGAAGGCCGCTGGTCTCGGCACGAAGGCGGAGAAGCGGTCGGAAGAGTACAAGAAGTGGCGTGAATCAGATGCCTGGACGAAGTGGAACGCGGCCATCGCGCCGGCGATCGCTCTTCGTCGGCAGGCGATGGCTCTGCTCCGCGACAAGGACGCGGTGCGGATCCTGTTTGACGATCTGGGTCCCCGGTTCCGTGATCGGGCCGGCGGCTATACCCGAGTTGTTCGGCTCGCCAACCGGCGGCTTGGGGATGGCGGTGAGCAGGCCCTGATCGAGTTTGTGGGAGGGGATCGCGACCGGAAGAAAAAGAGCGCCGCTCCGATGGTCGAGCCCGCGAAGGCGGAAGCTCAGGGCTAACGTGGCTCTGAAGACGGAAGTACGAAGCTCGACGTCGCTCGCGTCGAGCTTTTTTTATTGAGTTGCCAGTTTTCAGTCGTCAGTTTTCCGTAAGAATTGACGGCGTCGACGGGAGAAGTGCCCGTCTTTCCGTTGTCTCGCGAGGTCGCCACTCCGTGTCCGAGAGCTCCGCACCCGACGAGCCGAACCCTGTGGACCTGCCTCGGATCGAGCGGGCCGTTCGAGAGATCCTGGCGGCGGTCGGCGAGAATCCCGACCGCGAGGGGCTCCTGGAGACTCCGGGCCGCGTCGCGCGGATGTACAAGGAGCTGTTTGCCGGGCTGCATCTCGATCCCTCCCGTCACATGAAGCGGGTTTTCTCCGAGGAGTACGACGAGCTCGTCCTCGTGCGGGATATCAGCTTCAACAGCATGTGCGAGCACCACCTGCTGCCGTTCATCGGCAAGGCGCACCTGGGCTATCTGCCGAAGGGGAAAGTGGTGGGGCTCTCGAAGCTGGCGCGGATCGTCGACGAGATTTCGCGGAAGCCCCAGGTCCAGGAGCGGATGACGCACCAGATCGCGGACCTGATGAACAACGAGCTGGGGGCCAAGGGAGTGATTGTCGTCCTGGAGGCGGAGCACTCCTGCATGACGATTCGCGGGATCCGGAAGCCCGGGGCGCTGACCGTGACGAGCGCCGTCCGCGGGCTCTTCAAGTCGAATCCGTCGAGCCGGGCCGAGGCGATGTCCCTGATCAATCGCTCGAATTGAGCGGTTCCGAGGCGTGATTCTGGCCGTTTGAACCGCGAGGATGACACGCTTGCGAGCGTGGCGACCGAGGGTTTCCACCAGTCGACTTCATTGGGGCGCTCTGCCGAGGCGATAGATGATTCCGCAGTTCGCGCTGAGCCTCGTCTGCGGCCTAAGCCTGACGTGGTGTCTGATGCCGCGGCGGCAGGTGACGTCCGGCTTTTTCCGCATTCAGAATCTGCTGACGCTCGGGCTTTCGGTTCTGGTGCTGCTGACGATCGACCAGCTTCCGAGTCTTTCCGCCGGGACGTCGCTGGTGAACCCGGTCTGGCTTCGTGTTGGCGCGATCGCGGCGGCGGTGACGAGCTTTGTCAGTTCGGTGCTCTGGACGCTCGAGCGCCGCACTGGCGGGACTTGGGGGGCGTGGCTGCTGTGTGGGCTGTCGCTGCTTCTGTTGATCGGCACGCAGAGTCGCGGTGCCGGCTTGGTCCCGGCGGTGGTCTCCGCCCTTTCGTCCGCGTGGCTGATCGGCGGGAGTACGGCCGCGATGCTGCTTGGACACTGGTATCTGACGGCACGCGGGATGCCGCTGGCTCCGCTCATTCGGCTGAACTGGCAGTATCTGGCGGCGGTGGTGGCTCGGGCGGCGGTGGGGGTCGGGCTGGTGGTGTTTGCGTCGACGTCGCTTCTGAGTCAGCATCCGGTGTGGTGGTTGCTGCGGTGGGGGGCGGGGATTGTAGGGCCCTTTGTTCTGGCGATTCTGGTGTTCCGGATCTTGCGGTATCGGAACACGCAGTCGGCGACGGGGGTGTTGTTTGCGGCGGTGATTCTGGTCTTCATGGGTGAGATGGCGGCGTCGCTGCTGCAGCAATCACTGGGACAACCTGTTTAATCCGGGGTCCAGGGGTTCACCCCTGGTGGGGAGTGCAGAGGGGCAACGCCCCTTTGCCCGCCGGAGGCCCTCTCGTCGAGAGATGTCTGAAGGAGGGAGTATCCAACCGCGGACACCGTGCCGGATGCCACCCCACCAATCCGCGGGGACTTCAGAGCGAGCGTGGAGTCCTCAACGCTGGTACCACAAAGGGCCGTCTGTTGCTTACCACGGTTCCTCACAGGAGTGCCTCCGGCGGCAAGGGGGCGTGGCCCCCTTGACCCCAGGCCGCCGTGGCACGATGGGTTGGAGCGAACAACGCCGCGCCGGCGGGTACGGTATTCAAGCGACGAGGCAGGGACGCGGTCCCGCTCCTTGCGACACTCGCCGGATTTCGCAACGATCCAGCCGGAGGGCAACATGCGAGCGCTCATTCTCGAAGCGGGCGGACAGGTTCGATACGCGGCGGAACACACGGGACGCGATCCCCGACCCAGCGAAATCCCCATCCGCGTCCTGCGGGCCGGCGTCTGCGAAACCGACCTCCAGCTGGCCCGCGGCTACATGGGCTTCCAGGGGATCCTCGGCCACGAGTTCGTCGGGATCGCGGAAAGCGGCAAGTTCGCCGGCCGCCGCGTCGCTGGCGAGATCAACTGCAGCTGCCACCGCTGCGACCTGTGCCGCCAGGGGCTCTCCAACCACTGCCCCAACCGCTCCGTCATCGGCATCCTCGACCACGACGGCGCCTTCGCCGACCGGGTCTTCGTCCCCGAGCGGAACCTCCACCTGATCCCCGATTCGGTCTCCGACGACGAGGCGGTCTTCATCGAGCCGCTCGCCGCCGCGTTCCAGATTCCGGCCCAGCTCGACCTGAAGCCCGTCCGGAGCGCCGTCGTCCTCGGCGACGGCCGCCTCGGGAACCTCTGCGCCCAGGTCCTGCACCGCGCCGGCTGCCGGGTGACCGCGGTCGGCAAGCATGAGTGGAAGCTCCAGCGGCTGGCCGATGCCGGCGTCGACACCTGCCTCCTCGACGCCCTGCCGATCAAGCGCGAGGCGGACCTCGTCGTCGACTGCACCGGTTCGTCCGGCGGCGTCGAGACGGCACTCCGCCTCCTCCGGCCCCGAGGGACCCTCGTTCTCAAGACCACGACCGCCGCGCCTCACGGACCGAACCTGGCGGCAGTCGTCATCGACGAGATCACGGTCGTCGGCTCCCGCTGCGGTCCGTTCGATAAGGCGATCGAGGCGCTCGCCGACCGGGACATCGACGTCCGGCCGCTCATTACGGCCCGCTTCCCGCTTGAGGAGGGAGAAGAGGCGATGCGGGCCGCCGCGCGGCCGGAGAATCTCAAGGTCCTGCTTCAGGTCTCGAACTGACAAGGGCCGTCGCCGCCGCCGGAGCGGCGTTCCCGCTCGCGGCGGGCGTCGTCGGCGAAAGCTTCGACTTCGAACGGGTTCTCGCGGTAACAGTCGCGGCCCCGCATCCAGAGCCAGCCTGAGGCCAGCAGGTAAGCCGGGAGGAACGCCGGGCCCCACCGCTCGTACTGGCGGACATGGACCCACTCATGCAGCCGGGTCCGGTCGAGGTCCGCCGGCGTCCGGCCGAGGATCACGTGGCCGAGCGTCATGGCGCTCGCATGCGCGATCCGGCCGAGGAACCAGTCGGAAAAGCCGCCGCAGAACTCGAGCGTGTGGCGATGCCGGAACACGCGGCCGCCGCTCGACATCGTCAGCAACCCCGCCAGCAGGCCGAGCGACGTCGCCGGGCTCGCCCAGCAGAGCACGCACGCGGTCCGGATCCGGCCGGCCGGCGGAGGGCGGTCATCGGGGGACGGCGACTTCATTCTCCGCCTCGTAGAACCGGTTCGCGACGAGGTGCTCGCCGCAATAGAAGACGACGACGAGCGTCAGCAGGATCGGGAAGATCTCCTTGCCGAGGTCGGCCGTGTTGATGTCCGCCTTGAGCTCGTCGAGCGAGCGGGCGACCTGGCAGCGGTCTTTTCCGAAGAGGTCCTCGATCTCGGTCGGCTTGAGCCGCGTGAGGTCGCTCTCTTCGGGGCGGGCGTTGACGCTGAAGCCGGTGACCGGCTGCGGCTGGTCCGGCGGGATCAGGTCGAAGTGGCCGATCTCCCGCACGCGGCCGACAGCGGCCTGAGAGGCGTTCGCCGCGACATCGAGCCGCGTCTGCAGCACGCCCGGGTGACGGAGCCGGAAGCCGCGGTCGACCGGCGACGGGGAAACCGCCAGCCGCGGCTCTTCGCCGGCGAGGAAGTTGTAGGAGGACTCCGAGACCCGCGAGAGGTACTCGGTCATCTGGTCCGCGAAGGCCCGGAAGACCCACGGGGCCAGGAGCGTGCTGGGGAAGTTGTTCCACCGCTGCCGCTCGGCGTCCGGGAGATTGACGCCCGTCGTGAACATGACCGTCCGCCCTCGCCCGTGCGTCTTCTCGATCAGCGCGGGGGCGTTGTCGGGATCGTTGTAGCGGGCCAGGATCGTCGTGCCTGCGGCGGGATCGACGCGCCAGAACCGGAAGATGCTCACTTCCTGCTCTGTGATCGCGAAGCTCCCGTTCCCCTCGTACTGGCGGAACTTCCAGAACATCGGATGCTCATGCTCCAGCTTGATCCGGTGCCGGCTCTGGGAGGTCGAGGACATCAGCTGGCCGGGGAGGAAGACCTGGGCCTTGGGGCGGTTGTAGAGTTCCGGCTTGATCGGCGGGCTCGGGGCACCGAGGAGGATTCCCAGGCCTCCTCCGGCGTCGACGAAGCGATCCAGTTGGGACCAGACGGCGTCCGACGGACCGGGGACGTTGACGAGGTACACCGTCTGGTACTTCTGCAGGTCGGCGGATTCGAGCTCCTGCGGTGTGGCGAAGGTCACCGCGAACCGGTTCTTCTCCGTCGAGCGGTCGTCGAACGGTTCCAGCGCCACGAGCCACTCGAAGGCGACCGCCTCGCTGGGAGCGACGACGAGGACCGGCGTCGGATCGCCGACTTCGATCGTGAAGAACTGTGCGTCATCAAACGCGAGCGGGTCGCTCGATTCGATCCGGACTTCGCCGTGGACGACGTTCCCGACGAGACCGGTCAGCATCTCGAACTCGACGGTCGCGGGCTGTCCCGATTCGACCTTGGCATCGACCCGTCCCCGCTGGATCGGGTTTCCCTGGGCATCGTTCAGCAGGAGCCGGAGCGGGAGCGTGCCGGATGATTCGCCGTCGACCTGGACGGTCCCCTGCACGAGGAGGTTTCCGCCCGTCGGGATCTTCTGCCGCGAGAGGCGGACCGCGCGGATCGCGGCATTGCGGGGCTGCATCTCGCCCACGTCGATTAGGTAGACGCCGACCTGCGCCAGCCGTTCGAGGTCCGCCTTGAGCAGCGCGGCCGCGGAGGTCTGCCATTGGTGGCTGGCCAGGTCGGTCAGGATGTAGACCCGGCGGAGGTACTGGTCCTTGCGGCTCTGCTCGGGGAGGTTCCCCAGTTCGGCGAGCGTCCGCCGGCGGTCGTCTTCCTGAAGTGACAGCGCGGACCGCAGCCGCTGGTTGAGCGGCAGGCCGATCGGCTCGGGCTTGAGCTCCGTCATCCGCGACTTGGCGGCGATGAGCGTCGATTGGAAGATCAGCGGGTTGTCCGAGGCGGTGTCCGCCACCGCGACCTTGCTGCCGACCGGCAGCTCCCCCAGGTGGTTCTCGGCCAGCGTCCGGGCGACTTCGAGCCGGGACTGCCCCTCCTGGAAGTAGGTCATGCTGAGGCTGGTGTCGAACAGGAACACCGCCGCCACCGGCAGGTCGATGACCGCCTGCGGCGAGGGAGAGGTGATCTCGGCCGCGACGCGTCGCTGGTAGGGCCAGCCGACGAGCAGGGCGAGAGCCGCCAGCGTCCCCGCCGTCGTCCATCCCCGCAGGAGCGTCCGGCGATAGGCGAAGTCGGACCGGTTCTCGCCCTGAGTCTTGGACCTCCGCAGGAGGACGAGATACGTGGCGATCCCGGCCACGGCGACGACCGCGAGCGTGACGAACTCGCGACTCGAGAGACCGTAGTTGGCGGGGGGGAGCGAGGGGCGGGTCAGGGCGAAGACGATGAGCCCCAGGACCGCCATCCGCAGGAAGAGAAGCCACCAGTGCCGGAGGCGGAAGCGGCGGCTGTTCTGCATGCTCCGTTTCTGGATCAGCCGCAGCGCCGGAAAGAGCATCGGCTTCGGCTTCTGGCGGAGCAGCAGGTGCAGGATGACCGGGACCGCGACGAGCCCCAGGCCGGCCAGCAATGCGGGATTCAGCAGCGACATCTCACCTTCCACACCGAGCCGAGAGACCCTGGCAGTTTATCGAGATCGCGGAGGGAAACGACCGGGACTGCTCCTCCTGGGAATCAGCCCGGCGGAACCTGCCCTTGCTTCCGGTCTCGCCGGAGCCGCTACACTCGGCGGCGTGACAACGACCAATTCTGTCGGCATCAATCGTACGCTCGTCGGGGCGATCGCGCTGGTCTGCGCGGCGAGCGGCGGACTGATTTTTTTCTTCGTCGACTCCTCGGCGACGGCGCTCGGGAGTGCCCTGCTGCGGGTCTCGGTCCTCATGGGAGCGTTCTGGCTGGCCCTTCCGATGCGTCCCAGCACGCGGCCGGTGATGCAGATGTCTCCCATTCTGCTCGCGGCGATCATCGCCGGGCTGGTGTTTATCGTCCGGCGGCCGGGAGCCTTTCTGCCCGCGCTGTTCGTTCTGGCGGTCGTCGCCGTCGTGGTCCGTCCCTGGCGGCGGTAGGCTCGGTCTGGAAACTCGCACTGGCCCGACGCGCGAGCGACGACCGGTGAGTTCCCTCGCTTGCGCTTCGGGCTGGTGTGGACGGAACGTTTTCGAGGGGCCGATTTCTCGCCTCCGGCTGTCCTCCGGCCGCAACCCTCCGGATCGCGACGCGCGCAAAAAAAAGAACCTGCTTCCGTAAGGAAGCAGGTTCCTGATGAGCAGAGAATGCTCGAAGCAAACTCAGGCGGCCTTTTCGGCCGGGGCCGGAGCGGCCGGCTTTTCGGCCGGAGGAGCCGGAGCGTTTTCCGGGGCAGCCGGAGCAGCCTGGCCAGCAGCCGGGCTGTAGCTGCACGGAGCAGCGCCGCAGCCGGTCGCACAAGCGGCGGCCGTGTGGCAGCAGGTCGGGGCCGGAGCGCAAGCGCTGGTGCAGGCGTTGCACGGGGCGCCGCAGCTCGGAGCACAGCCGTTGCCGCAGGCACCGGTGCCGCAAGGAGCACCGCAGCTCGGGGCACAGCCGTTGCCGCAAGGAGCGGCACAGCTCGGGGCACAGCCATGGCCGCCGCACGGAGCAGCGCAGCTCGGGGCCGCACAGCTCGGAGCACAGCAGCTCGGGGCACAGCAACCGTGGCCGTGACCACGGTGACGGCGGCCAGCCTGGGCGTCGTTGGTCGAAACCATCGTGACGAGGGCCGCAACAGCGAGAACAGCAATCTGACGCAACATGGGTGTCACTCCTCGATCTCCTCGGAAATGTGGGAAAGCCACATGGGGGCGTCCGAGCTCGCGATCCCTCACGGGTGCCGCCTCTGACCAACCTGGTAAAGTAGACAGACTTTGTCAAAGTTGGCGATTCTGCGGCTTACATTAATGGCCGGAAGAAGCGTGTCAACAGGTTGACAACCCGAGTTGGCTGCGGCGGCACAAGATTCGGCAAACGTGAATTTTATTGTTTCGGAGCCTGCAGTCCCTTGACGTTCTGTTGAGGTTTCGATCCGGATGGAGGGAGTCGGCTGGTGAGTTCACCGCGGACCATCGTGGTGGGAGATGTCCACGGCTGCGACCGGGCGCTCGAGCGCGTCCTCGATCTGGCGGCCCTGCGAGAGAGCGATCATCTCGTGTTCGTGGGGGACCTGATCGACCGTGGGCCGCAGTCCCGTCAGGTCATCGAGCGCGTTCTCCGCTTGCGGTCACGCGGCCTCGTGAGCGTGGTTCGCGGGAACCACGAGGAGATGTTCCTCGATGCCCTGCGGGGCGGGACGTGGGCCGAGGCGTGGTGGAACCACGGCGGGCCGGAGATGCTGGAGTCCTACGGCTGCGGGCTGCAGGGCATTCCCGCCGAACATGTCGCGCTGCTGGAGAACTCCCTCGAGTGGCTGGAGCTGGATCGCCACATCGTCTCCCACGCCTCCCTCTCCCCTGCCCTCCCTCTCGACCGGCAGACGGTTCGGGATCTGCGGTGGCAGCGGATCGATCCCTCGGCTCCGCCCCATCTGTCGGGGAAGACCGTCGTCTGCGGTCACACTCCGCAGAAGCGTCGGCAGCCGCATGTCCACGCCGGCTGGATCTGTCTCGATACCTGGGTCTACGACCGGAGCGGGTGTCTTACGGGCCTCGATCTGGACGGCGGGACGATCTACCAGGCGAGCCAGTGGGACGACTGGAGCGACGTTCGTCCGCTTCCGGGGGCGCTCTCGGAGCCGTGACTTCAGTCGCTCAGGCCTTCTTGCGGCGGGCCGGTTTCGCCGGAGGAGAGAGGGTCGCCTGGAGCCAGGCCACCATCTGGGCGGCCACCTGCGTCTTCGGGCCCGACCACGTGGCGGCCGTGTCGCCGGCGCTCCCGATGAGTTCGACGGAGTTGTCGGCCGATCCGATCGCCGCCGGGCTGTTGAGGATGATCCAGTCGCAGTTCTTGCGGCGGAGTTTCTGCAGCGCGTTCTCCCGCGGGTTCTGGGCTTCGAGCGCGAAGCCGAGGATCCACTGGTCGGGCCGCTTCATCGAACCGAGGTTGGCCAGCACGTCGTCCGTCTCGATCATCTCGATCGTGATCGGGCCGCCCGACTTCGACATCTTGCCCGTCACGCGCTGGACCGGCTTGTAATCGCAGACGGCCGCCGTGGCGATGACCCCGTCGCATCCGGGATAGGCTTCGACGCATCGGGCGAGCATGTCCGCCGTCGTCTCGACGGCGCGGGTCTCGCAAAGGGGAGACTTCGGGGGGGCGATCGAGACCGGCCCGCTCACCAGAATGACCTCCCAGCCGGCGGCGAGGCAGGCCTCGGCGATCGAGTAGCCCATCTGGCCGCTGCTGGCGTTCGAGAGGTACCGGACGTCGTCGAGGTATTCCCGCGTGGGGCCGGCGGTGATCAGGACGCGCATGCCTGGGGTCCGCTTTCGAGGGTCGGTGATCTCGTCACGTCAGCGCGGTCGGCCCGCTTCAAACGCAAAAGGACCGCCGGGATTTCCGGCGGTCCTGTGTTCATCACGACTCACTGTCCGCTGCGTTCCGCTCTCTGCAGGGAGCGGCCGGGCGGCACAGGAGGTTCAGGTGTTGTTGGCCTGGTTGATCCGGGCCCGCTGCTTGGAGCGGAGCTTTTCCCGGCGGCGGCGCTCGCTCGGCTTTTCGAAGTATTCGCGGCGGCGGAGTTCCTTCTTGATCCCGCTGTGCTCGACCAGCTTACGAAACCGACGGACCGCATCCTGCACCGACTCGTTATCCCGCATACGCAACTTGACCACTCAACACTCCTGTTCGCTGCAGAAACTTCCGGCAGAAACGCGACACGTTCCGAGCCCGCTGTACAAACGGGTCGGAAAGGTTACCAGAATCCCGGGGCCGGACAAGACTGGAAGACCGCTTTTGTTTTCGGGCGGCGGTGGCCCTGGGGCGGCAATCACGGGCCCCAGCCGTTCCGTCTTTGGCGTTCCCAGCGGGAGTTTCGCCAACGCCGGCGTTCGTTCCTGCTTCAAGATCGGCTTGCGCGGAGGTGTCGCCGCAGGAGTTTCGGGCGTCGACCGCAGGGTGGTCGACTGCAACACCATTGTGCGATGAGAGTTATCGTCGCTCTTTGTCAGCGTCCTTCGGGGCCGGTTGCTCCCCTTGCTCCTCGGCGGTCTTCGATCGTTCCGCCGACTTCTTTCGGATCGCCGTTCGCTGATCCGTGAGGCGCTCCGGCCAGGCAAACCGGGGGGCCTGCGACGGATCGTACCCCGCGAGGTGGTCCCGCAGCCGCGTGGCGGGCTTCGTGTAAGTGAGCTCCGTCTGGCCGAACACCTCTTCGCAGAGCTTCGCCAGCGGCGGGTCGTACTCCTGTAGCTCGGCGCGGGTGTTCACGTGGTTGTGATCGTGGTCGTTCTCGCGGTTATTGTCGAACCACGACTGGACCCCTTCGGCGAAGTACTCGTGGTGGTTCGTCGACGCGTACTTCCCCTTCCAGAGCCCTTTCGCCATCGCGTCGTCGTACGCCGCGCGGACCCGGGCGTCGAACTCCGGATTGACCACCCGCATCCCCCGCAGGTGGATGTTGTGGGCGAACTCGTGGATCAGGATGCATTCGGCGGCGTACGGGTCCCCCTCGAAGCCCAGCAGGTTTTCCTCCCCGCAGGAGCAGACGGGGTCGGTCTCCGAGCCGCCCAGGCCGCGGGCCCGCGCGTCCCAGTATTCGGCCGGCTTCAGGTGGCTGTGCTCGGGGACCTGCGTCGTGAACTCGCCCGCCCCCATGACGATCAGCCGCGACCCGCCGCGGACCATCGCCTCCTTCACGTCCGGGCGGTTCGCCAGCATGGTCGAGACGAGATATGCCGCTTCCTTCAGGGCGTAGTCGCTCACCTTCTCGCTCGACACGATGGGGTAGCCCCCCGCATCGATGTACTTGCGATAGAACGGGTCGGCCTTCATGTCTGCCGGCGGCGCCGTGACGACAAACTCGCCCGCCGCGCTCAGTCTGGCCAGCCACAGGACCGCCAGGACGATGGGAAGTCTCACGGGAAGCACCTCTGGACCTCGACCGGAATCCGGCTCAGAGGTCCAGTCTCGCCGATCGGCGGGCGCCGTCAAACGAGAAGGCCCCAACGAAAAAAGGGACAGGTGCGGTTTCCCGGCACCTGTCCCTTGGGACGCGGCGTCTTTGACGCCCGGTCCACTCAGTTCCGGCGGTCAACCCGCCGGTCGACGCGGCGGTCGACCCGCGGCGTCGTGTTGTACCGCTGGAAGATCTCGGCCCGATACTGCGGGGCCGAGAACGTCGGGTACTGGTTCGTGGTGTAGGTCGGGACCTGCTTGAACTGTTCCTGGGTGATGTTGACGGTCGCTTTCCGCTGCTGGAAATCGAACTTGGCCGCTTCCCAGGGGACCGTCACGAGCTTCCCTTCGTTCTGGACGACGAGGTACTCGATATACCCTTCGTCGCCGAAGACGATGTCCTCCACCGTCCCGATCGAGACGTTGCCGGTGATGCTCACCTGGGATCCGAGGACCTGCTTGGCGCGGTAGCTCTGGCCGGAGGGGGCCGGCCGTTCGGCGGCGGGAGCGTCTTCCACGGGCGCCTGGCGGGCCGGAGCGGCTTCGGTCGTCCGCGGTGCGGCATCGCGGGGAGCCTGCGGATCTTCGACCGCTTCGCGCGGGGCGGTCCGCGGAGCCGGTTCTTCACGAGGAGCGCCGCGGTCGCTGCGGTCCGCGCTCGGCCGCGGCGGAGCTTCCTGGGCGTTGGCCGCGAGGGTCGGGATCGCCAAGGCCGCACTCAGCCCGAGGGCAAGCGTCGTCTTCTGAAACATGGTCTTCATCGTCGTACCTGCAACACTGTGTCGAGACGCCTGAAGGGGCGCCACCGTATGGACGGCCACACGGATCCACTGGCACTGGACTCCGAACGCAAGCGGCATTCCGGCGCGGCCGGTCGCGGGAAGATTCGAGGCCTCGCTCCGTTTTCGGGGCCTGTGCGGTCCGGGGCGCCTTCGCACGACAGGCAGGCCCCTGCGCCTCTGGCTGGCGACGGCACATTCGGGCGGACGAGCCGCCACAATTCGCACGCTTGTTACTTTCCTTCGAAGTGTCCTGTTCGACCCCACGCCGCGCCGCTCCGGTGCCGCAACGGGATTTCCTGATCCGTAGTTCCCATCCGACAATTCCGCCGGTAGGCTAGGAATTCTTCGAGCCGCGCGGGTCCCGCCGGCTCGAACCTCCTGATCCCGGAATTCTCCGGTCCTGCATTCTGCGTTGTTCACTGAAGTCTGTGGTGGTCTCCATGAGTCCTGAAGATACCGAAGAGCCGATGCTCCCGGGCAACGTCCTGGCGAAGCAGTCCCTCCGCCCCTGTCCCGAGTGCGGCGAGAGCGTGCGGGGTGGGATGGTCCGCTGCTGGAACTGCGGGGCGTTCATGAACCCCAAGATCCAGGAAAAGTTCGAGGAGATGCAGGCGCGGCCGAATCCCTCCACCTATACCGCGATGTCGGCCGGCGAGGCCGCTTCGCTGACCGCCCAGGCGGGACCGGAAGCGGAAGAGGAGGATGACGACGACGGGGGCTTCCAGCTCTCGCCGATCGCGCCGCTGGGGGGAGCCCTCGTCGGGTCGCCGACGTCGCTGCTGTCGTCGGCCCCGGCGAAGGACGAAGCCCCCGCCGCGATCCCGATGCTGGAGCCGGTCAAGGGGGCTGAGGCTCCGGTCGAAGCTCCGGCTCGTCCGCAGAACCCCGCCGACGCACTGCTCGACATCGCGATGCAGGATGACACCGAGTCCGCCCGCCGCCGCAAGAAGCGGTCGGCGACCGGCGGTGTGCGGACGGCGTCCGGCGGGCTGATGATCTTCTGCCCGTACGGCTGCCGCGTGGAGGTCAAGGAGCAGCATCGCGGGATGACCGGCCGCTGTCCGCGCTGCCGGGCCCCGTTCATCGTTCCGGTCGATCCGCCAGACTACTCGGTTTCCAAGTCGAAGGGGGCCGGGGACAAGTCGGCCGTCGAACAGTCGGTCGCCTACGGCCGCTGGATTCAGGACGCGCACCTGCACGTCGTTCCGCCGGAGAAGCTGGTCCTCAAGCCCGACAGCCTCGTCAAGGTGTTCACGAACGTCGACCTCGGCTTCGGGCCGGAGGGTATGGTCGTGGTGACGCTCGGCAAGAAGGCCGGGGGAATGTTCGGCGGCGGCGACAAGAAGGATCCGCGGGACGTGGTCCTTCAGCATCTCAAGGAAGGGAAGCCGCCGGCGGAGATTCCCGCCGCGGACAAGCTGTTCTTCAAGCCGGAGCAGCTCCAGGAAATGCGGGTCGTGCAGCCCGTGGCCAACCGCTCGCAGTCGATGTTCGCCGGCGTTCCGGTCTTTGGGGGCGGCCGCATTGCGGTGCAGCTTCCGTCGCTTGCCGACACCGATCCGCCGCGGTACCTGTCGTTTGGGATTACGGAGTTCCGCGCTCTGGCGCAGGCCGTTTCCGAGCTCTACGGTCTCGTGGACTTCGGCCGTGACTGCGGGATCCCGATGCAGGATCAGTTCACGGAGCACCGCTGCACGTACGGCGGGGCGTTCAAGTCGCTCAACAACCTTGAGTTTTACAAGGCGGACCCGACGGTCAAGCTGGTCACGGTCGGCTGGAAGTGTGCCGGCTGCGGGTTGACGATGAGTGAAGAGGGGCGGGCGAAGGCGGACTTTGGCGGCAAGGGGGCGAAGGGGATCGCGAAGGCGAAGTGTCCCAAGTGCCAGCAGAAGTTTGGCGAAGTTCGTCTGGAAGGGTTGCCGCCGGCGGCGCCGGAAGCGGAGCCGGCCCCAGCGACGTAGATCATGTGGTCCGGCGGTGCGCCCCTTACCTGGGGTCCAGGGGGCCCCCCTGGTGGGGAGTGCAGAGGGGCAACGCTCCTTTGCCCGCCGGAGGCCTGGCCGTCGAGAGTTGCCTGAAGGATCTCGTGTCCAATCGCGGACAGCGTGCCGGATGTCCCCTCACCAACCGGCTGTGATTTCAGGGCGAGCGGTGAGTCCTCAACGCCGTTTGCTCAAAGGGGACGTCCGTTGTGTCCCACGGTTCCTCAACGAAAGCGCCTCCGGGGTCAAGGGGGCCAAAGAAACAACACAGGCCCCCTTGACCCCGGGCTGCCGTGGCACGTTGTGTTTGAGCTGGCAGAACCGTGCCTGCCAGGACGCTGTTCGAGGTGGCGAGTGTTGACCTCTTCGGGCGCCTCGCCATCACTCCGGCCGTTCACGCACTGATCCGGAGCGGCTCCGAGTCGTCGGGCCGCTCCATCAGGCGGACTTTCTCGCGGACCTGGTCGATCTGGATCGCAAGCCGTTCCTGGATCCCGGCCAGCTCCGTGGCCCGGGCGGACAGGACTTCGCCGAACTCCCGGATCTGCTCCTCCCGCTCCGTGAGTGCTTCCGTGTCGATCGGCAGCGTGGCGAACTCATGGGCGGTATCGGCCTCCCCCAGTGGGGCGAACTCCGGAGAGACCTCTTCGTCGGCGGCCCCGCGAACCGCTTCCAGCAGGGCCATCGCGCCGAGCTCCTGCCGCTCTTCGGACGCACTGACCCGCTCGATCTCCGCCTCGAGAGCGTCCAGAAGCTGCGGCATGGTCATGTCCGCCGGATCGGCCGTGTCGTCGGCGGATTCCGGCGGCGAGAGATGAGCGGCGTCGAACCGCTCGCGGAGCGTCGCGGACCGCGTCGAGCTGGCGGTCGCCGGTCGGGCGTGGAACCGCAGGTCGACGCCGCCGATGCTGATCAGTTCTCCCCCCAGGAGTTCGGCTGAACGCGTCGCCACGCCGTCGATCCGCAGCGACGGAGCGGGGACGAAGGCTTCGATCGAGACCTCGGTCTCCGTGGCCAGGATCAGACAGTGCAGCATCGGCGTCGACGTCCCTCCCAGCTGGAGGTCGCACTGGCTGCCGGCGCCGATCAGGAACCGGTCCTTCTGGATCGGGCGGCAGGGAAAGCTCGTCTTCCCCCGGACGATCTCCAGCCACGGGCCGGCAGCAGGAGACCAGGTCCCTGCAATTCGCGGTTTGTGCTCTTCCATGAATCCATCCGCCTCGCGTTGGCCGTGAGGAAGGGGTGCGGGCTGTCCCGTCGGGCCGGTTTCGGTAACTCAATGCGGGAGGCGTCCAGGCGAACTCGCTCCGCCGGACTTTCCGTCGTCCTACTGGACATCGTCCGGTGCCGGCGGGCAGGAATACCGAAAAACGGCGCGTCCGCGGCGGATGTAGCGTTTTGCATGGCCGCGAGGCACGCGGCGAGGCAGCCTGGGAAGACTTTGAGGCCCGCCGGATCAGGCTGGAGTGGAAGCGGAAATCTTTGCCGCCATGGCGTCCCAGAGGGCGATGCGGGCTTCGAGCGACGCGACGGCGGCTTCCTCGGCCCGTTTCCAGAGCTCGGGGTCGTCGCCGCAGGCCCGGGTCACGAGCCGCATCGCGAGGGGGCCGTGCGCTTCGCCATCGAGCGAAATATGGCGGTCGAGGTAGTACAGGAATCGCCCGAGCCGATGGGGAAACCGCTGCGAGATGTCCGCCACCAGCCTGCGGAAGACGCGCGGCAGGAGGTCTTCCCGCCCGAACGCGAAGGCCGACACGATCGTCGGCATGTCGCCCGAGTCGATGATGCGGAAGGTCTGCCGGACGAACTCCGCTGCCGCGGGGGGAATCGCGGGGCCGGCGAGCGCCGGCTCGAGCGGGGTCCCCGCCCGGATCTCCCGGATCAGGCTTTCGGACCCTTCCAGGGAGGCCCCGGCTTCCGTCATGGCGCTGCGGTAGAGGTCGAAATGGCTCAGCGGCCGCTGTTCGTCGTCGAGGTCGGTCTCTTCTCCCAGCACGATCTCGTTAATCATCCGGGCGCTGATCGGGTCGGCCGGCGGGGTCCACGGCACGGTGATCGTCGTCAGCTGCCGCTGGAGCGTCTTGACGAGGGACATGAAGTCCCAGACCGCAAAAACGTGGTGCTCCATGAAGGTGGTGAGGCCGGCGAGGTCCCGGATGGCGTCGTAGACGGGGTGCGAGAGCAGTCGGCCCCGCAGAGGTACGAGGCGGGCGTCGATCTGGGCCAGCGGGCTGGGCGTGGACATGGGGGAACCTGAGGGGCGCGTCGCGTGTCTGTGTCGGGAGTCTACCGGTTTTGCCAGCGAGTTCCGACGCATGGCGCGGCGGTCGTCCGCGGGCGGTTGTGGCCGTGTGTTCACCTGGCCGGGTCTGTTGGAATAATTCGTCCTGGCCGGTGGAGGACGCAGTTCCGTCGATTCGCCGTGGCCGAGGGAAACGAGAGGCGGCGGCGGCCGGTCGAATCGGGGGGCTGGAGGCCGAATGACGGGACAGAGCGGGCCAGGAAACCGAAAACTTTGGGGGCCAGCACGATCCGCAATCGCGCCGTTCCGCGACGCGCTTGCAGAGATCCCCGGGCCGTCCTTATACTTTTCGGCCTTTCGTTGAGCCCGCAGTTCGAAACCGCGATCCGCGGTTGGCGAACGCGTTCCCCTTGCAGGCGGTGTTCCACTTGCAGACGAGGTCCGGAACGATATAGTTTCGACCCCTTCCGCGTCGAAACACGATCCCGCTAGCGTAGCTCAACGGCAGAGTTCCTGTTTTGTAAACAGGCGGTTGTGGGTTCGAATCCCTCCGCTAGCTCTGATGGAAACCGAACTTGCGGCAACGCGGGTTCGGCGGAGCCGGGACGGTGTTCCGGTTCGAAATGAACGGTCGGCGACGACCAGTCCGAAATTGACAGATCCGGGTGAATCGCCCGGTTGGAAAAATCGGGGAGATACCCAAGCGGCCAACGGGGCCAGACTGTAAATCTGGTGGCTCTGCCTTCACAGGTTCGAATCCTGTTCTCCCCACTGATGTAACTCGCCGTCGGGAACCCGCTCTCAGCCAGAAATGGCTGCGGCGAAGACTGACGAGGACAATTTGTTCGAGCCTTCCGCCCGCCAGGCGAAGGGGCCGTCCAGTGACCCTGGCCGGCCACCAGGTGCTGGCTGCCGAAAAGCTCTCCCCCTGCGGGTGTAGCTCAATGGTAGAGCTCCAGCCTTCCAAGCTGGTGGTGAGGGTTCGATTCCCTTCACCCGCTGTGAGTCGTCGGTGATCGGTTTCCCGTCTTCAGTTTCAAGCTGGGGGCGAGCGGCCGAAAATCGAAAACTCTCTGCTGCTGTAGCTCAGCTGGTAGAGTGCGTCCTTGGTAAGGACGAGGTCCTGGGTTCAAATCCCAGCAGCAGCTTCCGGTATGTTGCCGGTCGTGTCGGCGTCGGTCGCGGTTTAGATTTCCAGTGACGTGCCAGGACGCCCGTGAGTCCATATCGAACAGCCGAGTCGGCTGTCGTATTCGCAGAAAACCATTCGTAACTGGGAGTTGGAGCAAGAGAAATGGCGAAGGAAAATTTCGTTCGCACGAAGCCGCACGTCAACGTGGGAACCATCGGGCACATCGACCACGGTAAGACGACCACGACGGCGGCGATCCTCGCCGTTCAGTCCGCTCGCGGTCTCGCCAAGATGAAGTCGTACGCCGATATCGCCAAGGGCGGTACGGTCCGCGACGAAACCAAGACCGTGACCATCGCCGTCTCGCACGTCGAGTACGAGAGCGACCTCCGTCACTACGCTCACATCGACTGCCCGGGTCACGCCGACTACATCAAGAACATGATCACCGGTGCCGCCCAGATGGACGGCGCGATCCTGGTCGTGTCCGCCGCCGACGGCCCGATGCCGCAGACCCGCGAGCACATCCTCCTGGCCCGCCAGGTCAACGTGCCCGCCCTCGTCGTTTACCTCAACAAGTGCGACCTCGTCGACGATCCGGAGCTCCTCGAGCTCGTCGAGATGGAAGTCCGCGACCTGCTGAACAAGAACGGCTACCCGGGCGACACCGTGTCGATCATCCGCGGCAACTCCCGCGCGGCTCTCGACACCCCGCAGGATCCGGCCTGCCAGAAGTGCATCATCGAGCTGATGACCGCCCTCGACAAGGACATCCCGGAACCGGCCCGCGAGCAGGACAAGCCGTTCCTGATGGCGATCGAAGACGTGTTCTCGATCTCCGGCCGCGGTACCGTGATTACCGGCCGTATTGAACGCGGCAAGATCAAGGTTGGCGAAAAGGCCCAGATCATCGGTCTCCGCGACACGCAGGAAACTGTCGTGACCGGCGTCGAAATGTTCCAGAAGACCCTCGACGAAGGGATCGCCGGCGACAACGTCGGTCTGCTCCTCCGCGGTACGGGCAAGGACGACGTCGAACGCGGCCAGGTGCTCGCCGCTCCGAACTCGGTCAAGCCGCACACGAAGTTCGAGTGCGAAGTGTACGTGCTGGGCAAGGAAGAAGGGGGCCGCAAGACCCCGTTCTTCAGCGGATACCGCCCGCAGTTCTACTTCCGCACGACGGACGTGACCGGCGGCGTCAAGCTGATGGGCGGAGCCGACATGTGCATGCCTGGCGACAACGTCAAGCTGGAAGTCGAGCTCGGCAAGCCGATCGCCATGAACGAAGGTTCCCGCTTCGCGATCCGCGAAGGGGGCCGCACGGTCGGTTCGGGCGTCGTCACCAAGATCCTCGCCTAGTTGTTGAACTTCCGAAGCCCGGCGATCTTCGCCGGGTTTCGGCTTTGCCGGATCGCCGGCTGCCGCGGGGAGTGAATCCCGGCGGGAAATCGAATGAATGGTCCCGGCGGCGGACGAATTGAAGAGCGTCCGCTCAGCGGATCAGTGAAAGCAGTCGCGAAGGCTGGCGGGTTTGGGCCCGGCGGCCTTTGTGGTCTTCCAGAATCAGGACGCCTGCGTCAGGCGGTTGGAGTCGATCATGGCCCGTGAATATGTCTGGCTCGAGTGCACGGAAACGAGCCTCCGCACTTACCGGACTCCCAAGGAAACGCGCGGCACCGAGCGGCTGACGCTGAAGAAGTACAACAAGAAGCTCCGCAAGCACACCGATCACAAGGAATCGCGGAAGAAGTGAGGAAGTCGTCAGTCGAGGGTTTTCAGTCGTCAGTCAGGGTCTCTGGCTGAGAACTGGCAACCGAAGGCTGGAGAGCTCCTTCAGACGAGCGTAGCTCAATTGGCAGAGCAGCGGATTCCAAATCCGCAGGTTGAAGGTTCGATTCCTTCCGCTCGTGTTCAATTCGGAAATCGAGTCCCTGGCGACAAGCAAGCGAACGGAAGTCCATGTCGAAGGCGTTGGACGATCAATCGATGTTCTCCGCGTTCTTCGGGACCGGGATCTTCAAGCGGACGCAAGGGCGGCTGGTTCGTCAGGCGACCGCCGTGGCGATCTTCGCGCTGGCAGTCGTTGGCTGCTGGCGGCTCAAGGAGACCCTCCTGAGCGACGCGCCTCGCGCGGTGAACCTCGGGGTTCCGGTGGCTCTCGCGGCCGTGGCCGCCTGGGGCGCGTACCGCATCGTCAACTACCCGCCGTTCGCCAACTTCCTGATCTCCGTTGAAGCGGAGATGGCCAAGGTCAACTGGCCGAGCTGGGAGTACCTCCGTCGCGCCGCAATGGTGGTGGTCGGCGTGATGTTCCTGTTCGGCGCCTACCTGGCGATCTGCGATTACCTGTGGGTCGCCTTGTTCCGCCTCATCGGGTTCCTGGAAATCAGCGCCTGAGGTTGGCGGTACGGGTCGTTGCGAAGGATTCGCGGGCCGTTGATGCGGGCGCCGTTGTCGCCTATGCCGCAACGTCAAGAAAACGCAATCGTTGTGGCTTGAAATAATTTAACCGTTCGTTGAAAATGCTCCCCCCCATGAGCGAGCCGGAAGACACGACCGACGACGCGCACGACGGCCAGGCCGTTGCGGCCTCCGCTGCGCCGGAGGAGTCCGCGCCGGAAGCTCCTGCCGCCGCGGCAGTTCCGGAGTCTCCTTTCCGCTGGTACGTTCTGAAGGTTCAGAGCAACCGCGAGAAGAGCATCAAGGATTCGCTGCTGAAGCGGATCAAGATGGAGGGGCTCCAGGAGCACTTCGGCGAGATCGTCATTCCGACCGAAAAGGTCGTCGAGACGAAGAACGGCAAGCGGAAGGTCCGGGAGCAGAAGCTCTTTCCGGGCTACATGATGATCAACATGGACCTCAACGACGAGACGTGGTATCTCGTCCTGGGCACCACCGGCATCGGCGACTTCACGGGGGCCGGCGGCAAGCCGATTCCGATGTCCGATGTCGAGGTCTCGCGGATGCTCGGCCTGGATGTTCCCGTGGAAGGGGACGCCGAAGGGGCTGCGGCAGCCGGGGCCAAGGACGCCACCCCGCAGGTTCGCTTCAGCGTTGCGGTCGGCGAGCACGTGAAGATCAAGGAGGGGGCCTTCGAAAGCTTCGAAGGGACCGTGGACTCCCTGGACTCGACCAGCGGCAAGGTCAAGGTGCTGATTCAGATCTTCGGTCGCCCGACCGAGGTGGAGCTTGAGCACTGGCAGGTGGAAAAGGTGTAGGGCTGGCCGCTTCCGGTGCTCGGAAGTCGGGGGACACGTTTCAGAATACAGCGGCGATTTTGTTGGCAGCGACCGGTTGTTGACCGAGCGATTGGAATAGAGGGACGGCGATGGCTAAGCAGAAGACCGCAGAGGTCAAGGTTCAGATCCCGGGTGGCCAGGCAACGCCGGCTCCTCCGGTCGGTACGTCGCTCGGACCGCACGGTGTGAACCTCGGGCAGTTCGTCAAGCAGTTCAACGACGCGACGCGCGACCTGAACGGGATGATCGTTCCGGTCGTGATCTCGATCTACAACGATCGGTCGTTCGACTTCGTTCTCAAGAGCCCGCCGGCGGCCGTCCTTCTCAAGAAGTACGCCCAAGTCGCCAAGGGTGCGGCGAATCCCCGGACCGAGAAGGTCGGGACGGTGACCAAGGAGCAGGTCCTGGAGATCGCCAAGACGAAGCAGAAGGATCTGAATTCCCCC
The DNA here is from genome assembly GCF_001610835.1 of Planctomyces sp. SH-PL14. Lineage (NCBI taxonomy): Bacteria > Pseudomonadati > Planctomycetota > Planctomycetia > Planctomycetales > Planctomycetaceae > Planctomyces > Planctomyces sp. SH-PL14. Next base: position 2,144,429 of record NZ_CP011270.1, on the reverse strand, counting down.
AATATGGATCACGCCTATCGGATCATCTGCGGGACCGCCCGCAGCATGGGGATCACCATCGTCGAGTAGTCGGCCGCGGCCCGAAGTTTTTAGAACACAGTTTTCGTCGGTGGATCATGGCCAAGCTCTCCAAGCGTCAGAAATTCCTTCAGGAGCAGGCTGCCAAGCTCGGCGTCCTGGATCTCCCCAAGGCGGTTGCCGCCCTCAAGAAGTTCGAAACGAGCCTCCCGGCCGGCATCAAGCCGTCGAAGCTCGATCAGACGATCGAAGTCTCGATCCGTCTCGGCGTCGACCCGAAGCATGCCGATCAGATCGTTCGCGGTTCGATCGTCTATCCGCACGGGATTGGCAAGTCGAAGCGTGTCGTCGTCTTCTGCCAGGGGCCGAACGTTCAGGTCGCCCTGTCGGCTGGGGCGGAGCACGCCGGCGGCAAGGAGCTCGCCGACAAGATCAAGGAAGGCTGGATGGATTTCGACGTCGCGATCGCGACGCCGGACATGATGGGCGTCGTCGGTCCCCTGGGCCGCGTGCTCGGTCCCCGCGGCCTCATGCCGTCGCCGCGGGCCGGGACGGTCACGATGGACGTCGCCAATGCGGTTCGGGAATACCGGGCCGGTAAGGTCGAGTTCCGCTGCGATGACGCCGGAATTGTCCACACGATCGTCGGCAAGATGTCGTTCTCGGAAGAGCAGCTCACCGACAACGCCAATGCCCTCCTCAAGATGATCCAGACGCTGAAGCCGACCGCCTCGAAGGGGCAGTACGTTCGCAGCGTCACGATCTCGGGGACGCAGACCCCGGGTGTCCGGATCCTGGCCTAGTTTTCGTTTTGCCCCGGCGTCCTCTGCCGGGTGAGCTTTGCTGTCGGCTCCATTTGGCCTGCAGCCCATAGCCTTCAGCCTCTCGTTGGAATCATGAGTAAAGTCGTCAAGCGTATGTTGATCGACGACCTCCGGAAGCGTCTGGGGGAGAGCCGGGACATGCTCGTGCTCGATACGTCGAAGATGACGCCCAGTGTGGACAACCGGTTCCGTCTGTCTCTCGTGCAGAAGGGGATCCGTGTTTCGACGGTCAAGAACTCGCTCGCCCGCGTCGCACTGCGGGAAGCGGGGCTTGACGAAATGGCCGGTCTCCTGAAGGGCCCCTCGCTTCTGGCGTGGGGTGGGGAAGACGTCGTCCAGCTCTCCAAGGAGCTGGTGAAGTGGTCCCAGGACGTCAAGGAGATCGCGATCAAGGGCGGGGCCATCGATGGTCAGGTTCTGGATGCCAAGGGCGTCGAGGATCTGAGCAAGAGCCCCGGTCGCGCCGAACTGCTCTCGAAGATTTCGGGACTGCTTCTCAGTCCGGCATCGCGGCTGTCAGGTGCCCTGTTGGGACCGGGAGGTTATCTCTCCGGTCAGGTCAAAGCGCTCTCCGAGAAGGAAGGCGCGGAGAAGGCCGGTGCAGAGAAGGAAGGAGACGCCGCATAGGAGCGCTCCTCTTTTCCGATCCCAGCTGAGCTCGTTTTTCTGTTTATTCCTAACACACGCGATCACGCGAAAACTGAGAGAGAACCATGTCCAAGGAATTTGATTCGGCGACCACGGAACTCGGCGACAAGCTCGTCGGCCTCACCCTCCTCCAGGCCAAGGCCCTGGCGGACTACCTCGAAGAAGTTCACGGCATCAAGCCGGCTGGCGGCGGGGCCGTCATGATGGCTGCCGCTCCGGCTGGCCCGGGCGCTGCTCCGGCCGCTGCTGAGAAGACCGAGTTCGACGTCATTCTCGCCGCTGTCGGTGAGAAGAAGCTCGAAGTCATCAAGGTCGTCCGCACGATCACCGCTCTGGGCCTGAAGGAAGCCAAGGACCTCGTCGAAGGGGCTCCGAAGCCCGTCAAGACCGGCGCTCCGAAGGAAGAAGCCGAGAAGATCAAGAAAGAACTCGAAGCGGCCGGCGCCAAGGTCGAGCTCAAGTAGTTTCGGTTGTCGGTTGATGGCTTTCGGTGGTCGGCTGCGAATTGCTGATAGCCGAAAGCTGACGACTGAAAACTCTCAGCAATCCCAACTCGCGTCAAATTCGGCCGGGTTGGGATTTCGCATTTGACAGCATGGATGGCTGCGACGTAGTGCAAATCTCTCGCCAGTCAGTTGGCGCAGGGGGATTTGCTGCCTATCATTCGGATTGCCGACCTTCCCGCAGGAGAGGTCTCTCCACAGAAGTCAGCCGAGGGGCGTGGATTTCCGCGCCGCTCGTGTCTTCGTTGAGGGGCCGGGAAATCGGCGTCGACTGTTCCGGCAGTGGCCGACGGGCCGCGAAGGAATGGTCGTCGCAAACGGACGGTGTCGGGACGAGCGGGGGAGCTGCTTCGGTCCGGCAGGTCAACGACACATTGGGGGAGAGCGCGTGGTGGAAGGAAGAAGCCTCGCGCCGCTGCAAGGAGTTCCGCCGTTGCGCGCACGCCTGAAAGGGTTGAAGTCGCCCGGTGATGGTGCCCGGTCTCGCCGCATTCGGCAAGATCACATTGTTCGGCTGGACCACATTCTCTTATCGCCACGAGCCGTTCCCCTCCCCTTCAGGGCGGCGTGGCGTTTTCGGCCGCCTCGCTGTCTGGCCGCCGCTGCTCTGTGACAGCACAGCCCTCGGGCCTTCGGTTTCGTTTCGCCTTTCGCTCGTACAACCCCCGACTCACGGGATTTGAGGATTCAGCATGGCAATCTCTTCCGAACGCATTCTCAAGATGCCGGAAGTTCGGCACTTTGGTCAGATCCAGGGGCAGTTCGACCTGTCCGATCTGACGCAGATCCAGACCGAGTCCTACGCCCGGTTTCTGCAGTTCGAGAAGCGTCCGGATCAGCGGAAGAACCAGGGCCTCGAAGAGATTCTCCGGGAAGTGTTCCCGGTCGAGAGCTATGACGGCCTGCACCGGCTCGAATACATCCGTTACGAACTCGGCAAACCCCGCTACACCCCGACGGAATGCCGTCAGCTCCGCCTGACCTACGGCCGGCCGTTCCGCGTCTGGCTGCGGCTCGTCAAGGAGCAGCCGATCGAGGAAGAAGTGTACCTCGGCGACATGCCGATCATGCTCGGCGGCGGCGAGTTCATCATCAACGGTGCCGAGCGCGTCGTTGTCAGCCAGCTTCACCGTTCGCCTGGCGTCGACTTCGTCAAGAGCGACGAGCCGGACCGCAAGGGATACAGCTGCCGCATCATTCCCGAGCGCGGAAGCTGGATCGAGCTTGCCGTCAGCAAGAAGGAAACGCTCGGCGTCCGCATCGACCAGAGCGGCCGGTTCTCGGCGATGACTCTGCTTCGGGCCATGAGCCCCGAGTATTCGACGAGCACGGACCTCCTGAAGCTGTTCTACAAGGTCGAGCACGTCAAGGTGAAGGCGGGGGGCGACGACTCGCTCGTCGGCAAGTTCGCCGCGGACGACATCGCCTATCCGTCGGGCGAGCGGGTCGGTGAGATCATCACGGAAGTCGGCCACCGCATCACGAAGTCGAATGCCCAGGAGATCATCGAAGCCGGCGTCAAGGCGGTCGATCTGATCGGCGAAGGGGAAGACTCGCTGATCCTGAGCTCGGTGATCGAAGACTCGACGAACAGCCACGAAGAGGCGCTGCTCAAGATCTACCAGCGGCTGCGGCCCGGCAACCCGCCGCAGCTCGAGAAGGCGATGGCGCTCTTCAAGGAGAAGTTCTTCGACGTCAACCGGTACCGGCTCGGCCGCGTCGGCCGGTTCCGCATCAACCGCAAGTTCGGCCAGGACATCTCCGACGAGGAGATGACCCTCCAGCCGCTCGACTTCATCAACTCGATCCGGTACCTCGTCAAGCTGCGGGTCCACGACCAGACGGCCCATGTCGACGACATCGACAACCTGGGGAACCGCCGTCTCCGCACGATCGACGAGCTCGCCTCGGAAGAGCTCCGCAAGGGTTTCCTGAAGCTCCGCCGCACCGTTCAGGAGCGGATGAGCATGAAGGAAATGGAGAACATGACCCCCCGGACGCTCGTCAACCCGAAGAGCGTCTCGGCGGCGATCGAGTTCTTCTTCGGTCGGAGCGAACTGTCCCAGGTCGTCGACCAGACGAACCCGCTCTCGATGATCACTCACGAGCGGCGCCTGTCGGCCCTCGGTCCCGGCGGTCTCAACCGGAAGCGGGCGGGCTTCGAAGTCCGCGACGTGCACATCTCGCACTACGGCCGCATCTGCCCGATCGAGACGCCCGAAGGTACGAACATCGGCCTGATCTCGAGCCTCAGCATCTATTCCAAGGTGGATGACTACGGCTTCCTGATCACGCCGTACCGGAAGGTGGTGAGCGGCAAGATCGGCGAAGACGTCGAGTGGCTGCGGGCGGACGAAGAAGCGAACGTGATCGTGGCTCCGGCCGATACGGTCGTCGAGAACGGCAAGATCGCCCAGGAACGCGTCCTCGCCCGCTGGCGGAACGACGTGCACTGGGTGGAAGGGAAGGCGGTTCAGTACATCGATGTCGCCCCGGCCCAGATGGTCGGGATCTCGGCCGGTCTGATCCCATTCCTCGAGCACGACGACGCCAACCGGGCCCTGATGGGTTCGAACATGCAACGGCAGGCGGTGCCGCTCCTGGTCACCGAGCCGCCGATCGTCGGCACCGGTCTCGAAGACGAGTTGCCGAAGTACTCCGGGATGGTTCCCCGCGCCGAACGGGCGGGCAAGGTGACCTACGTCGACGCGGACCGCGTCGAGATCGAAGGGAAGAACTACCCGCTCCGCAAGTACACCGGCCTCAACGAGCGGACCTGCCTCAACCAGAAGCCGATCGTCGCCGTCGGCCAGCGGGTCAAGAAGGGGGAGATCCTCGCCGACAGTGCCGCGACCCGGAACGGCGTGCTGGCCCTCGGCCGGAACGTCCTCGTCGCCTTCATGTCGTGGGAAGGGTTCAACTTCGAAGACGCCATCATTCTGTCCGAGCGGCTCGTGAAGGAAGACGTCTACACGTCGATCCACATCGACGAGTTCGACGTCGAAATCCGCGAGACGAAGCTCGGCCGGGAAGAGTTCACCCGCGACATCCCGAACGTCAGCGAGAAGGCGCTCCGCCATCTCGATGAGAACGGGATCGTCCACGTCGGAACGCGCGTCCGCCCCGGCGACATCCTCGTCGGGAAGGTCACGCCGAAGGCCAAGACCGAGCTGACGCCGGAAGAAAAGCTCCTCGCGGCGATCTTCGGCAAGGCCGGGGAAGACGTGAAGAACGAGTCCCTCGAAGTCCCGTCGGGCGTCGAAGGGATCGTCATCCACACCGAGAAGTTCTCGCGGCGGATGAGCCTGTCGGAAGCGGACCGCAAGAAGTTCGACCAGGACGTCAAGAAGGTCGAGCAGGTTGGCCAGACGGCCGTGGCCGAAGCCTTCCTGGCATTCGTTTCCGAGATGGACAAGGTCCTTGGCAAGCACCTGACCGACGACGACGGCCGCGAGCTCCGCTCGGTGACGGACCACAAGTTCCTCTCCGAGTACGCCCGCAAGTTCCCGTCGGCCTTCGAGACGCTGGACGTCCGCAGCCCGCAGAAGCAGGCCGACGCCCGCAAGCTCTTCAAGGAGTCGTGGCCGACTGTCGACGACGCGATCGACGACGCGGACCTCAAGCTCAACAGCATGAAGCGCGGGGACGAACTCCCGAACGGCGTGCTGCAGATGGTCAAGGTCTACGTCTCCTCGAAGCGGCAGATCTCCGTCGGGGACAAGATGGCCGGACGGCACGGGAACAAGGGGGTCATCTCCAAGGTCCTGCCGATCGAAGACATGCCGTACCTCGACGACGGCACGCCGGTCGACATCGTCCTCAACCCGCTGGGGGTGCCGAGCCGTATGAACGTCGGTCAGATCCTCGAGACCCACCTGGGGTGGGCCGCCTCGAAGATCGGCTACCGCTGTATCTGCCCGGTGTTCGACGGCTGCAGCCCGGAAGTCATGGCCGAGGCTCTCAAGGAAGCCGAGCTGCCGGAAGACGGAAAGGTCCGCCTGAACGACGGCCGGACGGGAACGACGTTCGAGCAGAAGACGACCGTCGGGATCATCTACATGCTCAAGCTGCACCACCTCGTCGACGACAAGGTGCACGCCCGGGCGACCGGACCCTACTCGCTCATCACCCAGCAGCCGCTGGGCGGAAAGGCCCGCTTCGGCGGTCAGCGGTTCGGGGAGATGGAAGTGTGGGCCCTCGAAGCGTACGGGGCGGCCTACATCCTCCAGGAGCTCCTCACCGTCAAGAGCGACGACGTGGAAGGCCGGACCAAGATTTACGAGTCGATGGTCAAGGGAGAGAACACGCTGGAAGCGGGCACCCCCGCCAGCTTCGACGTGCTCATGAACGAAATCCGCGGCCTGTGCCTCAATCTCCAGCTGGAGAAGGCCAAGGTCTGAGCGAGTTGTCAGCTGTCAGTGATCGGTTCTCAGCCAGAGAAGGCTTGGCTGAGAACTGCTGACGGGTGACGAAGACTCCTCTGATGTCCGCCGGCCTTCCTGACTGACGACTAATACCGACCACTGAAAACTCCTCCAAAGGAGGTTCGCATGAGCACTGGTGAAGGCGTTTACGATCGGGTCAACGACTACGGCGCGGTGAAGATCACCCTCGCCAGCCCGCATGACATCCGCAGCTGGTCCTTCGGCGAAGTCAAGAAGCCGGAAACGATCAACTACCGGACCTACCGCCCCGAGCGCGACGGTCTGTTCTGCGAGCGGATCTTCGGGCCTGAGAAGGACTGGGAGTGCGCCTGCGGCAAGTACCGCGGCATGAAGTACAAGGGGATGATCTGCGACCGCTGCGGCGTCAAGGTCACCCACTCCCGCGTCCGCCGCAAGCGGATGGGGCACATCGAACTGGCGGCTCCGGTCGTTCACATCTGGTTCTTCAAGAGCATGCCCAGCCGTCTCGGCGCGCTGCTCAACATGAAGACGACCAGCCTCGAGAAGGTGATCTACTTCCAGGACTACGTCGTCACGGACCCGGGGGACACCCCGCTCCGCAAGACGCAGATGCTGACGGAAGAGGAATACCGTCAGGCGAAGGAGAAGTACGGCGAGACCGCGTTCACGGCCGAAATGGGTGCCGAGGCGGTCTTCAAGCTCCTGACGACGATTCAGCTCAACGACGAGTCGAAGAAGCTCCGGGCCGAGCTGAAGGCGACCGGCAGCGTCCAGAAGCAGAAGGACCTGATCAAGCGGCTCAAGATCATCGAGGCGATCCGCGACAGCGAGAACCGTCCCGAGTGGATGGTGCTCAACTGCGTTCCGGTCATTCCGCCGGACCTGCGGCCGCTCGTTCTGCTCGAGTCGGGCAACTTCGCCACGAGCGACCTGAACGACCTTTACCGCCGGATCATCAACCGGAACAACCGGCTCAAGAAGCTGGTCGACCTCAACGCTCCCGAGGTCATCGTCCGCAACGAAAAGCGGATGCTGCAGCAGTCGGTCGACGCCCTGTTCGACAACAACCGCTGCAAGCGGCCGGTGCTCGGTTCGTCGAACCGGCCCCTCAAGTCGCTGACCGACATGATCAAGGGGAAGCAGGGGCGGTTCCGCGAAAACCTCCTCGGTAAGCGTGTCGACTACTCTGCCCGGTCGGTCATCGTCGTCGGTCCCGAGCTGTTCCTGCACCAGTGCGGTCTGCCGAAGAAGATCGCCCTCGAACTGTTCCAGCCGTTCGTGATCCGCCGGCTCAAGGAGCTCGGCCACGCCGACACGATCAAGTCCGCCAAGCGGATGCTCGAGCGGAAGGACGACGAGGTCTGGGACATTCTGGACGAAGTCATCAAGAACCATCCGGTGCTCCTGAACCGGGCCCCGACGCTGCACCGGATCGGGATCCAGGCCTTCGAGCCGATCCTGGTCGAAGGGAACGCGATCAAGCTGCACCCGCTCGTCTGCCGCGGCTTCAACGCCGACTTCGACGGCGACCAGATGGCAGTTCACCTGCCGCTGTCGATCGAGGCGCAGGTCGAAGCGACCACGCTGATGATGTCGACGAACAACGTCTTCAGCCCGGCGAACGGCAGCCCGATCATTTCGCCGTCGCAGGACATCGTGATGGGTTGCTACTACTGCACCGTCAAGCGCGAGGGCCAGCCGGGCGAAGGGATGACCTTCGGGTCGCCCAAGGAAGCCATCATGGCTTACCAGCTCGGCCGGGTGTCGCGGCATGCGGTCATCAAGCTGCGTCTGCCGAAGGACAAGCGGGTCAAGGGCGAAGGGGCTCAGACCTACAAGCCCGGCACCGTCGTCACGACGACCGTCGGCCGCGTGCTGTTCAACGACATCCTGAAGCCCTCGATGTCGTACTACAACATCACGCTGAAGAGCAAGGACCTCCAGAACGTCATCTCCGACACCTACCTGGAGCTCGGACGGCGGGCGACGATCGAACTTCTCGACCGGATGAAGCGGCTCGGCTTCGAAGAGTCGACCCGGTCGGGGCTCTCGTTCGGCGTCAGCGACCTCGTGACCGCCCCGGACAAGGCGAAGCTGATCCTGGCCGCCGAAGGGGAAGTGCTCAAGAAGCAGAAGCAGTTCGACCGCGGGATTATCACCGGGGAAGAACGCTACAACGCGGTCATCGAAATCTGGACCCACGCTCGTGAGTCGATCACGAACTCGATGAAGACCGCCCTGGAAGGGGACCTTCGCGAAGGGGGCGCTTACGTCAACCCGATCTACCTGATGGCGGAGTCGGGTGCCCGCGGTGGTATGGAACAGATCCGTCAGCTCGCCGGCATGCGAGGACTGATGGCCAAGCCGAGCGGCGAGATCATCGAGACGCCGATCAAGTCGAACTTCAAGGAAGGTCTGACCGTTCTCGAGTACTTCAGCTCGACGCACGGTGCCCGTAAGGGTCTCGCCGATACCGCCCTCAAGACGGCGGACTCGGGTTACCTGACCCGTAAGCTGGCGGACATCTGCCAGAACATGGTCGTCACGACGCACGATTGCGGCACGACCAAGGGTGTGACCCGCGGGGTGCTGTATCGCGGTGAAAAGGTCGAAGTCAGCCTGGCCCAGGCCATCCGCGGCCGCGTCAGCCGGACCAACATCGTCAACCCGATCACGGACGAAGTGATCGTCCGCGAAGGGGAGCTGATCACCTGGGACATCGCCCGGAAGATCGAGGCGATGGGGATCGAGCGGATCCAGGTCCGCAGCCCGATGACCTGCGAGGCCGAGCTCGGCATCTGCCGGCTCTGCTACGGGATGGACCTGTCGACCGGTGCGATGGTCGAAGAAGGGCTCGCGGCGGGGATCATCGCCGCCCAGTCGATCGGTGAGCCTGGTACGCAGCTGACGATGCGAACCTTCCACTTCGGGGGAACCGCCCAGAAGGAACTGGAAGACAAGGACCTCAAGGCCAAGAAGGCCGGTCGTGCCAAGTTCGCCCGGATCCGGAGCGTCGTGAACACGGAAGGTCAGTCGGTCGTTCTCGCCCGAAACGGCGAAATCGTGATCATCGACTCCAAGGACCGCGAGCTCGAGAAGTACACGATTCCGGCCGGTGCCGTCCTCCGCGTGAAGGAAGACGACGAGGTCAAGGTCGGCCAGGTCCTGTGCGAGTGGGATCCGCACTCGGTTCCGATTCTCGCCGAAGTCGGCGGAAAGATCCGCCTGGAAGACCTGATCGAAGGCCGGACGATCAAGACCGAGACCGACGCCACCGGGAACGCCCGCCGCGTTGTCATCGAGCACAAGGGTGACCTGCATCCGCAGATCATCGTGGAAGACGCGACGGGGAAGATCCTCGACTTCTACCACATCCCCGAGCGGGCGATCCTGGAAGTGACCGACGGCCAGCAGATCGCGGCCGGTGCGGCTCTGGCCAAGAACCCCCGCGAAGCGACGGGTACGCAGGACATCACCGGGGGTCTGCCCCGCGTCACCGAGCTCTTCGAGGCCCGCAAGCCGAAGGAGCCGGCGGTCGTGGCGGAGATCGACGGCGAAGTCGAGATCATGCAGGAGAAGAAACGCGGCAAGCGCGTCATCGTCGTGCATGGAACGAACAACCACGACGTGGAGCACATCGTTCCGCACGGTAAGCAGATGATGGTGCACACCGGCGACCGGGTGAAGGCGGGGGATGCCCTCGTCCGCGGCCCGCTCGTCCCGCACGACATCCTGCGGGTCTCCGGTGAAGAGGCGGTCCAGCAGTACCTGCTGCATGAGATCCAGAACGTGTACCGGGCGCAGCGCGTGGAAATCGACGACAAGCACATCGAGCTCGTCGTCAGCCAGATGCTCCGCAAGGTCCGCATCGACGACGTGGGCGACACCGACTCCCTCCCGGGTGTCGTGGTCGATAAGTTCGAGTTCCGCCGCATCAACCGGAAGATCCAGGAGGCGGTCAAGGTGACCGATCCGGGCGACACCGAGTTCCAGCCGGGCGAAGTGGTCCCGATCGCCGTCATCGAGGAGACGAACGCGGCGATCGAAGCGGACGGCGGCAAGCCGGCCAAGACTGCCAAGCCGCGTCCGGCCAAGGGGTCGACGCAGCTCCTGGGGATCACCAAGGCGGCCGTTCAGAGCGAAAGCTTTATCTCGGCCGCGAGCTTCCAGGAAACGACGAAGGTCCTCACGGAAGCGGCCCTGGCTGGGAAGTCGGACGAGCTGGTCGGCCTCAAGGAGAACGTCATCCTGGGTCACCTGATCCCGGCCGGGACCGGGTTCAAGACGCACCAGAGCGCCGAAGTCCGGATCCGTCCGGAGGCTCAGATGGAAGCCAAGGCGGAGAAGGAGCGCGTTCTGGCGGCTCGCCGCGAGCTGCTGGGCGAGATCGATCGCCTCGAGCCGCGGGGCGATGTTCCGTCGCTGAAGGATCTCGCTCCGGAGTGAGTTGGGGAGACAGGAAGAAATTCGCCAACCGGCCGTCAGCCATTGCTGACGGCCGGTTGTGTTTAAGGGGCCGGAGAACCTCCGAGGCCCGGAAGCGGTTGCCATAGAACCGGGTCCAGGGTCCCCCTGGTGGGGAGTGCAGAGGGGCAACGCCTCTTTGCCCGCCGGAGGCCTGGCCGTCGAGAGATGTCTGAAGCGCGCCGTGTCCAAACGCGGACACCCTGTCGGATGCCCCCTCACCAACCGGCGGTGATTTCAGGGCGAGCGGTGAGTCCTCAACGCCGGTCCCACAAAGGGGGCGTCCGTTGTTCCCACGGTTCCTCATGGAAGCGCCTCCGGCGGCAAGGGGGCGTGGCCCCCTTGACCCCAGACTGCCGTGGCACATTGGGTTTGAGCAAACAACGCTGAGCCGGCAAGGACGGTATTCGAGGGAGCCGGGGACCGGGTTCTTCGCGACGAACTCCCGCCGCCAGCCCAGGGTAACCGCCTTGTAAGGTGACCCGCTCTTGCCTCGAATTGCCCTTCGTGTTTAACTTGGACCCATTGATCAGGTTGGAACGCGTTCCCCCCGCAATGAGGCGGGTGGTCCTGTGTGGCATCCTCCGGGTGGCTGGCTCCCGGCGATGTTTTCCACAACGGTATTGAGGACAAAGGGAGACCATGGAGGGCGAAGCGTCCCGGAAGCCCGAATTCGGCCTGCTGGGGCGGTTCCTATCCGCTCTGACCTTCGCGATTGCTCGCTTCCCCAAGCTCACAATCCTGCTGCTGACGATCAGCTGCGTCGTCTCACTCGGCTGGACCGCCGCCGTCCTCAAGTTCAAGACGGACCGCGCGGACCTCATTGACCCCTCGGCCGACTTCCACCAGCGCTGGCTCCGCTACACCGAGCGGTTCGGCGAAACGCCGGACATCCTCGTCGTCGTCGAAGCCGACAGCCGCGCGAAGATCCTTTCCACCCTCGACACGCTGGGAGCCGCCCTCGAGGCGGAACCCGACCTGTTTACACGTGTCCAGTGGCGGACCGACCCGGCCAGGCTCCGGGCCAAAGGCCTGCAGTACCTCCCCCCGGCGATCCTGGAATTCGGCCTCCGGCAGCTCGATGTCTTCGAGCCGATCCTGGAAGGGCACTGGGAACGCGTGGAACTCGGAGCCTATGCCGAGAGCCTTTCGCGGCAGATCGAATCGGCGCTCGGGCAGAAGAATGAAGCCCGCCTCGACGACGCCCTGATCCGGGCGCGGCAGCTCGTCGACAGCCTGCAGGGATTCTCCGCCAGCCCGACCGACTTCCAGTCCCCCTGGCCGGAGATCATCCCCGCCTCGGCCGGACAGGGGCTCTCAGACCTCCAGAAGCCGCAGTACCAGCTGAGCGACTCGGGAACGATGGGGTTCCTCCTCGTCTCGCCGATGATCCGCGACCAGGACTTCGCCGGCGGCTCGGCGTCGATCGCCCGGCTGCGGGAAATCATCCGTGAGTTCAATGGCCGCGACGAATCGATCTCGGTCGGCCTGACGGGAATCCCGATCCTGGAGGCGGACGAGATGGCCCGCTCCCAGGACGACATGACGCTGGCCTCGATCCTTTCGAGCGTCATCGTCCTGGCGATCATGCTCCTCGGGTTCGGCGGCCTGCGGCACCCCATGATCTCGATGGTCATGCTGGGGGTCGGGGTCTGCTGGTCGCTGTGGTTCGCGACGGTCGTCGTCGGCCACCTCAACATCCTCTCGATGACCTTCGCGTCGATCCTGATCGGCCTGGGGGTCGATTACGCGATCCACTACCTCGAACACTACCTCGAGCTGCGCCACGAAGGACTCGACCTCGTGCCGGCCCTCGCCCGGACCGCCGGGTCGGTCGGCTCGGGGATCCTCACGTGCGCCGTCGCGACGGCGATGTCCTTCTTCTGCGCGGCTCTCACGAGCTTCCAGGGGATCAAGGAACTGGGGATCATCGCCGGCGGCGGGGTCCTGCTCTGCGTCGTCGCGGCGTTCCTGTCGCTCCCCGCTCTCGTCGTCCTGGCCGACCGCAATGTCGAGCCGGGCCGCCTTCCGCGTCCGTTCAGCGGCGTCCGGCTCCAGAGATGGGTGGCGACCGCTCCCTGGCTGATGGGGCTGACCGCCGCGGCGATCGTCATCGGCGGCGGGTGCCTCGGATTCCAGATCCAGGACGGTCGGCTCGGTTCGCGGGTTGTCTATGACTCGAACCTGCTCAACATGCAGGTCGCCGACGCACCGTCGGTCGTCCTGCAGCACCGCGTGTTTGAACAATCGAACGGCTCGCTGCTGTATGGCGTCTCGATCGCCGACACGCCGCAGGAAGCCCGTCGGCGGAAGGCCGCGTTCGAAGCTCTGCCGTCGGTGGGCCGGGTTGTGGAACTCGCTTCCGCCCTCCCCGAGTCTCCAGCGTCGCGGGTCGTGCCGCTCGTTTCGGAGTTCCACTCGCGTCTCCAGCGGATCCCCGCCGAACTTCCCCCCGGCTCGATGAACCCGATGCCGATGATGATGGGACTGGGGCATTTGTCGGGCGCCCTGTCGGCCGTCTCGCGGAATGAGGCTCTCAGTGCCGGCGCGATGCTGCGGGGGCTGCTCGAAGGTCTGAAGAGTGCGCCGCCGGAGCATCTGGGGCGGCTTCTGATCGGTTATCAGTACGCCATGCGAATGGCTCTGCACACGCAGTTCCGGATGCTGCTCGATGTGGCCGATCCGCAGCCGGCCTCGATCCAGGACCTTCCGGAATCGCTCCGGTCCCGGTTCGTCAGCCGGCACGGCGAGTGGGCTCTCCAGGTCTATCCGGCCCACCAGGTGTGGGACGAGGAGCCGCTGAGCGAGTTCGTTCGCGAGGTCCGCTCCGTCGATCCGGAGATCACGGGGACGCCGCTGCAGAACTACGAGGCGGCCCGGCAGATCCGTGACAGCTATTACGACGCGGCGGTCTTTGCGACGGCGATGATCGTCCTCGTCCTGCTTGTCGACTTCCTCCCGCGAGGGACGCTCATCATCGCACTGCTGACGCCCGTGGCCGTCGTCACGTTCGCGGCGTGGACCGGGGCGTCGCGGGGGACTCCGCTCGAGCCGAAGGTCCTGGCGGCGATCTATGCGACGGTCGCGTTCTTTGTCGGGGCGGTGTTCGACGGGTCGAGCGTTTTCAAGACGTTCTGTGCTCTGCTTCCGCCGGTGGCGGGGGGCTTCATGACCTTCGGGATCATGGGGCTCACGGGGATGAACCTGAACCCGGCGAACATGATCGTCCTTCCGTTGCTCCTGGGGATGGGGGTCGATGCCGGGATTTACGTTGTCCACGACTATCGCGAGCAGACGATCGGGACTGGGAAGGCGGGCCGGTACCGGATGTCGACGTGTACGATCAACTCGATCATCATGATCTCGACGACGACGGTGGTCGGGTTTGGCTGCATGATCATTTCGGCTCACCGGGGGATTGTGAGTCTCGGTCTGACGCTGACGATCGGTGTGACCTGCTCGATGCTGGTGTCGTTGATCTTCCTGCCGTCGCTGCTGACGGTGCTGGATCGCTGGAATTCCCGGTACAGCCTGGCGGAGGATGTCCCGCCGAGGGCTGCAGAGTCTCATGCGGCGGGTGATGTTGCTTTTGATGGCCGCTCGTCGGTGCCTGCTCTGACGCGTTCGTAATCGCTTAAGCCGCGTCCTCGCCGGCACAGCATCCATAGCTCAAACCCAACGTGCGACGGCGGCCGGGGTCAAGGGGGTCACCCCTTGCCGCCGGAGGCGCTTCTCTGAGGAACCGTGGTAAGCAACGGGTGTCCCCTTTGTGGAACCGGCGTTGAGGACTCCACGCTCGCTTTGCAATCCCCGCGTCTTAGGTGAGGGGCATACGGCACGGTGTCCGCGTCTGGAGACGCGCTCCTTCAGACATCTCTCGACGGCCAGGCCTCCGGCGGGCAAGGGGCATTCTGCCCCCTGCACCCCCTGACCAGGGTGCCCCTGGACCCGGTGAGATGGGGCACTCATCGGCGCAGGCCTCCGATTTCTGCAAGTGCCTGAATCTGGAGCCACCAACCCTCTATCATCGCCATAGAATGCATCGCCGAGTGAAGGGGAGGCTCATGACGATCGAAGGACGGACCGCCATCGTGACCGGAGGCGCAGTCCGCATCGGACGGGCAATCGTCGAACGCCTCGCGGAACGCGGTGCCCGGATCCTCCTCCACTGCGGCCGGTCTGTCGACGAGGCCGCCGCGGTCTGCGAACGACTTCGCCAGCAGGGACGGCACATCGAATTCGTCTCGGCCGATCTGGCTGACCCCGTCCGGGCGGCGGAAACAATCTTCGCCGCGGTCCGGGCGAAGTTCGGGACGGCTGACATCCTCATCAACTCGGCCGCCATCTTCGAGAACGCCACGCTCGAAGAGACGACCGAGGCCTCCTGGGACCGGCACCAGGCGATCAATCTCAAGAGCCCGTTCTTTCTCAGCCAAGCCCTGGCCCGACAGCTTCCCGCCGGAACGGCGGGCGATATCGTGAACATCATCGACTGGCGGGGGACGCATCCCGTTCCGGGACAGGCCGGCTACACGGTCGCCAAGGCGGGCCTCGCCGCCATGACGCAGCTTCTGGCCCAGGAACTGGGGGCCCGGATCCGGGTCAACGGCGTGGCGCCGGGGGCGATCCTTCCCCCTCCCGGATTCGGTCGGGAGGAATTCGAAGCCCTGGCCGGCCGAATTCCGGTCCAAAGAGTCGGCGGTCCGCACAACATTGCGGATGCGGTCGAATTCCTCCTGACGAACGACTTCGTCAACGGCGAGGTTCTTCACGTCACGGGCGGGCAACAGCTCGTCGTTCCCCGCGACGTTTGACGGCGGGCAATCTCGCGGGAAACTGGGACTATGAGCGACTCCATCGACATCGAAGATCTCCTGCTCCGGACGTTCGTCGGCATCAACCCCGAAGAGCAGCTGAGCCGACAGGACGTGACGCTCCAGATCCGTCTCAACGTCGACTGCCGTCCGGCCGGGATCTCCGACGACATCGACGACACGGTCAACTACCGGACGCTGACCAAGGCGATCATCCACGAGGTCGAGGAGAACCGGTTCAAGCTGGTCGAGCATCTCGCCGAGCGGGTCGCCGGGCTGTGCCTGGCCTTCGACCCGCGGATCGAGCAGGTGGGGGTCACGGTCCGCAAGCCGGGGGCGCTGCGGTTCGCCCGCTCGGTCGGCGTGACGATCGAGCGGAGCCGCGATGGCGAGTAGCTCCCCCCCGCCCCCCCCCGGCGCGCTGCATGACGCTCTTCTGCTGCTGGGGTCGAACATCCGTCCCGCGGAGTGTCTTCCCGCGGCGCGGAGGCTTCTGGAGCGGCTGGGCCGCGTGGTCCGGGCGTCGCGCGTCTGGGAGTCCCCTCCCGTCGGGTTCGCGGACCAGGCCAACTTCTGCAACGGGGCCATTCACCTGCAGACGGCGCTGACGCCGGCTGAACTGAAAGAGCGGCTGCGGGAGATCGAGGCGACCCTCGGTCGCGTTCGCGATCCCGACAACCGGAACGCCCCGCGGACGATCGATCTCGACATCGGCCTTTATGACGACTGGGTCTCTCGCGAGGCGGGCCTGACGATCCCCGACCCAGACATCGCGACGCGAGCGTTCGTGGCGATCCCGCTGGCCGAGATCGCTCCCGACACGCGGCACCCGGTGACGGGGCGGCGGCTTGCGGACATTGCCGCCGATCTGGAGAACGATGCGGGGCTGCAGCCGCGGGCCGACATCCTGCTTTGAGCGGGCCCGTTAAGCTTACGCCCACCGGCTCAGCCTGGACCGTCCACCCCGGTCAATCCACCAGCTTGAAGTCGATCGTCTGGCTGGCGTCCTCTTTGACGGTCGCCGTCAGGCCGGACTGCTCGACGTTGCCGTACTTCTCCGGGATGGCCGATTTTCCGGGGACGACGGCATCGTCGGTGACCTTCGGAGGGACGGACCACGATTCAATGCGGATCTTGTATGCGCCGGGCTTCGCACCGGGCGAATTCGCGTTGGTCTGGAGCGAGTACGTCCCGTCGGGATTGATGTTGCCGGTCGCGCCCATCCCCTCCCGCCGGTCCGTGTAGAAGGTCACGACGCCGCTCGTGACCGGCTGATCCTTGTAGGTGATCTTCCCTGTCACTGCCTTGAGCCCTTCGGTCACCTTGGGCTTGGCGCCGCACCCGGCCAGGAGAAGCACCGCGCAGAGAACCCATCTTCCCATCATGTTCTTTCCCATTCCGCGAACCCGCGGCGTGCGTGATCCGAGCCCACAGTCCACAAAGAAGAAGCGGACCGATGTTCCGGAATCGGTCCGCTGTATCCGGCCGTCGAGAAACGCTCAGTCCGGAACCTGGACGATGTTCTGGTCCGACTTGTCGCCGAGGTAGACGTAAACCCGGTGGTCGAGCGAGTCCGAGAGGAACTTGACCGAGCCGTCAGCGAAGCAGAAGTGCGCGCCCCCGACGTGATAGCTCGACGCCCCGCAGTTCCGCCACGTGTCCGTTGGAACGTTGGTCCGCGTGGGACTGTTGATCTTCTGCCCCGTGAACAGCACGGGGCAATTCCAGCTGAACGCCCCACCGGTCGAGCACTCCTCGGCATTCCGCTCGCCCAGGAGCAGCACGTTGCTGGTTCCGTCGATGATGTCTTCGAGAGTGATGCGGGTCACGCCGCGGTTAAACGCCCCCGGGATCTTGTTGATCGGGAACCATTCCGAGTCTCGTGACCGATACCGGTCCCCGTTGGCCATCGGGTTGTCCGTGTTGCAGAAGCAGTTTGAGGCGCCGGTCACGGCGGTTGACCGACAGCCGCAATCCGGCGAGAGCGTGCCGGGCTCGATTTCGATCGATCCCGCGACGGCCGGATAGTACAGCCCCGGCGTCCCCGTCCCGGAGTCGACGAAGTCGGCGTTGTCCCGCCGCTTGTTCGTCAGCGCGAAGGGATTCGAGGGGCAACGCAGCACGGAGAACTGCTTGTTGGCCAGATGCGGGACGTTGGCCGGGTCGACGTTGGCCAGCTTGAAATCGAGCTTCTTGTAGGTGTTTTCCTGCTCGATGTACGGCAGGATCAGTTCGACCCAGCTGTGCTGCGCACCCCCCATGTTCGGCGCGTTCATCGCCGTCCCGTACCGGAGCCGGTAGCCGCTGCCGTAGGGCAGGACCTTGTAGGTCTCATGGTAGTTGTGGATTGCCAGCCCGAGCTGCTTGATGTTGTTGAGGCACGTCGCCCGGCGTCCCGCCTCACGGGCCTGCTGAACCGCCGGAAGGAGGATCGCAACGAGGACCGCGATCACCGCGATCACCACCAGCAGCTCAATCAACGTGAACCCGTGCCTCTTCATGCGACCACCTTCGATGTTGGGGAGCCCACTCCGTCATTCTCACCGGGCTCTGCGTTGAACACAAGCGGGGAATTCACGTTCCGTAAACGTCGCCGAGCGCGTCTCAAGCCGCTGCGGGCCTGTATTTTTCCGCTGCGTCGTTTTGCGGTGACTCCGCCTCCAAGCGAGGCTTCCGGCCCCCGTGAACCGTGATGGAACGACTTACGGGAGGGGGCGGCCTACTGCTTTCCTTCTTCCCGCTTGGACCACCACGGGAGGCTGATGCCGCCGTCCATGAGGACCGTGCTGCCGGTCATGTAGTCGCAGTCGTCCGACATCATGAAGGTCGCCAGCCGCCCCATTTCTTCCGCCGTCCCCATCCGCTTCCAGGGGATGTTGGCGGCCCCTTCGGCGAGCTGCTGGTCGGAGAAGAACTTCCGTTCGCCGGGAGTGTCGATCCAGCCCGGATGGATGATGTTGACGCGGATGCGGTACTGGGCGAGTTCGATCGCGGCCGTGCGGGCCATGTGGTCGATGGCCGCCTTGGCCATGTTGTAGGCCATGGCGGTCGGGACGGGGATCTTTCCGTGCGGCGAGCTGACGACGATGATCGAGCCCCCCTTCCCCTGGGCGACCATCTTCTGCGCGGCGGCCCGCACTCCGTAGAAGGCGCCCCACATGGAGACGTCGATCGTCTTGCGGAAGCCGGCCATGTCGGCCTTGATCATGACTTCGCGGTCGCTGTAGACGGCGTTCGAGATGAAGCCGTCGACGCTGCCGAAGTCTTTGGCGAAGGACTCGACCATCTTTTCGACGGCGGGCTGGTCGGAGACGTCGACCTGGTAGAGCTCGGCCTTGCCGCCGTGCTTGCGGACGATGGCGGCGGTCTCTTCAGCTTCGGCGGCCTGGGAGCGGTAGTTGATCCCGATGTTGGCCCCTTGTTCCGCGAGGGCGATGGCGCAGCCGCGGCCGATGCCGCGGGAGGCGCCGGTGATGAGGATGTTGCGTCCGGAGAGTTTCATGGTGGACTCGTCGATCAGGGGACCTTGGGAGGTCGAACGATGGGAGAGTCGAATGATGGAAGACGGTCTGAGATTTGAAAAGCGAGGCCAGTCGGGGTCCAGGGGGTCACCCCTGGTGGGGGATGCAAGGGGGCAACGCCCCCTTGCCCGCCGGAGGCCCTCTCGTCGAGAGATGTCTGAAGGTGTGCGTGTCCAAACGCGGACAAGGTGTCGGATGCCCCCTCACCAACCCACGGGGATTCCAGAGCGAGTATCGAAGCCACAACGCCAGTCCCACAAAGCGGACACCGGTTGTGTTCCACGGTTCCTCATGGAAGTGCCTCCGGGGTCAAGGGGGTGAGACCCCCTTGACCCCAGCGGCAGTCGCACGATGGGTTTGAGCTATCGAGCCGCGCCGGCAAGGACGCGGTTCGAGCAAATGCACTCGGCACGCTCCGCTTTCGACGCTGCGGCTTCGTCTCCCACGTTGACATTTGTCACCGAAACCTCGAATTTTTGCGAATGGCCCACAGCTCCCATGACCGATCCGGCGTCCCGTTCGACTCCCCCGAACAGGAAGTCTTCCTGAACCTGTGGCGGACGTACGACACGCTCAAAGCCCTCGAAGAACGTGTCTTCGGCGACTACGACCTCTCGGCCCAGCAGTATAACGCCCTGCGGATCCTGCAATCGGCCTACCCCGGGAAGCTCCCCACGCTGGCGATCGGGCGTCTCCTGATCTCCCGCGGTCCGGACATCACCCGGATGCTCGACCGGCTCGAAGCCCGGAGCCTGATCGTCCGCGAACGCCGGAGCGAAAACCGCCGCGTGGTTGAGGTGTCGATCACCCCCACCGGACTGGAACTCCTCGAAGAAATGCTCGAGCCGGTCCGCCAGATGCATTCGGAACAACTCGGCCACCTGACTCCCGACCAGCAGCGTCGGCTGATCGAACTGCTCAAGGCCGCCCGCCGCCCGCACGAGCCGGCACACCACGGCGAAGAGAGTCCTACCGGCGACGTACCGATCGGTTAAGGCCGTCCCGGCTGAGCTGAGCGAGGAAAAACGTCCTCAGAACACGGAGATCATGAGCCACTGGGCCGCCCGGACGACCCAGACCCGCTCCTCCGCCGTCACCGTGCCGCGACGGGCCATGAACGACGTCTTGGCGTGAACCTGCTCGATGAACGCCCGCTGAAGATCGGACAGCCGGGGTGTGCCGGCTCCGTCGGCGTCGAGCAGCAGCCGCGTCACGCGGGCCAGGGCCTTCACCTCCTCGATATCGGGCGCGGGATCGCGGATCCAGACGGGGGCCGCGTCCGCGTTCGCCGCTTCCAGGGCCGTCGTCAGGATCACGTTGGAGATGCTCGCGCACTTGGGATAGTCGATCCGGTCCGGCGTGTCGCGCGGCGTGTGGTAGTCCGGATGCTCTCCCGTCGAGAAGAACAGGAACGGGATCCGGAAGTCCCGGAACGGACCGTAGTCGCTGCGGGTGCCGACGAGATCGGCCCCCAGGCGGGCGACTTCGAGGCCGGCGGGAGGCTGGAGACGATCGAGGATCTCCCGCGCCTTTGTCGACCGTTCGCTCCCCATGACGAAGACCGCGGGGAGTTCGAGATTGCCGAGGGACCGGCCGATGAGGTCGGCCGTGATGAACAGGCGGATGCGGTGGATGTCCCAAGGCGGATGAGCGGCGAACCACCGCGAGCCGTGGAGCAGACGTTCCTCGAGATCGAAGGCGACGAACGCCACCGTTCGACGCGGCTTGACCGGCATCGCGGCGATCTGCCGGGCCGATTCGAGGAGCATCGCCACGGAGCTGGCGTTGTCGTCGGCGCCGGGGTAGATCACGCCGTTTCGCTTCCCCAGGTGATCGTAGTGGGCCGTGATCAGGATGATCTCGTCGCGGACCGCCGGGTCGCTGCCGGGGATGACGGCACCGAGGTTGGTCCCCAGGGCGCCCGCCGGGGTCTGGCCGTCGGGAATGGCTTGCCGATAGCTCCCTTCGAACAGCGGGGCGAGTTTGTGGTCGCGGAACCAGTTTTCGATGTAATCCGCCGCCGCGGCCAGTCCTGCTCCCTGGCGTCCCATCCGGTCGGGATGGGCGAGGAACTCGATATGCGGCCGGACATCCGAGGCCGTGATCGTCGAGGGGACGGGGATCGGTGCGGCCGACTCGTCCGCGGCGAGTGATGGAAGGGCCGCCGCGAGCGAGGCAGCGAAGAAAACGGCGGTCGTCAGACAAATCGCATGGCGAGGCGAAGGGATCATGCGGCGATCCTATCGGGAACGCCAAGTCCCCGACCAGCGGCCGGTGTGACTCCCCGGGGCGTCGACCGGAGAGCGACGTTGGCTCCGCATTGGGGACGCGTTTGTGGGACCGGCATTGAGGACTCCCTCAAGCTGCACCGCTGGCATTGCAGTCCCAGCGGGTTGGTGAGGGGGCATCCGGCACGGTGTCCGCGCCTGGACACTCCCTCCTTCAGACATCTCCTGACGGCCAAGCCTCCGGCGGGCAGAGGGCCAAAAAACAACACAGGCCCCCTGCACCCCCTGACCAGGGTGCCCCTGGACCCGGTTGGGGGCGCGTGATGGATCATTCGGGGCGACGAGGCAATTGACCGCCATCCAGCAGACACCTCCCAAGACGACCGGCGAGAGCCCTCCAAGTTGCAACGCCGCCAGACCATGCCGTACCTTGATCATCAGGAAGCTGCCGAACTCCCGTTCATTCCCGTCCCGTTTGCCAAGTTCTTTTCGCTCGAGGGTCAGATGCCGTCCGTCAGGTCGCTGTCGTCCGTGTTTGCCGGGCTCGCAATCGGTTTCGGCGTGATCCCTGTCGGGTTTGCCCAAGCCCAGGACACTCCCATTCCCTCGGCCACCACAAAGGCCGCGGACCCCAAGGAGGCGGTCGTCGACCGGGCTCCGCTCGTCCTCCGCGATCCGACCTCGTATCAGGTCCCGCTCCATCTGGCGCCGTTCCGCGAAATCACGCTCGCTTCGCCGCTCGATACGACCGTGACGTCGATCCTCATGAAGCTGGGCGACCAGGCGGCCTCGCAGGCGGAAGTCCTGCGGCTCGACACCAAGCTCCTGCAGCTCGCCGTGACGCGGGCCCAGGCGGCGCTCCGCGCCGCGGAAGCGGAAGTCGCCGCGGTCACCGGACCGGCCAAGGAGGCGGCCGAGGCTCGCGTTCAGGTCGCCAAAGCGGACTTCGACATCGCCGAACTGCGGGTGCAGCAGGCGTCGATCAAGGCCCCCTTCGCCGGACGGGTCGTGAAGCTTCACGTCGCGGAAGGGGAATACGTCCGGGCCGGCCAGGCGCTGGCGACGATCATCGACAGTTCGCAGCTCGTTGCGGAGCTGCCGGTCGACCGTCGGGCTCAGAAGGCCGGGGACAACGTGGCGGTCAAGATCGAGGACCAGCCGGCCCAGATGAAGCTGGCGACGGTCCTTCCCCTGACGCCCGAAATGGACAAGATCCGCGAGTTGTTCCTGGCGGTCGGAACCGGCCGGGCGACGATCGACAATGCCTCCGGAAAGTTCCAGGCGGGGCAAACGGTCTACAGCCCGCTGATCCCGCGGTTCCCGGTGGTCGAGGTCTCGACGGCGACGCTGGCGAACGGTGACGACGGCAGCCGGAAGGTCCAGGTGGTCCGCGACGGCATCGTTCGCGACATCAAGGTCCAGACGCTGGGGCAGATCGGCGATGACCGGATCTTCATCAGCGGGGATTTCGGTCCCAAGGACGAGCTGATCGTCAAGAGTTCGATTCCGCTGGTCGACGGCAACCGTCTGACGCCGCGCGGCGGCGTGGCGGCGGGAACCGTCGCTCGTTCGCCTGGTACGACGCCGGCGGCGGCTCCGTCGGCCGCTCCTCCGAACTCGGCGCTTCCTCCGGGCGCGACGACGCCGACTAGCAAGCCGAAGACGAACTTCTGACCGTTGTGGTCGTGAACCGCGTCCTTGCCGGCACGGCTTTGCTCGCTCAAACCCAACGTACTACGGCAGCCGGGGTCAAGGGGGCCACGCCCCCTTGCCGCCGGAGGCGCTTCCATGTGGAACCGTGGTACACAACGGACGTCCGTTTTGTGGTACCGGCGTTGAGCACTCCCCGCTCGCTTCGGAATCCCCGCGGGTTGGTGAGGGGGCATACGGCACGGCGTCCGCGCTTGGACACTCACTCCTTCAGGCATCTCTCGACGGCCAGGCCTCCGGCGGGCAAAGGGGCGTTGCCCCTCTGCACTCCCCACCAGGGTGCCCCTGGACCCGGTTCTGGGGGAGCGGTGTTACGCATTCTCCGATCAGAGGCCGAACGCCCAGCGGGCCAGCGGCTCCACCGGGAGATCCGGCGGCAGGATCGACCGCGGCGCACCGCGGCGGCGAAGAATACTCTCGGCTGCCAGATAGCCGCTCCGGACCGCCCCCTCCATCGTCGACGGCCACCCGGTGTGCGTCCAATCCCCCGCGAGGTGCAGGCCCGAGATCGGCGTCGTCTGCGGCGGCCGGAGCTCGTCGATCCCCGGCCGGGCCGAGAAGACCGCCTTCTGCTCGATGACGACGCGGCCATGGAGCAGCCGCGCCCCGCGGGCGACGGGCCAGACTCGCGACAATTCCTCGACCACCGCGGCGATCGTCGCCTCCTGCCCCTGCTCCCGCACGCCGCGGCTGGCGCTGATGACGACCTGATAGTAAGCGCCGCGCGGTCCGTTGCCCTCGGCCTCCGTTCCCTCGTTCGACTGCGCCGAAACCGCCGGTGGACTTTCCTCCGACGGTCTCCGGAAAACCCACTGCGATAGCGTCCCGATCAGCGTCGCGTGCGGGAGATCGGTGATCGGCCGGTCGAACCAGAGGTGGACGCTGGCGATCGGGGCACTCTCGATCCGCGCGATCCGCGAGAAGAACGGGCTGGCGGCAACAGACTCCGGCAGCAGGTCGAGAACGCGGTGATGCGGAACGGCCGCCACGATGTCGCGGGCCTCCAGCCGCTCGCCGTTCCGAAGCGTGATCCCCGCGGCTTCCCCCTCCCCGGCCAGTTCCACGCGCTCGACTCCCGCGAGCAGCCGGACCTCGCCGCCGAGGGCCGCGAGCCGCGACTGGACGCGCGGGCCGTAGAGGTCGCCGAGAGGAACCTGCGGGATGTGGACTTCCCAGGCGCGGCGGTTGGCGAGGAAGCCGTCGACGAAGACCTTGCGGGCGTGGGCCGCGTCGATCTGGTCCAGCGTCTCGCTGATGGCGCTGACGAGAACGACGTGCCAGAACCGCTCCTGCAGCCGCGGTCCCTGGCCGTTCTCTTGCAACCATGTGAGGAACGAGCGTCCTCGGAGCGTTTCAGCGGGCGTCCTCGCGAGCTTTCGCAGGCCGAGCGCGAGGCGGAACCGCTCCCCCCACGAGAAGTAGGTCAGACGGGCAAAGGCCCGCGTGAGATGAAACGGCGCCGGAAGTCGGTCGGCCGAGAACCGGCACTGCTGTCCCTCGGGGCCGATGAACGTCAGCTCCGGCTCGACGCGGAACAGGTCCGCGATCCCGACGCTCCGGCACCACTGGGCCAGGGCCGTGCAGCAGCCCATGCTGACGTGCTGGCAGTTGTCGATCGTCTCGCCCTGCCGGGCGTCCTCGAATGAACTCGCCCGGCCGCCAAGCCGGTCGCGGGATTCGAGCAACAGCGGCCGCAGCCCCTGCTCGGCGAGCGCGGTCGCGGCGGCGAGTCCCGCCAGTCCGCCGCCGATGATGATGACGTCCTGCATGCCGCTCATGACGCCGGAATCTGCATCATCGTGTAGTACGCCTCGGGATGCAGGAGCGGGAGATTCTCCTTCGAGCGGACTCCCTCGGAGTGCAGCTCGTGGACGTGCCCTTC
The DNA here is from genome assembly GCF_001610835.1 of Planctomyces sp. SH-PL14. Lineage (NCBI taxonomy): Bacteria > Pseudomonadati > Planctomycetota > Planctomycetia > Planctomycetales > Planctomycetaceae > Planctomyces > Planctomyces sp. SH-PL14. The sequence goes on along the minus strand of NZ_CP011270.1, from coordinate 2,119,411 downwards.
CATCAGCCCCTTCACCTTGAGCGTCACGCTCTTTCCATCGCCGCTGACGGTCGCGCTTTCGATCGTCGGCTCGGTGTGATCGACTTCCGGGCTGCCGTAGCTGGCCTGGAAGATGTAGGTATAGGTCTGGAGCTTGTAGGAGGCGATGTTGCCCGCGGTCGCCGGATCGACCGGTTGCGTGAAGACGAGCTCGAAGCCGTCCGGCTTGGCCCGCATCTCCTGGATCTCGAAGGGGACCTTACCGGTCCAGCCGATCCGCTCGATGCTGAACGGCTTGTTCCCTCGCGACCCCCAGCCGCGGTTCGTGCCGCCGACGAACATCGAACCGTCCGGCGTGAATTCGATCGGCAGCGTGCCCGACCCGATCCCGCTCCGGAAGTTGAAGCACGCTCCCTGGTAGCGGCCGTTCACCTTCTCGAGGTAACACCGCATAACGGTGCTGAAGGTCTGGTCGCCGACGAACATCTGGTTCCGGAACGGACCGAACTTCCCCGTGGTGTCGCAGGCGACGCCGCTCGCCGACTGTCCCATTTTTGCGTACGGGAAGAGGATCACGGGCGGGAGGTATTCGGGGATCTTCTTGGCTTCGGTGGCGAAGCGGCTGCCGCTCACCGGTTCCTGCGGCTTCTTGCCCATCGCCGCCTGGGCTTCGGGGAGGTCGTACCATTTGAAGCCCCCCGGGTGGCCGACGAACTTGCCGGGCTCCAGGAGTTTCAGTTCGCAGGTCCCGTTCCAGGGGCCCTGGTTGTCGGTGTAGAAGAGGTCTCCGGTGGCGTTGAAGCCGATCCCGCCCGGTGAGCGGATGCCGCTGGTCGAGGGGATCAGTTTTCCGTCCGGCGTGATCCGCAGGCCCCAGCCGCGGTACTTGACCTCGCTGCTGAATGAGCCGGTGAGGCAGAGGACGACCCACAGGTTGCCGTCCTTGTCGAACTTGGAGCCGAAGCCGTATTCGTGGTAGTCGCCATTGATCTCCCAGCCGTCGTTGACGACTTCGAAGACGTCGGCCGCGCCGTCGCCGTTGGTGTCTTTGAGCCGGGAGACGTCGCACCGCTGGGTGACGTAGAGCCAGCCGTCTTTCTCCGCGAGGCCGAGGACTTCATGCAGGCCGTGGGCGAACCGCTTGAACTGGCTGGCTTTGACCTCTTTGGCGAGTGGATCGGAGATCATCCAGATCTCGCCGCGGCGGGTTGAGACCGCCATCCGTCCGTCCGGCATGAGCTGGAAGGCGCCTGCTTCCAGGACGGGGCCTTCGGGCGTTTCGAAGCGGGTGATCGGGTAGTAGTCATCCTCGGTTGGTGCTGCGGGTTTCTCGTCTCCGGAGGCTGGGGCGACGAGACCGGCGGCGAGACACCACAACAGCACTCCCAGCCAGGACGAGCGGAGCATTCGGGAACCCTTGGGAAGAGGCGGCACGGTGGAGTGGGTGAGGGTAGTCGGTGATCTGGTGCGAGAACAGCGAAGGGAGCTGTTCACCGGGGTCCAGGGGGGTAACCCCTGGTGGGGGATGCAAGGGGGCAACGCCCTCTTGCCCGCCGGAGGCCTGGCCGTCGAGAGATATCTGAAGGAGTGAGTGTCCAGACGCGGATGACGTGCCGGATGCCCCCTCGCCAACCCGCGGGGACTGCGGAGCGAGCGTGGAGTCCTCAACGCCGGTCCCACAAGAGGGACGTCCGTTGTTTACCGCGGTTCCTCAGGGAAGCGCCTCCGGCGGCAAGGGGACGTGGCCCCCTTGACCCCTGGCTGCCGTGGCACGTTGGGTTTGAGCGATGGACGTCGTGCCGGCAAGAACGCTGTTCGAGACCGGCTATTGGCCGATCCGCGTCCCCTGAGGATCGACCAGCCACAGCCAGTCGTCAAACAGGAACTCGAACCGGATCCCCAACAGAGCGATACGGGCCATGACCGTATTCGCGAACGCGGCCCCGAAGGTGATCATCAGGATCCAGACCCCCGCCCGCGTCACCTTCCCGAGCGTCCCCTTGTGCTCGACCGAGAAGATGAAGTACGCCAGAGCCGCCAGCGTGCACGTGACCGTAAGCAGGTCCTCAATCACCTTCCAGAGGCTGTCCTGCGAGACGAAGGCGAACTCCGGAACGCTGGCCCGGATCTGACTGAGGAAGTCCGCCTGCAGGAACGCCACGAGCCGCAGACCGGCCGTCGTCCCGATAATGAAGGCCAGCGGCCACCTCGCAATCCACGTCCCGCGGGGCGCAAGCCGCCACAGCAGCATGACCCCCAGGACCAGCGGGATGAGGTTGATGTACCAGTGCTGTTCCCGGAGAGGTGACAGGCCCGGCATGGCCCAGGCATGGACCTCCGCCGGGGCGAGTTTGGCAAAGAGATTCGGGACAAGAACCGTCCAGAAGCCGACGACCATCCAGTACGCGGCCGAGACGCCGACGAAGATCGCCTCCGTCACCTTGTAGAAGACGTTGTCGCGATAGAGGAACGAGAACACCGCCAGGGTGAAGAAGGCGGCTGTCCAGATTCCGATCGTGCGGGGGAGGCTGAACTGGGCGGTCCCGGCGGCGAAGTCGTTGTAGGACGCTTCGGAGACGACGCCGTTGAGGTCCGACACGTAGGCGTAGCCCATCCCGCCGGTGAAGAGCCGATACGCGATCCAGATCGCCGCGGCAATGAACAGCGCGCTCACGATCACCCGCTCGCGACGCGCAGAGTCTGGGTGGGCCGTCGCGTGTGCGGGGAGATCAGCGGGATCCGGCATGCCGGCGGTTTCTCTGAAGGGGATCCGGGACGCGCGGAGGCGAGTGTAAGGGAGTCGATCCCGGGAAAACACTCCGGCGGCCGACATGGCGTCCGGGCGGGAGGGGGATCGAAACCCGCTACGTCGTCGCTCGCCACCCCGATGGTTCCGCCCGCGGACGTTTCAGTTGATCGAGGGCGGCGACCCACGTCCTTCGGCGTGTCGGCAAATGCCGTGGCTTGACGGCAGCCGCCGTCCGCCGTCAGATGGATCTGCGTTCTGTTCGGGTGAACGCGTCGTGAGGAGTCCGCCGGAGAACTTCACCGTGACCTCCACTTCTGACGCCGCGCCGCCGACCGAACCCGAGGAGCGGGCAAAAGATCCGGCCGGTTGGTCCGTCTACCGCCAGGACGACAACGGCAACCGGTTTCTGGTCGAGTCGCACCTCCCGCGGCCGGAGGCGGACCGAATCGCCGCGGAGCTGGAATCGTACGGGCACAAGCAGCTGTACTGGGTGGAGCGGGACACCGTGGCCTGAGGCTGGCCGAACCGCATCCAGCGCTGGGGGGGCCGCGACACTCATCGGCGGTGTCGCGATCCCACCCGGAGGATCCCTGGTTTGCCGATTGCAACCCTGGAATCTCCGATCGGGGCGGGACCGGTCTTGACCACCGTCGGAGGGAGGGCTCAGACTGACCGGGCACTCTCCGAGTGGCCGCGTGAGCCGACGGAGGGTGGAGCGGGCTTTGAGGATCAATCCGCAGGCAGGGCCAGGAGGGCTTCGACGTATCGAACCGGCAGTGAGATCGTCATGAAGTCCATTGCAGAATTGGTAGCGGAGTTGTTGGCGGGCGCTTCGCGGGACCAGGCCCAGGTGCTGCGGCACCTGATCCATGCCCTCATGGACGCCCTTCCCGACGAGATGCGGTTCGGCACCGCGACACGGGGCCCCTGCTCCGTCGGCTTCGCGGAAACGCCCGAGGGTATGGCGGTGCGGGAACTGGTGATCCAGCGTCCTGAACTCGCCGCGACGCCGCTCGGTCTTCACTGCCGCGGGCTCGCAGGGGATGAGATGATCGTCTCCGCCTGCCTGGAATCGGCACTCGGACTCGACGGGGACGACCACGAGTCCTGCGTCATGGCGCTGTGCGCCCTCGGGACGGACAAAGCGGTCACCGCCCTGCGACACATCATGGTGGCAGCCACACATCCTTCGCGGCGGGCCGCCGCCGCCTTTGCCCTTGTGTGGCATTACGACGAATCGGGCCAGGATCTGATCCGGAACACGGTTCCGGAGTGCCGGGCGATCGAACGGCTGACCGCCACCCTGTTCCTGGCCCAGTGCCGAGCCGAGGAGAGCCGCAGCTTCGTCCTCTCGTTGCTCGACCGCGACGCGGAAGACGATGTCCGCTGGCGGCTCCTCGGCCGCTCCTCCGGTGAGTTCGTCAAGCGGAGCCGGGAGTACCTTCGCCCTGAAGAACTCCGGGCCTGGCTCCATCGCTACGAGCCAGCCCTGGAAACGATCGAAACCTGACGGCCGCTGAATTGGTGCGACCGCAGGTTTCGATGTCGTTGCGTCGATGGACGGGCCGCTTACGGCTGCGGCTTGGGCGGTTCGTCCAGCTTCGGCTCAGCCGCGGGGGCGGGGGTGGGCTTCTGACTCGCTTCCAGCAGAGCTCGCAGGTCCATCAGCAGGGACTTGTGCTGGGCCGTCTTTCCCTGTTCGGCCGCAAGGACTTCTCCCAGCGGCCCCGAGACATTCCCCTCGGCGGCCGTCAGCAGGGCGAGACGATCCGTCTGGCTGGTCTGCTCGTTCCGCAGGAAGGCCTGGTCGAACAGATCGGCCGGCTCGGCATCGAGATCCCGCAGGGTCAGCAGGAGCAGGACCTGTCGGGTCCGGAAATTGATCGCGAAGATCCGCTGGTTCTGGATGCTCTTGTTCGGGCCGAGGTAGGCGTCGATCAGCTCGGTGCTCGATCCGTTGGGATTGAACCGCACGTAGGGCGATTCCTGGTTGGCGGCGTTCGCCTGGACCTGTCCCGGGGCGGGGACGACCTCTTCCGGTTTCGGAGTGCCGGCCGCGGTGGCCTTCGGCGGTGGTGACGCTTCGTTGACCGCTTCCGTGATATCGACACCGAGCCGCAGCAGATTCGCCTGGAAGGAGGCAAAGGGTTGCAGCGCGGTGATCGAGTTCGTGTGGTCGCTGATCATCCGCTCGGTGGTTCGCTTGACCGCGTCGCTCGTCGTGCGAGCCGCGGCAAACCGCGCCCGGGCGATGACCTCCTGACTGTTGAGGATCAGTTCGTTCGCCAGGTAGGCATCCAGTTCGGGCGATCCTGCCACGCGGCTGCCGGCGAGCGTCCGGTCAATCTGCTCGACGTTCATGATCGAGATCGTACGGCGCGGCAGGCCCGTAATCGGAACTCCCACCCGGTTCGTCGTCCGCTGAATGACCGTTCCGGACTGTTGCCCGACAACGCCGGACTGCTGTTCAACGACCGCGGCCCCTCCCCCCTGCACCGTTCCGCCGAGAGGAACCAGGGGAACGGGTTGCGGGTTCAGGTCGGAGGGCTTCGGAGGAGGCGGATTCGGGCGGGCGGGATTGGGCTGTGTCGTCGCCCCCGGGGCGCCGTTCCGATCGGGGTCAGGCGCAGTTCCTTGAGCCGAGCTCAAGCTGGGGCTCCCCAGCAGGAGGGCCACCATCCAGACACGTGACGACTTCAGTAAGCGAATCATGGCAGCCTCCGGGAGCTGGGTACTCCGATATGGACTTCAATCGGTGAGGCGTCCAGTCGCAACTCGCGTACCGGTGCGCACGGCGATGCGTGGTCCGAGAGGACAAGGTCGGCGGAGCCCGGGGGGTACATCATTTGCCGGAGGATCGCGGCCACCCCGCCATCTGGAACGGAGTCACGCGCGATGTCGACATCAGCTAAAAGCCCGAAGAATCCCAAGACCGCAGAGGCTCAGCCCCCCTTCCCTCAGCCGCAGCAACCGTATCCGGGCTATGAGGACAAGATGTCGCCGAAGGCGGACCACGGCGAAGAGTCGTACAAGGGGACCGGCAGGCTTCAGGGATACGGAACTCTCATCACGGGGGCGGACAGCGGCATCGGCCGTGCGGTCGCGCTCGCCTTTGCTCGCGAGGGGGCCGATGTCGTGATCTCCTACCTTTCGGAGGATCGCGACGCCAACGAGACCAGGCGGCTGGTCGAAGAGGCGGGACGCAAGGCGATCGTGGCCCGCGGGGACATTCAGGAGGAGGCGACGTGCCGGAAGCTCGTCGATCAGGCGATGGAGGAGTTCGGCCGGATCGACGTCCTGGTGAACAACGCGGCCTTTCAGACAGCGATCGAGAAGCTCGAGGACTACACGGCGGAGCACATCGACCGCTGTTACCGCACGAACGTCTTTGCGATGTTTTATCTCGCCAAGGCGGCGGTTCCGCACATGAAGGCGGGAGCCAGCATCATCAACACGACGTCGATCCAGGCCTACGATCCGTCCCCGAACCTTCTGGACTACGCTTCGACCAAGAGCGCCATCATCGGCTTCACGAAGGCACTCTCGAAGCTGGTTGCGCCGCAGGGAATCCGCGTCAACGCCGTCGCTCCGGGGCCGGTCTGGACGCCGCTCATTCCGTCGACGATGTCGGAGGAGAAGACCAAGAAGTTCGGAGACAACACGCTCTTCGAGCGTCCGGCTCAGCCGGGGGAACTCGCACCGGTCTACGTGCTGCTCGCTTCGAACGCGGCGAGTTACATCACCGGCGAGGTGTACGGCCTGACCGGGGGCCGCACGCCGTACTGATCGGCTCGCGTCCGTTGGGGCAGACCGCCGCCGCCGCTGTCGGCGGGAGCGACCGTCAGTCTTTCTCGACGACGCGGTTGGCCTGGGCTCTCTTGATCCGGGTCACGAGTTCCTTGCGTGTCAGCAGCAGCACGTCGAAGGAGTGCCGCGCGGTCTTCTTGAACATCCAGGCGGAAGCGAAGGCCAGGACCGTTGCTCCGATTGGATAGATGGGGGCCGGCTCGTGAAACATCACGCGTGGGAGGAGGCCGAGTCCGAGGAAGAAGAGGAAGGAGGCGGGGATCATGGTGAGCTCGAAGTAGAGCGAGGTCACCTTGCGGGAGATGAAGTCGAAGCCGATCGGTTTGTCCTTCACTTCCAGCGCGAGGTACTCGTACCAGTCCTCGTCGATATTCAGTTCCTTCGGCGTCTTTTCATCCCATTTGTTCTCGAGGTAGGTCATGGCGGTTTCGAGAACTGCGCCGACGAGGATGGCCGCCCCGACGAGAGCCCCGTGCACGACCGTGGAGAACTTTTCGTAGAGCGTGGCGAACTGGGGGAAGTGGACTGCCACGAGGATGACCCACGGGGCGATGGCCACGAAGCCGGGGAGGACGTTGACGAGGAACGAGCGTGACAGAGTCAGCGGCATGGTGATGTCGTGACAGGTGGGACCGGGTCGAGGGCGTTCATTGTGTGAACCGGCCCGATGGCGTCAACGGGCTGTTCCTGCTCGGATCCGCACGGGAGCATTCATTGCGTAAGTGAACCGGGGTCCAGGGGGCACCCCTGGTGGGGAGTGCAGAGGGGCAACGCCCCTTTGCCCGCCGGAGGCCTGGCCGTCGAGAGACGTCTGAAGGAGATCGTGTCCAAACGCGGACACCGTGCCGTATGCCCCCTCACCACCCTGCGGGGAGTCCAGGGCGAGCGGGAAGTTCTCACCGCCGGTTCCACAAAGGGGACGCCCGTTACTTACCACGGTTCCTCATCGAAGCGCCTCCGGCGGCAAGGGGTGACCCCCTTGACCCCGGCTGCCGTGGCACGTTGGGTTTGAGCTATCAACGCTGTGCCGGCAAGAATGGGCTTCGAGATACCGCGACCCAACTCACTCCTCGACCGGCCACTATTCGGCGAACGCACCGATCCGCACCCCTCCACCGTTACGCCTTGCCACGCTTGGGGCGGGACTTCGCGGGCGCGGGCGAGACCTCCTCGGCCATCTGAGCCAGCTTCGCGATGGTGTTCATGTTGCGGGCCGTCGCTCCCTTCGCCGCCGGAATGGCCAGTTTGGAACGCCCCATTCCCGCACCGTAGTTGACGTAGATCTCGCGGCGTCCGAGAGCGACCTGTTCGTCCTGCTGCCCCTTGACGGTCTGGAGCGCGTCCTTGGGAGGCGCCTCATCCAGAAACAGCGCGACGCACCACGACGCCTTGGCGTCCGGAAACGGGTTGTCCGCCACGACCTGGGCCAGCTCGAGGCCGGTGCGGACGAGGACGCCGACCGGCTTGCCCGCGTACTCCTCCATTCGGCTCTCAAGGGCCTTCTTGACCCGCGCCTCGCTGAGGGAACTGTCGAAGACGACGTTCCCGCTGGCGATATAGGTCCGGACCGACTGGAACCCGGCTTCCTCGCAGAGACGTTTCAGGTCCGTCATGGGGAGCTTGCCGGTGCCGCCGACATTCACGGCCCGCAGGAGTGCGACGTACGCGGTCATGGGAGGAATTGTCAGTGGTTAGTTGTCAGTCATGAGCCAGAGGGCGGTGCTTCTTCGCCGCCGTCCCTCAGTTCTTGCTGCCGTTTCCAGCGGCCGGAGGTGAGTCGGTCGGTTCCTTCTTTGCAGTGACGAACCGCTCGCGGATTCGCGGGGCGAGGTACTTGGCCGTTTCGTCCCCGATGACGTGGTATCCGGCGAGGTTGGGATGACGGTCGCCGTACCAGCCGGGGAGGTGGCCGAAGTGGGCGTCGAGACGGTTGTCGAGGACTTCCACCGACGGCGCGGATCCCGGGACGACGAACGGCTTAACGAACTCGTGGCGGTTCTCCGGGATCTTGGCCAGCGGGAATCGGCGGTAGTTCAGCATGTTCGGGCCGTTCTTGAGTTCCGCGGCGTAACGGGGATAGATGTCGAACAGCGGAAGCCCCGCCTTCTCCGCGACCTGAACATTGAGGGCGTTGACCCGCGCGGAGGAGGCTTCGTCGAGATAGGGGATGACGGTCATGACGATCCGCTCCGCCTGGGGATGGTCGCGATGCAGCCGGTCGAGCAGGTCGTGGTAGTCCTTCGGAAAATTCTCGGCGAAGTTGTCACGGCGGGCGTTGTCGTTGAGTCCGTAGCGGATCAGGACGTAGTCGATCCCCGGCAGCTTGGAGGCGACCTTGTCATACCGGCCCGATTCCAGGAGCCGCTGGATGTACTCGCCGCTCAGGCCGAGGTTGATGACGTTCGTGGGGGGAAGGTCCTTTTCCTCGGCCAGGAGGCTTCGGATGACCTCTTCCAGGTGCGGGCCCTGTGGGACGTGCCGCCGGGGGATGCTTCCCTCGGTCGTGCTGTCGCCGAGCAGGAGGATCTGCACTTTTCCTTCGTGCTCCGCGCGGGCGGAGCCTGTGGTGAAAAGAAGGCACAGGATTCCAGCGATCAGCCATCGGTGCATTATCGACATCCCCCGCCGCTCAGAGCGGCACCTGGTCTATTGGCTCCCGTCAGCGCCCGGTGAGTGGCGCAGTCTGTCGTTTCGATTGGCTCGAAGTAAAGCGGTGGGACATCCGGCCGGCTCGAACACCGTCCTTGCCGACACGACTCCCATAGCTCAAACCCAACGTGCAACGGCAGCCGGGGTCAAGGGGGTCTCACCCCCTTGCCGCCGGAGGCCTCTTCCATGAGGAACTATGGGACACAACGGGTGTCCCCTTTGTGGGACCGGCGCTGAGGACTCCACACTCGTGCCGCAATCCCCGCGGGTTGGTGAGGGGGCATCCGACACGGTGTCCGCGTTTGGATACAAACTCCTTCAGACATCTCTCGACGGCCAGGCCTCCGGCGGGCAAGGGGCATTCTGCCCCCTGCACCCCCTGACCAGGGTGCCCCTGGACCCGGTGATGTTGGGCCGCGCATTTTCTTGGGAACCTTTTTCAGCGGTGGGCGGTATAAGCCCGAAGGAAAGACTCCGCGGCCTCTCGCAACTTCCCCCCCCAACCAACATGGACGACGACCAGACAACCGTCGAAACCGTCCTGGCCGGGGAAACCACCGCCTTTCGCCGTCTCGTCGAACGACACGAGAGACTCGTCTTCACCTTCGTACACAACATGCTCCGCCGGCCGACGGACGCGGAAGACGTCACCCAGGAAACGTTCCTGGCGGCCTACCGCAGCCTGCGAACCTTTGATCCGCGCCGCGCCCGGTTCGCCACCTGGCTGCTGACGATCGCCCGCAACGAATGCCTCTCGGTGCTGGGCCGTCGCCCCCCTCCTTCCCCCATGGAGACTGTCCCCGATCCCCTCTCTCGCGCCACCGGGCCACTCGAACGGCTCGGCGAGAGCGAACTCTGGACGGCCCTCGACCAAGCGCTCGACCTCCTGCCGCTCGACCAGCGGACCGCCTTCGTTCTGGCTGAGATCCAGCAGTTGCCGCACGCCGAGATCGCCACGATCGAGGCGGTCGAGATCGGCACGATCAAGTCCCGCGTCAGCCGGGCCAAAGACCGGCTTCGCACGCTCCTCCGCGCCTTTCAGCCGGAGCCGCGACCCGCCGCCGCGATGTCGCCCCCATCCACCCCCGCGGCCGCCCCGTCCCGCCTCCGTTCGGAGATTCCCCATGAATCCTGACGATCCTCTCGAGGACTGGATCGCCTCGCGGCGGTCACCCGCCCCGCCTCCCGATCTGGCGGACCGGGTCATGAACACCATCGCGCCGGAGCCGCAGACGACTGGACCATCGCCTCGCCGCGCTCCGCCACGGATGCGGGATCGGTTGGAAGCCGCCGCCTGTCTGCTGCTGTTTGTCTGCTCGCTCGTCGTGGCGGTCGTCCGCTTGGCGAGCCTGGCCGGAGTCGTCGTCCCCTCCTCCGGGGACGAGCCTGCCATCACCCGCGAGTTCTTCGAGGACGAGAGCCATGTCCGCAACGACGTCACGTGAACGCAGCCCCCTGGTGGCGATGTCCCTCTCGATGCTCTGCTGCGGGCTGGGGCAGATCTACTGCGGCGAGGCGGGCCGCGGGTTGATCCTGCTGAGCCTCAGCCTGCTCCTGGGGCCGATCGTCGTTGCGACCGCTCTGACGGCGACGTCCACCGGCATGCTGATCCTGCTCCTGGCGAGCCTGACGGCCGTCCTCGGCATCTCGCTGTGGTCGATCGGCGACGCCCGCCGGCGGGCTCGGGCGCTTCGTGGAACCGAGTTCATTCCGCGGGACTACAACCGTCCGGCGGTCTATGTCCTCCTGGCGATGACGGGGGTTCCCTACGCGCTGGGGCTGGCCCTGTTCCTGCGGGCGAACGTCGTCGAGGCGTTCCGGATCCCCTCCGCCTCGATGGTGCCGACGCTGGTGCCGGGGGACCGGGTCCTGGTGACCAAGCTGGGGATCGCCGACCGGACGCTGTCGCGGGGGGAGGTGGTCGTCTTCCGCAACCCGCAGAATCGGAGCCAGAGCTTCATCAAGCGGGTGATCGGACTTCCGGGGGAGACGGTCGAGATCCGCGACGGGAAGGTGTTCGTGAACGGCCAGCCGCTGCCGCTCGAACCGGGGCCTGCATCGACTGATGGCTCCCCGGCGGGAAAGGCTTCCGGCGCGGCACTGAAGATCGAGCATGCCGATCGCGTGGCGTATGCGGTGCTCGACGATCCCGCGGAGCAGGAGGGACCGCGCGACAGTCCGCCGGTGACCGTGCCGCTGTGGTGTTACTACGTGCTGGGAGACCACCGCTCCCGTTCGATCGACAGTCGGGAGTTCGGCCCCGTGGCTCACAGTGAGATTGTGGGGGTGCTGAGTTACCTGTACTGGCCCGGGGATCGCTGGTCCCGGTTCGGCCCGACGTCCGGGCCACAGTGAACGCCGGACAGCCCGCCCGGTGGATCGATAAGGCGGTGTGTGAAGGTCGGTTGTGGCTCGCGGTCAGAGACGTCTGATCGCATGGGCCTGGGCGGGCGAAGCTCCTGCTGAGCCGTGCAGGTTCGAAACGCATCGCTTCGGTCGCCTCGACCTCCCGCCCCTTCCCTTGAGCAACGCCCCGGCCACGACGATTCTCTTCGGACCGGGGCGAAGGGGCGACCGAGAACGTCCTCCATCGCCGCGGCTCGGCCGGAGCCTCGCCCTCCCGAGTCAATCATCTCAAACGATGGGATTCTGTGGACTCTCCACGTTGGAGTCTTCTACCGACTTTCGGGACGCACACACGATAGAGCGTGAGGTTCCGGGAACCGGTTCCCTTCGCCTGGATCGATTCCGTAAAATCAAAAGCGAAAGCTCTTCAGAAGAAGGAAGGTGACCACGATGACTCTCCGGTCTGTCGGCACGCTGCTCGCCGTCTCGGTCTTCGCCCTCGCGGCACCGGCCTCTGCGGGCGCGGGGGAACTCTCGCGAAACAATCCGTATCGCAGCTTCAATATCAGCGGGATCAACTACGGCGCGGAGCAGTGGGAGCGGGAGCATCGCCAGGCGGCTCCCCAGCCACGATCGAACTCGTCGTGGCCGCGTCGCGGCGTCATTTTCCGCCGTCGATAGGGCTTGATTCGCGACTTCATCGCGACGAATTCATGATTCGAAACGGGCCCCGGGCCGGATATGCTCCGACATGCCCGGTTCCCTCCACCTGCTGTTCCCGCTCTTCTCGAGTGTGCTGTTCGTCTTCGGCGCCCTGCTGGCCCGGCAGGCGACCCTTCGCGGGGTGAGCCCCTTCACGAATACCGCCCTTTCGAACCTATGTCTGGCGCTGTTCTGGGGAGCCTTCGGCCTGGTGCGGGCGGGAGGGCTGTCGCCCGATGCCTGGTGGCCCGCGGCGGCGATCGCCTTGGCCTTTGTGGCCGGTCAGCTCTGCACGTACCTGGCGTTCCACTATGGCGACGTCTCCCTGGCCACGCCGGTCTTTGGCGTGAAGATCATCATCGTGGCGATCCTCAGCGCGGTCCTGGCGGAGAAGCCCGTCGAGACCCGGATCTGGATCGCGGCGGTGCTGGCGGCGGTGGGAGTCGGGGTGGTTCAGGCGAGCGGGAAGGTCGCCTCGCACTCACGGACGTCCGCGGGACGGGCGGCGCTCACGATTCTCCTCGCGGTCCTCGCCGCGACCGCCCTCTCGCTCTTCGACATCGGCCTGCAGATCTGCGGCCGCCGGTACGGGGCCGAACGGTTTCTGGTGACGATGTTCGTTTTCACCGGGCTCTTCTCGTGCGGGCTGCTTCCGTGGGCCGACAGTCCCGCGCGGGTCCGCCGGTTGGGGGCGATGAAGTCCCTCGTGCCGGCGGCACTCCTGATGGCGACCCAGGCGGTGAGCATTTCCTACTCGCTGGGACAGTACGGCGACGCCACGCGGATCAACATCGTCTACGCCCTCCGCGGGTTCTGGTCCGTCCTGCTCGCCTGGGGGCTCAGCCGCCTCGCTGCGAGTCCCGAGGCAGGGCACTCGAACCGGACCATGTTCCTCCGGCTCGTCGGCGCCGTGCTGCTGATGATCTCGGTCGTCATCGCGCTGCTGTGAGCCCAGACAGGGCGACTCTATTTGCTTCGCTCCAGAACGGTCTACTTCTTCTCGGCCGGCTGCTTCCGCTTCAGTTCGATGATTGCCTTGCCCGCTTCTTTTCCGTCGTTGAAGTGCGTCCATTCGGACTTCAGCGTGTCCTTGTCGACGAAGGTGTAGGTGACGGTCCGCATATGCATGTCCTTTTCGGACTTGAGGTTCGTCGCCTTGATGAACTCGAACGGGATCGTGTTCTCTCCCTTCTTCGGCAGGGCCTTCAGGTGCGGCTGGTTGCCGAGCATGCAGTAGTGCGTCAGCAGGAGGTCATCGCCGTCCTGGTGGATGACCGTGATCATTTCGTGATCGGTCCCGGGGGCGATCGTCTCGACGACAGTGCTGCCGCCGGAGGTGACCTTGTAGACGACGTGGACCTCTTCGGCGGAATCGCCATGGATCCCCTTCCCGACCCACTCGCCGGCCAGCTGCGCGAACTTGTCGAAGGGGGGCTTCTCGCTCTTGGCGCTTTCCGCCTTGCCGTCGGCACCGGCGATGGTGGTCCAGGCGAGGCACGATGCGATCACGAGGGAAGCGAGAGTCTTCGACGTCATGGGATCACCTGTGGAAGCGGACGGCCGACGGGAACCGCCTTCGAGGCGGCAGCCCACATTATCGGTCGCCCGGCCGCTCGCGGGTATCATGTCGCGTTAAAAGGGAGGGAAGCCTATGTGGCCCAATCGAGGTTGGGGCAGCTTCGCAGGAAGACGACTGGTGGACGGGGCAGATTCGGTCCCGCGGTCCGGCGGATTGTCGTGATCCCGTCCGCGTCCGGTCTCGTTTCTATGGGATGCTGCGGAAAGTCTCTTGGAATGCTCCGCCAATCCCCTTCGGAGCTACCGCGGAGGACACAACATGCCACGCTCACACCAATGTCCCGATTGCCAGATCGATCTGGAGATCGGTTTCGTTCCCGATCACTACGCCTGCATCATCCAGAGCCAGTGGCATCCGGGAACCGCGACCGCGAAAACGTTGACCGGCAACCTCAAGCTGGAGACCAGCTCGATGATTCCGATCACGACGTTCCGGTGCCCGCAATGCGGGCTGCTCAAGCACTATGCGGTGAAGCCGTCGTCGTAGAGGCGATCGGCGGCGGCCTGACGCGGGGACCGGCTACTGACCGATGCAGTAGAGGGACTCTTTGAGCTCTTTGTCCTGTCCGGTGATGACCCTCTGGTAGATTCGGCCGTCGCAGATGGCGGGGGTGGCGAACACCGAGTTGCCGAGCTGGTTCTCGCCGACTCGCTCGAACGTCCTGGGATCCGCTTTGAAGACGGTCGTCTTCCCCGCTTCGTCGGTCGCAAAGACGTTTCCATCCGCCAGGACCAGCGACGAGCTGAAGGTCCCGCCGACGCGGGCCTTCCATCGTTCCTTGCCCGTGGAGGCTTCCCAGCACTGGGCGATCCCGGCGTCGAGCATGGCGTAGAGGTGCCCGTCCGAGAGGACCATCGAAGGGACGTAGACCCGCGACCCGTTCTCCCAGGCCCGCTCCCCCGATCCATCGGCCCGGATGGCGGCGAGATGGTTCTTGGGATAGCCGCCACTCGTGAAGATCACGTTGCCGTCGGTCACCGTCGAGGTCACGCATTCCGTCGTGGCCCCCGCGGTCTCCCAGAGTGTCTCGCCGGTCAGCGGATCGAGGCTCGTCACCAGATCGCAGCCGACGAACAGGAGCTGATCGCGGCCGTGGACCTTGAGGATGATCGGCGAGGTGTAGTTCGGGAGCGCGGGCCGGTCCCGCTTCCAGACCGTCTCCCCCGTATCGCGATTGAGGGCAGCGAGGGCCCCCGTCCCCTTGTTGTCCGCCGAGACGATCACGAGCGACCGGTAGAGCGCCGGGGAGGAGCTGAAGCCCTGGTGCAGCACATAGTCCGTCACCTTGACCTGCCAGATCTGTTTTCCCGAGCGGTCGAGGGCGGTCGTGTAGATGCCGCCTGCGTTCAGGAAATTGACAAAGATCCGCTCGCCGTCGCAGGCGGGAGTCGAGTTGGCGTAGGTGCTCTTCTCGTTCTGCTTGATCTCGACGCCGCCGTGGTGAACCGGGGTCTGCCACAGGAGCTTTCCGGTGCCGCGGTCCAGGCAGACGACCGACTGGACCTGCGGGTCCGTCTCGGCGGTCTGGAGCAGGACCTGGTTCCCCGAGACGATCGGCGAGCCGTGCCCCCGTCCGGGAAGGGGAGCCTTCCAGACGATGTTCTTCGTCTCGGTCCACTGCAGCGGGACCGGCTGTCCGGGAGTCGCGATGCCGTTCCGCTGCGGCCCCCGCCACCAGGGCCAGTCCGTGGACGGAACGGCGATGCGGGCGTCGATCTCCAGCGGGACATCCTCGGCAACAGCCATCGCCAGACTGCACACGAGGGCCGCGGCGAAAATTCCCGGAGCGAGACGAGACATCAGAACACCGGAGTTGTGACAGGACTGGAATCGTTCACGACGTGTCCGGACTCTACCCGCCGGCGGCCATCCTTGTCTCTCAACGCGGGTGGTCCGTCTGTCATGCGGATCGGTAACCACACCTCCGCGGCGGCGGGAACAGGCTCCTGGGGCGGGAGTGGGGGGAGTTGGGCATCCCTGGAGAGGCCTCTTAAACTCCATCGCGGGTCGACGCGAGTTCGGCCGAACGTTGAGCATGTGATGAGGAGGGTGGAGTGGAACGAATCGTCGTTGTGACGGGAGGAAGCCGGGGGATCGGAGCGGCGACATGCCGGCTGGCGGCCCGGCGGGGCTACGCCGTGTGCGTGAACTACCGGGCGAATCGCGACGCGGCCGATCGCGTGGTGGCGGACTGTCGGGAGCTGGGAGTCCGGGCGTTCCCCGTTCAGGCGGACGTGGCGAGTGAGGCCGATGTCGTGCGTTTGTTCGAAACCGTTGACGCGGAACTCGGGGTGGTTACGGCGCTCGTGAACAACGCGGGGATTCTGGAGACCCAGATGCGGGTCGAGGCGATGGACGCGGCGCGGCTGCAGCGCGTCTTCGCGGCGAATGTCACCGGCTCGTTTCTCTGCTGCCGGGAGGCGGTCCGCCGTATGTCGACGCGACGGGGCGGCAGCGGGGGGGCGATCGTGAACGTGTCGTCGGTCGCCGCGCGGGTCGGAGCGCCGGGGGAGTACGTTGACTACGCCGCGGCCAAAGGGGCGATCGACTCGCTGACGCTCGGCCTCTCGAAGGAAGTGGCCGAAGAAGGGATTCGCGTGAACGCCGTGCGGCCGGGCTTCATCTACACCGAGATCCACGCCAGTGGCGGCGAGCCGGGCCGGGTCGACCGGGTCAAGGCGGGAGTCCCCATGAAGCGCGGCGGCCAGCCGGACGAGGTGGCCGCCGCCATCGTGTGGCTTCTCTCCGAGGAGGCCTCCTATGCGACCGGAACGTTCATTGACCTCGCCGGCGGTCGCTGAAGTCCGCATGGCCCCGCTCTACGTTGAAATGGCCGTATGTCCCATGGATGTGCCAGACGAGCTCTCCACCGGCCAGAAAGGAATCCGGAATTTTTCCGATTCACGATGTCGATTTCGCGGGCGGTCAGTCGACGCCCTTGTGAACACGGTCATTCACAGTTCCTGAGGAGAAATATTCCATGGCGGATTCATCCAACACCGTTCGGCTGCATCGCGTGCTTCGGGCCCCGGCCGAGCGGATTTTCAAGGCCTTTCTCGACCCGGACGCCCTGTGCCGGTGGCTGCCGCCGTACGGCTTTCTGGGGAAGATCCATCGCATCGACCCTCGCGAGGGGGGCGGCTATCACATGTCGTTCATCAACTTCGGGACGGGGGACAGCCATTCGTTCGAGAGCAAGTTCGTCGAGCTGGTTCCGAACGAGCGAATCCGCATCGCCGACAAGTTCGACGCCCCGGGGCCGGCGACCGACAACATGACCAAGACCATCACGCTGCGAGCGGTCAGCTGCGGTACGGAGATGACGATCCTCCATGAGGGCCTTCCTGCGGCCATCCCGGCGGAAATGTGCTACCTCGGCTGGCAGGAATCGCTTCTCCAGCTGGCCCGCCTCGTGGAGCCGGAAATTCCCGGCGGCGAATGAGCCGTGCGGCGGATGGCGTTCGGGACCGGCAACATGCCCGTGGATCGCACGGGCATGTTCCTCCGTTCGGCCGTTCCATGACAAAGACACCCGGTCGATGCTGCGGCCTACGGCTCGGGGGAGGCTGAGGGCGGGAATGGCTCTTCGCCTTGGCGGACCGCGGCTGGCGCCACCGGGATGGGCTTCAATCGGTAGGTAAAGGCGCCGAGCAGTCCCCCGACGGGAACCTGATGGCACTCGCGGCAAGCGGCAATCGCCCGAATCGATCCGACCATCGCCAGGTCACCCTCGTTGGCGAATCCAGCCACCAAATCTTCGCCGCCGAGCAGCTTGGCGATCGCGTCCGATTCGAACGGCGACAACGGACGCGTCGGCGCCGTTCTCAGTTCTTCCATCGCCGGGAGATGCTCGGAAACGTACACCGCGGGCGGGCGGTGCTTCAGCAGACTGACGAGCTCCAGGCGGGAGAGCCGCCAACTGGTCGGACGTGGTACCGCATCCGACTGCATCGGTGAGAGGCGAAAGGCGTGGGGCTCGAAGCCTCGAGCTTTCAAATCGCGATCGACTCCGCCCAGGGAGTACAGCGGCACGAAGTTGGCGACGTTGTGCCGGTGCAGGCTCTCCAGCTCAGGGCGCTCCGTGATGTGTGATACGGCCCGGAACGTCGCTGCGGGGTGAAGGGAACCGGCATCAGTCGGCTCGTCCGGGAAGTGTGAGCGACCAGCCGAGAGCGGACTCGATTCGAGAGAATCAGGCTGTCTGATCGGTTCGGGAGTAACATCGAGCCGGACGTCTTCCACTTCCTCAACGAAGCTGTCCTTGCGCAGGAGTTTCACGCCGGGGAGACGAGTCCGCCCCACACCCGGCTGGGCGATGAAATCCGCGACGAACCCTTCGTGGACCTGCGCCAGTGCCCGAAAGGCCAGGCGGCGATCCTTCTTGGCCAGTTCGATTCGAAACGTGTTGAGATCGAGATACTGTCGGAAGACGTCATCCTGCTCGCGCAGTGCCCTGGCGTCATACTTGGCGGCTGCTTTGACGTCGGTAGCGGCGTCGATCTCCGCCGACACCGGTCCAGACGCGGTCAGGAGCGGCCGCTCGTCCGCCAGCCGCGGCTTCAAGTCGACCGCGGGAAAGCGGGACTGCAGCTCCCGATGCTCGTGGTAGGCCGGGATGTAGTGGAACATCGCGAGGCCATAGGCCCCGACGGCGCCGACGAGGGCGATCGACTGGAATCCCAGCCAGTTCAGCTTCATCACGCGGGCGATCGGGAACGCCGCGATCAGGAAGAGGTAGAGCGCTCCTACGGCGGGAACGAAGCGGACAACGCTGTTGACGAGATGGACGACCCCCCAGACGAGGAGCCATCCCACGCACAACAGCCCGCAGGCCCAGCGCGGCTGGACGCTGAACGGGACCGCTGCGGTCAGGATCATCAGAACGGCGATCGTCAGCGACAGTTCAAACATTCCGCGAGCCCGACGGAAGAGACCGGACTGAAACTCGCTCACGCGACCAAAGTACGGGAATTTTCTCGCTGACAGCGTAACGCGCCGCAGGCGCCTGCGTCACGGAAAGGCTGATCGAAGGGCGGCGAGTTGACGGACGAGTACGGGGCGAGCGGCCGTCAGGCCTTTGTACGCTGCCAGGGTGTCGGGCATGGTCTCCAGAGCACGGGCCATCCGGCCGGCCAGTACGGGATGCACGTCGAGGAGTGCGTCCAGACGATGGTTCGTCACACGGATGCCAAAGAGAATCGCGCGGGAGTGCGGCAGCCGGGTGAGAAACTGCTGCTCCAGGCGGAGCCAGGTCGCATCGAGCGGCGCGTCCTCGCGGAGCCGGGCGATGGGCTGCGCGGGATGGTGATTGAGCGAGGAATCCGCGCTGAGTCCCCAGTTGTCCCGCTCCCATGTCGAACCGGTCGCGATCCGAGCGAGAAATGTGGTGATCTGCGGACCGATCGCGGCCGCCAGTCCGGGCACCGTGTCGTGCACATCGGCCAGCGGACGACCGAGTTTCTCTTCCAGCGCCCAGCCCGAGGGAAAGGCCAGCGCCCCGCCCAGCACGGGTAAGCCGCTCGCCGCGTCGCCGCCGAGCAGCACCCAATCCGGCTCCAGCCCGCAGGCGGCATCGCGCGCGTCTCTGAAGACCCGCCCGAGGACCGACGAGAACCACGCCACCGCCTCCGCCGTGGCTGGTTCCGCTTCCGGCAGGAACAACAGGTGCCGCTCGGGAGCCTCGGCAATCCAGCGCCGCCGCTCCGCCAGCACGTAAGCCGCCTCAGGCGAATTACCCCAGAAGCGTCTCGCCTCGCCCGGTCGGACCCCCATCGGCAGGCGATAGTCCGACGCGGGAAACAGCCGCAGCCAGAAGTCCCCGGAGAGCGATGGTGCCGGCTCAGTCATGTCTCTTCATGTCTCGGGCGTAACCAGGGGCGATCACGATTCCGGGGCCAGGGTGCCGTGGGCGTGATGAGCACCAGCATCGAGTGTTCTCCGAGGTGATTGTCACCAGCGCATCCCTGATAGTGCCACCCCGCGCCACGCTCTGATGCAAAGCCTTCAAGGCGTGACGTCCGCGCCGCTCAAGGTCTTGAGCGTAGTCGTCTTCTCCCGATCAGTTTGATCGGGTCATCGAACTCGTTTAAGGTCAGATTGTGGACGCTGGCCTTGAACGTCATGCCAACGGAGGCGTGCTCTGACCATGGTTTCTGCTCACGACGCCTATATTGCTGAGGCTTCTGAAGACCTTCGGCCGCTGCTGGTTCGATTGCGTGCAGAGCTTGCGGACGCGCTGCCGGACGCCGAAGAAGTCATCGCCTACAAGATGCCGGGGTACCGCATCGGAAAAACGATCGTCGCTGGGTATGCGGCGTTCAGCAAGCAGTGCGGGCTCTATCTCGCTCCGTCCGCTATCCAGTCGCATGCCGAAGACATTGCCGCGGCCGGGCTCAAGTACACCAAGACCGGCGTCACCTTCTCGCCCAGCAAGCCAATCCCTGATGCGCTCGTCAGGAAGCTCGCGCTGGCTTCCCGGAGGGATCAGGACCTCTGAGCGGGTCGGGGGCGTCCCCGCCGAGTCACCAGTGGAACAGCGCCTCATGATGGAAGAGCCAGGAACGAGATCCATGATTGAAGGCGGGCGTCTGCTGGACCTCCTCTCGCCCGCGGGCTTTCAACTCGCCTGGGAGAAATGGCTCGGGAGGCAGTTCAACCTGGATTTCGTTCGCCCCAGTCCGGTTGACGGCATCTATGAGCACATCGACGTCGACAGCATGGGGAAGCGGGGGGAGATGGCCTACTGCCGGGTCTGGGTCTCTCCTGTTCGAGGGCATCGCCTGCACTTCAAGCCGTCGCCGGAGGTGGACGAATACCTCGCGGAGCTCGGCGATCCGGCCACACGGCAGACCCAGGTGATTACGAGTCCCTCGGAGGCAATCGACTGGGAGAAGCGAGTCGCCAGCGTCGCCCCGGTACGCGCACTCGCACTGGCGACGACGCACGCCGAGCCGATGGCTCTTCAGACCGCATCGGCACGTCGCGCGGCTCGGGAGTACGCCCGTCGAATCCGCGAAATCAGCGAGGAAGCGGTCATGGAATACCTGGCGTATCAGCTCGGCTGTCGCACGACTCCCGGCCAGCAGCAGCGAGCCGCGCAGCTCAGTGCGGGAGGAGTCTCCGGAGAGGTGGGGTACGCCTGCCGGTGCGCCGCCCTCGCAGTGGCCCAGTTCGGGGCGGAGATCGATGCCGAGTACGGCGGCTTTACGGACGAACCCGCCCGAAAGAGCACGGAGCTCAAGCTTCGACTGAACATCACGGCCGACATCCTGCGCTTCGGCCATCGGTAGGGATCGCGCCAGACAGGCGACCCCAAGCGTTCGAGGGGTACGCACTGGAGGCTTTGCTGTTTGTACCGGAGGCATGGGTTACAGCTGTACAACAGGCATGGGTGGCACCTCGTTGGTGGTATGCCAGGACAGCAGCAGTTGCAGGCGGGCGGCGATGTCAGACTACAGGCGATGGTACGTCGAAGGAGGGACATACTTCTTTACGGTCGTTACAGAGCGCAGAATCCCGATCTTCGCAGACGCGGCGGCGCGCAGGCTTCTCGGTGACGTGATTCGATCAATTGCTGAGAGCGATCCCTTTGAGGTCGTTGCCATTGTTCTCCTGCCAGATCATCTGCACACGCCGTGGAGGCTGCCACGGGGAGATCGGGACTTTTCAACGCGATGGAAGAAGATCAAGGGGGAGTTTGCCAAGGCCTGGTTGCGCGAAGGAGGGCTCACAGCCGAGGTGTCGGCGAGCCGTCAGCGTCGGGGTTCCTCTGGCGTCTGGCAGCGTCGATTCTGGGAGCACGTGATTCGCGACGAGGCGGATCTGGAGGCCCACTTCGACTACATCCACTTCAATCCTGTAACGCACGGCCTCGTGACGCACCCCTGGGATTGGGAGTGGTCAACGTTCCGAAAGTACGTCCGCGAGGGGCACTATCCCAAGGAGTGGGGGCGTGCAGAGCCGGAGAGCATCGGTGGCTTGTCTCTCGAGTAGGGTGCGTGCCAACGCACCACGCGCGAGAGGAGGCATGCGGTGTGTTGGGAGCCGGTAAGAGAAAGATGGTGCTACCTGGCTATCCCGAGGAATGGGGGCACGAGGAACCGGCGAGCATTCGCGATATGGCTCTCGAGTAGGATGCGTGTCAACGCACCACGAACGTGAGGAGTCGTTGGCGATGCGGAAAGCGTCATCAAAGGCGATGGTGCATTGGCATGCACCCTACTGGTCGACCTATCGCTCAATGTCGCATTCGACGGGATAGAGCTTCCGGAAGGTGATTCGGGCGTCGGCGGTTGTGAATCGCCAGTGCGCACCCAGGCCGCTTTCGTTGCGGTTCGCTTCCCATTTGGCCATTTCCTCCGTCATCGCCTCCGCATTCTCGAACCGCCGCCCAATGCATTGCCGGGTCAGCACACTCAGTTCCATCTCCGCCATGTTGAGCCAGCTGCCGCTTCGTGGCGTGTGGACCAGACGCAGCTTGCGGGCCAGACGCAGCTTGCGGGCCAGACGATGCGCCTCCGACGCCGCAAACGTCGCGTACAGACTGGCGATGTTGTGCGTGTTCAGATTGTCACAGACCAGCGTCACCTGTTGCGCCGCGGGGTAGTCCTCGTCCAGCAGCCGACGGATTTCCTCCGCCCAGTCCTGCCGCGTTCGAGTCCGCCGAACCGACATCCGCCGCCAGCCGCGGACGGGATCGAAGAACGCGAAGATCGCCTGGACGTCCTTCCGCTCGTAGTGCGGGTCTTCCCGCCGAGGCTGGCCGGGCGTCATCGGCAGCGCGGCGACCGTGTCGGCGACGATCTGCTTCGATGCTTCGTCCATGCAGATCAGCGGGTGGGCAGCATCCCGAGGTTCGTGGTAGACGTCCAGAACCTCTTCCATCTGAGAGACGAATCGGGCTCGATCCGCTTCGGGTATGCAGAACCGTCGCGTCAGCCAGGGCTTGAGCTGATTTTTTTCAGCGTCTGCCGAACGGTCTCGGCGCAGACGTGGGTGACGACCTTGAGCCGGCACAGTTCGTCGGCCAGCAGCTGCATGGTCCATTGCTGACGCCCCTCCGGAGGCGTACCACAACAGAGCGCCACCAATCGGGCTTCGGCGCGGCCGTCCAGCACCCGGGCGGTTCCACGATCCGACCGCACCTCCCGCCTGAGCGTCGTCTCCAGTCCCTCCTGGGCGAACTTCGTCCGGATCCGCTGGACCTGCCGCCGCGTCATCCCGATCTGTGCGGCAACTTCATCATCCGTCTTCCCGCCGTCCGCTTGGTTCTGATCGCACAACAGCAGGATTCGAGCCCGTTTGACCGCCAGTGCCGAGGCGGACTGCGCCCGAGTCTGCTTCTGAAGCTGTTCCCGCTCCGCGTCCGTCAGTTGTACCGCCCACTTCCCGATGCTTTTCCCCATGCCGTCCTCCTTGAACGTCAGCTCCTTCTATGTCTGCAGAACAGACTCTCACAAAATGCGACATTTACCGCTAGGTCGACTACTACCTGGCTGCGCCACCTTAATGACAGCCTCGCTATTAATCACTGTAATTGACGTGCCTCACGTCAGCCCCCCCCCCCCGCTCAGTTTGCGAGCGCCACGTTCTGGTGATCGGGGTATCAGCCCGCACCAGCCCCCTCCCCCGTCGCGTGTCAAAACGTGCGGCGCGTTGGGGATGGGTGGGAGACGATGGTGCTACCTGGCTGCGCCGCGACCACAATCACCCAGCTGCGTCAGCTCGCCCCGGCCACTCCGTCAACGTTAACGGACGTTCCTTGCGGTAAGTCTGCTGCGGACGAGGAATCCTCGTCCGCAGCAGGCCCGTTTGTGTCTGGTTCGTCAGACGCGTCCTCAGCGAGTGATTCATCGGCTTGGATCGCGTTGTCGAAGGCGGAGTGGAGATGAGGTGCCTTGTATACTATGTAGCCTTCGTCGGGTGAATGCGTTAGTAATACCCCGAACTCCTCGTCAGATGTAACAACGACTTTTTCGCGGTCCTCGCGCACCTTCCTGATGGATTTCACTCGAACCGATCGAAAGGAATTACCGCGACGAATATACAGCTCGTCGCCGATCGACAGCTCACATGATCTTAACCTGACGCCAGAGGCTCTCCCAAATCGGGTTACGACAACTCCGATCTCAGGTGCCATTCCCGCCTCAATTCTTCGTCGTATAACTCCTTTGTGTACAATGTCGCACAATGCCGTGCACAGCGTTAGTAAGAATTCAGCGTATTTACAGATGTCGTCGACGCTGGCAACGTCCGAGACGACGCTATGGCTGGCATTATTGCGAAACTCCACAATTGCTGTCAGGACTGACTCTGCGGTTTCGCTGCCACCGTAGATTTTGGCCATATAGTTCGTTACCGCGGCATGCCGCTGGACTCCTTGCCAGCAGTCTGAAAATCCAAGGTAGCCAAAAATTTTGCGAATCGCCGCAGGGCGATAATTGTGGGGGTCAATCAAGAATGCATCTGCCAGCAGTGAATATTTAGGTGCGGCGGCCAATCCGTCAGATAGCCCCTTCACAATAGATTGTTCTGTTAAGTGCCTGTAAGGACCGTCGCTGCTCCACTTTTGAAGAATCTGACCCACTGCAACGCGATGCTGCGTTCTGACTGATTCGGATAAGCCGGAATATGTTGGGTAAAGCACTGGCAGCTCGCCTATGTATGCGGTTGCCAGATCGGTGACAAACTGCTCAAAAATTGCGTAGATCCGAGTGAAGCTGGCGCAGTGATCGAATATCTGCCAGTCGATTTTGTTCGGCGCAGCCGCGAGAAGCTCTTGGGGAAAGTTGCAAACGGCGTCTGACTCGCACTTCGTGTTGTCAATGCCAGTGTGATTGGAAGGCTCTGGCTGTGCGCCAGAAGCGTCTTGCCCCTTCCTGAGCAACAACGCTCGCAGGGCATCATTCGTTCGAAGAACCGAGATAACCGTTTGTATCGACTTGCTCGCGGATGTGAGTGTGTTTTCAAACATGGCCCTGCAATCGTAAACTCTGTCATTCGGAGTCAATCGTGTTCAATAATCAACAACGGCCATTACGAAAAAGTTGTATCGACTAAAAAAGGGGTGGTGTTGGGGGGGCATCGGTAGCGACCAAACCCCTGTCGCTAGAATGCGTCAAGCATCTCGTTAAATAGTCGAAGCCTATCCTTCAGGTCTTGCTTGGTGTTCTTCTGTCCGGTGAAAGTGCCGGCAGCGTGTGAGGCAAAGAGTTCTTTCGTCTTGGCTACGATTTCATCCTTTGCGGCGCGGAGTTTGTCGGCTCGTTCGAGGTGTTCGCTAAAGCCAACTAGGACGGCGTCTGCGAATGCAATTTGCGGTGCCGCTGCCCACTGATGCTGCAGCGGAACCCAAGGCTTGAAGAGGTGCTCGCCGTAAATGTCGTGACAAATGATGATTGTTCTGCAGAATATATCGCGAAGCGTGGAGATGTCCGAGTCTGTAAATCGACGGCTGCGGACCATGTACAAGTCGAGAAATCCTTGCATGCCGCGACGATAGTGTTCAACATGGCGTAGTGCGAAGAATCGCAGGACAACTTCGACATCCTTCATCTGTGAGAAGTGCTTCTTGTCGAGGAGGGCTTTGGGAGGTTTCGCATCCTCGTCTTTTGTGTGCTGTGGAAGATCCCAAGCTTTTCGGAGGAGCTCGTGTTTTGACAGCTCTAGCAAGAGTTGGTCAAAAGGGCCGTGGTAAATGCAATGACGGATCTCCTGCTTAGTGAGCTCGATTCCTCCGGTGTTTAGGCGCTCGAAGACTTGTTGCCGCAGCAAAGCTTCCTCGTCAGAGGTTGTCGCAGACTCTTTGAGAAGAACGATGTATGAAATCGATCGACGGTCGATTCCCTTTTTAATCTCGGACGGAAGGTCGTCATACCGCCGCCCGTTGAGTTCAGGCCACTGTTCAAGCCCTTCGAGGCGGAGTTTGTTCGAGTAGAACTCTTTGATTGCAGTGATGCGCTGCTGTCCGTCCATCACTTCGTACTTCGCGAGATCTGACTCGTACACAAAGAGTGGTGGAACTGGCACGTTCATTATGAACGACTCGATGAGTTTGGACTGACGTTTCGCTTCCCATCGAGGTCGCCGTTGGTAGAACGGTCGCAACTCCATCCATCCCGGTCGATTTAGCGCCTCGACAAAGTTGGGCAGCTGCTCTCGATTCGTCTCGGTGACGATGCGTAATTCTCGCTTGCCGTACTTCTCGTTAATCTGATCGTCGTTGAGCTGCGTTGGAGACTCCGGTGGAAGCTGAACCCACATCGTCTGTTCGGAGGGTGTGAAGCTTGGCATGGAAGAGCTCAAGAGAAACGGCGACACGAACGTCGGCGGCGTACCGAGTCTGGAAATAAGCGAAGCGTAGGATAGATTGGATGCGTGGAGAGTTGAACCGTCCGTATGTCGGTGTAAACGAGAAAAGCCGCGTGAACCAGTTTCCCGGCTCACACGGCTCTGATTTCCGTCGAACATCGTGCATGCCGGCACGACGCCCTTAGCTCAACCCACCGCACCTACGGCGAGCCGGGGCCAGGGCGGATGCCTTGGCTATTCGGTGATGATGTCGCGGACGGTTTTGCCGCCGGGGATCATTGGGAGGACGTGTTCCTGGTAGGGGCAGAGGACGTCGAGGAGATAGGGGCCTTCCGAGGCGAGCATTTCTGCCAGGGCTTTGGGGTACTCGGCCTTGCTGCGGACCTGCTTGGCCTGGAGGCCGAAGCCGCGGGCGATCTCCACGAAGTTGGGATAGGTTTCGGCGTAGTGGTCGCCTTTGCCTTCGCCCAGCCACTCGGGGTGATCGATCGGACCGAGGTAGGTGTGAGCCCGCTTGCCCGACATGAACCGGTCTTCCCACTGAACCACCATGCCGAGGTGCTGGTTGTTCAGCAGGAGAACCTTGACCGGGAGCTTCTCGCACTTGAGGGTGGCGAGCTCCTGGATGTTCATCAGGATCGAGCCGTCGCCGTCGATGTCGATGCACAGCTCGCCCGGGTGGGCGGCCTGGGCGCCCATCGCGGCCGGGAGGCCGAAGCCCATCGTGCCGAGGCCGGAGCTCGAGAGCCAGTGCTTGGGCTTGTTGAACTTGTAGAACTGGGCGGCCCACATCTGGTGCTGGCCGACGCCGACGGCGACGTAGGGGTTCAGCGCCTTCGTCTGGCGGCAGAGCTCGTCGATCGCGTACTGCTGGAGGATGAAGTCCCCGGCGTCGTTGTACTTGAGCGGGAACTTATCGCGCCAGGCGTTGATCTGCTGCCACCATTCGTCGATCTGCGGCTTGTCCGCATCGGTGA
Source organism: Planctomyces sp. SH-PL14 (assembly GCF_001610835.1). NCBI lineage: Bacteria > Pseudomonadati > Planctomycetota > Planctomycetia > Planctomycetales > Planctomycetaceae > Planctomyces > Planctomyces sp. SH-PL14. The sequence goes on along the minus strand of NZ_CP011270.1, from coordinate 2,092,314 downwards.
AGGCGGCGTTGAGCTTCTCCAGGAAGACCTTGACGTCCGCGACGATCGGGATGTGGGCTTCCTTGTTCTTGTGCATCTCCGACGGGTCGATATCGACGTGGACGATCTTGCCGTGCTTGGCGAACTCGTCCAGCTTGCCGGTGACGCGGTCGTCGAACCGGACGCCGAAGGCGAGGAGGAGGTCCGCCTCGTTGATGGCGTAGTTCGAGTAGACCGTGCCGTGCATCCCCAGCATGTGCAGCGACTGCGGGTCATCGCCGGGGAACGAACCCAGGCCCATGACCGTCATGGTGACGGGGATGTTGGACTTCTTGGCGAAGGCCGTGAGTTCTTCGGCGGCGTTGGAGTTGATGACTCCCCCGCCGACGTACAGGATCGGCTTCTTGGACCGCTTGATGGCGGCGATGACCTGCTTCACCTGCTCATTGGCGACGTGCTTCCGCTCCGGGTGGTAGCCGGGGAGGTGCATCGGCGGGTCGAAGTCGATTTCGCCTTCGAGCACGGAGATCTGGATGTTCCGCGGGAAGTCGATGAGGACCGGGCCGGGGCGGCCGGTCTTGGCGACGTAGAACGCCTCCTTGACGATCCGGGGGATCTCCCTGAGGGCGGCCTGCACGTCTTCCGGGTTCCGCCAGTCCTCGGCGGTGATCATGTAGTGGTGCTTGGTGATGCCGCGGCAGATCTCGACGATCGGCGTTTCCTGGAAGGCATCGGAGCCGATGACCGCCTGGGCGACCTGGCCGGTCACGGCGATCAGGGGGATGCTGTCCATCTTGGCGTCGGCGATGGCGGTGACGAGGTTCGTCGCCCCCGGGCCGCTGGTGGCCATGCAGACGCCGACCGATTCACTGGTGCGGGAGACACCCTGGGCGGCGAAGCCTCCCCCCTGCTCGTGGCGGGGGAGGATGGTGCGGATCTTTTCGCGGTGGAGGCGGAGTGCCTGGTGGAGGGGCATGCTGGCCCCGCCGGGGTAGGCGAATACGAACTCGGCGCCCTGCTGAACCAGTGCGAGTACCAGAATGTCGGCTCCGGTGAGGGCCTGCTTCTGGGTCTGGGGCTGCGTGGCAGCGGGGGCGGGTGCTTGTGGCACAGTCGTCTCTCTTCGCAAACGGTTGAACAGTGCGAACGGAAAATCTGGGAAACCCAACGATGCGGTTCCCGACACGGTGGTCCCCTGAGAGGTTCAGGAGACTGCCCCGACTTGGGGCGAGGCCGGGGAAGGTGAACGGGTGTGCGCACCTTCGGCCCGGCTGGGACGGGGATTCTACCGGCGGGGGGAGCGAGAAACGAGCGAATTCGTGAGTTGGGGGTGGGGAGAGGTGGGAAACGTTGGTGTTGGAATCGGGAGGGACGGAAAGGTCTGCCTCATTGACGTCCTTGCCGGCACGGTGGTGGTACGTCAGACCCGATGTGCGACGGCAGTTGGGGTCAAGGGGGGACCCCTTGCCGCCGGAGGCGCTCCGGTGAGGAACCGTGGAAGGTGACGGACGACCGTTTTGTGGAACCGGCGTTGAGGACTCACCGCTCACTTTGGAATCCCGCGGGTTGGTGAGGGGGCATCCGGCACGTTGTCCGCGTTTGAATACGCGCTCCTTCAGACATCTCTCGACGGGCCAGGCCTCCGGCGGGCAAAGGGGCGTTGCCCCTCTGCACTCCCCACCAGGGTGCCCCTGGACCCGGTAAGGGGCACCCTGGTGTCGTGCGGCTTCTGCCTGATGGTTACAATTTCCACACTCCCCTTGGCGCCGCCCTCCGGCTCACTCCCAAGGGATTTCACGGATGGAGTGATTGATGGTTTCGCAGCTTCCGTCGCGCAGCGGACGTGCCGCACTGGTGATCCTGATCGTCCTCGTCTCCGCCGGGGCGACCTCCCTCTATCTCTGGAACCAGTCGCGGCTTGCGGCCAAGACCGACTCCTCCGGCGAAGACCGGCGCCCCGAAACGACCTCCACCGCCAAAGCGGCTACCGAAGTCGTCCTCGGCGAGACCGCCAAAGACGAAGAACCCGCCGAGACGAACGAACTCGCGGATGCCCGGGCCACCAAGACCGCCGCTTCGGGAACAGCTCCGAAGACTGGCGCCGGCGGAACGGGCGGGAAGAAACTCCTGGCCGATTGGACCACCCCGCAACTCGCGTTCGTCATCACCGGACAGGCCCACGGCTACATCGAACCGTGCGGATGCTCGGAACGGATGATCGGCGGATACTCGCGGCGGGCGGATTTCGTCCGGATGCTTCGCGAAGACCGCAAATGGCCCGTCATCGCGGTCGACGTCGGCGGCCTGCTCAACATGGAACGCGTCTTCCAGGTTCAGGCCCGGTGGAAGCTGGAAGCCCTCGTCAAAGGCCTGGCCCGGATGAAGTACGACGCCCTGGCGGTGGGGACCGAGGAACTGAAGTTCGGCCCGCAAAAGCTGTTCGAGGTGTTTCAGGAGTTCAAGAACGTCGACCCGGACTTCGCCCTCCCCTTCCTGGGGGCGAACCTGACGATCATCGACAAGTCTCTCGGAATGCCGCTGGACTACACGATCGTCGAACGCGGCGGGAAGAAGGTGGCGATCGTCAGCATCTTCGGCGAGGCCTGGAAGAACGAAGTCGATTCCTTCTCCCAGGAGGAGCTGAAGGTCGCCGGCGTGGAGCAGACGCTGAAGCGGGTTCTGGCGGAGGTTCAGCAGAAGGAGAAGCCGGACCTGTACGTCCTGCTCTCGCACGACTCGCTCGACAACTCTAAGAAGTGGGCCGGCAAGTTCCCTGTGTTCCAGCTGGTCGTCAGCGCCGGAGGCTACGAGGAGCCGCCGCAGACGCCGGAAAAGGTGGGGAACACGATCGTTGTGACGTCAGGCATCAAGGGGAAGACGATCGGCGTGGTCGGTTACTACCCGCAGGACCGGGCTCAGCCGTTCAAGTACACGAACATCGAAGTCGCCCCCGAGACGCTGAGCAACCAGGACTCCATGACGCAGGTGATGCGGGAGTACCAGGAACGGCTCAAGGACGACTACCAGAACCTGATTGCCGAATCGATTCCGTCCGAGCGGAAGTTTGTTGGGGTCGATGCCTGTAAGGACTGCCACACCAAGGCGTATGAGGTCTGGAAGAACTCCAAGCACGCCAACGCGTACGTCGCCATCGATAAGGGGCGGAAGGGGCAGGAGAAGGATTTCGTTTCGCGGGTTTACGATCCGGAGTGTCTGTGCTGTCACGTCGTCGGCTGGAATGCCCAGTCGGCCCAGCGGATCGACGGCGGGTTTGTGGACATGATGACCACGCCGCATCTGGCGGGGCAGCAGTGCGAGAACTGTCACGGGCCGGGGAGCGAGCACGTCGCCCTGGAGACCGCCGGGACCGACATGGCCAAGATGCTGGCCTCCCGGAAGATGATGCACCGCTCCAAGGCGGAGGCCGAACAGTCGTGCCGGAAGTGCCACGACGGGGAAAACGACATCAACTGGGAAGAGGTCGGTTTCGAAAACCGCTGGAAAGAAGTCGCCCATCCCGGACTGGACTGATCGTCCGCGGAGCCGCGGATGCGTACAATCTTCGTCGCGGCCCGGGACGGGGGCATTCGGAATGCCCCTCCACGTGGCCCGCGGTGTTGTCCCGGAGTGGCTCCGTTTATGAAGATCGCCCGTTTCGGCTCGCTGTTCGCCCTTGCGGCTCTCCTGGTTTCGTCGAGCTGCGCCAAGACGCCGCCGGTTTCCGCCGCGGACAAGGAGGCGGCGGAGATCCGCGGGGCGCTATCGAAGCTGCCGGAGGAAGACCGGAAGCTCGCCGAGGAGCAGAAGACCTGTCCGGTGGGACACTCAGCCCTGGGAAGCATGGGGACGCCGATCAAGGTGGACGTTGGCGGGAAGCCGGTGTTCATCTGCTGTGAGGGGTGCCGGAAGTCACTGCTGGCCGATTACGAGAAGTCGAAGGCAGCCGCCGATGGAGCAGCGGGAGAGGCCCCCGCGGACGAGAAGCCGGCGGGGACGTGACGGCTTCGACAGATTCGCGACTGGTCCGCCGAGCCGAGTTGGTGCGAAACTTCAGAGAGCGTGAAAATCCTCCCACGCCATCGGAGATTGGGACGTAGGGAGAGGCATCCGGAACGAAGGTGGAACCGATGTCGGATTCGACGGGTGGAATGCGGCGGGCAGGCGGCTCGATCATGGCCAGCGTGATCGTGCTGTTCGTCGGAATGACGGGGGTCTGCTTTGTCGCCTTCCTGGCTTCGCCTGAGAATGCTTATGTGACGCTCGGCGTCATCGTGGCCAGCTTCCTGATTCTTTCAATCCTGGTGCTGGGGGTCATTCCGCGGGTGCCGCTGCCGACCGGAGCGCTCTCCTGGTTCCGGGGCCGCAAGGGGCGGAATCAGTACGTGGGCTACAGCCCCAAGATCTCCAAGCCGACCTACGACACCTTTGGCACGAACGCTCCGCCGACAGCGGAGGAGGTTCGCGACATCAAGGCCGAGGGGAAGAACTGGGTTCCGTCGCGGACAGCGGCCAGCCGGTCCCGGCCGTCGCAGCGCTCGTAGCGGGCGGCCCTGTAGGCGCATTCGCTGGATGGTGGTTGGTCAACGGGGGACGGGATGGATTGTCCCGCTGGCCCGAACCGCGTCCTCGCCGGACGGACTCCCATAGCTCAAGCCCAACATGCTACGGCAGCCAGGGGTCAAGGGGGCCACGCCCCCTTGCCGCCGGAGGCGCTTCCATGAGGAACCGTGGTACACAACGGGCGTCCCTTTTGTGGTACCCGCGTTGAGAACTCCCTCACATCACACGGCTGGCTTTGCAATCCTCGCGGGTTGGTGAAGGGGCATACGGCACGTCGTCCGCGTCTGGACACTCCCTCCTTCAGACATCCTTCGACGGCCAAGCCTCCGGCGGGCAAGAGGGCGTTGCCCCCTTGCATCCCCCACCAGGGTGCCCCTGGACCCGGTTGGCCAGTATCGGGCGACCACCATCGGCGAATGCACCCGTAGTCGGTCGCGACGTCCGCATTCTTGCCGCGGGCTTTCTAAGCGGCGTCTGCTTCGACGGCTGTCTGCACGGTTTCCTGGCGGCCCAGGACGCGGACGATCGGCAGGCAGAAACAGTAGAGGCCGGCGGCGATGAGCCAGATCAGGCCGGCCTGCTCCGTGGGAAGCCGGTCGTAGATCCAGGTGTAGGCGATCGGTCCGATGATCGTGACCAGGCTCATCAGGCTGACGAGCGAGCCCTGGAGTTCCCCCTGCTGCGAGTCTGAGACCTGCCGCGAGATCATCGACTGGATCGCCGGATGGGCGATGCCGCCGAAGCAGAGGGGGACCAGGAGGGCGAAGACCATCCAGGATTGCGTCGCGAAGGCGAACAGGACGTAGCAGATGCACTCGACCGAGAGGCCGAGGACCATCGCCCGGAACTCGCCGAGGCGCTTCGTCACCGGCCCCGTCAGGAACGCCTGGGAGATCGCCATCAGGAGTCCGTAGGCGGAGAACGACGCTCCCACGAGTTCCCGGCTCCAGCCGTAGCGGTCCATGCTGGAGATGATCCAGAGGCTCCCCGGCATCTGTCCCGCGAGCTGGACGATGATGAAGACGACCAGGAACGGGACGAGGGCCGGCATGCTGCCGACCCAGCGGAGGGACTTGAACGGGTTGAGGGCGGTGACGTCGAGGTTTCGCCGTTTCTCTTCGGGGAGCGATTCTTTCAGGACGAAGAGGGCGAGGAGGAAGCTGACTCCGTTGAGGGCCGCCGCGATGAGGAACGGGTAGCGGAGCGACATGGCGCCGAAGACGCCGCCGATGAGGGGGCCGATGACGAACCCGATCCCGAAGACCGAGTGCATCATGCCGAAGTGTTTGGCGCGGTTTTCGTCGTTGGAGACGTCGGCGATCGACGAGGTGGCGACCGCCATGTTGGCGCCGGTGATGCCGGCGATGATGCGGCCGATGTAGAGGATCGTCAGGTTGGGGGCGAGTCCCATGATGACGTAGTCGGCCGCGGCGCCGGCGAGGGAGACGAGGAGGACGGGGCGTCGTCCGAACCGGTCGCTGAGGGCGCCGAGGACGGGTGAGCAGAGGAACTGCATCAGCGCGTAGACGGAGAGGAACCAGCCGAAGTGGTTGGCGACGTGGACCTGGGAGGAGATTTCCTTCAGAAGGTCGGGGAGGATCGGCAGGACGATTCCGAAGCCGATGGCGTCGAGGCAGACGATGAGCAGGACGACGGTCAGTGAGCTCGGCATAATCCGCGGCAAATCCGTTCGGGTGGGGATGACGCTCTGGGCATCACTGGTGGGCTGTCGGTCGACACGTGGGGGGCGAACAGGTTCGCATGTGGGTTTGGTGTTTTTGTTAAGGTTGTAAGGGATTGCGGCTGCGATGGTTGCTGCGGCCTGACTCGAACCGCGTTCTTGCCGGCACGATATGGCTCGCTCAAACCCAACGTGCGACGGCCATTGGGGTCAAGGGGGCAACCCCTTGCCGCCGGAGGCACTTCTATGAGGAACCGTAGTAAGCAACGGACGTCCCCTTTGCGGCACCGGCGTGGAGGATTCCCCCCTCGCCTTGGACTCTTCGCGGATTGGTGAGGGGCATACGGCACCGTGTCCGCGCCTGGACACCCACTCCTTCAGACATCTCTCGACGGCCGGGCCTCCGGCGGGCAAAGGGGCGTTGCCCCTCTGCACTCCCCACCAGGGGCGAGCCCCTGGACCCCGGATCTGTCCACTCACAACCACAGGTGGACGCGTTCCTTGAGGCTCGCCGGAAGCCTCTTCTCCACCGCCGCCTTGATCTGCTTGTCCATGTAACGCGTGCTGAAATGGCCCAGCACAATCAACTCATTCTGAAACTTCTCCGCCCGCTCGATAATGTCGTCGAGATGCGTATGACCAAACTTATGGATCTTCTCCTTCCGGTGCTCCGGACGGAAAAACGTCATCTCCGTAATCAGAATCTTCGCCTGATAAATCGCCGGATCCCCATCCAGCCCCTGCGGAGCCGTATCCCCGCAATAACAGACAATCGGGATCCGAACCTCCGCCGCCACCTCCTGGCCCGACAACTTGATGTCCCGGATCTCGTCCCCCGACAACCCCTGGTACTCCGGCTTCAACTTCCGCCGACGCTCCCACAGGATGTACCCCAGCGACGGAACCGTGTGCTTCGTCGGGAACGCCGTCACGACATACTCGCGCGACAGCTCATACTCCACCCCCGCCTTCGCCGGAATCAACTCGCACAGCATCCGCCCCCGATCCAGCCGCTGCCACGACTTCAGCATCCGGTCGGTCGCCTCATAGACCTCCTCCGGCACGTAGATCGTCGGCGGCTCCATCTTCATCATCTTCCGCCGCGCTACGTAGGCGGGGAGCGCCGCCATGTGGTCGAGATGGGCGTGCGTGATGAAGTACGTCTGCGTCCCCATGAACGACCACGGGGTCCCGCCCATGTCGAACCCGACCCGCAGTTCCGGGATCCGCCAGTAGCTCTGGACCGCCGCGCGGGAGTACCCCTCGATCGTGTATCCCTGGAACGGCAGCGACTTGACGGGCAGATTTTCGAGCATGGATCACGGGGCCGCGGGCGTCCGACTCCGGAACCGCGGATTTCAGATGAACGAAGGGACGACGGTCTCGATTCGCCCAAGGCGAGGAGAGATCGCCGGATCGGCCCGGCAGCCGGCAGGCAGGGGCGGGGACGAAGCGGGGGTGAACTTTAGGCCGGGTACCGGACACCGTCACCACCGGCGCGGTTCAATCCCCGGATTTTCCAGGGGGCGTCGCCGCAGATCCTCTGGGAATCGTCGAGGCGGCCGGGGTCGAGACCGCCGCGGGAGCTGCCGGGCCGGCGCCGGGCGAGGAGCCGGGAGGAACCGGGATCGTCGGGCCGTCGGATGCGGTGTCGACGGGCCGCGGGATTCCGGCCGAGTCCAGCGTCACGGCGAAGGTCTCCAGATCGACGGGCGTGCTGTCCCCCTTGGAGAACGTCAGCCGGACCGCCCACCCGGTCCACTCCTCGGGGTCTTCCGGGAAGTAGTCGAACACGAAGTTCCCAAGGCTGTAGACGATCGGCCGGCCGCGGTAGACGTCGACCGTCTGGACGACGTGCGGATGCGACCCGATCACCGCCGAGGCCCCGGCGTCGATCAGCTCCCGGGCCAGCCCCCGCTGGTCCGCGTCCGGCATGGCGATCATCTCGTCTCCCCAGTGCAGGAACGGAATAATGACGTCGGCCGCCTTCGATTCCCGAACCCGGCGGACATCCGCGACGGCCATCTCCGCATAAAGGGGAGCGGAGCCGGCGGCGGTTTCGGTGGCCGCGTACTCCTTGGCCCGGAACCCGTTGTAGCCAAGGAGCGCGATCCGAACGCCGTCCTTCTCCAGGATCAGGGGCTTGCGGGCTTCTTCGAGCGTGCTCCCGCCGCCGAAGTGGGGAATCTCGGCTTCCTTGAGCAGCCGCAGCGACTCGGCGAAGCCGTCCGAGCCGAAGTCTGCCGTATGATTGTTCGCCAGACTCAGGGCGGAGAAGTACCGCTTCAGGGAGGTCTCGGAGCCGGGGGCGGCCCGGAAGGTGTAGGACTTGAGGAGCTGCTTCCCCTTGCTCCCGAGGACGCATTCGAGGTTACCGATCGTGAAATCGGCATCGTCCAGGAGGGCCGCGCAGTGCTCGAATGGGTCCTTGCCGCAGGCGACGAGATGCCCCGGTCCGCCGTCGAGCATGATGTCCCCGACGAACAGGACCGAGACCCGCTCATCGGCCGTGGCCGTCTGCGCGAGACCCAGCAGGACCGCTGCCCCAACGAGACACAGAAACACCTTTTGCATCACTGACCCCCTCCCGCGACTCACTTTTGCCCTGGTCCGGCGGCACTATACCGCGTGCCGGCGACCTCCGTCGAAGGGGCTTCTGCCGGAGGCGGGGCGGACCGCCGGCACCCCGGACGTGAGAATTCGCCCCCGATCCGTGACGCTCCCCCTCGTCTGCGGTACAGTTGTCGAACGTCCGTCCAGCGTCTCATCGGAATCTTCGCTGTAACATGATTGCTGCCACCGAACTGCGACTCGTCGTCGTTACCCCGGAAACCACGCTCATCGACCAGAACGTCCGGTCGCTGCAGTTCCCGCTGTTCGACGGACAGATCGGCGTCCTGCCGGGGCGGGCCCCCGCGGTCGGTCGGCTTGGCACCGGCGAGCTCCACTTTGATACGGGGAGCGGCGTCGAGCGGTACTTCATCGAAGGCGGGTTCCTTCAGATCAAGGGGCACATCGTCACCCTGCTGACGAACGTCGCCGTCCCCGCTTCGCAGATCGACGCCACCAAGGCCCGCGCCGAGCTGGCGGCCACGCAGCAGATGCCGGTCGGAACGGACGAAGAATACGCCGCCAAGCAGCAGGCCCAGGAAAGCGCCCGCCGCAAGATCGCCCTCAAGGATGGCGGCCACCACTGATCCGCCGAGGGATGACCGGTCGATGATCGGCAGGCACTCGAGTACGCTCGAAACGCCGGCGCTCTGTGTCGATCTGGACATCCTCGAGCAGAATGCGGCGCGGATTGGCGAGCGGCTGAAGGCGTGTGAAAAGCGGTGGCGCTGTGACGCCGGCGGGCTGCTCTCGGCGTCACTGATCCGCTATCTGGCCCCGTTCGGTTTAAGTGGCGCTGCCCTCCCCTCGCTGTCGAAGGCTGAACGTCTCGCCGAGGCTGGGGAAACCGATCTCGTTGTGACGCGGCCGATCGTCGGTCCGGACAAGCTGGAGCGGTACGCCCGGCTGGCGCGGCGAGTCCGTCTGGTAGCGACGGTCGACCACTACGTTCATGCCGAGCAGATCGACTCGATCTGCCACCGCGAGGGGCTTCGCGCGGAACTGCTCGTCGAGGTCAACCTGGGCCGGCACCACCTGGGGGTGCGGCCCGGACCGGACACTCAGCATCTTCTTCGGGGAATCCGCCGGCTCTCGAATGTTGAGGTCATCGGACTGACCGGTGATGTCGGGCACCTCGACACAATGACTCCGGCGGCCGAGAGAGAGAGGCTGGTCTGGAGCGCGATGGGGATCCTGGGGGAGACCCGCGAGCGGATGGCGCAGGACGGGATGCGGTGCGATGTCGTCTCGGTCGCCGGTGCGGATCTCATCGGAGAAGCGGCGCGGTGTCCGGAGCCCACTGAGCTGCGCATCGGCGGAGACGTGTTCGGTGACCCACATCGGCCGGCGGAGGACCTGTCGCTGCGTCCGGCGCTCTGCCTGATCGGGACTGTCCTTCACCGTGGAAAGCTGGAGCGGGCGGTTCTCGACTGCGGTGCGGCGGTGTTCTCATCCTTCGAGCGTCGTCCGATCGTGCGGCGGATTGCCGGGGGTCATGAGCTGCCCGATGCGGCGATCGACGCGGTCGATGACGAGACCTGCCGGCTGGCCCTGGGGCCGGAGTCATATGATCTGCGGATTGGCGACAAGGTCGAACTGGTCCCTTCGGCGGACTCCGTACGGCATTCGGCACACCGGGTTCTCTACGCGATTCGTTCCGGCGCGGTGGTGGACGTCTGGCCTCTGGATCTGCGATCACTGTGAGGTCCGCCCGTGGGTGCGTTGGCCGAAAGGTGGGCAGTTGAGGAGTGAGTGCGATTCCGGCGCGTGACAGCACCGTCCTTGCCGGCACGACTCTGCTCACTCAAACCCAACGTACGACGGCGGCCGGGGTCAAGGGGGCAACCCCTTGCCGCCGGAGGCGCTTCCATGAGGAACCGTGGGGCACTACGGATTTCCGCTTTGTGGTACGAGCGTTGAGGACTCCCTCAAACCACACCGCTGGCGTTGCAATCCTGGCGGGTTGGTGAGGGGGCATACAGCACGTTGTCCGCGTTTGGATACGTGATCCTTCAGACATCTCTCGACGGCCGGGCCTCCGGCGTGCAAAGGGGCGTTGCCCCTCTGCACTCCCCACCAGGGGGGGCCCCCTGGACCCCGGTTCACTGGCGCAAGGGAGCCTCCGTCCGCCGCGGCCTTCCGGTGTGATTGCGTTGCCGGGATCGTGGGTCCACAATCGCCCCTCCGGATCGTTCATTCCCGTCTCACGACGCTGCCTGTTGCCATTGAGGTCTTCCGTGTCGCGCCGCCTGATCGCCTCGTTCGCCTTCGCTCTCCTGATGACGTCGTCCCTCGTCTCCTTTGGACAGGAGCCGAAGAAGGAAGAGTGGATCCAGCTCTTCAACGGCAAAGACCTGACCGGCTGGACGCCAAAGATCCGCTATCACGAGTTCGGGGACAACTGGAAGGACACGTTCCGCGTGGAGGACGGGCTGCTCAAGGTCCGCTACGACGGGTACGACAAGTACAACGAGACCTTCGGGCACCTGTTCTACAAGGACAAGTTCTCGCACTACCGGCTGCGGGTGGAGTACCGGTTTGTCGGCGACCAGTGTCCCGGCGGCCCGGGGTGGGCGATCCGCAACAGCGGGGCAATGCTCCACGGGGAAGATCCGAAGGGGATGGCGAAGGATCAGGACTTCCCCGCTTCGATCGAAGTTCAGTTCCTGGGCGGGACGGGGAGCGGGATGCGGACGACGGCGAACCTCTGCACCCCGGGGACGAATGTCGTGATGGGGGGGAAGCTGTTCCTGCCGCACTGCACGAGTTCGAAGTCCAAGACGTATCACGGCGAACAGTGGGTGACCGTGGAGATCGAGGTCCATGGGGACAAGGTCATCAAGCACATCATTGATGGCGAGACCGTGCTGGAGTACGAACAGGCGCAGCTGGATGAGCGGGACGCCCATGCCAAGGAACTTGCCGAGAAGGCGGGGACGAAGATGCTGAAGGAAGGGACGATCTCGCTGCAGTCGGAGAGCCATCCGATTGATTTCCGGAAGGTCGAGCTGCTGGTGCTCCCGGGCGAGCCGGGAAGCCTCTGATCACTGTCTGAACGCCGTCCTCGCCGCCGCGGCTGTGCCGGCTCCAATCCAGCGAGCTCAGCCGCCTGCGATCTCCGCGACCGCGTCGAGGGCGGCGTCGATCTGTCCGTCGGTCGTGGCCAGTCCGGGGCTGAGGCGGACTGTTCCTCCGTAAGGGAGCGTGCCGAGGGCGGTGTGGATGCGCGGGGCGCAGTGGAGGCCCGCCCGGACCTCGATGCCGAACTCGGCATCGAGGATCGACGCGACGTCGCGGGAGTCGAACCCCTCGATGACGAAGCTCACGACCGGCACGCGCTCGTCGGGCTCGGGACCGGGAACTCGTACGTTCGGAAGATAACGGAGTCCCTCCTGAAGGCGCGCCGTCTGCGCGGCTTCCCGCTCGTGGAGAGCACCGAGCTCTTCCTGTTCGATCCAATCCAGCGCTGCGGCCAGGCCGAGGAGTCCCGGGGTGTTGTGATTCCCCGCCTCGTACTTGTCGGGGCCGGCGGCGGGCTGGAGCGGGGAGTCGCTGTGGCTTCCCGTGCCCCCCTGCCGGAAACTTTCGAGGTCCGGGACTGCGTCGCGGGCGATGACGAGGACGCCGGTTCCGAGCGGGCCGCGCAGTCCCTTGTGGCCGGAGCAGGCGAGGAAGTCGATTCCTGCTTCGCGGATCGAAATCGGAATGTGCCCGGCGGTCTGGCAGGCGTCGACGAGGATCCGGGCTCCGTGGTTGCGGGCCAGCTCGGCGAAATCGGCGATCGGCTGAACCGTCCCCGTTACGTTGGAGGCGTGGGACACCGCGAGGAGCCGCGTCTCGGGACGGATCGCTTGTCGTATATCGTCCGTCGCGACTCGGCCTGCGGAATCGCAGGGGACGTGCGTCACGGCGATTCCGCGCTGCCGCAGCCATTCGAGTGGCCGGAGGACGGAGTTGTGCTCGATGTCGGTCGTCACGACGTGGTCGCCCGGCTTCAGGAAGCCGTGGAGTGCCATGTTGAGGCTGTCGGTTCCGCTGAACGTGAACACGACTTCGTCGCCCGGGCCGGCGCCGAAGAACTGGCCGAGCTTTGTCCGGAGCTGGCTGACTCGACGGGCGGTCTCTTCGCCGCTGCGGGTGGTCGCCCGTCCCAGCGAGACGCCTTCGTCCGTGAGATACCGCGTGACCGCCTCCACCACACCGGGCGGTTTTGGAAAACTCGTGGCGGCGTTGTCGAGGTAGATCCGCGGCGGGGGTGAGTCAGCGGTCAACGAACGGATTCCAGAAAGCCGTGAGCGGCGTTGATGACGTCCTGCGTCTTCTGCCAGTGAATGACGTGGCCGATTCCCGGGTGCCGGATCAGCGTCCCGTCGTGGAGCCGCCCGATCACGTCGTCGGCGTCCGCATCCGGCAGCATTCCGCCCGCCTTCACGTCTCCCTGGAGCAGGAGCGCGGGGCAATCGATGCGGCTCAGGATTTCGTCCCGATTGTACCCTTCGAGCCAGTTCCGCTCGACGACCGCCACGAGGGCCTGCGGATCGAGCTGCTTGAGGCTCGCCGCCGTGAAGCGGAGCGAGACGCCGTCGCGGATGTCTCCCAGGCGAAACGTATTGGTGCTCCCCGGGGACCCCATCCGGACCTCGGCAAGCTTCCGCGAGACGTCGCGGACGCTCTCGGGGGACCCGGCAAACCGCAAAAGTTCGCGGAAGTAGTTTAGCAGCGGCGTCGTTGCGATCCGTTCTCCCATGACGTCGAACGGCGGGTCTTCGAGGATGATGGCCCGGACGTTCCGCAGCCGGGCTGCGCATCCGGCCGCGACCATGGAGCCGAGCGAGTGGCCGTAGAGGTTGATCTCGCCGGAGAAGTGTGTCCGGAGGAATGTCATTCCCCACTCGACGTAGTCGGCGACGAGGTGCGGACTTTCGGCCCGGTCCGACTTGCCGTGTCCCGGGAAGTCGACTGCGAACACCTGCCACCGCGGGATGAAGGCGGAGAGCATGGGCAGAAAGGTTTGCCAGCGGCGGGTGACGCCGTGGAAGAAGATCAGCGGCGGGCCGTTTTGGGGACCGACGGCCACGTTGAGCCGTAGCGTGCCGATCGAGAATGACCGTTCTTCCAGTTGCGAGTCCATGGAGAATCCTGTGCGGATTGTTTGGACCGGGAAGTATATCGGGCGATGGTGATGTCGCGAGAACACGGTGAGGGCTCGTCCACCGGGTCCAGGGGCACCCTGGTCAGGGGGTGCAGGGGGCAGAATGCCCCTTGCCCGCCGGAGGCCCTCTCGTCGAGAGATGTCTGAAGGAGTGAGTGTCCAAACGCGGACGCCGTGCCGTATGCCCCCTCACCAACCCGCAGCGGTTGCAAAGCGAGCGGTGAGTTCCCAACGCCGGCACCACAAAGGGGACGCCCGTTGTGTACCACGGTTCCTCACAGGAGTGCCTCCGGCGGCAAGGGCTGGCCGCCCTTGACCCGCGACTCTTTACGCCTTCTTTCATTCAGCGCTTGGCGTAGAATATCGCTTCGACTTTTCGCCCCTGGATGGGATTCATGCCGCAGTTTGAACTGAACTCCGAATTCGCCCCCGCCGGCGATCAGCCCAGGGCCATCGAATCCCTCGTCCATAACCTCCGCTCCGGACAACGCTCCCAGGTCCTCCTCGGCGCCACCGGCACCGGCAAGACGTTCACCATGGCGAACGTCATTGCCCAGCTCCAGCGGCCGGCACTGGTCCTGGCCCACAACAAGACCCTTGCCGCACAGCTCTACAGCGAATTCAAAGAGTTCTTCCCCAACAACGCCGTCGCCTACTTCGTCAGCTACTACGACTACTACCAGCCCGAAGCCTACATCCCCCAGCGGGACATCTACATCGAGAAGGACGCCTCGATCAACGAGGAGATCGACCGCCTTCGCCTCCTTGCGACGAGCGCCCTCGTCTCCCGCCGCGACACGATCGTCATCGCCAGCGTCTCCTGTATCTACGGCCTCGGTTCGCCGAAGGACTACATCGAGATGATGATCCCCCTCCGCGTGGGGGAATCGATCGACCGCGATGAGATGCTCCGCCAGCTGATCGACATCCAATACGAGCGGAACGACATCGACTTCAGCCGCGGCAAGTTCCGCGTCCGCGGCGACGTCATCGAGATCTGGCCCGCCTATGAGGAGTTTGCGTATCGCGTCGAACTCTGGGGAGACGAGATCGAAAAACTCTCGATCGTGAACCCCGTCAGCGGCGAGAATTCCAAGCCGCAGAACGACGTCTATATCTACCCGGCCAAGCACTTCGTTCTCCCCCAGAACCGGATCGACGACGCGGTCGGCGAGATCGAGGAGGAACTGAACCAGCAGCTCGCCAAGTTCCAGAAAGAAGGAAAACTCCTCGAAGCCCAGCGGCTTTCCGCCCGCGCGCGGCACGACCTGGAGCTCCTCCGCGAGATCGGCTACTGCCCCGGAATCGAAAACTACTCGAGGGCCCTGGCCAAACGCCGCCCTGGCGAGCCGCCGGCGACGCTGTACGACTTCTTTCCCGATGACTTCCTGCTGTTCGTGGACGAGTCGCACGTCACGGTCCCGCAGGTCCGGGCGATGTACAACGGCGACCAGGCCCGCAAGACGACGCTGGTCGACCATGGGTTCCGCCTCCCGATGGCGCTCGACAACCGTCCGCTCAAGTTCGAGGAGTGGAACGCCCGCCGCGGGCAGGCGGTCTTCGTCTCCGCCACGCCGGCCGACTGGGAACTGGATCAGGCGGAAGGCCAGATCGTCGAGCAGATCATCCGGCCGACCGGACTCGTCGATCCCGTGGTCCACATCCACCCCGCCCGCGGCCAGGTCCCCCACCTCATCGAACAGATCCGGATCCGCGCCGCCCGCGGCGAGCGGACGCTCGTCACCGCCCTGACGAAGCGGCTCTCGGAAGACCTCGTCAGCTATCTCAAAGAAGAAGGGATCCGCTGCGAGTGGCTGCACTCGGAGCTGGACGCAATCGAGCGCGTGGAAGTTCTCCGCGAGTTGCGGGAAGCGAAGTTCGACGCGGTGATCGGTGTGAACCTGCTCCGGGAAGGCCTCGACCTTCCCGAAGTGTCGCTCGTCTGCATCCTCGACGCCGACAAGGAAGGTTTTCTACGCAGCGCGACGAGCCTGATCCAGACGATCGGCCGCTCTGCCAGAAACGTGAACGCAGAGGTGTTCCTGTACGCGGACGTCATCACCGACAGCATGCAGGAGGCGATCGACGAAACGAACCGCCGCCGGCAGGTTCAGATGGCCTACAACGCCGAACACGGCATCACGCCGGAGACGATCAAGAAGGCGATCAAGCGCGGCATCGAAGAGGAGATCGAAGCCCGCCGGATCGTCCAGCAGGCGGCGGGGGCGACCGACGAGCGGCAGTTCGTCACGCAGGAGTACCTCGCCGAGCTCGAATCGGAGATGTTCACGGCGGCGCAGAACCTGGAGTTCGAACGGGCCGCGCAGCTCCGGGACCGCGTCCATCAGCTCAAGCAGCAGATGGCCAGGGGAGGCGAGTCGATTCCCGTGGGGGATGTCGATCGTCCCGGCTTCGCGACCTCCGGTACGCGGGAGCGCGGGGAGCGAGGCCGCCGCGGCAAAGGGAGTGGACGCGGCGGTGGAAGCAAGGGGCGTGTTCCCCGTCCCAAGAAGAACATGTGAGCCGCTCGCGGCGCCGCTCTGTTGCTCATTCCCCTGCCCCGCTGTGTCGTTGGATTGAAGACCGGAACCCATGGTTCAGCCGTTCAAGACGCTCAGCCGAATCCTTGCCGGAGTGGTCTTCACCAGCCTCGTTGCGGTTGCCTCACCGTTGCCGGCGAGCGAGCTGCAGATCGAAGTCCGGGGAGAACCGGCGCCGGTGGCCGCGAGCCGGATCGTCCGCTGGTCGGATGAGGCGATCGCCATCGAGGGACCGTCCGGAGCGAAGACCTTTGATCGGCAGCAGGTCCTTTCGATCGGATTTCCGCCGCGGAAGCCGGAGTCGGAGGGGACATCATGTGTCTGGACGACCGCAGGCGATGTCCTGATCGCCGGAGACCTACGGCTGGCGGATGAGGTGCTTCACGTCCGGCTCTCCTTGCCCACATCAGTCGAGATTCCGGTCCCGCTCGAAGAAGTCCGCGCGATCCGCCGCCTTGAAGGGGAGCGCCTCTCTCGATTCCCCACCCGCCCCCGTGACGCGGAGCCCGCGGATGACGTCGTGTTCCTGAGCAATCGGGACATCCTGCGGGGGGAGTTCGTCGGACTTAATCGTGGCGAGTTGCAGTTCCGGTCGAGCGTCGGCGAGACGAAGATTCCGGAAGCCGGCTATCGCGGCATCCTGTTCAGTCCGGAGCTGCTGACGACGAGACCGGTCCCCAGACGACACGAGACGGTTGAGCTGGTGAACGGGACGAACCTTGTTGTCGACAGCACACAGTTCGATCCGTCGGATTCCCGCTGGCGGTTTCGCCGCGATGCGGACGAGCTGGCGATCTCCGAAGACGCGATGGTCCAGATTCAATTCCTGACCGATCGCGTCCGGCCCCTTTCGAAGTTCCCGCCGGTCGCGATCAGGAGGACACCGTTTCTTCCCGGGCTATCGGAGGTCGCGGAAGCCGACTCCCCTGCGGCGCCCCCTGTGGCGGTCATCGGCGGGCGGGCCCTCTGCCAGGGATTGGCCGGCACTGGCCGCACCCGCTGGGAATTTGAGATTCCTCCGACGGCCGCCGAGTTTCGTTCGTCGATCGGGCTACCGGACCAGGTCGGGGCCGCCGGGAGCGCCCGCTTCCGGATCGAGCTCGACGGGGTCGACGCGTATCGATCAGACCTGCTTCGCGGCGGAGGAACGCGGCAACGGGTGCCGCCGGTCTCCCTGGCCGGGAAGAAGCGACTCGCGCTCGTGGTCGACTACGGCGAGAACTGGGACGTCCTCAACGAAGGGGTCTGGATCGATCCTCTCGTTCTTTTCGAGGCGGCGGCCAGGTAAGCCGATCAGTGCCGGCGCGGGCGGAATGGTGTCACTGCCGCGACTGTGGTATCTCTCGCTCGTCCATCCCGTTGAGGCCTGCCCCGAACCGAGAGCGACCGGATGCCCGTCGATCCCAGTCAGATCCAAGTCATCCTGGCGACCGACTGCGGCAGCACCACCACCAAAGCGATCCTCATCGAGAAGGTCGACGGGCACTACCGCCAGACCCACCGCGGCGAAGCCCCCACAACAGTCGAACAGCCGGTTGCCGACGTCACGGTGGGCGTCACGAACGCCGCGACCGAAGTCGGCGAACTCGCCGGCCGCCGCCTCATCGACGATGACGGCCAGATCATCCGCCCCGCGACCGATCGCGAAGGGTGCGACATCTATATCTCGACCTCGAGCGCCGGCGGGGGGCTCCAGGTCCTCGTCACCGGCGTGATCCGCGAGATGTCGGCCGCCAGCGCCGAGCGGGCGGCGCTCGGGGCGGGAGCGATTGTTCTCGACATCATCGCTTCGAACGATAAGCGGAAGCCGCACGAGCAGATCCAGCGGATCCGCGACCTTCGGCCCGACATGGTCGTGATGGCGGGTGGAACGGACGGCGGGACGACGAAGCACGTCCTGCAGGTCGCTGAGCTGATCGGCCCCGCCAAACCCCGGCCGCGGTTCGGCAGCAACTACAAGCTCCCGGTGATCTTCGCCGGGAACGACCAGGCGGCAGCCCTCGTGGCGAAGACGTTCGACGATTCGATCACGCTCTCGGTCGTCGACAACGTCCGGCCGATCCTCGAACGGGAAAACCTCGCTCCGGCCCGGGACAAGATCCACGACCTGTTCCTCGAACACGTCATGGCCCACGCTCCCGGCTACGACAAGCTGATCTCGTGGGCCGACGCCCCGATCATGCCGACCCCCGGGGCCGTCGGCGACATCCTGCAGCAGATCGCGAAGGCCCGTGGCATCAACTGCGTCGGCGTCGATATCGGCGGGGCGACGACCGACGTCTTCAGCGTCTTCCGCGGCGAGGATGGCCAGCCGGTCTTCAACCGGACCGTGAGCGCCAACCTGGGGATGAGCTACTCGATCTCCAACGTCTGCGCCGAGGCGGGGATGGAGAACGTCCTCCGCTGGGTCCATCTGGAGATGGACGAGCGGGACCTGCGGAACCGGGTCAAGAACAAGATGATCCGGCCGACCACGATCCCCCAGACGCTCGAGGCCCTGATCTTCGAGCAGGCGGTCTCCCGCGAGGCACTGCGGCTGGCCTACATCCAGCACAAGGCGTTCGCGACGACGCTCAAAGGGGTTCAGCAGCAGCGGACCGTCGGCGACACGTTCCAGCAGACGACGAGCGGCCAGACGATCGTCGACAACATGCAGCTCAACCTGCTCGTTGCCTCCGGCGGCGTCCTCTCGCATGCTCCCCGGATGGAGCAGACGGCGATGATGCTGATCGACGCCTTTGAGCCGGAAGGGATCACGGAGCTCGCGAAGGACAGCATCTTCATGATGCCGCACCTGGGAGTCCTGGCCTCGGTCCATCCGCAGGCGGCGATCGAGGTCTTCGAGCGGGACTGTCTGATTTATCTGGGGACCGTCATCGCCGCGAAGGGGCAGGGACAGCCGGGGAGCCTTTGCTTTCAGTATGAGATCACGGGGCCGTCGCTCCGCGAGACCGGCGAGATCAACGTGGGCGACCTGCGGCTCTATCCGCTTCCGGCGGGTGAGACGGCCCGCGTGGTGCTGCGTCCGGCGTCCGCGTTCGATCTCGGAGCCGGACCGGGAAAAGTTGTCGAAGCGGAGGTCCGCGGAGGGACGGTTGGGCTGATCCTCGATGCGCGCGGTCGGCCGCTGTCGATCCCCGCGGACCGGACGACGGGCCGGGAGCGCGTCGGCGCGTGGGTGCGTTCGCTGAATCTCTATGATTGAGACCGCAATCGGTCTCTCGGCGTGGCCAGCACCGAAGGCGTCGCGTACCGTCGCGGCTCCGCGGGAGCGTCACCCTCCTGGGACGAATGTCTCCAATGACCAGAGTGGAAATGTCCGGGACCTATCAGATCGCTGTTTCCGATCAGCAGTCGGCTGTCGAGATTTCCGAGTCCGTCGTCGAGCGGATCATCCGCGAGACCCTCACGGTCGAGGGAGTCCTCGAGGCGGAAATCAGCGTGGCCCTGGTCGACGATCCGACGATCCACGACGTCAACCGCGACCACCTCGATCACGACTACCCGACCGACGTCATCAGCTTCCTCTTTGAAGACGAAGTCCTGACAGAGCCCGGCCCGCGGGCCCCGCGCGGCGCGGGGAAGCGGATTGAGGGGGAGATCATCGTCAGCGGCGACACCGCCGTCCGCGAGGCGGCCCGGTTCGGCTGGTCACCGGAGAACGAACTGACGCTCTACCTCGTCCACGGCCTCCTGCACCTGTGCGGCTACGACGACCTGACCGACGAAGAGCAGCCGCTCATGCGGGAACGGGAGCGGGCAGTGCTTGCCCTCTGGGGCCTCAAGCCGCACTACGACGAGTAGTCCCGCAACGTCAGAGGGGGAAGCCATGAGCCGGGCTGACAAGACGACCGCCGAGGATCGTTTCTCCGCGACGTTGCTGTTCCAGTACCGAGTCGCGGTCGATGGCCGAGACAACCGGAACCGGACCTGCGAAAAGCGGATGCTCCTGCTGCGTGCGGCGGATGCCGGGTCGGCCCTTCGCGTCGCGGAACAGCGGGGACGGGCCGCGGAGTACGAGTTTCAGAACGAGGCGGGCCACTCCGTTTACTTCGAGTTCGTTGGTCTCCTTGACCTTCTCCATCTCGGAGCGGAGTGCGAGGCGGACGAAGTCTGGTACGACATCGTGACGCTCCGGCAACCGATGGAGCGTCGCGAATCGCTGATCCCCAAGAGCTCGCAATTGGCTGCGATTGCGGGCGAGAGAAAAGCGTCTCGACCAGGACCTCGATAGAGTTCCGTCCGGTTCGAGAGTTCGATCCCGGCAAAAAAAGAACGCCGAGGTGGATTCCCTCGGCGTTCAGAATGGCTTCGGCGGGCAGGGACTGGCTCAGGCCTTCCGCTCGCGGATCCAGTCCGTGTGGAACATTTCCTTGCGGGGCTTGTCCGTCCGCTCGTACGTGTGAGCGCCGAAGTAGTCCCGCTGGGCCTGGAGCAGGTTGGCCGGGAGGCGGCCGTTGCGGTAGCCGTCGTAGTAGCTGAGGGCCGCGCTGAAGACCGGGATCGGGTAACCGAGCTCGACCGAGGTCGCCACGACGCGGCGCCAGCTCGGCTGGGCCTTGATGACCGCCGCCTTGAAGAAGTCGTCGAGGAGCAGGTTTTCGAGCTGCGGGTTCTTGTCGAAGGCGGACTTGATGTCGCCGAGGAACCGGCTGCGGATGATGCAGCCGCCGCGCCACAGCATGGCCAGGTTGCCGTTGTTTAGCTTCCAGCCGAATTCCTTGGCGGCGGCGTCGAGCTGGACGTAGCCCTGGGCGTAGCTGCAGAGCTTCGAGGCGTAGAGCGCCTGGCGGACGTCCTCGATGAACTGCTTCTTGTCCCCCTGGTACTTCGCGCCGGTCGGGCCGGTCAGGAGCTTCGAGGCCCGGACCCGCTCTTCCTTCTGAGCCGACAGGCAGCGGGCGAAGACCGCCTCGGTGATAAGGGTCGTCGGCACGCCGAGGTCGAGGGCGTGCTGGCTCATCAGCTTGCCCGTCCCCTTCTGGGCGGCGGTGTCGAGGATCACGTCGACGAGGTATTCGCCGGTCGCCTTGTCCTTGACGGTGAAGATGTCGCGGGTGATCTCGATGAGGTAGCTCTCGAGCTCCCCTTCGTTCCACTCCTTGAAGACCTCGTACATCTCCTCGTTCGTGAGGCCGAGGGCGTTCTTGAGGATGAAGTAGGCTTCGCAGATGAGCTGCATGTCGCCGTATTCGATCCCGTTGTGGACCATCTTGACGTAGTGGCCGGCGCCGGCATCGCCGACCCAGTCGCAGCACGGGATGTCGTTGTTCGGGCCGACCTTGGCGGAGATCGACTGGAAGATGTCCTTCACGAACGGCCAGGCGTCGTGGTGGCCGCCGGGCATGATGCTCGGTCCCTTGAGGGCCCCTTCTTCGCCCCCCGAAACCCCGGTGCCGATGAACCGCAGGCCCGCCTTGCGGAGGTCGGCGTCGCGGCGGTTCGTGTCCTTATAGTCCGAGTTCCCGCCGTCGATGATGATGTCGCCGGGCGCGAGGAGCGGCTTGAGCTGGTCGATGACGGCGTCGACGGGGCCCCCCGCCTTGACCATGATCATGATCCGCCGCGGGGCCTTGAGGCTGTCGACGAAGTCCTTGAGGGTGTGGTAGCCCTTGATCCGGTCGGCGGTGCCGGCGTGGACCTTGTCGGCCGGCTCGCTCTTGAGGCCCCCCACGAACTCGTCCGTCGTCTCGGTCGTGCGGTTGTAGACGCCGACGGAGAAGCCGTGATTGGCCATGTTGAGGACGAGGTTCTGACCCATGACGGCCAGACCAACCAAACCGATGTCGTGTGTGGGCATGGAAGCGAAGATTGAGGAATCGGGGTGAAGTCACGGCCCGCACCGCGGGGCTGCAGCGTGACGTCGAGTTTTAGTGGAGCGGAATTCGTGAATCAATGAGTTGGGAATTGGTCGCGCCGGGGTCAACTTGCATCCCGGCGATCAAGGAACACATGAATTGAGGCCGATCGGTCGGAGAATCACGGTGATCTCCGTCTACTCCAAGTCCTCGAGTGACAGATCGTCTTGCCCTGGTCCGCGAATTCGCAGGATTCGGACGACCGGGCCCGCGATGTCGAAAACAATTCGATACGGATTTCCGCGGGGCGTCTTGAATGCCGCCTCACGGATCTCCCGGCCGACAAAGTCACTCTCCGGCGCCAGGCCTGCCGAGAGGGGATTCGCTGCGAGCGTCTCCAAGGTTCTTTCGAACTCGTTCAGCCAGCGGGCGGCTCCCGTGGCCGATCGGGCATGGAGCCATTGAGCCTGCTGACGAAGGTCTCGCCTGGCGGTTGGCGTCATGAAAACCCGGTGACGATCGCTCACGACGGGCTCGAATCCGATCGGCCCAGCCCGAACTCGTCCCGGAGATCGGCCAGGACGTCGGCGGCGGGAACCAGCTGGCCTTCATCGGCTTCTTCCAGCGAGGCCCGCAGGAGCGAGACGTCTTCATCGTCATGGCGAACCCGTCGCCATTGAGCGAGGACGGACTCGGGGGAGAGCG
This sequence comes from Planctomyces sp. SH-PL14, assembly GCF_001610835.1. Taxonomy (NCBI): domain Bacteria; kingdom Pseudomonadati; phylum Planctomycetota; class Planctomycetia; order Planctomycetales; family Planctomycetaceae; genus Planctomyces; species Planctomyces sp. SH-PL14. Next base: position 2,069,289 of record NZ_CP011270.1, on the reverse strand, counting down.
TCGAGCCTCCATCGCGCAGCGTCCGCGCGACGAACTCGTGGAACTCCTCCAGCTCACCCCGTCCCATAGCAACCTCTCCTGCTCTGACCAGTATAACCGCCTCCTGATTGGTCCGGCCACGTTTTCCGAGTCGTTGCAGCCCGGACCGGGACCGTTATCCTGTCGCGAGAGTCCGGGATTCGAGTGCGAGGATGTCGTTCGCATCGGATTCGGATGATGTTTCTCGTCTCCGCATTCTCCCCTTTTTCGACCCCTCCCATGGCACAGCTTGAAGGCAATCTCCTCGTCGGTCAGTCCGGTGGGCCCACCTCGGTCATCAGTGCCAGCGTCGCCGGGGTCATGCAGGAAGCGTTCAAGCACGCCTGCATCAAGGAGATTTACGGCGGAATGAACGGCATCTACGGGATGCTCCGCGAAGACATCATCGACATCCGCAAGGAAAAGCCCGAGGACATCGAGGGGCTGAAGACCACCCCCGCCGCGGCCCTCGGGACCTGCCGCTACAAGCTCGACTTCAAGAAGAAGGCGGAAAAGGCCGCCAAGGACATGGACCGGCTGTTTGAGGTCTTCAAGGCCCACAACATCCGGTACTTCTTCTACGCCGGCGGGAACGACTCCCAGGACACCTCGCACAAGATCCACCTCGAAGCGGTCAAGCGGGGCTGGGAGATGCGGGTCATCGGCGTGCCGAAGACGATCGATAACGACCTGCCGCACACCGACCACTGCCCCGGTTACGGCAGCGTCATCAAGTACATCAGCGCGACGACGATGGAAGTCGGCTTCGATGTCGGCTCGATGGCGACCGACGACGGCTCCTGCTGCATCATCGAGGTCATGGGACGGGCCGCCGGCTGGATCTCGGCCGGGGCGGTCCTCGCCAAGCGGGGTCAGGAAGACAACCCGCCGCACATCATCCTGCTGCCGGAGATCGCCCTCGACGAGGAGAAGTTCCTGGCGAAGGTGAAGAGCGTCGTCGAGAAGCTCCGCTACTGCATCGTCATCGTCGGCGAAGGGCTCAAGAACAAGGACGGGGAGGAGATCGGGGCCGACAAGTCCCGCCTCGACGCCTTCGGCCACGCGGTCCTGGCCGGTTCGGCGGACAAGCTGAAGGAGATCGTCGAAGGGAAGCTCAACCTCAAGACCCGGACGGTCAAGCTCGGCTACGCCCAGCGGGCCGCGGCTCACTTCGCCAGCCTGACGGACGCGGAAGAGGCGGTCGCCTGCGGCAACGCGGCGACCCGCGCCGCGGTCGAAGGGAAGAGCGGCCTGATGGTCAAGATCGTCCGCGAGTCGACCAGCCCCTACAAGTGGACGACCGGCCTGCAGCCGCTGGAAGACATCGCCAACGTGGAGCACTTCCTGCCGAGCGACTGGATCTCGGAGTGCGGCATGATGGTCAACCAGAAGTTCGTCGACTACGCCGCCCCGCTGATCGTCGGCGAGACGACGGTCCCGATGGAAGGGGGCCTGCCGAAGTACGTCGTCCTCGCGAAGCACCGCGTGGCCAAGAAGCTGGCGGAGTGGAAGTAGGCCGAGGAGAGTTAAACACAAAGACACTAAGGTTGCACCAAGAACACAAAGGATGGAGAGAGGCGTTGGCCTGAGAGGAAGCCCGTGGCGCGAATCAGTGCTGCGGTCTCGCGGGACTTGCCTTCCTGTTCTTAGCATCCTCTTGGTGTCCTTTGTGCCTTCCTGGTGCCTTGGTGTTTCACCTCCTGCATTCCTGAGTCCCGCCCGCAGAACTGGAAGCATGTCGCTCACCTACAAATCGTCCGGCGTCGACCTGGACCTGTACGAACAGGCGATGGGGCGGCTGCCGCAGCTCATGGCCCGCACGATGACGAAGCGGGCGATGCCGCTTCCCGGCGGGTTCGCGGGACTGTTCCGCCTGCAGGACGCCCAGAACCGGTACGAGGATCCGGTCCTCGTCTCGGGGACCGACGGCGTGGGGACCAAGATCAAGGTGGCCCACATGGCCGGCGTGTTCAACACGATCGGCATCGACCTCGTCGGGATGTGCGTCAACGACTGTCTCTGCCTGGGAGCCGAGCCGCTCTTCTTCCTCGACTACATCGCCCTTGGCCGGGACAACCCGGACCTGATCGTGAGTGTCGTCGAAGGAGTGTCGACCGGCTGCGTCGAGGCGGGGGCGGCCCTGCTCGGCGGCGAGACGGCGATCATGCCCGACGTCTACGGACTCGAAGAGTTCGACGTCGCCGGGTTCTGCGTCGGGGTCGTCGAGAAGAACGCGATCCTCGACGGTTCGCGGATCCAGGTGGGCGATGTCGTGGTCGCGATCGGGTCGAGCGGTCTGCATTCGAACGGCTACAGCCTCGTCCGGAAGGCGGTCTTCGGAGCGGGCGGCAAGTCGGTCGACGATCACGTTCCGGAACTGAACCAGACGGTCGGTCAGGCGCTGCTCACGCCGACGCGGATCTACGCCAAGACGGTTGCGGCCGTGACCCGCGACGCCGCGCTCAAGAGCGGCCTGTCGGCGATCGCTCATATCACCGGCGGCGGACTGTGCGACAATATCGCTCGCCTGCTGCCGGCCGGCTGCGGGCTCGTGATCGACCGCGGGACTTGGCAAACGCCGGCGCTCTTCGACTGGGTCCAGGGACTCGGGAAGATCGATCGCGAAGAGATGTTCCGGGTCTTCAACATGGGGATCGGGATGACGTTCATCGTCCGGCCCGATTCCGTGGCCCGCGTCCAGGAAGTCCTCCGCGGCGCCGGCTGCGACTCCTGGGTGTGCGGCGAAGTCGTTCCCGGCCAGGACCAGGCAGCGAAGTACGTGAACTGACGCAATGGCAAAGGCCAGGGCGTGTTCGACGGACCTGCGCAAAGTCGAGAGGAGCCTGCCATGAGTGAAGTGGTCATCAAGACGCGTCTGAATGGTCCCCTGCTGGTTACGGGGCCGGTCAAGATCATTGACCATGAGGGGAACGTCTACGACCTGACGGGGAAGGAGAACGTCGCCCTCTGTCGTTGCGGACAGACGAAGCGGCGGCCCTTCTGTGACGGGACGCACAAGTCCTGCGGCTGGGTGGCGGAGGACCTCGTTCCGCCGGCGCCGACGACTCCGGCCCCTCCCGCCCCCCCCGCGCAGTAGGAGCGGGAATGCCGTCGCGGATTACGATTCTGGGAAGCGGCGCCTGGGCGACCGCATGCGCGCTCCTGCTATGCGAGCGTGAGGATCAGCAGGTTGCTCTCTGGTGCCGTGATCCGGCCAACGCCGCGACGATGAATCGCGACCGGATGAATGCCCGCTTGCTGCCGGGCGTGCGGTTTCCCGATCGGCTGCTGGTCACCGGCGACATCCGTGAAGCGGCCGCGAGCGCCGACTACCTCGTTGTCGCGGTTCCGACGAAGTACCTGCGCGCGACGCTCGCTCCGCTGGCGGGAGCCTTCCCGACCGGTGTCACGGCGATCAGTGTCGTGAAGGGGATCGAGAACCGCACCCTGGAACGTCCGACGGAGATCATCCGCGAGTGTCTTCCGGTCGGGGATGTTGCGGTCCTGAGCGGTCCAAGCCATGCCGAAGAGGTGGCCAATCGGTTGCCCGCCAGTGTCGTGGCGGCGGCCGCCAGTCCTGACCTCGCCCGGCGGGTTCAGGAGATGTTCACGACGGACCGGTTCCGGGTCTATTCAAACTCCGACCTCCTCGGCGTCGAACTGGCCGGGGCGCTCAAGAACGTGATCGGGATCGCGGCCGGGATCTGTGCGGGGCTGGGGTTTGGGGACAACGCGGTCTCAGCCCTGATGACGCGGGGAATTGTGGAGATCACCCGGTTCGGCGTCGCGCTGGGGGCGGACTCCGCCACGTTTGCGGGGCTGGCGGGGATTGGCGATCTCATCACGACCTGCATCAGTCCTCACGGCCGGAACCGCGGCGTTGGCGAGCGGATCGGGCGGGGGGAGACGCTGGATGCGATTCTGAGTTCGATGCCCTCCGTCGCCGAGGGGGTCAACACGGCGGCCAGTGTGCATGATCTGGCGCGGCAGAAGGGGATCGAGATGCCGATCTGCGAGCAGGTCTATCACGTCCTGTTTGCCGGCCGCTCGCCGCTTGCTGCCACGAACGCGCTCATGATGCGGCCGCCCCGGGAGGAGTAGCGGGGCGTTGGAGGCGTTCTCTGGGTAGGGTGGATTGTCCCGTTGACGCGAATCGCGTCCTTGCCGGCACGACGCGCATAGCTCAAACCCAATGTGCCACGGCAGCCTGGGGTCAAGGGGGGCCACGCCCCCTTGCCGCCGGAGGCACTTCCATGAGGAACCGTGGTAAGCAACGGACGTCCCCTTTGCGGGACCGGCGTTGAGGACTCACCGCTCGCTTTACAATCTCCGCGGGTTGGTGAGGGGGCATACGACACAATGTCCGCGCTTGGACACGCGCTCCTTCAGACATCTCCCGACGGCCAGGCCTCCGGCGGGCAAAGGGCATTCTGCCCCCTGCACCCCCTGACCAGGGTGCCCCTGGACCCGGTTGGCCAGTATCGGGCGACACCAATCTGCGAATGCACCCCACCGCGTTCGAAGCCCGGCCCTGGCTGGTTGGAGGGCTGGAACGGGGGTAAGATGCTCGGGCCGGGTTGACTGTGGCGACCTTCGCTGCCGCGGCGTGGCTTCGAGTGCAGTATGGCCAAGATTGTTCTGATCGAGGATGACCGGGAGATTTCCTCTACGCTGCACGGCGTGCTGGATGGTGCGGGGTACCAGGTCTTTCCGGCTCCGAACGGCATCGATGGTCAGCGGCTGATCCAGGCGGAGCAGCCGGATCTGGTCATTACCGACATGATGATGCCGCGGATGGGGGGCTTTCCGGTGCTGGAGTTTCTCCGCACGCTGCCGAATCCGCCGAAGGTGATCATGATCACGGCGAACGAGGGTGGGCGGCACAAGGCTTATGCGGAGATGCTGGGTGTCTCCGACTATCTGCGGAAGCCGTTCGCGATGGAGTCGTTACTGGAGGCGGTGCGGAAGGCGCTGGGAGACAAGGCGGAGCCGAAGCGGCCGAAGCCGGCCTCAAAGTCCCCTCGTAAGACGGGCGAATAAAACACCGTCTTTGCCGGCACGACGTTGCTACGCCAAACCCATTGTGCCACGGCAGCCGGGGTCAAGGGGGAACCCCTTGCCGCCGGAGGCCTCCGATGAGGAACCGTGGTACACAACGGACGTCCCCTTTGTGGGACCGGCGTTGAGCACTCACCGCTCGCGTTGTCATCCCTGCGGCTAAGGTGAGTGGGCATCCGGCGCGTTGTCCGCGCCTGGACACTCGCTCCTTCAGTCATCTCTCGACGGCCAGGCCTCCGGCGGGCAAGGGGGATTCTCCCCCTTGCATCCCCTGACCAGGGTGCCCCTGGACCCGGTGCGTGTGGTCGCTGGGGTTTTGTTGAAGCGGCTCTTAATATCGGCTCATCGTTCACCAGATTCTCGCCCACTGAGTGAAAACATGCTGTCGCGCCGCTCCTTTGCCCTCTGCCTCACCCTCCTCATCACCGGCTGCTCCGGATCCTCACCCGCCCCTCCACCCGCCGGAGACAAACCCGGGAGTGCCAAGGAGGCGCCCGCCACCGCCGCCTCCGACCGCAAAATCGGCGTCTCACTCCTCACCTTCCAGAACCCCTTCTTCAAAATCATCGCCGACAACATCGACTCCGAAGGCAAAAAACACGGCTACACCACCATCCCCCTCAGCGCCGACCAGGACCCCAAACTCCAGGACCAGCAGGTCAAAGACTTCATCGCCCAAAAAGTCTCGGCCATCGTCATCAGCCCCTGCGTCGCCAAAGCGATCGTCCCCTCCATCCAGGAAGCCAACAAAGCCGGCATCCCCGTCTTCACCGTCGACATCCCCTGCCGCGAAGACGGAGTCGACATCGTCTGCCAGATCGCTACCGACAACTTCGACGGCGGCCGCCAGGCCGCACGCGCCATGATCGAAGCCCTCGGCCCCTCGGGAGGCAAAGTCGCCGTCCTCGGCTTCAAGCAGGCCGAATCCTGCATCCTCCGCGTCGACGGCTTCAAGGCCGAACTCGACGCTTACAACGCCGAACATCCGAACCGCATCGACATCGCGGTGGAACTCGACGGCGGAGGAGCCAAGGACGCCGGACTGCGAGCCATGGACGACGCCCTGCAGTCGACCACCGACCTCAAGGGGGTCTTCGCCATCAACGACCCCTCTGCCCTCGGAGCCCTCGCCGCGATCGAGAAGGCCAAGAAGGAGAAGGAGATCACGATCGTCGGCTTCGACGGACAGAAGGAAGGTCGCGAAGCGATCCTCGAAGGGAAGATCTACGCCGACCCGATCCAGTTCCCGGACCGGATGGGGATCGAAGCGGTCAATGCCATCGTCGCCCACTCCAAGGGGGCCGACGTTCCCAAGGAGATCAAGATCCCGACTTCGCTCTACAAGAAGGCGGACGCCGAGAAGGAGTTTCGCTAGGCTTGATGGGCCAACGGACAGGGAGCGGCCGGGAACGGGCCCGCTGTCGTTCCCGTTCCGCCAAGTGAACGCCGCTCCGGCAGGACTGCGGCGAGGAGTGCAGGGATGTTCGAGAACGAGATCGCTCTCAATCAGTTCAACCGCCGCTACCTGGGCCGGCTCGTCGAGGAGATGACGGAAGACAACCTCGACCACGGTCCCGCCCCCGGCCTGCATTCCCCCCGCTGGATCCTGTCGCATCTGGCGATCGTCGGCGACATGGGACTGAAGCTGATCGGGCAGCCGACCCGCCTGCCGCACGAGTGGCACGCCGCCTATGGACCGACTTCGCAGGCGGGATCGCACGACCGCGTCCGGCCCAGCTTCGAAGCCCTCATGGTCGCGATCACGGACGGCTACGGATCGCTTTGCGACGGTGCCCGCGGCATGACCGCCGAATGGGCCCAGACGCAGCACGGCATCGAGCGGCTGAAGTGGTCGGGGCTGCTGACGCGGGGCGAGATGCTGGCCCACCTGCTGGCGACGCACTTCGCCGTCCACCTCGGCCAGCTGTCAACGCTCCGGCGGCTGCAGGGGAAGCCGATGTTGTTCTGACCGGTGTCGCTGGCGGCGGCGAGTCGTCATGATGCCGGAGATGGATCGAGCGGAAGGAGGGAGTCGCTTCCGATCATTCCTCCTTCCCCCACTTGTGGTGCCATGACGTCTGTTTCGCGTCGAGAATTTCTTCAGGCGAGCGCCGCGGGAGCGCTCGCTGTCTCCCTGGGATCGGAACTGATGTCGACCGTGGCCAACGCGGCGGACGTGGCGAGCGGCTACGTTGACGCCCACTCCCACATCTGGACGACCGACCTCGAGAAGTTCCCGCTGGCGAACGGCCAGACGCGGGCTGACCTCAAGCCCGAGAGCTTCACCGCGGATGAGCTCCTGGCCCTTGCGGGGAAGAGCGGCGTGACGCGGGTCGTGCTGATCCAGCACCGGCCGTATCACGGCGTCGACAACAGCTACATCACGAGCGCCATCGCCCAGCATCCGGGACGGTTCGGCGCGGTCGCCTGCATCGACGAGGCGGCTCCCCATCCGGAAAAGGAGATGGACCGCCTGAAGGCCCAGGGGGTCATCGGGTTCCGGATCCGTCCCGGCGAAGGGGGAACGAAGCTCTGGAGGGACAGCGCGGGAATCCGGGCGATGTGGGAGCACGCCGGCAAGTCGGGGCTGGCGATCTGTCCGCTGATCGATCCGGAGAACATCGCCCAGGTCGACGAGATGTGCGGCCGCTATCCGGATGCGACGGTCGTAGTCGACCACTTCGCCCGCGTCGGCATGGCGGGTCCGGTTGAGGAGAGCCAGCTCAAGGCCCTCGCGGACCTGGCGCGGCACAAGACGGCCCACGTCAAGATCTCGGCGTACTATGCCCTGGGGAACAAGAAGCCTCCGCACACCGAACTGCTGCCGATGATCCGGCGGCTGTATGAGACCTACGGCGCGAAGCGGCTGATGTGGGGGAGCGACTGCCCCTATCAGCTCACCGCGCCGAACAACTACCCCGATTCCGTGGCGCTCGTGCGGGACCGGATCGACTTCGTGACGGCGGAAGAACGGGACTGGCTCCTGCGGAAGACCGCCGAGAGCGTCTTCTTCCCGAAAGCCTGAAAACCGATGCAGCTGTTTGGACGACACTATCGCCTCGAGGAACCGATCTGCGTCACGATTGAGGAGGGCCGGATTCACTCCGTCGAGCTCCTCCATGACGAATCGGGTGAGGACTGGCCGTGGATCGCCCCCGGATTCTTTGACCTGCAGGTCAACGGCTTCGGCGGTCAGTGGTTCAGCGACCAAGGACTGACTCCCGAGGCGGTCCGGCCGGTCCTGGAGGCGTACCTGGCTCGCGGCGTCACGCGCCTCTGCCCGACACTGATCACGAACTCGTTCGAAGCGATCCGCGACGGACTGGTCGCGATCCGGGAGGCGTGCGAGCGCGATGTGTGGGTCGACCGGATGGTGGCGGGATGCCACGTCGAGGGGCCCTACATCGCGAGCGAAGACGGTCCGCGCGGGGCACATCCCCGGGTTCACGTCCGCGGGTGCTCCGTCGACGAGTTCCAGCGGTGGCAGGAGGCCTCGGGCAACCGGATCCGGCTGATGACCCTCGCGCCGGAAGCTCCCGGCGCGGTCGACTTCATCCGGGAGGTGACAGCCAAGGGCGTCGTGATCTCAATCGGCCACACCGCGGCGACCGGCGATCAGATCCGCGCGGCGGTTGAGGCGGGGGCGAGGCTCAGCACGCACCTTGGCAACGGCTGCCACCCGGTCCTGCCGCGGCATCCCAACTACCTGTGGGACCAGCTTGGCGAGCCGCGGCTTTCGGCCAGCCTGATCACCGACGGCTACCACATCCCGGCGAGCTTCGTTCGTTCGGTCCTGTTCGCCAAGGGGCTGGGGCACTGCATCATCACCTGCGATGCCTCGGGTCTGGCCGGCAGCCCGCCGGGGACGTATGAGTATAACAACGGGCGATTCGAGGTCCTCGAGGATGGGCCGATCGTGATTGCCGGTCAGCGGCAACTGCTCGCCGGGTCGGGGAGCCTGACCGATGAGTGCGTGGCCAAGATCATCGAGCAGACTGGGATCTCACTGGCCGATGCCTGCGACTTGGCGGGGCACAACCCGTCGGCGCTGCTGGATTGTGAGGAGATCTCGCTGAACCCGGGAAGCCGGGCCGATCTGGTAGTCTTCGACCACGTTGAAGGGAGACTGCAGATCCGGACGACCGTGCTGGATGGGACGGTCCGGTTTGGGACGCCGATGTTGCCGGCTTCGGTCTCGTAGAAAGCCACCGCGAGGTCCGGCCGGCTCGTTCGGGGCGTACTTGCCGGCACGGCGTTGTTTGCTCAACCCAACGTGCTACGGCAGCTGGGGTCAAGGGGGGGGGCACCCCTTGCCGCCGGAGGCGCTTCCACGAGGAACCGTGGTAAACAACGGACGCCCGTTTGGTGAAACCGGCGTCGAGAGTTCACCGCTCGCCTTGGAATCTCTGCGGGTTGGTGAGGGGGCATACGACACGATGTCCGCGTTTGGGCACTCACTTCTTCAGACATCTCCCGACGGCCAGGCCCCCGGCGGGCAAAGGGGCGTTGCCCCTCTGCACTCCCCACCAGGGAGACCCTGGACCCGGTGAAAAGCCCGTCGATCACCAATCGACAGGTGCGCCGTCCCGACACACAACCGATAACCAGACTGGTCACACCTTGTCTCATCAGCCATAGTGGATGGGTGCGAGGCCGATGTGGCTCCGCACGTTTGAACGACTGAGACCGTGAAGATGCTTCGCTCGCCTTCTCTCGATCTCCGCTTCGCCCGCCGCAAAGCCCTCCAGGTCGGAGGGATGGGCGTCCTGGGACTCACGATGCCGCGCCTGGCCGCAGCCAGGCCGCTCTCGCACCTGCCGGTCCGGGCCAAGTCGGTCATCTTCCTCTTTCAGTGGGGCGGACCGAGCCATATCGACACGTTCGATATGAAGCCCAACGCGCCGGACACGATCCGGGGAGAGTTCTCGCCCATCTCGACGTCGCTTCCGGGACTGCCGGTCTGCGAGCACCTGCCGAACATGGCCAAGGTCATGCACAAGGTGACCCTCGTGCACGGCCTCCAGCACGACATGACCCACCACAACTCGGCCGGGTACTACGCCCTCTCCGGCCGGCGTCCGCCATTCAACGACCAGCGGCTCAAGGACACGCTCGACCTCTTCCCGGCCTACGGCTCCGTCATCGACGACCTGGCCCCCAATCCCCAGGGGCTGCCGACCTTCGTCGCCCATCCCTACACGATCTCCGACGGCTCGATCACGCCGGCCCAGCACGCCAGCTTCCTCGGCAAACGCCACAACCCGCTTCTGATCCAGTCCGACCCCAACGAGAAGGGCTTCGGCGTTCCAGAGCTGAGCCTGCCCGACGACGTCTCGGCGGAGCGGCTCTCCTCGCGGCGGGACATGCTCGAAGCCCTCGACCAGCAGCTCGAAGGGCTCGAGTCCCAGGCGGTCACCGGTGTCGACCAAATGTACGACCGCGCCTACCAGATGCTCCTCGCCCCGAGCGTTCGCGAAGCGTTCGATCTCTCGCAGGAGACCAATGTCGTCCGCGACCGGTACGGACGGAACACTTACGGCCAGAGCTGCCTGCTGGCCCGCCGGCTCGTCGAAGCGGGCGTCAAGTTCGTCAACGTCTACTTCTCGCGAACGATCGGCGGCCGCCGGGCCGAAGGGGGTTGGGACACGCACGGGTTCGACAACACGCGGATGTACCCGATCCTCAAGTCGTGGCAGCTGCCGCTGACCGACCAGGCCCTGCCGGCGCTCATCAACGACCTCGACGAACGGGGGCTCCTCGACGAGACCCTGATCGTCTGGATGGGCGAGTTCGGCCGCACGCCGCGGATCAACGCCAACGCCAGCCGCGACCACTGGCCTGCGTGCTACACCGCCCTGCTGGCGGGAGGCGGAGTCCGCCGCGGTCATGTCTTTGGAGCGTCGAACCGCGACGGCGCGCTGCCGGAGAGCCGCCCGATCCGGTTGGGTGAAGTCGCCGCGACGGTGTATCAGCAGATGGGGATCGATCCGACGACGGAGATCCACGACATCACGGGACGGCCCTTCCCGATCGCCGACGGCCTGCCGCTGGACGGCATTGTCGCCTGATCGTGGTGCGGCACTCCGTACCGCAGAGCAGTCGCCCCACACTTCTGGACCACCAGCAAGCCGTCCCCACTCCGAATCGCAGAGAACGGCCCTCCGCCCGCGATTCGGAGAATCGCTCTACAAAACAGCTCAACCCGCATCTGAAGATCAGACGCGGGTTGCATGCTGCATCGCCCCCGGAAACGCTAGAACACGTCCATCGTGAAATGGTTCCCCGAGTGGTACGGGTGCGGGTTCGGGTAGAAGTTGTTCCAGTGCTGGTTGTACACCGGAATCCGCCGCTCGACCGGGTACCGGTAGTACATGTGATCGTACTCGACCGGCTTCTGGAAGTTGTGCGGGTAGTAGACGTACGGATAGTAGTAGAACCGCTGCCAGTTGCTCGGCTGGCCGGGAGGAGCCGCTTCGACGGACGGGGTCGCTGCCACGAATCCCGCCGCCATCACGGCCACGCAACAGGCGGCCCACAGTCTGAACTTCGACATCCTTGTCTCCTCGGCGATGGGGAGAGTCCGCGGAGCCCTTCGTCCGCCGCTCAATCACCGCCAGATTCATCGTCCTCGGGCAGCCGGCACAACGAGTCTTTTCGGCAGAATTGTCACGCGGCGCGTCTCCTGGAGGATTCCGCGGGGGATGCGGGAGATGGTCTGAAGCCGCAGCGCAAGTCGTTTGATAGCGAAGGAATCCCGTCGCGACGGGAGGCCCGTCGTCGGGAATTCAACGTCCGGAGAGGAGATTGAAACACAGAGACACGGAGAGGCACAGAGGAGAGGAAGGGAGAGTGCCGCTCTGTGGCAGGAGGCGAGGCTACGGTTGCGACCGGCCCGCGGCGGCCAGATTCTTCTCCAGCAGGGACTCGTCCGGATGGTTTGGGGAACCGAGGTGTTCGAGAAGTTCGGCGACAGCGAGTTCGCAGCGGACGGACTCTCCGAGAAACCGCCGCTGGGCTCCGAGGCGTTTCATCCAGTCGAGGACGCGGATGTTTTCTGAGAGGACCTGGGCCCACAAGGTGTCGACGCCCCGGTCGCGGGCCATCGAGGCCAGACGCGTCAGGAGAGCCCGGCCGAGGCCTTTTGAGTGGTAGTCGTCGATGACCGTGATCGCGAACTCGGCGCGGCGGGGGTTCTCCTCGTTCCGGATGAAGCGGCCGACCGCGATGCCGGCTGCCACGGGGGTCTTGCGGGAGATCGCGCACAGGGCGACGTGGCGGTCCATGTCGACGTCCGTGAAGTAGCGGACCTGAGCCTCGGAGAGGCGGTCGACGGACCGGAAGAAGCGGTCGATCCGTGTCCGGCGGCTTGTGCGGGCGAAGGCGAGCCGGTAGCCGGTGCGGTCGCGGGGACGGAGCGGGCGGATGACGACCGGTTCGTTTTCCGGGAGGGTGAGGAGAGATTCGGCGGGGCGATGGCGGATCATGTCCGCGGCTCCTTTCGGCCCGCTGAGTTTCGAGGGAGTTTTCGAGGTGGGCGGGCGGACGAGGCGGAGTCCGCGACGGGGATCGGGACGACGGTGGCGTCCCGTTCGAGCGCGCCGTAGCGGAAGACGTTGAGGAGGGTGGAGAGGACCGTTTCCAGGCGGGTTCCCGGGGGGAGGGCCTGTGGCCATTCGAGGAGGCCGAGGAGGGTGACCCGGAACAGGCTGCGGAGGATCTGCGGGTCGAACGAGCGGCGGAGGGCCCCTTCGCGGGCGGCGGCGGCGAAGGCCTGGTTGAGGAAGTCGTCGACGGCCTTGTCGCGGACGCCGCGGAACTCGGTGGCCATGTCGGGGTAGAGCTGGCCGATTTCTCGAAAGGCGGGGCCGAGTTCGGCGTAGGGGATTTCTTCGAGTTGCTGGAAGAGGCGGATCAGGCGTTCGTCGACGTTGCGGACGCTTTCGTTTGGCTGGCCGTTGGCGGCTTCGCGGAAGACGTCGGTGACGTGGCGGCAGACGGCTTCGACGAGTCCGCGGCGGTCGTGGAAGTTGCGGTAGACGGTGAGCCGGCTGACTCCGGCGAAGTGGGCAACGTCTTCGAGGCTGGTTTTTCGGACCCCTTGTTTGGAGGCGAGTTCGAGCGCCGCGGCGAGGATCCGCTGGTGGGAGGGTGTGTTACACATTGAACCAATTGTGTAACACCCGTCTCACCCGTCAAGGAGAAACCGTCAGCGTCGCAACAAACCCCTCATCCTTTCACCGGGTCCAGGGGCACCCTGGTCAGGGGGATGCAAGGGGGCAGAATGCCCCTTTGCCCGCCGGAGGCCTGGCCGTCGGGAGATGTCTGAAGGAGGAAGTGTCCAAGCGCGGACATCGTGTCGGATGCCCCCTCACCAACCCGCCGGGATTCCGGAGCAAGCGGTGAGTTCTCAACGCCGGTTCCACAAAACGGACGCCCGTTGCCTACCACGGTTCCTCATGGAAGCGCCTCCGGCGGCAAGGGGTTTCCCCCTTGACCCCAGTGGCCGTCGCACCTTGGGTTTGAGCTATGGAGGTCGTGCCGGCATTGATCGTCTTAAATGCCGCGGCGGGCCCCGTACGCCGCGACATGCAACCGGTCGGAGTAGCGAAGTCCCGCGTCCAGACACTTCCCCATGAGCCAGGGCCGCCGGGTCTGGAGCGCCTCGGTCGAGAGCGCCTCCGGCATCAGGATCACGCGGGACCGTGGGAGGGAATGAGCGGTCAGTGTCTGCTCGACCTCGACCAAGTCCTCATCGCGGCCGCAGACGAACTTGAACGTCGCCCGCTCGCAGTCGCGAAAGAACGCCAGTGCCTCGGAGACGAAGGACCGATCCGCCGACATCCCAGAGGAAGTCAGCTTGGGGGAGACGTTGTAGCGGGGCTCGAACCGCTCGATCTCCGGCAATGGCCTGAGGGTGCCGTTGGTCTCGATTTCGAAGCGGATCTCTGGCTTCTGTTGGCGAAGCGCCGACATCAAGGCCGCGACGCCAGGCTGCTGGAGCAGTGGCTCTCCCCCGGTGACGATGACATTGCCGCAGCGATATCCCAGCACCTGTGCGGCGATGGCCTCAACGTCGAGCGTGATCTGGACCGACGCGCGGGGGGGCTTCCTATAGGCTGGATCGGCGTCGCGGATGTGGGTGAACGACGTTCCCTCGAAGTTCCAGGTGTAGTCCGTGTCGCACCAGACGCACTGGAGGTTGCATCGGCTGAGGCGGACGAAAACGCTCGGAACGCCGATGCTGGCCCCTTCGCCCTGGATGCTGTGGAAGATCTCGGGGCCTTCGTCGAGGCGGGCGAGGACGAGAGTCGTACTCATGGGAGCTGCGGCCTCCCCGGAACGCCCCGCGGATCCCGTGGACCGCTGGCGTTTCGCGGAAGGCGTCGAGCGATATCCTGAACCATTCCCTGAAAACCTGTTCCTCGATGCCTGGCACCATTGTCGTGACATCGTTCGTCGGAGTCCGTTCATGGTAGGTCGTCTGCTGCTGACCGTCGAAGGCTCTGTCGGTTCGCATCCGGAAGTTCCCGGCGTGGAGACTCGCACGGGGACCTGGGAGAGTTTTCGTGCGGGGTTGGCGTCGGCGACCGGGAACGACTGGCACGGCTACGTCCGGACGGACGGCCTCACGGCGGAGTCGCTGGCGACTTTAGCATCGGCTCAGGATGCAGCGACCACCGCCGGCGTGCTGTTCCCGCTGGCGGCTCCCGAGGGTGTTCCGAGCCTTTGGCGCGAAGTCCCCTCGTCGGTGGCGGTCCTCGTTCCGCAGCCTCATTTCACGGCGGCCGTCTGTGTCCGGCCGTCCGACGGGAACTCTGTCGAACTCGCTCCGGCCGCGATCGCGGCCGGACTGGCGCAACGGACGTGGAGCGTCGCCGAAGCGAACGGCCCGCGGATGGTGATTCTCGACACCGACTGTTCGCCCCTGACGCCGCGCCGCCCGACTCTCGATGCTCCGCTGCGGGAGGCGATTCGATCTGAGGTCCAGCGTCAGCGGCCCGCCCTGGGACAGGTCCAGTCGACCGCGCTGTACGCGGGACTGCTCCTGCTGCATGACGATCTCGACGGGAGCCATTCCCAGTCGCAGACCATCGAAGGGGAAGAGGGGCACTACGGCGACTACTGGCACGCCATTATGCACCGCCGGGAGCCGGACTACGGCAACGCGAAGTACTGGTTCCGCCGCGTCGGCCGCCACCCCGCCATGCGACTCCTGGCGAAAGCGCTGCGGGAGGGCGGCCTCGGCCTGATCCCCGAACCGTGGGACTCGCGACTGATCGGCTCGGGCGGTTGGGACAGCATGGCTCTCGTTGATCTCTGCGAAGCCGCCGCCCGCAATCCAGCTCTCGATGCGGTGGCCCGTCGGATTCAGCGGATCGAGATGCTCACGCTGCTGTGCAGTCTTTTCGAGTCCTCGGCTCAGTGACCAGCCGTTCGATGTGGAGACACGATTCGCCTGTGGGGTGCCGGTGGAAGGATGTTCGATCGCGCCAGTGAACCGGGGTCCAGGGGGAACCCCTGGTGGGGGATGCAAGGGGGCAACGCCCCTTTGCCCGCCGGAGGCCTGGCCGTCGAGAGATGTCTGAAGGAGTGAGTGTCCAAACGCGGACAACGTACGGTGTGCCCCCTCACCAACACGCGGGGATTGCAATGCGAGCGATGTGGATTGAGGGAGTCCTCATAGCTGGTACCACAAAACGGACGTCCGTTGCGTACCACGGTTCCTCACAGGAGTGCCTCCGGCGGCAAGGGGTTGCCCCCTTGACCCCGGCTGCCGTGGCACGTTGGGTTTGAGCGGGCAGAGTCGTGACGGCAAGGACGGTACAGTCAGTGACCGGAATTGACCTCGCTTCCAGACCGACCACCAGTCGGCGAACGCACCCCCACTCCCGAGCCAACTCCCCTTTTGATCCCCCTCCCGAGACGGTAGAGTCATTCGAATCAACTTCGACTGATTCATGGGGTTTCCGGGATGGCGCTCACTCGGGCTGCGTGGCTGCTGCTGGCTTGGCTGGGGGTCGCCAGCGGGCTGCGGGCGGAGACGGAGAGGGCGGTCGACTTCGACCGCGATGTTGCTCCGCTGCTCTCCCGCCGCTGCCTCGACTGCCACGGCGGTGCGGACCCGAAGGGCGGACTCGATCTCTCGCACCGCGGGCGAGCCGCGAAGGGAGGCGACAGCGGAACCGCCGTCACTCCGGGCGACCTGTCCGCGAGCGAGCTGTGGCAGCGAGTCGATCGCGACGAGATGCCCCCAAAGAAGCCGCTGACGGCGGACGAGAAACGGGTCCTGAGGAGCTGGATCGAGTCCGGGGCCCGCTGGGGGACCGACCCGATCGATCCCTACCGCTTCACGACCGAGGCCCGCGCGGGCTACGACTGGTGGTCGCTGCGGCCCGTCCACCGTCCCGAGCCTCCGGCGATCTCCGGCGATGTTCAGGCGTGGGCCGAGTCGGGGAACGCGATCGACCGATTCGTGGCGGCGAAGCTCACCGATCAGAAGCTCGCCCCCTCGCCCGAAGCGGATCGGCGGACGCTCCTCCGCCGTGTGACCTTCGACCTGATCGGCCTGCCTCCGACGGCGGCCGAGATCGAAGCGTTCGAAAACGATCGCGAGCCGGGAGCGTATGAGCGGGTTGTCGAGCGGTTGCTCGGATCGCCTCACTTCGGCGAGCGGTGGGCCCGGCACTGGCTCGACATCGTCCGCTTCGGCGAGAGCCAGGGGTTCGAACGGGACAGGCTGCGAGCGAACTCGTGGCCCTACCGCGACTGGGTCATTCAGGCGTTCAACGCGGACCTGCCGTACGACGAGTTCGCCCGCCGGCAGATCGCGGGAGACGTGCTCTCCCCCGGTGACGTTCCCTCGCTGTTCGCCACCGGGTTCCTCGTCGCCGGGGCGTACGACGAAGTCGGCCAGAACCAGCAGAGCGCCACAATGCGGGCGGTCGTCCGGCAGGATGAGCTTGAAGACATCATCGGGACGACCGGGCAGACGTTCCTCGGCCTGACCGTGAACTGCGCCCGCTGCCACGATCACAAGTTCGACCCGATCCGGCAGACCGAGTACTACCAGTTCGCGGCGGCGCTCGCCGGCGTGCGGCACGGCGAGCGGGGCTATCAGACGGACGAGATCCGGACCGAGATCGCCGCCCTCCAGATGCGCCGTGAGGAAATCGAGACCGCCCGCCGGAATCTCGAAGAGCCGGTTCTTGCGGCGATCCGCCTGGCGCGGGCCGAGAACCACCCCGTCCCCCCGACGCCGATGGCCCGGTGGGACTTCGACGGCGACTTTCAGGATCGGATCGGAACACTCCACGGAGCGCCGCATGGCAAGGCCCGGACGGAGGGGGGCAAACTGGTCCTCGACGGGAAGGGGAGCTACGTCTCGACGGCTCCTGTTCCCCGCGAGCTCCGGGCCAAGACGCTCGAAGCCTGGGTGCAGCCCGCCGACCTCGGACAGCGGGGGGGCGGCGTCCTGAGCGTCCAGACGACCGACGGCGTCCTGTTCGACTCGATCGTCTACGCCGAGCGGGACGCGTCGCAGTGGATGGCCGGGAGCAACGGCTTTGTTCGGACCGAAAGTTTCCAGGGGCCGGCGGAGACCGAGCCGCAGCTTGTTCACGTGGCGATCGTCTACGGCGAAGACGGTACGGTCACCGGCTATCGCAACGGCCTTCCCTACGGCCGGCCCTATGAATCCCCGGGGCTCCAGGGTTTCCCGGCCGGGGCGACCGAGATCCTCTTCGGGCTGCGGCACGGAACGTCCTCGGGCGGGAACCGGCTGTTCAGCGGGGCGATCGAGACCGCTCAGCTCTACGACCGGGCTCTCACCGCGGAGGAGGTCGCGGCCTCGGCCGGCCGGACCGATCTCGTCACCTCCGAAGAACTGGCGGGAGCGATGTCTCCCGAGCAGCGCGCCGCGCGAGAGGTTCTCATCAAGGAGTTGAAGCGGGTCGACTCCCGGCTCAAGACGCTTCGGTCGAACTCCGTCTACTGCGTCAATCCCCGCTCCCCCGAGCCGACGCACCTGCTGCTGCGGGGCAACCCGGGGAGTCCGGCGGAGATCGTCCGGCCGGCGGGAATCGCCTCGCTCGGAGCGACTGCGGCGGACTTTGGTCTGTCGGCCGACGCGCCCGAGGGAGAGCGGCGAAGACATCTCGCCGAGTGGATTGCGTCCAGGGAAAATCCGCTGTTTGCCCGCGTCATCGTGAACCGGCTGTGGCAGTATCACTTCGGCCGGGGGCTCGTGGCGTCATCGAATGACTTCGGCTTCAACGGCGGTCTGCCGACGCATCCAGAACTCCTCGACTGGCTGGCGAGCGAGCTCGTCGATGCGAAGTGGAGCCTCAAACACGTCCACCGGCTGATCGTCCAGTCGGCGACGTACCGGCAGGGCTCGCGTCTCCGGCGGGAGGGACTGAGCGTCGATGCCGACAACCGCTTTCACTGGCGGCACACGCCGCAGCGGCTGGAGGCCGAGACGCTGCGGGACACGATCCTCACCGCGAGCGGCGAGCTGAATCCGAAGGTCGGCGGACCGCCGTACCAGGACTTCCGGACGTACACGTTCAATTCCCAGTTCTACGAGATGCAGGATCCGGTCGGCCCCGAGTTCAACCGCCGCACGGTCTACCGGACCTGGATCCGCTCCGCACGCAGTCCGCTCCTGGATGTCTTCGACTGTCCCGATCCGTCGACGACCGCCCCGCGGCGGCCGGTCACGACGACGCCGGTGCAGTCGCTCTCGCTGCTCAACAACTCGTTCATCCTCCGCATGTCGGACACGATGGCGGCGCGGGTGACCGCGGAGTGCGGGGACGATCGGCCGCGGCAGGTTGCCCAGGCGTACCGCCGGGCCTACGGCCGGGAGCCGGCCGGTGAAGAGCTGGCCCGGGCCGAAACGTTCGTGCAGCAGTACGGGCTTCCCGCTCTGTGCCGAGTCCTGTTCAACAGCAACGAGTTTCTGTTTGTCGACTGACGTCTGCGGCGCCACTCCGACGAAGGACGATCCGAACAATGCCAGCGATCACGCGCGGTGCGATCCGGGGGCTCTCTCTGGTCCTGGCCATGGGCCTCTGGACAGTCGCCTTCGGTCAGGAGGGAGTCGAGGTTCGGGAGACTCCCGAACTCCTGACGATCGAGACGCCGGAACTGTCGGCTTCGGTTGCCAAGACGGGCTACGTGATCGGCATCAAGGCTCAGTCGCTCCTCGACAAGAAGACCGGGTTTCGCGATCTCGGTTTTGGTCTCGATATCGTCGACTGGATCATGGAGCCGGGGTGCGACGAGTCGTACCGGGACCGGCTGGAGAAGGAACTGGTCTACGAGTTCGGCAACGCCTGGCATGGCGGGACTGCGAAGCGGTCCATCGAAGGGCCGCAGATCTGCACGCAGGCGAAGACGATGGCGCCGCAAGTGGTCCGCGGGCCGGACTTCGTCGCCGTGAAGCAGGAGTTCACCTACAGGACGGCCGCTCCCGGCAAGAAGACCGGATCGAAGTGGACGCAGTGGATCGTGTTTCCGAAGGGGAAGCGGTACTTCCTTTCGATGGACCGGATTGACGCGGTCAATTCCAGCGAGGCAATGTTCCTCCGCCTCGATCTGCCGGGGCACATCCGGCATCAGAAGGGGGACTCGTTCGAGAAGATCTATCTCTCGTATCACGGGGAGATTCCCCCGTCGGAGTTCGCGGAGAATTTTGCGCCTGACGAGAAGTTCAACTATCGCCGGGGCGTCAATCCGCTTCCCGAGAGGTTCATCCGGGCGTACAAGATTCGCGATCCCAAGTCGGGAGCGTCGGGGCCGTGGCTGGCGGGGATGACGCTTGATCCTGATGTGGTCAGCGAGGCGTGGTGCCATCAGCGGAACTATGTCTGCCTGATCGAGGAGTTCGGCGGTCGTCCGGTGCGGGCGGGGGAGTCGTTCTCGGCGGCGTTTGTTGTCGGGTACTTCGACTCGGTGGAGGAGATGCAGCGGATCTACGATGAGTACCGCGGTGCGATTGGCCTGACGGTGACGGAGAAGGGCTGGTCGCTCATTCGCCGCTGAGACGTGGACGGGACGATGTCCTTGCCGGCGCGACGATGCCCGCTCAAACCCAACGTGCTACGGCAGCCGGGGTCAAGGGGGTCACCCCTTGCCGCCGGAGGCGCTTCCATGAGGAACCGTGGTACACAACGGATGTCCCCTTTGTGGTACCGGCGTTGAGACTCCCCGCTCGCTTCGTAGTCCCTGCGGGTTGATGTGGGGGCATACGACACGGTGTCCGCGTTTGGACACGTACTCCTTCAGACATCTCTCGACGGCCAAGCCTCCGGCGGGCAGGGGGCGTTGCCCCCTTGCATCCCCCACCAGGGTGCCCCTGGACCCGACTCTGACGCAATACGGGATCGAACGTCCAGTGAACGGCGACTCTTGCAATCCGCCTCCACCCGGCGGACGATGCGGCTCCGCTTCATGCCCACCTGCCTTCACCTACCTTCAACGGAGATTCGTGTGATGCTGCGAAGAGGCTTTCTGATCGCCGCGCTGGCGGCCGTGTCCCTGACCGGACTCTACGCCGAGGAGAAGACCGTGCCCGCCGCCCTGAACTTCAAGGTTAAGAACATCGACGGCAAGGAAACGAACCTCTCCGAGTACAAGGGGAAGGTCGTCCTCGTCGTCAACGTCGCCAGCCAGTGCGGCTACACGCCGCAGTACAAAGGCCTCGAAACGCTCTACGAAGACCACAAGAAGGACGGCTTCGTCATCCTCGGCTTCCCCTCGAACCAGTTCGGAGCCCAGGAGCCAGGGACCGACGCGGAAATCAAGCAGTTCTGCACCTCCCGCTTCGACGTCAAGTTCCCCATGTTCTCCAAGGTCGACGTCAACGGGGCCAACGCCCACCCGTTCTACAAATTCCTGACGTCGGAAGAGACCAACAAGGGCTACGCCGGGAAGATCGGCTGGAACTTCGAGAAGTTCCTCATCGGCAAGGACGGCCAGGTCGTCGGCCGGTTCAAGCCGGGCGTCGAGCCGGACTCGGATGAGCTCGTCGGCGCGATCAAGAAGGAACTGGCGAAGTAGTCTTCGCCGGGTGTCCTGCCGGACGGACGATGGAAACAGAAAGGGCCTCGCGTGAGCGAGGCCCTTTTTCGTTGGCCGATGTCTGGCGGGAGCCTCAAGGCCCCGGACGCGTGATCGTGGCGGACTTTCTCAGGGAGGCGACGGTCTCGTCCCAGCGGATGCGGGAGAGCCGCTCGAGGATCTGGGGGCGGACGTCTTCGGCACTGAGCTGCCCCGGTCGGCGTTCGAGGAGTTCGATCAGGTGCACGCCGAATGACGACACGACCGGCTTGCTCAGTTCGCCGGGCTTCAGGGCGAAGGCCGCCACCGTGACCGAAGCCGGCATCTTGCCGTCATAGCCGAACCAGTCCACGAGCCCTCCATCGTCGCGGGAGGGGCTGTCGGAGAGCTTTCGGGCCGCCTCTTCCGCCGTCGTCTTTCCCGCGGCGATCGACTCCCGCAGCGTCGCGAGCTCCGCCTGGGCCGAATTCCATCGCGACTCGTCGGACGCCATGGGAATGACACGGACGATCTGGCGGATGCGGACCTTGGTGCCGTCGAGTTCCGCCCGGTGCTCTTCGAAGTGCTTTGCGACATCCTTGGGGCCCAGCGTCCGGCGGCAGTACATGGCCCAGGCGATCGGGAGGGCCACCTGCTGGCGGAGTGTGGATTCGGTCAGCCCGCGTTTCTCGAGGACCTCCGCCGTCTTCAGCCCGGACTTCTCGATGTTCCGGCGGACGTAGTCCAGCCGGCCCTCGACCTCGACGGGGTCGGCGACGATCTTCATGGACTTGAGGTAGGCCTCGATCAGGGCCCGGTCGATGAGTTGATCGACGAGTGATTCCCGGTACGTCTCGCGTTGGGAGTCGTCGAGGCCGTTGATGAGGTAGAGCGTTTCCAGGTCCGCTTCGCGGATGACGTGTCCGTTGACGGTCCTGACCGTGCCGTTGGCGGCGGGGGAGGAGGACCGCGATGTGGGGGGAGCGGAGGCGGGGGCGGCGATCACGGCTGAAGTGGCCATGACCCAGATCAGTGTCGCGGCGGCAACTCGCATTGGCGATCCGTCAGGCGAGGAAAGGAACCGTCAGAGAAGGGGGATCATAAGGGGGGATTTCCGACGCGTGGAGACCAAAGGGGTGGTTCCGAAGCTCCGACGGCGTTGCCCGCCGACCGGGTCCAGGGGCACCCTGGTGGGGAGTGCAGAGGGGCAACGCCCCTTTGCCCGCCGGAGGCATGGCCGTCGAGAGATGTCTGAAGGAGAGCGTGTCCAAGCGCGGACACCGTGCCGGATGCCCCCTCACCAACCCGCGGGGATTGCAAAGCCAGCGGTGTGATGGGAGGGAGTCCTCAACGCGGGTACCACAAAGGGAACATCCGTTGCGTACTACGGTTCCTCACAGGAAGTGCCTCCGGCGGCAAGGGGGCGTGGCCCCCTTGACCCCCAGGCTGCCGTGGCACGTTGGGTTTGAGCTATCAGAGTCGTGTCGGCAACGGTGCGGTTCGAGCCTTGCGATCAGACCAACTCGACACGGACCCGCTTCGCCTCGCTTCGGCGGAGCGAAAGCCGGTACCCGCGGATCCCGTACTCGATCGGATCCCCCATCGGAGCAGCGGCGAGGTAACGGATCGTCTCCCCTTCCGTCAGACCCATCTCCAGCAGCCGAACGCTGATGCCGTCGGTGCCGGTCACCTCCACAATGGTGGCAGCCTGGTCGCGAGCGAGTTCATCCAGCGTCACAACACGTTCTCCGCGACGTCCCTTCTGAGGAACGCAAACTTAGCCCTGAAGCGGCTCCACCAGAATGGACGCCCCCTCGGCCGGCCGAAGACTCAGGCGGGTCTCTCCCACCGTCAGGATGCACGGACTTCCGGGGCGGATCAGACGGATCACGACGCCGGGACGGACACCCATCTCATCCAGCCGGTGCACGGAGTCGGCGGGACCGGCGACGTCGACAATCCGCGCCTGTTCGTCGCGTTGCAGAAGGTCCAGCGGCAGGACGGGTGTCCGCGAAATCATGGGGCGCCCCGAGTTGACTGAGACTCGATCTCAGCAATGTATCGGAGTTTTCGGGGCGTGTCACCACAGCGGATTCGCCCGGAGAGGCGGAAGACGGAAGGCTTAAGGCGGAAGGTCGGACGGGGCCGCTTCGGATAGGGCGACCGGCCGTCGCAAAGCCCGCAGGCAGAGCCCGTTCCAGTGTCGCCCCGGTTCGTTTGCCAACGAACGATCAGAGCGAAGCAACGATGAGTTCCACCGCCTGCTGTCGCGAATCGGCAACGCGGAAGTACGACAGGAGCTGGCTTGCCGACAGGATGTCCCGCACGGTTCCCCGGACCTGGCAGAGGACCAGAATCCCCTTCTCCCGGTTCATCCGGCGATGGAACGCGATCAGCCGGCCGATGGCCGAGCTGGTCATGTACTGGACCCGGCTCAAATCCAGAATGAGCTGCTTGAGATGGAACTTGTCGACCATCAGGCCCAGTTCGTGCCCGAATTCTTCGAGGTTGTCGTCCTCGGAGAGCTGGGCCTGGCGGATCGTCGCGAACGTGATCCCCCCGAGCTGCTCGATATCCATGAACCGGGTCACGTAGGACGTCCCGGAATCGGAGACGAGCGTCTCCCGCCTGACCGGTTCGCCAGCCAGAGAACCCGGCAGCGTTTCCGGCGTCACGTCATTTCCCTCGGCATTGGTTGCCATCATCGAATCGCCTCAAGCCCGTCCGGACGGACCGCCACAGCGGTACCCCGGACAAGGGTTCCCCGGTCGCTTTGCGTTCCCGGGATTGTTACGGGGGCGTACGTTCGATCCGTCCCCGATGCCCACCCTCCTGGCAAGATTCGCTCAATCATCACTTCTACGGAGCGCCCGACTTGCCCTTCATAGTAATCCCGGGCGAGTCGCTTTTCCAGATCCGTCAGGGTCTGCATCCGCTGCTTTCGCACGTTCGGCGGGACCGGATCGGGCAACGTCGCGGCCGGCGTACCCCGCCGCGGGCTGAACGGGAAGGCGTGGATTTTCATGAAACGGGCCTGGCGGCACGTTTCGAGCGTCTCCTCGAACTCGGCGTCGGTCTCTCCCGGGAATCCGACAATGACATCCGTCGAGTAGGCGACGTTCGGGAGGATCTCTCGAATCCGGTTGAGCTTGTTCAGGAACGCCGCCACGCGGTACCGCCGTCGCATGCGGGTCAGGACTCCGTCGGAACCGCTCTGGAGGGCCGGGTGGAACTGCGGGCAGAGGTGTTCGCAGTCGGCGGCGGCGCGAAAGAAGTCCTCGTCGACTTCGTTCGCCTCGATGCTCGACAGCCGCATTCGCCAGTCACCGGGGATCGCGTCGAGTCGCCGCAGGAGGTGCCACAGGCGGAACGGCGGAAGGCCGGACTTTCCCCGCGTCGTCTCGACGCCGTAGTGGCCGACGTGAATCCCGCTGATGACGATTTCCTGGTAGCCGCGGTCGATCAGGCGGCGGACTTCGTCCTCGATCTGTTCCGGGGGGCGGCTCGTCAGCCGCGGGCGGACCTGCGGGATGATGCAGTATGTGCAGCGGAGCAGGCAGCCGTCCTGGACCTTGAGATAGGCTCGGCGGTGGCCGTCGAAGCGGCTGATGCCGGACGGGATGTCGCGGACCCCTTCCCGGTAGAGGACATCGGGGAGTTCGCGTTTGTCGGTGACGACCTCGAAGACTCCCGGGAGCTCCCGGATTTCTTCCGGGGCGCGGGTGGCGTAGCAGCCCATGACGATCGTCTTCGTCCCGGGGTTTTCCCGGGCGAGGCGGCGGATGATCTGCCGGGAGTCGGCGTCCCCCTGCGAGGTGACGGTGCAGGTGTTGACGACGCAGACGTCGGCCGGTTCGGCCTCGGCGGCCTCGCGGAATCCGTTCTGTTCGAACGCCTCTTTGACGAGCTGCGTCTCGTACTGGTTGACCTTGCAGCCCAGCGTGACGAGTCGGACGGTTCGGTCGGTGAGGAGCATGAGCGGCGAGACGGAAGACTTAAGGCTGAAGGCGGAAGGTAGAGGTGGGGAGGGGGGAGCGTCGAGCGCGGGGAGGGGCGGTGGTCGGGACATTCTCGGCAGGGAGTGGACAGCCCGGCCCGCGCTTCGGGTCTCAATGTCGCGTTCTGTCGTCCCGTTTTGCCGTCATTTGGATGACGCGCCTTTGCGGAGGCCGGCCGTGGCGAGTCCGGCGACGATCAGGAGAGCGAGCGGCGAGATGAGAACCGGCAGGGATTCGAGGCCGCGGTCCCCTCCGAAGATCAGGGCGAGTGCGCCGACCACGAGGCCCGCGGCTCCGCAGAGGACGGACAGTCTGAGGAGGACTTTCGCCATCGATGGACCTCGTCGCGGGTTTTGGGCCGGCTTGATTATAGGCTCGTGGGAGCGAAATGCCCTCTCCGCTGACTCGAACTGCGTCCTTGCCGGCGCGGCGTCCATAGCTCAATCCCATCGTGCGACGGCAGCCGGGGTCAAGGGGGTCACCCCTTGCCGCCGGAGGCACTCCTGTGAGGAACCGTGGTAAACAACGGATATCCCCTTTGTGGGACCGGCGTTGGGGACTCAACGTTCGCTTTGCAGTCGCGGCGGGTTGGTGAGGGGGCATACGACACGTTGTCCGCGCTTGGACACGCGCTCCTTCCGAGATCTCTCGACGGCCAGGCCTCCGGCGGGCAAAGGGGCCAGGAAAACAACACAGGCCCCTCTGCACTCCCCACCAGGGTGCCCCTGGACCCGGTGAGATGGGCTTCAGCCACCTTCCACCATCGTGCCCACGCTCCCCGAAGTCGATACACTGAACCCAGCGACTCACCCTTCCGGGCATCACGATATGGAAATGCAGGCCATCGTTCTGGCATCCGCGGTCATCCTGACCGTGGCCTACTTCACCTACGGACGGCTCCTCAGCCGCCTGTTCCAACTCAACGAACAGACAGAAACCCCCGCCGTCACCCTGCGGGATGACCTCGACTACGTCCCCTGCGAGCCCGCACCCCTCCTCAGCCAGCACTTCTCCGCCATCGCCGCCGCCGGACCCATCGTCGGCCCCATCCTCGCCGGCGTCTCCTTCGGCTGGCTCCCCGCCCTCCTCTGGATCCTCATCGGCTCGATCTTCATCGGCGGCGTCCACGACCTCGGAGCCCTCGTCGCCTCCGTCCGCCACCGCGCCACCTCCATCATCGAAGTCGTCCGCATCCATATCAGCGGACGGGCCTACATGCTCTTCCTGGTCTTCGTCTGGCTGGCGCTCGTCTACATCGTCGTCGCCTTCACCGACATGACCGCCAATATGTTCATCGGGGCCATGGATCCCGTCACCGGTGTCTCCTACAAGGCCGCCGCCGACGTCCCCGCAGGAGCCGCGGGGGGAACCGGAACGATCGTCTTCAACGGCGGCATCGCCACCTCCTCCCTGATCTACCTCATCCTGCCGATGATCATGGGCCTCGTCGTCCGATCGGGCGCGATGTCGATGGAACGGGCCACCTGGATCTTCCTCCCCCTCGTCGGCCTCGCCATCTGGGGAGGCCAGTACGTCCCCTTCAACCTCGACCAGGTCATTCAGCGCTGGAATCCGAGCCTGACCTCCGCCGAGGCAGCGACCTACGCCGTCCGGGGATGGGATGTCTTCCTGCTGCTCTACTGCGCCGTGGCATCGGTCACCCCGATGTGGCTCCTCCTCCAACCCCGCGGACAGCTCGGCGGCTATTTCCTCTACGCAGCCCTTGCTGCCGGCGCGCTGGGAATCGTTCTGGGAGGCCAGCCGATCGGCCAGCCCGCCTGGACAAGCTGGTCGACCCCGCGCGGGACCGTGGTTCCGATGCTGTTCATCACGATCGCCTGCGGCGCCTGCTCAGGGTTCCACTCGCTGATCTGCTCGGGGACGACGTCCAAGCAGCTCCGGAATGAGAAAGACGCCAAGCCGATCGGCTACGGCGCGATGCTCCTCGAGGCGATGGTCGCCATCGTCTCGCTCTGTTGCGTCATGATGATTCCCGCCGGCAGCGCAGTGGCGGGGAAGGATCCGAACTTCATCTACGCCAACGGCATCGGGACCTTCCTTGAGAAGATCCACCTGTCGAAGACGCTCGGCGTCGCCTTCGCCCTGATGGCCTTCAACACGTTCGTCTACGACACGCTCGACGTCTGCACGCGGCTCGGCCGGTTCATCATTCAGGAACTGACCGGGTGGCGGAGTGCCGCCGGGCGGTGGTTCGGCACCATCCTCACCGCCGGCGTTCCCGCGTTCTTCGTCATGAAGACCGTCACGAACGCTTCGGGGAAGGTCGTGCCGGTGTGGTCGGTCTTCTGGCCGCTGTTCGGGGCGAGCAACCAGCTCCTCGCCGCTCTGACGCTTGTCGGCGTCACGGTCTGGCTGTGGCGGACGCGGCGGGCGCTGTGGGTCTTCCCGGTCGTCGGGATTCCCGCCGTGCTGATGTATGTGATGAGCCTCTGGGCGCTCGTCTCGATTGTCCGTGGTCAGTTCGCCAACGGCGTCAGCGGCGACCCGGTGGCGTGGATCTCCGTGACCCTGATCGCCCTCGCGGTCCTGGTCCTCATCGAAGCCCTGCTGGCCCTTGTCCGTCGCGACACCCCCACCAGCCCGTCGCAGCCCGTTCTCGTTCCGGCCGCGACCTAGCGACGCGTCGGCTTCCGCCCGGCACGACGAATCCTCTGTCTCAAAGGACTGTCCCCGCGAATGGATCTGCGCTCCCGATTGTCCGCCGGCGCCCGCCGCGTCGTTGACGACGCCCTCCGGCTGGCCCGCAACGCCGAGGACCTGACCGGCGGCCACCTGATCTGGGCGATGTGGATCGACGAGAGCCGCGCGGCCGACATCCTGTCCCGCGCCGGGACCACGCCGGAGATCCTCGCTGCTGTCTTCGGGCACCCCGAGCGAGACACCGCGGCGGAAGACGCCAGCGCATCGCCCGAGTACCCGCGGACGGTCCTGTTCCGCGCCATTGTCGACGAGGCCCACCGGCACGCCGTCGAAGAGGCGACCGGCAGCGAGATCCTGACCGAACACCTCCTCCGGGCGGTGATCTCGACCGACGCGGCCCTGTCGCGGCGGCTGGAGCAGGAAGGGGTCCGGATCGGCGAACTGCATACTCAGTTTGCGGTCCGCGAAGAGCGGAACGCCTCTCCACTGGAAACGGAGGTCCGCCTGCGGACGTACCAGCCTCCGGTCACCGAGCGGGTCACACAGCTCCGGCTCCTCGACGCCGCATTCAACCGCTGCCGCGAGGGGCTGCGGGTCCTCGAAGACTACGTCCGCTTCACGCGGGATGACCCGCGGCTGACGTCGCTCATCAAGGAGATCCGGCACGGTCTCGTCCCGTTGTCGAAGCGGCTCGGCGTCGACGATGCCCTCTCGGCTCGCGACACCGCGCGGGACGTCGGGACCGCGATCCACACCGGCTCCGAGATGTCGAAGGACTCGATCGTCGATGTCCTGCGAGCGAACGCGCGGCGCGTGCAGGAGTCGCTTCGGTCGATCGAAGAGTTTGCGAAGCTCAGCGACACCGAGGTAGCGGCCAGCGCCGGTCAGCTCCGTTACGACGCCTACACGCTGGAACGGACGCTCCTCGCCGCCGCCGGACGGGCTGAACGGTTGGCTCAGTGCCGGTTGTACCTGCTCGTGACCGACCGGCTTTGTCCGGGGGGGATGGGGGAGACAATCGACTCCGCGATCGCGGGCGGTGTCGATGTGGTGCAGCTCCGCGAGAAGAACCTCTCGGAACGGCGGCTCCTCGAACTGACCCGTTACGTCCGCGACTGGACCGCCGAGCGCGAGGTCCTGTTCATCATGAACGACCGCCCCGATATCGCGGCCCTCGTTCACGCCGACGGGCTGCATCTCGGCCAGGACGATCTCTCGGTCGACGACGCACGCCGGATCGTCGGGAGCGAGATGCTGATCGGCGTCTCGACGCACCACATCGACCAGGCCCGGCAGGCGGTCCTGGACGGAGCGGACTACCTGGGGGTCGGCCCCTGCTTCCCGTCGCAGACGAAGTCTTTCGAGGACTTCCCCGGGATGGAGTACGTGCGGCAGATCGCAGCCGAAATCCGGCTGCCGTGGTTCGCCATCGGCGGGATCTCCCGCGAGACTCTTCCCGTCCTCCTGGCCGCCGGTGGACGGCGGGCCGCGGTGAGTAACGCGATCTGCGCCGCCGAGTCCCCAGCCGACGCCGCGCAGGAGCTGCGAACGATCCTCGATGCCGCGCCGCTTTCCTAGTCGATAAGAGAGAGCGAACGATCCGCCGCTCCGGGCAGCGGCCAGTGCCGCAGGAACCGCGACCATGGATGAGCTCAAGAACCTCGCGTCGGACGACTTCGAGACCAAGCTGGCGGCGATCCGCCAGGCGCATCTCGCTCCGTCGGCCGCCGTCCTGAAGCCGCTCTGCGATCTCGTGCTCGACCGGGACCAGGGAGAGCCGGTCCGTCACGCCGCGGCGGAGGCGCTCGGGCGTCTTTCCGATCAGGCGGGCCGCGGGGCGCTCCTCGAACTCCTCGAGGACGCCGGCGACCCGCACCGCCGGATGCTCGGAGCGCTTGGCTTGGGGCAGTTCGCGCACGCCGACGCCGTCGGGCCGTTGATCGAAGCTCTGCGGGATGACGTCAACACCGTGCGGAACGTGGCGGAGCGGTCGCTTCTCGAACAGATCGCGCTCGTCCGGGAGCACGGGATCGAGCCCTTGCTTGCCCTCCTGGCGGAACCGAATCCCCTGGTCCGTTCTCCGGCCGCACGTCTCCTGGGGGCGACGCAGGACGATCGGGCGCGCGAGCCGCTGATGGCCATCCTCCGAAGCGACCGCGAGTGGCTCTCGCGGATGTGGGCGGCCAAGGCCCTCGGCGATCTGGGACGGATGGAAGCCGCGGACCTGCTCCACGAGCGGCTCGACCACGACCAGAAGAACCGCGTCCGGGCGGCGGCTGCGGAGGCGATCGGCAAGCTCAAGCCGGCCAGCGGAGCCGCCTGGCTGCTCCATGCGCTCGAGCACGACGACGACGGCGGCGTCCGCAAGCTGGCCAGCGAGGCCCTGCGGCAGTTTGGCCTCGAAGTCGACGAGGCTTCGGCCGAGGAAATTCCGGACGATTCCGAATAATCCGGGAATTGCTTCCCTCCGGATTCACGTCGTAACGGCCTCCCCGGCCAGGAGCCGTCCGGGGGGACCTTTCGCTCAAGTCGGCATTTACCGCGTTTCGATAGACCTGAGTGCAGACATGAGGCTGCGCACGGGTTTCGGCTGGAATTGCCGATCTGTCCCGACACGCTATGGAGAGCGTCTTCACGATGTCCCGTATTCCCCAGAAGCTAGGCAAGCTCGGCAAGCGCCTGCGGCGGCGGACGGGGCGTTGGGGCTTCCGGACGCTCATCTCGCTCGCCTTGATTGCGGCCTTCTCGTCGCAGCTCCACGCGGCGGACCCGGTCTTCACCAAGAACCACAAGTTCCGCATTCCGTTCCAGTTCGATCAGGCGGAGATGAAGCGGATCGGGGCCGCCCAGATCGAGCTGCATGTTTCGGCGGACCAGGGACGGACGTGGACTCGCTCCTCCGTCGCCTCCCCGCAGGACGGACGCTTCACCTACGACGCGGACGCGAACGGCGAGTTCTGGTTCTCCGTCCGGACGATCGACCAGCAGGGGAAAGCTCATCCTGACGGCCGGCACACGCCGGGCCTCAAGGTGATCGTTGACGACACCCCGCCCCTCTTCGAACTCCGCCTCCGCGAAGTCTCGACCGGCCGGGTCGAGCTGAGCTGGCAGGTCGACGACGACAACATCGATCTCAATGCGCTCGTTCTCGAGTCCCGCGAGCCGGGGAGTGCCGAGTGGCACCCCGTGCAGATCCGCGCCGCTGCCCGCGGCCAGACCTCGTGGACGATCGGTGGCGAAGGGCTTGTTGAGGTCCGCGGTCGGGCCAAGGACCTTGCTGGCAACTCCGTCTCGGCCGAGGACGCGATCCGCGTCGCCTCGAACACGCCGCGGAACAATTCGCGGCCCGACTTCAGCAAGCCGGTTGCGACTCTTCCTGACCTCCAGGGGGCGGAAACTCCGAAGACCGCCGCCATGCCGAGCTATGGCGGCGACCGTCTGCCGCAGATCATCGGTTCAGGAAACGTGGGCCCGGGGAATTCCGACCGCGGTCCTTCGGTCCGCCCCGCGGTGCCGGTCTCGACCGGGTCTTCGATCGCTCCGCCGGTTCTGCATGACGTGGCCCGCAACTATGCTCCGGTCCCGGCTGGAGCGCGGCTCGTCAATTCGAAGACGTTCAACATCGGCTATCAGATCGAAGACGAAGGTCCGTCGGGGATCGGCGACATCGACCTCTTCATCACCGAAGACGGCGGCCGCAAGTGGTTCAACTACGGGACGGATCCGGATCGCCGTTCGCCGTTCACCGTGACCGTCCCTCGCGACGGGACGTTCGGGTTCGCCATGCGGGCTCGTAGCGGGGTGGGCCTGGCGGCTGATCCGCCGCAGCCGGGCGAAGTTCCTTCGATCAACGTTGTGGTTGACCTGGCGCCTCCTGTCGTCCGGCTTCTGCCGATCCGTCAGGGGCAGGGGAACCGGTTTGACCAGGTCACGATTCAGTGGCAGGCGGACGATCAGGCTCTCGCGGACAATCCGATTGCTGTGTACTACGCGGCACAGCCGAACGGCCCGTGGGAGCCGATCAGCGGGTGGACGGCGAACACCGGCACCTTTGAATGGCGGATTGATCCGAACCAGCAGCGGCGGCTTTATATCCGGGTTGAGGCTCGGGACGCGGCCGGCAACCTGGCGACGGCGACTTCGCCGCAGCCGTTGTTCTTCGACTTGGCTAAGCCGACGGCGAAGATCGTCGATGTGGAAGCGGTTCCGTCCTCAGCACCTCGCTAAGCGAACCGCGTCCTCGCCGGCACGGTTTCCATAGCTCAAACCCAACGTGCCACGGCAGGCTGGGGTCAAGGGGGCCACGCCCCCTTGCCGCCGGAGGCGCTTCCATGAGGAACCGTTGTAAGCAACGGGCGTCCCCTTTGTGGAACCGGCGTTGAGAACTCACCGCTCGCTTTGCGATCCCCGCGGGTTGGTGAGAGGGACATACGGCACGTTGTCCGCGTTTGGACACGATCTCCTTCAGACAGTGTCCGACGGCCAAGCCTCCGGCGGGCAAGGGGGCGTTGCCCCCTTGCATCCCCCACCAGGGGTTGCCCCCTGGACCCCGGTGCGATTTGCTTAACGCGCCGTCGCTGAGAGCGCCTTCGTCCCGCGCGTCTGATACTCCGCCGGCTTCCCCTCCGGACCAATCTGCACCGTGTACGACGTTCCGTCCGGCGCGACCGACGCCTTCACCCACTGCCCCTGACACGAGGCCGTCTCACCCAGGTTGGCAATGAAGTCCTCCGGCGTCTGCTCCTCTGGCTTGAGCCGCACGTTCCGGTGCAGCTGATACAGCGCCTTCAGCGACTTGCCCGACTTGAGCGTCTTGAACGTCGACAGTTCTCCTCCCTTCGTCGGGCCGTTGCACTCGACCGCCACGATCGGGTCAATGGCGTGAACGAGCGCCGGGTTGTTGCTCACCCCCAGACCGTGGTGCGTCACCATGAACAGGTCGACTTGCCCGACCGGGTTGTTCGGCGTGACAAGCTTCGCCTCCACGTTCCAGGTCAGGTCGCCGCAGGTCAGGAACCGGAACGGACCGAAGCCGAACAGCAGGCTCACGCTGGCGGCATTGTCCGACGGGTCTTCCGCCTGGGGCTCGTGCTCTTTGGCAAAGGGATTCGGCTCGCCGATGTTCGGCACAACCTCGCGGCTGGCGGTGACGACATGGACTTTCAGCGGGGTCTCGCCGCTCTTGAAGGGCAGCACGTCCCCGACCTTCACCGGACGGGACTTGTTCTGCGAGGCGGCCTTGTAGGCGGCGATCCGCTCTTCGTACTTGTTGTCTTCGGAAAGCCGCTCCGGCATCCCGCGGTCCCAGAACGTGCCGACCTTGATCTCCGCGGCGAGGGCCGCATGGTTGCCGTAATGGTCGAGGTGCCAGTGCGAGACGCTGGCGTGGTCCAGATGGTCGAGCCCCGCCACGTCGCGGACGACATGCAGGATCCGCTTGAGGTCCCGTCCGCCGTAGTCCGGGTAGCCCGAGTCGATCAGCAGCGACTCGCCCGCGGGCGTCACGATCAGCGTCGCCGCTCCCCCCTCGACGTCGATGAAGTACAGGTCGAACCGCTTGTCCTTGCTCCCGGCGAAAGCGGAAGGGGACATCGTCAAAGCGGCCAGGGCCACGCAGGTGAGGGACGCCGCGATGAGGCTTCGCATTCTGGTCTCCCGTCGGACATTGAAGACGCCCGGGCCCGGCGGGAGCCCGCCGGCGCGACCGGGCGCCGACCGCTATTGGTAGCAGACCGCGTCGAGGCCCGGTATCGAACGTCCGCGCGAGTGCGGCGGGAACTCGCGAGCCGGAAAAGCAAAAAGCCCTGCCGGAGATCCGCAGGGCTCGATGCGCGCACCACAAGCAGGGTCGCTCGCAGAGGGCGAGGGAAAAGACGCCGGCTGCCGGCAGTCGCGAGACTAGATCGCTTCTTCGCCCGATTCGCCCGTGCGGATGCGGATCACTTCTTCGAGCGCGCTGACGAAGATCTTTCCGTCACCGACTTTGCCCGTGCGGGCCGCGTTCGAAATGATCTCCGCCGCCTTCTGGACCTGGTCGTTCTTGACGACCACTTCCAGCTTCAGCTTCGGGAGGAAGTCCACGGTGTATTCCGCACCGCGGTACTGCTCCTTGTGACCGCGCTGCCGGCCGAAGCCGCGCACTTCGCTGACCGTCATCCCGACGATGCCTTCGCTCGTCAGGGCATTCTTGACGTCTTCCAGTTTGTAGTGCCGGATCACGGCTTCCAACTTTTTCATAGCAGCTTTCTCAACGCTCGTGACAAGTGTGAAATGGCCCGACCGGGCTCGCCGCAAAGCGGATGTCGGCGGCCTTCCTGGCCGCGATCCCTTCCACCATCGACGATTATCCGGCCCGCCACCCCACGGGGAAAGGGTGA
This sequence comes from Planctomyces sp. SH-PL14, assembly GCF_001610835.1. Classification (NCBI taxonomy): domain Bacteria; kingdom Pseudomonadati; phylum Planctomycetota; class Planctomycetia; order Planctomycetales; family Planctomycetaceae; genus Planctomyces; species Planctomyces sp. SH-PL14. Next base: position 2,035,136 of record NZ_CP011270.1, on the reverse strand, counting down.
CTTACAACGCATTGTCTCCGATTTCGCCGGTGCGAATCCGGATGGTCTCCTCCAGGGGAGTGATGAAGATCTTGCCGTCGCCGATGGTCCCGGTCCGCGCGGTCTTGAGGATCGCGCTGACGATTTCGTTCTTGGTCCCGTCCGAGACGACGATCTCCAGCTTCACCTTCGGGAGAAAATCGACCGAGTACTCCGACCCCCGGTACTGTTCCTTGTGCCCCTTCTGGCGTCCAAATCCTCGAACTTCGGTGACGGTCATCCCCTCCACTCCCACCGCGTTGAGGGCATCCTTGACCTCTTCGAGTTTGAAGTGACGGATGATCGCTTCGATTTTCTTCATGAGGAACCTTGTCGCCACAGGAACAACACAACTTGCGAGCGCTTCCCGGAATGTGCCGGGACGATTCGGGGCTGTCAAATCCAAACCCCACCGTTTCACGACCGAGTGATTGAAATCCGGACAGCCGGTCCGAACCTCTTTCCGCCAGCGAGCGCTCGCCCTGCCTCGTTCCACAAATCCTCGCTCAGTAGAAGATGTAGCCCTCCTCTCCGTGCTGAGTGACGTCGAGCCCCTGGACCTCTTCTTCCGGCGTGACCCGCAGGCCGATCGTCAGGTCGATCGCCTTGAGGATGACGACCGAGCCCAGGACCGCGATCAGGGCCGACGCCCCGATGCTCACCGCCTGATCGATCAGTTGCCGGCCATTCCCCTCCAGCAGTCCACGGGCCTGTTCGGCGCCGCGGATCGAATCGGGAAGGATGTATCGCGTGGCAAAAACGCCGGTCAGCATGGCTCCCAGCATTCCGCCGACACCGTGGACGCCGAATGCGTCGAGCGAGTCATCATACTTCCAGGCGGACTTCAGCGACGTACAGGCCCAGAAGCAGACGCCGCCGGCGAGGGCCCCCATGATCATTCCGGACATCGGCGTGACGGAGCCGCTGGCGGGGGTGATGCAGACGAGTCCCGCGACCGCGCCCGAGCAGGCGCCCAGGACGCTCGGCTTGCCGCGGGTGATCCATTCGATGCCGGCCCACACGAGTGTTCCGGCCGCGGCGGCGAAGTGCGTGGCGACGAGGGCGTTGACCGCCGACTCATTCGCCTTGAGGGCGCTCCCCCCGTTGAAACCGAACCAGCCGACCCACAGCATCGCCGCTCCCATCGCGGTGTAGGTCAGGTTGTGGGGGGGCATCGCCTCCTGTCCGAACCCGAGGCGCTTGCCGAGCAGGATCGCGCAGACGAGGGCGGAAACCCCGGAGGTGATGTGAACCACCGTACCGCCAGCGAAGTCGATCGCCCGGAAGGACGCATCCTTGTTCGCCTCGCACAGCCACCCGAAATCGGACCAGACCCAGTGGGCCACGGGGCAGTAGACGAAAGTTCCCCAGAAGAGCGAGAAGAGGCACATGGCGCTGAACTTCATTCGTTCGGCAAACGCGCCGCAGATCAGAGCAGGAGTGATGATGAAGAACATCCCCTGGAAGGCCATGAACAGCAGTTGCGGGATGCCGGTCTGCCCCTGCAGCGGAAAGCCCTGGACCTCCTTGCTCGGGATGAGCCCCTTGAGGAACAGCAGATCGAAGTTGCCGAAATACGGGTTCTGGCCGCCGAACGCGAGGCTGTAGCCCCAGATCCCCCACACGCAGCTCATCATCCCCATGAGGAAGATGCACTGCATCATGACCCCCAGAACGTTCTTCTTCCGAACGAGCCCGCCATAGAACAGGGCAAGACCGGGTGCTGTCATAAACAGCACGAGTGCTGACGACATCAGCATCCAGGCGGTGTTGCCACTGTCGAGCACGGGGGGCGGAGTTGCGGCCGCCGCTTCCTGAGCTGAGGCCGGAACGCAATCTCCCACAGTCATCGCCGCAACCGCGGCTATGGCTGCCCACCACTTGAACTTCATCTGCTAACCCCTCTAGCGCACAGAGATTAAAGCGATCTGTCGGAGGCCGTTTTGCCTCGCTGGATCCTCTCGAATTCGCCGGTCGGGGGGTGAACGCTGTCCCCGGCCGCGGCTGGTCGTCGCCGATGCCACCTCGTCTGGGTGATGGCTGCCTAACAACTAAGCAACCGCTATGCCGTCCGGGCTGGCAATTGGGCAGAAGCCGGAATTCGTCGTGAAGCCGCAGAACTTCGAGTCCGCTGGCCGGTTTCATTCTCTGAGCACATCGCCACTCCCTTCAACCGCTGATCGAGGTCGCACATGACACGTCTTTCCTGGAAGGTGGCCTGCCTCGCCGCCCTTCTGCTTCCCACCGCTGCCGCCCGCGCCGATGAGGCGGCTGAGCTGTTCTCCGGCCTCGACAAGAACAAGGACGGCAAGCTCGAGAAGAGCGAGATCTCCGAAGAGCAGACGCGGCATTTCGAGCGGCTGCTCCGCTCCGGGGACAAAGATAAGGACGGGGTCCTGACCCGCGAGGAGTTCGAGGGAGCAGCGAATGCGGAAGAGCGGCCGGTCGCGGGCCCGCCGGGCGGACCCGGGGGACCGGGAGGTCCGGGCCGGGGTGGGATGCCCAACCCCGAGGAGATGTTCCGCCGCCTCGATTCCGACGGCAACGGCAAGCTCTCCCGCCGCGAGCTGGAGAACTCTCAGGCTCCGGAGTTCGTGAAGGAGCGGCTTAAGACCGGCTTCGATGAACTCAAGAAGGACGAACTGACCCCCGAGGACCTGCGCGGCCTGCGGGAACGGATGGGGCGTCCGCCCGGAGGCCCGGGGGGCGGCGGAGACGGAGCGCGGTTCCGGCAGCTCGATCGGGATGGCAACGGCAAGCTGACGAAGGACGAAGTCGATCGGCTCCCCGGAGAAATGCGGGAGCGGCTCGTCCAGATGATGGAACGCAGCGGACGGGACGAGATCGACCTGGGGCGGCTGGAAGGGATGATGGCCCAGCGGGGAGACGGCCGTGGCGACGGCGAACGCCGTCCTGACGACCGGCCGCGCGACGGCGAGCGGCGGCCCGGTGGGGAAATGCGAGATGGCGAACGCCGTCCGGACGGACCGCGGGATGGAGAACGTCGTCCCGAAGGTCCTCGCGATGGCGAACGGCGCCCGGATGGTCCGCGGGACGGGGATCGCCGACCGGAAGGGCCGCGCGATGGTGAGCGTCGCCCGGACGGTCCGCGTGATGGCGAACGGCGCCCGGACGGGCCTCGTGACGGGGAACGTCGTCCCGACGACGGGCCGCGCGACGGCGAGCGGCGTCCGGGGCCGCAGGGACCGCGGGCTCCCCTGTTCGGGGTGTTGGACGCCGATCACGACGGCCGGATCACTCGCGAAGAACTTCGCAATGCCGCGGAGCACTTCCGTCGGCTCGACCGGAATGACGATGGTGAGATCGATATGGCCGAAGCGTTCGGCCCGCCCCCCGGAGACCGGGGCATGGGAGGGCCGGAGGGATTCCGTCCTCGCCCGGACGGCGACCGTCCGAGGCCCGAAGGAGAGCGGCGTCCTGATGGGGACCGTCCGCGCCCTGAAGGAGAACGGCGCCCTGATGGTGACCGTCCGCGTCCTGAAGGAGAACGGCGTCCTGATGGTGACCGTCCGCGTCCTGAGGGAGAGCGGCGTCCGGATGGTGATCGGCCTCGCCCTGAAGCGGACCGTCGGCCCGACGGCGACCGTCCGCGTCCCGAGGGTGAGCGTCGTCCGGATGGTGATCGGCCGCGAGGAGAAGGAGATCGCCCGCGTCCCGAAGGAGATCGTCGGCCCGATGGTGATCGTCCGCGTCCGGAAGGCGATCGTCCGCGCGGCGAAGGGGATCGTCCTGGCCCCCGGGGAGGCGAGGGGGAGTTCTTCAATCAGATCGACCGGAACGGCGACGGAGGGATCTCGGAAGAGGAAGCTCCCGCACGGATGAAGGAGAACTTCAAGCGGCTCGACCGGAACGGAGACGGGAAGATCACTCGGGAGGAACTGCGAGAAGGCTTCGGCCAGCGTCGTCCCCCCAACGCTCCGTAACCGGCTTCAGGCAGAACTGTCGACGGGTCGCGAACGCCTTCGAGTTCACTCGAAGGCGTTTTTCTTTGTCGACGCTCATCCGCCGAGGGCGGTCGACCGCGGAGCCGCTTCAGGCCCCGTCAGGAAACTCACATCAGCCCGAAGCGCTAGCGAGGGACTTCGCACTTCGTCCCTCGCTAGCGCTTCGGGCTGGTGTCGGTGGGACGCCTTCGAAATCCATTTCCAAACGAAGCCTGGTCCCCGCCTCTCTCCCTTCCGCCTTCCGTCTGAACCCCTTCGGCCTCGCCTAAAGTGAGCGAAGCCCGGTGCTCCTCACGGAGGACCGGGCTTCTTGGCTCGCAGAGGATCGGTGATCCTTACGAGGAGATGGCTGTCTGGGACAGCCCGCCGACTGTTGGTCAGACGGAACCACCTCGTGTTTGGCTACTGTCAGACTGCACAGGACCACCTCCTTTCTATTTTGAACCACCCCAATCGGCTGGCTCGCCATGTCCAGCATTCATGGGCTTTAGTCCGTCGCGTCGCGGAGAACGCGAACTGGGAGTATTTTTACGCGAAGCGCAAACGTGACAATCCCAGATTGCGGGAAAATTCGGTCAAGACCGCAAAGAGACGGGCGTTATCCGCGGACCGCAATCCCGGTTCGAGAGTCGATGACTCACGGCGTTACCCGTCGTGAGAGACGCTGATCGACCTCTTCCGGACCGCTGGCGCGACGTCGCCTGGTCCGGCCGGCTCCCCTGTTTCTTCCACCATGATGCGCTCCACCGAACCGAGTCCTGCCTGGATCCCCTTCGTCCTGAGAGGGGCCGGAATCTACAACCTTGTGTGGGGGACCGCAGCGATTCTGGCGCCGCGCTTCATGCTCGCCGCTCTCGGGATCACGACCGATGCGGTCGGCCTCGCGTTCTGGCAGTGCCTGGGGATGGTGATCGGCGTCTATGGGATCGGGTACTGGATCGCCGCCCGCGATCCGGCCGGTCAGTGGCCGATCGTTCTCGTCGGCCTGCTCGGCAAGGTGCTGGGACCGATCGGCTTCGTCTGGACCGCGGCGCAGGGAGCTCTCCCCTTCCGCATGGGCTGGACGCTTCTGACGAACGATCTGATGTGGTGGATCCCTTTCGCCCTGATCCTTCGTCACGCGATGCGGGGCGCGCCGGGATGCTCGCCGCGGGCGGGACTTGAAGTCGCGCGGTCGATGCCGTAGTTCTCATTCCGAGCCTGGCGCCCGGGGTGACACATGCGATGGCGGTTCCTGTCTGCGGTCCTGATTCTCTGGTTCGGAGCGGCTTCGCTCTCTGCGGCGGAGCGTCCGCCGAACATCGTGGTCCTGCTGTGTGACGACCTCGGCTGGGCGGACCTGGGATGTTTCGGCAGCACCTTCTATGAGACGCCGCATCTCGACCGGCTGGCCTCGCAGGGGATGATGTTCACGCGGGGCTACGCCGCCTGCCCGGTCTGCTCGCCGACACGGGCCAGCCTGATGACCGGCCAGTATCCCCAGCGGCTGGGGATCACGGACTACATCGCTCCCAACGGCGCGAACCAGCCGGCGCAGTGGAAGAAGAACACGAAGCACCTGCCCGCGGCGTACAAGGACCGGCTCGCGCTGGAGGCCGGGACGATCGCCGAGGCGGCGCGGGATGCCGGCTACGCGACGTTCTTCGCCGGCAAGTGGCACCTCGGTCCCGAAGGGTTCTATCCCGAGGACCAGGGCTTCCAGACGAACCTGGGCGGGATCGAGCAGGGGGGACCGTACGGCGGCGGAAAGTACTTTTCGCCGTATGGGAACCCGCGGCTGGCCGACGGTCCGCCGGGGGAGCATCTTCCGATCCGGCTGGCCCGCGAGACGGCCCGGTTCATCGACCAGCACAAGCATGAGCCGTTCCTGGCGTACTACGCCTTCTACGACGTCCATACGCCGCTGATGGCCCGCGAGGATCTCCGGCAGAAGTACGAGGAGAAGCGGCGGCGGCGGATGCTCTCGGACCAGTTTGGACGCGAGGAGCCGCGCGATGTGCGGCTGACGCAGGCTCACGTCGTCTACGCCGCGATGGTGGAGGCGATGGACGAGGCGGTCGGAATAGTGCTGAATCAGCTCAATGCGTCGGGAGTGGAAGGGGAGACGATCGTGGTCTTCACGTCCGACAATGGGGGGCTCTCGACGAGCGAGGGCTGGCCGACATCGAACCTGCCGCTCCGTGCGGGGAAGGGGTGGGTGTATGAAGGGGGGATCCGGGTTCCGTGGATCGTGAGGTGGCCGGGTGTGGCGAAGGCGGGGACGACTTCGACGACGCCGGTCTGCAGTGTCGATGTGTATCCGACGCTGCTCGCGGCGATGGGGCGGAAGCCGGCGGAGGGGCAGGTCCTCGACGGCGTCGATCTATCACCGCTGCTGCGGGGGGAGACCATTGCTCCGCGGTCGCTGTTCTGGCACTACCCGCACTATGGGAATCAGGGGGGCGCGCCGGTGGCGGCGGTCCGCAATGCGGAGTGGAAGATGATTCAGTCGATGGAGACCGGGCGGGTGGAGCTGTACGAGATCGAGAAGGATCCGTCGGAGAGCCGGGATGTGGCGGCGAACCATATTCCGGTGGTGGCTGAGCTGACGAAGGAACTGGAGGCGTGGCAGAAGGCGGTCGGCGCGACGTATCCGGTGGTGAATCCCGGTTACAAAGAGGATGGTCCGGATGGGCGGGCGGCGGCGCGTCCGAAGTAGATGCCTTCATCCGCGTCCTTGCCGGCACGACGGTGCTACCTCAAACCCAATGTGCGACGGCAGCCGGGGTCAAGGGGGCCTCGCCCCCTTGCCGCCGGAGGCACTTCCATGAGGAACCGTTGTAAACAACGGACGACCGTTTTGTGGAACCGGCACCGAGGGCTCACCGCTCGCCCTGAAATCCCCGCTGGTTAGTGAGGGGGCATCCGGCACGTTGTCCGCGTTTGGACACGTCCTCCTTCAGACATCTCCCGACGGCCAGGCCTCCGGCGGGCAAGGGGGCCAGAGAAACAACACAGGCCCCCTTGCATCCCCCACCAGGGGTGGCCCCCTGGACCCCGGTGAGGTTGTGAGGCCGCTCTATTCGAGGTTAGGGTGCCAACCGAAGAAATACATCGCCCGCGGAACCGATGCGTCCAGAAACTCCGAAATCAACGACCGCGGCGTCACACGCGACGAAACACCCAGCAACAACTCCACCGCCGACGGCGGATACGTGTAACGCACCACCCGCGCCTTGCTCAGCTTCAAGTCCTCCTTCAGCTCCGCCACCACGTCGTCCCGATACTTGATCCCGTCCACCAGACCATTCGCCACAGCCTGCTTCGCGGTATAGATCTGCCCCGTCGCCAGCGCCTTCGCCTGATCCCAGTTCAGCTTCTCACGCGACTCATCGATGATCCGCACAAACTCGTTGTACGACTCGTCCATGATCGCCTTCCAGACCTCCCGCTCCTCCGGCGACAACTCCTTGAACGGACTCAGCGCATCCTTGAACGGACCCGTCACCAGAGGCTCCGACTTCACCCCATAATCCGACGCCAGCTTCGACACGTCATACCGCGGAATGATCACCCCGATCGACCCGGTCCACGTTGCCGGCTCCGCATAGATCTTCCCCTGCGGACCCGCCCCCATCGCGACGTAATATCCACCCGATGCCGCCAGCCGGCCCATCGAGACATAGATCTTCTTCCCCTTCGTCTCGTGCAGCGCCTTGAGCCGGTCGTAGATCCGCTGACTGTCCGCCACGAATCCCCCCGGGCTCTCGACCGCCAGCACGATCCCCTTCACGTTGGCGTCATTCTCGATCCGCTTCAGGATCTTGAGCGTCCGCTCCGTGAACGGCGACATGATCGTCCCGTCGATCTCCACGATCGCGATCCGGTCCGAAGCCTCCTTGTCCCCCGAGACGTACTGCTCGGTCAGCGACGAGGTCTCGGTCGTCGCCGTGATCTGCTGGGCCGTAAAGGTAATCAGCAGCATGTTGACGAGGACCGACCCGCACAGCAGGACCGCCAGCGCCGCCGCCAGCCACCCCCCCTTCCGCACGGTCCGGACAATGACCGTCGGCTGCGGCCCCTGCGAAGACGAAGAGCCGGGAGGAATGGGGGACGAGGGAGGAATCGGTGTGGACATGCGATGTCAAACTGGGGCGGGGAGGGTGACTTTTTCGGTTGTGACGTTCGTGCGCGTCGAAACTGTTCTCCGGGCGGATTCGGCCCGCAGAGGCCGTACGGCCGTCAAACTCCGCACGACCGGTCGACGATAGACACGGTGCATCCAGGGGTGGAGGCCCGGTCATCTCGTGGCCGGCGCCGCTCGGTCGGCTTCTCGAAGGGGGAGCCGATTATCCCCCCTCGGAGCGCATAAGCAATCCCGGCGGAACGTGTTTCAGCCGACCGGGCATTGGACGCGGGGCTCCCTTTCTTCTGCCGAAGGGAGCACAGGAGCAGACGATGTCGACTGACCGATCGCGATTCTTTCGGTTTCGTGCGTTTTGGCTCACGGCCGGACTGACCACGGCCGCAGCGAGTTGGACACTGGCGGTCGAACCGACCTCCCCGCCGCAGTTCCTCCAGCCCGTTCCCCGGTCTCCCGTCGTCCAGACTCAGGCCGAAACCCCGGCCCCCAACCCGGCTCCGCAACTCCGCACCCAGATGTCCGGCGGAGCGGCCCCCGCCTATCAGCCCCGCCCGATGGGATCGAGCGGACCGAAGAGCGAAGTCCAGAAGCAGCTCGAAGCCCTCTACGAACAGAACGGCCGGCCGGTGCTGGAACTCCCCGATTCGGGGATTCAGCGGCAGGCCCAGCAGCCGTCCGCCCAGGGGGCCCCCGTCCAGGCCAGCCCCGCCGCCAACGCGCCGGCCCCTTCCGCCGCCCCGCACGGGATGCTGCCGGTGCAGACGGTTGGACAATCGCGGCCTGTCACGCAGCCGTCCGGCGGACCGGTCTCCATGGATCCCGATGCTCCCCAGCCCAAGACGTGGGCCGAGGCGCAGTCGATGGGAGTGTCGACGGCGAAGCCCAAGAAGCCCGTCGGCTGGCTCGAACAGATCAACCCGTTCCGCAAGCCCGCTCCCAAGGCCCCTCCCGAAGAGCCGTCCGAGATTCACTACGACCCGCGCCGCACCGCAGCCCAGGCGGGTGTCTACGGCGTCCAGGCTCCTCCTCCGCTCGCTCCGGCCGCGATCCCTCCGGCGGCTCCTCCGGCCAGTCCGCCCGCCATGGCCGCCCGGCCCGCGTCGCGGCTGCCGAACTACGGCCAGCTGTTCGGGATGCCGCAGGCGTTTGCTCCGCAGACGGCCGCCGCTCCGGCTCCGGCCGCTGCTCCCGCGGCGCCGTTCGTTCCCGCCGTTCCGGCTCCACAGGGGGACCCGTTCGTCGGCGTTCCGAACACCGTTTCCGGATCGGCCTCGGCCCCGGCGGCGCTCCCGTACCTGGACGGATTCGGAAAGCCGGTCCCCGCCCACGCGGCGCCTGCCGCCGCTCCGATGGGGCACCCGCTCGCCAATAACACGACCGCCGCTCCGTCGGCACTGCCGGTCCTGGACTTCTCGAAGCCGATTCCGCTGGCCCCCGAGCAGGCCGCGGCGCCCGTAGCCGCGGTTCCGCCGCAGGCTCCGGTCGCCGCCGCTCCGTCGGCCTTCCCCGCGCTGCCTCCGGCCCAGGTCGCGGCGCTGCCGGCACCGGCCGCCACTCCGCAGCCGTTTGCTCCGCAGGCTCCCCCGGCGACATCGGCCGCGACGCAGCCTCCGGCCGTGACGTTGGCCGCGCCGACGCCGCTCGCTCCTCCGGCGACCGACGCTCCGCAGGCCTTCGTTCCCCAGTTCGCCGCTCCCGCGGCTCCGGCGACGGCGGCTCCGACTCCGCCCGCGGCTCCTGCGATCGCCGCGCCGGCGCCCGTTCCCTTCACCGGCCTCGGTCTCAACGATCCGGTCCCGATGACCACGACCTCCGCGGCCCCGGTGATCATCACGCCGTCGGTCGAGGTCCCGCTTCCGTCGGCAGTTCCGGCCCCCGCCCCCGCCGCGGTTCCGCTGGCCGCTCCGGCGAACGATGGCTTTGTCCTCCCGGTCCCGCTGCCGGCTCCGAACGCCGGCGGTCCAGGGCCCCGCACGACGACGAGCGACGCTCCCCGTCCGGCGGTCCCGCCCGCCGCGGCGACGGTTCCTCCGGCACTCGTCTTTGGAACCCCTGCCGCTCCCGCGGCCGAGGCCCCGATGCCCGACGCGCCGGTCACAGCCACCCCCGTACCGGCGGCCCCGCTGGCTCCGCCCCCGCTGGCTCCGCCCCCGCTGGCCGCGGCAGACCACCTGCCGACGGTTCCCCCCGTCGTCGTTCCTCCGCTGGCCCCCGCCGCGCCGGCGATGCCTCCCGCGCAGACCTCGGCGGCTCCGGTCGTGACCGTCCCGGCCGTTCCGCCGGCGGCTCCCGCCGCGGCGCCTTCGGTAGCCGCTCCGGCCCTGCCCGCGGTTCCCGCCGCGCCGCTGGCCAAGGCTGCGGAAGAGGGATTCTTCTCGGACGAGGACGAACGTTCGACCGACCAGCCCGGCAGCCCCGCTCCCGCCGGCCTGAAGCCGGGAAGCCCGCTGGCCGCCCAGTCCCTGCCGGCCACGCCGCCCATCGCTCCGTCGGCCCCGATGCAACCCGCCGCCCCGCCGGTTCAGGCCGCCGCCAGTCCGCTGCCGCCGCTGAATGTGCCGCCCGTGGCGGCCGCCGATCCGGTCACGACGCCGGCGACGGTCCAGCCGGCCGGGCAGCCGAGCCTCCAGCCGGTGCCGCGTACGGGCGGCCCCGCTCAGGGCGGAAAGATGGCCCTCATCGCCGCCCGGGTCGACCGGCCGGGACTGAAGGGGTTCTGCCCGGTGATGCTGCGGGATCATCGCGAACTCGTCGACGCCCGTCCCGAGTTCCAGAGCAGCTATGGCCGGCGGGTCATCATGCTCTCCTCCGCCGAGGCCAAGATCGTCTTCGATTCCGATCCGGCCAAGTACGCTCCCGCGGCCGACGGTAACGACGTCGTCCACTTCAAGCGGACCGGCGAAGAGCTGGAAGGCTCCCTGCAGCACGCCGTCTGGTACAAGGGGCGGCTCTACCTGTTCGTGAGCGGCGAGTCGCTCGACTCGTTCATCGGCGATCCCCTCCCCCACGCGGTGGTGGACTGAGTTTCGCAGCACGGAAAGAGCCGCGGACGGGATCGACGGCGATTCGCCCTGCCGCGGCCGGGGGGGCATGATAGAATCACGGGGTCCGAACACCCCGTGAGACTCGTCATGCGTCGTCGATATCCTCTCCTGTGGCTCCTCGCGTGCGCCCTCCTGGCGAGCTGCATGGGAGAGCTGCCGACTCCGCCCGCCAGTTCGTCGGCCGCAAATCAGGCGGCGGCGGCCAGCATGGAATGGTTTGACGCGACGGTCCTGAAGTCGGACAAAGTGGTCCTGGCGGACTTCTCCGCGACGTGGTGCGGCCCCTGCCAGTATCTGCGGCCGCTGCTGCACCGGCTCGAGAAGAAGTACGGCGACCGCCTTAAGGTCGTGGCGATCGACATCGACGAACATCCCGTGCTGCAGGCCCGGTTCGGCGTGCAGGGGATTCCGCACCTGCTCCTGTTTTCGGATGGAGAGGTGATCGTCAATCCGGGGCCGGGACTCGCCCGCTTCAAGAACTACGAGGCCCTCGAGGAATTCGTCCGCCCCTGGCTCCCGGTCGAGGAAGTGAAAGAGCCGACCTGACCCCTTCCGGCCGGGGCTGGCGCATCAAAGGCTCCCGCGCCGCAGCTTCCCTGAACGATGACAACGGAATGTCTCATGACGGATCGTGAGCAACGACTCTTGTGCGGCGGTCTGGCGGGATTGACCTGCAGCTCCGTCTGGACCCTGGTCGCCTTTCTCCTGGCATGGCTCCTCGCGGGCGCGGGGGACGCCGCGGGATCGCGTTTTACGCTTGTCGCCGGCGGGATTGCGCTGGCGGTCACGATCGCTCTGATCGGGCTGCAGGGTGTCGTGGCGAGCCGCATTCTCCTGCGGACGAGATCGCTCTCCTGAAGCGGGGCTGGTTGTTAAACACCAAGGCACCAAGGGGGCACCAAGAGCACGAAGGAGTGGTCTTGTGCATGGCGCCCGGCCCAGGTTGATGCTGTCGCTTGGCGGGGGCTGAGCCGCTATGGCTGAACGGCGCCGGCCCAGCCGTTGCCTGCCTTCGGCTTCGTGAACGAGACGTTCGCGCCGGTTGGCTTAAGGAACTCGGGCGTTCCCGGCGTCGTGCTGACGAACGAGAGCTCTTTGAGGGGCCGCTTGCCCCCCTGGCCGAAGACGTCGACTTCGTTCGCGCCGAGGTCTCCTTCCCGCTGGGACATATTGCCGGCGATTCCCGGTCCCCCGGACTGGAACTGGTCCCACTGCTGCTTCGTGAACCCGGACCGGATCGAGACGTCGGTCGTCGTCGAGCCGGCGAACAGGTTGCCGATCAGGGCCGACTTCATCGGCCGCTTGGCGTCGGGGGCGTGGTTGAACACGATCGCGTCCGCCGCCTTGTAGAACGTGTTGTTCAGGATCAGGACGTCTTCGAACTCCTGCTTCGGCGCCGGGAACAGGACGCCGGTCCGGACGTCGACGAACCGGCAGTTCGTCACCTGGAAACTGGAGACGGACGCGCTGCCGACTTCGATCCCGGTCCGCAACGGGGCGGCGAACTGCGAGTTCGTCACCGTGAGGCCGAACAGGTTGTCGGCCGAGGTCTTGAAGACGAGTCCCTTGGCCCCCGCGTCGAAGCCCTTGAAGCGGCAGCCGTCGAGCAGGACCGGCGCGGCCTGGTCCCCCGGCACGGAGGCGATGACGAGGCCGTTCTCGCGGAAGCCCCGGAACTCGACGTTTTTGAGCTGCGAGCCGGTGCCGAGCACTTCGAGCTGAGCGCAGTTCGGCGCGCCGCCGGCGTCGAAGACCAGGTTCTCAAGGATCAGGTCCGTTGCGAAAGGAATGTTCATGATCACGCCGCCGCCGCGGGGTGTCAGGATCGCCGGCTGGGCGGCGTCGGTGGTGATCGTCAGCGGGCTGGAGATCCCGATGGCTGCGGCGATCGTGATCGACTCGGTGTAGGAGTAGCCCCCTGCGACGCGAATCGTCCGGCGGCTCCCGTCATTCGGGATGTTCCGCATGAAGTAGTTGACCGCTTCGCTGACCGTCCCGAAGTTCCCTTCCGGTCCCACCGTGATCGAGTCCCCCTGCGGACGGGGACGCACGGTTGCCTGCCGTACCGAGGACGCGGCCACCGGGGCGCCGCCGGGCGCGGCCGCGGGAGCCGCCGCCGTGGGGCCGGTCCCGGCTCCCGTGGTCTTGGGTTTGCCGCTCGGGATGAAGGCGAGGGCCGCGATCACGATCACGACCGCAGCGGCCGCGCCGCCGGCGATCAGGCGATTCTTGGGGACCTGGAGCCACGCCTGGACACCGGCCAGGGGCGAAGGTCCCGTCTTCCTGGTCGGGCGGACCGGAGTCGTGACGCGTTCTTCGGTCTCCGAGCCACCGAACGGAGAATCGTCCGCCGGGCTTTCGGAGGGAGCCGGCGCCGCGGCTGTGAACGGGCTGGGCTCGCTGGCCGCGGGCGCGGAGGCGGGTGCCGAATCGGCGAACATCCCACCGGCTTGCAGGAAGTCCGGGACTTCGACCGCCGGCTTTGCAGGGGCGGGGGCCGCTTTGGGGGCGGGCTTGGCCTTGGGAGGAGCAGCGGGAGCCGGGGCTGGTGCGGGTTCGCTCGTTCCGAAGAGATCCGGCATTCCTCCGGCATCGTCCGTTGCGCCGGCGTCAACGAGGAACGGCGGGGGCGATGGTTCGGGCGCCGCGACCGCCGGAGGAGGCGATGTGGCCGCCTTGGCAGCGGGGGTCTGCTGAGGAGCGGGCGGCGCTGGGGCGGGGGCGGGCGGTTCCGCGGCCGCGGTCCCGATGCCGAACATCTCTGCCCCGAACGGATTGTCGCTCTCGCCGACCGGTGCAGAGGCAGCCCCGCCCAGGAAGGCCGGCATCTCGTCGGCCGGAGCCGTTGCGGGGGCGGGCTTGGCCGCAGGCTTCGGCGGTGCCGGAGCCGGTGGAGGTGCGGCGGCTGGTGCCTTGGCGGCAGCGGGCTTGGCCGGAGGTTGTGGTGCAGGCTTTGGTGCGGGCGGCGCTGGAGTTGGGACGGGAGCCGCTGGTTCGGCTGCGGCGCCGAAGCCGAAGAGGTCCCCCATCGGAGCGGCTTCGGTGACGGGGGCTGCCGCAGACGCGTTCAGGAACGCCGGGACCTCCTCCGCTGCCGGGGGAGCCGGAGCGGCTTTGGCCGGCGCCGTTGCGGCTGGTGCGGCCTTCGGGGCTGCCGTGGCCGGTGGCTTGGGGGCCGGCTTCGGCGGAGCAGGAGCCTTGGCCGCAGGGGGCGGCGGGGGAGCAGGAGCCGCGGGTGCGGAATGGAATCCGAACGGGTCGTCGCCGGCGGGCGGTTCCGCGGCCGCTTCGGTCGTCGCGCCGGACAGGAAGTCGGGGACACCTTCTGCGACGGGGGCAGGAGGCGTTGGAGCGGGTTTGGGAGCAGGTGGTACCGCTGCCGCGGCCGGCTTGGAGGCCGGCTTCGGTGCTGGAGGAGTTGGCGCGGGGGCCTTGGGAGCGGGGGCAGGCGGAGCGGCTGTTTCGTTCGACCCCGACTGGAATCCGAACAGGTCCGCTCCGAACGGATTGTCGGCCGCGGGGGCTGGTGCCGCTCCGGCCAGGAACGGAGGAGCCTCTTCCGCGGTCCGAGGCGGCGTCGGGGCCGGAGCCTTGGCGGCGGGTGCCTTGGCCGTCGGCTTGGGGGCCGCAGGTGCCGCCGGGGACTTGGCCGCTGCGGGCTTGCCGGGAGCGGCCTTGGCGGGCGCTGGCTTTGTCTGAGCGGGGGCCGGAGGGGCGGCGGCTCGCAGAAAGTCCGGAACGTCCGGTTCGGCCGCTGGTGCAGCGACCGGAGCCGAGGCGGCCGGCCCGGCGCGTCCGGCTCCCGAACCGGTCTTCGGCGCTTCGCCCGTGAACAGGTCGGTGAAGTGTCCCACTTCGGCGGGCGCTTCGCTGCCGCCGTTGTTGCCGGCCGGGCCTCCGAAGAAGGAGGGGACCTCGATCTCGGCCGCAGAGCTTTTCTTGCCAGGCTTTGTTCCGGAGGCGGGCTTCGAGGTTGCCGCGGGTGAAGGAGCGGGCTTGGTGGTTGCTGTCTTGGCCGGAGCCTTGGGCGCCGCCGGGACGGGGGCGGGCGCGGGGCCTCCGCCGAACAGGTTCGCAAAGTCGCCCGGCGCCTCATGAATCGGCTCGGCTGCCGAAGCCCCGATCCCGAAGAAATCGGGAACCCCGGACTCGGCCGGCGGTGGGGACGCGGTGGCGGCCGGCGCGGAGACCGCCGGAGCCGCCGGGGCCGCCGGGGCGACGGGAGCCGGAGCGGCGACAGCCAGGTTCAGCGGTCCGCTGTCCGAGGTCGTGTCGGGGAGCCCCGCGCCCTGCCGCAGGAGCCAGTCGGAGAGAGCGTCGGCGACTTCCTTGGCGGTCGCGTACCGGTCGTCCGGCTTCTTGGCCATCATCTTCCGCATGATCGCCAGGAGCGACTCCGGGACGTCGGCCCGGAACTCCGTGATCGACTTGGGATCCTTGAGCTGATGGGCCATCAGCCGTTGCGTGAGGGTCCCCTCGTTGAAGGGGGGCTGGGCGGTGAAGAGGAAGTAGAGCGTGCAGCCGAGGCTGTAGATGTCGACGCGGCGGTCGACCTTGTGGCTGTCGACCGCCTGTTCCGGGGCGAGGTAGTCGGCGGTGCCGAGGACCTTCTCGTCGTGCTGGATCGTCAGCGACTTCTCGTCGTCGCCGCCGAAGAACCGGGCCAGTCCCATGTCGAGGAGTTTGACCGTCCCGGACATGTCGACCAGGAGGTTGCCGGGCTTGATGTCGCGGTGGATGATCCCCGCGCCGTGGGCGTGGTGCAGTCCGAGGGCCGCCTGGCGGATGTACTGGGCCGCCTCGACCGGTCCGAGCGGGCCCCGTTCGGCGACCATGTCCAGGAGGCTTTTTCCCTCGACGTACTCCATGACCAGGAAGTGGATGTCGAACTCGCCGTCCTTTTCGTGGTCGACGTCGTAGGCCCGGACGATGTTGGGGTGGTCGAGGGCGGCGACCGCCTGGGCTTCGCGGTGGAAGCGGCCGAGGTAGGAGGCGTCGTTGACGCGCCGGGCGGGGAGGACCTTGATGGCGCACATCCGCCGCATGAGGACGTGTTCGGCGAGGTAGACGGAGCTCATGCCTCCTTTGCCGAGGAGACCTTTGAGCTTGTACTTCCCGAGGAAGAAGCCCTTGTGTTTGCCGACGAGGAGTTTGTCCGCCTGCCAGGGGCTGGTGAGTTTTCGTTCGACGAGGAAGTCGGCGAAGGGCTTGGCTTCGGGGGGCTCGCCGTTGGCGGCGCGGAACTCGTCGACCAGCCGTTGGATCAGATCCGTCTCGATCAGTCCGCTGCGGCGGAGGACGGCCAGAAACGATTCCAGCGTGATCTTGATCGCCATGGGGCCAGACACCGGGACGCGGTCGACGTGAGGGGTGATCGGCCGCGCCAGAGCGATGCCCGGATCGCGGCAGAGACGAAGGGACGGGGAGGCACTTCGTCGGTCCCGTCGAATGTCGGAACCGGTTTGTGCAGGCTACCACGGTGTGGGTGTGATTGCACCCAAGTGTTGTGGTGAAGGAATGTTCGAAACTCCCGCGGAGCCGACGAATCTTTCTCCCTTTTACCGGGTCCAGGGGCACCCTGGTGGGGGATGCAAGGGGGCAACGCCCTCTTGCCCGCCGGAGGCCTGGCCGTCGGGAACTGTCTGAAGGAGAGCGTGTCCAAACGCGAACACCGTGTCGTATGCCCCCACATCAACCGGCGGGGCCTGCAGAGTGAGCGGTGAGCGCCGGTTCCACAAAGGGGACATCCGTTGTGTACCATGGTTCCTCATGGAAGTGCCTCCGGCGGCAAGGGGGCGTGGCCCCCTTGACCCCAGGCTGCCGTGGCACGTTGGGTTTGAGCTAGGGGAGTCGTGCCGGCAAGGGCGCGGATTGGATTCGCTGCGCCAGCGGGATAGACTCGAACCCTCCTGCCGCGCTTTCGCACCTGGCCTCCTCCCCCTCCAAAGCCACCGATGCCCGAATCCGCTTTCGACGAACTCCCCCGCCTCGTCCAGGAATGCGGCCCCGCCGCCGCCTTCAGCCATCTGGCGGACCTCTTCCGCGAACAGCGCGACTACCACCGCCTGTTCGACATCCGGATGCTTCAGCGAAAGCACGAACTCAAACTTCCCCTCTCCCGCCCCTCCCAGCTCAGCGACGTCCCCCCGGACCTCCGGAAACAGGTCGAAGAGACCTACGTCGCCGCCGCCCGTGAAGCCGGCAACCTCTACCTCAAGGATGGCGACCTCGCCGCCGCATGGACCTACCTGTCCGTGATCCGCGAGCCCCAGACCGTCGCCGCCGCCCTCGAAGCCCTTCCGGTCCCGGCCCATCCCGACGAGAAGACCGAAGAGGTCATCCACATCGCGCTCTACCAGGGAGTCCACCCCGCCAAGGGACTCGAGATGTCCCTCAAGCTCCACGGCACCTGCAGCACGATCACCTCCTTCGATCAGTCGCTCCCGAACCTGAAGCCCGAACAGCGGGCCGAATGCGCCCGCCTGATGGTCCGGCACCTCTACGCCGACCTCACGGACAACGTCCGCCGCCACGTCGAACAGCGGATTTCGATGCTCCCCCCCGATGCCTCGCTGCGGGAACTCATCGGCGGCCGCGACTGGCTCTTTGAGGGGAGCAACTACCACATCGACGTCTCGCACCTGAACTCGGTCGTCCGCTTCGCCCGCTCGATCGATGCCCCGGCGAAGGAACTCGACCTCGCCCTCCAGCTCGCCGAATACGGCTCCAAGCTCGACCCTCAGCTCCAGTATCCCGGCGACCCGCCGTTCGATGACTTCTATCCGGCCCACGTTCAGTTCTTCCGCGTCCTCCTCGACCGCAACCGCGACGAAGCCCTGCGGTACTTCCAGGAGAAGCTCGACCATGAGCCGGACGAGCAGGACAAGCCGATCCTGGCCTACGTGCTGGTGGACCTCCTGATCCGCTGCGGAAAGAAGGCCGAGGCGGTCGACCTGGCGGCTCGTTACCTGACCCGCGTCGGCGACGACGCCCGGTTCTCCTTCGCCGATCTCTGCCGCGAGGCGGGCCGGCTCGATGTCCTTCAGAGCGTCGCCCGCGAGCAGAACGACGCGGTCACGTTCCTGGGCGCGCTCCTCTCCGAAAAGACGTAGCCGGCTTCCTCCACAGCTCCGCGGCCACAGCAGACATCGAAAAGGATTCGCCGGTCGGCCCTCTCGCCGCCCGTTCCCTGGCAAAACCTCACCTCGCCGAGACGCACCGATGATGAGCCGGTCGATTGTGGTTCCGTGGTTCCTGGGTGTGTGGCTGATTCTCGTCAGCCTGCCGGCGAGCCCGGCGGCCGCGGCGGAATTCGTATTCGGGGCCGCGTCGGAGAGCATCACGCCCGAGCAGCCGGTCGGTCTCGACGGCCAGATGCGGACCCGGATCTCCAAGAGCGTCCGCAGTCCCTGCACCGCCACCGCCCTGGCACTGGAGTCGCGAGAGGGCGAGAAATCGCTCGATCAGGCGATCCTCGTCTCGTGCGATCTCGTCGCCATCCGGACCGAGCTGTCGGACGCGGTGCGGGAGCGGCTCAAGGCCCGTCTCCCCGGATTCCCGGTTGAGAAACTGGTCCTCAGCGCGACCCACACCCACACCGCCCCCGTGACCCAGGAGGGGAAGTACGAAGGGCTCGACGCCGAGGGGGTGATGCGGCCCCGGGACTACGTGCAGTTTGCCGCCGATCGGATCGCCGAGGCGGCCGCCAAGGCCTGGACCGGGCGGAAGCCGGGGAGCGTCGGCTGGGGACTCGGCCACGCAGTCGTTGCCCAGAACCGCCGGGCCCTTTATGCCGACGGCGAAGCGAAGATGTACGGCCAGACCAACGGGCCCGCCTTCCGCGGTCTCGAAGGTCACGAGGACGACGGCGTCGAGGTGCTGTTCTTCTGGGACCAGGAGAAGAAGCTGATCGCGACCGCGGTCAATGTCTCGTGCCCCTCGCAGGAGGTGGAGGGGAACCTGCTCGTCGACGCCGACTTCTGGCACGAGGTCCGGGAGTCGCTCCGCAAGAAGCACGGAGCGGACCTGCAGATCCTCGGCTGGACCGGCGCGGCGGGGGATCAGTCGCCGCACCTCATGTACCGCAAGGCGGCGGAGGAGCGGATGCGGACCCTCCGCGGGCTGACGCGGCTCGAAGAGCTCGCGCGGCGGATCGTCGTCGGGTGGGAGGAGGCATACGAGGGGGCCGCCCGCGACATGCAGACCGACGTCCCGCTGGTCCACACGGTCCGGCCGATCGAACTGCCGAAACGCGTCGTGACGGAGAAGGAATACGAGGAGGCGAAGCAGACCGCGGCCGAGCAGGCGAAGGACCCGGCCCAGCGGACGCTCATGAACTGGAACCTGGACGCCGTCGAGCGATACGAGAAGCAGCAGCGAGGCCCCATCGCTCCGTACCAGATGGAACTGCATGTCCTGCGGCTGGGCGATGTGGCGATCGCGACGAACGACTTCGAGCTCTACACCGACTTCGGCGTGCAGATGAAGTCCCGCAGTCCGGCGGTCCAGACCTTTGTGATCCAGTTGTCCGGCCCGGGGTCGTACCTCGCCACCGCCCGGGCGGTTCGTGCGGGCTCCTACAGTGCGATCGTCCAGAGCACGCTGGTCGGTCCCGAAGGGGGCCAGGAACTCGTCGAGCAGACGGTGAGCGCGATCCAGACCCTCTGGCAGGCGAAGTAAGGTCGCCCGCGGAGCTGTTCCCAGATGCGAGCAACCGGATGGAGTCGTCCCCTTCGCTGCCGCCCAAGGTCGAGGCCGAGAGATGACGACTCCAGTCGCCCGCGACCATTCGGAGCACATCGCCGCGTTCCTGAAGGAGATCGCGGATCGGAGCTGCGCGAAGAACCTGACCGGAGTCGCCATCGGCGTCATCTTCGACGGGCAGGAGTACCGCGCGGTCAGCGGCTGGGCCGACGTTCCTTCGAAGAGGCCGGTCTCGGATGCCACGGTCTTTGAGGTCGGCTCGCTCAGCAAACTCTTCACTTCGCTCCTGCTCGCGAAGGCGGTAACGAAAGGGGAAATCCGTCTCGATGACCCGTTGCAGCCGGCGCTCGGCGATCTGGTGACGCTCCCCACCGACGGCCGGTCCGGGATCACTTATCGATCCCTCGCCAACCATCGCTCCTCGTTGCCGCGGCTCCCGGACGACCTGATCGCTACGGCGGACATGGAGAACCCCTATGTGCACTACGACCAGGCGATGCTCTACGCCTGTCTGAACCGCATGAAGCCCCTGGCGCCGATCGGCTCGTCGTCGACGTATTCGAACTTCGGAGTCGGTCTCCTGGGACATGTGCTCGGCAAGCTCGCCGGCTGTGACTTCCGCAAAGCGCTCTACGAAAGAGTCCTCGTTCCCCTGGGGATGCTCGACACGTCGGCGGAGGCCACCAGCGAGCAGGCCCCCCGGCTGGCGACCGCGCACAGCAAGAAGGATAGGCCCACCAGGCACTGGGACTTCACCGAGGTGACCGTCGCCGCGGGGGGCGTGCGATCGTCGCTTTCGGACATGCTCAAGTTCCTGCGGGCGAACGTGAGTCCCGAGATGTCGGCTCTGTCCGAGGAGCTCCGGCTGATGCGCGAGCCGTCGGACCTGCCGCACCACGAGGGGCGCAAGCCCGAACGATTGTCGTGGCTCAGCTGGGTTCTCCCACTCGGCTATGTCGTGGTGCTGGCGCTCTTCGAGCTCTACCTCCACGGGACGAAGTGGCTGACCCGCGGCGGCCTCGACGGCCTCCTGTTCTTCTCGCTCATGCTGCTCCCGACTCTGGTCGCCGCCTGCTACGGGGGACGCATCCCGAGCATCGTGACCTTGGCGCTCATGACGCTTCTCACCTGGTCGCTCTGGGGAGCGGGGGCGTCTACGTTCGTGGTCCTCGTCTGGGGGGCGTGCCTGGTCTACATTTTCTCCGGCTGGAAGAGGAACTGGGCCAAGTTCCTCCAGATGCTTCACGGCGACGGGCGGCTCGCCTGGCAGAGTTCCGAGATCGGCGCCCACCCGGTGATCTGGCACAACGGAATGGTCGGCGGGTCGGCCAGCTACCTCGGCATCGTGGAACCGCTCGGCGTCGGCGTGGTCGTGCTGACCAACACCGCGAGGTCGGTCGATCCCCTCGGGGTGAAGATTCTCGCGGAGCTCGTGCGGATCAAAGAGGCCGATCGCCCGGCGCCATAGCCCGATCCATCCGAGATCCGGGCCGGTCCTGTCAGCGGGCGACCCAGACGGACTCGCCGGCCAGTGCCCGCCGCACGGCGGCGGCGCGATCCTGCGTCTCCAGGACGATGTCGATCGGCTCCGTCTTCCGCAGCGTCTCCGCCAGGACAGCCGGCTCGCAAACCGCCACTTCAATCTTCGTGCCGCCGGGAATCGTGCGGTAATCGAACTGCGACAGCGTCCGGGCCAACTCGCCGACCCTGGCGTCGCGCGCTGAGGGTTCCTCATCGGCCGGAGCGCTCAGTCCCAGCAGAAGCCGCCCGTGCAGCGTCCGGGCCGCATCGACCGCGACCCGCAGCGAGTCCTGCCGCCCTGCGACGTCATCGCACGAGAGGAACGACAGCGCCAGGTTGCGGTACACCGGCCGCAGCCAGACCGCTCCCGGCGCCGAGGCGAGCAATCGCTCGGCCCCGCTCGCCACGATACCGCTCTGCGGCACCAGCAGGAGGACGCGGGGCTGCTCGCCCAGCTCCTCCAGGACTTCCGCCACCGGGTCGCCGAAGCGGACTACGGCCCGCACGGTCTGATGCGGAATCAGCGCGTCGGTCCACCGCTCAAGCTGCGTCCAGACCTCCGCGCAGAGCCGGTCGCTCTCCTCGTCGGACTCCGGCTCCTCCGCGGCGATCACGGCCACGACTGTCACGACCTCACGGACGTCTCCGAGCAGGAGGCTCGCCGCCTGCAGGCTCTCGGCAATCGGTTCCGGCGGCGCGGCGGTGTCCCGGAAGTCGTCGCTCCACGCGACGGCAACGAACGGCGTTCCCAACAGATGCACAGCAGTCCCTTCACGCCAGCAAGTCGGAGATCACGCGGGCCGGCTCGACGCCGGTCAGCTTCTGATCGAGCCCCTGGAACTTGTAGACGAACTTTTCGTGGTCGAAACCGAGGAGCTTGAGGACGGTCGCGTGGAGGTCGCGGATGTGGACCGGGTCCTTGACGATGTTGTACGAGAAGTCGTCCGTCTCCCCGTAGATCGTCCCCCCCTTGGTCCCGCCGCCGGCCATCCACATCGTGAAGCACCGCGGATGATGGTCGCGGCCGTAGTTCTCTTTCGAGAGGCCACCCTGGGAGTAGATTGTCCGGCCGAACTCGCCCCCCCAGATGATGAGGGTGTCGTCGAGGAGTCCGCGCTGCTTGAGGTCGGTGATGAGACCGTAGCACGGCTGGTCGACGTCGCGGCACTGGTCGGTCATGCGGCCGGCGAGGTTCCCGTGGTGGTCCCAGTTGTTGTGGTAGATCTGCACGAACCGCACGCCTCGCTCGACCATCCGCCGCGCCAGGAGGACGGTGTGGGCGAAGGAGCCCGACTTGTGGATCTCCGGGCCGTAAAGCTTTTCCGTCGACTCCGGTTCCTTGGAGAGGTCGACGAGGTCCGGCACACTCGATTGCATACGGTAGGCGAGTTCGTACTGCTGGATTCGTGTGTGCGTCTCCGGATCGCCGACGAGCTTGTAGTTCATCTCGTTGAGCGACTTGAGGCCGTCGAGCGTCTTCCGGCGGACTTCGGCGGGGACGCCGGGCGGGTTGTTGATGAAGAGGATCGGGTCGCCCCCGGTGCGGAACGAGACCCCGGCGTGTTCGCCCGAGAGATAGCCCGACGACCAGAGCCGCGCGGAGATCGCCTGCATCTGCTCCTGGTTGGTCGGCTTGGCGACGAGGACCACGAAGGTGGGCATGTCTTCGTTCAGCGATCCGAGTCCGTACGAGGCCCAGGCCCCGAGGCACGGGCGGCCGGTCACCTGGTTGCCGGTCTGCATGTAGCTGATTGCCGGCTCGTGGTTGATCGCCTCGGTGTGCATGCTGCGGACGAAGACCATGTCGTCCGCGACCTTGGAGGTCCACGGGAGGAGTTCGGTCATCCACATGCCGCATTCGCCCTGCCGGGCGAACTTGTATTTCGAGGGGGCGATCGGGAACCGTTTCTGGCCGGAGGTCATGGTGGTGAGCCGCTGGCCCATCCGGATGGAGTCCGGGAGGTCCTTGTCGTACCACTCCTGCATGACCGGCTTGTAGTCGAACATGTCCATCTGCGATGGCCCGCCGACCATGTGCAGATAGATGACGTGCTTGGCTTTCGGGAGGAAGTGCGGCTGCGGGTAGCGTGCGGGTGCGGCGACGGAGTTGGCGAGTGCCCCGGATTGGCCGAGCAGTGTGGCGAGGCTGGCCCAGCCGAGGGCGTGCGAGCCCTGGGAGAAGAAGTACCGGCGGGTGATGTTGCGCGTCAGCTCGTCGCCGAGATTCATGGGTGGGTCTCCCGTTGGTGGGTGGCGAGGAAGGCTGGAGGCGGGTGGGTTTGTCGGTCGGGGGCGGTTGTTGCGACCCATCAATGTCAGTCTATCACGATTCTGGCGGCTCGTCCTTTGTGGGAGGTGGGCGCGGCGGCGGCGGGTTGCGTTCGCCGGACGGTGTTCTGGCATTACCCCCTTTCACCGGGTCCAGGGGGACCCTGGTGGGGAGTGCAGAGGGGCAACGCCCCTTTGCCCGCCGGAGGCCCTCTCGTCTTGATCTCTCTGAAGGAGCGAGTGTCCAAACGCGGACAAGGTGCCGTATGCCCCCTCACCAAACCACGGGGATTACAAAGCGAGCGGTGATTCCTCAACGCCGGTCCCACAAAGCGGCCGTCCGTTGTTTACCACGGATCCTCACAGGAGTGCCTCCGGCGGCAAGGGGGCCAAAAAAACAACACAGGCCCCCTTGACCCCAGGCCGCCGTCGCACGTTGGGTTTGAGGTGGCACAGCCGGGCCGGCGAGGGCATCGTCCGAGCCGGACATTTCGCCTCCATCGCCCTGGAGGCGACGAGCCGCTCTCGATTCGACAGAATCCTCCTCGCCCCGCAAATCCTCGAAGCGACACAACACTTGTCCGAACTACACTTGTCTTGACAAGTGTTTGCCGCGGCAGGATAACATCAGGCCGGTTGCCTAGCCTCCCGCATCCTGAAGGCGCACGAGATGTCGATTGAGATGGCCCCCAACCCTTCTCCCGCTCCCGCGTCCACCCGCGGTCTGTTCACGGGCTACACGCTCCTGTTCGTCGGCGCCATCGTCCTGTTCTTCCTCGTTCGGAGCGTCGGCGAGACGATGACCGGGCCGGCGCCGGCCACAACCGCCCCGGCCGCCGCTGCGGCGAAAGGAGGCGGCGGCCACGGCATCCTCCCGCAGGTTCTGATCGCCATCACGGTCGTGGTCACGACCTCCCGGTTCGTCGGGTCGATCGCAAAGCGACTCGGACAGCCCCGCGTCATCGGCGAAGTCCTGGCGGGGATCATCCTCGGCCCGTCACTCCTCGGCCGCATCGCCCCGGGGACAATGACCACTCTGTTCCCCGCCACCATCATGCCGACGCTGAACACGCTCGCGCAGATCGGCGTCATCCTCTATATGTTCCTCGTCGGGCTCGATCTCAACGCCGGCGTCCTCCGGTCCCGGGCACACGCGACCGTCGCCATCTCCCACGTGAGCATCATCGTCCCGTTCCTCCTGGGAGCGACGCTCGCCCTCTGGCTCTTCCCGACCCTCGCCCCCGCCGGCATCTCATTCACCAGCTTCGCCCTCTTCCTCGGCGCCGCGATGGCCATCACCGCCTTCCCGGTCCTGGCCCGGATCCTGACCGACCAGAAGATGGAAAAGTCGGAGCTCGGCGTCCTGTCCCTGGGGTGCGCGGCGGTCGATGACGTGACGGCCTGGTGCCTCCTGGCCTTCGTCGTCGGCGTGACCAAGGCGGAACTGGGGATCGCGGTCACGACCATCGTGCTCGCCGTGGGCTACGTCGCCGTGATGCTGCTCGTCGCGCGGCCGCTGGCGAACAAGTGGTTCGGCTCGGAAGCCGGCCGCCCGCTGACGACCGACCTGACGGCACTGCTCCTCGTCGGCGTCCTGGTTTCGTCGCTCATCACCGAGGCGATCGGGATCCACGCCATCTTCGGCGCGTTCCTTCTGGGCGCCGTCATCCCCCACGAGAGCGAGGTCGCCAAGGCGTTCCGCCACCGCCTGGAGGACGTCGTGACGATCCTGCTCCTGCCGCTGTTCTTCGCCTACACCGGGATGCGGACGCAGATCGGTCTGCTCTCGACGCCGATGGACTGGATCATGTGTGCCGTCATCATCCTGGTGGCAACGCTCGGGAAGTTCGGCGGAACGGTCGCCGCGGGACGCTGGACGGGCCTCGACTGGCGGACCTCGTCGGCTCTCGGCGTCATGATGAACACCCGCGGCCTGATGGAGCTGATCGTCCTCAACATCGGCCTCGACATGGGGGTCATCTCCCCCACCCTCTTCGCCATGATGGTTCTCATGGCCATCGTGACGACCATCGCCACGACGCCGATCCTCACCCGGCTCGTTCCCCCTCAGGAACTCGCTCCCTCCTCTTGAGCGCGGACTCGGTCAAGGCCTTGGCGGAAAACTGACAAATCCGTTGTCTGCCGATGCGCGCCGGCATCCCCCCTGCTCATTCGGTGTCACGGCGTGTACCATAAAATCGTGTGAATCGCTGGAGATGCGGCTGCACGTCGCCTCCGGCAGTCAGTGGTCCGTTGGAGGGGGGACGACGATGCGATCATTTCTGATGGCAACGGTGCTGGTGTTCGGCCTGGGACTCACCGCAGTCCAGGAAGCGAGCGCCTGGCACCACGGATGGGGTTGGGGCGGTGGATGGGGCCGCGGTTATGTCGGCTACCGCGGTTATGTCGGCTACCGTGGTTGGGGCGGCGGCTGGGGTGGCTATCGCGGCTGGGGTGGTGGCTGGGGCGGCTACCGTGGCCTGGGTGGCTGGGGTTACCGCGGCTGGGGATATCCCGGCTACAGCGTCGGCTACCGCGGCTATGGCTACGGTTGGGGCGGGGCGGGTTACGGCTGGGGAGGCTGGGGGTATCCGTATTCGATCGGGTACTCCAGCGGATACAGCCCGTACGGGCTTGGCTCGTACTATGGGTATGGCCAGTACTATCCGGCTTACAGCAGCTACGTTGGCTACGCGCCGTCCTACGGTGGATACGGCTATGGGTACGGCAGTCCGTACGTGGCGAGTTACGCGCCGACCTACGTGAACAACTACACGACGTATCCGAACTACACGAGCTCGTACCCGACGTATACGAACGCGACGCCGATCACCGGGGGTTACACCTGGTCGGGCGGGTATCCGGCGGTCGCGAACAGCTACGGCAGCGGGTTCCGGACCTGTGGCGACTGTGCGGCGAGTTTCTCGGCGCCTGTGTCGTCGGACTACGTTCAGACGACGGCCTACACGGGTTATTCGTCGGGAACGCCGGTCAGCAACGCGGTGTACGAAGCTCCGTGCTCCTGCACGCCGTAACGTCCTCGCGGATGTGCGACAGCCAACCGGGGTCAAGGGGGTCTCACCCCCTTGCCGCCGGAGGCGTTTTCATCAGGAACCGTGGTAAGCAACGGATGTCCCCTTTGTGGGACCGGCGTTCAGGACTCGCAGCTCGCTCTGGGATTCCAGCGGGTTGGTGAGGGGGCATACGACACCGTGTCCGCGTTTGGACAGGCCCTCCTTCAGACATCTCTCGACGGCCGGGCCTCCGGCGGGCAAAGGGGCGTTGCCCCTCTGCACTCCCCACCAGGGGGGGCCCTGGACCCCGGTTCTTTAGGCCAGCAATTCCTGCACGACTTTTCCATGTACGTCCGTCAGTCGGTAGTCCCGACCACCATGACGGTACGTCAGTCGCGTGTGATCGATCCCCAGCAAATGCAGGATCGTTGCATGGAAGTCATGCACATGCACCGGGTTCTCCGCCACGGTCGCCGCCAGCTCATCCGTCTGCCCGTACGCCATCCCCCCCTTCACACCCCCACCCGCCAGCCACGACGAAAAACACGCACTGTGGTGCCCCCGCCCCTTCGCCCCATCCGCGCCAGGCGTCCGGCCGAACTCTGTCGTCCACACCACCAGCGTGTCATCCAGCATCCCCAACCGCTTCAGGTCCTGCAGCAGCCCCGCAATCGGCCGGTCAATCGCCTTCGCCCGCGGTCCATGGTCCGCCATGTCGCCATGCGAATCCCAGTTCCCGCTCGACCCGCCATCGACCAGCTCAATAAACCGCACTCCCCGCTCCGCCAGCCGCCGCGCCACAAGGCACTGCCACCCGAACCCATCGGTCTGACCGCGCTGCAGTCCATACAGGCCCAGCGTCTCCTCGCTCTCCCGTGACAGGTCGAACACATCGCGGGCCTCGCTCTGCATGTGGAACGCGGTCTCGAACGTCCGCATCCGCGCCGCCAGCTCCCCCTGGCCCGGATGCCGCTCGCGATGCTGCTCATTGAGCCGCTCGGCGAGCTGCAGCTCCAACTCCTGAACCCGCTGCTGCGGCGTCCGGCGGTCGAGGTTCGGAATCGGCGTCGCTCCGGGGACGACGCGCACGCCCTGGTGATAGGCCGGCAGAAAGTCGTTGGCGTAGACGAGCGTCCCGGCATAGGGGAGCTGCGGCGCCAGGACAATGAAGGACGGGAGGTTGGAGTTCATGGTCCCCAGCCCGTAGCTGAGCCAGGAGCCGATGCTGGGGCGGGAGAAAAAGAATGAGCCGGTGTGGATGGCGAGCGTCGCCTGGTAGTGCTCGTTGTCGTTGGACTGCATGGAGCGGATGAGACAGATGTCGTCCATCTGCTCGCGGATGTGCGGGAAGAGGTCGCTGACCTGCGTGCCGCATGTGCCGCCGGGCTGGTATTTCCAGAGGGGGCGCTGGAGGGCCCGCTGCTGGTTGGAGAGGCCGCCGCCGACCCCCATGGTCTTGCCGTCGGCGGCGAAGAGGGCGGGTTTGGGGTCGAAGGTGTCCATGTGGGACACGCCGCCGGTGGAGAAGAGGAAGATGACCCGTTTGGCGCGGGCGGGGAAGTGTGTTCCTTTGGGGGCGAGCGGGTCTTCGCTGGCGGCGAGGAGTTGGGAGACGATGCCGGAGAAGAGGGGAGAGCTGCCGATGAGGCTTTTGAGGACGTTGCGACGCAGCATGGCCGTCTCACCGGTGAGATCGATGTAAAGAGTCGCTGCCACTGTACACGTGAAGAACTTCACCGGGCCAGAGTTCGTGTGAACAACGAGAATGACGAATCAGTAACCGGGGTCCAGGGGGTCACCCCTGGTGGGGGATGCAAGGGGGCGAAGCCCTCTTGCCCGCCGGAGGCCTGGCCGTCGAGAGATGTCTGAAGGAGTCAGTGTTCAGACGCGGACAACGTGCCGTATGCCCCCTCACTAACCCGCGGGGATTGCAAAGCGAGCGGTGAGTCCTCAACGCGCGTTTCACAAAGGGGACATCCGTTGTGTGCCACGGTTCCTCGTAGAAGCGCCTCCGGCGGCAAGGGGGCGAGGCCCCCTTGACCCCGGCTGCCGTCGCACATTGGGTTTGAGCGAGCACAGCCGTGCCGGCGAGAGCGCCCTTCGGTACAATTTCCGTCTCACCCGCCTTCCACCCGCAGCCTCCCGCATGTACCTGCGACTCGCCAAACGGATCCTCTTCGAAACCGACAAGCGGCTCCTCTGGAAACTCGCCTGGAACATGGGCGTCAAAGGCTCCCTCTCGGTCGCGAAGTTCAAACGGCGGATGAAGCGAGGTCAGGTCTTCCCCCCGTTCCTCTACATCTCCGTCATCAACTCCTGCAACCTCCGCTGTCAGGGGTGCTGGGTCGACGTCGCCGCCAAACAGCAGATCATCGATGCCCCGGCCATGCACCGGCTCATCAACGAAGCCAAGGCCGAAGGGAACGTCTTCTTCGGGATCGTGGGGGGCGAACCCTTCATGCACCCGCAGCTTCTCGAAATCCTCGCGAAGCATCCCGACTGCTACTTCCAGATCTTTACCAACGGCCACTTCATCACCGACGACGTGGCCAAGGAGATCCGCCGTCAGGGGAACATCACCCCCCTCATCAGCGTCGAGGGGAGCGAGATCGTCAGCGACGAGCGGAGGGGCCGGAAAGACGTCCTTTCGAAGACGATGCAGGGGATTGAAAACTGCCTCAAGCACAAGGTCTTCACCGGCGTCTGCACGAGCGTCTGCAAGACCAACATCGATGACCTCGTGACCGACAAGTGGGTCGACCGCCTGATCGAGATGGGGGTCTTCTACACTTGGTTCCACGTCTACCGGCCGATGGGCCCGGACGCCTGTGCGGATATGTGTCTCTCGCCGGAGGAGCAGCTCCGCATCCGCAAGTTCGTCGTCGAGGCCCGGGCCAGGAAGCCGATCATCGTCGTTGACGCCTACTTCGATCACGCCGGCGAAGCCCTCTGCCCCGCCGCCACCGGCATCACGCACCACATCAATCCGTGGGGCGGCATCGAGCCCTGCCCGATCGTGCAGTTCGTGACCGACTCGATCCACGACACGGAGAAGCCCCTCGCCGAACGCCTCGACTCTCCGTTCCTCAAGGACTTCCGCGAGCTGGCGCGGGACACGACGCGGGGCTGCATCGTCCTCGAACGCCCGGACCTCCTGCGGGACCTCGTCGTGAAGCACGGTGCAAAGGACGGCACGGTTCGCGGGACGGCGCTCAAGGAACTGGAGGCGATGGAAGTCCGGACGTCGCAGTACAACCCGGAGCAGGCGATCCCGGAGAAGAGCTGGGCGTACTGGATCGCCAAGAAGCTGTTCTTCAACGACTTCGGCGCCTACACCGGCCGCAACCACGCGGCGAACTCGGCCCCGGCCGTTATCCGTCAGCGGAAGCCCCAGCCTGTGCTCGTCCCGCTGGACGTCGAATCACGGTGAGAGCCGGAGGGTTAAGCCACAGATAAACACAGATGAACGCAGATAAAGGCAAAACGACCTCTCTGATCTGTGTTCATCTGTGTGTATCTGTGGCTGATTCCTTTCCCGAGACCGCGAGTTCCCTCGCTCGCGCTTCGGGCTAGTCCGATGCCGCCCCGGCCAGATTGCTGAACCGGCGGAGCCACTCGGCGATGATCGTGCCGGGAAGGTCTCCCTTCTTCTCGTTCTCTTCGGGCGTCTTCCCCCAGTAGAAGCTGACCCAGCCGTCGACGTGCGTTCCCGAGCGGCGGATGAACTCTTCCGTTTCGTCGAGGCCGGCATCGAGCGGAAAGATCTCCTCGATCACGAGCGGCTTGCCGACCTCGTAGACATTGAGAACCTCGAGCGATTCCTCGATCGGCACCTTCTTGGGATAGAAGTGGATGCTGGCGAAGTCGAGCGGGGCGCCGACTTCGGGGGAGTAGAAGAGCGGCTTGGCTCCATTGAAGACCTGCGCCCAGGGGATCACGCCGACCGTGATCATGTGCCGGTCGTCGATCGAGCGGATCGCGGCGGTCAGCTTTTCCACCCAGGCCTTCGCAATCTCCTTGTCGCTACGGCCGCGGGCATCGGTCGTGATCCGCTGGACGAAGTATTTCCCGCCCAGCGGCGGGCCGACGAGCCATTCGGTGTTGTTCGCTCCGCCGGTAAGGACCGGCTCGTTCATCAGGTCGTAGCAGAAGATCGCGTCGCTCCTCCGGCAGACCTGGGCGACCTCCTTCCAGAACCGGACCTGCACTTCCCAGCGTCCCGCCTCGTCGAGGGCGTCGTACCAAGCCGGGACATCCTGCTTGTGGTAGCACCCGAGTCCTGTCACATCGAGGTAAAGCCCGGTCTCCTCGGCGAGCGTGACCAGCCGGCCGAGCGTTTTCAGGTTCTCCTCGTTCGGCCGGTCGGCGGTCTCCAGGAACCGGCCGACCTGGAGGTGGACCCGGACGACGTTCACGCCCAGGGCCTTCATCTCCCGGAAATCGGCGGCGACCGTCTCCCATTCGGTGTTCCAGTAGTCCTCGATCAGCCGCCCGGCGTCGTCGTGGTCGTAGTTGAAACCCCATGCGACAAATGGTCGCGGCGAACCTTCGGCAACAAAGTGCGTCTTCTCATCAGCGGGACGGATTCGAGGAAGCGGCCCGTGGCTTTTGGACGGTTCCTCGCCCGGAGCGCTCCCCGCGATTCCGAAGCTCCAGGCTGCCAGAAGCACGGAAAAACCCAGACGCAAATGCTTCGCCCGACGCTGGAAAGAATGATTTCCCACCACGACCGTCTCCCCCTGCCAGAATCCTCGAACCCCCGTCCGCCCGCCCCGTTTTCGCCTCCGCCGCCCCCGTTCTCCCCCCTCCCATTCCTTGGACCGCACCACATTTACTCTCCCCCGCCTGTGGGGCTGTCGACTACCATACTTTGACAGGGCGAATCCGGATTTGTTACCGGAAATGCCGCGGTCCAGCGAATCGGACCGTTTCTGTTCGCGACGCCGTTTGACCTCCCTCAATCCGGTTCGACGCCCGCTCGGGCGATGCCGGTGACAGCAGGGGGCCGGCATCGCGGCCCACCACCGTCTGCGAAGCAAGTCGTTCCCATGGCCGACAAAGGCAATCCCAGTCATCTGGAACACGTCAAGGAGTCCAGCAACTTCCTCCGCGGCACTATCGCGGAGGAACTCGTCAACGGCGAGGCGGTGTTCAACGAGGACAACTGCAACCTGTTGAAGGTCCACGGGACCTACCAGCAGGACGACCGCGACGTCCGGTCGGAAGGCAAGCACTTCATTTTCATGGTCCGGAGCCGCGTTCCGGGGGGCAAAGTCTCCGCCGCCCAGTTCCTTGGCGAACTGGACCTGTGCGACAAGTTCGGCAACGGGACGCTCCGCGTCACCGACCGCCAGGGGTTCCAGCTTCACGGTGTCGTGAAGTCGAACCTCAAGGCGACCATCCGCGGCATCAACGAGATCAAGCTCTCGACGATTTCCGCCTGCGGCGACGTCTGCCGCAACGTCATGTGTTGCCCGGCGCCGGTCAAGGACAGTACGGTCCATACGGAGATGCAGAAGTTCGCGGACGACCTCGCGAACCACTTCCGCCCCCGGACGACCGCCTACTACGAGATCTGGCTGAAGGACGGCGATCAGAGCGAGCTCGTCCACGAGACGAAGGCGGACGAGGAGCCGATCTACGGCAAGACGTACCTCCCGCGGAAGTTCAAGATCGGCGTCACGCTTCCGGAAGACAACTGCATCGATGTCTACACCCAGGACATGGGGTACATCGCGGTCGTCGAGAACGGGAAGATCATCGGCTACAACATCGTCGTCGGCGGCGGGATGGGGATGACCCCCGCCAAGAAGACGACGTTCCCGGCGCTCGCCAAGCGGCTGTGCTTCGTCACGCCGGACCAGGCGATTCCGGTCGGCGAGGCGGTGGTGAAGGTCCAGCGGGACTTCGGCAACCGGTCCGACCGCAAGCAGGCCCGTCTCAAGTATCTGCTTCACGACCGCGGACTCGACTGGTTCCGCGACAAGGTGGCCGAGTACTACGGCAAGCCGCTCACCGATCTGCACCCGACCGACGTCACCGACGTGGATGATCACATCGGCTGGCACGAGCAGGGAGACGGAAAGCTCTTCCTCGGCATCAACATCGAGAACGGCCGGATCAAGGACGAAGGTCCGCTCCGCCTGAAGACGATGATGCGGACCCTGCTGACGAAGTACGGGATGGATACCCGGCTGACGGCTCTCCAGGGGATCATCCTCTGCAATGTCGATCCGAAGGACCGGCAGGACATCAACAAGATCCTGGCGGACCACGGCTGCAAGCAGGAGCATGAGCTGACGCTGGCCCGGCGGTATTCGATCGCCTGCCCGGCTTATCCGACCTGTGGTCTGGCGGTGACGGAGTCCGAGCGGGTGATGCCGGCGGTCATGGACGAGATCGAGGCCGAACTGGCCAAGTACGGCCTGACGGACGAGCGTGTGACGGTGCATATGACCGGCTGCCCGAACGGGTGTGCTCGTCCGTACACGCCGGACATCGGACTCGTCGGGAAGGCGCGGAACAAGTATTCGCTGTATCTGGGCGGGAATGCTCAGGGGACGCGGCTGGCGTTCCTGTTTGAGGACATGGTTCCGCAGGAGGCGTTGGCGCCGAAGCTGTCGCCGCTGTTTGCCCGGTTCAAGGGGGAGCGGATCGGTTCGGAGTCGTTTGGCGACTTCTGCCATCGCGTGGGTCCGGAAGGTCTGAGGGAAGCGGTCGTGGAAGCGATCGCCGAATAGCGTCCTCGCCGGCACGACGCCCATAGCTCAAACCATTGTGCGACGGCAGCCGGGGTCAAGGGGGCAACCCCTTGCCGCCGGAGGCGCTTCGGTGAGGAACCGTGGTAAGCGACGGGCGTCCGCTTTGTGGGACCGGCGTCGGGGACTCCCTCACACAACACCGCTCGCATTGCAATCCCCGCGGGTTGGTGAGGGGGGCATACGACACGGTGTCCGCGTTTGGACACTCACTCCTTCAGACATCTCTCGACGGCCAGGCCTCCGGCGGGCAAAGGGGCGTTGCCCCTCTGCACTCCCCACCAGGGGTTACCCCCTGGACCCCGGTGAGGGACGCTATGTCCTTGCGCTTTCCTTAGATTCAGGGCTACCGATCCGAAGAAATTTCAGGACAATGGGCCTGTTTCGGCCAAACGGCCAGGCAGAGGTCCAACCTACGCGTATCGAGGTCGGGATGGGCGAGTTCGGACGTGGCGCTGACGTCAGCGGGCTGGTCAGGTGGAAGGGCGCCTCCTTCTCGCGAATCCTCGCGACCGTCATTGCGTGCTTGTGCCTCGCCATCGCCCCCCTCCCCGCCGCCGAGCCCGCCAAGTTCTTCCGGGGACTCAACCTCAACGGTCCCCCGCTCGTCATCGACGGCCAGCAATGGGACGGTAAGGACTCCCCGGACTACCGCTCCTCGGACAAAGCCTTCGAAAACATGGCGGTCCCCCTCGTCCCCCCCACGGACGAGAACCGCGGCCGCATGATCCGCTCCAGCCGCTGGGGGGGATCCAAGAACCTCGTCGAACTCACGAACATCCCCGCCGGCCGCTACTCCGTCTTCCTCTACGTCTGGGAAGACAACAACGCCGAGACGTTCGATGTCCTGGTCAACGGCCGGACCGTCCTCCGGCAGTACAACAGCGGCTCCGCCGGACGCTGGGCCCGCCTGGGCCCCTGGATCACTGACGTCCGCGAAGGCGTCATCCGAATTGGCAGCCTCGGCGGCGCGGCCAATTTCTCCGGAATCGAAGTCTGGTCCGGCGAACACGACGGCGCCGACCCCTCGATCGAAACCCCCGAGAACCTCGCCTTCTTCGAAAGCCGCATCCGGCCCCTCCTCGTCGAGCACTGCTACTCCTGCCACGGCATCGAAGCGGACGAGGTCGAGGGAGAATTCCTCCTCGACTCCCGCGCCGCGATCCGCAAAGGGGGCCCCCGCGGACCGGCCGTCGTCCCGCACGAGCCCGGACGCAGCGTCCTGATGGACGCGGTTCGCTACAAGAACACCGAAATGCAGATGCCCCCCGAGGGCAAACTCTCGGACGAGCAGATCGCCGACCTCGAACGCTGGATCCGCCTCGGCGCCCCCGACCCACGCCATCAGCCAACGCGAATCGCGAGGAAGACGATCGACTTCGAGAAGGGCCGCGAGTTCTGGTCCCTGAAGCCGGTCGCCGATCCTGCCCCGCCCATGGTCCAGGCCGCCGACTGGCCGCGGAACGACCTCGACCGGTTCATTCTCTCCCGCCTCGAAACAGCCGGGATTTCTCCCGCCGCCGACGTCGGCCGCGCGGCACTCCTCCGCCGCGTCACCTACGACCTGACCGGGCTCCCGCCGACTCCCGAAGAGCTGGCCGCCTTCGAAGCGGACGCGTCGCCGGATGCCTACAAGAAAGTTGTCGAACGCCTGCTCGATTCGCCGCAGTACGGCGAGCGGTGGGGGCGGTATTGGCTCGACGTCGTCCGCTATTCGGACACCGCGGGCGACAATTCCGACTTCCCGATCCCCCAGATGTACCGGTATCGCAACTGGGTCATCGGGGCCTTCAACCGCGACCTGCCGTTCGACGAGTTTGTCCGCGAGCAGCTGGCGGGGGATCTCCTTCCCGGCGGGACCGATGAGGAACGCCGTCAGCGGACCATCGCGACCGGCTACATCGCCAATGCCCGGCGGTTCGGCTCGCGGGTCGACGACTATCCGCAGCACCTGACAATCGAGGACACGCTCGACAACCTCGGGCGGGCCTTCCTGGGCCTCACGATCAACTGCGCCCGCTGCCACGATCACAAGTTCGATCCGATCTCGACCGACGACTACTACGGCCTGTACGGCATCTTCCAGAGCACGCGGTATCCCTGGCCGGGGATCGAACTGGAGCAGCGGCAGCGGGACCTCGTCCCCCTCTGCTCCGCCCAGGAAGTGGAGGCTTACCGGAACTCTCGTCGCTCGGAGGAAGAGCCGCTCCGCGCCCAGGTGAAGCGGCTGGAAAAGGAACGGGACGCGGCCAAGGAAGGGGACGACCGGAAGCGTCTCGAAGGGGAGGTCAAGAAGGCCCGGGAAGCGGTCGAGACCTTCCTCAAGCAGCCCGTCCCCTACGAGGAGGCCTACGCGGTTGCCGAAGGGCCGGCGATCGACGACGCGGCCGTCCAGCGGCGGGGCGATCCTCAGCAGGCGGGGGACGTCATTCCCCGCCGGTTCCTGACCGTCATGGGAGGCCGCGAGCTCCCGCCTGAGGACCGCTCGAGCGGCCGACGGCAGCTTGCGGAATGGATCGTCGATCCCGCCAACCCGCTGACCGCCCGCGTCCTGGCGAACCGGATCTGGCTGTATCATTTTGGCAAAGGACTCGTGGCGACCCCCAATGACTTTGGCCGGCAGGGCCGCCAGCCGACGCACCCGCAACTCCTCGACTGGCTGGCGACGCGTCTCGTGCAGTCGGGCTGGTCGATCAAGGCCCTGCACCGGACGATTCTCTTCTCCCGGACCTACCAGCTCGCCAGCGTCCCGGCTGACGTCGCCCTTCAGAAGGACCCGACGAACGAGCTTCTGAGCGCCTATCCCAGCCGTCGTCTCGACGCCGATGCGATCCGCGACACCCTGCTGGCGCTCGGCGGGAACCTTGACCTCACCGCCGGCGGGCCGCATCCCTTCCCGGCCCAGACCGAGTGGAAGTTCACGCAGCACAACCCGTTCAAGGCGGTCTACGAGACGAACCGCCGGAGCGTCTACCTGATGACGCAGCGGATCCAGCGGCACCCGTACCTCGCGATCTTCGACGGCGCCGACCCCGCCGCCAGCACGCCAGTCCGGGGGACCAGCACCACGCCGATCCAGGCCCTCTACCTTCTCAACGACCCGTTCGTCCACGAGCAGGCGAAGCGCTTCGCCGAGCGGATCCTCCGCGAAGGTAACGACGATCCCTCACGGATCCGCCGGGCCTACCGTCTGGCCTTCGGCCGCGAGCCGCAGACCAAGGAAATCGAACTCGGCCAACAGTTCCTGGCCTCCGTCCGGGAGACGACCGCCGGAGTAGAAGCCTCGGGCAAACTCTCGGAGCAGGACGCCTGGTTCGCTTACGTCCGAGCCCTGTTCCGCCTCAATGAGTTCGTCTACCTCGACTGACGTTCCCCAGGCGGAGGACCGGGCATGCCGTCGCTTCCCGAACGCGAACAGCTCGACTCGGCGCTGCGGCTTCACTGGCCGCTCGGGATCATCGCCATCGACATCGCGCTGATCACCTTCGCCTGCGTCGCCTGGTCCTACGGGTCGCCGTTCGGATTGAAACATCCCGCGCTTGAGGGATCCCTGCTCGTTTTCGACATCCCGGTCATGGCCGGGATCGCGTTCGCTCTCAATCCCCGCGTGCACTGGTTGACGCTGCTGATGCTGATCGTGTGGACGTTCGGGATCACCGGGGTCAAGCTCTTCGCTCTCTCCGCGATCCACGGGATCGAGTGCTGATCTGCGCCGCCAATACGGCTCTTATCTGTGTTGATCTGCGTGCATCTGTGGCTCAATTCCCTTCATCCGGGCAACGAGCCGGACGCCGTCAGACGCTCACGCCGCGCGGGGCGAGCTGGGCGCGGAGGCTGTCGGCGGTCGTGAAGACTTCCGCCTGGAAGCCGTAGGTCCGTCCCTTCACCACGTAGTCGGCGATGTCGTCGGTGTAGAAGACTTCGCCCGGCTCGCAGTGGATCCGGCCGAGGGCCGCCTCGTACATGTGCGGCTCGGGTTTGATGCCCCCTTCCTTGTAGGAGAGGACGGTGTCGTCGAAGAACCGCAGGAAGTCGAACCGTTCGCCGATCCAGCGGAAGTGCGATTCGCCGACGTTGGAGAACAGGACCAGCCGGAAGCCCTGCCGCTTGAGCGACTCGAGGACCGGCATCATCTCTTCGTTGACGTGGAAGATGTCGGAGCCGGCGGCGTAGAGCTGCTCGCGGTCCATTTTTACGCCGAGGATTTCTTCCATCTGGCCCATGAAGACCGCTTCGGTCACTTTCCCGCGTTCGAAGTCCCACTGGACGCCGGAATCGAGGAGGCGACGCTTCACTTCCGGGCCTTCGTGGCCGCAGAGCTCGCCGATCTGGCGGCACATCCGCTCGTGGCAGAACTTGACGAGGACGTTGCCCATATCGAACAGGAACGTCTTGATCGGGCGGTGGCCGGTCGGGCTGACGGGACGGGATGCGGGACCGGACTGAGCCACAGCGGACATCGCGAAAACACCTGCAAAAAAGGCGGGAAAATCTGCGGAGGGAGCGAGTCCACAGGGGTATTGAAGTGTATCACGAAAGCTGTCTTTGGCCGATGGGAGTTTCGCCGGTTGTGGTCGATGTGGGAGGGGATGGCTTGTCGCGGTGGCTCAAACCGCGTCCTTGCCGGCAAGACTCTGCTCGCTCCAACCCAATGTGCGACGGCTACTGGGGTCAAGGGGGCCTCGCCCCCTTGCCGCCGGAGGCACTTTCGTAGCGGAACCTTGGTAAGCAACGGATGTCCGCTTTGTGAGAGCGGCGTTGGGAACTCCTCGCTCGCCTCGGATCCCCGCGGGTTGGTGAGGGGGCATCCGGCACGTTGTCCGCGTTTGGACCGGTGCTCCTTCAGACTGTCCCCTACGAGACGGGCCTCCGGCGGGCAAAGGGGCGTTGCCCCTCTGCACTCCCCACCAGGGGTGCCCCCCTGGACCCCGGATCATTCTCGCAATGGGGCATCCGTCTGCCGGCCCTCCCCCCCACTCCAACCGAAAGCTCGAACACCGCCCCCGCCCGAACGGACGCTGCCACCTCAAACCCATCGTGCGACGGCCGCCCAGTCCAGCGGGACGCTGGGGCTGGACAAGGGAGAGGTCGCATTCGAAGATGCTTATGCCTGCCCGGGAAAGGCGATTCACCCGCGACAGGTCCTGCCGAGACCATGCGTCTCTTCCTGTCCTGCCCCCTCCGTTCGAAAGCCCCCGTCCATGCTGCAGCGACGTTTCGCCGTGTTGGCGCTGTGCGCGTCCCTCCTTCCGCAGGCCCTGGCGGCCCAGGACGCTTCCAAGGCGATCCAGCCGGTCGATCCGCAGCTCGGACGGCCCGTCGAGTTCTACAAGGACGTCTTCCCGTTCCTGGAGGCGAACTGCCTCGCCTGCCACAACGTCCAGACGAGCGAAAGCGACCTCGTCCTGGAAAGCCCCGCCTCGATCCTCAAGGGGGGAGCGAGCGGTCCGTCGGTCGTCGCCGGCAAACCGGATGAAAGCCTGCTCTACGAACTCGCGGCCCGGGCCAACGACCCGGTCATGCCGCCGATGCCCAACAAGGCCGAGGCCAAGCCGCTCACGCCGCAGCAGCTCGGGATCCTGCGGAAGTGGATCGAAGAAGGGGCCCAGGTCGGTAACGCCCCGCCGCCGTCGTCGGTTGTGAACTGGCAGGCGATTCCCCCGTCGGTCCGGTCGGTCTTCAGCATCGCCCTCTCGCCCGACGCGCGGTTTGTCGCCGCTGGCCGGGCCAACCGGATCGTCGTCTACGACCTCACGACCAAGAGCGAAGTCGCCCAGCTCACCGACCCCGCCCTCCTGACGATCCAGCAGGACGGCAAGCCGATGTACGGCGTCGGGACGGCGCATCGGGACTTCGTTCACTCGCTCGCCTTCAGCCCGGACGGCAACCTGCTCGCCTCGGGGGGCTACCGGGAAACCAAGCTCTGGCAGCGGATCGCCAACGTCCAGACGCACCAGCTTCCGGCCGGAGCGAACGTCAGCCAGACGGTGGTCAGTCCGGACGGAACCTGGGGGGCCCTCGTCCTCGGCAACAACACGGTCCGGCTCTTCAACCTGACGAACGGCCAGCCGGGCGCAACGCTGACAGGGCACGAGAACGTCGTCCACGGGGCGGCCTTTTCGCCCGACGGCAAGACGGTCGCGACCGTCTCGGAAGACGGCACGCTCCGGACCTGGAATGCCGAGAACGGTCAGCTGGCCCTGAACCTCAAGCTCGCGGCCCCCGCCACGGCGGTCCTGTTCTCGAAGGACGGGATGCAGCTCATCGCCGGGCAGGCGGACGGCATCCGGACCTGGGCGATTCCCGCCGCCGGCGCGACCGAGCCGGGAATGCCGGCGAAGGAGCTCAAGGCGGGTGACGGCGCGGTGACGGGGCTCGTTCACTTTCCGGCGTCGAACGAGATCTTCGCCGGCTACAAGAACGGCACGTACCGGATCTGGAACCTCGACAACGGGAGCCAGCCGTTCAGCCAGAACCTCGGCACGCCGGTGACCGGGATCGGCGTCTCGGCCGATGGTCAGATCCTGGCGATTGGCGGGGAGAACGGAAACCTGCGGATCATCAACCGCAACGGCCAGCAGGTCGCCGAGGTCAAGGGAAACCCCGGTCTCGACCGGGCGGCGTTCCGGGCCAATGAGGAGCTGACGGTCGCCAAGTCGAAGGCGACGCTTGCGGACACCGCGGTCAAGGAGTCCGAGAAGGAAGTGACCGCCCGCGAGGAGTCGCTCAAGAAGGCGATGGAGAACAAGACCAACGTCGACAAGGCGGCCGCCGAGGCCCAGAAAAAGGTCGACGAGGAGCAGCCGAAGGTCAAAGCGGCCGAAGAGGCCCTCGCCGCCAAGCCGGATGACGCGGCGCTCAAGAAGGCCAAGGAGGACGCGGAAGCGGCCCTCAAGAAGCTGACCGATGCCCGCGACACGGCGATGCAGCAGGTCGCCTCCGCCGATCGGGCGATCCAGCTCGCCCAGCAGTCGCTCGAGAACGCCAAGAAGCGGGTCATCGAGACGAAGCAGCGGCTCGAAGGGGCTCAGGCGGTCTCCAAGCAGACGGAGGATGCCGCCAACGCCGCGAAGCAGACCGCCGCGCAGGGGATCAAGCCGGTCCGCTCCGTCGCCTTCTCCAAGGACGGCAAGACAATTGCGGTCGGCGGCGACGACGGGCTGATTCAGCTCTGGAGCGCGTCGGGCAAGCCCATGGAAACGCTGACGGGGCACGGCGGAGCGGTGACGGCGCTGACGTTCTCGCCCGCCGGTACGCTGCTCTCCGGGAGTGCGGACCAGAAGGGGATCGTCTGGAGTGTCCAGCCGACCTGGAACCTCGCCGCCGTCCTGGGGGCGAAGCCGGACAACACGCTCGACGTCTCGATGTCCCCTTTTGTGGACCGGGTGCTGGCGCTGGCGTTCAGCCCGGACGGCCAGTGGCTGGCGACCGGGGGCGGCGATCCGTCGCGGTCCGGGGAGCTCCTGCTGTGGAACGTGGCTGGGCGGTCGCTGGCAAAGCCGATCACCGACGCCCACAGCGACACCGTCTATGACGTCGAGTTTTCCCGCGACGGCCAGTTCCTGGTGAGCGGCGGCGCGGACAAGTTCGTGAAGGTGTTCAACGTCGCCTCGGGGCAGCTTGTGCGGTCGTACGAGGGGCACACGAGCCACGTCCTGGGGGTCGCGTTCAAGGCGGACGGGAGCCTGCTGGCGAGCAGCGGGGCGGACAATGCGATCAAGATCTGGAACGTCGAAACCGGCGAGCAGGCCCGGACGATCAGCAACTACGCCAAGCAGGT
The DNA here is from genome assembly GCF_001610835.1 of Planctomyces sp. SH-PL14. NCBI lineage: Bacteria > Pseudomonadati > Planctomycetota > Planctomycetia > Planctomycetales > Planctomycetaceae > Planctomyces > Planctomyces sp. SH-PL14. Next base: position 1,993,942 of record NZ_CP011270.1, on the reverse strand, counting down.
GACGTCGGTCGGGTTCGTCGGGGTGTCCGATGTGATCGTGAGCGGCGGCGGAGACAAGACGGTCCGGTTCCACAACGTCCAGAACGGCGGGCAGGTGCGGGCCTTTGGCGGGATGACGGAGTACGTCTACACCGTGGCGGCGACTCCGGACGAGGAGGTCGTGATCGCCGCGGGCGAGGACGGCATCATCCGGGTCTGGAACGGGAAGAACGCCCAGGAGCTGGGGAAATTCGATCCGCCGGCTCCCCCGGTCGCCCAGCAGGCGGCGAAGTAAGCGGCCCGAACACCGTTCTCGCCGGCCTCCGGGAGGGCGAGGCTCCAGCCGAGCCGCGGCGGTGGTTTCCGCGGCCGGTGCCTCCGCGACACTTCTCTGTGTCCTTCGTTTCTCTGTGTTTCAAAACTCTTCCGGAGGAAGGAAACACAGAGGCGCAGAGATCACGGAGAGGAGATGAACTGGCGCGTCGACTGACGGTGGGCGAAAACCTCCCTGTCGGGCTCTGTCGATCGGCGGACTGAGAAGCGGTGATTCTGGGAACGACGCTCTTTCGGGCCTCTGCCCATCACGCATCGGCCTCTTGTGTCTCCCCCGGCACGCAGAATGATTCGGCACGAAAACGGGAACTTTCCGACAACTCCAGCCGTCACACCTTTCCAGAGTGTCCGGATTCTCCGACCCTTCCACGACGGAAACCGAAGCCAGAATTGACGCTGCACGATCACGGGCAGTAGCTTTTCAGCAGAATTTCCAGGGGCGGCGCGGGGAGGACGATGGTTGGGGCACCCATTGTGTCGTAACATAACGGGTGCACTCGTCAGGCCGTCCTTCCGTCCCACTTCCCCGGGACCGGCGGCCCGAACAGTCTCGGATTCCGTCATTCACGGATCCCGGAAGGGAACACCCCTTCCTCCAAGTCGCACATCACATTTCCGATCCTGAGAGGACTGCGAACATGGCTCCCAGCCGTGCCGCGTGGGGTATCGATATCGGGCAATCGGCCCTCAAGGCGATCAAGCTGCGTTACGCGGAGAGCACCGGCCAGGTCGTGGCCGCCGCCTTCGACTACGTCCAGTACCCCAAGATCCTCTCCCAGCCGGACGCCGTTCCGGAAGAGATCATCCGCGACGCCATGCAGACGTTCCTCTCCCGGAACAACCTGCAGGGGGACATGATCGGCTTCTCGGTCCCTGGCCACTCCTCGCTGGTCCGCTTCATCCAGCTCCCCCCCGTTGAAGTCAGCAAGCTCGGCGAAATCGTCAAGTACGAAGCCCGCCAGCAGATCCCCTTCCCGCTCGAAGAAGTGATCTGGGACTACCAGCCTCTCGGCTCGGGAATCGAAGAGAGCGGCTACCTCCTCGAAGCGGAAGTCGGCCTGTTCGCCATGAAGCGCGATCAGGTCATGAACCAGCTCCGCCCCTTCACGCGCGCCAAGCTGGAAGTCGAACTCATCCAGATCGCGCCGCTGGGGCTCTTCAACGTCCTCTCCTACGACGAGCTCGGGATGCGCCCCGGCACGCCGTCGGAGGACGCCGACCACGTCATCGTTCTCGACATGGGGTGCGACAACACCACCCTCATGGTCTCGAACGGCAAGAAGATCTGGGTCCGCAACATCCCGATCGGGGGCAACCACTTCACGCGGGCCCTGACCAAGGAGATGAAGCTCAGCTTCGCCAAGGCCGAGCACCTCAAGTGCAACGCCACGAAGTCTCCGGATCCGCGAGCGGTCTTCCAGGCCCTGCGGCCGGTGTTCAACGACTTCGTCTCGGAAATCCAGCGGTCGATCGGGTTCTTCTCGAGCGTGAACCGCTCCGCCAAGATCACCAAGGTCATCGGTGTCGGCAACGGCTTCAAGCTGGCGGGGCTCCAGAAGTTCCTGCAGCAGAACCTCCAGTACGACGTCGAGCGTCCTGAGGCGTTCAAGGCCCTCGCCGGCGACTCGGTCATCAACTCGCCGCTCTTCGCGGACAACGTCCTGAGCTTCACCGTCCCCTACGGCGTCGCCCTCCAGCAGCTCGGGCAGACGGCGATCCAGACCACGCTCCTCCCGCCGGAGATCTCCCGCGAGCGGCTCATCCGCAGCAAGAAGCCCTGGGCGGTCGCGACCGCCGCGGCACTCATGCTCGGCTTCGCCGGAGCGACGATCGGCAACGGGATGGCCTTCTCATACGTCGACAATCCGGACTTCGTCGAGGCCGAGAAAACGGCCAAGGGGTTCGTCGATCAGGTCGGCGGATACAACTCGGCCTACACGGCGGAGCAGGGCCAGTTCGAAGCGGACCGCAAGCGGGTTACGGACGCCGTGGCGAACCGCCGCGACATCTCCTGGATGGAGCTGTTCGACGCCGTCAACGACTGCGTCCCCCGCGAGGACGTCGACTCCGCCGAGAAGCCGATCGAGCAGCGGTATCAGGTCTCGATCAAGGCGTTCACTTCGGAGAAGTACGCCGACCTGGCCGGGGGCTGGTTCAGCACGCTGGCCCACCAGAAGGAGTACCTGCCGGAGAAGCAGAAGGAAGCGGGACCGGAAGGCGAAGGCTACCTGGTCTCGATCTCCGGGACGCACTGGCATCACGCGGATGGCAAGCCGGAGGAGCAGGAAGTTCTCTTCCTGCACAACTACTTCGTCAAGAACCTCCAGAAGTGGCAGATCCAGCGCGGGGAAGGGCCGGTCCGGGACGTGGGGCGGATGGGGATCTCCCACGCCACGATCATGGACTACAGGCCCGAAACGATCATGTACACGCCGGCGGGACAGATCGACACGAAACCGAACAAGGCGGTCATCCCGAACGCGAACTTCCCGATGCCGATGGCCGTGACTCCGCTGCCGGGCGGAAACGTCCCGCTTCCCGAAGGGGCGCGGCGGCTCAAGCAGACGACCTTCCTGGTCCAGTTCGTCTACAAACCGGTCAAGCCGGAGGAGCGCAAGGAAGCTCCCGAGGGAGTCTCGCCGGACGTGATTCCGGAGGACTTCAAGCTGATCCATCCGGAAGAGGCGGCGAAGATGATGGAGGCTGCTGCCGCCAAGGCGGCTGCCGCTGCCGCCGCGGCGAATGGAGAAGGTGCTGCCCCGATGGACGGAGCCGCGCCGATGCCGGAAGCGGCCCCCATGGCCCCGGCCGCTCCTCAGTAGTCCGCTCGCAGTAGTCCGTCGACCCGGGTGACCGGGGTTTTGAACCGATCAATTCGAACACCACTCGTCTCGCGAGTTTTTCCATGGACGCCATCAAGAAACACCGCTTCTGGATTCTGCTGGGCCTCGCCCTGCCGATGATCCTGTACGGCTACTTCTCGGCGAACTCCTCGCTGAGCGCCGCGACCAAGGCCCGCGAAGATCAGATCAAGGCCTCGGAGGGCGCCATCCCGACGGCCAGCAATCCGAATACGCGGTTCGCCGAAGGGCTGAAGGCGGTCAACGAGAAGCACAAGAAGCTCGTCGACTCGGCCGTCGGAGGCCTCTGGGGCGAGCAGGCCAAGCTCATGACCTGGCCGGCGATCGTCTCCCGCGATGCCCCCAAGACTTATCGCGGTGAATTCAACCTGCAGGCGAAGTTCGCCTACAAGCGGGAGTATCCGAATCAGTTCCAGAAGCTCTTCGAGTCCCTGGAGCCGATGGTTCCGGAGACGATGAAAGGGATCTCCTGGACGCCGAAGGTGTTCGTCGAGCCGAAGGCCCTCACGGTCGCCGTGTTCCACCCGACCCGTCCCACCAGCAACGAAGAGGTGTGGGACGCGCAGGAAGACCTGTGGCTCATGCAGATGCTGGCGGGCGCTGTGCGCGACGCCAACAAGTATGCCGACGGTCCTGCCAACGCGACCGTCCGGGCGATCGAGCTCTTCCGCCTCCTCGGCGGGACGGGGACCGCCGTTCCGAAGTCTGCCGCAGGGATGCCCGGCTCGGGCGGAGCCGACGGGGGAGGTTACGCTGATCCCTCGATGATGATGATGAGTGGTGGTGGAGCTGCCGCCGGCCCGAAGGCCGGCGGAGCGATGGTCAATCCGGCCGAAGAGTTTGGTCCGGAAAGCGATGGAGCGATGGCAGGATCGCCCGACGGCATGTCGATGCCCGCTGACGGGGCGGCCTACGGCGGTGGTGCCACGGCGGTCAAGAAGATCCGCTACATCGGCAACGCCGAAGGGGAGTTCAAGGAACGCGGTTTCTACATGCGGGTCATCATCAGCCAGATGAAGATCCCCGAGTTTCTGACGCTCCTGGCGAACCGCCCCTGGCCGGTCCGGATCGTCCGGTTCAACATGTCTCCCAATCCCCATGAAAAGGCGTTCACCCCCGGCATGCCGATGGGGCCGGACTCCTACCCGATGGGAGTCAACCCCGAGGGGAGCGCGGCCTACAGCGGCTCGCCGTTCGGCGGGGCGTACGGCCCCGGGATGGAGATGCCCGGTGGAGAGTCGTCCTCGTTCGGAGGCGGCATGGGAGGAATGGGTGGCTTCGGTGGAAACAGCCTCATGACCCCGGAAGCGGGAGCGGCGGCGATCCTGCCGAACTATCCGAAGGTCGAGGACCGCTACGGAGCCCTCCAGAATCCGGACCTGATCCAGCTCGATGTGCTGGGGGCGATCACGATCTACAACCCGCCGAAGGAAGGAGCGGCTCCGGCCGAGGGAGCCGCGCCGGAGTCGACCCCGATGGGCGACGTCGCGGCAGCCCCCGAAGGGGCCGCGCCGGCCGAGACCCCGATGCCTGCGGCCACCGACCCGGCCGCTCCGATGCCGGCCGCGACTCCTGCGGCCAGCCCAGCCGCCGCCCCGGCCACCGATCCCGCGGCTGCAGCAGCGGCTCCCGCGGCGACACCGGCCCCCGCGCCGGCAACACCCGCCCCGGCGACTCCGCCCGCCCCCGCCGCTCCGCCGGCTGGGGAACCGGCGGCTCCCCCGGCGGCGACTCCCCCTGCCGCTCCGGCGGCGGATGCGGCCGCACCGCCCGCTGCTCCGGCGAATCCGGGAACTCCGCCGGCGGCTCCGCCGTCCAATCCCCAGTAGCGGACGACGTTTCCTTCCTTCCGCTGATTCTTGTCCGACTCCCCCGCTCGCGAACGAACCTCGCAGCGGATTTCCGACGAAGGTGAACCATGGCTGGCAAGAAATCCAACAAGGGAATCAAGGCCCTCGTGGTCAACCATGCCGAAAAGGGCGTGTTTGGCCTGGCGGCTCTTCTCGGCCTCGCCACGCTGGGAATGACCCGGTGGTCGCACTTTGAGGGGACCCCGGACCGGATCACCAACAAGGTCAAGCAGAACAAGAACGAGCTCGAGGCCCGGACGTGGCCGGTGGAGGAGCAGGAGAAGTTCAAGCTCACCGCCCAGCAGGTCCCCGCGCAGATCGTCTACGACAATCTCCGCCGGGAGTTCCGGACGGACGGGTATCCGTTTTACATGGAGATGTCGACCAAGTTCACTCATCCGCTCTATCAGCGGAAGGAACCGCTCAAGGAGCCGGTCCTGGCCCGGCTGGAAAAGCCGCTCGCGACCTCTGGCCGCGTGCTGATCCAGAAGATTCCCGCCGCCCTGCTGGCCGCCGCTCAGCAGACGACCGAAACGACGGAAAAGAAGCCCGAAGAAAAGAAGCCTGAAGACAACATCCGCGACGAGTTCCGCCGGCGGCCGATGGGAGGCGAGTTCGGCGCGGCCGGAGGGGTCTCCCCGGAAATGGCCGGGGCACTGTCGAACTACACCGCTCCCGATCTTTACTCCCCGCCGGCCATGGGCGCTCCCGGAGAGATGGGGGCCGCCGCGGCCCGGCCGGCCGTCGAAGCCGAGGGCTATCACTACGTCGCCGTCCGGGCGGTGTTCCCGGTCAAGGACCAGATCCGGCGGTTTGCGGAAGCGATCCAGCGTCCGTTCACCGACGCGGCCCGGGCCTTCGACATCATCGATTTCTCGCTGGAGCGGCAGGAGCTGGTCTCCGCCGCCGAGGACAAGTGGACCGACTGGGCTCCTGTTGACCGGGCCTCCGCCGAAGAGGTCCTGGGCAAGTCCGATGGATTCGACCCCGAGATCATCGCCGGGACCGTGACGAACGGCGTCATGACGATGCCCCTGCCGCGGCGGGTCTTCGGCCAGTGGTTCAAGGATGTCACGCATCCGTCGCTCGAGAAGTTCGAGCTGTCGACCAAGGAAGTGGCCGAACAGCTTGAGTACAACCGCAAGCTCCTGGAGAAGTACCTCGAGAATCAGCAGGCCGCCACACAGCCGAAGATCGAGCGGAAAGGCTTCTCGGGGATGCAGTTCGACAACCGTGAGGTTCAGGCTGCAGTCTTTGGCGGAGGCTCCGCTTTCGATTCGTCGTACATGGGCGGTTACCCCGGCGGGGGTGGCGGCGGCTACGGGGGCGGCGGATATGGAGGTGGCGGATACGGCGGCGTCGCGCCCGAGATGGCGGGGGGCTACGGCGGTTCCGGCGGCTACGCTCCTCCGGGATATGGCGGACAGATGGGTGGTGGCTCGGGCCTGATGGTGACGAATGCTCAGCGGCCGGGTATGGCGGGCCGCGGCGGGCCGGTTACCCCCGAGGAGATGATGAAGAAGCTCCAGGGCAAGGATCAGAAGGATCAGGACAAGACGATCACCGAGTGGATCCGGACGCGGGCGACCGTGGACGGCGAACTGCTCCTGTTCCGCTACGTCGACTTTGCCGTCGAGCCGGGGAAGACCTACCGGTATCGGGCCAAGATCGAGCTCATCAACCCGAACTTCGGCCGCCAGGCCTCGGAAGCGAACGGCGACGCCACGGTGGTGCAGGGAGAGACCCGCGAGAGCAAGTGGAGCGAAATCACGCCGCCGGCGTACGTCAAGCCGGACGTCGATTACTTCGTCTCCGCGGTCGACAGCAAGAAGCTCATGCCGCAGGCCCGCATGAACGTCTTCCAGTGGGACTCCAAGATCGGGACGGTCATCCAGGGGGCGGTCGATGCCTACGTCGGCCAGACGATCGGCGGCAAGCAGAAGACGGAAGTCATCAACCCGGCCAAGAGCACGTTCGACACGGAAGAATACACCTTCGCCTCGCGGGACTTCCTCGTCGATGCGGCGGGAGACACGAAGCTCGACACCAAGTACCACAGCGACCTGAAGTTCACGACGTCGAGCGGCGACCTGGGACTTCCGAGTCAGGCGCTGGTGGCGGAAGGGGATGGCCGGTTGCGGCTGATTGACGCGGTCCGGGCTGCAGGCGAGGAGAAGACCGCTCGCGACTACATGAAGGATCAGGCCGAGTACTTCAAGCCGATCAAGGACATGGCGATGGCGGTGGTCGATGCCAGCGGGCTCGGAGCCCTGGGTGGTGTCTCGCCGGAAATGGCGGGCGGCTACGGCGATATGTACGGTCCCCGCCAGAAGAGCGTCATGCGTAAGGGAGGCGGCGGCGGCAGCAGCAGCGGCTATGGCGGCTACCCGGGCGGGGGATATCCCGGCGGTTATCCTGGCGGCGGAAGCGGGAGTGGGAGCGGCCGTCGGGGCCGCGGGCCGATGCCGAACTGATTGGCCAGTGGATCGTGAGTTTCCAGCGGCTCCGGATCGAGTGATCCGGAGCCGCGTTTCGTTTTTGGGGGCTCCCACAGGCCCCGGGGGGATTCGCCGACCGGTGGTCGGTCTGATTCCACTGTCCAAGGCGTGTCCTTGCCGGCACGACTCTGATAGCTCAAACCCAACGTGCCACGGCAGCCGGGGTCAAGGGGGTCACCCCTTGCCGCCGGAGGCGCTTCTATGAGGAGCCGTGGGACACAACGGGCGTCCCCTTTGTGAGACAAGCGTTGAGGACTCCCTCAAAGTACACCGCTTGTGATGCAATCCCCGCGGGTTAGATGAGGGGCAGACGACACGTTGTCCGCGCTTGGACATGTGCTCCTTCAGACATCTCTCGACGGCCAGGCCTCCGGCGGGCAAAGGGCCAATAAAACACACAGGCCCCTCTGCACTCCCTACCAGGGGTGCCCCCCTGGACCCCGCTGGATTGCATGCGTTCGTCGCCTGGGCTGGCGGGAATGAGGGGGTTTCGTATTGAATGAGGCGGGATCACTGACCCGCTCGCGAGCGATCGATATGGACCGTGGAATTTCCGACTTTCTCCATCTGCACCCCAGCGACAACGTCCTCGTCGCCCGCCGGGCGGTCCCGGCCGGCACGCCCCTTCGTTTGCAGGAGGGGCAGGCCCGGCGATCGATCGAGATGGGGCACAAGGTCGCCTGCCGACCGATTGCCGCGGGGGAGGCGGTGCGGAAGTTCGGGCAGACGATCGGGTTCGCCACGCAGCCGATCGAGGTCGGAGAGTGGGTCCACGTTCACAACGTCGGCCTGGGAAGCCTCGAACTGACGCATGCCTACGCGAGCGCCATTCCGGCCGACGAGCCTTCGATCGCGGGGCGGACCTTCCAGGGCTACCGCCGCGATGACGGCCGGGCCGCGACGCGGAACTACGTCGGGATCGTTTCCACGGTCAACTGCTCGGCCGCCTCCTCGCGGTTCATCGCCGAGCACTTCGACGAGTCGATCCTGGCCGACTATCCCAACATCGACGGAATCGTCCCCCTGACCCACAAGGGGGGCTGCGCCATGGCCTATGGCGGCGAGGATCACCGCCAGCTGACGCGGACCCTGGCGGGCTTCGCCCGGCATCCCAACATCGCGGCCTACCTCGTCGTGGGACTCGGATGCGAGACGGCGCAGGCGTCGTTCCTGATGGAGAACGGCGGGCTCGTGCAGCTGGGGGCCGGCGACGCTCCACCGGCCAAGGCCCCGCCCGTCATGAACATCCAGGACGTGGGGGGCGTGCGGAAGACCGTCGAGCGGGGGGTGGCGGCGCTGCGGGAGATGCTGCCGGACGTCAACCGCTTCCGCCGCGAGCCGATCCCGGTCTCGGAGCTGATCCTGGGGCTCGAGTGCGGCGGGAGCGACGGGAACAGCGGCGTCACGGCGAACCCCGCCCTGGGATACGCCAGCGACCTCCTCGTGCGGCACGGGGGGACGACGGTCTTGTCCGAAACGCCGGAGATCTACGGGGGCGAGCATCTCCTGACGAGCCGCGCGGTGAACCGGCAGGTCGCCGAGAAGCTCATGGAGCGGGTCCGCTGGTGGGAGGACTACGCCCGGAAGTTCGGCGCGAGCATCGACAACAACCCCTCGGTCGGGAACAAGAAGGGGGGCCTGACGACGATCTACGAAAAGTCCCTCGGCGCGATCGCCAAGGGGGGGACGGCGGCGCTGCGGGCGGTCTATGAGTACGGCGAGCCGATCCGCGAGAAGGGCTTCGTCTTCATGGACACCCCGGGTTACGACCCCGCGTCCGTGACGGGTCTTGTGGCCGGAGGGTGCAACGTCGTCGTCTTTACGACCGGGCGGGGGAGCTGCTTCGGCTGCAAGCCGGTCCCGACGATCAAGGTCTCGACGAATACGCCGCTCTACGACCGGATGCGGGACGACATGGATTTCGACGCCGGGCGGATCCTCGACGGAGCCTCGCTCGAAGAGGTCGGCCGGGAGATGTTCGAGGAGGTCGTCGCTGTCGCGTCGGGGAAGGAAACGAAGAGCGAGGAGCAGGGAATCGGCGACGACGAGTTCCATCCCTGGACGTGGGGACCGGTGTTCTGAATGGCCGTCGGCCCGGGGCTGCATCCGGTTCGGATTGCCGTCGACCCGCCGGCTCAGCAGAATCGCGTCGTCTTCGATCCTCTCCGTCCCGGGAGCACGGCCGCTGGGCTGCGCGCACTGGCATGTCGCACTCTTCCTCTCCGCATCACGCAGACGGCGCTCACCGGCACAAGGAAGCTCCCCGCTTCCATCGGCAGACGACCCCCGGCGCCTCACCCGGGACGATCGTCCCGCCGCCCGATTCTCCCAAGCCTGTGCTGCAGGTGATCGCCTACTCGGCGGACCGGATCGTCGAAAAGGAGATCGACGGGCTGGGGGAACTCCGCGAACTGCGGAGGGAGTTCCCGATCGTGTGGCTCAACGTCGACGGCTTCGGCGACCCGGCGCTGCTGCAGCAGATCGCCGACATGTTCCACCTCCACCCGCTGGCGATGGAGGATGTGGTCCACGTTCATCAGCGGTCGAAGGTCGAGGACTACGACGACCTCCTGTTCGTGGTGGTTCGGATGGTGGCGCTCTGCGACGGCGTGCTGGAGACCGAGCAGCTCAGCCTGTTCCTGGGGAAGGACTTCATCGTCACCTTCCAGGAGCGGCCGGGGGGAGACAGCCTGGAGCCGGTTCGCGAGCGGCTCCGCAGGAACCACGGACGGATCCGCCGGTCGGGGCCGGACTACCTGCTCTATGCCCTTGTCGACGCCGTGATCGACGGCTACTTCCCGGTCGTGGAGGCGTTCGGCGACCGGCTGGACGAACTCGATGCCGAGATCGGCGAGCGGAAGTCTCCGAGTCTCATGACGCACATCCACGACACGCGGACGAACCTGCTCCAGCTGCGTCGCGCCGCCTGGCCGCACCGGGAGGCGCTGCAGCATCTCCAGCGGGACAGTCACACTTTGATCTCGGATGAGACCCGGGTTTATCTCCGCGACTGCTATGACCACGTGATCCAGATCATCGACGTGCTGGAGACGTACCGGGAAATGTGCGCGGACCTGCGGGACCTGTACCTGACTTCGGTCGGCAACCGGACCAATGAGATCATGCGGGTGTTGACGATCATGTCGACGATCTTCATTCCGTTGAGTTTCATTGCCAGTGTGTACGGGATGAATTTCAACACGGGGGTGTCGCGGTTCAACATGCCGGAGCTGAACTGGGTGTTCGGCTATCCGTTTGCGCTGACGCTGATGGGGGGGACGGCGCTGTCGCTGCTGATTTACTTCTTTCGGAAGGGATGGCTCCGGTAGTGGCGTCTTGAACCGCGTCCTTGCCGGCACGGCTCCCCTGGCTCAAACCCAACGTGCCACGGCAGCCGGGGTCAAGGGGGTCACCCCTTGCCGCCGGAGGCACTCCTGTGAGGAACCGTTGTAAGCAACGGGCGTCCCTTTTGTGGAACCAGCGTCGAGGACTCCCCGCTCGCCCGGGAATCCCCGCGGGTTGGTGAGGGGGCATCCGACACGGTGTCCGCGCTTGGACAGGTGCTCCTTCAGAAAGACCCCTGCGAGACGGGCCTCCGGCGGGCAAAGGGGCGTTGCCCCTCTGCACTCCCCACCAGGGTGCCCCTGGACCCGGTTCAAGAGTGCTACCCTGAGATCACGAGGTTGTCGATGAGCCGCGTCGCTCCGACCCGCGCCGCGATCAGGGCGACCATCTTTCGCCGCGGGGCAGTGAGAATCTCCAGCGTGTCCGCATCGGCGATAACGGCATAGTCGACCTGCACGCCGGGCTGGGCGTCGAGACGCTGCCGCATCGCCGCCTGGACCGCAGCGATGTCGGAGTCTCCGTCGACCGTGATCCGCCGCCGGGCCAGCTCAAGCGCCTGCGACAGGCAGAGTGCCGTCTGCCGGTCCGTTTCGCCGAGGTAGACATTGCGGCTGCTCATCGCCAGGCCGTCGGGCTCGCGGATTGTCGGGCAGACGACAACATCGACCGGGACGTTCAGGTCACGGACCATCTTGCGGATGATCGTCTGCTGCTGATAGTCCTTCGCACCGAAGCAGGCGACATCCGGCTGCACGATGTTGAACAGCTTGAGAACGATCGTCGTCACCCCGCGGAAGTGCGTCGGACGGAACTCCCCTTCGAGGACCTTCGACATCACGTCGACCGTGACCCAGGTATCGTAGCCCTCCGGGTACAGGGCCGTGATCTCGGGCATGTAGACGACGTTGACCCCCGCCTGCCGGCACATCTGGAGGTCCTTCTCGATCGGCCGCGGGTACTTGGCAAGGTCCTCGGTCGGCGCAAACTGCGTCGGATTCACGAAGATCGTGAGGACATGGAACCCGGCCCGCTTCTTCGACTCCTCGACAAGGCTCATGTGCCCCGGATGGAGCGCCCCCATCGTCGGAACGCAGCCGATCTTCCGTCCCTGCTCCCGCGCCGCCGCGACCAGCCGCCGCAATTCGCCGAGGTCGTTCGTGACCGTGAATCCATCCGGGTGCATTGCGGGAGGTCTCAGTGGGGGACTGGGGGCGATGTGCCGGACTCGCTCAGCGTTCGTCAGTCAGCCATCGGCGAACTGATGCAGGCTGACGGCCGAGGGGTTATTCATAGCGGTTCTTCGGCCAGTCGCGGGCGAGGGCGCAGAGCGTCTTGAGGTGCTCGCGATTGGTGGAGGTGGCGACGATTCCCGGGAGGCGGAGCATGTCGGCCCGGTCGTCGAGCCACATCTCGCCGAAGTGGACCGGCTCGCCGGTGTCGACCCACACCGATTCGCCGCCGAGGACGCGGGCCAGGTGCAGGGAGACCGGGTAGTCGTAGATGTTCGGCGTATGGATCAGCGAACCGGCGAAATCGCCCGTCGCCATGAGCGGATAGATGCTTCCCGGCATCTCGTCCGGGGCGAATCCCTGAAGACCCGTCCCGGTCACTTCGCGGGAACGGGAGAGGTCCTGCTTCTGGAAGCCGATGAGGTAATAGCTCTTCGACGTCGTCCGCGGCTGGTCGTGGCGGTTCGGGAGAGATTCGAGGACCTCAAGGGCGGTTCGGCGGGGATTGTCCGGGCCGCAGCGGACGACGGCGTCGTAGACTTCCACCCAGGTTCCGTGCTCCCCCATTTCGGGGGCGAAGACGAGCGAGTACAGCACCTGTTCGCGGGTCCGCAGGTGGAGCATGACGGCGTAGCCGTTCCCGGAATGGTCGGCGAACTGCTTCGTGCCGTCGATCGGGTCGAGGGCGATCGTATAAGGGCCTTCCTCCGCAAACGCTTTCAGGTCGCCATTGGCCTCTTCGGCCTCGATCCGGCACTGGTGGAAGAGCGGATCGGCGTCCCGCAGGCCGGCGACGAGGAGTTCCTGGATCGTGATGTCCGCCAGCGTTAGAGCGTCGGTGAGGGCGCTGCCGGAGGTCTTGCCGTCGAGCTTGATATTGAACTTCCGCATGGTGCGGCCGATCGCCCCGGCCCACCGCAGCAGCGGGGGCGCATGACGATGGAGGGCGGCGACGAGGGACTGCGACGGGTCAGCGGACATCGGAATCTTCCGGGACGACGACAACTCGGTAAGGAGTCAATGACTGTATGCAACCCGTTCCGGTTCCGGGAGGGAGAGGAATCCGGGGCGAGGAGTTAGGATCTGGGATTCAGGAGACCGGAACCGGCCCCGCCGTCCGCTTCCCTGGATCCGAAATCCCAGACACCCGAGTCCACTCCCTTTCCTCGTGTCCGCTTCGATCACCACCGATGTTGTCCGCGCCGCCGAAGTCATTCGCCTCGGGGGGCTGGTCGCGATTCCGACCGAGACCGTTTACGGCCTCGCGGCGCATGCGCTCGATCCGCAGGCGGTCGCCCGGATCTTCGAGGCGAAGAACCGGCCCCATTTTGATCCGCTGATCGTCCATGTGGCCCGCCGCGAACAGGTCGAGGGGCTCGTCACCCGGATTCCGGAGGGGGCCGAAGCGTTGATGGAGCGGTTCTGGCCCGGGCCGCTGACGCTGGTGCTTCCGAAGCGGGAGTGCGTGCCGGATCTCGTCACCGCCGGACTGCCGAGCGTGGCGATCCGCATCCCGGACCATCCGGTCGCCCAGGATCTCCTGCGGACCTCCGGGCTGCCGCTCGCGGCGCCGAGCGCGAATCTCTTCGGCCGGGTCAGCCCGACGACGCCCCAGCATGTCGCGGAACAACTTGCGGATCGGATTGACCTGATCCTCGACGGGGGGCCGTGCCGCGTCGGGGTGGAGTCGACGATTCTCCACGTCGGCGACGACGGCCGACTGACGATGCTCCGGCCCGGCGGCGTTCCCCTGGAGTCGATTGAGGCGGTCGCCGGGCTCGTTGCGATGCCGGACCGGGCCTCGCACGAAGGGGCTCAGCTCGCGCCCGGTATGCTCCCGTCGCACTACGCTCCTCGGGCGCTGGTGACGATCGTCGACTCGTTCGAGGGGCTGGCGGATCCGGGCGAAGTCGGGGTCCTGTCGCTGGAGCCGGTGCGGGAGCCGGGGCGGTTCGCGGCGGTCGAGGTGCTCAGCGCCGCCGGAGATCTGGCAGAGGGGGCCTCGAACCTGTTCGCAGCGATGCGGCGGCTGGACGCGATGGCCGACGTGCGGCGGATTGCGGCGCGTCTCTGTCCCGAGCGGGGGCTGGGGCGGGCGATCAACGACCGGCTTCGCCGGGCGGCGAAGTGAGCACGGGGCTGCGGGGGAAAACTCCCTACAGGGGATCTTTCCTGGGGGGGCGGACGCCGTTCTGCCAGTAGAGCCGGTCGGAGGTGACGAGGCCCAGCCGCAGGGCGCAGGTCAGGCAGAACTTCTCGTGCTCTTTCTGGATATAGACTTCGCCGTTGAGCAGCAGATGAAAGTAGTCCTGGCCGGGGGACTTGGCGTAGCAGTAGTCGTTGTCCCAGCCGATTTTGATCCGTGCCTTCCAGCCCTCCGGCTCGGGAATGTAGACGCGGCGGTCCTGCGGCTCGGGAGCCGGGGGCGAAGTGTCGGACATCAAGGAACCTGAAGTCGGCGAGAGGAGCTTCCGGATTATAGCGGGGGGCGGCCGCGACGATTGCACTTCCCGATCCCCGCCCCTGCTTACTTGCGGTATAGAATGCCGTTCGAAACACTGCGATGCCGCTTTGTAAACCGTTTGCCGCTGCGGGCCCTGTGCCTGCGGCCCCAAGGAATGACCGATGCCGATTGACTGGATGCCGCTCGTTGACATCGTGAAGGCGAATCAACGATTCGTGCTGACCAGCCATGTCCGGCCGGACGCGGACGCCCTCGGCTCCGAAATGGGGCTCGCGGGGATCCTAGAGGCCTTGGGAAAGACTGTTCGGATCATCAATCCGTCGGCCAGTCCGGATCACCTCGCCTTTCTGGATCCCGAGAAGCGGATCCAGAAGCTGGGGGAGGGGGTCTCGGTCGAGCAGGCGTGCGACACGGACGTGCACATCGTGGCGGACACGAGCGCCTGGGCTCAGCTTCACGATCTGCGGAAGGTCCTGGAGAAGACGACCGCCAAGAAGGTGGTTATCGATCACCACGTCAGCTCGGACGACCTGGGGGCGGTCGAGTTCAAGGATACGACTGCCTCGGCCACCGGGGTTCTGATTACCGAATTGGCCGAGGCGCTCGGCGTGACGCCCACGGCCGCGCAGGCCAGTGCCCTGTTCTCGGCGATCGCGACCGATACGGGCTGGTTCCGGTTTCCGAATACCGAGTCGCGGACGCTAAAGACGGCGGCGCGACTCGTGGATCTGGGGGCTCAGCCCAGCGTGATCTATCGGGAGCTCTATGAGAAATCGTCGCTGGCGCGGCTGAAGCTGCACGGGCGGATCTTGAGCCGGGTGACGGTCGAGGCCGAGGGGCGGCTGGCCTACACCTACGTGATGCGGAAGGACTTTGAGGAGACGGGGAGTCATCCGTCGGACACGGAGGACCTGGTCAACGACTGTCTGACGATCAACGGGACGCAGTGTGCGTTCATCCTGGTCGAGCAGCAGTCGACGCAGTTCAAGTGCAGCTTCCGGAGCCGGACCGGGATGGACGTGGCGAAGGTGGCGGAGCAGTTTGGCGGGGGGGGGCACCGGCAGGCGTCGGGGGCGATGTTGCCGGGGCCGTTCGCGAAGGCACTGGAGACGGTTCTGGGGGCGATGAAGGCCGCGTTGCCGCCGCAGGCCACCGTCGCATCAGAGCCGGCTGCCGCGGAGTGATGGAGTGCCTGCAGGCGAACGCCGCAGTGTGGGGACTGGCTGACGTGACGGCGGCTCACTCGGTGTGGATTCCCTGCACGAACGGCTTTGGCGAGAACAGGCCCGTCGTAAATCCATAGACGGCCAGCCCAACCAGGATCAGGCCGATGGTTTGGGCAAAGCTCAACCGTGGCGGCTCCACGTAGTACTGGCACTTCGGGCAGCGCGTGCCGAGAACGCGGTTCGGAGAGAACCGGTGGCCGCAGTTTCGGCAGTGAAATGGGATCTCCATCGATCATGGCTCCCATAGGCAAGTGACCGGGCGTCATTGACGCCCCTTGCCAGAATTCTCCCCGATTCTGCCGCTGTTTCCAGATGTCTTCAGGGACGCCGCGAGACCTTGGCCATCAAAAGGTCCCGCGCTGTGCTTTTACCAAGCGCGGTCGCGATTTCACGCCGCTTTGTTGCGAAACCTCCTGCCGGATATCCTCAACGCGGCGCCGCGCAGGTACTCAACTCGCAGTAACTCAACGAGGGCCCACCTTCGTCGGCTCGCCGCGTGGCCGCCTCGGCAATGCTTTCAGCCGTCCGACCCAGGTGGAAGGAGTGATCGGGACCATGGTCATCCGCAACGAAGAACAACGTCAGAAGATGCAGTCCGGTCGCGGCTTCATCGCCGCGCTGGATCAGAGCGGGGGCAGCACCCCCAGCGCGCTTCAGGCGTATGGAGTCGAGAAAGACGCGTGGGCGAACGACGCGGAAATGTTCGCGATCGTCCACCAGATGCGGACCCGCCTCATCGTCAGTCCGAGTTTCGACGGGGATCGGCTGATCGGCGCGATCCTGTTCGAGGACACCATGGACCGAGAGGTCGAGGGGCAGCCGACCGCGGACTATCTCTGGAACGTCAAACGGATCGTCCCCTTCCTCAAGATCGACAAGGGGCTGGCGCCGGAAGCCGATGGTGTCCAGCTGATGAAGCCGATCCCGCAACTGGCCGGACTCTTGGCCAAGGCGCAGCAGAAGCGGATCTTCGGAACGAAGATGCGTTCCGTGATTAAGCGGGCCAGCGCCGCCGGCATCCAGACGGTCGTCCGTCAGCAGTTCGAGCTGGCGCAGACGATCTGTGACGCGGGCCTCGTCCCGATCATCGAGCCGGAGGTCGACATTCATTCCCCGGACAAGGCCGAGGCCGAAAGCCTGCTGAAGGCGGCGCTGCAGGAGGAGCTCGGCCGATTGCCGCCGGGGCAATGGGTGATGCTCAAGTTGACGTTGCCGGAGCAGGACGGCTTCTATACCGATCTGGTCCGACACCCCCATGTCCTGAGGGTCGTCGCCCTGTCCGGCGGTTACTCACGGGACGAAGCCAACAGCCGGTTGCGAAAGAATCACGGCGTCGTGGCGAGTTTCTCCCGCGCGCTCCTCCAGGGACTCTCGGCCCAGCAGTCCGATGCCGAGTTCAACGCCGTTCTGGACCGGTCCATCCAGAGTGTTTTCGACGCGCAGCAACCGTCGAATTGAGGCAGGCGGCTTGGGAGTGGCTCAAGCATCGCCGCCGGGAACGAGGTTCTCAGCGGCGATTCAGGCCTTCGTTGCCCTTGCGATCGCCCGAAGCACGACTCCGCGCAGTCCACGGGGGCGTCAAACGGTCTTTTCGGCTTCGGCCTTTTCCAGCACCTGGATCTGGTCGCGGAGGCGGGCCGCCACTTCGTACTGCTCGTTGCTGATCGCGTCACGGAGTTCGGACTTGAGGCGGATCAGCTCGTGGTTCCGCTGGTTCTCGGCCGGAGACTGCGAGGGGGACTTGCCGACGTGCTGCGTCTCGCCGTTGTGGATGCTTTCCAGCAGTGGGAGGAGTTCGTCGTGGAACGCTTCGTAGCAGTGCGGGCAGCCGAGGCGACCGATGCCGCGGAACTGCTTGAACGTGATCTGGCACATCGGGCAGGTCTTCTCGTCTGCCTCGCTCGATTCCTTTTCCGCCTGGCCGGGTCCTTCGTCGCTCTCTTCGGTGGCCGGGGCGACGGGGGCCGTTCCACCGACTTCCACGTTGGAGAGGTACTTCTGCGCGCACGATTCACAGAGGTGGATCGCCTGGACGTCGCCCTCGCGGATCTCGGTGATATGCAAGGTGGCCGGTTTCGGACACTCCTGGCACTTCTTCATGGGGGGCACGCTGCGTTGGAAGGGGGTCTTGTTGGACCGGGTTGCTTCGAATTCTAAACAGCGAGGTCAGTGCAGTGAATAAGCGATTTTGCGTCAACGGTTCGCGTCGGCGAAGTTCGCAGGTGGAATGCTGTCGGGAGCGGGCAGTCGACAGGCGAGGAGGCGAAATGTCGTGTCCCGCTGGCTCGGACCGCATCCTCGCCGGCACGGTGCTGCTCGCTCAAACCCAATGTGCCACGGCAGCCTGGGGGCAAGGGGGCCTGTGTTGTTTTCTGGCCCCTTGCCGCCGGAGGCACTTCCATGAGGAACCGTGGTAAACGACGGATGTCCCCTTTGTGGAACCGGCGTCGAGAACTCACCGCTCGCCCTGGAATCTGGGCGGGTTGGTGAGCGGGCATACGGCACGTTGTCCGCGCTTGAACACTCTCTCCTTCAGAGATCTCTCGACGAGACGGCCTCCGGCGGGCAAAGGGGCGTTGCCCCTCTGCACTCCCCACCAGGGTGCCCCTGGACCCGGATGGGGCGCAATCCGGGATTACCGTCCCGTGAATGGGGGCGGTCACTTCGCCTTCAGCGAGGCGAGCGTATGAAACCCACGGAAATACACACGGCCATTGGCGACCGCCGGCGTCGAGAACGAGTTGTCCCCAATCGGACTCTTGCCGAAGAGCTCGAACTCCCGGTTCGCCGCCACAACCGCCACCTGCCCATCTTCCCCGACCGCGTAGATCTTGTCGTCGATCAGGATCGGCGAGGCGCTGTAGTTCCCGCTGACTCGCTTCCGCCAGATCTCCTGACGGCTGGCGACATCGAGACACGCCGCGAAGCCATCGTCCGTCCACAGAAACAGGAGATCCCCCTTACCGACCGGCGTCGGGACGTAAGGCATCCCCTTCGTCAGTCCGATCGGGTTCGAATCGGGAGCGAGAGGATTGATCCCCAGCATCAGGCTTCCGCGGCCGCCCGAGCCGCAGGTCACAAAGACGAACCCACCCGCCTCGACTAGCGATCCGACCGTTCGCTTGTCCATCGGGGCGCTGCTCCAGAGCGTCTTGCCGGAATCGAGGTCCAGGCCGGTGATCCCGGTGACGCCGCTGGCGCAGATGAGCTGCGGCTTGGGCCCCTTGTCGAAGACGAACGGTGTGGAATAGGAGACTTCGCGGGAGGGGCGGTCGTTGGCCCACACCCGCTTCCCGGTCTTCCGGTTCAGGGCCACGATCGAGCTGGGGCCGTCCTGGTCGTTCGGAACGATCAGCAGGTCTTTGAAGATGAGGAGCGACATTCCCTGGCCATGCTGCCCTACGAAGGGCCCCAGGTCCTCGGACCAGATCTTCTCGCCGGCGTGCGTATACGCGATGACGACATACTGTCCGGTGTCCGCATGGCTGATGTAGACCCGCTCTTCGTCAGCGGTCGGCGTGCCCGAGGCGTAGCTGTTCTTCTTGTGGAGCGGATTGGCTCCCAGCTTGACGGTGTCGCTCCACAGCTCCTTACCGGTGAGGGCGTCGAGGCACCGCATGCTGCGGTCGCCGTCTTCGGTTCCGGTCGTCAGGAACAGCTTGTTTCCCCACACGATCGGGGAGGAGTGACCGACTCCCGGAAGCTCGACCTTCCACTCGAAGTCCGACTCCGTCCAGGTGGCGGGGACTCCCTTGAGCGGGCTGAATCCATTCCCCTGGGGACCGCGAAAGCGCGGCCATTCGTCGCCGTGGACCGAGAGGGAGAGGAGCGCCGCAGCCATCAGCGTGGCAACCGATGCGAAGAGTCGCATTGAGACAATCTCCGAGATCTGTGGGGGGATGACCGGCGGAAACCAGAGTCTACTCCTCTCGGATATGACCCGCCATGCCGCGAAAGAAGGCTTGGTCTCACCGGGTCCAGGGGCACCCTGGTGGGGGATGCAAGGGGGCAACGCCCTCTTGCCCGCCGGAGGCCCTCTCGTCGAGAGGTGTCTGAAGAAGTGCGTGTCCAAACGCGGACACCGTGCCAGATGCCCCCTCACCAATCCGCGGGAATTCCACAGCGAGTGGTGAGTCTTCAACGCCGGTCCCACAAAGGGGACGTCCGTTGTATCCCACGGTTAATCACAGGAGTGCCTCCGGCGGCAAGGGGGCCAAGAAAACAACACAGGCCCCCTTGACCCCAGGCTGCCGTGGCACATTGGGTTTGAGCGAGCAGCACCGTGCCGGCAAGGACGTGGTCGGCGCCGCTATTGGGCCCCGGGGGCTTTCGCCTTCTCCTCAGGCAACGCCTGCTTTGAGCAGAACTCCCAGATCGCTTCCGACGCACTGAAGTCCTGGCAGGTCGTGCCGACGATCGCCTTCGGGAGAATCACCTTCCCCGGCCAGGTGTGCCCGCCGCCCGTGATCTCCAGCAGGCAGACCTCACCTCCTGAGGCCCCCGCCGGATAACGGACCTGACGGACCAGCGTGCCGTCGTCGCAGGTGTTCGGCAGGAGCGTCGCCTCGGGACTCCCGCAGTGGTTCTTGCCGGCCCACCACTTTGCCACGTCCCGGGCCCCGACGAACTGCGTCCCGCGGCCGAACTTCTGCGATCCGCCAAAGTCGACGATCGCGTCCTCCGTGCCGTGGATCAGCAGCGTCGGGACCGGCCGGACCGGCTTGGCGTCGAGAAGCTGGTTGGGGATCGAGCCGGCGACCGAGGCGATCGCGGCGATGCGGTCCCCGTACTCCCACGCCATGCGGTTGGCCATGAACCCGCCGTTCGAAAACCCGGTCATGTAGACCCGGCGGCGGTCGATCAGCTTCTCTTCGGCAAGCGTGTCGACGAGGTGCAGCAGGTAGCCGGGGTCGTCCACGACCTCCAGGTCCCGGTTAGGGGGCTTGCGGCCCGTCCCTTCCCAGAACCGCCACATCTTGCCGACGCCGTCCGGGTAGACGACGAGGAAATCGTGCTCGTCCGCGACCTGATCGAAGCGGGTCATTGCCTGCGTCATCGCCGCCGTCGTCATCAGTCCGTGCAGGACAATCACGAGCGGCCGCGGCTTGGCCGGTTCCGGCGCGGAGGGAAGATGCAGGATCGCCACGCGTTCGAGGCCCGCGTGGGTGAGCGAGACGTCGCGGTTCGTTCCGTTCCGCTTTCGAACGCGGGGAGCCTTCGGACTCTCGCTCGAGGGGCCGGAGGTGAGCTGCGGGGCCGCTTTGTCGGCCGCCGGCAATTGGGGAGCGGCGGCAAGTCCGGCTAACAGACCCAGTCCGGCAGCGAGCGATCCGATCGGTCTCAGCACGGGTAACTCCCTGAGGAACTCCGCTCCCGGAGGATACGCCAGGAGGTGGGGAATTTTACGCGGAGGAGCCCGAAAAAGGGGCATCGGCGGCCGCCGTGGCGCAAATCCTGCCGGGATTGGGCCATGTTCTCCCCTCTTCGCCGGATTCGGCCTTTCGCGGTTGGCGAATTGTCCGTCGCCCTTCAGAATCGAGCCCGGCGGTGGTTCCGGCCCGCGTTGACGAGGTTTTGATGTCGCTGTTCCCGGTCAAACCGATTCCCATCGAGGTCGATGGTCTCCAGGTCGGCATCTCCCGACTGGAGCCGGTCCGCCAGCGGTTCGCCCAGGCGATCTCCGACTCGGTCGCCATCGGACTTCAGGCCCGCTGGCACGAGCAGGCGGGAGTGCGGCGGTTCGCCATCGATCCCGCCGGCGGGCGCTGGTCGGTCGGAGGGGTCGTTCCAGCGAGCCTGGTCGTCGAGTTTCTCGGCGACCAGCTGATGCGGATGGAGGCCACGATCGAAGCCGCGGAGGTCCGGCGGGTCGTCCGCTACTTCACCGGCAAGCTCGGGGAGCCGACGCAGTCCGACGATGAATGGTTCATGTGGAAGGACGATCCCTCGATGGTGATCCTCCAGTGCCACGAAGCGACCGCCACGTTCGACATGGTTCATCTGGATGTTGTCCACTGGGCGGAAGACCGGGCCCAGGCGGAGCAGGAGCGGCGGAACTCGGCGTGACGAGGGGCCCTGGTGGCGATCCGTCGGGCTGGATCGTCGAGCGGAGCCTTCGTGCCGGCCCCCGGTTTGGGGGCATTGTGGAGCGATTGCGACTGAGGATGCGGACTGTGAGCCGGTGATCGCGCCGCGGTCGGAAATTGCGCCGATTGCTGAAAAATGGCTCGTTGACGGGCTAGGGCATTTCCATAAACTGCGATCTCGTCTCGCAACTCGGCCAAGCGGGACCCTCCCTCCTCACTGATGCACCTCTCGAAAGTCACCCCCTGATGGTCCGTTCGGATCTCACGCCTCAACTTTCTGCCCTGCTGGCCGGCGCCAGCAAGCTGGCGGACAGCATTGAGGCGGCGGCGGTCCTGGTCCTGGCGGAGCATGTCTACGACTTTCGCGCGATCCGGGCGACGTTCGAGAAGCGGCCGGTGATCATCGCTTCGAACAAGCAGGAGATCGTCGAGGCGGCCAAGAAAGAAGGGCTGAGCGAGGTCCTCCTGAGCCATGAGCCGCAGACCCGGCAGATCCAGGTGAGCCAGGCGCTCCTCGAAGCGATCGCCGACGACCTGCTGCCGACCGGGGCCAAGGTGGTCGCCGTCTACACATCGTTCGACAAGGACGCCCTCGATACCGTCAGCATCATCAGCCTCACCGAACGGCTGGCCCGGCTGACCCGCCGGGACCTGCAGCGGCTCGAGACCTCCGTCCCGCTCGATACGCTTCGCCGCGTGGTCGACCTGGCGGTCGAGATCGGCCGCGAGGGGCGCGAAGGACATGCGGTCGGGACGCTGTTCGTGGTCGGCCAGCATCGCAAGGTGCTGGAGATGTCGCACGAAGGGGTTCACGACCCGTTCCGCGGCTACAGCGCCAAGGAGCGGATGATCCACAATCCCCGCGTCCGCGAGAGCATCAAGGAACTGGCCCAGATCGACGGGGCGTTCGTGATCTCGTCCGACGGGCAGGTCGTTTCGGCCGGCCGGATTCTGGACGCGAACGCGGAGTCGATCACCCTCTCGAAGGGCCTCGGAGCCCGGCACTGGGCGGCGGCCGGGATCAGCAAGGCGGCCCGGGCGATCGCCATTGCGGTTTCGGAATCGACCGGGACCGTCCGGATCTTCCAGGACGGCGTCGTGGTCCTGCGGATCGAGCCTCTCGATCAGGCAATGAAGTGGCACGAGGTCGCCACCGAGCCGCCGCTGGATTAGGCGGAAGGCTTAAGACTGAAGGCGGAAGGAAGAGGGCCGGGGCGGGCGCTCGAATCTTTGGTCGGTTGGCGAATACTCTTCTGTCGTCGCTCGTCCCTAGTCGTTCGTCCCTGGACCCTAGTCCCCCATGGCCCCATCGGATCGGATCCGGCTCGCGTACTCGCCGGAACTCGCGTCGCGCGTGCTGCGGCATGTCGGAGAGCGGTTTGCCGAGCATCTCGCTCGCAGCCAGCAGGCGGAGGGGCCGGTGCTCCCCTGGAATGCTCCGGCCGAGAACGTCGCGCGGGCCGCAGAGTTTCTCGGGGCGGGAGAGTCGCAACCGGGCGAGGATGTTGAAGCGGTCGCGAGACGCTTTGAGACGCTCGTGCAGACGATTCTGGATCGCGGGATCAACCTGCATCATCGGCACTACATTGGCCATCAGGTCGCTCCGCCGCCGCCGCTCGCCGCGGTGTTCGATGCGATCTCGTCGCTGACCAACCAGGGGGCAGCGATTTACGAGATGGGGCCGTGGTCCGCCGGGGTCGAGCGGGCGGTCGTCAATCGCCTTGGGGAAGCGTTCGGGTTGCCGGCGGGAGGTTTTACCGGCTTTGCGACGCACGGCGGCTCGCTGGGGAACCTGACCGCTCTCCTGACCGCGCGGAGCATTCAGTTTCCCGGCGTCTGGCAGAACGGGTTTGAGGCCGGTCCGACTCCCGTCCTGCTCGTCCATCGCGATGCGCACTACTGCGTCGACCGGTCGGCGGGGATCCTGGGGATCGGGACGTCGCGGGTGATTCCACTGGCGCTCGACGGGGACCGTCGGATCGATGTGCCGCAGCTACGGACAACGCTGGCCGACCTGCGGTCGCGGGGGACGCCGATCCTGGCGGTCGTGGCGTGTGCGGGGACGACGATGACCGGGACGTTTGATTGCCTCGGCGACATTGCGGATGTCTGCCGGGAGTTCGGCGTGTGGATGCACGTCGACGCCGCGCACGGCGGCGGAGCGATCTTCAGCGAGCGGCACCGGCATCGGCTCCAGGGGCTCGAGCGGGCAGACAGCTTTGTCTGCGACGCCCACAAGATGATGTTCGCTCCGGCGTTGTGCGCCTTCGTGTTCCATCGCCATCCGGATCGCCGCTATGCGACGTTTGCGCAGGAGGCCCACTACCTCTACGACCCGACTGCGTCCGGGAGCGCCGATTTCGACTTCGGGCTGCTGACCGTCGAATGCACCAAGCGGGCCATGACCTACACGGTGTGGGGGCTGTGGAGCCTGCTGGGGCCGGGGATCTTCGGCGATCTGGTCGACGCGACCTGTGCCCGGGCGGAGGAGTTTGCGGAGGACCTGCGGGAGGCGCCCGACTTCGACCTGCTGTTCCAGCCGGAGTCGAACATCGTCGTCTTCCGCTACCGCCCCGCCGCCTGGCAGGGGAGCGAGGAGCAGCTCGGCGAGTTCAACCGCCGGATCCGGCGGACAATCATCGAATCGGGGCGGTTCTACTTCGTCCAGACTTCGGTCGATCACGTGGGGGCTCTCCGCGCGGTCGTCATGAACCCGCTCACGACACGATCGGATCTGCGGGGACTGATGGATGAGGTCCGTGCGACGGGGCAGGCCCTCAGTGCGGCGGGAGTGCCGGTCTGAACCCACGGGGGAAAACGGAGATACGGGCAGGAGTTGCAGGAGGGCGGGGGATCGACGCGCCACGGCGGGGGGCTAGATTGACGGCGCCCGGTGCGGAACTAGAATCGCGGTTTCGCTGGCGCTGACAATCCATCGTGTCGCCCCGCCGCGCCCGCCCTCCCGCGTTGGAAGCACTGAGGTGAACGTGCAAATCGAAGTCTCGTCCCGTCACGGGGCCGTCAAGCCGGCCGCGCACGAATACATGGTTCGCAAGGCGGAAAAGCTTCTGACGTATTTCGAACGCGTGACGGCGATCAACGTGACGGTGGACTTCGGGGATGAAAAGGCCAAGGAAGACCGCGTGAAGGTCGAAATCCTGGTCGACGCCGAGCACAAGCACAATTTTGTCGCCGCGGACGACGCGGCCGAAGTGAACATCGCGTTCGACCAGGCGATGCACAAGATGGAACAGCAGATCAAGAAGTACAAAGAGAAACTGCAGGATCACCGCCGGGATACCCCCATGGGCGGATAAGCCAGCCGGCATACGGTGTGTCGCGGCGCTCCTCGCCTGCCAAGCCGGGCGAGTGTTGAACTTTGGAGCAATTCGGGGATCGGTTCGGGCTGGCGGATCCTGGGAGTAACGAATGAAACTGACTGAATTTGTCGTGGCGGATGCGATCATCCCCGAACTGAAGGCCACCACCAAGGAGGCGGCCATTCGGGAGATCATCGCCAGTCTTCGTGAGGCGGGACGCATCCCGGCCGAACACGAAGAGGCGATCGCGGCCGCCATCATGAAGCGGGAAGAGCTCGGCTCGACCGGCATCGGCCGGGGAGTCGCCGTCCCGCATACGAAGCACGCGTCCGTCAACGGGATGGTCGCCACGGTGGCCCTCTCGAGCGCCGGGCTCGAGTTCGCCAGCCTGGATGGTGAAGACGTCCATATCGTGTTCCTGCTGATCTCTCCGCCCGACCGGCCCGGGGATCATCTGCGAGCATTGGAGACGATCACCCGCCATCTCAAGAGCGATGACTTTTGTAACTTCCTCCGGCAGTCCAAGAGCCAGCAGCTGGTCATGGACCTGCTCCAGGAAGCCGACGAAAAGCAGTTCTGAAGATGTTGTCCGACGGTGCGTGACGTACCGCTTTGCGGACCGCAAGGCGGTTGGGCTGGTGCAGCCCAGGCCCCTCAGACGGAAAGGATTCTGTACGAGAAGTCACCAACTCACGAAGAGTCGCCGAACCCGAGAGATTAGATTTTTGTCCTGTGGGTAGAACTCAAGGCATGGGTTTTGCCGGCAGGCATGCCGGGCCAGTCTGATTTTTGGTTGCGAGCGGTCGAACGTGAGAGGTGAGTCGTGGAAGCACTGATGAGCGAGACTATGACCCTGAACCGAACTGTGACGGTCGTGAATGAAAACGGCCTGCACATGATTCCGTGCTCGCTCATGGTGCGCCTCATTAAGGATTTCCAGGGAGACGTCCGCCTTTCCAACGGCCAGCACGAGGCCGATTGCAAGTCCATGTTCGATCTCCTGCAGCTCGCCGCCGCGCCCGGAACCACGCTCTCGCTGACCGTGACCGGAGAACAGGCGGAAATCATGGCCGAGCAGATCTCGCGATTCTTCGAGAATGGCTTTAAGCTGGAGTCGTAGGGGCGGGTGCCGAAGGTGGAACGTTTGATCCGCCCGGTCCGTTCCACGTTTCCATGGAGCGTGCGTCGTCGGCGCGCCAGCGGCTCGGCATCCGGGGCAAACCCCGGAGAGGGATGGATGGATGTTCGTGAAGCAGGGGATCGCCGTCTCGCCGGGCGTGGCCATCGGCCCGGCGATCCTCATCGGTAAGAACGAACTCCAGATCCCCCACCGCTACCTGACCGGCGACGTCGTCGACTTCGAGATCAGCCGGCTCCACGGCGCCTTGCAGCGGGTCTGCGAGGAAATTGCCGAGCAGGAACGCCTGGCGACGGAGCAGCTCGGGGCGCAGTTTGCCGCGATCTTCGGGGCGCATCTGCTGCTGGCCCGGGACAAGAAGCTGGTCCAGGAAATCGAAGAGCAGATCCGCAAGCGACGCTATGCCCCTGAGCAGGCGACGCAGAATGTGCTGAGGAAACGCGCAGGTCAGCTCCGCGCCCTTTCCAACAGCTACATCGCCGAGCGGTCTTTGGACCTTGAGGATCTGGAAAAGCGGCTGCTGCGGCACCTCGTCGGGGAGCCGCATCAGGAGCTGTCGAATCTCAAGACCGAAGCGATCATCCTCGCCCACAACCTGACCCCCAGCGAGACCGCGAGTCTCGACAAGAAGTTCATCCGGGCCTTCGCGACCGAAGTCGGCGGCCCGACGAGCCACACCGCGATCCTGGCCGGGGCGCTCGAGATTCCGGCGGTCGTCGGCCTCGGGCAGTTCCTCTCCGAGATCGGCGGAGGGGGCGAAACGGTCATTATCGACGGCAACGAAGGCCTGATCTACATCGACCCGGACGAGGCGACGATCGGCCGCTACCGGGCGATCCAGGCCGAAGAGGCGGCCCGCGCCAGCCAGCTCATCAGCCGGCAGGTGGTCGACGACATCTGCACGACGGCGGACGGGGCCCGCGTGATCGTCCTGGGGAACATCGAGTTCCCGGAGGAGGCGGAGCACTGCCAGGAGCGGGGGGCCGAAGGGGTCGGTCTCTACCGCACCGAGTTCCTCTACCTGGGGCATCACAAGGAGCGGACCGAGGACGAGCATTTCCAGGCGTACAAGCATGTCGCCCGGACGTTCGGGGACGCCCCGGTCGTGATCCGGACCCTCGACCTGGGGGCGGACAAGATCCCCGGGAACATGCACGACTACTTCAGCGACTTCGCCAATCCCGAGCTGGGGATGCGGAGTATCCGCGTCAGCCTGGCGAACAAGCGGTTGTTCAAGACGCAGCTTCGGGCGGTTCTGCGGGCGGCGGTCGAGGGGAACATCTGGCTGATGTTCCCGCTGGTTTCGTCGCTGCTGGAGCTGCGGCAGGCGAAAATGCTGGTGCAGGACGTCTGCGAGGATCTCGAAGAGGAGAACGTCACGTTCCGCAGGAAGATCCCGATCGGCATGATGGTTGAAGTCCCATCGGCGGCGATCATGGCGGACGAATTCGCCCGGGAAGTCGACTTCTTCTCTATCGGCACCAACGATCTGATCCAGTACACTCTGGCGGCCGACCGCTCCGACCCGGCGGTCGCCCGGTACTACAACGCCGCCGATCCGGCGATTTTGCGGCTCATCGAAATGGTCCAGAAGGCCGGCGATGAGCACAAGATTCCCGTCACCGTCTGCGGGCAGATGTGTTCCGATCCGAAGTTCGTCCCGCTCCTGATGGGGGTGGGGGTGCGGCGCTTCAGCGTCACTCCTCCCGCCATTCTGGAAATCCGGGACCTCGTCGGGCGCGTGACGATGCCGCAAGTCCGGGAGATCGCAGCCCGGGCCCGGCACATGGAGAGCGCGCGGGACATCGAGGCGTTCCTTCGAGGAGAACTCCGCAAGATCTACCAGGACAACGACTACTAGGCGATTTCGAGGGCGGGGCTTCCGTCCTTGCTGGCGACCGTGGGCTGAATCGGGGTTTCTTTCCGATGGCCGCGGGAGCCGCCGAAGAATTGCAGTCGATTGCCAGCTCGCCCGGACGTCGTTGACGCGAGGGGAGTGCCTGGACCACCACAGATCACGCGGGCTCGGCTGGAAGAGGGCGTCACGGGGGGACCCCGGGGGACACGGAGAGAGGGGACCAGCCGGTTCCTCTCGTCCGCGGGTCAACGAAATACTTTTGCGACCCGCTTCCGGACTTGTCGTCCGGGGCGGACAGAACCAGTTGTTTTCATTCCTGGTCTGACAGCGTGCAGATTCTTCCGCAGAGCGCCCCACCCTGCCCGGTCCGGACTTCGTTCCGCCGGCGGGACACGCGCGCTCCCGGTTCTTCTTTCGAGGCATCGCCCTCCGTGGCGAACTGCTTGGCCTCGACCGACCGGATTGACGCGGACATTCGTGAACCATTCTCGATCGACGCGGGACGGGAAAACGGCGAGCCCTACACGGCTGCCGCTCCCCGGAACGCATCTTTTCAGCCCGGCGCGGCCCCGCGTGCGTTTTGCGGGACCAGCCGCCGCCCTATGGCGCTGAACCTTCCGGAATCCGAATGCCTTTCGCGACCGTCCCTTGCGGGCGCCCTTCGCGAAGAAACTCACCCTGTCCGGCCGCAGACCGGATGTTCCCTCCGTGGAATATCCCCAACCGGACGATCTCGTCCGAGGCACAGGGTGACCCATGAAAAAAGAAATGCTGATCAACGTCCTCCAGCCGGAGGAGAGCCGCATCGCCATCATTGAAGATGGGGTGCTGGAAGAGCTCTACGTCGAGCGGACGAGTCACGAGAATCTCGTCGGCAACATCTACAAGGGCAAAGTCGTCAACATCGAGCCGAGCATCCAGGCGGTGTTCGTCGATTTCGGCGTCGGCCGCAACGGCTTCCTCCACGTCAGCGACGTCGAGTTCCAGTACTACAAGCATCTCGTCTCTGAAGAGGAGATGCGGGCCAACCGCAAGAACCCGAAGTTCAACGAGCGGAGCGCCCGCCACAAGCCGCCGATCCAGGACATCTTCACCCGCGGCAGCGAAGTCCTGGTCCAGGTCATCAAGGAAGGGATCGGCACCAAGGGCCCGACGCTCTCGACCTACGTCAGCATCCCGGGCCGCTATCTCGTGCTGATGCCGGGCCTCCAGCGGATGGGGGTCAGCCGCAAGATCGAGGACGAAGAGACCCGCCGCCGGCTCCGCCAGATCCTTCGCCAGATCGATCCGCCCGAGGGGCTGGGCTTCATCGTCCGCACCGCCGGCGTCGACCGCAGCGCCGAGGATCTTGTCCGGGACATGAACTACCTGCTCCGGCTGTGGAAGACGATCGTCCGCCGGATCGAGAAGCAGCAGTCGCCGGTCGACATTTACGAAGAGACCGACCTCATTACCCGGACGATCCGGGACATCTTCTCGGCCGACATCGAGACGATCTGGATCGATGAGCCGAAGGCGTACGAGCGGGCCCGGGACTTCGTCGAAGTCATCATGCCGCGACACGTCGACCGCGTGAAGCTGTACGAGGCCAAGGAACCGCTGTTCCACAAGTACCGCATCGAGGAAGAGATCGACCGGATCCAGTCCCGCCGCGTCCCGCTCCCGGGCGGAGGATCGCTGGTCATCGATCAGACCGAAGCGCTCGTGGCGATCGACGTCAACAGCGGCAGCCACCGCGTCGACAACGATGCCGACAAGACGTCGCTTCAGGTGAACCTGGCCGCGGCGAAGGAGATCGCCCGCCAGATCCGTCTCCGCGACCTAGGCGGCGTGATCGTCAACGACTTCATCGACATGCGGGACGAGCGTCACCGCCGGATGGTCGAGAACAAGCTGCGGGACTGCGTCGAGCGGGACCGGGCCCGGACGAAGGTCCTGCGGATCAGCCCGTTCGGCCTGATCGAGATGACCCGCCAGCGGATCCGGCCGTCGCTGAAGCGGAGCGCGTATGAGGACTGCCCCTGCTGCCGCGGCGTGGGGATGGTCAAGACCGGCGAGAGCATGGCGATCGAGGTGGTCCGCACGATCATGAAGCGGGCCAGCAACGAGGAAGTGAAGCGGATCCAGGTGGAGTGCCACACCCGCGTCGCCGACTTCCTGATCAACCGCAAGCGGCGGGACATCATTGACCTGGAAGAGCGGTACGGGATCACGGTCACGATCCAGACCGGGATGAACGTCACGCCGGAACACCTCGTCGTGAAGTGCCTCAACGACATCGGCCAGGAGGTGTCGATTCTGGGGAGTGGGGACTCGTATTCCCGCTCGTAATTCGCTACATTGCTCCGCTTCGCGTTTGGCTCATCCGGCCGGCTTGCCGCCGGTGAGCCTAACCGCAGTGGCTCCAGGAGCTTGCGGCAGAACGCCGACGTTCACCGATTTTGACGTCTTGGGATTCGGGATTCCGTACCATGTCCGTGTTTGCCATTTTTGAAACCGACGGCCGTCAGATTCGTGCTCAGGAGGGGGACGTCCTCCAGCTCGATCTTCGCGATGGCGTCGAGACCGGCACGAAGCTGAAGTTTGACCGGGTGCTCCTCGCCAACGGCGGAGCGTCCAGCATTCTGGGCGGTCCGGTGATCGACGGGGCTTCGGTCTCGTGCGAAGTCGTCGAGCCGATCGTCAAGGGCGAGAAGCTCGAGATTCAGAAGTTCCGCCGCCGTCACAATTCGCGTCGCCACACCGGTCACCGGCAGAAGTACACGCACGTGAAGGTGACGGGGATCCAGATTCCGGGTCTCGAAGTTGCCGCACCGAAGTCCTAAGTCTGGACGCCGATACCGGCCCCAGTCTTGTTGCTGATTCGGGACAGCCTCCTTTGCCGGAGGCTGTCTTCGTTTTCGGGCGAACTCCGTGTTTGTCCGGCGTGTCCCGACTCAGGCCCTCCGGTCTGCGGGGGGCCGGCGATTTCCCGGTCCGTGCGAACGGGTTCCGTTGACAGTCGGCGCGAGTGTATGCTTTACTCCGCTCCCTCTTCGACCCGCCTTGGGGCGGTCGGCATGGGGGTCCGCCACCGTAGCTCAGCTGGTAGAGCAATGCTTTCGTAAAGCATAGGTCGTCGGTTCAAATCCGACTGGTGGCTCTGAACGAACCTGCCCCTTTGACGGGGGGCAGGTTTTGTCGTTTCTGGAGTCTGGAGTCGTGTCCTTGCCGGCACGGCTGTGCTTGCTCAAACCCATTGTGCCACGGCCGCTGGGGTCAAGGGGGTCTCGCCCCCTTGCTGCCGGAGGCGCTTCCATGAGGAACCGTGGTACACAACGGGCGTCTGCTTTGTGGTACCGGCGTTGAGGACTCCCCGCTCGCTCTGGACTCCCTGCGGGTTGGTGAAGGTGCATCCGGCACGTTGTCCGCGCTTGGACACGTGTTCCTTCAAGCATCTTTCGACAGCCAGGCCTCCGGCGGGCAAAGGGGCGTTGCCCCTCTGCACTCCCCACCAGGGGTTCCCCCTGGACCCCGGTTGGCCCAGAACGCGGCGGCGCACCCCGCCTCTCCAGGCTCCCAACTCCCCTTTTCCACTCCGGCAGATTCTGCTACATCACGCCCCATAGGCTCGGAACCGGGGGCGCATCCGTCTGGAATCTCTTGACGGCCGCCCATCCCTCCGCCCGCTCGAGACGGACTTCGAACGGCGGATCATCCATGGAAGGAGACTGGACGTGCCTGCCCACGGACGGCTGCTCCACGCAAAGCACCTCTTCCCCTACCTCTTCGGTCCCTGGTTCCAGTTCCAGCGGCTCCTGCTGCGCCTCAATTGGACGCTCTTCGTCCCCCTCCGCATCGCCTCCCTCTGGACGGCGAGCGCCGTCTGCGGCGTCATGGGAGTCATCGGCGCGATCCTGCTCTTCCTCTTCAACACCCCGGGCACCCCGGCTAAAGCCTCGACCGAAGAACCGACCGTCGTAGAACGGATCGCGATCACGATCCCGACCGACCTCGGCCCGGCCGTCCCGGTGATCCCGGTCTCCATCTCCGTCCCCGTTCCGCCCCCCGTCAGCACTTCGTTCTCCGACCTCCGGCTCGCCTTCGCCCGCACGCGGCTCCCCGCCTCCTGGGACCTCCGCGAACAGCAGATGCTCGTCTCCCGCCCGCAGCCCGCGGCGCCGCAGAACCCCTACCTCCTGCGGGACGGCTGGTTCACGATGAACTCGGCCCGCCACGGCCAGATGGCGGCCGACCTCTTCCACCCCTACGTCACCCGTCCCGGCGTGGTGACCGCCTCCTTCGCGCCGACCTTTTCCGCGGCGGAGAGCGTCGATCCCGCGCAGCCGGTCGGGACGAACCGCACTCCCTCGATCGTCGTGTCGCGCGAGGAAGGGAACGGACCGGTCAGCCTCAATCAGGAAGCGAGCTACACGCTCGTCGTCACGAACCCCAGCCCCGAACTGATCGAGTCGGCGGTCGTCGAAGAACGCCTGAGCGCGCTCCACCGCGTCGTCAACACCGAGCCCCCCGCGTCGCTCACGCCCGACGGCACCGCTCTGCAGTGGAACGTCTCCAACCTCCGCTCCGGAGAGAGCCGCCGGATCCGCGTCACGCTGACGCCCGAGTCGAGCGATCCGATCCGCCATCAGACGATCGTCTCGCTGACCGCGCGGGTCGCGGGCTCGACGACGATCCGGACACCGTACATTCCGCCGGAAGTGCCGGCCGCGCCTCCGACGCCCCCGCCCGCGCCGCCGCAACCGACGCGGCCCGCCCCGCGGCCGGTCCTGACGCTCGATCTCGAACAGCCGAATCAGGTCGACCTTGGCGGAGACGTCCGGGCCTACTACGTCATCCGCAACACGGGCGACGGCCCGGCGACGGACGTCGTCACCTACGTCACGATCTCCGACCAGCTCGACCACCGCTATGGCGAATACCTCGAGCACCGGATGTCCGAGCTCGCGGCGGGGGATTCGCGGCGGATCAAGTTCTACGCCGTCGGCGCCCGTCCGGGCGTGGCGACGCTCGCCTCGCGGCTCTCCGCCGCGAACGCGGAGCCGGTCGTCAAGGTCTTTGAAATCGCGATTGCCGCCAGCGGCAGTCCCAGCACGGGGGGGCCGGGGTCGATCGACCCGCGGACCTTTCCCGGAAACCAGGGAACCAGCCCCGGCCCCGGTTACCCCGCCGCCCGCCCCGGAAACGGTGCCGGCGGTCTCCCGTCCACCGGCGGCCCCCCTTCCACCGGTGGCCGCTCGACCGTCCCCTCCCGCGCGCGACCTGACCTCGACGACGGTCTGCCCTCCCGTGTGCAGAGCACCGTCCCCGGTGGTCGTGAGCCGTTCCCCGGCGGCAACGGTTCCCTCCCGGCCAACCCCGGCGCCGGCCAAGGTTCGCTCGCCAGCCCCGGCCCCGGCTTCAACGCCGGCAACAGCTTCAACTCCGGTAACGGCGTCAACCCGGGGACCGGCTTCAACCCCGGCGGCAACTTCAATCCCGGCTCCGGCTCCCTCCCCGGCCGAGCCGAAGACGGCGCCTGGAATGGCGCCCCCGGCCGCGAGCAAGGCGGACCCCTGACGAGCCCCTTCGGGCAGGAGCCGCTCCCCTCGTCGACCTTCCCGGGCCGCGATCGTGGAAACACCGGGATGCCGGCGACCGACGGACAGTGGCGTCCCAACGGAGCGGTCGACAACCAGCCGTCCCGCACGTCGATCCCGACCGGCCCGTCGGGGAACTCGTCGATTCCGGAAGACAAGATCCTCCACCGCCGTCGCGATGACGACGAGCTGGCCCGGCCGAACCGGAAGGTCGTTCCGGAGAAGAAGGTCGACACCCCTTCGAGCATGCCGGCGAACCCCTACGCCGCTCCCGGCCTCAACCGCGGCGTTCCGGATCAGCCGTACAACGGCGGCTTCGCCCCGGCGGTCCCGGGCAACAGCTCGCCGTTCTCCACGGACCTCGGCCAGCCGCAGACGATTCCCTACCCCGGATCCCGTTCGCCGGACGCCGGAAGTCCTTTCCCCGCGATGCCGGAACAGCCGAACTTCGGTCGCCCCGCGGAGCGGCCAACGGACCTCTTCTCGCCCGAGCCGGCCGGTGGTCCCGGAGCCGGCGATCCGTTCCCGGGAGCCGGCGGCCGGACCCGCCCGCAGCCCACGGGGCGTCCCGGACTGTCGGATGAACCGCAGCCGACGCCGTTCGTCGATCCGTTCCCGGGGAATGCGGCGGGGAACCCGTCCAGCGTCCCGTTCTCCCCGAGCCCGGGAGGGAATTCGTCCAGTCCGCTGTTCCCGGGCGACACCGCTCCGGGAATGTTCCCGCCCGCCGGGGGACCGCAGCCGGGAGGAGCTGGCGGGACTTCGATTCCGTCGCGCCGCCAGGATCCGGTCTTCTTCGACGATCCGGTGAAGTCCACGATCCCACCCGGCGGCATCGGACCGATGCCGGCTGTCGAGCCGCAGCACTATCCCTCGGTCCTGCCGGACAACGGGTTCTTCCCGACCGGCGGCCAGCAGCCTGCCTTCGGAACCCCGGGAGGCTTTTCGCCGCCACCGTCGAATCCGCAGCCCGCCCCGGCCAACGGCGGGTTCTTCGAGCCGACTCCCGCTCCGGCTCAGCCGCTGCAACCGCAGCCCTTCCCGCCGGCCGAAGGGGGCGAGAAGGCCATCTGACGCGGGTGCCGCGACGACGGTGGTCCCGCCGCGCCCGAGGCGGCGTCAATCCGACGGACGCCGCTCCGGCCGGGACGCCCTTGCAGATCACCCCGCTTCCCGCGACAACACTCGCCATCCATCTTCTCGGGAGTGACGGATGCTGCGGTGTCTGTTCGGTCTGGCCTTTCTGTGCGTTGCCACCTTCGTCGCCGCGGACGACTCGCTCGAGCGCGTGGTCAAGAGCGGAAAGCTCGTCTGGGGGGCCGACCTGGAGGGGGGCGGACCGTTCATTTACGCCAAGGCCGACGACCCGGACACGCTAATCGGCTTCGAGGTCGAACTGGCGGACCTGATCGCCTCCAAGCTCGGCGTGAAAGCGGAGTTCCGCCAGGGGCAGTGGGAGAAGCTCCCCGACGTGCTCGACCGGGGGGACATCGACATCGTCCTCAACGGGTACGAGTGGTCTCCCGAGCGGGCGCAGCGGTACGCGACTTCCCGCCCGTACTACATCTACGAGCTCCAGCTTCTGGCCCGGAAGGACGACGCGACGCTCAATGACTGGCCCGATCTCGAAAAGGAGCTCGACGGCGAGAAGCGGCGGGTGGTCGTCCTGGGGGGCTCCGCGGCGGAGGCGTACGTTCAGGATCACTTTGGCGACAAGGTCGAGATCGTCCGGATCGACGGCATCACGGACGCCATGCGGGCGGTCGAGCTCCATGCGGACGGGATCGATGCCAATCTTCAGGACTCGCCGATCGTCACCTTCTACCTCCAGGAAGGGTTCCCGGGGCTGAAGCGGGTCGGCCGGCCGGTGGGGAAGAACTACTACGTCGCGATGGGGCGGAAGGAGGACCTCTCCCTCATCAACCGGATCAACGAGATCATCCTCGAGGCGCGGAACGACGGCAGCCTGCGGAAGATCTACGACCGGTACGGGCTGTGGAACGTCACGCAGGAGACGGAAGCGCTGGAGATCGATCCGGGCAAGACGAACGCTCCGAACGCCTTCCAGGCGACGCGGGGCTGGGCGGTGGTGCAGAAGTACACGCCGTTCCTGGTCCGCGCGGCGGGGGTGACGGTGCTGATGTCCGTCACCGCGATGCCGCTGGCGATCCTGACGGGGATGATCATCGCCATCTGCCGCCTGTACGGCCCGGCGCCTCTGCGGATGCTGGGGACGTTCTATGTGGAAGTCGTCCGGGGGACGCCGCTCGTCCTGCAGCTTTACACCATCTACTTCCTGCTGCCGGAGGTCGGGATCCGGTTCAGTGCGTTCACCGCTTCGATTATGGGGCTGGCGATCAATTACTCCGCCTACGAGGCGGAGATCTACCGGGCGGGAATGCAGGCGATTCCGAAGGGGCAGTGGGAGGCGGCGACTTCGCTGGGGATGTCGCGGTGGCTGACGCTCAGGCGGATCATTGTTCCGCAGGCGACGCGGATCGTGATTCCGCCGATGACGAACGACTTCATCGCCCTCTTCAAGGACACGGCGGTCTGCTCGATCATCACGGTGGTGGAGCTGAGCAAGGAGTACTACATCCATGCCCGCAGCACGGGGGCGGTGGTGGAGCTCGGGATTGTGACGGCGAGTCTGTACCTGATGATGAGCTACCCGCTGTCCAAGCTGACGACGTATCTGGAGCACCGGCTGCACGCGGCCAAGACGTGAGAGTTGGGGGGCCGGGGGCCAAAAGACCGCACCGTTCCCCTGGCGGCCGCACGGGCGTTCCACCCGGGCTGGGCCGGCAAGCGATCTCCCAAATGGATCGCTCCACCGCCGGGCGGCCGGCCTACAATGAACAGTCTCTTCCTCTCGCTCCTCTCCTGATTCCACTGGCTGGCGGCGGACGCTGACAGCGACTCATGGCGATCACCGTCCACCTGCCGACGCTCCAGAACTGGAGCTGCCACAACTGCGGCGGCTGCTGCCGGCAGCATGCGATTTACATCACGCCCGAGGAGCGGGCGCGGATCGAACAGCAGGAGTGGACCGCGGCCGAGGGCGTCCCGGGTCCGCTGTTCGTGAAAGAGGGGGGCTGGTTCCGCGGAAGGCGGACGCGGCTGGCGCATCAGGCGGACGGCGGCTGCGTGTTTCTGGACGAGAAGGGGCTGTGCCGGATCCACGCCAAGTTTGGTGAGCCGGCCAAGCCTCTGGCCTGCCGGATCTACCCGTATGCGTTTCATCCCTCGGGGAAGTCAGTCGTCGTCAGCCTGCGGTACAGCTGTCCCTCGGTCGTCTCGAACCGGGGGGCGACGCTGAAGGCTCAGGAGAAGGACCTCAAGGAGCTGGCGCGGCTGGTGGTTCCCGAAGGGGGGGACCAGATGCGGCCTCCCGCGGTGTCGGAGAGCGCGCATCTGGAGTGGCCGGATTTCCGGCGGCTCGTGGCGGGGCTCGATGCGACATTCGCGGACCGCGGTGTGCCGCTCGTGGGCCGGATCGTTCAGGCGGTCGAGTGGGTGACCCACATCGGCCAGGCGAACTTTGACAAGATCCGCGGCGACCGGGTCGATGAGCTGGTCGATGTCCTGCGGCAGGCGGTCGCCGAGCAGATGCCGCCGCTCGACCGGATCGCAGAGCCGTCGTCCCTGGGGCGGGTGAACTTCCGATTGCTCTGCGCGCAGTACGCCCGGAAGGATACGGAGCTCGATCTCCGGTCAGGATGGAGCGGCCGCTGGCGGCTGCTGCGGACGGCGCTCGCGTTCACCCGCGGAACCGGGACCGTTCCATCGCTCCAGCCGGTGTTCCGGCCGGTGCCGTTCTCTCAGCTGGAGAACTCGTTCGGCCCGCTCCCTGCCGAAACCGACGAGATCCTGACGCGGTACTTCCGGGTCAAGATTCAGGGGCTGCACTTCTGCGGTCCGGCTTACTACGGCGTTCCGTTCGTCGAAGGCTTCTGGAGCCTGGCGCTCGTCTACCCGGTCGTCCTGTGGCTGGCCCGGTGGCTGGCGGCGAGCGAGTCCCGGACAGCCCTGACCGCCGTGGACATCGAGGGGGCGCTGGCGATCGCTGACCATCACCACGGCTACGCGGACATCTTCGGCTCGTCGAGCTTCCGGAGCCGCGTGCGGTTCATGGCCCAGAAGGGGGACATCGGGAAGCTGGCGGTCTGGTACTCGCGATGACCGACTTCGGCCGTGGGACAAAACGATGGGGATTGACCCGCAATGTGGCCGCGGGGAGACTGGATGAGAGTTCCCAGGAGATTGTCTGATGGCGGAGCGTGTTGGCCGACAGGTTGTCCTGTATCCCGATCGCGAAGACGGCGGGTGGATCGCTGAAGTTCCGAGTCTTCCCGGTTGCCTTTCCCAAGGCGCAACCAAAGCCGAAGCGATCGAGAACATTCAGGACGCAATCGCCGCTTGGACAGAAGGGGCCAATGCCGTCGGTCTACCGATCCCCGCTGAGAACTTCGACGTCGAATTGCTGGCCGTCTGAGTTTCTTCTTCCGCAGGCGCCTGCTCGGCGTCGACCAGCCTGACCAACGGGGCCTGGTCTCTTCCAGCGTCTGGTGTTGGGCACCCAGAGTCGTCTTCCGGAAGGCCGAGATGTCACCGCAACTTCCTTCACTGTCGAGTCGAGAGGTGATCGCCGCTTTGCAGAAAGCTGGCTTTGCGGTCATTCCGGCACGGGGAAAGGGGAGCCACACCTTTCTCTATCGCCCCGATCCACCAACCGGCCTGACGGTCCCGAAAGGAGAGATCGGACGCGGCCTGCTTCGCGCCATCATTCGACAGGCGGGCATGACGGTCGAGGAGTTCTTGAAGCTCCTGTAGCCAACGTCGGAGCCGGCGTCTCTCCCTCGGTCTTGGAGCACGAACGACGGAACGATTCTACTTGGCCCGGAGTTCCGCGAGCTTGGCCTGATAGACCTGGGCCAGCTGCGTCTGGCCTGCTTCCTGGAACTTGGCGATTCCCCGCTCGTACATCCGCATGCAGTACTTGCTCGATTCGTCGCCGCGCTTTGTCGGGACGAGGGGCAGGAACTCGCCGTAGAAGCCGACGAGCGCCGCCTTGTGCTCCGGCGTCTCGCACAGCTTTTCGAGATGATCGAGCATCTTCGGGACGTAGTTCCCCTGGTTGGCGTACTTCTTGATCGCCGTCGCCAGGGCCTGGATCGCTTCCGTCTGCCGTTCGTTCTGGACGAGGATGTCCGACAGGTAGTGCAGGGCCGCGAAGGAGAGATCGGGACGGTTCGCCGCCGCGTACATGTCGAGCAGCTTGTAGTAGTGCTGGATCCGGGTCTTGTCTTCCGGCTCGAACTCGACCAGCGTCGGGAAGATCTCGAGCGTGAAGTCGGGGAACGCGGCGAACGTGGAGAAGAGCTGATTGAGAACCGCCAGAAGCTCCGTCCGGCCCCGCTTGTCGAGCGTCGGTCCGCGGGCAAGCCGGGCCGCTTCGCGCCACGCGGCCTCGTTCCAGGGGGAGAGACGCGTCACATGCGTCAGGTAGTCGAGCTGCGCGTCGAGGTCGAGCTTCCGCTCGTTCTTCACCATCTGGTACGCCTCCATGGCGAGGTCCGCCTGACGCTTGTTGAACGCGCTCGTTCCGACCGCGTTGAGCCGCCGTTCCAGGTCACGGTCGGTGATCTGCTCGCCGGTCTGGGGGCTGCGGAGAGTCCCGACGAAGTAGTGGTCCCCGCGGTAGCGGCCGTGCGACTGGAGCGTGAACGCGACGTTCGTGGGAGTCGCGGCGGTCAGCTCGATCCACATGACCCAGGCGTGCAGGTCCCCGGAGGCGGCCGCCCCGCCGACGTACTCCGCCGGGACGCCGATGCTCTTGCCGACCCGCGCGGCGAAGTCCGCCTGCATGGCGCAGACGCCGCCGAAGTTCAGGATGTTGGGGAGCGTGTACTCCTTCCCCCCCAGCTTGCAGACTTTGCTCTCCGTTTGCAGCATCTGGAAGTCGTACGGGACGTCGCTGTAGCACTTGCCGAACATGACCCGCTTGGGGACGTAGTTCGCCACCGCCCACTGCCGTTCGAGGAGGGGCGTCTTGTGGTTGCAGACGTGGACCAGGAACTCCCAGGGGACGAACTGGATCCGCCCCTGCATGACCGGTTCCGCTTCCAGGAGGTACTGGAAGTTCTCGATCGCTCCCAGGAGGCCGCTCGGCAGGATGCTGTGGGTCCTTCGCTGGTGCCCTTCGTAGCTCGGGACGCCGCCCCCCGGCTTGTCCCAGACGACCGCCGTAGCAATGACGAGGCTCAAGTACTTGTCGATCTGCTTCGGGAACTTTTCCTTCAGCTCCTTGACGATGCGGAGGCCCGCTACGACATCGTCGTGGTGCGGATCGAACGCCAGGAAGAGCGACTCCTTGAAGTCGGACCGCTCGTCGAGCCACTTCCGCATTGCGTCGGTGTCGTCGCCGAACGCTTTGGCGATCTCCTCGGCGTTCTCCTTCTCAAACTGCTGCGCGCGGATCTTGCGGAGCTCGGTGTATTCGAAGGGGGAGAAGAGCCGTGGGGACTTGGACCGCCGGTCCCGCTCGTCGAACATCGTGAGGATCTGCTTGTCGAACTCGTCGAGCCCTTTGGTCGTGATGGGAGCGGCGGAGTATTCCGCTTCCACGACCGGTTTCCCGAGGGTCGACTCCAGCAGCGAGGCGAACGGCGACGAGGCCCCCATGTAGGCGGCGATGCCGCTCCCCTGCTGGTAGAAGACGATGCCCGTCCCGACGCGGCGGGCG
This sequence comes from Planctomyces sp. SH-PL14, assembly GCF_001610835.1. Classification (NCBI taxonomy): domain Bacteria; kingdom Pseudomonadati; phylum Planctomycetota; class Planctomycetia; order Planctomycetales; family Planctomycetaceae; genus Planctomyces; species Planctomyces sp. SH-PL14. The sequence continues at coordinate 1,953,431 of NZ_CP011270.1, read as the reverse complement.
GCGGCGGTGAGCCGCGACTTGTCTCCGCGAAGCTCCTCGATCTCCTTTTCCGCGGCGGCGGGGTCTTCGTAGAGGAAGACGTACAGCTCCTCGCCGTTGATCTTGAAGGGGTGGGTTTCTCCTTTCAGGTCAAACTCTGCGAATCCCGGGAACGGCTCGATCCTGGCCTTGGTCGCGCGGAAGCGGGACAGGAACTGCTCGATGGGCGTGTCTGGCGGACGGACCTGAAAGCGGATCGCCTGCTCGGCGGAAAGGTTCTTTCCCCCTTCCTCGGTCGCGACGACGATGACGGAGATCGTCTTGCCGGCATCCTGGAACTCGGGGGTCCAGGTGACCTCGGCGGTCCGGGGATTGAAGTCCGGCGTCCGGGCGGTCGCTTCCCCTTTGAGGGAGTAGACGACCGGGACGGCCGGCAGGTCGGTGTCGCGGGCGTGGACCCGGACGCTGACCGGCTGGCCGACGACGGCGTTGACGACTTCGATCTTGTCGAAGACTGGCGGCTCGGGAACTTCTTCGACAATGAGCCGCAGCGTGACTCGCGAGGTGATGGCGCTCGTCCGGCGGGACTTTGTGACGAGCGCGATCGTGTATTCGTTGGGTCCCTGGGCTTCGGTGGGCGACCAGGAGAAGTCGCCCGACTCGGCGATCTTGGCCCCCTCCGGACCGTCGAGCATTTCCAGGTAGGCGTCCTCCGATGCCGCGCCGGCGCCGATCTTGACCCGGTAGAGCTTGTTTTCCGGGATGGTCTGGGGGGGCATCTCCATGACCGACTGGGCCTGGCCCTCCGGTCCTTTGGGGCGGAAGAGCCAGACCGCCACCGCGACCGCTGCCAGGAGGACGCCGACCGCCAGGATCCCCAGGTTGCCGCCCGAGCTCGACTTCCGACGTGGGGGGGAGCGGGAGGGATCGACGGGGGCGGAGTGTCCGAAGAGTTCGTCCAGGTTGTTGCTGGCGGGTGTTGCGGCGGCGGGGGCGCCGATGGCGGTGTCGAGTTCGGCCAGGGGATCCGGTGTTGGAGCGGTGGTGGCGGAGCCCGGTGGTGTGGCGGGTGGGGCGCCGCCGATGGCTGCGATGAAGACGGTCTGGCAGCGGCGGCAGCGGGCTTTCTTCCCGATCACCGTTTCGGGCGCCTGGATGCTGAGTCCGCATTGCGGACAGGCGACAGTAATCATGATCAGGCCCCTGACGTTTCCCGCTGCTTCACTCTGAGATCCCTGCCCAGGGATTCAGACAGATTGTCTTTTCTGATTCGCGCTGTTGCAAGAGGGAGCGGCCTAACCACGTTCTGGCCGGCGCAGCTCTGTTTGCTCAAACCCAACGTGCCACGGCAGCCTGGGGTCAAGGGGGCCTGTGTTGTTTTTTTGGCCCCCTTGCCGCCGGAGGCATATTCGTCGCGGAACCGTGGGACACAACGGACGTCCCCTTTGTGGAACCGGCGTTGAGAACTCACCGCTCGCCCTGGAATCCCCGCGGGTTGGTGAGGGGGCATCCGACACGGTGTCCGCGTTTGGACACGATCTCCTTCAGACATCTCTCGACGGCCAGGCCTCCGGCGGGCAAAGGGCCCAAAGAACAACACAGGCCCCTCTGCACTCCCCACCAGGGTGCCCCTGGACCCGGTTCTAGGGAGGCTCCTTTGGTGTTCTGGCACCAATTTTCATGCGATCCCGCTCAAGGAACACCCGCAACTTCGCTAACATTCCCCTTTCCTCAGAACGTGCGGAGCGTGGATCGACAATGGCGGTGTTGTTGCAGGTGCGGAACGCGCACAAGAGCTACGGCGGACAGGTCCTCCTCGATGGGGCCGAATGCTCGATCACGGATGACGTGAAAGTCGGCTTCGTCGGCCGCAACGGAGCGGGCAAAAGTACCCTCCTCAAAGTCCTCCTCGGCGAAGAAGAACTCGACCGCGGCGAGGTCATCCGCCACCCCAAACTCCGGCTCGGCTACCTCCGCCAGCACGACGCCTTTCAGCCGGGTGAGACGGTTCTCGACTTCCTGATGCGGGACAGCGGCCAGCCCGACTGGAAATGCGGCGAAGTCGCCGGCGAATTCGAGATCAAGGGGGCCTACCTCGAAGGCCCCGTCAGCAAACTTTCCGGCGGATGGCAGACCCGCGTGAAACTCGCGGCGCTCCTCCTGCACGACCCGAACCTGCTCCTCCTCGACGAACCGACGAACTTCCTCGACCTTCGCACCCAGATCCTGCTGGAACACTTCCTGCGGCACTACGACCAGGCGTGCCTCATCGTCTCGCACGACCGGGGCTTCCTCGGCGCGACCTGCCAGCACACGCTCGAATTGTCACGCGGCAAGCTGACGATGTTCCCGGGCAAGATCGACGCGTTCCTCGAGAACATGGCGGAACGCCGCGAGCACGACGAACGCGTGAACGCCGGCATCCAGGCCAAGCGGAAGCACCTCGAAGAGTTCATCGCCAAGAACAAGGCCCGGGCGAGCACCGCCACGCGGGCCAAGTCCCGCGAGAAGCAACTCGAGAAACTGGAAGAGGTTGAGGTCGCCGCCGACGAGCCGACGGTCAGCATCCGCCCGCCGCAGGTCGAGCCCCGCAAGGGGGCGGCCCTCCGCTGCATCGACGTCAGCATCGGCTATCCGGAGCGGACGATCGCCAAGGAGATCGGGGTCGAGGTCGATCACCAGTCCCGGGCCGCGATCGTCGGGGACAACGGCCAGGGAAAGACGACGTTCCTGCGGACGATCGTCGACTCGCTGAAACCCGTCTCGGGCGAAGTCCGCTGGGGCTACGGCTGCGACATCGGCGTCTACGCCCAGCACGTCTACACGAGCCTTCCGCCGAAACAGACGGTCTACGAGTACCTGGAAGCGGTCGCCCCGGCGGGGACCAAGACGCAGGAGATTCTGAACGGAGCGGCGTCGCTGCTGTTCCGCGGCGGCGACATCAAGAAGAAGATCTCGGTCCTGTCGGGGGGCGAACGGGCCCGGCTCTGTCTCGCCGGCTTGATGCTCTCCAAGTACACGGTCCTGATCCTCGACGAACCGGGAAACCACCTCGACGTCGACACGGTCGATTCGCTCGCCGAAGCCCTCCTGGCCTACAAGGGGACCGTAATCTTCACGAGCCACGACCGGCACTTCATGAAGCGGCTGGCGACGCACGTGATCGAAGTCCGCGACGGGCGGGTCGTGAACTACAACGGCAACTACGACGCCTACATGTACGCCGTGAACAAGGAAATTGATGAAGGGGAGCGGGAGGCGGCCAAGGGGATGTCGAAGGCCCCGCAGGATGTGCTGAAAGCGAAGGCGGTCGTCAAGAAGCCGGACCGGGGGGAGCGGGAGATCCGCAAGGAAATGAACAACGTCGAGAAGACGATTGCCCGCCTCGACGAGGAGAAGAAGAAGGCCAACGCCCAGCTGATGGAAGCGACCGATCCCAAGGAAGCGATGCGGCTGCATCAGGAGGTCACGACGCTCGCGACCCAGCTCACGGAGGCGGAGGAGAAGTGGTGTGCCCTTCAGGAAGAGCTTGGCGAGTGGTGAGCCGTTCTCCTGTGGCGGGCTACGAGACTCACGCCAACCGACGCAGTTGTGCTTGAGGTCTTCTGCAAGGTGAACGACAGAGAGATTGCCGCCCCAATCACCGGGTCCAGGGGCACCCTGGTGGGGAGTGCAGAGGGGCCTGTGTTGTTCTTTGGGCCCTTTGCCCGCCGGAGGCCTGGCCGTCGAGAGATGTCTGAAGGAGCGCGTGTCTAAACGCGGACACGGTGCCGTATGCCCCCTCACCAACCCGCAGGGATTGCAAAGCGAGCCGTGTATTTGGAGGGAGTCCTCAACGCTGGTACCACAAAGCGGACGCCCGTCGTGTACCGCGGGGCCTCACAGGAGTGCCTCCGGCGGCAAGGGGTTGTCCCCTTGACCCCGGCTGCCGTGGCACGTTGGGTTTGAGCTATCAAGTCGTGCCGGCAAGGACGCGGTGCGAACCTATCCGCCCCTCCCGCGCAAAACACACCCGTGCGTCAAGAATTACGAATCCGAGTTTGAACCGACGGCGGCGGCAAGGTCCACGTCCCCTGCCTTTATGTCTGTGTTCAGCTGTGGCCCTCCCGGCCTCTGACCACGCGAACGGCTCTAGGAAGCCGCCGGCATCGTGAGAAAGAACCGCGTCGCGGACGGTTCGGCTTCGACTGTCAGCGATCCGCGGTGCTGATCGACGATCCGCCAGGCCTTCGGGAGCCCGAAGCCCAGGCCGCGGCCTGCCTGGCGGCCGGAGAAGAAGGGATCGAACAGGTGCTCGCGCTCCGTCTCCGTTAGCCCCCGCCCGCCGTCCTCGACGAGCCACTCGACGAGTCGCTGTCCTGACCGTTCGAACTGCCGGCGTGCGACTCGGATCGCGTGCCCGGGGGAGCTGGCCTCGATCGCGTTCCGGAGCAGCTCGCAGAAGACGATCTCCATCTGCGTCCGATCCGCCGGGACGGTCCATTCGGGATCCGTCGGCGCCTCCACGGTGACTGCGAGCGACTTCTTCCGCAGGCGTTCATCGAGGAGATTCAGGGCGGCCAGGACGACCTCGCTGAGACGTACGTCGGCGAAACTGGGTCGCGGCGGACGGGCGAAGAGGATGGCGTCGCCGATCATGTCCCGGATGCGATACGCCTGGGCCCCAATCGTGGCGAGGTGCCGGCGGCGTTCCGGGTCGGTCTCCTCCCGCAGGAGCTGTCCGGCGCGGCCCACGATCGTGGCGGCGGGGTTGTTGATCTCGTGCCCGGCCCCCGCGGCGAACTCCGCCATCGCCTCCAGCTTCCGCTTCAGGAAGGTCGACTCCTCCGAGTAGATCTGCGGCCACACCGCCAGGACAAGCTGGCTCCACGTCTGCTCGGCGGGCCTGGAGGCCGAGGAGTCGGCCGCGGTTCCGATCTCTCCGACCAGGTCCACATCTCCTTCCACCTCCGTCAGCCATTCGCATCGCTGCCATTGACGGAGTCCGTCGCGGCCGGGCGATGAAGCCCCATCCCAGGGGCGGTCCTTCAGGAGCGTGGCGCGAACGTCGCCGTCGGTCAGCCCGACGGAAAACCAGGCCCGACGGGTGGGAGAGCGGACGAGGATCAGGGGTGTCGCCGAAGCCTCCGGCGAGTCGGGAGCGGCTGCCTCGGGGGCGACATGGCTCTGCCAGAACTCGAGGGCCCGCTCACAGAACGTGACGACCGAGTGACACGGCAGAATCGATTGGAGAAAGCCGAGCGAGAGTTCGGAGCAGTCACTCGACACGGCAGGAGTCCATGAAAAAAGCCGCGGCACGTGCCGCGGCTCGAATTCTGACTTGGAGGCCCCGCATCGCAAGGCCTCCCGCTTCTTCAACGATCACTTCATGCCGCGGACTGGAACGCCCGGGCGCTCTGTTCGCTAGCGCGAAGCGACCGGCATGTCCATGTCGAGATGCTGGCAGAGACGCTCGATGAGCTTGTCGACTTCGAACGGCTTCTGGAGGAAGTCGTTGGCGCCCGCCGCCTTGAGCTCTTCGATCTTGCTCGCTTCCACCATCCCGCTGATGCACAGGATCTTGACGTCGTCGAGGGACGAATCGCTCCGGACCCGCTGGCAGACTTCCTTGCCGTTGATGTCCGGCAGCATCACGTCGAGGACGATCACGTCCGGACGGTATTCCCGGACCATCATCCCGGCGTCGAAACCGTTGTTCGCCACGCGGACTTCGAACCGGCCATCCCCTTCCAGGGCGTCCTTGATCAGTTCGACCAGATCCGGATCGTCGTCGACGACAAGGGCTTTGCGCTTGCCGCTTTCGAGGGCGTCGGTCGGGATCCCGTTGTCCTTCATGAACTTGTAGAGGACGTCACGGGGAATCCGGCGGAAGCGCGAGCCGGGGACGCGGAATCCCTTGAGCTGGCCGGAGTCAAAGCAACGGATGATGGTTTGCTGGCTGACCTTGCAGATCTTGGCAGCTTCACCCGTGGTAAAGACGGTCTTCATAGTGCTGATCCATCCGTTGGTTTCGGTCCAACGCACGGCGGCTGGACCTAGCACGCATCCCTCCCGAGAATCCGTCCCTTCGGGAGTCATCCGATCCGTGACCTCTCGGTCAAACCTGACGAACTCTGCAAAGTAGCGAGTTTGCCAAGGTTCTCGGTTGTGCGGATTCTAACGGCTTCGCAGACCGGGTCAACAGGGGTTTTCTAGGCAGACCGCCCAGCCTGCCAGCGCTCTCAAGGCTCCGCAGATGGACACTTTCGGGCGATCTGGAGCGCCGCTAAGGCGTCCCGGAAGCGCCGCTCAGGCTGGCCACCATCGTCACCAGTTCGGCCCGTTCGACCGGCTTCGAGATGTGCATGTTGAAGCCGCAGCGGATGGCCCGCATCCGGTCCTCGGAACGGGCAAACGCGGTCAGCGCCAGGGCCGGAATCGTCCCTCCCTGCTCGGGAGTGAGCTTCCGGATCCGGCGGATCAGCCGATAGCCGTCGACGTCCGGCATCCCGATGTCGCTGACCAGGACGTCGAACTGCTCCTTGAAGATCAGCTCCATCGCCTCGACTGCCGATCCTGCCGTGGTGACCCGGGCATCGCAGTCTTCCAGGATCTTCCGGATCAGCGTCCGCGCGTCCGGCTCGTCGTCGACGACCAGGACCCGGACCCCCGGCAGGAAGACGAGCGCGTCCTGTTCCGGATCGGAGATCTTCTGCGACCGCGGATGGAACCGCTCCCGCTCGGGAGCCGGATCCGGATGGACCGCCGACATCGGGAGCGCCACCGTGAAGGTCGACCCCTGGTCGATGCCGGGACTCTTCACCCGGACGCTCCCGCCGTGGAGCTCGACGAGCTGCCGGACGATGGCCAGCCCCAGGCCCAGGCCGCTGTGCCGCCGCGTCGTGGAGGAGTCCGCCTGCCGGAAGCGGTCGAAGACGTGCGGGAGGAACTCGGGCGCGATCCCGATCCCGGTGTCCATGACGCTCATTTCGATGTGCGAGTTGACCCGCTCCAGGGCGACCTGGACCCGCCCGTCGCGGGGGGTGAACTTGACCGCGTTGTTGAGGAGGTTCCAGACGACCTGCTGCAGCCGGTCGGGGTCGCCGACGACCGGGCCGGCGAGCGGATCGAGGACCGTCGTGATCCGGACCCCTTTTCCTTCGGCCGCGGGGCGGACGGTTTCGACGCCGGTCCGGATGACCTCTGCCAGATCGACGCGCTGGACGTCGAGACGGACCTTTCCGGAGATGATCCGGCTCATGTCGAGGAGGTCCTCGATGATCTTCGTCTGCGAGAGGGCGTTCCGCTCGATCGTCTCCAGTCCCTCGGCGAGGGCCGCCGGGTCCTTCGTGTTCGCCCGCAGGACCTGCGCCCAGCCGAGGATCGCATTGAGCGGCGTCCGCAACTCGTGGCTGAGGGTCGACAGGAACTCGTCCTTCATCTTGTTGGCTCGCTCGGCGTCGGCCCGAGCGGTGCGTTCCCGGTCGAGCAGCCGCTCCCGCTCTTGGAGCCCCTGCTTCATCTCGGTGCTGTCGACCCCGTGGACGAAGATGCCGGTCGCCTGGCCGTCCGCCGCCGTGAGAGGCTGGTAGACGAAGTCGATGAACCGCTCCTCCAGCGGCTCGCCGGGCTTCCGCTGGATCGAAACCGACATGTCCCGCCCGACGTACCGCTGGCCGCTCGCCAGGACCCGGTCGAGCAGCTCGAGGTAGCCCTGCCCCTCGATCTCGGGGAGCGCCTTGAGGACCGGCAATCCGATCAGATCCCGCTCTCCGACGAGCTGCGAATACTGGTCGTTCACGAACTCGAAGACGTGCTCCGGCCCCCGCAGGACGCACATGAACGCCGGGGATTTCTGGAAGGCCGCGCTCAGGCGGGCCCGCTCGGAATCGATCTCCTCGATCCGCCGCGCCTGGCTGTCTTCATACTGCTTCTGCGGCGTGATGTCCTGCACCACCCCGATCATGCCGACGACGTCGCCGGCGGAGTTGAAGATGCACCGGCCCCGCGCGGCGAGCCACGTCGGGGAGGCGGCCGAGTCGCTCCGGGGGGCCGCCAGCGCATACTCGATCTCGTATTCCCCCTTCGTCCGGACGATCTCCTCCAGCTTCTGGCGGGCCAGCTCGCGATGCTCGGGCTGGAGCAGCTGCCGGACTTCGGCGCGTGTCGTCGAGACCCCGTCCGCCACGCCGTAGAGCCGCCGGGCTCGCGGAGAGAGCGTCATCGCGTCGCTCCGGGCGTCCCACTCCCACGTTCCGAGATGCCCCGCCTCGAGCGCCAGGTTCAGCCGGGCCGCGGCGGTGCGGAGCGCCGTGTCCGACTCCTTGGTCTCGGTGATATCGAGGGCGGTTCCATAGATCCCGACCACGCGCTGCTCCGCCCCTTCGCCCACCTTCAGCGCCTGACCACGGGACTGCAGCCAGCGGCGGGTGCCGTCGGGGCGGCGGACGCGATATTCGACGCGGTACGGCACGGTCGAGGCGGGATCGAGCGCGGTCCGGAGGGCGGCGGCGACCTTTTCGGCGTCGTCGGGGGAGAGGTAGGCCAGGACGTCTTCGAGCTTCATGTCGGCCCGCTCGATGCCGAACATCGCCTGCAGCCGCTCGTCCCAGTGAACGCAGTCCTGCTCGACGTCGTAGTGCCACCAGCCCATCTGGGCCGCCTCCAGCGCCAGCCGCTGCTGTTCCGCCAGTCGGAGCCGCTCCCGCTCCGCCTGCTGTCGACGCTGTTCCGTCCGGACCAGTTCGGTTGTTTCGGAGAGGACCGCCAGGATTCCGCAGACCTCTCCGCTTTCCTGCCGCAAAGGAGTGTACGCGACCGAGAGGTGGACCTGTTCGGGGACCGCTTTCCGGGCCAGCGTCAGCGGCAGGTCCGCGACGAAGATCGGCTCCCCCTTCAGAACTCGCTCATAGAGCGGCCGGACGACCTCCTGCACTTCCGGCCAGCAGGCGGCGTTCAGGAGTCCGAGCGCTCCCGGGTGCTTTCCGCCGGCGATGACCGCGTAGCCGTCGTTGTAGATCTGGATCAGGTCCGGCCCCCACAGCACCGCCGCGGGGACGGGCATGTCGAGGATCAGGTCGACCGCCATCCGCAGGGGCGCCGGCCAGGACTCGCGCGGACCGAGCGCGGTGCGCGACCAGTCCATGCCTCGAATCCGTTCCCGCATCTCGCCCGTGGGATGAGTCAGGAGCGAAGGAATGGGAGGAGAGCCGACCGACATTCACGAACCCTGCGACGGGGAAGAAAACGGCCTGCGCCGGAATCGTCGTTCACTCGGAAGGGGGAGGCAAATACTAGCGGCGGTTCTTGTTCAGGGGGCGGTCAATCTCGCATCAACCGCCGTCACTTTTTGCAGATTCTTGTGAGCCGTTTCGTTTTGCCGCACGCGGCGAGCCTTCGACCTGCTGAGGCCGAGATCGCTCTTTCCGACTCCCGCCATGCTGGCAGGGGGCGTCGATCCGTTCAAGCCGGATCCGCTCGTTCGCTCTCCCGCCAGGCTTGCGGCAGCCCGGTCTCGATGGTCGGGTACGAGAGGGAGAAGCCGAACGAACGCAAACGGCGATTGGAACAGCGTTTGTTTCGAGTGCTCGATGCGGCTTCGGAGAAGGTCGGAGCCGGGGAAGCGGCCAGTTGGGCGAGGGCTGTGTAATAACGCCGGCGCTCGACGGGCTCGTCGTCGCAGACGAGCAGGCCGTCGGGAGGGTGATCGCACCCCAGAACCGTGACGGCGATCGTTGCCGCATCCTCGACGTGGATCAGGTTGAGCCATTCCCGGCCGCTGCCGCTGAGAGTCTCTCCTCGCCGCAGCACCTCCGCTTTCGCGAGCAGCCGGCCCGGGCCGTAGATCCCCGCCAGACGAAGCACGGAGGTGGCGATTCCCGTCCGCTCCCGGAAGGCCGCCAGGACCGCCTCCGCCTCCAGGCAGATCTGCCCCCCCTCTGCGGCGGGGGCGGTCACGGAGGCTTCATCGACCACGGATCCGTCGTCCTGGCCGTACACGCTCGTGCTGGAGACGTGGACCCAGCGGGCGGATTTTCGCCCAATTGCATCGAGTGCGTTCCCGAGTCCTTCGACATAGACGTCCCGTTTTTTCCACGTCCCGGTGCGGTCGAAGCCGATGCAGTGGAGGACCGAATCGACTTGCGGAAGTTCTTCCAGCGAGGACGGTTCCATGACATCGCCGACGTGCGGCCGGAACCCGGCGGCGGCCAGGGTTCGAGCCCGGTCGGCGGATCGCGTCAGGACGTGCACCGTTGTCCCGGACTGCAGCAGGTTCCGCGCGACGCGGATTCCGAGATAACCGCAGCCGAGGATCAGGACTTGCGAGGGACTGGGGACCGGCGCGGAACTGATCCGCGGTTTCGGCAAAAATTCAGAGGTTTCGCTATTTTCATTCGGAGTTGAGATTCGATGCACCTATATTGAGCGTTAAGATTGCATTGGTTGAGATTGAAAGTGTAGCGAACGGGATGCGGTGGCAGGGGGCCAGCGTGTCCGCCAGGCGGCAGGGATGTCAGTCGCCGTCGACCCCGGTCGACGCGGAAAGTCTCAGTGATGTCGTCCGTTGTGGACTCCTCTTTCCTCGAGGGTCTCCGGAAGAGTCGGGTGCTCAAGCCCGAACTCATCGCTCAGATTGCAGGTCAGGCCGATGCCGAAGACCTGCCGGCCGCCTTCGTGAAAGCCCGCCTGCTGACCCCTTTTCAGGTCCAGCAGATCGCTGAGGGGAATGTCCGCCGCCTGTGGGTCGGGGACTTCGTGCTGCTCGATACCGTCGGCTGGGGCGGGATGGGGACCGTCTATAAGGCCCGGCACCCGAAGACCGGCGAGGCGATCGCCCTCAAGGTGCTGGCCGAACGTTTCCGCCATGACTCCGGGATGCGGGCCCGTTTTGGCCTGGAAGGGGTCGCCGGCACCCGCTGCTCCCACCCGAATCTTCTGAACACGCTGGAATGCGGCGTCACCAATGACCTGTTCGGCGATGCCGACTATCAGGTCATGGAGCTGTTTGAAGGGATCGCATTCCACGAACTGGTCAACCTGCGGGGCCGGCTCGAGGTCGGTCTGGCGTGCGATCTGGTCCGGCAGGCGGCTCTGGGCCTGCACGCGCTTCACTCGCAGGGAATGGTTCACCGGGATATCAAGCCCGATAACCTCCTCGTCGGCCGCACCGGTCACGTCAAGGTCCTCGACTTCGGTCTGGCGCTCGGCGACAAGGCGGTGTCGGACGAGTTTTCGCTGTCGATGATCTTCGGCCAGGATTGCCTGGGGACGCCGGACTACATCGCTCCCGAACAGACGCTCGACAGTTTCAATGTGGACGCGCGGGCCGACGTCTATGGCCTCGGCTGCACGCTGTTCGCCATCCTCGCCGCCCGGCCGCCGTTCCAGGCGCCCGACCGGGCTCAGGTCCTGAAAGCCCACCGCGAGCTTCCGCCGCGGAGTGTTCGCAAATGGGTCCCGAGCGTTCCGAAGGAGCTCGATGACCTGCTGCAGCGGATGATGGCCAAGCGGCCCGAAGACCGGCCGGCCGACATGCTCGCCGTGGCCGCCGAACTGAAGCGGTGGGCCGAGCCGAGCGCGGTCGAATTCGACTTCAGTATCGTTCTCAAGGCCCGCCGTAAGATTGCTGAGCGGAAGGGCTGGGAGCGCGGAGCAAGCCAGACGAGCAAGTCGTCGATCATGTCGCCGACCCGTTCGACGCAGCTCTCTGTCGGGTCGACGGTCTCCGAGCGTCCCCCGCGGCGTCCGCCGACGAGCCGCCCCGTCGAGGTGGAAGATCCGCACGTCCCCACGACTCCGAACGCCGTGCAGATGATGGCGGCGATGCAGAAGCGGAGCGGGACGCTGCATGCGAGGCGGAAGAAGCGCCGCCATCGGCTGAACACGGGGGCCGTGACCGCTGCCGTTCTCGGTGTACTCGGCGCTCTGGCTGGCATCAGCTGGTGGTTGCTCGGCTAGTCAGCTCTCTTTGAGGGGCGGTTCTGCCGTATGTAGTCCCGGACCGCGCCGGTGAGTCAGCTGACGGCTGGGCTGCCGTGATCGTGTTGAAATGGGTGGAGGAGGGCGCGAGGGGGTGGGCCAGGATGAGTGAACCGGTTGTGGTGATCTTGCTTGCGATCGCCGCGGGGGCCACCACGTTCGTGCTCCACATGTGGTTTCCGGCTGTCGCGCGGCGAATGTGGGAGAAGCCGATTCCCGCCATGGCGGCGACCTGGCGCCTGAACCGCATGCGGGGTGAGCCTCCGCGAAACGGACTGGAGCTATGGGCATCGTTTCTCTGCACGACGCCGGATCGAGTCTGGTGGATCATTCACGTGAGCTCTCTGTCGGCGGGCTTGGCATTGTTGCTCTGCGGGACGGCCGCGCTGATCTGGCTGTCGCTTGCGGCGTCATAACGGGCGTCTGATCCGGAGGCGGGCTCGGTTCCCATCCAGGATCGCTTGTCTCTAAAACACAGGGGCCCGCGCAGCGTTCATCGAGGTCCAACCATGCTCTGGATCGTGCGAACTCTTTCCGTTGTCGCCGCCCTGCTCATTTGCGATTCAGGGGGCGGTGCCCCGGCCGATGCGGCGGAGACTCCTCGCCCGAACGTTCTGATCCTGTTTGCGGACGACCTCGGGTACTCCGACCTCGGCTGCTACGGCGGGGAGATCGAAACGCCAAACCTGGACCGGCTGGCGGCGGGCGGGCTGCGGTTCACGCAGTTCTACAACACGGCCCGCTGCTGGCCGTCGCGGGCGGCGCTCATGACCGGCTACTACGCCCAGCAGGTCCGCCGCGATACGGTCCCCGGAGTGAAGAGCGGCGGGCAGGGGACGCGTCCCGGCTGGGCTCCGCTGCTTCCGGCGCGGCTGCGGCCGCTCGGGTATCGCAGCTACCACTCCGGGAAGTGGCACATCGACGGGAAGCCGCTCGAGAACGGCTTCGATCACTCGTTCCAGCTCGAGGACCACAACTCGTACTTCCACCCGGCCAACATCCTCGTCGACGGCCGGAAGATCGGTCCGGACCACCGCTGGAGCGATCAGTACTGCACGGTGAGCATTGCCGACCACGCGGTCGAATGCCTCCAAGAGCACGCCGCCCGGTTCTCCGGGCAGCCGTTCTTTTACTACGTCGCCTTCACCTCCCCGCACTTCCCGCTGCAGGCCCTGCCGGAGGACATCGCCCGCTACAAGGAAAAATACAGGGCGGGGTGGGAGGCGATCCGCGGGGCTCGCTACGAGCGGCAGAAGCGATTGGGGCTCGTCGCCGCGCCGCTCTCGGCTCCTGAGGCGGATGTCGGTCCACCGTACGACTTTCCCGAGGCCCTCCAGAAGCTGGGGCCCGGTGAGGTGAACCGGCCCCTCCCGTGGAAGGATCTGACGCCGGAGCAGCAGGCGTTTCAGGCCGACAAGATGGCGGTCCACGCGGCGATGATCGACCGCATGGATCGCGAGATCGGCCGGATTCTCGAGCAACTGACCGTCATGG